>NZ_CP080384.1:0-3140000 GCF_057376415.1 Novosphingobium sp. NFX11 | reverse complement strand
GTGGAAGTCGGCCGCTCGCGCCTGACTGCAGCGCAGGCCGCCCTTGAAGCGGCGCAAGTCACCGCGCAGGATACCGGATCACGCCTTGCCCGGTTCGAGAGCGTATGGCGTCGCTCGGGCGGCCGCGCGCCCTCGCTCAACGAGATCGAGCTTGCCCGTGCCGATGCCCGCCGCGCGGACCTTGGCGTAGAGGCGGCGCGCGCCGAAGTGAAGGCCGCGCAGATCCAGTTCAAGGAAGACGAGACGCGCAAGTCCGGAGCCGAAGTGCGCGCTCCGTTCTCGGGCATACTGACCATGCGCCATGCGCAGCCGGGGCAGATGATCGGCGATCACCAGCCGCTGTTCACGATCGCGCAGGGCATCGCACCGCTGACCATCGAAGTCCCGCTCGACACCCACAGGGCAGAGCCGATCAAGGCGGGAACGCTTGCGAGTATCCGGCTCGATACCCTGCCCGACGCGCCGCAATCGGCCACGCTGACGCTGATGCGCGTATCTCCGCCGCCGCAGACCACACCGCCGCTTGCCGTCTTCACGATCGAAAAGCCCGGCCCGCAGGTCCGTCCCGGCATGAAGGCCACCGTCGAGATCGAACTGCCCGAGCGGCAGAACGTGCTGCTGGTCCCCAATGCCGCGCTGGAATTCGAGCCGGGCGCGCGTGGACCACAGCGGCGCGAGCGCATCTTCGTGCTCGACGGCGGCGAGCCGCGCCGGGTCTACGTCACCGTCGGCGCCAGCGACGGCAAGCGCACCGAAGTCTTCGCGAACGACCTCAAACCCGGCGATCGCGCGATCATCGGTTGGCGGGACGCGACGGCCGGAGGCGGCCAGTCAGGCGGATGAAAGGTTCCTCCTGCAACAATTGCCGCGTCCGTGCGTATGGGCATTCGACGGAAAATCCGAGGCAACAAGGGTAAGCAGCATTCTGAACGACGACGCGCAGATGTCGCGCCGCACGGCCATGGGGCTGATGGCGGCGCTCGCAGCGGCAAGCGCCCTGCCTGACGGGGTGAAGGCCGCGACGGGCGGTCGTCTCGGTACGCCCGAGCCGTTCTCGTGGGATCGCCTGGTGGCCCAGGCCCGCGATCTAGCCCGCAAGCCTTATGCGCCGATCGCCGAATCCACGCGCGCCGCCGCCGACTACGATGCGGCCGGGAAGCTGACTTACGGCGATGCGCCGATGGTCGCGGGCAACGTGCGGCTGTTCCCCGCCGTGCGCGGCACCGCGCCCAAGCCCGTCGTCATCTCGGTCGTCGAGGGCGGGCAGGCGCGCGCGATCGTCGATACCAGCGATCTGTTCGTCGGCGGCCACAACACCGACGCCGTAGGCTTCCGCGTCATGGACGCGACCGGCCGCAGCGACTGGCTGGCCTTTCAGGGCGCGAGCTATTTCCGCTCCTCCGGCGACCGCGACCAGTATGGCCTCTCGGCCCGCGCCATCGCCATCGACACCGGCCTTGCCACTGGCGAGGAGTTTCCCGACTTCACCCGCTTCTGGATCGAGCAGACCGGCGCCGACAGCGTACGCATCCATGCCCTGCTCGACGGGCCGAGCCTTGCCGGCGCCTATGCGTTCGATTGCCGCAAGACGGCGAATGGGGTGACGCAGGACGTCACTGCGGCGCTGTTCCTGCGCAAGGACGTCAAGCAACTGGGCCTCGGCGCTGCTTCGAGCATGTTCTGGTACGATCAGTCGAGCCCCGCCCGTACGCACGGCGACTGGCGGCCGGAAATCCACGATTCGGACGGCCTCGCGATCTGGTCGGGCAATGGCGAGCGGGTCTGGCGGCCGCTGGAAAATCCCGCGGTGGCGCGACTTCACGCGCTGCGTTCGGATTCGCCAAAGGGCTTCGGCCTGCTGCAGCGCGACCAGGCTTTCGATCACTATCAGGACGACGGCGTATTCTACGACCGTCGCCCCTCGCTCTGGGTCGAGCCCAAGGGAGACTGGGGCGCGGGCGCGGTCGGCCTCTATGAAATGCCGACGGGCAGCGAGACGCTCGACAACATCGCGCTGTTCTGGCGCCCCGACCGTCCCGCCAAGGCCGGGCAGCGCCGCGATTTCGCCTATCGGCTGACCTGGACGTCCAAGGACCCGACCATCGATGGCGGCTCACGCTGCGTCGATGTGTTCGAAGGCCCCGGCGGCAGTCCGGGTTCGCCGCCGCTGGAAGGCGTGCGCAAGTTCGTGTTCGATTTCTCCGGTCCCGCGCTGGCGGGCCTCGACCGGACCAGCGGCGTCACGCCCGATACCGACTTGCCCAAGGCTGCGGTGGTCTCCGCCGTCGCCTATCCGGTGGCGCGGTCTGACGGGCGCTGGCGAGCGATGATCGACGTGCGATCCGCCGCCCTGACCCAGCCCCAGTTCCGACTTTTTCTCAAGCGCGGCAACTCCGCGCTCAGTGAGACCGTTATCAAGGCTCTAGAATCGTGAGTGCGACGCCGATGAACCATTCGCCGATGCTTCCGGCCGAATCGCCCATGGCGATGCCGATCCAGAACCTGTGGGGCAATCCGCCCGGCGCGCGCGAGGTGAAGACCGCGCCGCACGGGATGCTGGTCAAGCGCCTGCTGCTGCTCGCGCTCACTGCCGCCATCGGCCTCGCCGCATCGAGCACGGTGCGCATGGAACTCTCGCGCGACGGGCTCGACTGGGTCGAAGCGCTGCTGCTGGTGTTCTTCGTGCCGCTGTTCTGCTGGATCTCGTTCGGCTTCGTTACCGCGACGATGGGCTTCCTCAAGCTCATCACCGGCGAGCATCCCGGCTTCACCGCGCTGCCAAGCCCGGCCTCCAGCCTGCGCCACAAGACCGCCGTGCTGATGCCGGTCTACAACGAGGGCGTCGAGGAAGTCTTCGCCCGCGTGCGTGCCATGGCCTACTCGATCGCCGAAGCCGGCGGCGCGCCGTGGATCGACTTCTTCGTCCTCAGCGATTCCAACCCCTTCCACGGCAAGCGCGAGGAAGCCGCCTGGCACGAACTGGCCGACCACGCGCCGATCAAGATCTATTACCGCCGCCGCGAGAAGAACATCGCCCGCAAGCCCGGCAACATCGCCGAATGGGTCAAGCGCTTCGGCGGCGCCTACGAGAACATGCTGGTGCTCGACGCCGATTCGATGATGAGCGGCGAGACGATCGTGGGCATGGCCTCGATCATGGAGGAGCGTCCCTCGATCGGCCTGCTCCAGACGGTGCCGATGATCACCAACGCGCGCACCCTGTTCCAACGCTGGATGCAGTTCGCGAGCGAGGCTTACGGCCCCATCGCAAGCGCCGGACTGCTGTGGTGGTCGGGCTCGGAAGCCAACTTCTGGGGCCATAACGCGATCGTGCGCACCCGCGCCTTCGCCGAAGCCTGCGGCCTTCCGGAGCTTCCCGGCAAGGCGCCGTTCGGCGGCCATATCCTCAGCCACGACATGCTTGAATCCGCCCTGCTGCGTCGGCGCGGCTGGGCGGTCCACATGGTCATGATCGGCGGTTCCTACGAGGAATTCCCGCCGACGATCATCGACATGGCGATCCGCGACCGCCGCTGGATGCAGGGCAACCTGCAGCACCTGCAGCTGCTCGGCGCCTCGGGCCTGCACTGGGCCAGCCGCCTGCACCTGCTGATCGGGGCTTCGGCCTACCTCACCTCGCCGGGCTGGCTGCTGCTGATCCTGACGATGATCGGCCAGGTCGCGACGCATGGCGATGGCGGCTTCGTCACCCTCGCCCCGCCAAGCGTGCTGGCATTGACAGTGATGCTGCTGTTCGGCCCGAAGATCATGGGGTTGATCTGGGTCCTGGCCGACGGCGAGCGGCGTCGCAGCTTCGGCGGCGGCTTCGCGGCCGTCCGCTCGGTCCTGCTGGAGACGGTACTGGCCATGCTGCTCGCACCAATCACCATGGTGACCCAGACCAAGGCACTGCTCGGCCTGCTGCTGGGCATCTCGGCGGGCTGGAACACCCAGACCCGCGATGCCCGCCGCATCACCGTGCGCGAGGTGCTGCCCGACTTGCGCGAGCACCTGCTGCTCGGCGCGGGCCTGACGGCGACCGCGTTCCTCGACATGACGACGGCGATCTGGCTCTCGCCGATCATCGTCGGCCTGTTCCTCTCGCCATGGCTCATCAGCCTGTCGTCTAGCGAGAACCTCGGCGACAAGGCGGACGCAGCCAAGGTTTTCCGCGTGCCCGAACCCGGCATCGTCGAGGCCAGCGAAGATCCGCGCAAGGAGGCCGCGATCCTCACCGAAGGTCAGTCGCTGGTCGAAGCCTGAACGAAAAACCGCGCCGCCGCTTCGGGAGCGGACGGGAAGTAGCCATGCATGTAGCTCGCCGTGAGCGAGCCGACGCGATAGAGCGCTTCCCCGTCCCGCCCGTCCGGCGTGCTGGCGCGAGCCTCCGGGACGAGCCCGGTTTCCAGCCGCGAATAATGAAACGTGTGCCCGCGCAAGGTCCCTCCCGGCAGCGCGATGTGCTGCATGCCGAGGGCGGCGAAACGCCGCTGCATCGCGGCGTGCCCCTCCAGCAATCCGAGCAGATCGGCCCGATACCCCTCTACGTCCGTCAGCGATGCACAGGCGTAGAGCATGCCCCCGCACTCGGCGAGAATCGGCCTGTCCGCCGCATGATGTGCCCGGATCGCTTCCAGCATCGGCGCATTGGCGGCAAGCGTCTGCAGATGCAGTTCCGGATAACCTCCGGGGAGCCAGATCGCCTCGCAATCGGGCAATCGCGCGTCATGAAGCGGTGAGAAGAAGGCGAGCTGCGCGCCTGCCCGTTCCAGCCATCGCAAGTTGGCGTGGTAGATGAAGGCGAAAGCCTCGTCCCGCGCGATGGCGATGCGCAGACCCCCAGATTGGGGCTTTCCTCCGGGACCTCGGGCGCCGGGAAGCTCACCGGCGGCGGCAGGTCCAGCACGGCATCAGGCAGCAGGCTCGCCGCCCGATCCAGTCGCGCGTCGAGATCCGCGACCTCGGCTGCCTGCACCAGCCCGAGGTGCCGCTCGGGCAGCGTCACTCCGGCCTCGCGCGGGAAAGTGCCGAGCCACTTCACCGACGGAGGCACGCCCTGCTCCAGCAATTCCGCGTGCCGCGCGCTGCCGACGCGGTTGGCGATCACCGCATGGACCTCCAGCCCCGGCCGATACGTCGCAAGACCGTGGACCACCGCCCCGAAAGTCTGCGCCATCGCCGATCCATCGACCACCGCAAGCACCGGAAGGCCGAAGCGCCCGGCGAGGTCGGCGGCGCTGGGATCGCCGTCGAACAGGCCCATCGCGCCTTCGACGAGGATCAGCTCGGCCTCGTGCGCCGCTTCGTGGAGAAGGGCGCGACACTGCGCTTCTCCGCACATGAAAAGGTCGAGTTGATGGACCGGCGCGCCACTCGCGACTTCGAGCACCATGGGGTCGAGGAAGTCCGGCCCAACCTTGAAAACGCGCACTTTTCTGCCCGCTTTGAGGTGCCTTCGGGCCAATGCCGCGGTCACCAGCGTCTTGCCCTGACCCGAGGACGGAGCGCTTATCAGGTAGGCCGGGCAGGCCGGGGCATCGTCTTGGCGCGGAGTGTCCATCGCCTCCGCACCTATGGTTTCCCGCAGGTTGGCGCAAGCATTGGCCTCTTGCGCGGCAGCCCGGCGCACGATACTTGCCGCGCCGCGACAGGTTCCCCGCGAGGGGATTGAAAGGGAACGCGGGTGAAATACCCGGGCTGCCCCTGCAACTGTAAGCGGAGAGCCGTTCGGCCACATGCCATTGGGGATGCAAGTCCCTGAGAAGGCGGCCGAAATGGGCGAAGACCCGTGAGCCAGGAGACCTGCCCGTCGCCGTCGTTCTTCGACCGGACAGGGTGTGCCGGACGAACGGGGAAGTCATTCCTCGCGCAACGACAGCCATCGTTCCGGCGGCCTGAGGGGGCTTGCGGGAGGTGTCGCGCTGTCTGTCCGCGCCCACTGCCCATGATCCTTCACCAGCCGGCGGAGCACCGCCGTTTGCATGAAGGAATACCAGTGAAACAGTACCTTGCCACGACCGCAGCCACCATCACGCTGCTCGTTTCGGCCTCTCCGGCGCTTGCGGACACAGCGGCACCCAACGATACCACAACGGCACCTGGCGACACCGAGAGTACACCAGGCGCGGCCGACAACATCCTCGTCAGCGCGCTTCGCACCCCCGTCGCGATCGAGCGCGTCTCCGCCACCGTGACCGTGCTGGGCGAGCCCGCGATCGTCGCCCTGCAGCCCATCGCCCTGACCGATGCCCTGCTGCGTACCCCCGGCGTCTCGATGTCGCGCAACGGCGGATACGGCACCACCACTTCTCTGCGCATCCGCGGCGCCGATGCGGGCGAGACCGTGATGGTGATCGACGGCATGCGCTTGTCCGATCCCTCGGCGACGGCGGGCGGCTACGGCTTCTCCAACCTGCTGCTCGACGACGTCGACCGCATCGAGATCCTGCGCGGGCCGCAGTCGATCCTGTGGGGCAGCGACGCGACCGGCGGTGTCGTCAACGTGCGCATCCGCCGCCCGACCGAGCCGCTCGAAGGCAGCTTCGCCGTTGAGGCGGGAACCCATGACACCGTCTCCGCCCGCGCGGGCGTGGGCGGCACCTCGGACCTCATCGACTGGCGCCTCTCCGCCTCGCGCTTCACCACCGACGGTATCTCCGCCCGCGCGAACGGGACCGAGGCCGACGGTTTCCAGCGCAGCGCCGCCAGCGGCACCGTCACGGTGCGCGTCGCCCCCGGCGTCAGCCTCGACCTGCGTGGCTACTGGGCCGACGGGAAGAACGATTTCGACGGCACTTCGGGCGACACCCTCGCTTATGGCACCACGAAGGAATGGTCGGGTTACGCCGGCCTCAACTTCGCGCTGCTGGACGGCAAGCTCGTCAACCGCGTCGCGGTGCTGCAGAACGTCACCGACCGGGAGAACTTCGACCCCACCCGCTCGATCCGCGCGATCACCTTCGACGCGCACGGCCGCCTGCGCCGCTACGAGTACCAGGGCACCTACACCTTCAGCGACGCGATCCAGGCCGTGTTCGGCGCCGAGCGCGAGGAGCAGCGGATGACCACCGCCTCGCCGACGAACTCCGCCACGCCCTATACGCTGACGCCCTACGCGGTGGACATGGACAGCCTCTACGCCGAACTGCGCGTGAGCCCGGTCAAGGGCCTCACCCTCGACGGCGGCGCGCGCTACGATCACCAGTCGCGCTTCGGCGGGCAGACCGTGTGGAGCGCGGGCGCGGCCTATACCCCCAACGAAGGCGCCACGGTGCTGCGCGCCAGCTATGACGAGGGTTTCAAGGCCCCCTCGCTCTACCAGATGTACAGCGCCTACGGCACCGCCGACCTCGCCCCGCAGAAGGCCAAGGGCTGGGAAGTGGGTGCCGAGCAGAACTTCGGCGAGGCGCTGCGCCTCACCGCCACGTGGTTCCAGCGCGACACCGACAACCTGATCGACTTCGCCTACTGCCCGACGGCTAGCGATTCAGGCGGCACGCTCCCCACCGCCTGCTACATCCCCGGCACCACGACCACGCGCTTCGGCTACTACGCCAACGTCAAGACGGCCAAGGCCAGCGGCCTGGAACTCGCCGCGTCTGCGAAGCTGGGCGTGCTGTTTGCCGAGGGCAACTACAGCTGGACCCGCGCCGAGGACCGCACCGAAGGCGCCTCGACTTATGGCCGCCAGCTGCAGCGCGTACCGCGCCACATGGCCAATGCCGAAGCGGGCATCGACCTGCCGCAAGGGCTTCGCGCCAGCGTCGCGGCGCGCTACTCGGGCGAGACCTTCAACGCCGCCACCGGCACCGCGAAGCTGGACGACTACTGGCTGATCGACTTTCGCGCGCAAGTGCGGATCAAGGAGAACCTGATGCTGCAAGGCCGCGTCGAGAACCTGACCGACAAGGACTACCAGACGGCGGCGGGTTACTCCGCGCTGGGACGGACGGTCTACGTCGGCGTGCGCAGCCGGTTCTGATGACAAGGAAGGCCCACCCCCGCCCCCTCCAGCAAGCGGGAGGAGACTTGCCCAAGACTTGGGAGCCCGCTGCCTGAAGCGGAACCGTCCTTGATAGTACCGTCGTCATTCCCGCGAAGGCGGGAACCCATCTCCCGACTTCGCCTGTTGCACCCGCATCAGTTGGGTCCCCGCCTTCGCGGGGATGACAAACTAGCTTTCAACCGCAGCAGGGCGGGCCTGCCCTCAAGAGAAACACCCCCATGCTGACCCCCGTACCTCCCGGCCCTTCGGTGGTCGTCTGCAACACCTGCCGCCACACCGCCGACGCCCGCGAGGACGAGACCGGCCAGCGGGGCGGCGCCCTGCTCGAAGCGGCGATGCGCAGCGTTCAGGCCACCGACCCGGACCTGCAGGGCGTCCAGATCCAGGCCATGCCCTGCCTCTTCGCCTGCAGCCGCCACTGCACCGTCCACGTCCGCGCACCGGGCAAGGTCGGCTACGTGCTGGGCGACTTCATGCCGGACGAAGACGCCGCCCGCGCCATCCTCGAATATGCGGCGCGCCATGCCGAAAGCGAGCACGGCCGCGTGCCCTTCAAGGAATGGCCGCAAGGCGTGAAGGGCCACTTCATCACCCGCACGCCCCCGGAAGGCTACGTCTGCACATGACCCGTTTCGCCGATCCCGCCTCCTTCGCCGCTGCCCTTGCCGCGCTGCCCGAACCCGACGAGGCCAGCCGCGCCGCCGCGCTGAACCGTCAGGCCCGCCTCACCAAGCCCACCGGCGCGCTCGGCCGACTGGAGGACATCGCGGTGTTCATGGCCGGCTGGCAAGGCTGCGAGCGGCCCGAGGCGGACCCGGTGCAGGCCGTCGTCTTCGCGGGCAATCACGGCGTCACCGCGCAGGGCGTCAGCGCCTATCCGCCGGAGGTCACCGTGCAGATGGTCGCCAACTTCGAGGCGGGCGGCGCGGCGATCAACGCGCTGACGGAGGCCTGCGGCGCGCGGCTTTCGGTGGTGGCGCTCGATCTCGACCGGCCGACCGGCGACATCACCCGCGAGGCGGCCATGAGCGCGGAGGAATGCCTCGACGCCCTGAACCGGGGCGCCGCCGCGCTGGGCGCCGATACCCGGCTGCTGCTGGTGGGCGAGATGGGCATCGGCAACACCACGCCCGCCGCCGCGCTCTGCGCCGCCGTACTGGGCGGCTCCGCGCAGGACTGGATCGGACGCGGCACCGGGATCGACGACCTCGGCCTGTCGCGCAAGGCGGTGGCGGTGGAGGCGGCCGTGGCGCTGCATTCCGGCGCCGCCATCGACGCCTTCGAGACGTTGCGCCTTCTCGGCGGGCGCGAGATCGCCGCGATGGCGGGCGCGATCCTCGCCGCGCGGCTGGCGCGAGTGCCGGTGCTGCTGGACGGGTTCATCGCCTCGGCCGCGATCCTGCCGCTGCTGCGGGACAACCCGCGTTTCACCGATCATTGCATCGCCGCACACTGCTCGGCCGAGGCGGGGCATGTGCGGCTGCTGGACAAGCTGGGGCTGGAGCCACTGCTTCACCTCGGCCTGCGGCTGGGCGAAGGCACCGGCGCTGCGCTGGCGGTGCCGATCGTGCGCGGGGCTCTGGCGACGCACAACCGGATGGCGACGTTCGACGAAGCGGCGGTGACCGATAAGGCATGAGCGGCATCGCGCTCCACCTGATGCGCCACGGCGCTCCGGCAAGGCCGGGCCTCCTGCTGGGCCACCGGGACGAGCCCGCGTTGCCGTCCGAGATCGCCCGCTGTGTCGCGCGCGCCGAGGGACTGGCGTTCGACCGCGTGGTGTCCTCGGACCTCAGCCGCACCCACGATCCCGCCGCACGCATCGCCGCCGCGCGCGGGCTGGAGCACCGCGTCGATCCCGACTGGCGCGAGCTGGATTTCGGCGACTGGACCGGCCTTGCCGCCGCGGAGGTCGACCCTGCCGCCTATGCCCGCTTCTGGCAGGACCCCGACGCCCACGCCCCGCCGGGCGGCGAGCGCTGGTCGGCCCTGCGCGCGCGGGTGGAGCGGGCGCTGGCGGGGATCACGGTGCCGAGCCTCGTGCTGACTCACGGCGGCGCGATGCGCGCGGCGCTGGCGGTACTGTTCCACATGGAGCAGCCGCAAGTCTGGGCCTTCGACCTGCCTTATGCGAGCGTGCTGAGCCTGCGCCTCTGGCCTGGCGAAGGCGCGCAGATCGTGGGGTTGAGTACATGACCCTCCCCTCCGCGCGCATGCCCCGCCCCGCCCGGCCTCCCCACCCCTCGTCATTGCGAGCGCAGCGAAGCAATCCAGGGCGGCGCAGCACTGCCCTGGATTGCTTCGCTGCGCTCGCAATGACGGTGAGGCCGGGGAAATCCTCATGAAGCACCTCGTCCTCGCCCTTCAGTTCCTCACCCGCCTGCCGCTCCCCGCCGTTCAGGCCGACGCGCAGGATTTCGCGAAGGCCATGCGCTGGTTCCCGGTCGCCGGGCTGCCGGTGGGCGCGGCGGCAGCGCTCCCATGGTGGCTGCTCCAGCCGCGCGATCCGTGGCTGGGCGCTCTGGCCGCGCTTGCCGCGTGGGTGGCGATCACCGGCGCACTGCATCTCGACGGCCTCGGCGACGTGGCGGACGGTGCGGGAGCCGCCCACGGCGACCGCGCGCGCCTCTCCGCCGTCATGGCCGACCCGCACGTAGGCAGCTTCGCCGTCGTCGCGATCGGCCTGCAACTGCTCGCCAAGCTGGTGCTGCTGCACGCGCTTACCCCCGTGCAATGGCCCGCGCTGGTCATGGTGCCGGTGCTGGCGCGCATCGCCCCGATCGGCTGGACGCTGTTCCTGCCGCCGCTCCACTCCGGCCTCGGCTCCCGCTTCCGCGAGGGCGTCGGCCGCCTGCACCTGATCGGCTGGAGCCTCGCCGCGATCCTCGCCGTCGTGCTGACCTCGCCCGCGCTGCTGGCGCTGTTCGTCGCCGTGCCGCTGTGGGGCTGGTGGCTGCGTGCGAAGCTCGGCGGCATCTCGGGCGATGGCCACGGTGCCGGGATCGAGCTGGTCGAGACCGCCCTGCTACTCGCGCTGGTGCTGCTGCCGTGACCCCCGACCTGCTCCACCACGGCGGCCGCCTGGCCGAAGCCGCGCGCCTTTACGGCGGCGATCCGGCGCAGTGGCTGGACCTCTCCACCGGCCTCAATCCCGTGCCTTGGAGCCCACCCGACAATCTGCGTATCGATTGGCACGCCCTGCCCGATCCCGAAGCGCTCGCCGCCCTCGAACGGACCGCTGCCCGCCACTTCGGCGCCGAGCCCCGCCACGTCTGCGCCGTCCCCGGCAGCGAGACCGCGCTGCGCCTCCTCGCCGGAATGCTGGACCTGCCCGGCCGCGCGCTGGCCCCCGCCTACCGCACCCATGCCGAGGCTTTCGCCCGCTCCCGCCCGATCGCCTTCGCCGCGCCAACCGAGGGTGCCGAGGCCGTCGTCCTCGCCAACCCCAACAACCCCGACGGCCTGCTGCGGGGAGCCGCCGCCGTGCTCGGCTGGCACGACGCCATCGCCGCGCAAGGCGGCTGGCTGATCGCCGACGAAGCCTTCGCCGACTGTCACCCGCAAGCCAGCGTCGCCCGCCACGTCACGGATCACCGCCGCCTCATCGTCCTGCGCTCGTTCGGCAAGTTCTTCGGCCTCGCAGGGCTACGCCTCGGTTTCGTGATCGCGCCGAGCGAAGTGCTGGACCGCCTGCGCGCCCTGATCGGCAGCTGGCCCCTCCACACCGCCGCGCTCGAACTCGGCCGCGCCGCTTATGCCGACGCCGCGTGGATAGAGCGCACCCACGCCGAACTCCCCGGCCGGGCCGCCGCGCTCGACGCGGTGCTGAAGCGCCACGGCCTGTCCCCGCAAGGCGCCTGCCCGCTGTTCCGCTACCTCTCGGGCGTGGACGCAGGCGCGCTGTTCGAGCGGCTGGCCAAGGCCCGCATCCTCACCCGTCCTTTCGCCGAGCGCCCCGACACCCTGCGCCTCGGCGTCCCTGCCGATCCCGCCGCGCTGGACCGCCTCGACCGGGCGCTCCGCCATGGCTGAACCCATCGCCGCCGCCGCACTCGCGATCGAGGCCGCGCTCGGCTGGCCCGCCCGGCTCCATGCCCTGACCGGCCACCCCGTCGGCCTCTTCGCCCGGATCATCCGCGCTTGCGAGCGCCGCCTCAACCGCCGCGACGCCTCGCCCGCACGGCGCCGCCTCGCGGGCATGCTCGCCACCGCGCTGCTCGTCGCGCTCACCGGCGGTCTCACTCTCGCGATCGAGATCGCCGTCCGCGCCCTCGCAGGCGCATGGGCCTGGCCGATCCTCGCCGTGCTCGCCTGGCCCGCGATGGCCGCGCGCAGCCTCGACGACCACGTCCGCCCGATCCGCGACGCCCTGCTGCGCGGCGACTTGCCCGAGGCACGCCGCACCGTCGGCATGATCGTCGGCCGCGACACCCGCAATCTAGACGCGCCCGCCACCGCCCGCGCCGCCATCGAGAGCCTGGCCGAGAGCTTCTGCGACGGCGTCGTCGCGCCGCTGTTCTGGCTGCTCCTGCTGGGCCTGCCAGGCGCGTGGATGCTCAAGGCGATCAACACCGCCGACAGCATGATCGGCCACCGCGAGGAGCCTTACGGCTCCTACGGCTGGGCCGCCGCGCGCCTCGACGATCTCGTCATGCTCATCCCCGCGCGGCTTGCAGGCGTGCTGCTGTGCCTCGCAGGCCTGAAAGGCTGGCGCATCATGGCCCGCGACCACGCCCGCCACGCCTCGCCCAACGCGGGCTGGCCCGAGGCGGCGATGGCCGGCGCGCTGGGCATCCGCCTCGCCGGGCCGATCGCCTACGACGGCGTGCTTGCCGACAAGCCGTGGATCGGTGAAGGCGGCATCGCGACACCGCACCACCTCTCCCGCGCGCTGACGATCTACCGGCGCGCCTGCCTGATACTGGGCCTGATATTGGGGATCATCGCTATGGGAATCGCATGGCTGGCCTGATGCTGCAGGGAACCGGCTCCGACGTCGGCAAGTCGGTGCTGGTCGCAGGGCTCTGCCGCGCCGCCGCCAACCGGGGGCTCACCGTCCTGCCGTTCAAGCCGCAGAACATGTCGAACAACGCCGCCGTCACGCCCGAGGGCGGCGAGATCGGCCGCGCGCAGGCGCTGCAGGCCATCGCCGCGCGCGCGCCGCTCCATGTCGACATGAACCCGGTGCTCCTGAAACCCCAGGCCGACCGCACCTCGCAACTGATCGTCCACGGGAAGGTGCGCGGCACGCTGGGCGCCGCCAACTTCCGCGAGGCGCGCCGTCCCTTGCTGGGCGAAGTGCTCGAAAGCTACCGCCGGCTGGAGGCGCGCTGCGACCTCGTTCTCGTCGAAGGCGCGGGCTCTCCCGCCGAGATCAACTTGCGCAGCGGCGACATCGCCAACATGGGCTTCGCGCGCGCCGCCAACGTCCCGGTGGTGCTGGCGGGCGACATCGACCGGGGCGGCGTCATCGCCGCCGTGGTCGGCACCCGCGCGGTGATCGATCCCGAGGACGCGGCGATGATCCACGGCTTCATCATCAACAAGTTCCGCGGCGATCCCGCCCTCTTCACCGACGGCTACGAGGCGATCGAGCGCCTGTCCGGCTGGCGCGGCTTCGGCGTCCTGCCGTGGGAGCCCGCCGTCGCACGGTTGCCGAGCGAGGACGCCGTGATCCTCGAACGCGGGCTCGGCGCGAAGCCGGGCAAGCTGCTGGTCGCCTGCCCGATCCTGCCGCGCATCGCCAACTTCGACGACCTCGACCCGCTGCGGCAGGAGAGCGGCGTGGACGTCGCGATGATCCCGCCCGGCACCCCGATCCCGGCCGAGGCGGCGCTGATCGTCCTGCCCGGCTCCAAGGCGACGATCGCCGACATGGCCTTCCTTCGGACACAGGGCTGGGACATCGACGTCCTCGCCCATCACCGGCGCGGCGGGGCGGTACTGGGCATCTGCGGCGGCTACCAGATGCTCGGCCGGACCATCGCCGACCCCCTCGGCATCGAGGGGCCTCCGGGCGAAGTCGCCGGGCTCGGCCTGCTCGACGTGACGACGGTGCTGGCGGGCCGCAAGACGCTGCAGCAAGTCGAGGGCACGGCGATGGACGCCCCGTTCGCAGGCTACGAGATGCACATGGGCGTGACCGAGGGCCCGACGCCGCGCGGCCTTTCGCGCGACTGGCGCAGGGCCGCGCGGACGGCGCCATCGGGCGAGACGGGCGGACTTTCGGCACCTACTGCCACGGCCTGCTCGCCAAGCCGGGCCTTCGCAGCGCCCTGCTCGCCCGCATCGGCGCGCAGTCGGACGGCTTCGACAACGACGCCCGCGTCGATGCCGCACTCGATGCGCTGGCCGAGGCGATGGAGCGCCATCTGGACATCGACGGGCTACTCGCCCTGGCGGGAGTTACCTTATGATGCGCAGCCTTCTGGTCTTGGGCGGCGCCCGTTCCGGCAAGAGCCGCCATGCGCAGGCGCGCATAGAAGCGCAGCCCGGCCGCCTTTCCTACATCGCAACCGGGCAGGCGTTCGACGGTGAAATGACCGAACGCATCGCCCGCCACCGCGAGGATCGCGGGCCGCGCTGGACCACGCTGGAGGAACCGCTCGATCTGGCAGGCGCCATCGACAGGGCCGCGCGGGAGGCGGATGCGGTGCTCGTCGACTGCCTGACACTGTGGTTATCGAACCTGATGCTGGCGGACCTGCCGCTGGACGGGCCGGTCGCGGCTTTGCAGGAGGCGATCCGCCGCTGCCCGGTCCCGCTGGCGCTGGTATCCAACGAGGTGGGCCTGAGCATCGTCCCCGAGAACGCCCTCGCCCGGCGCTTCCGCGACGAAGCGGGACGCCTGAACCAGACCATCGCCGCGACGGTCGATGAAGTCGAATTCGTCGCTGCGGGGCTGCCGCTCAAGCTGAAATAGAGAAATTCCGCCTCAATTGGGCAGTGAATGCCGCCGATCCTGCGCAAACGGATCGTGGCGATAGCCGGCTTCCCATGCGGCTCTCTGCTGGGGACTGGCGTAAGGATTGCTGGAAAGCGGAATGCCGGCCTGCGCGGCCTTGATGCCCCAGAAATGGGCACGTTGAACATTGGACAATGTGCGGCTCACGTCTTGCTGATACTGCCTGCTGCAACGCGGCAACGCACGTGCAAGCTGCAGGTCTTAACGCATGTTAACGGCAGACAGCGCCGCGGGCGCGATGAACTGCGCGGGGGCGATGAGACGTCAATGTGGGGATATGGTGCACCCGACAGGATTCGAACCTGTGGCCTCTGCCTTCGGAGGGCAGCGCTCTATCCAGCTGAGCTACGGGTGCAGTGCCAGCGCGGTTAGCAGACGCAAGCGGGGCTTGCCAGCGCCAAATGCGATGACTTGTCAGTTCTCGATATGTTCCTATGATGGCGATCATGGCCGAAGCTGATTCGCTCTCCCTCGCCCCTTCGCATGGGCATACCGCCGTGGACGTGGCTCGCGGGATCGCCCGGCTGTTCGCCCGCAACGGCATCTGGTGCATGCCGGAAATGCCGCTGCGCTGCGGACGGCGGGCCGATCTCATGGGGATCGACGCCAAGGGGCACGTCATCATCGTCGAGATCAAGGTGGCGCGCGCGGACCTGCTCGGCGACGGCAAGTGGACCGACTATCTCGACTACTGCGACCGGTTCTACTGGGGGCTCTCTCCTTTGCTGGACCGCAGCCCGCTGGAGAGCGAGGCGTTCCTGCCCGACAGTTGCGGGGTGATCGTGGCCGATGGCTACGACGCGGAAATCCTGCGCCCCGCTCCCCTGCGCCAGCTTGCCGCCGCCCGGCGCAAGGTGGAGACCGAGCGGCTGGCGCGTGCCTCGCTGCGGCGGCTGGTGACGCTGGGCGATCCACATACGCTGCAGTGGGGGAATGAAGGTGGTTGAGGCCGAAGCTAAGCTGGAACAAAACTTGCCCTTGGCACGTCATTGCGAGCGCAGCGAAGCAATCCAGGGCGGCTCTACACTGCCCTGGATTGCTTCGCTGCGCTCGCAATGACGAAGAGGGCTCAACTGCACCGCCTCGATTTTCGCAGCGAGTGGGCACTTCTGCAACTTATCCGCAATTTTCTTGCGCTTTGCCGTAATTCACACTAAGTGACCCGCCAGCAACCGGCGTGCGGGGTCCGCCCCGCCGCAATCCGAGAGCAGCGTGAGGTCGCGGCATCCAGCCAAGACCGGCCCGGACTGGCGGTTGCGACCAACTAGCTTCCTTCCTCACGCAGGGTCGCCGCAACGACACCTCGCTGTGCGCGCGCCTTTTTTCAAAAGCCTTGCGCGCCCCGCACTTTTGAAAGTGACGCATGTCCTATTTCTCCGAACTTGGCCTCGCCGAGCCGATCCTCCGCGCGCTCGCCGTCAAGGGTTACACCGATCCCTCGCCTATCCAGCGCAAGGCGATCCCCTCGCTGCTCGAAGGCCGTGACCTCCTCGGCATAGCGCAGACCGGCACCGGCAAGACCGCCGCGTTCTCGCTGCCTTCGCTCCACCGCCTCGCGCAGGACCCCAAGCCGCGCCAGAACGCCGGCTGCCGCATGCTGGTGCTCTCGCCCACCCGCGAACTCGCCGCGCAGATCGCCGAGAACATGCGCGGCTACGCGAAGTTCCTGAACCTGACGGTCCAGTGCATCTTCGGCGGCGTGCCCGTGGGCAAGCAGGCCCGCGCGCTGGAGCGCGGCGTCGACATCCTCGTCGCCACCCCCGGCCGCCTACTCGACCTGATCGACCAGCGCGCGCTGACGCTGCGCCACGTCGAGATCTTCGTCCTCGACGAAGCCGACCAGATGATGGACCTGGGCTTCATCGTCCCGCTCAAGCGCGTCGCCGCGCTGCTGCCCAAGACGCGCCAGAGCCTGTTCTTCTCGGCCACCATGCCGCAGGCGATCGCCGACCTCGGCCGCCAGTTCATCAACGACCCGGTCAAGGTCGAAGTGGCGCCGCAGTCGACCACCGCCGAGCGCGTCGAACAGTTCGCCACCCACATCAACCAGGCCGAGAAGCAGGCGCTGCTGACCCTCTCGCTGCGCGCGGGCCTTGCGCCTGACGCCGAGGAGAAGGCATCGCACGGCGCCATCGACCGCGCTCTGGTGTTCACCCGCACCAAGCACGGCGCCGACCGCGTCGTGCGCCACCTCGTCGCCGCCGGCATCCCGGCCGCCGCGATCCACGGCAACAAGAGCCAGGCCCAGCGCACCGCCGCCCTCGGCGGCTTCCGCCAGGGCACCGTGCGCGTCCTCGTCGCCACCGACATCGCCGCGCGCGGCATCGACGTCTCGGGCGTTTCGCACGTCTATAACTTCGAGATCCCGAACGTCGCGGAACAGTATGTCCACCGCATCGGCCGCACCGCGCGCGCCGGCGCCACCGGCGTCGCGATCAGCTATGTCGCGCCGGACGAAAAGCCATACATCCGCGACATCGAGCGCCTGACCCGCGTGAAGCTCGACCCGCTGGCGCTGCCGGAAGACTTCCAGAACCAGGCCGCACGCCTGCCCGCACCCTCGCGCAAGGTGGAGCAGCCGCAGGGCGAGCGCCGCCAGGGCGGCGGCGGACAGCGCGGCGGCAACGGCGGCGGCCGTGGCGGCCAGCCGCGCCGCGATGGCCAGCGCAGTGACCGTCCGCAAGGCGAGCGTCGTGAAGGCGGCGAAGGCGAAGGCGAGCGCAAGCGTCGCTTCCGTCCGCGCGGCCCCAAGGGGCTGGGCGCGCACAAGGGTGCGGTGAAGCGCGCAGGGTAAGATGAAATAAAGGGAATCTGGGGCCATTGCCCCAGACCCCGTTACTGTCGTCGTTGTTCGCGCAGCTACCTAGCGCGCTCCCTGCAATGGGCAGCACCGCGAAGCTGCGCGCGTGACCACGGCAGTATGGGGGTCTGGGGCCTTTGGCCCCGGGTTTCCTCTTTTTATCTTCCCCTTCCCCTCCTGAGGGCATACTCCCCGCGCCCATGGCGCTCGACGCTCCCCTTGTTGCGGTGCTTGTTTCCGCCTTTGCCATGACGGCAATCGTGGGCGTCCGTTATCTCCTCACGTCCGGCCTGTTCGCCTGGATCACTGCGCGAGTGCGGCCCGGCCATTACAAGGGCTTGGACCGCCAGATCCGCGGCGAGATCGCATGGTCGCTCGCCTCGGCCGCGATCTACGGCATTCCCTCAGGCGTCGTCGCATGGGGCTGGCGCGAGCATGGCTGGACGCGCATCTATACCGATGTGCACGACCGGCCGCTCTGGTGGCTGCCGGTTTCGGTGCTCGTCTACCTTTTGCTCCACGACACGTGGTTCTATTGGACCCATCGCTGGATGCACCGGCCACGGGTATTCCGCATCGCCCATGCCGTCCATCACGCCAGCCGCCCGCCGACGGCATGGGCGGCGA
Source organism: Novosphingobium sp. NFX11 (assembly GCF_057376415.1). Classification (NCBI taxonomy): domain Bacteria; kingdom Pseudomonadati; phylum Pseudomonadota; class Alphaproteobacteria; order Sphingomonadales; family Sphingomonadaceae; genus Novosphingobium; species Novosphingobium sp. NFX11. The sequence goes on along the minus strand of NZ_CP080384.1, from coordinate 3,121,604 downwards.
TGAGCTTCCATCCCGTCGAGGCATTGACCGGGGCCGTGGTGATCCCGGCACTGGTGCTGCTCGTGCCGATCCACGTCGGCGCGCTGGGCGTGGTGCTGACGATCATGACGGTGATGGGGATCACCAATCACATGGGCTGGGAGATGTTTCCCCGTGCCCTCGTTCATTCGCCGCTCGGGCGCTGGCTCATTACCGCCAGCCATCACCAACGGCACCATGAAAGCTATCGATGCAACTACGGCCTCTATTTCCGCCACTGGGACCATCTGTGCGGCACCGATGCCGGACTGTCACAGGCGTTCTCGCGGCCCTAAGCCTGGTCGTATTGCTGGCCGGGGCGACGGCGCCGCAGAACACGGACGTGTCGGTTTCGGTGACGGACATGCGCTCGGCAAAGGGGCAGGTGCTGGCCTGCCTGACGACGCGGCCCGATGCTTTTCCCGATTGCGAGAAGGACCCGCAGGCCCGCAAGCTGACGGTCCCGGCGGCAAGCGACCTCCATTTGGACTTCGGCGCGGTGCCGCAGGGCCGCTATGCAGTGTCGCTGATTCACGACGAGAACGGCAACGGCAAGCTCGACACCCGGCTGATGATCCCGCGCGAAGGCTACGGCTTTTCACGCGACGCGCCGGTGCGCATGGGACCGCCGAAGTTCGCGCAGGCCGCGTTCGATGTCGCGGGGGAACCTGTCCGCCTGGCGATCCGGATGCGATATCTGCTCTGACCGACTTGCCCCCGCCACCGCCGCGCCTTACGCCTGAAGTGTGAGACGGGAAGAGGACAGGATCGAGGAGGCCGTCGAAAAGACGGTCGAGGTGGCAACGGCGGACCTCGTGCCGCCTCCGCCGACGGGCGCGTTCTCGCCTTTTCGCTATCCGGTGTTCCGCGCGATCTGGACCGCCAACTTGTTCTCGAACCTCGGCGGCACGCTGCAGGGCGTTGCGGCCGCCTGGATGATGACCGAGCTGACCGCCTCGCACCAGCTCGTCGCGCTGGTGCAGGCATCGGCGACGGTTCCGATCATGCTGTTCGGCGTCTTCGCGGGCGCCATCGCCGACAACTATGACCGCCGCCTCGTCATGCTGACCGCGCAAGTGGGGATGCTGGTGGTCTCGGCCGCGCTGGCGGCGATGGCCTACGCGCACATGCTGACGCCGTTCCTGCTGCTGGCCTTCACGCTGAGCGTCGGCATCGGCACTGCGCTGAACTCCCCGGCATGGCAGGCCTCGGTGCGCCAGCAGGTGGAGCCGCGCGAGCTGCCGCAGGCGATCGCGCTCAACTCGATCTCCTTCAACATCGCCCGTTCGGTCGGCCCGGCGCTGGGCGGATTGCTGATTTCCATTTGGGACGTATCGTTCGCCTTCGCTTTCAATGCGATAAGCTACATCGGCCTGATCGGCGTGCTGCTGTGGTGGAAGCCGCCGCCGCGCCAGATCGAGCGCCGCCCGATCCTGCCCGCCGTGGGCGTCGGCATCCGTTACTGCGCCACCAACCCGCAGCTACGCCGCATTCTGGCGCGCTGCTTCGCGCTCGGGTTCAGCCTTGCCGCCTACCAGTCGCTGCTGCCGACCGTGGTGAACGGCCCGATCCATGGCGATGAGCTGGACTACGGGTTGATGCTCGGCCTGTTCGGCATCGGCTCGATCACCGCCGCCCCGCTGACCGGGCCGATCCGCCGCAGGATCGGGCTCGAGGGCATTCTCGCGATGGGCGCGGCGATGTTCGTGTTCTCGCTGTCGCTGATCGCCGAGGTGGACCGCATCGCCTACGCCCTGCCCGCCGCCTTCGTATCGGGCATGGCCTGGGTGATGATCCTCACCACGCTGAATACGGCAGTGCAGCTGCGTTCCCCGGACGCGATCCTCGGCCGCTGCCTGTCGATATACCAGGCGGTGACCTTCGGCGGCATGGCGCTGGGATCGTGGACCTGGGGCATGCTGGCCGACTGGAAGGACCTGCCCTTCGCCCTGCATGCCGGATCGATCTTCCTGATCGTCTCCTTCGTGGCCCTGCGCATCCTCGCCCCGCTGCCCAAGCCGGGCGAGGGAATCGTCAAGCAGGCCTGATGATTCCGGCAAGCTCCACGGGCGCAACTTAATCCTTATTACACCAAGTTGCGCCAGAACCGGCCCTCTACAGGGGCGAGTCGGGATTCGACATGGACAGTTTACACGGCGAGTTTTCGGGTGAAGGCGATTCCGAAGGGGACGACGTCACCGCCGCCGCCCCGGTCGCCAAGCCGGGCAACGACGAGCGCCGCATGCAGGTGCGGGCCTACAATTTCTGGGCGAGCCTGCTGGGGGAGAAGACCTTCCCCGACATCGCCGATCTCGATCCCGCCAACTTGCCCGATTTCGGCCCGCGCAGCGTCCTACTCGATTTCACGGACGGGATCGAAGATCCCGCCATCGCCTATGTCGGCGCGATGCTGGTGCAGGAGTGCGACGCGCAAGGGACGATCCGTCGCCTTGCCGATGTGCCCAGCGGCTCGCTGCTCTCCCGCATCACCGACCACTACATGCAGATCCTCGCCAATGAGGCGCCGATCGGGTTCGAGGCCGAGTACGTCAACCCGCAGGGCATGACGGTGCTCTATCGCGGCATCCTGATGCCCTTTTCGCGCGACGGGCGGCGGATCGACTACATCTACGGCGTCATCAACTGGAAGGAGAGCGCCGAGCCGCTGCCTCCCCGCCGCCAGTCGAGCGACGACGAAGAGGAAAGCCGCCCCGCCATGCTGCGTGCACCCGAACCGCTGACCGACTGGGCGGACGGGCCTGCGGATTTCGGCAGTGGCGACTTCTCACTCCCCGCGATCGATGCCTATACCCCGATGGAGCTGCCGAGCCCCGGCTTCTCCTTCGAGGTCGAGCCGACCTCCTTCGTCGATCACGAGATGGGCCTCGCCGACTGGCTCGCTTCCGCGCGCGAACTGGCGCTGCTGGCCCGGCGCAGCGAGGAACGCTCGCACCAGGCGCTCTACGACGCGATCGGCCGCGCCCACGACTTCGCGCTGGCGGCGCGGGATGCCCCGGAAGATCTCGCCGAACTGATCGAGGATGCGGGGCTGAAAGCGCAGGAACGCGCGCCGCTGTTGCCGCTGGTCAAGCTCGTGTTCGGCGCCGACTATGACAAGACCCGCCTGACCGAGTTCGCCACCGTCATCGCCCATGCCGGACGGATCGGCCTCGCGGTCGGCACGCTCTCCGCGCATCTCGCGGCGACGCCCGGCGGCGTGAAGGCGCTGGTCCGCGAGGAACGCCGCCTGCGCCGCGAGGAAGCGGGGAGCGTCCCCGCGAATGCCCGTGAACGCCTCGCCAGCGAACTGCGCGCGATCGAGGCACGCCCGCTGGCGGAACTCGATGGGAGCGGCGAGGAATTCACCGTGCTCGTTGCGCGGCGGCTGCCCGGCGGGGAGATCGTGCTGGTCGGCGAAGTCAGCGACGACGAAGCGCTGCTGCAACGTGCGGCGCGGCGGTTGCTGGGCTGAACCACCCTCGTCATTGCGAGCGTAGCGAAGCAATCCAGGGCAACACTACGCCGCCCTGGATTGCTTCGCTACGCTCGCAATGACGAAAGAGGCGTGGGCCTCGACACCTCCACCCCAACCGTGCATGCATGCGGCTTCATCGCCGGTTAAGCCCCCGGGGTCCCCAAGAGAACCGATGCCCAAGCTGCGACTACCTGCCCTGCTGTTCGCGATTCCCGCGCTGCTCGGGGCCTGCGCCGCTTCCGCCTCCGCCCAGTCGATCCTGCGCGATGCCGAAACCGAAGCGCTGCTGCGCGACATGGCCGCGCCGCTGGTCAAGGCCTCGGGCCTGAGGCCGGGCGACGTCGACATCGTCCTCGTCAACGATTCCTCGGTCAATGCCTTCGTCGCGGGCGGGCAGGCGGTCTACGTCAATTCCGGGCTCATCGACGAGGCGGACACCGCCGCCGAAGTGCAGGGCGTGGTCGCGCACGAACTCGGCCACGTGACCGGCGGCCATGCGGTGCTCAACATGGGCGGCAAGGGCGCGACCAATATCTCGCTGCTCTCGCTCCTGCTCGGCGCGGCGGCGGCGGCTGCGGGCGGCGGCGAGGCGGCGATGGGCGTCATCATGGCCGGCCAGCAGGCGGCGATGGGCAAGTACCTCGCCTATAACCGCTCGCAGGAAGCCTCGGCCGACGCGGCGGGCGCGCAGTATCTGTCGAAGGCCGGGATCAGCGGGCGCGGCTCGATCGCCTTCTTCGAGAAGCTCCAGAACATGGAGTTCCGCTACGGCTACCGCCCCAAGGACGGCGACGAGTTCTACTCCAGCCACCCCCTTACCGGCGACCGCATCGCCACGCTCAAGGATACCTACGAGAAGGACGCCGCCTGGGAAAAGCCGGACGACGCGGCGATCCAGAAACGCTTCCTGCGCGCCAAGGCCAAGCTCTTCGGTTTCCTCGCCGAGCCTTATCAGGTCCTGCGCAAGTACCCGATGACCGACAACTCGGTCCCCGCTCGTTACGCCCGCGCCTATGCCTTCCATCGCGAATCGAAGTTCGCCGAGGCCCGCGCCGAAACCGAGGCGCTGATCACCACCGATCCGAACGATCCCTATTTCCTGGAACTCGACGGCCAGATCCTGCTCGAGGCGGGCAAGCCGGCCGAAGCGCTGCCGATGCTGCGCAAGGCCAACACGATTTCCGGCAACACGCCGCTGATCGCCACCCTTTTCGGACACGCCCTGATGGCGACCGAGGACCGGGCGAACTACAAGGAAGCGCAGGAAGTCCTCAAGACCGCCGCCGCGCGCGACCGGGAAAACCCCTTTACCTGGTATCAGCTGGGCATGATCTACGCCGCCAACGGCGACATGCCCCGCGCCTACCTCGCCAGCGCCGAGCAGCAGGTGCTTTCCGACCGCATGGAGGAAGCGCTGCGCAGCGCCCAGGCGGCCGAAGCGGGCCTCCCGCAAGGCTCGCCCGACTGGATCCGCGCGCAGGACATCGAGATGCAGGCACGTGCCGAACTGGAACGCGACAAGAAGCGGCGCTAGATGGCTTCGAAATGCTCCCCTTTATCCCCCACCCTTTCGTCATTGCGAGCGCAGCGAAGCAATCCAGGGCGGTTTGCGCTGCCCTGGATTGCTTCGCTGCGCCCGCAATGACGAAGTGTTGTCAGAAACAGGCGTCGGCCGAGTTGGCTGCCCCCAAGCACTACGGAAACGTTCTGGAATCATGAGTACAGCCGGCAAGTTCGCAATGGGCATCGTGGGACTGGCCGTCGTCGGCGGCGCAGGCTGGTACGGCGGCCGCATCGCCGTGCAGCACGTGGTCCACGACTATATCCTCGAAAACCCCGAAATCCTGCCACAAGCCATGGACGAACTGCGCCGCCGCGAGGCCGCCAAGGCGCTCGGCGGAGTCCGTCAGGCGGTCGAGACGCCCTTCCCCGGCGCCGTGCTCGGCAATCCGAACGGCAAGGTCACGCTGGTCGAGTTCTCCGACTATGCCTGCGGTTACTGCCGCCAGAGCCTGCCCGACGTCGCCCAGCTGATCGCGAAGAACCCGGACCTGCGGATCGTCGTGCGCGAACTGCCGATCATCAGCCCGCACAGCCCCGATGCCGCGAAGATGGCCCTGGCCGCCGCCGAGCAAGGCAAGTACGCCCAGTTCCATGATGCCATGTACAAGGCCGGGCAGGTCGATGCGCCCACCATCGAGGCAGTCGCCAAGTCCATCGGCCTCGACATGGACCGCGCCCGCCGCATCGCCGCCAGCCCGACGGTGGAGGCCGAGCTTGGTCGCAGCATGGAAATGGCCCAGCGCCTCGGCTTCTCCGGCACCCCCAGCTGGATCGCGGGCGACAAGCTCATTCCCGGCGCGGTCGGCTTCGATCAGTTGTCGGAAGCCGTGAAGGCCGCACGTGGCGCATGATTTGAAACCTTTGCAAGATCGTCTAGGCTCTTCCGCATGAGCGTCCTGCCGATCCAGCCCATCCCCTTCTTCGCCAACAAGGACCGCGCGTTCTGGCGCCTGCAGCTGATCGGCTGGGGCGGCGCACTGATCCTGCGCTCGATGTCGTTGCTGGCCAACAACCTGCCGCTGACCGCGCTGGTACAGCCCGTCATCGCCACCATCACCGGCTTCTCCATCTCGCTGGTGCTCTCCGTGATCTACCGCACGCTCATCAGGAAGCGGGCGCTGGTCACGTGGGGCCTGACGGTACTGGCGCTGCCGGTAGCGGTGGCGCTGCATGCGTTCATCGACGGCTGGGTCATTTCTCTATGGCGGGTCGATGCCGACACCAGTTTCGCGCAGATCTTCGTGGGCGTGTTCTACCTCGACGCGACGCTGCTCGGCGCCTGGACTGCGCTCTATTACATGGTGAACTTCTACCTTCAGGTCGAAGAGCAGAACGACCAGCTGATCCGGCTGGAGAACCAGGCCACCAGCGCCCAGCTGGCGATGCTGCGCTACCAGCTGAACCCGCATTTCCTGTTCAACACGCTGAACTCGATCTCGACGCTGGTGCTGCTCAAGCAGACCGAGCCAGCCAACGCGATGCTGTCGCGCCTGTCGTCGTTCCTGCGCTATACGCTCATCAACAAGCCCTCCGCGCGCGTCACCGTGGAGCAGGAGGTCGAGACCCTCCAGCTCTACCTCGACATCGAGCGGATGCGCTTCGAGGAACGACTGCGCACCACCTTCAACATCGATGCTGCCACTACAGCCGGGCTGCTGCCCTCGCTGCTGCTCCAGCCGCTGGTCGAGAATGCGATCAAGTACGCCGTCAGCCAGCAGGAAGCCGGGGCCGAGATCACCGTCGACACGCAACTCATCGGGCCGATGCTTCGCATCACCGTCTCGGACACCGGGCCGGGCTTGCAAAGTCCCACGACCGACAACAGGCTATCGGGCATGACCTACGATGGAGGGAGCCGGTTTCCACCGGCGTGGGATTGTCCAACATCCGCGACCGCCTGTCGCAGGCCTATGGCGAGAACCACCGTTTTGAAACGATCGAACCGCTGGAAGGCGGCTTCGCAGTCGTGATAGAACTCCCTTTCGAGCGCCGCGAAACCACCGAGGACATGTCCGAACCAGCGCGTCAGCCCGTTCAGATGGCGCGATGAAACAATCTGGCCCCGTGCGCGTTAGCCGCACCGGAGAAAAGCACCTATGACAATCCGCACGATTCTTGTCGACGACGAGAAACTCGCAATCCAGGGTCTGCAACTGCGGCTCGAGAAGTACCCCGACGTCGAGATCATCGACACTTGCGCGAACGGGCGCGAGGCGATCCGCAAGATCAAGACCGAGAAGCCAGACCTCGTCTTCCTCGACATCCAGATGCCCGGCTTCGACGGTTTCTCCGTCGTGAAGGGCGTGATGGAGATCGAACCGCCGCTGTTCGTCTTCGTCACCGCCTACCAGGAACACGCCGTCCGCGCCTTCGAGGCGAACGCGGTGAACTACCTGATGAAGCCGGTCGACGAGAGCAAGCTGGACGACACCCTCGCCCGTGTGCGCCAGCGCCTTTCCGAAAAGCGCAGTTCCGAGGAAGCGGAGAAGCTCAAGACCGTCCTCGCGGAAGTCGCCCCCGACGCGGTGGATCACATGCCCGAGGAAACCGACCCCAACGCCGACCGCTACGAAAAACTCATCAACATCAAGGATCGCGGCCAGATCTTCCGGATCGACGTGGACTCGATCGAGCACATCGAAGCCGCCGGCGACTACATGTGCATCCGCACCGCAGACAACTCGCTGATCCTGCGCGAGACGATGAAGGACCTCGAACGCCGCCTCGACCCGCGCGTGTTCCAGCGCGTGCATCGCTCGACGATCGTGAATCTCAATCAGGTGCGTCAGGTGAAGCCGCATACGAACGGCGAATGCTTCCTCGTGCTCGATTCGGGCGCGCAGGTGAAGGTTTCGCGTTCATATCGGGACGTGATCGCGCGGTTCGTTCACTGAGAATTGAAGGGTAGAAGCAGGGGAGCATAGCCCCCTGCACCCCCAGTACCGTCGTCGTCGTGCACGCCGCTTCGTGGGGTGCTGACCTCAACCTTCGTCATTGCGAGCGTAGCGAAGCAATCCAGGGCGGCCTTCAACTGCTCTGGATTGCTTCGCTACGCTCGCAATGACGAAATGAGTTGGAGGCGCCGCAGGCTATGTGATCTCCCATCCATCACCCCAGACGCCGCTGCACGCGCGACGACGACAGTTCCGGGGTCTGGGGCAATGGCCCCAGGACTTCCCTTTTCTTCACTCGACAACCTGCAGATAAAGCGCAAATAACCCGGCCATGACCCAGTTCGCGCTTCCGGCTTTCGACCTTACCGCATTCGTCACCGCCACCCTGGCCGAAGACCTTGGCGAAGGTCTTCCCGGCGGCGGCCGTGACGTCACTTCGGAAAGCGTGATCGACGCCGACGCGAGGTTCTCCGGCGTGATGGATTCGCGCGATGCGATCACCGTCGCGGGCCTGCCAATCGCAGCGGCGTTCTTCCGCCAGCTCGACCCGGCGATGGAGATCGAGATTCTCATCGAGGAAGGCGCGCGGGTCGCTCCCGGAACGCAGTTGATGCGCCTGACCGGCAACGCCCGCGGCATGCTGACGGCTGAGCGCAGCGCGCTCAACACCGTGCAGCACCTGTCGGGCATCGCCACGATGACCCGCGAGTACGTGGACGCCATGGCCGGGCACGCGACCCTGCTCGACACCCGCAAGACGATCCCCGGCCTGCGCCATTTGGAGAAGTACGCAACCCGCATGGGCGGCGCGCAGAACCACCGCATGGGCCTGTGGGACGCGGCGATGATCAAGGACAATCACGTCCTTGTCGCCGGCGGTGTCGGCCCGGCGGTGGCCCGGGCGAAGGCGGCGGGCGTGGCGCAGATCATCTGCGAGGTCGACCACCTCGACCAGATCGAGCCGGCCATCGCGGCAGGCGCCCATCACCTGCTGCTCGACAACATGGGACCGGACGTGCTGCGCGAGGCCGTCGCGCTGGTGGCGGGCCGGGTGCCCACCGAGGCATCGGGCGGCGTCAACCTCAGGACCATCGGCGCGATTGCCGCCAGCGGCGTCAGGTACGTATCGGTGGGCCGCCTGACCCAGAGCGCCCCTGCCGCCGACATCGGGCTGGACTTCACGCCCCTGTGAGCCGGGTCGTAAAGCTGGCGGCCGCCTTCATAGCGGCGCTGACCGTGCTTCCGGCTCCGGCGCTGGCACAGGCCTACCAATGCTCCGTCCCGCGCCAGATTGCGCCGGTGAAGCCACTGACACCGGATGGCCCGATACGCCGCACGGCGATCGCGGGCTACACGCTGTCCGCCAGCTGGTCGCCCGACCACTGCAAGACCAGCGGCGATACCCGCTCGATGCAGTGCAACCGCGCCAGTGGCCGCTTCGGCTTCATTCTGCATGGCCTTTGGCCTGAAGCGGCGCGCGGTCCTTCCCCGCAATGGTGCGGGGCGCAGACCGTACCGTCGCCGCAGGTCCTGCGCGAGAACTTGTGCATGACGCCCTCGCCCGGCCTGCTCGTGCACGAGTGGGCGAAACACGGCAGTTGCATGGTCGCCAGCCCGCAGAAGTATTTCCGCGTCAGTGCGATCCTGTGGCGCTCGATCCACTGGCCCGACGCCGATCGACTCTCCCGCAGGCGCGACCTCACGGTGGGCGACCTGCGCGAGGAATTCGTCGCGGCGAATCGGGGCTGGCCGCGCGAGGCGGTGGGGGTCCAGATCAGTCGCACCGGATGGCTGCGCGAGGTTCAGCTTTGCTACGGCAAGGATTTCCGCCCAGCGCGGTGCGGGGCGCGGCAGTTTGGTCCGGCCGATTCAGCTCCGCTGAAGATCTGGCGCGGGTTATAAACGTCGTCCCGGACTTGATCCGGGACGACGTTTATCGTTTGGCCCGGAAGAACCCGCGCAGCATCTCCGCCGCCTGCGCCTCGCCGATCCCCGCATAGACCTCGGGCCGGTGCAGGCACTGCGGGTGCTCGAAGACCCGCGCGCCATGCTCCACCGCGCCGCCCTTGGGATCGGACGCACCGTAATAGACCCGCGCGATCCGGGCCTGAGCGATCGCCCCGGCGCACATCGCGCAGGGCTCCAGGGTTACCCACAGCTCGCACCCTTCCAGCCGTTCGTTACCGAGAAGCCGAGCAGCCGCGCGAATCGCCTCGATCTCGGCATGGCTGGTGGGGTCGTGGCGTTCGCGCGGGGCGTTGCGGCCGGTGGCGATCACACGGCCGTCCTTGACGATCACCGCGCCGATGGGCACTTCGCCGGAATCGGCAGCAGCCTGCGCCTCCTGCAGGGCAAGCGCCATGGGTTCGGGAAGAGGCCAGCGAGTCATTCGTCCGCGCTAGCCCTTCAAAAACCTGTGTGCAACTTGACCTTGGGTAGGGGAATCGGTAAGGGCGCGCCTTCCCGTACTTAACGGCAAGCAATTTTCGAGCGAGAAAGACTATGTCCCGCATCTGCGAACTGACTGGCAAGGGCCGCCAGGTTGGCTGCAACGTCAGCCACGCGAACAACAAGACCAAGCGCGTCTTCCTGCCCAACCTCCAGAACGTCACCCTGATGTCGGAAGGTCTGGACCGCAGCTTCAAGTTCCGCGTCTCGACGCACGGCCTGCGTTCGGTCGAGCACAACGGTGGCCTCGACAACTGGCTGCTGAAGACCTCGGACGCCAAGCTGTCGCCGCGCGCCGCCAAGGTGAAGCGCGACCTCAAGAAGACCCAGGCCGCCTGATTGCCTGCTCCTCCTGACGGGGAGCGCATCGGGAATACGGGTTTTGAAAAAGCGTGCGAAGCTCTGCTTCGCGCGCTTTTTCGCGTTCTATTTGGATTCTTACTTCGGCCAGGGCAACTGCTTCGGATCGACCGAAAGCTTCCACAGCAGGGTGCGCTGAAGCACCCGCATCGCATTGTCGTCCGACATCAGCCACACGGTGATCTCGTCCGTCAGGCCGGGGCACCGCCGCGATCGCCTCGAAATTGTCGACCGGCAGAACGGAAGCTAGCGAGGCAAGAGGCACCGAGTGCCAGACCTTGCCCGGCCGGATCAGGGCGGTGTCGGCAATGACGATCCGCCCGGCGAATCGCATCGGCAACGGCCAGATAAGCCGTCGCATCAGGATCAGTGCACGTCCGTCGGGTAGTAGAGTCATGTCGACGACCGAAAAGTTGTCTGGCCCATCGAAGAAAAACTTCCGGGGATTCGGATGCTCGATCGGATCGCCCGAGAACAGCACCGCTTCGTGGAGACGAGGTTCACCCAACGAAGGCGGTATCTCCCGGATCGCGACGAATCGCCCGTCCGGAAGGCGGGTCATGGCTTCGGCACCGGTATTGATGCCCCACAAAGCCATGGCGCGGGGAGCGACCTGGTCCGTTTCTTTCAGGATCGGGGAAAGCCGGACAATTCTATTGCTGCCCTCAAGCGCGGCCCAATAGCGACCGGTGGCAGGATCGGTCGCGACGGATTCTGACGTCCCGACCCGCTTTTTCCTCTCCGGAAGAACTGAACATCAGCCACAAAGCTCGCGCTTTTACCGACCGTTCGCCAGGAGGGGCGAAGTAAAGAGCCCCGCCTGCATCGCTAAAGGCAAGAAGCCTCCCGCCCGGCTTCGCCACAAGGGCCGAATAGCCCGCTACCCTGGGATTCTTCGATCGATATTGCCAGGCTGATTCCATTCGGAATGGACCGAGGTAACGTGCAAGGATCTTATTTGACGGCAGGACCTGTCGCTCGACTTCCAGGCCCGCTATCGGGGTATGCCCGCCCGGCGGCACGGCCGTCCGCCCCCAGGTCACCCATAAAAGCGGAACGGCGAGGGCCAGGAGGGGAATGCTGCGGCGCACCAAGCGTGCTTAGGTCATCTTTGCGGAATGGCAACCGGCCGTTCGACGATCAAGTCATCGGCCCTGTGAACAACAGCGGATCCAGCCGCACGTCATTCCATTTGATCGACCAGTGCAGGTGCGGCCCAGTGGCGCGGCCGGTCATGCCGATGCGGCCGATTATCTGCCCTTGCTTCACATGCTCGCCTTCCTTCACGAGGATTTCGGAGCAGTGCAGGAACGCGCTGTTGAGGCCCATGCCATGGTCGAGCATCAGCAGGTTGCCTTCCAAGGTGAAGGGTTTCTCCGCCGCCAGAATCACGACGCCGTCCGCCGGAGCCACGAAGGTCGCCCCGCTGCCGCCCGGTGCGAGGTCCAGGCCGGAGTGATAAGCACCGGGCTCTCCGCGATAAATGCGCTGCGAGCCGAAGCGGCCGGAAATGCGCGCCTTGATCGGCCAGACGAAGCGCTGCCGCCAGCCTTGCGCGTCATTGACGAGGGCACGCGCCGCCTCGATCCGCGCAAGTTCGGGGCGACGCAGCGCCATGAACGCCTCGGATGGACCGCCGGGCTTGCGGGGGATGTTGACGTTCTCGATCTGCCACGCGCGCGGCGCCACGGAGAGACGCTGCTCGCCGAGCGTGCCGTTGGAATAGGATATGCGCAGTACCGCCTGAGGCCCGGCATCGCGGTCGAAGGCGACGAACCAGCCACCGTCAGGCGCCACCTTCACCGGATTGCCGTCCAGCGAGAGCGAGCGCACTCCGGCGGGCAAAGTCCCGCGCAGCCAGCCGCCTTGCGTCAATTCGCCAACGAACGGGAGGGTCACGGCGCGCGGCGGCGCGGCCGGGGCCACCGGCGCTACGGGCTGTGCGGCGCGCAGGGCCACAAGCGGCAGCGACACGGCCGCAGCGACCGCGATCACCGCCAGCGATACGAGCCCCTTCACGCGGCGCGTCATGGTGGCGGGCTCAGACCTGTCCGAGGAGACGTTTCGTCGCGATCTCGGCGGTCGCGTAGGCTTCCTGGCGCTCGACGCTCCAGTAACGGAGGGTTTCGAGCGAAATCTGCTCGCCGGTTACGGCGCACGTGACGTAGTGGCCCGGGCTGAGCACGCGAAAGCCGTTCGGGCCGTAAGCGAGCTTGGCGGGGCGGTCTGCGGAGGACATCAACATGGGCCTGATCCTAGCAGAGCCGCCGCCTCAGAACAAATCGCCCTGTCGTGGTGGGCTTGAAGACTGTCGCGCGGGCTTGGCCGGTGCTGGCCGCGGCGTGGCGGCCTCGGTGCCCTCTCGCGTGGTGACCGGCAGTTCGCCGTCGCGGAACTCTATCACCAGACTGCCCTCGCGCTCCGCCGCTTCGCGCGTGGTCAGCGCGGCGCCCGAAGAGGACTTCACCAGCGCGTAACCGCGCTGCAGCGGCAGGCGCGGGTCAAGCTGTGGCAGCACCCGGTTGACCGGGGCGAGGGCGTCGCGCGCCAGTGTCCAGCGCCGTTCGAGCAGGCGCGGCGTGAGGCCGATGCGCGCCAGCCGCTCGTCACAGACCTGCACGCGGTGGCGCAGCAGCGGCAGCGACAGACGGCCCGCGACCTGTTGCAGCGAACGCCCCTTGGCGGTGGCGCGGTCCTGCAGGCCCCGGCGCAGGCGTTCGGACAATTCGTCCAGCTTCTGGGCCTTGGCGGCGAGGATCGCCTCGGGTTTGGGCAGGCGCTGGACACGCGCCTCAAGCCGCTCGCGGCCGAGCACCACCGGGCGCAGCGCGCAGCGGCGCATCCGCAAGCCCATCTCGTCGATCTGGTTCACCAGTTCGGCACGCACCGGCACCGCCATTTCCGCAGCGGCGGTGGGCGTCGGCGCGCGGCGGTCGGCGGCATGGTCGCACAAGGTCGTGTCGGTCTCGTGCCCGACCGCCGAGATCACGGGGATCGTCGAATCGGCGACGGCGCGCACGACGATCTCTTCGTTGAAGCTCCACAAGTCCTCGATCGAACCGCCGCCGCGCGCGACGATCACGAGGTCGGGGCGGGGAACCGGCCCGCCGGGCTCGATGGCCGAGAAGCCGCGCACCGCGTTCGCCACTTGCGCCGCCGCGCCCTCGCCCTGCACCAGCACCGGCCAGACCAGCACCCGGCTGGGGAAGCGGTCGGCCAGACGGTGGAGGATGTCGCGGATCACCGCGCCGGTGGGCGAGGTGACGACGCCGATCACTTGCGGCAGATAGGGCAGCGGCCGCTTGCGTTCAGGCGCGAACAAGCCCTCGGCGGCGAGGCGGGCGCGCAGTTTTTCGAGCAGCGCCAGCAGCGCGCCTTCGCCCGCGATCTCCATCGTCTCGATGACGATCTGGTATTTCGAGCGGCCGGGATAGGTCGTCAGCTTGCCGGTGGCGATGACCTCGACGCCATCCTCGGGGCGGAAGGCGAGGCGCTGGGCGCCGCCTTTCCACATCACCCCGTCGATCACCGCCTTGTCGTCCTTGAGCGCGCAGTAGAGGTGCCCGGAGGCCGCGCGCTTCACGCCCGACAGTTCGCCGCGCAGGCGCACGAAGCCGAAGCGGTCCTCCACCGTGCGCTTGAGGAGATCTGAAATCTCGCTGATCGAGAGCGGCGCGGCGTTGTCCCCGGCCGACTCCTTCGCTACCAGCCCCCCGAACGACCGTCGTTGTAATCATCGTCGTAGAATTGATCGGAAGGCACGGGAAATGAACATCCTGCTACTGGGCTCGGGCGGCCGCGAACATGCGCTGGCCTGGAAGCTGGCGCAATCCCCGCGCTGCGATACCCTGTGGGCCGCCCCCGGCAACCCCGGCATTTCGGGCCTCGCGACGTGCATCGACCTCGACGCGACCGACCACGCCGCCGTGCTGGCCTTCTGCGAGGTGAACGTCATCGGCCTCGTCGTCATCGGCCCCGAGGCGCCGCTGGTGGACGGCCTTGCCGACTCGCTGCGCGGCGAAGGCTTCGCGGTGTTCGGCCCCAGCAAGGCAGCGGCGCAGCTCGAAGGCTCCAAGGGCTTCACCAAGGACTTGTGCGCCCGCGCCAATATCCCGACCGGCGGCTACGAGCGCGTCTCCAGCGAAGCGGCCGCAATGGCCGCACTGGCCAGGTTCGGCGCCCCCGTCGTCATCAAGGCCGATGGCCTCGCGGCGGGCAAGGGCGTCACCGTGGCGATGACCATGGACGAGGCCGAAGCCGCCGTGCGCGACATCTTCGCCGGGCGCTTCGGTGAAGCGGGCGCGGAAGCGGTGATCGAGGAATTCCTCGAGGGCGAGGAAGCCAGCTTCTTCGCGCTGACCGACGGCTCCACCATCGTCCCCTTCGCCTCGGCGCAGGACCACAAGCGCGTCGGCGACGGCGATACCGGCCCCAACACCGGCGGCATGGGCGCCTACAGCCCGGCCAAGGTGCTCACCCCCGAACTGCAGGCCGAGGCGATGACGAAGATCATCGCGCCGACCGTGCGCACCCTCGCCAACGAGGGCATGCCCTATTCCGGCGTGCTGTTCCTCGGCCTGATGCTGACCGCCAAGGGGCCGCAGTTGATCGAGTACAACTGCCGTTTCGGTGACCCGGAATGCCAGGTCATCATGATGCGGCTCGAATCGGACCTCGTCGAACTGCTGCACGCCTGCGCCGAGAACCGTCTTGCCGCGATCGAGCCGCCGCGCTTCTCGGACGACGTCGCGCTGACGGTGGTGATGGCCGCCGACGGCTACCCCGGCACCCCGGCCAAGGGCGGCGCGATCCGCAACGTGGCCGAGGCCGAGGCGGAGGGCGCCAAAGTCTTCCACGCCGGCACCGCGCTGAAGGACGGCGAACTGGTCGCCAGCGGCGGGCGCGTGCTGGCAGTCACCGCCCGTGCGGGTAGCGTGACCGAAGCGCAGGCCAAGGCGTATGCTGCCGTCGATGCCATCGACTTCTCCACCGGCTTCACCCGCCGCGACATCGGCTGGCGCGAAGTGGCGCGCGAAAAGAGCCATGCTTAAGCACGCCGACCCGATCCTGAAGCTGTGCCTCGCGCTCGGCGCCCTGATGGGCGGGGCGGGCGTGGGGTACTACTACGGCATCTACCTGCCCGCGCAGGACATCCACCAGCAGACGCTGGCGATGGCGGAGAAGCAGTCGAAGGCCGCCGAGCAATCGCGCGCACTGGCCGAACGCGCGCGGCGGGAACAGGAGGCCCAGGCGGCCTACGACCAATGCACGGATCTGGCCGAAAGCGCTTATCGCCAGCGCTGGACGCAGGCCTGCCAGGCGATGCACGACGCCGACCAGGCCGCCTTCGACGACTGCGCCGACGACCTGTTCAGCACCCGCAGCGGCTGCCTCGCCAAGCACCCGATCCGCCCGGCGCAGGACTGCGCGCTGCCTTCGCAGGCGGCGCAGTCGCTGTCGGCGGCGCGGGATCAGAGGAAGGCGCAGTGCGCGGGCCAGTTGCAGGCAGCGCAGCGGAGTGGGCAGTAAAACGTCGTCCCGGACTTGATCCGGGACCGCTAGCCGTGAACAGCCTTGCCATCGACGGGGCGCCTCGGCGATGGCCCTAGCCTAAAGACAGCCACCGGTCCCGGATCAAGTCCGGGACGACGGTTCCACCTCGCCGTCCACCAGCAGCTTGACCACCATCGCCAGCCGCTTGGCATCCTCGCGTGCCAGATGTTCCTTGGGGAGCAGGCGCTTCGCCTCTTCCAGCGCGGCGACCACCTGTGGGCGCGAATAGCCGCCGTCCTTGAGGAATTCGCCGAGGTAGTACACCGGAAACGGCAACTTCGCGCCCACCGCCTGACACAGCACTTCGAGCCAGAATTCGTCGAGATCGGCGTCCGCATAGACCGGGCACCCGGCCACGAATTCGGCCATTTCCGCCAGAACCTGCGCGGGTGGCAGGCCCTCGTCGTCGAGCATCTGCCGGCTGATGCCGTGCAGCGCCTCGGCCTCGTCCGACCAGTCCCAGTAGCGCCAGGCCTCGGCGGGCTTGATGAGCCAGGCCCGGTTCGAGCCGTCGATCCGCGCCACCGCGACTTCGATGGGATAGGACTGCCCATATTCGGGCAGGCAGCTCGCTTCGAAGTCGATCAGCGCGGGACAGCTCAAACCGGGTATCTCCTTACATACGTGCAGCGACGAAGTCCGCGAGGTCACACTCAGGACGTGCGCCGTAGTGCGAGATGATCTCGCTCGCGCAGATTGCGCCCATCTTGAGGCTTTCCTCAAGCCCCTTGCCGCGCACGTGGCCGTAGAGGAAGCCCGCCGCGAACAGGTCGCCCGCGCCGGTGGTGTCGACCACGCGCTCGATCGGCTGCGCGGCAACTTCGGCACGCTCGCCGCCCGAGAGCGCCACGGCGCCCTCGGCGCCCTTGGTGACGACCAGCACCGCAACCTTGGCCGCCAGCATCGCGATGCCGTCCTCGAACGAAGACAGGCCGGTCAGCGTCGCCAGCTCGGTCTCGTTGCAGAAGAGGAGGTCGATCAGGCCATCGTCGATCAGCGACAGGAAATCGCCGCGGTGCATATCGATGATGAACGATTCCGACGGCGTGAAGGCGATCTTGCGGCCGGCGGCGCGCGCCGCCGCGATCGCCTTGCGCATCGCCGCGCGCGGCTCGACCGGGTCCCACAGGTAGCCTTCGAGGTAGAGCACGGCCGCCTCGGCGATCGTCGCGTCGGCCACCATGTCGGCGGACAGCAGGTGCGAGGCGCCGAGGAAGGTGTTCATCGTGCGCTGGCCATCGGCGGTGACGAAGATCAGGCAACGCGCGGTCGGCGTCTCGCCGGCGCGGGCGGGAACGTCGAACTCGATGCCACCGGCGCGGATGTCATGAGTGAAGACCTCGCCCAGCTGGTCGTCGGCGACCTGGCCGATGAAGCCGCACTTGGCGCCCAGCGCGGCGAGGCCCGCCAACGTGTTGGCGGCCGACCCGCCCGAGACTTCGCGGGCCGGGCCCATCGCGTCATAGAGGGTGCGGGCCTGATCGCCGTCGATCAGCTGCATGCCGCCGCGCACCAGGCCGAGTTCCTCGATCTGCGCGTCCGAGCAGTTGCCGATGACGTCGATGATGGCGTTGCCGATGGCGATGACGTCCAGACGGGGTTGCGTCATGGGGTGGGTAAGTCCTTCAGTGGAGGCCGGAAACAGGTCCGGGAATTTCGATTGCCCGAGCGACTAGCGCGCGGCCGGATGCGCTGCAAGGTGACGCAGGTTTACACGGTTGACACGGTCCAGAGGGAAAAGGTGTCACCTTGCGGCGATTTTGAGCCATTTCGGGCCCGAAAGTGTCACCTTGTAAGCCCCGATGTGTCACCTTGTGCCGCAAAGGTGTCACCTTGTGCAGGCGATGTGTCACCTTGCAGGCGCAAAGTGTAACCTTGCGCGCGGCGCAAGTTGACAGGTGTGGCATGGGGGAAATCCGAAACATGGCGTCAGGATACCCGGGCCCCGCACTTGTAGGAAAGCCGCCGTTCCCCGCAGGTGCAAGCGCTCCGGGCGCTGGCCCGTTGACTCGGCCGCGCCGCCGGGCGATGCCGCAGGCGATCATGAGCACGACGTCTTCCCCCTGCAGCCCCGCTTCCTTCTTCCGCTCGGTGCGGCTGCGCTGGCGCTTGCCCTGTCGGCCTGTTCGTCGACCGGCGGCAGCGTGGCGAGCACGCCCGCGCCGCCACCCGGCAAACGGATCAAGGGCGTCCCCGTCACCCGCCAGCCGACCCGCGCCGCACCGCGCG
Organism: Novosphingobium sp. NFX11; assembly: GCF_057376415.1. NCBI lineage: Bacteria > Pseudomonadati > Pseudomonadota > Alphaproteobacteria > Sphingomonadales > Sphingomonadaceae > Novosphingobium > Novosphingobium sp. NFX11. The sequence continues at coordinate 3,103,064 of NZ_CP080384.1, read as the reverse complement.
ACGCCGCCGTGCAGATGGCGCCGGGCCTCGAAGGCGTGATCGGCGCCAACCAGGGCCAGCTCACCCGCATGTTCGGGGAGCCCCGCCTCGACGTGTGGGAAGGTGACGCGCGCAAGCTGCAGTTCACCGGCACCGCCTGCGTGCTCGACGTGTTCCTCTATCCCAGCACGACGTCGAAAGAGCCGCACGCCACCTACGTGGAAACGCGGCGTTCCTCGGACGGGCAGAACGTGGACCGGGCGGCGTGCGTGGCGGCGCTGCGACAGAGGTGAGGATCGGTTCTGCCGATGCCCTTATTCGTGAAGTGTTTCAGGGCTACCCCGGGATTGGGTGGTGACTTGCGATCACCCCACCCTGACCGCTCAGGCTGATTTGGGTGGAAAGTGTACTTTTCCCGATAGGCTTCGTCATCCTGAACTTGTTTCAGGATCCATCGGGCGGTTGGTGCCGGTGATATTGAGTCGCAAACTGCTATCTCGGTTTGCTGATCGGGAACCTGAACTATCGGCTTGATGGACCCTGAAACAAGTTCAGGGTGACGGTGGGTTTGGGTGGATAGTTGCCGCTCCGCCGAAGCGTTACTGCTTCCTCGAGCGCTTGATTGCTGATGTGAACAGGCTGACCGAGACGATTGCGAGCGCAAGGCCGAGCATCGACCCAAATGCGCCCATGGTCGCTTGGGCAAATAAGGCCAGAACAAAAGCTAAGCAGCCCGCTGTGACCGAAACGCTAATTGGATAATTGTCTAAACCTCGCATGCCGCACACATGCCAGTGGCATCAAACGGCCGCAATGGGGCGTAAGCCGCCACAATTGCATCAACCCACCCGGATCGGCGGCAGCACGTCCAGCCCCGCATCCCCAGCCTCGTCCACAAGCCCTTCCGGGTCGGGATGGATCAGGATCTCGGTGCCGGGAAATTCCGCCTTCAGCCGCGCTTCCAGAGCATCCATCACCTTGTGCGCCTCGCGCACGGTCATGTTCGCGTCGACCCAGACGTGGAACTGCACGAAATCGCGGTTACCCGACGTGCGCGTGCGCAAGTCGTGGACGCCGGTGATGTCGGGGTTGCGGGCGAGCACCTCGAGGAAGCGCTCCTTCTTTTCCGCCGGCCACTCGTGGTCCATCAGCTGGTCGAGCACCTCCTCGGACGCCTTCCAGGCGCCCCAGGCCAGCCACAGCGCGATGCCGAGGCCAAACAGTGGGTCCGCGCCCGAAACGCCGAGGTACTGGTCGATCACCAGCGCCGCGATCACCGCGACGTTGAGCAGCAGGTCCGACTGATAATGCACGCTGTCGGTCGCGATCGCGAGGCTGCCGGTCCGGCGGATCACATGGCGCTGCCAGGCGATCAGCGCGAACGTCACCACGATCGCCGCCAGCGAGACGCCGATGCCGGTGCCCGCCGCCTCGACCCTTGCGCCCGCGAAGAAATCCTCCACCGCCCGCGCGGCGATGCCCAGCGCCGAGATCGAGATCAGCACGATCTGGAACAGCGCCGCGATCGCCTCGGCCTTGCCATGACCGAAGCGGTGCTTGTCGTCGGGCGGGTGTGCGGCGATCCACACGCCCAGCAAGGTCGCCACGCTGGCGACGAGGTCAAGCGCGGTGTCGGCCAGGCTCCCCAGCATCGCGGTGGAGCCGGTGGACCATGCCGCCCAGCCCTTGATCGCGATCAGCAACGTTGCCGCGCCGATGCTGGCGAAGGCTGCGCTGCGGTTCAGAGCGCCCCAAGAGGCCGAGGCGTCGCTCACGGGTAGAGGAGGCTGCTGGCCCAGCCGTCCGGGCCATGCTCGAAGCGGCGGCGCTCGTGGAGGCGATAGGGGCGGTCGTGCCAGAACTCCATCGCCTGCGGGCGCACGCGCCAGCCGCCCCAGTGCGCGGGACGCTCGACCTCGCCGCCCTCGAAGCGGGCACGCACGTCCTCATAGCGGGCGAGGAAGGTTTCACGCGAATCGAGCGGGGCGGACTGGTCGGACGCCACTGCGCCGAGCTGCGAGTCGCGGGCGCGCGAATGGAAATAGGCCTCGGCCTCGGCCTCGCTGACGGGCGAGAGCGTGCCTTCGATGCGGATCTGGCGGCGCAGGCTCTTCCAGTGGAACAGCAGCGCGACCTGCGGGTTGGCGGCGATCTCCTGCCCCTTGCGGCTGTGGCCATTGGTGTAGAACACGAAGCCTGAGGTGTCGTAGCCCTTCAGCAGCACCATGCGCACCGAGGGCTGGCCGTCCGGCGTCGCGGTGGCGAGCGCCATTGCGTTGGAATCGTTGGGTTCCGTCTCGCGCGCTTCATCGTACCACTGCGTGAACAGCGCGAAGGGATCGCCATGCGGGATAACCTCGCGGGCGTCGGTTTCGGAAGGATGCGCTATGGTCACTGTGCGAATTCCTGCGTTTCGAGATGGGAACCCTTGCGCGGATGCCCGGTTGCACGGGAGATGGCCTTGATCGCGGACAAGTCTCCTGTGCGAACTAGGGAACGCAAACGTTCCGCGCAACCTGCGAGAGCGCTTGTCCAAACCCGCCACGCAACCTAGCTAGGGGCATCATGGCAGCAGATCCCTATACCACCCTTGGCGTGCCCCGCGGTGCGAGCGAAAAGGACATCAAGTCCGCCTACCGCAAGCTGGCGAAGGAACTCCACCCCGACACCAACAAGGACAACCCGGCGGCGGCCGCGCGCTTCAACGACGTGACGCGCGCCTACGACCTGCTGTCCGACAAGACCAAGCGCGCCCAGTTCGACCGGGGCGAGATCGACGCCGAGGGCAACCCGGCCAGCCCCTTCGGCGGCGGCTTCGGCGGAGGCGGCTATGGCGGCGGTCCCGGCGGCCAGCGCGGCTTTGGCGGCGGCTTCGGAGCCGAGGAAGGGATCGACCTCGAAGACATCTTCGGCGGCATCTTCGGCGGCGGCGGTGCGCGCGGCGGTATGGGCGGCATGGGCGGCGGTCGCCGCGCCGCGCCCAAGGGCGCCAACGTGAACTACCGCCTTGCCGTGCCGCTGACCGACGCGGCGGAACTCAAGCCCCAGCGCATCACCCTGTCCGACGGCAAGACCATCGACCTCAAGCTGCCTGCGGGCGTCGAGGACGGCACCCAGATGCGCCTTGCGGGCAAGGGCGAGCCCGGCCCCGGCGGCAATGGCGATGCCACCGTCACCGTCCACATCCAGCCGCACGCCTTCTTCCGGCGCGACGGTGACGACTTGCGCCTCGACCTGCCGATCACGCTGGACGAAGCGCTGCTCGGCGCCAAGGTCAAGGCGCCGACGCCTTCGGGGGCGGTGATGCTTTCGGTTCCGGCGGGCTCCAGCTCGGGCAAGGCGCTGCGTCTCAAGGGACGCGGGATGACGCGCAAGGACGGCACGCGCGGCGACCAGTTGATCACCCTGCAGATCACGTTGCCCGAGGGGGACGCAGACCTCGCCGCCCGCCTCGAAGGCTGGCATGACAGCCGCGACGTGCGCGGGAAGTTTGGCGTCTGATCCTGACCATGAGGCGCTGAGCAAAAAGCTGCGGCGCAAGGCGGGACCGGGCACCCGGACCTTCCGCGTAATCGGCCGCGTCGTGTCGGGCACCTGGGACGACGGGTTCATCCATGCGGGCAACCTTGCCTACATGAGCCTGCTGTCGCTGTTCCCCTTCTTCATCGCGCTGGCCGCGATCCTCTCGGCGCTGGGCGAGCAGGACCAGATGGGCGCCTCGATCGACACCATCCTGCGCGCCCTGCCTCCGCGCGTGGGCGACGTGCTGCGCCCGGTGGCCCACGACGTCGCCGCCGCGCGCCATGGCTGGCTGCTGTGGATCGGCGGCTTCCTCGGCATGTGGACCTCTGGCAGCCTGATCGAGACCATCCGCGACATTCTCCACCGCGCCTACGACGCGAAGAAGCGCCACCGCTTCTGGCGATCCCGGCTGGTGTCGAGCGCGGTGATTTTCGGCTCGGTGCTGCTGCTGCTGATCTCACTGTCCTCGCAAGTGCTGCTCTCGACCGCCGAGACGGTGCTGGCGACGCTGTTCCCCAGGCTCGACAGCCTCTCCGAGCAAATGGCGCTCACTACGGCGATGAGCGGAGGCGGCATTTTCGTCTCGATCTATCTGCTGTTCTATCTGCTCACCCCTTCGGCATACCAGAAGCGGCGCTACCGCAAATGGCCCGGAGCGGCGTTCGTCACGCTATGGTGGCTGCTGGTCGCCTGGGCGCTGCCGAAAGTGTTGCAGAGTTTCCTCATGTACGATTTGACGTACGGAAGCCTCGCCGGAGTGATGATCGCGCTTTTCTTTTTCTGGCTTGTCGGCTTAGGGATGGTCATAGGCGCGGAGTTGAACGCGGCGCTCGCGCAGGCGAACGAGGGTACAGGTGTCCCCGTGGAATTCGGCGCGGGTTCCGGCCCGGCGAACGGGCCCAACGATTAAAGTGGTTACAGGAAGAAACGAATGACCGGTCTGATGCACGGCAAGAGGGGGCTCATCATGGGCCTCGCCAACGACAAGTCGCTGGCCTGGGGTATCGCGAAGAAGCTGCACGAACAGGGGGCCGAACTGGCCTTCGCCTATCAGGGCGAGGCGCTGGCCAAGCGGGTGAGGCCGCTGGCGGAAAGCCTCGGCTCCGATTTCCTCATCGACTGCGACGTGTCGAACATGGACGCGATCGACACCGCCTTCGCCACTCTGGCGGAGCGCTGGGAGACGATCGACTTCGTGGTCCACGCCATCGGCTTCTCGGACAAGAACGAGCTGCGCGGCAAGTATGTCGACACCAGCCTCGACAACTTCCTGATGACGATGAACATCTCGGCCTACTCGCTGGTCGCCGTGACCAAGCGCGCGATGGCGATGATGCCGAATGGCGGCTCGATCCTGACGCTGACGTACTACGGCGCCGAGAAGGTCGTGCCGCACTACAACGTCATGGGCGTGGCCAAGGCGGCGCTCGAGGCCTCGGTGAAGTACCTCGCCAACGACCTCGGCCCGCAAGGCATCCGCGTCAACGCGATCTCGGCCGGCCCGATCAAGACGCTGGCCGCCAGCGGCATCGGCGACTTCCGCTACATCCTCAAGTGGAACGAGCTGAACTCGCCGCTGCGCCGCAACACCACGATCGAGGACGTGGGCGGCTCGGGCCTGTACTTCCTGTCGGACTTGTCCTCGGGCGTGACCGGCGAGACGCATCATGTGGACTCGGGTTACCACCTCGTCGGCATGAAGCAGGAAGACGCACCGGATATCGCGCTGGCCTGAGGGCTGGACGATCCGTTGAAATTAAAAAGGCCGGGGCTGATGCTCCGGCCTTTTCCATTTTCGTCGTCCCGGACTTGATCCGGGACCGGTGGCTGTCTTTAGAAGTAAGCGATAGGCAAGGCACCCTGCCGTGGGCCGGGTCGGTCTCGGCCAGCGGTCCCGGATCAAGTCCGGGACGACGAAGTCTCAGCGAACCTCCGCCGCCTTGGCCGGAGCGATCACGTCCACCTTCACCTTCTCCGGCGTGCCGGCCTTCACGAACAGTTGCCATGACGAGACCGCCAGCACCGCCGCCAGCAGCGGCTGCAGCACTTTGTCCGGCGCGCGGGAGGACAGGTAGCTGCCCACCACCACGCCCGGAATCGAGCCGATCAGCAGGTTGGTCAGCAGCGTTCCGTTGACGTCACCCATGATCCAGTGCCCGGTGCCCGCGATCAGCGTCAGCGGCACGGCATGGGCAATGTCCGACCCGACGATGCGCGCCACCGGCAGGCGGGGATAGAGCACGAAGAGCACGGTGACCCCGATCGCTCCCGCCCCCACCGAGGACACCGAAACGGCCACACCGATCAGCGCACCCAGGGCGATCGTGCCGCCGAGTTCCACCATCGGCGAACGCTGTGCGGCGCCGTCATGGGCATGGCGGAACAGCCACTTGCGCCCGATGACCGCGAGCGAAGTCAGCGCCAGAAGGCAGGCCAGCGAGAGGAGAATGACGTGCTCCGTGGACTTGCCGACCGAACCCATCCGGGCCATCACCAGCAATGTCACCACGGCGGCGGGCACGCTGCCCATGGCCATGCGGCGCACGATCTTCCACTCCACGCTCTCGCGCGAGCCGTGAACCGCCGATCCGGCGATCTTGGTCACGGCGGCGAACAGCAGGTCGGTGCCCACCGCCGTCTTGGCGCTGACGCCGAACAGCAGCACCAGCAGCGGCGTCATCAGCGAGCCGCCGCCCACCCCGGTCAATCCGACCAGCAGACCGACGAGCAGCCCCGCGATGGCATGGAAAAAATCGATCGAACCCGTCACGCCCATCGCGAACCCGTATCCTTGCCTGGCTTATGTTGTCGGGCGCCGTTCCAGCCGGTTTGCCCGCCCAAGACAAGCGGAATTCGGGTTTCAGGGGGTGAAGAGGGGCTTGTGAGGCGTCTGCCCCAGCAAAACCGGAACCCTCCTCAACTCGTCATTGCGAGCGTAGCGAAGCAATCCAGGGAGTATGAAACCGCTCTGGATTGCTTCGCTACGCTCGCAATGACGAAGGTCTGGCGCGTTACTTGACGCTTGGCGGCGGCGGGGTAGCGCCGGCAGCCGCATCCTGCTGCGCCTCCTGGCGCTGGCGCTGCTCGAAGTAGGCCTTCTCCGCTTCCTCGACCCGCGCCTGGTCGGCGGCTGCATCGGCATCGATGGTGGAGAGGCGCTTTTCACGTTCGGCCTGGATCAGTTCGCTGAAGCGGACCTCGGAACCGTTCGCCTTCTCCGCGTAGGCACTGTTGATGAGCTGCTGCGTGCAGCCCAGCCAGCCGCCCGAACCCGTCGGCGAACAGCTCTGCGTGCCGAATCGACCCACGGTTTCGTAAGCCTGAACCTTGTTCGCCCATGCCTCGGACTGGGGCTGGTCGATGCCGCGCAGCGGCTCGGGGATGCGGTAGCGTTCCTCCTCGGGCTTGCGCGCGCAGACGGTGATGTCGCCCGAGGCCGATTGCGGGCACGGATCGTCGCCGTAGATGATCAGCTGGTTGACCTTCTCCCCGCCCGGATCGGTAAGCCCGGCGTCCTGTGCGAATGCGGCGGGCGCGACGGCTAGCGAAAGAGCGGCAGCTGCAGCAGTGAGGAGAAGGCGGGTCATCGGTGGCTCCAGCAGGTATCGGCCCGGAGGCGTCATGATCGGGTCGCACCCGATATAGGCAGGCTACGGGTTGAATGACAGCTTAAGAGCGTTTTCTAATCGGGTGGAAACACCCGATGACTCGGAAAACGCGGCAAATACAACCAGACAACCCGCGAGAGGTCAGATCCGTTCCGACAGCTTGATGGCCACGCGGCAGCCCATGCGGATCGCGTGGAACAGCAGCGGATAGGCCGGGGCCTTCTCCGCGCCCGCCGCCAGCGCGGCATCGCGGTGCTCGCGCTCCTCGTCGCGGAACTTCAGGATTGCGGCGCCCAGTTCGGGGTCTTCGTCGCCCAGTTCCTCGAGCTGCTCGGTATAGTGGCGGTCGATCTCGGTCTCGATCGCGGCGGTGCAGGCCATCGCCGCCTCCGGCCCGATCAGTGCCGTCGCCGCGCCCAGCGCAAAGCCCGCGGCCGACCACACCGGCTGCAGCAGCGTCGGACGCACGCCGCGCTGCGCGATCATCGCGTCGAACTTCGCCTGATGCTCGGTCTCCTGCGCGGCCATGCCGGCGATCTCGGTCGAGTGCGGACCGCGCGTGCCCATCACCGCCAGTTGGCCCGCGTAGATCTGGTTGGCGCCGAATTCGCCCGCCTGATCGACCCGCAACATCCGTTCGCTGCGCTTGCTCATCGCGTTCATCTCAAGCCTTTCGGTCGCTGCGGGCGATGAGGGCGAAGACCGCCAGCGCGCCCAGCGTCGAGAACAGGAAGTTGAAGCCCGCCAGCGAAATGCCCAAGAGGCTCCACGGCGCCACGTCGCAGCGGATCACCGGCGCCTTCATGATCGCGTCGAGCGGATCGCCGCCTGCCGCGAAGGGGCTGGCGGTGCAGGCGGTCACGCCTTCCCACCACTTATATTCGACCCCGGCGTGGAAGCCGCCGATCAGCCCGGACACCAGCACCGCCAGCGCCGCGACGGCCACCAGCGGGCGCACCGGCCGCCAGAAGAACGCCAGCAGCGCGAAGACGATGGCCAGCATGTGCGGATAGCGCTGCCACCAGCACATCTCGCAAGGGTTGAGCCCGAACACGTACTGGCTCACCAGCGCCCCGCCGAGGGCGATAACGGGAATGCCAAGCGCCAGCATACGCGCGGCGCGCACGGACGGTGCGGCGGAAACGGCCATGCCCTTCGTGCCCCTGCCGTCAGTTCTTGGAAACGGCGGCAAGCGCGGGCTTGCCCGCCGTACGCTGCAGCGTGGAGATCGCGTAGTGCAGCTGGAAGTCCTTGATGCCCTGCTTTTCCAGTTCGGCGGCGGTCACCTTGAAGCGCGGATCATCCTGCTTGTCGGTTTCCAGATCCTTGTCCTTGAGCGCCGCCTCGTTGATGAGGTGGCCGCGCAAGTCGGACTCGCGCACCGCACGTTCGGCGCGGGCACGGGCGTCGGGATCGGACAGCTGCGGAACCTTGATGTCGGGGGCGATGCCGCCCTCCTGCACCGAGTGGCCGGAAGGCGTGTAGTAGCGCGCCGTCGTGATCTTGATCGCGCTGTTCTGGTCGAGCGGCAGGAACGACTGGACCGAGCCCTTGCCGAACGTGCGCTCGCCCATGATCACCGCGCGGTGCTGGTCCTGCAGTGCGCCAGCGACGATCTCCGAAGCCGAGGCCGAACCCGCGTCCACCAGCACGACGACCGGCAGGCCCTTGGCGACGTCGCCCTTGAACACCGATTCGGCGCGGTAGAACTGGTTCTCGTTCGCGTTGCGCCCGCGCTGCGAGACGATGTCGCCATGGTCGAGGAACAGGTCGGACAGCGCCACCGCCTCGTCCAGCGAACCGCCGGGGTTGGAACGCAGGTCGAGCACGAGGCCGGTCAGCTTGCCGCCCTTCACCGCCGCCTGCTTCTTGAGGTCGGAGATGGCGTTGTTCACGTCGTTACCGACATCGCGCGAGAACTCGTTGACCGAGATCACGCCGACGTTGTCCTTGAATTCCCAGGTCACCGGCTCAAGCTCGATCACGCCGCGCGTCACGGTGACGTCGAACGGCGCGTCGCGGCCCGGACGGAAGATCGTCAGGCGGATCGAGGAGCCAGCCTCGCCGCGCATCTTCGATACCGCCTCGTCCAGATCGCGCTCGTAATAGAGCACGCCATCGAGGTGGGTGATGTAGTCGCCCGCTTTCAGCCCCGCCTTCTCCGCCGGGCTGCCCTTGAACGGCGAGACGATCTTCACCGCGCCGTCATCCTCGACCACCGAGAGGCCGAGGCCGGTATACTTGCCGTCGATCATCGTCTCCAGCCGCTGCAGCGACTGGCCGTCGAGGTAGTTCGAATGCGGATCGAGGCTGGCCAGCATGCCGTCGATCGCGCCCTTGAGCAGCTTGTCGTCGCTCACCTGGTCGACATAATTGTCCTTCACGATCTGGTAGATCGTGAAAAGCTTGTCGAATTCATGGCTGGTGCGCGTGTCCACCGCCGACAGGCCAGAGGTCGCCACAGGCAGCACGGCCACGGCGGAAACCAGCAGGGTAGCGCGGATTAGCGGGGCAATCTTCATCGGGCGTGATGCCTCTTCAATGCGTCGGTCCGGCGCGGTGGCCGGCGGGGTTCATGACCGTCATCCTATCGTCCGATGACCGTGAACGCCAGCGGAACGGCAGGATTTGCGTTCATATAGGAGGCATCAGGCTAATTGCCCGAAAAAGCGGCATCGTCGTCCTCCACCCTCTACTTTCGTCATTGCGAGCGAAGCGAAGCAATCCAGGGCAGTCTCGCGTCGCCCTGGATTGCTTCGCTTCGCTCGCAATGACGAATATCCTCCTGCGCACAAGGCTACGATCAGCCCTGATGCGGAACGACGCCTTACAATGCCCGGATATACTGAAGCGGATTGACCGGCGCCCCGCCCTGCCGCAGCTCGACCATCACGCGCGGATCGCCCGGCCCGGTCACGCCGATCGGAGACCCGGCGACCACTTGCGCACCCACTGCCACGTCCAGCCGCGCCAGGCCCGTGACAAGCGAGGTCCAGCCGCCGTCGTGCTCGATGATGACGATGCTCTGGAAGCCGCGATACGGCCCCGCGAAAGCCACTCGCCCCGGCGCCGGAGAGACCGCCTGCGCATACGCGCGCGGGGCCATGACCAGCCCGTTGGAGCGCGCCTGCCCCGGCGCATCCTCGCCGAATCCGGTTACCAGCCGCCCGGTCACCGGCAGCATGTAGCTGGACAATCCCTCGGGCAGCGGCGTGAACTGCCCGGCGCCGATGACTTGCGCATCCTCCGGCCGGGCGGGCCGCATGATCGGCCCCGGCAGCGCCGCGAGGCTCGCCCGCAGTTCCCCCTGCCGGCCGACCTGCACCACCAGATCGCCCAGATCGCGCGCCTTCTCCGCCAGCGCCAATGCCCGGTCGCTTTCCCGCGCGGCGATACCGCTGGCTTCGCGCCCGGCCAGCCGCTGGCGCGATCTCGATGGCGGCGAGTTGCCCGCGCCGCTCGCGCATCTGCGCCTGCGCCTGCGAGAGCCCGGCCGCGGCGGCCTTGGCCTGCTGCTCCAGCGCCCGCCCACGCTCGATCGCTACCCGCAGGCCCGCCGTGCGCGCCTCCACCTCGGGCAGCATCGTGTCGAGCAATGCCCGCATGTAAACCGCATCGCGCACCGATCCCGGCCGCAACAGGGCCAGCAACGGAGGCCGCCGCGACAGCCGCTGCAATGACCCGGTGAGTCGCGCCAGAGGCCCCTGCTTCTGCGCTAACTGCGCCCTCAGGCCCTGCCGCTGCGAAGCGATCAGCCGGATCTGCGCGCGCTGCACGGCGATCTGCGCATCGGTTTCCTGAATCCGCGCGGCGATGGCGGCGGCCTCACGCGCAGTGGTCTCGGCCTGCTCGGTGACTTCGCGGGCACGCGCTTCCAGCTTTTCCGCCCGCTTGCGAGCCGCTGCACCTTCGCGCCGGGCGGCGATCATGTCCGCCTGCGCCTGCCGCGCATCGACCGCCGGGTCGAGCACCGCAAGCCCGCCCTGCTGCGTCAGCGCCTGCGTGGCAAACGCAACGGAGCCCAGCGCGGTGACGGTCAGGAGAATGCGGTGGGCTGGCTTCACGGCGTCGTGTTAGGACAGCCGGAGTCACGCGGGAAGAGACGAAATGCGCCTTTATCCTCCCTGTTCCGCAGGAATGGGGAGGGGGACCGCCGACGAAGTCGGTGGTGGAAGGGAGAAGACCCCTCCGTCGGCGCTTCGCGCTGCCACCTCCCCATTCCTGCGGAACAGGGAGGATAAAATGCCTTCACCTTGGATGGCGCGCGGCCAGCGCAATTCCGGCAAGGTTCTGCTCACGCTTGATCCACCGTATGCGCGCAGGACGAACCTGAGCCGCCAGCGCAAGGAAGCGCGCCGCGTGCCGCCCCGGGCCATGCCCGTCGCGCAAGGCCCGGTTGGCCTGACGCACAACCTCCACCGCATCGCCGATCAGCTCGACCTGTTCCAGCCCCTGCTCCCGGCAGAGTTCCAGTGCATGGATCAGCGCCAGCCACTCGGCATCGCTGTTGGTGCCGCAGCCGCAATCCTCGAAGACATGCGCCACCCCGCGGATCACCACGGCGACCTCGATGGGGCCGGGATCCGGGCGGCAGCCGCCGTCGAAGAAGGCCTTCAGGCGCTTCATCCCATCTCCCCGGTTTCGTCATTGCGAGCGCAGCGAAGCAATCCAGGGCCGCGTAAACCGCCCTGGATTGCTTCGCTGCGCTCGCAATGACGGATGAGTCGGCGCTTCATCAGCCCGAGCGGTGGTAAGGATGCCCGGCAAGGATCGCGGTGGCGCGCCACAGCTGTTCGGCGAGCATCGCGCGGACCATCAGATGAGGCCAGGTCATGCGGCCGAAGCACAGAAGGTGGTCGGCCTGCGCCCGCGCCTCGTCGCCGTGGCCGTCGGCGGCGCCGATCAGGAAGCGGCATTCGCGCACGCCCTCGTCGCGCCAGCGGCCGAGCAGCGCGGCGAACTCTTCCGAGCTCATCAGCTTGCCCCGCTCGTCGAGCAGGACTTCACGGACCGGGGTATGGGCGGGAGGAGGCACCTTGCCGCCGACATCGGGCAGCTCGCTGTGCCTGAACGGCCAGGTGATGCGCTTCGCGTAGCGATCCAGCATCTCACCCTCAGGCGAGCGGGCGATCTTTCCGCGAGCAATGATGTGCAGCAGCATGGGTTCAGGGTGCAATCAGGCCGGAACGCGGGGACGGAGCAGGGCCCCCGCGTGATTTCCTTGCGATTTTCCGGTCACCGTCGCGACCGGAGGATCATCCTCTAGGCAGCGATCAGGCTGCCCCGGACGGGCCGTCGAAGCCCCACATCCGCTCGAGGTTGTAGAACGTGCGCACTTCGGGACGGAACAGGTGGACGACCACGCTGCCCGCATCGACGAGCACCCAGTCGGCCGCCGGAAGGCCCTCGATACGCGGATGGCCGAAGCCGTTCTGCTTCAGTCGCTCGCCGAGTTTCTGCGCCATGGACGCAACCTGGCGGGTCGAACGGCCCGAGGCGATCACCATGAAGTCGGCGATGCTCGATTTGCCGTCGAGGTCGATCGTCACCAGCTCCTGCGCCTGATCGTCGTCCAGCGACGAGAGCACGAGGTTCAGCAACGGATCATCGCTTTCGATCGTGACCGGAAGCGGGGTGGCGCCGGTTGATTCCGGCTGTAGTTCTGCCTGTGGCATCTTGGTTGGGTTCTGCTCCTTTCAAAACCGACCGGGCAGGATGAAGGCCATCCTGCCGCGTTCGATCGTTTGCCGTGTAAGCCGGGTATGCGGGAAGATGGCCTGAAAGCCGATCATTCCGCCGTTCCGGGGATCAAGTGGTACGTGACCGCGTCACGCGAAGGTCGATCTGAGAACCTTCGTGCCCAGTCCGGATCGGCCTGGCGTATCGCCGTTGCCGACCGCGTATCGGGGTCGAATCGCAATGTCACCAGCGCGGGTGCGCTCCACTCTTCCGGACCGCGAAGACTGGTCAGGGTCTCCGGAATTTCCCCAGCCAGGCCATCGCGGGGCTCGCGAGGGCAGCGCCATCATACCCCGGACGCGCGATTACCGCAATCGGCATGAGTCGGCACAGCGTCCGCCAGTCCTTCCAGCGGTGCAACTGGGCGAGGTTGTCCGCCCCCATCAGCCATACGAAGCGCCGTTTCGGGTAGCGGTGAAGGAGCGCGCGGAGGGTGTCGACGGTGTATCGGGTGCCCAGTTCGCGCTCGATCGCGGTGGCCCGGATGCGGGCGCCCCGCGCCTGCCGCTGCGCCGAACGCATCCGCGCGGCCAGCGGGGCCATCCCGGCCTTGGGCTTGAGCGGATTGCCCGGCGAAACCAGCCACCACACTTCGTCGAGCGCAAGCGCCTCGACGGTGAACAGGGTGACGCGGCGGTGTCCACCGTGGGCCGGGTTGAAACTGCCGCCGAGCAGGCCCGTGACGGGGCCGGGGCGGGTTCGGGTCCGCCTCAGAACCAGATTCAGGGCCGGGCCTGCCCGGTTCCGCGCACCTGCCACTTGTAGGTCGTCAGGCCCTCCAGCGCGACGGGACCGCGCGCGTGCAGGCGGCCGGTGGCGATACCGATCTCGGCGCCGAGGCCGAACTCGCCGCCGTCGGCGAACTGGCTGGAGGCATTGACCATCACGATCGCGCTGTCGACTTCGGCAAGGAAGCGCTCGGCCGATTCCGCGTCTTCGGTAACGATCGCATCGGTATGGTGCGAGGAATGCGCGGCGATGTGCTCAAGTGCCGGTTCGATGCCGTCGACCACGGCGACGGCCAGCACGGCGTCGAGGTATTCGGTGTCCCAGTCCTCGTCGCTGGCGGGCAGCACGCGCGGGTCGAGCGCCTGCGCACGGGCATCGCCGCGCAGTTCGCAGCCCGCGTCGAGCAGGCCGGCAACGACCGATCTCGCTCTCGGGGAACTGGGTGTCGAGCAGCAGCGTCTCCATCGCCCCGCAGATGCCGGTGCGGCGCATCTTGGCGTTGAGCGTCAGGTCGCGCGCCATCCCGGCATCGGCCGAGGCGTGGACATACGTGTGGCAGATGCCATCGAGGTGGGCGAGCACGGGCACCCGCGCATCGGCCTGCACCCGCGCGACGAGGCTCTTGCCCCCGCGCGGCACGATCATGTCGATGAGGCCCGCCGCCGTCAGCATCGCGCCGACCACCGCGCGGTCCTGCGTCGGGACCAGCTGGATCGCCGCCTCGGGCAGACCCACGGTGGCGAGACCCTTCGCGAAGGCGGCACGGATCGCGTGGTTGGAATGGATCGCCTCGCTGCCGCCGCGCAGCAGCACCGCGTTGCCCGAGCGCAGGCACAGCGCGGCAGCGTCGGCGGTGACGTTCGGGCGGCTTTCGTAGATGATGCCGATCAGGCCGATGGGAATGCGCACGCGCGACAGCTTGAGGCCGTTGGGGCGTTCGCTGGAAGCGATCACCTCGCCCACCGGGTCGGGCAGGCCCGCGACCTGATCGACCGCACCGGCAATGCCGGCCAGCCGCGCGGCATCGAGCCGCAGGCGGTCGAGCATCGCACCTGACAGTCCCTTAGCCTCGCCAGCCGCGATGTCCTTCGCGTTGGCTTCGAGAATTTCCCCTTCAGCCTCGCGCAGCGCCGTGGCGGCGGCGCGCAGGGCGGCGGCCTTATCGGCGTCCGTCAGCTTCGCCAGTACGCGCTGCGCGGCCCGGCCGTCGCGGGCCAGTTGCTCGACAAGCGCCTCGGGCGAGAGCGCTGCAGGTTCGGCGGTCAGGGTGCTCTGCAAAGTCATGGGCGCGGCCTATCATTCCAGCGTGCAGTTGTCACCGGAATGCAGCCGCCAAAATGCACGCATGCAATCGATCTCGTATGTCGTCTCACGGTCGCGCCAAGGTAAGGTTCCTCGGCTCACCGCTATCTGTTTTCGACTCGCCCCGATTCCGCAGAGGTTCGGGCCAAGCCGATCTGCTTTGGTAACTACCGCCTGCTACCGGCGCGATCCGGGACTGAGACATAGATTTCAAGCGGGGTCGTTTTGCTTTCCAAGTCAACCGGGGCGTTCATCCAGCGCCTCAGGACGGCGTTCCCCGACCGCGAGTTCATCATGCGGTCGCAGGGACAGGTCCGTTTCATCCGCGTTTCCGCGCGGGCACAGAAGATCGCTGCGGGTGCAGCCGTCGGCGTGCTCGGCATGTGGGCCGCATCGGTCGGCGCTCTGGCGCTCTCGCAGGCATCCGTCGGCAGCGAAAGCGCTGCCCTCGCCGAGCGCGCGGCCAATGTCGCCAAGGCCGAGAAGAGCGTCGCGCAGTACCGCCGCAACGTCGATCTCGGTAGTCGCTGACCTTCAGCGGCGCCAGGAATTCATCACCCAGGTGGTCGATGCCCATATCGACGATGTCCCTGAAGAGGCCGATGAGGGGCAACCTACGGCCCGAACCGTAGCGACCGCCAAGAAGGTCAGCGCCGCCGTTCCCGGCGTCGGCAACCTTGCCGACATCGAGGCGAAGCAACTGGCGCTCGTCGATCGCCTCACCCGCTACGCCGACCAGCGTTCGGACGCGGCGATGGCTTCGATCTCGCAAGCTGGGGCTCAATCCCAATGCGATGATTTCGCGCGCGCACATGGCTGAGGGTGGTCCGTTGGTGAAGCTGGCGACCGGGGCCGACGGCAGCGTCGATCCGCGCTTCCTGACGATGGGCAAGAGCCTTGCCCGCATGGACGCGCTGGAGAACGGCCTCGCCTCGATCCCGCAGGTGAGCCCGGCGCACGTCGCCTACGTCTCGTCCAGCTACGGCTATCGTTCGGACCCTTCACCGGCGGCGCCGCGTTCCACGCGGGCCTCGACTTCCCGGGGCCGATGGGCTCGCCGATCTACGCCGCCGCCAAGGGGCGCGTCACGTTCGTCGGGCAGAAGTCCGGTTACGGCAACTGCATCGAGGTGACGCACGGCAACGGGCTGATGACCCGCTACGGGCACCTTTCCGGCTTCCGCACCCGCGTGGGTCAGGACGTCGATGCCGGGGCGCTGATCGGTGCAATGGGCAGCACCGGGCGCTCGACCGGCCCGCATCTCCACTTCGAGGTTCGCGTGAACGACCGTCCGGTCAACCCGCGTCCGTTCCTCGAAGCGGCACGTCTTCAGGGGGCGAACAACAGCAGCAACAGGGGCCAGGAGGAGAACCACTGACATGGCCAAGGCCTTCATAAGCTCGCGTGCGAGCATCAACAGTTCGAGCTTCTCGATGCTGGGCGGCGACACCGTCATCAGCGGAGACATTTCGGCAAGCGCCGACCTGCACGTCGACGGCAGCGTCAACGGCGACATTTCCTGCAAGGCCCTGATCCAGGGCGAAGGCAGCGAGATCAACGGCGCGGTGCGGGCCGAATCGGTACGCGTCGCCGGGCTCGTGCGCGGATCGGTTTCGGCGCGCGAGGTCGTGATCCTCAAGACCGCGCGGATCGAGGGCGACGTGTCCTACGACACGCTGACCATCGAACAGGGCGCGCGCCTCGAAGGGCGCCTGTCGCCCAATGGCGGACAGATGCCGCCGTCAATCGCTCGCCTGCCCGCTTCGGCGCCGATCGAGGTCATCGCCGAGGAAGACGAAGAGGAGCTTTCCGCAGCGGCAGAGTGAGGGCTCAGCCGTGACCCTTCGACAAGCTCAGGGTGAGCGGAAGTAGTGTAAACCTCAAACCCCGCTCAGGCTGAGCTTGTCGAAGCCCCCGAGAGCGGACACGAAAAAGGGGACATGGGATCAACTCCCATGTCCCCTTTCGATTCAGCCGTCAGGCTGAAGCAAAGTTACTCGCCGCGGGCCTCGGCGGCTTCGGCAGCACGCTTGGCTTCGAGCCAGGCGGCGACTTCGGCTTCCTGCGCGGCTTCCGACGCGGCCTGAACCTGCGCCTGACGCTCTGCGCGCAGTTCGTCGATCAGGGCCTGACGGTCATCGACCAGACGCTCATCACCCTCGCCGGTGTCCTGGATGCCCGCCTTCTTCGCGGCCTTGGCGACGAGGGCGTCCAGCTCGCGCTGCGAGCACAGGCCCAGCGTGACAGGGTCCTTGGGGGTGATGTTGGCGATGTTCCAGTGCGAACGGTCGCGGATCGCCGCGATGGTGTTGCGCGTGGTGCCGATCAGCTTGCCGATCTGCGCGTCCGAAACCTCGGGGTGGTTGCGCAGGATCCAGGCGATGCCGTCAGGCTTGTCCTGGCGCTTCGACACCGGGGTGTAGCGCGGGCCCTTGGTACGGTTCTGCGCGAGCGGCACCTTGCGCATGCGCAGCTTGTACTCGGGGTTGGCCTGCCCCTTCTCGATCTCTTCCATCGTCAGCTCGCCCGAGCGAACGGGGTCGCGGCCGGTATACTTGCTGGACGCCAGATCGTCGGCCATCGCCTGCACTTCGAGCATGTGCAGGCCGCAGAATTCTGCGATCTGCTCGAAAGTCAGCGAGGTAACGTCGACCAGCCACGAGGCGGTCGCGTGCGGCATCAGCGGAGTGGGCTGGCTCATTCTCTATCTCCGGCGGAAACAATAAGGGCCGCCCCTTCGCGGAGCGGCCTCACGGTTTCGATTTAGGGAATTTTTGCCGAAGGAGCAAGCAAAAGGGGCCGAAAATTGCGTCATTCCGTCGATGCGTTTCACGTGGAACGCAATTTGGGGCATGATTTGACGGCACTCAAAGGCACTCAAGGGTACCATAAGTGCACCTTCACACCTCCAGCACGATCTTCCCGACGTGGTCTCCGGCCTCCATCCGCGCATGCGCGGCGGCGGCTTCGGCGAGCGGGAAGCGCGTGTCCATCACCGGGCGCAGCAGGCCTTCCTCGACCAGCGGCCAGGCGCATTCGAGGATCTCCTGCGCAACCGCTTCCTTGAACGCGTCCGTGCGCGGGCGCAGGGTCGAGCCGGTCAGCGTGTAGCGCCGGGTCATGACCACCGCCATGTTCACCTCCGCCTTCGCGCCGCCCTGCACCGCGATGGTGACGTGGCGGCCATCGGGCGCGAGGCACTTGAGGTTGCGCGCGACGTAGCTGCCCGCGACCATGTCGAGCACCACGTCGACGCCGCGCCCTCCGGTAATCCGCGCGACTTCCTCGACGAAATCGGTGGCCTTGTAGTCGATCGCGTGATGCGCGCCGATCTTCAGCGCCGCCGCGCACTTGTCGGGCGAGCCGCAGGTGACGATGACCGTCAGCCCGAAGTGCCGCCCCAGCATCGCCGCCATCGTGCCGATACCGCTGGTGCCGCCGTGGACGAGCAGCCACTCGCCCTCACGCGCCAGGCCGCGCTCGAAGACGTTGTGCCAAACGGTGAAAAGAGTTTCCGGCAGCGCCGCGGCTTCCGCAAGGGACAAGCCCTCGGGCACCGGCAGGCAGTGCCCGGCCTTGGCGATGCAGTATTGCGCATAGCCCCCGCCCGAAACGAGCGCGCAGACTTCCTGACCGGGGAGAAACTGACTCACACCTTCGCCCAATGCCGCGATGGTGCCGGAAACCTCCAGCCCCGGAATCGGCGAGGCGCCCGGCGGCGGCGGATAATTGCCAAGCCGCTGCACCACGTCGGGGCGATTGACGCCCGCGAAGGCGACCTTGACCAGCACTTCGCCGGGACCGGGCCGGGGCACCGGGACCGTTTCAGGACGCAGGACTTCGGGGCCGCCGGGTGCATCGTAACCCACGGCGGTCATGGTGACAGGAAGGTCAGCTAACATGAACCTCCCTGTGCCACAGGATGGAGGGGTGGGGAACTCCCTTTCTTGGCCCTGCCTCCCGAAGTGGAACGGTGCATGCAGTCGCACTGACAAAGTCTCTCGATTTTATGATGATAGTGGTGTTCACTCCACTTCGGGTCGCAGCCGTACCGTGCGGATGGGTTCATCAGAGGAAGTACGGAAGTGGGCGTGTCGACTATAGCTCTGTCCGTCCTGTTGGCGGGCGGCGGAGCCAACCTTCAGGATCACCCGGCGATCGGGACGCCGGGCGCAGTGACGACTCCTGTGCAGGAAGTGGCGGCGCAGCCGTTGCCGAACGTCGCGGCACAGCCGTTGCCCGACCACGCGCCGATCATTCACGCTCCGGCCCCGCCTGCGGGAACGCCCCCGCCCGGCAGCGTGCCTGCGGCGGAGGACGAGAATGTCATCATCGTCAGTTCCAGCCCCCGCCAGATAGAGGCCGACCCGTTCTCGGGCGTCAATGCGGCCAGCTTCGCGGTGGTTGAGGCGGTGGACAAGGTGGTCGTCGCCCCGGTCGCGGGAACGTACGAGCGGGTCGTGCCCAAGCCGATCCGCAACGGCCTGCGCAACTTCCTCATCAACCTCGCGGAGCCGATCGTCTTCGTGAACTACCTGCTGCAGTT
Organism: Novosphingobium sp. NFX11; assembly: GCF_057376415.1. Taxonomy (NCBI): domain Bacteria; kingdom Pseudomonadati; phylum Pseudomonadota; class Alphaproteobacteria; order Sphingomonadales; family Sphingomonadaceae; genus Novosphingobium; species Novosphingobium sp. NFX11. The sequence goes on along the minus strand of NZ_CP080384.1, from coordinate 3,083,639 downwards.
CAAGCCGGGCAAGGCGATGGAGACGGCAGGCCGCTTCGTCATCAACAGTACGGTCGGCGTCGCCGGGCTGTTCGACATGGCCAAACGCAAGCCGTTCCGCCTGCCTTACCGCGAGAACGGTTTCGCCAACACTTTCGCCTATCACGGCATCGGCAACGGGCCGTACCTGTTCGTGCCCGTGCTGGGTCCGACGACGGCGCGCGACCTCGTCGGGCGCGTGCTCGATCTGGCAGTGTTGCCCACGCTGGTCGGCAAGCCGTTCAACAAGCCGGTCTACGGGCTTTCCACCGGCATAGTGAAGTCGATGAACGACCGAGTCGCCTTCGACGAGCAGATCAAGGCCAACCGTGCCGCCGCCGACCCTTACGTGGCCACGCGCGATTTCTACCTCAAGCGTCGCCAGGCCGAAGTGGACGCACTGCACAGCCCGGAATACCGCGCGCGCAAGGGCATTGCGGAGCCGGTGGTGGGTGATGAAAAGCCCTTGCCCGAGCCGAGTGCCCAAAAGCCGTAACCTTCCCACCTTCGTCATTGCGAGCGCAGCGAAGCAATCCAGAGCGGCGTAGTGCTGCCCTGGATTGCTTCGCTGCGCTCGCAATGACGAAAACAGTTCCACCGTGGGTCATATCCCCCGCTCTTCCAGAGCCTGTCGAAGGACCCATTGACAGCCTCGCATTCCAGTCCGATGCTGCACCGCAATGGACGAAGAAGACCGACCTCTGCGGCGGTCATCCGAGGGCGACTTCGGAGCCGCCAGCCACCTCGCCGGTGAAAGCCTCGATCGCTATTCGCTGGACGAACTCGACGCGCGGGTTGCGCTTCTCGAAATCGAGATCGCCCGCATCCGCGCGCACCGGAACGCATCATCGGCTCACCGCCTCGCGGCGGACGCCCTGTTCAGGCCGCGATCATCTTGAGAATCGCAGCCTCCTCTGGCAGCCTTCGGGCGACCTCGGGCGCTTACCCCCATGGCCACCCTCGCAACCATCCTGAACGTCCCTATATCAACCTCGTAACCCTGACCCGCCAATCTCCCCTGCGGGCCGGGAACCTCCCGGGAGAGCCGTCCCTCACGATGAAGGTCGCCTAAATGCCAAGTTTCGCCCAAAGCCTTGAAAAGACCCTGCACTCGGCTCTGTCTCACGCGTCTGAGCGGAGCCACGAGTACGCGACGCTCGAGCACCTGCTGCTCGCGCTGATCGACGACACCGACGCGGCGCAGGTCATGCAGGCCTGCGGCGTGGACCTTGGCGACCTCGGCGACGTGGTGCGCCAGTATCTCGATCAGGAATACCAGTCGCTCAAGACCGAGGAAAAGGGCGATCCCGCCCCGACCGCCGGTTTCCAGCGGGTGATCCAGCGCGCGATCCTGCACGTGCAGTCGTCCGGCAAGGACACCGTGACCGGCGCCAACGTCCTCGTCGCGCTGTTCTCCGAGCGGGATTCCTACGCGGTCTACTTCCTGCAGCAGCAGGACATGAGCCGCCTCGACGCCGTCAGCTACATCAGCCACGGCATCGGCAAGGGCGGCAAGCGGATCGAGGATCGCACCGCCAAGGGCTCGTCCGACGAGACCCCGCCCACGCCCGAGGACAAGGCGGAGGCAAAGGCGTCCGCCAACAAGAAGGACTCCGCGCTCGACCAGTTCACCGTCAACCTCAACGAGAAGGCGCTGGCGGGCAAGGTCGATCCGCTGATCGGCCGCGGCCCCGAAGTGGACCGCACGATCCAGATCCTGTGCCGCCGCTCCAAGAACAACCCGCTCTACGTGGGCGATCCGGGCGTGGGCAAGACCGCCATCGCCGAAGGCCTGGCGCGCAAGATCGTAGAGGGCGAAGTGCCTGAAGTGCTGACCGAGGCGGTGATCTACTCGCTCGACATGGGCAGCCTGCTGGCCGGCACCCGCTATCGCGGCGATTTTGAAGAGCGTCTGAAGCAGGTCGTCTCCGAACTGGAGAAGATGCCGCACGCGGTCCTCTTCATCGACGAGATCCATACGGTGATCGGCGCGGGCGCCACCAGCGGCGGGGCGATGGACGCTTCGAACCTGCTCAAGCCGGCGCTGTCGGGCGGGACGATCCGCTGCATCGGCTCGACCACCTACAAGGAGTTCCGCAACCACTTCGAGAAGGACCGCGCCCTGCTGCGCCGGTTCCAGAAGATCGACGTGAACGAGCCCACGGTCGAGGATACCATCAAGATCCTCAAGGGCCTGCGCACCGCTTTCGAGGATCACCACCGCGTCAAGTATACGCCTGACGCGATCAAGACGGCGGTGGAGCTTTCGGCCCGCTACATCAACGACCGCAAGCTGCCCGACAAGGCGATCGACGTGATCGACGAAGTCGGCGCGATGCAGATGCTGCTGCCGCCCAGCCGCCGCAAGAAGACCATCACCGCGCGCGAGATCGAACAGGTCATCGCGACGATGGCCCGCATCCCGCCCAAGTCCGTCTCGTCCGACGACAAGAAGGCGCTGGAGAACCTCGAACGTGACCTGAAGCGCGTGGTGTTCGGCCAGGACAAGGCGATCGGCCTCCTCGCCACCGCGATGAAGCTGAGCCGCGCTGGCCTGCGCGATCCGGACAAGCCGATCGGCTCGTTCCTGTTCAGCGGTCCTACCGGCGTCGGCAAGACCGAAGTGGCCCGTCAGCTCGCCAGCATCATGGGCATCGAGCTGAAGCGCTTCGACATGTCCGAATACATGGAGCGTCACTCGGTCAGCCGCCTGATCGGTGCGCCTCCGGGCTATGTCGGCTTCGATCAGGGCGGGTTGTTGACCGACGCGATCGACCAGAACCCGCACTGCGTCCTCCTGCTCGACGAGATCGAGAAGGCACACCCCGACCTGTTCAACATCTTGTTGCAGGTGATGGACAACGGCCGCCTGACCGATCACCACGGCAAGACCGTCGATTTCCGCAACGTGGTGCTCATCATGACCACCAACGCGGGCGCCTCGGACATGGCCAAGCAGGGCATCGGCTTCGGCGACACCTCGAAGGAGGATGCCGGCGAGGAAGCGGTGAAGCAGATGTTCACCCCCGAATTCCGCAACCGCCTCGATGCGATCGTGCCCTTCGCGTACCTCGCCAAGGACACCATCAGCCGGGTCGTGGACAAGTTCATCCTCCAGCTGGAACTGCAGCTGGCCGACCAGAACGTCCACATCCAGTTCGACTCGGACGCACGCAGCTGGCTGGGCGACAAGGGCTATGACAAGCTCTACGGCGCGCGCCCGATGGGCCGCGTGATCCAGGAGAAGGTCAAGCAGCCGCTGGCGGAAGAACTGCTGTTCGGCAAGCTGGCCCACGGCGGCGAAGTGCACGTCTCGGTCAAGGAGAACGCGCTGAACTTCGAACTGACTCCTCGGCGCCCAAGGTGTCCAAGACGAAGAAGAAGGTGCCGGTGAAGCGGGCGAAGAAGCCCGGTCCGCAGGCGGATACCAACGCGGACGATTGAGGGTCATTGCTCACTTCCCGACTCAGGGGCTTCGACAAGCTCAGCCTGAGCGGGAGGAGGGGATAGCGGCCTTACACCAACACCGCTCACCCTGAGCTTGTCGAAGGGTCTGCGCCACATTGAGACATTGGGGCGGGAACCACGCGGTTCCCGCCCCATTTTCATGACATGCCCCGCGATTTCTCCTGGATCAGACCCGAACCCTGGGGCATCCACGTCGTCCCCGCCGACTGCTGGATCGACCCGGCCCGCCCGGTCGATCGCGCGCTGGTAACGCACGGCCATGCCGACCACGCACGCGGCGGCCACGGCGAGACCTTCGCCACCCCCGAAACCCTCGCCATCATGAAACTGCGCTACGCCACCGAGGAAGGCGCGGTGCCCGTCCCCTACGGCGAGCGCATCGCCCTGCCCGGAGATGTCCACGCCACGTGGATTCCGCCGGACACGTCCTCGGCTCCGCACAGATCCTGCTGGAGCACGCGAGCGAGCGGATCATCGTCACCGGCGACTTCAAGCGCCGCGCCGATCCCACCTGCCCGCCCTTCGAGGTCACCCCTTGCGACGTGCTCGTCACCGAGGCGACCTTCGGCCTGCCTGTCTTCCGCCACCCACCGGTGGAGGAGGAGATCGCCAAGCTGCTCTCCGCCCTCGCCGCCAATCCGGAGCGCTGCGTGCTGGTCGGCGCCTACGCGCTGGGCAAGGCACAACGCCTGATCGCCGAACTGCGCCGCGCCGGGCACCAAGACACGATCTGGCTCCACGGCGCGATGGAGCGGATGTGCCGACTGTATGAAGAATGGGGCGTCGATCTGGGCGACCTGCGGCTGGTGTCGGACGCCAGCAAAGAGCAACTGGCCGGCGCGGTGATCGTCGCCCCGCCCTCGGCGCTCAACGACCGGTGGAGCCGCCGCCTGCCCGATCCGATCACGGCAATGGCCTCCGGCTGGATGCGGGTACGCCAGCGCGCGCGGCAGCGGATGGTGGAACTGCCGCTGGTGATCTCCGACCACGCCGACTGGGACGAACTGACGCAGACCGTGGTGGACGTGAACCCCGCCGAGACGTGGATCACGCACGGGCGCGAGGAAGCCATGCTGCGGTGGTGCGAGTTGAACCAGAGGAAGGCGCGGGCGCTGGCTCTGGTGGGGTATGAGGATGAAGATGATTGACCTTCCGTCATTCCCGCGAAGGCGGGAACCCATCTCCTGCGGCTCCGTATTACGCGGTCATCAGATGGGTCCCCGCCTTCGCGGGGATGACACGAAAAAGGAAGTGAGCGCGAAACGAGGCTGCGCGCACGACCTCGACGGTATGGGGGTCTGGGGCGATGGCCCCAGGACTTCTACTTTCTAAATGGAAGCGTTCGCCGCTCTTCTCGACGCGCTGGTCTATACCCGCAGCCGCAACGCCAAGCTCAAGCTGCTGGCCGACTACCTGCGCGACACGCCCGATCCGGATCGCGGCTGGGCGCTTGCCGCGCTGACCGATGGGCTCGATTTCCCGGCAGTGAAGAGTTCCACCATCCGCAACCTGCTGACCGAGCGGATCGACCCGGTGCTCTGGACGCTCAGCCGCGAATACGTGGGTGATTCCGCCGAGACCGCCAGCCTGCTCTGGCCCGAACCGGCGGAGGCACCCTCCCCGCCCACGGTGTCCGAGGCGGTGGATGCGCTTTCCCGCATGACGCGCGCCAATGTCATGGTGGAACTGCCGAAGCTGCTCGACCGGCTGGATGCGAACGGCCGCTATGCCCTGCTCAAGCTGGCCACCGGGGCGATGCGCATCGGCATTTCGGCGCGTCTCGCCAAGACGGCTTTCGCGCAGGCCTTCGACGTCGCGGTGGAGGATGTGGAGGAGCATTGGCACGGCCAGACGCCGCCTTATGCCCCGCTGTTCGACTGGGCCGCGCACGGCGCCGAGCCTCCCAATTCCGACGATCTGCCGCTGTTCCGCCCCTTCATGCTGGCGCACGGGCTGGAGGACACGGAGGTCGATCTGGCCGACTATGCCGCCGAATGGAAGTGGGACGGCATCCGCGTGCAGGTGGTTCGGGCGGGCGGAGAAACGCGCGTCTACTCCCGCTCCGGCGATGACATTTCCGCCACCTTTCCCGAGGTCGCCGAGGCGCTGCATATCGACGGCGTGCTGGACGGCGAACTGCTGGTGCGCGGTGCCCATCAGGGCGGCGAAGAGGGCGGCGCGGCCAGCTTCAACGCCTTGCAGCAGCGCCTCGGGCGCAAGACTGTCTCGAAGAAGATGCGCGAGGAATATCCCGCCTTCGTGCGCCTCTATGACGTGCTGATCCTGGAGGGGCAGGACTTGCGCCCCCTCCCTGGAGTCAGCGCCGCGCCGCGCTGGAGGCGCTGTTGCCGCGCCTGCCCGCCGACCGGTTCGACATCTCCACCGTGATCCCCGCCGCCGACTTCGCCGACCTGTCCGCCATCCGCGAACGCGCGCGCGACGATGCGATAGAGGGGTGATGCTCAAACGGCGGGACAGTCCCTATGTCGCGGGGCGCAAGACCGGGCTGTGGTACAAGTGGAAGCGCGACCCGCTGCTGATCGACTGCGTGCTGATGTATGCCCAGCGCGGCTCGGGCAAGCGAAGCTCGTTCTATTCGGACTATACCTTCGGCTGCTGGGACGGCGATCCCGATACCGGCGCGGAACTGCTGCCCGTGGGCAAGGCCTACTTCGGTTTCACCGACGAGGAACTGAAGTGGCTCGATCGCCACGTGCGCAACCACACCGTGGGCCGCTTCGGCCCGGTGCGCGAGACGGACAAGTCGCTGGTGTTCGAGGTGGCTTTCGATTCGGTCCACGCCAGCAAGCGCCACAAGTCCGGCGTAGCCATGCGTTTCCCCGCATCAGCCGCATCCGCGCCGACAAGCCCGCGCACGAGGCCGACCGCATCGAGACTTTGCGCGCCCTGATCCGCGATTGACCGCGATCAATGCGTGCGTGCGGACGATACGCTAGAGGGGCAGCATGGAACAGCCCTCCCCGTGCCGGACACCCCTACCACCGCCTCGGCGGCGCTCCGGTGTTCGAGGCGATCGCCAACCGCTTCTACGATCTGATGGTAAGCGATCCGGCCTATGCCGAACTTCGCGCGATGCACGCGGCCGATCTGGCGCGATGCGGGCCTCGCTGCCGAAGTTCCTCGCCGGATGGGCAGGAGGCCCGCGCGACTGGTTCGAGGAGAACCCCGGCCGCTGCATGGTGAGCCTGCACGCGCCCTTCACCATCGAACCGCTGACGGCGGACCAGTGGGCCGAGGCGATGGAGCGCGCCATCGCCGAGGTGGCGCCCGAACCTACAGACATCGCCCGCTCGATGAGCGAAACGCTGGCGCGGATCGCACGCAGCATGGGGCGATAGCCCCTTCCACTGGCGGGAGAGGACCATCGCGGCTGTGAATTCAGAGCTTCGTGCCCGCCGTCGGGCCGGAGCGCAGGGTGTAGATGTCCTCGATGTGGATCAGCACCGCGAACTTGGGGGTCTTCATGCCCGCCGTCGCCGCGAAGGCCTCGGCGTTCTCGAAGGCCGCGCCTTCGGAAAATATCTCGGGCTTGCCGACGAAGCGGTAACCGTCGAGCGCTTCGCGATCGATCACGGCGATCGCCATCTTCGATCCGTCGCGAATGTTCTGCAGCGTCTGGCCGCCGGTGTTCTCGTTGTAGATCAGCGTGGCCTCGTCATAGACCCGCAGCGAGCGCTTGGGGCCGATGTCGGGCAGGCCGTCCTTGCTGACGGTGGCCTGGATCGGAAGCTGGACCGAGAGGATGCGCTTCATCTCTTCGTTGAGCATGTCGTCTTTCTGCTTTTGTCGGAAGGAAAGCGGGCACGGGCCCGCAAGCGTGGTGCGGCGCAGCATGGCATATTATATATTGATTCTCAATTGCAATAAACATGCAGAACAAAGGCGAAGCGGTTAGCCGGATACCCTGAACTGCTTCTCACGCGATGTTGCGCCGCGCAGCAGTTCCAGCCGCGAGGGCGCCACGCCCAGCGCGCGGGCGAGCAGGTCGCGCACGGCGGCGTTGGCCTTGCCGTCCTCCGGCTGAGCGCGGACTTTGGCAGTGAGGCGGCCCTCTACGATTTCCAGTGCCTCGACCTTTGCGCCCGGCGTTACCCGCAAGGCCAGCGCACCGTCGGCATCGACCATGGCCCGCAGCGCCTCGGCATCCGGCAGCATCGCCCTGGGCCGCGCCATCAGCCCTTCAGCCCGAGCGCCTCGGCATGCAGGCGGCCATTGAGGACATAGCCCTTCACGCCCGACTGGTTGGCGACGACGGCCTCGTCGGTCAGATCGCGCAAGTACTTTGCCGGGCGGCCCATCCAGAGCTGGCGAGCACCGATGCGCTTGCCGGTGAGCTGCGAGCCCGCCGCCAGCATGCCGTCGCTCTCGACATAGGAGCCGTCCATCACGATCGCGCCGAGGCCGATGAAGGCGCGGTCTTCCAGCGTGCAGCCGTGCAGCATGACCATGTGGCCGATCAGCACGTCCTCGCCGATGATCGTGGCGTAACCTTCGGGGCGGTGCGGCTTGGGGCTGTCGCAGTGGACGACGGTGCCGTCCTGGATGTTGGTGCGCGCACCGATGACCACGCGGTTGATGTCAGCGCGGATCACGCAGTTGTACCAGATGCTGGCGTCGGCGCCGATCTCGACGTCACCGATGATGCGGCAGCCGGGCGCGATGAAGGCGCTGGAATGGATGCGCGGCGCCTTGCCGTTGAAGGCGGCGATTGTGATGTCGTTACGGTCGGTCATGGATTCCCCGTCAGCCTGCTCCAGCGGACATACGGCAGGATGGAAGCGTGATCGTCCGTCCAGGGTTCCGGCGCCCGTTCTTCAAGCTTGCTCCATGGGGCATCGGGGCGCTGCCTTGCAAGCCTGTCGAGCACGCTCCGATCCGCCGAAAGCGCGATCCAGCGCGAGGGGGTGTAACGCACTTCGTCTTCGGGAAAGTCCAGCCGCGAAAGCGCCATGAGCCCGCTCGCTCGCGCATTGGCGCCGACCACCGGCGCAAGGTCGATGTAGCGGTTGGAGATGTGCAGGATCAGCAGGCCCCCGGGGTCAGCGCGCGGCGGTAGACCGCCAGCGCCTCGGTCGTCAGCAGGTGCATGGGGATGGCATCGGAGGAGAAGGCATCGATCACCAGCACGTCGAAGCTGCGCGGCGCGACGTGTGCCAGTTCCAGCCGGGCATCGCCGATCACCACGCGGGCCTTCGGGGTGCAGTCCTTGAGGAAGGTGAACTGCCGCGTCGTGGAGAAGCGCAGCACGACCGGGTCGATCTCGAAGAAAGTCCAGTCCTGCCCCGGCTGCGAACGGCAGGCGAGCGAGCCGGTGCCGAGCCCGACAACGCCCACGCGCGCCTGCGGCCCTCGATCGCGGGCACTGCCGCCAGCGCGAGGGCGACGCCCGAGCCGGGGCCGTAATAGGTCAGCGCATCGTGCGTGCGCGCGGGATCGAGCGCCTGCATGCCGTGTAGCGTCGTGCCGTGCGCCAGCGTGCGGAAGCGTCCCTCCGCGTCGTCGCGCAAGGTATAGATGCCGAAATAGCTGCGGGTGCGCTCGCCTTCCAGAGTGGCGCGCACGGTCCACAGGCCGCCCTGTCCGACCATGCCGATCAGCAGGACAAGCGCGAAGGCCCCGCGCCATGCCATGACCATCACCCCCACGCCGACGAGGAACACCGTCAGCATCAGGCTGAACAGCGCCTCCTCGGGGTCCAGCACGGTCTGCAGCAGTTCCCAGCCCAGGAAGCCCGCGAAGAGCAGCACCACGGTCAGCGCGATGCGCGCCATGCCGGGCTCCATATCGGTGCTGTCGCGCCAGTTCAGCAGCGGGCGCAGCGGCATCAGCAGCGCGGCGGCGAGGACCAGCAGCGGGTGCTCCCAGGCCCAGTCGAACACCAGCGGCGCGATCAGCGCGGTGAACACGCCGCCCAGCGCTCCGCCCGCCGACATGACGAGGTAGAAGCGGGTAAGCTGCGCCTCTCCCGGCCTCAGGTCGTAGAGCCGCGCGTGCAGCGTCGTCGCCACGCAGAGCAGCAGCAGGCAGGTGCCCGCCACGGCCCACAGGGTGCCCGAGCCATTCGACAGCATCGCGTAGCTGCCCATGAACAGCACCACCACCGGCGCGATGCGGCTGACGAAGGTAGCCGACCCGCGCCGGTCGGAGAACGCGATCACGAAGCTCAGCAGGTAGAGCCCCAGCGGGATCACCCAGAGCAGCGGCATCGCGAAGATGTCGGTGGTGAGATGCGTGGTGGTCGAGAGCATCAGCCCCGAAGGCACCGCCGACAGCGCCAGCCACAGGCCGATGGTGCGGGCGGGGATGCGCTCCGAAGCGTGGGCCTGTGCGATCGGCGCGGGGGTATTGCGGCGGCTGAATCCGGCCAGCGCGATCAGCAGCACCAGCACGGCGAAGCCGCCAGACCACGCGAGGCTCTGCAGACGGACGCTCAGCAGCGGCTCGGCCAGCAGCGGATAGGCGATGAGCCCCGCGAAGCTCCCGAGGTTGGAGGCGGCGTAGAGCGCCCAAGGTGCACCCGCTTCGGGCGCAGCGGCGAACCAGCGCTGCATGAGCGGCGCCTGCGCGGATACGACGAAGAATACCGGGCCGATGCTCGCGCCCAGTAGCAGCGGCACCCATGCGGCCTCCGGCAGCCCGGCGATGCGCGGCATGTCGATCAGGCCCACCGGCAAGGTCAGCGCGGCGACCAGCAGCAGCGCGAGGTGAATCATCGCCTGCCGCTTCAGCGCGAACCGGCCGAGCCAGTGCGCATAGGCGTACCCCGCCAGCAACAGCGCCTGATAGACCAGCATCGCGCTGTTCCACACGTTCGGCGCGCCGCCGAGCCGGGGCAGCGCCATGCGCGCCACCATCGGCTGGACGAGGAACAGCAGGAAACTGCCGACGAGGATGGTGGCGACGAAAAGCCCGCGGCGCGGCGGGGTTGTCCGGGCGGTTTGCAGCATGTGCTCGGCGGTGTCGGTCATTGCGGCAAGACAGGTACGTGGTGCCGGCAGGGAAGGATAGACCTTCACTCGTCATTGCGAGCGCAGCGAAGCAATCCAGGGCGGCTCAAGACTGCCCTGGATTGCTTCGCTACGCTCGCAATGACGAAATGTGGTGCCCTGTGGCTAGCGCCCCGCGCGCCCAATGCTCCGCCACGCCTCGGCGGTGATCGAATGGACGATCGTATCGCCCACCGGCGGCTCGAACCGCGCATCGACGAAGTCCAGTTCCGCGCGCCGCACCATGCCGAGGCGCAGCATCAGGCCCCAGCTGGCGGTGTTCTCGAGGTTGGTGATGGCGAAGATCTCCGCCGCCCCGAACCGCTCGAACCCGGCATCGAGCGAGGCGATGGCAGCTTCCTTGGCATAGCCCTGCCCCCAGGAATCCTCACGAAACCGCCAGCCGATCTCCATCTCGCCGGGGAACGTCGCCCCCGGCGCATCGATAACCTTAAGGCCGCAGAAGCCGAGCACTTCGCCGTCGTCCTTGCGCTGGGCGATCCAGAAGGTGTGGCCGAGACGGTTCTGGAAACCCAGCACCCGCTCCTCGAACAGCGCCACCTTGGCATCGTCCATCACGCCGCCGAGATGGCGCATGACGGCGGGCGTATTGGTGCCCTCTGCGAAACGCGCAATGTCGCCCTCACCCCAGTCGCGCAGGATCAGGCGGTCGGTCTCGATCCTAACCACGCAGCAGCCGCGCCGCATGGGCCGCATGGTATGTCAGCACGCCCGAGGCGCCGGCGCGCTTGAAGGCGGTCAGCGTCTCCAGCACCATGGCGTCGCGATCCGCCGCGCCCGCCGCGACCGCGTGCTCGATCATCGCGTATTCGCCGGAGACCTGATAAGCGAAGACGGGCACCTCGAACGTGTCCTTCACCCGGCGGATGATGTCGAGGTAAGGCAGACCCGGCTTCACCATCACCGTGTCGGCGCCCTCGGCGAGGTCCATCTCGACTTCGCGCAGCGCTTCCTCAGTGTTGCCGGGGTCCATCTGGTAGGTCTTCTTGTCGCCCTTGAGCAGCCCGCGCGAACCGACCGCGTCGCGGAACGGGCCGTAGAACGCCGAGGCGTACTTGGCGGCGTAGCTCATGATCTGGACGTTGATGTGGCCCGCGTCCTCCAGCGCGTCGCGGATCGCGGCGATGCGGCCGTCCATCATGTCTGAAGGCGCGATGATGTCCGCGCCCGCGTTGGCCTGGTTGAGCGACTGGCCGACCAGTGCCTCGACCGTCTCGTCGTTGAGGACGTAGCCCGCATCGTCGATCAGCCCGTCCTGTCCGTGGCTGGTATAGGGATCGAGCGCCACGTCGGTGAGCAGGCCGATTTTATCGCCCAGTTCCGCCCGGATCGCGCGGATCGCGCGGCACATCAGGTTGTCCGGGTTGAGCGCCTCGGCCCCGCCCTCGCTACGGCGATCGGGCTGGGTGTGCGGGAACAGCGCGAGCACCGGGATGCCGAGGTCCACCGCTTCCTTCGCCCGTTCGACGATGAGGTCCACCGACCAGCGCGACACGCCCGGCAGCGCGGCGATGGGCTGCTCCACGCCTTCGCCCTCGGTGATGAAGAGGGGCCAGATGAGGTCCGCCGGGGTCAGCACCGTCTCGCGATGGAGCGCGCGGCTCCAGGCGGTGGCGCGGGTACGGCGGAGGCGGGTGTGGGGATATGTGCCGGTCATGGCGGGGTGCTTGCCGGAAAACGAAGGCGGGGGCAATCGGGGGAGGGTTGCGATTTGCGCGGGTTGGGGTGCGCGGGACTGCCTTGATCCTCCCTGTCGCGAAGCGATGGGGAGGTGGCAGCCCGCAGGGCTGACGGAGGGGCCGGCTCCCCTCCACCACCGACTTCGTCGGCGGTCCCCTCCCCATTGCTGCGCAACGGGGAGGATAAGGCATCACCGCCCCAGCTTGTCGATCTCGCGCGTGGTCTCGACCGGATCGCTCGCCACCGGCTCGATCGATCCCAGCGCCGCACCCGGAGTCACGCCCAGCAGTGCATTGAGCCGCGCCTTGAAGGCATCGCGCTCGCGCCCGTCGATCTCGGGCCGCTGCATCACCGCGATTCCCGCCGGATTGATGGTGCGACCACCGCGATAGGCCTCGAAGTGGAGATGCGGTCCCGTCGAGAGCCCGGTGGAGCCCACATAGCCGATCACCTGCCCGGCTCGCACATGCGTACCATTGCTGACGGCGATGCGGCTCATGTGGCCGTAGCCGGTGCCGAGACCGCCGCCGTGCTGCAGCCGCACGTAGTTGCCGTGCCCGCCATGCCGCCCGGCGAAGGTCACCACGCCGTCCGCCACCGCATAGATCGGCGCTCCATAAGGCGCGCCGAAGTCGATACCGGCATGCATCCGCACATAACCGAGGATCGGATGGCGCCGCCCGCCATAGGGCGACGTGATCCGCGTGCTCGCCACCGGCTGGCCGATCGGCACGGCGCGGGGTTGGCCGATGGAACTGGCGGCGAACATCTGCCCGTCATTGCCCCAGCGCATCAGCTGCAGTTGCGGCTTCCCGCCCCGCGCGACGCCTGCATAGAGCAGGTCCCCCACCTCGCGCTCGCCCTTGGCCGAGCGTTTGTAGGACAGGATCATGTCGAATTCGTCGCCCGAACGCAGATCGCTGTCGAGGCTGAGGTACTTGTCCACCGCGCGCAGGTACGACTGGATCGCCGCCACCGGCGCCCCGGCATTGCGCGCCGAGCGGTAGAGGCTGGAGCCCACGGTGCCGCGAATGCGCAGCGGGGTCTCGTCGACCCGGATCGGATGGCGCACCGCCATAAGACCACCGGCACCGCGCTCGATGGAAAGATCGAGGTCGAACCGCGCCCGGAACGACAGCGAATCGAGTGCCCGCGCCGCGCCCTCGGCGGGACGGCGGCCCAGCGTGATGTCGAACTGCGTGCCCGAACCGATCTCTCCGGCCGGCACGACCTGGCCGACAAGCTGCGTCACTTGCGCCACCTCGGCCGATCCCAGCCCGGCGCGCTGGAGCAGGCCGGGGAGGGTGTCGCCCTGTCCCAGCGTCGAGGTCAGCTGCACGGTAGGTCGCTCGGGCGCGCCGGTCAGCGGGCTGACCAGCGGCGTCGCACCCATGTGGCGGCCGGTGTCGGCCCCCAGCGCGAGCGGGGCGATCGACTGGCTGCGGAATTCGCCCTGCTGGCTGGCGTCGAGCGGCATCGTCGCCGCAGCCTCGACCGCGCTGAAACCGGGGAGCAGCGCCAGCGCAGCGCCGCTCAGGCCCAGCATCGTGGCGAGCCCGCGCAGCCACTTGCGGCTGCCGATGTCGGCGGCAAGGTCGGGGGCCAGTTCGATGCGGTGGCACCAGTTCTCGACCCGGGCGCGCAGGGAAGGGCGGGGTGAAGCTTCGTCGTCCCGGACCTGATCCGGGACCGCTGGCCGAGAACGGCCTTGCTCTGCGGGAAACACCAGAAGCACGGCATCGTCGCGCCGCGTGGCCGCAGGCGTCAGCCCGTCCGGGTTCTGAGTTTCAGCGCGATCGTCGCGATCGCGCTGCTGCGGCTTGAACACCTTCGCGCGGTTCCCTCGTTGCAACCCTTTGGTCCGCGGCGGCGGACCTCGCGCAATTTCCCTGCCCGAACAAGGTTACGAACATCCTAAGACTGTGGATTCAGGGGGTCTGCGGGATACCCCGAGTCTTGCGAGCGGCGGGCTGCGGTGCCACATTCACCGGCATAATGGTTCAGCACCGGAACGGCTCGGCATTAAAGGACGCTCCCGGCGCGGTGAAGGCGGTGCTTGGCCCGACCAACACCGGCAAGACACACCTCGCGATCGAGCGGATGTGCGCCCACTCCAGCGGCATGATCGGCTTCCCGCTGCGCCTGCTGGCGCGCGAGGTCTACGACCGCGTAGTCAAGATCAAGGGCGAGGCCAGCGTCGCGCTCATCACTGGCGAGGAGCGGATCGAGCCGAAGAACGCCCGCTACCTGCTCTGCACGGCCGAGGCGATGCCCGTGTCCGAACGCTCGATGGCCTTCGTCGCCATCGACGAGGCGCAACTGGCGGCGGATCGCGAGCGCGGCCATGTCTTCACCGATCGCCTGCTGCACGCACGGGGCAGGGAGGAGACGATGATCCTCGGCTCCTCCACCGCCGAGCCGCTGGTGAAGGCACTGGTGCCCGGGGTGGAGGTCGTCACCCGCCCGCGCTTCTCCACCCTGACTCACGCGGGCGCGAAGAAGCTCAGCCGCGTGCCGCCCCGCAGCGCCATCGTCGCCTTCTCGACCGAGCAGGTCTATGCCATCGCCGAAATGCTGCGCCGGTTCCGGGGCGGCGCGGCGGTGGTGATGGGCGCGCTCAGCCCGCAGACGCGCAACGCCCAGGTGGCGCTCTACCAGTCGGGGAGGTGGACTACCTCGTCGCCACCGACGCGATCGGCATGGGCCTCAACCTCGATGTCGAGCATGTCGCCTTCGCGGGCCTCTCCAAGTACGACGGCCGTCGCCACCGCCGCCTGACGCCGCCCGAGATGGCGCAGATCGCCGGGCGGGCAGGGCGCCACCAGAAGGACGGCAGCTTCGGCACGCTCACCGGCACCGGCGGCCACGATCCTGAATTCGACCCAGAAGAAATCTACGCGATCGAGGAACACCGCTTCGCGCCCCTGACCAAGCTGTTCTGGCGCGAGCCCGAGCCCCGCTTCGACAGCCTCGCCACCCTAATCGCCGACCTCGAAACGCCGCCGCTGCGCCCCGAACTCGCGCCTGCGCCCGAGGCGATCGACCTCGCCGTGCTCAAGCGCCTCGCGGACGAGGGGCCGGTGGCGGACACCGTGCGCGGGTTCGGGCAGGTGCGCCGCTTCTGGGACGTGTGCCGTCTGCCGGACTTTCGCCAGCAGGGGGTGGAAACGCATTCGCGCTTCGTCGCGCGGCTGTGGCAGGACCTCCGCAGCGGCGAACTCGGGGCCGATTTCGTCGCCGGGCAGATCGCGCAACTGGACCGCACCGGCGGCGACATCGACACGCTGCAGGGCCGCATCGCCGCGATCCGTTCGTGGGCCTACATCGCCCAGCGTCCCGATTGGGTACTCGCGCGCGATGAAATGGCCGCCCGCGCCCGTGCGGTTGAGGCTCGACTTTCGGACGCACTTCACGGAAAGCTGACGGAACGATTCATCAACCGCAGGACGGCCGTTCTGATGAAGAAGCTGGGACCGGATACCGGACTGCTCTCGGTCCGGCTGGAAGACGAGGAAGTGCTGGTCGAGGGCGAGCACATCGGCTGCTGCGCGGCTTCACCTTCCAGGTCGATCCCGGCGCGCGCCTGTCTGATCGCAAGCTGCTGCTGGCGGCGGCGGAAAAGCACTTGTCCACGCTGCTCGGCACGCGTGCCGATGCGCTGGTCACGGGCATTCACGAAGGCACCGCCGCGATCACCTTGGCCGACGGCGCGCTTGTCTGGGACGGGCAGAAGCTGGCGAGCCTCGCGCCCGGCCGCTCTGCTGCTGGCGCCGGTGATGGTGCCCGACCGTGCGCTCGATGCCGTGCCCGACGTGTCGCGCAAGGCGCTCGTCGCCGCGCTGGAAGTGTGGCTGGAGGCGGCACTGAAGCCACTCGCCCCGCTCGCCAAATTGGACGAGGCAAGCCGCGCGACCGACGCCGGGTCGGACTTGCGCGCGCTGCTCATCACCCTGGTCGAGCGCGGCGGCATGACCGCGCGCGAGGAATCGGGGCTGGACCGACTCGACAAGCAGCGCCGCACGATGCTGGCGCGGCTGGGCGTGCGGGTAGGGGCGCTCGACCTCTTCGTGCCCGCCATGCTGCGCACGCCGGTCATTGCGCTGTGGCGGCAGCTGGCGAAAGTATCGGGCAAGAAAGAGGGCGGAGCGCCCGCTCCCGACATGCCGCCGGTGCTGCCCGCCGGAAACCATCGCCCGCCGCCCGGCTACCGCGCGCTTGGCAAGCAATTGCTACGCCTCGACATGGCCGAGAAGCTGCTGCGCGAGGCGCATGAACTTCGTGCGGCGGAAAAGCGCGGCAGCTTCGCGCTCGATCCGGCGCGGGCGGTCTCGATGGGACTGACGACCTCCAGCTATGCCCGGCTGCTCCGGCTCGGCGGATTCCAGCCGCTGATGCCGCGCGCGCTGGCGGAAGGACAGCACGGGCCGCCCGCCCCGGTGCGCTGGCGCTGGCGTCCGCCCCGCCGCCAGGCCGAGCCCGAGCGCGCGGCCCCGGTGCGGCGCGACGGCGCCTTCGCGGCGCTTGCGGACATGGTGCGGTAGGCCGGGTGCGGTAGGGAGGACCGATGGCGACAGGGATGCGCGTCGACAAGCTGCTGTGGTTCCTGCGCCTCGCCAGGACCCGGCCGGTCGCGCAGACGCTGGCCGAAGAGGGCCACATGCGGCTCAACGGCCGTCGCATCGACCGCGCCCACCAGAAGATCGCGGCGGGCGACGTGCTGACGCTTCCGATAGCTGGAGGCGTGCGGGTGATAGAAGTCCTATCCTTGCCCGAACGGCGCGGACCCTATAGCGAAGCTGTCAGCTGCTACAGAGTGCTTGACGGCAGGCCCGTCGATCCCATAGCTGCGCCCGAATCGAATGACGCCTGAAGGAAGGATACCGCACTCATGACGTATGTCGTCACCGACGCCTGCATCAGGTGCAAGTACACGGACTGCGTGGAAGTCTGCCCCGTGGACTGCTTCTACGAAGGCGAGAACATGCTGGTCATCAACCCCAGCGAATGCATCGACTGCGGCGTGTGCGAGCCCGAATGCCCGGCGGAAGCGATCCTGCCCGACACCGAGAGCGGCCTTGAGCAGTGGATGGAGATCAACGCCAAGTATTCGGCGGAATGGCCCAACCTCACCACCTGCAAGGACGCGCCGGACGATGCCGACGCGATGAAGGGCGAGGAAGGCAAGTTCGAAAAGTATTTCTCGCCCGAGCCCGGCGAAGGCGACTGATCCTGCTGCGGCGGGCCTGAGGCTCGCCGACCAAAACCCGCAGATTCCCGTGGTTTGCGCTTTGTGCAACAGAGCCACGGAAGACCCATGAGGCGCGAAACGGAAACGTTTACGCGCCTCTGGATTTTTTGGCATATTGCTGCTATATAATCGTTCAACTGCCCGAGCCTTCTGCTCGTTCGGCAGGCATTTTCATTGCGAGGCAGGGTTCGAAAGCAGACGGTTGGGAGAGTGATCTGACCGGGCGCGGAGACGATCTGTCTCCCTGTCGCACCCCCGGTTATCTCCCGATTTGAACAAACTGGAACCCTGCAGGTGAAAGGACGATACATGGCAACCAGGATCGATGCATTCGATGTTGGAGATTACGTCGTTTACCCGAAGCACGGTGTTGGTCGGGTTATTGAGCTGCAGAAGCAGGAAATCGCCGGGATGCAGCTCGAGCTTTACGTGTTGCGGTTCGAGAAAGAGCGCATGACCCTGCGCGTTCCCGTCAACAAGGTCGAATCGATCGGCATGCGCAAGCTGTCTTCGGACAAGACCCTGCGCGAAGCGCTCGATACCCTCAAGGGCAAGCCCAAGGTGAAGCGTACCATGTGGTCGCGCCGTGCCCAGGAATACGAAGCGAAGATCAACTCGGGCGACCTCGTGTCGATCGCCGAAGTGACCCGCGACCTGTTCCGCGCCGACGACCAGCCCGAACAGAGCTATTCGGAGCGTCAGATCTTCGAAGCCGCTTCGTCGCGCCTGGCCCGCGAACTCGCGGCGATGGAAAAGACCGACGAGCAGGCCGCGCTCAAGAAGATCCTCGCGATCCTCAACGAGCACGCGCCCAAGTACTACGACACCGCCGAGACCGCCTGATCCTTTCAGGCGTTCCACGTGGAACCATGGGGCCGCTTCCGCAAGGGAGCGGCCCCTGTCGTTTGTAGTCCGGCGTTTTGGAGACGATTGTTCATTGCGCTGTCATCTGGTGCGTGTGAAGCTGGCGGTATGAAGCGTCTTGTCGTCCCCTTCGCCGTGTTGATGGCCCTGCCGATGCTCTCGGGCTGCGTTCGCACCGCCGCCAGCATCGTCACCGCTCCGGTACGCGTGGCGGGCAAGGCGGTCGACTGGACCACCACCAGCCAGTCCGAATCCGACGAAAAGCGCGGCCGCGCCCTGCGCAAGCGGGATGAGGAACTGGGCAAGCTCAACCGCAGCTACGAGAAGAACACCCGCGACTGCCAGCGCGGTTCCGAAGCCGCCTGCGACCGTGCGCGCAACGATTACGGCGCGATGCAGGACTTGCGCGAAAAGGCGATCTGATCGCGCTGGGAAGGGCGGTGGCTCTTCCGTCACTACATCAACAAACTTCGTCATTGCGAGCGTAGCGAAGCAATACAGGGCAGTATCAAACCGTCCTGGATTGCTTCGCTACGCTCGCAATGACGAGGGGGTGGGGATGCGCCGTATCGGAGCCCCGATTTAGTCGAGCCTCAATGCACCGGCGGATCGACCGGCGGCACCTTGCCGACCGGCGACACCGGCTCACCCGGTTCGCGCGGAGGTAGAGCGTTTTCCGGCACTTCGTCGATCTGCATCGCCGGGGTCGGCACCTTCTCCAGATTGCGCGCGGTCACCCGGATCTGGTCGCCGTCGATCACGATCTCGTTGAAGCTAGGCGGTGTGGAGCGAATGCGCTTCGACAGCGTGCCCGCACCGATCATCCGAAGCGGCCCGGCGGATGTCTGCTCGGTCAGGTCGAACGGGTCGTGGATATGACCCGAGAGCACCGCCATGACCTTGCGCCCGGCCAGCACTTTCATCGTGCGGGTGCCGTTGATGGTCAGCAGCTTACCGTCCGCGCGGCGCTCAGGCAGCGGGTGGTGGCAGGTGACGAGGACGCGCGTGCCTTCGGGCAGGGCGTCGATCTGCGCCAGCGTCTGCTTCAGGGCATGATCGGTCACCCAGCCATTCGACCAGGGGAAGCGCTGATACTGCGCGCGCGTGGTCGTGCGCAGCGGCACGATGGCGAGGTTGGGCAGGTCCAGCTGGGTCTCGACCATCCGCTCGATCGCCTTGAACCGGCGATAGGGGTCGAAGAAACGCTGGTAGAGGTTGAAGTAGGGAATGTCGTGATTGCCCACCTCGACCGTGACCGGCACGTCGAAGCCCTGAATCCACTCGCACGCGGCCTGGAATTCGGGGTGGCGGGCACGCATGGTCAGGTCGCCGGTGATCGCGACGGCATGCGGCATCTCACGATCGATGCAGGCCTTGGCCCAGTCGATGGCCTGCTGATCGACCAACCCGAAATGGATGTCGCTCAGATGGAACAACCGCAACGGACCGTTGTACATCGAGGCCGTCTTGCCGTGCATTATCCGTCGAACTCCTTCGTCGTCACCAGGTCGACCTCGCAGGTGCCCAGTTCGAAAATTTCCTCGGCGGCGCCGTCGAACGGCTCGCCGTCTATCAGCAGGCCCATCGGCTCGCCCGTGGGGCAGACCAGCCGCAGCCTGGGGTGACGGCCCAGTTCGTCGTGCGGGCCGTCGCGAAAGTTACGGTTGAGCAGGGCGATGCCTTGCCCGGCGTAGTCCCCCAGCGACTCGGCATAATAGCCGTTCGCTCGCAGGCCGTCGTCCTTGGGAACAACCGTGATCGCGGCATAGCCTTCCTCTCGTCCCCCGTCGACCTCCGTACTACCGACCTCGGCGCACATGACTTTCGGGCCGTTCGCGGACTGGGCGATCGCCTCGCGCGTCGAGGCGACGAAATCGATCACGTTCATCGCGCGCATCGCCTCGCGCACTTCGTTCCACACCGTCCCCGGCCCGGCGAGCGCGCCGGTGAGGCCGATGCCGTGGCGGGAGACGATCACCGGCGGACGCACCGTGCTCAGGGCCGCGCCGGAAAGTCGCGCGACGATCTCGGGCGCAGGTACGTCGCCGTGCATGCGCTTGGCGAGGAGGTTCATCGTCCCGCCCGGCAGCACCAGCACGGCACCGCCCCAGCCATAGGCCTCCATGACCACCGAGTGCGTCGTGCCATCACCGCCGAATACCGCCAGCATGTCCACGCCCGCCGCATCGAGATCGGCGGGCTGAGGGGCGGGATCGTCGGGAAAGCGCAGCACCCGGTCAGAGCCGAGGCCAGCCGCCTCGAAGGCGGCGAGCAGTTCCTCCACCGCCGCGTCGTTGTTGCTGCCGCTGGCCGCGTTGCAGACGAGCCAGACCTTTGCCGAAGATGTGCCGTTTGAAGTCATGCCCGCACAAGCGCCCGAGCCGGGGCAGGGTTCCCCGGCGAAGTTCCCTTCAAACGCGCCCGCTGAAGACCAGCCAGGCGGACACGCCATTGAGGGCAGTATAGAGCGCGTAGAGCAGCGCCCAGCCGGTCGATCCCGACGCCGCGACGATCATCACACCCACCAGCATCACGAACTCGACGATGAGGCTCAGCCGCCCGCCAAGCGCCTGGAAGAACCACGGCACATGCATCAGCATCGGGTGGTTGCTTTCGAGCAGCGCCTTGTGCGCGGCGAAATTGACGATCCTGAGGCAGAATACGAGGATCAGGGGGTCATGTGCGGCCAGTCTATCGACTGCGCGGCGGCAGCGCCACCGCATTGCGCACGATCTGATCGCCCGTGGCGCACGACGCGTCATCATCTTGCATGTCGTTCGTCGACTACAAATGTCGTTGGTCCGTCCGCCTGCGCCTTCGTCGGATCACTTCTGCCCGCAATCGACCTTCGCGTGATCGTGTGCCGGATGTGAGGCACATCACACTCATCGAGCCGGACGGAACACAGTTCTTCCCCACGGCTCACACCGTGAGGAGGAAAATACCATGTTCAAGACCGCACCCAAGACCGCCATCTTCGCCGCCGCAGCCCTCTGCACCGTCGGCCTGTTCTCGGCCCCGGCCGCCTTCGCCAAGAGCGTCGAAGTCCGCTACGCCGACCTCGACCTCGGCACCGTCGAAGGGCAGGGCATGCTGCAGAAGCGTATCAACAAGGCCGCCCGCAGCGTCTGCCGCGTCAGCCGCCCGACGACGGGCACCCACATCGACAGCAACGTCGACACCGAGTGCTACCGTCAGGCCCGCCTGAACGTGCAGCAGCAGGTCGCCGCCGCGATCGACAAGGCCGACGACACCCGCCTCGGCGGCTAAGGCTTAAACCCCATCAATCCAGGTCCCAAAAGAAGAAAAGACCCGGAAAAATCCTGATGGCGGGCTTAGCGGCCCGCCATTTTCTTTACGCCGGGAAGATACGTTCGACCGATCCGCAAGGCCTCTCCGTCCGCCGTTTCCGCCGACCAGACGCCAAGCCCCTCGTGACGCAAGCCCGAAACGTGGCTGCGCTGCAGGATGCAACTGCGATGGATACGGATGAACCGCTCAGGGTCGAGGCGCTCCTCCAGACTCGTGATGGTCTGGAGCAGCAGGTAGCTTTGCGTCCCCACATGCAGGCGCACGTAATCGCGCTCGGCATCGATGCGCTGGACCTCGGCGGCGGGCACGCGCACCAGTTCGGATCGGTGCGGCACCCAGAATTCGTCGAGCCACTGGCTGAGCGCCGGAACCTGAGCCCGCTCGCCCCGGCGCGACACCACGCGGGTCACGGCGCGCTGCAGGCGATCAGGCGCCACCGGCTTGAGGACATAGTCCACCGCATCGAGATCGAACGCCTCGACCGCGAACTCATCGTGCGCGGTCACGAAGATCACCGCCGGAGCGTCCGGCCGGCCGCCCAGCGTGCGCGCCACGGTGAGCCCGTCGGTCTCCGGCATCGTCAGGTCGAGCAGCACCAGGTCGGGCGTCAGCGCATCGATCAGGCGCAACGCGGCCTGGCCGTCGCTCGCCGTGCCGATCACGGAAATCCCTTCGATCCGGGAGCAGATCACCTGCATGCGCTCGACAGCCAGCGGCTCGTCGTCGACGATCAGGGTGCGCAGGGGAGCGGCGGGCGCGGCGCCTTCGGGCTCAGACATTACCCGCCTCCAGCGGCATGCGCAGGATCGTCGCGAAACCGCCGTTCGGGCGCTTGCCGTAGGAGATCGTCGCAGCCTCCCCGTAACGCGCCCGCAGGCGGTCGCGCACGTTGTTGAGGCCGATGCCGCAGCCCTCGGTCTTGATCTTCAACTCGCCGCTCATCTCTCCGGGTCCATCGTCATGGACGGCGACGACGAGCTGGCCACCCTCGCGCCGCGCCTCGATGGCAATGGTCACCGGCCGCTGCGTCGCGGCGACGGCATACTTCACGGAATTCTCGACGAGCGGTTGCAATATCATGCCCGGAACTTTCGCATCGAGAACGGCCTCGTCAATATCGATATGCGTTAGCAATCGATTGGGGAAGCGGACTGCCTCGATCGCGAAGTAAAGGCGCTGCAGCTCTATCTCGTCAACCAGCGAAAGATCGTTGGTGGGATCACCTGACAAAGTGCGGCGGTAGAACGTCGACAGCGTCTGGATCATCTCTTCGGCATCGTCCTGCCGTCCGACCATGACCAGCGCCGACAGCGAATTGAGCGTGTTGAACAGGAAATGCGGATTCACCTGATAGCGCAGCGAACGCAGTTCGGCCTGTTCGGCGGCGCGGCGGTATTCGCCCTCGCGCCGTTCTGCCGCGCGGGCCTCCTCGGCCTTGGCGAGCGCGAAGTAGAGCGCCACCCACGCGAGCACGAGGAAGTAGCGTCCGAACGCCGTGTCGGCGATGTTCGCCCAGCGCCCGAAATTGGCGCCGAGGGCAGAGTTGGTCTTGATCGTGATCGCCGAGGAATGCTGCGGCCAGGCTGCGCCGCTTTCCTCGCTCGGCGCATCCGTCGGCTCGTCCGGAACCTCGCTGGAGCCAGGTGCTGGCGGGGCGGGGGAGCGGGCGGCGGCAGGATCTTGGGCAGGTCCACCAGGATGTTGCCGGCCTCGTCCTGCGTGATGCGCACGTTGCCCGCAGCCACCGCTGCCGCATCTTCCTCGCTGCCGTAGGCTGCCGGGCGTTCAATGTCGGAGAAGATCACGTCGTTGACGATGCTGAGCACCAGCGACAGCGGGAACGCGCCGATCAGCACGATGGCGAAGCGGACCCGGCCCGATTTGCGATCCAGCAGCTGCAGCAGCGGCCAGACGGCGGCCATTACCAGCATCGAGACGATGCAGATCGTCAGGCGCCGCGACAGGAACGACCAGTCGAGGTCGAACCCCATGACCAGACCGCGCAAGCTGGCCACGATGAAGTAGCAGGCCCACAAGGCCGCCAGCGACAGGAGGACGAGCCGCGCCGGAACGCGGGGAGGGGGTGCTGCTTCGGACATTACCGCCCGGTCTAGCGCGAAAACGGTTCGTCGCACCACACCTTCCATCGGACGGAGATTGTCGTTGGTCGAAGGGGGCTGGCAGCTCACGCCCCCGTTTTGTCATTGCGAGCGTAGCGAAGCAATCCAGGGCGGTTTACGCGGCCCTGGATTGCTTCGCTACGCTCGCAATGACGCAGGTGGGTGTGTGAGGGCAGTTCCGTGACCCCGACGGCGCGCGCCGGGGTCACGGGAAAGAAATCACACCAGCAGGTGTTCCTCGGCGATCTTCGTCTTCCACACCGGCGGGGCCAGCGTGTGGACGTTCTTGCCTTCGGAATCGACGGCCACGGTCACCGGCATGTCCTGCACGGTGAATTCGTAGATCGCCTCCATGCCGAGGTCCGCGAAGCCGACGACCTTGGCTTCCTTGATCGCGCGGGCGACGAGGTAGGCCGCGCCGCCAACCGCCATCAGATAGGCCGACTTGTGCTTGGCGATGGACTCGGTCGCCGCCGGGCCGCGCTCGGACTTGCCGATGCTGGCGAGCAGGCCGAGGTCGAGCATGGTGTCGGAGAACTTGTCCATGCGGGTGGCGGTGGTCGGGCCGGCCGGGCCGACGACTTCCTCGCGCACCGGATCGACCGGGCCGACGTAGTAGATCACGCGGCCCTTGAAATCGACCGGCAGTTCCTCGCCCTTGGCCAGCATGTCGGCGATGCGCTTGTGCGCGGCGTCGCGCCCGGTCAGCATCTTGCCGTTGAGCAACAGGCGATCGCCCTGCTTCCAGCTCTGGACTTCCTCAGCGGTCAGCGTGTCGAGGTTGACCTTGATCGCTTCCTTGCTCGGCTTCCACTCGACCTTGGGCCACTCGTCGAGGTTCGGCGTCTCGAGGAAGCTCGGGCCGGAACCGTCCAGCGTGAAGTGCGCGTGGCGGGTGGCGGCGCAGTTCGGGATCATCGCGACGGGCTTGCCCGCGGCATGGCACGGCCAGTCGAGGATCTTGACGTCGAGGATCGTGGCAAGGCCGCCGAGGCCCTGCGCGCCGATACCCAGCGCGTTGACCTTGTCGAAGATTTCGATGCGCAGCGCCTCGATGTCGTTCTGTGGGCCGCGCTGCTTCAGCTGCGCCATGTCGATCGGCTCCATCAGGCTCTGCTTGGCGAGCTTGACGCAATGCTCGGCGGTGCCGCCGATGCCGATGCCCAGCATGCCCGGCGGGCACCAGCCAGCCCCCATCTGCGGCAGCATCTCGATCACCCAGTCGACGATGGAATCGCTGGGATTCATCATCTTGAACTTGGACTTGTTCTCAGACCCGCCGCCCTTGGCCGCGACGTCGACCGAGATTTTCGAGCCCGGGACCATCTCCACCGACAGCACGCAAGGAGTGTTGTCCTTGGTGTTGCGGCGGGTGAAGGCGGGGTCGGCCAGCACCGAGGCGCGCAGCTTGTTCTCGGGGTGGTTGTAGGCGCGGCGCACGCCGTCATCGACGACGTCTTGCAAGCTGCGCTCGGACTCGAGGCGGCAATTCTGGCCCCACTCGATGAAGACGTTGACGATGCCGGTGTCCTGGCAGATCGGGCGGTGACCCTCGGCGCACATGCGGCTGTTGGTCAGGATCTGGGCGATGGCGTCCTTGGCCGCCGGGCCCTGCTCCGCTTCGTAGGCGTCGCCCAGCGCGCGGATGTAATCCATCGGGTGGTAGTAGCTGATATACTGCAATGCGTCGGCGACGGACTCGATGAGGTCCTCTTCGCGGATGGTCACCATTTCTGTCATGGAATTCTCCGGTCTTCTTGGCCCGATCTGGCGGATAACGTCGGATTTTTGCCGCTCCATAAGCCGCATGGGCGTGATCGTCAAAGTGCTTGATCGGATCGACGGGCGTTGTTTCATGGGGCTTGGCCTGAGAGGCCGGTTCGCATAGAAGCGGCCCCATAGTGTCGTCTTCGCGATTGCAGCGATCTGCCGCAAGCCCCGCGAGCGAGTGAGGGAATACACGAATGACCTTGACCGAGGACCGGTCGGCTCCTGCCACCGACTTTTCTGCCGCCCGTCGCGCCATGATCGTCAGCCAGCTGCGCACCAGCGGCGTGAACGAGCCCTGGGTGCTGGAAGCGATGGCCGGTGTTCCACGTGAAAACTTCGTGCCCGCCGAGCTGCGCGACGCCGCCTATATCGACCGCGCCGTGCCGCTGGGCGAAGGCAAGTTCCTCGGCGCCCCGCTGGTGCAGGGCAAGATGCTGCAGGAAGCCGCTCCGGCGAAGACCGACAAGGCGCTGATCGTCGGCGACGGCGAAGGCTACCTCGCCACGCTGCTGCGTCCGCTGGTCGGCTCGCTCGACGCGGTAGCACCTGCCGCTGCCGATGAAGCCGCTTCGGGCGCATACGACCTCATCGTCATCGACGGCGCCATCGAAGTGCTCCCCGATGCCCTCTCCGCACGTCTCGCCGAGGGTGGCCGCGTGGTCACCGGCGTGACCGATCGCGGCGTGACCCGCCTTGCGGCCGGCACCAAGGCAGGCGGCGTGACCTCGCTGCTGCCGCTGGCGGAGCTGGGGATTCCCGTGCTTCCCGAATTCGCCGCTCCCAAACGCTGGAGCTTCTGAGCATGGCCCGGATCGCGTGGCGTTCCGGGCTGCTCGCGGGGGATGTCTGATACTGACGGCCGGCGCGCCTGCGCGGGCCGACACCCTGCGCGATGCGCTCGTTTCCGCCTATCAGACCAATCCCACGCTGGAATCGGCGCGCGCCCAGCAGCGCGCCACCGACGAAGGCGTGCCGATCGCCAAGGCTGCAGGGCTACCCAGCCTCAGCACGACCGAAACTTACACCAAGAACCTGAAGCAGAGCGAAAACTCGCTCACGGCTCCGTCGAAGATATTCACGGCGGATGCCCAACTGGGCGTGCCGATCTATTCGGGCGGCGCGGTCAAGAACCGCGTCAAGGCTGCCAAGCTGCGCGTCGGCGCCGGTCAGGCCGATCTGCGCGGCACGGAGGCTTCCGTCTTCTCGCAGGTCGTCGCGGCGTACATGGACGTGATCCGCACGGAAGCGATCGCCGGACTTAACCGCAAGAACGTGGCGGTTCTCCAGACCAATCTCGATGCGACCAACGACCGGTTCCAGATCGGCAACCTCACGCGCACCGACGTCGCCCAATCGCAGTCGCGCCTAGCGACTGCGAAGAGCGACCTGCTGACGGCGGAAGCCAACCTTGCCGCCGCGCGCGAAACCTACATCCGGTTCGTCGGTCATGCACCCGAAGCGCTCGACGCGCCGCCGCCGCTGCCGAACCTGCCCGCCAACGCCAGCGAAGCGGCGACGATCGCGCTCGATGCGAACCCGGACATCATCGCCGCACGCGAACGCAGCAAGGCCGCGGACAAGGACATCGACGTCGCGGGCGCCAGCCGCCTGCCGACGCTACGGCTCTTCGGCCAGGGCACGTACAACAACTACTTCAACACGCTGGCGCGCGGCGCGGTGAACGCGAGCGTGGCGCAAAGCGATCTCGTCTGCGCAGGCCGGGGCGCAGCTGTCGATCCCGATCTTCCAGGGCGGCCTTCCCGCCGCGCAGCGTCGCCAGGCACAGGCGACGGCTTCGGCCACGCTGGAGCAGGAAATCGCCACCGAACGCGACGTGATCGCGCAAGTCCGCTCGGCCTTCACCTCCTACGTCGCGTCGAACGACCTGATCCGCTCCTCGCAAGTCGCAGTGGATGCGGCGACGCTGAGCCTCGAAGGCGTGAAGGCAGAGAATTCGGTGGGTCGGCGCACGATCCTCGACATCCTCAATGCCGAGCAGGAATTGCTGAACGCGCAGGTCACGCTGGTGACGGCGCGGCGCAATGCCTACGTCGCCGGGTTCTCCCTGCTCGCGGCGATGGGCAAGGCCGAGGCGCGCGATCTGGGCCTCGACGGCGGCACCCTCTACGATCCCGACGTCAATTACGAGCGCGTGCGCGGCAAGTTCTTCGACTGGGACGACGACGATGCGCCAGTGGCCCGGTCCACGCGCACCGTTGACACGCCGGTGCAGGACGGCAACATTCCCGCTTCGCAGGAGCCCTGATCCCGTTTGCGGATAAGGACTTGGATGCGCGGGACTACAGGGATTTAGGCAGATGCGTCAGAACGGTGAACCTTCGGTCGAGGAGATCCTCCAGTCGATCAAGCAGGTCATCGCGCGCGATTCCCGCCTCGAAACCCGTACCAGCCGCACCGAACGCCTGATGCGCGAGCCGGAACCGCTCTACGCCGACGAGGATGAGGACGATGTCCTCGAACTCCAGGAAGCCTCGCAGATTACCGCAGCGGGCGAGACCGACGAAGGCCCGTTGCTGCACGATCAGGCGCGCGATCTCGATGCGCGAATCGCTCGCCGCGCTCGCCATGCTGTCCGAGCCCGGCGCGCAGCCGCAGATCGTCCGTTCGGGAGAAACCTCGCTGGAGGCGCTCGCCAAGGAGCTTCTCCGCCCGGCACTGACCGAATGGCTTGACCGCAACCTGCCGGCTATGGTCGAACGCCTCGTCGCTGCCGAAATCGCGCGGATCGTCGGCAAGAAGGGCTGATGGGGCTTCGACAAGCTCAGCCTGAGCGGCGTTGAGAGGTTTACAACTACACCCGCTCACACTGAGCTTGTCGACGGGTCACGGATGAGCCTGTCGAAGCCCCATCGCCCGGACGGGCTGGACCTCAAGGCCCACACTTCCTACCTTCACCGGGTATGCCGAAACCCGATCCCGCGCTGCTCGATCCCGCGCGCTACCCGTTTTCCTGCCGCATCGAGCCGCGCTTCGGCGATCTCGACGTCAACATGCACATCAACAACGTGGCGATGGCCGGATTCCTCGAGGATGGCCGCGTGCGCTTTCACCGTGCCAGTCGCTATCGCGAGGGACTTGTCGGTCTGTCCTCGATGATCGTCAGCATCGGCATCGAATATCTCGGCGAGGCGCACTATCCCGATGCCCTGACCGTCCATACCGCCATCGAGCAGGTCGGGCGTTCCAGCCACGGCCTCGTCCAGTTGGTGACGCAGGACGACCGGATCGTCGCGTTCTCCCGCTCCACGATGGTAACGGTCGGCGAGGACGGCCCTGCGCCGATGCCAGCCACTTTCGCCAGCCAGACCGAGGAATGGAAACTGCGGCCATGAGCCACCACGCCATCGCCAAGGCCGAGGAAGCCTTCGCCAAGACCGGCAGCGACATGATCCGCCGCCACATCTTCATATGCGCCGAACCGCAAAAGGGCGAATGCTGCTCGCCCGAGAAGGGGCAGGCCGCGTGGAAGTTCCTCAAGAAGCGGCTCAAGCAGCTCGGGCTGGACGGAAAGGGCGGCGTGGCCCGCACCAAGGCGGACTGCCTGCGCATCTGCCACGCCGGGCCGGTCGCGGTCGTGTGGCCGGACGGAGTCTGGTATCACTCGTGCGACGAGGACGTGCTGGAGCGGATCATCCAGCAGCACCTCATCGGCGGCGAGCCGGTCGAGGAATTTCGCCTGCACGCGCCGGGAGGTTGAGGCCCACCCCGTCCGGCTGGTTCGCTACGCTCTCGAGCCTCCCGACCCTCCCGCAAGCGGGAGGGCTGACGCACATCTCCCTCCCGCTTGCGGGAGGGGCAGCGAGACTTGGGAGCTTGCTCCCTAGTCGCAGCGGGGTGGGGCTGACGGCGGGCCCTTACTTGTAAGGATCATCATCCTCGAGCGGATCGACGATCGCCTCGTCATGCCCGGTCCCGCTCGACAGGAACGCGAGGCCCATCAGCGCCGAGGCCAGCAGCATGGTGAAACCGATGCCCAGCGCGGTCGCGATGTAGAAGTGGATCGAGACCATCCCGTTGGAGCGGTACAGCAGGATTATCGACCCGATCACCAGCCCGACCGTGATCGTCATCATCCAGCGCATGATGCGCAGGTAGCGCGCCCAGGCATGGGCGGCCTTGCCGGGATCGTCGAGGGGCGAAGACGGTATCATCGCGCCCTATCTGGGCCTGACGGCGTCTCATCGCAAGCATGACGTGACGAGTCCGACGCGGCTGTGATACGCTCCGCCCCGGGGGCAAGCTGCGGGAACAGAGGCTCCTTTCAGGAACAGGGAGAGCTGACGATGACCATCGGTCGAATTATCGAAGGCCGCGATGCCGTAGTCACTTGCGACGTTGCCATGACCGTGCGCGAGGCCGCCGGAATCCTCGCCGAAAAGAGAATCGGCGCAGTGCCGGTGATGGAAAACGGCGAAATCGCCGGAATCTTCTCCGAACGCGACGTAATCTACAAACTGCGCGAACTGGGCGCCGACATGCTCGACATGCCGCTCGGCCACATCATGACCGCGCTGCCCGTGACCATCGAGCCCGAAACCTCGGTCATGGCGGCGCTGTCGCTGATGACCCGCCGCCGCATTCGCCACCTGCCCGTGGTGAAGAACGGGCGCATGGTCGGGTTCGTGTCGATCGGCGATCTGGTGAAATACCGGATCGACAAGATCGAGAACGAGGCTGCCGCGATGCGGGATTACATCCAGACGGCGTAAGGGCTTCGACAGGCTCAACCTGAGCGGAGTTGGAGGTGTGGCGCCACGTCCGCTCACCCTGAGCCTGTCGAAGGGTCACCCCGAGCTTGTCGAAGGGTCAGGCCGCGCCTACATCGGACGCATGGAACAGCAGACCGTGACTCTCAGCCCCTCGGCCGCCGCGCGCGTCGCCGCGATCGCGAGCAAGCAGGGCAAGCCCGCAATCCTGCGGCTTGCCGTCGAAGGCGGAGGCTGCTCGGGCTTCCAGTACAAGTTCGGCCTCGCCGACGCCCCCGACGCGGACGACAGCGTGGCCGAGACCGACGGGGTGAAGCTCCTCGTCGACTCGGTCAGCCTCGACCTCGTCCAGGGCTGCGTCGTCGATTTCGTGGAGTCGCTGGGCGGCGCGGCATTCCGGGTGGAGAATCCGAACGCGGCGGCAGGCTGCGGCTGCGGGTCCAGCTTCTCGGTATGAAGATCTCCACCTTCAACATCAACGGCGTGAAGGCACGCCTGCCCCGACTGCTCGAATGGCTGGAGGAAACCCGCCCCGCCGTCGCCTGCCTGCAGGAGATCAAGACGCAGGACGAAGGCTTCCCCATCGCCGAGTTCGAGAAGCTGGGCTACAAGGGCATCTGGCACGGCCAGAAGGGCTTCAACGGCGTCGCCATCCTCGCCGACGGGGAAATGCCCGTCGAAGTCCAGCGCGGCCTCGATGGCGAGCCCGAGGACGAACATTCGCGCTATCTCGAAGCGCAGGTCTTCGGCGTGCGGGTCGTGTGCATCTACCTGCCCAACGGCAATCCGCTGCCCGGCCCCAAGTTCGACTACAAGCTGCGCTGGATGGAACGCCTGCGCCGCCGCATGGACGTGATCAAGGCCGAGGAAGTGCCGGCCATCATCACCGGCGACTACAACGTCATCCCGACCGACCGCGACGTTTGGACGCCCTCTGCAATGGCCTCCGACGCGCTGATGCAGCCGGAATCGCGGGACGCCTACTTCCGCCTCCTAGGAGACGGCTGGACCGACGCGCTGGCCACCCACAATCCGCGCGGCGGGGTGTGGACCTACTGGGACTATCAGGCAGGCGCCTGGCAGCGCGACCACGGCTTCCGCATCGACCACTCGCTGCTCTCGCCCGAACTGGCGGACCGGCTGGCGGCGTGCGGTGTCGACAAGGTTCATCGCGGGCGGGAAAAGGCCAGCGACCATGCGCCTGTGTGGGTCGAACTGAAGGCCGCCTGAAACTCTTCGTCATTGCGAGCGAAGCGAAGCAACCCAGGGCGGCGTAAACCGCCCTGGGTTGCTTCGCTTCGCTCGCAATGACGAACGAGAATTACCGATAGAAGATGTGGTTATCCACCTGAGCCAGCTTCGTCAGCTTGCTCCAGCGCGGCGAGACGCGCTTGGCGTGGAAGAACAGCGCACCCTTGGCCTTGCTCTTCCAGGCGCCGTCCTCGGCGATCTGGGCGATCGCGACGGCTTCCTGCCAGCTCGGAGAATTCTCGCGCACGGCGGGCATCGAACGGCCGCGGATGAACGAGAACTGCGAGGGCTGGTAGACCACGCCGCAATAGCTCGTCGGGAAGCGGCCCGACTTGGTGCGGTTGACGATCACACGGCCAACGGCGAGCTGGCCTTCCAGCGATTCACCGCGTGCTTCGAAGTAGATCGCGCCGGCAAGGCAGCGCATGTCGCGCGACATGTCGTCCGGCGTCTCCTGCTGAGACACCAGTTGCTGAAGGGAATCCGCATCGGGGGCGTCTGCTTCCTCGGTCTCGGTCTCGGCGGCGGGAAGCGCCTGTACGACCGGTTCGGAAACGAACTGCGGGGCGGGCTTCGTTTCTACCAGCGTCGGAATGAAATCCGATGCGGCGGCGCCCGAGCCCGTGGCGCCTAGAAGAGCGGTGAGAACCGTCGCGGCCAGCGCAATCGCGCTCGCCCACTCAACTTTCTTTCGCATTCAAACTTGATCAAAGGCGGTGAACCGGTCCGACACAGGCTGGAACGGAATGCCACGAAGTGACGTTCTGTTTCCGTCGAGCCTGCCGACGATTCCCCGTCTGCGTGCTAGCCGGACAAGCCGAAGTGCTGTCCGAGCCGCTTTCGCGTCAGTGAAGGGGGCCTTTAGGCTGTGGGCCGGGCAAGTCAACCCGCACCGGGTCAGGCCCCGATGAAACGTTCGGCGTCTGCGCCATCGAGTTCGATGATCCACACGTCGGGGTCCTGACGCTTGCGCCGGTCGAGGTACTCCTGAAATTCGAACGGGTTTTCAGGATCCTGAGTCTTGGAGCAGCGCCAGCGCCGGGTGCCGTCGAGTTCGGGCATCCGTTCATGAAGGCGCACATTCGATCCATTGTGCGAAAGAACGACAAGGATCGTCCCGGCGTCCTGTTCGCCTTTAGCCAGCACCGTCGCGAATCCGCCCTCGCCATTGACGCGGCGAATCAGTGCGGAAACCTCGAGGTGAGCGGGGAGGCGGGAATCCATCAGGCTTGCGGAATCGAATAGCCGGGCAGGCTGGAGAGCGCGATGCGCGATCGCATGAACGTTCCGGTGCCGCGCCCGCATTCCTCGCCGTCCTCGTCGATCAGCCAGGACTCGGCCACCAGTACGCGGCGGCGACCGCTCACCCAGCGGCCCTCGCACACGATACGGCCGCCCTTGATGGGCTTGGACAAGTGCAGGTTGAACGAGGTCGTCAGCAGGAAGCGATCGGTGACGTGAGTGTTGGCGGCGTAAAAAGCCGCATCGTCGAGCATCTTGAAATAGATGGTCCCGTGCGCCGCACCGGCCGCATGGAAACAGTCGGGCTCGACCAGGAACGTGATGCGCGCATGCCCGTCGCCGACGATTTCCAGCTTTGAGCGGAACATCTGGTTGATGGGGGCGGAGGCATAGAGCCCCTCCAGCGCGCGCCAGTGGAGCCCGGCGCCGCCCTGACTCTGGCCTTCGGCAGTGTCTTCAGGCGGCATCGCGGTCGATGACGTTGCTCAGCAGGCTGTAGAGCGCTTCGGTGCCCGGAGCGGCCAGCAGAGCTTCGTGCATGCGCTCGTCACGCATCATGCGCGAGATCGCCGCCAGAGCATGAAGATGTGTCGCGCCCGCGCCTTCGGGGAGAGCAGGCCGAACACGAGGTCGATCGGCACGCCGTCCGCGGCTTCGAATTCGACCGGGGAAGCGAGGCGCATGAACACGGCAACGGGACGTGTCAGCCCCGCCATGCGCGCATGGGGGATGGCGATGCGTCGCCCGAACCCGGTGCTGCCGAGCTGCTCACGCTCGGTGATGCGCGCCAGCACGGCCTGATGGTCGAGACCATAGACCGAAGCGAACCGAGCCGCGAGGCGGTCCAGGATGATGTCCTTGCTGTCCGCGTCGAGGGTGATGACAGCCTCGGGCGCCAGCGAAAAAGCCCACTCATTGCGTTTCTGATACTTGACCGGTTGCCAACATTGCATGCTCCGAAACCCCCGGCGGAAAACCGGGGGTTCGTTTCTTCCTCTCGTTGCGATCAGAAGCTGTGCGCGAAAAGCGTCAGTGCGGTTCGACCCAGCCGATCGACCCATCACCGCGGCGGTAGACCATATTATGCCGCCCGGTGCCAGCATTTTTGAAGAAGAGAGCCGTAGTATTGCGCAAGTCGAGCATCATTACCGCGTCCGAAACGGTGGCTTCGGGAACGTCCACCCGGGTTTCGGCAATGACCACCGGGGCGTCGGCTTCGAGGTCGTCCGTGTCGTTGTCTGCGACGTTCTCCTCGAAGATCGTGTAGGCGGCGTCCTCGGCCGCATTGGCATGGGCCGTCTGTTCGGAGCGGTCCTTCAGGCGGCGCTTGTAGCGGCGCAGCTGCTTGTCGATCTTCTCGGCGGCCTGATCGCAGGCGACATGCGCGTCCTGCGCCATGCCGCTGCCCTTGAGCACGAGGTTCTGCATCACGTGCATGATGATGTCGCACTTGAACGCCCCGGCCGGCGCTCGGCCGAAAGTGACGTGAGACGACAGCGCCCGATTGAAATACTTCTCGATGATCGCCGTGAGCTTGTCGTTGGCGTGGACCTGCAGGGCCTCGCCGGTTTCGACCTGGTGACCAGAGACGCGGATATCCATGGGCGTTTCTCCTTAGACTTAGAGTTCAGGCACCCCAGAGCGGGGTATCGACCGACTTGAGAAACTCTGCGTGCGCAGAGAGTTCCGCCTCGGTAGCCGCGTGGGGACGCGGCTGACGGAAAATACGGTTCTTCGTGTTGAGAACCTTGATTTCCGTCACGATCTCAGTGGTTTCTGCAGAAAGTTCGAGGCCGATCTGACGACCTCCCCGCAGTTCCACGTAAACTTGGGCAAGCAGTTCGGAGTCGAGCAGCGCCCCGTGTTTGGTGCGGTGGCTGCGGTCTATCCCGTAGCGACTGCAAAGCGCGTCGAGCGAGAGCTTGGCGCCGGGATGGCGCACCTTGGCGAGCGCCACGGTATCGACCATGCGCTCACGCGAAACCTCGGGAAGCCCGCATAGCTTCAGCTCGGCGTTGATGAAGTTGAAGTCGAAGTTGGCGTTGTGCGCCACCATCGCGCTGTCCTCGATGAAGTCGAGGAATTCCTGCGCGCAGGCCGAGAACAGGGGCTTGTCGGCGAGGAAGGCGTCGGACAGGCCGTGCACCGCCTCGGCCTCCGCAGGCATGCCGCGCTCGGGGTTGAAATAGGCGTGGTAGGTACGGCCGGTCAGCACCCGGTTGACCATCTCGATGCAGCCGATTTCCACCATGCGGTCCCCGTTTTTCGGGTCGAAGCCGGTCGTTTCGGTGTCGAAGATGATCTCTCTCATCCCTCTCCATATCTGCCTGTGCGCCCCCATGCGCAAGGGGCTGGAGCGGATTATTCGGCTCGCCTCAGCGCCTGCACGATACCGGCCACCTGTTCGCGCGTCGCATCAAGGGTCAAGCCGGTGTCGATCACGTAGTCGGCACGCGCGCGTTTCTGCGCATCGGGCACCTGAAGTGCCAGAATCTGCTCGAATTTTTCCGCAGTCATACCCGGCCGCGCGAGCACCCGGCGACGCTGTTCCCCGGCCGGGGCGGACACTACCGCGACGGCATCGAGGCCCTTTTCGCTACCCTTTTCGTAGAGCAGCGGAATGTCGAAGACGACCAGCGGCGCCTCGGCATTGTCCCGCAGGAAGTCCCCCGCATCGCCGCGACGGCGGGGTGGACGATCTGCTCCAGAGTCGCGAGCTTGTCCTTGTCCTGGAACACGACGGCACCCAGCAGGGGTCTAACGACACCTGACGCATCCGTAGTGCCGGGAAAGGCCGCCTCGATCAGCGGCACCAGCGCGCCGTTCGGACCCTGCAGTTCGTGCACCGCCGCATCGGCATCGAACACCGGCACGTCGAGGTCGCGCAGCATCTGCGCAACGGTCGACTTGCCCATGCCGATCGATCCGGTGAGGCCCAGAATTTTCATTTGAGAATCAACTCGCGCAGAGCGGCATCGCGGTCGCGGGGAGGGCGGGCGCCGAAGAAATGCGTGAAGGCCGAGTCCGCCTGGCCGATCAACATGGCGAGGCCGTCCACCGTCTCGAACCCGGCGCCGCGTGCATCCTGCAGGAACTGCGTGTCGAGCGGACTGGTGACGATATCGTAGACCACGCTGCGCGGCGGGGCGTGGCTGAAGTCGAAGGCCAGCGGCGGCTGCCCGGTCATGCCGAGCGGGCTGGCGTTGACGACGAGGTCGAAGCACTGCTCGCGGTCGTCAAAGGCGAAGTCGGTGGCATCGGCGAAGTGGTCGAGGCCGATGGCGTGGTGCTCGCCGCCCGGCGCAAGTTCGTCGAGCATGGCGCGCGCCTTGGCCGGATCGCGGCCCGCGAGGACGATGACGAAATGCTCGTTGGCCAGCGCCGCGATGATCGCCCGCGCCGCGCCGCCGGTCCCGAGGATGCGCGCCATGCGGAACAGGTGCGTCTTCGCCAGTTCATCGCGCACCGGCTCCAGGAATCCCGGCGCGTCGGTGTTGTAGCCGGTAAGGGTGCCGTCGGACTCGCGCACGACGGTGTTGACCGCGCCGATCTGCGCAGCGAGGGGTCGAGCCGGTCCATCAGCGGCAGGATCGACAGCTTGTGCGGCATCGTCACGTTGCAGCCGCGCCAGTCGGGATCGGCGCGGCGCTTCGCGAGATAGTCGCCGAGGTCCTCCAGCTTGACGAGGCAGTGGTCGTAGCGGCCTTCGATCCCCAGTTCGGCAAGCCAGAAATTGTGGATCGCTGGCGACTTGGACTGCGCGATCGGATCGCCGATCACTTCGGCATAGCGTGTCATCGCGTCAGGACTCCCAATCCGCGCAGCGCCGCCTGGACCTTGAGCAGCGGCATGCCCAGAATCGTGAAGTAATCGCCGTCGATCTTCTCGAACAGCTGCACGCCGCGCCCCTCGATCCGGAAGACGCCGACGCAGGCACCGACTTCGGGCCATTCCGCGTCGAGGTAACTCTCGATGAAGGCATCGGACAA
Source organism: Novosphingobium sp. NFX11 (assembly GCF_057376415.1). Taxonomy (NCBI): domain Bacteria; kingdom Pseudomonadati; phylum Pseudomonadota; class Alphaproteobacteria; order Sphingomonadales; family Sphingomonadaceae; genus Novosphingobium; species Novosphingobium sp. NFX11. The sequence continues at coordinate 3,046,922 of NZ_CP080384.1, read as the reverse complement.
ATCCGCGACATGCAACTGCGCCACCGCATTCTCCGCCCAGAGCACTTCGCCATCGCGCACGAGGGCAGCCGCGCTGTGCAGCTCCATCACCTTGCCCGAGAAGAAACGCAGATGCTCGGCCGCGTTCTCCCGGCTGGCGGGCTTGTCGAACCGCCGCCCACCGCAGGACACGAGGGAATCGCTACCGAGCACGACCGCACCCGATGTTTCACGTGAAACATTCAGGGCCTTTGCTTTCGCAAGTTCCAACGCGACTTCGGGCGCGGAGGCATCGCCGAGCGCCGCCTCGATCCCGCGTTCGTCGACATGGGCGGGCTGGGCGCGGTAGGCGATGCCCGCCGCTTCGAGCATGGCGCGGCGTGAGCCGCTCTGGGATGCAAGAACGATCATGGAAAACTCTGCTAGATGGGCTTCGGGCCGACCTGGCCGGTCTGGCCCGCTGCCTTGCGTTCGTTATAGAGGTTGATCACCGCCGCAGCGGTCTCCTCGATCGAGCGGCGGGTGACGTCGATCACCGGCCAGGAATTGTCCGCGAACATGCGCCGCGCATATTTCAGCTCGCTCTCCACCGCGTCGGTCGCGACATAGTCGGTGTCGGGCGACTGGCTGAGCGAGAGCAGGCGGTTGCGGCGGATCTGGATCAGCCGGTCGGGCGCGGTCGTCAGGCCGACCACCAGCGGATGGCGCAGTCCGAACAGCATCTGCGGCGGCGGGCTTTCGACGACGATCGGGATGTTCGCCACCTTGTACCCGCGATTGGCGAGATAGATCGAGGTCGGCGTCTTGCTGGTGCGCGACACCCCGGCGAGCAGGATATCGGCTTCCTCCCACTCTTCCCACAACACGCCGTCGTCATGGGCGATGGTGAACTGGATCGCATCGACGCGCGCGAAATAGGCGTCGTCGAGCCGGTGCTGGCGGCCCGGACGTCCCTTCGCCTCCTGCCCCAGCAGCGCCTCGAGCGCGTCGGTCACCCCGTCGAGCACCGCGATCGCAGGCAGGCCGAGTTGCTGGCACCTCTCTTCGAGGCGCCCGCGCGTCTCCTCGTTCACCAGGGTGAAGAAGACGAGGCCCGGGTTCGCGGAAATCTCGCCCATGATCCGATCGAGGTGCTGCTGCGAGCGGACCATCGGCCAGAAATGCCGCAGGACTTCGCCGTCGTCGTCGAACTGCGCGAGGGCCGCCTTGGCGATCATCTCCAGCGTTTCGCCGGTGGAATCTGACAGGAGGTGCAGGTGGAAACGCGCCATGCCGGCTCAGGGCCTCCGAAGGGCAAGGGGTGTGGATATGTGGCGGCATAAACCATGGGAGGAGCCCGGTGACAACTCGGTGAAAACTCCTCAGCGGCATTTCCTGCCCGCTATGGGGATTCACCGAGTCAGTTTCTGGACAGGCGGGCCGACTCTTCCCACACCCTGTGGACAAGGCGAACAACCTTTCGTTGACTCACTCTCGTCCAAGAGTCGCATCTGACTCTTCAATCTGTTCATCCGGGGGTAAATCGGGCAAGGCGAGCCAATCCCCGATATCCACAGGGCCAACAGACTCCATCATCCTTATATAAAATTTCTATTTTTTTTGTTGGGACGTGACGCGATGCCCGGAATCCTCCTCGAAACTCTGCGCGGAAACAACGCGCGCAGGCGGCCGCTGTGGCTCATGCGCCAGGCTGGCCGCTACCTCCCCGAATACCGCGAGTTGCGCGCCGAAAAGGGCGGTTTTCTCGCGCTCGTCTACGATACGGACGCCGCCGCCGAGATCACCCTGCAACCGATCCGCCGTTTCGGCTTCGATGGCGCCATCCTGTTTTCCGACATCCTGATCGTGCCTTACGCGATGGGGCAGGACCTCCAGTTCCTCGCCGGAGAGGGGCCGAAACTGACTCCGCGGCTTGTGGACAATGCGCTGGAGGGGCTGACTCGGGTGCCTGAGCGTCTTTCGCCGATCTACGAGACCGTGCGGAAGGTTCGCGCCCAGCTTGATGACGACAAGACGATGCTCGGTTTCGCCGGTTCGCCCTGGACCGTCGCGACCTACATGGTGGCAGGCGAGGGAGTCGCGACCAGCACGACACCCGCGCCATGGCCTATCGCGATCCGGACGCCTTCGAAGCAATCATCGATGCGGTGACTCAGGTGACCGTGGAATACCTGTGCGGCCAGATCGAGGCCGGCGCCGAAGCGGTGCAGCTGTTCGATTCATGGGCAGGCAGTCTCTCGCCCGCGCAGTTCGAGCGCTGGGTGATCGCCCCCAATGCCGCAATCACCGCTGCCGTGAAGGCGCGTCACCCCGAGACTCCGATCATCGGCTTCCCGAAGGGCTCGGGCGAGAAACTTCCCGCCTATGCCCGCGAAACCGGAGTCGACGCGGTCGGAATCGACGAGACCATCGACCCGATCTGGGCTGCGCGCGAACTTCCCCAAGGGCTGCCGGTACAGGGCAATCTCGATCCGCTGCTCCTGCTGGCGGGCGGCGAGGACCTCGACCGGCAGGCCCGCGCGGTGCTTGACGCTTTCGCGGACCGTCCCCACGTGTTCAACCTCGGCCACGGCATCGGCCAGTTCACCCCGATCGCGAATGTCGAGCAGTTGCTGGCGATCGTTCGCAGCTGGGAGCGTTGAGCGCGACGGGATTGAATTGAACCACCCTTCGTCATTGCGAGCGGAGCGAAGCAATCCAAGGCGGTTTACGCGACTCTGGATTGCTTCGCTCCGCTCGCAATGACGATTCAAGGCTTTGGTTGAGACTGGCATGACGACGCGCTAAAGGGCTTCCACCATGGCAATTCTCGCAAGTCTCTATCCCTGGCTCAAGGCCGGGCACGTCATCTTCGTGATCTTCTGGATGGCGGGGCTGTTCATGCTGCCGCGCTATTTCGTCTATCACCAGGAGAGCGATCCCGGCTCGGCGGAAGAGGCGCGCTGGGTCGATCGCGAGGCGAAGCTGCGGTCGATCATCCTGACGCCCTCGATGGTGCTCACGTGGGTTCTGGGGGTGCTTACAGCGCTTTCGATCGGTGCGTTCGATCAAGGGTGGCTTCATGCCAAGTTGCTCTTCGTGGTGGCTCTCTCAGGCTATCACGGCTGGCTGGTCGGCTATGCGAAGAAGCTGGCGCGCGGCGAGCGGCCGCTGACCGGCAAGAAGCTGCGCCTGCTGAACGAGGTTCCGGGCCTGGCGGCGGTGGTGATCGTCATTCTGGTGGTCGTGAAGCCGTTCTGAACGGAGTGAGGTTATGATAGTTTCCCTGCTTGCCGCCGCGTTGTCTCTCTCCGCGCTGCCGCAGGCGGAGCAGGACGATCTTCACTGTCTGGCCTATCTCTCGGTTGCGGCCGGGAAGGTGCAGGGGGACTTGCGGACGAAAGTGGACGGCGGCGCGCTGTACTACTTCGGCCGGATTCAGGCGCGTTCCCCGCAACTGGACATCACTGCCGCGCTGGACGCGATCCTCGAGGCGCCGGGGTACGGGGCACAGACCTATCAGGCCGACAAGGCGCGCTGTCATGCTCAGCTGGACCCGCTCGCAGGGCAGTTCGAGGCGTGGAAGGACAAGTACGAGGGCGCTCGCTAGGCCCACCCCGCTGCGACTAGCTTCGCCTTCGGCTCAGCAAGTCTCGCTCCCCTCCTGCTTGCGGGAGGGGTTGGGGTGGGCTTTCGCGCCTCGATTTCGATTCACCCCACCGGCCTGCCGCCCTGCGGATTGACTCGTTGACCGAGCCGCCGCGAATGCGTATCTGAGCGGCGTTCCGGCAACAGGGCGCGAGCCTTTGTCTCCTGCCTGGATCTGCTTTCCCCAAGCCCATCGATCCCGCCGGCCGACACTACAAATCCATCTGGAATTCACGAAAATGCATCTCAAAGAACTCAAGAAGAAGTCATCGGCCGAGCTGGTCGAAATGGCAGAGGAACTGGGCGTCGAAAGCGCCTCCACGCTGCGCCGTCAGGATCTGATCTTCGCCATCCTCAAGGAAGTGGCTGAAGACGGCGAGGAAATCATCGGACAGGGCACCATCGAAGTGCTGACCGACGGTTTCGGCTTCCTGCGCAACGCAGAGGCGAATTACCTCGCCGGGCCCGACGATATCTACGTCTCGCCGAACCAGGTCCGTAAATGGGGCCTGCGCACCGGCGACACCGTCGAAGGCGAAATCCGTGCCCCCAAGGAAGGCGAGCGCTACTTCGCCATCACCAAGCTGATGAGCGTCAACTTCGACGATCCCGACGCGGTGCGCCACCGCGTCAACTTCGACAACCTGACGCCGCTCTATCCGAACGAACGCCTGCGCCTCGACACCCTCGATCCCACGGTCAAGGACAAGTCGGCCCGCGTGATCGACCTCGTCTCGCCGCAGGGCAAAGGCCAGCGCGCGCTGATCGTGGCGCCGCCGCGTACGGGTAAGACCGTGCTGCTGCAGAACATGGCCAAGGCCATCACCGACAACCACCCCGAGGTGTTCCTCCTCGTCCTGCTCGTCGATGAGCGCCCCGAGGAAGTCACCGACATGCAGCGCAGCGTGAAGGGCGAGGTCATCTCCTCCACCTTCGACGAACCCGCGCAGCGCCACGTCCAGGTCGCCGAAATGGTGATCGAAAAGGCCAAGCGCCTTGTCGAGCACAAGCGCGACGTGGTCATCCTGCTGGACTCGATCACCCGCCTCGGCCGCGCCTACAACACCGTGGTGCCCAGCTCGGGCAAGGTGCTGACCGGCGGTGTCGATGCCAACGCCCTGCAGCGCCCCAAGCGCTTCTTCGGCGCCGCGCGCAACATCGAGGAGGGCGGCTCGCTCTCCATCATCGCGACGGCCCTGATCGACACCGGCAGCCGCATGGACGAAGTCATCTTCGAAGAGTTCAAGGGCACCGGTAACTCGGAAATCGTCCTCGACCGCAAGGTGGCCGACAAGCGCATCTTCCCGGCGCTCGACGTCGGCAAGTCCGGCACCCGCAAGGAAGAACTGCTCGTGGCGAAGGATCAGCTCACCAAGATGTGGGTGCTGCGCCGCATCCTCATGCAGATGGGCACCATCGACGCGATGGAATTCCTGCTCGACAAGATCAAGGATTCGAAGACCAACGAAGACTTCTTCTCGACGATGAACCAGTAAAAGGGAAGGTCCTGGGCCGTTGCCCCAGACCCCGAAATTGGCGTCGCTGCGCGTGCAGCGGCGCCTTTTTCATTTTCGAGATCGACAAAGCCAGCGATGCAAAACCTCTACGAACCATCCCTTCGTCATTGCGAGCGAAGCGAAGCAATCCAGGGCGGTTCCGAACTGCTCTGGATTGCTTCGCTTCGCTCGCAATGACGAGGTGGGTAAAGCTATTGCGCACAACCCTGCTGCACGCTCAACGCCGACATTTCCGGGGTATGGGAGTCCTGTGAGCTTGTCGAAGGGGCCCCAGATTCCCTTATCTTCCAATATCTTCAAGGAATGAGAACGGTAGACCCCGTAGTCGCCCGGCTCTCCAGTGCCCGGTGGGCCTCCGCAGCATCCGCCAGAGCGAAAGTCTGCCCGATCTTCGGCGCCAGCACGCCCGAGGCGATCCGCCCGAACAGCTTTTCCGCATTCGTCGCCAGCATTTCGGGCGTAGCGATGTAGTCCGCCAGCGTCGGCCTTGTCGCGTAGAGCGATCCGCCCCGCATCAGGTCGAGCATCCCGATGGGCGGCACCGCGCCCGAGGCGTTGCCGTAGCTCACCATCAGGCCGCGCTTGCGCAGGGACGCGATCGAGGCATCCCAGCTTGCCGCGCCGACGCCGTCGTAGACGACATGGCACAGGGCGCCGTTGGTGATGTCTTGTACCGCCGCGGGCAGGTCGGCGAATCTGCAGGACAGGGAATGTTCTGCGGGCACCTGCGCGGCCTTATCGGGCGATCCCGAGTGGGCGATGACGGTGACGCCCTTGTCGAGCAGCCAGGGCACCAGGAGCGATCCGACACCGCCAGCGGCCGAGTGCACCAGCGCGACGTCGCCGGCCTTCGCCGGGAAGGTGTCTTCGGCAAGGTAGCAAGCGGTCAGCCCCTTGAGCATGACGGCGGCCGCCACCTCCGGGGCGATGCCTTCGGGGATGCGCATGGCCTTGGCTGCGGGGATCGCGCGATGCGTGGCGTAGGCTCCGCCGTTCTGCGTCGTGCCGACGCGCTCGCCTACCGCCAGGTCGGTCACGCCGTCACCTATGGCGACGATCCGGCCCACGCTCTCGGAGCCGAGGCTAAGCGGCAGGGCATCGGGGTAGAGGCCCTTGCGATAGTAGGTATCGATGAAATTGAGCCCGACCGCTTCGGTCTCGATTACCACTTCGCCGGGAGCAGGCGACGGGATCGCGAAGTCCTCCCGCTCGATGACTTCCGGGCCACCGTGGGCGCGCACGATCATGCGATAGCTGCTGGTCATGTCCCGTCCTCTCAGCCGATGTGCGCGGCGAAGAAGGCTTCGGTGCGACCGTCGGCAAGTTCGGCGCCTACCTCGTCGCGGCGCGCACCGATCTCGGCGGCGAAGCCATGGTCGAGCCCTTCGTAGTCATGCAGCGTGACCTTCGGGTGATCGTCCAGGCCTTCGTGCATCGCCTTCTGCGCTTCGGGGCTGACGAAGTGGTCGGCGGTGGGGATATGCAGCATGAGGGGGCGGGCGATCGCGTGCTTCTCGTTCAGCATCTGGTCGATCATCACGCCGTAGTAGCCGACCGAGGCGTCGATGTCGGTCCGCGCGGCGGCCATGTAAGCGATCTTGCCGCCCATGCAGAAGCCGACGAAGCCGACTTTCTCGACCTGCTTCTCGCGGCGGATCCAGTGGATCGCGGCTTCGATATCCCGCATGCCGAGGTCGAAGTCGTGGCTCATCATATGGCCCAGCGCGGCCTGCATTTCCGCCTCTACGTAAGGGCTCAGCTCGATGCCCGGCTTCTGCCGCCAGAACGTGTCAGGGGCGACTGCGAGATACCCTTTCGCGGCCCACTGGTCGGCCTTGCGGCGGATGCCTTCGTCCACGCCGAAGATTTCCTGCTGCACGATGATCGCGCCGCGCGGCGTGCCTTCGGGAGCGGCGACGTAAGCAGGGAAGGTGCCGTCACCGTCGAGGGTGGGAATCTCGGTGTTCGTGGCCATGTCTGTTCTCCTGTTCGCTTTGCGGCGAGTAAGGCACTTGGATTGGACTTTGCCAAGCGCATGTGTCAGTCATGCTGCGATAATTCAGCGGGAGCCGAGCGATGAAGGTCAATGTCGAGGTCGAATGCTCCCCTGAAGAGGCGCGCCGTTTCCTCGGCCTGCCCGACGTCACCCGTGCGAACGAGGCTTACGTCGATGCGCTGACCAACGCGATGCAGGGCACCACCAACTTCGACCAGATGAACGAACTGGCCAAGCAGGTCGCGCCGATGGGGCAGATGGGGCTGAAGCTGTTTCAGCAGTTCCTTGAAAACGGCGTGGCCATGGCGATGAGCGGCGCCAAGCCCAAGAAGGGCGAGTAGCGTCCGCTCCGCCTCCCTGCTAGGGGAGGGTGGGCATATGGACGATACGATCTTCGCGCTTTCCAGCGGCTCTCCGCCTGCCGCCATCGCCGTAATCCGGATAAGCGGGCCGAGGGCCGGGGAGGCGCTGTCGAGCCTTGCCGGGGCCATCCCCACACCGCGGCGCGCCAGCTATAAGCGCCTGAGTGTTTCACGTGGAACAGTGCTCGACCATGCGCTTGTTCTCTGGTTTCCCGGGCCGAACACGGCAACCGGCGAGGACCTGGCCGAACTGCATCTGCATGGTGGCAAGGCCGTCGTCGCTGCGGTCGAGGGGGCGCTGGCCGATCTTCCCGGTTTGCGCCGCGCCGTCCCGGGGAGTTCACCCGCCGTGCCTTCGCCAATGGCCGCATCGATCTTGCCGAGGCCGAGGGGCTGGCCGACCTGCTCTCGGCCGAGACCGAACTGCAGCGGCGCAGCGCCATCGCCATGGCGGGCGGGGCCTTGTCCCGGCAGGTGGATGACTGGCGCATGCGGGTGCTCACCGCATCGGCATCGGTGGAGGCGGTTCTCGATTTCGGGGACGAAGACGATGTCGCGGACCTCCCTGCCGACTTCATCGCTCGCATCGACGCCCTGGCGACCGAAGTGTCCGACTGGCTCTCGCGTCCCCGCGCGGAGACTCTGCGCGAGGGCTTTCGCGTGGTGCTGGCCGGTCCGCCAAACGCAGGCAAGAGCACCCTGTTCAATGCGCTGGTAGAGGACGAGGCGGCGATCACCGCGCCACTCGCCGGAACCACCCGTGACGTCCTGACACGCGCCGTCGCCATCGGCGGCGTGCCGTTCGTCTTCGCCGACACCGCCGGTCTGCGCGACGAGACGGACGATGTGATCGAGGCGATCGGTATCGATCGCGCCCGTGCGGCGCTGGACCGGGCTGACCTCGTGCTCTGGCTTGGAGCGGCGGGGAGGGGCCTGACGCGGCGTGGGAAGTGACCCCGCAGATCGACACACCCTCGGCTCGCCCGAACCCGGCGGCGCGCCATGCGATTTCAGCGGTGACCGGCGAGGGCCTCGATGCCCTGCGCGATGACCTTATCGAGACTGCGCGGCACGCGATGCCGCGACCCGGTGATGCGGCCCTCAATGCGCGGCAGCATGCGTTCCTGACCGATGCCGAACTGGCCTTGCGCGCGACACGTCATGAGACCGACCCGTTGCTGGTCGCGGAGTGCCTGCGCCGCGCGCGTGTGGCGTTCGACGGGCTCGTCGGCCGGGCGACGACCGAGGACATGCTCGACGCTCTGTTCGGCCGTTTCTGCATTGGAAAATGAGCGATGTTCCACGTGGAACATGCCGAGGTGCTTTGACGTGAAATCCGCGACGCGGTAAGGCGACGTCATGCACTCCTTCGATGTGATCGTGATCGGCGGCGGCCATGCCGGCTGTGAGGCGGCGGCAGTGGCCGCCCGCATGGGCGCGCGCGTGGCGCTCGTCAGCTTCGACCTCGACGCGGTCGGGGCGATGAGCTGCAACCCGGCGATCGGCGGATTGGGCAAGGGCCATCTCGTTCGCGAGGTCGATGCCTTCGATGGACTGATCGCGCGAGCGGCCGATGCGGCGGCGATTCACTATCGCATGCTCAACCGGTCGAAGGGAAGTGCGGTTCAGGGCCCGCGCGTGCAGGCGGATCGCGTACTGTTCAAGGCGGCGATCCAGCGGCTGCTCAAGGAGCAGGGCGATCTCACGCTCGTCGCTGGTGAAGCGTCTGCGCTGGTGCTCGAAGGCGGCAGCGCGGTCGGTGTCGATCTTGCTGACGGCACCCGGCTGAGCGCGCCCGCGACGATCCTGTGCACCGGCACGTTCCTCGGCGGCACGCTGTTCCGGGGTGAGGAGCGTCTGGTCGGGGGTCGCATCGGCGAGGCATCGGCGCAGCGACTCGCCGCGCAGATGCGCGATGCGGCGCTGCCGATGGCGCGGCTCAAGACTGGCACGCCGCCCCGGCTCGACGGGCGCACCATCGACTGGTCACGTCTGGGCGAGCAGCCTTCGGACGGCGAGGCCTGGACCATGTCGCCGATGGAGCAGCGGCGCGCGGTGCCGCAGGTGTTCTGCGCGATCACCCGGACCAACCCGCGCAGCCATGACGTGATCCGCGCGAACCTCCATCGGTCCCCTCTGTTCTCCGGCGCGATCGGGGCGCAGGGGCCGCGCTACTGTCCCTCGATCGAGGACAAGATCCACCGCTTCGCCGACCGCGACGGGCATCAGATATTCCTGGAGCCCGAGGGGCTGACGACGCACCTCGTCTATCCCAATGGCATCAGCACCTCTCTTCCTGCCGACGTTCAGCTGGAAATGCTGCGCACAATGGACGGGCTGGAGACGGTGGAGATGGTCGTGCCCGGCTATGCCGTCGAGTACGACCACATCGATCCGCGCGCCTTGCGGACCAGTCTGGAACTGCGCGAGATTCCCGGCCTCTATTGCGCGGGCCAGATCAACGGCACGACCGGATACGAGGAAGCGGCCGCGCAGGGTCTGGTCGCCGGGCTTCATGCTGCGGCTTCTGTGCTCGGCCGCGATGCGCCTGCGCTCGACCGGGCGAACAGCTACATGGCGGTGATGGTCGACGACCTTACGCTGCATGGCGTCAGCGAGCCTTACCGCATGTTGACCGCGCGCGCGGAGTATCGCCTGCGTCTGCGCGCCAACAATACGACGACCCGCCTGACGCCTCTGGCAATCGAAGCCGGGGCCGTGACCGCTGCGCGCCGGGACTGGTTCGCTCGCCGCGAGGAGGCGAGGGCGGCTCTGGGCCAGGCGTTAGATGCGCCCTTGGCCTCGACTGAACTTGCGGCGGCGGGACTGCCGGTTCGCTCCGATGCCGGGCGTCTGCCGCTGCGCGATTGGTTGCGCTTTGGCGGCGTCGATATTGCGGGACTGTCGCCGTGGATCGATCCCGCCCTTCGCGCCGACGCGGATCTCGTCGAGGAGATGGCCGAGGACGCGGCTTATGCGCCTTACCTCGAACGGCAGGAGCGCGAACTTCGGGACTTGCGCGCCAGCGAAGCGCTGAGCCTTGGCGACGATTTTCCTTATGACCGGATCGCCGGCCTCTCCCGCGAGATGGTTGAGCGGCTGACTAGGGCGCGTCCCGCGACCCTGGCGGCAGCAGGGCGGATTCCGGGAATCACTCCGGCGGCGCTGGCGGCGCTGCTTGTCCATGCCCGCAGGGAGGCCGCGTGATCACGACCGAAGATGGGGCGCGCGAATGGCTGCGTGCGCTGCCCGAATGCGATGCGATGGCAATGGAGCGACTGGAACTGCTCGTCGCCATGCTGGCGGAAGAGAACCAGCGCCAGAACCTCGTATCGGCCGCCAGTCTCGATCAGGTCTGGCTGAGGCATATTGTCGATAGCGCGCAGTTGCTGCCGCATGTTCCACGTGAAACATCGACGCCTTGGATGGACCTCGGCACCGGCGCAGGATTCCCCGGACTGGTGATCGCGGCGCTTCGACCCGAATGCGAAGTCGTGATGGTCGAATCGCGCGCGCGGCGAATCGAATGGCTCGACCGCGCGCGAATCGCGATGGGACTGACTCGCGCCTCGATTGCCGGACAACGCCTCGAACTGGTCGAAAGTCGTCAGGCAGCCGTCATCTCCGCCCGTGCTTTTGCGCCTCTCGACAAATTGCTGACGTTATCCGCGCGATTTTCCACAAGTGACACCGTGTTCCTGTTGCCCAAAGGGCGGTCTGCCGGTCAAGAATTGCAGGACCTTCGCAAGTGGCGGCATGTGTTCCACGTGGAACAGTCCCTGACGGACCCGCAGGCGGGCATCATTGTCGGCACCCTTGCCGACGGGAAGGGTAAGATCGGGTGATCTCGCATTGCCATCGCCAACCAGAAAGGCGGCGTCGGAAAGACGACGACGGCAATCAATGTCGCGACCGCGCTTGCCGCTACCGGGTGGAAGACACTCCTGATCGACATCGACCCGCAGGGCAACGCATCCACGGGAATCGGGGTCGGGGCATCGGAACGCGGAGCGTCGTCCTACGACGTGCTCGTCGACAAGGTGCCGGTGTCGCAGTGCGTCATGCCGACGCGGATTCCGAATCTCGATCTGCTGCCTGCGACAGTGGACTTGTCCGGGGCCGAGGTCGAACTGGTCAGCGCCGACGACCGCGCGCATCGCCTGCAGCGCACGCTGACCCCGGACCTCGGCTACGACGTCTGCCTGATCGACTGCCCGCCCTCGCTGGGCCTGCTGACGCTCAACGCGCTCAATGCCGCCGATACCCTGCTGGTGCCGCTGCAGTGCGAGTTCTTCGCGCTCGAGGGGCTTAGCCAATTGTTGCAGACGGTGGAGCGGGTGCAGCAGCGCTTCAACCCCGATCTCGGCATCATCGGCATCGCGCTGACCATGTACGACCGCCGCAATCGCCTGACCGAGCAGGTTTCCGACGACGTGCGATCGGTGCTGGGCAAGCTGGTGTTCGAGACCGTCATTCCGCGCAACGTGCGCCTCTCCGAAGCGCCGAGCCATGGGGTTCCGGCGCTCATCTACGATCACGCCTGCGCCGGCAGCCGCGCCTACATGGCGCTCGCGCGCGAGCTGATCACCCGATTGCCCGAAAAGAGGAAAGCGGCATGAACGACGACTCCATCGTGCGCTTCAGCGTACCCCAGCCCAAGGCGGGCGGGCAGAAGCCCAAGGGTCTTGGCCGTGGCCTCGGCGCGCTGCTGGGCGAAAGCCGACGCGAGGAGCCGGTCCCGGCGACGGGCGAGGGCGGCACGGTCGCTCCGACGCGCGGTGGTCTGGCGGTGCTGTCGATCTCCGACATCAAGCCCGATCCGCATCAGCCGCGTCGCTATTTCGAGGAATCGGCGCTGGAGGAACTCGCTGCGTCGATCGCGCAGCGCGGTGTGATCCAGCCCATCATCGTGCGCCCGCTCGATAATGGCCGTTACCAGCTGGTTGCCGGTGAGCGTCGCTGGCGTGCGGCGCAGAAGGCGCAGCTTCACGAGATTCCGGCGCTGGTCCGCGAATTGTCCGACCGCGAGGTCATGGCGCTGGCGCTGATCGAGAACCTCCAGCGCGAGGACCTCAACCCGATCGAAGAGGCGCGGGCCTACAACCGCCTTGCCGAACTGGAGGGCATGACTCAGGCCGAGATCGCCCGCATGGTCGACAAGAGCCGTAGCCATGTCGCCAACTTCCAGCGCCTGCTTGCTCTGCCCGACGGCGTGATCCTGCTGGTCGAGAAGGGCGATTTGTCGATGGGCCATGCCCGCGCCCTGATCGGCTGCGACGACGCCGAGGACATAGCGGTGGCTGCCGTCTCCAAGCAGATGTCGGTGCGCGACGTGGAAAAGCTGGTGCGCAAGAAGCAGCGCGGCGATGTGGCGCCCCGCCGTTCCGCACGCGCGGCGCGCAGTGGTTCGGAGGATGCGGACATCGCGGCGGTGCAGAACCATCTCGAGGAATTCCTCGGCCTGCCGGTGAAGATCAGCGCCGATGCCGATCCTTCGACCGGCACCGTGACGATCCGCTACGCGACGCTCGATCAGCTCGACCTGATCTGCCAGCGGCTGACCGGCGGCGCGATCTGAACTTTCGTCATTGCGTAAAACGAAGGAACCCAGGGCAGCTTACGCCGTCCTGGGTTCCTTCGTTTCGGCACGGCCGATTTACTTGATCGGCACTCGCTTGTCGGGGACGATTTTCACGCGCTTGTCCGGGACCACCTTGCTGCGGCGGGGAATGACGCGGCGGGCAGGGCGGACCGGCACGTCCTCGTAGACGTATTCGACGGTCTCGGTGCAGTTCTGCTTGGGCTGGGCGAGCGGGACCATCATCATGGGCTGGGCCATGCAGCAACCCTGCGCCGGGTAGCCGTAGGCGGGGTAGTAGCCCTGCGGCGCGTAACCGGGGTAAGCGCCGCCACGCTCGTAGTGGGCATAATAGTCGTCGAGATAGGCTTCGCATTCGTCGCGGTTGCGGCCGCGATCCTCGGCCTTGTCGATGGCGGCTCCGGCGACGGCGCCTACGGCCGCGCCTGCTACGGTGCCGACGGTGCGATTGCCGCGCCCCGCGATGCGGTTGCCCGCAACGCTTCCGACCACGCCGCCGATGACCGCGCCACCGACGCCGGAATCGCGCGAGGACAGGCGCTGATGGCAATCCGCGAGCCAGGCTTCGCGCGGATCGTAGCCTTGTCGATCATATCCACGCCCGTCATAGCTCTGATCATAACCGTAGGGACGGGCTTCGGATTCGCCGTGCGGGCCATCATGGGCGAGCGCCGGAGATGCGGCGAGAGACAGCGTCGCAACGACGACGGCATGCAGGGGAAGACGCATCGAGGGCACCCTTTCGCGAGAAACGCGGGGCGATGAAAGTCAGCCCCGTCAGTTAACGCGAAATTTAGCATCGTGATCCGCGCAAAACCAAGCGTCTTGCGCGGATGTGCTGTCGGTGTCCCGTTTTGGTGCGGGCTCAGATGGCCAGCGAGGCGACCTGTGCGAGAAGCTGCATCCCGGCAGCGTCCTCGTCATCGAAGCGGCCCGGCGTGGGGCTGTCGAGGTCGATCACCGCAATGACCTTGCCGTCACGCAGTACCGGCACCACCAGTTCGGAACGGCTGTCGGCATCGCAGGCGATGTGGCCGGGAAACGCGTGGACGTCTGGCACGACCTGCGTGGTGCCCAGCGCTGCAGCCGTGCCGCACACGCCGCGGCCGAAGGGGATGCGGATGCAGGCGGGCTTGCCCATGAACGGGCCGAGCACCAGCTCGTCCTCCACCGTGCGATAGAAACCGGCCCAGTTGAGGTCGGGCACGAACTGCCAGATCACCGCAGCCAGATTGGCCATGTTGGCGATGGGATCGGGTTCTCCCTGCACCAGCGCATCGGCGGCGCGGGCGAGGGCGCTGTAGAGTTCGGGCTTGGGGAGATCGGCGTCTGCGGCAAAGTCGTACATGCCGCGCATTTAGCGCAAGTCTTTGTTGTCGGCCAGCCGGTGCGGCTCTATCTCTTGGCGCATGAATCCGATCGTCAAGAAGACCGCCATCGCCTCCGCCGTGATCGTCCTGGCTGCCGCCGGGTTCGTGTACTGGGGCCTGAACTCCAACACCTCGGAGCTGCCGAGCGATGCGACGGCAGGCAAGAACCCGCAGCTGGTCGAACCCAAGGCGCAGTGGATCCCCAGCATCAAGCTCGCCAAGCCGGTGGGCTGGGCTGCGGGCGAGGCGCCCAAGGCGGCTCAGGGACTGACGGTTGCCCGCTTCGCGGAAGGGCTCGATCATCCGCGCACCATGCTCACGCTGCCCAATGGTGACGTGCTGGTGTCGGAGACGAATGCTCCGGCCGGGAACAAGCCGGGTGGGATCACCGGCTTCGTCATGGGCCTGATGTTCAACCGCGTCGGCGCCGGGGAGGCTTCGCCCGATCGCATCGTGCTGCTGCGTGACGCCGACGGCGACGGCAAGGCCGAACTGAAGACGACGCTGCGCAGCGAGGACATGCACTCGCCCTCGGGCCTCGCTTACCGCGACGGCAAGCTCTACGTGGCGAACCACGACAAGGTGCTGGAATTCGCCTTCACGCCCGGCCAGACCAAGCTGGAAGGGCGGCCGCTGCGCACGATGATCGACCTGCCGCCCGCCGGCAACCACTGGATGCGCAACCTGCTTCTGAGCGAGGACGGCAAGCATCTCTACGTCGCGGTCGGCTCTGCCAGCAACGTTGCCGAGAACGGCATGGAGGAAGAGACCGGGCGTGCGATGATCTGGGAGGTCGACGTTCAAACCGCCCGCCGCCGCCAGTTTGCGGTCGGCATGCGCAATCCCAACGGTCTGGGCTGGAACCCCTCGACCGGCGAGATGTGGGCGACGGTGCAGGAGCGCGACATGCTTGGCCCGGATCTCGTGCCGGACTACCTCACCAATGTGCCGGTCGGCGCGCAGTACGGTTGGCCGTGGGTCTACTGGAAGGACACTTTCGACGAACGCGTCCAGTGGCCGATGCAGACTTACATGATCGAATATACCCGCAAGCCGGAATACGCGCTGGGCGCCCACGTCTCGGCGCTGGGGCTGACGTTCGCCAATGGCGGCAACCGCATGGGCAAGGGCTATGAGAACGGCGTCTTCATCGCCCGCCATGGGTCTTGGAATCGCCGTCCCTCGGCGGGCTACGACGTGGTGTTCATTCCTTTCGATGCCAACGGCAATCCGAAGGACGTGAAGCCGCAGCCGGTGCTCACCGGGTTCCTCAAGGACAACGGCGATACCCACGGCCGTCCCACCTGGGTCACGTGGGACAAGGGCGGCGCGCTGCTCGTCAGCGATGACACGGCGGGGATCGTCTGGCGCGTGGTGTCGCCGGGGCGCAGCCCTCACCGGCGATCAAGCCCGTCGTTACCGAGCACATGAAGCCGCGTGAGGACATCAAGGACCCGACTTCTCCGGAAGAGGCGGCGAAGTTGATGGGTGGATTCCGGAAGGAAGACGATCGGCTGTTGCCGCAGTAAGTAGAAAGAGAAGTCCTGGGGCCATCGCCCCAGACCCCCACGTTGTCGCCGTGCGCTCAGCTAACGTGATGCGCGCACGACGACGACGGTAATGGGGTGCAGGGGTGTTGACCCCTGCGTTTATATCGTCTTCCCTGCTCTTCCAGCCAATTCATTGACGTACTGCCACGCCACGCGTCCAGACCGCGCGCCACGCCGCCGCGACCATTCCAGCGCGTCCGACGGCTCCCACTCCAGCCCGAATTCACCGGCATAGCCGCCGATGATGGCGAGGTAGGAATCTTGGTCGCAGTTGTGGAAGCCGATCGAGAGGCCGAAGCGATCGGCCAGGGCCAGCTTTTCGTCCACCGCGTCGCGGGCGTTGATGGGATCGTCCTGCTCCGACATCGAGCGGCCGACGATGGCGCGGCGGTTCGACGTGACGGCGAGGCGCACGTTCGCCGGGCGTGCCTCGACGCCGCCTTCCAGCCACGAGCGCAGGATGCGCGGCCCGGCCCCGTCGCCTTCCTCGAAACCGAGATCGTCGATGAAGACGAGGAAGCTGCGGTCGACCTTGCCGAGTGCGGCGAAGAGGTCGGTCACGCCGGAGAGCGCTTCCTGGGCCACCTGCACCAGCGCGATGCGTCCCGAATGCGCCGTGTCGGCGGAGCGTATGGCGGCGCGCAGCAGGGCCGACTTGCCCATCCCGCGCGAGCCCCAGAGCAGCATGTCATGCGCGGCGTGTCCGGCGGCAAGGCGCTCGACGTTGGTGACCACACGGTCCTTCTGCGTGTCGATGCCGCGCAGCAGGGTCAGGGCAGGGGCGTCGAGTTGCGCGACCGATCGCGCGGCGCTGCCCGTCCATACGTAGGCGGGATGCGCGAGCCAGTCGGTCGCGGTCGGGGCGGGTGGCACGAGGCGTTCCAGCGCTTCGGCGATGCGGGTGAGAACCTGGGTGTGCTCCGCGGGCTGGGTCGTCATCTTTTGCATGTCCTTGGCATTCGTCGCCGTGGGGCTATAGCGACGGGGTATGGAGCACGCCAGCCAGCCCGAGATGCTTGAAGCCGGTCCCGACGGGATCGAAGCCGCCGCGCGTCTGTTACGGGAAGGGCGCCTTGTCGCCGTTCCGACGGAGACGGTCTACGGCCTTTCGGCAAGAGCGGACCGGGACGAGTCCGTAGCAGCGATTTACCGGGCCAAGGGTCGGCCGAGTTTCAATCCGCTGATCGTCCACGTGGAACATCTCGCGTCGGCGCAGATGCTGGCGGAGTTCGACGAGCGCGCGCTGGCATTGGCTGAGGCGTTCTGGCCGGGCGCGCTGACCATGGTTCTGCCATTGCGAAAGGGCGCGCCGATTGCCGCTGCGGTCACCGCCGGGCTCCCTACGATCGCGCTGCGCTGTCCGGCGCACCCGGTGATGCGGGCGGTCATCGCGGCGACGGGCCTGCCGATCGCGGCGCCTTCGGCCAATCGCAGCGGCGGGGTCAGCCCGACCGAGGCAGGGCATGTCGTCGCCTCGCTCGGGGCGAATGTCGATGCGGTGGTCGATGGCGGCGCCTGTGAGGCAGGGCTGGAATCCACGATCGTCGCGTTGCGGGACGGGGGCGCTGGCAGATCCTGCGTCCCGGCCCCATCGCCGAGGATCGCATTGCCGCTGTACTCGGCGGCGCGAGCGAGCCGGTGACTTCGCAGGCCATCGAGGCGCCGGGGCAACTTGCCAGCCATTACGCGCCGGGCAAGCCGGTGCGGCTCGATGCGATCGAGGCAGAGGCTGACGAATTTCACATCGGTTTCGGCGCAGTGGCGGGGAGGTAACCCTGTCGGCGAGCGGAGATCTGATCGAGGCGGCCTCGCGGCTCTATGCGCTGCTTCATGCCGGAGCGGCCGCAGCGCAGCCGCGCATCGCCGTGGCGCCGATCCCGGAGGGCGATATAGGCGCTGCCATCAACGATCGCCTGCGCCGGGCGGCAGCCTGAGGCTTTTCGTCGGCTCCTCCAACTCCTCGTCATTGCGAGCGTAGCGAAGCAATCCAGAGCGGCTTGAGACTGCCCTGGATTGCTTCGCTACGCTCGCAATGACGAGGAGGCAGGGGCAGGCAGGCAGGCAAGGAAAAGGCCCGCACCGTCGCTGACGATGCGGGCCTCGTATGTTCCACGTGGAACGTTTCTCAGTAGTCGTGGTCGATATCGCCGATGCCGTTCATCCGGCTGCGCAGCGTCTCGGGCTTGCGTACGAGGGTGACGTTGCCCGCGCCGTTGATTTCCACGTCGACCACGCCGGTGGCGCCGATGGTGACGTCGCCCACGCCGTTGATGCGGATCGTAGCGTCGCGGCCCTGCACCTTGCCGAGGTCGATGTTGCCGGCACCGTCGGAGGTCACGAAGGTCCGGGCGACCTTGCCCGATGCGTCGAGGTCGATGGCGCCGCGAGCGTTGATGCGCAAGGATTCCTGGTCGAGACCGTGTAGATCCACGTCGCCCGGTGCATCGAGGTCCAGCCCGGCGATCTCGGGAGCGGTGATCTGCACCTTGAGGCCACGATGGATCCGGGCGCTGCCGTTAAGCGAGAGGCGGCCGTTTGCCCAGACCAGCCGGTCGACCACGCTGGCGGGGCCTTCGACGGTCATCTCGGCCTTGTCACCACGCGTGAACTCAAGGTCCACCGGCACTTCCATGGCGAGCTGGCTGCCCGACTGGATGGCGAACACGCGGGACTTGCGCGGACCCTGTTCGTGGTGATCGTCGCCGCCGTCGAAGTACCAACCCTTCGTCTCGAATTCCTGTTTCATTTTCTCGCCGCCGAAAGTCCAGGCGAGGGCGAAGGCGGCGATCGACAGGATCAGGCCGCTGGCGAATACGATGAGCAGTTTCCTGAGCATCACTTGGTCCTCCTTGTCGTCGTCAGTCTTCGGGATGGATGGCGGGTTCGAGCACACGGTAGTGCAGGCGGCCGAACCACATGAGGGCGTTGACCACGCCGATGCCCACGATGGTGAGCAGGGCGCCGATGCCGACCGCAGCACTCATGGTGCCGAGGCCCAGCAGGATCGCGATCAGCGGGCCGCCGGGGAAGCCGGAGAAAGGCCCGGCAATCAGCATGAAGCCGCCGCCGACGAAGGCCGCCAGCACCGCCACGAACAGGCCGAAGACCACGCCCAGAACCGGCAGCACGATCGGCAGCAGGATCAGGATGTCGATCGTGGCGAGGCCCATGAAGGCAAGGATCGCGCCCCAGGCGGACGACGGCGTGCGATCGCTCTTCCAGTTGCGGAAGCCGGTTTCGAAGCGCAGTTCGCGGGCAAGGCGGCTCGGGTTGCCGAGGGCCGTCGCAACCTCCTCTTCGCTGCGGCCCTCGGCAAGGCCGGCTTCGAAGTGCTCTTCGTAGTCGGCGACGATGTCGTCGATGGCGTCCTGCGGCATGCCCTTGAGGCCCGCCTTCAGGCGCTTGATGAATTCGTTACGCATCATGGCTGGGCTCTCCTTCCTGAATCGGGCCTTCCTGAACGGCAGTCGGCTCTGCGGCATCGTCGAGCAGCGTGTCCACGGCCTTGGTGAAGCCGCGCCATTCGGCGACCTGCTCGGCAAGACGCGAGCGGCCGGTGTCGGTGAGGCTATAGTACTTGCGGGGCGGGCCGGAGGGCGATTCCTCAAGGTAGGTCTTCACCAGACCTTCGGACTGCATGCGGCGCATCAGCGGGTAGATCGTGCCTTCGCCCATGTCGACCGCGTCGGCCATGCGGCTCGCGATCTCGTAGGCATAGCTGTCCCCCCGCGAGAGCAGCGCCAGGACACAGAGCCCCAGCACCCCTTTCTTCAATTGGATTTCGATTTCGGACATCGAATCATCTCCTGCGGATGTCCATCGTATATAACCAGCTACTGTGTGTTGCAAGATACCTTGTTTAGAAAAGTACAGGTCGAGGCAAGATACCTTGCTATCGATAGGTATCGATCAATGGACTTCGGCTGATTTCCGGGGTTCTCGGCGGGGCGGAGGGCAGCTAGGTTGCCGCGCGATGACCACGCCTTACCATCCTCCGGTCAAACGTTCGGTGGAGATCGCCGGGCACAAGACCTCGATCAGCCTCGAGCCGGTGTTCTGGGACCTGCTCAAGCGCGCCGCCGCGCATGAGGGGTTGCCGGTGAACGCGCTCGTCGCGCGGATCGATGCGGAGCGACTGGAGGCTGAAACGCCGCCGGGGCTGGCCGGGGCGGTCAGGGTGTGGCTGGCGACTTCGGCTCTGGGCTAGAGTGTTTCCCATTCGTCATTGCGAGCATAGCGAAGCAATCCAGGGCAGTCTTGGGTCGCCCTAGATTGCTTCGCTATGCTCGCAATGACGAATGGCGCCTTCAGGCGGCGCGGCTAAGCCTCGGTTCGGCGGGCTTGCGCATCAGCATGTCGAGGCTGACCGGCCCCCATCCCAGTCCGTGCGCGGCCACGCAGTTGTGACCGGGGCGGCTCCACGCGTACCGGGTATGGCCGTGGAGTACGAGCGCATCGCCTTCCAGCGCCTTCGCAGGGTCGTTGATGAGGGTCAGAGTTCCGTGGGCCGTATCGAGGCGCTGCATGTCGCAGACGCTGGCGTAGCGGCCCGTTGCGAGACAATTCCACGCTTGCGGGTCATTCGGTCCACGCACAAGGTGCTTGTTGCCGGGAAGGCTGCCGAGATGGACGGGGTTTCCGACATTGCCGAGAATCCAGACGTTGTCGTCGTCGGCCACGCGGGCACGCCAGACCTCGCAGATGCGGCGGGTCATCTCGGCGCTATCGGGAAAGCCGTAGGGAATCGCGTGAAGGGCGCTCTCGCCGTTGAAGTTCAGGTCCGCGACAAAGTGGATCGCCATCATCTTCTTCCCGTCCCGGAGGCGGCCATCCCGGCGCTCCGACAAGGGTTTCAACGGGTTAGGTAAACAATTCGTTCCAGCCAGGATGCGGGGAATCAGCCAGGCCGCGGGAATTTGCGACGGATGGCAAAAGGGCGGGAAAGCCTTTGCTTCTCCCGCCCTTTCTAGCGACCGCGACTGGTGATCAGTATGTCGATGGAGGATCGCTCGCCGGGAAGCTCTCGTCGATCGCTTCGTCGGTCTTGTCCCAGCTCTTGGGCGGCGAACTCATATGCTCCGGACCGGAATCGCGCACGCCGCCTGCGAACTCGGCTTCCTGCTTCTTCTCGGTCGCGTATTTGTAGAGGGCGTAGCCGACCGCTCCGGCGGCCGCCAACTTGATGAGGCCCATGTTCGTCTCTCCTCTCGGCAGTTCGAGAGGCAAACGCGCCATGGGCCTTCGGAGTTTCCTCAGTCGCCGCCGACGCGTTCGATCTGCGCGCCGACCAGTGCCAGCTTCTCCTCAAGGCGCTCGTAGCCGCGGTCGAGGTGGTAGAGGCGGTGCACCTGCGTCTGGCCCTTTGCGGCGAGACCGGCGATCACGAGGCTCATCGAGGCGCGGAGGTCGGTCGCCATGACGTCGGCGCCGGTGAGGCCCTGTACGCCGTGGACGATCGCGGTGCGACCCTTGGTCTCGATCCGCGCGCCCATGCGGTTGAGTTCGGGAACGTGCATGTAGCGGTTCTCGAAGATGGTCTCGGTGAGCACGCTGGAGCCTTCGGCCATGCACAGCAGGGCCATCAGCTGCGCTTGCATGTCGGTGGCGAAACCGGGGTAGGGGGCGGTGGAGATCGTGACGGGCCGCAGCTTGCCGTCCGAGGCGACATGGAGGCCGTCGGCCTTGGGCTCGACGTGGACGCCTGCATCGCGCAGCGCCTGCACGGTGGCTTCCATGTCCTCGATCTTCGCGCCCTTGAGCAGCACTTCACCGCCGGTGATGGCGGCGGCGCAGGCGTAGGAACCCGCCTCGATGCGGTCGGGCATGACCATGTAGGTCGCTCCGTGCAGGCGGTCGACGCCGTGGATGGTGAGGTCGCTTGTGCCGATACCCTCGATCTGCGCGCCCATCGCGACGAGCAGGTTGCACAGATCGACGATCTCCGGCTCGCGCGCGGCATTGTGCAGGGTGGACTTGCCCTTGCACAGCACGGCGGTCATCAGCGCGTTCTCGGTGGCGCCCACGGAGACGACCGGGAACGAGTAGCGCCCGCCCGGCAGGCCGCCGTCAGGGGCGATGGCGCGCACGTAACCGGCGGCCAGCTCGATCGTCGCGCCCAGTGCTTCCATGACCTTGAGGTGCAGGTCGATCGGGCGGTTGCCGATGGCGCAGCCGCCGGGCAGTGACACGGTCGCCTCGCCCATGCGCGCCAGCATCGGTCCAAGGACGAGGATCGAGGCGCGCATCTTGCGTACGAGGTCGTAAGGCGCGACCGAACTGGTGATACGCGTGCCCTGCAGCGTCATCACGCGGCCGAAGTCTTCCGGACGGCTGCCCGCGATCGCGGTGGAGACGCCGAACTGGTTCATCAGGTGCTGGAAACCGTCGATGTCCGCCAGACGCGGCAGATTGCGCAGCGTCAGCGGTTCTTCGGTCAGCAGCGCGCAGGGCAGCAGCGTGAGCGCGGCGTTCTTGGCGCCGGAAACGGGAATGGTGCCGGAAAGGCGCTTGCCGCCCTCGATGATGATCTTGTCCATCACCGTCCTTTAGCGCCAAACGCGCGTGCTTCAACGGGATCGGATGCAATTTCGCGGCGGATTAAGGGTTCGGTAAGATTAACATGGGGTTGTTGCGCTAAGACTATTTCCGGGCTTTAAACGCAACCGCAACATGAGCGAGGCATTATCCAGACCCATGAGTGACTCGAACTTTCGCAAGCCGGTCCGAAAAGCCGTCTTTCCCGTCGCCGGTCTCGGCACCCGTTTCCTGCCCGCCACCAAGGCGATTCCGAAGGAACTTCTTCCGGTCGTCGATCGGCCTCTGATCCAATACGCCGTCGACGAGGCGCGCGAAGCCGGAATCGAGGAATTCGTCTTTGTGACGGGCCGCGGCAAGACCGCGATCGTCGAGCATTTCGATACCGCTTACGAACTCGAAGCGACGATGACCGGGCGCGGCAAGTCGCTCGACCCGCTTGAGCCGACCCGCATCCAGCCCGGCAACCTCGTCACCGTGCGTCAGCAGGTGCCGCTGGGCCTCGGCCACGCGGTATGGTGCGCCCGCGCCGTCGTGGGGGATGAGCCTTTCGCGATCTTCCTGCCCGACGAACTGATGTACGGCACGCCCGGCTGCATGGCGCAGATGATCGAGGCCTACAACGAAGTGGGCGGCAACCTCGTCTCGGTGCTCGAAGTGCCGCATGAGGAAGTGTCGAGCTACGGCGTGATCGCGCCCGGCGAAAGCCGGGGCAATCTCACCGAGGTCAAGGGTCTGGTCGAGAAGCCCAAGGTGGACGAGGCGCCTTCGAACAAGATCGTCTCGGGCCGCTATATCCTCCAGCCTGAAGTGATGGGTCTGCTTGAAACGCAGGGGAAGGGCGCAGGTGGCGAGATTCAGCTGACCGATCTCGATGGCCAAGCTGATCGGCCAGCAGCCGTTTCATGCGGTAACCTTCAACGGGCGCCGTTTCGACTGCGGCTCGAAGGTCGGCTTCGTGGAAGCGACGCTGGCTATCGCGCTCGACCGTCCCGATATGCGCGACGATGTACGCGCGATCGCGCAGAAGCTGCTGGGCTGATCCGCCACTTCGGACGGTAAAAAACGCGCTGCCGGAAGGTGGCGCGTTTTTTGCGGACGCCACCATCAGAACAGTCGTCATTGCGAGCATAGCGAAGCAATCTAGGGCAGTTTACTCGGCCCTAGATTGCTTCGCTATGCTCGCAATGACGATGTGGGTGTTTACTGCCGAACCGGGTCCGTCAGCCGCGCCATGATCGAGGCGACGTAGGCCCGGGTCTCGCGGATATTGGGAATGCCCCCGGCCTTGAGCACGCGGGCGGGACCGGCGTTGTAGGCCGCCAGCGCCTTTTCCAGATCGCCGCCGAAGGCATCGAGCTGCATGCGCAAGTAGCGCGCGCCGCCCTCTAGGTTGGCCATGGGATCGGCGGGATCGACGCCCATCTGCGCGGCGGTGCCGGGCATCAGCTGGGCCAGCCCACGCGCGCCGACCGGCGAGAGCGCCAGTTCGTTCCAGCGGCTTTCCTGCCAGACCACCGCTTCCAGCAGCGTCGGGCTGATGTCGTACTTGGCGGCAAGCTGGGCGACGCGCTCACGCCAGCGGGTCGGGCCTGCCGCGTCGAGTGCTTCTGTAATCGACTGAGGGTGCAGCCCGGAATCGATCTCCATCGGGGTCGATCTCGACCTGCTCGGTCGCCTTTGCAACAGTGCTGCCGATGAAGCCGACGCCCGACGACTGATCTACTTGCGCGAGGTCGGATGCGGCGGGGAGGGTTGCAGGGCCACCGGCGACCCATTCGGCGCCTGAGGTGCCGATCTGCAGAACATCTGCTTGGGCCACCGCGGGCAATGCCGCGCAGGAAACGATGACGAGCACAGCCAGTGCTTCGATCCGCCTCATCGATTCTGTTTCCCTCACCATGGTCGCCGTTCTACCGCATCCGCGAGATCGAGTCACACGCGGATGCGGCAGAGTCGGGTTACCGGATGCCCAGCGCGGTGCGGATCGAGCGCCACGACAACAGCTTGAAGTTCTGCGCCTTGGGGGCGTTGTCGCCGTCCTGCGCCATGAACAGTCCTTCGGGATACTGCGGTCCGAAGTCGCCGAGCACGACTTCGATGCCGTCGGTGTCGCTGGTCCCGCCGATGGCGCCCCCGTTGATACGGAAGCGGCCTGCGGGCTTGCCGGTGGCGAGATCAAACAGCGCATAGGCGTTGTCGCCCTGGCTGGAGGCGACGAGCCAGGCGCGGCCTTCGGCGTTGCGGGCGATGGCAAGGCCCTCGATGTCGTCGACCAGACCGTCCGCTTCGCCGACGCGGGCGTAGGAGGATGCGGTCAGCGTCGCCGGTGAGAGCGGCACCTTCCAGATCGCCACGTCCTCCTCGGCGACGTAGAGCGTCTTCGTCACGTCATCGACGACGCAGCCCTCGGACTGGGTCGCGAACTTGACGTCGCGCAAGTGCTCGGCCGAAACCTTGCCGGCGTTCTCGACGATGCGGCTCTCGGCGACCGTACCGTCCTTGAGCACGACGTAGGCGCGGGCGAGTTCGCCCGCCGCGAGCGGAGCACCCATGCAGAAGCCGTAGGCCTCCGCCGGGGCATGGTCTGCGGGGAGGAACGTCCCGGAGCCGAGCACCGAGAGCTTGCCGGTCGCACCGTCGAGGCCGAACAGCGCGATGCGCGGCTCGGCGCGGTCGGTACGGTCGCTGGCGCCGACGAGGATGCGGGTGGAGCCGTCGGCCATGCGCACTTCGCGCAGGTCCGCGTTGTTGAGCGCACCGGCGGGCGAGAAGTCCTTCACCGTACCGTCGAGGGCGTAGACGTAGAGCCCGGCCTTCTTGTCGGTGCCCAGGACCAGGCTGGCGGCGGGATTCGCCGCATTGCGCCAGATCGCCGGATCGTCCGCCGCATCGGCATTGCCGGTGCCGACCGGCGTGGTCTCGCCCTCGGCGGGAATGTCGATGGCGGGATAGCGGGGACGGGGAGCTTCGGGTGCTCCGGTGGTGCCAATGGTTGAGGTCGTCGCGCAGGCGGAAAGCAGGAGGGCCGGGAGCAAAGCTCCCGACCCCAGCTTCACGACATCGGCGATGCGCGTGAGGTTGCGCTTCATCAGAACGACATCCTTGCGCCGAACTTCACCGTCGAGCCGTATTCCTCGTACTGCAGCACGCGCTTGGCGCCGCCGAGGTTCTGGTAGGCGAAGTACTTGGCGTTGTTGACGTTCACCCAGTCGGCGAACAGCTTGATGTTGTCGGTCAGCTTGTACTTGGCCGAGAGGTCCAGCTGGAAGTGCTGGTTGACGGTGCGGTCGGTCTCGGCATCGTCGCCCACTTCGTCGAGGTACTTGTCGCGGAAGGTGCCGGCAGCGCGCAGGCTGATCGGACCCTTTTCGTAGCCCAGCACGACGTTGAAGGTGTTCTTCGAGGCGTTGGGCAGGTTGATCCGGCGCGCCACGTCGTCACCGTCCAGCACCGTGCCGCGGGCGTACGTGTAGGTGTAGTTGATCTGCGTCAGCAGGCCGTCGAACGGCGAGGGCAGCATCGAGAACGACTGGCTGAAGCTGGCCTCGAGGCCCACGATCTCGGCGGTGTCACCGTTCACCGGCATCGTCAGCTCGCTATATTCGACGCCCTGATAGGTGCCGGCCTCACGGGTGCGCTGGGTGTAAGTGTAGTCCTTGATCGACTTGTAGAACCCGCCAACCGAGAATGCGCCATTGTTCGAGAAGTAGTATTCGAACCCGGCGTCGAGGTTCCAGGCCTGATAGGGCTTCAGCTCGGGGTTGCCGACTTCCAGTTCGAGGTCATCGTTGATGGTGTTGCGCGGAGCCATCTGCGAGAGCTTGGGACGCACGACGGTCTTGTAACCCGCCAGACGCGCCACGATGTTCTGCTGCGGGCTGTAGCGCACCGTCAGGCTGGGCAGCCAGTTGGTGTAGCTGCGGGTGAAGCTGACCGGGGTGACCACGACGTCGTCGCTGTCGGTCACGTACTGGCCGTTCAGCTCGTTGTACGTACGCTCCATGCGCACGCCGCCGATCACGCGCAGCGTCGAGCTGTCCCAGCGCGCCATCGCATAACCGGCCGCGATGTCCTCACGCACCGAGTAGTCGCTGGTCGCCGAGTTGAAGTCCGTCTCGTAATCGTTGACCACGAAGGAACCGGGGTTCGCGAGCAGGTAGTCGGCCGGGCCGCCCTTGCTGGCGACGGGGCCCATGTTGACCAGGCGGTAGGTCTGCGAACCCAGCACGTCGGCCAGCGTATAGTCCGGCGCATCGTCGGCCAGTTCGTAGTAGGTCATGTTGAAGTCGTAAGACTTCTTGCGCCAGCGGGCCTTGCCGCCGACCTGCACGGTGAAGTCGCCGTTCGAACCTGCGAAGGTGCGGGCGAGGTCTGCCTTGATCGCCCATTCCTGGTCACGGCTGTCGGACAGCGTGGTCAGCTCGGTACGGTTGAATTCATACTCGCTGGGATCGTTGAAGCTGTCCGCGCCCTGCGTCACCGAGTAGGTCGGATAGTACTTGTTGGCGTAATCCATGTCGACCACGGTACCTTCCGTGAAGCGCGCACGGAAACGGGTCGGGTCGATCGAGAAGTTCTCGCGCTCGGTGGACTTGGCGTAGCTGCCCATCCACTTGAACTTCCACACGCCGGTGTCGGTGTCGCTGCCGATCGAGACCGAGCGGATGCGCTGGCGCTCGAAGCGGTCCTTCAGGTCGCGGTTGACGGTGATGCGCTCGTCGTCGCCGTCGAAAGTCGCGCCGCTGTCGGTGCTGGAGGTCGGGCCGTCCTCGAAATCGCTGAAGTCGAGCGTGGTGCGGCGGCGGTATTCGTGGTCGTCGAACTGCGCCCAGTTGCCGCGGATATAGGCCTTGGTCGTGTCCGACACGCGCCAGTCGGCGGACAGCGCCGCGTTGATGCGGGTACGCTCCACGTCATAGTCGCGATATTCGACCGATTCGGCCCAGGCGTTGCCGGCGTCGTCGAGGCTCCAGCCGCCAGTCTCGACGTTGTCGGTCTCGAACTTGCGCTTGTAGTAGCTGACCGATCCGGCGATGCCGAAGTCGTCACCCAGCTTCTGGGTAAAGTCGAACGAGCCCTTGGGCATGACCTTGCCCGAATAGTCGTTCCAGCTGCCCTCGGCGCTGACCGAGTAGCGGTTCTTCTTGGAATCGAAGGCGCTGGTGGTGTTGATCTCGATCGAGGCGCCGATGAAGTCGCCATCCATGTCGGGGGTGAAGCTCTTCTTCACTTCGATCGATTCTGATGGTGTCGGATGAGATGACGTCCAGCGCGACCGAACGCACATCCGATTCCGGGGCGGGCAGGCGCACGCCGTTGACCGAGGTGCCGTTGAGTTCGGGGTCGAGACCGCGGACCGAGACGTAGCGGCCTTCGCCCTGATCGTTGAGGATGTTGACGCCCGGCAGGCGGCGCAGCGATTCCGCCACGTTCTGGTCGGGGAACTGGCCGACCGCGTCGCGGGTCAGGACCGATTCCACGCCGTCCGCGGCCTTCTGGCGGGACAGGGCGCTGGTCATGTTCGCGGTCATGCCGGTGACGAGAATGTCGCCGCCGCCGATCGCCGCGAGGTCGAAGTTGCCCTCGATACGGCCGGTCGCAGCGACGTTGACGGTCTGGGTCGTCACTTCCGCACCGACGTAGCGCGCTTCGAGCGTGTAGGTGCCGGCGGGCACGTCACCGAAGACGTAGGAACCGGCGCGGTCGGTCTCGACCTGGCGGTTGAGTTCCACGATGCGCACGGTGGCCGACTGTAGCGCGCGGGTGCCGGTAGCGTCGTTGACGTGACCGGCAACTTCACCGGCGTGAGCGATAGTGGCGAAGGAGGCCGAGGCAAGCAGCCCGGCGACGAGCTGGAGCGAGCGATTCATAGCTGGAATGGTTCCCTGAAGCGACGTTGTGTGTCCTTGAGGGCGGCCCGTAGGCCTGTTCCATGACGCTCGCGTGATAGAGCGAAGACAGTTCGATGACAGTCGCCGCATTGCAGCAAAACACGCCAGAAGACGCGGTGGCTGAATGCCCCGGCAATGCGCTATCTTCGATGAGAGAAAGGGAAGGGAATGGTGCTGCTAGGGAGGATTGAACTCCCGACCTCGTCATTACCAATGACGCGCTCTACCACTGAGCTACAGCAGCACATATTCCAGGCCCGGGTAACCGGGGCGTCTGTCTGCCGGGCCAGAAGCCCCCGAGACAGGGGGCGCTATTGTCCGCGCGGCGTTCGATTGTCAAGCGCCTCTTGTGCTTTCTTTTTCGGAGCGGCAATGCAGCGGGCGATGAACGCGCCGCAATCGCCTCGAAAACCCACGAAGGAAGAGCGTCTCGCCGCCAAGCTGCGCGAGAACCTGCGTCGCCGCAAGGCGCAGGCTCGTGCCGTATCCGCGCTCGGCGAAGCGGTCGAGGAGGGCGAATCGCCCGACAGCAAACCGCCACTGGCCAAATCGCCGCCGGAAAGCTAGGGGCCCATATCTCGAACAGCGGCAAGACCGCGTCGGTCCTTGACAGTATAGGGAGCCTACATTGCCTCGCCTGATCCTGCTTCGCCACGGCCAGAGCCAGTGGAACCTTGAAAACCGCTTCACCGGCTGGTGGGACGTCGACGTCACCGAAAAGGGCGAGGCCGAGGCCCGCGCTGCCGGTGCGCTGCTCAAGGACAAGGGCTTGCTGCCCGACGTCGCCTTCACCTCGCTGCAGACCCGCGCGATCAAGACGCTGCATTTCGCGCTCGAAGCCGCCGGCATCCTGTGGATCCCGGAAACCAAGGACTGGCGCCTGAACGAGCGTCACTACGGCGGCCTGACCGGCCTCGACAAGGCCGAGACCGCCGCCAAGCACGGCGACGAGCAGGTCAAGGTCTGGCGCCGCAGCTTCGACATTCCGCCCCCCGTCATGGACAAGGGCAGCGAGTTCGACCTCTCGGCCGAACCGCGCTACGCGGGC
This sequence comes from Novosphingobium sp. NFX11, assembly GCF_057376415.1. Taxonomy (NCBI): domain Bacteria; kingdom Pseudomonadati; phylum Pseudomonadota; class Alphaproteobacteria; order Sphingomonadales; family Sphingomonadaceae; genus Novosphingobium; species Novosphingobium sp. NFX11. The sequence continues at coordinate 3,017,446 of NZ_CP080384.1, read as the reverse complement.
ATCGACACGCCGATGACCGAGAGCCTCAAGGACACCATCGCCCGCGTCCTGCCGTATTACGAAGGCTCGATCGTGCCGCACCTCCATGCCGGTTCGACCGTGCTGGTCGCCGCGCACGGCAATTCGCTGCGCGCGCTGGAAAAGCACCTCTCGGGTATCTCCGACGAGGAGATCACCGGTCTGGAAATCCCGACCGGCCAGCCGATCGTCTACGAGCTCGACAACGATCTCAAGGTGCTCGACCGCTACTACCTCTCGGAGCGCTGATCCGTGACTGCACCAGTTGCAATCGTCATGGGCAGCCAGTCCGACTGGCCGACCATGATCAAGGCCGCCGAGATGCTCGACAAGCTGGGCGTCGCTTATGACGCTCGCATCGTCTCGGCGCACCGCACGCCCGAGCGGCTGGTGGACTTCGCGCATGGCGCGGACGGCGAAGGCTTCAAGGTGATCGTCGCCGGGGCAGGGGCGCTGCCCACCTGCCCGGCATGATTGCCGCGATGACGCATCTTCCGGTGCTCGGCGTGCCGGTGCAGAGCAAGGCGCTGTCGGGACAGGACAGCCTGCTCTCGATCGTGCAGATGCCTGCGGGTATCCCCGTCGGCACGCTGGCGATCGGCGAGGCGGGCGCGGCCAATGCCGGTTTGCTGGCGGCGGCGATCCTGGCCACCTCGGACGAGGCGCTGGCGGGACGGCTCAAGGACTTCCGTGCGGCGCAGACCGCGGGTGTAGCGGAAAAGCCGGTCTGATGTTTCCCGCTTGGCTGAGGTGCTTCGACACGCTCAGCACGAGCGGGGTTGGGTTTTAGAATTTCAGCACTAAGTCCGCTCACCCTGAGCTTGTCGAAGGGCACCGGCACAAGGCAGGCGTAAAGGCGTAATGATCTCTCCCGGCGAAACCATCGGCATTCTTGGCGGCGGCCAGCTCGGGCGGATGATCGCCATGGCGGCGGCGCAGCTTGGCTACCGCTGCCACGTCTACGCGCCCGAGGCGGACTCGATCGCCGCCGACGTCTGCGCCCAGTTCACGTGCGCCGCCTGGGACGATGCCGAGGCCATGGCGAAGTTCGCCGCCGACTGCGCGGTGGTGACCTACGAGTTCGAGAACGTCCCCGTTGGCCCGCTCGCGGCGCTGGGCGACACGCCGTTGCTCGCCCACGCGCGTGCTCTCGAAACCGCGCAGGACCGCCTGAACGAAAAGCGCTTCGTCACTGGCCTCGGCGGCACCCCTGCCCCCTTCGCCCCGGTGGACAGTGCCGAAGACCTTGCGCGGGCCATCGCCGCGATCGGCGCGCCGGGCATCCTCAAGACCCGCCGCGACGGCTATGACGGCAAGGGCCAGTGGCGCATCATGACGCCCGGGGACGCCGCCGCGCTGGACCTTCCCGCGACGCCGCTGATCTACGAGGGCTTCGTCACCTTCTTTGCCGAATTCTCGGTGATCCTGTGCCGCGGCGCGGACGGCGGGGTGCGCTTCTTCGACAGCGCCCACAACGTCCACGAGGGCGGCATCCTGGCACTCAGCACCGTGCCCGCGCCCGCCGACCTACTGGAGCAGGTGCCTGCCGCGCGGGCCCTCGCCACCAAGGTTGCCGATGCACTGGACTATGTCGGCGTGCTGACGCTGGAATTCTTCGCGACGAAGGACGGCCCCGTCTTCAACGAAATGGCGCCGCGCGTCCACAACTCGGGCCACTGGACCATCGAGGGCTCGGTCACCAGCCAGTTCGAGAACCACGTCCGCGCGATCTGCGGGCTGCCGCTGGGCGACACCGGCCTTGCCGCCAAGGGCGTGGAGATGCGCAACCTTATCGGTGACGAGGCGCACGACTGGCCGACGATCCTCGCCGACCCGGCCAACCACCTGCACCTCTACGGCAAGGCCGCCGCCCGTCCGGGGCGCAAGATGGGCCATGTCACGCGGCTGATCCTCGACTGATGGCCCCAAAGATGATGCCGCAGGTTTTCCTCATCTACGCCCGCGCCGAAAACGGCGTGATCGGCCGCGACGGCGCGCTGCCCTGGCGGCTCCCGGCGGACCTCAAGCGGTTCAAGGCGCTGACCATGGGCAAGCCGATGGTGATGGGCCGCAAGACCTTCGACAGCTTTCCCGCGCCGCTGCCCGGCCGCCGTCACATCGTGCTGACCCGCGACACCGGCTGGAGCGCGGAAGGCGCCGAAGTCGCGCATTCGGTGGACGAGGCGTTGGCGCTTGCCGGAGAAGGCGAAGTCGCGGTGATCGGCGGGGCCGAGATCAATGCTCTCTTCCTCCCGCTCGCCGCCCGGATCGAACTGACCGAGATCGCGGGCGATTACGAGGGCGATACCGTAATGCCCGAAGTCGGCCCCGAGTGGGTTGAAATTGCGCGCGACGCCCATGCGGCGGACGGTGCCCGACCGGCACATGCTTTCGTGACTCTCACACGCGCCCTATAGCCGAGACGCCCATGATTCGCCTCGACAACCGCCAACCCGTTCCCGAATCCCTGCGCGGTGCCGTGCTGGCGCTGGGCAACTTCGACGGGTTCCACCAAGGCCATCAGGCCGTGGTGGGCGAGGCGATCGGCTGGGCGAAGGCGCAGGGCCGCCCGGCCATCGTCGCCACCTTCGACCCGCACCCCGTCCGCCACTTCAAGCCCGATGCCGAGCCCTTCCGCCTGACCACGCTGGAGCAGCGGCAGGAACTGTTCGCGGCCGCCGGCGCGGATGCGATGCTGGTGCTGCACTTCGATTCGGCGATGGCGGCGATGCCCGCCGTGCAGTGGATCGAGGAGATGCTGGTGCGTCACATGGGCGCGGTCGGCGTCGTCACCGGCGAGGATTTCACGTTCGGCCGCGCCAAGGGCGGCAATCCGCAATTGCTGCGGGAAGTCGGCGCGGCGCACGGGCTGGAGGGGCGCACCGTCGGTCCGGTCAGCGACGCGGGCGGCACCGTCTCGTCGAGCCGCATCCGCGAGGCGCTCAAGAGCGGCGACTGTCAACTGGCCGCACGCCTGCTGACGCGGCCGTTTGCGATCCGGGGCCGGGTGCAGCATGGCGACAAGCTGGGCCGCACCATCGGCTTTCCCACAGCCAACCTCGACATGGCGAACTACCTGCGCCCGCTCTACGGCATCTATGCGGTGACCGGCCGCATGCCCGATGGCCGCGTGGTCCACGGTGCGGCGAACATTGGCATCCGCCCGACCTTCGACCCGCCCAAGGAACTGCTGGAGCCGCACTTCTTCGACTTCGCAGGCGACCTCTACGGGCAGGAGATCGAGGTGGCGTTCCACCACTTCCTGCGGCCCGAGGCGAAGTTCGATTCGCTCGACGCGCTGATCGAGCAGATGGACCGGGACTGCGTGAAAGCGCGCGAACTGCTGGCGGGTCTCTGACGACGCGGCCAGGCACCCCGTCACCTTGAACTTGTTTCAGGGTCCATCGGGCGGTTGGTGCCGGACTGTCGCTCCACAAGGCCGCAGTCGCAGTTTACCATTCCAGCTTCCGGGCTTGCGGCACAATGGACCCTGAAACGAGTTCAGGGTGACGCGGGCAGGGGACGGCGAGCCTCACCGAATCCTCGCACTTCCAACGATCGCGCATTTGTTCTAGTGCCCCGCGATCATGACCGAACAGCGCGACTATCGTAGCACCGTCTTCCTGCCGAAGACCGATTTCCCGATGAAGGCCGGACTCCCCAGAAGGAGCCGGGCATTCTTGCGCGCTGGCAGTCGGAAAAGATTTACGAGAAGACCCGTGACGCCCGCCGCGGCCGCGACAAGTTCGTGCTGCATGACGGCCCGCCTTATGCCAACGGCGACATGCACATCGGCCACGCGCTGAACCACATCCTCAAGGACATGGTCGTCCGCACCCAGACCCTGCTGGGCAAGGACGCGCCTTACGTTCCCGGCTGGGACTGCCACGGCCTGCCGATCGAGTGGAAGGTCGAGGAAGAGTACCGCAAGAAAAAGAAGAACAAGGACGAGGTTCCGGCGGAGGAATTCCGCGCCGAATGCCGCGCCTATGCCCAGAACTGGGTGAACGTGCAGCGCGAGCAGCTCAAGCGCCTGGGCATCAACGGCGACTGGGACAACCCGTACCTGACGATGGACTTCCAGGCCGAGGCCACCATCGTCGGCGAACTGCTCAAGTTCGCCGAGAACGGCATGCTCTATCGCGGCGCCAAGCCGGTGATGTGGTCGCCGGTGGAGAAGACCGCCCTCGCCGAAGCCGAGGTTGAGTACGAGGACATCACCTCGACCCAGATCGACGTGGCGTTCGAGATCGTTGAGTCGGCCGTGCCCGAACTGGTCGGCGCCTATGCGGTGATCTGGACGACGACGCCCTGGACGATCCCGGTGAACCAGGCTTTGGCTTATGGGCCGGAGGTTGAGTATGTTGTTCTTCAGACGTCTTCACTAGGCGTAGTTGGGTGGGGGAGCAGGAATCAGCTTCTCATGCCAACGTCGGCCGTGCATTGTTCGGCAGGAAATTCCTGATTGCTGCGGAACTGCAAAAGTCCTTCCAAGAGCGAATGTCCGCATATCTGACTGGCCTGCTGAAAGCGGCTGGTCATGACAGCAAGGTTATCTTCCAAGCCAATGCGGAACTATGGCGCGGCAAAGGCACCGACCTCGCCGGCACCATCGCTCGCCACCCGATGCACGCGCTCGGCGGCTTCTTCGCCGAGCCGCGTCCGCTGCTGGCGGGCGATTTCGTCACCACCGAGAGCGGCACCGGCCTCGTCCACATGGCGCCCGACCATGGCGAGGACGACTTCGATCTGTGCAAGGCCAACGGCATCAACCCCAAGTTCGTGGTCGAGGCCGACGGCAAGTACCGCGAGGACTGGCTGTGGCTGGCCGGACAGGGCTCGGTCATCAACCCGAAGTTCAACGCCCCCGACGGCCCGATCTGCTCCGACCTGCGCGAAGCGGGCGGCTTGCTGGCGGCTTCGGCGGACTACAAGCACTCGTACCCGCACTCGTGGCGTTCCAAGGCCAAGGTGATCTACCGCTGCACCCCGCAGTGGTTCGTGCCGATGGACAAGGCGATGACGCATATCTCGCCCAAGACCCCGGCCGACAAGCGCTGGGAGAACGAGGGCGGGGCGATCGATCCCGCCGAGGAAAACCTGATGGACGCGCCGACGCTTCGTCAGGCGGCGCTGCAGGCCATCGCCGAAACCCGCTTCGTTCCCGACAAGGGCCGCAACCGCATCGGCGCGATGGTCGAGGGGCGCCCCGACTGGGTGCTCTCGCGCCAGCGCGCATGGGGCGTGCCGATCACGCTGTTCGTGCACCGCAAGACCGGCGAATACCTCGTCGATCCCGCCGTCAACGAACGCATCCGCGCCGCGATCCTGGCGAAGGGCGTCGATGGCTGGTCGGACGAAGCCGCGCAGGACCTGCTCGGCAACGGCTACAACGCCGACGATTACGAGCGCGTCGCCGACATTCTCGACGTCTGGTTCGATTCCGGCTCCACGCACGCTTTCGTTCTGGAATCAGGCCGTTGGCCCGATCTGCTGCGCCCCGAAGGCTATACCGGCCCGAAGGCGGATCTCTATCTCGAAGGCTCCGACCAGCATCGCGGCTGGTTCCAGTCCTCGCTGCTGGAAAGCTGCGCCACGCGCGGCCATGCGCCGTACAAGGCGGTGCTGACCCACGGCTTCACGATGGACGCCAAGGGCATGAAGATGTCCAAGTCGCTGGGCAACACGATCAGCCCGCTCAAGGTCATGGAGACCAACGGCGCCGACATCATTCGTCTCTGGGCGCTCTCGGTGGATTTCACCGAGGACCACCGCATCGGCGACGAAATCCTGAAGGGCGTCGCCGACCAGTACCGCAAGCTGCGCAACACCCTGCGCTACCTGCTGGGCGCACTGGACGGCTTCGACGAGGCGGAGCGCCTTCCCGTGTCGGAGATGCCCGAACTGGAGCGCTACGTGCTTGCGCTGCTGGGCAAGCTCGACGCGACGCTGCGCGGGGCGATCGATGCCTTCGACTTCAACACCTACGTCCGGTCGCTGCTCGATTTCTGCAACGAGGACCTCTCCGCGTTCTTCTTCGATATCCGCAAGGACTGCCTCTACTGCGACGCGCCAACGGACCCCAAGCGCCGCGCCTACCGCACGGTGCTGGACACGCTGTTCCACGCGCTGATCCGCTACGCCGCGCCGGTGATCGTGTTCACCGCCGAGGAAACGTGGGGATCGCGCTATCCGGACGGCGACAGCGTTCACCTGCTCGAATGGCCGGAAGTTCCGGCGGTCGAGGCAGACGATGCGAAGTGGGCCCAACTGCGCACGCTGCGCGCGGCTGTGACCGAGGCGATCGAGCCGCTGCGGCGGGAGAAGATCATCGGCTCCAGCCTGGCCGCCGTCGTCACGGTGCCCGAAAGCGCACCTGAGGCCGATCTCGCCGAGCTGTTCATCACCGGGACAGTCACGCGCGGGCAGGGCGAGGAGGTGACCGTCACCCCTCCACCGACCACAAGTGCGGCCGCTGCTGGCGCCATCTCCCGGAAGTGACCGAGGACGGCGCGCTGTGCGACCGCTGCGACGACGTCGTGGAGCCGGTGGAATGAACCCCTGGATGAAGCGTGTGATCGGCCTGCTGGTCGCCGTGGTCGTCTATGCGATCGACCAGGGCATCAAGGGCTGGATCACCGAAGGCATCGATCTCGACCGGATCGGGCAGGTCTACGTCCTGCCGTTCTTCAACCTGACGTGGACGCAGAACTTCGGCGTCTCGCTCGGCCTGTTCACTGCGGGTTCGCCCGAGGGACGCTGGGCGCTGGTCGCCATGACCGGCGCGATTGCCGCTTTCGTGTTCGTCTGGCTGCTGCGCGAGCGCAAGCTGCCGGAGATCGCGGCGCTCGGCATGGTGCTGGGCGGTGCGGCGGGAAACATCCGCGACCGTTTCGGCGTCGGCTATGTCATCGACTATGCCGACCTGCATTTCGGAGGCTGGCGGCCCTTCCTGATCTTCAATCTTGCGGACGCCGCCATCACCATCGGCGTCCTGATTATCCTTGCCCGTTCCCTGTTTTCGCGCGACAAGCCCGAGACAGAGGCGCAACCCGCCCCGATTGCAGATTAAACGCGAGTTGAATTTGATGCGCATGAAGAAAACCGCTGCCCTCCTCCTCGTCGCGACGGGCGCGGTCATGCTGTCCGCTTGCGGCAGCACCGGCCTGTTCAACCGTGCTCGCCCCGACGAGTTCGCCGTGCAGCGCCAGACCCCGCTGGTGGTGCCGCCCGACTTCTCGCTGAGCCCGCCGAAGCAGGGCCAGCCTCGCCCGGCCGATGATTCGATGCAGCAGCAGACGCTCGATGCGCTGTTTGGCGGCCCGCAGGCCCGCAGCGACATCGAGAAGTCGGCGCTGAGCATGGCAGGCACCGCCGATCCGTCAATCCGCTCGACGGTGGGCGATCCGCAGACCTACACGGTCGCCAAGGGCCAGCTGACACGCGCGATTCTCGCCGCGCCGGAAGGCGATGGGCGTGACGCGCAGACTGCCGTGGGCAGCTGATCTCTCGCTGAAACGATACGAAAAAGGCCGGGCGAAAGTCCGGCCTTTTTCGTATCGTGCAGGGCACAACCCATCATCCCAGCGAAGGCTGGGACCGCTGGCCTGTTACTGCCATAGCGATTGCCCCACCCTTCGTCATTGCGAGCGTAGCGAAGCAATCCAGGGCAGTTCGGCGCCGCTCTGGATTGCTTCGCTACGCTCGCAATGACGATCCAAGGTTTAGCTATCGTCAAAGCGTCCGGTCGAGGGTCGGGCTTTGCGCGGCGAGCGGCCCCAGCCTTCGCTGGGATGACGAGGTGTGTTCTGCGATGCCGGCCCTTAATTCTTTCTGGACATGAAAAAGGGCACGCGGGTCGCACCGCGTGCCCTCTCAATCATGTCTTAGCCGGCCAGCAGGCTTGTCAACCGTCACCGGTGACGCCGTCGTCCTCATCCTCGACGCTGCTGACGAGGAGCTTGTCGATCTTGAGCCCGTCCATGTCGATGACTTCGAAACGCCAGCCCTGATCGATGAAGTGCTCGCCCTCGCGCGGGACCTTGCGCAGTACGTGGAGTACGAGTCCCGCGAGGGTCGCGAAATCACGGTCCTCGGGCAGCGTGATGCCAAGGCGATCCGCCAGCGAATCGGCGGGCATGGCGCCCGAGACCAGCAGTGATCCGTCCTCGCGCTCGGTCACCATGGGCTCGTCGCCCTCGTCCTGATGCGAGACGAAGTTGCCTGCCAGCGCGGCCAGAACGTCGGAGGGGGTCACCACGCCTTCGAGGTGACCGTATTCGTCGTGGACCACAGCCATCGACACTTCGGCGGTCTGCAGCTTGCGCAGGGCGTCCATGGCGTCGAGCTGGTCGGGGATGACCTCGGCCTTGCGCATCATCGCGCGGACCTCGACCGTCCGGCCCTCGACCAGCGCGGCGAGCACTTCCTTGACCTTGAGGATGCCGACCACGTTGTCTGGTGCGCCTTCGCCCGCCACCACCGGCAGCAGCGAGTGCGGCGAGGCGGCGATCTTGGCGCGCAGCTGGGTCTCGTCGGCGTCGGCGTCGATCCAGTCGATCTGGTTGCGCGGGGTCATCAGTTCGCGCACGGGACGCTCGGCGAGACGCATCACGCCGGTCATCATCGCGCGCTCCTCCTCCTCGATCACGCCGGTGCGGGTGGCCTCGGCGAAAATCATGTGGAGTTCCTCGGCGGTGAGACGCTCGGTATCCCCGCTGCGGATCGAGAACAGGCGCAGGATCAGGCCCGAGGACTTGTCGAGCAGCCAGACGAACGGACCCATCGCCGTCGCCAGGATACTCATCGGGCGGGCCATGACCAGCGCAACCGGCTCGGCCATGCGCAGGGCCAGTTGCTTGGGCACCAGTTCGCCGACGACGACGCTGGCGTATGTCGTGGCAATGATCACCAGCGCGAAACCCAGCTCGCCTGCGAAACGGACCGGCACGCCGAGCGTGGCGAGGCGATCGCCGACCGGCTGGCCGAGACTCGCGCCCGAATAAGCGCCCGCGATGATGCCTATGAGCGTGATGCCGATCTGTACCGTCGAGAGGAAGCGGCCCGGGTCGGCTGCCAGTTCCATCGCGGTCAGGGCGGCCCGGCTGCCCTTGTCGGCGGACATCTTGAGGCGCGGCGTGCGCGCGGAGACGATGGCCAGTTCGGACATCGAGAACAGGCCGTTCAGCAGAATCAGCCCGATGATGATGAGGACGTCGGTCCAGGGAAAGGGTGTCACAGTGCTTTCACGGCTAGCAGAGATTGTGCGCCGCGCGAAGAACCCGTGTTGGCCAAACGCCGCATGGCAACGCTTTGCAATGTGTGAGGCAATCTGTTGCGGGCCTGGGAACCGTACGTAATGCTGTGTGTTGAAGGGCGCACAAGCCATTCGCCGTTCATGTTCACTACCGCACAGATGTCCGGTATAAGGGCACATCAAGAGGAAGGGACACCCAAGAGATGAAAAAGTCGCGCCTGATCACTTCGGCCGCCGCGGTCTTCGCGCTGGTTTCGGTTTCCGCCTGCGTCACTGATCCGAACACCGGTGAGCGCAAGGTTTCGCGCACGGCGATCGGCGGCGCAGGCGGCGCGGGCCTTGGCTATCTGCTGGGCAGCGTCATCGGCGGCAAGACCGCACGCATCGTCGGTGCCGGCATCGGCGGCGTCGCGGGCGGCGTCGTCGGCTACCAGATGGACAAGCAGATCAAGGAGCTGAAGGAACAGACCGCCGGTTCGGGCATCGACGTCACCCAGCAGGGCGACGGCATCTTGGTGAACCTGCCGGACGTGACGTTCGCGGTGAATTCCACCGTCGTCAGCCCTTCGTTCCAGACCTCGCTCGACAAGGTCGCGCAGTCGATGGTGCAGTATCCGAACAGCCTCGTCGACGTCTACGGCCACACCGATTCGACCGGCTCGGCCGCCTACAACATGGACCTGTCGAAGCGCCGTGCCGATTCGGTGGCGCGCTACCTGATCAGCCGAGGTGTCTCGTCCTCGCGCATTCAGACGCAGGGCATGGGCATGAACTACCCGGTCGCCGACAACAACACGCCGGAGGGCCGCGCGCTCAACCGCCGTGTCGAGATCAAGATCACGCCGGTCACCACCGACGACGCCAGCTCGGCGAAGTAAGACCTTCCGCAGGAAGCGGGATCGGGGAAGGGGCCGGCGCGGAAAACCGCACCGGCCCCTTCTTCGTAACCACGTGATTTCCATAGAGTAACTTGAAACGCCGCAATATCGGCGTAGTCTGGCCGCGAACAGGGTTCGGGGGGACTTGATGCGTTTCAGGATTGTGGCGGCGGCGCTGGCTGCGTGGTTCTCGGTTACGCCTGCGCAGGCGGCCTGGACCGAGGCGTCGAGCGAACACTTCGTCATCTACGCCAACGATTCCGACAAGGACATCACCCGCTTTGCGCAGCAGCTTGAGCGGTATCACGCGGGGATGGCCTATGTGCTGGGCTCCAAAGTCGCCAAGCCCAGCCCGTCGAACCGGGTCACCGTCTATGTCGTGAAGAACACCCGCGAAGTGCGCGAGCTTCATGGCGGCGACAACAAGTTCGTCGGTGGTTTCTACGTGCCACGGGCAGGGGGCTCGCTGGCGATCGTGCCCGCCGTGCAGAGCGGCAGCGGGCAAGTGACTTGGTCGATGATCGTGTTGCTGCACGAATATGCCCACCACTTCCTGATTTCCAGCAACGTCTCGGCCATGCCACGCTGGCTGAGCGAAGGGTCGGCGGAGTTTTTCGCCTCGGCCAAGTTCGAGGCGGACGGCGGGCTCTGGCTCGGCCGCCCCGCCAGTCACCGCGCGGGGGAACTGCTCTATGCGCAGGACGTCAAGGCGGCGGACCTGCTCGACCCAACCGATTACGACAAGCGCAAGCACACCAGCTACGACGCCTTCTACGGCAAGAGCTGGCTGCTCTATCATTACCTGACCTTTGGCGGCGATCGCAAAGGCCAGTTCACCCGCTACACCGAGCTGCTTGCCAATGGACGCGGCCAGCGCGCCGCAGCGCTGGAAGCTTTCGGCGATTTCGACAAGCTGGAAAAGGATCTCGACCATTACTTGCGGCAGCGGCGGATGACGGCGCTGACGCTCAAGCCGGAACTGCTGACGATCGGCCCGGTGTCGCTGCGCACGCTCTCGGCGGGGAGGCGGAGATCATGCCGGTGCGCATCCGTTCGCGGCGCGGCGTGTCGAGCGAGGAAGCCGCGACGCTGCTGGTCGAGGCGCGGGCGATCGCGGCGAAGTATCCCGATGATGCAGCGGTGCTCGCCGCGCTGGCTGAGTGTGAATATGACGCCGGGCACGACAAGGAGGCCGTCGCCGCCGCCGATACCGCGATCAGGCGTGATCCCTCGCAAGTCAACGCCTACGTCCAGAAGGGCTATGCGCTGTTCCGCGAGGCTGAGGACAACAAGGGCGACGACAAGGAGCGCGCTGCCGCGTACAAGACGGCGCGGGCTCCCTTCATCGCGCTCAACCGGCTGGAGAACGACCACCCGCTGCCGCTGATCTACTTCTACCGCAGCTTCGTCGAGCAGGGAGAGCAACCTCCGAAACTTGCGGTCGACGGGCTGATCCGGGCAGTGGAACTGGCCCCCTTCGATCTGGGCCTTCGCATGACGCTCGGGACGACGCTGCTGCGGCTGGGGCGTTCCCCGGAAGCCCGCATCGTGCTGGGGCCGGTGGCGAACAACCCGCACGGCGGCGGCATGAGCACCTTCGCGCACAACCTGATCGAGCGGATGGCGAACGATCCCGCCTGGAAGGGTGAGGATATGGGCGAGGAAATGCCCAAGGACTCCGAGGGTGAGGGCGCCGAAGGGTCCTGAGAGGGTGCCGCAGCCGTTCGGTCAGACCGAATAGCGCCGCGCGCGATCTGCGAGTCGCTCGACCGCGGCAGCATGGATGCCATTCGAGGAAACCAGAACGCCGAATGCGCGGGGATCGCGCTTGTTGTAGTTGAGCGGCTGGCCGAAGGCGTCGGTCACCGAGGCGCCCGCCTCGCGTGCGATCAGTGCGGCAGCGGCGATGTCCCACTCGTAGCCCCAGCGCAGGGTCGCCAGAAGATCGGCGTCTCCGGCTGCGATCATGGCCATGCGCAGGGCGATCGAATTGGGCTGCTCGACAAGGGTGAGGTCGGCGTCCTCGGGAGCCAGCTTGAGGGCGGGTACGCGCGATCCGCCCAGCACCTCGCGTTCGCTTGCGGTGAGCCGGGCGCCGTTCAGCCATGCGCCCTTGCCCGCTTCGGCCGACCAGAACTCGCCGCCGTTGTCGCGGTTACGCACGGGGGCGAAGAGGTAGCCCAGCAATGGCCGCCGCGTGTTCACCAGCGCTACCGAAATCGCCCAGCCCTTGCGACCATGAATGTAGTCTCGGGTGCCGTCGATCGGATCGACCAGCCAGACCAGTTCATGGTCCTGCCGATCCTGCGTGTCGGCCGTCTCTTCCGAAAGCCATCCTGCCGCAGGCAGCAATGCGCGCAGTTCGCGCTTGAGGTAGGCATCGACCGCGAGATCGGCGGTGCAGACCGGGCTTCCCGGCGTCTTTTCCCACGATTCGAGCGCGTGCCCATCGCCCGGCCATCCGGCAAGGGCGATGCGTCCGGCCTCCCGGACGATGGCTTCGAGTCGCTTTCTGTCGATCATCGGGCGCGCTCCCGCATCAATTGCTATTGAGAACTGATATCAAATAAGGTCGATGAAATTCGACGTGGCTATGCATTTGCGCAGGCGCCGGGCCTTTTCAAGGGCGCCGGGATGTGCTTAGGCGGACGCCGAACATATGGCTACGGCGCCTTCCCCGGGAACCTCCAGCAGAAAGCGATTTGAGCGATGAACATTCACGAATATCAGGGCAAGGAACTCCTCGCGAAGTATGGCGTGGGCATTCCCGCCGGCATCGCCGCCCTCACCGTCGAAGAGGCAGTCGCTGCTGCCAAGCAGCTCCCCGGACCGCTCTACGTCGTCAAGGCGCAGATCCACGCCGGCGGCCGCGGCAAGGGCAAGTTCAAGGAACTCCCCGCCGACGCCAAGGGCGGCGTGCGTCTTGCCAAGTCGATCGAGGAAGTCGAGGCTTTCGCCAAGGAAATGCTCGGCAACACCCTCGTCACCATCCAGACCGGTGAAGCGGGCAAGCAGGTCAACCGTCTCTACGTGACCGACGGCGTCGACATCGACAAGGAATACTACCTGTCGATGCTGGTGGACCGCAAGACCGGCCGTGTCGCCATGATCGTGTCGACCGAAGGCGGCATGGACATCGAGGAAGTCGCGCACAACACGCCCGAGAAGATCACCACGATCACCATCGATCCGGCCGAAGGCTTCCAGGCGCACCATGGCCGCGCCGTCGCTTTCGCGCTGAACCTGTCGGGTGACCTCAACAAGCAGGCCCAGAAGCTCGCCAAGCAGCTCTACACCGCGTTCATCGCGATGGACTGCGACATGGTCGAGATCAACCCGCTGGTCGAGATCGAAGGGCGGCGAGCTGCTCGTCCTCGACACCAAGATGAGCTTCGATCTCGAACGCTCTCGCCCGTCACCCCGACATCTTCGCCCTGCGCGACGAGACCGAGGAAGACCCGGCCGAGATCGAAGCCTCGAAGTACGACCTCGCCTACATCAAGCTCGACGGTGACATCGGCTGCATGGTCAACGGCGCCGGCCTTGCCATGGCGACGATGGACATCATCAAGCTGAACGGCATGTTCCCGGCCAACTTCCTCGACGTCGGCGGCGGCGCCAACAAGGAGAAGGTGACCGCGGCGTTCAAGATCATTCTCGCGGACCCCGCAGTGAAGGGCATCCTCGTGAACATCTTCGGCGGCATCATGAAGTGCGACATCATCGCCGAGGGCATCGTTGCCGCGGCGAAGGAAGTGAACCTGCAGGTTCCGCTCGTCGTCCGCCTCGAAGGCACCAACGTCCAGCAGGGCAAGGACATCCTGGCCAACTCGGGCCTCGCGATCGTCCCCGCCAATGACCTGGGCGATGCCGCCAAGAAGATCGTCGCCGAAGTCCAGGCCGTCGCCTGATCCTTTCGGTGATGCGCATCATGCGCACGATCATATAGCGAATATTGAGACGGCGGGGGTTTCGCGACCCCCGCCGTTTCTGCATGTATGCGTTGCGCGAAGTTTCTCTTTTCCCGTCGCAAGCTCTTAGCGCTTTAGCGAGGCTTGACGTCGAGGCAGAGGAACGCGATAGCTCGCACCAGAATTTAATCGTGCGGTTAAATTTGCCGTCCCAGCAGTGAGAGGACAGATCGCAATGAAGATCATCGTGCCCGTTAAGCGGGTCATCGATTACAACGTGAAGCCGCGGGTCAAGGCCGACGGCACGGGCGTTGACCTTGCCAACGTCAAGATGAGCATGAACCCCTTCGACGAGATCGCCGTCGAGGAAGCCATCCGCCTCAAGGAAGCGGGCAAGGCCGAAGAGATCATCGCCGTCTCGGTCGGGCCGGCGAAGGCCCAGGAAACCCTGCGTACCGCGCTCGCCATGGGCGCCGACCGCGCGATCCTGATCGAGACCGACGCCGAAGTCGAACCGCTGGCCGTGGCCAAGATCCTCAAGGCCATCGTAGCCGAAGAGAACCCTGGCCTCGTGATCCTCGGCAAGCAGGCGATCGACGACGATTCGAACCAGACCGGCCAGATGCTCGCCGCGCTGACCGGCCGTCCGCAGGGCACCTTCGCCTCGAAGGTCGATGTTGCCGGCGACTCGGTCTCCGTGACCCGCGAAGTCGATGGCGGCCTCGAGACGGTGAAGCTGTCGCTCCCCGCCATCGTCACCACCGACCTGCGCCTCAACGAGCCGCGCTACGCTTCGCTGCCCAACATCATGAAGGCGAAGAAGAAGCAGCTCGATGTGAAGTCGCCCGCCGACTACGGCGTGGACATCGCGCCGCGTCTCAAGACCCTCAAGGTCTCCGAGCCGCCCGTCCGTTCGGCCGGTATCAAGGTTGCCGACGTCGACGGCCTCGTCGCCAAGCTCAAGGAACTGGGAGTCGCATAATGAAGACGCTCGTTTGGGTCGAACACGACAACGCCTCCGTCAAGGACGCTACCCTCTCCGCCGTCACCGCTGCTGCCAAGCTGGGTGAAGTCCACCTCCTCGTCGCCGGTTCCGGCGCGCGCGCCGTGGCTGACGCCGCCGCGCAGATCGCCGGCGTGGGCAAGGTCCACTTCGCCGACGACGCGGCTTACGAGCACGCGCTGGCCGAGAACATCGCGCCGCTGATCGTGGACCTGATGGGTCACCACGACGCCTTCATTGCGCCGGCCACCACCACCGGCAAGAACGTCGCCCCGCGCGTTGCCGCGCTGCTCGACGTCGCGCAGATCTCGGACATCCTCTCGGTCGAGGGCGAGAAGACCTTCACCCGTCCGATCTACGCTGGCAACGCCATCGCCACCGTCGAGATCGAGCGATGCGAAGCTCGTCATCACCGTGCGCGGCACGGCCTTCGCCAAGGCTGAGGCCACTGGCGGTTCGGGCGTGGTCGAGGACGTGACGGGCGCCGGTGACGCGGGCCTCTCCAGCTTCGTGGGCGCGGAAATCGCCAAGTCGGAGCGTCCGGAGCTGACCAGCGCCAAGATCATTGTCTCGGGCGGCCGTGCGCTCAAGGACTCGGAAACCTTCGAGGCTACCATCATGCCGCTGGCGGACAAGCTGGGCGCCGCCGTCGGCGCCTCGCGCGCTGCGGTCGATGCGGGCTACGTGCCCAACGACTACCAGGTCGGCCAGACTGGCAAGATCGTGGCTCCGGAAGTCTACATCGCGGTCGGCATCTCGGGCGCGATCCAGCACCTTGCGGGCATGAAGGACTCCAAGACCATCATCGCCATCAACAAGGACGAGGATGCCCCGATCTTCCAGGTGGCCGACGTGGGCCTCGTGGCGGATCTCTTCACTGCCGTGCCGGAGCTTACCGGCAAGCTTTGAAATCTGAAAATTCCCGTCTGTCACAAATGCTTAACCCCCGGATGCAAATCCGGGGGTTATTTGCTGGGTATCGTGTGGATGTCAGTGCCTACACGATGTGCATGGTCGGGGGACGTTGCAATCATGAGGCATTGGAATTTTTGGGCTCTTCTTGCGATGCTCTGCGGGTTGACCGTCGGAACCTGCTGCCACGCCAAACCCAAAATCACGACGTTGCCCGCGATTTCGCAATGGTTGGTAGATTACCAGAAGACGAGTTGCGTCATGGTTCGACGCTTCGGTACCAGTAAAAGACCGGTTTTGCTGAGCATGAGGACATACGGCCCCGGTCGCGATTTCGAAGTTACCGTTGCAGGCGAGATCGCTGCACGGCTGCAGCAGGCGCCGCAATTCGGAATCGCCTATGGCCTCCACGAGCTTTCGTTTCCCAGTCTGCATCACAACGCACGCGCGGGCGCATACGGTCCAGCGGTTCTGTTTTCCAGTGCATTGGCTACCAGGAAGCACCGGCAGGTGGGGGCCTCGCAGCCGAGCCGATGCCGGATTCTGATTTCGAGGCCACGGTCGATCGGATCAGTCTGGCGACATCGCATCAGACATTCGTTCTCGACACCGGCAGTGTTCTTCCGGTGCTTTCCGCGCTGCGGACTTGCACCGACGCGCTGGTGCGGAATTGGGGCCTTGACCCAGCCGAGCAGGCCGAGCTTACGCGCCTCCCTAAAGTGGCGGACAAAAAATGGATATCCGAGATACTCAAGGATTTCCCGTCTGAACTCGAATATCAGGGCAAGGATGGACGCCTGAACTTGCGCGTCATGGTGGACAAGGCCGGACAACCGACGCAGTGCGAAACGGTAAACGCCTTCAGGAATGCCAACTTCAATACGAAAGTTTGCGACATGGTAATCGGCATGGCCAGATTCGAGCCCGCGCTTGATAGCAACGGTCAGCCTGTCGCCTCGTTCTTTTCAGGCAGCATCGTATACGATAACTGACGCCGCACTCAGCGGCCCCCAGGCAAGCGCTCGAACAGCATGAGTTTCGCATCGTCGCTGACATGCGCGCCGTAGCGCGCGAAGCCGAGGGCCGCCGCTACGCGTTCCGATGCCGCATTGCCCTCCTCGATCATGCAGGCGATGCGTTTTGGACCATGTGCTGGATCGAACCAGCCGAGAACGGCCTCCATCACTTCACCCGCCACGCGCTTGCCCCACCAGTCGCGGCGGACGATCCAGCCCGCCTCGGGAACGTCGTCCATGCCGACATCGTGGCCGAAGCCACGCCACGAATGGAAGACACCGCATGCAGCGATGATGCTGTCTGCGCCATGCGGTCGCACCATGAAGGTGCCGTAGCCGTAGAGCGCCCAGGAGCCCGCGTTGCGCATCAGGCGGTCGAACTGCGGCTGCTTCTCGGCCGAGGCAGGGCCGAGATAGCGGCGGGTCTCCTCGTCATCGATGAGCGCGCACAGCTGGGGCAGATCGCTCGCCACCGGGCGCCACAAGTCGAAACGGTCGGTTGTCAGCAGTGGTCCATCGGTCATAGCAGCCGATCGATGGCATGGATGCAGACCCCGAACAAGCCGCCCACCAGCGTGCCGTTGATGCGGATGAACTGCAGGTCGCGGCCGACTGCGCCTTCCAAGCGGTTGCTTATCGTGCGGGCGTCCCAGCGCTTCACGGTGCCCGAGACGAGGCCGACGATCTCCTCGCCATAGCGCGCGGTGACGCCGACCAGCGTGCGACGGGCGAAACGGTTGATCTGGGCCTGCAGGCGCCGATCGCCCTGCAGCGCGGTGCCCAGTTCGCCGAGCATCGTCGTCAGTTGCCCCGCCAGCGCCGCGTCGGGGTTGCGGGCGGCGTCGATCAGCTTGCGGCGCAGGCGTTCCCAGACCGACTGCCACCACTGGCCGACGGCAGGATTGGCGATCAGTTCACGCTTGGCGTTTTCCACCCGCTCTCGCGTTTCCGGATCGTTGACGAGGCGGTCGGCGAGGCTTTCCAGCATCTGCTCGACCTTGAGCTTCAGCGGATGGTCGGGCTGTACGATCATCTCGGCGAGCAGCTTGTAAAGGCCGTCGAGCACCGAATTGGCGATGCGGGTGTCGAGGCCGGTCAGGCGCAGCAGGCTGTGGGCGCGCTCGCGGATCATGGCGCGTACCATCTCCTCGTTCGCCTCCAGAGCCTCTCCGACCCAGCGCACCGAGCCTTCGACGAGCGGCAGGTGGCGGCGGTCGGCGATCATCGCGCTCAGCATCTGGCCGAGCAGGGGGCGACTTCCACCCGCTCCAGCTGGCGTGCGAGCCCCGACCGGACCTGGTTGCCGAGCCGTTCGGGATCGAGTGATTCGAGCACGTCGGCGATCAGGTTCGCCGCGCCCGCGCGGATGCGCGATTGGCCGCCGCGTCCCGGGTCAGCAAGGAAAGTGCCGGCGGCGGCCGCGAAGTTGAAGGCGTTCACGCGCCGCGCGACGACTTGCGGGGTGAGGAAGTTGTCGCGCAGGAACGTCGCCATCAGATCGGCGATGCGGTCCTTGTTCTCCGGAATGATCGCCGTGTGCGGGATCGGCAGGCCGAGTGGACGGCGGAACAGCGCGGTTACCGCGAACCAGTCCGCGAGGCCGCCGACCATCGCGGCCTCGGTGAAGGCGATGGCGTACCCCCATGCCGGGTGCGTGCCTGCAACCTTGTGGAGCACGACGAAGGCGACACCCATCGCCAGCAGCAGCCCGGTCGCGAACAGGCGCATCCGGCGGCCTCGATCGATGGCGATGCCCGTCAGCGGTATACCTGCATTCCGGCGGCCCAATGGCAGCAAGCTGGCCCCTTCCTTACTCGGCCGGGTGCGCGTGAGTGGGCGTCCCGGCGTGGTGCTGATCGGGGTCGTAGGTCAGCAGCGACTTGCGCAGCTTCGGCCCGACCCGCTTCTCGAAACCATCGGCGAGGCTGAAGGCTGCAGGCACGATCACCAGCGTGAGCAGGGTGGAGAGCAGAAGTCCGCCGATCACCGTCACGCCCATCGGCGCACGGAACGCGCCGTCGCCCGAGATCGACAGCGCGGTCGGCACCATGCCCGCGGTCATCGCCACGGTGGTCATGACGATCGGCTGGGCGCGCTTGTGCCCGGCGTCCATGATGGCGGTGAGCTTGTCGACGCCCTTGCTCATCTCCTCGATCGCGAAGTCGATCAGCAGGATGGAGTTCTTGGCCACGATGCCCAGCAGCATCAGAATGCCGATGTAGACCGGCATCGAGATCGGCTGTCCGGCGACGGTCAGCGCCAGCATGCCGCCCAGCGGCGCCAGCAGCAGCGAGGCCATGTTGACCAGCGGCGAGACGAAGCGCTTGTAGAGCAGCACCAGCACCGCGAAGACCAGGAAGATGCCCGAGATGACGGCGGTGACGAAGTTGGTGATCATCTCCGCCTGCCACTTGTCCTCGCCGACGGGGGCGTTTGAGACGCCCATCGGCAGGTTCTTCATGATCGGCAGGTTCTGGATCTGCGTCATGATCGGCCCCTTGACCTGCCCTTCGCCAAGGTCGGCGCCGACGAAGATACGGCGCGACTGGTTGTAGCGCTGGATCTGCGTGGGGCCGGCGCCGAAGCGGATTTCCGCCACGCGCTTCAGGGGCACGGTGCCGCCGCTGACGGTGGAGACCGGCAGGTTCTCGATCGTCGAGAAATCGCGGCGCGAGGTGCGGTCGAGGATCACGCGGATCGGTACCTGACGGTCGCTCAGCGAGAACTTGGCGGCGTTCTGGTCGATCTCGCCCAAGGTCGCGATGCGGATCGTCTGGCTGAGCGCGGACGTCGTCACGCCAAGCTGCGCGGCAAGGTCGGGGCGCGGCACGATCAGCAGTTCGGGGCGCTGCAGGTCGGCGGCGATGCGCGGGGCAACGACGCCGGGGATCGCGCGCATCTGCTCCACGAGGGTCTGCGCGGTCTTGTTGAGCAATTCGGAATCGCTGCCCGACAGCATGATCGACAAGTCGCGGCCCGAACCGAACCCGCCCGACTGCGAGGCGAAGCTGACGCGCGCATCGGCGACGTCCTGCAGTTGCGGGGCCATGCGGCGCTCGAACTCGATGCTGGTCGCCTCGCGTTCCTTGGCGGGCTTGAGGGCGATGTAGAGCGTGCCGGAACCTTCGCCCGCGAACTGCAGCACGCGCTCGACCTCGGGCTGCTTTTCGAGCAGGCGCGAGACGCGGCCGCCGATCAACTCGGACTGTTCGAGCGTGGTGCCGGGCACCAGTTCGATCTTGACCTCGCTGGTGTCATTGTTGGTGCTGGGCTGGAACTGCTGCGGCAGGCCCGCGAGCAGCGCGAAAGTGACGACGAGCGCGTAGACCGAGGCGCAGAAGGCGTAGAAGCGGTGGTCGTGCATGCGCGCGATCACGCGGTCGGTGTAATAGCGATACCAGCGGCCAAGCGCCCCCATCGCGCTCGCCAGCAGCCGGAACAGTTTGCCCAGCAGCCAGATCGCCACGGGAATGGCGAGCGGGGAGAGGATCGCGGCGATCACGAAGGCGGCGCCCTTGAGGCCGATCTTGGTAATTCCGGTCTGCAGGGCGGTAAACAGCAATCCGGATGCGGCAAGCCCGGCGGCGATCAGCAGGATGAACGCGATCGTGGCGACCAGGGCATAGGCGGGGTGGAACGGCTGGCGCACCAGCGCGGCCTTGCGGCGGTGCGCTTCGCGGCTGTCGAGCGTCCAGGCGAGGATCTTCATGTAGAGGTCCATGGCCTTGCCGCCGCCGTGCTCGGCATGGCCGTGCGCCTTGAGGAAGTAGGCCGCGACCATCGGCGTGATCACGCGCGCGACCGCAAGGCTCATCAGCACCGCGACCACGACGGTCAGGCCGAACGCCTTGAAGAACTGCCCCGGAATGCCGGGCATCAGGCCCACTGGCAGGAACACCGCGACGATCGAGAAGGTCGTCGCGACGACCGCGAGGCCGATCTCGTCGGCGGCGTCGATCGAGGCCTGGTAGGCGCTCTTGCCCATGCGCATGTGGCGCACGATGTTCTCGATCTCGACGATGGCGTCATCGACCAGCACGCCCGCGACGAGGCTGAGCGCGAGGAGCGAGAGGAAGTTCAGCGTGAAGCCCAGCAGGTCCATGAACCAGAAGGTCGGGATCGCCGAGAGCGGGATCGCCAGCGCCGAGATCATCGTCGCGCGCCAGTCGCGGAGGAACAGGAAGACGATGACGATGGCCAGCACCGCGCCTTCGACCAGGGCCTCCATCGAGGAGGTGTACTGGCCGCGCGTGTAGTCCACCTGCGAGAACAGGCGGGTGACGTGGATGTCGGGGTGGGACTTCTGGATTTCCTTCAGCTTCTCCATTGCCGCGTCGTAGACGGCGACGTCGGAGGCGCCGCGTGCGCGCTCGAACCCGAAAGTGACGACTTCGCGGCCGTTGACGCGGGCGATGTCGGTCTGCTCGGAGAAGCCGTCATGGACGCTGGCGACGTCGGTGAGCTTCACCGAACGACCGTTGCCGAGGTTGATGCGCTTCTGCGAGAGGTCGTAGGCGGTCTCGGCATTGCCCAGCACCCGCACCGACTGGCGCGAACCGGCGATTTCCGCCTGACCGCCTGCCGCATCGACGTTGACCTGGCGCAGCACGTTGTTCAGCGCCTCGGCGCTGACGCCCAGCGCCTGCATCCGCTGCGGATCGACGACGACGCGAGATCTCGCGGTTGACGCCGCCGTCGCGGCTGACGGTGGCCATGCCCTCGACGCCGAGCAGGGTCTTGGCGATGGTGTCGTCCACGAACCAACTGAGCTGCTCGATGGTCATGTCGTCGGCGCGCACCGCGAAGTAGGCGAGCGAGCCGCCGCCGCCTGCCTCGATCTTCTGGACCTGCGGTTCGAGGATGCCGTCGGGCAACTGGCCGCGCACCTGGTCGACCGCGTTCTTCACCTGCTGGGTCGCGACGTCGACATTGGTGCCGACGGAGAAGAACACCAGCGTGGTGGAGCGGCCTTCCGAGGCGGTGGACTGGATTTCCTCGACGCCGGGGATGGAGCGGACCGAACCCTCGACGATCTGGGTGATCTGCGTCTCGATCTCGGTCGGGGCGGCGCCGGGCTGCGAGACGCCGATGTGGACGCCCGGAAACTCGACGTCCGGCATGTTGTTCACGTCCATTCGGTTGAACGAGACGATGCCGGCGATCATCAGGCCGATGAAGAAGACGATCGGGATGATCGGATTGCGGATCGACCAGGCCGAGATGTTGCGCATGGGTTCGGGTCGCCCGTTACTTGGCTGCAGTCGAGGGGCGCGGCTTGACCTTGTCCCCGTCGTTGAGGAAGCCGCCCGCGCGCATCACGATCTTCTCGTCGCCATTGAGGCCCGAGGTGACGGTGATGCCTGTCGCGGTGACTAGGCCGGTCTTCACCGCCTGCCGGTGGACGCGGTCGTCCTTGCCGACGACATAGACGAACGCGCCCTTGGCATCGTTCTGGATCGCGGATTCGGGCAGCATCGGTGCGACGACCGTGCCGCTTTCGATCACGGCGGTGGCGAAGCCGCCCGGACGCAGCGCCGGGTCGTACTTGAGCGCGATGCGCGCGGTGCCCTGGCGGGTGGTGTTGTCGATGGTGGGCGCGAGCTGCCAGACCTGCCCGGTGAAGCTCCTGCCCGAGCCGACCGGCGTGACGTTGGCGGCGACGCCGACGTGCAGCTTGGCGAGGTCGTCCTCGGAGAGGAGCGCGAGCAATTCCATCTCGCCGTCGCGGGCGAGGTTGAACAGCACGCCGCTGCCGCCGCTCACCACCTGGCCGACTTCGACGTTGCGTGCGAGGACTAGGCCCGAGGCGGGGGCGACGATGTTGAGCCGCGCATTCTGCGCCTGCAACTGGCCGAGCGTGGCGCGGGCCACGCCGACGCGGGCAGCCGCGGCATCGCGGGTCGCGGTCAGCTGGTCGATGTCGGCCTTGGAGATGAAGCCGCGATCGACGAGCTTGAGGCCGCGATCGAGGTTGGCCTGTGCGAGCCGGGCATCGGCCTCTGCCACGCGGACCTGCGCGGACTGGCTGGCGGCGGACTGTACCTGCACCGAACGGTCGATCACCGCGAGGACCTGGCCCTTTTCGACCCAGTCGCCCGCATCGACGCGCACTTCGCGTACTTCGCCGCCTTCGCCGACCGAACCCACCGGCATCGCGCGGCGTGCAGCGAGCGATCCGGTGCCGGTGATTTCGCCGGCAACGCTGGAGCGGCCCGGCACGACGACCGAGACGACGGGAACCTGCGTGGTATCGGCACCGGCGGCATCGGCCGCGTCGCCCTTGTGGAGCACGAACCACAGCGCGGCCGCCAGCAGCACGACGGTGACGATGACGAGCACGATCACCCGGCGCGAGCGACGGTCCAGGGCATCGTCCCTGTCGAGCGACGTTCCCGTCGCGTCGAAGACGTGAGGTTCGTCTGCCTGCCCGCCGACCTGAGAGGGGCCGGCTTCAATCTTGCCATCGTAGTTCATCTGTTCACCGCACGCATGCACGCGCCCCCGGGCGGCGTGCTCTCCCGCCGCATCGTCCGCCCTTGTGCCTGTATTCAGGCGGGGCTGCCGATATGGCTTAAACCGCTGGATTCATATACTCGCGGGAACAGGGTGGCAACGCGAACCGGGTTTCACGTCGACAGGCATCGACGAACGACTTCATTGCGCCAGTCTGGCCAGGTAAATGCGTTTTATTGCGTCGGAACGTGAAAAGGCGACCGTGAAGATGCTCCACGGCCGCCTTTGGACTTGGTTGACGAAGTTAGAGAGTGCTCAGAACTTCTGCTGGCGCTCGTAGAGATCGCGGTAGTGTTGGATTCGTGTCACACGCAGGCCCTGCATGCCCGAACGATCGACGGCGCGCTGCCACGAGGCGAATTCCTCGAGCGTGAGGCAATAGCGCTCGCAGACTTCGTCGATCGTCAGCAGGCCGCCGTTGACGGCGGCGACGACTTCGGCCTTGCGGCGCACGACCCAGCGCGTGGTGTTTGGGGGGAGGTCGGCAACCGTCAGCGGCTCGCCGAGCGGGCCGATCACCTGTGCCGGACGGATTTTCTGGTTCTCGATCATCTTTACCCTCGTTCGCCGCTATCGTTCACATCGGCGACTGGAGAATCCTTGCCTCCAACGGGCTTGCCATTGCTTGAAGCATCAAGGTTAACGTTTCTTGAGCATTCTTCGTAAGCATTAAGAGCCGAGGCGGCGCACCCGTCGAAGCTGCCGCGCAGCCGAAGCCGCGTGGCTGCCGCGTCCTCTCCCAGCACACCGAGCCGGTCGTGCGTGGCGAAGAGGCGGGAGCGCAGCGCCTGCCAGTCGATCATTGCGGGATCGGCGGGGAGGTGCCCTTCGGAAAGCCCGTCGCAGCCCGGAACCGCAGGTATACCTGCGGTGCGACCCGGAGCGTCCCCTGTACTGGGCCCTGTATCGGGGGTCATGTGATGTGGTGCGACGTTCATGATGCAGGCCCTATAACCCGCAGGTGGTCAAGGGATCGTAAAAGCCCTTTTTACCCTTTCTTCACGATGGGAAAGGGAGCGAAAAAGGCGGAGGATAGGAATCCGGCGCGCTTGGCTGTATGTGCGCCCCCACCATGACCGCGTTTTCCGATCTTCTTTCCGGGCTCGACCCCGCCGAACTGTTCCAGCTTGCCGAGCCTCTGTCCGCCCGCCGCATTGTCGTGGCTATGTCCGGGGGCGTGGACAGTTCGGTCGTCGCCGCGCTTGCCGCAGCCAGCGGCGCGGAAGTCATCGGCGTGACGCTGCAGCTCTACGACTACGGCGCCGCGACCGGCCGCAAGGGCGCGTGCTGCGCCGGCGACGATATTCGCGATGCGCGCGCCGTCGCCGACCGCCTAGGCATCGCCCACTACGTCTTCGATCACGAGAGCGCCTTCCGCGAGGAAGTGGTCGAGCGCTTCGCCGACGACTACCTCGCCGGGCGCACGCCGATCCCCTGCATTCGCTGCAACATGGGGCCGAAGTTCACCGACCTCCTGACGATGGCGCGTGAACTGGGCGCGGATTGCCTTGCCACCGGGCACTACGTGCGCCGGGTGATGGGCGCAGCGGGTTCGGAACTGCACCGCGCCCTCGATCCGGCGCGCGATCAGAGCTACTTCCTTTACGGCACCACCGAGAAGCAGCTGGATTTCCTGCGCTTTCCTCTCGGCGGCCTGCCCAAGACCGAGACGCGCCGTCTGGCCGAAGCGGCGGGCCTGCGCGTCGCCGCCAAGCCCGACAGCCAGGACATCTGCTTCGTACCCGATGGCGACTACGCCAAGATCGTGCGCGCCGTCCGTCCCGAGGGCGAGGCACCGGGCGAGATCGTCCATGCCGAGACCGGCGCGGTGCTGGGCAGCCATCGCGGCGTCATCCACTACACCGTGGGCCAGCGCCGGGGCCTCGAGATCGGCGGCCAGCCCGAGCCGCTCTACGTCACCGGCATCGAGGCGGAAACCCGGCAGGTCCGTGTCGGCCCGCGCCGCCTGCTGGCGACCGCCTCGGCGCGGCTGGTGGAGACCAACCGCATCGGGCCGATTCCCGATGCACCGCTGACCGCCAAGGTCCGCTCGCTGGCCAAGCCGGTGCCGATCGTGCTCGACGGCCCGCTGGGCGAGGGCGCGGACACGACGATCCGCTTCGCCGCGCCCGAATACGGCGTCGCGCCGGGGCAGGCGGCGGTGATCTACGCCGGGGAGCGGGTGATCGGCGGCGGCTGGATCGATTCGACCGAAAGCGCGGCTTAACTTTCGTCATTGCGAGCGCAGCGAAGCAATCCAGAGCGGCTCAATGCTGCCCTGGATTGCTTCGCTGCGCTCGCAATGACGAAGTGTGCTTAATCCTGCCACGGCTCCAGCCGGCACCCGCGGGCAGGATCGAAATCCGCGCTCTGCTTCGCCAGCAGCGGCACCGAGGCCCTGACCGTGCGCGTATCGGCATCCTCCGACAGCGACACCCAGCGCCCGGCGCCCGCGAGTCCCGCCACCTTGAGATCGCCCTCGCACAAGTCCATCGGGCGCTGCGATACGAACCGGCAGACGCAGCCGATCCGTGCGCCATAGGCAGCGCCCACCAGCGCTTCCTCGCGCAGGCCGCGCCACATCCAGCCGAGCCCCAGTACGGCGGCCAGCAGCACGAGCAGAATCACGTTGCGTTTCCACCGCGAGGGCTGCCGCGTCGGGTAGGCCCCGCCTGCGGCCTTGTCCCCCGGTCCGGGTTGCCCGGATGTTGCCATTCTCAAACGCCTCGCACATGACCGGCGCGCCATGTCGGTGCGCCGTCCCCCCTTATCGCCGCGATGCTGATGCTGCCAGCCCTGTGGGGCTGCGGCTCCGGCGCGCCCGAAGGACCGCCGCCGCCGAGCACCGAGATCGCTCGCCGCGATCAAGGATGCTGGCGGCGCCCCGCGCGAATCGCTGGGTCGGACCATCGACCGCCTGTTCGACGACGAGGCGGTGGGCAAGACCGACGCCCTCGTCATCCTCAAGCGCGGCTCGGTCGTGGTCGAGCGCTACGGCGAGGGCGTGAAGCCCGATCTGCGCCTTCCCGGCTGGTCGGCGGGTCAGTGCGTGACCGCGCTGATGATCGGCCAACTGGTCAGCGACGGCCGCCTGCGCCTCAACGGATCGGCCCCTGTGCCCGAATGGCAGCGACCCGGCGACCCGCGCGGCGTCATCACCTTGCGCCAGCTCCTGCAGATGCGCTCGGGCCTGCGCCACGTCGAGACGACCAGCGCCGGAACCGGCCGGATCGAGGACAGATCGGACCGCATGCGCATGCTGTTCCTCGATGGCCGCGACGACATGGCCTCCTACGCCGAGGCGCAGCCGCTCGAGGCCCCGGCGGGCAAGATTTTCGTGCATTCCTCGGCCAGCGCGGTGATCCTTTCGGACCTTGCCGCGCGGGTGCTCTCGCCGGACCACGATGCGCTGCGGCGCCGGGCGGCGGTGAGCGACTACTTGCGCAACCGCGTGCTGCAGCCGATCGGACTGGGCTCGGCGATCGTTGGTTACGACCGGGCGGGGACGATGATCGGCTCGGGCATGATCGCCATGACCGCGCGCGACTGGGGCAATCTGGGCGAGTTCATCCGCCACACCGGCTCGGTCGGCGGCGCGCAGATCCTGCCGCGCCGCTGGATGCAGTTCATGCTGGAACCAAGCCCGCGCGAGCCGGGCTATGGTGCCGGCGTGTGGCTCAATCGCGGGGAGGCGAGCGACGGCGCCCGCCTTTGGCCCGGTGCGGCGGAGAAGGACGTCTTTGCGTGCCTGGGGGACTATGGGCAGTTCGTGATCGGTTCGCCCGGGCAACTGCTGACGGTCGTGCGCATCGGCCACAGCGACCCGGCGCAGGCGCGCGAGGTACATGACCGGCTGGGCGCGTTGCTGGCACTGTTTCCGAAGAATTGAGGGGCGCGTATCGCTCAGGGGGCTTCGACAAGCTCAGCCTGAGCGGAAACACCCATAGTCTGAAAATCCGCTCAGGCTGAGCTTGTCGAAGCCCCCGAGGCAAGGCGTGACCTCAGACCGTGAAGCTTTCCCCACACCCACAGGCGCCCTTGGCATTGGGGTTGGCGAACACGAAACCGGCGGTGAAATCGTCCTCCACCCAGTCCATCGTGCTGCCCACGAGGTACAGCACCGAGGCCCCGTCGATATAGAACAGGCCGCCGGGGGTCTCGATCTTCTCGTCGAACTTGGCTTCCTCGGTCACGTAGTCGACCGAATAGGCGAGCCCCGAGCAGCCCCGACGCGGGGTGGACAGCTTCACGCCGATCGCGCCTTCGGGCGCCTCGCCCATCAGCTTCGCGATGCGGGTTTCCGCGTTCGGCGTCAGGATGACGGCGGCGGGGCGGGCAGGGCGGGTCTTGGTGGTGGTGGTTTCGGTCATGAGAGCCTCTTCTGCCAGAACAGCGCGTGTCCGGTTTCGGGGTCGAGCTGGTAGTCGCCGTAGCCCAGCGATGCGTAGAGTTCCTTGGCGCGCTGGTTCCCGCTCAGCACTTCGAGCGTGATCTTGCAGGCGCCGCGCGTACGGGCCTCGACCTCGATCGCGGCGAACAGGGCGCGGGCGATGCCCTTGCCGCGATGGCCGGGGGCGACGGCGATGTCGTGGATGTTGACCAAAGGGCGCGCCGCGAAGGTCGAGAAGCCGGTGAAGCAGTTGGCGATGCCCACCGCCTCGCCGTCGATTCGCGCGAGCAGGACAAAGGCGCCGGGCACCTGTGCCAGAGCCGGCACCAGCCGTTCGCGCACGTCGTCGGAGAGCGGCTCGCCACCGCCCATCGGATCGCGCGCATAGACGTCGAGCATCGCCACGATCGCCGCCGCGTCGGCAGGATCGGCGAAGTCGGCGCGCGCGATCGCAAGGTCAGGGGCGAGAGTATCGCTCACAGCATTCCCAGTTCCAGCTTGGCCTCGTCGGTCATCTTGGCCATGTCCCACGGCGGATCCCAGACGAGGTTCACTTCGCAGTCGCGCACGCCGGGCACCGCCGAGACGCGCAGTTCCACTTCGCCCGGCATCGATTCGGCGACCGGGCAATGCGGGGTGGTGAGCGTCATGATGACCGACACCGACGCCTCGGGCGAAACCTCGACGCCGTAGATCAGGCCGAGGTCATAGATGTTCACCGGGATCTCGGGGTCGAAGATCTCCTTCAGCGCGTCGATCACGCCGTCGTAGATCGCGCCGCCGGGGTCGGAAGGGTCGATCCCCTGCGGCTTCTCGGCGAGGAACCCGTCGAGATAGTCGCGCTTGCGTTCCTCCGGAGGGGCACGGCATCGTCCACGCGCGCACGCGGAGCGGGGAGCCGCATCGACTTCCTCTACGCTGAATGCAGGCTTCTGGTCACTCATCCGAAAATTCTCCTGGTGCGCTCGATCCCTTTCAGGAGCGCCTCGATATCGCTTTCATCGTTGTAGAGACCGAAGCTGGCCCGCGCCGTCGCGGGGACGCCAAGGTGTTCCATCAGCGGCTGGGCACAGTGGTGCCCGGCGCGGATCGCCACGCCTTCTTCGTCCAATATGGTGCCGAGGTCGTGCGGATGCACCCCGTCGAGCGCAAAACTGACGATGCCGAGCGAATCGTCGGGTCCGAACAGCGTCACGTCGTTGCGCTTGCGTAGTTCGCTGCGCAGGAGGACAGCAAGATCACGCTCGTGCTTTTCGGCGCGGTTCAGGCCGATGGCGGCAAGCCAGTCCATCGCGGCGGCCATGCCGATGGCCTCGACGATGTTGGGCGTGCCGGCCTCGAAGCGCTGCGGCGCGGGGGCGTAAGTAGTCTTCTCGAAGGTGACCTTGTCGATCATCGAGCCGCCGCCGTGCCAGGGCTGCATCCCGTCGAGGATGTCCTTGCGCGCCCAGAGCACGCCGATCCCGGTCGGGCCGTAGAGCTTGTGCGCGGAGAAGGCATAGAAGTCGCAGTCGAACGCCTTCACGTCGAGCGCGAGGCGCGGGGCGGCCTGGCAACCGTCGATCAGCAGCTTCGCGCCGACCGCATGCGCCAGCTTCGCGGCGTGTTCCACGTGGAGCACCGAGCCGAGCACGTTGGATACATGGGCGAAGGCGACCAGCTTGTGCGCCGGGGTCAGGATGCGCGCGGCGGCTTCGAGGTCGATCCGGCCTTCGGCGTCGAGCGGGCAGACGTCGATCTCCACGCCGTTTCGCAGCAACTGCCATGGCACGATGTTGGAGTGGTGCTCCAGCGTCGAGAGCAGGATGCGGTCGCCGGGCTGAAGGTTCGCGGCAGCCCAGCTCTGCGCGACGAGGTTGATCGATCTCGGTCGCCCCGCGCGTGAAGACGATCTCGTCTTCCTCTGCGTTCAGGAACGCGGCGGTGCGGCGGCGGGCCGCCTCGAACGCCAGCGTCATGTCGGCCGAGCGGGCATAGACGCCGCGATGGACGGTCGCATAGTCGCGGCCCATGGCAGCGACGGTGGCGTCGATCACCGCCTGCGGCTTTTGCGCGGTGGCGGCGGTGTCGAGGTAGTGCCAGTCACCCGCCAGACCCGGGAACTGGCTCTTGAGCGCGAGTTCTGCGGTGTCGAGACTCACAGGATCGCCTCCAGACGGGCGATCGCCGCCGCGCTCAGTTCCTCTTCGCCTGCCGCGCCGGTGAAGGCTTCGGCGATGAAGGCCTGCAGCATCAGGCGCTTTGCCTGCGGCGGGGTAAGGCCGCGGCTCATCAGGTAGAACAGGCCCTGTGCGTCGAGTTCGCCCACCGCGCAGCCATGCGCGGCCTTGACGTCGTCGGCGTAGATTTCGAGTTCGGGGCGCGCGTTGGCGGTCGCCGTACGCTCCAGCAGCATGGCGCGGACCGACTGCTCGGCATCGGTGCCGTCGGCGCCGCGCTCCACCGCGATGCGGCCGAGGTAAGTGCCGACCGACTTGCCCGCCAGCACCGTGCGCACGATCTGCTCGGAGGTGGCGTTGAGGCCCGCGTGGGTCACTTCGGTGACGATTTCCAGCGTCTCCTCAGCCGTAGCCAGCTGCGCCGCGCCCAGTGTGAAGTCGGCGCCTTCAGCCAGCCGTACGTCCACCGCGATGCGGCCATAGGCCGGCCCGGCGGTCAGCACGCGAAGATCGAACTTCGCGCCCTTGCCGAGCGTGATGGCGATGTGGCGGGCGACGGCTCCGGCACCGGTCTCGACGATCTGAAGCGTCTCGCTCCGCGCCTTCGGCGACCACGATCTCCTCGGTCACGATCGGCCAGACAGTGCCCAGCGCCGCGATGTCGGAGTAGCGGAAATTCTCGTCCTTGCGGGTGGGGAGGGCGAGTTCGACGTTCATGCCGCCTCCTGCACCACCGCCTCGTAGCCCTCTTCCTCAAGACGCAGGGCAAGGTCGGGGCCACCCGACTTGACGATGCGGCCTGCGGCGAGGACGTGGACGAAGTCCGGTTTCACGTAGTCCAGCAGGCGCTGGTAGTGGGTGATCAGCAGCACCGCCTTGTCGGGTGCGCGCATGATCGCGTTGATGCCTTCGCCGCAGATGCGCAGCGCATCGATGTCGAGGCCGGAGTCGGTCTCGTCGAGGATCGCCAGCTTCGGGTTCAGGATGCCCATCTGCACCATCTCGGCGCGCTTCTTCTCACCGCCTGAGAAGCCGACGTTCACAGGGCGCTTGAGCATGTCCATGTCCATGCGCAGCAGGCCGGCCTTCTCCTTGGCCAGCTTGAGGAATTCGCCGCCCGACAGCGGTTCCTCGCCGCGGCCCTTGCGCTGGGCATTGGCCGCCTCGCGCAGGAACTGGACGAAGGAGACGCCGGGGATCTCGACCGGGTACTGGAAGCCCAGGAACAGGCCCGCAGCAGCGCGCTCGTGCGGTTCGAGTTCGAGCAGGTCCTGCCCGGCGAAGTCCACCGAACCACCGGTCACTTCATAGCCCGGACGGCCGCCCAGCGTGTAGCCCAGCGTCGACTTGCCCGCGCCGTTGGGGCCCATGATCGCGTGGATCTCGCCCGGATTGATGGTGAGCGACAGACCCTTGAGGATCGGCTTGTCGGCGACGTTTGCTGTCAGGTTATCGATCTTGAGCATGGCTTATCCTTCGTCGCTCACGAACGTCCCTGCCGGACGCGAGCCAGCCTTCTTGCGCGCGGAGCGCTTGTCGAAGGGCACGTTGAGTTCGGTGTTGATTTCGCGGACCACGGTATCGACCTGGCCGAGCACTTCCTCTTCCGAGAAGCGCAGCACGCGGATGCCGACTTCGGTGAGCTTGCGGTCCTGCAGTTCGTTGACGTCGGGGTTGGAATCCTCGGCGCTCAGCTGGATCACGATCCAGCGCGAAGGGCAGGCGAAATCGACGATCGCCGAGCCGACGATCGACTGCCGCGTGAACTTCACCCCGCCCAGCTGCGAGCCGGACAGCTTCGCCCACAGCGCCTTCTGCGCCTCGCTGGGGTTGCGGCGCTGGTCCTTGGCGCGCTCCTTCAGCGTTTCGAGGCGCGTGCCGGTGACGGCAAAGCTGGCCTTGGCGTCTGCCTTCGGCCCGTTGGAGGCGAGGCTGATGCCCAAAGTCTTGCGGGCGGCGGTCATGGTTTCTGGTCCTTCGTTATTCATGTCGGGGGAGGGGTCAGCCCACGCTCCCCTCAAGGCTGATGCCCAGCAGCTTCTGCGCTTCCACCGCGAATTCCATCGGTAGCTGCTGCAGCACTTCCTTGGCGAAGCCGTTGACGATCAGCGCCACCGCCTGCTCGGTGTCGAGGCCGCGCTGCATGGCGTAGAACAGCTGGTCGTCGCTGATCTTGCTGGTGGTCGCCTCGTGCTCGATCTGGGCGCTGGGGTTGCGCACTTCGATGTAGGGCACCGTATGCGCGCCGCACTCCTTGCCGAGCAGCAGCGAATCGCACTGGGTGAAGTTGCGCACGCCATCGGCATTGGCGCCCACGCGCACGAGGCCGCGATAAGTGTTGTTGCTCTTGCCTGCCGAGATGCCCTTGGAGATGATCGTCGAGCGGCTGCCCTTGCCGTTGTGGATCATCTTGGTGCCGGTATCGGCCTGCTGGTAGTTGTTTGTGACGGCGACCGAGTAGAACTCGCC
The DNA here is from genome assembly GCF_057376415.1 of Novosphingobium sp. NFX11. Taxonomy (NCBI): domain Bacteria; kingdom Pseudomonadati; phylum Pseudomonadota; class Alphaproteobacteria; order Sphingomonadales; family Sphingomonadaceae; genus Novosphingobium; species Novosphingobium sp. NFX11. The sequence continues at coordinate 2,984,921 of NZ_CP080384.1, read as the reverse complement.
CACCGAATCCTCGCCGTTGAGGACACAGCTGGGATACTTCCACGTCACCGCAGAGCCGGTTTCCACCTGGGTCCAGCTGATCTTCGAACGCGCGCCCTGGCAAAGCCCGCGCTTGGTGACGAAGTTGTAGATGCCGCCCTTGCCGTTGGCATCGCCCGGATACCAGTTCTGGACGGTGGAGTACTTGATCTCCGCATCTTCCATCGCGACCAGTTCAACGACGGCGGCGTGAAGCTGGTTCTCGTCGCGCATCGGGGCGGTGCAGCCTTCGAGGTACGAGACGTAGCTGCCCTTTTCGGCGACGATCAGGGTGCGCTCGAACTGGCCGGTGTTCTCCGCGTTGATGCGGAAATAGGTGCTCAGCTCCATCGGGCAGCGCACGCCCTCGGGGATGTAGACGAAGGTGCCGTCCGAGAAGACCGCGCAGTTCAGCGTAGCGAAGTAGTTGTCATGGACGGGCACCACGCGGCCCAGCCACTTCTTCACCAGTTCGGGGAATTCGCGGATCGCCTCGGAGATCGAGCGGAAGATTACGCCCGCCTGTTCCAGCTCCTTGCGGAAAGTGGTGGCGACCGAGACCGAATCGAACACCGCGTCCACCGCGACCTTGCGCGCACCCTCGACGCCGGCGAGCACTTTCTGCTCCTCCAGCGGAATGCCCAGCTTCTCGTAGACGCGCAGGATCTCGGGATCGACTTCGTCGAGGCTGGCGAGCGCATCCTTCTTCTTGGGCGCAGCCCAATAGTAGGATTCCTGATAGTCGATCGGCGGAATATCGAGCTTCGCCCAGTCCGGCGGGGTCATCTCCAGCCACTTTGCGTAAGCCTTCAGGCGCCAGTCGAGCATCCACTCCGGCTCGTCCTTCTTGGCCGAGATGAAGCGGATGGTGTCTTCGGACAGGCCCTTGGGGCCGTATTCCTGCTCGATGTCCGAGGACCAGCCGTGCTCGTACTCGGCGACGCGGGCAGCAGCCTCGCGCGCGGCCTGATCGCGTTCTGGCGCGATGGGGAGGGTTTCTTCGGTCATCTCAAACTTCCTCGACGAGCTGGGTCAGCGCCACCTGGGCGAGCGCCCCGCGCACGGCCGCATTAACCTGCGGCCAGTGGCCTTTTACGTTGCAACAGGATTCCAGCGTGCAATCGCTTTTCGCGCGATCGATGCAGGCGGTGAGGGCGATCGGCCCTTCCACCGCCTCGACGATGTCCGCCAGCGAGATCGTGGCGGGAGGCCGTGCGAGTCGCAGACCCCCACCGACACCGCGCGACGAACGCATCAGTCCGGCTGCGGAGAGCTTACTCACCAGCTTCTGGACGGTAGGAGCAGGCAGGCCGGTTTCTTCCGCCAGCTGGGCGGCCGAAATGCGCGCACGCTTGCCGCCCGCCTGCTCGATGAGCGAGCAGGTGCCGCAATGCCGCGCCGCAGCGGACATTATGACGACGGCATAGTCTGTCATACTCGACAGGCGCATGAACGGGCTTTCCGGTTCCTGTGTTTAAATCGGATCAATTCTTTCCGATTTGCACCTAGTGCAGCGCGCGGCGGGTTTCAATGGCCGTTTCGCACCTGCGAGCGGTTCGCACGGTTGATCGCTGCCGCGCCATAGCTCGTCGCAAAAGATACGCAAGCCATGGAAAAAGGCTTGCTTAACGGTCGATCTGTGGGAGCTTGCCGTCAAGAAGCGCGAAAAAGGCGGTTCCCGATCGAAATCGGAAACCGCCTTAAGTTATAAAGAACTCGAGCGCATCCCGCTACGAGCCCTTCGGGTCGCAGGACTCGTGTATGCTCCGGATGGGGCGATTTATTGTATAAACGCGACACGTTCGCAGGTCCGGATGGCTCGGGATGGCCTCTAACGGGCTTTTTCATCTCGCACCGCAGCAGAAGAAGCGTTTGAGCAACACTGCCGGGGGCGTTATGCGGCGCTCGTGCTCTATTCTCTCATCCGACCCGCCCTTTTCCGAATCGAGGCCGAGAAGGCCCATGGTCTTGCGCTCAAGGCCCTGAAGCTATCCGGCCCCGGCAGCGCGCCGCGCACCGATTCGGCTTTGGCCAGCACCGTGGCGGGGATCGCCTTCCCCGGTCCGGTCGGCATGGCTGCCGGGTTCGACAAGGATGGTGAAGTGCCGGACGCGCTGCTCGGCCTGGGCTTCGGGTTTGCGGAAGTCGGTTCGATCACCCCGCTACCGCAGGCCGGCAACCCGCAGCCGCGCCTGTTCCGGCTGGTCGAGGACCGCGCGGTCATCAACCGGATGGGCTTCAACAATGGCGGCGCGCAGGACGCGGTCTACCGGCTGGAGGCGCGTGTGCAGCGTCCGGGCGTCGTCGGCATCAACATCGGCGCGAACAAGGATCTCGACCGACCGCGTCAACGATTATGCGATCATGGCGCGGCTGATGGCGCCGCTGGCGGGCTATCTTGCGGTCAATATCTCCAGTCCGAACACGCCGGGTCTGCGCGCTCTGCAGGACGAGATCGGCGTTGACCGGGCTGCTCGAGGCGGTGATCGACTCGCGCGACGAGGCTTGCGGCGCAGGCCACCGGCCTCCGGTCTTCCTCAAGGTTGCACCCGATCTCTTGCCTGCCGACGTCGACGCCATCGCGCGAATCGCCATCGACAAGCAGTTGGGCGCGCTGATCGTGTCCAACACCACGATCTCGCGGCCACCGCTGGCCTCGCAGCACAAGGGAGAAACCGGCGGCCTCTCCGGCGCGCCGCTGCGTGATCTGGCGCAGCAGCGCCTGCGCGATTTCCGCAAGGCGACCGGCGGCGCGGTGCCGCTGGTCGGCGTGGGCGGAATCGCCAATGCGGCGGACGCCTGGGCGCGCATCCGGGCGGGGGCGAGCCTCGTCCAGCTTTACAGCGCCATGGTCTACGAAGGGCCGGGCATCGCCAAGGCCATCAACAAGGGCTTGCTCGAACTGATGCGCCGCGATGGCTTCGCATCGATTGCAGAGGCGGTTGGAACCGAATAAGCCTTTCTGCAATGTCCGGAAAGCTGATCCTGGGGCTGACTGCCTCGCTCGCCCTCTCTGGTTGTGCCGCGACGACGGCGACCATCCCTTCGCAACCCACTGCGAGCAGCCCTGCCGTAACCGGACCTGCCGTTTTCGACGCCGGTATGGTCAGCGCTGCCGATCCTCGTGCGGCGGAGGCGGGGGCCTCGATTCTCCGCCGCGGCGGCAGCGCCACCGACGCGGCGATCGCGACGATGCTGGCGCTAACCGTGGTCGAGCCGCAAAGCTCGGGCATCGGCGGCGGCGGCTTCCTGATGCTCGGCAACGAGAAAGGCGAGGTCGAATCGTGGGACGGGCGCGAGACTGCGCCGAAGACTGCGACGCCCGCGCGCTTCCTCGATGCCTCGGGCCAGCCGCTGCCGTTCCGCACCGCTGTCATTGGCGGACGCAGCGTCGGCGTGCCGGGTAACCTCGCGCTTGCCGCCAAGATTCACGCCGAGCACGGGCGCTTGCCGTGGGCGGAGCTGTTCCAGCCCGCGATCGACCTTGCGCGCGAGGGCTTCATGCTCTCGCCGCGTGGGTTCCAGTCGCTCTCGCGGCAGCCCGACACCGGCGCCCATGATGCGCAGGCGCGAGGCATCTACTACGGCGCGGATGGCAAGCCGCTTCCCGTCGGCACGACGATCCGCAACCCGGCGCTGGCGAGCACGCTGGAAATGCTCGCAGCCAAGGGGCCGGAAGGGTTCTACAAAGGGGACCTCGCGCGGGAGATCGCCGCCAAGGTCGCGGCCGAAACCCCTGCGGACGGCAGGATGACCGAGGCGGACATCGCCGCTTTCGCGGCGAAGGAGCGGCCGAGCACCTGCGCGAAGTACCGGGTCTACAAGATCTGCAGCATGGGGCCGCCGTCTTCGGGCGCGACCACGGTGCTGGCGACACTGATCCAGTTGGAGGGCTTCGACCTCGGCAAGCTCGGGCCGGACTCGCCGGTCGCCTGGCACCTCATCGCCGAATCCGAGCGGCTGGCTTATGCCGATCGCGACCTGTTCCTTGCCGATCCCGATTTCGTGAAGGTGCCGGTCGCGGCGCTGATCGATCCGGCTTACCTCAAGCGGCGCGGGGCGCTGATCTCCGCCGATCGGACGATGCCGACCGTGAGCGCCGGGTTGCCGGCGCCGAAGCTGGCTCTCGGCAAGCATTATGCCGAACACGGCACCTCGCACTTCGTCGTCGTCGACAGGCAGGGCGACGTCGTCTCGTGGACTTCGACGATCGAAAGCGCTTTCGGTTCGGGCATCATGGTTGGCGGGTTCTACCTGAACAACGAACTGACCGATTTCAGCTTCGCGCCCGAAAAGGACGGCGCGGTCGTCGCCAACCGGGTCGAGGGCGGCAAGCGTCCGCGCAGTTCGATGGCGCCCACCATCGTCTATGGCCCAGACGGCAAGCTGCTTTTCGTCGTCGGCGCCGCAGGCGGGGCGACGATCCCGGTACAGGTCATCCGCGCGCTGGTCGGCGTGCTCGACTGGAAGCTGCCGGTGGACAAGGCACTGGCGTTGCCCGTGCTTTTCGCGCCGACCGATACGATCAACGTCGAGAAGGGCTCGCCGCTGGAGGCGATGATACCGGCGCTGCAGGCGCTCGGCCATACATCGGTCCGGGCGATGGAGATGCCGCTCAAGACCAACGGGGTGCTGGTGGTGGACGGCAAGCTGATGGGATCGGGCGATCCGCGCACCGAAGGTGTCGCCGTTTCGCAGTAAGCTTGTGGCAACCCGCCAGCCCACCTAGACGTTCGCCTACGATAGAAGATTTGAGGATACACCGGGGGCCGCCATGGACATTGCCGATTTCGATAGCAGCGCCAACGTCGTGTCGCTTTTCCTCGCCCGCGCCGACGCGCTGGGCGAGGCGCCGATGCTTTGGGCCAAGCGTGATGGCCAGTGGCGCTCGATCAGTTGGGCCGATGCGGCGCGCCGGGTATGCCTGATCGCCGCATCGCTGCGCCGCATGGGCCTGCAGGATGGCGAGCGCGTGCTGATCGTCTCGGAAAACCGGCCCGAGTGGTGCCTTGCCGACCTTGCGATCATGGTGGCGGGCTGCGTGACGGTGCCGACTTACACCACCAACACGACGCGCGATCACATCCACATTCTGGAGAATTCCGGCGCCCGAGCGGCGATCGTCTCGACCGCGAAGCTGGGCAAGGCGCTGCTGCCGGCCGTGGTGCAGACCGACATGTGCCGGCAGGTCATCGGCATGGAGCCGCTCGTGCCGATGCAGGGCGGGGCCTATGAAACGCATATCTGGGACGAACTGCTCGAAGGTGATGCCACCTCGGCGCGCGCCGAGGTCGATCGGCGGATCGCGGACATCGGCCGTACCGACCTTGCCTGCATCATCTACACCAGCGGCACCGGCGGCGCGCCGCGCGGGGTGCGCCAGCATCACGGCATGCTGCTGTCCAACGTGGCGGGCGCCGCGCAAATCATCGAGCAGGACTTCGGCTGGGATCGGGGGCCGGACAAGCGCGAGATTTTCCTTTCGTTCCTGCCGCTCAGCCACGCTTACGAGCACACCGGCGGCCAGTGGCTGCCGATCGGGCTGGGCGGGCAGATCTATTATTCGGAAGGCCTCGACAAGCTCGCCGCCAATATCGAGGAAGTGCGCCCGACCGTGATGGTCGTGGTGCCGCGCCTGTTCGAGGTGCTGCGCACCCGCATCATGAAGCAGATCGAGAAGCAGGGCGCCGTCGCCAACCGCCTCATGGACTGGGCGATCGGCGGGGGCATGCGCCGTCTGAACGGCAAGCGCGGGCTGCTCGACTATCCGCTCGATCTGGTGATCGAGCGGACCCTCCGGCCCAAGATCCGCGCCCGCTTCGGCGGGCGAATGAAGGCGCTGGTCTCGGGCGGGGCGCCGCTCAACCCGGAGATCGGCGTCTTCTTCGACGCGATGGGGCTGACGCTGTTGCAGGGCTACGGCCAGACCGAGTCGGGGCCGATCATCAGTTGCAACCGCCCGTCGGCAGGCGTGAAGTTCGACACCGTCGGCCCGCCGATGCGCGGGGTCGAGGTCAGGATCGCCGCGGACGGCGAGATTCTCGTGCGCGGGGAACTCGTGATGTCGGGTTACTGGCAGAACGAGGCGGCGACGGCGAACGTGCTCAAGGACGGCTGGCTCCATACCGGCGACATCGGCCATATCGACGATCGCGGGCGCATTGCCATCACCGACCGCAAGAAGGACATGATCGTCAACGACAAGGGCGACAACGTCTCTCCGCAGAAGGTCGAGATCGATGCTGACGCTCCAGCCGGAGATCGCGCAGGCGATGGTCTACGGTGACCGCAAGCCCTACATCGTCGGCCTGATCGTCCCCGACGCCGACTGGGCGCTGCAGTGGGCACGGGATAACGGCGAGACTTTCGATTTCCGCAAGCTGCAGGGGCTTCCGGCATTCCGCACCGCGCTGCGCAATGCGATCGACCGGGTCAACGCCGACCTCTCGGTGATCGAGAAGGTGCGTCAATACGCCTTCGCCGACGAGCCGTTCTCGATCGAGAACGAGGAGATGACCCCGAGTCTCAAGATCCGCCGGCACAAGCTCAAGGAACGGTACGGCACTCGGTTGGACGCGCTTTATCGCGCGTAAGGAAACGGTGGCGCGCTTCCTGCGTTGACGGGGCAAACGTCAATTACAGCGAGTGCGCCATGCGTGCCTTCCCCTGCCCGAACTGCCGCCGCCTGAATCATTTCGAAGTCCGGGTTTGCCCCGGCTGCCAGGCCACCCTTGGCTACGATCCCGAAATCGACGGCTTCCGCTTCCTGGCCGACGGCGCGACTGTCTGGCGCGATGCGCAAGGCGAGGTGGCGGATGTCGTCGTCTGCGCCAACAACAACGACTACCAGATCTGCAACTGGCTGGTGGCGAGCGACGACACCACGCCGATGTGCCGCGCCTGCCGCCACAACCGCACGATCCCGGACTTGTCCGAACCCTCGGTGCCGCCGCGCTGGGGCAGGATCGAGGCGGCCAAGCGGCGGCTGTTCCACACGCTGATGAGGCTGGGCCTCCCGCTGGAAACCAAGGCCGAGGAAGGTCCAGGAACACAGGGCCTCGCCTTCGATTTCCTCTACGATGCGGCGGCGGAGCAGGCGGGCAGTCCGCGAATCTTCACCGGTCACGACGGCGGCGTCATCACGCTCAACCTGATCGAGGCCGACGATGCCGAGCGTGAGCGGATGCGCCATGCGATGGGCGAGCCCTATCGCACCCTGCTCGGCCATTTTCGGCATGAAGTGGGCCACCACTACTGGTCGCGGCTGGTCGAGACCGATCCGGCCGAACTGGAGGCTTTCCGCACGATATTCGGTGATGAGCGGATCGACTATCAACAGGCGCTGCAGGCGCACTACAATGATGATGGGTCGAAAGTGTGGACCGACGCTTTCGTCAGCTTCTACGCGACCTCCCATCCGTGGGAGGATTTTGCAGAGACCTTCGCGCATTACCTGCACATCGTCGATGTTCTGGCGACGGCGGGCGGTTTCGACCTGTCGCTGGCTCCGCTGCCGGGCGACGAGGTCGGGCTGGAAGTGGAGCTGGATTTCAATCCCTACACGGCTGACACCCGTGCGCTGACCGAAGCGATGGGGCCGCTCTCCTTTGCGATGAACGCGATCAACCGCTCGATGGGGCAGCCGGATCTTTACCCCTTCCATCTGTCCGACGCGATCGTCGCCAAGCTGGACTACGTCCACAACCTGGCGGCGAAGGCACGGGCAGGGGGCTCTGTCGTCGAGCCGGTACCGGCTTAAGCGGCTTCCTTCTCGATGAACTCGGGATAGAAGCTCGGCTCGCGGTCGGACCAGCCGGGCGCGGTGGCGGCGGCTTCGCTGATCGAGTGGAGCAGGGTGCGGCGGCGGTCAGGGCGGATCTGCGGCAGTGCTGCGGCTCCGCAGAAGGCCCCCGGGAGCCACGGCCGTGCCCAGCCGCCTAGCAGGCGCTCGTAGAGGAAGCGGAAGGCGGAGAAGCTCGTCAGGCGTTCCTGCGCGAGGTCGAATGCGGCCATCCGCACCAGCTTGCCCATGAAGGCGTCGACGTCGTCGAAGCTGTAGTCGTCCGGCCGCATCGCGCGCAGGGCCTTGAGGTCCTGATAGGCGACGTACTGCTTTCGGATCGAGGCCAGTTCGTCCTCGTCGCGCGCCCAGAGCTTGAAGGCATCCTGGCGGCCGAGGCCGATATCGAGGCTGCGCCGGATATAGCGCTGCTCGCTGGGGGAGAAGCTGGCGAATTCGCGCAGCTCGTTGATCGTCAGACTAGCCGTACCTGTGTGGGCCATCGTGATTGTCCCTGATGTGTCGGGAAGATCCCCGTCACGAGTCGGATTTAACCACGATCATCCTTTCTGGACGGTTTACGATGCAAAGGTTTGTATGCGCAGTTTGCCGTCGGAAACGGGAAAGGTGGGAAGCCCGTCCCGTTTCGGTACGGAGGCACTCAGATGAGGCCGGCGAGGGGCTCGACGGATCGGCGTAGCGGCGCTGGCCCATGCGACCGGCGAGGTAGGCGTGGCGACCGGCCTCGACTGCCAGCTTCATGGCGCGGGCCATGCGGACAGGCTCTTTCGCCTCGGCGATCGCGGTGTTCATCAGCACGCCATCGCAGCCCAGTTCCATCGCCACGGCGGCTTCCGAAGCGGTGCCGACGCCCGCGTCGACCAGCACCGGCACCTTGGCGCCCTCGACGATGAGGCGCACGGTCACCTTGTTCTGGATTCCGAGGCCCGAGCCGATCGGCGCGCCTAGCGGCATCACCGCGACGGCGCCCGCTTCTTCCAACTGCTTGGCGGCGATCGGATCGTCGACGCAGTAGACCATCGGCAGGAAGCCTTCGTTCGCGAGGATTTCGGTGGCCTTCAGCGTTTCGCGCATGTCGGGGTAAAGCGTGCGGGCCTCGCCCAGCACTTCGAGTTTCACCAGATCCCAGCCGCCGGCCTCGCGCGCCAGGCGCAGAGTGCGGATGGCGTCTTCGGCCGTAAAGCAGCCGGCGGTGTTGGGAAGGTAGGTAATCTTCTTCGGGTCGATGAAGTCGGTCAGCATCGGCGCCTTGGGGTCCGACACGTTGACACGGCGCACCGCGACGGTGACGATTTCCGCGCCCGAGGCTTCCACGGCGGCGGCGTTCTGCGCGAAGTCCTTGTACTTGCCCGTGCCCACGATCAGGCGCGAGGTGAAAGTACGACCGGCAACAGTCCAGGTATCGGCGGGGAAATCGGTCACGAAGCGCGTCCTTTCGGGGAAGCGTGAATCAGGAAAAGCGGGGGCAGGGCGGCCCGATCAGCCGCCGCCGACGAAGTGGACGATCTCCAGCACATCGCCTTCGGACAAGGTCACGTCGGCAAGCGTCGAGCGCGGCGCGATCTCGGCATTGTGCTCGACCGCGACCTTCTTCGGGTCGAGGCCGATCTGCGCGACGAGGTCGGCAATGCTGGAACCGGCGGCAATGCGGCGCGGTTCGCCATTCACGGTAAGCAGGATTTCGGCAGCCATGGCTTGCCGAATAGCGCTCAACAGGCGCCGTGCAAGTTCCGAATGTGCGCGAAGGCGACGAGGCTGACGCCTGCGATCGTCAGCACGGTCTCCTCGATCCCGTGATCGACGAGGAGGGCGATGCCCATCAACGTCAGGCCCGAAGCACCGATCGCCAGCGGCGCGACCCGCCCGTGGCGCAGCACGCCGAAGCCGAGCGAAATGATGCCCACGACCAGAGCCATCGCCAGTCCGATGCGGTGGATACTGGGCGAAAGAAGCGCTTCGCCGCCCAGTCCCAGCACGCCGACAAGCACGACGCCCAGGATGCAATGCACCGCACACAGCCCGCTCAGGATGATTCCGGCACGGTCGAGGCGGTTACGAGATCGCAAGAAGGGCAGTACGCATGGGCAGCCATCTATGTAACGTTGTATCATTTCGCAAGGGCCGGACGCAAAATTTTCACGCAGGACTCGTCGAAAACACGTGCCGTCGAACGCCCTCTTGCGCAAATGCCCGCAAAATCGCAGGAATCGCCCGCATGACGGAAGAAGCAGACGCATGAGAGTGAACGACGGTCGCCCGATCATCGGGACAAGTGATGATATCGCCCCGATGGTGCGCTGGCTCCTGAGTGTTGCGGTGCTGGTGGTGCTGATCGTCGCGGTCGGCGGGATCACCCGGCTCACCGAGTCGGGCCTTTCCATCACGCAATGGAAGCCGCTGACCGGCGCCATCCCGCCGCTCACCGACGCTCAGTGGCAGGCCGAGTTCGCTCGCTACAAGCAGATCCCGCAGTATCTCGACGTCAATGGCCCGGCAGGCATGACGCTGGCGCAGTACAAGTTCATCTACTTCTGGGAATGGTTCCACCGTCTTCTGGCGCGCACGATCGGCCTCGTCTTCGCGGTTCCGCTGGCGTGGTTCTGGTACAAGCGCACGATTCCCGGCGGCTACAAGCCGCGCCTGCTGGCGCTGTTGGCGCTGGGCGGCCTGCAGGGCGTCGTCGGCTGGTGGATGGTCTCCTCCGGCCTCAGCGCCGAGGCGCTCGACCGGGTGAGTCACTTTCGCCTCGCCGCGCACTTGCTGGTGGCGCTTTTCACGCTGGGCGGGCTCGTCTGGACCGCGCTGGACCTCAAGGCGATGGAGCGGGGAGAGCAGCGCGCGCGGCTGACCCGCTTCGGCGCCCTGGCGCTGGGCATGCTGGCGCTGCAACTGTTCATGGGCGCGATGGTGGCGGGCCTGCGTGCCGGTTACATCGCCGGCGCCGGCTGGTGGAGTTGGGACGCCTGGCCGCTGATGCAGGGCAGCTTCTTCCCCGAAGGCGTCGATTGGGCGCGCGGGTTCTTCTCCTCGCTGGTCAACGATCCCTACCTCACGCACTTCATTCACCGCTGGTGGGCCTGGGCCATCGTCGTGGTGCTCGTCGTCATGGGCCGCAGGCTCAAGGCGAAGCACGAGCGGCTAGTCTCGGTCGCGGTGCACTGTGCGTTCGGGACGCAGGTGCTGCTGGGCATCTTCACGGTGTGGTCCGGCGTGACCTTGTGGATCGCCGTGGCGCACCAGCTTTGCGGTGCACTGCTGGTCGCCGCGACGGTGTGGGGCGCGCATGCCCTCGGTCGCCGGGGATGACAGGCGGTGCGCTCGTCTGGTGCCCGTTCCCCGACGAGGACGCGGCGCTGGAGGTGATCGACGCCATGCTCCACGAATCGCTGGCGGCCTGCGCGAACATCGTGCCCGGTATTGTCAGCGTCTTCGTCTGGAACGGCGAACGCGGGACGTCGCGCGAGGTCGGGGTGCTGTTCAAGACCCGGGCGGAACTGCTGGATGCTGCCGTCGCCCGGGTGGCGCAACGGCACCCTTACGAAGCGCCCGCCGTGCTCGGCTGGCGCTGCGATGCCGGAGCGCCGGGAACGCTGGCAGGGCTGGGCGGATTGCCGCTGCCTGCTTGAAGGTATTATTTTACCTCTCTGCAATCCCGCGCATTGCTTGACTTACGCAGCCATTTCGACGATTTGGCCGCCTTCCGCGCTATCAGGGGATTCGCTCCCGTGGCTGGCGCTCGAATTATAGGGAATGACCAGCCATGAAGGCGCTCACGAAGGTCACCCGGTCGATCAAGCCGGCCGAGGTGGAGAAGAAGTGGCATCTGATCGATGCCGAGAATCTGGTTGTAGGCCGTCTGGCCGTGATCATCGCCGACCTGCTGCGCGGCAAGCACAAGCCCAGCTTCACCCCTCACGTTGATTGCGGCGACCACGTCGTCATCATCAACGCGGAGAAGGTGCGCTTCACGGGCAACAAGCTCAAGCAGCAGACCTACTACAAGCACACCGGTTATGCCGGCGGCATCAAGGAAGTCACCGCGGACAAGGTCCTCGCCGGTCGCTTCCCCGAGCGCGTGCTTGAAAAGGCTGTCGAGCGCATGATTCCCCGTGGTCCGCTCGGCCGTGACCAGATGCGCGCCCTGCACGTCTACGCCGGCACCGAGCACCCGCACGGTGGCACCCAGCCCGAAGCGCTCGACGTCGCTTCGATGAACCGCAAGAACAAGGTGGGCGCATAATGTCCGACAACGAAACCGTGCAGAGCCTGTCCGACCTCGCGGACATCGCCGGCAACGTCACCGTCGGTGACGAGACCGTGGCAGCCGCTCCCGTCTCGAACGCTCCGCTGCGCGAGCAGCAGATCGACGCGCAGGGCCGCGCTTACGCCACCGGCCGCCGCAAGGACGCCGTTGCCCGCGTGTGGATCAAGCCCGGCTCGGGCAAGATCATCGTCAACGGCCGTGACCAGGAAGTCTACTTCGCACGTCCGACCCTGCGCCTCGTGATCAACCAGACCTTCCAGGTCGCTGGCCGCGAAGAGCAGTACGACGTCATCGCCACCGTCAAGGGTGGCGGTCTGTCGGGCCAGGCCGGCGCTGTGAAGCACGGCATCGCCCAGGCTCTCGCCAAGTACGAGCCGGCCCTGCGCTCGGCCGTCAAGGCAGCCGGCTTCCTCACCCGCGACAGCCGCGTGGTCGAGCGTAAGAAGTACGGCCGCGCCAAGGCACGCCGCAGCTTCCAGTTCTCGAAGCGTTAATCGCTTTCAGAGTTTCGGCTACAAAAGGGGTCGCGGGAAACCGCGGCCCTTTTTCGTTATGCCCAATGTGGGATGCCGAGCGCAGACAAGGCGCCAAGACTTTGAATTTCCCGACTCGGCGTTGCGTTTTACGGCATCGGTCTGGTACGCATTTCAGCCTGCTCGGCTGGAGTTGACCTGAGATGGAAACAACGGTTCCCTCGGAACTACGCGACTTTCTGGCATCGCTGCCGATGGCGCTGGCTCTGGCATCTATCGAGGGGGATCATCCGCTTCTGTTCGTCAATGAGCGTTTCAGCGAACTGACCGGCTATTCCGGTGACGACGTGATCGGTCGCAACTGCCGCTTCCTGCAGGGCGATACGCGGGATGGGCAAGCCCATGCGAAGTTCCGCGCCTTCCTGCACAACGACGACACCATGTCGGCCAGGGCGCCGATCATCAATTTCCGGCGAGACGGTTCGGCCTTCGTGAACCTGCTCTACCTGACACGGTTGCGGGCGGAATCGGGCGAGACACTATCCTGGGCTCGCAGTTCGATGTGAGCCGAGTGGAGGTCGAGCGCTTGCAGGCGTACGACAGGGATCTGGCACGGGCGCTGACCGGCCTCGGCCCCCTGAGCGTGGGGTGCGGCATTGCCATCGATGATGCGCTTGCGGTCATCGGAGATCTCGGTCAGCCTGATGACGCAGGCGCATTTACGGCTGCTCGACCCTTCGTTCAGCCTGAATTGACTGGGTCAGGCGACAAGGCGCCGGTCGTACTCCACCCGAGCTTTCTCCACGTCTTGCATGTTGACGATCGTCCAGCCGTACAGCGCCTTGAACGGAGTCTGCAACGAGCGGCCCAGCGGAGTGATCTCATACTCCACCCCGATGGGGGATGCGGCGATGACCCGTCGCTCGAGCAATCCGTTGCGCTCCAGCCGCCGCAGGCACTGGGTAAGCGCCTTTTGAGTCACGCCCTCCAGATGGCGCTTGATGCCGTTGAAGCGCATCGGTCCGGCATCGAGGACCGTCAGCACCATCATCGACCACTTGTCGGCGATCTGGTCGAACAGCAGGCGGCTCGGGCAATCGACGGAGAAATGCTCGCATTCCGGCATCAAGGTATCCCTGGATATACTTGCGCACCATAAGGTGCCTCATTGACGTCAGGTATCCAATATATACCTAAACGGCTCCCCAGCAAACCGGAGTTCCTCCGCAATGACCGCAAGTGCCACCGACGTTCTGTTCAAGCCGTTCCGCATCGGCTCGCTGGACCTTCCCAACCGCATCGTCATGGCGCCGATGACCCGGGCCTTCGCCGCCGAGGGCATCCCCGGCGAGGCGCAGGCCGCTTATTACCGCCGCCGGGCCGAAGGTGGTGTCGGCCTGATCCTGTCCGAAGGCACGGTGATCGACCGCCCTGCCTCTCGCAACGATCCGGGGATCCCCTTCTTCCATGGTGAGCCTGCCCTGGGCGGCTGGAAGCAGGTAATCGATGCGGTGCACGGAGCAGGCGGCCGCATGGGGCCGCAATTGTGGCACACCGGCGCGACCAAGAGCTTCATGACCGAGTGGGTGCCCGATGCGCCCGTCGAGAGCCCGTCGGGCTACGATGCGCCCGATGTCCCGCGCGGCAAGGCGATGAGCGAGGAAGCCATCGCCGACAGCGTGGCCGCGTTCGCTCGTGCTGCGGCCGATGCAAAGCGGCTTGGCTTCGACGTGGTCGAACTGCACGGTGCGCATGGCTACCTCATCGACCAGTTCTTCTGGTCGGGCAGCAACCTGCGCACCGACCGCTACGGCGGCGCGACCATTCGCGAGCGTTCGCGCTTCGCGGCCGAAGTCGTGGCGGCGGTGCGCGAGGCGGTAGGGCCGGGCTATCCCCTGATCCTGCGCTTGAGCCAGTGGAAGCAGCAGGACTATGCCGCGCGCCTTGCCGAGACTCCGGACCTCATGGCGGACTGGCTACAGCCTCTGGTCGAGGCGGGCGTGGACGTCCTGCACTGTTCGCAGCGCCGTTTCTGGGAGCCCGAGTTCCCGGAGATCGACGGCGAGAACGGGTTGAACTTCGCCGGCTGGGCCAAGAAGCTCACCGGTGCCACCACCATCAGCGTCGGGTCAGTGGGACTTTCCGGCGATTTCATGGCTGCGTTCGGTGGCGAGGGCTCGTCGAGCGTCGGCCTCGATCGACTCGTGGAACGCATGGAACGCGATGAGTTCGACCTGATCGCCGTTGGCCGCGCGCTCATCACCGATCCCGACTGGGTCTCCAAGGTGCGTGATGGAAATGCGGGCGAATTGAAGGGCTTCGAGGCAGCGGCGCTTGCCGAACTCGTCTGACGTCCGAAGAGAACAAATGTGGAACACATAGGATTTTTCCTATAGGGTGCTCGGCGGCGGCGCTTCTGCCGTCGATCCCTTGGAGGAAAAGCCAGTGTCGTTTGCTGACTTGTGCCTCTTCCTTGGGGCCTTGTTCGCCTTTGCCACCCTCATCCTGAAGGTGGTGGAGGTTAAGGGCCGGAAGTAGGCGACGGGTGGGGGATGCGTTGCAGCGTGTCCCCCAGACGTTGAGCTCTACGCCCTGAAACGACTAAGCCCCCGCCGTTGCAGCGGCGAGGGCTTGATCCACATGGCCACAGGCCAGTGTCGTTTGCGGCGTTAACTCTACGCTTTTCGGGCGATGAGTTCAAGTTGCGCCTGTTGTTGCGCCAAATGCGAGTCCGCCAGGCTATTCGCCTGCCATCCTCAGTACATATGCTGGCCGCCGTTGATGCTCAGCGTCGAACCGGTAACGAACGCCGCGTTCTCCGAGCACAGGAAGGCACAGCCACGTGCGATCTCGTAGGCGCTGCCGAGGCGACCCACCGGAATCTTGGCGACGATCTTCTCCAGCACCGGCGGCGGCACGGCGGCGACCATGTCGGTATCGATATAGCCCGGCGCGATCGCATTGACGGTCACTCCGTACTTGGCACCTTCCTGCGCCAGCGCCTTGGTGAACCCGTGGATACCGCTCTTTGCAGCGGCATAGTTCACCTGGCCGTACTGGCCGGCCTGTCCGTTGATCGAACCGATGTTGACGATGCGGCCCCAGCCACGCTCGCGCATGCCCGAGAAGGTCGCCTTGGCGGTGTTGAAGCAGCCGCCGAGGTTGACGCGCATGACGTCGTTCCAGTCGTCGAAGCTCATCTTGTGGAGCACGCCGTCGCGGGTGATCCCTGCGTTGTTGATCACGATGTCGATCGGACCGATTTCAGACGCGATGCGCGCGCAGCTGTCCTGCGTCGCCTCGAAGTCACCCACGTCCCACTTGTAGGAGGGGATGCCGGTGCGCTCCGTGAAGGCGGCTGCCTTTTCTTCGTTGCCTGCGTAATTCGCGACGACGGTGTGACCGCGTTCCTTCAGTGCGAGCGAAACAGCTTCGCCAATACCCCGGGTTCCGCCGGTTACAATTGCAACGCGCGCCATATGCTTAGCCTTTCGTTGTGAGCATCCACCGACGACAAGGCTATGGAAGGATTATGACGGCCGCAAGGCCGACTATTGACCTAAACGCACCAATATTGATTGCAGATTTTGCAAGCAATATTGCTCGGATCAGAACTTGAACTGGGTGCCCACGTAAACGGCCTGGCTGTCCTGCTTGCCATCGGTCAGCGGGACCAGTCGTTCGCGTTCCTGCGAGTAGCGCACGCCCGCAGTCACATCGAGATTCTCCGTCACGCGATAGGCGCCGCCGAGATCGACCTCGCTGCCATCGACAGCGAAAGTACGTGGGGCACGGCCCGAGGCTTTCTTTTCGTCGAGAGAGATGCGGGGGCTGAAGCGTGATTCGTCGTGCTTGGTCGGGCCGGGCGACAGGCTGAATTTCTTGAGGTCAGGCAGTTCCGCCATCGGTCTGTTGGTGGCCTGCGGCACCAGATTCTGGGCGAAGTTCTGGTACCCGCGCGAGACGCCAAGGTTGAAGGCGGTGGGGGCGATACGCAGGCGTGCGGGATCCTGGTTGGCCTGTGCGAGCGGAGCGCGGCCGTGAACTATAATCGCCTGTGCCGCTTCCGGATCGACGCGCACCGCGACAGTCACGGCGCGATCCGAGCGATTGGGCGTGCCTGCGGGTGTAAAGGGAACAGGTCGCCTTTGGCGAGCGAGCGCATCGCGATCGCCTGCGACAGGTTCTCCTGAGTGGTTTCCGGAGTAAGCAGATCGATCTGCCCGGAAGTTGCCGAGGCGTTGCTCTTGAAGTCCGTCGAGAATGCGAGAACTGCGCTCGGCAGCGCAAGCAGGGTAACGCAGCCTGCCAGAAGCAGGCTTCCCTTCATGCCTCCCCGGGTTGCGCCCTCACGCTCGGTACTCATCGAATGCCCCTGTCCGCTACTTGCCGATCGACCATCACGGAAACGCCGCAAAGGAAGTGCCATGATCGTCGGCGCAGATTAACACGGCCTGAGTGGCGGGGCAAAGGAGGAGCGCGCTCGTTCAGGACGCGCTCATCCAAGCCCTGCTTGGGACGGCGCATCGGAAAGGCGCTCTTGCCGCTGGCCCACTGGCGGTTATAGAGGCGTTTTGACGACAGGCTCGGCGCGCGCCGCGTCTGCAGCCTCTGACACCGGATTTGGGAACGAACATGAAAGCCAGCACCGACAACGGCCTCTTCACCGTGCGCACGCTGACGACCGTGGGCATCTGCGCCGCGGCGGCGCTGGCACTGGCCGGTTGCGGCGGTGGCAGGAAGAAGGAGCAGGCCAAGCTCGCGCCTTCGCAGGTTACCACGATCGGCGTGAACAGCTACTTGTGGCGCGCCAGCCTCGATTCGGTTTCGTTCATGCCGCTGCTCCAGTCGGACAGCGCCGGCGGCGTCATCATCACCGACTGGTACGTGAATCCCAAGACTCCGACCGAGCGCGTGAAGGTGTCGATCGCGATCCTCGACCAGGACCTGCGCGCCGATGCGCTGCGCGTCACCGCCGTGCGCGAAGTGGCGCAGGGCGGTGGCTGGGTCGCCGCGCCGGTACAGGCCGCGACGGTGCAGAAGCTCGAGGACATCATCCTCACCCGTGCCCGCGACCTGCGCCGCGATTCGATCGGCGGTTAAGAATTATCGGGCGGCCCTTGCGGCCGCCCGTTCATTTGGCGGGCCGGTCCCGCAGGAGTTTAGACAAAGATGACCGAGCGGTTCGATCCCGCACAGGCGGACACGCGCTGGCAGGCTGCGTGGGACGAAGCGCAGAGCTTCCGCGCCGACGACACTTCCACGAAGCCGCGCAGCTACGTGCTGGAGATGTTCCCGTATCCCTCGGGCCGCATCCACATCGGCCACGTCCGCAACTACACGATGGGCGACGTGCTGGCGCGCTACAAGCGGATGAAGGGCTTCGAAGTCCTGCACCCGATGGGCTGGGACGCCTTCGGCATGCCGGCCGAGAACGCGGCGATGGAAAAGGGCGTCCACCCCGGCGGCTGGACGCGCGAGAACATCGCCAACATGAAGGCCCAGCTCAAGCGCCTGGGCTTCGCGCTCGACTGGAGCCGCGAGATCGCGACCTGCGAGCCGGAATATTACGGCCAGGAACAGGCGCTGTTCCTCGACCTGTACGAACACGGCCTGGTCTACCGCAAGGAATCCGCGGTGAACTGGGATCCGGTCGACCAGACCGTGCTGGCGAACGAGCAGGTGATCGACGGGCGCGGCTGGCGCTCGGGCGCACTGGTCGAGAAGCGCAAGCTCTCCCAGTGGTTCCTCAAGATCACCGACTTCGCCGACGAACTGCTCGACGGCCTCTCCACCCTCGACAAGTGGCCCGAGAAGGTCCGTACGATGCAGGAGAACTGGATCGGGAAGTCACAGGGCCTGCAGTTCAGCTTCGACCTTTCGACCGGTGGAAAGGTGGAGGTCTACTCGACCCGCCCGGACACGATCTTCGGCGCAAGCTTCGTTGCCGTTGCCGCCGATCACCCGATCGCGCAAGGCGCGGCCGAAGGGCGACCCGAAGTTCAGGACTTCATCGCGCTGTGCAAGCAGGGCGGCACCACCGCCGCAGAGCTTGAAACGGCCGAGAAGCTGGGCTTCGATACCGGCATCACCGCGAAGCACCCGTTCTCGGGCGCACAGCTGCCGGTCTACATCGCCAACTTCGTGCTGATGGACTACGGCACCGGCGCGGTCATGGCCGTGCCGGGCCACGACCAGCGCGACTTCGAATTCGCGACCAAGTACCAGCTTCCGATCGCGCGCGTCGTCGCGGCGAGCGCCGAGGAGGCTGACAAGCCCTTCGACGGCGAGTCCGAGGCGGGCGACGGCGTTCTGGTGAACTCCGACTTCCTGAACGGCCTGAGCGTCGCGGAGGCCAAGGCCGCCGTCATCGCCCGCGCTGAAGGCGAAGGCTGGGGCGAGGGCAAGACGGTGTGGCGCCTGCGCGACTGGGGCGTTTCGCGCCAGCGCTACTGGGGCACGCCGATCCCGTTCATCCACTGCGAGGTCTGCGGCGTGGTGCCGGTGCCCAAGAAGCACTTGCCCGTCGTGCTGCCCGAGGACGTCGATTTCCAGACGCCGGGCAACCCGCTGGTGCGCCACCCGACCTGGAAGCATGTCGACTGCCCGCAGTGCGGCCACCCGGCCCGCCGCGAGACCGACACGCTCGACACTTTCGTCGATAGCTCGTGGTACTTCCTGCGCTTTGCCAGCCAGCCTGACGACCGCCCGTTCGACCCGGCAAAAATTGCCGAGTGGCTTCCGGTGGAGCAGTACATCGGCGGCATCGAGCATGCGATCCTGCACTTGCTCTACGCCCGCTTCTGGACCCGCGCGCTGGCCCGCATCGGCAAGATCGAGGTCAAGGAACCGTTCGGCAGCCTGTTCACGCAGGGCATGGTCACGCATGAGACGTATAGCGTCTTCGACATTGCCCCTGAGAACACGACTCAGATTGGCGGCTCCCATGAGCATTGGGATAAGCCCGTTGGCCGAGAGTATTTTGTATCGCCAGCCGAGATCGAACGGCGGGACGGCAAGGTATATGAGATAGCGACTGGCCGCCCTGTTATCGTCGGCCGCGTCATCAAGATGTCGAAGTCGAAGAAGAACGTCGTCGATCCCGACGAGATCGTCGCGACGTACGGCGCTGACGCGATCCGCTGGTTCATGCTGTCCGACAGCCCGCCCGAGCGCGACCTGCCGTGGTCCGAAGCGGGCATCGAAGGCTGCGGCCGCTTCGTCCAGCGCTTGTGGCGTCTGTTCGCGCAGTACGATGCGGCGGCCACGGGTGAAGACAAGGCGCTGGACCGCAAGGTTCACCAGACCGTGGATGCTGCGGCGCGCGACATCGAATCGCTCGGCTTCAACAAGACCGTGGCGCGCATCTACGAACTGACCGGCGCGGTCGAGAAGGCCCAGCCCTCCGCCAGCCGTTCCGCCGCGATTCGCACGCTGCTGCTGCTGGTTTCGCCGATGATGCCGCACCTTGCCGAAGAGGCCTGGGCCTCGATCGGAGAGGGCCTGATCGCCGATGCCGCCTGGCCCGAGGTCGATCCGGCGCTGCTGGTGGATGACGAGGTCACCGTGGCCGTTCAGGTCAAGGGCAAGCTGCGCGATACCCTCACCGTCGCCAAGGGCACTTCGAAGGAAGACCTCGAGGCGCTTGCCCTTGCCAGCGAGAAGGTGCAGCGTGCGCTGGATGGTGCGGAAATTCGCAAGGTGATCGTGGTGCCCGACCGACTGGTAAATCTCGTCGCGTGAAGGCTTTAGTCGCCCTCACCGCCGCCATGCTGCTCGCCGGGTGCGGGTTGCAGCCGATGTACGCCGGCGGCGGCAATGCCGCCGTCGCGCAGGGGCTTGCCGCCGTCGAGGTCTCGGCGATCCAGGGCAGGGCAGGCTGGCTGGTGCGTAACGCGCTGGTCGACGAGCTTGGCGTCTCGGGTGCAAGGGCGTGGCGCCGAAGTATCGGCTGGATGTGCGTCTCGACGACAAGCTGGAAAGCTTCGCGCTGCTCTCCGACGATACCGTCGGCCGCGAGCGCCGTACGTTGCGCGCACGCTATCAGCTTGTGGAGGTGGGCAGCGGCGAAGTCGTGCTCGACCAGACTGCAGGCTCCGATGCGGGAATCGATGTCGTTTCTTCGGACTACGCGACGATCGCCGCCGAGCAGACGGCCTTGGAGAACATGTCCAAGGATATCGCCACGCGCATCGTCACCAACATCGCGCTGCGTCTGCGCGGTGAAACTGCCCAGTAAAGGGCCGTGAAGGCTACCCAGAAGGAGTTCGCGGGCCTTGCCCAGCGTGCTGCCCGCGATGCCCGCGTTTTCTTCTTCTGCGGGCCTGACGAGTCGGGAGCTTCAGATGCAGCGGCGAAGATTCTCTCCCTGCTTCCCGAACCCGGCGAACGGATCGAAATGTCGGGTTCGGAACTGCGCCGCGACCCCGTCCGTCTCGGTGATGAGGCCCGTTCCACTTCCCTGTTCGGCGGCGCGCGCCACATATGGGTTCGCGCGCAGGGTGACGAGGCGCACGATGCCGTCCAGACCCTGCTGGAAAACGCTGTCGAGGGATGCCCGGTCCTGATCGTCGCGACCGGCGCCACGGACAAATCGCGGACCGCCAAGCTGCTTGCGGGACGGCCTGATGGCCTTGTTGCGATGTTCTATCCGCCGGACCTGGCTTCGGCGACCGCATCGGTACGGACGATGGCAAACGCTGCAGGCCTCAAGCTGGGCAGCGAGATCGCCGAACGCATCGCGCGCGGTGCAGGTCTCGATACGCGACTCGCCCGTTCGGAAGTGACTAAGCTGGCGCTTTATCTCGACGCATCGCCCGAAACTCCTCGGCCGGTCGCGGCAGGAGACCTCGACGCGATCGGCGCATCGACGGAGGATGACGATTTCGGCCCGCTCGTTGATGCGGTGCTCGGGGAAAGCGTGACGCTATTGGTCCTGAACTGAGGCGGATGCGAGAGCAGGGTATGAACCCGGTCGGTCTTCTGCTTGCCTTCGAACGCAGAACGGCGCAACTCGCGGGCCTGAATGCCCGGTTGGGTGACGGCCGCGACGTTGCGGGATTCCTCAAGGCCGAAGCCGGCGCGCGGCGGATATTCTGGAAGGATCAGCCCGCACTGACGGCCCAGTTGCAGGTCTGGCGCGGGTATCGTCTCGAGCGCCTGGTCGCGCGCTTGGTAGCGCTTCACCAGACTTTGCTGGCTAACAGTCAGAACGCGGAACTGTTATTAGCTGACGGTCTTCTTACAATCGCAAGATCCGCGCGTCCTAATTCGAAACGACCGACAATTACCACGTCCTGACCGATTCCGCTTTTCGGGTTGCCTCTTCAGTACATACGGGCATATACCTATTGCGTCGCAGCATGACGTGCATGCTGCGCGCGCTGAGGTTCTGATGAGGGAGGCATTCAGCGTGAATTCGCAAGCCCGAGTGCTGCCAGCATGAATGCTCCGTTTGCAACAGGTGCGCTCGCCAAAGAGCGGATCGATATCGATGATCTGCTCGTCGCTCCGTCGCTCGAGCGGAGGCGCCTGCAGTGCTATCTTTCGCTGGTCGTGGGAGACATCGTATCGATTTTCATCGCTTTTGCGGCGACCGGCTATATACTTGCCGGTACGCAGGGGCTTGGTGAAAGCCTTGTCCATGCTCAACTGATCCTGCCGATCTTCCTGACACTGGCGCTTTACAACGGAGCCTATTCCACCGCCTCGCTGCAGGACGGATGGAAAGGGGTGTTTCGTGGGCTTGTGGCGATCGTCATCGCCGTGTTCGTCGTGGTCTTCGTGCAATTCCTGATCCGGCCCGATGCGGATGTTTCGCGTTCCGGCTTCAACGGGGGGCATTGGCGGCGATGGCCGTCGTCGCGTGGATGCGACTGCAATTGCGCAGTTTCGTGCGCTGGCGTTGCGGCGACAACATCATCAACGAACTCATCATCGATGATGGTGGGCCTCAGGTGCAATTGCGTGGAGCGATCCGCATTTCAGCTGCCGGTATGGGGTTGAGGCCCAATCTCAACGACCCGAATGCTTTGGATCGTATCGGTCTCGTACTGCGCAACATTGATCGCGTGATAGTGAGCTGTCCTGCTGGACGTCGTGCGGAATGGGCCATGATGCTCAAGGGCGCTAACGTCGATGGCGAAGTGCTTGACGACGAGGTTGCGCGGCTTGGTGCTCAGGGCGCACGCGTTGTCGGCAAGCACGGCCTGCTGATGGTGTCAGCCGGGCCGCTCGGCTTGCGCGATCGCGCCGTCAAGCGCCTGTTCGATGTCGCGTTCGCGGGTGGCGCGATCCTTGCACTCTCACCGCTTCTGATCGTTGTTGCTCTGGCAGTGAAGCTGCAGGATGGCGGCTCGGTATTCTTTACGCAGCGCCGCATGGGGCGCGGCAACCGCTTCTTCAACATGTACAAGTTCCGTTCGATGACGCAGTCGCTGGGTGATGCCACCGGTTCAGTTTCGGCTTCGAAGGACGACCAGCGGATCACGCGCGTGGGGCGCTTCATCCGGCGCACCAGTATCGACGAACTGCCGCAGTTGTTCAACGTGCTGCTCGGCGACATGAGCCTTGTCGGCCCGCGCCCGCATGCGACGGGATCGCTGGCCGGCGACAAGCTGTTCTGGGAAGTGGATCTGCGGTATTGGCAGCGCCATTCGCTGAAGCCCGGCTTGTCAGGTTTGGCGCAAGTGCGCGGTTTCCGAGGTGCGACCGACCACGAATCCGACCTCGTCAACCGCCTCCAGGCTGACCTGGAATACCTGGAGGGATGGACGATCATGCGCGATCTGCAGATCATCTTCCTGACCATGCGGGTCTTGGTGCACGACAGGGCGTTCTGATGCCGCTGCTTGCCGAGCTAGCCGAGCGGTACCCAAGTGGCACTACCGGCAGCATTACGCAGGCAAGTGTATATACTGTCGGCTATTCCGTTGGCTCTTACTATGGCTTGTCTGCCCAGCCAAAGGTTGCTGGGGGAGGGAGCGACGCCAAGGTTTCAAGGGTCGAGGTTACCGGTTTGCGAACATGCAAGCCCCGCGCCAAGCCGATGTACGTGCAATTGAGTGCATCGCCTGTCGCGGAAGACAGGAAACCGATCTTAATGGACTGGTTCGGCGTTGCGTTCCAGAAGGGAGGCGCCAGGTCACGTCTTCGCCGGCGGCATCAACCAGTACGGCATCGACGAACGTGGAGAAGCTGCCGCCGGTCTGCTGAGCGAACAGCCTCGGCAGCCCAGCGGTTCGGCGTCCTTCGAAGATCAGGGTATTCCAGCCCTGTGGTACGTTGACGGCCTTGACCATCTGGTATCCTGCGGCATTGAATGTCACCGAATGGCCGGTGAACGTGCTATAGCTGTCCGCTACCTCGGACAGGGTTGGAGGCGATCCGCCTCCTGATATCGCAGTGTCCGTCAGGCTCAGCGGCGTGGAGCCTGGCAGCAGATTTCCAGCGCTCGTTCGATCAATGACCGGATCTTCGATCTGGGCATCCTGGTACTGCATGGAGATTGCATGAAGTGATACTTCAGCTGTGAATGGCCAGGCCCCGCTCCATTTGAAACGCCCCCTGTTGACTATTGGCTTCCAATTGGCTGAGCCCATCATTGCCAACGCAAGTGTACAGTTGGTAAGCTTCACATTCTGAAGCCTCGGTAGCGACGCTTGACCGATGTATATGCTGCCTTTTCCCGTTCCGCCGGTCCCGCCGTGGTCTATGGTCTTACACTGATCGAAATGCACGCCAATTTCGATGAGATTTGCGATGTAATGACCATAGCCCTGCGCTGCTGCTGGCATTGCGCCGCCGGCGGCCGAATACCCGGGGGCACCTATTCCTTCGACATGTACCTATCGGCATTGAATGTTCTTGCAGGATCGGAGGTATGCTATGCCTGAGTCCACGGTCATTGCATCTACCTGCTCCAGGGTAAATTTATCGACACCCGAAATGGATCCGATCCCATTTACCTGTTGTATATAGAACTGGCGCATCGATAGCTGAGTGCTATCGCGACGTTCTGCTCCGCCGCCGATCTGGAATACTTGATCGACATTTATTATATCAATATTGGACATTTCAAGAAAGTCGATCTGGTCGGATATAATTAATCCTGTTCCTTGCCGCTGGTTTCCGTCGAGAGTATTGAAGTCAATGCAATTTGCTTTGATCTTCATCCCGGCACCCGGGTTGTTGGAAGAGTATCGAAAATCAAAGATCATGCAGTTTCCGCGGATCACAAGATCGCGAACGATGAGAGTGTGACTGACGTCCTTTTGCTTGTCGTTCTGGAAAACCGGGCGGGCGTAATCTGATCCGAAGTTGACGTTGAGCCGCGCGCCATTACCGATCACGACGCAGCGGTACGCCGGACACGTAAGGCTTCCGGTAATTTGGTAACTTGCTCCCTTGGCCAGTATCAAGCACCCGGTCGATAGAGCGGCCTGCAGGGCCACCGTATCGTCTCCCCGCTCGGGAGAACAGGTGCGATACCAAGCGAAAGTTCGGAAACGGTCTGCAAGCTGTCGCCGCTTTCCGTGAAGATGAGTGCAGCACCTTTGCCCGGTTCGTTCGAGGCGAAGGAGCGCGCTTGCGCTACGGCCATTCCGCGCGCGATTACATCGATTGGCATGGATGTTCTCCAAACGAGAGCTGTGCGATGAATCTTTGGGTCGCTAGTCTATTGAGACAGGCGATATTGCAGGGAACCGGATGTCACATCGGCGATGAGGTAGAGCGCGGCTCCTGCTTCGTACTCCTCCCAGACGGCCTCGCAGGCGTTGGAAGTGAAACTGGCCCAAGGCTCGCCTGCCAGGGTAAGTGGCTGGAGCGTCGCGCCGCCATCGGTGGATCGCGCTATGATGACATTTCCCTGCCAGAGGCCCGCGAGCGTCAGGAAAACCGGCCGGGCTGCAGCAGGAATAAAGGGACCGGCAGTTGTCTGCGCCTGGACAGTTCCGGTAAGCGGCGAAGATGCGGGAGGCTGGACGGACGTGACCGGCAGCGGTCGGCTAGGTTCAACGATAGACAGGTCACCGCCGGACGACGCGGCAAAGCCTATGGCAAATGCGGGCGCATACCCGGCGGGCACGGAAATGGGACTGCTTGGCATCGGGACTCCTCGAAGTGAAGGATACCCGAAACCAATTACGCACATTATAGGCTGTAGGAAAATGTCTTTTGGTTAATTCATTAATCCGAACCAGGTCCGGAACTTACTTCCCGTTCTGCTTCGGCACCGAAAACGTACCCGAAACACGTCCGTTCGGTCCGGCAGACGCCGATGACACGCCGCTCTTGAGGTCCACTACCAGCCGTCCGCCGCGCAGGACGTCGCCGTTGCTGCGCTTGATGGTGGCATTGCCGGTCATCGTGATGATGCGCTGGTTGAAGTCGTAGACGCCGACATCACCCGTCGCAGTCTCGTCGGGACGGGATACGACAACGCCTCCGCTCGCGGTGATGCGCTGGATCTGCATTGAGCCCTGGTTGGTGAAGTTCACCACCGTGCGTGCCGCGCGCAGGCGCAGTTCCGCCTGCTTAACGTCAACGTTGCCGGAGAGGATCACCCGATCCTGCTTGTCCTGCAGTTCGATGCGGTCGGCGGCATAGTCCACCGGGGCGTTGGAGTTGTGACCGTTGAAGACCTGCGCGCCCAGTTGCTGCGACCCGGCAAGGGCGGCGAGGCCCAGCACCGGCAGGACCAGTGCGGTACGGTAGAGCATGCGGGGGCGGCGATCATTGCGGTATCCTGAGTTTGCCCGGCGTCATGCGCAGGCGGGCGTTGCCTTCGAGGGTCACAGTGCGGTTCTCGAGGTCGGCTTTCATCGAGTCTGCACGGAAGGTGCCCGTCGGCACGGTGCCATCGACACCCCCTGTACCCACGGCCGTCTTCTGCTTCACGTCGATGGCCACGTTGCGCGTGGTCATCTTGTACCCGTCGGGCGCGGCGAAGTTGACCGGCCCATCGACGGCGATCTGCTCGCTGTCGTAGTTGTAGGCGCCGCGCGGGGCGACGATTTCAGCCGGGCCGTCGTTGAGGTTCATCAGGGCCTTGAGGCCCAGCATCTCGACGATCGGCGTGGTCGCGCTCTTCTGCACGGCGGTTCCGGCGTTGACGGTGAAGTCGCGGTTCTTGTTGTCCTTGCCGCGATAGGCGGCATTGTCGGCGCGCAGGCGTTCGCTGGTGATCGCAACCTTGTTGCGGTCGAGCAGGAAGCTGATCTCGCCGCGCGGAGACAGCGGCACCAGGATCATCACTGCAGCGACAAGGCCGATACCCGCCGGGAGCACCTTCGCCAGCATTCCGACGAGCCGATCATGCGAGCCGCCGGGCGCGGCGAAGTGCCTACGGCGGTTCTGGATCTTGATGGCTTCGACGGACATGGCTTTTCAGGTAACTCCCGTGGACGGGTCAGGCTGCTTCGTGGCTGAAGATGTCGTGGTCCGGCCAGCCTGCAAGGTCCAGTCGGGCGCGCGCCGGAAGGAAATCGAAACAGGCCTGGGCGAGATCGGTGCGGTTCTCCCGCGCCAGACGAACCACGAGGATTTCGTGCATCGCATGCAGGTAGCGCACGTCCGACGCGGCGTAGTCCTTCTGCGCCTCGGTGAGTTCGGGGGCGCCCCAGTCGCTCGACTGCTGCTGCTTGGACACTTCCTTGCCAAGCAGTTCGCGCACGAGGTCCTTCAGGCCGTGGCGGTCGGTATAGGTGCGCACCATCTTGCTGGCGATCTTGGTGCAGAACACCGGCGCGGCGGTGACGCCGAGGTAATGCTCGATCGCGGCAAGGTCGAAGCGGGCGAAGTGGTACAGCTTCAGGCGCGCCGGATCAGCCAGAACGGCCTTCAGGTTCGGGGCGGCGTAATCGCTGCCGGGCTTGAAGCGGACGAGATGCTCGTCGCCCTTGCCATCCGAAATCTGCACGACGCAGAGCCGGTCACGGGCGGTGATGAGGCCCATGGTCTCGGTGTCGATAGCGACGGGACCCGGCGCGAGCACGCCTTCGGGGAGATCTTCTTCGTGGAGATGGACAGCCATGATCCGAAAATGCTTAGGGACTGGCTGGCGGTTTCGCAATGGCGCGCGCACTGCCGCGCGGGTTTTTCGGAAAGGTTGAGGGCATGTCGGCAACACAGGACGTCCAGGCCGTTCCGGAGAGCTGGGCTTCCGCGCTGGGGCCGGTGCTGGCGACGCCCGAGGCGCGCAGGCTGGGCGGCTGGCTCAAGGCCGAGGAAGCGGCGGGCAAGGTGATCTATCCCCCGCGCGGCACCCGGCTGCGGGCTCTGGAACTTACCCCGCTCGATCAGGTGCGCGTGGTGATCCTGGGGCAGGACCCCTACCACGGGCCGGGGCAGGCACATGGCCTGTCGTTCTCGGTGCAGGAGGGGTGAAAGTGCCGCCCTCGCTGGTCAACATCTACAAGGAATTGGCGACCGACTGCGGTGTTGCGGCGCCGGGACACGGCAATCTGGAGCACTGGGCGCGGCAGGGCGTGCTGCTGCTCAACAACGCGCTGACGGTGGAGGCCGGGCAGGCCGGTTCGCACCAGAAGCGCGGCTGGGAAGCGATCACCGACGCGGCCGTTGCGGCAGTGGCGGCGAAAGCGGAGCCCTGCGTATTCATGCTGTGGGGCAGCCATGCGAAGAAGAAGGCACTGAGCGTGCCGGGGCTGATGGAGAGCCATCATCTGGTGCTGACGGCGCCGCATCCGAGCCCGCTGTCGGCTTATCAGGGATTCTTCGGCTGCGGGCATTTCAGCCGGGCCAATGCGTTTCTCGCGGAGCATGGGCGCGGCACGATCGACTGGTGATTCCGAATTCGTCGTCCCGGACGACGAGTCAGGCCGAACGGCCCTCTACCGCCTCGTCCATCACGTAGTGGCTCATCGCGCCGCCGACCGAGAGATCACCGAAGCAGGCCCGGAACCTGCCGAATGCTTCAAGCGTGCGGGCGTTCTGGTGCGCTTCCATCGATGTCCACACGACGTTGAAGGTGAACTTCGAGGGGTTCTCCACCCCGCGTCCGAAGCGGGCGGAGACCACGCCCTCGCAGGTGGCGAGGTGGGCTATCCCGGCATCACGCATGGCGCTGGCGAACTGGTCTTCGGCTCCGGGACGTACTTCGATTTCCGCGATTTCGAGCAGCATGACGGGTCTCCCTTTAGGTGCGGAGAGAGCCGGGCGACGGGTTCGGGGTCAAGGCGGCGGGAGAAGTGATCGCGCGGGCGTGATGCGTGCGGCGAAGGCTTCGGCAAGCTCAGCCTGAGCGGGTTGGAGAGCAGTTCTTTAAATTCCGCTCAGGCTGAGCATGTCGAAGCCCCATAGGCAAGGCGCAACGAAAAAGGGGCGCGCCTTGCAGCACGCCCCCTCTCAATCCGACAACGCCGCAAATCAGCGCGGCAGCTGGCTCACGCCCATCAGCGCCTCGTCCACCGAACGCGCGCACTGGCGGCCTTCGCGAATCGCCCAAACGACCAGCGATTGACCGCGGCGCATGTCGCCGCAGGACCAGATCTTCTCGTCGCTGGTGCGGTATTCGAAGACGTTCGCCTTCACGTTGCCGCGCGCGTCCAGTTCGACGCCCGACTGGTCGAGCATGCCGGCCTTGCGCGGGCCGAGGAAGCCCATGGCGAGGAAGATCAGGTCGGCTTCGAGCGTGAACTCGCTGCCTTCGATCTCCTGCATCTTGCCGCCCTTCCACTCGACGCGGACGCATTCGAGGCCCTTGACGTCGTTGTCGCCGATGACGCGCTTGGTCAGCACGGCCCAGTCGCGGGTCGCACCTTCCTCGTGGCTGGAAGAGGTGCGCAGCTTGAGCGGCCAGAACGGCCACGACAGCGCCTTGTCTTCCATCGTCGGCGGCTTGGGCATGATCTCCAGCTGGGTCACCGAAGCGGCGCCCTGGCGGTTGGAGGTGCCGACGCAGTCCGAACCGGTATCGCCGCCGCCGATGACGATGACGTGCTTGCCGGTGGCCGACAGGGTGCCGCGCGGGGCGGCGCGCAGTTCGTCGTCGCCGGCGTTGCGCTTGTTCTGCTGGGTCAGGAACTCCATCGCGTAGCGCACGCCGGGAAGCTCGAAGCCGGGGATCGCGAGCGGGCGCGGGTCTTCCGCGCCGCCGGCGAAGACCACCGCGTCGAAGTTCTCCTTGAGCGAGGCGACCGAGACGGTAACGCCCACTTCAACCGACGTCTTGATCTCCACACCTTCCGCCATCATCTGCACGAGGCGGCGGTTGATGAGGTGCTTCTCCATCTTGAAGTCGGGGATGCCGTAACGCATCAGCCCGCCGACGCGGTCGTTCTTCTCGAACAGGGTGACCGAGTGACCGGCGCGGGCGAGCTGCTGGGCGCAGGCCATGCCCGCCGGGCCAGAGCCGACGACGGCGACCGACTTGCCGGTGCGCTTTTCGGGTACCTGCGGCGTGATCCACCCTTCCTGCCATCCCTTGTCGACGATCGCGCATTCCACCGACTTGATGGTCACGGGCTCGTCGATGATGTTGAGCGTGCAGGCCGCCTCGCACGGGGCGGGGCAGATGCGGCCGGTGAACTCGGGGAAGTTGTTGGTCGAGTGGAGGACTTCCAGCGCGTTCTTGAAGTCGTCCTCGTAGACCAGGTGATTCCAGTCGGGGATGATGTTGTTGACCGGGCAGCCGGTGTGGCAGTGCGGCACGCCGCAGTTCATGCAGCGCGACGCCTGTGCCTTCAGCGCCTCGGGCGAGAGGGGGACGACGAACTCGTTGTAGTTCTTGAGGCGATCCTCGACCGGACCGTACGTGCGGTCCTTGCGGTCGAGTTCGAGGAAGCCGGTTTCCTTGCCCATCTTGATACGTTCCTAAATCTTATTCTGCTGCGACCGAGGCGGCTTCGAGGCGTTCGGCCTCCTGCTGGCGCAGGGCCTTCGCGAAGTCGCGCGGCATCACCTTGACGAACTTGCCCAGCGTGGTTGCCCAATCGTCGAGCAATGCGCGGGCTCGCTTCGAGCCGGTGTGCAGGTGGTGGCGTTCGAGCAGGATGCGCAGGCGCTCCGCATCGTGGCGCAGCATGTCGCCCATGCCCAGGTCGCGGACCGAGACGGTGCGCTGCTGGGGACGACCCGTGCCTTCGTCCTCGTCGGCTTCGGCGGAGATCGGCTGCAGATCCACCATCGAGGGGTTGACCAGCTTCGCGAACTCGCCGTCCTCGTCGTAGACGTAGGCGATGCCGCCCGACATGCCCGCCGCGAAGTTGCGGCCGGTCTTGCCCAGCACCATCACGACGCCGCCGGTCATGTACTCGCAGCCATGGTCGCCGCAGCCTTCGACGACCGCGATCGCGCCCGAGTTGCGGACCGCGAAACGCTCGCCGCCGACGCCGTTGAAGAACGCCTCACCGGAAATCGCGCCGTAGAGCACGGTGTTGCCGACGATGATGTTCTTGAGCGGGTCACGGTTCACATGGCTCGGCTGGCGCACGATCACGCGGCCGCCCGAGAGGCCCTTGCCGACATAGTCGTTGGCATCGCCGGTCAGGTCGAGCGTGACGCCGTGGGCAAGCCAGGCGGCGAAGCTCTGGCCGGCGACGCCGGTGAGCTTCACGTTGATCGTGTTGTCGGGCAGGCCGTCATGGCCGTAGCGACGGGCGACTTCACCCGAAAGCATCGCGCCGACCGTGCGGTTGACGTTGATGACGGGCTTTTCGATGCGGACGGCTTCGCGCTTTTCCAGAGCATCGGCAGCGCCCTCGATCAGCGCGTTATCCAGCGCGTGTTCGAGGCCGTGGTCCTGCACTTCGCTCCAGCCCAGCGAGGGGCCGTCGCCCAGCGGTGCCTGGTAGAGCACCTTGGAGAGATCGACGCCCTTGGCCTTCCAGTGGCTGATGGCCTTCTTCATGTCGAGGCGATCGACGCGGCCGACCATCTCGGGGATGGTGCGGAAGCCGAGTTCGGCCATGATCGCGCGCAGTTCTTCCGCCACGAAGAAGAAGTAGTTGATGACGTGCTCGGGCTGGCCGGTGAAGCGCGCGCGCAGCACCGGGTTCTGCGTGGCGACACCCACCGGGCAGGTGTTGAGGTGGCACTTGCGCATCATGATGCAGCCCGCCGCGATCAGCGGCGCGGTGGCGAAGCCGAATTCCTCGGCGCCGAGCAGCGCGGCAACCGCGACGTCACGGCCGGTGCGCAGGCCGCCGTCGGCCTGGACCACCACGCGGCTGCGCAGGTTGTTGAGCAGCAGGGTCTGCTGGGTCTCGGCCAGGCCGATCTCCCAGGGCGAACCCGCGTGCGTCAGCGAGGTCAGCGGCGAAGCGCCGGTGCCGCCTTCGTAGCCCGAGATCGTGATGTGGTCCGCGCGCGCCTTGGAGACGCCAGCCGCAACCGTGCCCACGCCCACTTCGGACACCAGCTTGACCGAGACGCGGCTGGTCGGGTTCACGTTCTTGAGATCGTGAATGAGCTGCGCGATGTCTTCGATCGAGTAGATGTCGTGGTGCGGCGGCGGCGAGATCAGGCCGACGCCCGGGGTCGAGTGACGGGTCGCGCCGATGGTCTTGTCCACCTTGTCGCCCGGCAGCTGGCCACCTTCGCCGGGCTTCGCGCCCTGCGCCATCTTGATCTGGATGTCGTCGGCGTTGACCAGGTACTCGGTGGTGACGCCGAAGCGGCCCGAAGCAACCTGCTTGATCGACGAGCGCATGGTGTCGCCGTTGTCCAGCGGCTTGAAGCGCTTGGGGTCTTCGCCGCCTTCGCCGGTGTTCGACTTGCCGCCGATGCGGTTCATCGCCACGGCCAGCGTGGTGTGCGCTTCCCAGCTGATCGAGCCGTAGCTCATCGCGCCGGTGGCGAAGCGCTTCACGATCTCGCTCGCGGGCTCGACGTCGTCGATGTGGATCGACTGGCCGGGCACGAAGTCCATCAGGCCACGGATCGTGAGCATGCGCTCCGACTGGTCGTTGATGGTCTGCGCGAAGGCGCGGTACTTTTCAGGCACGTTGCCGCGGACGGCGTGCTGGAGCAGGCCGATGTTCTCGCTGGTCCAGGCATGTTCCTCGCCGCGCACGCGCGATCCGTAGATGCCGCCCACGTCGAGCATGTTCTTGAAGACCGGGTTGTCGCCGTAGGCCGCATCGTGGCGGCGCACGGTTTCTTCCGCGATCTCGGCAAGGCCCGCACCCTCGATGGTGGTGGCGGTTCCGGAGAAGTATTTGTCGACGAACGCGGTGGACAGGCCGACCGCGTCGAAGATCTGCGCGCCGCAGTACGACTGGTAGGTCGAGATGCCCATCTTGGACATGACCTTACGGATGCCCTTGCCGATGGCGTAGACGTAGTTCTTCGCCGCCTGCTCGGCCGAGACCGGCAGGTTCTTGCGCACCCGCATTTCCTCGATGGTCTCGAGCGCGAGGTAGGGATTGATCGCTTCGGCGCCGTAGCCTGCCAGAGCGCAGAAGTGATGCACTTCGCGCGCTTCGCCGGTTTCCACGACAAGGCCGGTCTGCATGCGCAGGCCCTGGCGGACGAGGTGGTGGTGGACGGCTGCCGTCGCCAGCAGAGCGGGCATGGCGATCCGGTCCGGGCCGACGCTGCGGTCGGACAGGATCAGGATGTTCTTGTCCGCCAGCACCGCTTCGGTCGCGGCCCAGCACATTTCCTTGATTGCCAGCTCAAGCCCTGCGGCGCCGGTCTTGGCGTCCCAGGTCATGTCGATGGTGCCGGTGCGGAACGCGCCGTCGAGCGCGGCCTCCACCGAGCGGATCTTGGCGAGGCCAAGGTCGGTCAGGATCGGCTGGCTGACTTCGAGGCGCTTGTGCGTCCCGGCGTCATGACCCAGCAGGTTCGGGCGCGGGCCGATCATGGTGACCAGGCTCATCACCAGTTCCTCGCGGATCGGGTCGATCGGCGGGTTGGTGACCTGCGCGAAGTTCTGCTTGAAGTAGTCGTAGAGCAGTCGCGACTTGTGCGACAGCACCGGGATCGGCGTGTCGGTGCCCATCGAGCCGAGCGGATCGTCGGCGTTGACGGCCATCGGTTCGAGGAAGCGGGTGGTGTCTTCCTGCGTGTAGCCGAACGCCTGCTGGCGATCGAGCAGCGTGCCGGTTGGCTTGGGCAGCTCGGCCAGTTCGGGTTCGATCACGTCGAGATCGGCCAGCTTGTACTGCGTGCGGTCGAGCCACTCTTCGTAGGGCTCGGCCTCGGCCAGCTTGGTCTTGATCTCCTCGTCCTCGATGATGCGGCCTTCCTCGAAGTCGATCAGCAGCATGCGGCCGGGCTGGAGACGCCACTTGCGCACGATGTTGTCTTCCTTGATCGGAAGGACGCCGCTCTCGGACGCCATGACGCACAGGTCGTCGTCGGTGACGAGGAAGCGCGCGGGGCGCAACCCGTTGCGGTCCAGCGTGGCGCCGATCTGGCGGCCATCGGTGAAGGCGACGGCGGCGGGGCCGTCCCACGGCTCCATCAGCGCGGCGTGATATTCGTAGAACGCGCGGCGTTCCGGGGTCATCAGCGGGTTGCCCGCCCACGCCTCGGGCACCAGGATCATCATGGCGTGAACCATGGAGTATCCGCCCGCGATCAGCAGTTCGAGCGCGTTGTCGAGGCACGCGGTGTCCGACTGGCCGTGCGGGATCAGCGGCCACATCTTGTCGAGATCGGCGCCGAGCAGCTCGGATTCCATGGTGCGGCGGCGCGCATTCATCCAGTTCACGTTGCCGCGAACGGTGTTGATCTCGCCGTTGTGCGCCATGAAGCGGAACGGGTGCGCCAGCTTCCAGCTCGGGAAGGTGTTGGTCGAGAAGCGCTGGTGCACGAGGCCGAGGGCCGAGACGAATTCCGGGTTGCGCAGGTCGTCGTAGAACGAGCCCACCTGGGTCGCCAGCAGCAGGCCCTTGTAGACGATCGTGCGGGTCGAGAAGCTGGGCATGTACAGCTCGGTGAGCCCCGGCATGTCATGCTTCTCGGCCAGCGCCGCCAGCGGGTTCTGGGTCTGCTTGCGGATCGCCAGGATCTTGCGCTCGAAGGCGTTCTGGTCGGCGCAGCTTTCACCGCGCCCGACGATGCACTGGCGGATCACCGGCATCGATTCGAGCACGGTCTTGCCGAGGCCGTCAGTGGTGACGGGCACGTCGCGCCAGCCGATCAGGTGCTGGCCTTCCTTCTTGATGAACTTCTCGAACACCGAGACGATCATCTCGCGCGAGGCGTCGTCCTGCGGCAGGAAGCACATGGCGACCGCGTAGTCGCCCGCCTGCGGCAGTTCGAGGCCCTCGGAAGTGGCCCAGGTGCGCAGCAGCTGGTCGGGAATCTGGGTCAGGATGCCCGCGCCGTCGCCCAGCAAGGGGTCGGCGCCCACCGCACCGCGGTGGTCGATGTTTTTCAGAATCTCCAGAGCCTGGGTAATGATCGCGTGGTTTTTCTGGCCCTTGATATGGGCGACGAAGCCCACACCGCAGGCGTCGTGTTCATTGCGCGCGTCATAGAGGCCCTGGGGCTTAGGAAATCCCATCGATATAAACCCATCCTGTGTTTTTTGGCGGGCGTCACTTGGGCATGCCTGCGGATCTCGCACCGAATCGTGCGAACGACCCCACGCGGCATAGTGACCCCACGGTCCCCATGACGATTCAGGGACCGTTTTGCAATGGCGAACACGGCTAGCTGCGCAGCAAGATGGCGTGGATGACGGATTTCCCGGCATTTTATTATCAAAAACCCCGCCCGGATTGCGCCGGACGGGGGTTTTCGAATCCGCTTGAGGTGGTCGAAGGGCGGTTTCAGGCCGCTCCGCTCATGCGCTGCAGCGTGGCGAGCGCCGCGCGCAGGGCGCGTTCGGTGGCCTCCGGATCGTTGCGCGGGGCGTCGAAGGGCCGCTCCTCATAGTCCGCCGGAGCTTCGCCGGTAGGGTCGGGGAGAAGGACCGGGCGGCCGAACGGCACGGATTCCTGGCTTTCCTCCTGGATTTCCTCGGCGGAGTCCACCGGGGTGGCATGGGCGAGCTCGTCGCCTGCCTCGTCGGGGTCGCCGAACTGGAGGAACGGCTTGCGGACGGCTGCGTGGCGCGAAAGGTTGAACAGCGAGGCATAGCCCTGCTGCAGGACCGAGTCCTCCTCCTCGTCTTCAGCGGCTTCCGGTTCCGCCTCGAAGGCGGTGTGCGGGAACGGGCTGCTGGGGAAGGGGATGGCCGCGTGCGGGTCGAAGCGCTCGTCAAAGCCCGGGCGCTCTTCGCTCGAGGTGAGGCCGATGTGGCGGGGCGGAACAAAGCCTTCCAGCGGCTCGACGGCATCGTCGATCGGATCGAGCGCGATCGGGCGCAGCGCGCTGGGTACGGCGGCGGGCCACGACGGGGCGGGTTCCGGCAGATGAGCTTCGACGTAACCGTCCTGCGCTTCGGGCTCAGCCTCGACGATCGGCGCGGCGAATGGCGCGACGATGGCCTGCGGGATCACGACGGCTACCTCGGCGGCGCGGCGCGCATCCTCGCGGCGGCGCTCCATGGCGAGCGCGAGGCGTTCGAGCAGTTCGACCTGCGACAGCGAGCCGAGGTCGGCATCGGCGATGCGGGCGCTCGAACGCGGTTCCTCCACGGTATCAACGAAAGTTTCGGCCGGAGCTTCCGGTTCCGCTTCGAAGGGAGCCGCGAACGGCGC
This sequence comes from Novosphingobium sp. NFX11, assembly GCF_057376415.1. NCBI lineage: Bacteria > Pseudomonadati > Pseudomonadota > Alphaproteobacteria > Sphingomonadales > Sphingomonadaceae > Novosphingobium > Novosphingobium sp. NFX11. The sequence continues at coordinate 2,948,747 of NZ_CP080384.1, read as the reverse complement.
GGGCTCTTCGTGGAAAGCAACGATCTCGATGCCGGAGGGCGCTTCGTCGGAAGGCGATTCTTCCGCAGCAGATGCCGCGAAGGCCGGTACGGACCACGCAGCTGCCTCTTCCGCTTCGAATTCGGCCTCGGGCGCGCCCCAGTCGCCTTGCGGCAGGCGCGGCAGCAGCTTGAAGCCGGGCGCGGCCCTTTCGAGGCTGGAAGTGGCGCCGGCCAAAGGCTCTTCGACCGTTTCCGGCACCGCATCGGCCTTTACGTCGCTGCGGGGCGAGAATTCACGTGAATAGGCTTCGAACAGACGGCTGCCGACGGGCGCTTCGACGTGTTCGCGAGCAGCCTCCTCGGCGGCGTCGAGTTCGGCCTTGAAGATCTGTGCGCCGGGAGGCGTCGTGAACACGCCGCGATCGGCGCCGAACGTCGATTCGGGCTCGCGCCAGGCGGTTTCGGCATCGAGCCATGCAGGCAGGTTGTCGTCCTCGTCGGCATCGTCGGCGGTGCTGTCGATGGCGGCGGCTTCCACCGGGCGACGGAACACGGGCTGGTCGTGGCCTTCGTCGAAGCTGTCGATGTCGAAATCGGCGACGTTGAGGATGCGAGGGTCGGTCGGTGCGCCGGGCAGCGGTGCGTGCTCTTCGGCGACGGGGGCCGCTTCGGGCTCGATGGCGAGGGCACGGCGGCGACGCGCGGTCGGCGCGGGTGCGGCGGCGGCCTGCTCGATCTCATCGCCTTCGGCGGCGTCGGTTGCGGGCAGGGCGGCGGGGCGGGCGATGCGCCGGGCGATCAGGCCGCCGATCGCAGCGCCGAGGCCGGTCATGCCGAGCGCCAGCAGGATGCGCATCGTCGTGCCGAGCGGCGGCGCGGCCATCGGGATCACCTTGTCGATGCCAAGCGCCAGCACCAGTCCCTCCATCGTCGAGGAGCTGACGATCACGCTGCCGAGCCCGGCGAGCGCGCCGAACCACAGTGCGACGATCGCCGGGAACAGCGGGTGGCGCGTGATCGGCTGTCCGCCGGTTCCCGCGTTGGCGCCCGCGCCCTCGGTGCCGCTCTCGATGGTGAGCTTGGTGTCGGCCACTGCATTACCCTTATGTCTTGAACCGGGACCTGTGCTCACGCGGCGGCTCCCAGCCCTGCTTGATCGGTCTTTGCTGCCAGCATTTGGTAAACGAGAGGATAACGACGGGCATTCTCGGCCCAATCGTGGCGGGTTTCCACGTGCTTGCGGCCCGCAATCCGGTAGGATTCCCACTCGTCACGGGCATTGAGCAGCCGTGCCAGCGACTCGGCGCAGGCGGATGCATCGTCGGGGGTGAACAGCACTCCGGTCAAGCCGTCGGTGACAAGCTCGCGGTGGCCGCCCACGTCGCTGGCAGCGACGAGCTTGCCCTGTGCCATCGCCTCGAGAGGTTTGAGCGGCGTGACGAGGTCGGTCAGGCGGCTCTTCTTGCGCGGGTAGGCCATGACGTCGCACAGCGCGTAGTAGCGATCGACCTCGTGGTGCGGAACGCGGCCGACGAAGTGGATGGCCCCGGCTGCGGGCGAGGCTGCCGCCTGCGCGCGCAGGGCCTCCTCGCGCGGGCCGCCGCCGACCATCAGCAGCTTGGCGCGCGGCTGGCGGGCAACGAGAGCGGGCATCGCGTCGATCAGGACGTCGAGTCCTTCGTAGTCATAGAAGCTGCCAATGAAACCGATGACCGGGCCGTCGAAGCCGAGCTGCGCGGCAAACGCCTCGTCACGCGGCAGCGGCGTGCCGAACAGGGCAAGGTCGACGCCATTGGGCATGACGGTGATCTTGTCCTCGGAAATCCCGCGCGTGGCGAGGTCGGCGCGCAGCCCCTCGCAGATCGTCACCACCGCGTCGGCCTTGCGCACCACATGCGTTTCGAGCGCATGGGTGAGGCGGTATTTGAGCGAACCCTCGCTGCCGGTGCCGTTGCCGACGGCGGCGTCCTCCCAGAAAGCGCAGATCTCGTAGACGAGGGGAATGCCGTACTTGCGGGCGACCTTGAGCGCGGCCTGTCCGCACAGGACCGGCGAATGGGCGTGGATAACGTCGGGACGCCACTGCTGCACCACCTTCTCGATTCCCGCCGCGAACAGGGCGATCTCACGCCACTCGCGCACGACCGGAGGGCCTGAAACCTTACTGCCGACGCGGTGGAACAGGAGGCCGTCGTGCTCCTCGACCACGCTGCCGCCTTCATTGTAGCGCGGGCCGGTCACGCCGCGCACGTCGAGGCCCAGCGCCTGCTGCGCTTTCAGGATCGCGCGCGTGCGGAAGGTATAGCCGCTGTGGATCGGCAGCGAATGGTCGAGCACGTGAAGGATGCGGGTCATAAGCTGCATTTCCTAGCGGGGAACGCTTAACGCGCCGTCAACTTGGCGCTGCTAACGCGGCTGTCGATGGTCGACATCCTTGCCCTTGCCATATCGCACGGACTGCTGCTGCTCGCCGCATGGCGCTTGCTGTGGCGGCCAGACCTCGATTCGGAAGGGACCGATTCGCAGGCCCGCCCAGGCCGCAAGCCCGGAACGCCGATGCGCGTCAATCGAGTGGCGGGTGAAGAGGAGGAGCACGGCGATGCTTAACCTCGCGCTGACCGGCTTTTTCGCGGCGATGATGTTGCTCGGCTTCAAGCGGCCGTTCCTCTGGGTGCTGTGCTACCTCTACGTCGACATTGTCGCGCCGCAGATCATCTCGTGGGGTTTCCTGACGCGCCTGCCGATCTCGCTGATCGCCTTTTCGGCGGCGTTCCTCGGCTGGCTGGTGTTCGACGACAAGCGCGATTCGCGATTCACCTGGCGGCAGGGCCTGATCGGGCTGCTACTGCTCTACTGCGCGATAACGACGTTCACCGCCGACTATCCCGAGGAAGCGCTGACAAAGTGGTCGTGGGTGTGGAAGGCGCTGGTCTTCGCGCTGTTCCTGCCGATGACCTTGCGCACGCGGCTGCAGATCGAGGCGGTGGCGCTGGCCATGGTGCTCTCGGCCAGTGCGCTGATCATCGATGGCGGGCTCAAGACGGCGATGGGCGGTGGCGGTTACGGCAGCCTCATCATCTTCGTGGAGAACAACACCGGGCTCTATGAGGGCTCGATCATCTCCTGCGTCGCCATCGCGCTGATTCCGGTGGCGGTGTGGCTGGCGCGATACGGCACGATTTTTCTGCCGGACTGGCGGGTCTGGCTGTTCACCGGCGCGCTGATCTTCGCCTGCTCGCTGATCCCGATCGGCACCCAGGCGCGCACCGGCCTTGTCTGCCTCGCTATCCTGTGCGGCCTCTATCTGCGCACGGCGAAGAACCGCGTGCTGATCTCCGCAGGCATGGCACTGGCGCTGGTAGTGGCCGTGCCGTTCCTGCCGCAATCCTATCTGCAGCGGATGAACACGATCGAGGATCACAAGTCCGACCAGTCCGCCAGCACCCGAATCGGCGTGTGGAAGTGGACGCTGGGCTACGTGAAGGACCACCCGATGGGCGGTGGCTTCGAAGTCTACCTGTCCAGCAAGGTTGCCTACGACACCGTCTCCAGCCAGACTACCGGCAGCAACGTGACGATCACCCGCACCCCCGTCATCGAAACCGGGCGCGCGTTCCACTCCAGCTACTTCGAGATGCTGGGCGAACAGGGCTATCCGGGCTTCGCGTTGTGGCTGTTGTTGCAGATTTCGGGCGTCGTGCAGATGGAGCTGATTCGCCGACGCTGGAAGGGCCGCAAGGAGCCCGACGAGGCTTGGGCCGCACCGCTCGCGGTGGCGCTGCAACTGGCGCAGGTGGTCTACATGATCGGCTCGCTGTTCGTCGGCATCGCCTTCCAGCCCTTCATCCTGATGCTGGTCGGGCTGCAGTGCGGGCTGTGGAGCTACCTCAAGCGCATCGACCGCCCGGCTGAGCGCGTGCGCCGTGGCCGGCAGCCGATGCGGGTGGCGAATGCCGCGGCGGGTTAAGAATCGGCTCGCCTCAAATCGTTTGCACTTTCTTCCCCGGCTTCCTTAACATTAACCAGTGTCCGCCGTTCTGGTGAGCAATGGCGCGGTTCGCGCGCCGTCACGCCGGAAACCAAGTTTGAAATACTTAAGGGAAAATCCGGCGTTTACGACGAATTAACCTTTAACCTTCATTGGTCATATGGTTAATACAACGCAATGTCCGCAAACGGCTGCGTCAGCCGCGGGCATCGGGGGCAAGAAGGAACCGACCCATGCGAGTGCTGCTGATCGAGGATGAACCGACCACGGCCCGGGCTATCGAGCTCATGCTGACGGCGGAAGGATTCAACGTCTACTCCACCGATCTGGGCGAGGAAGGCCTCGATCTGGGCAAGCTGTACGACTACGACATCATCCTTCTCGACCTCAACCTGCCCGACATGCACGGCTACGACGTGCTGAAGAAGCTGCGCGTCGCCAAGGTGCAGACGCCGGTGCTGATCCTGTCGGGTATCTCGGAGATGGACAGCAAGGTCCGCTCGTTCGGCTTCGGCGCGGACGACTACGTGACCAAGCCGTTCCACCGCGAGGAACTGATCGCCCGCATCCACGCCGTCGTGCGCCGCTCCAAGGGCCACTCGCAGTCGGTCATCCGCACCGGCAAGCTGGTCACCAACCTCGACGCCAAGACGGTCGAGGTCGATGGCGCCCGCGTGCACCTGACCGGCAAGGAATACGCGATGCTGGAACTGCTCTCGCTGCGCAAGGGCACCACGCTGACCAAGGAAATGTTCCTCAACCACCTCTATGGCGGCATGGACGAGCCTGAACTGAAGATCATCGACGTCTTCATCTGCAAGCTGCGCAAGAAGCTCGCGCATGCCTGCGGCGGCGCCAACTACATCGAGACGGTGTGGGGCCGCGGCTACGTCCTGCGCGATCCGGACGAGGCTGCCGAAGCGGCATAAGCCAGATTACCCTGCACCCCTTGCAGGAACCAAGGCGGCCTGCCCTCTCGAGGGGCGGGCCGTTGTTTTTGCCCATTCGTCGTCCCGGATCAAGTCCGGGACGACGATCATACCAGCAGCGCCACCACCGACAGCAGCGCCGCCGTCACCACGGCATTGAGCGCCATCGCGAGGCTCGCCATCGCACCAGCCGTCGCGTCCACCTGAAACGCCCGCGCAGTGCCGATCCCGTGTGCGGCAACGCCGAGGGCAAAGCCGCGCGCGCGGTAGTCACCCAGACCCAGCACATTGAGCAGCGGCGTCGCGACCATCGCGCCGAAGACGCCCGCGAACAGCACGATCACCGCCGCCAGCGCCGGGACGCCGCCAAGCTGTCCCGCCACGGCCATCGCGACGGGCGTGGTGGTCGCCCTCGGCGCGATCGACGCGAGGATCTCGCGCGGCGCGCCGAACAGCGCCAGCACGCCGACCGCGCTGACGATCGAGGTCACCGCGCCCGCACCCAGCGCCAGCACGATCGGTATGGCCAGTCGGCGAATGCGTGCCCGCTCGCGCCAGACCGGCACCGCCAGCCCGACGACCGCCGGGCCGAGCAGGAAGCTGACCGGGAAGGTCGCGGCCTTGTATGTCTCGTAGGATGTGCGGCTCGCCAGCAGCAAGGCGATCAGCACCGGCGTACTCCAGAGCACCGGATGTAGCAGCGGATGGCGGTCGCAGCGCTTCGATAGGGTGTCGAAGATCTCGAACACGCCCAGCGTGACCGTCAGCCAGAGCAGTGGCGTCGCCAGCAGTGCGGGATCGCTCACGCCTCGCCCTCCGGCGCGAACCGGGCGAAGGCCCAGCGGAATACCAGCGCCGTCACGATCAGCGTCAGCAGCGTGGAAGCCACCGTGGCCGTCACCAGCCCCACGCCGTACCGCGAAAGAACCGGGCCTTCCTCGATCAGCCCGACGGCGGCGGGGACGAACATGATGGACAGGTGCGCGGTGAGCCAGCCGGTCACCACGGTCAGCGTCGGCCGCTCGCGCGGGACCAGCGCCAGCCATCCGACCAGCAGGACCATGCCGATGACCGCGCCGGGCAGGGGCAGGCTCGTGATGCGATGGATCGCTTCGCCCGCAAGCTGGCAGGCGAGAAGGAGGAAGATGGCGCGCAGCATGACCGGGATAAAGCAGGGCGACACATGCTCGGCAATCCGCATTTCGGTCCGCCAAGTTGCGCCGCGCAACTATGCCCGATTGCGAGTCCCGCCCCCTTGTGTATCGGCGCGCGCCATGACGGCTTACAAATCCGGCGATCCGACCACGCTCAACCGCCTCTACGGCCGCGCCAAGGGCAAACCCCTGCGCGCTGCGCAGCAGAGCCTCGTCGACGACCTGCTCCCGCGCATCTCCATGCCCGAAGACGGCCCGATCACCGCGCAGGTGCTGTTCGGCGACGATCGCCCGCTCCACTTCGAGATCGGTTTCGGCGGCGGCGAGCACATGGCGCAGCGTGCCGACATGCTACCCGACCACGGTTTCATCGGCGCTGAGCCCTTCCTCAACGGCGTGGCGCAGGCGCTTACCCACGTCAGCGGCGACAACGGCGCGCACCCGCCGATCGGCAACGTGCGCATCCATCACGGCGATGCGCTGGAAGCGCTGGCACGCATTCCGGACGGCTCGCTCTCGTTCCTCTACCTGCTGCACCCCGACCCCTGGCCCAAGGCGCGCCACGCCAAGCGCCGGATGATGAACGACGGTCCGGTCGACATGTTCGCCGCCAAGCTCAGGCCCGGCGGCGAGTTCCGCTTCGGCACCGACCACGCGATCTACTTGCGCCATGCGCTGATGGTGATGCAGCGGCATACCGAGCAGTTCGAGTGGCTATGCGAGAAGCCCGGCGACTTTCAGGTTCGCCCCGGCGGCTGGCCGCAGACGCGCTACGAGCACAAGGCGCGTACGGTTTACGGGCATGAGGTCTGGTACTTCCGGTACAGGCGGAAGTAGAAGTCCTGGGGCCATCGCCCCAGACCCGGGAACTGTCGTCGCTGCGTGTGCAGCGGCCTTGGGGGACTACGCAACCCCCTCCATTCGTCATTGCGAGCGCAGCGAAGCAACCCAGGGCAGTGTTACTCCGCGCTGGATTGCTTCGCTGCGCTCGCAATGACGAGGGTGAGGATATGCCAGCGGAATTGCGCCGCAGGCTTTATAAGTCTCCCGACGAAGCCTTGGTGGAACGACATCGCTTCGCGCACGGCCTCGACGGTATACGGGGTGCAGGGGTGGTAAACCCCTGCATTTCCCCCTTCAAACTCAGCCCGTAATCCCCGCAGCCGCCAATGCCGCCAACGTCAGCACATCCGGCGCGATCGCGGTCATCGGCACGATCTGCACCGGTTTTTCCATGCCCAGCAGCATCGGCCCGATCGAGGTCGTTCCGCCGATCTCCTTGAGCAGCTTGGCTGAGATGTTGGCCGACTGCAGGCCCGGCATGACCAGCACGTTCGCCGGAGCGGACAGGCGGCAGAACGGGTAGAGTTCCATGATCTTGGGGTTAAGCGCCGCGTCGGGGGCCATCTCGCCCTCGTACTCGAAGTCGACCTGCTGCTCGTCGAGCATGCGGATCGCCTCGCGGGTGGCGTCGAGCCACTTGCCCGCCGGATTGCCGAAGGTCGAGTAGCTGAGGAAGGCGACGCGCGGTTCGTGGCCCAGTTTGCGGGCGACGGCGGCGGTTTCCTTGGCGATGACCACCAGTTCCTCGGCGGTGGGGCGCTCGTTGATGGTGGTGTCGGCCATGAACACGGTGTGGTTCTTGCCGACCATCATGTGGATGCCGCAGGGCAGTTCGCCCTCGGCCGGGTCGAGCACGCGGCGCACTTCCTTCATCGACTGCGCGAAGGGCCGGGTCATGCCCGTCACCATCGCATCGCCGACGCCCAGCTTAAGCAGGCCGGAGGCGAAGATGTTGCGGTCGGTGTTGCACATGCGCTGCACGTCGCGCTTCAGGAAGCCGCGGCGCTGCAGGCGGTCGTAGAGCATCTCCACCATCGGCTGGACGTGCTCGGACACCATCGAGTTCTCGATGTGGAAGCTCTCGGGGTTGGGCACGCCGAGGTCCGCCATCCGGTCGAGGATGGTCTGGGTGCGGCCGACGAGGATCGGTTCGCCATAGCCGAAGTCGCGGTACTGGATCGCGGCGCGCAGGACGACTTCGTTGTCGGCCTCGGCGAAGATCACGCGCTTGGGGTTGGCCTTCAGCTGCTCGTAGACGCGGGTGAGCACCGAGGTGGTCGGGTTGAGGCGGGCTTTCAGCTGGTCGCGGTAGGCCTCGAAGTCCTCGATCGGCTTCTGGGCGACGCCCGAATCCATCGCCGCCTTGGCCACGGCCATCGGCACCACTTCCATCAGGCGCGGGTCGAAAGGCGCAGGGATGATGTAGTCGCGGCCGAACTGCTGCGTCTCGCCGCCGTAGGCCGCCGCGACGTCCTCGTGGACCTGCTCGCGCGCCAGTTCGGCGATGGCAGTGGCGGCGGCGATCTTCATCTCCTCGTTGATCGCGGTCGCCCGCACGTCGAGCGCGCCGCGGAAGATGAAGGGGAAGCCGAGCACGTTGTTGACCTGGTTCGGATAGTCCGAACGGCCGGTGGCGACGATCGCGTCGGGGCGCACTGCCTTGGCGTCGGGCGGGGTGATCTCCGGGTCCGGGTTGGCCATCGCGAAGATGATCGGCTCGGGCGCCATCGACTTGACCATCTCGGGCGTGATCGCGCCCTTGGCCGAGAGGCCGAGGACGACGTCGGCGCCTTCGAGCGCTTCGGTCAGGGTGCGCTTGTCGGTCATCACCGCGTGGGTGGACTTGAACTGGTCCACGCGCTCGCGGCCCGGATAGATGACGCCGCGCGTGTCGCACACCAGCACGTTCTCATGCTTCACGCCCATCGACTTGATGAGCGAGGTGCAGGCCAGCGCCGAGGCGCCCGCGCCGTTCACCACGACCTTGATCTCGTCCAGCTTGCGGCCGGTGATGAGGCAGGCGTTGATGAGGCCGGCCGCCGCGATGATCGCGGTGCCGTGCTGGTCGTCGTGCATGACCGGGATGTTCATGCGTTCGCGCAAGGTCTGCTCAATGATGAAGCATTCCGGCGCCTTGATGTCTTCAAGGTTGATGCCGCCGAAGCTGGGTTCCATCATCGCGATGGCCTCGATCAGCGCGTCGGTGTCCTCGCTGGCGAGCTCGATGTCGATCGAATCGACGTCGGCGAAGCGCTTGAACAGCACCGCCTTGCCTTCCATCACCGGCTTCGATGCCAGCGCGCCGAGGTTGCCCATGCCCAGGATCGCGGTGCCGTTCGAGATCACGGCCACGAGGTTGCCCTTGGCGGTGTAGTCGTAGGCGGTGGCGGGATCGTCGGCTATGGCCTGCACCGGCACGGCGACGCCCGGCGAATACGCGAGGCTGAGGTCGCGCTGGGTGGCCATCGGCTTGGAGGCGATGATCTCGATCTTACCCGGGCGCTGGGTCTGGTGGTAGAACAGCGCCTCGCGATCGGTGAACTGGACCTTGGACTTATCGGACAAAGCTTGATCTCCCCAGATTTGCCAGAGGCCCTAACGGATGAAATCGCGACGCGATAGGGGAAAGGATGTCCCACCCCGCTTCCCAAAATGACAGGTGCGCCGCTAACGCTGCTGGCATGACTTCCGGCGCGACTCCGATGATGGCGCAGTACCTTGCGCTGCGCGAAGAGGCAGGTGACTGCCTGCTGTTCTATCGCATGGGCGACTTCTTCGAACTGTTCTTCGAGGACGCGAAGACGGCGAGCCAGGTGCTCGACATCGCACTGACCACGCGCGGCGAGCATCTGGGCCAGCCGATTCCGATGTGCGGGGTGCCGGTGCACGCGGCCGAGGGCTACCTCGCGCGGCTCATCAAGGCAGGCTGCCGCGTCGCCATCGCCGAGCAGACCGAGACCCCCGCCGAAGCCAAGGAACGCGCCCGCAGGGAAGGTCGCGCCTCCAAGTCGCTGGTCGCGCGCGGCATCGTGCGCTTCGTCACGGCGGGCACGCTGACCGAGGAATCGCTGCTCGAGCCGCGCCGCGCCAATGTGCTGGCGGCCGCGTGCGAGGTTCGCGGGATCGTCGGCATCGCGGCCTGCGACATCTCCACCGGCCGCATGGAACTGGAAGAGTGCGCGCCCGAGCGGCTGGCGGCGGCGATGGCCCGGCTGGGCGCGAGCGAGCTGGTGGTGCCTGAGGGCTGGGATCAGGCTCCCGATGGTGCCATCGGGCGCGGCGGCCACGAATTCTCCTCCGACGGCGGCGAGGAGCGGCTGAAGCTGGTTCACGGCGTAGCCACGCTCGACGGCTTCGGGGCCTTCACGCGGGCGATGCTCGCGGCTGCGGGGGCTCATCGCCTATCTCGACCATGTCGGGCGGGGCAAGCTGCCGCTGCTGCTCCCGCCCGAGGCGCGCGCGAGTGACGCCGCGCTGGCGATGGACGAAGCCACGCGCGCCAGCCTCGAAATCCTCGAAGCCTCAAGCGGCGGACGCAAGGGCAGCCTGATCGACGCGATCGACCGCTGCGTCACCGGCGCGGGCGCGCGCCAGCTGGCCGACGACCTCTCGGCCCCGCTGACCGACCGCATGGCGATCGCCGAGCGGCTGGAACTGGTCGAATGGCTCCACGGCGATGCGCTGCTGCGCGAGGACATGCGCGCCGCGCTGCGGGCACTGCCCGACGTGGGCCGCGCGCTGGGCCGCGTGGTGGCGGGGCGCGGTTCTCCGCGCGATCTCGGCCAGCTGCGGGATGGCCTGAGCGGCGCGCGTCGGATCGCCGACCGGCTGGGGCAGATGGATGACGTGCCGGTGCTGCTGGACCGGGTGCTGCCCGATCTTGGCGGGCATGGCGCACTGGTCGATCACTTCTCGCGCGCGCTGGTGGAGACGCCTCCGACCGAACGCGGGCAGGGCGGCTACATCGCCAGCGGCTACGACGCCTCGCTCGATGAACTGCGCTTGATGTCGGGCAATGCCCGCCGTGCCATCGCTGCGCTGGAGGCGAAGTACCGCGAGGAAACCGGCGTCGCCTCGCTCAAGATCAAGCACAATAACGTGCTCGGCTACTTCATCGAGGTTGCACAGCGCCACGCCGACAAGCTGATGGAGCCGGACAGCGGCTTCTCGCACCGCCAGACGATGGCGGGCGCGATGCGCTTCAACGCGCTGGCGCTGCATGAGGAAGCCGCGCGCATCACCGAGGCAGGCGGCCATGCCCTCGTGGCGGAGGACGCACATTTCGAGACGCTGGTGGCCGAGGCCGTCGCCGCGCGGCGGGAGATCGCCCGCACCGCCGCCGCGCTGGCCCGCATCGATGTTGCCGCCGGTCAGGCCGAACGCGCCGCCGAGGGCAACTGGACGCGCCCGCAAGTGGTCGATGGCCTTGCGCTGGAGATCGAGGGCGGGCGGCATCCGGTGGTCGAGGCAGCTCTTAAGGCGCAGGGCGAGCGCTTCGTGGCGAACGACTGCCGCCTCGCCAGCCATGACCGGCTGTGGCTGATCGGCGGCCCGAACATGGGCGGTAAATCCACCTTCCTGCGCCAGAACGCGCTGATCGTGCTGCTCGCGCAGGCAGGCGGCTTCGTGCCCGCCAAGGCGGCGCGGATCGGCATGGTCGACCGCCTGTTCAGCCGCGTCGGCGCTTCGGACAACCTCGCGCGGGGGCGTTCGACCTTCATGGTCGAGATGGTGGAGACCGCCGCCATCCTCGCGCAGGCAAGCGAGCGCAGCTTCGTGATCCTCGACGAAGTCGGGCGCGGCACGTCAACCTATGACGGCCTCGCGCTGGCGTGGGCGGTCGCCGAGGCGGTGCACGAAACCAACCGCTGTCGCTGCCTATTCGCCACGCACTATCACGAGATGGCGCGGCTGGCGGAGACCTGCGAGGCGCTCTCACTCCACCACGTCCGCGCGCGCAGTGGAAGGGCGATCTCGTCCTCCTCCACGAACTGGCCGAGGGTCCGGCGGACCGCAGCTACGGTCTTGCCGTAGCACGGCTGGCGGGCGTTCCGCCCAAGGTGATCAGCCGGGCGAAGTCGGTGCTGGAGAAGCTGGAAAAGGGCCGAGCCGAAACCGGCGGCCTTGCCGCGGGCCTCGGCGACCTGCCGCTGTTCGCTGCCGCCGAGGCGACCCGCGAGGAAGAGTGCGACACCTTGCGCGACAAGCTGCGTGACATGGACGTGGATGCGCTGTCTCCGCGCGATGCGCTAGAAATCCTCTACGACCTCAAGCGCGAGGCAGGCACCGAGGGCTGAGGCTCTCATTCGTCATTGCGAGCGCAGCGAAGCAATCCAGGGCGGTTCAAGACTGCCCTGGATTGCTTCGCTGCGCTCGCAATGACGGAGGTAGGGTATCTTAACCTGTAGACGCTAATGCAGGCTCATGTTCGGCACCAAGATCACGCATGTTTTCCGGAGTCGCTGGCACGCGTTGATGTGGTCGGCCGGGGTGCTGGCGACGGCCTATTGCTCGATCCCGACGCCTGACAATGGCAATACGAACACCGACCAGGCCCAGCAGGCGAAAGCCGATGCCGAGCAGGCGGCTCAGGCACACCAGATTGTCGCGGCGTGGTCGAACGCTACGGGCGGGAAATAGCCGCGCTCACGAATCGTCGTCGCTGAATTCCGGATCGGCCGCATTGTCCTTGCCGTAGCGGCTTTCGAGATCGTCCATCGTTTCCTCGCCGTCATAGGCGGACATGTCGATGGTGCCGCTGGTGTCCATCTGGTTCATGTGATCGACGATGTCTTGAACGTCGTCCTCACCCTGAATACCGCCCTTGGCCTTGTCGCTGTAGCCGAGGCCCTTGGCACCGCGCGCCTGCGCCTGTTCGGCGATGGTCTGTGCCTGCGCGGCTTCGTCTTCCTGCTCGTCGTTCACCGTTTCCGGGGCGAGGTCGTCGGGGCGGTCGGTCATTTTGGGATTCTCCTTCGTCTGGTGAAACGGGTAGGAGAACGGGGAGGTTCCAAAGAGGAATCTGGGGTCATCGCCCCAGACCCCCGAACTGTCGTCGTTGCGCGCGCGGCCGCGTCAGTGAGTGACGCAGCTACGCGCGTGATCTCGACAGTTTACGGGGTGCAGGGGTGGTAAACCCCTGCGTTATCCCTTTTGCAGATTACCGCGAAGGAACCGGCGTCTCACCGGAATAATCGTAGAACCCCTTACCCGACTTGCGGCCGTACCAGCCTGCTTCGACGTACTTCTGCAGCAGCGGCGCGGGGCGGTATTTCGGGTCGCCGGTGGTCGAGTGGAAGACCTTCATGATCTCGAGCAGGGTGTCGAGGCCGACGAAGTCCGCCAGCGTCAGCGGTCCCATCGGGTGATTGAGGCCGATCTTGCAGCCTGCGTCGATATCCTCGACCGAGCCGATGCCGGCGCCGAGCACGAAGATCGCTTCGTTCAGCATTGGGCACAGGATGCGGTTGACAACGAAGCCGGGTTCGTCGCCCGCGAGCACCACGGTCTTGCCGAGTTTTTCGCCGAACGCCTTCATGCGGTCGATGGTGTCCTGCGAGGTGGCGAGGCCGGGGATCACTTCGACCAGGCCCATCAGCGGGACCGGGTTGAAGAAGTGCAGGCCGCAGAAGCGCGCGGCGTCGGGCGAGCTGGCGGCCATGCGGGTGATCGGGATCGAGCTGGTGTTGGACGCCATGATGGCGCCCGCGCCGAGCACCTTGCCGGCGGCTTCGAAGATCTTGTGCTTGATGTCCTCGCGCTCGGTGGCGGCTTCGATGATGAGGTCGCAGCCCGACATTGCGGAGTAGTCGGCAGCGGGGGTGATGCGGGCGAGCAGCGCGTCGGCGTCAGCCTGGCTGATCTTTTCCTTGGCGACCAGCTTGGCCAGGCCCTTGGCGATGCCGGCCTTGCCCTTTTCGGCGTTCTCGAGGCTGACGTCCGTGAGGATCACGTCCATGCCCTTGCTCGCCACGGTCTGGGCGATGCCCGACCCCATGATGCCTGCGCCGATGATGCCGACTGACTGCACTGCCAAACTCCTCTGTCGTTTAACCGGGCGCTTAACACCTCGGGATCGCGGAGGGAACCTAGCGGTTTTGTCCCGGCACCCAAAGCACGTCATCGGCGCCGTCGCGATTGACCGCACGGGCGAGGACGAAGAGGTAGTCGCTCAGCCGGTTGAGATAGCCGAGCGCGGCGGGGTTGACGGCATCGGTCGCGGCGAGCGCGGTGGCGCGGCGTTCGGCGGCGCGGGCGGAGGCGCGGGCGACGTGCACGCGCGCGGCGGCCTCGCTCCCGCCGGGCAGGATGAAGCTGCGCAAGGGGGAAAGGTTTTCGTTGATCGCGTCGATGGCATTTTCGAGCCAGACGACTTGTGCGGGGACGATGCGCAGGGTCATCTCGCCGGGGGTGAAGTCCTCCCCGGTGTGGCGAGGTCGGCGCCCAGATCGAACATGTCGTTCTGGATGTGCGTGAGCGTGTGGGCATGTTGAGTGCCGCTGAGTGCCGCTATGGCCACCCCTATCGCGCAGTTCGTCTCATCCACGGCACCGATCGCCTCCATGCGCGCGGCGTGCTTGGGCAGGCGCGAGCCATCGACGAGGCCGGTGGTGCCGTCGTCGCCGGTGCGGGTGTAGATCTTGTTGAGCCGGACCATGGATCAGCGCGCGATCGCCAAGAGCAGCGCACAGACCACCACGGCGGCGGCCTGATACTTGATGCGGTTGAACATCATCTTGTTCTGCAGCAACTGGTTAGCCGTCGGTCCGGTGCCGTTAGGGTCGCTGTTCAGATCATCGCGGGTGCTGTTCATGAAGGCCACGATGCCGCGCACGAGGCTGACGACGACCATGATCACCAGCACGATGATGACGGGGACGAGAATGTAGCTCATGGCGCCTGATGTACGCCCTGTGACAGCGAAAGGCCAGCGGGGAAGCGCCCTTCGCGCAGTGCCATGGCGATGGCGCGGCCGTCCTCTCCGGCGCGGCGGCGGTCGCCGAGCGAGGGGGAGCCGCGCCGTTTGGCGAGCTTGCGGCCATCGGGCTCGATCAGCAGCGGATGGTGGAGCCAGGTCGGCACGGGAAGGCCAAGCAGGGCCTGCAGCAGCCGGTGGACGTGGCTGGCCGGGAACAGGTCCATGCCGCGGGTAACGAGGGTTACGCCATCCGTCGCATCATCCAGCGTGGCGGCGAGATGGTAGCTGGCGGGAAGGTCCTTGCGCAGCAGTACGACATCGCCGAAAATCTGCGGGGTGGCGGCCTGCGATCCGGCGCCTTCGTCCCGCCATTCGAGCGGGCCGGTGAGTGTCATCGCCTTGGTTACGTCGAGGCGCCATGCGGCATTCTCGGGATCGACTTCCCGGCGTCGGCAGGTTCCCGGATACACCGGGCCGTCTGGTCCGACCTGCGTGGCGGCGGCGGCGATTTCGGCGCGGGTGCAGGTGCAGCGGTAGAGCAGGTCCATCGCCTTCAACTGCTCTCCGGCGGAGGCATGACTGGCCAGCCGGTGGGACTGGAACACCGCCTCGCCGTCCCATTCGAGGCCCAGCCATGCGAGATCGCGGAAGAATTCCTCCACGAACTCCGGGCGACTGCGTTCGCCATCGATGTCCTCGATGCGCAGGATGAATTCGCCGCCGCGCGCCTTTGCCGTGTCGTGCGCGACGATCGCGGCATAGGCATGGCCGAGGTGCAGCGGGCCGTTGGGGCTGGGGGCGAAGCGGGTGCGCATCGGCTTTGTCCTAGCGTTCGCCGTGCCATCCGCAAACATCCCTGTGATTGCGGAAGGCCCTCGCGAATCCGCCATCTTGACGCGGACTCCGTCAAGTGCTGGAACTAACGCATGGACTGCCATCAAACCGCAATCCCGGCCTGCGACAGGAGGCCATGCTCAAGTCGGAGCTGATCGAGCGCGCGGCCCGGTTCCGCAGCGCGGAGGGTGATCCCTCCCGAAGTCTTTCCGACTGTCCTGCTCTCGTGCTGAATGCGGATTACACGCCGCTTTCCTACTATCCGCTCAGCCTCTGGCCCTGGCAGACCGCGATCAAGGCGGTGGTGCTGGAGCGGGTCGATATCGTCTCCAGCTACGAACGCGCGGTGCATTCGCCCAACTGGACGATGCAGATTCCCTCGGTCATCGCGCTGCGCCAGTATGTGAAACCGAGCGAATTTCCCGCTTTCACCCGCTTCAACCTGTTCCTGCGTGACCGGTTCTCCTGTCAGTACTGCGGCAGCCCGCATAATCTCACTTTCGACCATGTCGTTCCGCGTCGTCTGGGCGGGCGGACGAGCTGGGAGAACATCCTGACCGCTTGTGCCCCCTGCAATCTCAAGAAGGGTGGGCGCACGCCCAAGCAGGCGAACATGCCGCCGCTGGTGCCACCGATCCGCCCGACCAGCTGGCAGTTGCAGGAGCGCGGGCGCGGGTTCCCTCCCAACTATCTGCACGAAACCTGGCGCGACTGGCTCTACTGGGATATCGAACTGGAAGAATAAGGCTTCAGAAGCCGAGCATTTCCGGTCGGAACAGCCGCCGCCGCGATACGCGTTTGCCTGAAAGCATGAACACTCCGTCGCCGACGTAGTGCAGGTATTCCGGCTGTTTTGGCGCAGGACGCGCGCTGATGTGCGTTACTTCCAGAATGAACAGGTTGTAGCGCTCTATCGCGCGGTCGTCCCGCAACCGACATTCCAGCTGCGCGTGGCATTGCGGCAGTACCGGGGCATTGACGTCCTGCGCTTCAGCCTTTTCGAGGCCGAATGCGGCGAATTTGTCGATTTCCTCGCCGGAGGAATTGCCGACGCGCACTACGGCATCGAGCATGTCGCCGGTGGGAACGTTGAGAACGCACTGGCCTGAGGCGCAAAGCATGTCGAAGCTTCGGCATCCGCGTGAAACGATGCAGCTGATCATCGACGGCGTGCGTTCGAGGACCTGGTGCCAACCCACCGTCATGACATTGTCGTTCCCCGCGTGGCGGGTGGTCAGCAGGACCACCGGCCCGGGTTCGAGGAACTGGCGGGCACGAGAGGCGGGGATGCTTTCGAAGCGCTCTGCTGCAAGCAAGGGCGATGTGGCCAAGATCGGGGGCTCCTGTCGCTGGAGTGGCCCTTGCTCAGCGAATTACATCCATTTCGGTTTCTTTTTACTGCGATGAACCGTTCAGTGGATGGTTTCAGCTGTTGCAGGCTGCTCGTCGATCCCGGCATCGACGGCCGCGGCGACCGCCACGTCCATGGTGACATTGCCGATCGTCCGCATCAGGTCGGGCAGGACTTCCACTGCGACCAGGACGCCCAGCGGCCAGAGCGGCACGCCCATGGCTGCCGCGATCGGTCCGATCGATGACACGAAGCTGATCGTGCCAGGCAGCGAGACGGCGCCGAAGGTGGTCGCGAAGGCCACGAAGGCGCCGGCAGCGAGTGCTCCGGTCGTGAGTTCCAGTCCTGCTAGCTTTGCCGCATAGACCGCCACGGCCATATTCATCGCCGGGCCGGTGGCGCGAAAAAGCGTGACGGCGAGCGGCAGCACGAACTCCGCAGTCGTCGACGAGACACCCAGCTTACGGCTCGACGCCAGCATGGCTGGCACGGTCGCGATCGAGGACTGGGTGGAAATGGCGACGACCTGTGCAGGCAGCATCGCGGCCGCGAAGGCGGGCAGGCTGCGCTTGCCGCCGATCACCGCGATCACGTAGCCCGCGATCATCACGACCGTTCCCACCGCGACGACAAGCAGGATGTAGTGCGCCAGTGCGCCCAAGGCCGCGCCGCCGCTGCGTACGCCCAGTGTCAGGCCAAGCGCGAAGACGCCGATCGGGGCAAGCATCAGCACCCACCCGATCACGACCATCATCGCACCCGCCAGCGCCTCGAACAGCACGGCAAGCGCGCGTCGGGGCTCGTCGGCGAGGCGCGTGGAGGCCAGTGCGAAGAGGCCGACGAAGACGATTACCGGCAGCATGGCGCTTGCCGCTGCCGCCGAGATCACGTTGTCGGGCAGCAGGGATGCGAGGAATTCCGAGATTCCCGGCACTTTGCCCGGATCTGCGCCGTGCGGGAAGCTGACCCCGGCGGGCACCGGAAACAGTTCGAGCAGCAGCGGCATCGCCACCGCGCCCAGGATCGCGCTGAACGCCAGGAAGCCGACGATGATACCCAGCGTGCGGCGCGCCATGGCGCCTGCGCGGGCGGCGGCGACGGTCTCGACGATGCCGGAGAACAACAGCCCGGCGACCAGCGGCAGGATCGTCATCTGCAGGCCCTGCAGCCACAGTGAGCCGATCGGACCTGTCACTTTCAGCGCGGTATCCGCAATCGGCTTTCCTGCGATCAACAGCCCGATGACCAGTCCGGCCACGAGGCCGATCAGGGTCAGCGCGCCGGGCACGCGGATTTCGGGGATGCGCGAGGCGCCGGAGGGAGCGGGATCGGGGGACGTCATGCGGCTCGACAAATAGGCGGGGGCGATGCGGTTGGCAATTTGGCGTTGCTCAACTCCGCAGTGAGGGCAAGAATCGCCATTCGACGGAATTCTAAACTGGCTGTAAGGCAGCGTTCAGAGGGCGGTAACGCCTCCGGTTGCACAGCGCAGGCGAGAGATCTGAATCTTGCGCGCAAGAGGACAGGTAATGGGTAAGCAGTTCTTCGGCACCGACGGCATCCGCGGCCGCACTAATCAGGGGGCGATGACCGCTGCCATGGCCATGAAGGTCGGGCAGGCCGCCGGCGCGCGCTTCCTGCGCGGCACGCACCGCCACCGGGTGGTGATCGGCAAGGATACCCGTCTGTCGGGCTACATGCTGGAGAACGCGATGGTCGCGGGCTTCACCAGCGTCGGCATGGACGTCGTGCTGCTCGGCCCGATGCCGACCCCTGCCGTCGCCCTGCTGACTCGTGAACTGCGCGCGGACGTGGGCGTGATGATCTCGGCCAGCCATAATCCCTACGAGGACAACGGTATCAAGCTGTTCGGTCCCGACGGCTTCAAGCTCTCCGACGAGGACGAGCTGGCGATCGAGGCGATGCTGGTGGGCGAGGACCTTGCCCTTGCCGCCTCGCCCGAGATCGGCCGTGCCCGCCGCGTGGAGGACGCGCGTGGGCGTTATATCCACGCGGTGAAGGCCTCGCTGCCGAGCACTGTTCGGCTCGACGGGCTCAAGATCGCGGTCGATTGCGCCAATGGCGCGGCCTATCAGGTCGCTCCATCCGCCTTCTGGGAACTGGGCGCCGAGATCGTCGCGGTTGGCGTCACGCCCAACGGCAAGAACATCAACGAGCGCTGCGGCTCCACGCATGTGGAGCTGCTGCAGGAAACCGTGGTGTCTTCCGGCGCCGACATCGGCATTGCGCTGGACGGGGATGCGGATCGGTTGATCGTCGTGGACGAGAAGGGCCAGACGGTCGACGGCGACCAGATAATGGCGCTGATCGGCAGTCAGCTGGCCGCGCGCGGGGAACTGCGCGGCGGCGGCGTGGTGGCGACGGTCATGTCCAACCTCGGCCTCGAGCGTTACCTGAGCGGTCAGGGCCTTTCGCTGGAGCGTACCGCCGTCGGCGATCGCCATGTGCTGGAGCGTATGCGCTCGGGTGGTTTCAACGTGGGCGGTGAACAATCCGGCCACATGATCCTGCTCGACCATGCCACTACCGGCGATGGCACCGTCGCGGCGCTGCAGGTCCTTTCCGCGCTCGTCCAGTCGGGCAAGCGGGCGAGCGAACTGCTGCACCTCTTCGACCCTGTGCCCCAACTGTTGCGCAACGTGCGCTTCGGAGGCGGCAAGCCTCTGGAGGCCGCCAGCGTCAAGGCGGCGATCGCCGATGCCGAGGCCTCGCTCGATGGGCGCGGCCGCCTCGTGATCCGTCCGTCCGGCACCGAGCCGGTGATCCGCGTCATGGCCGAGGGCGATGATGCGGGCGAAGTGGAGGCCGCAGTCGCTTCGATCTGCCACGCCGTAGAGAAGGCTGCCGCCTGATGCCCCTGGAAATGCGCCCCGACTGCGAACGCTGCGGCACCGACCTCCCGGCCGAGGCGCCCGGCGCGTTCATCTGCTCGTTCGAGTGCACCTATTGCGCCGAATGTGCCGATGCGCTGGACGACATGTGCCCCAACTGCGGCGGGGAACTCGTGGACCGTCCGACGCGGGCGAAGCGACACCACGATTCCGCCCCGCCGTCGAAAGTGCGGCACTATCAGGGCTGATACTCGACTCGGGGTGCGTTGAGCGGGTAAGGAGCGCGGTCATGAACCAGGCTCCTCGCATTCTTTCCATCGCCGGGTCGGACAGTTCCGGCGGTGCCGGCATCCAGGCCGACATCAAGACGATCACCCTGCTCGGCGGTTATGCCATGACCGCGATCACCGCGATCACCGCGCAGAACACCAAGGGCGTCACCGATGTTACGACTCTGTCGGCGCAGATGGTCGCCGCGCAGATCGATGCCTGCGTCAGTGATATCGGCGTCGATGCGGTGAAGATCGGCATGCTTGGCAGCGCCGAGATCGCCGGTGTCGTCGCCGATCGGCTGGACGGGCTGGGCGTGCCGGTGATCTTCGATCCGGTCATGGTCTCGACCGCCGGTTCGGTGCTGGCGGATGCGGCGACGATCGCGGCGTTCGAGCGGCTCATGGGCCTAGCCTGCCTCACCACGCCCAACTTCGACGAACTCGCCGCGCTGGGCGGGGACGCGGCTCTGGCGGCCAAGGGCATCGCCTATATTGCCAAGGGCGGCGACGCGCCGGGCGAGGTGGTGGAGGATCGGCTGGTCCTGCCGGGCCAAAAGCCGGTGGTCTGGACGGCATCGCGTGTCGATACCCGCCATACCCACGGCACCGGCTGCACCCTGTCGAGCGCCATCGCGACGTTCCTGGGGCAGGGCGCTCCGCTGGTCGAGGCGATCGAGGATGCACGGGACTTCGTGCGCGCGGCGCTGCTGGCGGCGCCGGGCTTCGGCGAAGGGCATGGGCCGATGGGGCACCACGCGGTTCGGTGATCTTGGCTTGGGGGGCAAGGCCCACCCCGTCCGGCTAGTTCGCTGCGCTCTCAAGCCTTCCGGCCCTCCCGCAAGCGGGAGGGCGATGGCATCTCCTTCTCCCTCCCGCTTGCGCGGAGGGGGCGGGGTGGGCTCTTCTTCTTCAATTCAGCCGCGAACGACGGCGCAGCGCGGTATCCGCCAGCAGGCCAACCGCCGCCATCGCACCGCCGGTAAGACCGGCGGTGCTGAGCGCCACGATCACGGGCTGGGCATAGTCCGCGAAAGCACGGGCGCGGTCGTTCAGGGGTTCGATGATCTGGCTCATGGCGGGTGTCCTGCGGGGGCTCGGTGTGAACACGCAGATGCACCGAATCGCCCGTTCAAGGCACTCGGATAAGTTCGCTTATTGTGTTCGGATTTTTCGAACGACCATCATCCGCAGTCGAGATCGTAGAACTGCTGGACGTGGCCCCAGCCTTCCTCGGCGGTCTCGCACCAGCGGAACAGCGAGAGATCCTTGGCGTTGATGACGCCCTCCTCGGCCAGCGCCTCGAAGTTGACGACCCGTTCCCAGAACTCGCGGCCGTAGAGCAGGATCGGGATCGGCTTCATCTTGCCGGTCTGGATCAGCGTCAGCAGTTCGAAGAATTCGTCGAAAGTGCCGAAACCGCCGGGGAACACGGCCACCGCGCGGGCGCGCAGCAGGAAGTGCATCTTGCGCAGCGCGAAGTAGTGGAACTGGAACGAGAGGCGCGGCGTCACGTAGCGGTTGGGCGCCTGCTCGTGCGGCAGGACGATGTTGAGGCCCAGCGATTCCGCGCCGACTTCCGCGGCGCCGCGGTTGGCCGCTTCCATGATCGACGGACCGCCGCCCGAGCAGACCACGAACTGGCGCATGCCCTTCTCGACGATGGCGCACTGGCTGGCGAGGCGGGCGAGCTTGCGGGCTTCCTCGTAATACTTGGCCTTGTCGGCAAGGCGGTCGGCGACCTTCTTCTGCTCGTCGGTGACGGCAGCGGCGCGCACCGCATCGGCCTTGTCAGGCGAGGGGATGCGGGCGGAGCCGTACATCACCAGCGTCGAGCCGATGTTGGCTTCCTCAAGCAGCATCTCGGGCTTGAGCAGTTCGAGCTGGAAGCGCACCGGGCGCAGTTCGTCGCGCAAAAGGAAGTCGGTGTCGCGGAAGGCCAGCCGATATGCGGGGTGGCCGGTCTGGATGGTGTCGGCCTGCTGCTCAGCGAAACCGGCTTCCTGCTCGGCCTTGTAGAAACGGCGTTCGGTGAGGTCTTTGTCTTCTTTTTCAGTCATTGGCTCATCTTAGGCATGACGCGGGGCGCGCGTCGAGAACGGATATGTGTGCGCACTGTTGCACGCATTCGTACAGGAACTAGGCTGCGGGCATGATGAACGGATCGGCCTTCACGCGGCGCGCAGCCCTCATGGGAATCGGAGGCGGGGCTCTCGCTCTTCCTGCATTACGGGCGCTGGCGGCTCCCCCTGCTCAGGCCAGGGATATGGTGCGCCCGCCGTGCCTGCGCAACGGCGACGTGCTCGGGCTGGTCGCTCCGGCAGGGTTCGTGGCCGACCGCTTCGGCCTCGACGAGATCGGCGCGACTGTCCGGGCCATGGGGCTGGAGCCGCGCTTCGCCCCGCACCTGACCGCGCGCGAGGGCTATCTGGCGGGCTCCGACGCGGCGCGCGCGGGCGATCTCAAGGTGATGTTCGCGGACGAGGGTGTGCGCGCGATCATGGCGGTGCGGGGCGGTTGGGGCTCGGCGCGGCTGCTGCCGCTGCTGGACTTCGCGGCGATCCGCAAGAGCCCCAAGCTGTTCACCGGTTTCAGCGACAATACCGCGCTGTGCCTCGCTCTGGCGCGGGCCGGAGTGGTCTCGATCCATGGCCCCACCGCCGCGACTTCGTGGTCGCCCGCGTCGTGGGAGTCGTTCCGCCAGTTGGCTTTCGAGGGGGCGATGCCGACTTATGCGGTGCCAAGCTACGCCGGGCCGAACCTCGGCGGACGGGGACCGGCAGTGAGGACCTTCCGGGGCGGCAAGGCGCGGGGAGGCTGATCGGCGGCAATCTCGCGGTACTCAGCGCTCTGGTGGGGACGCCCTACCTGCCCGACTTCGACGGCGCGATCCTGTTTCTGGAAGAGACCAACGAGGCAGAATATCGCATCGACCGGATGCTCACCCAACTCGCGCTGGCCGGGCTGCTGGAGCGGCTGGCGGGCGTGGTCTTCGGACAATGCACCCATTGCGAGAACCCTGACGGCGGGTTCTCCAACTTCACCGTATATGAGGTGCTCGACCAGCGATCTCGCGTCGCTCGGCGTGCCCGCGTTCCAGGGGCTGATGATCGGTCACGTCGGCGGCCAGATCAGCGTGCCCGAAGGCGCCATGGCCGAGATCGACGCCGATGCGGGAACCCTGCGGCTGCTGGAGCCGGCGGTCAGCTGATCAGGCCCGCGCGGGGTCTTCGCTGGTGAGACCGTATTGCGAGACTAGTTCAGCGAAAAGATCGTCCGGCAGTGGGTGGACGAATTCCAGCCCTGCGCCATTGCCGTTGGCCCAGGCGACGAAGGCGATCATCGGCCGGCATTCGGGCAGGGTGAGGGTGATCACCTCGTCCATCTCCAGTGGCCCGACGCTCTCGATCTGCGCGCCGAGCGGGGTCAGGTCCTTGAGGACGATGGTATGGCTGGCAAGGTCGCGGCGGAAACGGGCAAGCATTTCGACCCGTTCGCGGGCGAAGCGCCGGTCGCCATCAGGCGAATCGGGAACGGGCAGGGCATCGACGCCCATGATCGCGGGCGCCGGGGCTTCGGTCGCGGGACTTGGCTCCGGCATCGTCGAGTGGTCCTTCCGGGATAGTTAACCGGAGCAATCGTCCGGCCGTGACGCTGCTGCTATAACCCTGAAATCCTTGCGGCAGTGCCCTCCAGAGCAATGCGTATTTTCCCCGAATCATGTGTTGGCGCGGGCAATTCAGCGGTTATAAGACATGGTTAATCTGCAAAGGATTGCACCACCTGAACCCCTCTCTCGCCTGTTTTGCGCAACACTGTTGCCGGAATGGCACCTTTCCCCGCCTTAGAGCCGGGGGAATCGATGATCCGTTAGCTGCGACATACGGTTTCTTAACCATTCTTTGTGCAGAATTTACGTGTTCATACAGGGGTTCTTATGCGCATCGATGCCAGAAATCTGCTCGACCGGCTTGGCAAGAACGACTTCGCCTACAAGGAATTCGAAGATCGTTTCAGCGAACTGGAACTGTGGCCGATCCTCGAAGCACTGCTGCGCGATCCGCGCCTGCAGGCGATCGATCAGTCCGAGGCGACGGTGGCGGCAAAGCCCGAACCCGCTCCCGCCGAAGTGGTCGAGACTTATTCCGGCGAAAGTCTGAGTTCCCTGTTCAGCCGCTATGGCAACGGCCCCGCCGCGAGCATCCCCGCCGATCGGCGCGGGGTGCGCAGCAGCAGGACGTACGCGCCATGCTCCGCCACTTGTCCGATCTCGGCTCGCAGGGGAAGATCTGATGCCCGTCATCGTAACCCACGGCCTCAAGGGCGGTGCTGGAACCACCTTCATCGCCGCGCATATCGCGATGGCGCTGTCCGAGGCGGGCGCCGACGTCACCGTGCTGACGACCACCCAGCGTGACACCATGCCGCTGCACTTCGGCCTCCAGCCCGCGATGTCGTTGCCCTCGCTGTTCGCGCCGGCAGAGGATGCCGTGCTCGCCGCAGGTATCGACCTGCGCAGCCTGACCACCGCGCCCGAGGACAACGACTTTGTCCCCGCCCTGCGCGACCTCGGCTTCCTCGAAACCGGGCAGGACAAGGTGATGGTCATCGACGTGCCCGCCAGCGAGTTCGCTTTCGCGCGCCGCGTCGTGCCGCACGCCAGCGCCAACGTTTGCGTGATCAACGCCGCGCCCGATACCCTCGCGCTGATGCCGCAGGTGCTGGACGAGGCGAGCCCCGAGAACATCGCTTCGACCAGCTTCGTGATCAACGCTCTGGACGAGACGCGCCGCCTTTCGCGCCACTCTTCGGCGTTCATCCGCGAACTGGTGGGCGCGCGCCTGCTCGGCCGCGTCCGCCTCGACGAATCGGTGCCCGAGGCGATCGCGATGCTCCAGCCGCTCGGCAAGTATGCGCCCTCCAGCGCGGCGCTGGCCGACGTGAAGATGATCGGCACTGCGCTGGTTCCGGCGCTCGAGACTCCCGGGCGCCCGTGGGTGGCGCGTGGTTCCAATCCCGCCGCTTCGTCCCATTCCTCGTCATCTCCGAGCCGCGCCGCATGATCGAGAAACTGGCCGCCCGCGTGCTGGACAACCGGCTCGCCCGCTATGCCTCCGTCGCCGTGATCATCGGGATCGCCGCAGTCGTTATCGGCGTGCCGCTGGACGGCACTGCCCAGTGGGTCTGCGCCGGTGTCACGATGGCGGGCGCTCTGGTGATGCGCCGGATCAAGGGCCGCATGGGCGCGGTCGCGCTCGGCATCCTGGCGGTGCTGGTCTCGACCCGCTACCTGTTCTGGCGCACGACGCAGACGATCGCGTTCAACACCCCGCTCGAATTCCTGTTTGGCGGCGTGCTCTACCTCGCCGAGCTGTATGCCTGGGTCATCCTGCTGCTGGGCTTCCTGCAGACTACCTGGCCGCTCGACCGCCCGGTTATCGAACCCGAGGGCGAGCCCGACACCTGGCCGACCGTCGACATCTACATCCCGACCTATAACGAGAGCCTGGAGATCGTGCGCAATACGGTCTTCGCGGCAATGGACCTCGACTATCCGGTCGACCGCTACCGCGTCTTCATCCTCGACGACGGCAAGCGTCCCGAATTCCGCGCCTTCGCCAAGGAAGCGGGCTGCGGCTACATCACCCGCGACAACAACCTGCACGCCAAGGCGGGCAACCTGAACGCGGCGATGAAGAAGACCGACGGCGAACTGATCGCGATCTTCGACTGCGACCACGTCCCCACTCGCGCCTTCCTGCAGCTGACCGTGGGCTGGTTCCAGCAGGACCCGCGCCTGGCGCTGATCCAGACCCCGCACCACATGTATTCGCCCGATCCGGTCCAGCGCAACCTCGCGCAGACGATGGGCGACATGCCGGGCGAGGGCGACCTCTTCTACGGCCCGGTGCAGGGCGGCAACGACTTGTGGAACGCCACCTTCTTCTGCGGTTCGTGCGCGATCATCCGCCGCGAGGCGCTGATGGAGACCAACGGTTTCGCGGGCGAGACCGTGACCGAGGACGCGCACACCGCGCTCAAGCTGCAGCGCACCGGCTGGAACACCGCGTACATCTCGGCGCGTCTCTCGGCCGGTCTCGCCACCGAGCGCCTCGTCCTCCACGTCGGCCAGCGCATCCGCTGGGCGCGCGGCATGACGCAGATCCTGCGCATCGACAATCCGCTGCTCGGCCGCGGCCTCACCTGGCAGCAGCGCCTCTGCTACCTCAACGCGATGATGCACTTCCAGTATCCGGTACCGCGCATCGTGTTCCTGACCAGCCCGCTTGCCTACCTGATCTTCGGCCAGAACATCATCCAGGCGTCCGCCGGGCTGATCTTCGCCTATGCGCTGCCGCACCTGTTCTGCTCGTCGGTTGCCAACGAGAAGACGCAGGGCGGCTGGCGCCGTCCGTACTGGGGCGAAGTCTACGAGACGATCCTGGCCTTCCATCTCGTCAAGCCCACGGTCATGACCTGGTTCCAGCCGCGCAAGGGCAAGTTCAACGTGACCGACAAGGGCTCGCTGCTCGACCAGACGTACTTCGACTGGGCGATCGTCAAGCCGCACCTCATCTGCATCGGCTTCGTGATCCTGGGGATCACCATGGCTGTCGTGAAATGGGCGTTCTTCCCGTACATGTTCAACATCCAGACCGATACGCTGGTGCTGAACGTGGCCTGGGCGCTGTTCTCCCTCGCGATCTTGCTCGCTGCCGTCTCGGTGGCGCGCGAGACCCGGCAGGAGCGCGTGGACATCCGCATCCCGGTGCAGTTGCCGGTCACCGCCTACCTCGCCTCGGGTCACACGGTTCCGGCCGAAACCATCGACATCTCGATGGGCGGCGCGGCGCTGTGTCTGCCGGAAGAGCTGCCGACCAAGGATCGCACCGTCAGCCACATCACCATGGCCATGGGCGACGAGGTGCTCTCGATCCCGGTCACGACGATGCGTACGAACCAGCGCAATTCCTACGTGCGCTTCGAAAAGCTCGACATTCTCGCCGGCCGCCATCTGGTGCGCGCGGTGATGGGCCGCGCCGATGCGTGGCAGCCGTGGGGACCGCCGGCCATGGTCGGCACGGCCCGTTCGTTCGGCGACATTCTCAGGGTGGATATGGTAACGTTGAAGCGCATGCTGCGTCTGAATTTCGCCGAACGCCGCCAGATGAAGGCCGCCAACGGCGCCAAGCGCGCAGCGATGGCCAAGGCGGCGAAGGAAGCCGAGAAGAACGACCCCAAGAATAAGGGCCTGCCGCTCGCCAAGGCGGCGATGCTGGCCGGTGCCGTCGCCCTGGGGGCTGCCGGGCTGCTGTTCGGCACTTCCGAAGTCCACGCCCAGCCGACGGCCAAGGCGCCCGAGACGGCGGCTTCCGCCGCCACTCCGGCTGCCGCCACCAACACCGGCGGCATGAGCGAGCGCCTGACCCTCAAGGACCTGCGCGTCTCCCAGCCGATCCGCCTGCGCGGGACGCAGGGCGAAATGGGCATCCCCTTCGGCATGCGCCAGGACCGCATCGCCACCGGCGCCGTGCTGCGCCTGCAGATGGCCTGGTCGCCCTCGATGCTCGACGACCTCAGCCAGCTGGTGGTCATCGTCAACGGCGAAGTCGCGCAGACGGTGCCGCTGACCCGCGCCAATGCCGCCGGGCAGGTGCTGGAGGTCCCGGTAAACCCTGCGCTGCTGCTGCCGGGTGACAACCAGCTCAACCTGCGCCTGATCGGCCACTATGCGCGCGACTGCGAGGACCCGTTCCATTCCTCGCTGTGGGCGAACATCTCGAACACCCGTTCGTGGTTCGATTTCAGCTACCAGCCGCTGACCTTCGGCCCGGACCTGTCGCGCCTGCCGCTGCCGTTCTTCGACAAGGGCCAGAACGTGCCGCTGCGCATGCCCTTCGTCTTCGCCACGCAGCCGCGCGCCGGTGAACTGCAGGCCGCCGCTGCGACCGCCAGCTGGCTCGGCTCGCTCGCCAGCTATCGCGGCTTCAGCTTCCAGCCGGTCGTCGGCTCGATCCCGCGCGGCAATGCCATCGTGTTCCTCAAGGGCACGCAGGGCATCCCCGGCCTCGACATCGCGCCCGCAGGTGGCCCCGTCGCCGCCGCGTTACGCAACCCCAACGATCCCAACGGCACGCTGCTGGTCATCATGGGCCGCAACGACGAGGACCTGCGCCTCGCCGCCGCTGCCGTCGCGCTCGGTCGCGGCGTGTTCGGCGGCCAGCGCATGAGCTTCGACGGCGTGCGCATCCCGGCATGGCCGCGTTACGGCGCGGTGCGCTGGCTGACCACCGACAAGCCGGTCGAACTCGGCTCGATCATGGAGCCTTACGCGCTGCAGGGTATGGGCATCCCGCCCGGCCCGCTGACCACCCGCTTCCGCGTCGCGCCCGACCTGTTCTTCTGGCCGCGCGAAGGCGGCAAGCTGAACCTCGGCTACCGCTATCCGGTTGCGCAGTGGCTGGACAAGCGTGCCTCGCGCCTCGACGTCTCGATCAACGGCCAGTACCTCAAGACGCTGCCGCTCGGCGCCGCCTGGTGGAGCCAGCTGTTCGGCCCGGCCGGCGCCAAGAGCGCGGATTCCAACGCCACCGTCACGCTGCCGCGCTACAACCTGTTCGGCCAGAACGAGCTGACTTACGACTACAACCTGCTCATCGCCGACAAGAAGAAGTGCACCGGCACCCTGCCGGACAACGTGCGCGTCTCGGTCGACCCGAAGAGCACCATCGACCTCACCAGCGCCTATCACGCGATCATGATGCCTGACCTCGCGACGTTCGCGGGCGCCGGCTTCCCTTCACCGCCAGCCCCGACCTGGCGCAGACCACCGTGGTCGTCGCGCCGAACCCGTCGATGGCCTCGGTGCAGGCGTTCCTTACCTTGATGGGCCGCTTCGGCGATCTGACGGGCGTTCCGGTGACGGCGGTGACGGTGACCTCCTCGATCGACGGTGACGCGCTGGCCAGCCAGGACGTGCTGGTCATCGGCGGCACCGCTCTGGCCGAGGCGGACATGTTCGGCGATGCGCCGGTGCGCTACGAGAACGGCCGCCTGCGCGTGTCCGAACGCTCCCCGCTGCAGTACGTGACGGCGCTGTTCGGCGGTTCGCAGGAGAACGACCCGATGGCCGCCGCCCCGGTGGTCTACAACGCGCAAGGGTTCTCCGGCATCGTCAGCTTCCAGTCGCCCTACGCCTCGGACCGCACCGTCGTCGCGCTGCTGTCGGACGATGGCGCCGCGCTGCCCGCACTGGTGGACGGCATGGCCGACGTGAAGATCAACGCCGCGATCCAGGGTGACCTTGCCGTCACGCGCGGTGACGGCATGACCAGCTTTGCGCTCTCGAACCGCTACTGGGTCGGCTCGCTGCCGATCTGGATGAAGCTTGCCTACTACGTCAGCCAACGCCCGATGATGCTGGGTGTGTTCACGCTGCTGCTGGCGCTGGCCCTTGCCGGACCTGCCTACATCTTCTTCCGCCGACAGGCCCAGAAGCGCCTCGCGCGCCAGGACGATCACGCATGACGATTTCGCGTACCTCCAAGTTCGGTGTCGCCCTGCTGCTCTCGACCGCGCCTTTGACTCTTGGGGCGCTGCCCGCAGTGGCCGAGGCGCAGAGCGCGGGCGTCGAGGCGCTGGTGAAGCAGGCCCAGTACTGGCGCTCGAAGGGGCGCGAGGATCTCGCCCAGCAGGCGCTGAAGCGCGCCCGCGCGCTTGATCCGAACAACCCGGCGCTCAAGGCTCCAGCACAGGCGCCCAAGCCGGCCGCTCCCAAGCCCGCGCCGAAACCTGTGGCCAAACCCGCTGCGGCGAAGCCTGCACCCGCGCCCAAGGCCGCCCCGGCTCCTGCGCGCGCCGCTGCGCCCAAGCCGACGCCTGCGCCGACCCCGACGCCCGCTCCCGTCTCGGCCGCCGACCGCGCCGGTCGTGCACGTGTCTCGGGCTTCGATGCGCTGAACGACGGCAACCTCGGCTCGGCGGCCTCGCAGTTCCAGCGCGCGCTTGGCGTCAACCGCCGCGATCCCGATGCGCTCGGCGGTCTCGGCCTCGTGCGGCTGCGTGAAGGGCAGTTCGCCGAAGCGGCCAGCCTGCTCGAACAGGCCTCCGCCAACGGCAAGGCCAGCCAGTGGGCTGAGGGCCTGTCCGCTGCGCGCTTCTTCGCCGGGGTGGACGAGACCAAGGGCCTCATCGCCCAGAACCGCCTCGCCGAAGCGCAGAGCCGCGCCGAACAGCTGGCGCGCTCGGGCTACAAGGAACCCGGCCCGGCGCTCGAACTGCTGGCCGACATCTACGAGCGTCAGGGCCGCTATGCCGACGCTGCCGACCTCTACCGTCAGGCCGCGCAGGGCGGCACCGCTGCCGACGACAAGCGCCTGCAATTGCGCGCCGCGCGTGGCCGTGCGCTCGCCGCTGCCGAGCGCGGTGACGACTTCGGCGCCGTGCGCGAATTCCAGCAGGGCCTCGTCATCGACCCCAGCGATCCGTGGATCTGCTACGAATTCGCCCAGTTCCAGATCGAGCGCGGCCGCGTGCCCGAAGCGGAATCGCTGATCCGTTCACTGGCGACCAGCGGCAATGCCGACTCGCTCTATGCCGCCGCGCTGCTCAACAACGACCTCGGCCGGGCGAGCGAGGCCGACCGCCTCATCACCATGATCCCCGAAACGCAGCGCACCGCGCCGATGCGCAACCTTGCGCTGAGCGTGAAGACCGACGCCGCCATCGCCCGCGCCAAGGCCATGGCGGCCAGCGGGCAGGGCGCGCAGGCGGTGGGCGGGCTGCGCCAGCTCGGCGCGATGGCCTCGATCCCCGCGGGCAAGCAGGCCGCCGTCGCCAACGCGCTGTTCGACCTCGGTGATACGCAGGGTGCGGCCGAAGTCGCCGCCAATGCCGCGACGGGACGCATCGACAACATCGCCGATTACGAGGGCCTGATCGGCGTCCTCACCCGCACCGGCCGCAGCGACCTTGCCCAGCAGGCGCTCCAGCGCGCCTCGCAGCTGGCGGGCTCCAGTGCCGAGGGGCAGAAGGCGTACGCTCGCATCAGTGCAGGCATGATGGTCGGGCAGGCCGACGAGGCCCGCATGGGCGGTCGCTATGCCGAGAGCTTCGACATTCTCCAGCAGGCCTATGCCGCCGCGCCGGACAATACCGAGATCATGTCCGGCCTCGCCCGGCTCTACCAGACCGGCGGGATGCCCGCGAAGGCGGCGCAGACCTACCAGCTGGTGCTGGCGCGCAAGCCCAACGACAAGGACGCGCTGCTCGGCCTTGCCGACACCGCACAGGGCGCGGGTGACCGCGACTTGTCGGAACAGGCCCAGAAGCAGGTGCTGCGGCTCTACGGGCAGGACTATCAGGTGCGCATGGGCCTTGCCAACGTCGAGCGCGCACGCGGCAATGATCGTGCTGCCGTGGCGCTGCTCAAGGACGCGCGTGCCCTCTACGCGCGCCAGAGCGGCGGCGTGGCGATGGGCGGCAATCCCTTCGCGGGCATAAGCACCGCAGGCGGCGCGAACCCGTTCCGGAACCAGATGCAGGCCGCACCGCAGCAGGTGAACCCGTTCGCGCTCGGCAGTGGCACGCGCCTTCCGGCCGCTTATCCGCAGCAGGCCCCGCAGAGCGGGTTCGGCTACGCGGCACCCCAGCAGGCAAGCGCTTTCGGCGCCGCGCCGGTCGGGCTTGGAACGGGGCAGAGCGGCTTCGGCGGGTTCGCCGGAGCACAAGCGCCGCAGGCCTACGCGGCGCCGCAGGCAAGCTACTCCGCCCCGGATCGCTACGCCTCGCCCAGCGGCAGCACCGCTCCGGCAGCGGCATGGGCCGCCCCGGCCAGCGCACCGGGCTATGACGGCCCGCAAGTCCCGGTCGCCTACGCCGGCGATCCGGTGATGACGCAGATCCAGTCGCAGATCGACCAGCTGGCGCAGGACACCGGCCCGCGCGTCGACGTCCAGACCGGCTATCGCGGCCGCTCGGGCGAGACGGGCCTCTCCAAGCTCGACGAGATCAAGGGCTCGGCCAAGTTCTCGACCGGCGCCGCCGGTGGCCGCGTCTTCGCCAAGGCCGAGGCCGTGGTGATCGACGCGGGCCGCCCGACCGGCTCGGGCCTCGCGCGTTTCGGTCGCAACGCCACGCCGGAGGCGCAGGGCATCGTTGCGGCGGAGCCGTCCGCACTCGTCAACGCGGATACCCAGAACGGTTCGGGCGTCGCGCTGTCGGCGGGCTATGAGAACGACTGGGTCCAGCTGGAGGGCGGCACCACGCCCATCGGCATGGGCAAGACCAAGTTCGCGGGCCGCGCCGCCGTCACTCCCAAGCTGGGCCAGAACGTGCGCGCCACCGCCTTTGTCGAGCAGAAGCCGGTCACCGACTCCATCGTCTCCTACGCGGGCACTCGTGATCCCGTCACCGGCGAGCGCTGGGGGCAGGTGATGCGCACGGCGGGCGGCCTAGGTTTGAGCTACGACGAGAACGGCTCGGGCGTCTATGCCGAGGCACGCTACTACCGCCTGCGCGGCGAGAACGTGGCGAACAACGATGGTATCGAGGCCAACGTCGGCGGCTATCTGGAAGCCTACAAGGGCCGCAATTCACGCGTCACCGTGGGCCTCAACGTGAACTATCAGGCCTACGACAAGAGCCAGAACTATTTCACGTTCGGCAACGGCGGCTACTTCAGCCCGCAGAACTTCATCTCGGTCGGCTTCCCGGTGAACTACACCATGCAGGACGCGCGCTGGGATGTGGCCGCCTCGTTTACCCCGGGCTTCCAGAGCTACAAGGAAGACCAGACGGCGATCTACCCGACTGACGATACCGCGCAGGCCGAACTCAACGCGCTCAAGGCCGAGAATTCGGACGTGCGTTCCTACTTCGACAGCCTGAGCAAGACCGGCTTCGCGCTTTCGGCGCAAGGGTCGCTCTATTACAAGATCACGCCCAATACCCGCATCGGCGGCGAACTGGGGTACAACACGTTCGGCAGTTATGACGAGTTCCGCTCCATCCTCGGGGTGCGGCAGAGCTTCGGGAGCACTGGTAAATGAAGATGCAGGCCTTTCCCCAGCCCCGCAGCGGGCCTTCGGACAATGCCGTCGGCGGCCTCGCGCTGCTGGCGATCGCCACCGCCTCGGAAGTGTCCGAGGGTATCCCCGAGGAACAGGCGCACGGCTTCTTCCTCGCCATCGGCCGCCGCATGGCCGCGCTGGAACCGCTTGACGGCGTGAACGACGCATCGGTGCTCTGCGCGCGGATCAACGCGTTCTGGCAGGCGCTGGACTGGGGCGAGATCGAACTGGCGGTCGGCCGCGAGGCCATCATCGTGCGCCACCGCGACCTGCCGACCGAGATCTCGCCCGACCGTGCGGGCCACTGGGCACGCATGCTGCTCGGCGTTCTGGAAGGGGCCTACGACAGCTGGTTCCGCGTCCTCGGCAGCGGACCGGCGCTGCGCACCACTGCGGAATGGAAGGGGAGACGCTCGAGCTTCGTCATGGCCGCTGACTCCATTTTCCGGCCGAAGGTCGATCGTCGCACGTTTTCGCTGGGGGCGCTGATGGCCTTCACTGCCGCCTGCAATACCGCGCCCAGCCAGGGCCGGGCCCAGCAGGTCAACGACCCGCTATGGACCCAGTGGCGCGACCGCTTCGTCGCGCCCGAGGGCCGCGTGGTGGACACCGGAAACGGCCGCATCAGCCACTCCGAGGGCCAGAGCTACGGCATGATCCTGGCCCTGCGCGCCGGGGACCGCGAGGCTTTCGAACGCATCGCCAAGTGGACGCAGGACACCCTGGGGCGCGAGGACATGGCGCTCCATTCGTGGAAGTACGATCCCACGGCGGCGGTGCCCGTCTCCGATCCCAACAATGCGACGGATGGTGATCTCGTCATCGCCTGGGCTCTGGCGCTTGCCGGTCAGCGGTGGAAGCGCTCCGAGTGGAGCGACCGCGCGCGCGAGGTCCGCAAGGCGATCCGCGAGCACTGCGTGATCTCGCGTTTCGGGCGCGAACTGCTGCTGCCCGGCGTCGTCGGGTTCGCGGAAGGGGCGCAAGTCATGCTCAACCCCTCCTACTTCGTGTGGCCCGCGCTCGACCAGTTCGCCAAGGTGGACGGCGCTGCGACCTGGGGCGGTGTGGTCCGCGACTCCGAGGCGATCACGACGCTGGCGCGCTTCGGCATGCATTCCCTGCCGAGCGACTGGGTGGCGGTGAGCGGTTATAATGCCGTCGCCCCTGCGGTCGGCAAGCCGCCGCGCTTCGGCTACGACGCGATCCGTATTCCGCTTTACGCTGCGGTCGGGGGGCGTTCCACTCTGGTGCAGCCGGTGGCGGACTGGTGGCGCTCGCGGATCGCGCAGCACCGCTCGATCCCGGCGTGGGTCGATGTGGTGACCGGCGAGGAGGCGAACTATGCGCTCTCCAGCGGCGGCGCGGCAATCGCGGCGCGGCTGATCGGATCCACTCCACCGGTGGCGCTGGACAGCGATTACTTCAGCGCATCGCTGCAGATGCTGGCGCGGCTGTAATCCGAACGGTCGTCATTGCGAGCGAAGCGAAGCAATCCAGGGCAGCATAAACCGCCCTGGATTGCTTCGCTTCGCTCGCAATGACGAGGTGGGCTCAAACCCGCTCGGCCCGGACCGCCATCAGCCCAAACAGGCTCAGCAACGCTGCGCCGGAAATGTAGAGGCCCACGAACAGCACGCCGCCGCTGTCGGCCAGCCCCTGCGCCACGGCGGGCGCGAAGCCGCCGCCGACGATGCCGCCCACGTTGAACGCGATCGAGGCTCCGGTGTAGCGCACCCGCGCCTTGAACAGCCGGGGTAGCAGCTCGGCGATCGGGCCGTAGACGAGGCCCATGGTGAACAGCGCGACGCACAGGAACAGACCGATCACGAACAGCGATCCGGTCGAGAACATCAGGCCCATCACCGTGCCCAGCAGCACCGCGCAGAAGCACCCGAACATCAGCACCGACCGCGAGGAGCGCCTGTCGGCCGCATAGCCCGCAACGACGATACCGACCGCCATGAACAGGATCGCGAACAACTGTACGCCAAGGAATTGCTGACGGCCGAAGCCCAGCGTCGCAGTGCCGTAGCCCAGTGCGAAGGTGGTCGCGAGATAGTAGAGCGCGAAGCAGGCGATCACCGCGAAAGTGCCCGCCACTGTCTCGCGCATGTGGGTGCGGAACAGCTCGACCACGGGGATGGCGCGGTGGTGGTCGTCTTCCTTTGCGAAGACCGGGCTTTCGGAAAGGCGGAAGCGGATCCACAGGCCGAGGCCGACGAGGACCGCGCTCAGCAGAAAGGGGATGCGCCAGCCCCAGGCGGCGAACTCCGCATCGCTCAGCACCGAACTGATCACGAGGAACAGCCCGTTGGCCGCGAAGAAGCCGACCGGCGCGCCCAGCTGCGGGAACATGCCGAAGCGCGCTTCGTAGCCCTTGGGCGCGCTCTCCACCGCCAGCAGCGCCGCGCCGCCCCACTCGCCGCCAAGGCCCAGGCCCTGGCAGAAGCGCATCAGGCACAGCAGGGCAGGGGCGATCCAGCCCGCGCTTTCATACGTCGGCAGCACGCCGATCAGTACCGTCGCCCCGCCCATCAGCAGCAACGAGGCGACGAGCGTGGACTTGCGTCCCACGCGGTCGCCGAAATGGCCGAACAGCGTCGCCCCCACCGGCCGCGCGATGAAGGCGATGGCGAAGCTGGCATAAGCGGCAAGGTGCTGGACGGTCGCGGACTCGGCCGGGAAGAACAGCGGCCCGAAGACGAGCGCGGCGGCGGTCGCATAGATGTAGAAGTCGTAGAACTCGACGGCGGTGCCCACGAGGCTCGCGGTCAGGACGCGGGCGTTCTGGCGGTAGACGTTCATGCTTCGTGGTGCTCCCTCGCTCGGCGGTCTCCTCTAGCGGGAGTGAGCGCCGATGACGAGAGGCTTGAACCGATGCCCGCGTGGGATGCGCTGGCGGGCGCAACCCACGCGAACAAGCTCAGAACCGGGCAGTCACGCCCATCCAGATGCGTGCCGGGTCGATCATGTAGCCGGCCTCGTCGTAGTTCAGGCGCTTGTCGAACAGGTTCTGCACGCCGGCATTGAAGATAAACCCGTACGAGAGCTTGTACGACCCGCCCAGATCGACCGTGGTGTAGGATCTCGACCACGAGGTTGTTGCCGCTGATCTGCGCCTCGGTCACCGCTTCCTCGCCGCGATAGACGGCGCGGGCATAGAGCGAGAGGCGATTGTCGGGCTTCCAGTTGAGCGACGCGCTCGCCTGCTGCTTGGGTGTGTCGTTCAGGGCCATGCCCGCGCTGGTGCCGGTCAGCTGCTCGGAATCCGTGAGCGTGCCGGTCGCATTGAAACGCAGCGTGCGGGTGAGGTTAAGGTCGATGGTCGCCTCGACGCCGCGCACTTTCGCCTTGTCGATGTTCACGTATGTCGTCGGCGGGCGGCCGATCGAGCTGAGCGGCTCGTCGATGCACCATGCGCCTGCGGATCTCGCAGGTGACGCGGGTGATCTTGTCGTTGAAGCGCGTGTCGTAGGCGGTCAGGCTGGCCTGGAAGCCCTTGCCTTCGTACATCGCCACCGCCTCGATCGTGCGTGAGGTTTCGGCTTCGAGGTCCGGGTTGCCGTAGATCGTGCCGCCACGGCTGGACTGGCCCCAGTCAGGCAGGGTCTGGCGCAGGTTCGGAGCGCGGAAGCCCTTGGAATAGCCGCCCTTGAGGGTCAGGCGATCGGTCGAGTTCCACACCAGGTAGGCGCGGGGCGTCCAGTGGACACCGTACTGCTCGTCGTTGTCCATGCGGATGCCGCCGGTCAGGCGCAGGGTGTCCAGGATCGACAGTTCGTTCTCGGCGAACAGCGCCCAGTTGGTGCGGCTGGCGCCGGTGCGGGTCGATCCGTTCAACAGGTTGCCGACCGTGTCGATGAGATCCTCGTTGCGGAAGAAGCCGCCGATGCTGAGCATGTTCGAGGGAAGCGGCACCGACCAGATCGACTGCGCGACGGTGTTCTTGATCCGCTTGGTCGTCTCGAGGTTCTTGGCGTCCTCGTACTGCACGTAGCTTTCCGAGTTCGCGAAGCCCCAGCGGCCGGAGTGCGTCAGGGCGACGACATAGCGCTCCTGGGTCTGCGTATCGAGGGTGCCTTCGGGGACGGTGGCGGTCACTTCCACGGTCTTGCCTGCGGTTGCGGTGACCTTCTGGCTGTAGAAGCCGCCCTCGACGATGAAGTCGTGGTCCGGTCCGGCGGAGAAGCCGATCTTGCCGGCCAGGCTCTCGTCCTTGCGCTCGGGGGTGCCGCCGACGACATGGTCCTCGTTGCGGCGGTTCAGCGATCCCTGAACCTGCAGGCCGATGCCCTTGGTGATCGGGCCGGAGAGGTAGAAGTTGGCGTCGTAGAAATTGCCGTAGTCGTCGCCCAGCTGCATCGTGCCGTTCATACGCACGCTGCCGCGCCAGCTGGTGGCGATGCGGCGGGTGATGACGTTGACGACGCCGCCCATCGCGTCAGAGCCGTAGAGCGAGGACATCGGGCCGCGCACCACCTCGATCCGCTCGATCGATTCCAGCGGAGGCAGCATGCCGCCTTCGGAGGTGTTGCCGCCGTTGGTGCGCGTCTCGCGGCTGCTCAGGCGTTTGCCGTCGACGAGGATCAGCGTGTATTGCGGCGACATGCCGCGGATCGAGATGTCGCGGCTGTTGCCCTCGCCGGGGGTCACGGTGACGCCGGGGATTTCCATCAGCGCGTCGGTGACTTCGCGGTAGGGCAGGCGCTCCAGGTCTTCGCGGGTGATGACGCTGATCGATGCGGGCGCGTCCTTCACTTCCTGCTCGCGGCTGGTCGCGGTAACGACGATGGTGGAGGCGGCAGTGGCGCCTTCCGCATCGTCGGCAGCGAGCGCCGGAACGGTGTAAAGTGCGGTGGCGAGCGTCAGCGCCGCCGCGCTGCCGCGCAGCCTGGATTTGTAGATCACGATACCCCCTAGATGTATGCTAATGCGAATTTATTGCATTAGTGCCATTGGCGGGGAGCACTCCTCGGGCCAACACTCAATATCGGATAGCGATTATTCCGCCGGGGCTGCCTCGCCCTCGCGGCATGCCTCGAGCAGCCGGTCGCGCAGCCATGCGGCGGCAGGGTCGCGGTGGCTGCGCTCGTGCCAGAGCAGCCAGTAGTTCAGGTCCCCGATTACAGCGGGAGCCGGTCTAGTGGCGAGATCGCGCGGGCAACTGCGCATCAGCCGCGAAGGCACGGCCATGACCAAGTCTCCGGCTGCGAGAAGATCGGGCGCGAGGCTGAAGTAGGGGACGCTTGCGACGACCTTGCGCGATCCGGTGCCCAGCAGTGTCGTTACCCGATCCAGCTCCGCATCGCTGACGGTCAGGCCGAGGTGGTCGTGATCGAGGAAATCGTTGATCGGCACCTCGCCTTCGCCTGCCAGCGGATGGTCGGGACGGGTCACGCAAAGGAAATGGTCGCTGAACAGGTGCAGGCGGTGGAGCTGGGAGGGATCGTGCTCCAGCCCGGAAATGGCAAGGTCGATGTCGCCCTGGGCCAGAGAACGGTGCGTGGCATGACCCAGCGGCAGCACGTCGATGGCGATGCCGGGCGCGATTTCGCGAAGCCGGGGTAGGGCTGGCAGAACGACCGCGAGTACGCCGAAATCGGTAGATGCGATACGGAAGCGGCGCTTCACTTGCGCCGGGTCGAAGCGCTTCTCTACCAGCAGGCTGGACGTTTCGGCTACCCAGTCTGCCAGCCTTCCGACGAGTTCGTCGCCGCGCCGGGTCCTGATCATCCCGGCGCCGGAGCGGACCAGCAGCGGATCGTTGAGCGCCCCGCGCAACTTGGACAGCGAACGGCTCACGCTCGGCTGGCTGATGCCGAGCATCAACGCCGTGCCGCTGACGCTCTTGGTCTTGAGCAGCATCGCCAGGACGAGCAGGAGGTTGGGTGACAGGGATGGGATCATATGCGAGGGCTTCGCATTAGCGAAAACCCCGCAATTGCGCCACGATCCTATTCTTACAAAACGTTGCCGCTCAGCTCTGCGCGGAGATCGCGTGGATCGGCAGCAGCGCCGCGCCCAGCGTGACCGGAGACCCGCGCAGCCCGGACACGCGCACGGGCGGGCCGCGCCCGTCCACCGTCGTTACCAGCGAGGCCGCGCGCAGGCGCGAGGCAAGACCCTCCAGCACGTCGCCGGGCACCGCACCCGCCAGCACGATGGCGCCGGGATCGAGCCAGGCGAAGGCGGTGTCGGCGACGACCTCCAACTGCCGCGCGGCGCGGTCCATCCATTGTTCTATCGCGGGGCGCTGGGCTTCGGAGGCAAGGTCGATCTCGCTCACCGAGGTGAGGTCGCAGCCGCTGGCGCGCAAGGTGGAGAGCAGGTCGAGCGGGCTCGGGCGCGGGCGGTCGCCGGGAAACAGGCAGCCGACTTCCCCGGCCACGCCGAACTGGCCGCGCACCAGCCGCCCATCGACGATGACCCCGGCGCCGATCCCGTAGCCGAGCAGCAACACCACCACGGTCGAGAATTCGCGCAGCAGGCCGCCCATGTAGAACTCGGCGATGGCGGCGACGTTGGCGTCGTTCTCCAGCCAGAGCGGCCAGCCCAGTTCGGCGCTCAGGATCTCGCGCAAGGGCGTGCCGCGCCAGCCGGGCATGTCCTCGACCACGCTCCACCGCTCGCCCTCCAGCGAGAGCGCCGGGCCGGGCACCGCCACGCCGATGCCGAGCATGCGCTGGCCGAGCAGGCCGTGCCGGTCGACAAGGTCGTGCGTCACGCGGCGGACGCGCTGCGCGAACTGGCGAGGGTCGATGGGATCGCTGTCTTCGCGGTGGGTGGCGATGGTCTGGCCCGCGAAGTCGACGATGGCGATGTCGAGCAGGCCCTTGTGCGCCGTCGCACCCACCGCATAGCCGCCCGTCGACGCCAGCCGCAGCGGGATCGCCGGGCGTCCGCGCCCCTGTGCGCCGCCCTCCGTCACTTCCTCGACGAGGCCGAGCGTCAGCAGTTCGCGCGAGATGCGGGTGAGGGCGGTGTGGCTGATCTCCAGCCGCTCCGCCAGCGCCGAGCGCGACAGCGCGCCCGCCTTGCGCAGTTCATGAATGATGCGCCGCTGGTCCTTGTCGAATGCGGGAGTGGCCATGGCCGGGCGCCGTATGGTGTTTTATTTATTTTCACAACAATAATTAAAAACGTCACACACCGCGTCCAGAGCGCCCCCGTCGCCGCCTCCCCGGCGACCCAGATTCATGAGGGGCCGTCATGCTCAAGTCCGTTCTCGCCACTGGCGCGGCGTTTGCCGCGCTCGCCACCGCCTTCACGCCCGCCTACGCCGACGAGGCGCCCGCTGGCGCGCCCACCGCTTCGAACGAATCGACCGGCGATGACATCATCGTCACCGGCTCGACCCGCGCCGAGCGCCGCTTCGACGTGTCCTATGCGGTCAACACGATCTCGCAGGAAGATTTCGAGAAGATCGCCCCGGTCAACTTCGCGGACCTGATCGGCCAGCTTCCCGGCTTCCAGACCGAGATCACCGGCGGCGAAGTGCAGAACATCTACCGCATCCGCGGCCTCCCCAACGACGGCGGCTTCGTGAGCTTCCAGCAGGACGGCCTGCCGCTGTTCCATGAGAACGACGGCGTGTTCTTCCGCGGCGACGCCATCCTCAAGCAGGACCTGATGACCGACCACGTCGAAGTCGTGCGCGGCGGTCCGGCCCCGGTCTACGCCAGCTACTCGGGCGCGATCATCAATGCGATTACCGTGACCGGCGGCGAGGAAGCGCGCGGCAAGGCGCAAGTGACGCTGGGCGATACCGGCCTCTACCGCCTTGATGCCTATCAGGCGGGCAAGCTGGCAAAGGACACCTACTACGCGGTCGGTGGCTTCATGCGCTACCACGACGGCTACCGCGACAACGGCTTCCCCAATGACAAGGGCGGCCAGATCCGCGCCAACATCAAGCATGTGACCGACAACGGGTTCATCAAGCTGAACTTCAACTACGTCAACGATCACAACACGTTCTATCTGCCGATCCCGACCAACAATCCGCTGACCGGCGCGTCGCTGAACCAGTACATCGACTACTTCGACGGCACGATGAACTCGCCCGCCTTCCGCAACGTCAACCTCAAGTACCGTGACGGCAACGGCGTGGTGCAGAGCCGCAATTCCGATCTTTCGGACGGTCGCCACATGCAGATGGTGAACTTCGGCGCGCATTACGAAGGCGACTTCGACGGGTGGCTTGTGACCGCCGCTGCCGGTTACACGCAGGGCAAGAACGACTTCACCGCATTTTACTCGACCACCAACCCGGCCGACGGCAACGCCTTCGCGGCAGGCTACCTCGCCCGCGCCACCACGGCTTTCGGTGCGATCGACCACTTCGGCTACACGCTGGCGGGGACCAACACCGTCTATGATCCCTATGCCGCGTCGGGCCTCGTCATGCAGGGCCAGTACCGCGACATCCACTCGAAGTTCTATTCGGGTCAGGCCAACCTCTCGGTCGCACGCAAGTTCGACACCGGCTTCGGCACCCACGACATCAAGCTGGGCGTCTACGGCAGCCTCTATGGCGAGGACAGCCGCACGCTCTACCAGAACTACCTGATCGAAGTGTCCGGCAAGCCGCGCACCCTCGACCTCGTCGCGTACAACGCCGCCGGCACCGAACTGGGCCGCGTCACCGACAACGGCGTGCTGAACTACGCCGCCACGCTCAACCAGGGCGACAGCGACGCCAAGATGTTCGCGCTCTACGCCAACGACACCTGGGAAATCGTGCCTGGCCTGCGCATCGACGGCGGCATCCGCCACGAACGCTACAGCTACAAGGGCTGGGCCGCGCTGACCGAAGCCGCTAACCTTGGCGACATGACCACGCTGGCCGACGACAGCACCCGCGCCTTCACCGGCGTGATCCTGAACCAGAAGCTCAAGCCCAACGTCACCAACTGGACGATCGGGGCGAACTACGACTTCTCCAGCCACATCGGCGTCTACGGCCGCGCCTCGCACCTCGAGACGCCGCCTAACGTCCAGACCGTGATGAGCATCAACCCGACGATCATCACCACCGTCGCCGACCAGTTCGAGGCGGGCCTCAAGCTGTCGATGGGCCGCTCGTACCTCTATGTGACGGGCTTCTACACCAACTTCGACCCGCTCAACGCCTCGTTCCTGGCCTACGATCCGACCACCGGCCGCAACGACGTGAACGTGCCCTTCATCGGCGAGGCGCAGGTCAAGGGCGTCGAGTTCGACGGCGCCTGGAGCGTGACCCCGTGGTTCACCCTCAACGGCGCGCTGACGGTCAGCGATCCCAAGTACAAGAACTTCCAGAGCAGCACCGGCGCCGACCCGGAGCAGGCCGAGGGCAACCAGATCGTCCGCCAGCCGAAGGTCTACGGCAACATCCGCCCCAGCTTCGACTTCACCACCGGCGATACCGACGTGTCGATCTATGGCCGCTACACCTACATGGGCAAGCGCTTCGTCGACCTCTACAACAACACCGCGCTGCCCGCTTACGGCACCGTGGGCGCGGGCGTGACGGTGAAGCACGGCACGTGGCAGCTGCAGGTCGTCGGCGACAACCTGTTCAACGCCCACGGCCTGACCGAAGGCAACACCCGCACCGACTCGCTGGCAGGGCAAGGCAGCGCCGAGGCGATCTACGGGCGTCCGATCTTCGGCCGCAACTTCCGCCTCGTCATCGGCAAGTCCTGGTAAGGGCGGGGTAATGCGGAAAGGTCCGGCGCGCATGGCAGCGGTTGCCGTTGCTGCGGCACTCTCGCTCACGACGGTCTGCGCATCTGCACAAGGTGCTAGGGCGCAGGCCGTCAGGGACACGGTGACGGAGAGCCTGTCGCAGCGGTTGTTCCCGTTGTTCGACGCGCTGGGCCGCGATCCTGCGGCGCTCAATGCGCTGCAGGCTCGCCCCGAAGTAGCCGCGATGCTGCGCGCCCGGTTCGACCGGCGGGCGGCCTGCGGCACCGACCTCGGCTGCGTGGCGCAGGCGATGGTCTGGACTGACGGAGAGGCGCAAGTGCTCGCCGCTGCTGCCTCGGGGAAGGCCGCAGACGACGGCCCTGCCGCGCAGGCCGGGCGCGAGATCGCGGGCATCAACACGATCGTGCGCACGTATGGGCTGGGGCAGGTTCCGTCCTATCCCGGCATCGACGGTGCCGGCATGGTCGACCCGCAGGAGGCCCGCTCGCGCCTGCAGGCGGCGACATGGCTGTCGCAGACGGTGCGTGCGAATTCGGTGCAGGCGCTCGATCCCAGCCTGGACTATGCGCTGGCGCTGCTCGATGCCGCCGACCGCCGCGATGCCATCAGTTACGAGCCGCTCACCGGCGGCCTCAACACCCCGGCCTTCAGGCGTGCCAAGGGCCTCGACTGGAAGCGCTACCGCTACAGCGCACTGATCGTCACCGGCGTCGGGCCTGAGGTCGCGGGCATGCCGCTCAGCCCTTACGGCAAGTACCACGTGCGCCTTGCCGCGCAGCGCTTCGCGGCAGGCGACGCGCCGTTCCTGATCCTCACCGGTGGCCATGCCCACCCGCGCGCCACCGCCTTCGCCGAAGCCGAGGAAATGCGCCGCGCCCTGATCGAGCGCTACGGCGTCCCCGCCGAGGCCATCGTCATCGAGCCGCATGCGCGCCACACCACCACCAACTTGCGCAATGCCTCGCGCCTGCTGATGGCCATGGGCACCCCGCTGGACAAAGACACGCTGATCGTCTGCAACCCGGACCAGAGCGCGATGATCGAGAACCCCGAATTCGCGGCGCGCAATAACCGCGAACTGGGCTATCAGCCCGGCACCATCGGTGCGCGCGTCTCACCGACCGAGCTGGAATTTCGCCCATCCGCCCTTTCTGCGCGCGTGGACCCGCGCGATCCGCTGGATCCCTGATCGGAGCCGTTCCCCATGCGTAACATCCTCCTTGCCACCATCGCCGCACTCGGCCTCAGTCCCACTGCCGCGCTGGCCTGGGGCGGCACTGCCCACACCGTCATCGACCGCGCCGCGATCGAGGCCATCCCCGAGGACGGCCCGGTGTTCCTGCGCAAGTACGAGGACTATATCGGCGCCTCCTCGCTGCTCCCCGACAGCTGGCGCGGCAACTCCGAGAACTTCTCCAAGATCGAGGAAGACCCCAACCACGGCTGGTTTCGGGAGCAGTTCACGTTCCTCAAGCCCATCCCCGCTCGCGCTACGAGTTCGTGATCGCGCTCTACAAGCAGTACGAGAAGATCAAGGACAGCGATCCCGAAACCGCCGCGCGCACCAATGTGCGCTGGACCGGCACGCTGCCTTATGCCGCGATCGAGGCCTATGACCGCATCGTCGTGTGCATGCGCCGCATCCGCGCGGCGAATGCGGAAGGCAAGGACGCCTCCGT
This sequence comes from Novosphingobium sp. NFX11, assembly GCF_057376415.1. Classification (NCBI taxonomy): domain Bacteria; kingdom Pseudomonadati; phylum Pseudomonadota; class Alphaproteobacteria; order Sphingomonadales; family Sphingomonadaceae; genus Novosphingobium; species Novosphingobium sp. NFX11. Next base: position 2,904,189 of record NZ_CP080384.1, on the reverse strand, counting down.
GGCCGAGCAGAACTGCGCTTTCGACGTCATCCGCCTCGGCCATTACATCGGCGACGGGGCCAACCCGATGCACGATTCGGTCAGCAGCGATGGCTGGCGTGGGCCGAACCCGCATGGCTACACCACCGACCGCACCGTCCACGGCCGCTTCGAGAGCCAGTTCGTCGACGGCATGAAGCTGACGGTGGCCGACATCGCCCCGCGTATCGGCAAGCCCGGCCGGACCTCGGGCGACATGTTCGACGCGGTGCTGGCCTATCTCGACCACTCGGGCGACAAGGTGGGCGAGGTCTTCGCGCTGGAAAAGCGCGCTCAGTTCGCCGACTTCACCGACCAGCGCGTGCGCGAGATGGTCTATGAACGCACGGCGGCGGGGGCGACGATGCTGCGCGACATGCTCTGCCGCGCCTGGGCCGAGAGCGCCGCGCCTCCGGCCAAAGTCGAGCCCTCGCCGATCGACTTCGCCAACCCAAAGTTCAACCCGGAGACCGGTTCGGCGCCCGATTGAGCTTTCCGGTCGAGCGCGGCGCGTACCCGGGCGTGCCGCGCGTGGCCGATGTCGAAGCGGCGTAGCAAGACGATGGCGGACAAGGCTCCCACCAGCGGCAGGCCCAGTCCCAGCGCCAGCATGCCGGTTTCGACCGAAGTGCCTTGGTGCTGTCCGGGCACGTAGCCCAGCCAACCCAGCGACCACCCGATCAACGCCGTCGCCGCCGCGCCGCTGGCCTTCACCGCGACGAGGTAGAAGGCGAAGAGACCCGTCTCCAGTCGCCGGCCATGGCGCAGCGCCACGAAGTCCACCGCGTTGGCCAGCAGCCCCCAGGGCAGCATGAACACAGAGGCGAGGCCGAAGCCGATCACCGCCACACAGGCCAGCAGGGCGTCGGGACGATACAGGCACAGGGCGAACAGCACGAAGCCCACCGCGCTGACGCCGTGGCCCATGGCCAGCACCCGCGCCTGATCCATCCGCGCCGTCAAGGCGGTCCAGAACAGCACCCCGGCGAATTGCCCGCAGGTCATCGCCAGCAGCAGCGTGGCGACCAGATCGGGCCGCTCGACCACGTATGTGCCGATGAACAGGATCATCCGCCCGAAAGTCGGCATCGCGAAGCCGGTGACGAGCGCCAGAAGGCCCATGCCCAGCACCAGCGGATCGCGCAGCGGCACGCGGATGGCGTCCTGTCCGGCGGCATCCGCTGGCGTCCCGGCCTGACGTCCCGAGGTCGCGACGCACAGGATCATGGTCAGCGCGAAAAGCCCTGCAGCGAATGCTCCGGTCACCGCCAGCGCATCGAAGGCGCGGCTGCGCGCGGCATGCTGGACGAGCGGGGTCAGTACCATCGCCACGCAAAGCGAACTGGCGGTGCTGAACAACAGCCGATAGCCGGATACGCGCCCGCGCGCCCGGCTATCGCTGGTCATCTGCGCCATAAGCGCGTTGTGCGGCACGTCGATCACAGCGTAGGCGCCGCGAAACACCAGCATCGCCGCTGCCAGCAGCCAGCCCTGATGGAGACCGGAAGCAGGCATGGCGTAGAGCATTGCGAAGGCCATGCCGCAGGGCACCGTGCCGGTCGCGACCAGCCAGCGATAGCCGCGCCCCTTGCGCCGCAGCCGGATCACCAGCGCGGCCGCGACCAGATCGAACACGAGGTCGCCCGCCAGCGCGACCAGCATCAGCGACCCGGCCGCCGTCGCGGTCAGGCCGAGCAGGTCGGTCAGCAGGAACAGGATCGTCATGTCCGCCCCGGCAAAGACCAGCGCCTTGCCGAAATTCCCCGAGGAATAGGCGAACAGCCGGGCCTCGCGCGCGAATATGGCCAGAGTGCGGCCTTGATGGAGCATGGCCGGCCGCTAGCGACGGATCATGACGTCTGTGCGACAAAGGCGCAGCTCACCCGCATGAAAGCGAAGAGGAACCATCAATGTAAGAGAGATTGGATGCCCCGCGAGGAGGGAGACCAGCCTGATCGCAGGGGTCTTCGGTAGGACGGCTGGAGCGTTTAGCGGGAGACTGCCGCACCTCTGAACCGGGACTCGGGCTAAGTGGCTGATTTAGCGCGATTTCTTCTGTGGCCGGGTCCGGTTCCGGTAGCGGGAATATAAATTGGCCAACTTTTCGATTATAAACCAGCATCTTACCGATAATGCATGAAAAAAGCCCCCCACGCGGTCCCGGGAATCTTTTGGCTGCAATTGGATTGCCATGGATTAGGATGGCTGCGATCTCGCTTCGGCCGAGCTGTTTCCGGCTTATAATTGCGGTTCGCCCCAACCGACAAGCAGGCGCTGGGCTGGTAGGCTATAATCCTATTGTAAGCTCGCCAGCACTGATCGTCTGACCTGATCCTGATCTCGCGAAAGATCGAAGTTTTAGATCATGTGTGACATGGACCTGAGTGTCTGATTGGGAATCCAGCTGTTTCCGGATTTCCAATCAGACATCAAAGACTAGCCAAGTGGATCAACGGGAATTGCCGCTCTGACTTTTACTGCATGTTCAACGAAGGTCCATGCTCTCCGAAGCGCACATCCGTAGAAATTTATTCCACCGAATCGAGAATACGATCTCGACGTCGTTCTCGAAATCGTCTCTCAATCTGAGCCGGTTGGCTGCACCGTCGAGAAGATCGATCAGGATCTCGCACTGTTCGTTCGCATCGCCCCACGGCATGGCTGCGGCGATAGCGCTTCGAAGCGGAACCAGCGCTTCGCTTGCCCATTGCGAAGCGCGGAGGCGTATTTCCGCAGATGTGGTCGCTTCGAGGGACATGGCGGCATAGAGCGCAGCATGGTCCCGAGATGCGCCAAACCCGAAGTAGGCCCGGGCCACGGCGCGCAGCCTTCCGAGCGGATCTGAAATTGCGGCGCAGGAGCTGTCGAGGCCGGCCACGAAGCGGATGACGTCGCGATCGACGACGGCGACGAACAGGGTCTGCTTGTCTGCGAAGCGGCGATAGATCGAGTGCTTCGAGCAGCGCAGTCGTACCGCCAGTTCATCGAGCGTCGCGCTCGCGTAACCCCGCTCGCAGAACAGGGCGCGCGCTTCGTCCAGCAGGCTTTGCGTCCAGCCTTGCGCCTGCGCCTTGGTGGGTCTTCCCATCGCTTGCCAGCACTCCACAGTTTCCCGCCGTTGACCGGACGGGGATAAAACGACACGATATAGTGCTGTTTATTGCAAAGCGAGTCGCACTTGTCTTCCATTTCCTTGACCGGCATCGGCTGGAGCACGCCGTCGGGCCATTCCGTTCTGCAAGGCATAGACCTTACCCTCGGACGGCGGCGCACCGGGCTGGTCGGACGCAACGGCGTGGGCAAGAGCACCCTGCTGCAGCTCATGGCTGGCGATCTGACGCCTTCCTCGGGGACTATATCTAAAGTCGGGGCACTCCACCTGATGCGCCAGATCGTCCAGCCTGCCCCTACGGATACGATTGCGGACCTGTTCGGCATTCGTGAAGCGCTGGACCTTTTGGCGCGTGCAGCGAGCGGGGAAGCGACGCTGGAGGATCTCGCCGATGCGGACTGGATGCTGGAGGAGCGGATTGCCCTCGCCCTGGCTCGCCTTAATCTGGAGGCCTGCGCCGCAACGCCGCTGGCAAGCCTGTCAGGCGGCCAACGCACGCGCGCGGCGCTGGCGGCGGCGATCTTCGCCGAACCGGATTTCCTGTTGCTGGACGAGCCGACCAACAATCTCGATTGGGCCGGCCGCGACGCGGTGTTGCGGCTCGTCGACGGGTGGCAGGCAGGCCTGGTGGTGGTCAGCCATGATCGCGAACTGCTCGAGCGCATGGACGCCATCGTGGACCTAACCAACCTGGGCGCCACGCAGTACGGCGGCAACTGGAGCCACTATCGTGCAAGCAAGGCGGTGGAACTGGAGGCTGCGGAACAGGATCTGCTTCACGCCCGGAAGCAGCAGGCCGAAATAGCGCGTCGCAGCCGCGTTGCCGACGAGCGCCGGCAGCGCCGCGACGCGGCGGGTGCGCGCAAGGGCGCGCGCGGGGACATGCCGAAGATCCTTGCAGGCGCGCGGCGCAACGCAGCCGAGGCCAGCGGTGGCGGCGACCAGCGGCTGAAGATGCGATTGGCTGATGACGCCGCCCGGCATGTCGCGGCGGCGCAGGCGAGGATCGAGGTGTTGCAATCGCTGTCGATCGTGCTGCCTGCAACGGGGGTGCATTCGGGGCGCGCGTTGGTGGCGATGCACGGGGTGGCGATCGGCCACGATCCTGCCAGTCCGGTCCGGCGAGGCATCGACTTGACGATCACTGGCCCCGAACGCATCGCGGTAATCGGACCGAACGGCTGCGGCAAAAGCACCCTGCTCAGGACCGTGGCGGGCGAGCTTCGCCCTCTTGGCGGTATCGTCGCCATCAACGCGCGCGTGGCCTATCTGGATCAGAGCGCCTCGCTGCTCGACCAGGGGGCGACCATCCTCGACAACTTTCGGCGCCTCAACCCGGGCAAGGACGAGAATGCCTGCCGTGCCATGCTGGCAGGATTCCTGTTTCGGGCCGACAGCGCGTTGCAGATGGTCGGGACGCTAAGCGGAGGGCAGGTGCTGCGCGCGGCGCTGGCCTGCCGTCTCGGTGGCGACACTCCGCCCGAAATCCTGATCCTGGACGAGCCGACCAACCATCTCGACCTCGATTCCGTCCATGCCGTCGAGGCGGCGCTGGCGGCCTTCGACGGCGCGCTGCTGATCGTCAGCCACGACGAGGCATTCCTGCACGAGATCGGCATAGAGCGGCGCATCGTGCTGGCATCCTGATGCGCTATGCCTCCGGCTTCGGACCGGCTCTGACAAGAGCTAACGCGCGATAACGGGCGGACGCGGCAAGACGGGGCTATCGTGGGGTTCACAACAAGGAGACCCGCCATGTTCGATCAATCGCCCCTGCCATGCCCCACGCCACGCCGCCGCGAATTCATCGCCGGAGCCGCCACGCTCGCCTCCGCCATGATGGCGGGCCTCGCGCCGACCCGCGCTGCGGCCGCAACGCGCACTCCGGCGGCTTTGCCGTTCGGGACGGTGCAGCAGATCGCCGCAGGACCTCTCGATATCGGCTATGTCGAAGTTGGACCGTCGACCGGTCCCGCTGTGCTGCTGTTTCACGGATGGCCCTACGACATCCACAGTTTCGCCCAAGTCGCTCCCCTGCTTGCGGGGCAAGGCTATCGCGTCATCGTCCCGCACTTGCGCGGCTATGGCACCACGACATTCCTGTCGGCGTCGGCGCCGCGCAACGGACAGCAGGCCGCGCTGGCGGCGGACGGGATCGCACTGATGGACGCGCTCGGCATCCGGCAGGCGATCGTCGCCGGGTTCGACTGGGGCGCACGCACGGCGGACATCATGGCGGTGCTCTGGCCCGAGCGGTGCAAGGCGCTGGTTTCGGTCAGCGGATACCTGATCGGCAGCCAGGCCGGCAACGCCAAGCCGCTGCCGCCCAAGGTCGAACTGCAGTGGTGGTATCAGTTCTACTTCGCCACCGAACGCGGGCGCGAAGGCTATGCGGCCAATACCAAGGCGTTCAACCGCCTGATCTGGGAACAGGCATCGCCCCGCTGGTCGTTCGATGATGCGACATACGAGCGGTCTGCCGCGTCCTTCGTCAACCCGGACCATGTCGCCATTGTGATCCATAACTACCGCTGGCGCCTAGGTCTTGTCGAAGGCGAGCATAAGTACGACGCCGCCGAGGCGAAGCTGGCATCCGCGCCCTTGGTGTCCGTGCCTGCTATCACCATGGAAGGCGATGCCAACGGCGCTCCGCACCCCGATCCCGCAGTCTATCGGGCAAAGTTCACCGGGCCTTACGAGCACCGGCTGCTCAGCGGCGGCATCGGTCATAACCTTCCGCAGGAAGCGCCGGTCGCCTTCGCCAAGGCCGTGCTGGACGCAGGAAGGATGAGCGCATGATCCGCCTTTCCACCTGCTGCCTGGCACTGGCCACTGCATTGCTCGCGGCTTCCACCATGGTAGCGGCCCGGGGCGGGGCTTTGGTTCCCGCCCCGGATCGGGACCTGGCGCTGCCTGCCGGATACCGCGACTGGAAACTCGTCAGCGTCGCCCATGAGGCGGGCAAGAACAACGACATCCGCGCCATCCTCGGCAACGATATCGCCGTGCGGGCCTTTCGCGACGGCAGGCGGCCGTTTCCCGATGGCGCGGTGATCGTCAGGCTGGCGTGGCGTTATCAATCCTCGCCCCGCAACGATGCCGTGTTTCCCGCACCGCAGTCCTTCGTGGCGGGCGATCCCACCAATTTGCAGGTCAGCGTCAAGGATCTCGCGGCGTTATGCCGCCAGCGGTGGGTGGGGTTATCGCCAATTCGACGCGGGCAAACCGAACACCGACGAAGCCCTGACCCGAGCTTGCTTTGCCTGCCATTCCAAGCTGGAGAAGGACGACGACCAGGTTTTCACGGCCTATTCGCACTGAGATGAGGTGTCGCCCAGGAAAAACCCGCAACCGGCATCGCCCAAGGTGATGCCGGTTGCGGGCAGTTGCGCGCCGAGCCTGAGGTAGGGCGGGGCGAGGCCCGGCGCGCGACCAGTCACTTCACCGCGGCGGCGCGCTCGATCAGTTCGGCGACTCGCGCCGGATGCGAAACCATGACGACGTGCGAGGCGCCCTTGATCACCACGGTTTCACGCGCTCCCGCACGCTGCGCCATGAAGCCCAGGGCTGCCGGGGAATATTGCGGTCCGCGTCGCCATAGACGAACCATGAAGGGACGTGCTTCCACGCCGGAGCGGTAGACGCTTCCGACAGTGCCGCCTCGGCGATCGGGCGCTGCCCGGCGCCCATCAGCAGGGCGTCGGCCTCCGGCACGTCGGCGGCGAACTGGTCGTGGAAGCGTGCCTGCTGGATGTACAGGTCGTTCCCGCCAGCAGCCAGCGGCACCGGCGGCGCCAGCGTTGGGCCGAGGGTGCTGCCTGGAAACTTGCCGGTCAGCCCCAGCGCGGTCTCGCCTGCATCGGGCGCGAAGGCAGCGACATAGACCAGCGCCTTGACGTTGGGGGCGCCCTCGGCGGCTTCGCTGATAACCGATCCGCCGTAGGAATGGCCGACCAGCACGACAGGCCCGGCGATGCTCCTGATCACACTTGCCACCACCTCGGCATCGACCCGGACGCCGCGCAGATTGTCCGGCGCGGCGACGACCGTGTAGCCGTCATGCCGGAGCGCGGTGATCACCCCGTTCCAGCTGGAGGAGTCTGCAAAGGCACCATGGACAAGCACCACGGTGGGTTTCTCCGGCTCCGGTGAAGTCTGGGCCTGAGCCTGCCCACCCGGCGCAAGCAGCCCCGCGGCCAGCGCCAGCGCGCTTGCTACGATGGTTCTCATGGACGTTTCCTTTCTCTTCAGGCCAGGGCCACGACGGTTTCGATGTTGCCCTTCACCGCCTTGGAATAGGGGCAGGTGCGATGCGCCGCCTCGATGATCTGGCGCGCGAGTTCGGGAGCGAGGCCCGGCACATGAATGTCGAGGCGCGCCGCCAGCGCATAGCCGTCCGCGCCGTGACGTAGTTCCACACGTGCGTCGATCGCCAGCGCTTCGGGAAGATCAACGCCCTTCGCCTGGGCAGCGATCGCCATCGCCCCCTCGAAACAGGCCGACCAGCCCGCGGCGAACAGCTGTTCGGGATTGGTGCCCGCGCCCGAAGTGCCGGGGGTGGACAGCGTGAGGTCGAGGCGTCCATCGGAACTGCGCGCGGCCCCTTCGCGCCCTCCGGTGACATGGACATGGGCGGTGTAGAGGGTCTTGGTGTCGGTCATGGGTCTTCTCCTTGGAACAGAGGGGTCAGCGCAGGGAACGGAAGGCGGCGCGCACTTCGCGGGAGAACAGCTCTGGCTGTTCCCAGGCGGCGAAATGGCCGCCGTCGCTCGCTTCGTTGAAATAGAACAGGTTGGTGTAGCAGCGCTCCGCCCAGCTTCTGGGCGCGCGGAAAATCTCGCCGGGAAACACGCTCACCGCGACCGGCAGGTCGATCACCCCGCGCGCGTTGAAGTTGTTGGAGTGGTCCTCCCAGTAGATCCGCGCCGCCGATGCGCCCGTCGCCGTCAGCCAGTAGAGCGACATGTCGTCGAGGATCGCGTCACGGCCCAGCACGCGTTCAGGCTGTCCGTCGCTGTACGTCCATTGCGCGATTTTCTCGTACATCCACGCGGCCATGCCGACAGGCGAATCCACCAGCGAATAGCCGATGGTCTGCGGGCGCGTGGTCATCATCGCCGCATAGGCGGCATTATCGCGATAGAACGCTTCCAGCTGGTCGAAGGCCCCGCGCTCCTTCGCGGAAAGGCCGACGGGGGCCGGATCACCTGCGGCAAGGGTACGAGCGATGTCGGCGGGCACCACGGCAGGCATGTTGAGATGTATGCCCAACAGCCCCGGCACTTTCTGCAAGGCCATGCGCTGCGAGATCACCGAGCCGCAATCGCCGCCCTGGCTGACATACCTTTCGTAGCCCAGCCGCAGCATCAGCGACGACCACGCCCGCCCGATGCGGTCCGATCCCCAGCCGGGCACCGTCGGCTTCGCGGAAAAGCCGAAGCCCGGGATGGAGGGAATGACGAGGTGGAATGCATCGTCCGCGCTGCCGCCATGTGCGGTGGGGTCGGTGAGCGGAGCGATGGCGTTCAGGAACTCCAGGATCGACCCCGGCCAGCCATGGGTGAGGATCATCGGCAAGGCATTCTCGTGGCGCGAGCGCACGTGAATGAAGTGAATGTCCTGACCGTCGATCTCGGTCATGAACATCGGCAGGGCGTTGAGCCGAGCCTCAACCTTTCGCCAGTCGTAGGCACCGGCCCAGTAGCTCATGAGCGGCTGCAGGGTCTGGCGGCGCACGCCCTGCCCGTCGTCGCTCACTGGCTGGGGATCGGCCCAACGCATCTCTGCGATGCGGCGCTTCATCGCGGCTATGTCAGAGCCGGGAATGGCGATGCGGAACGGGCGCACGCTGCCTCCTGCCGTCGCCGCGCGGCTAATGCCGGGCACAGCGGCCATCGCTCCGGCCAGGGCGGTTGCAGCAACGAAGCTGCGCCGGGATGTGGCATTTCCTGCAAACATAAATCTATCCTCCACCGATCATCCGATCCGATGGCGGCAGGATATGAGCGATGCCGGCAAGACGCCCGTTAGCTTGCGTAATGCGGTGTTAGCGCCTGATGATGCCCGCAGCTGTCAGGTGCTAACGCCACCCGTCAGCATCTGGCGTGAAGCTTCGCCCATGGCGCCGTAGATCTCCTGCAATCGAAAGATGCAGAACCGAAAGGGCTCCCGCCATGACTACGAACCGCTCCATAGGCTTCATCGCTGCCGCCCTGCTGACGGCCGCTGGCACGACCGCAGCGTGCTGCCGCGAAGCCATTGCCACGACACTGGCCGATAAGGACGCCATCGCTTCCGCCCCCGCCGATGCCACGCCCCGCCCGCTGCAGGTTTTTCAAGGCGCCAGACCCTGGCTGGAAGGAACCGCGCCATCGCTGCGAGGCAAGGTGGTTCTCGTCAACTTCTGGACTTATTCCTGCATCAACTCCTTGCGGGCGCTGCCCTATCTACGCGCATGGAACGAACGGTACGGGGACAAGGGGCTCCAGATCGTCGGCGTCCATGCGCCCGAGTTCGCCTTTGAACACGACCCGGCCAAAGTGCGCACGGCCACACAGGACCTGGGCGTGGATTACCCTAATCTTCAAGACAACGACTATGCCGTCTGGCAGGCTTTCGGAAACGAAGGCTGGCCCGGTTTCTACTTCATCGACGCCCAGGGACGGGTGCGGGGCTATCGTGTCGGTGAAGGCAATTATGCCGAGGCGGAAGGCCTGATACGCAAACTGCTTGCCGAAGCCGGTCATGACCTGTCGGCCGTTCCCCTTGCTCCGATCGCTTCGACGGGGGTGGAAGCACAGGCGGACTGGTCACAGCTACGCTCTCCCGAGGTCTACATCGGCTATGCCAAGGCGGAAGGGTTCGCGGCTTCCAACAGCCCCGCGCACGATTCCCCGCGCGTCTATGAGCCCGCGTCCTCGCTTTCCCTCAACCATTGGGACCTTACCGGAAGCTGGACCGTGAAGCGTGAATTCGCCCTGCTGGACAAAGGGGACGGCGCCCTCCGTTTCCGCTTTCACGCTCGCGATGCCCATGCGGTCCTGGGCGTACCTGCCGATGGACAGCCGGTCCGCTTCCGGGTGACGATCGACGGCAAAGCGCCCGGCGCCGATCACGGCACCGACACCGACGCCGAGGGGTGGGGCGTGATACGCCAGGACCGCCTCTACCAGTTGGTGCGCCAGCACGGCCCGATCGTCGATCGCACGGTGCGCGTGGAGTTCGCCCGTCCGGGCATGCGGGCCTATTCGCTCACCTTCGGGTGATCCGGGCCGGTTCTCGATCCGCGATTGCCCCTCCCCTGCCTGGCGACCATCGTATAGGTAGCCGCATCCCGCCTCCTTGCGGCAGGATAGGGCATGGCATCGGGGCAGATCGGCATAGTGACGGAATTCGAAAGTCAGGGCCTTGGCGAACGGATCGCCTTCGGGCGTTTCTGCGTCCATCCCGGCAAACGCCTTCTCACGCGGGACTCACAGCCGCTGGAGATCGGCGGGCGCGCTTTCGATCTTCTCATGGCCCTGATCGAGCAACCGGGGCGCGTCCTGTCCAAGCGCGAACTGCTCAAGCGCGTATGGCCTGACGTCGTCGTGGAGGACGGCAGCCTGCGGTTCCATATGGCGGGCCTGCGCAAGCTGCTGGGCGAAGGTTCGGACGGCGGCGACGCCCGCTTCATCGCCACGCAGGTAGGGGTGGGCTATGCCTTCGTGGCTCCCGTTGAGCGGCTTGGACTGGAACCGCCGCTGCCGGATCGTGCCGCCGCCATACCAGCGCCGCCCGAGGCGCAGATCGGCGGGACAACCAATATCCCTCCGCCGCTGCCGCACCTTATCGGCCGCGAACGAGACCTCGATCTGCTGATCGCCCGCGTGGCCGACATTGCGCTGTTCACCGTCGTCGGCCCGGCCGGCGTCGGCAAGACCTCGCTCATGATCGAGATCGGGCACCGGCTGACCGCGCAGTTCAACGGCCGGGCCACCTTCGTTGATTTCAGTATGTTGGAGAACCCGGCGCTCGTCCCGACGATGATCGCGGGAGCCATGGGCATATCGGTGCAGAGCGGCGATCCGGCCGCGGCGATCATCGGCCATTGCGGCAGCGACCCGTTCCTGCTCCTGCTCGACAACTGCGAACATGTGATCGACGAAGCCGCCCGGATCGCCGAGCGCATCGTCGAACAGGCGCCGCACGTCCGCATCGTCGCGACTTCGCGCGAGCCGCTGCGGGTTCGCGGCGAGCACGTCCATCGGCTCGATGCACTCGATTATCCGCCGGACACGGACGCACTTACGCGCGAACAGCTGCTGGCCTACCCCGCGCTCCAGCTGTTCCACGAACGCGCGCGCGCTGCCGACAGTGCCTGGGAGATCGACGGAAGCGAGGCCCGTCTGATCGCGGACATCTGCCAGCGACTGGACGGCATGGCCTTGCCGATCGAACTGGCCGCCGTGCGCGCCGCCACACACGGCATCGCCGCCACCGCCCGGCAAATCGGTGAGCGGTTCAGCCTTGCATGGTCGGGCCGCCGCACCGCGCAGCCGCGCCAGCAGACCCTGCGCGCGGCGCTGGACTGGAGCTACGATCTGCTCTCCTCGCAGGAGCGGGTCGTGCTCGACAGGCTGGCGGTCTTCGTCGGCCCGTTTTCGGTCGATGCCGCGCTGGACGTGGTGTCCGACGCCGCGATCGGTTCGGACGAGGCTGCCATCGCGCTGGACGAACTTGCCGCCAAATCGCTCATCTCCGCCAATCGCGTTCGCGGCGCGGGCACGTACCGGCTACTGGAAATGACCCGTGCCTACGCGCGAGAGAAGCTGGCTGCACGCGGCGCCGACGATCATCGCACGGCCACTCGCCGCCATGCCCTGTTCTTCCTCTCGGAACTGGAAGCCCTGGCCGCGCAGGACAGCGCCGCATTCCAGGACGCCCGCGCCCTGCGCCCGCAACTCGGCAACATCCGCAGCGCGCTGGACTGGAGTTTCGGGCCGGCTGGCGACATCGGCCTCGCGGTGCGGCTTGCTGCGGCGAGCATGCCGGTGTTCCTCAATCTCTCGCACCTTGCCGAATGTCGCACCTGGGCGACCCGCGCGATCGCCGCGCTGGAACCGGCCCAGCGCGGCACGGTGGTCGAACTGGAATTGCAGGCCTCGCTGGGCATCGCCTTGATGTTCGCGCACAGCAACAGCCCCGAAGTGGGCAAGGCGCTGACCCGTGCGCTCGACGTCGCAGCCCTGATCGAAGACCATCGCAGCAGGCTGGGCATTCTGGCGCGGCTGCACATCTTCCATGAGCACGTCGGCGACTATGCCCGGACGATGGCCTGTGCCGAGCAAGCCATCGCCGTTGCCCAGGCGCTGGCCGACCCGGAGGCGCTCGCGATCGCCTACTCGCTTTCGGGCATCTCGCATTACCAGACAGGCGACCAGATCAGCGCCCGCCGCGATCTGGAACTGGCGCTGGAGAATAGTTCCGCCTCGCAGGGCGGCCGCTCGGTCGTCCACGGTTTCGACCATCGCAACCGCGCGAGCATAGCGCTGGCCCGCGTATTGTGCCTGTCGGGCGAGCCGGAGGCGGCGCGGCGCCTGGCGGAACGGACCGTGGCGGAGGCGGCCGCTCTCGACCATCCGGTCACGCATTGCATCGCACTCATCTGTTCGATGTCGATCGACGTGTGGATGGGCGCGTTCACCCGCGCCCGCGAGACCTTGCCGGTCCTGCGCGATTGCGCAAGGGCCCATGCCCTGGCCCCGTATATCGCGGTGTCACAAGGCTTCGACGGCGAACTGGCACTGGAATTCGGAGGTCACGCCGAGGCGGTGCAACTGCTGGAGGACAGCCTCCGGCAATTGCACGAAGCCCGATATGAACTGCTCACCACGCGCTTCTCGCTGGCGCTGGCGCGGGGCCTGGCCGCTGTGGGCAGGCTCACCGACGCGCGCCGGGTGGTGGACACATCGATCGCACGATGCATCGATAACGGCGAACGTGTCGCCCTGGCCGAACTGCTCAGGATCAAGGCCGCCGTCGCCAGCGCAGCGGGCGCCGTGGATGAGGCGCTTGCGCTGCTGGACGAGGCCGCGGCCATCGCCCGGTCGCAGGGCGCTCGCGCCTGGGAGATGCGCGTGGCCGCCGACCGGGCCGGGATGCCGGCCGGCGCGATCAGTCCGGGCGGTCCGGCAGCAGCGCGCTGAGCGCCTCGCCTTCGGGACCGCCGAAAACGGTCGCGCTGCTGACGTCCAGCCACCGCGCATGCGCAGCGCCGCGCACTCCTTCCGCCTCGTCGAACGAAGCCAGCGCATCCGTGCCCAGCACCAGGTGGGCTGGCACATCCTCGCGCCTGGCCAGTTCGAGGATCACCTGCGCGATGCGGGCCGGGTCTCCCACCTCGTTGCCCGCGTAGGCCCTGATCCGCGAGAGCGTCGGGCCCACGCTGTCGGCGTAGTCGGGCAGCACTGCCTCGGCAGCGCCGTGGCCAGCGGTCTGCGCCCAGTCCGTCCGCATCCCGCCCGGTTCGAGCGCCGTGATCCTGATGCCGAGATGGGCGACTTCGGCCCGCAGCACTTCGGTGAAGCCGCCGACTGCCCATTTCGCCGCCTGATAGGCCGACACGCCGGGCGTGCCCACCCGTCCGCCAACGGACGAGACGTTGAAGATGTGTCCTGCGCGGCTGCGTCGCATGAACGGCAGCACCGCGCGAGTCATGTTGACCACGCCGAACAAGTTGGTCTCCACTTCGGCGCGAAAATCGGCAGAGGACTTCTGCTCGAATGCCTCGAAGTGGCCATAGCCCGCGTTGTTCACCAGTACGTCGATACCGCCGAAGACCGCGACGGCAGCGGCAGCGGCCTCGGCAGTGCCCGTCTCGTCGGTTACATCGAGCGCGAAGGGCTCGAGGCGCTCGCCGTAAGTGATCTTGAGGTCAGCAAAGCTGGCCACATCGCGCGCGGTGGCGAGCACATTGTCGCCGCTTTCCAGCACAGCCGTCAGGACGGCGCGGCCAAGGCCGCGCGCGCTTCCGGTGATGATCCAGGTTTTGGTCACGTCACTTCCTTTCGATAGTAGCGCGGGAGTATTCAAAGGGCAGGCTTCAGGATGGCGCGCGGCTCAAGGAACGCGTCGAGGCCATAGGCCCCGATCTCGCGCCCGAGGCCGGATTGCCTGAAGCCGCCGAACGGTGCGTGGGGATCGTGCGGCGCGCCATTGATGACGACGCGCCCGGCCACCAGCTGCCGCGCGACCCGTATCGCGCGATCCTCGTCCGAGGACAGGATGTAGGCCTGGAGCCCGAAGTCGGAATCGTTTGCAATCGCCACGGCATCGGCCTCGTCGTCATAGGCGATGACGCTCAGGACCGGGCCGAAGATCTCCTCTCGGGCGATGCGCATGGTGTTCGTCACGCCGGTGAAGATCGTCGGCCTGGCGAACCAGCCCCTGTCCAGTCCCTCGGGCCGTCCCTCGCCGCCGGTCAGGAGGCTTGCGCCCTCTTCCTGCCCAAGCCGGATGTAGGACTGCACGCGCTCCCAGTGCGCGGCGTTGGCGAGCGGGCCGATACGCACTTCAGGGTCGCCCGGGGCACCGACCCTGAGCCGTTCCGCCTCCCGCTTCAGCCTTGCGATGATCTCCGCAAAGCGCGAACGGGGCACCAGAATGCGCGAGCCCGCGACGCAGGCCTGGCCACTATTGGCGAAGCCGCTTATCAGCGCGACGGGGACCGCGGCGTCCAGATCGGCGTCGTCGAGGATGATCGTCGGGCTCTTGCCGCCCAGTTCCAGCACCAGCCGCTTCATCGTCTCCAAGGCGCTGCGCTGGATGATCCTGGCCGCTGGGGTCGATCCGGTGAAGGTTATCAGCGCCACGTCCGGGTGCGCGGTCAGCGCTGCGCCGACCTCCGGCCCGGTGCCGTTCACGACATTGAGCACGCCCCTCGGCAACCCCGCTTCATGCAGGCATTCCAGCAGCACCTGAGTCTGGATCGCGCTCTGCTCGGCGGGCTTGATGACGATGGTCGATCCCGAACCGATCGCATGCGCCAGCTTGGTGGCGATGAAGCCGAAATTACTGTTCCACGGCGTGATCGCGCCGACGACGCCCAGCGGCAGCATCGTCACCGCGCTTGAACCCGCCGTCCGTTCGAAGGCATAGTTCTGGACTGAAGCGGCCATCACTTCGAAGATCGAGGCGGTGTTCTGCACCGAGAAGCCGGAAAAATAGGCCGGCGCTCCGTATTCCTCGGTCATCGCGGCGAGAAGATCGGCGCTGCGAGCTTTCACCGCCTCGCGCAGGCGGTGAAGCATGGCGATCCGCTCCGCCTTCGAGGTGCGGGCCATGGCCGGAAAAGCCCGCTTCGCAGCCGCTACCGCGATACGCAGATCCTCCACGTCTCCCAGTCGTACCATGCCTATCCTGGCTTCGGTCGCCGGATTGAAAAGGTCGAGGCATCGGGTGCCGTGCGGCGTCACGAAGGCGCCGTCGATGTAGATCCTGGCGATATTGCGCATTGTCGTCTCCATTCGTCATCGACGATATGGCGCACGCCTCATGATCCGATTAGAAGCGCAATCGTAGACAGGCTGATGAGAGATATTGCGCAATGCCGAAGGCCAGTCTTGCCGAATTGGAAGCCTTCGCCACGGTCGCACGCAGGGGCGGCTTTCGCGCCGCCGCACGCGAGTTGGAGGTTTCCTCCTCCGGCCTGAGCCACGCGATCGCCGCGCTGGAAGAGCGCATGAACGTGCGGCTGTTCAACCGCACCACCCGCAGCGTCGTGCTGACCGCAGCAGGTGCGCAGTTCCTGGAGGAAATCCTCCCAGCCCTTGCTGCGATTGACGGCGCGATCGAAAATGCCGGAGAGCACGTCGGCGAGCCGTCCGGCGTGCTGCGGCTGAACATGGCCGCTGGCGCTGGACATTTCATAATGGAGCCGCTGATCCGGGAGTACCTGAGCCGTTTCGCCCGGGTGCAGGTGGAGATCGTCACCGAAGCCGCTCTGGTCGATGTCATCGGCAAGGGCTTCGATGCAGGTGTCAGGCTGCTGGATGCCATTCCGCCGGACATGATCGCGGTTCCCATCATACCGGACCTTCGCTTGGTCGTGGTCGGCGCGCCGGCCTATTTGCAGAGCCGTGCACCGCCCCTCGTCCCGCGCGACCTGCTGTCGCATGACTGCATCCGCTACCGTCTGGGCAGCGGGCGCATCTACCATTGGGAATTCGTACGAGACGGCGAGCGGATCGAACTGGATGTGCCCGGTCGCCTCATCGTCGATGACAGCGGCCTGATGCTCGACGCAGCCCTGAACGGCATGGGACTGGCCTACCTAGCGGAGCAAACCGTAGCGCCGCACGTCGAGGAAGGACGGCTGACCCGGCTTCTGGCAGACTGGATGCCAGCGGAACCGCCCTTGTGTCTCTACTATTCGGGGCGCCGCCAAGTCCCCGCCAAACTGCGCTTTTTCATCGATCTTGTCCGCAGCCATGCCAAGGAACTGAGACGTGCCTGACAGCGGCCTCGTTGCATCCTTTCGGTGATACTTGACTGATCGTTCCATAACCCCTATCTCGCACAGTATGGCAAGACCAAGGGAATTCGATCAGGACAAAGCGCTGAGCGCGGCCATGGCGGTATTCCGTGAATATGGCTTTGAAGGGACGTCGGCCGGGATGCTGGTCGAAGCGATGGGCATCGGGCGGCAAAGCCTTTACAACACGTTTGGCGACAAATGGCAGCTCTACCAGATGGCCCTGCGCCGTTATGCTGCCGACGAAACGGGCGAGCATATCGCCATGCTGCAAAGCAAGCCAGGTGCTCTCGATGGCATAGTGTCGATGGTAGATCGCGTCGTCGCCAATGCCCGGGATGCCTGCTTGGGGGTCGGCTCGATTTGCGAGTTCGGCCGCAGCCGCCCGGAACTGGTCGCAATCCGCGACACGGCTGACCGTGCCATGCGGACGGTCCTGACCGCTACCATAGCGCGGGCGCAGGCCGAGGGTGACGTGGCGCTGGATTTGGCGGCCGATATCATAGCCTCATTCATCGTCATGAGCTTCTCGGGTTTGCGGATCGCCGCGCGCGCCGGCGCAAGTGACGAAGACTTGCGTACGCTTGGCGATCTGGCCTTGCGCGCCTTGCGATAGACGCGGGCGCGCCTTTTTATTTGCTCTATTTTGGAATGATTGTTCAATAAAGGAAGCTGACATGCAGGCGATTGTGATGACCGGAACGGGAAGCGCGGATGTGCTCGAAATGGTGAATTTACCAGAACCGCATCCGGCGCCCGGTCCGGGCGAGGTTCTGGTTCGGATTGCCGCTGCGGGCGTCAATTTCATGGATATCGGCGTCCGCCAGGGCATGGCCTGGACGGAGATGCCCAACCCCAAGATTCTGGGTGTGGAAGGCGCGGGACGCATCATCGCGGCAGGGCCCGACGTTTCCATGGCGGTGGGCCAGCGTGTCGCTTGGGTCTACGCGCCTGGTAGCTATGCAGAGCATATCATGCTGCCCGAAGCGGCGCTCGTGACAATCCCTGACGGAGTGGACGACAGAACTGCAGCTGCGATAATGATGCAGGGGCTCACGGCGAGCCATTTCGCCACCGATTTCCACCCTGTGCAAGCGGGTGAAATCACCCTCGTCCATGCGGCTGCCGGGGGCTCGGGCTGCTGCTGACCCAGATCATCAAGATGCGCGGAGGGAAAGTCATCGGCCGCGTCTCGAGCGCCGACAAGGTGGCAATCGCCATGGAAGCGGGCGCGGACCATGTCATCGTTGACGCCGACGGCGATTTCGCTTCGCAGGTTCTGGCACTGACCGGCGGCGAAGGCGTGCATGTGGTCTACGACGGATCAGGGCCGACGACGTTTCAGGGATCGATCGATTCCCTGCGCCGCAGCGGTACGCTCTGCTGGTACGGCCCCGTTCTGGGCGGCCCCGGCCCACTCGACATCATGAGCCTGCCGCGAAGCATCAAGCTCGGCTACGCGACTTTCTTCGACCATATCCATAGCCCCGAATTGCTTTGGAAGCACGCCGCGCGCCTGTTCGATTGGGTCGTGCGCGGGGATCTTAAGGTCCGGATAGGCGGCATCTATCCACTGGCGGATGCCTCCCGCGCGCACCGCGAGATGGAGAGCCGGGCAACCACCGGCAAGCTGCTGCTGATCCCCTGATTTTCCCAAGCATCATTTTCCAGAAAGGAACTGCCATGAATATCGAACCCAATACCAAGACGGCTCTTGTCTTCGGCGGATCACGAGGCATCGGAGCCGCTGCCGTCAAGCGGTTGGCGCAGGACGGCTATGTCGTCGGCTTCACATATGCCAATAGCGAAGAGCAGGCCACGGCACTGGTCGAGGCTATCGCCAAAGCACGTTGTGGAACTGTCCCTCTCGCCCGCGCCACGACGACAGAAAAATGACCGTGAACGTCACCGAGGCCAGTACGCTGCACAGGCGCAAAGTTGGAAGATCGATTGAAGATAGCATGTCCGGCTGCTGGCATACGCTGGATTGGTTAAGAATGGTTCCAACTTTACTCACTCGCCGCCAGACTTGATGGCGCCGCACTTCTGATGCGTTGAATTCTGGTTTGGTGATGAATGAAGCGGCGCCGCCGATCGAAGCCTCTCAGCTGGCAGATATTACCTAGCGGTTATAGCGCCAGCTTCCGGCCGCGAGATCTTTGGCGGAATACAGTGCGCTGTCCGCCACGCAGAACGCGGCGTGCAGATTATGTTGAGCTGATGCGCCAAGACTGCAGGTTGGTGTCCAGGGCAATCGCGTCAGTGCCGCCGTCACAACTTCATGTATTTCGCGCGACTTCTTTTCCGCGGCCGCATTGTTCCGAACCATCAAACAGAAGGCGAATTCACTGCGGCCCAGTCTTGCGGTTGCATCACAAGGGCGGAGCACTCCGCTGAGCGTCTCGGCGACAACAAGCAGGGTTTCGTCCCCGGCCGAATGCCCGTGCCGAACATTGATCATTTTGAAATTATCCAGCTCGATCAGACCACACAGCATCACCCGGTCGCCTCGCCCGCCCATAAGCGACAGCTTGCGGCTTTCGATCAGGAATGATCGGCGATTTCCCAGACCAGTCAATGGATCAACGCGGGCATGCTGCCGCTCCCGATTGAAAACGCGGCGGAATGCTCCTGCCAGGAAGATCATTAAGATGGATGTGCATATGCGCATCCCCACATTCCAGAATGCAATGGCAGTGGGAATTGTCGAAGCTTGTGCTGAAAAGCTATCTCCGAATCCATTGATCAACACAGTGGCTGTTGTTGCGAGGCATGCGGCCAACAGGGCAGGACCACGGCCAACACACCATGTGGTGAAACATAGCATCAGCAGATAGAGACCGGTCAGGGAAACCATCCGCCCGGTGCCTGCATCTGCGACCAAAACTACCCCCATAAAGCCGCGACCAGAGGCAATGCTTGGCGCCGAGGCAACTCGACGGACCAGTCAAGGACGCGCTCGAGAGGCGTCCCCACAAGCGGGAAGTCTGTTGTGCTCGAACCAAACGGCATGGACACGACTCAAACCCAGAGTTGGGAAATTTTCTGTGGCAATGAGACATTGGTTCAATTGAAAAAAGGTTGCTGGTCAGCTTTCAGAGCAAGAAATAATTGAATGTGCCTGAAACCAGGATCGAGGAGGGAGAGAAATCTGCTTCGATCGAGGGTTGAACGCCCCGGCCAGGCCCCTACTCGCGATTCCCATGCCCAAGGCAGCTCAGATCCGCGTTGTCTAGCGCTAACGCAGGATTCGCGATCCTTACGCGAATAATCAGCCGCTTGATTTATGCCTCATAGAAATCGTTGAGCACTTCTCGGCCGGGAACGAGGCAACACCCACATAGAGACGGCGCACCTGTTCTTGCCAGAATTGGCCTGGATGTCGCGCGGCGATCTGGATGAGAAAGCGCGACAATCAAGATGAGAATCCGGTGTGTCGGGATCGGCGTAGGGCGTAGCCCGTAGCCGGTCCCGACACACCGGAGGCACTCTTTGCCGGGTGCCTGTGATGGTCGTGGTGGCCGCTATGCATCGGTTTTCCGGGGAGGAGGACTGGGCGTGTGGCCGGCCGACACATCAACGATCATCAAGTGAGGCTTTTCATGACCAACAGACGTTATGACCCCGTCGCGCTGGCGGCGGCGAAGGCCGGGTTCAGTCCGGCGACGGGCTATCGGGTTCTGCAGGACACCCGGCTGCCATCACAGCGGCAAACACCGCGCAGCCGGCGCCGACCCGATCCGCTTGCCGGTATTTTCGATGAAGTTGTCGTGCCGATGTTAGAGGCTGCCCCGGGCCTTCGGCCCATAGCGATCTTCGAGGAGCTGCGGCGCCGATATCCCGAGACGGAGTTCGGCTCCCGGCGAACCCTGGAGAGGCGCATTCGCGACTGGCGCGCCATGAACGGGCAAGATCGCGAAGTCATTTTCCGGCAAGTGCATGAGGCCGGGCGGCTCGGCCTGTCCGATTTCACGTGCATGGACGATCTGGGAGTTTCCATCGCCGGACAGCCCCTGGACCATCTGCTCTATCACTTCCGGCTTCCTTGTGGCGGCTTCGAACACGGGCACATCATCCTGGGCGGCGAGAGCTTCGTCGCCTTGGCCGAAGGGCTGCAGAACGCGCTCTGGTCCGCAGGTGGTGCGCCGAAGCTTCATCGTACCGACAGCCTCTCGGCCGCCTTCCGCAATCTGGACGCTGATGCCAGGATCGACCTGACCAAGCGTTATGACGCGCTCTGTGACCATTATGGAATGGAGCCCACGAGGAACAACCGGGGCGTTGCCCATGAGAACGGCGCGATCGAGAGTGCCCATGGCCATATCAAGGCTGCCATAAGGGATGCGCTGCTGCTGCGCGGCAGTGGCGACTTCGCCGACCTTGCCGACTATCGCCGCTTCATCGACGAGGTCGTAAATGCGCGCAACCGGCGGCACGGCCCCGGGATCGATGCCGAACGCAAGTTCCTGCGGCCGCTGCCGGACGTGCGCACCACCGATTACGAGGAGATCCTCGTGACGGTCACATCCTCGGGCGGCTTCACGTTGCGCAAGGTGTTCTACACGGTCCCATCCCGCCTGATCGGGCACCGTTTGCGGGCTCGCCTGTATGATGACCGCCTCGACCTCTTCATCGGCGGCACGAGACTCATGACCCTGCCGCGCGGACGCGCAGGCATGAACGGGAAGCACGGCCACGTTGTCGATTACCGTCACGTGATCCATTCTCTGCGCCGTAAGCCCATGGCACTGCTAGGGCTGGTCTATCGCGATAGCCTGTTCCCGCGAGAGGCCTATCGCCTGATGTTCGACCACCTGCTGGAAGTTCAGGGCGAGCGGGAAGCCTGCCGCACCACCGTCGAACTTCTGGCCATGGCTCACGAGCGTGCATGCGAAGCTGAACTCGCGGGGCTCCTGACCGAGGACCTGGCGGCGCGCCGAACGCCCTGCCTGACAACCTTGCGGGCCCGGTTCTGTCCGGACCCTGCCGATCTGCCCGAAGTCGTGGTCGAACTGGTGCCGCTCTCGATCTACGACGGACTTATCGAACAGGGAGAAGCCGCATGAACGCAACTCCCATGATTGATGCACAGCGTCTCAGCCTCATGCTCAACGAACTGCGCTTGCCCACCATCAAGCACATCTGGGGGGACTTCGCCGCCCAGGCAGACAAGGAAGGATGGCCCGCCAGCAGATTCCTCGCCGCGCTGGCCGAGCACGAACTTGCCGAACGCGATCGGCGTCGGATCGAACGCCACCTGGCAGAGGCACATCTACCCGCAGGCAAGACCCTCGACTGCTTCGCCTTCGATGCCGTGCCGATGATCTCCAAGGCCCAGGTCATGGCCCTGTGCGCTGGCGATGGTTGGCTCGAGCAAGGTGCCAACCTCATCCTGTTCGGTCCGCCCGGCGGCGGCAAAACCCACCTCGCCGCAGCTATCGGCCTAGCGCTGGTAGAGCGGGGCTGGAGGGTTTTGTTCACCCGGACCTCCGACCTCGTGCAACGCCTGCAGGTCGCGCGGCGCGAACTCGCGCTCGAGATCCGCGATGGCCAAGCTCGACAAATACCACCTGCTGGTTCTCGACGACTTCGCCTACATCTCGCGCGACCAAGCCGAGACATCGGTGCTCTTCGAGTTGATCAGCGCACGCTACGAGCGACGGTCGTTGCTGATCACCGCCAACCAGCCCTTCGGCGAGTGGAACAGGGTCTTCCCCGATCCCGCGATGACGCTCGCCGCTGTCGACAGGCTCGTCCACCACGCCACCATCTTCGAGATGAACGTCGAAAGTTACCGGCGGCGCACCGCTCAGGCCAGACGCGCCGGTGCCGGGCGGCCCGCCGCATACACTACGCCAAAGGTTCTCGAGACCATCCGCGTCAATCAGGATGAGAACGACGAACTTGCCAGCGACAATCTAAACAGGCACTGATCGACGCGCCGCGACAATCACATTCTCATCCTGATTGACGCGCAATCATCATCCAGTTTGTCGCGCTACACCTGGAACTGTCGTTTGGAACTTAGGTCAGCACCGCAGGTTCTAGACGACAACTCGTCGAACAGTTCGGCCAGTGGGATTCATTTAAGGAGAGACCCATGTTTCGCTGGGCCATCATTTTTGCCGTTATCGCACTTATCGCGGCGCTTTTGGGCTTTGGCGGCGTAGCAGGTCTTTCCGCCAGCCTTGCCAAGATTTTCCTGCTCGTAGCAGCCGTGATTTTGGTGGCCGGGTTCGTTTTTGGTCGCGGCAAGCGGGTGCCCTGAGGCAAGCCCCGTAAAAGCGTCCGCCACTGGTAACGTCCGCGTCCAAAGCCGGGCCATCGGACTGGCGGCAACGAATGTGGACGTTCCCCGATCACCGTTGCCCCGCTTCTCCCGCCGGAAAAAACCGCTCGATAACGTCCCTTGCCAGGCGGGCTGGCCGCATCGTCGATGCATCGAGACAACACCAGCTGGACTTTACCTCAGCAAGCACCTCTTCCCCTCGCCTGATCACCGTTTCGTAGAAGGCTCGAGCCCCCTGAACCTTCTCCAGAAGCACCGTGGCGATGACATCGTCATCCAGAAAAGCCGGTTTCCGGTATGTGATCTCGTGCTTAATCGCCACCCAAAGATGCTGACTGATTGCGTCAGCAGGGGCCAACGCGCGCCAGTGATCAACCACTGCAGCCTGAACCCATTTCAGGTAGCTGGCATTGTTGACATGGCCCATGAAGTCGATGTCGTTCGGATCGATGCCGATCGGAAACTGGTGAGGAATAGCGTGGTTCACCTATAGGTCAATAACACTCCCTTTTAGTCAAAGAAAGCGGATAGGGCCTGCCGAACGGTTCAAGCGAGGCCGCCCCCGGGCACACTTCGCCTTTGCTCGCACGGGTGAGCGCGATTGATCAGTCAACGGGTCCTCCGCCGCAACGTGATCCGCGTCAGTTCGCAAGGCTGGCCCAATCTCAAAGCGAACCCAGGCCAGATGCCGGTGCCATTGTTGACGTAGAGGGCCATGTCACCAACGGCGTAGTGGCCCGAGACGAAGCCGCCATTCCCCCGCCCGACCAGACGGTCGAGCCCGACGATCATGCCGCCATGGGTGTGCCCCGACAACTGTAGCGCCACGCCATGATCGCCAGATTCGCGCGCCCGCCCCGGCTCGTGATCGAGCAGGACAACCGGTGCGCCAGACGGTGCCCCATCCAGGGCCTTCCCGAGGTCCGGGAGCGGTTTGCCGACACCGCGCGCCGACGGATCGGTGAGACCTGCAACGACCAAGGCTCCCTTGCCGCGCTCGATCACCGCATGCGTGTTCGCCAGAACCCGCATGCCTAGCGAAGCAAGGTGTGCCATCCACGCATCGTAACCGGAGAGATATTCGTGATTACCAGGGCTGAGCCAGACGCCATCGCGCGCGCGCAAGTCGCGCAAGGGTTCAACGCCCTCGCGCCGGTTCTCGACACTGCCGTCGATCACGTCACCCGTTATCACGATCAGGTCAGGCTCGAGACGATTGGTCGCCTCGACCACGGCGCGGCTCCAGTTTGCGGGAAAGAGCCGGCTGATATGCAGGTCGGTGAGGTGAACGAGGGTATAGCCCTCGAAGGCTTCAGGAAGGTCCCGTATCGTGATCGTCACCTTGCGCAGACGCGGCACGCCGATGGCCTGCCACACGCCGATCGCCGCCAGCACGAAGGCCACCCCGGCAATGGCATAGCGCGCTTCGACCCAAGGCGCCGCGCCGCCGATCCCGGCTATCGTCGCAGCCAGCCTCAACGCGTCGAGCGCGATCTGGAAGACAGCCAGCAAGGCGATGCCTCCGAACAGCCAATTGAGCAGGATGATAAGCAGGCGCGGGAACTCCGGGCTGAAGACCGATCCCGACGAGAGACGGCTCCACAGATGGAACTGTGAGCCGATGAGCAGGACCAAGGCGACTGTCAGTTTGATGCCGTCCGCCCAGGGCAGCGGCAACAGCGTGCGCGCCACGACGTAGGCCCATGGTAGTGCGAAGATCAGGTGGAACATTGCTTGGGGTTCAACCGAAGGTCACGCCGGTCATCGCCTCGGACCGGGACCAGAGCTGCGCGGCCATTTCGGCATCCAGCGCCTGCGGTTCGATCTTGCCGGGGCCCGGCGGCCCCTTCAGCTCTCGCAGACCCTGAGGCCCGAAATACTGGCCGCCGCGGATGCTTGGCATGGTCGCTGCCATCACTTGCGGCAATGCGCCGTCAGCGGCGGAATGGCCGATCAGCTTGAGCGCGATCGAGCCGCCCCAGGCCATCAGCCGACTGCCCGGCCCGGGACCGTTGGCGATCAGGTCAGTGGCAGCAGCGCCGGGGTGGGCTGCAACGCTGGTAATCCCCCAGTCCTTCGCCCTGCTGCGCCGGTCAAGCTCGAGCGCGAACATCAGCATCGCAAGCTTGGACTGCGCATAGACTGGCCAAGGCTTGTAGCCTTGCACATATTCGAGGTCATCGAGCCGGAAGCTGCCGCTGCGATGGGCGATGCTGGAGACCTCGACCACGCGGGCCCTGCCCGCGATCAGAAGGGCAGCAGCCGCCCGGTCAACGCGAAATGCGAGAGATAATTGGTGGCGAACTGCATCTCATGGCCGTCGATCGTGGCTTCGCGCCGCGGCAGCGCCATGATGCCGGCATTGTTGACGAGGATATCGATCGGGCGTCCACTCGCCAGTTGCCGTTCGGCAAAATCGCGAACCGAGCCAAGGCTGGCGAGATCAACGAGATCGAAGCGCACCTGGGAACCGGGGTGACGGTTGCGGATCAGCGTTTCGGCAGCGCGCCCCTTGTCCGGGTTGCGGCCTGCGAGGGTCACCTCGGCCCCGGCTCCCGCCAGGGCAAGCGCCGTCTCCAGACCCAGGCCGCCCGTCGCGCCGGTGACGATCGCCAGCCTGCCGGACTGGTCGGGAATATCCTTGGTGGTCCAGCTCGCCATATTTGCTATCCTTCGCATCGATCAGCCACAGGAGGGCGCTGAGCGCGATATTGTGCACTCAGTGCAAATATACAAGAAGTGCAAGAAACAATCTCACCCGCTTCGGTCGGCCTGCGTGAGCGCAAGCGATCGCAAACCCGCGCCCGCATCCAGGACGAAGCCATGCGTCTGTTCCTGGAACGCGGGTTCGAGGCGACGACGCTCGACGACATCGCTCGAGCTGCAGACGTTTCGCGGCGCAGTCTGTTCCATTATTTCGGGTCGAAGGAGGAGATCGTCTTTTCCACCAAGGCCGATTTTCCGACGCTCGTGGCTGACGCGATCAGGCGGAGACCAGTCGACGAGGCCCTGCTGGACATGGTTGAGAATGCCTTCCTGGAACTCGCGGAAACTCACCTTTCAGAACGCGCACGCAACCTTGCTAGGCTCATCCAGGACACGCCGGCGCTCAGCGCGGGCGATCAGGCCAAGTACGAGAAGGTCGAACGCGTCCTCGCGAGCGCGCTCGCCCAGAAGAAGGGCCGCCCCGAGACCGACATCGAATGCCGCGTCACCGCCACGGCCGCGATCGGAATACTGAAGTTATCGACGCAGGCCTGGCTGGTCGGAAGCGATGCCGGTCCCAGCACCTTCGGCAAGGCCGCCTTTGCGGCTTTGCGACGAGTTGCCGGCTAGCCGCCTAGTGAGGCGTGTTGCCCCCAGCTATGAGCGCCGCAGCAAGGCTTGTGGGCTAACCGTCCCATCGGAGCGAGCCGGTGCTAACAAGCTGGAATCCTGTTCGCGCTGTCTGTGAAGAACTTTGCGTGAGACCGCCCCCTTGGCGAAGCGCTCTGAACCAACTGGCGTTTCAAGTGTCAAACTCGCAACGATTCTGCCGGGATCGTCGTTCGTACGGATCGAGATGCCGCAGGTCCACTTGGTCGAAGCCGCAGTCGCTGTGCGACGTTCGCTTTATCTCCGCTTGCCCGAGATTGCGCGACTTGTGCCCAACCCCGGGCGTCAAATTGGCGACTAACAATTGGATACTGCGCCAAACGAGCGAGGTTACCGGTTGCAAACAGTGCTAGGATGCTTTTCAGCCTCCAATTCTGTGTGGAAACAAAGGGCGAGGCACGAGGGACGGCAAGATGCGGGAATGGTCTGAAGGGGAGCTTCGACAAAAGCTGTCCGCCCGGCAGTACGAGGTTCTCTCGCTGGTTGCCCGGCACCTGTCTTCCAAGGAGATCGGCGCAAGCCTTGGCCTCTCCTATAAGACCATCGACAATCATGTCGCCGACCTGATGGTCAAGCTGGGGGTTTCCAGCCGGGCTGATGCGGCCCGTATTTTCCTAGACGCATCAAAGGGTAGGGAGCGACTACCTAGTGCGCCGCAACCGCTCGACAGCGACGCGGATGCCGAGGCACAGAGCATTCGTCCGGAAGAAACGAGACGCGGAGGAGAAGACCAAGCGAGGGCAGAACACTCTCGATGGGAATTCTCACGGCTCTTCAGTCTTCCTCCGGTCGGGGGCTCCCGTCATGACCTGACGATAGCGCAGCGCATGGCGATGATGGGACAGGTTGCGCTTGTCTCCGTCGTCGGTCTGGCCGCGATCGTCACGGTGATGGTCGGAATTCTCAGCCTGCTCGGCAGGTAAGCTTCATTTTACGGCAAACCTCAGCGTGATTCACGCATCGGAGAAACTTATGCGTCTTTCGGAAGCAGGCGGACGAGCGGTCGCCACGGAAATTTCTGGCATGTTCAAGAGCGTCGACACAGCCCTTTTTGACGCCGCGCGCCTTGCTGCGACCATCATGGAGACCAATGCCGCATCCAGCGTCCCGCCGGCCCATCTGCAAAGTGCGCTGGATTCGGCAGCCGCCGGTTTCGCCAAGCTGGTGGAGGGCCGCAAGGACATGGTGCAGATGCATCGCAAGCTCGCCTTCATCAAGGGCAGATCGCAGCACCGGGAAACGGATTGGGGCTGCTTCGGCGACGATAGCCCGAGTGGGCTGCTCAAGACCCCCGAGATGGCGACAACCCGAGCGTAAATCCGAAAAGGGGATGGCCTTGACGTTGAGCGTCGCAGGTTGAAGTCAAGGCCATGCTCCTGAACCTCGTCTTCGGAATACTCATGTTCGCATCCTGCATGCCAGCGCTGCTGTGGGGCGGATGGGAAGGGCGCAGGATATGCCTTATGTTCGTGGTCGCTGCGCTGGCGACCTATATCGGCGCAACGACGTTCAAGACCCAGATCAGCCTCGCGCACTCCACGGTCATGGTGGACTTCGTGCTGCTCATCGGCCTCGCCCATCTCGCGGCGAAAACCGACCGGTACTGGCCCTTGTGGATATGCGCGTTTCAAGCACTCAGCGTCATCTCCTTCCTGGCCTGGGAAATCGTTCCCAATACGCCCCGGCTGTTCAAGGCTGCCTCGGCGGTGTGGAGTATCCCTCAACTGATAGTTCTGTGCGTCGGTCCAATTCTCGACCTTCGGCAGTCCTCGCGGGGAGCGCGCCGTGCTGAACCGTAACCGCTGCTTCGAGCCCACGTGGGATGTGGAGAGGCTTCAGTGTACGGTCAGGGTTCTTGCAAAGGCACACTGGTCATGGATGAAGGAGATGATCTGGGGGATCATCCGCCAGGTATCTGCAAGAGCCTGATTTGCGAGGGGATCCTGGAGTTGGTCGATCCATGATGTGCCGTCGATGATCGTGCTTTGGCCAAGGATAGCTGCAAGCGACAAGCCGAACTCTCGGTCAGACACGAAGGGCTTCCATGCGTCCATGTCCAGATGCATTGCAGTGAAGAAGCCATTGGCGAAGTCTTCCAGCAGGACCTCGCCGTCCTCGGTCCGCATATAGATCGGCGCATAGACCTCAGGGCACTCGGCAAGCTCGATGCAGATCTGGTTGTAGCGCTTGAGGATCGTTCGGCGTGCGGGCGCCGATCGGGCGCTTTGGACGTGTTCGCGCAGGATGCTCTTGAGCCATATGTCCGGATTGATGATGGACGGGCCGGCAGCCAACGCCGCGAGGAAGCCATCGATCGAGGAGACACCGGCGACCAGCGGATCAAGCGTATCGAGCCAGATTTCGAGCTGCTCTAATGAGAGCGTTCTGCCGGATGCGGTTTGACGTTTGAAGCTCATGCTGCCAGCGCTTCTAGCCGATCAGTCGCAGGGCGCCAGTTCCATGCCAACAGGCTGTGCAGATCGTTGATCATTACCTCTTCATTCACGATCCGTTCAAGCACATCGTTGAGCCAGGTGTAGGGATCGAGGCCATTGAGGCGAGCAGTCTGGAGAAGCGAGGCAAGCACCGCCCAGGTCCGGGCTCCTTCCTCGCTCCCCGCAAAAAGGCTCGACTTTCTGCCCTGGGCAACATTTCTCATCCCACGCTCGACGGTGTTGGTATCGACCTCGACACGCCCGTCTTCCAAGAATAGCGTCAGGCCCTTCCAGTGGTTGAGGGTGTAGCGCATCGCCTTTGCCAGATCGGATTTGGGTGACAGCCTGGGCAGCATGTCGTCGATCTGCGTTTTGATCGTAGCCATCACCTTACAGGTTTCCGCCTGGCGGGCCGCTAACCGATGTGCGGCATTGCCGGCGCGCACCCGGGCCTCGATCGCGTAGACCTCGCCGATCAGGCCGATGATCGCGGCGGCCACCGGCGACGGGGATTTACGGTAGGCGTCCACGAACTTGCGACGGACATGGGCAAGGCAAAAGACCAGCACGACCCCTTCCGCCCCCTTGCGGACCAGCGCCTTGTAGGCGCCATAGCCGTCGACTTGGAGGATCCCCCGATAGCCGGCTAGCTGCTGGCGCGCTTCGGCATGCCCGCGGCCGCGCGCGTGAATGTATGCCACCGCCGGTCGCGCCGGGCCTGACCAGGGACCATCATCGCAGGCATGTGCCCAGAACTGCGTGATCCGGGTTCGTTTTCTTCCTTTCTCAAGGACCGGCATCCGCGTCTCGTCACAAAAAATCCGCGATTGCGCGTGGATGTACGCGAGTTGCAATTCATACAGAGATCTCAGCCACCATGCGATCTTGCGCATCCAGCGGCTTGGTAGGGCGCGATCGAGGATGGCGCCTTGTCCGGCCAGCATCTGAAGCTGTCGGTTGAGAGGGATTGACCATGCAAATCGCGCTGTGGCCATCCAGGCCAGCGTCGAGGTGGTGACCATCGAGCCCGGGATCGCACGCCGGGGCGCTGGTGCCTGAATAACCCCCTCACGGCAATTGCGGCAGGCATAGCGAGGGCGAACGGTACGAATGACGCGTACGATGGCCGGAACCCAGTCGAGGGCCTCACTGGCATCCTCTCCGATTTTGTGGAGCCTGCCTGCGCAGCAAGGGCAATCCAATGTCTGCGGATCGATCACCTGCTCTACCCGCTCAAGATGGGCGGGCAGCGCCATTATGCCGCGCTTCGCGCGCGGGCGCTTGATCACAGGCTTGTCTTCTGACGCTTCATCATCATTGGCCGCGACCGTCGGCGTGCTCACAAGATCGCCCAGATCCAGTTGCCCCTGATCTCCCAGAATGACGCTGGCGCGTTCCGATCGATTGCCGAATGCTTGTTGGGCCATGCCTTTGAGGAGCGAGCGCAGTTGAGCGTTTTCAGCCCGGAGTTCCCGCACAAGGGCGGCCATCTGTTCGAGATCTTCGGGAAGGTCATCGGCTCGCGAGGGCATGGCGGGATTATACCACACCACCCTTGTGCCGCCACTCAAAACCGCAGATTTCAGCCAAAAACCTTAGGGCGCCTTTCCTCCTGGAACGGCAGCCTGCGCCAGTCCAGGCCCGATAGAAGTGCCACACATTGCGCCCCCGTCAGGGCAAGCGTCCCTCCTTGCAATGGGGGCCAGTGGAACCTCCCACGGTCGAGCCATTTTGTCGCCATAACCGCGCCGGATCCATCATGACGGACCAACTTGACCTTGTCAGCCGCCTTGTTGCGGAAGACAAACACATCACCGGCACAGGCATCATGGCCCAGAACATGTGTCACCAGTCCCATCAGCCGGTTGATCCCGGCCCTGAAGTCGATGGGCTGCGTCGCCACATAGATCCGCACGCTTCCATCGATCGGGATCATTCCCGGATCGCCGCCAGAACGGTGCGCAAGTGCTCCGCCTCGACGGCGCCGCAAATACGAACTGTCACATCGCGCACCACCAATTCCATGCTGGGCGGGGATGCCGGGACGGCCGGCATTTGCGCGTGCTCCTCGCCAACCACCGTCACTGGCACAAGCCGTAGTTCTTCAACGGTCCCCGCCGCTCGCGCCTGCCGGCGCCAATAATGCAGCAGGCCAAGGCCGACGCCGTTATCCCGCGAAACCTGCGCTACCGTTTTTCCGGAAGTGAAGCTTTCCGCAAGAATACGATCGCGCTCATCATCCGGCCATCGCTCGTGCCGACGCCGGACTGGCTCCAAACTAACAGTCAAACGCGAACTTGCACTGTGCGACGCACACGTCAAACCAACGTTTGGCACCGCATCAATTTCGTCAACCACTGCTCGAGCTCCTCAACGTCTCGCGCAGATCTACCCCTCAAAAACCAACCAGAATACGTGGGGTCGGGGCAGCGGTTACGCTGAACCTCCATACGCTGACTGACGAACTGGCGCATATCCTCGGAGATCACGCCGAGATCGAGTGCGAAATCGACAACGTTCAGTCCTATCTCGACGGGATTGCCGTACGCCGCAAGGTTGCCCCCGACATCGATGAATGCGCCTGGCTGATGCTCCTTAGCCTTTACCGGGCGGGCAGTCCTCGAAAGGGGGCAATGACCGTCGCGCAGGTTTGTGCTGCGGCGGCCTGTTCATCGAGCAAGGCCATCACGCACGTTCCCTCCTTGCTCAAGGACGAACTCGTCTGTTTTCAGGCAGAGGATGACCGGTCGCAACCTCCTCTCGTCATCACGAAAAAAGGGAGCAAGATGGTGAGCGCATGGCTATCGCTCATGCATCTCGGCGCCCGTACCCCGATAGCTGTCACAACGACATCGATCGTTTCCGCGCTCGAGACCCTTGCCAGGCGCAACAGCCCCGCCGC
This sequence comes from Novosphingobium sp. NFX11, assembly GCF_057376415.1. Classification (NCBI taxonomy): domain Bacteria; kingdom Pseudomonadati; phylum Pseudomonadota; class Alphaproteobacteria; order Sphingomonadales; family Sphingomonadaceae; genus Novosphingobium; species Novosphingobium sp. NFX11. The sequence goes on along the minus strand of NZ_CP080384.1, from coordinate 2,872,545 downwards.
CGATTGATGGCGCGGCCACGCCAAGACATTGAGACATTCATGAGCACCACATACTGGACGGCGTTCGGTATCGCCGACAAACCAAGGCAGGGGCGTTCGCAGATCGACCGCAGGCGCGCGCTCATCGAGGTCGTGTCGAAAATTGCGTGCAGCGCGGTCTGGACTGAAACGCCCGATTTCATGATCTTCGATTCCCGGATTGCGATAGACGACATCAAGGACCGCTTCAAATCGGCCATCGACGACGAGGTCGATCTGTTCGTTCTGGTCTGCACGCATTCGAAAGCTGGGCGGATCGTTGGCGCGAACCCGGACAAGGATATCTTCAAACTGATGACCTCGATCGAGTCAGGCTGAGAACTGAGCCGACACTCGCCAGATTAGCTGGGGAAGTTCGCATCCACGAACAACCTCGTGAACTCGAACGGACTGATCTCCAACCCCTGTTCACTGGCGGATTGCCTGCTGGCCTCCCAGACAAAAGCGATCTCGGAAACGTAGCCCTCGCTGAAGCTCATCCGTTCAGCGACGACCTCAAACCATGCCCGGGTTCCATCAGCTTGCGAGAAGGTCTGGGAGAGGAGAAGGATTGCCTGCTCCTGCTGCTCGGTCAGTTCACCGATCGCGCGCAGCACGAAGGAGTCGAGATACTGGAGAAATGGCTTTTCGGCATAACGCATCATGGCCGGGCTCCCTGACGGGCAGTGTAGACCCAAAGGTCCCCGGCATCCAGTCGGGAACGCGCAAGTGCTGGAATAACAACCTCTCTTCCCGCAGTCTCATCCGAGCATGAGCCACAGCCGAACCGCTCCTGCTGCGAGATTTGTTCCGCCGCAGCGATCGGATCGCGTCGGCCACGTGCTTGAGCGTTTCCCCCGGCACGCCCTAGCAGCGGGAGGCGCCGGCCGTAGATAACCTTTTCGGTGGCCCGCCCTGGTCCGGTCCAGACGATGCGGATTACAGGCAGCGCGCGGTTTGCCTCACCGCGCGCTCTTGGATGCGCTCCTGAGGTTATCGAGATAATCGCTCCACCACTGCGACATCGCCACCCGTTCATTCCAGTGCGCGCCGCGATGGTATGCAGCTCGAACTCTATCGCTATCGCCGTGGGCGAGCGCGCGCTCGATCGCATCAGGATGCCATTTTCCGCTTTCGTTCAGCAGCGTCGATGCGGTTGATCGAAAACCGTGGGCCGTCATTTCATCGGTCGAGTAACCTAGGCGCCTGAGACCGGCATTGATCGTGTTGTCGCTCATGGGCCGGGCGCGAGAGCGTATCGATGGGAAGAGATAGCCTTTTGGTCCTGTCAACGCATGGACCTGCTTCAGCATCGCCAGAACCTGTCGCGACAATGGAACCAGATGGTCTTTTCGCATCTTCGTCTTGGCTGCCGGGATCGTCCACAACGCATTTTCGAAATCGACTTCTTCCCAGGTCGCATGTCTTAGCTCGCCAGGGCGCACAAACACGTGAGGTGCGATTTGCACGGCCCAGCTTCGAAATGGGCTGGCCATCGTATCCGTCTATTGCCCGGAGCAAATCCCCAACTCGCGACGGTTCGAGGATGGCGCCATAGTGCGTCACACTAGGCGAAGTGAGCGCGCCTTTAAGGTCTCGGGTGGGATCTGATCTCAGGCGGGCTGTCGCCACAGCATACCTAAACACCGCGCCGGCGAGTTGAAGCGTTCTGCGCGCGCTCTCCAGCTTGCCCTTACTTTCGATACGGCGAACGGCCGCCAGCACGTCGATCGGCTCGATCTCCGCTATTGGCATGTTGCCGATCGAGCCCCTTAATAGTGAAAGCAGATACTCGCTTCGGGTCGCCGTTGCGGGTGCCCAACCCTTTTGCCCGTCACGCTTGCGCTTTTCGCAAAATTCGGCAGCTATGGCCGAGAACGTGTTGGACGCCTGCATCTGGGCTCGGACTTTGGCGCGCCTCTTCTCGACGCCCGGGTCTTTGCCGTCCAGCAGTAACTGACGGGCCTCGTCGCGCCGACGCCGGGCATCCGCCAGCCCGACTTGGGGATAGACACCGATCGCGAGGGTCTTCTCTTTGCCGTGGATGCGATACTTGAGCCGCCAGAGCTTGCCGCCTCCGGTGGCGATCAAAAGAAATAGTCCCAGCGAGATCACCAAGCTTGTACGGCTTTGCTCGGGGCTTGGCATTGCGAATAGCAACGTCTGTAAGGGCCATATTCCGCGCCTTTCGCGAGATGACTCCCCAGCGTGGGGGCATCTCCAATCGACCCGAGAACGCGAGACCCCGAAAGACCCCCACAAAAGCGTGGATGCCGGTGGACGGGGGTACGCAAACCCGGACGAACCAAGGCACAAAAGCCTAGGTTTTCTGCGGGTTTTATATCATTTTAAGGGTGATTTTTGAAGGGCGAATGGAGCGGGTAGCGGGAACGGCACCGCATTCGGCATTGAGGATGGCTTCGACGGCGTTGCTCCGGTTGGTGTTCCGCTGAGCAAGGGGGCTAGCCGGGCATGGAGTTCGCCAATGGTCGTACCCGCATCGTGGGCGGCGCGGATGTGCGCGATCAGATCGTCAATGGCGGTACTGGCGGGCTGGGCACCATCGAAGGTGTCGTAAGGCTGTTGCGCTACGTCGGTCAATGTGTCGAAGCGGTCGGTCATGGTGTGGGCCTCCATGCTGGTCGTCGGTGGCTGACGGGGCGTTACCTTGCCTTTCAGACGTTGGTTCCGCGACGATGCCGAGCCGAGCATCATCGAAGAGGCGTTGTAGATCATAGGCCGCTGAAATGAGCGCGCGTCGCGCTTCACGCATGGATGAAGTCTTTAAAGACCGACTGATGTGACGTCGGCCCAGCACTGCTGCGACATCGGCAGGAACCCTCAAGCGATACTGAAAGACCGTGCCCCGCCGCCATAGCCCCGGCAATCATCGATTTGAACGTTTGTGCAACAGTAGTGTGCTACACGCAGCCCGACCCTGCTCCGAAAAGCTTGGTTTTCCAGCGATGTGAGGAAGATTGGATGCCCCGCGAGCACTATAACCAATGTCCAGCCACGATTTATGCTGACCAATAGAACCATGTAAAACCAGAGGTTTACGTTTCTAGATGTCCAATCCCGTCCATTGACGAACCATGCTATCCATCACTAAATGAGGGAACGAGTGAGGGAACGATATGGGCAAGCTGACGGTAGTGGGAGTGAAGGCGGCTAAGGCGGGGCGCCATGCCGATGGTGACGGCCTCTACCTGCTGGTGAAGCCCACAGGGTCGCGGTTCTGGCTCCTGCGTGTTCAGCAGGACGGAAGGCGCCGGGACATTGGCCTTGGGTCTGTCGATACCACCACCCGCCGCGCTGATGATCCCATTCTTGAGGTGTCGATCATGCAGCGCAAGACGCTCACCTTGTCAGAGGCACGCGAGAAGTCGGCCATGCTTCGCAAACTCGCGCAGGCAGGCCTCGATCCCGTTATTGAGCGTGATCGGGAGCGCCGGCAGATTCCGACTTTTGCGGAAGCCATCGGGCTAGCGCATGAGGAGTTCGCCAAGGGATGGACCGACAAGCACGCGAAAGCCTTCAAGTCGTCGCTGGAGGCTCACATAGTTCCCGCGCTGGGTGCGCACCGCGTCGACGTCATAGATCACGCTATGGTGCGTAATGCTCTAGCGCCGATCTGGACCGTTAAGCCGGTGATCGCCCGCAAGCTGAGGGTCCGGATCAACCAGGTGCTGGGGTTCTGCAAGTCGAACAACTGGCGGACCAAGGATCTCCCGGAGGCGAAGGAGGTGCGCAAAGGCCTCGCCAAGCACTCCCGCGACAAGCACTTCGCCGCGATGCCGTTCAAGGCTGTGCCTGCCTTCCTGGCGGAATTGAGTGTGCAGGAGGGCACGGCCGGGCGGCTGGCGCTGGCTTTCACCATCATTACCGCTGCCCGATCGGGTGAGGTGCGGCTGGCGACATGGGACCAGATTGACCTTGAGGCTCGGACGTGGACCCGGCCAGCCGAGATAATGAAGATGCGTGTGCAGCACGTCATCCCTCTCAGTGACGAGGCGATGAGCATTCTTGAGCGAGCGAAGGCGCTGGGTAGCACCGGCTTGATCTTCCCCGGGGCGAAGAAGGGCGCGCCGCTATCCGATATGACGCTCACCAAGGCGCTGCGGACGGCTGGCGGTGCAGACGTGACAGTGCATGGCTTCCGGTCCAGCTTCCGCGATTGGGCAGCGGAGATGATGCCAAGCGTTCCCGCCATGGTGGCAGAGATGGCTCTGGCCCATAGCGTCGGCACGGAAACGGAACGGGCGTACCTGCGAAGCGACATGCTGGCCATGCGCATCTCACTGATGGCGGCATGGGGCGGCTATGCGGCTGGCACACAGGTCGCCAACGTGACGCCGATCCGCAGCGCGAAAGCTTCGTGAGAGAGAAAGGCCCCCAAGGACAAAAGGGACATTAGGGACGAAACCCTGTTTTCAGTGTGCCAGATGCGATCCAACGAGATGGGATGCGGAAGAGGGAGCGGGGGACAATAGGGACGAAAGGGACGAAACCCCCGTTTGTCCAAGAGCGAGCGCCGCTTCAGCAGTGTTAATCAGTGCTAAATGTGAACCCTGAATCATTTCAAGGATTTGCGGATCGCGAAGTAATTCGTTCACATTTTAAAACCAATGCGAAGATGAAAAGCCAATTGACTCAACCGGTCGCGCCATGATTCAAGCTGTTTCAAGCGGGGGAATTTATGACGATCTGCGTTGCGGTTAAGGTTCACGACTGCTTGGTTTTAGCCGCCGATAGTGCAACTTCTCTGGTCGGGGCAGACGCCAATGGAAACCCGGCTATTGTCAATGTGTACGGTCACGGCAACAAGGTTTTCAATCTCGTCAAAGGACTGCCCGTGGTCGCTATGACATGCGGCATGGGTAACATTGGAAGTGCGTCAATCTCTAGCCTCGCTAAAGAGCTACGCAGGGAGCTTTGTGCTGATCCGGCTAACGGTGGATTGGATAAGACGAATTATACCATCGAAGAGATCGCTAATCGAGCAAAGGCGTTACTCTTTGACAGGCACTACAAGCAGATGGCGGCCCCGCCCATAGGCGATCACACACTAGAGTTTTTCGTTGGCGGATATAGTAGCGACGCATCATCAGCAGAGCTTTGGAAGATTGTCGTTTCCAACGGCGCTTGCGACGCACCTAAACAGGAAATGCCAGGCGCAGACCATTTCGTTGTATGGTCTGGGCAACCGGAGGCCCTTAACCGCCTGTTGATGGGGTTTAGCCCAAGCCTCATAGATGCACTTTTAGCGGCTGGCGTTGAAGATTCGAAGTTGCCCGCGCTGCTGGAATTGATAAAGGGCCACACCGTTACACCGCTGGTGGAGCCTGCCATGCCGACCGGAGACGCCATCGCTTTGGCGGATTTTCTGGTCGACGTGACGAAACAGTATGTGCACTTTCGCTATGGTGCGGACACTGTTGGCGGTGAAACCGATATAGCAACCGTAACCCGTTATGAAGGTTTCAAGTGGATTAGGAGGAAGCACTTCTACCCACGCGACCTAAACATGGAGACCGATCATGTCTGATAGTCTGCAGCTTCGCGATCGTCTGCCTCCGCTGCCCCGTGACCTGCCGATGCCGCCGTATCATTTCCAGCGTGATAAAGGCGGAAGTGGTAGCGCAGGCGCGAAGACCGCCAAAGCGGACCATGGTTTGGGCATTTTGACGGGTTCGAACCTTTCCGTCTGACGTATCGCTAGATGGTAGATGGCCCGGCGGGAGCGTTTCCTGCCGGGTTTTTCGTGCCTGAAGAATGCGACAACATTCGGGTCACCAGCGGTTAAGGGCCTGAGGGACGAAGGGGCCGCCGTGGTCAAGGCGGCCCTACAATTCGCAGCCTCAGTGGACGGTCGCCCCCATACGTTCCAACCAAGCGCTTGATGCCTCGTCGACCAGCATGTCGACACGCCTAAGCCCGTCATGCCCGGGAATGCTTTCGTCCAGCGACCGCGCGCCGTAGCCATGCGCTGAATCTTGTAGGGCTTTCGTGCCGTAGCGACGTCCTACCTTCTCGATCGCATCGAGAGGTACTGTACCCTCGATCACATCCAGCATCAGTGATGCAGCGGCGTCGGATGCAACGTCGAAGGGAAGGCTGGTTCCTATTGCCCTGACGACGCGCTTCTGGAGGTCGGACATCTGGTCAGCCGTCCGGCGCCGGGTCCGATGCGGTTGCTGCTCCTGTGGCCCAGCGTCATGGCGTTGCCGCCAACGCTGCACAGTGCTGACTTGTACCCCTTGATGTCGGGCGATGCTTTTCGTGCCCCAACCCATCTCGTGTAGCAGCTTCCGCATCGGCTTGAGATCGTGATCCGGGCGACAGTGGCTGTGGTTCGCTGGTAGTGCCCGCCTTTTCCGCCAGCGGAGCACCGCGGTCTGATGGACGCCTTGCCTTCGGCTGATCTCACCATCGCTGAGCCCCTGGTCGTACAGTTGGCGCCGTTCTTGAAGTTGTTCGATCATAGTCATCTCCATGCCGGCTGGATGTCGGCCTGGGCGTGGTGCCCGTCCACGCAGCGCAATTCTCGGATTTTGTGACGGCTAAGCGCATCATCGCGGCGAGCGGCGCGACTTGTCGTGAACCGGAGAGCAGGCAGAGACGACTTGAACGACGGGCAATACTGAAAACCCCATCGCTCCGGGCTCGACTCGAGTGGATCGGCTCCCCAGTCCTGCGCCGCTCGCAAGGGAACGGGGCGAGGCGATGGGGACAATAGGGACAAAACCGTCCGTATAGACGTTTGCGTAATGTCGGCACCCCGGCCCCATGGACGGAGCCAAAGCAAAGGGCGGGTCGCGCCGGAAGCCATCCCCTCCGGATTTTGCCGATGTGTTCATTCGCGAGGGCTGGCGTGGCGTCGAAGCGGAGTTCGGTGCCCATACCCGCTGCAACAAGCGCTGGGTCGAGGACAATGGGGGAGATGCCCTCAAGCTCAAACGGCGGGAGTTCCTGCGGGAGCGAAGCGCACTTCGGCGCGCACAAGCCCAGGCGGTGCAAGAGGCGAAGCGCCAACGCATTGCGAAAGCGAAGAACGTCCCGCTACCGCCCGAGTTGGAACGGGCCATCGCATTTCTCAAGTCGCGTGAGGGCGGAACATGGCTCATCACGCCTACGGGCCGAGGAGACTTCTTCTTTGGTGGGACCCGCCTACCAGCCGAGCAGATAATAGCGCGGGCTGAAGGGCGCAGGGGGCGTTGGTCTTCATGGTCGCAGCCCGAGCGTCAGGCCCTGGAAGATTTTTCGCATGCGCCCATGGAAACGATCAGGGCTGCGTTACCTGATCGATCTGAGAACCAGATCCGCTGCATGGCGCGCAATCTGGGCTATCGCAGGGGAGATCACTCAGTACCCGTCCGTAGTGGAACGTACGACAGAGGGTAAACCTGACCCCACGAAAGCGGCGCGATGCGCCAGCGCCTAATCTCAGGAGCGAGCCGTGGATCTATCGAACGACTTCATGAAAGCGTTGGTTCGCCAGCATCAGGAGCGACAGGCTGACAAGCGCAAGCGAACGACGCGCATCAGCTTGACCTGCTTTGATGGGAGCTATGAGTTTCAGTTGCTCTACGCGGGCATCTTGGAGGTTGAGACGAAGGCAGGCGTTGGATTCGGCGCAGTCTACGGGCAGATCGTGCGGGGAATCTATCACACTGGCGAGGACGCAGTTTCCTTACCGACTGAGGGTACATTCACCCCGGCCGTACTGCTCGAAGTCATCCGTCAGAGCCTGATCGGCGGAAACAAGTGCACGGTCGATGGCATCGAGGCGCAGGTATCTCCGGCTCGGGCGAATAGTCTGATCGAGCGGTACTTGTCCCCACTGAACGGGGGAACGATCAAGGAAGCATGGAACCTAGCAGCGGCGATTGTGCATGCAGCGTTCGAGGGCGTCATAGTTGAAGAGAAGGTGCCCACGCAGGCGCCTGGGACGGATGACGGCGAACTGGAAAGCGTCGATCTGCCTGAAGCGGCAGAATAGGCAGCCAGGTCGTGGGTCATTCCCCCACTTTGACCCGGCTGAGGTCCAGCGGATTGCCGCCAGCTACCCCCGGAGGCGGCGACAACCACGGTCGAAGAGCGGGAGCAGCATCTTTCCCCACTGCAGCGTCACGCCTGGCTCGTCCGGTTTCGCCCCACGGAACTCGATACTCATGGCTAAGCTGGTGGGGGCAGAGCGTGTGCGGGCACGTCTGAAGGGGCTGAATAGCTCGTCCGCAAAGAGGCGCGTGAGCGCGGCGCTCTATGCTGCAGCCGACATCATTCGTGTGGAAGCTGCCATTTCCATCAGCACTGGTGCCGTAAGCGGGAAAGGTCATCAGCCAAGTGCGCCGGGCGAACCTCCCAACTACGACACGGGCACGCTGTCCGACAGCATCAAGGTCGAAAAGGTCGACGCAGCCGAATGCGACGTCGTTGCTACGGCCGACTACGCGGCGCTCCTCGAGTTCGGCAGCAGCAAAACAGCCGAGCGTCCCTTTATGCGGCCAGCCGCCAACAAGCACCGACCCACAGCTGAGCGGCTGGTGACCGAAGCCCTCAAAGACGAGTTCAGGAAGAGATAATGGCAACTGCCGAGGAAGTCCGCGTCCGGCTGATTGCCGAAATGGACGAATACAACCGGAAGATCGACCAATCCACGCGCCTGACCGATCAGGCGTTCGGGAAGATTGCGGATGCCCAAGTTAGGACCGAGCGGCAAATCAAGCAGTCGGCGGCTTCCATATCCGGCACATTCAAAGGGATGGCGGGAGCGTTCGCGACCTACTTCTCGGGCCGTGAGCTCGTCGGAATCATCGATCGGTTCACGCAGTTCCAGAACAAGCTCCGGGTAGCTGGCGTTGCCGCCTCGGATCTCGGCATCGTGCAGGACCGGCTATTCGCGTCGGCCCAGAAGTATGGCGTGGAACTCGGGGCGCTTGGTGGCCTCTACAGCTCGCTTTCGAACGCGTCCAAGGAGCTTGGCGCCAGCCAGCAGCAGATATTCGAACTGTCGGACACTGTAGCGGCATCGCTCAAGGTGTCCGGCCTGTCGGCTGGGGAAGCTGCTGGCGCGCTCCAGCAGCTCGGGCAGGCGCTCCGTGGCGGCACGATCCAGGCCGAAGAGTACAACAGCCTGCTCGATGGCCTTTACCCGCTCCTTGAGGCGGCTGCGGCCGGTTCAGATCGCTTCGGCGGATCGGTCGGCAAGCTCACGAAGTTGGTGAAGGACGGAAAAGTCAGCTCAGTCGAGTTCTTCAACGCAATCTTGGCGGGCTCCGAACTGATCGAGAACCGGGCGCAGGCATCGGTCCTCACACTCTCCGGCGCGTACACGCAGCTCACGAACGCGCTCACCGTTTACGTGGGCGAGGCGGCCCAGACCAGTGGCGCACAGGCGGCGCTTGCTGAGGGCATCAGCAAACTCGCCGACAATCTGGACGTGCTTATTCCTGCGCTGGCCTTGCTCGGTGCCAGCCTTGGCGTGAAGTACGTCGCCAGCGCCGGGGCTGCCACCCTTGCTACGATCCGTACCGACGCGGCGCTCCTCGGCTTGTCCACGCGCGCCGAAGTGGCGAGTTTCGCCATGGGCCGGTTGGTGCGGTCGCTGTCGATCAATGCGGCGGTGCTCGCCCTCACAGCTGCTATCGGTGCCATGGGCTCCGAAGTGCTGACGACCGACGGCCTGATCCGCCAGGCGAACACGCAGTATGACGAGATGCGCAAGCGGCTGGAGACGGCGGCGGCGGTCGCCTCTGCGGCTGGGGATGGCGCCAAGGGCGTTGGCGACGGTGCCGCTGGTGCCGAACCAAAGGTGCGTAGCTTCGCCGGAGCCGTCGGCGCCCTAGCTGACCAGCTTTACCGGCAGGCCGATGCGGCCAAGAAAGCCCGGATTGAGGGGCTTGAGCTAAAGCTCTCAGAATCGCAGTCGGCTGAGTCGGAACTGGCCAAGCGCACACCTGCAGGCCGGAACAACAGCCAGAACGAATTTCGTCGAGGCGACTTCCTCAACAATGCGGGTGTGCTCATTCGCGGCATTGTCGGCGGCGGGAAGAGCATCCTGTCCGGCGGCCGAACCGATCGCGAAGCAGTAGACGCCTACCGAAAGCAAACCGAGGTTAGTCTCGACCTCATCGAACAGCTTCGCCGGGCGAAGGCCGCCCCGCTAACCGATTTTGTCAGCACTCCCACTGCATCCTCTGGCGCCGCGGGCACTTCCGGCGGCGGGCGCGGATCGCGCGGCGCAAACGGCCCGACCGCAGATCAGCGCCGGGAGGAGCAGCAGCGGATCGAGCAGGAGATCGCCAACGCGCAAATCGGCTATCTGCAGGAACTTGCCCAGACCACCCAGAACGCGGCCGATCGCGCTGCGCTGGAGGAGAAGGTCATCGCAGCCACCCGCCTTGCCAACGAGCAGGACATCACCAACAACGAAGCGTTGAACGGTGCGCAGCGCGACAAGCTCATCGAGATCAACAATCAGATCGCGAGCCTGCGCACCCAGCAGGTCAAGGATCAAGAGGCTGAGCGCCTCCGCCAGGAACAGCTCCAGCTTACCACTCAGGCGTTGCGTGACGAAGATGCGTTGCTGCAGGCGCAATCCAGCATCGCCGACACCGCGAAGGAAAGGCGCGCGATCGAACTGCGCAGGCTCGACCTTGCATATCGCATGGAAGAGGCTGCCGTCGCTGAGGAACTGGCGCAGGCTGAGATTGCCAACGACACGAAGCGCATTGCTGCCGCCCGCAAGCGGATGGCCGATATTCAGGATCGCCGCGGCGTGGAAGAGCAGGGCGTCCTGAGATCGACCGAAAGCCCAGGCCAGCGCTACCTTCGCGAGATCAACAAGACCGGCGGGCAGATCGATGAGGATCTAGAGGCAATAACCGCGCGCGGGCTGGAAAGCCTGAACGATGGCCTCACCGACGCAATCACCGGCGCCAAATCTCTGGGCGAGGCTTTCGGCAACGTGGCCGATCAGATCATCTCCGACTTGCTGCGGATCGCCATCCAGCAAGCCATCATCAAGCCGATCGCAAACTCGCTTTTGGGGGCGGGGTTGGCGGCGGCCTTTTCGGTGAGATCGGCGGCGCGATTGCCGCTCCCTAGACAACTCCGTTCAATCAGAGGCCGGCGCGATCGTTGGCGGCTTCCAGCGCTGGAGCGAAGCGCAATGAGCTCATACATCATCCTGCAGAAAGCCGATGCGATCCACCTCATCACCGATGGCGCCAACTATGACAAAGACGGCGTTGTACGGGCAATCGACGGCAAGACTTTCCATCTGCCGAACTCCGGGTCGGCATTTGTCATTCGCGGCGCCGGGTATGCGGGCCCGCAGGCGGCCGCTTTCCTGAGCATGTGCGTGTCGTTCGATCAGGTCGTTGAATTGCTGCCCACTATCATGCGGCTGCTTTTGAAGGTTCGCGACGCCACGGCGCAAACCCCATTGATGCAGATCGACAGGCATTTCGAGATCGCCGTTGGAGGATGGTCAGATCGGTTCCGGCGCATGGCCGCCGTAATCGCCACCACCTTCGAAGCGCGCGACCCGAATGACCCTGAGGGGGTGTCCTATTGGCCGGGCTATGAGCAGTTCATGCCGTTCATGGCCCCGGTCGGATACCTCGTGCCGCCGGTGAACATGGTGCCTACCATCGGGCGTGAAATTGACAGCGCGGAGGCTCTGGAAACGATTGATCCCGTCGCGGAGGGGCGGCTGCTCATCGAGGCGCAACGCCGTGTCCCCGGTGCCTACAACGGCCAAATCAGGTATCTGGTCGGCGGTTTCGCGGAGCTCACGACCATTACCCGAGAGGCGATCGAAAGCACGATCCTTTGCGAATGGGGCGACGAGATCGGCTCGCTGATCGTACCTGACGGTGCGCCCACGCCGGAAGAACTTGCGGCATATGCGCCATCGGCTTCTCCGGTCGCCAAGCAGACGGAGGAGGTTAGCTACGCCGCTTGATTGCGTCCTGAATCCCGGCGCCGACATTTCGACAAGCCCCAGCCGCTCGGGGAGCACGTGTATGAGTTCCGTTATCGCTATCCAGTAGACCGATGCCGTCCACCTCATCACCGTGTGCTGCGCGAATATCCGGATGCGGTGGGCCAAAAGATCGAACCGGAAGGCGGGGCACCGATCGAAAGGCTGCAAGCCATCATGGACGCCCACCAGGCGCTTGCCGAGGCGAATGAGGCGCTGCAGGTGGCTCGCGTCGAGGCAACCGACCGAGCCAACCATTCGGCACGGATATCCATCCCGACCGAGGTCATCTCTGTTGACCTAATCTGCGCATAGGTTTTCGGTCGTGCGATTAGGATGCTGCGATGGGGATGCACTTAGCGAGATCCCACAAATTTTCCTTGAGCCAGTATCCGGCTCACCAATGCAGCGTCTCCGAAAAACTCAACTGGATCAAATGAGTGTGCAAGCAATTGCTCGTCGGATACGCCTGCCGTTCGCAGCTCTTGGAGCACCGTTTCCATTCGCTTGAAATACTGCTTGGAGGTCACGTCGGCTGCCAATGGGATGACACGCTCGAGAGAGGACAAGATCGCGTAATCAAGGCCCATTTCGCTTGAAGCGGATGCCGGATTCCAGCTGTCTGGTCCAGCTCGAACGGCGAAGATCTTAGACCGATGCCAGAAACCGCCCTTGCTCAAGTGACTTGGGTTCACGTGCGCGAGCGCATTGTTGCGAAGCGCCAGCAGGCTGGAGTGATCGTCCCACAGTTCGTCAGAGAAGTGCTTGCGATTTAGCTGGATGCTGCCTCGCTCCTGGCCTTTTCCACTGGTGGATGTTGCGCGAGCATACAGACTGACAGCCGATGTGAGCAGAGCCTTAGCGATCGTCTTCTCGGTCCGACTCTCGGCAACGATGGAAGACGGCAGACGATCCCGGATGATCGCGCAGCAGTCGTGAGCCTGTTGTATATCCGACAGGCATGATTGAGCACGCCAAGCTTGAACCAGCGCTTTGCGCAGAGTACTGTTTTTCGCACCACCCCCGAGCGTTTCGGCGAGCGCTCCTAGATCGCTGAAAGGTGGAAATTTCATCAGACACCCTGACGGTTAGCGATGGCGTTTGATCGCGTCCTGAATACCTGCACTCGCGGCGAACACGGCGCCAGCAAGGAAAATGAAACCGCCGGCTGTAACAGCCAGCAAAGCTTGTCCCGCGCTCTCAGCCCCAAGTGCGGCGATCGCTATCAGCGCCCCGAGAATTAGCAGTCCGACACCCGCAAATCGCATTCAGCACCTCCACGCTCTTGCTGTTACACCAGTGATCTCGATCAGAACAGTGACGTTCAACTGTTTGAAGACCAACCGATTGCCGATTGTTAATGTGCTCCCCGAATCAAGGGGGCTTATGAACAGGCGAGGCTTCATACTTTCGCTGTTGGCGGTGGCTGCTGTTGGCATGGACGAGCCAGCCGAGGCCAGGCGGCGCAGATCCAGTTATCGTAGCCGCAAATCAGGCACTCGGCGGCGAGCGGCTGGGTACTCTGTTCCTGCCGGAGCGCGCGGAACAGCCGATGATGGTGAGTGTCCTTGCAACGGAGGGAAGGTATGTGTCGGGCCGCGAGGCGGGCGGTATTGCATCACCCGAAGCGGCAACAAACGGTACGGTGTCTGACGAATATGGCACCTCCACCAAACACCGTTCCGAAGGCCATCACCCAAGACTTGCTCGCATTTTGCCAGCCGATCTCCAACGCCGATCCGGTGTTTATCACCTCTGTGCCCGTGCAGGGAGCGGTTCAGTCTTCCTGCTTCGAGAACGTGGAACTAAAGATTCTGCAAGAGCGGCGGGGCGATCGCATAGGGTTGGGCGATTTGGCACGTCCCCGGACTTTATTTTGAGGCGGAGCATCATGGGGTCTGGAGGAACAAAGCGGGCGGGCTGATTGACGTCAGCCCTCAGCTTGGGGGCGCCGCCGCTTGCTTTTCCTGCCTGATGATGGCGCTGTTTACGATCCCTTCCACCTCAGACAGAACATAATGGGGGCGGACGGCGACAGTCCCGAGGCACATGAGATGGTCGAACTCGGCAACCGCCGCCATTCGGTGATGGTTCGCTGCCGTATCCCTGGAACGGCAGAGATCCGGCTGTATGAGGCGGATCAGCGTGAGATCGCGTGGATAGACCAGCGCATTCAGACTCTTCTCCAATCATGAGCATTCCTCGGCGACATCACTATTTGCCCGAGTTCTTTCTCCGCCGTTGGGCCGTTTCGGGGAAGGTCTGGCGATTCGAGCGGCTGCTTACTGCTCCGGGTCAACCGGTACACGCCCGTCAGGTAGCCGTTTCCGCAGCGGCTAACGAGAAAGATTTGTACGCGGACCCGACTGTTCTGGACGCGGCGATGCGGCAAGAAATTGAAGCCGAGTTCTTTTCGAGGATCGATGACGCGGGGGCTCGAGCGCTAGGGTTAATCGATAGGTCGGTCTTATTGCCGATCAGAGATCGAGCCGCGTGGGCCCAATTCGTTGTTTCACTGATACACCGTAGCCCCAGCCGCATAGACTGGATGTTTGAGAAGCTGCAAGAGCGACTTCGCGACGATGGGATGGAGGACGCAAGCGCTGACCTGATCCGATCGACTGCGTTGCAGGTGATGACCACTGTCGTTAGTTCGGGCCAAGGCTTGAGCGCCGTCGCCAACTTCGGATTGCACCGGGTCAGCCTTGCGAAGTCGCGCTTCGACCTGCTTCTTTCGGATCGCCCTGTGATGCTGTCGAATGGGATTGGAGCTCCGGACGGATTCCTGATGCTCCCTATCGGTCCGCGGGAGTTGATGGTCCTGACAAAAAACAAGGACGTCGCATCCGCATTTTCCACTCAGAAGCCGACCGCCCTAGCTAGAGCGGTGAACGACGCCGTGATCAGGCAGGCGCAGCATGTCGTGATCGCATCCGACCGGAACCATCAGCGGTTCATTGAGCGTCGTTTTCTCAAGGCAGGTCGCAAAGATCACAGCGCGGTCAATCCTCTGGACGGGATGATGCGCTGGCAAGTGCCGTGAATACTCGAGATGCGCTTAGCCCCCTTTGGCGAGGGAGGCTTGTGATGGGCAATTTGATAGAGAGAGATGGCCCGCTTTAGGCCGGCGTTCTTTCCGCCACCAGACGCAAGATACGACGCATCGCTTCCGGGCGACTGGTGCCAGGGCAATTTGCCTCGATCCATAGATCAAGCAATTCCAAGTCATCAGGTTGCAGACGCACGCCTATAGGCTGGCCTTTTCCAGTGGGGGCAGGGCCGCGTTTTTTCCGTGTCGACAAAGTTTCTTGACCGGTCATCGCAACCGTGATTACACAGTAGGCGAGCCGACGCAAGGATTAGGCCCCTCGCGTCGGCTCTCACCGAAACCCGATCTTTGAAGGAGATCTGGAATGGCTATCCACGCCAATAGCACACCTGCGTCTTACGAAAACACTAACGCCCCGGCTGGCCTCGCGAGCGGTTTGAACTCCGCGTTCACGACGGCTTTCACGGCGTACCGCGTTGCCCATGCGCACTTCATGCGAGACGATCTGCCGGAAAAGGCAGGCATTGCCGCGCTTCATGCGTCCGACGATGCTTTCCATCGGGTGCTTGAGGCACCGTCTGCCACCATAGGCGACATCGCCACGAAGCTGGAAACCTACCTCGTCGAGTACGAGGGATCGTCATGGGACAGTGAGCGGCTGGCCCTGATTGCCGCGGACGCCCGCCGTCTTGCAGATCGGGAGGCCTGATATGGACCGCACCCGCATGAGCCGCCGCGCTATCCTCGCGGCCACCCCCATCCTTGCCCTGCCAGCCCTGCCTGCCTTGGGCGCGTCTAACCCTGACGCGGCGCTGTTCGCTGCTTGGGAACGTCGCTGCGGCGCGTATCGAGTGCTGGAGGTCGTGGCAGGCACGAATGTCTATCCTGAGCCTATGGACCCTCGCGAGGCGGCAGCATGGGATATTGTTGATGAAGCGGAGAAGGTTATCCACCACGCGACCGCCCGCACCGTTGACGGCGTAGCGATCCAGATATGGACCGCGCTGCACCATGAGATGAACGACGGCTTCCATGACGCGAAGATCGCCGGTCGTGACGTTGCCGCACTGCGCGCCGACAAGGGGCTGGACTGGACGCCCAAGCTCATGGTGGCCGCACTAGCCTCCTCTCGACGATGGGGGCGCGTCATGACTGAGGTCGCAAAGGACATCGTCGAGGCCCGCCAGCTGATCCTTGAGCTACAGGCACGCCTCACGCGCGTAGTGGAAATGTCCCGCCTCATCCAAGTTGAGGCTGAGCACCTTTCCCCTGACAGCGAGCCAACGCGCTTTCGGGTCTGCGCGGAAATTGCCCAGGAGGCGGCCGAGATGGCCAGCGAGGAGGTGGAGCGGGTTGACCTCGCTTTCCGCACCATCGGCGCCAGCATCAGCGGGGAGGTGGTCCATGCTTGATCTCTCCCGCCTGCGCCGCGCCCTCAAGGCGATCGAGCCTTGGTATGATCCGCGCCCCCGCGAAATATCGCGGCTGGACGCCCATTGCCGCCACTTCACCGACGAGAGCGTGGGCGAGGTTCGCCGTCTGGAGGTCCAATGGCTGGGCGTCCACTTCGCGGTCGAGCTTGGCCGCACCCCGCCGCGCGTATCTCCTGAGGAATCGGCGGAGCGTCGCGCGCGCTATGCAGCTCTCACCCATGGAGGGCGGGCCGATGCTTGAGATCAAGATCCAGACCGGCCGCCGTCGCTATGTGGCTCCAGCCGACCTAGTTCACGTCCTCGGGGCCGAGCGCGCCCTTACCGAGCTTGGTGACATGGTTGAGGCCCTGATTGCCCAGATCGATATGCTGGCGGGCGACGCCGACATGGAGGAAACCGCTGCAGAGGATAGCTTCGCACCACCTGCCTACGCGGTGCGCTTCGCAGATGGACCGGGGTGCGCCGTGTCCGACAGCGGGGAATACGCTGGCGACGAAACCGACGTCTCATGGAGCGAATGGAGCGGGCGGCCTAAGCGGAGTGCTAAGGCGTACCTCCATGAGCCGATCGGATGCCATCCGTCCGGGCGCGCTGCAGATGAGGACGAGGAGGAGGACGACCCGAGCGGGCAGTGCGACGAGGACGGCATGAACACGTCGCATGGGGCCCCTTACTCGCGCGCGGCTGGGTGCCCGATCAGCGATCCCGACCAAGAGGGGAAATACTGCGACGGCCAGACGCTGGCGGTCCTGTCATGGGGCATGGACCAGAGCGAGCCGCTCCCGTTCGATCCTACAGCTGATCGGCGCATCATGCGGGACCACCGAGACTACATTCGCACCAAGTCGTACCATGCCATCCCGGCTCACTGGCGTGGCGATCCACCTACATATGCCACGGCACCAGCCGCCAACGTGGGCGACCTTGTGCCGGTGTCGCGGCTTAACCTGCAGGTGATCCGTGGAGGGCTGTAAGGTGTCGCTCCGCGTACAGCCGAGCCATCGCAGGCAGGCATTTCGCGCCCGCTATCAGTGGGGCACTGGCGCCCTCTCACGGAACCAGCGCCTCCTTCACGCCCTGATCGAACGGGCGAGAACAAATCGTGACAGCCGCGTAGCTTTCGGGGCATGATCGATGTGGCGGGATAGGAGGCATCCGACAAGCGCGACACTCCGACGCGTTTCCCGCCGCCAATTTTCGGGGCCGCCACGGAGGGCGGAATGTCAGAAGATAGATGGATGACGCCTGCTGATGCAGTGCGTTTCGTAGCTCGCTATCCGGAAGCCGGAAACGAGATGGATGCCCGACACGCCCTTTTCAAATGGGTCGAACAGACAAAGGTGCGAGTGCGGGCACTTGAGGTGGAGCGTTGGGTTGACGAGCCGCTGCCACCCGAACCCGAACTGACCGAACACGAAAAGGAACTCGATCAGCTGGGCCCTGATGTGTTCCCCAATTGGCGCGAACGCTATCGAGGCCTTCGGCAGTCCTGGGAACTGCCGATGGTCTTGGAGACGACAGAAGACCACGACCTCACTCCTGAGGATTGGATTGCAGCGTTGGCCGCCAGCAGGGTTCAGCAGGTGGATTGGGAAGCGATTTTCTCCCGAAGCGAGCTTGTTCACCTAATTCTGGGATCCCACAATCCAAACTGCCGGGTAACCTACTCGGGTCTTCGCTTGGACAGCGCGGACATAGTAAAGCGTATTGAGCTGGCGGGGTGGAAGTTGCCGGCCACTCAGTCTTCCGGGGCCGCTGCGGACGAGAGATCGATACCCGCCAACCGGCACCTTGACCATGACGACCTGCGGCGCCGCGCGGCTGAGATGCGGGCCAACCAACCGAGCCTTTCCGTGGGGTCAGCGGCTGCGTCGCTTGTGGCAGATCTGCCCAACAGCCCACGAACCGGGAAACCGTTCGACGCCCGAGGTATCGAAAAGATCATTAGGCCGGTGTGGGGGAGAGTGAGGAGTCCCCCTTCACCTCCCGGACGTCCATATTCCCCCCGTCCACCGCCGTCCAAATACGGCTTACTTGGTGTCCCCACAAACCGGAGTGGCATCGTGCCCCCGGATAGTGGGAACACACATGACGCCTAATTCACCCGCTGCCGACGAACCGAGGCAGGCCACTGGCAAGATTGGCTACAGCATCCGCGAAGCATGTGAGGCGTCGAGCCTTAGCCGATCCACCATCTACAATCACATCGCCGCTGGCCGCCTGCAGAAGCGCCGTGTCGGTGGGCGCACCATCATTCCCGCGGCATCGCTGCGTGGCCTGATCGAGGGGTTGGTGGCATGAGAGCACGAAAAAGCCCCGCACTAGGCGAGGCTCCGATCGTTCCCGGGAAGGTTGATCGGCACCTCAATATCACCCCTCTTGCTACCGGTCCACACCGCTTGTCGGCCAGGCCGCCGTATGCCGAGGCTGCTGAGGCCACCAAGGCCGAGGCGGAACATCGCAGAATGCCCGTCCCTGCCACCGCGTTGATGGGAGAGCAGCATGTCTGACATGGTGACCCCCGAGGCGGCCGAGATGCTGTCGATCATGGCGACCGAAATTCGCCTCCCCGACGATTGGGACGTGTCCGGCTTCTGGCTCGAACACGCTCAGCAGCTTGCGCAGTTCATGGCGGACCAGCGCGGCAAGATCGGCCTTACCGATGCGGCGATGCTGGCTGGTATCGGCGGGATGATGATCGAGATGGCGGCGCGAGAGCGTGAGGCATCTGCCGAGGCCGGGGCGTTCCTGCGTGGTGAAGGAGGCGCACATGGCTAAGGGCCGTCAGCGCACCAGTCGAGCGGCCTATTCGGCCATCTCGCCCATGACCGGGCGCCTTCGCGTTATCGCCTATCAGTTGATCCATGCGGCTGGCCCTCGGGGCATGACCGCGCTGGAGGTGGTGGACGCTTCACAAGAAGATCGCTGGAGTATCCAGCCGCGCATCAGCGAACTGGTGGGTGACAAGGCCGTGGTCGATTCTGGCCGGACCCGAACGAACCCCAGCGGGCGGGAGGCCATTGTCTGGATCGTGCCGCCTGCCGGTGCCGATGCCGAACGGCAAGGCGGTGCCCGATGAGCGCGCAAATCGCCGCATATGGGCGGCTTGGTGCCGATCCGGTCGAACGCCAGTCTCAGGCTGGCAAGACTTGGGCAACCGCCTCTATCGCACTGTCGCTGTCTGACGAGGAAGGCGCGCCGGCTCAGTGGTTCTCGCTGGTGGCATTCGGCAAGGTGGCCGAGACGCTGGCCCGCCACAAGAAAGGCGACCTCATCTCAGCATCGGGGCGGCTCAAGCTCAACCGCTGGACCGATCGCGACGGCGGGGAGCATGAACAATTGCAGATCGTCGCGGACGCGGTGGTTTCGGCGCGCTCAGTTCGCCCCGGTGGCCGTCGCAGGAGCGGGGAGGCGTCGGAATGATCGGCGCCATCCGCACCGAAAAGGGCCAGCGCTACGAGGTGGTCGACACGTTCGGGCGCCCGCGCCGTGACGGCACAGTGGCGACCATCCTGGTGTGGCAGTCATCTTGCGCGCAGTGCAGAGAGGCGTTCCAGTTCACCACGCCTGCGTCGTCGTCGAAGTTCCAGCCCAACCGTAGATGCGCCAAGCACAAGAGGCCGGGACACAGGGTGCGCGTATCAGAGATTGCGCCATGCTGAGCCTACAAGCCATCGCCAAGGCGCTGGGCGGGCAGGTTTCGGGTCGTGAGGTTCTGGCACCGACACCCGGGCACTCCCGGCATGATCGAGGCACTGCCGTGCGGCTGGAACCCGGAGCACCGGATGGCATTCTGGTGGTCTGCTTCAACGGCACCGACACGGATCCCTTGATGGTCAAGGACGTCCTGCGCTCTGCTGGAGTGCTCCCCGCTTTCGACGGCACTCGGCGCGAGCTGACCGACGCTGAGCGCCGCGAAATTCGTCGCGCCGAGATCGAGAGGGAGCGGGAAAAGGCGCAGCAGCATGCCCATGGCGCCGAAAAGGCCCGCCGTTGCCTAGGTACGGCGCAGCCAGCCGATCCTGGGCACCCGTATCTTCAACGCAAGCGGATCGCGCCTGAAAGGCTCTGGCAGGGGCGTGACGACTTTGGTGGTGACGGCGCTCTGTTGGTGCCCATGAAGGACTTCGAGGGCACCGTCTGGAACGTTCAGAGCATTCTGCCCGGAAGGGCGAAAGAGAAGCTCTATTGTCGAGGCGGTCGCACTAAAGGCCTGTTCTGGCATGCGGGCAAAGCAACGGATCGGCTGGTGATCGGCGAGGGAGTGGCCACCGTCGCTGCGATTCGCCGCGCCACCGGCTTGCCTGTCATCGCGGCCATGACCGCCAGCAACCTCACCACGATCGCTTGCGCGGTTCACCAGCGCCGTCCCGATCTGTCCCTCATAATTGCCGCCGATGACGATCCGGCAGGCATCGACGCCGCACGCCAGGCTGCATTCCAGACCGGCGCGCAGTTCGTCCTCCCCGGAGCACCTACAGAATGACCGCTGAACACGCCTATTCGGGCCGCGACTTCGCCGACTTGCAGGACGGGGACATCATCCGCGCCTTCGCTGATCCTCGCTCAGCGTCGTCGGGTTGGGGCGCACCGGACATGACCATTGCGAATGCCAGCCGCCGACAGGCTGCGGTCATGCCTACGGAGTTGTTCGGTCCCGCGCTGCCTCTGCTGCAGGCAATCGCCGCCGGTACTGCGACCCCGCTGGACTACCCCGCTGCCGGCTACCTCGCGACCTGTGCGAGCTTGATAGGCGGAAAGCGGCGGATCCGCCCCTATGATACCTCGAATTGGGCCGAGCCGCCGATCCTCTGGATTGGCATTGTCGGAGATCCATCCAGCCGCAAGTCGCCCTCGCTGGAGGCCGTGGTGGATCCTTTGCGCGCGCTTGAGCGTGATGGGGCCGAAGCGCACAAGGCTGATCTACGCGAATGGCGCGAGGCTGACGCCAAGGCCAAGGCAGTACGCGACGAATGGCAGCGTGGCATGGCGAAGGCGGCCAAGGAAGGGCGGGCAGACCTGCCCAGAATGCCGGACGGTGCGATGGAACCAGATGAACCGCACCGGCGGCGTACGCTGGTCATGGACGCCACCCCTGAGGCCGTGGGCGCTATTCTCGCCGGCAACCACCAAGGGACGCTTCACTACCGCGACGAGCTAGCGGGATGGCTCGAGTCTTTCGAACGCTACAGCCCGGGCGGAAGGGAGTTCTGGCTGGAGGCATATGGCGGCCGCTCATTCGTGATCGATCGCAAGGGCGCGAAGGCTCCCCTCACCGTCCCGTTCAATGGCGTTTCGGTCTTGGGCGGCATCCAGCCCGCGAAGCTGGCGGACTGCCTCCTGGGCTCGCCGGATGACGGTCTAGTGGCGCGCTTCCTCTGGGTATGGCCAGACAAGCTGCCTTTCACCCGTCCGTCGCGCTGTGCTGACATGATCTTGCTGGAGAACGCATATCGGCGGCTGGAAAGCCTGCAGTGGGGTCGGGATTCCGAAGGCCATCCGGTGCATATCACGCTCCCCCTGTCGCGCGCTGCGTCTGATCTTTTCGAGGCATGGCAAACCGATAATGCAGCGATCGACGATGAGGCGAGCGGGCTATTTAAATCGTTCACCGGCAAGATGGACGGCGCTCTGTTGCGGCTAGCCCTCACCTCCGAATTGGCGGCATGGGCTTTCAAAGGCGGCCCGGAGCCCAAGGAGGTGTCTCTATCGACCATCGAGGCAGCGGCGGAATGGATCGACGAGTATGCCAAGCCGATGGCCGAGCGGGTCTATGGTGACACGGCACTTCCGAAACCAGATCGCAACGCGGCGGTGCTGGCCCGGTACATCCTCAAGAATGGCCTGCAGCGGTTCAACAAGCGCGAATTGAAGCGCAGCCCCCACAAGTCGGCGCTTCCGACGATGCGAGATGCCAAGGCCATGGATGCGGCTCTGGAGGTGCTTGCTGATGCCGGGTGGATCCAGACGGCGGGCGACCAGAACGGCCCCGGAAGGCCCAGCGGGGACTTCATGGTGAACCCGGCGGTGCATGGTGCTGCGAAGTGAGCTGGCGTGATGTAGCCCGGCAGTTGAAAGCGCAGGAGGGCGCGCCGATGCTCGACGGGCCAATCGCGCAGCTGGCTGCGACGCACGCTCGCTTTCAAGCTTCAGAACCGGCACCGGCTCCGCGTCTCCAGTCTGTCATCACCCCGCGCGACTGGCCCCATGTGCTGGCCGACATGGACGCATGCCAGCCGATCGAGGGATATGACCCGGAGCGGTGGAAGCAGGTGCTGGAGGACGCCCGGTGGTTCGCTGGCAAACACGGCATGGCCGCCAGTGCCCTGGGGTGGACTGCCAGCGACCTATTTGGCTTCGACGGTCGCGACGGGTGGGGCGGCGTTGTTGATCGGCTGGAAGGCGCGCGCAGGATCATCCTGAGCGATACCGTGGCCCGTTGGAAGAACGACGATTGCGAAGGCTGGCTGTGGCGGGCCTCGCTGCCACAGCGCGCGCCGATCTGGGCCCGGGGTGCGCAACATGGGTGAAGTCGTTCCCCTGTTCGATCCTGAGACGTGGGTGCGCCGCTGGCACGGTATGGGCGGCCTGGTCGATTGGGACGGCATTCGCGCTCCCTTCGCGATCTGGCTCCCCGTCGAGCACCAGACTTATCGGGAGCGTCAGCTTCGACGCATGTTCTTGGACTTTGGCCCCCGTCATATGGCAGCTGCGCATGCCTGGGTGAAGGCGGGAGGCTTCCTGGAAGTGCGGTATGGCTTTCCGAGACGTGCCAGCTGTTGAGCGCGAACGAAATTCGTACGCGGTCGGCGCACGCTCCCGGCCCAACCGTACCGATAGCCGTGCAGTTGCCGCAGTGCTGAGCGCGTCCGTTTTTCGGCCGCCCTTACGCCGTTCCCAGCTTGATGGCGGCTTGATGGGGCTTGACCATGCTTGACGGGGCATTGACGGATCGCCGGTGCCGGATCGGCTGGAAACGCTGCGCAGGCCCGCAGGAAACGGGCGTTTAGAGATGGTGCTGGGGGGCGCACGGGATCGATGGGCGTCAAGCAAACCATCAAGCCAATGGCGCGGCACCGCACGGCGCTGTCCGACAGGATGGAGAGGGCAGTATGGATGACAAGCAGCGCCGGAAGCTCTGGCGGAAATGGGGTGACGACAACGAACGGCAGCATGTGGAATGGAAAGAGCGCGGATACCAGTACCCGCCGCCTCCAAGCATCCCTCTGCCAGCCGAGTGCGAAGGCATGCGGTGCGGTGCCAAGACCCGGGCAGGGACGCCTTGCAAACGCACGGACATTTACCGGAGCGGGCGGTGCAAGTTCCATGGGGGCATGAGCACCGGGCCGCGTACCCCTGAGGGCAAGGCCATCTCCGCGTTGAACGCGATCGGACCGAGCACTGACGGCTAAAGTAGGCGAAAGTAGCCGTAAGCCCACCGACTCTGGCCGAATTTTCGGCTGATGACTGGGCTTTCCCTAGGGGCTTCGCTGACTATGATCGCCGGATGCCGCGGTGATGGAGGAAGTGTGATGAAGCGTGACATGGATCTTTACCGCAGACTGCTCTTGGCTATCGAAGAGTCCGTTACGCCCGCTCTTCGCAAGGTGCCCACCTTTGACGGATATGACGAGCAGACAGTGATCGAGCATGTTCGCTTGGGGATCGAAGCTGGACACCTCACTGCGGTCGATGCGAGCACCATGAGCGGTCGCAATTACATCATGCTCAGTATGACCTGGGGCGGCCATGAGTTCCTGAAGAACGTTCGTGATCCTGAAATTTGGGAAAGCACCAAGGCTGGTGCTGCGAAGGTCGGCACATTCTCTCTGAGCCTTCTTGGGGAATTGGCTATCGGCTATGCGAAGGCAAAGGCACAGGCTCTTGGCCTCCCGATGATGTGAACCCTGGTCATATCGCCAGGGTCGGCGGCTAGCCAACCTCCCCAAATTAGGGGGCGTCCGATCGGTCCAAAGCTTGTCGCATTGGGAGACGGGCTTTGATGTGTCGCGCGGTGCTATCAAACAACCAAGCGTCCGAATTTCGTCCGGCTGGGCACTCACGCGCACGACTGCCACCCATTGCTGTGAACATTGAGCCAATCGTTCGGATAGCCGTACAGCTGGCCTCGATCGGTATCCCCTCTGTCAACCACGCGGGGGGCATCTAGAGCGAACCCCATGAGAGGTTGGCAAAAGTTGACATGCCGCACGGATACGGCGGTTGACGACACCCATTGCTCTCAAGCCCCCGCAGGGGCCTGTTCCAGCCGCTCAGGGGAGTTTCGAGAGCAGTACCCGCGCGCACGCGCACGCGCAGGGGGAGCGCATTCACCGATTTTTCTGTGGTCACTACGCGAGGCAAAAGGGCGACTTTCGCGACCAGTACGCGCGCGAGAGGGGCGAGCCTGGGCAATTCGCGAGTTTCCGCACACTATAAAGGGGGCCGAGGTTGTGTCCCTACTGGCGGCGCAACCTGCAGCGCCACCGATGACGCGAATTTCCGGACAGTAAAAGGCAGGCGGGCAGATGAGCGGGGCCACCGCCATGGCTGCGACGAATTTCGTCGGATCTGTCCCCCAAGCCGAACACCCCTTATTCGGCGTTCACCGATTTAATCGGGGTCACTACGCGCGGGGACGATCTGGGCGGCCACCGATTTTCTGGAGGTCAGAACGCGAGGGAGGGCGGTGCCGGACGTCGGTGCGCACCCAGCCGATCTCAGCCACGAAGTAAATGCCCTGTGCCGACTTAGCGATAATCTGCTGGATTCATCCTTTTGAAAAGTGTTTGAAGTCAACGTGTCAGCCAAATGACGCGCGGATTCGCGCTTATTCAATACTGACAAGGGGGCATAATGGAACTTGCGACACGCCTGACGGAACTGGTTTCTCGTACTCAGAAGCACCGGGAAGTATTATTGACTGAGCAGGCGGCAAAGACCGCGCTTGTCATGCCCTTCATCCAGATGCTCGGCTATGACGTCTTCAACCCGCTGGAGGTCATCCCGGAATATACCGCCGATGTGGGCACCAAGAAGGGCGAGAAGGTCGACTACGCCATCTCGATCGACGGGACGCTGTCCATCCTCATGGAGTGTAAGCCCTCCACCTCGGATCTGACAATCAACCACGCATCCCAGCTTTTCCGTTATTTCAGCGTCACCGATGCGCGGCTGGCTGTCCTGACGAACGGCGTGGTCTACAATTTCTATTCCGACATCGACCAGCCGAACAAGATGGATGCGAACCCCTTCTTCACGCTGAACCTTGACGCTGTTCGCAAGGCGGATGTGCGGACGCTTGAGCACTTCACCAAGGGCGCTTTCGACATTGAGACGATCGTCCGCGAAGCCGGCAACCTGAAACTGGAATCGCTGGTCCGCAAGGAACTCGAGCGCGAAATGTCGGAGCCCTCCGAAGACTTCGCCCGCATCATCGCCGGCCGCGTTCAGCCCGGCAAGGTGACTGCGCAGGTCAAGGATCAGTTCCAGCGGCTGATCGGGGCATCTTTTGGGGCTATCGTGCGTGACCATGTGAATGACAGGCTCACCAATGCCCTAAATGCATCTGCATTGCCGGAGGATAACGAGCCGACGCCAGCGGGCGAGCCGGAAGAGGTCATTACCACCGAGGAAGAGGTGTCAGGCTTCCGCATCGTCCAGGCCATCGTCGCGCAGGCGGTCGACCCCAAGCGCGTCATCATGCGCGATGCAAAGTCGTACTGCGCCATTCTGCTGGACGACAACAACCGCAAGTCGATCGCTCGGATGCACTTCAACGGCCTGACGAGCAAATACCTCGGGACTTTCGTGGAGAAGGCGGAAACCAAGACCCTGATCTCCGATCTCACAGACATCTATAAGCTTGCGCCCCAGTTGCTCGCGCGGATCGAGGAACTGGAGAACGGCAAGCAGGACTGAAGCAGAACCCAGACGAGCTAACGGACCAGGTCTGGTTCGTTGGCCCGCTGGGTGTTTCCGTTAAAGAAACACGAAGTAACGGCGCCGTGTTGTGCGGCGATGCCAGCGCCAGCCGGATACATCGCGCGCGCGCGCGAGGCTGCCCGCTTGCTCGAAATGGTTGGTCCGGCGCTTTCATTTGCATTCGTGGCGGCTGGACGGATGACGAATTTTGAGGGGGGCGCGGGAATAAACAAAGGGCGGATATTGCGCCCGGTCGAGTTTTTGGCAGCCGTACACGCGCGAGGCCAGCCGATTTAATTCTGGTCAGCACGCGAGGGCGCTGGGCCGTGTCACACATACGCGCGCAGCCCCAGCCTGTTGAGGAATGTTGAGGTGCGGCGGGGAATTTTCGGTAGCCGTAAAAAGGCCACTGCCGACGAAATTCGCCGTGCTCAATCGGCTGGCTGTCAGGCGCCTGGCCCCTGCCGCCGCCGTGCCTCTTGCTTGACCGACGCATGACGGATCGGAAAGGCGGTCCAACCCCCAATGGTGGACGGACACCACCAGCCGCCGATCGGTTCTTTCAGGCAATGCGGTGCGGCGCCGCGCTGCCTCCCAGATCGAGTTTTGTCCCTTTCGTCCCTTTTGTCCCGAGGGGCCTTTCTCTCTCGCGCCCCTGATTTTGCCCTCTGGAGGGGGTTCTGTCCTTATTGTCCCTTTTGTCCCCGACCCTCTATCTCTCTCCGCTATATCCACCTGCCATGAGGCCGAGGGCGTCCGATGGTGCTGGACACCCTTCCTTGGCCATGGGGGCGTCGGTAATCACGACACCCTTTCCCTTCCTTTTCAGGGAAAGTCCTATCCCCCAGATCTGGGGAATACCCCTTCGTACGTTTTTCGTTCGATAGGGTGGGTGAAACGCCCACCCGAAGGGCGGATGGAGGATGGTCCAGATTTGGATCATCCCCGGATCACGCAGATTTGCGTCATGGGCAGTGCCGGGGAATTGCGTAGGCAGTCGCTGCTATGTCCCGGCCCGCGACAAAGCACCCGAGGGCGATGGCTCAAGTGTGATCCATCCCGGCCAACCGTGTTCATATGACAACGGCTCAGGGACGTGCGCCACCGTGGCGCGGACCCCGGCCTGCATAGCGATACCGCTACACACCAACCGACGAGGGTTGTCGCCCGATCTGGCGGAAAGGTGTCGCTGGCATGGCTATGCCTCCTGAGTTTCAGGACACCCCCCGGCTGTCACCATATCGTGACGACTGACCTTCCCTCAGGTTGAGGAAAAGCACCTGGGATCATCGGCCGACTTTTCCGCTCATGATCCGCCGGACGCATTGTGCGCGAGGGCCTGACGCCCACCGTTGGGGGAAGTGAGACGGGAGTGCGTTTCGCGCTGCCCTCCAGTTGGAGCGATACCGCTACGACCGACCGAGGGGTATCACCACTGATGACACCCCAGCCGCCTCCAAGGGGTGTGTATTGAGCACGCACCCCTTGGACACCTGGTAGGTTTCCTCCAATGGAGTAGCCTCACGCAGCGATCGAGCGACGGTCTATGTTGACCATATACCCCCGGGGCTGGGCGAGGTGTCCGTGTGACACGAATCCCCTGCGGTCCATCCTCAATCTGAGGGGGAGCCAAGTACAGGGGCTTCGTCCGAATAGCGGACGAACGTCCACTACCGGCCCACCTTGTCGACGGCGATCCGGTTTCAAGTGTGGTATCTGGTGAGGGAACGCACCCCTGCGTGAGCAAGGAAAGTCAAGCAATATCAACGCTTTAGGGGTGTGTATTTGGATGCCCCGCGAGGATTCGAACCTCGATAGACGGAATCAGAATCCGTAGTCTTACCATTAGACGACGGGGCATCGGAGGCGCCCCACTAGCGGCGGTCGTGATTCGGGTCAAGCGCCTAGATGCAGCAAAAAAGCGCTGCCCTTGCCGGTTGGCGCGCGGGGCGTTAGCATCGGCGTCAGGTGCCCGCCCGATCGGCGGGAAGACATTAGAACGAGTATCGAATTTATGGCGGACCACGATCCGCCGGTTGCCAAAGTCGAAGTGTCGGGAACAGCCGAGGCGACGGGTCGTCCGTCGCGGCGGCGCAAGGGCAGACGGGGCAAGGCGAAGGCGGGAGCGAAGGCGCCTCCAAAAGCCTCTGCCAGCCCTCAGCCCTCCGGCACGAAAGCCAAGGGGAAGGCGCGCCCGTCGGGCAGCGCCGCCAAGTCCGAGGCAGGCAAGGCGCCGCGCGTAGAAGACACAGCTGCATCGCCCGCCAGGGCGCCTGCGCAACCGGGCAGTCCCGATCGGCAGATTGGCGCGGCGCGGGTGGGGACTGTCCCGTCGCTGCTGTCGGCGGGCGGGCGACAGGCTTATGCCGCGATCGACCTCGGCACCAACAACTGCCGCCTGCTCATCGCGCGGCCCTCGGGCGAGAACTTCACGGTGATCGACGCCTTCAGTCGCGTCGTCCGGCTGGGGAGGGCATCGCGCAGTCCGGGCGCCTGTCCGACGCGGCGATGGAGCGCACGCTTGCGGCGCTGCGGGTCTGCGCGGACAAGCTGGTGCGCCGTAACGTCTACCTTGCCCGCTCGGTCGCGACCGAGGCCTGCCGCCGCGCCACCAACGGGCCGGAATTCATTGAGCGCGTGCGGCAGGAAACCGGCATCCAGCTCGACATCATTTCCGCCCGGGAAGAGGCACGTCTGGCCGTGCTGGGCTGCCACGTCCTGCTGGAGGACGGCTTCGGCCCGGCGATGATCTTCGACATCGGCGGCGGCTCGACCGAACTGGTGCTGATCGAGAGCACCGGCACCGTCCCGCGCATCCTCGACTGGCAGAGCGTGCCGTGGGGCGTCGTCTCGCTCACCGAAAGCTGCGGGCCGGAAGGCACGACGCAGGCCGAACGCCTCGAACGGTATCGCCACATGCACAGCCTGGTGGCGGAGAGCTTCTCCGCCTTCTCCAAGCGCGTCGGTCCGGCGCGCGAGAGCGCCAGCCATGACGGACCGCTGCGCCTGCTCGGCACCAGCGGCACCGTCACCACCCTCGCCAGCCTGCATCTGGAACTGCCGCAATACGACCGGCGCATGGTCGATGGGCTGATCGTGCCCGCCGAATCGATGCGCGGGATCAGCACGCGCCTGTCCTCCATGGCGATCGAGGAGCGGCGCGAGCTCAACTGCATCGGGCGTGAGCGGGCGGACCTCGTGGTCGCCGGCTGCGCCATCCTCGAAGCCATCCTCGACCTCTGGCCCGCCGCGCGGCTCGGGGTTGCCGACCGCGGCATCCGCGAAGGCATCCTGCGCAGCCTCATCGCCTCGCACTCGCCGGGTCCGGCATCTGGAATTAGAAACATGACCGACACCATCCGTAACGCAGTCCACGCCCGATGAGCCGCTCCGGCCGCGATCCCGGCGAGCGGCTCAAGACCGCCAAGAAGCGCTCGACCAGTTCGGCGCGCTGGCTGACGCGCCAGCTGAACGATCCTTACGTGAAGAAGGCCAAGGCCGACGGCTATCGCAGCCGCGCTGCCTACAAGCTGCTGGAACTCGATGAGAAATTCGAGCTGTTCAAGGGCGTGGAGCGCGCCGTCGATCTCGGTATCGCACCGGGCGGGTGGAGCCAGGTGCTGCGCCTGAAGCGGCCCAAGGCGAAGATCGTCGGCATCGATCTCCTGCCCACCGACCCCATCGAGGGGGTCACCATCTTCGAGATGGATTTCATGGCGGACGCGGCCCCGGCGGCGCTCGACGCGGCGCTGGAGGGAGCGCCGGACCTCGTGTTGTCGGACATGGCGGCGAACACCGTGGGGCACAAGCAGACCGACCATCTGCGCACCATGGGCCTGGTTGAAACGGCGGCGGACTTCGCCATCCAGTACCTGGCACCCGGCGGGACGTTCCTGGCCAAGGTGCTGGCCGGGGGGACGGACACGCAGCTTCTCGCGCTGCTCAAGAAGCACTTTACCAGTGTCAAGCACGCCAAGCCGCCCGCCAGCCGCAAGGATTCGTCCGAGTGGTATGTCATTGCCAAGGGCTTCAAGGGGCGCGGCGAGGCGGTTGAGGATTGATATTTTTCGCCAAATAGGTTATATGGCCCGACATCCGATCCGGCGATGATCACGCCGGAGAGGTGTATCGGGTCGGCGTCGTGGGCCGGGATGCGGTTTCAAGCCGCAGCTGTGCAAACCACGCGCCCATCGAAGACCCGGACTGTCTCTGCGCTACCGGAAACGCCGTCCATACGATCCTGCGACACACGGCAGGGCATGGGAGGGCGATCCCGGATAGCCTTCGGCCGATAACGATGCGAGATCCTAACGATGGCCACATGGGACAAGTCCGATGGAATACAGGTCGAGCCGGGCTGCACCGTGAGTTACCCGGCCGCTCGCCAGAGCTTCACGGAAAACAAAACCCTGCGTCCCAGCTTGGACGCTCCCGACGCCGACCAGATGTTACCGGTCTTCGCGTTGACTTCCCCGGCGTAATGGCCCGCACTTGCCAGCGGGTACTTCCGCACATCCTCGTCATTGCGAGCCTAGCGAAGCAATCCAGGGCGGTTGATGCCGCCCTGGATTGCTTCGCTACGCTCGCAATGACGAACGGTGGATGCCAGTTCCTCCCCGGAACGGGGAAGAATGGGCCGAAGACGAAAACGGCCCGCTAGCGACTCGGCGGCGCTAGCGGACCGTTTTCAACCGGCGATCCCTCGAAGGGGCCGGATCGGCTTATTGCGCCGCCGCTTCGGAGGCTTCCGGTGCGGCTTCACCCGCCGCAGGCGCTGCCGCGGCGTCGGCTGCCGGAGCCACGTCTGCGGCAGGCAGCGGCAGGTTCGAGCCCTGCGAATTCAGATAGGCGATGACGTTGGCGCGGTCTTCCGGCTTGGACAGACCGGCGAAGGTCATCTTCGTGCCGGGCGCGAAGGCCTTGGGGCTCTTGAGCCAGTCGTTCAGGCTGTCGAAGCTCCAATTGCCGCCCTTGCTCTTGAGCGCATCGGAGAACGCGAAGCCGCCGACGCCCTGGCCGATCGCCTCGCCCACCACGCCGTGGAGGTTCGGGCCGATGCCGTTGGCGCCGCCTGCATTGATCGTGTGGCACGAGGTGCACTTGGCGAAAGTCGCCTCGCCCTTGGCCACGTCGGCGGCGGCGAGGAGCGTCGCGATCGGCGGATCGCCGCCGCCCGCGCCTTCCTCGGCCACGCCTTCGACGGCATAGCCCGCAGTCTCCGGCGCGTGATGCTTGTCAGCCTGAAAATACATCGAACTGGCGATCGTCAGTCCCAGGCCGACGATGCCCGAAAAAGAGTCCAACCGGCGATAGTATTGAAACGATCGTCCATTCAGCATGCCCCGCGGTGATTATTCACTCATCCTGTTGGCTTCGGGCATTAATGTCCGCCTTGATCCAGCGCAAGTGCCGATACGGAATTCGGCCATTGCGCTTGTTCGCCGCGCCGCCTAATCGCGCGCACGTCATGCATGCTTATCCCCAGCCCGCCATCGCCCTCGTCGCCGAGATGGAAGCCGCCGCCCAGGCACAGCCGGCGCGCGCCGTCGCGTTTCAGGGCGCGCCGGGCTGCAACGGCCACCGCGCCGCGCTCGAATACGATGCCGGTTGCCTGCCGCTGCCGTGCTTTTCGTTCGAGGATGCGCTGGACGCGGTGAAGGAGGGGCGGGCCGACCGCGCGATCATCCCGATCGAGAATTCGCAGCACGGCCGCGTCGCCGACATCCACTTCCTGCTGCCCGAAAGCGGCTTGTCGATCGTGGGCGAGCATTTCACCCCGATCAGCCACGCACTGATGGCGCTGCCCGGCGCGAAAGGCCCGTTTTCGGCGGCCTACAGCCACCCGCAGGCGCTCGGCCAGTCGCGCCATTACCTGCGTGAGCGGGGCATCGTGCCGATGGCCTATGCCGACACCGCGGGCGCTGCGGCACTGGTGCGCGAGCAGGGCGACCCCGACGCCTGCGCCATCGCACCCCGGCTGGCGGCCGAACTCTACGGGCTCGACATCGTCGAGGACCGGGTGGAGGACGCCTCGGACAACACCACCCGCTTCGTGGTGCTGGCGCGCGAGCCGCTCGACCCGTTCGACCTCAAGGGCACGCAGGCGATGACGACCTTCATCTTCGAGGTGAAGAACATCGCGGCGGCGCTCTACAAGGCGCTGGGCGGTTTCGCGACCAACGGCGTCAACATGACCAAGCTGGAGAGCTACCAGATCGGCGCCAGCTTCGCGGCGACGACCTTCTACGCCGATATCGAAGGCGCCCCCGGCGAGGCGCGCATCGATCTCGGCGCTGCAGGAGCTGGCGTTCCACTGCAAGTACGTGCGACCGCTGGGGACGTACGAGCAGGCGCGCAAGCGGGGCTGACCCCTCCACCACCCGCTACGCGTGCGGTCCCCCTCCCCATTCCTGCGGAACGGGGAGGATTTGCCTGATCCTCCCTGTCGCGCAGCGATGGGGAGGTGGCAGTCGCGCAGCGACTGACGGAGGGGGCCTTTCCCCGACACGACGAACGCTTTCAACCGCTTGCGCCGCACTTCCCGCCATGCAATCGTGCCAGGCGTGACGATTGGCGGGGGCACTGAAGCGGGTTCGGCCGCAGACGCGGCGCGGGACTGGAAGGCCGCGCGCGACGCGGCGGACATCCAGTTCACGCCGCTCCCGGACCCCAAGCCCGTTCCCCCCACCGACATTCCCGAATGGCTGAAAGCGCTCGGCCGGTTGCTGGAGGCGATCTTCACGCCGGTCGGCAAGCTGCTCGGCATGTCGTGGCCGGTGTTCCAGTGGATTCTCATCGCCGGAGCGGCAGCGCTGGCGCTGTTCATCCTCTGGCGCCTGCTGATCGAACCGAGCCTCGATGCCTGGCGTAGCCGCCGTCCGAAGCTGGAGGAGGTCCACTGGACTCCGACGCAGGCCGAGGCGGTGGCGCTTTTGGAAGACGCCGACACCCTCGCCGCGCAGGGCCGCTATGGAGAGGCCGCGCATCTGCTGCTCCGGCGCAGCGTGCGCCAGATTTCCGACGCGCGGCCCGACTGGCTCCATCCCGCCAGCACCGCGCGCGAGATCGCCGTGCTGCCGATGCTGCCCGAGAGCGGCCGCAGCGCCTTCGCCGTGATCGCCGGGCGGGTCGAGCGTGCCCTCTTCGCGCTCCGCGACCTCGACGCGCAGGACTGGACCGCCGCCCGCACCGCTTATGCGCAGTTCGCGCAAGTCGAGCTTCGGGCATGAACGTGAAGACGAAAGGCGTTGCCGTGGGCGCCAATCCGTTCTCGCTCTGGGCGGTGCTGGCGATCGTGGTGCTCGGCGCGCTGCTGTTCGTGGCGCTGCTGTGGATGATCGGCACCGGCATCGGCATGGGCACCGCCAACGACGGCAAGGCGCATGCGGAGGGCAAGGGCCTCAACGGCTATGCGGCGATGGCCGACTACCTCGAACGGCGCGGCTTCGCGGTCGAGGCGACGCGCAATCCTGCGGCACTCAAAAGGCCGGGACTTCTGGTGCTCACCCCGCCCGCGATCATCAAGGGCAAGGAGATCGATAAGATCGTCAGCGCCCGGCGCTCGATCGGGCCGACGCTGGTGATCGCGCCCAAGTGGCAGCCGATGCCGCCGATCCGCGAGCAGCGCGACAAGGCGAAGAAAGGCTGGGTGCGCCTCGGCGGCGAAAGCACGCTGGACTGGCCGGGCTTCCTCGACGAACTGACGCTGAGCGACGAGACCTTGCCGAAAGCGCAGGCGGGCTGGCGGGCCAACGGGATTTCCGGGACGCTGCCGACCGGCACCGTGCAGACGGGCAAGGGCGAGGGCTGGTGCCGCTTGCCGTCAGCCGCGACGGCAAGCTGGTGCTGGCGGGCTTCATGGACGACGGTGGCCGCTACGACGGCCTCGACGCGATGGCGCAGGACGGCCAGCACTATATCGAGGGCGAGGACTACGACGAGGGCCGCTATCCGGTGGTCATGGTGTTCGAGCCGGACCTCCTCGACAACTACGGGATGGCCCGGATCGAGAGCGCGCAGCTGGCCGAGGCTCTGGTGCGCGCCACCGGGGTCAGGCCGGGCGGCGCTGTCGTGTTCGACATGACCCTGCCCGGCTACGGCCATGCGCAGAACCTGCTGACGCTCGCCTTCACGCCGCCGTTCCTTGCCGCGACGCTGTGCCTGTTGCTGGCGGCGGTGGCGGTGGGCTGGCGCGCGTTCCTGCGCTTCGGGCCGCCGCTGGTGCCCGAGCGGGCCATCGCCTTCGGCAAGCGCGCGCTGGTGAGCAATGCCGCCGGGCTGGTGCGCCGTACGCGCCGTTTCCACCTGCTCGGCCCGCCTTACGCCGACCGCGCGCGGGAACGGCTGGTCGCGGCGCTGGCCCTGCCGCGCGGCGTGGATGCCGAGCACACCGACGCCGCCATCGACCGGGCGCTTGCCACGCGCGGGGCTGATGGTGAGCCCTTCTCCGTGATCGCCGCCCGCCTCCATGCGGCCGGGCGTTCGCACGATC
Organism: Novosphingobium sp. NFX11; assembly: GCF_057376415.1. NCBI lineage: Bacteria > Pseudomonadati > Pseudomonadota > Alphaproteobacteria > Sphingomonadales > Sphingomonadaceae > Novosphingobium > Novosphingobium sp. NFX11. The sequence continues at coordinate 2,837,641 of NZ_CP080384.1, read as the reverse complement.
TCCTCAAGGCCGCGCGCGATCTCCACGCGCTCGAAAGGACGCTGACCCGATGACCGAGACTGCACCCGATATCGCACAAGTAGGCGCGCTCGCGCAGGCGATCCGCGCCGAAGTGGGCAAGGGCGTGATCGGGCAGGCCGAGACGATCGAGCACTTGCTGATCGCGCTGATGGCGCGCGGCCATGTGCTGCTGGAGGGACCTCCGGGGACCGCCAAGACATTCCTCGCGCAGTGCTTCGCCGCCACCCTCGGCCTTGATTTCGGGCGCATCCAGTTCACGCCGGACCTGATGCCGGGCGACATTCTCGGCTCCAACCTGTTCAACTTCCAGACCAGCCAGTTCACACTGACGCACGGCCCGATCTTCTGCGACCTGTTGCTGGCGGACGAGATCAACCGCACCCCGCCCAAGACGCAGGCGGCGCTGCTCGAAGCGATGCAGGAGCGCCGCGTGACGCTGGACGGCACCGCGCATCCGCTGCCGCCGCACTTCACCGTGGTCGCGACGCAGAACCCGATCGAGAGCCAGGGCGTCTACCCGCTGCCCGAGGCGCAGCTCGATCGCTTCCTGTTCAAGGTTCTGGTCGATTATCCCAGCGCCGAGGAGGAGCGCCGCATCGTCGCGCGCTATGGCGAGAATCGCGGTGCGCCGACACCGGCGGAGGTGGGCATCGTCACGGTCACGACCCCTGCGCAGCTGGAAGCGGTGACGCGGGCGGTGGCCTCGGTGAAGCTGGCGGACAGTGTCACCGACTACATCGTGCGCCTCGTTCGCGCGACGCGCGAGTCTGCGGACCTGTCGAGCGGTGCCTCCCCCGCGCCGCCGTGCTGCTGGCCGGTGCCGCCCGCGCCCGCGCCGCGCTCGATGGGCGCGACTACGTGGTGCCCGATGATGTGAAGGCACTGGCGACTTCGGTGCTGCGCCATCGCCTGCTGCTCAGCCCGGCGGCCGAGATCGAGGGCAAGCAGGTCGAGGCGCTGGTCGCCCACCTGGTCGAGCAGACCGACGCGCCGCGCTGATCCGGTGAAGTTTGCCTTCGCCCCGATAGTCCCGACGGCCCGCGCGGCGGTGACGCTGGCGGCGATCGCCCCGGTCGCGCTGGTGATCGCGGCGGCGAGCCCGGACTTGTGGGTGATCGCGCCGGTCGCGGGGCTCGCCGTGCTGGTGCTGGTGGTGATCGATGCACTGCTTGGCGGCCGGGTCGCGGACCTTCGGGTTACGGTGCCCGGCGACGTCGAAGTCGGCGCCGAGGGCCGGATGGAGGCCGATGTCGCGCTGCGCTCCGGCAGCCCCTCGCGCGCGGAACTGGCGCTGGAGTGCGACCCGCGCCTCGCACCGGGCGGGCGGCTGGTGTTTCCGCTGATCGCCGGTGATGGCGGCTGTCGCGGCTCCGGCACTTTCACGCCCTCGCGTCGCGGCACCGGCAAGGTCACCCGCGCATGGCTGCGCTGGACCGGGCCGCTGGGCCTCGGCGCGCGGCAGTTGGCGGGGACTCTGGATGAGACGGTGCGGGTCTGGCCCAACGTCGCCGCCGTGCGCTCCCCCACGCTGCAGACGTTCCTCAAAGATGCTCAGTACGGCCTGCTCGCCCGCCGCATCCGGGGTGAGGGTACGCAGTTCGAATCGCTCGCCGAGTACCAGCCCGGCATGGATCGCCGCCGGATCGACTGGAAATCGTCGGCCCGCCACGTGCACCTCTATGCCAAGGAATACGAGGTCGAGCGCAACAACCAGATCGTCTTCGCCTTCGACTGCGGGCAGGCGATGTGCGAGCCGATCGCCGGGATGCCCCGCCTCGATCGCGCGGTCTCGGCGGCCCTGGCGACCGCTTTCGTGGCGCTCAAGGGCGGCGACCGGGTCTCGCTGTTCGGCTTCGCTTCGCGGCCCGAGGTGGCGACGCCCTTCGTCACCGCCAGCAGCGAGTTCCACCGCCTACAGCGCGCGGCGGCGGGGCTGGAGTACCGCATGGAAGAGCCCAACTTCACCCTTGCGCTGGCGACGCTCGCGGGAAGGCTGCAGCGCCGCTCGCTGATCGTGATCTTCTCCGACTTCTCCGACCCCACCAGCGCCGAACTGATGATCGAAAGCATCGGGCGGCTGGTGTCGCGCCATGTCGTCCTGTTCGTGACGATGGCGGACGAGGAACTGGAGACGCTGTCCACCGCCGAGCCCGACGACATGGAAGTGCTGTCGATGGCGGTCGCCGCCGATGGCCTGCTGCGCCAGCGCGCGCTCGTCACCCGGCGGCTGCGGCAGATCGGCGTCGATGTGATCGAGGCGCCGTGGCGGCAGGTCGGCACCCGGCTGATCGATGCCTACCTGGCCATCAAGCGTTCGGGAGCGATCGGATGAACGCGATATCGAATGCCGCCATCGAAAGCGCCGCGCTGCGCTCCGACCGCTTCCGGCTGGAGCGCGAGGCGGACTGGCAGCGCCTTGAAAACATCGTCGTGCGCATGGAGAAGGGGCGCCTGCGCGGCATCTCGGACGAGGACCTGCTGGCGCTGCCCGGCCTCTATCGCACCGTCGCCTCCAGCCTCTCCATCGCGCGCGAGACTTCGCTCGACGCGGCGACGCTGGGCTATCTGGAATCGCTGGTGCAGCGGGCGTGGTTCGTGGTCTACGGCCCGCGCTCGTCGTTGTGGGAGTGGTTGCGCGGGTTCCTCGGCGGCGGCTGGAGCCGGGCGGTGCGCGGCATCGGCTTCGAGATCGGGATCGCCCTGCTCGTCATGGTGGCGGGCGCGGTGGTCGGCTGGCTGCTCGTTTCGCACGATCCCGAATGGTACTTCGCCCTGATGGGCCGCGAGATGGCGGGCGAGCGCGTCCCCGGCGCCAGCGCCGAAGCGCTGCGCGGCACGATCTTCGGCAATACCGAGAAGACGGGCATGAGCATTTTCGCTGCCCAACTGTTCAGCAATAATGCGCAAGTCTCGATCCTCGCCTTTGCGCTCGGTTTCGCGCTCGGAATTCCGTCGCTGTTGCTGCTGGTTCACAATCTGGCCGGGCTGGGGGCGATGGGGTGGGTCTACTGGAAGGCGGGGCTGCTGCTCGACTTCGCGGGGTGGATCAGCATCCACGGCACGACCGAGCTGTTCGCGATCCTGCTCTCGGGCGCGGCGGGGCTGCATGTCGGGCGCGCGATCGCCTTTCCCGGGAACCGCCCGGTGCTGACCGCGACCGCCGAGGCTGGGCGCCGCGCGGCGGTGGTGATGGTCGGGGTGGTGCTGATGCTCGTCGTCGCCGCGCTGCTGGAAGGCTTCGCGCGCCAGCTGGTCGACCAGACGCCCGCGCGCCTTGCGGTCGGCGGGTTCATGCTGCTGGCGTGGAGCGCCTACTTCTTCGCCTATCGCGGGAGGGCCGGGCGATGAAGCGCCGGGTCAACCGTGCGCGCACCAGCAAGCAGCGCGTGCTCGTGACGCCGGAGGGCATCGCGTTGCCGGTCACCGTGGCGGGGCGCGGCGCGCGCGTGGGGGCGCTGATCCTCGACCTGCTCATCATCGTCATGCTGATAATCGGCACCTCGATCGCGCTGATGCAGATCGCGGGCGGGGCGGCGCAGATCGCGCAGGCGGTCGACGGCAAGGGCGCGGGCGCGCAGGCGCTGCAGTTCCTTATCGTCGTGTGGATCGTGGCGATGTTCCTGTTCCGCAACGCCTACTTCCTCTACTTCGAACTAGGGCCAAGGGGCGCGACGCCGGGCAAGCGCATGACCGGCATCCGCATCGCCGCGCGCGACGGCGGCCGCCTCACCGCCGAGATGGTGATCGCCCGCAACCTCCTGCGCGACATCGAGATGTTCCTGCCGATCCCGCTCATCGCCATGGCGGGGCCAGACAACGGCATGGCCTGGCTGGCGGCGGCGGGGTGGCTGGCGATCTTCCTGCTGTTCCCGCTGTTCAACCGCGACGCCCTGCGCGCGGGCGACGTGATTGCGGGAAGCTGGGTGCTCGAACGCCCGAAGCAGAAGCTGGAGGCGGCGATGACGACCTCCGAAGCGCCGGTGGCCGAGCGCTTTCAGTTCCGCTTCGAGGATCACGAACTGGCGGTCTACGGCGAATTCGAGCTGCAGGCGCTGGAGCGCGTGCTGCGCGAGGACCGGACCGACGCGGTCGAGACGGTCTACCAGACCATCGCCGAGAAGATCGGCCGCAACGACGGCTGGGGCGCGGAGCGGCGCTTCCTCTCGGACTACTACACCCAGTTGCGGGCGCGGCTGGAAGCAGGCATGCGCATGGGACGCCGCAAAGCCGACAAGCATTCTGGCGGATAGGGTTCTTGTCTCTCTTCCTTCGCCCCCATACGCCGTCATTGCGAGCGTAGCGAAGAAATCCAAGGCGGACTTGAACTGCCCTGGATTGCTTCGCTACGCTCGCAATGACGAATGAGAAGATGGAACCCGTGACAATCGACCTGCGCATCGTCCCCGACGACCTCAGCTCAGAGGCGGTGCTGGCGCTGCTCCAGTTCCACCTCGACGAGATGCACCGCTGGTCCCCGCCCGAGAGCGTCCACGCCATGCCCGCAGCGCGCCTGCGCCAGCCGGACGTCACGTTCTTCTCCGCATGGGACGGCGATGTGCTGGCGGGCTGCGGCGCGATCAAGCACCTTTCCGAAAGCCACGGCGAACTCAAGTCGATGCGCGCCGCGCCCGAGTATCGCGGCCGGGGCGTGGGCAAGGCGCTGCTGCTGAGGCTGCTGGAAGAGGCGAGAGCGCGCGGCTACGCCCGTGTCAGCCTCGAGACCGGGCGGCCCGAGCCGTTCCATCCGGCCCACGGCCTCTACCGCGCGCACGGCTTCGTCGAGTGCGCGCCTTTCGGGGACTACGTCTCCGATGATTTTTCGATCTGCATGACCAAGGAACTGTAATGGAGCTTCGTACCGCCACCCCCGCCGATGCCGCCGCGCTGGCGCGTCTGGGCACCGACAGCTTCGTCGCCAAGTTCGGCCACCTCTACGTGCCGGACGACCTGGCGAACTTCCTTGCCGGCTCGCACAGCGAGGCCAAGGTGGCGAAGGAGATCGCCGACCCCGCGATGCGGGTGATGCTGGCGGAGCGGGACGCGCACCTGCTCGGCTACTGCAAGCTGGTGATGGCCTGCGGCTGGCCCGAACATGCGCGGTCAGGGAACGTGATCGAACTCAAGCAACTCTACACCGCGCCCGAGGCGACCGGGCAGGGCATCGGCGCGGCGCTGATGGACTGGGCGCTGACGGAAGCGGCGGCCTTCGGGGCGGGCGAGGTCCAGCTCTCGGTCTATTCCGACAACCCCGGGGCGCAGAAATTCTACGCGCGCTACGGGTTCGAGAAAGTCGCCGACATTCATTTCATGGTCGGCGAGCAGCGGGACGAGGAGTTCCTGTTCGCGAAGGTTCTTTAAGGCTCCTCCCTGTCGCGAAGCGATGGGGAGGGGGACCGCCCGCGTAGCGGGTGGTGGAGGGGCGAACCCCTCCGTCAGCGCTTCGCGCTGCCACCTCCCCATTCCTGCGGAACAGGGAGGATCAAAACCACTTCAACCGCCTGAGCAGCGCGATCTCCACGCCCAGGATCGCCGCGCAGATGCCGACGATGATCCAGAAGCCGTGCGATCCCTGCTCCGCCAGCGGAATGTCGCCGACGTTGATCCCCAGCAAGCCGGTGATGAAGGTCAGCGGCAGGAACACCCCAGCCACCACCGCCAGCACATACTGCGTGCGCTGGCTGTTCGCGGCGGCTCGGGCGCGGATGTCGTCCTGCAGCACGACCGCCGATTCCTTGCTGATGTCGAGGTCGTCGAGATAGCGGCGCAGGCGGGCGATCGATTCGGCGATCTCGCGCCGGTCGTGGTCCTCGAACCAGCCGGGCGCGCCGTTGGCGATGGCGGTCAGCGCCTCGTGCTGCGGCGACATGTGGCGCTTGAGGGCAAGGCTCTGGCGGCGGATCATGGCGATCTTGTCGAGGGTCTGGTCGGTATAAGTATCGGCCGTCTCGTCCTCGAGGTCGTCGATCATGGCGTTCATGTCGACGATGGCGTGGCTCATGCGGTCGATCAGGTGCTCGGTGAGCGCGGTGACGAGCGCGCCCGCGTCATGCGGCCCGCTGCCCGCGTCGAGATCGTCGGCGACGAGGCGGGGTGTCTGCAGCGGCGCGCGGCGCAGGGTGACGACGCGGCTGCCGTCGCTCCACAACTGCAGCGAGAGCATGTCCTCGGGCGCGGCGCCGGGGTTGAAGTTGATCCCGCGCAGCGTGGCCACCAGCGTCTGTCCTTCGCGGAAGGCGCGGGGGCGGTTGGCGTCGCTGGTGAGCAGTTCGGCGGTCGGCTCGGGGATCGCGCAGTGCGCCTCCAGCCACTCCTGCATGCCGGGATGGGTGCGCAGGAGATGGATCCACAGCACTTCGCCCTCGACGCCGGGCTTCCAGCGCTGTGCCTCTTTCCATCCGACCACGCGCGCACCGCCCCGGCCGTCGAGCACGCGCCCGAACAGCAGCGGGAGTTCGGAGGCCTCGTCGTCGGTGAGGGGTTTGTCGGAAGCATGCACAGTCATGGACGCGTGAATGCCCGAAATCGCGCGAAGTCGCCAGCACACCGGAATGCGTCTTCAATCCGCAAGGCAGAGCGCCTATAGAGGCTTCATGTCCTCCATCCGACCCTGGCGCGATATCGAGCGCCGCAAGAGCCGCCAGATCATGGTCGGCAGCGTCCCCGTAGGCGGCGATGCGCCGATCACGGTCCAGACCATGACCAACACCCTGACATCCGACGCGAAGGCGACGATCGAGCAGATCCGCCGCTGCGAGGATGCCGGGGCCGACCTCATCCGCGTCTCCTGCCCCGATGTCGAGATCGACGGCGGCGTTCCGGGAGATCGTGCGCGGCGCGCGCGTGCCGCTGATCGCGGACATCCATTTCCACTACAAGCGCGCTCTGGAAGCCGCCGACGCGGGCGCGGCGTGCCTGCGCATCAACCCCGGCAACATCGGCTCGTCCGACCGCGTCGCGGAAGTGGTGCGCGCCGCCAAGGCCAACGGCTGCGCGATCCGCATCGGCGTGAACGCGGGCAGCCTCGAGAAGCACCTCCTCGAAAAGTACGGCGAGCCTTGCCCCGATGCCCTCGTCAGAATCGGCGATGGACCACATCAAGCTGCTGCAGGACCACGACTTCCACGAGTACAAGGTGGCGGTGAAGGCCAGCGACGTGTTCCTCGCCGTCGCCGCCTATCAGGGGCTGGCGGACGCGGTGGACTGCCCGCTGCACCTCGGCATCACCGAGGCGGGCGGGCTGATCGGCGGCACCGTCAAGTCCTCGATCGGCATGGGCATGCTGCTGTGGTCGGGCATCGGCGACACTCTGCGCGTCTCGCTCTCGGCCGAGCCGGAAGAGGAAGTGCGCGTCGGTTTCGAAATGCTGAAGGCGCTCGGCCTGCGCACGCGCGGCGTTCGCGTGGTTTCGTGCCCCAGCTGCGCCCGGCAGGGCTTCGACGTGATCCGCACCGTCGAGGCGCTGGAAGAACGCCTGCAGCACATCAAGACGCCGCTCTCGCTCTCGGTGCTGGGCTGCGTCGTCAACGGCCCCGGCGAAGCGCGAGAGACCGACATCGGCCTGACCGGCGGCGGCAACGGCAAGCACATGGTCTACCTTTCGGGCGTGACCGACCACACCGTGCAGAGCGAGATCCATGCTCGACCACATCGTCAGCCTGGTGGAAGCCAAGGCAGCGGAGATCGAGGCCGCCAACGCCGCACAGGAAGCCGTCGCGGCGGAGTGATCCTCCATTTCGTCATTGCGAGCGCAGCGAAGCAAGCCAGAGCGGTTTACGCGGCGCTGGATTGCTTCGCTGCGCTCGCAATGACGATCAGGTGGACGCCAGTTCCGCCAACAGCCACGTCTCGAACGCCCGGATGATCGGACGGTCCGCGTGGATTAGCGGATAGACCAGCGAATGCAGCGTCTCGCGAATCGTGCATCCCGGTAGCGGCGTGACCAGCCGCCCTTCCGCCAGTTCGCGCTGGGCGAGGCGGGTCGATTCGAGCGCTACGCCCAGCCCGTTGGCAGCAGTGGCGATCACCATGAAACTGCGGTCGAAGCGCATCGCGTAAGCCTTCGGCGCCGGGACGCCGGCAAGTTCCGCCCAGCGCGCCCAGGTCACGCGGTTGCGGTCGCCGTTGATCAGCGGCAGCGCCATGACGTCCGCCGCGCAGGTGATCGAGGCGGCCATCTGCGGTGTGCAGAGCACCGTCACCTCCTCCTCCCCCAGCGGGATTGCCTTGACCGGGCCGGGCAGCGGCGGGCCGTTGACGATGTCGGCATCGACCTCGTCGGCGGCGAAGCGCGAATAGTCGGTGCTGGCGGTGATGCGGATGTCCATGCCGGGGTGGCTTTCGAGGAACGCGGGCAGGCGCGGGGTCAGCCACAGGGCCGCGAAGCTGGGCGCGGCGTGCAGGCGCAGGAACCGGGCGCGGCGGGCCGAGACTTCCTCCAGCCCGCGCCGGATCTCCACGAACCCGGCGGCGACGTGGCGGTACAGGGCCTCGCCGTCCGCGCTCAGTTTTATCTGCCGGAGGGATCGGTCGAACAGGCGGGTGCCGAGGCTGTTCTCCAGCTTGGTGACCGCGTGGCTCACCGCGCTCGGCGTCAGGCCGAGTTCGTCGGCGGCCTGACGGAACGAGCCCTGACGGGCGGCGGCTTCGAAGACGCTGAGAGGCTGTAACGCGATCGGCATGGGTGAATATCAGTCACCATATAGTGAGAAACGTCCATTTGTCATAGATGCATGTGCAATTGATAAAGCGGCAACAGATCAGAAAAACTGACGCCGAGAGGATCGCACCAAACGCCCGCAGACCGGGCAGAAGGCCATCTCCTCGCGTCGTGAGGAGAATTGATGACCGTTTCCGCAACCAACATGCCGGTCGCCGAGCTTTCGCGCCGCGCCTACAATATCCGTCGCCATGCGCTGAAGATGGGTCAGGTTCAGGGTCAGGGCTATGTCGGACAGGCTCTCGGCGTGGCCGATGTGCTCGCCGTCTCGTACTTCCGCGCACTGACCTACCGTCCCGGTGAGCCAGAATGGGAAGGCCGCGACCGGTTCCTGCTTTCCATCGGCCACTACGCCATCGGGCTTTACGCCGCGCTGATTGAGGCGGGCGTGATCCCGCTCGAGGAACTGGAAACGTACGGTTCGGACGACAGCCGACTGCCGATGTCGGGCATGGCGTCGTACACGCCGGGCATGGAGATTTCGGGCGGTTCGCTGGGGCAGGGCCTCGGCATCGCCGTGGGCATGGGGCTTGGCCTCAAGCGCAAGGGCACCGGGCAGTTCGTCTACAACCTTATGTCGGACGGAGAACTGGGCGAAGGTTCGACCTGGGAAGCCGCCGCTTCGGCCGCGCACTGGAAGCTCGACAACCTCATCACGATCGTCGATTTCAACAACCAGCAGGCCGACGGTCCCTCCACGCAGGTACTGGGCATGGGCGACATCGCCGCCAAGTTCGCCGCCTTCGGCTGGCATGCGCAGTTCGTGGACGGCAACGACATGGAAGCGCTCGTCGAAGCCTTCGACAAGGCCCGCGAACTCGACGATCCGCGCCCCCGCGTGATCGTCGCCGACACCCTGATGGGCAGGGGCGTGCCGTTCCTGGAAGAGCGCGAGAAGACGCACTTCATCCGCGTCGACGAGGACGAGTGGGACAAGGCCATCGAAGTGCTCGACGCCGGCTACGCCGCCGCAGCCGCCTGACCTTCCCGATATTCGAAAGAGATTTCCATGTCCGTTGAAGCACCCGCTAAACCGCGCCTGAAGACGTCCGCGATGATCGCCTCGATCGCCGCCGAGGGCCAGCGCACCGTCGCTGCCCCGTTCGGCCACGCGCTCTCGAAGCTGGCCGAGACGAAACAGAACATCGTCGGCATGTCCGCCGACCTTGCCAAGTACACCGACCTGCACATCTTCCAGCAGAATCACCCCGATCGGTTCTACCAGATGGGCATGGCCGAACAGCTCCTCATGATGTCGGGCGCAGGCATGGCGCGCGAAGGCTTCCAGCCCTGGCTGACGACTTATGCCGTCTTCGCCGCCCGCCGCGCCTACGACTTCCTGTGCCTCGCCATCGCCGAGGAAGGGCTGGACGTGAAGGTGTGCTGCGCGCTGCCCGGCCTCACCACCGGCTACGGCCCCTCGCATCAGGCGACCGAGGATCTCGCGATCTTCCGCGGCATGCCCGACCTCACCATCGTCGATCCGTGCGACGCGATCGACATCGAGCAGGCCGTGCCGCAGATTTCCGACCACAAGGGCGCGGTCTACATGCGCCTGCTGCGCGGCAAGGTGCCCGCCGTCCTCGACGAATACGACTACAAATTCGAACTCGGCAAGGCGAAGATGCTGCGTGACGGCGCCGACGTGCTGTTCATCTCCTCGGGCCTGATGACCATGCGCACCCTCGAAGCCGCCGACCGCCTGCGCGCCGACAAGGTCGAGGCCGCCGTGCTCCACTGCCCGACGATCAAGCCGCTCGACGAGAAGACCATCATCGAGGCCGTCGCCGCAAAGCCCGGGCGCCTCGTCGTGGTGGCCGAGAACCATTCGGTGATCGGCGGCCTGGGCGAAGCGGTCGCGGCCTGCTTGCTGGGCAGCGGCACGGTGCCTTCGGGCTTCCGCCAGATCGGCCTGCCCGACAAGTTCCTCGACGCGGGCGCTCTGCCCACGCTGCACGACCGCTACGGCATCTCAACCGACCAGGTCGTTGCCCGCACGCTTTCCTGGCTGGGTTAACCCTTCCGGGTCGCAACGGGAGCGCTTCCCGGCCGTTCTCAACGGGCCCGTGAAGCGCTCCTTCGAAAACCGTATCAAAGAACATAAAAGGAGAGAGGCGTTGAGTCTCGCAACCGAGATGCCGCGCGACGTCGCCGCGCCCAAGGACGAACACCGCGAACGCCTGTACGCCAAGGTGACCTGGCGGCTGATGCCGTTCCTGTTCTTCTGCTTCTTCGCGGCCTACCTCGACCGCGTGAACGTCGGCTTCGCCAAGCTGCAGATGGCGAGCGAGCTGGGCCTCAGCGAATATGTCTACGGCCTTGGCGCGGGCATCTTCTTCATCGGCTACGCGCTGTTCGAGGTGCCCAGCAACCTCATCATGCACAAGGTCGGCGCGCGGCTGTGGATCGCGCGGATCATGATTACCTGGGGCATCATCTCAGGGCTTTTCGCCTTCGCGCAGACGCCGATGCACTTCTACATCCTGCGCTTCCTGCTGGGCCTTGCCGAAGCCGGGTTCGCGCCGGGCGTGCTGCTCTACATCACCTACTGGTTCCCCTCGGCCCGCCGGTCGCGCGCGATGTCGATCTTCTTCATCGCCATTCCGATCTCGGGCGTGCTCGGCTCGCCGCTGTCGGGCTGGATCATGGACACCTTCCACGGCTCGTCGGGCTGGGGCGGCTGGCGCTGGCTGTTCCTGCTCGAAGCGATCCCCGCGCTGATCGCCGGCATCGCCACCTTCTGGATGCTGCCCAACCGCCCGGCCGACGTCGACTGGCTGTCGGCTGACGACAAAAAGATGATCGAGGCCGATCTCGCCGAGGACAACCGCGAGAAGACCGCGCACATGTCGCTCCGCCAGTTCCTGGCCGACAAGCGCCTGTGGCTGCTCAGCCTGCTCTATTTCTGCATCGTCATGGGTCAGTACGCGATCTCGTTCTGGCTGCCGACGATGGTGAAGGCGGCGGGCGTCACCGATCCGCTGGAGAACGGCCTGATCAGCGCGATCCCCTTCCTGTTCGCGGTCGTCGTCATCCTCGTCCTTGCCCGCAGCGCCGACCTTCGCCGCGAGCGCCGCTTCCACCTGATGCTGCCGATGGCGATGGGTGCGATCGCCCTTGCGCTCTCGCCGCTGGCGATCGGCAACCTGCCACTCTCGGTGCTGATCCTCTCGTTCGCGACGGCGGGCCTGCTGACCCAGACCGCGCAGTTCTGGTCGATCCCGCCCGCCTTCCTCGGCGGCGTGTGGGCGGCGGCAGGCATCGGCGCGATCAACGCGATCGGCAATGTCGCGGGCTTCGTCTCGCCCTTCGTCATCGGCTGGGTGGTGGACGCCACCAAGTCGCTGTCGGCCGGGCTCTACACCATCACCGCGGTCGAACTGATCGGCGTGGCCCTCGTGCTGCTGATCCCCGCCCGCCAGGTCAATCGCTGATCCATGGGAATTTCTGAAATGAGCAAGGTAGCATTCGTCGGCCTGGGTGCCATGGGCATGCCGATGGCCCTCAATCTCCTGAAGGCGGGCCACGCCGTCACCGGTTTCGACCTTCGCACCGAGCCGATAGAGGCTCTGGTCAAGGCAGGCGGCTCCTCCGCCACCAGCGCCGCCGGCGCGGCCGAGGAAGCCGACGTGCTGATGCTGATGGTGGTCAACGCCGTGCAGGCCCGCTCGGTCCTGTTCGACGGCGGCGCGCTGGCGGCGTTGCCCGAGGGCGCCGTGGTGCTGCTGACCGCGACCTGCCCGCCGATGGAAGTCGCCGCGATCGCATCCGAGGTCGAGGCCGCAGGCCGCCGCTTCGTCGATGCGCCGGTTTCGGGCGGCACGGCAGGCGCCAAGGCAGGCTCGCTGTCGATGATGGTGGCCTGTTCGGATGCGCTGTTCGCCGAACTCAATCCGGTGCTGTCGGGCGTCGGCGGCAAGCTGTTCCATGTCGGCCAGAACGCCGGGCAGGGTTCGGCGGTGAAGGTCGTCAACCAGTTGCTGTGCGGCGTCCACATCGCCGCCGCCGCCGAAGCGCTGGCACTGGCGAAGCAGGTGGGCGTCGAACCCGCGATGGCGCTGGAGATCCTCGGCGGATCGGCGGCGGCGAGCTGGATGCTCAACGATCGCGGCCCGCGCATGCTGGAGGCCGAACCCGAGGTGACGAGCGCGATCGACATCTTCGTCAAGGACCTCGGCCTCGTGCTGGAGGCCGGGCGCGGCGCCAGGGCGGCGACCCCGCTGGCGGCGCTGGCGCACCAGTTCTTCCTGAGCACCTCGGGACGCGGCGACGGCACCGTCGACGACAGCCAGGTGATCCGCGCCTACGACCTGCTCAACGGGGCCTGACGCATATGCCCATTCGTCATTGCGAGCGAAGCGAAGCAATCCAGGGCGGCGTGGTGCTGCCCTGGATCGCCGCGGACCTTCGGTCCTCGCGATGGCGAGGCGAGTGAACACAAGCACTCGCTGACGACCAACCCACGCTGAGACGGGCTGCCGGACCCACCGGCACGCCGCCGGGCGCGCGCATGCGTCCCGGCGAGCGGCCCGCTGCGTCCATCCGAGAGGACACCGAAATGCCCGCAGCCACGCTTCCCCGCCGCCGCCCTCGATCGAGGTCGTGCAGGTCGCCGCACGCGATACCAAGGACCAGACCTGGTCCACGGAGACCACGCCCAAGCAGTCGGAGCCGCTGGAGCGCTCTGGCCCGAAGACCACCGCCGCTTCCGCCCCGGCAGAACAGTCGCACCTGCTGGGCGACTGGGCGGGCATCCGCACTTCGCTGGAGGACATCGGCATCAAGCCGACCGTCAGCTACATCGGCTTCGTCGCGGGCAATCTCAATTCGGGCACCAGCAAGCAGGCGCAGTACGCCGGGCAGCTGGGCGCCAGCCTCGATTTCGACATGGGCAAGATCGCCGGGATCGAGGGCGGCACCTTCCGCGCCGCCGTCACCAACCGCCACGGCAACAATATCAACGACACCAACCACCTCGACCTGCTGCAGTACCCGCAGGGCGTGTTCGGCGCCGGGCAGATCTGGCGTCTGGCGGGGCTGTGGTATCAGCAGAAGATCGGCCCGGCCGAAATCAAGCTGGGCAAGATGTCGATGGGCGAGGACTTCGGCTCCACCACCTGCCACTTCCAGAGCCTGTATTTCTGCGGCGTCGTGCCGGGGCACACCAGCTTCAACTACTGGTACAACTTCCCCGTCACCACATGGGGCGGCCGGGTGAAGGTGAAGGACAAGCTGGGCTACACGATGGTCGGCGTCTACCAGCGTAACGACAATAACTTCCCGCAGAACAAGGGCTTCTACATGGGTTTCAAGGGCCAGGGCGCCTTCGTTGCCGTGGAGCGCGGGTTCGACGTGAAGCTGGGCGGCAACCCGAAGCTGGCGGGCGCCTACAAGGTCGGCGCGTTCTTCGACACCTCCAAGAGTGACAACCTGGTCTATGACGACAACGGCGGCTTCGCGCAGCTGACCGGTGATCCGCTCGCCCGGGAAAGGGGACGCGCCAGCATCTACGCCGTTGCGCGCCAGCAAGTTACTCCCGCCGATGCCGACGGCGCGGGCGCTCTGGAAGCCTTCTTCAACTTCGTGAGCGCCGACCACCGGACCAACAAGCTGGTCAATGTCATCACGGCGGGCGTCACGTATTCGGGCCTGATCCCGGGACGCCCGAAGGACCAGATCGGCCTCGCCGTCGGCCGCTCGCGCGTGAACCGCAACTTGCGAGACCTGCAGGCCGCCCGCAACGCCGCGCTGGGCGAGGACATCGAGCCACAGAGCGACGAATACGCGATCGAGGCGAACTATTCGATCGCCCTGATGCCGGGGCTCAGCCTGCGCCCGAACCTGCAGTGGTACATTAATCCGGACGGTCGTCAGGGCGCGAAGAACGTGCTCGTCGCGGGAACGGGCGTATTCGCCAACTTCTGACAGATGGCAAAGGCCCCGCCGGATCGCTCCGGCGGGGCCTTCTTCACGGTAAGGACGATGTCCTGTCCCGATGGATCAGAAGTGCGCGACGACACCGGCCATCGGGCGGATGCTGTCGAAGTCATACGTGTCGACTTCGAAGCGCAGGCGCAAACCGCTGTTGCCGGTCACGCCGCCCAGGCCGATGTCCTTGGGGCCGACTTCGACGCCGACGCCGTAGATCCAGTCCTTCTGGTCCGAATAGGCGCGCTTTCCGTTGACCCACTCGTGTCCGGCCGAGGCGTAGATCATGCCGCTGTCACCGGCGCGGGCACCGACGCGGCCCTTCACGCCGTATTCCCAGTCGATGTCGCCGAAGCCCTTGGCGACGTTGCCCTCAGCACCGACGAAGACCGGGCCGAGCGGCACGTTCACACCTGCGACGCCCTGGATCAGCGCGCCGTTCATCTTGCCCCCGCGCGGAGAGCCGAACTCGCTGCGCTTATCGTAGCTGTCGTAGCCGCCCATGATGCCGAAATAGGGCTCGATGCCGAAGGCGGGCGTGCCATCAGGCGCGGTGGCCTCGGTGGTCGGCGCCGTGTCGGCATCCTGCGCGAAGGCGGCGGCGGGGGCGACGGCGATCAGGGCGGCCGCGCAGAGTGCAATCTTCTTCATAACTCAAACTCCATCATGGCAGCCGGGGGTAGGCGCCGCCAGTTTTGCGAGGGATCGAGGGGCGCGGCATCGCTGCCATGTCCGTGCAGGAACACGGCAAACGACACCGCCGTGCGGGGGTAACGAGGTCTGTTCGCGTGAGGGTGACGGGATGGACCGGCAGCTATTGCGCTGCGCCACCGCCGTGGCGGGTAAGGTCCATGTACCTGATCAACAACAGTTCGTGTGTCTTAGCTACCTTCGATCATCTCAGGAGGGGAAACTCGAGGGTGCACGGGGGTTCCGCTCAACTCGTCGATGGCGACAGATGTGTGACATTCATGCAACGAGTATTTGGGCGATCGACTGGAGCGTGATCGACTTCAATTGTATCGTCGTCATACCGTCGACGGCGGGAACCCATTTCCTGACGGCGCCCGTTGCACGGTCATCGGATGGGTCCCCGCCTTCGCGGGGATGACTAGGGGCGGAGGCGAAATTCTCCCGTCCCGTCCTATCCCGAATGCAAAAAGCCCCGCCGGATCGCTCCAGCGGGGCTCTTCAATTTGCCCTTAGGGGAGAGGCTTATTCGGCCTCGTCGCCCTTGATCAGGTAATCGCCGGCATCGGCGTCGGTGCCGTGGGTTTCGCCCTCGACTGCCGCGAGCGGGCTGTCGCCCAGGTCGTCCGCCGCGTTGCGCAGCAGTTCGGCCTTGTGCTCTTCCTCGGCGGTGTTGGCGAGGATCATGGCTTCCTGCACGCGGCGGGTGGCCGCGCGGAGCGCTGCGTCACGGCTGGAGGCCGCCACGCGAACGCGGTTCATGCCCGCACCCGTACCGGCCGGGATCAGACGGCCGACGATGACGTTCTCCTTGAGACCGATCAGCGAGTCCTTCTTACCCTCGACCGCCGCCTGCGTCAGCACGCGGGTAGTTTCCTGGAACGACGCCGCCGAGATGAACGAGCGGGTCTGCAACGAGGCCTTGGTGATGCCCAGCAGCACCGGCTTGCCCACTGCAGGGCGCTTGCCCTCGGGAAGCTTGCTGTTGATCTCGGCCATTTCTTCGTAGTCGACCTGCTCGGCCGCCAGCAGCGTGGTGTCGCCCCCGTCGGTGATCTCGACCTTCTGCAGCATCTGGCGAACGATCACCTCGATGTGCTTGTCGTTGATCTTCACGCCCTGCAGTCGGTAGACTTCCTGGATTTCCGCAACCAGGTATTCCGCCAGCGCTTCCACGCCGAGGACTTCCAGGATGTCGTGCGGATCGGGCGAGCCCGAAACCAGGTTGTCGCCCTTCTTGACCCAGTCACCTTCCTGAACGTCGACGACCTTCGACTTCGGGATCAGGTACTCCACCGGTTCACCCTCTTCCGGGATGATCGCGATCTTGCGCTTGGCCTTGTAGTCGCGGACGAACTCGATGCGGCCGGAGACCTTGGCGATGACCGCGTTGTCCTTCGGCTTGCGGGCCTCGAACAGTTCGGCGACGCGCGGCAGACCACCGGTGATGTCGCGGGTCTTGGCGGCTTCGCGGCTGGCACGGGCGATGATGTCGCCCGCTTCGACCGTCTGGCCGTCCTCGACCGAGAGCGTGGTGCCCGGCGCCATCATGTAGCGGGCCGATCTCGCCGCTCGCATCGTCGAGAAGGGTGATGCGCGGACGCAGATCTTCCTTCTTCTTGGCGCGGGCGGTCGAACGGTCCTCGGTGACGACGCGGCTGGTCATGCCGGTGGCGTCATCGACGTGCTCGGTCAGCGTGCGGGTGTCGATCAGGTCCTGATACTTGATGATACCCGACGTCTCGGTGATGATCGGCAGGGTGAACGGATCCCACTCGGCCAGGCGTTCGCCCTGCTCGACCTTGGCGCCGTTCTTGTGCAGCAGCACCGTACCGTAAGGCACGCGGTGCAGTGCGCGTTCACGGCCTTCGGTGTCGAACAGCACGATCTCGCCGTTACGGGCCAGCGACAGCATGCGGCCGCGCTTGTCCACGATCGTCGGGATGTCGCGATATTCGACATGGCCCGCGCTGATCGCTTCGAGGTGCGAGGTTTCGTTCAGCTGCGCCGCACCGCCGATGTGGAAGGTACGCATGGTCAGCTGCGTGCCCGGCTCACCGATCGACTGCGCCGCGATGACGCCGACGGCTTCACCGATGTTCACCGGCGTACCGCGAGCGAGGTCGCGCCCGTAGCAGGTGCCGCAGACACCCTGCGTCGCTTCGCAGATCAGCGGCGAGCGGATGCGCGCCGACTGCAGGCCGGTCACTTCGATGGCAGCCACGGCGGCTTCGTCGAGGAGCTGGCCCTTGGTCGCGATGACGTTGCCTTCCTTGTCGACGATGTCCTCGGCCAGGGTACGGCCCAGGATACGCTCGGCAAGCGAGGCGATCACCGAACCGCCCTGCACGATCGAACGCATTTCCAGCGCGCGCTCGGTGCCGCAGTCATCGACGACGACAACGCAGTCCTGCGAAACGTCGACCAGACGGCGGGTCAGGTAACCCGAGTTCGCCGTCTTGAGCGCCGTGTCCGCGAGGCCCTTACGAGCACCGTGGGTCGAGTTGAAGTATTCAAGAACGGTCAGACCTTCCTTGAAGTTCGAGATGATCGGCGTTTCGATGATCTCGCCCGACGGCTTGGCCATGAGGCCGCGCATACCGGCAAGCTGCTTCATCTGCGCCGGGCTACCACGCGCACCCGAGTGGCTCATCATGTAGATCGAGTTGATCTGTGCCATGCGGCCGGTTTCCGGGTCGATCGGCTGGGCCTTGATCTCGTCCATCATGGCGTTCGCCACCTGGTCGCCGCAGCGGCTCCAGGCGTCGATCACCTTGTTGTACTTCTCCTGCTGGGTGATGAGACCGTCCTGGTACTGCTGCTCGTAGTCGGCAACCAGTTCCTTGGTCTCGGCCACCAGCGCCACCTTCGAGTCCGGGATGATCATGTCATCCTTGCCGAAGGAGATGCCCGCCTTGAACGCGTTGCGGAAGCCGAGCGACATGATCGCGTCGGCGAACAGAACCGTGTCCTTCTGGCCGGTGTGACGGTAGACCTGATCGATGACGTCCCCGATTTCCTTCTTGGTGAGAAGGCGGTTGACGACGTCGAAGGGCACCGTGTGCGACTTCGGCAGGCATTCACCCAGGAGCATGCGGCCCGGCGTGGTCTGGAAGCGCTTCATGTACTGCTGACCGTTCTCGTCGGTCTGCGGCACGCGGGCCTCGATCTTCGAGTGCAGGGTCACGGCACCGATGTGCAGCGCTTGGTGCACTTCAGCCATATCGGCAAACTTCATGCCTTCGCCCGGCTCGCCGTCGCGGTCGAGCGACAGGTAGTACAGGCCGAGAATCATGTCCTGCGAAGGCACGATGATCGGCTTGCCGTTGGCGGGCGAGAGGATGTTGTTGGTCGACATCATCAGCACGCGCGCTTCGAGCTGGGCTTCCAGCGAGAGCGGCACGTGGACGGCCATCTGGTCACCGTCGAAGTCGGCGTTGAAGGCCGAGCAGACGAGCGGGTGCAGCTGGATCGCCTTGCCTTCGATGAGGACCGGCTCGAACGCCTGGATGCCCAGACGGTGGAGCGTCGGCGCGCGGTTCAGCATGACCGGGTGCTCGCGAATGACTTCGTCGAGGATGTCCCAGACTTCCTTGCGCTCCTTCTCGACCCACTTCTTGGCCTGCTTCAGGGTCATCGACAGACCCTTGGCGTCCAGACGGGCGTAGATGAACGGCTTGAACAGCTCGAGCGCCATCTTCTTGGGCAGGCCGCACTGGTGCAGCTTGAGTTCCGGCCCGGTCACGATGACCGAACGGCCCGAGTAGTCGACGCGCTTGCCGAGCAGGTTCTGACGGAAGCGGCCCTGCTTGCCCTTGAGCATGTCGGACAGCGACTTCAGCGGACGCTTGTTGGCGCCGGTGATCACGCGGCCGCGGCGGCCGTTGTCGAACAGGGCGTCGACCGCTTCCTGCAGCATGCGCTTTTCGTTGCGCACGATGATGTCCGGTGCGCGCAGTTCGATCAGGCGCTTCAGACGGTTGTTGCGGTTGATGACGCGGCGATACAGATCGTTGAGGTCCGAGGTCGCGAAGCGGCCACCGTCCAGCGGCACCAGCGGGCGCAGTTCGGGCGGGATGACCGGCACGACGTCGAGGATCATCCACTCTGGACGGTTGCCCGAATCGATGAACGATTCCACGACCTTGAGGCGCTTGATGATCTTCTTGGGCTTGAGTTCCGACTTGGTCGTCTCAAGCTCCTGCAGCAGATCCGCGCGCTCCTGCTCGAGGTCGAGGTTCATCAGCATGTGCTTAACGGCCTCGGCGCCGATGCCGGCCGAGAAGGCGTCTTCGCCATACTCGTCCTGGGCATCGAGCATCTCGTCTTCGGTCAGGAGCTGGTACTTCTCGAGCGGGGTCAGGCCCGGCTCGATGACGATGTAGCTTTCGAAGTACAGGACGCGCTCAAGCAGCTTGAGCTGCATGTCGAGCAGCAGGCCGATGCGCGAAGGCAGCGACTTGAGGAACCAGATGTGCGCGACCGGGGCGGCCAGCTCGATGTGGCCCATGCGCTCGCGGCGCACCTTGGTTACGGTGACTTCGACGCCGCACTTTTCGCAGACGACGCCCTTGTACTTCATGCGCTTGTACTTGCCGCACAGGCACTCGTAGTCCTTCACGGGACCGAAGATGCGGGCGCAGAACAGGCCGTCACGCTCGGGCTTGAACGTGCGGTAGTTGATGGTTTCCGGCTTCTTGATCTCGCCGAAAGACCAGGAGCGGATGCGCTCGGGGCTCGCCAGTCCGATCTGGATCTGGTCGAACGTCTCGGGCTTCGCCATCTGGTTCGTGAACTTGGTCAGGTCGTTCATAGTTTTATCCCTCTAGAGGGTGAAATCTTGTCTGGGCGGGAGAGGGTAGGGGCGAGGCCGAAGCCCCGCCCGAAATCCTTACTCCGCCGCCAGGGCGACGCCGTCGTCGTCTTCGGCATCGTCGTGGCTGGTCAGCTCGACGTTGAGACCCAGCGAGCGCATTTCCTTGACGAGAACGTTGAAGCTCTCGGGAATGCCGGCCTCGAAGGTGTCGTCGCCCTTGACGATCGCTTCGTAAACCTTGGTGCGGCCGACAACGTCGTCGGACTTCACCGTCAGCATTTCCTGCAGGGTATATGCGGCGCCGTAGGCCTGGAGAGCCCAGACCTCCATCTCACCGAAGCGCTGGCCGCCGAACTGCGCCTTACCGCCCAGCGGCTGCTGGGTGACGAGCGAGTAGGGACCGATCGAACGGGCGTGGATCTTGTCGTCGACAAGGTGGTGCAGCTTGAGCACGTACTTCATGCCCACGGTGACCTTGCGGTCGAAGCGGTCGCCGGTGCGGCCGTCGAACAGGTCCACCTGGCCGGACTCGTCCAGCCCGGCGAGACGGAGCATGTCGGTGACGTCCTTCTCGACCGCACCGTCGAACACCGGCGAGCCCATCGGCACGCCCTTGCGGACGGAGTCGGCGAACTCGACGATCTGGTCGTCCGTGCGCGTCGCGATGTCTTCTGCGTAGTTGTCGCCGTAGATTTCGGTCAGCAGTTCACGGACGGCCTCGGGCGGCTGCCCTGCGACCGGGTTGGGGTTAGCCACGCGCCATGCGTCCAGAGCATCGCCGATGCGCTTGCCCAGACCGCGTGCGGCCCAGCCAAGGTGCGTCTCGAAGATCTGGCCCACGTTCATGCGCGAAGGCACACCCAGCGGGTTCATGACGAAGTCGACGGGGGTGCCGTCTTCGAGGAAGGGCATGTCTTCCAGCGGCAGGATGCGGCTGATGATACCCTTGTTGCCGTGACGGCCGGCCATCTTGTCGCCCGGCTGCAGCTTGCGCTTCACCGCGACGAAGACCTTGACCATCTTCAGGACGCCCGGAGCCAGCTCGTCGCCGCGCTCCAGCTTTTCCTTGCGGTCCTCGAACTTCTCCTGGATCGCCTTGACGGTGAGGTCGTACTGGGTCTTGACCGCTTCGAGCTGCGACTGGACGTGGTCGTCGGCAACGCCGAACTTCCACCACTCGTGACGCTCGACTTCGGCCAGCACCTCGTCGGTGATGTCCACGCCCTTCTTGAGGCCCTTGGGCGCCGAAGTGGCGACCTGGCCGAGGAGCATGTCCTTCAGACGGTTGTAGGTGGCGCGGTTGAGGATCGCACGCTCGTCCTCGCGGTCCTTCGCGAGGCGTTCGATTTCCTCGTTTTGGATCGCGCGGGTACGGTCGTCGACCTCGATGCCGTGGCGGTTAAAGACGCGCACGTCGACGATGGTGCCCGAAATGCCGGGCGGCAGACGCAGCGAGGTGTCACGCACGTCCGAAGCCTTTTCACCGAAGATGGCGCGCAGGAGCTTTTCTTCCGGCGTCATCGGGCTTTCGCCCTTCGGGGTGATCTTGCCGACGAGGATGTCACCGGGATGCACTTCGGCGCCCACGTAGACGATGCCCGCTTCGTCGAGGTTGCGCAGGGCTTCCTCGCCGACGTTCGGGATATCGCGGGTGATGTCTTCCGGACCCAGCTTGGTGTCGCGGGCCATCACTTCGAACTCGTCGATGTGGATCGACGTGAACACGTCGTCCTTCACGATACGCTCGGAGATGAGGATGGAGTCCTCGTAGTTGTAGCCGTTCCAGGGCATGAACGCAACGAGCACGTTGCGGCCCAGCGCCAGCTCGCCGAACTCGGTCGACGGGCCGTCGGCGATGATCGTGCCGGTCTCGACCAGCTCGCCCACCTTCACCAGCGGGCGCTGGTTGATGCAGGTCGACTGGTTGGAACGCTCGAACTTCTGCAGGCGGTAGATGTCGACGCCCGACTTGCCGGCTTCGATGTCGCCCGAGACGCGGATGACGATACGGGTCGCATCGACCTGGTCAACGATGCCCGCACGTAGGGCCGAGATCGCGGCGCCCGAGTCACGGGCGACGGTCTCTTCCATGCCGGTGCCGACGTAAGGCGCATCGGCCTTCACGAGCGGCACGGCCTGACGCTGCATGTTCGAGCCCATGAGAGCGCGGTTGGCGTCGTCGTTTTCCAGGAACGGAATGAGCGAGGCGGCGACCGAAACAAGCTGCTTGGGCGAAACGTCCATCAGCGTGATCTGGTCGCGCGGGCTCATCACGAATTCGCCGTTCTGGCGAGCCGAGACGAGTTCCTCGACGAACGAGCCGTCACCGGTCAGTTCGGCCGAAGCCTGCGCGACGGTGTGCTTCTGCTCTTCCATCGCCGAGAGGTAGACGACGTCCTTGGTCACCTTGCCGTCGAGCACCTTGCGGTACGGCGTCTCGATGAAGCCGTACTTGTTGACGCGCGCGAAGGTCGACAGCGAGTTGATCAGACCGATGTTCGGGCCTTCCGGCGTTTCGATCGGGCAGATGCGGCCGTAGTGGGTCGGGTGAACGTCGCGGACTTCGAAGCCGGCGCGCTCACGGGTCAGACCGCCCGGGCCCAAGGCCGAAACACGGCGCTTGTGGGTGACTTCCGAAAGCGGGTTGGTCTGGTCCATGAACTGCGAGAGCTGCGAGGAACCGAAGAACTCGCGTACGGCGGCCACGGCGGGCTTGGCGTTGATGAGGTCGTTCGGCATGACCGTCGACACGTCCACCGACGACATGCGCTCCTTGACGGCGCGCTCCATGCGCAGCAGGCCGACGCGGTACTGGTTTTCCAGCAGCTCGCCCACCGAACGCACGCGGCGGTTGCCGAGGTTGTCGATGTCGTCGATCTCGCCCTTGCCGTCCTTCAGGCCGACAAGCTCCTTCACCACGGCGAGGATGTCCTCGACGCGCAGGGTGGTGACGGTGTCCTCGGCATCGAGGCCGAGGCGCATGTTCATCTTCACGCGGCCAACGGCCGAGAGGTCGTAGCGGTCGGCGTCGAAGAACAGGCCGTCGAAGAGGGCTTCGGCGGTTTCCTTCGTCGGCGGCTCGCCCGGACGCATGACCTTGTAGATCGCTTCCAGACCCATATCGCGATTCTCGGCCTTGTCGGCCTTCATCGTGTTGCGGATCCAGGGACCGGTATTGACTTCGTCGATGTCGAGCAGGTCGATCTGGTCGAAGCCCGCCGCGTCGAGCGCGTCGAGGTTTTCCGGCGTCACTTCGTCACCGGCTTCGATGTAGATGCGGCCGGTCGACTCGTCGATCAGGTCCTTGGCGGAATAGCGGCCAAAGATTTCCTCGGTCGGCAGCAGCAGCTCTTCCAGACCGTCCTTCTGCGCCTTGTTGGCGGCGCGCGGGGAGATCTTGGTGCCGGCGGCGAACACGACTTCGCCCGACTTCGCATCGACGATGTCGAAGGTCGGCTTCGCGCCGCGCCATGCCTCGGGAGTGTAGGGCAGCTGCCACCCGCCCGAGCCGCGCTTCCACGACATGGTGGCGTAGAAGTGGTTCAGCACTTGCTCGCCGTCGAGACCCAGTGCGTAGAGCAGCGAGGTGACGGGCAGCTTGCGCTTGCGGTCGATGCGGACGTTGACGATGTCCTTGGCGTCGAACTCGAAGTCGAGCCACGAACCGCGGTACGGGATCACGCGGGCGGCGAAGAGGAACTTGCCCGAAGCGTGGGTCTTGCCGCGGTCATGGTCGAACAGGACGCCCGGCGAACGGTGCATCTGCGAGACGATGACGCGCTCGGTGCCGTTGATGAAGAAGGTGCCGTTCTCCGTCATCAGGGGCATGTCGCCCATGTAGACGTCCTGCTCCTTGATATCGAGGACCGAGCGGGTCTCGGTCTCGGCGTCGACCTCGAACACGATGAGGCGCAGCGTGACCTTCATCGGCGCGGCGTAGGTGATGCCGCGCTGGCGGCACTCGGTCACGTCGTACTTGGGATCTTCCAGCTCGTAGTGGACGAAGTCCAGCTCGCTGGTGCCCGCGAAGTCGCGGATCGGGAACACCGAGCGCAGGGTCTTCTCGAGGCCCGAGACATACCCGACCGACGGGTCGGAGCGCAGGAACTGCTCGTAGCTCTCGCGCTGGACTTCGATCAGGTTGGGCATCTGGACGACTTCGTGGATGTCGCCGAAGATCTTGCGGATGCGCTTCTTCGCAGTGCGCACCAGCGGCGTGGTGTCGATGGGCTTGGTGGCCATGAGCTGGTCTTTGCCTCTTCGTGTGAGGACCGAGTCGCAAGGGACACGGCCTTCGTAAAAAATCGTCGTCGCGAGTGACGTCGCCTGCCCGCAAGCAGACCATCCGGAACGCAAGAAAGGCCGCTTGGCACGCGGATTCCCGGGGTTCGGGTCTCCATGCGGCCTGCAGCCTTCCACGTCGGATGAAATCCCGATCGCCTCCTTCCCGGGCATGTCCCCGCGCATGGACATGCCTTGCTCGAAGCGATCGAGCGAGGCCGTCCTATAGGAGCCGGGGTGCGGGGTGTCAAACGGCGTGAGAGGACGAATGCCATTAATCTGGCGTAAATCCGCAAAAAACCGTGTTCTCGCCGATAGCTTCAACTCATCGCAGGGTACGGGTCGGCCCGTCCCGTATTCCGCACTTGCGAAAGGACTTTTGCACAGGGCGCGCATTGTTTCTGGTATGATACACTTTGCCGTCCCCCGCTCGCCCAGCGCACTGACCGCGATCGCCGCTGTCCTCGCGCTTTCCGCAATCCCCGCCGCTGCGCAGGAAGTGCAGGCCCCCGTGACGACGCCTTCTCTGTCGCTGCCGCAGGAGGCTACTGCCACGCCGCCAGCCAGCGCACCGGCGACGGCGCCCACCGTCGCGCTGCCGCCCGAAGCGTCCGCGCCGCTCAATGTGCCCACCGACACGGCGACCACGGCGGGTACGGCACCGACCTCGGTGACGCCGCCCCAGCAGCAGACTGTCGTCTTGCCGGACGTGCCGCCGCCCGCCGCTCCCGATGAGGCGGCAGCCGAACCGTCGAGCGCGGCGGCGCAGACGCGCAGCACGAACCGCGCTTCCGCCGCCCCGCGCGCCGAACGTGCCGCGCCGGTGCAGCCAACTGTCCCGACCGCTCAGGATAACGGCACTGCAGGCGATGGCACGCTGGCTCAAGGTTCCGTTCCGCCTGCATCTCCGGCTCCCGCGCGCGCTGAAGTTCCGCCGCCTGCCGCCCAGCCAGCGTCGCCGACTACCGACGGCGATGGCTTCCCGGTGGCCGAAGTCGCCGGCATTCTTGCCGCGCTTGGCGTGGCGGGCGTGGGCATCGCCGCGATGCGCCGCCGTCGCTCCGATCCTATCTACGAGGAGGTTGAGAATGTGCCCGAGCCGCTTGAGCCGGTGGGCGCGCTCGAACCGGTTCCCGCCCCCGCGCCGGCGGTCGAAGCGGTGAAGCCTGCAGTCGCCGAGCCCATCGTTGCCGAACCCGCTCCGGTGCAGCGTGATCGCGTGATCGCGGGCAATTCGGCCACGGCGATCCTTGCAGCCTCGCCGCTGCCGCAGACGGCAGAGGAGCGCTACGAACTGCTCGACGCCATGGCCGCCGCCGAGCCTGACGAGGGGAACCCGTTCACCTCGCGCAAGGGCCGCCTGCGCCGCGCGCGTCTTCAGTTGCAGCATCGCGAGAGCCTGGAAGCCGAGGGCAAGGCTGGAAACCGCTTCGACTTCCGCACCTACAGGCCGTCGATCAAGACTCCCGGGGCCTCCACCCCTGCAACCAACCGGGAGCTTACCGACGCCTGACCGGCCCGGCCCGCCGGTTGTCACGCCCGGCGACATGGTCGAGCCCCAACGGGGGCGGCTCCAGACCGGAGCCGCCCCTTTTTGCGCGCCAACGGCAACATATCGTTTTTCGATATTATTGATTGACGATATGCAGAATTGGATTTATTGAATTTCGATATCAAGCATATCGGAGAACGAACAATGATCCGTCCTGACACGCCCCGGATGGCACCGCCTCTGCTCTCGCTGCTCCTTGCCACGCTCTTCCTGGCAGGCTTCTGGCTCCCCACCGTCACGGCCCCCGCGGAAGCATCGGCCCACGGGCAAGTGATCGTCATCGGAGCGCGGGTCGTCCCCGCGCTCATGTGATCCGGACGGGAAGGAAACCAGACGATGAACACGATCACCCGTGACCCGCTCCTCGCCATCGCCAAGGGCGTTCTATGGTTCCTCATGGCGGTCTTGGCGCTCGGCATGGGCGCGAGCCTGCTGGCGGCGCCTCTGCTGGCGATCTTCCACGGACCCGCAAGCACCGCGCTGGCAGAGCATCTGGAGGGCGTGCCGACTGGACCGTTCCTCTGGGCAATCGCGGGCATCCTGCTGCTGGCGGCACTGCTCTGCGCCTTGCTGCTGCGCCTGTTCCAGCTCCTCAAGCGCATCGTCGATACGGTTGGCGAAGGCGATCCCTTCGTGCCCGACAACGCCTCGCGCCTCACGCAGATGGCCTGGCTGACGCTCGCGGTGCAGTTGGTCGGCCTGCCGATGTCCGGCATCGGCGCGTGGATCAACGCGCTCACCAAGGGCCAGGGCCATACCGACCTGGAAGTGATCGGCGGCGTCGACGGCAACGGCCTGCTGCTCATGCTGATCCTGTTCATTCTCGCCCGCGTCTTCCGCAAGGGCGCCCAGATGCGTGCCGACCTCGAAGGGATGGTGTGATGGGCGACGAAACGGAAGGCACGAACATCGTGGTCAAGCTCGACGACCTGCTCCACGCCCGCCGGATGACGCTGACCGAACTGGCCGAGCGGATCGGCATCACCCTCGCCAACCTCTCGATCCTCAAGACCGGCAAAGCCAAGGCGATCCGCTTCTCCACGCTGGAGGCGATCTGCCGCGAACTCGGCTGCCAGCCGGGCGATCTGCTGGGCTACGATGCGCCCTGAACCCGGGGCCACGGCGGGCCTTGCCGCCCCGGTGGTCTCGCCTCTAAGGTCATCGACCAAACAGCAGGGGCCCCGCCGCACAGATGACCAAGACCCGTAGCTGGCGCCCTTTCGGCGCCCGCGACCCGCACGAGGCGCACCGCGTCTCCACGCCGCTCGAACTGCTGTTCGACCTCGTCATTGTCATCGCCGTGGCCAGCGCCGCCGAGGGGCTGCACCATGCGGTGGCTGCAGGCCACGCGGCGATGGGCTTGACGACGTTTGCGATGACCTTCTTCGCGACGTGGTGGGCCTGGATGAATTTCACTTGGTTCGCCTCGGCCTACGACAGCGACGGGCCGGTCTATCGCCTCATTACTTGCGTCATCATGGCGGGGGCACTGGCCGTGGCGGCCGGGGTTCCACGCGTCTTCGCGGGCGGCAGCCTGACGCTGGTGATCGTCGGCTACATCGTCATGCGCGCGGCGATGGTGGCATTCTGGCTGATCGCCGCGCGCTCCGACCCGCGTCACCGGGCAACGGCGGTGAGCTATGCGTTCGGGATCGCGGTGACGCAGCTGTACTGGACGCTCGCGCTGCTGGTGCTGCGCCCGGGCGAGTTCGGCGCGGTGGCGGGGCTGTTCGCGCTAGGGGCGCTGATGGAGATGGCCGTTCCCGTCATCGCCGAAGCGCGCGGCAAGACGCCCTGGCACCACCACCACGTTGCCGAGCGGCATGGGCTGTTCGTCATCATCGTGCTGGGCGAGGTGCTCCTTTCCAGCGCGGCGGCCTTCACATACGCGGATGCTCCGGGAGGGCATCCCGCCGAACTCATCGTCCTCGCCCTGTCGGCCTTGGCGATCACGTTCGCGATGTGGTGGCTCTATTTCTCGCAGGAAGGCCCGCTCGATCAGGAGCGCTTTTCCAGTTCGTTCAACTGGAGCTACGCTCATGCGCTGATATACGCAGGCGGCGCCGCAACTGGGGCGGGCTTTGCGGTCGCCATCGACAATGCCGCAGGGCAGGGCCACCACGCCCCCATGCTGGCGAGCAACCTTGCCGTCGCAGTACCGTTGGCGGTCTACATGGTGGCGCTGTGGTTCGTGCGCGACCGGCTGGTGTTGACGGGACCTTGGCGTCACGGCTTGCTCGCCTTCGCGGCTGCGGCGATCGCGGCGGGGCACCTCGGGCACGGGGCGCTGCCCGCGATGGCGCTCATCACCATCCTCGCCGTCGTCGCCCGCAGCCAGGTACAATGCCGCCAATCCTGACCGTCCGGCCTTGACTCAGAACCGCCAATCCGCCATTGGCCCGCTCCGACTGATGGGGTGATTCCCGTCTGTCATCCGTCCGAGACCGCTGCTGAGGGTTCCCCTCTTAATTCGCAGCCTAGACGGGGACAAGGAAATCACCCGGCCCCACTCCTTCAAGCGTGGTGTCAATATCGTGTTTCGACCAAAGGTCATGCACGAGAACTCCTTCCCCTTCGACGGACTCGCCCGAGGTGCTGCAAGCGCCCCGGACAATACGTAGCCGGCTACGAGGGGTTCGCCTTTCGTGGCCATTGTGAAGGAGTATGGCATGGATCGTTCGCAGAAAGCCGAATCGGTCGCCTCGCTCAACGCGGTTTTCGCAGAGGCCGGCGCGGTGGTAGTCACCCGCAACCTCGGCATGTCGGTGGCCCAGTCCACTGCCCTGCGCGGAAAGATGCGTGATGCGGGCGCGACCTACAAGGTTGCGAAGAACCGTCTTGCCAAGCTTGCCATCGCGGACACCGACTACGTCGGTATCGGCGACTTCCTGACCGGCCCCACGGGTATCTCCTCTTCGGTGGACCCCGTTGCAGCCGCCAAGGCCGTCGTTGAATTCGCCAAGACGACCGACAAGATCGAGATCGTCGGCGGCGCGATGGGTTCGCAGGTTCTGACCCCCGAAGGTGTCAAGGCTCTCGCCTCGATGCCCTCGCTCGACGAACTGCGCGCCAAGCTCATCGGCCTCGTTCAGGCTCCGGCGACGAAGATCGCCCAGCTGCAGACCGCTCCGGCGGCCAAGCTGGCTCGCGTTTTCGCTGCCTACGCCGACAAGGCTGCCTGAGCGCTCGCCCCAAGCGATTTCCAGCCGGGCCCGCCCGGCGACTCGGAAATCGCGTAAGGCCAAGCTTAAGCAGAACGTTTCTTACGATTTATTCCGCCGCCGGGCATGAGGCCCACGGTGGACCACAGATCAGGAGTTATAATCATGGCCGATATCGCCAAGCTTGTTGAAGAACTGTCGCAGCTCACCGTTCTGGAAGCCGCCGACCTCGCCAAGGCTCTCGAAGAAGCATGGGGCGTCAGCGCCGCTGCTGCTGTCGCAGTTGCCCCGGCTGCTGGTGGCGCCGCTGCCGAAGCCGTTGAAGAGAAGACCGAATTCGACGTGATCCTCACCGGCGACGGTGGCAAGAAGATCAACGTCATCAAGGAAGTCCGCGCGATCACCGGTCTGGGCCTGGCTGAAGCCAAGGCTCTCGTCGAAGGCGCTCCCAAGGCCGTCAAGGAAGGCGCGACCAAGGCTGAAGCCGAAGAAATCAAGAAGAAGATCGAAGAAGCCGGCGGCACCGTCGAGCTCAAGTAATCTTCTTCCCGGTTCTTCCGGGCAGATAACGGAAAGGGCGGTGCCGCAAGGCGCCGCCCTTTTGCGTTCCGGTTCCGTAATCCTGCGTTCAGCTTCGGGAAGGCAGCTTCGCATCCGCAAAGGGTCGAGTCACGAAGGAGAACATCCCCAATGCGAATGCCCCCAGGAAATATCTCGTCGGCGCTGCCGTGCTCGCCCTGCTTGGCGCCGGAGTGGCGGAGGCCGCCAGCGCGCAGTTGCATACGATGAAGGTCGATGCGCCCGACGGCACCGTCGTCCACGTCCAGTACACCGGCGACGTTGCGCCCAAGGTGCAGTTCGTGCCCGCCGATGTCATGCAGCAGGCGGACATGCCGGTCATGGCCGACCCCTTCGCGCATATGGACCGGATCTCCGTGATGATGGACGCGCAAATGAACGCCATAATGCAGCGCGCGGCACTCATGCAGCAGAAGGCGGCCCGGTTGCAGCAGCAAGTGACGGCGGCGAGCGCTGACGGTGCTGGGATGCCGGGTCTCACGATGGTCGGTGACATGCCCAAGGGCGCGCATGTGACGTATTATTCGTCGAGCACCGATGCCAGCGGCTGCACGCGCTCGGTTTCCTACAGCTCGGACGGATCGGGCGCACAGCCGAAGATGACGCAGGCCGCGTCCGATGGCTGCGATGCGGCGAAGGCACCCTCACAGGCCATTACGGCCAAGGCGGAGGCTCCGGCCGAGCAGGCCCCGCCGCCCGGACGCAAGGTCTGACCTGATCTCGTACCCCCGCGACGTTCCGGTCCCTGGACGTCGATCGACAGGCCCTTGCGCAACTATACGCGCAAGGGCTCTTTCGTTGGCAATCGGTCGGTCAGCGCCGGTGGAGTACGCTCGCCGGGCTGATCCACAGCGTGCGCGGGCGGCGACGGGCGATGCGCCAGCATCCGTCCTCGCGGCGCAGGTCATCGCGGTAGAAGCCGTTGTGATCGAGCCCGGCGGCGCTCGTCACCAGCCAGTAGGTCCGCGCAGCCGCTTCTTTGGAGGTGGTGAACTCCACGTGGCAGGTCGTCAGATGGTGGCTGACGAAACCCGGCGTGCCGTCTGCCGGAGCGGGGATCACTAATGGTCCGCTCATCCACGCGCGAATCGCCTCGCGCCCGCAGATCGTCTCATGCGCCAGTTCCAGAACGCCGTCCGTCGTGAAGCAATCCGCGTAAGCGTCCGCTTTGCCCGCATCTCCGGCCTGCGTGCAGCGAGCCAGATGGTGCTGGATTTTTGCAAGGGCAAGAGCTTCGTCGGGCGTCACTTCAGCGTTTCGAGATAGTCGATGATTGCCTTGCGCTTCTGCGCATCGGCGACGGGCAGCACCATCTTCGTGCCGGGGACCATCTTCATCGGCCCCTGCAGCCAGGTATCAAGGCTCTGGCGATCCCAGGTGATCCCCGCGTTCTTCAGCGCCGGGCTGAAGGCATAGCCCTCCACCGCGCCTGCCTTCGATCCGACGATGCCATGCAGCGTCGGTCCGATCCCGTTTTGGCCCGGCTCAGTCGAATGGCACGAACGGCAGGTGGCGAAAGCCATCGGCGCGGGGTCGGTCACGGCCGCTGACGCAATGGTCGATGATGCCGTAGCGGCCGGGGCGGGGCTGGCGGAGGACTGGTCCGGGGCCTTGTCGCCGCACCCCGCGAGTGCGCCGACCAGCGCGAAGGCGCCGAGGATTACGATCTGCTTCATGGGCCTGGGTCATACATCGGCGCCAGCCCGTAAGGCTACCGAGGAAATCGCTTCCCCTTATCCCGACCAGCATCTATCGCCCGCCGCGATGCGGGAGAGAAGCGACAACCACCCCTTGCGCGAGGAATTGCGCGCGACCTTGCGGCTGGCCGGGCCGCTGGCGCTTGCCAATATGCTGCAAATGGCGGTCTTCGCCGTCGACGTGATCTTCGTGGCGCGGCTGGGGCAGGAGGCGCTGGCGGCATCGAGCCTCGCAGTCGCCATTGTCGCAGTGGTGATGATGGGTCTTAACGGCGTGACCGGCGCGGTAGCCCCGCTGATCGCCGCCGAGATCGGACGTCGCCGCAACTCGGTGCGCGAGGTGCGGCGCTCCGCCCGCATGGCATTGTGGCTGGCGCTCGGGCTCGGGCTGGTGGCGGTGGGCATCTGCTTCTTCGGTGAGCAGATTATGATGCTGACCGGCCAGAATGTTCGTGTCTCGGCGATTTCCGGGCACTTCATCCGCGTGATCTCGCTGGCATTGGTCCCGATGGCGGTGGCCAACGTCTTGCGTACGTTCGTATCCGCCTTGGGGAGGCCGGTCTTCGCGACGGTGATCACCGCGCTGTCGATAGGGGTGAACGCTCTGGGCAACTATGCACTGGTGTTCGGCAACCTCGGCATGCCTGCGCTCGGCCTCACCGGCTCGGCGCTGGCCAGCACGATCACGGCCTGCGTCACCGTACTGGCGTACGTGGTCGCCATCCGGAGTGACCGTAATTTGCGCCGCTTCCATGTGTTCGGGCGTTTCTGGCGGCCGGAATGGCAGCGCCTGCGCCAGATGCTGCGGCTGGGCCTGCCGATCTCGGCGACCCTGATCGCGGAGGGCGGGCTGTTTTCCGGCGCCGCCTTCCTGATGGGACTGGTCGGCGAGGTCGAACTGGCCGCGCACACCGTCGCGCTGCAGATCGCCGCCTTCGCCTTCCAGGTGCCCTTCGGCATCGGCCAGGCCGCGACGATCCGCGTCGGCTATCACTACGGCGCCGGCGACCGTGACGCGATTGCGCGCGCGGGATGGGTGGCGATCGCGATCGGCCTCGGCTTCGTCGGGCTGTCCGCGCTGGCGATGCTGCTGATTCCGCGCACGATCATCTCCGCCTATGTCGACGTGTCCGCGCCTGCCAATGCGGCACTGGTCGCGCTGGCGGTGCAGTATCTCTTTATCGCCGCGATATTCCAGTTGACCGACGGCGTGCAGGCGATCGCCGCTGGCGTGCTGCGCGGTGTGCAGGACACACGGATTCCCGCGCTGATCGCCATCGTCGGCTACTGGCTGGCAGGCTTCGCGACCTCGGTTGTGCTGGGCCTCTTCACGCCGCTCAAGGGCGTGGGCGTGTGGATCGGCCTCGCGGTCGGCCTGACGGTCGCGGCGATCCTGCTGCTCGGTCGCTGGCACTGGCGCGATCGATTCGGCCTTGTGCCCGAACGGTCGATGCCTATCTCTGCGCCGACTGTCGCAGTGTCATAGAGCGATCATCTACCGGGCGCACCAGTTCGCCGCGAAGTTGAACGGCAGATAAATTTTTTCTGCGAAGTCCCCATTGACGGCCCCATGGCACCGGACCATATCTCCGCCGTTGGCACTCTCCTTCACTGAGTGCCAAGTCCAGTTTTATACTTCGTTGGATCTAGGGAGACACCCCAATGACTTTCCGCCCGCTGCACGACCGTGTTCTCGTGCGCCGCGTTGAAGCCGAGGAAAAGACCGCCGGCGGCATCATCATCCCCGACAGCGCCAAGGAAAAGCCCGCTGAAGGCGAAATCGTCTCGGTCGGTTCGGGCGCCCGCGCCGAGAACGGCACGATCACCCCGCTCGACGTCAAGGTCGGCGACCGCGTCCTGTTCGGCAAGTGGTCGGGCACCGAGGTCAAGGTCGCTGGTGAAGACCTGCTCATCATGAAGGAATCGGACATCCTCGGCGTCATCGCCTGAGCATCCGACCTACCATCTGTTTTTTGAAGGAATTCTAAAATGGCAGCCAAGGACGTAAAGTTCGGCCGTGACGCCCGCGAGCGCATTCTCGCCGGTGTCGACACCCTCGCCAACGCCGTCAAGGTGACCCTCGGCCCCAAGGGCCGCAACGTCGTCATCGAGAAGAGCTTCGGCGCGCCCCGCATCACCAAGGACGGTGTGTCGGTCGCCAAGGAGATCGAACTCAAGGACAAGTACGAGAACATGGGCGCGCAGATGCTGCGCGAAGTGGCCTCGAAGGCGAACGACAAGGCCGGTGACGGCACCACCACCGCGACCGTTCTCGCCCAGGCGATCGTGCGCGAAGGCATGAAGTCGGTTGCCGCCGGCACCAACCCGATGGACCTGAAGCGCGGCATCGACCTCGCCGTCCTCAAGGTCGTCGAAAACCTCAAGGCGCGTTCGACCCCGGTTGCCGGTTCGTCGGAAATCGCCCAGGTCGGCATCATCTCCGCCAACGGTGACGTGGAAGTCGGCGAGAAGATCGCCGAAGCCATGGAGCGCGTCGGCAAGGAAGGCGTGATCACCGTCGAGGAGGCCAAGGGTCTCGAATTCGAACTCGACGTCGTCGAAGGCATGCAGTTCGACCGTGGCTACCTCTCGCCCTACTTTGTCACCAACCCCGAGAAGATGACGGTCGAACTCGAGAACCCGTACATCCTCATCCACGAGAAGAAGCTGTCGTCGCTGCAGGCGCTGCTTCCGATCCTGGAAGCCGTGGTGCAGTCGGGCCGTCCGCTTCTCATCATCGCCGAAGACATCGAGGGTGAGGCTCTGGCCACGCTCGTCGTCAACAAGCTGCGTGGCGGCCTGAAGATCGCTGCCGTCAAGGCTCCGGGCTTCGGCGATCGCCGCAAGGCCATGCTGGGCGACATTGCCACGCTGACCGCCGGCGAGATGATCTCGGAAGACCTCGGCATCAAGCTCGAGACCGTCACCCTGGGCATGCTGGGCCAGGCCAAGAAGGTCACCATCGACAAGGACAACACCACGATCGTCGACGGCGCCGGTTCGGCCGACGAGATCAAGGGCCGCGTCGAGCAGATCCGCGCGCAGATCGAAGTCACCACTTCGGACTACGACCGCGAGAAGTTGCAGGAGCGCCTTGCGAAGCTGGCCGGCGGCGTTGCCGTCATCAAGGTCGGCGGCGCGACCGAAGTCGAGGTGAAGGAGCGCAAGGACCGCGTCGACGACGCTCTCCACGCGACCCGCGCTGCCGTTGAAGAAGGCATCGTCCCCGGCGGCGGCACCGCGCTGCTCTACGCGACCCGCGCTCTCGAAGGCCTCAAGGGCGCCAACGAAGACCAGACCCGCGGCGTCGACATCGTCCGCAAGGCGATCACCGCACCGGTCAAGCAGATCGCCGAGAACGCCGGCAGCGATGGCGCCGTCGTCGCAGGCAAGCTGCTCGACCAGGCGGACGAAGGCATCGGCTTCAACGCCGCCACCGACGTCTACGAGAACCTGAAGGCCGCCGGCGTCATCGACCCGACCAAGGTCGTGCGCACCGCGCTGCAGGACGCCTCGTCGGTTGCCGGTCTGCTCATCACGACCGAAGCCGGTATCGTCGAGCGCGCCGACGACAAGCCCGCAATGCCCGCCATGCCCGGCGGCATGGGCGGCATGGGTGACATGGGCTTCTGATGAAGCCCTGACCCAGCGTCAGCACATCGAAGGGGCCGGGAGAGCGATCTCCCGGCCCTTTTGTTTGCTCTGGCGAGGTTTCGCTGCGCCCGACCCTTTGACAAGCGGAGGGTGAGCGGAGGTAGTGCAGACATCCACCCCGCTCAGGCTGACTTGTCGAAGCCCCCAAAGGCCCGGGCTGCGTAAACTTCGTTCATCTGCGTGAAAGGAAAGTGCGCATTTGGGAAATCGCCGCACGTCCAATGCAACTCATCGCTGGACTCTGGCGTTTCGTCGCTGGAACGTTAACCGTTTGGGAATATGGACGAAGGTAGGGTGTGGGCTGCATGACCGGGGCAGACCGACTTTTCGCGCGGTGCCGTAAGGGCGCCGGACGCTTTTTCGCTGCTGCGACGATGCTCGCGGCCGTCACATCACCGCATGGCGCGCAGGCAGAGCAGATCGATCCGCTCTCCCGCCCGACCGAGCAGGTGGTGCAGGTCCAGAACAGCTTCGACGATATTTTCGGCACGGACCAGCGCGGGCCGCGTACCTACAATTCGCCGTTCGGCCAGCAGCTTGCAGCCGTCGCCAATGCCTCGCAGGGCCGCATCGGCGTCGCCGCGATGGACCTCGCCAGCGGCCGCATGGTCGACGTGCTGGGCGACCAGCGCTTCCCGATGGCCAGCACCAGCAAGATCGCCATCGCCGCGACTTTCCTGGAAGGCGTGGACAAGGGCAAGTGGAGCCTGTCGAGCGAGTTTCCGCTTATGGTTCCGGTCGGCTCGGCGCCGTTCTCCAGCGCGATCGCACCGGTGCGGCCGGGTGAGTACATGTCTGCCACGCGCCTGATCGAGCTGATGATCACGCGCTCCAATAACTACGCGACCGACGCACTGCTGAAGGTCATCGGCGGTCCCAAGGCAGTCAACGCCTGGATTCAGCGCGCCGGGATCGACGACTGGCACATCGACCGCGACATCGCGACGCTGGTGCGCGACGATGGCGCCATCGATCCCGCCCGCGTCGTCGACAAGCGCGACAGCGCCACGCCCAAGGCCATGGTGAACCTGCTCTCGGGCATTTACCAGGGCAAGTGGCTGAGCCCGTCGAGCCGCAATGTCCTGCTCGGCGCGATGAGCCGCTGCCTGACCGGCAAGCGCCGCATTCCGGCCGGACTGCCTGCGGGGGTGGAGGTGTCCCACAAGACCGGCTCGCTCAACAACACCTCCAGTGACGTCGGCATCATCCAGACGCCCGATGGCCGGGTCTTCGCGGTTGCGATCTACGTGACCGGGCAGGGCGGTCGCCCCGGGCGCGAGACGCGCATCGCCAACATCGCGCGCACGATCTACAACGGCTATCAGGCCGAAGGGCCGAACTACCCGCGCAGCGCCTCGGCGCGCTGAGCCTCCGGGCTACGGCGAAGGACACAAAAAGGGGCCGTGAAGGCCCTTTTCCGTTTCTTCGATCCGACAGATCAGTTGGTGTGCGGGTTGCCGTCGGTGTGATCGTCGAGTTCCTTGGCGACGTCGTTCGCGGCCTTCTCGGCGTCGGCGGCGATGTCATCGGTGGTCTTCTCGGCGCTCTTGGCAGCATCCTTGGCGGCATCGGCGGTGTCGTTGGCGGCCTGCGATGCGGTGGCGCCGGCATTACCCAGCGCATCACCCACGTCCGAGGCGGTGTCGGAGAGGTCGTCACCGGCCGACGAAGCGGCTTCGCTGGCGGCGTCCTGGGTCTTTTCCGAGCAGGCGGCCAGCGACATGGCGGCCACTGCTGCTACAGCAACGAAAACGATCTTGCGCATATTCAATCCCTCTTTCTGCGAGTTACCCCGTCGGCGAAAACGCCGCGTGAGCCTCTTCGACGGGCTCAGACCCGTGGTTACGAGGCACACTGCGGCGTTTCAAGCGCTCGGCGAAAACACCTGCGGACATGAACGGTTCCTGTGCGGAGAAGAAATGAGCGTTGCCGGATCATCATCCGATCAGGTTGACTCAGCTGATGGTCCATATGCTCTTGTTTGCCGCATTCTGCGAGCCGTCGGCTGTTCCAGCCGACTTCAGAATGCTCTAGGGGTTGCGGCATGGATTCCAAGCAGCACCTCTATCTCGTCGATGGCTCGGCGTACATCTTCCGCGCCTATCACCGCCTGCCGCCGCTCACTAACCCGGTGGGCACGCCTGTGGGCGCGGTCTACGGCTACACGACGATGCTGTGGAAGCTGGCCGAGGATCTTAACAAGGCCGATGGCCCGACGCATCTGGCGGTGATTCTCGACGCGGGCAGCCATTCGTTCCGCAACGACATCTACGTGGATTACAAGGCCAACCGCCCGCCGCCACCCGAAGATCTGGTCCCGCAGTTTCCGCTGATCCGCGACGCGACGCGCGCCTTCTCGCTGCCTTGCATCGAGGAGCCGGGCCTTGAGGCAGACGACCTCATCGCCTCCTACGCACGCGCCGCCACGGCGAAGGGCTGGGACGTGACGATCGTGTCCTCGGACAAGGATCTCATGCAGCTGGTCGGCAAATGCGGCATCGGCGGCGGCTGCGTCGACATGCTCGACACGATGAAGAACCAGCGCATCGACATTCCCGAAGTGATCGAGAAGTTCGGCGTTCCCCCGAGAAGGTGGGCGACGTCCTCGCGCTGATGGGTGACGCGGTTGACAATGTCCCCGGCGTCTACGGCGTCGGCCCCAAGACCGCGACCAAGCTGATCCAAGACTACGGCGATCTCGAAAGCGCGCTCGCCGCCGCGCCGGAGATGAAGAAGTCCAAGCTTCAGGAACGCCTGATCGAGCAGGCCGAGCAGGCGCGCCTGTCCAAGGTGCTGGTGACGCTGAAGGAAGACTGCACCCTCCCGATGGCGCTTGACGACTTCAAGCTCGATGCGATCCCGCCCGAGCCGCTGGCGGCATTCCTCTCCACCCACGGCTTCACCAGCCTCCTGAAGCGCCTCGACACCGGCCACGGCAGCCCCGAGCGCGCGACGCAGCTGAACCCGGCGAAGGCGACGATCATAGCCGCCGCCCGCCCGACCGAAGGCGCTGCGCGCCAATCGCTGCCCCAGTGGCCCGCGATCGATCGCGATGCCTACGCGTGCGTGACGACGGAGGCGCAGCTCGACGAGTGGATCGCCAAGGCCTTCGCCGCGCGGCTTGTCGCGGTGGACACCGAGACCTCGATGCTGGACTCGATGCGGGCTGACCTGGCGGGCATCAGCCTCGCGGTCGGGCCGAACGAGGCGTGTTACATCCCGCTTGGCCACGGTGGCAGCGATATGTTCGCGGAGAAGCCCGTTCAGGTATCGCTAGGTGCCGCTGTGTCCCGCCTGAAGCCGCTGCTGGAGAGCGATGCGGTGCTCAAGGTCGGCCAGAACATCAAGTACGACCTCAACGTCTTGGCGCGCCACGGCATAGCGGTGGCGCCGATCGACGATACGATGATCGTCAGCTTCTGCCTCGATGCCGGCCGTCAGATCGAGGGTATCGGCGGCGGCCACGGCATGGACGAGCTTTCGCAGCGCCACCTTGGCCACACCACGATGACTTTCAAGGAAATCTGCGGTACCGGCAAGAAGGCGATCCCCTTCGGCGAAGTTCCGCTCGACCGCGCCACGCAGTACGCCGCCGAGGACGCCGACGTCACCTGGCGGCTGCACTCTGCGCTGAAACCGCGCCTGTCCTATGAAGGCGGAACCCGCATCTACGAGCGCGTCGACCGCCCGCTGATCCCGGTCGTGGCGCAAATGGAGCGCCACGGGGTCAAGGTCGACCGTGAGAAACTGTCCGGTCTTTCCAGCCAGTTCGCCGAGGCGATCGGCGCGCTGGAAAAGGAGATCTTCGAGAAGGTCGGCCAGGAATTCACCATCGGCAGCCCCAAGCAGCTCGACGACATCCTGTTCGACAAGCTCGGCTACAGGGGCGGCAAGAAGGGCAAGAGCGGCCAGTATTCCACCGACCAGTCGGTGCTCGAAAAGCTGGCCGCCGAGGGCGAGATCGTCGCCACCAAGGTGCTGGAATGGCGCCAACTTTCCAAGCTGCGCTCGACTTACACCGAGGCGCTGCAGGCCGCGATCAACCCGGAGACGGGCCGCGTCCACACCAGCTACAGCCTCGTCGGCGCGCAGACCGGGCGCCTGTCCTCGACCGACCCGAACTTGCAGAACATCCCGATCCGCACCGAGATCGGCCGCCAGATCCGTCACTGCTTCGTCGCCGAGCCGGGCAATGTCCTGCTCGCCGCCGACTATTCGCAGATCGAGCTGCGCCTCGCCGCGCACATGGCCGACGTGCCCAGCCTCAAGGAAGCGTTCGCGGCGAACGAGGACATTCACTCGCGCACGGCGATGGAGATGTTCGGAACGGTCGATCGCGACACGCGCGGGCGGGCCAAGACAATCAACTTTGCGATCCTCTACGGTATCTCGCGCTGGGGCCTCGCGGGGCGTCTGGGCACGTCATCGGACGAGGCGCAGGCGATGATCGACCGTTATTTTGAGCGCTTCCCGGGCATCCAGCGCTACATTCACGAGACGCTGGAGAGCGTGCGCGCCAAGGGCTATTCCGAGACGCTGTTCGGTCGCAAGACGTGGTTCCCGCGCGTCAATTCCAAGAACCAGGCCGAGCGCCAGGGTTCCGAGCGCGCGGCGATCAACGCGCCGATCCAGGGCACCAGCGCCGACATCATCAAGCGGGCGATGGCGCGCATGACCCCGGCGCTGGTCGAGGCGGGCCTGCCGAACGTGCGCATGCTGCTGCAGGTGCACGACGAACTCGTCTTCGAACTGCCCGAGGGCGACGTCGCGGCGGCCTCGCCGGTGATCGAGCGGGTGATGGCGGATGCGGCGCTGCCCGCCGTGACGCTCGACGTGCCGCTGGGGATCGAGATCGGTCACGGCGAGAGCTGGGGCGCGGCGCACTGAGCCTTGCGCCCCGCCTCGGGACCTTCGATAGGCTCAGGCTGAGCGGGTTCAGGGGACGTCCCGTGTCTCGCTCACTCGGGGATAGCCCTTAAACCCCGCTCACCCTGAGCTTCTCGAAGGGCGGGTTCTCGGCGCAACGCCCGACTGATGCGACCGCCTGCGAAACTGCTGCACTGCAGCATCGTTTGCTCCCCATGATCGACTTCATCGAGAGCCACATCGCGGGCCTTCCGAACTGGGCCGAAAGACCCGTGGTCGCCATCCTCGCCGGGCTGATCGGCGTGGTGCTTGCACTGGTGATCCACGCCGTGCTGTTCCGCGTCCTCGTCCGGGTGGCTCGGGGAGCACCAGCGATGCGGACGGCCTCGTCGTCAACCGGCTCGAACGGCCTACCCGCTGGGCCTTCGTCTCCATCGGCGTGGTCTTCGCCGCGCGTGAGGCCCCGGCGCTCGATGCGGTGTGGGAGCGCTTCGCCCCCTTCGTCATGCCGCTCCTCACCGGCTGGGTGGCCATCGCGATCTTCCGCGCCTTCATCGAGGCGATGATCCTGCGGGCCGACATCACCGTCGAGAACAACCGCAACGCCCGCCGCCGCCGCACGCGTCTTGGTATCATGAGCCGCCTCGGCACGTTCCTGATCGTGTTCCTGACGATCTCGGGCATGCTCGCCTCGATCCCCGGGGTGAAGGAGATCGGCGTTACCCTGATGGCCTCGGCCGGTCTTGCCGCGCTGGCCGTCGGCGCCGCTGCGCAGCCTGCGCTGAAGGCCCTCATCGCGGGCATCCAGATGGCGATGACCGAGCCGATCTCGATCGACGACGTCATCATCCTCGACGGCGAATGGGGCCGTATCGAGGACATCCGCACGACTTACGTCGTCGTGCGCCTTTGGGACGACCGCCGCCTTGTCGTCCCCTCCAATCGCTTCCTCGAGGATACCTTCCAGAACTGGACCAAGACCACCTCGCAGTTGCTCGGCACCGTGTTCCTGTACCTGGACCAGGGCGTGGACATCGGCCCGATCCGTGAGGAATACACCCGCCAGATCAAGGCCCACCGCCTGTGGGACCAGCGCGCACAGATCCTGCAGGTCACAGACTGCCGCGATGCCACCCTCGAGGTACGCCTGCTGATGAGCGCGCGTGACGGCCCCACCCTGTTTGACCTGCGCTGCGAGATCCGCGAGGGCATGATGGACTGGATCCGCCGTGAGCAGCCCGAGGCCATCGCCCGCCGCCGCCAATTGCACGTCGCGCCAATGGAACTCAGCCCGGCGCCCGCCATGGTCGAGGCGCTGACCGGCAGCATGGCGAACGGCAACGGTAGCGAGTCACGATCGCCCCATTGACCACACCAAAGCGATTCGAACCGAGGCGCTGGGCGGCACGGTGCTGCTTCGTTTGTCGCGCTGTGTAGGCCTTATCGATATATTTCAGCTGTACATCAGCACGCCTGCAACAAATGTGGCGAGCGCGCCACAGCGGTGCCCGCGCGATGCTTTCGCGCACCAGTGTGTCTTGAAACCGTCACATAGCTTTGATTATGCCGGTCCCGGCAGCGGATTACGGGCTGCCATCGAAGACAGCCGTTGGCGGACGATTGTGCTTCCTCAACCGGGATGATCCCGCGCCATTGACGCCCCGCGAGGGGCCAGCTTGAGGTCGTGTTTCACATGCAGAAGTATCGCCTGCTCGCCGCCACCGCGGCGAGCGCCGCCGTCGCTTGCGCGCTCGGCTCCGCCCCCGCGCGTGCACAGTCGACCGGCTCGCTCGACTTCGAGAATTCCGAGATCGTCGTCACCGGCAAGGTCGACAACTCCATCGCGGGCCTCAAGATTCCCGACACCCCCAAGGCCAAGCAGGTCATGACGCAGGAGCTGATCGCCCGCCAGACTCCCGGGCAGTCGGTGGACGACATCATCAACATGATGCCCGGCGTCAGCTTCCAGAACAACGACGGCTACGGCTCCTCGGGCGGCACGCTGATGATCCGCGGCTTCGACGACAGCCGCATCTCGCAGACCTTCGACGGCATCCCGCTCAACGACACCGGCAACTACGCGATCTACTCGAACCAGATGCTCGACCCCGAGCTGATCGAGCAGGTCAACGTCAACCTTGGCACCACCGACGTCGATCTCGCCCACCGCTTCGGCCTCGGGATCGACGGTGAACTATCGCTCGATCGTGCCCGAACACGAATTCGGCGCGCGCATGGTCGGCACGCTGGGCGATTACAACAAGATGCGCATATTCGGGATGATCAACACCGGCGACCTCAACTCGTCCGGTACCCGCGCCTGGTTCGCGGCCTCGAAGGACACCTATGACGTCGCCTACGGCGGCATCGGCAAGATCGACAAGACCCAGCTCAACGCCAAGATCTACCAGCCGCTGGGCGACAATGGCGACTTCATCTCGATCGCCGGGCATTACAACGTCAACCACAACAACTACTATCCTTCGGTCCGCCTCGTCACCGACGATTACCCGAACAACACCGGCGTCAATTCCAGCAGCTCGGGCCGCTTCCCGACCAGCAAGGCCGAGCGTGACGACTACTCGCTCGACTCCTGCTCGGCGGCCGACGGCGTAACCGGCGTGGCCGATGCGGCGACCACCTGCGGCGCTTCGTGGGAGTGGCGCTACAACCCGTCGCGCACCTGGAACATCCGTATGAACTCCAAGTTCACGCTGAGCGACCGCCTGACCCTGACCGTCGATCCCTACCTCCAGTACACCTCGGCCAACGGCGGCGGCACCGCCTCGGCCAAGGAAGGTTCGTTCAATGCGGGCGGCACTGCCATCAGCGGCTACATCGGCGGCACCCCGTACTTCGGCGGCGTCGACCTCAACGGCGACGGCGACACGCTCGACACCGTGCTCCTCTCTGCCCCCAGCCAGACCGAGACCTGGCGCCTCGGCGTCCTCGCCTCGCTGATCTACGACCTCAGCGACACGCAGCGCTTCCGCGTCTCCTACGCCTGGGATCGCGGCCGCCACCACCAGACCGGCGAACTGGGCTACGTGAACAGCAACGGCTTCGCCTCTTCCTACTTCAATGACGACAACCCGCTCGTCGATGCCAGCGGCAACGTCCTGCAGAAGCGTGATCGCCTGTCCTATGCGATCCTGCACCAGATCTCGG
Organism: Novosphingobium sp. NFX11; assembly: GCF_057376415.1. Lineage (NCBI taxonomy): Bacteria > Pseudomonadati > Pseudomonadota > Alphaproteobacteria > Sphingomonadales > Sphingomonadaceae > Novosphingobium > Novosphingobium sp. NFX11. The sequence continues at coordinate 2,794,512 of NZ_CP080384.1, read as the reverse complement.
GCGAGTACTCGGGCGAGTTCGGTGCGCTGCATATCAACGCGGGCCTTGCGCTCAAGAACCTGCGCCGCAACCTCACGCAGAACTGCCTGACCACCAGCGCCAGCGGCAGCGGCAGCGTCTCGTGCTTCAGCACCAATACCGAGGATCAGGCGACTTACGAGGCCTACCTGACCTCGCTCGGCACCAATTACGTTGGCGCCATGCAGAAGACCTTCTCGTATACCCGCGCCCTGCCGAACATCGGCGCTACCTTCGATATCGCCCCGGCCGTCACCGCCTTCGCCAACTATTCGAAGGGCATCCAGGTGCCGGGCACCGATAACCTCTATAACGCGTTCTACTCGGGCGGGGCATCGGCGGCGAAGCCCGAGACCACCGACAACTTCGACGTCGGCGTGCGCTACCAGAGCGGCATGTTGCAGGGATCGTTGGGCGGCTGGTACACGATCTTCAGCAACCGCCTGTCCTCGGCCTATGACCCGGACTCGCAGACCTCGATCTACACCAATCTCGGCAAGGTCGAGCGCTACGGCATCGACGCCAGCCTTGCGGTGCGGCCGGACAGCCACTTCTCGGCCTCGGTGTTCTATTCGTACCTGTGGTCGAAGATCAAGGAGGACGTCGCCGGCGGCACCTGCGGCAGTACCACCAATGCGGTGACCGGAACGCTCAACCCGATCGGCGCCTACGGCTGCTCGGCGGCGGGCGACACCTACTACTACGCCACCAAGGGCAACATGGAGGGCGCCGTCCCCCAGTACACCCTGGGCGGCCGCGTGCAGGGCGAGTTCGGCCCGCTGTCGGTCGGGCTCGAGGCCAAGCGCACCGGCGCGCGGTACTACAACGACTCCAATTCGGCGGTCTACACCACCGCCGGGGTCGAAGTGTACGGCGCCAAGGTTCCGGCCTACACCACCGTCAACCTCGATGCGCGCCTCAACGCCGGGTTTCTGGGGCTGGGCGAGAAGACCTACCTGCAGTTCAACGTCACCAACCTGTTCGACAAGTTCTACGTCGGCGGTTTCGATGATGCGGGCATCAATCCGACTTCGACCATCTACGCCTATATCGGCGCACCGCGCACAATCTCGGGCTCGATCAACATGCAGTTCTGATACCCGCTCTCATTGGCGCGGATCGGTGGAGAGGGGCGTCCCGGTTTCGGCCGGGGCGCCCTTTTTCATGGCTGTGCCCGGACTTCGCGCCGGACTTCGCGGACGCGGCCGGCGATCTGGTCGAGGTGCTTGTCCCAGGTTCCGCAGCAGCCGCCGAAGATGTCCACCTGAGGATGGCGCCCGGCGAAAGCCGCGATGCGGTCGCCGAGATCGACGGGATCGCCTTCCTCCAGATGGCCGATCGAGCACAGTTCGATCTTGTCCCGGGCGCTGGCGTTGGGCCGCAGGCTGCGCACACGAGAAGCCCAGTTGCCGGCCTCGAAGGCAGGCTCGAACTCGATCGGGTGCGAGCAGTTGATGCCGTAATAGTCCGGCCGCGCACTCCCGGCCTCGGCATCTACCGTCTCGATCGCGTCCTTCAGGCTGACGCCCGACTTGAGTCGGTGATCGCCGTCCAGCATGAACGAGATGCCCAGCGGCAAGCCGATGCGGGCGGCGGCGCGGGCGACGCCGATGGCCTCGGGCACGCCGTTGAAGGTCGCGGCCCAGACGAAATTTACCCCGGCGCGCTTCAGGACCTCCAGCTGGAAGGCGTGGTAGTCCTCGGCTTCCTCGGCCGTGATCGTGCGGTTGAGGGCATAGGCATCGCCGCGCGGGCCGACCTGGCCGCCGATGAGCAGGCCGGGAAGCCGGTCCCGGTAAGGTTCGGCAACATCGCGCAGGAAGGCGATGGACCGTTCGAGCGCATTGGCGAGGCCATCGCGCGAGTATCCCAGTTTCTCGCCCCAGTCGGGGCTGCCGCGATAGTCGAGGCCGGAGAGCATCGCCACGAAGCCATGGCGCGCCGCGACCTCGAGCACGGCTTCGTACATCGCCTTCAGGTCCGCCATTGCCGCCGGATCGTCGAGCAGCGGGTACATGGCGAACTCGGGCAGGTCGTGCCCGTGACGGTACTGGATCTCGGTCTCCTGTCCGCCTTCGGTCAGGTAGAAGATACCCTGCTGCTGCGGAGCAAACCCGGCCATTCGGCGAACTCCCCTCACTGGTGGTGTGAACATATCTGATCGCGGTGGGGACCAGAAGCGTAATCCGGTGGAGGCGCAAGGTGACAAGGCGGTGCCCCGCGCTGCAAGCTAATGCCTGTCTCGGGTCTTGATCGTCTGGTGATGCTGGATACGCGCGACTTCGGCGAAGGAGTGTTCGAAGCCTGGATCAGCGGCTCTCCAAACTCCACGGCTAGCGCCACGGCGCGAGGCTTTGTGGGCATGGCATTGCGGGCACAGGATGAAGAAAAGCTGGAGGCAATTTATCTACGTCCGACAAACGGACGGGCTGACGATCAGGTGCGCCGCAACCACGCTGTCCAGTACATTTCTCCCCCGAACATCCATGGGAGAGATTGCGCGCCGAGACACCCGGTAAGTACGAGACATATGTAGATCTCGAAGCCGGTCGGTGGATGCACGTGCGGATTGTGATAGCGGGCGCTTCCGCCCGGTTACATGTCGATGGCGCCTTACAGCCGACACTGATCGTGAACGACCTCAAGCACGGCGCGGAAGCCAAACGGAGTGTAATGGGTCGGCGCCTTGTCTGAAGCGTTCTATCTATGGCCGTGTGGGCCACAGGAGATGTGTCGTGGGATTATCAGAGTTTGATCCCGCTGCTCGCGCCATACGATCGGGTATCGTGGAACATCGGACGCAAGGTTGGAGCGAAGCGGGCGCTCAAACCCCGCCAGATTTGAGCGATCCGTTTCTTTCTCGATCAGCATGGGAGGGGCCGCAGCCGGGCCCTCTTTGACCTCGCTATCGACAGCAAGCTTCGCGGATGCGATCTGGCAAAGGTCAGGGTCAGTGGTATCGTTTGCGATCGGAAAATTCGGACACGGGCTACGGTCGCACAGCAAAAGACCGGTAAACCGATTCAGTTTGAACTGATGACCGATGCTCGCGCCAGCCTACTCAAATCGCTCGAACTTCGAGGTGGCTCCTCGGAGGACTTCGCTTTCCCTACCCGCTCAGAGAACACACTCTGGATCCGATAACACCAGATCGTCCGCGAGACGTCTGGCGAGATCAGGCATCGACCAGCGTTAGCGTCCGCGCTCGTGGTGTAATTTCCGGTGTAGATTGAGGCGATCGCATGGGTGGGGCATGCCCCACCCATGCGAATTCGATCTCGGTGGCCACCGGGCTCATCGGTAAGGTGGAGTTACCACACTTCACACGCCCACCGAGGAGTTGATCCCGATGACCGACGATAGATTACCGCTTGCCGAGCTGATGGCGAAGACCGGAGATGGAGATTTCCTGCGCACGATCGCCGAGAACGTATTACAGATCATCATGGAGGCCGACGTCGATGGCTTGGTCGGCGCCGGCCGGCACGAGCGTTCCGGCGATCGCACGACCTGGCGCAATGGCTACCGCGACCGCAGTCTCGACACCCGGCTCGGCACGCTCAATCTCAAGATCCCCAAACTGCGGACCGGCGCCTACTTTCCCGGCTTTCTGGAGCCAAGGAAGACCGTCGAGAAGGCGCTGGTCGCGGTGATCCAGGAAGCATGGATCGCCGGCGTCAGCACCCGGCGCGTCGATGAACTGGTGCAGGCGATGGGCATGACTGGCATCTCCAAGTCCTCGGTATCCAAGCTGTGCAAGGACATCGACGAGCGGGTCCACGCCTTCCTCAAGCGGCCGCTCGCCGGCGACTGGCCCTACCTCTGGCTCGATGCTACCTATCTCAAGGTGCGCGAGGGCGGGCGGATCGTCAGTGTCGCCGCGATAATCGCTGTGGCCGTCAACACCGAGGGCAAGCGCGAGATCGTCGGCCTGCACATCGGTCCTTCCGAAGCCGAGCCGTTCTGGTCGAGCTTCCTCAAGGACCTCGTCCGGCGCGGCCTGACCGGCGTGAAGCTGGTCATCTCCGATGCCCACGAGGGGCTCAAGGCGGCGATTACCCGCGTCATGGGCGCGACCTGGCAGCGCTGCCGCGTCCACTTCATGCGCAACGCCCTGGCCTATGTGCCCAAGGGCCAGAATACCGTCGTTGCCGCTGCAATCCGTCAGGTCTTCCTTCAGCCCGACCATGCCGCTGCGACGCAGGTCTGGCGGCAGGTCGCTGATCAGTTGCGCGCCCGCTGGCCAAAGCTCGGCGCTTGCATGGACGATGCCGAGCACGACGTGCTCGCCTACATGACCTTCCCCGAGCAGCACCGGGTCAAGCTCCACAGCACCAATCCGCTGGAACGCCTGAACAAGGAAGTGAAGCGCCGCGCCGATGTGGTCGGCATCTTCCCGAACGAGGACAGCATCATCCGCCTCGTCGGCGCCGTCCTGCTCGAGCAGAATGACGAATACCAGCTCCAGCACCGCTACATGCAGATCGAGGGCATGGCCGCCCTTGCCACACCAATGATCGAGGAGGCACAGCCGCTACAGATTACACCCAAGGCCGCCTGAAAATGCAGCCCAGTGGCCACACCCGATTTTACACCACATTGACGGACGCGACCTCGACCAGCTTGGTCAGCTCCCGATATCCCTTACTTCTTTCGAGCTTTGCGCGCAGCGTATCGTGCGTCCCGTGCTGCTTTCATTTCGGCGGCGCCGGCGGGTGTCAGCCTGGCGGCTTTGAGCGCTGCGGCGGCTTCCTCAGCGGCTTTGCGTTCTGCTTTTTCCGCCTTGGCTAAAGCCAGCGCCTCAGCTTTGGCGGCTCGCTTCTTTGCATCTGCCTCATCCCGAACTTCCTGCGCCCGGCGTCGCTCCGCTATCAGTGCCGCGTCAACTGGCGGCTTAGCTCTGAGTGCATCCAGAGCCTTTTGTCTGGCCGATCCGGCTGCGGCAATACGGTCTTGAAAAGAGGGCGCTTTGTAGGAAGACAATGTTTATCCTTGGACGTTGAATTTAGATAGGGCGCCGCCAATCGAAGTGCAGCGCTTTACGTCGAGGTGAAGGTCGATAGCAGAAAGCCCCTTTGTTCTCAATGATGCCGAATTGCCGGGTACGGATACGCGTGGCAGTTTAACATCGGCGATCTCATGTGCAGGAATCCGGAATGGGATTGCTCTCAACTCGCATAGGCGCTCTCATCGACGATGCCGCGCAGATCGACCAGATACTCGCTACCGGAACCGAGCAGTATCCTCGCCCGTTTGCCAGCCAGTTGCGCTGTAGGATCGTAACCGGGGCAAATTTCCGGGCGTTCAGGCTGGAGCTGCTTTGACGAGGTCGGGGAGCCAGGGGATTTGGTGGGCGCCGGGAACAGCGAACCTTGGCGTACCCGTGATGGCTACGCTCCGTGGACTCTCCCCACGTCCCGCTAATAGCGAATGAGCTTTATCGACGCTCGCTTCGCAGCCGCGACCAGTTTGGGCGGCAACCCTGGTTGGGGTGTCAGTGAGCATTCGCGCGCTTGAAGCTGATTGTAACGCGCATGCCCTCGCCCGGCGCCGATTGAACGTTCAGATCCGCCTTCGCATTCTGGCGAAGAGACTGAACAATCAGGGAGCTAAGCTTCCCGCGTGGAGGCCAGTCCTCAGGAGACTGCAAACCAACGCCATCATCCGCAACAATCACATGGCAGCCTGTATCATCAATCAGGCTGTGTACCGTGATCGTCCCGGAATCTCGACCTACGAACGCGTGCTTGAGCGCATTCGTGAGCAGTTCGTTGACTACTAGGCCCGTGGGCATCGCGACGTCGATAGACACGGGCCAGGTGTCCACCTTCAGGTCTAACCTAACCCCTTCGTTCGCGTGCGCTGCAACCACTGAGCTGGTAATCTGCGAAAGAAAGATGCCGAGGTCGACCTCGTCGCCAACGTCTTGTCCCGACAGGGTGCGATACAGCAAAGCAAGGGTTTCAACCCTGCCCGCCAGCGTCTCAAACCGCTCGGTGGTTGCATCTTTGGGAACATTGCGCGCTTCGAGCCGGATTAGCGCTGTGACCATCTGCAGGTTATTTTTGATCCGGTGCTGCAACTCTTGAAGCAATACATCCTTCTCGGCCAGCTGCTCCTGAAGGGTGGTATCCGCGTAGGCGTCCCCCGTGGACGCGGGAGCGAGAGCCACTAGGCGGAATGCCGGTCCCGCATCACCCTCGATCACATTTGACCAGATGTTTACGCGCGCGCACTCGCCATTGCTAAACACAAAGGTTCCGAGATGGTCATGACCTGCGATCACTGCGATACCCAGAGGAACGCCATCTTCTACCGCTGATCCGACGTCATTTAAGACGTCCCAGCGATTGCCTGTGATACGCTCAGCGCTCACGCCAGCTATACGCTCGAACTCGAGATTTGCGTAGACCAGCCGTTCTTCCGGCTCCAGCTCCGCCACTGCTATCGCGATCGGCACCTGATCGAGAAACTGCTTGAATTGATCGCTTTCCAGCGCATCAGCTAGGTTTGGATTATCAATCAGATCATCAAGCTTATCTTCGACTTGCGATTGCTTGTCCTGATGTTCGCCCACGATGTATCGACCGCCGATCCGTAAAGAATTTACCTCTAAACGGTTGATGGTCGCTTTGCTAGCTCATTGAGTGGCATCGAGGGGGCGCAAAGTGTGGCATTTATCGCTTTTGGGTCCGGACGGTTGTTTCGAGACGTTCAGCATGCGGCGCAAGTTGACAGGCAGCTATCTGATCCTCTCGCCCGGTTAGCCGTCATTCCGAAATCGGCCAAAGTTGTCTGCGGGCGCAACGTCGCCGAGTCCCGGGAGCGCGGAGGCGATGGCCCTCGCATTTTCTCTTCGTCCTTCTCCCCTGCCTGAAACAGAAAAGCCCGGGCGCAATCGACCGGGCTTTTCCTATCGGCGCTTAGGCCGGGCCGGAAAGCGATGCTCTCCGCGATCCCACCTAGTGCCTGTTGGAAGGGCATCAGATGGGTCCCCGCCTTCGCGGGGATGAGGGTGGGGGGTCGGGGGCATCCGCGATCGGGCGGTGGCGCGCCACCGATGCCCCCGACCCTCAGTGCTTCCGTTCTCGCGTGCTTTCCAGCATACCCGGGGCGATGAAGCCGATCGGCGTCACTTCCATGGCGCGCTTTTTCAGTTCGCTTTTCATGCGCTGGTATTCGTCTTCCATGGCTTCGGTCACTGTGGCGCGGCTGTCTTCGAGGGCTTCCTCGAAGTCCTGCATCGTCACCTCTTCCACGCTCGCGCCGCGTTTGCGGATGGCGATGAGGCCGGCGCGGCGGACGACGTCCTCCAGGTCCGCGCCGGTGAAGCGTTCGGTGCGCTCGGCGATCTCGCCCAGGCGTACGTCTTCGGCCAGCGGCATCTTGCCGGTGTGGATGCCGAGGATGTGTTCGCGGCCCGGGGCGTCGGGGGTGCCGACGTAGACCAGTTCATCGAATCGGCCGGGGCGAAGGAGGGCGGGATCGACCAGTGCCGGGCGGTTGGTGGCGCCGACGAGGACGACCGATTGCAGTTCCTCCATCCCGTCCATCTCGGCGAGGATGGTGTTGACCACGCGGGCGGTGACTTGCGGTTCGCTGCCGCCGCCGCCCATGCCGCGGGCGGGGACGAGGCTGTCGATCTCGTCGATGAAGATCACGCAGGGGGCCACCTGACGGGCGCGGGCGAACAGCTTGGCGATCTGCTGTTCGCTTTCGCCGTACCACTTGCTGAGCAGGTCGGAGGACTTGATCGAGATGAAGTTCGCCTCGGCCTCTCTCGCCACGGCCTTGGCCAGAAGGGTCTTGCCGGTGCCGGGCGGGCCGTAGAGGAGGAAGCCCTTCGCCGGGCGGATGCCCAGCTTGTGGAACGCCTCCGGGTTCTTCAGCGGCAGTTCGATGCCTTCCTTCAGCTTGATCTGCGCCTCGTCCAGGCCGCCGATGTCGGCCCACCCGATGTTCGGCACCTGCACCATGACTTCGCGCATGGCGGAGGGCTGGACGCGCTTGAGGGCGGCGAGGAAGTCCTCGCGGTAGACCTGCAGGTTGTCGAGCACTTCGGCGGGGATGGTGCGCGCTTCGAGGTCGAGCTTGGGCATGATGCGGCGCACCGCCTCGATCGCGGCTTCGCGGGCGAGGGCGGCAAGGTCGGCACCGACGAAGCCGTGGGTGGTGCGGGCCAGCTCGTTCAGATCCACGCGCTCGCTCAGCGGCATGCCGCGCGTGTGGATGCCGAGGATCTCGCGGCGGCCCTTCTCGTCGGGCACGCCGATGACGATCTCGCGGTCGAAGCGGCCTGGGCGGCGCAGGGCCTCATCGATGGCGTCGGGGCGGTTGGTGGCGGCGATGACGACCACGTGGGCGCGGCTGTTGAGGCCGTCCATCAGCGTGAGCAGCTGGGCGACGAGGCGCTTTTCCGCTTCGCCGTGAACTTGGTCGCGCTTGGGGGCGATCGAGTCGATCTCGTCGATGAAGACGATCGCGGGGGCGGACTTGGTCGCCTCCTCGAAGATCTCGCGAAGGTGCTTCTCGCTTTCGCCGTAGCCGGAGCCCATGATCTCTGGGCCGTTGATCGAGAAGAAGCTGGCCTCGCTCTCGTTGGCGACGGCCTGTGCCAGGCGCGTCTTGCCGGTCCCCGGCGGGCCGTGGAGCAGCACGCCCTTGGGCGGTGCGACGCCCAGGCGGGTGAACAGTTCGGGGTAGCGCAGGGGCAGTTCCACCATCTCGCGCAGCTGGCGGATGGTGTCGCTCATGCCGCCGACGTCGTCGTAGTTGACGTCGCCGCGCGCGTCGTGGGCTTCCTCGAAGACCTCGCGCAGTTCGACTTCGGTGTTCTGGTCGATGTGGACGATGCCGCGCGGGGTCGTGGAGACGACGTTGAGGCGGATCTGCGTCAGCGCATAGGCGGGCGCGTTGAACATGCGGCGCAGCTGGGGCGGGATGTCCGCGACTTGCTGCTGGCCGGTGGTGGCGACGAGGTCTCCCTGCACCATGGGGCGCTGGAAGAAGTTGCGCTTGAGCGCGGCGGACGGGCCCTGCAGGCGCATGTCTTTCTGCGCGGGCGCGAAGACGACGCGCTGGGCCGAGCGCGATTCGGCCTTGCGGATGGTGACGTGGTCGCCGGAGCCGACTTCGGCATTGCCGCGCTGGAGGCCGTCGAGACGGATGACGCTGAGCCCCTCGTCCTCGTCGTAGGCGAGCACGGCGCGGGCCACGGTCACGGTCTTGCCGGTGATTTCGAGCACGTCGCCTTCCATGGCGCCGATCTCGCCCAATGCGGCGCGAGACAGGCGGGCGATGCCCTGGCCGCTCTCTTCCTGACGAGCGGCGGCGACCTGCAGCTTTATGGTGCGGTCTTCGGTCTTGGTTTCGGTATCCGCCATGTGCGGGGTGTTCCTTCCTCGATCCCGATCCCGGTCATCTGCTGATCGACCGGTCGGTGGAGGATAGCTGGGTATCGCCACCGGGGAATGCAATTCGAACCAACACGATGCGCGCGTGTTCCCTTTGCGAGTGGCGGGATTCGCCCATTACCTGGACAAGAAAAAAGGCCTGATCGTTTCCGACCAGGCCGTAGAAGTTTTGGGAGAGGATGCCTGAAAGGCACTGTCTGTATGTCGCCGAATCGGCTTTTGTGCAAGTGCGAAAAGGATAGGTTGCGTTGCAAAAATGTGAACCAAGGTTGCGTATTGCTGCACAACGGGCTCTTTCCTGAACGAAATGTCAGGGTTTTCGCAATGTATGATAATGAACCTACTTTCAGATTCACCTTTACGCTTAGGTGAGCGTGCAACGCTGGGGCGATGCGGTGCAATCCTTTGCCTGCTGCAATGCGTCAAGTGCTTGCCAAGGTCAGCATATCACTCGGCACCGCCATAAAACTGCGGCGCCGCACCCTTGCGGGGCGGCGCCGTACGGTATTATGTCGGGCGCTGATCAGTGCGCGAGGAGCAGGGCAGGCGCGGTTTCCTCCTTGAGGAAGAATTCGGTCACACCGCCGAACAGGAACTCGCGCACGCGATTCTTGCCGTAGGCGCCCATAACGAGGAGGTCCGCCCCTTGCGCAGCGGTCGCCAGCGTCTCCTGAGTCGAGTGGACGCGCTCATGCTCTTCCAGTTCGGCGTTGACGCCATGGCGCGAGAGGTAGCGCAGGGCGTCTGTGGCGGGGAAGCCGCCTTCCTTCTCGACCACGCAAATCAGCTTCACGCTGGAGCACTGCGCCAGCAGCGGCGCGGCGGCGCGCAGCGCTGCGGCGGCCTGTTCCCCGCCGTCCCAGCCGATGCAGGCGGTTCCGACCGGCACCTTGAGCGGCGTCTCGGCAAGCGCCAGCACCGGCGCGCGGGCACGCAGGGCAAGGTCTCCGGCAAGCCCGCCCGAGCGCGAGACGATGATGAGGTCAGCGAGGCGCGCGGCATAGGCGAAGGCGGTCACGGGGTCGTCCTCGCAGCGGATCACCTCGAAGGGCACCCCCGCGTCCGCGAGGCGGGCCTCGGCGGCGGCGGCAACTTCGTCGTCTGCCTCCAGCGCCTTGTCGAGCGCTTCGGAGATCACGTAGCTGCCGCCCATCGGGTCCATCGCGATGTAGCGCGAAACGGGGGTGTCGACGAGCACGGTGACGTGGCCGTTCTCGCGTCGGGCAATGTCCACGGCGGTCTGGAGGCGGGCATCGCTGCCGGGCTTGCGGTCGGCGTTGACGAGTATCGAGCGCATGGTCGTTCTCCCTCTTAGGCATCCTCAGGCTAACCCGTGGCGGTGGGATTTCCATGACCGGGATCAAACATGGGGTTTTGGTAAAACGAATGGCGGGGCGCGGAGTTGCGGGAAAGGCGCGAGGGAAATGGTTTGAAACGAAGGTGTGTCAGGCGCCGGGCTCGATCTGCAGTTCGCTCGCCCGCGCGAAGAGGTCGAGGATCACCGGGTCGCGCTCGCGGGTGCGGATCGCGGCCTCGAAGTGCACATGATGGCGGGGGCGCGGGAGAATTTCATGCAAGTGTCCGGCGGTGAGGCGATCGCGCACCATGGTCTCGGGCAGCACGGCGGCGCCCTGGCCGCTGGCAACGATCTCGATGAGGGTGCGCACATTGTTGCAGGTGTGCAGCGCGCGCGGGACGATGCCGCGGGCCTCCAGCGTCTCGTGCGTCACTGCGTGGAGCGGCGAGTGATCGGGCAGCGACCAGACCGGCAGCGCCTTAGCGAAGCCACCGACTTGCGCCACTTCGGCGCCTGCGCACCATACCAGTTCCACCGAGCCAATCGAGGCCGTGCGCATCCCCGGGCTTGCGACCGGCCCGGCGAGGAACACGATGTCGCGGGTTCCCGCCAGCAATTGCTGGAGCAGCGGCGCGGTGAGGTCGATCTCGATCTCCATGGCGACGCCGGGACGGTCGCGCTCGATGGCCTGGATAAAGGCGGGCAAGCAACTGGCTGCGGCGATCTCGCCCGAGCCGATGCGCACGGCGGCGGTGGCGCCCGCGAAGTCGCTCGCCTCCAGCAGCACCTGTTCGAGGCCGTGGTACAGCGGCTCGCTCGCCTGCACCAGCCGCCGTCCGCGCGCGGAGAGCACCATGCGCCGTCCCTCGCGTTGGAATAGCGGCACTCCGAGTTGCTCCTCGATCTCGCGCACACGCGCGGAAATCGCGGGCTGCGTGGTGTTCAGCCGCTGCGCGGCCGCCGCGAATGTGCCGAGGCGATCGATCCACATCAGTGTTTCGAGATGGAACAGGGCAATGCGTTTCATAATAGTTACATATCAGAATTGATAAAAAACAATCGCTATTCGTGATGGGAGAAGGTGTCTAGCCTCCCGCCTGAAACGGAGAAGAGGATCTGCCTCAATGAACAAGATCTACCCCAGTGCGGAGGCCGCGCTGGAAGGCGTGCTCAAGGACGGCCTGCTGATCGCCAGTGGCGGTTTCGGGCTTTGCGGCATCCCTGAAAGGCTGCTCGATGCGATCCGCGATGCGGGCGTGAAGGACCTGACGTTCGCCTCGAACAATGCCGGCATTGACAACGAAGGCATCGGCAAGCTGCTGCGCACCAAGCAGGTGAAGAAGATGATCTCGTCCTACGTGGGCGAGAACAAGGAGTTCGAACGCCAGTTCCTCGCCGGTGAACTCGAGGTCGAGTTCTGCCCGCAAGGCACCCTGGCCGAGCGCATGCGCGCCGGTGGTGCAGGCATTCCGGGCTTCTACACCAAGACCGGTGTGGGCACCCAGGTCGCCGAGGGCAAGGAAGTGAAGCAGTTCCGCGGCGAGGACTATATCCTCGAGGAAGGCATCTTCGCCGACCTGTCGATCGTCAAGGCTTGGAAGGCGGACGCAACCGGCAACGTCGTGTTCCGCAAGACCGCGCGCAACTTCAACGTGCCTGCCGCCACGTGCGGCAAGGTCTGCGTGGTCGAGGTTGAGGAGATCGTCCCCACCGGCTCGCTCGATCCGGACGCGATTCACCTGCCGGGCGTCTTCGTCCAGCGCATCGTCGTGGGCGCACCTTACGACAAGAAGATCGAGTTCACGACGACGCGCGAGAGGAGGCCGTCTGATGCCCTGGAATCGTAACGAAATGGCCGCGCGCGCGGCGAAGGAACTGCAGGACGGGTTCTACGTGAACCTCGGCATCGGCATTCCGACGCTAGTGGCGAACTACGTGCCCGAGGACATCACCGTCACCCTGCAGAGTGAGAACGGGATGCTCGGCATCGGGCCGTTCCCCTACCCGGACGAGGTCGATCCCGATCTCATCAATGCGGGCAAGCAGACCATCAGCGAACTGCCGCACTCGGCCTATTTCGACAGCGCCACCAGCTTCGGCATGATCCGTGGTGGGCACATCGACCTGACCGTGCTGGGCGCGATGGAAGTGGCCGAGAACGGCGACATCGCCAACTGGATGATCCCCGGCAAGATGATCAAGGGCATGGGCGGCGCCATGGACCTCGTCGCGGGTGTGAAGAAGATCATCGTCGTCATGGAGCACACCTCCAAGAACGGCGATCCCAAGCTCATCCCCGCCTGCACCCTGCCGCTGACGGGCGTGGGCGTGGTGGACATGGTGATCACCGACCTCGCGGTGTTCCAGCGCCCGGACCACGACAGTCCGTTCAAGTTGATCGAACTCGCGCCCGGCGTGACGGCCGAGGAAGTCGCCGCGAAGACGACCGCGCATTACGTGAGCTGACCTGGCCAGTTCCTCCCCGAGCTTGTCTTGGGGAGGAATTTCACCCCTCTCGCCACGCTGCCAACTTCACGCTATCCCTCGCGCACTCTTCGCAAGGGACCATCCATGACTTACACCCTCATCACCGCGAACCGGAACTATTCGAGCTGGTCGCTGCGCCCGTGGGTGCTGATGGAGGCGCTCGCCATCCCGTTCGAGGATGAGCTTGAGCCCTTCACCATGCCGGTGAACTACGACGCGTTCCGCAGCTTTTCCCCCACCGGCCAGGTGCCTGCGCTGATCGACGAGGAGCGTACCGTCTGGGATTCGCTCGGCATCACGCTCTATCTCGCCGACCGCCATCCCGCCGTCTGGCCCAAGGCCTCGGACGCCCGCGCCTTCGCCCAGAGCGCGGTATGCGAGATGCACGCGGGCTTCTCCGCCTTGCGCAATGTGTGCACGATGAACGTGGGCGTGCGCGTGAAGCTGCGGCCGATGAGCGGCGCGCTGGTCCGCGAGATCCACCGCCTGCGTGAGATGTTCGAGGAAGGGCTGGGTCGCTTCGGCGGACCCTGGCTGGCAGGCGCGGAGTTCACCGCCATTGATGCCTTCTACGCGCCGGTTGCCTTCCGCATCCGCACGTATGGCCTCGACGTCGGCGGCGGGCAGGCCTGGGTCGATGCGATGCTCGCCCACCCCGCCATGCGCCAGTGGGAGGAGGAAGCCCTCGCCGAGACCTGGCGCGAGGAGAGCCACGAGGCCGAACTTGCCGAAGCCGGCGCGATCATCGCCGACTACCGCGCCCCCGCCTGATGCCATGCGCCTCCTGCTGACGGGCTCGTCCGGCTGGCTGGGTCGGCATCTGGCACCGCTGCTGGTCTCGCGCGGGCACGAGGTGATCGGCCTCGACGTGGCGACGGGCGCGGCGACGACGGTGCTGGGTTCGGTGGCGGACCGCTCGCTGGTGTTCCGCACCGTCGCCGAGCATGGGATCGAGGCGGTGATCCACTCGGGCGCGCTGCACAAGCCGGACATCGCGCGCTTCGGGCGGCAGGCCTTCGTCGACGTCAATGTGACGGGCACGCTCAACCTGCTGGAAGCGGCGGTGGATGCGGGACACGCACGCTTCGTGTTCACTTCGACCACCTCGTTGATGGTTCGCGATGACGTCCGCGCCGGGGCGGGAGAGCACGGCGCGTGGTGGATGGACGAGGCGTTCGGCCCGCTAGCCCCGCGCAACGTTTACGGCGTGACCAAGCGCACGGCCGAGGACCTTTGCCGCCTTGTCGCGCGCGAAACCGGCATAGCGGCGGCGATCCTGCGCACCGGGCGCTTCTTCCCGGAGGACGACGATACGCACGTGGTCCCCTCCGGCCCCAACCTCAAGGCGAACGAATTCCTGAACCGCCGCCTGACCGTTGGCGACGCCGCGCTCGCTCACCTTGCCGCGCTGGAGCGGATCGAGGGTGCGAGACTTTCGTGCTCTCCGCCCCGCCGTCTTTTGCGCGCGAGGATGCAGCGGAACTGGCCCGCGATGCGCGCGCCGTGATCGCCCGTTACCATCCCGATGCCGCGGACCTCTACGCCCGCGCGGGCTGGGTTCTGCCCGAGCGGATCGAGCGCGTCTACGATCCCGCCAAGGCCGCTCGCCTGCTCGGCTGGCGTGCCGAAACCGATTTCGCCGCGATCCTCACTGCCTTGCGCGGCGGCGCGCAGATGCCCTTCGCGCATGATCCGGGGTGGATTTCTCCGGTCCTCGGCGGTTTGCCTGCATAGTCTTGCGGCGGTCATCCAGTCGTGCGCATAACCCGCTCGAACTCTAATGGGAGAACATCCAATGGCCGACCTCGCCTCCATCCCGCTCACCCGCATCGACGGCAAGCCCGACACCCTCGGCGATCACGCCGGCAAGGTGCTGCTGGTGGTCAACGTAGCCTCCAAGTGCGGCCTCACCCCGCAATACGAGGGCCTTGAGGCGATCTACGGCGAATACAAGGACAAGGGCTTCGAGGTGCTGGGCTTTCCGGCCAACGACTTCGGCGCGCAGGAGCCCGGCACGCATGAGGAAATCGCCGAGTTCTGCTCGATCAACTACGGGGTCTCGTTCCCGCTCTTCGCCAAGGCCGATGTTACCGGCGAAGCCAAGCAGCCGCTTTACGCCGCGCTGACCGAGGCGGTGCCCACCAAGCAAGGCGACGTCGAGGGCATGAAGGAGAAGTTCAAGGGCTACGGCATGACCCCGAACGACGACCCCGAAGTGCTGTGGAACTTCGAGAAGTTCCTGATCGCGCGCGACGGTTCGGTCGCCGGTCGCTTCGCACCGGGCACCGCGCCGCAGGACCCGCTGCTGATCGGCGCGATCGAGGCTGAACTGGCGAAGTAAGCGGAAGGAAGCCCACCCCGGCCCCTCCCGCAAGCGGGAGGAGAGGCAGGTTCGCCCTCCCGCAAGCGGGAGGGGCCGGAAGGCTTGCGAGCGAAGCGAATTAGCCGAACGGGGCGGGCCAAACGCCCGCCCTCATCTCTCACCGGCCCGACGATCGGCGCTCAGGTCGCGCGATGTGCACCGCCGGGCGCGTCGCGTGTTTCCACCCCCTTGACTAGCGCGCGGAGTGAGGGTGGCGCGTCGCTGCCCGAGACGTTCAATCGGACCCCGTCGCCACCGGGCGCGCCGGATCGGCGATCCACTCGCTCCACGATCCGGGATAGAGCCGTCCGGCCGGCATTCCCGCCACGGCCATGGCCAGGGCGTTATGGCAGGCAGTGACGCCCGAGCCGCACTGGAGGATCGCCGCGGCCTCGCCCAGCAAGGCGGAGAAATCGGCGGCAAGGTCTTCGGCCGGGCGGAAACGGCCATCGGCGCCGAGATTGTCGCGAAAGAAGCGGTTGCGGGCGCCCGGGATATGTCCGGCGACCGGGTCGAGCGGGTTGGGCGTGCCCGCGAAGCGGAGGGATCGCGCGCATCCAGCACTTGCGCGGCGCCGGTTTGAATATTGGTGAGCACTTGCGCGGCGGTCACCGGGGCGGGCACGAGTTGGGCGCCGGGCTCGAAATCCCCGATGCGGCGGCCGGCGGAGTGCCGGTCTCCAGCGGCAGTCCGGCATCGACCCATGCGGGCTTACCACCGTCGAGGACGGCGACAGGGGCGTGGCCGAGCCAGCGCAGCAGCCACCACAGCCGCGCGGCCCAGGCGCCGCCGTTGCTGTCGTAGGCGACGACCTGCTGGTCCTTGCGCAGCCCCTGCGCACGCAGCCAGGCGGCCATCGCCACCGGCGCGGGCAGGGGTGACGCCCGTTGCTGCCGTCGGACGGGGAGGCCAGGTCTTCGTCGAGATGGGCGTAGCGGGCGCCGGGGATGTGGCCCTTCGCGTAACTCTCCTGCCCCTTGTCGGGTGCGCCGAGTTCGAATTCGCAGTCGAAGATCAGTACGTCCGCGCCTGACGCGATCATGTTCTTGAGCGCGTCGACGGCGATCAACGTTTCGTAAGTCATCGTTGTCCTTGCCCTGGAGGCTGATGGAAATGTGTTGTGGTGAACGCAAAGACAATAGCCAGGACAGCGACTATATGTCGATTGCTTAGGTGTTACTTCTCATGTCGTTCGTCGAAACACACCACGTCCCGAACAGATGGATGCGTTCCCAAAACAGGGTGCGGGTTCCGGCCATGTTGTGAACGTGGCCCATGCGCGGACAGACGAACAGGTCGATGCTGCGGGCGCAGGGATAAGCGCGTGGTTCGGCGCGGGGATCGGGAACGAGGTCGCGCTCGCCCATCGCGGCGAGAACGGGAACGGTGATCGCGGCAGCTTCGGAGGCGACGATGCCCGGGGTCAGCGTCGAGCGCGCGGCGCGCTGCGGTGTGCGGTGAGCATACCATGGCGGGTACGGAGCCCCGGCATCCTCGCCGCGCGCGATGCCTTCGTAATGGGCGAGGTCCTGCTCTACCACGCCGAGGGGGACATCGTCGTAATGGAAGCCCCAGGCAAGCGCCTCCCACGCAGCCTGCGCGGCGGCCCCTCCGGCCTGGGCCAGCAGGGCGGTGTTGAGTGGCTCAAGGCATTCCTCGAGCCGGGCGTCGCGCGGATACCAGGCCACGGCGACCGGGATACCGCCGGGCGGGGTGGCCGGGTGCGCGTGGATGGCGCTGAAGCCGAGCACGGCGATGCCGTCGAAGCTGCGATGACGGGCCTGCTGATAGATCAGCAGCGCGGCACCCAGAGACTGGCCGATGCCGATCGTGCAGGCGGCGCTTACCGGCGGATAGTCGGGTGAAAGCACGCCATTGGCCAGGCGTGTCACGATCTCTCTCTGTGCGGCGTCGGCGGCGGCGGTAAGGGCCGCGTAGCCGAGATCCTCCGGGTCGATGCGGCTCTCGTCATCACAGCCCAGCCAATCGAGCGCAATCACGATCCATCCGCGCGCGGCGTGGAATGCGGCTTGTGATCCGGCCTCGTGCGACGGTCCGGGCAGTTCGCAGGTATAATAGCCGCGCGCGTAGCTGCTGCTCGGCAGCGCGAAGCAGATCACGGGACGATCGGGCAGTTCGGCGGGATCGGGCAGCACCACGGTGGCCGGGATCGACGCGGGGATGCCAAGACCTGCCGCATCGCTGACATCAATGGTGACTTCGACCTGCCGCACGCCTCTCGCCCTCTCGTTCAGCCCCGTTCTCGCCTCGATTGACGGGCGGGCGCAATCCCATATCCTTTCGGCGCATGACCGATCGTCCACGGGATCGGCGGGAGGATGCGATGCCTGCAACCGGAGAGGGGCGTGCCCGCGTCGCGAACTTGTCCGAACTTCTGGGGGAAGTGCGCCTTTCCGGGCGCACTTGGAGCTATGGGGACTTCGCCGAGCACGCGGGCTGCGCGGTGGCGGGTGGTGATGCTGTATTCGTGCATGCGGTGATCCATGGCACGGTGCGAGATCGCCTGCGCCGGCGGGGCGATGGCCCGAGTGGGCGCGGGCGAAGTCATCATGGTGCTTTCCGGCGAGGCGCATGCGCTGCGCACCGATGCGGGAGCCATGACGGTCGCGCACGGCGCCTTGCGACGTGATGAGGGCGCCGACTTGCCGCTGGCCCGAAGCTTTGGGAAGGGGCGTACGGCCGCGCGGGTGCTGAGCGCACGGTTGCGGGCGGCCTGGCCCGACGGAGTCGAGCGGGCGGGGCTTCCGGCGCTGCTTTATGGTGGAGATGACCTTTTGCGTGCCGATGCACTGGCGCGGGTTGGCCTGGGAGCGGGCGCTACGGCACTGCTCACACGGCTGGCCGAGATGCTGCTTGTCGCCGGGCTGCGCGCGGACCCGGCCTGCCGGCGCATCCTCTCGGGCGAGAAGCGGGATACGGTCGAAGCGGCCATCCAGCGCATCGCCGCGAGCCCGGCACATCCCTGGACAGTCGGATCGCTGGCGCGGGCGGTGGGGATGGGACGCTCAAACTTCGCGGCGCAGTTCTCCTCGACGGTGGGCAAGGCACCTATGGAGGTCGTGGCGGAACATCGCATGGAACACGCCGCCGCGCTGCTGCGGCAGGGGCGGATGAAGATCGCCGAGATCGCCGAACTGGCGGGCTACGGCTCGGAAGCGGCGTTCAGTCGCCGGTTCAGCCGGTATTTCGGCACCACGCCCAGCCGGATGCGCGAGGCGGCGCGGCAGGCCAGACTCGAGGCGGCGCCGACCCCTCGTTCCGCGCCCTGCTGGCGGGCGCGCGGGAGAAAGTTGCGCGCGCCGCCTTGCCCGCTGCTTCTCCCATTGCCGGGCGAATCGCGCCAGGGCACGTGCTTGCGGCGCGGGTCCGGCCCGGCTGACTGTTCGGTCTCGAAGCGCAAGGAACTCCGGATGTGGGTGTGCCGCGTCGCGGGGCGGATTCTGCCGCCGCCACCTCGCCCCGCCCTTCTGCCGGGCGCGTTTCGGGGTAAGCCTGCGCGCAAAGCTTCAGGAGAGAATGCATGACTTACCGAGTTGCCATCGTCACCGGGGCCGCAGCCGGGATCGGCGCGGCCTGTTCCAGGCGGCTGGCGCAGGACAGCATTGCGGTGGGCGTGCTCGATCTCGACGAGGCGCGCTGCGCGGATACCGTGAAGGCGATCAGGGATGCGGGCGGCACCGCCATCGCGCTGGGCGCCGACATCTCCAACCGCGAACAGGCTGCCGCTGCCGTGGAGAAGTGCCGCGATGCGCTGGGGCCGATCTCGATCCTCGTCAACAATGCGGGCGTGACCGATTTCACGCCGTTCGAGGAACTGACTGACGAGCGTTGGGACTTCGTCTACGCGATCAACGTGCGCGGGCCGATGGTGATGACGCAGCTGGTCATCAAGGACATGAAGCATGCCGGCTGGGGGCGGATCGTTAACGTCTCGTCCTCGTCGGCGCAGACGGGGGCACTCAACATGATCTGCTATTCCTCGTCGAAGGGCGCGGTGGTGACGATGACGCGCTCGATGGCGCAGGAATTCGGGCCTTACGGGATCACCGTGAACAACATCCCGCCCGGTTCGGTGATGGGCACGATCATGTCCGAGGCCAACCGCGAGCGCTTCCAGGTCCCGACCGAAGTGCTGCTCCAGTCCATCCCGGTACGCCGCATGGGCGAACCCGCCGATATCGCGAATGCCTGCGCATGGCTGTGCCACGAGGCTTCGGGCTACGTCACCGGCCAGACCATCGGCGTCAACGGCGGCCGCGTGGTGAGCTGAGTCCTCGTCATTGCGAGCGCAGCGACGCAATCCAGTGCGGTTTACGCGGCCCTGGATTGCTTCGCTGCCCTTGCAATGACGGAGAGTTTTTTCGCTCCGTTCGAGCGATTCGAGCCTCCCCATAAGCCAAGGGGCCGGACAGCTTGCGCTGCCGGCCCCCGTCCACATGGGAAGTGAACTCTATAGCGTTTTCTAATCAGGTGGGATCACCTTATGACTCGGAAAACGCGGTAAATCGTTCTGGCTCAGGCTTCGGTCTTCGAGGCCTCGTAGCGCTCGATCGCCTCTTCGACGATGCGGGCGGCATCGGCGGCGTTGCCCCAGGTGCCGACGCGAACCCACTTTTCCTTTTCTAGGTCCTTGTAGTGGGTGAAGAAGTGCTCGACCTGCTGGTAGACGATGTCGGGCAGATCTTCCTTCTCGTTTACGTGCGAATAGTAAGGGAAGGTCGAGTTGATCGGCACGCAGAGCAGCTTCTCGTCGCCGCCATGCTCGTCCTCGAGGTTGAGGACGGCGATCGGGCGCACCTTGACCACGCAGCCCGGGATAAACGGCGAGCGAGCGACGACCAGCGCGTCGAGCGGGTCACCATCGGGCGAGAGGGTGTGCGGCACGAAGCCGTAGTTCGCCGGGTAGCGCATCGGCGTGTGCAGGATGCGGTCGACGAAGAGCGCGCCGGAGGCCTTGTCGAACTCGTACTTGACCGGCTCGCCGCCGACGGGAACTTCGATGATGACGTTCAGGCTCTTCGGCGCGTTGTCGCCGACGGGGATCATGTCGATGCGCATAATGTTCCTTCTTTATTTTCGCACTGTTCGTCTGCGTGGCGGGCCACACGTTGGGCGCGGGCTTAGCGTCGCGTTTATTGCGTCGCAACAGCCATTTCGGACGATACTGCGATGATTGCGCGAATACGGACGTAATCGCCCCGGACGAGCCGGGGCGACAATCGTTTTAAGACAGGTTCGTTACTTGGCGCGCGCGGTGAGCAGCTTGTCGAAGCCGTTGACCTTGCCCGGTGTGGTGCTCTCCAGCCAGGGGTGGCGCAAGCCGCCGTGGTAGTCGATCGCCACCGTCTGATACCGCTCGCCGCGCTTGATCAGCAGGCTGATAGGCGCCTTCGCGGTCTTCGCGGCGGTGATCGCATCCTTCATCACGTCGGACGAATAGGCACGGCCGCCCACCGCGACGATCTTCGTCGAGTTGACGATGCCCGCATTGTAGGCCGGGCCGTCCCACAAGGTCGCGGTGACGTCGCCGTCCTTGTTCAGCGTCACGCCGAGCGAGTAGGTGAGGTCGAGCGTCTTGCGCTCCTCGGCGATTCCCTTTTCGTAGGCGTTGGGCTTGTCCTTCCACACCAGTTTGTAGCCGGCCATCTGCACGCCGTTCAGCGGTGCGGGCTGGTTGGTGTCGTAGAGGCGCGTGCGCAGGAAGCCGGCCCAGTCGTAGGCGTATACGCCGTTCAGCACCTTCACGACTTCGTCGAAGTCGTAAGTCACTTCGCCCCAGTCGCCGTCGCGCACGCCAAAGAAGGCCTTGGCGAAATCGTCGAGCCCCTTGGCGCCGCCCGTGCCCTTGCGGATGATCTGGTCGGCTTCAAGCCAAGTCAGCGCGCCCTCGACGTAGTAGTCTTCCGAGCGGGTGAGCGAGGTGTAGGGCAGCGGGCGGCGGCGCATCAGCTGCGGCGCGTTGACGGTGTCCTCGACCGAGCGCCACGACCGGCCGGGAGTGCCTTCGGCATACTTGCCCGCAGCGGTAGCGAACATCGCCATGACCATATCGCGCGACTGCACGCCCGAGCGGGCGGCGAGGACATAGCCCCAGAACTGGGTCTGACCCTCGTAGACCCACAGCATCGTGTTCTGCATCGGCTGTTGGTAGTCCGGCGTCCAGGCATCGGCGCCGCGGCGGAACTTGCCGTTCCAGCTGTGCACGAATTCATGCGCGATGACGTTGCGGTCCCAGTCCATCCCGGCCCAGTCGGTCCACGACTTGGGCTCCTGCTGGTTCTCGCTGGACCGGTGGTGCTCGAGGCCGATACCGCCCATGCGGTCGGTGAGGGCGAGCAGGAAGTCGTAATGGTCGAAGTGCTTCGAGCCGAAGGTGGTCGTCGCCTCCTTCACGAGGTTGCGGTAGGTCTGCAGGTTCTCGGGCTTGATCGCGAGGAGGTCCGGTTCGTCGGCGACGACGTCCATGAAGACGTTCTGGCCCAGGTCCCAGCGCTGCGAATGGATGCCGGCGAAGATCGGCGAATCGACGAGGCGCTCGAAATCGATGGTGTTCCAGGTGACGGTGTCGCCGGTCCGCTGGAAGCCGTCGAGCGCGGTGAACACCTGCCAGCCCCGGGGAAGGTGACCGTCGGCTTGTACGGGATGCCGCGCGTGTAGTAGCCCGCCGGGTAGAGGCTCATCTTCTCCCACTGCAGGTTGAGCATCTCCTGCGTCATCGTGATCCGCCCCTCGCTGGTCTGCAGCGGGGAGGTGTGGACGAACTTCGCGGTGACGGTCTTCGTCCCCTCCGGCAGCGCGAGGTGGAAGGCGTTGACCGCGACGGTGTCACGCACCCAGGCGATTTCCCGAGTGCCATTGGGGCCGTCCGCATAGAAGTGGATGTCGGCGAGGAGGCCGTAAGGTCCGGTTTCCGAGTGGTTGCCCGGCAGCCAGCCCGCCTGCAGCAGGATCAGGTCGCGCGCGCCGACCGCGACCGGGATCGTTTGGGTGACGCGGTAGATGCCGCGCGAAATGTCGGTCGCATCGATGTTCAGGCCGATCGTGCCGGCATAAGGCACGTCCTTCGCGGCGGGCATTTCCGGCGGAAGCGGCGGGGCCATCGGCGTGGAGCGGTTGGCATCCTGCGCGAAAACGGAAGTCGACAGCAGCAGGGAGGTGAGGAGGGTCGCGCCCTTGAGCAGATTCTTCATTGCGTAGGTCTTTGCGCTTGTTACCGCATTTGGCAACCATCCAATCCTTTCAAAATGGCAGGACCACTTCACGAAGTGCGCCATTGCGGCTAGACGCGCGCGGCATGAACACCACACCACAGGCCATTCGCGGAACCCAGGACATCTTCGGCGCCGATGCCGAGGCTTTCGCTCACGTCGTCGAGACCTTCGAGCGCGTGCGCAAGCTCTACCGCTTTCGCCGCGTGGAAATGCCGGTGTTCGAGAAGACCGCCGTGTTCTCGCGCTCGCTCGGCGAGACGACCGACGTGGTCTCCAAGGAGATGTACTCGTTCGAGGATCGCGGCGGCGAATCGCTGACGCTACGCCCCGAATTCACCGCCGGCATCGCCCGCGCCTACCTGACCGACGGCTGGAAGCAGTTCGCGCCGCTCAAGGTCGCGACGCACGGGCCGCTGTTCCGCTACGAGCGCCCGCAGAAGGGCCGCTACCGCCAGTTCCACCAGATCGACGCCGAAGTGATCGGCGCGGCCGAGCCGATGGCCGACGTCGAACTCCTCGTCATGGCCGACCAGCTGCTCAAGGAACTGGGCATCGCGGACGGCGTGACTCTGCAGATCAACACGCTGGGCGACGGCGAGAGCCGCGAGGCCTGGCGCGCGGCGCTGGTCGAATACTTCCGCGGCCACAAGGATGTATTGTCTGAGGATCTGCAAGACCGCCTCGAGCGCAACCCGCTGCGCATCCTCGATTCCAAGGACCCGCGCGACAAGCCCTTCACCGCCGATGCGCCCAAGATCGACGACTACCTCTCGGCCGAGGCGCAGGACTTCTTCGGCGCGGTGACGTCTGGGCTCGATGCGGCAGGCGTAGCCTGGACCCGCGCCGAGGCGCTGGTGCGTGGGCTGGATTACTATCGCCACACCGCCTTCGAGTTCGTGACCGACCGGCTGGGCGCGCAGGGCACCGTACTGGGCGGCGGCCGCTACGATGGCCTGATGGCCGCGCTCGGCGGTCCCGAGACCCCGGCGGTCGGCTGGGCGGCGGGGATCGAGCGCCTTGCCATGCTGGTGGCCGACGCGGGCCAGACCACCGAAGCGCCGCTGACGGCGATGCTCGCGGTCGAGGACGATGCGGCGCTGCACTTCGCGCTCAAGACGCTGACCGCGCTGCGCCACCAGGGAATCGATGCCGAGATCATCGCCACCGGCAGCCCGCGCAAGCGTTTCGATAAGGCGGTGAAGTCGAACGCGAAGGCGATCGTTTCGTTCGTGGTCAAGGACGGCGTGCCCACCGCCAACTTGCGTGCGGGTGAAACCACCCCGGCGCGTCTGGCGGTGGAGCAAGTGCTGGTGACCATCCAGCCGTGATGAGAGCATGGCCACAACTTCGCGGAGGGCTTCGACAGGCTCAGCCTGAGCGGGGTTGGTGCGAGGGTTCGATGATTTTCAGGCACGCTTCCCCTGTTTCCGCTCAGGCTGAGCTTGTCGAAGCTCCGGAAGGCGCGCGCTGATGGCGATCTCCGACATCCGCCTCGCCCAGCTCGGCGGCCGTCTGGCCGAACTGGAGGCGCGCCTTGCCTCCGGTACGCTTGAGGGGAAGCCTTCGTCGCTGCAAGCCGCGACTACGCAGAGCTTGAACCCGTCGCGCGCGCCGCTGCCGAAGTCGTCTCGATGCGCGGCGAACTCGAATCGCTGCTTGGCCTCGAAGACCCCGACCCCGAAATGCGCGCCCTTGCAGCCGAAGAAGCCGCACGCCTCAAGGCGGAGCTGCCCGACGCCGAGCGCCGCCTCGCCATCGCCATGCTCCTCGGGATGCCGCCGACGTGCGGCCGGCGATGCTGGAAATCCGCGCCGGCACCGGCGGTGACGAGGCCGCGCTGTTCGCCGCCGACCTCTACCGCATGTACGAGAAATACGCCGCCGAGCAGGGCTGGCGGGTCGAGATGGTCAGCGCCAATGCCAGCGATGTCGGCGGCTTCAAGGAAGTCGTCGCCAACGTCACCGGCTCGGGCGTCTTCGCCAAGCTGAAGTTCGAAAGCGGCGTCCACCGCGTCCAGCGCGTGCCCGTCACCGAATCGGGCGGGCGCATCCACACCTCGGCGGCCACCGTCGCGGTCCTGCCCGAACCCACCGAGGTCGACGTGGCGATCGAGGACAAGGATCTCAAGATCGACATCTACCGCGCCTCGGGCGCGGGCGGGCAGCACGTCAACACCACCGATCTCGGCGGTGCGCATCACGCACCTGCCATCGGGCATCGTCGTCACCTGCCAGGACGAGCGCAGCCAGCACAAGAACAAGGCCAAAGCGATGCAGGTCCTGCGCGCGCGCCTCTACGAGAAGATGCGCGACGAGGCGCAGGGCGCCGAGGCCGAGGCGCGCAAGGCCATGGTCGGCTCGGGCGACCGCTCGGAGCGGATCCGCACCTACAACTTCCCGCAAGGGCGCGTCACCGACCACCGCATCAACCTGACGCTCCACCGCCTGCCCGAAGTGCTCGAAGGGCCGGGGCTGGCGGAACTGGTCGATGCGCTGATCGCCGAGGACGAGGCCAAGCGTCTGGCGGCGATGGATGGTTGACGGCACTACCGTAGTCGAAGCCATCCGCGACGCGGCTTCACGCCTTTCGGAAACCAGCGATACTGCCCGCCTCGACGCCGAAGTGCTGATGGCCCATGCGCTGGGCGTCACCCGTTCGCAGCTTCTGCTCGGCCGCATGCGCGATCCCGCGCCGGAAGGTTTCGCTGCGCTGATCGAGCGGCGTGCCGCGCATGAGCCGGCCGCCTACATCACCGGCACGGCCGAGTTCTACGGCCTCGAACTCGCGGTCACCCCGGCGACGCTGATCCCGCGCGGCGATACCGAAACACTGATCGAGGCCGCCCGCGAGGCTTTGCCCGCGCGCTCGCCCACCCGCATCCTCGATCTCGGCACCGGGACCGGCGCGCTGCTGCTGGCGGCGCTGTCGGTATGGCCGGAGGCGCATGGTGTCGCGATCGACCGTTCGGCCGAGACGCTGGCGGTGGCGCAGGTCAATGCCGATCGCCATGCCCCGACCGCCCGGCTGCTGGTGGCTGACTGGACAAAGCCCGGCTGGTCGGCTGATCTCGGCCGCTTCGACCTGATCCTCACCAACCCGCCTTACGTCGAGGATGCGGCCGAACTCGACACTTCGGTCCGTGCCTTCGAGCCTGCGGGCGCGCTGTTCTCGGGGCCGGAGGGGCTGGACGACTACCGCGTCCTCGTGCCCCAGCTTCCCGGCCTCATGGCCCCAGGCGGCGTGGCGATGGTCGAGATCGGCTGGCGACAAGCCGACGCCGTGGCGGCGATCGGCGCGGCTGCCGGGCTGTCGTCCCGGGTTCATCGTGATCTGGGCGGGCGCGACCGGGTCGTCGCGTTTTCGGGGACAAACGTACTTGGGGCGTAAGTTTCCGCTTGGAATCGTCCTCTACAATCCCTAATGATTACTGCGAACCGGCCGATGGACGATGATTTCCCATACCCGGTTCGCCTCCAGCATTTGCAAGCGGTCGGCGGCGTCAACGCAACCGACAGGGCAGATGGGGAAAATCGCGGCGGCCGGGGGCCGGTCGGGATCATGTGACGTACGGCAGTCCGGTTGATCGGGACCGGAGCGTGCCAGGGTTTTAAAGCCCGGGGTTTTGAGGAAAGTCATCCCTTGAATAACAACAATCGTGGTAACAACCGTCGGCGCGGCCGCGGTAACAACCGTCAGCAGGGCGGCCAGCAGACCAACCGGATCGACAGCAGGGCACGTGGCAATGCGCCGCAGCTTCTGGAAAAGTATCGGAAGATGGCGCACGACGCCCATCTTAATGGCGACCGCGTGACGGAGGAATACTACCTCCAGTTCGCGGATCACTACTTCCGCGTCATCGCCGACCAGAAGCAGCGCCAGGAAGACGCTCGCCAGCCGAATCAGCCGCGCCGCGACGATCATCGCCAGAACGATTACGGCGACGATTACGGTTCGTACGACGATCCCTACGGCGAAGCGCCGCCAGCTCCGGTCGAACGCGCTCCGCGCCCCGAGCGTGAACAGCGTCAGTATGAGCCCCGGAACGAACAACGCAACGACCAGCGCCAGTACGAGCCGCGCAATGAGCCGCGCCACGAACAGCGCGCTCCCGAGCAGGCTGCGCCGCCCGCCGTCGAGGCTACCGACGAGGTGGCCGAAGTGGGGTCCAACCTCTACGAACCGCCCGAGAACCCCTTCGTGCGCGACAACCGCGCTTCGCGTGGCCTGAAGCAGCGCAAGCCGCGCGGCTCCCGTCGCGACGAAGGCGACGAGGCGCAGGGCGAGGCCGAAGAGGCTCCCGTCGAAGCTGTTTCTGCTCCGGTTGCTCAGGAAGAGCCCGCCGGGTTCGACGCAGCGGCCCTCCCGCCCGCGATCTCGGCCAAGCCGACCCGCAAGCGCGCCCCCAAGGCCGCCCCGGTCGAAGCTCCGGCCGCTGAGGCCGAACCTGCCGCCGAGGAAAAGCCCCGTCGTCGCCGCACCCGCAAGGCTGCCGCCGGAGACGAAGCTGCTCCCGAGGCCGTCGAAGGCTGATCCTCCTTCCCCGGCGCGCGTGCACGGGATCGTAACTGGTCCCTTGCGTCGCGCCGGGCCGGGCTTACAAGCCCATGGCGATGCAGTCCGACCGGTACGCTTCGCCCTTCCTCAGAACCCTTGCTCTGGCCGTGCCCCCGCGGCCGGGTGTGCGCGCACTGGCGGCCATTGCCGCCGGTGCCCTCGCGGCCTGCGGCTTCCAGCCCCTCGCGCTCTGGCCGCTGACGCTGATTGCCGTCGCCTGGCTGCTCGAACTGGTGGTTCGGGCAAGGACGGGGCGGCAGGTCTTCCTGCTGAGCTGGTGTTTCGGGCTCGGCCACTTCACTCTCGGCAACAACTGGATCGCGACCGCCTTCACTTATCAGGCGAACATGCCCGCTTGGCTGGGCATGTTCGCGGTGGTACTGCTGGCGCTCTACCTCGCGCTGTTCCCCGCAGTGGCGGCGTTGGCGGCCTGGCTGGTGGCCCGGCCCGACCGCCGCGAAGGTTCGCGCGGTTTTGCCGCGCTTGCCCTCGCTTTCGCCGCGACCTGGATCGTCACGGAGTGGATCTGCGCCTGGCTGTTCTCCGGTTTCGCCTGGAATCCGCTGGGCATCGCGCTGCTGGGCGGGTTCGAAAGCCGGGGGCTTGGCATTCTGGCGCCGTGGATCGGGACGTATGGCCTCTCGGGCGTGCTGGTCCTGTTGTCCGGCGTGCCCGGCATCATGGCCCGGCTGCCCTCCGGCAAGGTGTTCTCGCCCATAGCCGTCGCGGTGCTGGCGGGCGGGCTTGGTTTTGCCATGTATGCACCTGCTCCGGCTGCGCAGCCCGGCCCGGCGCGCTACACGCTGGTCCAGCCCGACATCCGGCAGGAGTTCATCGACGACCCGCGCTATTTCGAGCGCAATTTCCAGCGGCTCGCGTCGCTCTCGCTGCCGCGCACGCCGGGGGACCGGCGCGCGGTGTTCTGGCCTGAATCGGGGCTCGGCGATTTTCTGCGCGATGGCTATCCGAGCTATCTCTACCGCATCTACACGTATGCCGGTGATCCGGAGATCGCCCGACGCCGCCTCGGCCGTGTGGTCGGGCCTTACGGCCTGCTGATGACCGGCGCCGTCGACCTCGTCATGGAGGGCGAGGAGGAGAAGGCGGCGCGCAATTCGGTTACGGCGATCGACGGAAACGGGGCGATCCTGGCAGGGTATTCCAAGGCCCACCTCGTGCCATTTGGCGAGTATCTGCCGATGCGCTCTCTGCTCGGGCCGATCGGTCTCAGCCGTCTGGTCGCCGGGCAACTCGACTTCCTGCCGGGACCGGGGCCGCGCACTGTCGACTTCGGTTCCTACGGCAAGGCCGGAATGCAGATCTGCTACGAGATCGTCTTCAGCGGCGAGGTCGTCGATCCCGCCAACCGGCCCGACTACATCTTCAACCCCTCGAACGACGGCTGGTTCGGCGCCTGGGGGCCGCCCCAGCATCTCGCGCAGGCACGGCTTCGTGCGATCGAGGAGGGACTGCCGGTGCTGCGCTCGACCACTACGGGGATCAGTGCGGTGATCGATGCCGACGGGATCGTGCGGGCCTTCGTGCCGCGCCATCGCGCCGGTCGTCTCGACGGGCTGATCCCGCAGGCCCATGAACCCACGCTCTTTGCCCAACTCGGCAACGTTCTTCCGCTCGCGCTTGCCGCACTCATGATGGCGGTTGCGCTTTGCGTGGTTGCACTCGGGCGCCGTCGGGTCTAGACCCCGCACTCACATAAAGCTTCCTTTATATCCCAAGGGATCACATGCGCAGCAACTACGTCTTCACGTCCGAAAGCGTCTCCGAAGGCCATCCGGACAAGGTTTCCGACCAGATTTCCGACGCCATCGTCGATCTGTTCCTGTCGAAGGACCCCGAAGCGCGCGTCGCGTGCGAGACGTTGACGACCACCCAACTCGTTGTCCTCGCAGGCGAAATCCGCTGCAAGGGCATCTTCGAGAACGGCGAGTGGGCCGAAGGCGCGCTCGAGGAAATCGAGAAGACCGTGCGCGCTGTCGTCAAGAAGATCGGATATGCGCAGGACGGTTTCCACTGGGAAACCTTCGAGTTCATCAACCGCCTGCACGCGCAGTCCGCGCACATCGCGCAGGGCGTCGATGCAGCGGGCAACAAGGACGAAGGCGCCGGCGATCAGGGCATCATGTTCGGCTTCGCCTGCGACGAGACGCCCGACCTGATGCCCGCGACGCTCGATTACAGCCACAAGATCCTGCACAAGCTGGCAGAAGACCGCCACTCGGGCGCCGCGCCGTTCCTGGAGCCCGACGCAAAGAGCCAGGTCACGCTGCGCTTCGAGAACGGCGTGCCGGTGGAGGCTACTGCCGTCGTCGTCTCGACCCAGCACGCGCCGGGCTACGACAAGGGTGAGCAGGAAGCCGAACTCAAGGGCTATGTGAAGACGGTCGTGACCCAGCTTCTCCCCGAGGGCTTCGTCACCGACAAGACGGTGTTCCACATCAACCCGACCGGCTCGTTCGAGATCGGCGGCCCTGATGGCGACGCGGGCCTCACCGGCCGCAAGATCATCGTCGACACCTACGGCGGCGCTTCGCCGCACGGTGGCGGCGCGTTCTCGGGTAAGGACCCGACGAAGGTGGACCGCTCGGCCGCCTACGTGACGCGCTATCTGGCGAAGAACGTGGTCGCAGCCGGCCTCGCCACGCGCTGCACGATCCAGGTGTCCTACGCGATCGGCGTTTCCGCGCCGCTCTCGCTGTACGTCGATACCCATGGCACCGGCACCGTCGATGACGCCGTGCTGGAAGCCGCGATCGCCAAGGTCTCGGCCGAGAAGCTGGGCGGCCTGACCCCGCGCGGCATCCGCGTCGGGCTTGGCCTCAACAAGCCGATCTACGGCCCGACCGCCGCTTATGGCCACTTCGGCCGCCAGCCCGAGGGTGA
Organism: Novosphingobium sp. NFX11; assembly: GCF_057376415.1. Taxonomy (NCBI): domain Bacteria; kingdom Pseudomonadati; phylum Pseudomonadota; class Alphaproteobacteria; order Sphingomonadales; family Sphingomonadaceae; genus Novosphingobium; species Novosphingobium sp. NFX11. The sequence continues at coordinate 2,764,248 of NZ_CP080384.1, read as the reverse complement.
CCTGTTCCCCTGGGAGCGCACCGATCTCGCCGATGCGCTGAAGGCCGCGCTGGGCTGATCTGAAAGAGCGTCGCATTCTTGTGCGGTGCTTACATTCTTTCTTTCAGTCATTCCCGCGAAGGCGGGAACCCATCTCCTGAATTTTCGTGTTGCACGGTTATCAGATCGGTCCCCGTCTCCACGGGGATGCAGCAGGAAGAAGAAGCGGTCATACGTACCCTTCGACCAACCGCCGACGCTGTTCGATCAGCGTCGGCGTTTCTCTTGCAACGATGGGCCAAGCCGATAGCTTCGGCCGATCGACCCCAGCGCTTTTCTGGGCGCGGGATGCAAGGGACACATCCATGATCGAAACCGACCGTCGCGGCGCACTCGGCCTCGCTGCCGCGCTTCCTCTCGCTTCGGCACTCCCTCCGTGCTGGCAGGCGCGGCGCATGCGGCCGACACCGCAGCCGCGCAGTGGGACCTCACCGACCTTTACCCCGGCCCCGACGCTTGGGACGCCGCGCGCAAGCAGGTCGCGGCCGCGCTGCCGCGCCTTGCCGCCTACAAGGACAGCTTCGGCACCGACGCGCCCGCCATGCTCAAGGCGCTGGAGGATATCTCCGAAGTGTCGAAGACTTTCGCCCGCGTCTACGTCTATGCCTCGCTCAAGGCGGACGAGGACGTGCGCGTCTCCGCCAATCAGGAGCGCAACGCGCAGGTCATGGACCTCTACGCTGCCTTCGGCGAGGCGACCGCGTGGACCGCGCCGGAAACACTGAAGCTGGGCAAGGACAAGGTCGAAGGCTTGATCGCCGCTGACAAGACGCTCGCTACCCGTTTCGCCTTCGGCCTGCGCAAGACCCTGCGCGAGGCCGAACACACCCTCGATGCCAGGGGAGAGGCTTTGCTGGCGGCGGTCTCTTCCCCGTTGTCAGGCCCGCAGACGATCCGCGAGCAGTTGTTCTCCTCCGACATCCCCTGGCCCGAGGTCACCCTGTCGGACGGGCGCAAGCAGGTGCTCGACGCGCAGGGGTACACCCTGACCCGTGACGCGCCGAACCGCGATGACCGCAAGACGGTGATGGATGGCTTCTTCGGTCAGATGGGCAAGTTCGAAAGCTCGCTCGGCGCGGCGATGGCGGCCAAGCTCAAGGGCGATGTGTTCGAGGCCCGCGCCCGCAGCTACAAGAGCTGCCTCGCCATGGCGCTGGCACCCGGCGCGGTGCCCGAGGGCGTCTACCGCACGCTGGTGGCTGAGACGAATGCCGGTCTGCCGCAGCTCCACCGCTCGTTCGAGCTGCGCCGCAAGATGCTGAAGCTGCCGAACATGCATTATTACGACATCTACCCGCCGCTGGTCAGCCTGGAGCGCAAGTTCACCCTGACCGACATGCGCAACATCACCCTGAAGGCGGTGGAGCCGCTGGGCCCCGACTACGTCAAGCGCCTTGGCGCGGCGACGGCGGCGAAGTGGATGGACCCCTGGCCGCGTCCCGGCAAGCGTCCGGGCGCCTACATGAACGGCTCGGCCTATGGCGTGCATCCCTACCTGCTGCTGAACCTTGGCGAGAACTACGAGGGGTTGTCCACGTATGCGCATGAGTGGGGGCACGCGATGCATTCGCTGCTGGCCGATCTCGGTGCAGCCTTACGAGCTGTCCGACTACCCGATCTTCACCGCCGAGATCGCCTCCACCTGCAACGAGGTGCTGCTGACCGAGTACATGCTGAAGCAGGCGAAGACGAAGGACGAGAAGATCTACTACCTCGGCATGCGGCTGGAGGGCATGCGCGGTACCTTCTTCCGCCAGGCCATGTTCGCCGAATTCGAGCTGAAGATGCACGAGATGGCCGAAGCCGGAGAGGGCCTCTCGGGCGAGAGCCTGACGCGCGTCTACCTCGACCTGCTCAAGCGCTACCATGGCCCGAACTTCGTGATCGATGCGCCCTACGCGATCGAGTGGGCCTATATCCCGCACTTCTACAGCACGTTCTACGTCTACCAGTACGCCACCTCCATCTCGGCGGGGACGTGGTTCGCGCACTCGATCCTGAACGGCGGCAAGGCCGAGCGCGAACGCTACCTCGACGTGCTGCGCAGCGGAGGCTCGGCCGATCCGGTGGATATCCTCAAGAAGGCCGGGCTCGATATGACTGCGCCCGATCCCTATCGCGGGCTGGTGGCGGACTTCAAGGCGACGATCGACGAGATCGAGACGCTGATGGCGTGACGTAGCGGCGTCAGGGCACCATTCCGTCGAGTGGTGTCCTGCGCCCCGGCCCGCCGGTGACCGCAACGGTCATCGCGCCGAGCCCTTCCACCCAGGCGTGCATCGTGTCTCCCGGTACCACCGGCCCGACCGAGCGCGGCGGCGTGCCGGAGAAGATCACATCGCCCGGATGCAGCGTCATCACCGAGGCGGCATGTTCGACGAGATCGGCGATGCCGAGGACGAGGCGGCGTGTATTGTCCACCTGCCGGTCCTCGCCATTGACCGTCAGGCTAAAGTTTAGGCAATCGGGATCGGTGATCTCGTCGCGGGTGGTGAGCCACGGGCCCATCACTCCGTAGGTATCGAAGCTTTTGCCGAAGCTGGGAAATTCGCTGCCCTGCATTGTCATGTCGAGGCCGATGCAATAGCCGGCGACGTAGTCCAGCGCTTCGGCGGCAGGGATTTCGGTGCCCTGCCTGCCGATGACGATGGCGATTTCCATTTCGTGAAAGGTCGTGCGTTCGGGCCATCGGAGCACCACGCCGTCGGCAGGTCCGGCGGCCGCGCTGGTCATCTTGAACAGCAGGCCGAGGCGGCGCGGGTGCCCGCCGGCGGCCAGGACTTCTTCGAAGTTGCCCGCTCCGCAGACGAACTTGCCGGGGTTGGCGACCGGGCTTTTCAACAGGACCTCGTCAAGCGGCAGGCTCTCGACGCTGTCGGAAAGCGCTTCTATCTGTGGGCGCAAAGTGTCCAGATGCGCGATGAACTGGTCCCCGGGCGGCAAGGGCCAGCGAAGTGAGGGCAGGGTGTCGGTGACCGCAGTGACGTCATGGACCCGATCGCCGCGCACGACGCCGACGCGGATCGGTCCGGCTCCGATCGGCTCGGCGCTCCGCATCTGATAGCGGCAGATTTTCATGGTTGCCCTTCGCTCCTCTCCGTTTGCGCGGACAGTTAGGAGGAAGCGAGGCGGGGGCAACTGCCGGGAGTCCGGCAAGCCATCGCGATCGTCCGGAAAGACATCGGGCAGCGATTCCGATCACGATGCTAGGGGCCTCTATTCGGGAGTGATCGGGCGTCCCTCCAGCCGGGCCACGGCATGACGCACGACCTTGTCCAGCGCTTCGTCGGAGAAGAAGCCGCCCGGGATCAGGCACCGTTCGATCAGCACGCGGCGAAAGGCGGCGAAAGTCTCCGGGGAGGGTGGAACCGGATCGTTCCAGAAGGCATCGATGCCGCCTTGATAGGTGATCTCGGCAATGTCGTAGACGGCATGGCCCAGCACCACCACCGGCACGCCGGCGGCCAGCGCGAAGGTGCCGCTGGTGCTGTTGATGGTGACCACCCCGCGCGCGCCGCGCGTCACGGGCACAATGTCGCCCGTGGCGAGGTAATCGACGCGGTCCTCCACCCCGAAGCGTCTGGCGAGGTCGATCGTCTCCTGCCGCCAGTCGCGCACGCCGTTGTCGAGCGGGTGCTCCTTGACCACCAGGCGCGTATCGTGCGGTGCGTGGGCGGCGAAGGACGCGATCACCTGATGGATCGCGGGCAGGATCCCGGCGAAGGGCGAGTGCAGGCGGATCTGCGCATCGGAATCGAGCTGCAGCGGGAACAGATAGTAGGGCGCGCCCGAATGCGCGAGCCGCTCCATCAGTTCGGCTGATGCGGCCTCGCGTTCCTTGCGGTGACGCAGCTTGCGCCACCAGCCCATGCCCTCGACCACGGGGTGCCATGGACGATGGTTGCTCCAGCCCGGATAATGCCACCGGGTGAGCACGTCGGCGGCATTGTAGGCGAGCCCCTCCAGCGCGCGGCGCCGGAAGGAGGACGGGACTTGCGCATGGGGCGGGACCGGCGGCAGGGCGGCTGCGGTTTCGCGATACCAGGCCGGGTCGCGCGGCAGCTGCGAATGGCCGTTGACCCCGCCCAGTTCCAGCGTGACCCAGTCAGGCCGGATATAGCCTTCCTCGAAGACGTGGACCGGAACGCCCTGCTCCCGGGCGATGCGGATCGCAGGCATGTGATGATCGCGACAGTCGCCGAACAGGACGACGTCGGTGACCGCCTTTTCGTGCAGCAGCCGCGCGAAGAAGGCGGGCCATTCCTCCAGCATGCCACGATACTCGATACCGCCCGGCAGCCGCCAGAACGCCCGGTCGCCACCGTTGAAGTTGACCTTGTGGACGGTGTGGCCGGCGCGCATCAGTTCCTGTCCCAGGCGACGGAACAATGGCCCCATCAGGCCTTGCAGCAGGAGTACCGTGCGGGAACCGGACGCGGTAACCGGAGGAGGGGAAACGTGCGGCATCCGGGAAAAATAGCTCCGTGGAGTGGCTCATGTACGCGGCTTGGCTTGTCCGGATCAGCCCTTTTTGCCGCGTTTGCCCAAGGCGTTAATGCGCCCGGCGTCCTGCGGCAAGCCTGCCCGGGCGTCGCTGATGTAGACGAAGGCGTGCGCGCACAACCTTGGAAAAATACGGGGAACATCCTGAAGGCGAGGGCCTTTCCTCGTCAGGGGCGGGCCGCTATCACGCCTTTCTCCGCCCGCAGGCCGCTTCGCCCGCAGGCCTCACGACACGGCAGGACGGTGACGACAGGTATCGCGACATTCGCCCTCACGCTGCTCGGCACCTGGGCCGGATCGGCCGTGCTCGACGGGCTTGTGCGGCCGCGCGGGATCAGGCGGGCTCGGGGACTGTGGCTGCTCGCCTGTATGACGGGCGTACTTCACGGGCTGTTCCTGACGCTCTGCGGTAACACTGCGGTGGCCATGGCGCTGGCTCTCGCGGTCCAGGCGCTGCTGGTTCTCGCCTCCAACGCCAAGCACGCGATGCTGGGTGAGCCATTGCTGTTTTCGGACCTTGCGCTGGTCGGCGCGGTGTTCCGTCATCCACAGTTTTATCTGTCGGCTGTGCGTCTGTGGCAGCGGGTAACGGCCGCTCTGGTGGCGGCGTCGCTGCTGGGCGTGGTCGCCTCACTCTCTCGGGCCGATCCGGTGGCGCATCTGGCAGGGCTGCTTCTGATGGCGGCGGAACTGGCCGCTCTGGCGCTCTCGCTGCCGCGTTCGCCCCAGAGCACCTTAGCGAGAATACCTGATGCTGAAGCGGACACCGGGCGCTTCGGTTTGCTGCCCGCCGTGCTGCTCTACTGGCGGCGCTGGTGGGCACAGCCCGACCCGGAGCCGTGTCCGCAGCCGCATCGTCAGGCTCCGGACGATGCTCCCGAACTTGTCGTCGTAATCCAGTGCGAGAGTTTCGCTGATCCCACCGAATTGTTCGGCGATCCGGCGCTGGCGCTCCCCGGCTTGCAGGCGGCTAGGGCTCACGCAATGCAGTGGGGCAACCTCAATGTCAGCGGCTTCGGCGCCTATACCATGCGGACCGAGTACGGCGTGTTGTTCGGCCGCGATGACGCAGCATTGGGCTTTCGGCGCTACGATCCGTTCCTGACCGCGACGGGAGAGGGAACATACGCGCTGCCCTCACGCCTGCCGGGATGGCGGGCGCTGTTCGTCCATCCTCACGACATGCGCTTCTACGGGCGCGACGCGATCATGCCGGCCGGGGGCTTTGCCGAACTGGTGGGTGAGGATCATTTCGCACCTCCGGGGCCAGGCGAAGGGCGCTATGTCACCGACGCGGCGATGACCGAGGTTATCTTGGCTCGGGCGAAGGCGGCCACGCAGCCGAGCCTCATCTATGCGGTCACGATCGAGAATCACGGCCCTTGGGCGCCCGACGCCCATGGCGGCGGCAGCCCCGATCTGGTCGCGGGCTACATGCGGCTGGTGCGCCGGGGCGACGCCATGCTGGAGGCACTGACCGACGGCCTCGCCGCGCTTGGACGCCCCGCGCTGCTGGTGTTCTTCGGCGATCACCGGCCGAGCATTCCCGGTGCGTCGGTGCCCGGCGGACCGCGGCATACCCCCTACGTCATGGTCCGCGTGGACGGTCGGGGCCGCATCGTGCCCGGCGACAACCGCTGCATCGACATCTCCCCGGCGCAGTTGCACCATGCAGTGCTCGATGCCGTGCTGGGGCCTGTCGCCGTCCAGGCAATCAGCCCTTTTCAGGAGGCGTGAGCCCGGCCAGCACCCGGTCTCGCAAGGGACGCGGGAGCAGGCGGTCGAACCAGCGCAGGGCCACGAAGGGCCAAGGCAGCACAAGATGCGCCTTGCCCGTAGCCGCAGCGCGCGCGATCCTCGCCGCGACCGCCTCGGGTGCCATCAGCATCGGCTTGGGGCCAGGCACCTTGCGGCCTGCCGCCGTGTCGATGAACCCCGGCGACACGAGGGTGACGCTGACCCCATGCGGCTTTGCGGCAAGCCGCAGCGCGTCGGCGAACCGCGCGAGGCCTGCCTTGGTCCCCGAATAGGCGGCTGCGAACGGCAGGGCGTGAAACGCCGCCGCGCTGCCGACCAAGACGATGCGGCCATGTCCTCGCGCGGTCATCCGTTCGGCGATCGCGGCCGCCATGGCGGCGGGGGCGGTGAAGTTGACGGTGCCCAGATGCGCAACCATCGCGGCATCCTCGATGCGGGCATCCGCTGCGCGGACGTCGCCCCGGCCCGAACAGAAAAGCACCATATCGAAGGGATCTGCGGCGTCCTCTTCCCGCAACGCGGCGAGGGTGGCCGGGACATCGGCGATGTCGAGGCTGCGAACCAGGACTCGCGCTCCTGCCGTCCTACAGGTCTGCGCCACCGCTTCCAGGCGTGCATGGTCGCGCCCCCAAAGGCTTAACCGCGCGCCGGGTGCTGCGTGAAACCGCGCCACCGCCCCGCCCAGCCCGCCCGAAGCCCCGGTGACGAGGATGTGCATCGATCTGCTGCCAAGGGTTTGGGCCGTGGACTCCGTCATTGCTTGAGCGCCATGCGCGATACTCGTCCAATTCTTGCCATATGTTCACCGCGTCTGGAGGCGTTTCGACTTGACAGGTAAACCCTCCTACTGTCCAGCATCGGAGCCAATGCCCACTCCGGTTTCCAGTCCGTCACGCATCCGGCTGTTCAAAAGTGAACGCCTGGAAAGTCTTACGCTCATCTCACCACGAACCTTCGTGCTGAGCTGGTCGGTGATACTGCCGCTGATCGCGCTGGTCGGGTGGCAGGGGGCCGGGCGCCATGGCCCTGAGCCTTTAGCTACCGCAGGATTGATCGCGGCGGGCCTGTTCGTGTGGACGCTGTTCGAATACGCGATGCATCGCTGGCTGTTCCACTGGGAATCCGACGTGCCGATGGTGCGCTGGTTCGTCTACCTGATCCACGGCAACCACCACGCCAGCCCCAACGATCCTCTGCGCGGCCTGATGCCCCTGCCGGTAAGCGTGTCGGTGGGTTCGCTCATCTGGCTGGCCTGCCTCGCACTCATGGGGGCGAAGGGAACCTGGCTGCTGCTGGGATTCATGACCGGCTATGTGTTGTACGACGCGGTGCACTTCGCCTGCCACCAGTGGCAGATGCGCGGCCGTATTGGCGGCATGTTCAAGCGCCACCACATGCGCCACCATTACGTGGACGAGGACGGCAACTTCGCCATCTCGGCGCTGTTCTGGGACCGGATCTTCGCATCGCGGATCCGCTCGCTCAAGCGGGAAGCCTAGGACGCTGCTCGTGAACAAGTGGCAGCAGACCCTCAATTCGCGCGGCTGGAAAGTTCCCTTCCTGGGCAAGTCGCTGTTCCAGATCGGCAAGGAACTGCGGCCGAAGATCGATGCGGTGATCATGCGCAATTCGCTGATCCCCGACGCGGCGGTGCAGGACAAGGCGTTCTTTCCCTGGATCGCCGAACTGGAGGGCAACTGGCAGGCGATCCGCGACGAGGCGATCCGTATCCGTGCCGAGGACATCCCCTCGCTCGGCGACATTTCCTTCGACCACGGCCGCATCGCGGCCGACAGACGCTGGCGGGCGTTCTTCCTCAAGGGCTATGGCTATCGCATGCCGAGCAATGCCGCCCGCGCGCCGGTGACGGCGGCGCTGATCGAGAAAGTGCCGGGCCTTGTCACCGCCAATTTCTCGGTCATGGAAGCGGGCGGGCATATCCCGCGACACTGGGGCATGACCAAGGGCATGCTGACCTATCACCTCGCGCTCAAGGCCCCACGCGAGGCCGAGAAGTGCCGCATGCACATAGAGGAGGGCGAAAACCTCCATGTCATGCACTGGGAGGATGGCCAGTCGTTCCTGTTCGACGACATGTTCAACCATGAAGTCTGGAACGAGAGCGAGGACGATCGCTATATCCTGCTCATCCAGATCAAGCGTCCGTGCCGTTTCTGGGGTAATCTGATCCAGAACGCGTTTCTCGGCGCAGTGCGCCATTCGCGCTTCGTCAAGGACATCCGCAACGCCATCGAGCGCGAGGCCGCGAAGCGCGGCAAGGCAGCCACCGGAGCGGGCTGAGCCGGGGCGGGTAGTCATGGCCCGCCGACCGTGGCCTTCGCTCTCACGCCTGCAGTTGCGCGATCGCGTCCGCCACGATGTCCATGTGCTCCGCCCAGGTGGGATTGTGCCAGTGCGGCAGCCGTGCCTGCTGTGCCCGGTGCATCGGCCCTTGCGCGGCATGGTCGAGCACCACAGCCTGCCAGCCTGGCCCGTCGAGTGGGTCGAGATAGTCGGGCACCGCGCCGCCTACTTCGCGCAGCGCGGCAAGGTCGCTGCAGATCACTGGAGTGCCGACGGATAGCGCTTCGGCCACCGGCATCCCGTAGCCTTCGGCGAATGACGGCATGAGCAACGCGCGGCTGCCCCGCAGCAGCGCCGCAAGCCGCGCGTCGGGGCAGCCGCCCAGTTCCTCGACATGGTCGACGAGGCGGGGGCAGCGTTCGAGCATGTCGACGACCTGCTCGTTCTCCCACCCCCGCCGGCCGATCACGATCAGGCGTGGGACTTTCTTAGAAGGCAGTGTCTCGGCGAGGTGTCGCCACAGGTGCAGCAGCAGCAGGTGGTTCTTGCGCGGCTCGATGGTGCCCAGGCACACGAAGTAGGGGCGTTCCGATGGCTCCGGCCCGGCGGCAGGCAGGCTCTCGGTGCCGAGCAGGGCGACGTGGATCGCGGTGCCCGGCGTCAGCCAGGGCTGCAGGGCGCGGCCGGTTGCGGCGGAATTGACGATCGCCGCGCCGCTGCTGGCACCGCAGGCGGAGGCGACGGTCTCCATCCGCCGCCGATGCAGCGCCGCGCCGGACGGGCGGGCATATTCCGGAAATTCGATGGGGATGAGATCGTGCACGAGGCACAGGAACTTCGCCCGTTCCCGCGCGAGGATGCGATGGACTTTCGCCGCGTTGGTCAGGTGATGGGGAGAAGCCTGGACATAGACCGCCCGCTCGCCAGAGCCGACACCCCCGCCCGTGGGCATCAGCGCCGCCAGTTGCGGCAGCACCGAGGCGAGCGACCGCTGGCGCGGGGCATCCGCTTCGCTCGCCCAGCGCCGCTCCAGTTCGTCGAGGTAGGCCAGCGCGGCGCGGCGCGGCAGGCGGCCGTAGCGTCCGGTGGGGTGGACGGCGGCAAAGGCAAGCGCCTCGCCATGGCGCGCCAGCAGGCCACGCGCATAGGCCATCTCCACCCGGTCCACGCCTGAGGGGTGGAATAGCGCAGCCGAGAGATCAGGCGCGAGATGTCGAGGATGACGGTCATCGGAAGATCTTCATCAGCTTGCCCTGCCAGCGGCGCAGGGGCGCGATCCAGTGCAGGCGGTTGGTGGCGGCGCTCCCCGCTCCTACCGCCGCCATGCGCGATACGAGCACTTCGGGCGGGCAGGGCAGGCCGGTGACCGGATCGAGATAGCGCGGATAGAGGATCAGCACGCCCGCCACCAGCGCATCGAGCGAGAGCCGCGCCGTGCGCCGGGCAGGCACTTCGCCAAGGTCGCGGGTCAGCCCCCAGCCCGCGTAGAACGGCGAGCCGTGGCAGGTCACCTCGCGGCCGCGCATCAGCGCCTCGAAACCGGTGAGCGAGGTGAGGACGTGCACGGCGTCCACCGCATCGAGGAGCGGGGCCATGCCGCCGCCGCGCACGATGCGATCGGCATGGGCAAGGATCTCGGCATCGGGCACCTTGCCCTTGCGGTGTCCGGCATCGACGTCGGGGTGCGGCCGGAACCAGATCTCGGCATCGGGCTCCAGCGCGCGCGTCCGGCGTAGCAGTTCGAGATTGGAGGCAAGGCCGCCTCCGCCCGCTCGCACGGACATGTCGTCCTCCACCTGCCCGGGCACGAGGATCAGGCGTCGTCCGGGCAGGCGTTCGGGCGCGGGGGCGGCGGTATCGGCGGAATACTTGCTGATGCCCGCCCTGACGATCGCTTCGCGTAGGCTCCGTGCCCGTTGAAGCACTCTAGGGTGCATCTGGGTGCCGTTGAGTACCGCTTCCAGATCGCTGGGGTCACGGGGATCGAAATGGATGCCCGATGCGTCCACCACGACCGAGGAGGGCGGTACGAGGTCGACGCCGAGCCCGACCGAGCGCACGAAGCCGTCCTCCACCCGCACCAGCGGCACGCCCTGTTCACGCGCGGCGGCGATGAGGGTGGGGGAAACGCGCGAAGGCCAGATCGCCACCGCTCCGCCGGCCTTGCGGGCGATCCGCAGTGCCCGCGTGGGGGAGGGCACGATCGCCAGACGGTGCCCTGGATGCCAGAGAAAACGTCGGATTTCCGTGCGCTTCCACCAGGCTATGCCGCAAGCTGCGACGATCGGGCGATTGGCTTCCAGTGTCGCGCGCCATAGCGCCAGCAGTTCGACCACGGCGTCTAAAGTGCATGGCTCCCCGGTGAAAGGATCGCGCCAGGTCGCCGCCGTTAGCGCCTCGGCAGCGCGGCGGTCGAGCGTGGCGGCATCGTCTCCGGGCGCGCCGAAGCGGCCGGGGGACAGCACATCAACGGCGACCTTGGCTATCCGGGCAAGGGCGACCCACTCGTCGTCCCCGTGGGCGACGAGGCGCCCGGCACTGGGCAGCACGGACCAGGGATCGACGTCGCCGCGCGATGTCCTGCCCGCCAAAGCGCGTGCCCAGTCGCGAGAGGCCGAAGGGGCGATCCACAGCGCGTCATCGTATTGTAAATTATTGATTTCATTTATTTTTTTTGGTCGAACGATCGTCTCGATCGGTGCGTCTAGACCCGCCGGATCGGCCCAGAACCGTCCGCCCACCCGCGCTTCGCGCAAGGTCGCGAACAGCGTGGCGGGATCATCGAGCGAGGGCGACGACGATGCGGGATGAGACACGGCGGCGTTTTCCCAGGGAAACGGCGGTGCGCGCAAAAGAGGCTCGGGAAGTCTCACGGGCGGCGTCCCCATTCGGCGAGGGTCAGGGTGACTGTCCCCGTTCCGGCCTCTCCCCGGTGGATCACGCCATAACTCCCGGTGGGCAGCTTCATGTCCGACCCGCTGGCGAGCCCTGCTGCGACGAGTGCGAAACGCGCCGCGCCATTGCTGGTGACCAGCAGCACCGGCTTGCGAGCGGATGCGAATAGCGCGCGCCAGGCGGCAATCCTCGCCTCGGCATCGACCTGCCAGCCGGGAGGGGGCACCGCCTGCTCGTCCCAGGCGGCAAGGACTTCGGCGCCGATGCGGGCCTGCACAGCCTGTTCGGTAGCGTCTTCGTCGGGGCCGTGGTCGATCTCGCGCAGCCACTGCGCGGGTTCGGCTTTCGGTGCGCCTGGCAGGTGACGCAGGATCGCCGCTGCCGTCTGCCGGGTGCGCGCCAGCGGCGATACGAGAACCCGCGCAAAAGCCATGCCCTGCGCCGCGAAGTGAGTGCCGAGCGCTTCGGCCTGGGCCAGTCCCGCAGCGGTCAGGGGCAAGTCCGTACGCGCGCCGATGCGCCGCGGCAGCTCGCCGCTTTCGAAAGTGTTGCCATGGCGAACGATTACGAACATGCCGCCCGCGCTATCAGGCCGGGAAGGGATCGCCTAGCCGTGCAATGGTTTCTTCCGCCAGCGCGAGATCCTCGGGCGTGTCGATGCCCGACATGGCATGGCTAGGCGGTTCGACTTCCACCGTCGCGATCATGCGCCCCGCTTCGAGGAAGCGGAGCTGTTCCAGCCCTTCCAGCGCTTCATAGGCGCCGCGGGGCGATGCATCGAACCACTCCAGCGCGGCGATGCGATAGCCATAGAGCCCCAAATGCTGCCACACGGGGAGTATGGTCCCGCAGCCCGAAGGTCGGCTTCGTCGCGGATCGCAGGGAGGATCGTCTTGGAGAACCACAAGGCCCGTCCGTCCGCCGCGCGAACGCAAGTCGTGCCGCTAAAAGGTGCGGCCTGCTTGTGTGCCCGCAGGCGATCGAGCCGGGTCCAGTCGAGCTGGTAGACCGGGGTGGCGACATCGGCTTCGCCGGTTCGCAGCGTCGTCACCAGCCCTGCCACCACGGAAGGCGGCACGAAGGGCGCATCCCCCTGCAGGTTGATGACCAGTTCGGGTTTCTTCGGCTGCAATAGTGCTGCAGCACAGGCGCGCGATGAGCCGGAATCGCATGTATGGGGTGTCATCACCGCCTCTGCGCCGATCAAGCGGGCATGCTCGGCTATGCGTTCGTCGTCGGTCGCCACAACCACTTCGCAATCCCCTGCGCGTGCGGCGGCTTCCCGGGCGACGGCGACGACACGTTCGACCAGAGTGCGCCCCGCAATCTGAAGCAGGGGCTTCCCCGCAGGCGTGTGGAACCGTAGCGCGCAGGAACGACTATGAGGGCGGGGGCATGGGGCATCGGACAACTGGTGCTGCTTGGAGAGCGGATGTCAGACTACGCCCGCGCGCACGATGTCGTGCATGTGGACTATGCCCACCAGCTTGCCGCGGTCTTCAACGAAAAGCACCGAAATCGCATTTTCGTTGAGGATCTGGAGAGCCGTGGAGGCGAGGGTGTCGGGCCGGACGGCAAGCGGGTTCACAGACATATGCAGGCCGATGTTGTCGGACAGGTCATAAACCGCAATGCAGCGCCTGAGATCGCCATCGGTAAAGGCGCCGACCAGACGATCCTCCTCATCCACGACGGCGGTGCAGCCATAACGCTTACGGCTCATTTCCAGCGTCGCGCTGGTTAGCGAGGCATGGCGGCCTACACGCGGGATCGCTTCGCCGACACCCATGATTTCGCCCACCGTGCTCAACTGGACTCCCAGTTTGCCGCCGGGATGAAATACTCGGAAATCGGAGGGACTGAAGCCGCGTGCCTCGATCAGCGCCACCGCCAGCGCATCACCGAGCACCAGTTGCAGGGTGGTGGAAGACGTCGGCGCCAGTTCGTTCGGGCACGCCTCGCGCACAGGGGGCATGGCGAGGCAGATGTCGGCTGCGCGGCCTGCAGTGCTGTCCGGATGGGAGGTGGCGACGATCAGCGTTACACCATAACGGTTGCAGTAATGAAGGATGTCGCCCAGTTCAGCGGTCTCACCTGACCAAGTGATAGCCAGTACCACATCCTGTTTGGTGATGACGCCAAGGTCGCCGTGGCTCGCCTCACCGGGATGGAGATAGAGCGCAGAAGTGCCCGTAGAACGCATTGTCGCGGCAATCTTGCGTGCGATATGGCCGCTTTTGCCCATGCCAGTGACGATTACTCGCCCCCTCGTGGAGGCAAGTGCCTGGATGGCCAACTCCACCGCCCGGCCAAGCTCGGGAGATTGCAGCGACACCTTTAGCGCTTCGAGCGCTTCCAGCTCGATGTCCAATGTCTTGAGAGCCGACGCGGCATGCCGCGTCTGAAATAGTGCACTTTTCATACCGCCCTATGAAATTGCTATTTATGTTATGCAGACGCTTGCACGCGCTACTGATACACAGATGAAACCCGGATCAATCTTCACTCCTATTCGAGCATGGAAGGGATTGCCAGCTGGTTCGTTCCCGGCCAAGGAAAAGGGCTGATGCTCATGGCCTTGCCGTAGAGCCACCGGTCGTTGCAAAACCATCGGGTTTCAACATTTTAACCTGTGAATTCGGCAGATAAGGCTGCATCCATGATTCTTTGCGGACACTCGATCACTCAAACGACACCTTTATTCGCGATTGCGGGACCATGTGTCATCGAAAGCGAGGAAACGACGCTTTTCGTCGCCGAAACGCTTGCCGCTGTAGCCCGACGCCTTGGCATTCTGCTGATATTCAAGAGCTCGTTCGACAAGGCCAACCGCAGTTCGGACAAGTCATTCCGGGGACTCGGCATGGACGAGGGCCTTCGCATCCTCGAAAAGGTTCGTGCCTCAACCGGCCTGCCGGTGATCACCGATGTCCATGAACCCGGGCAAGTCGCGGCCGTGGCGCAAGTGGTCGATGTGCTTCAGACCCCTGCATTTCTGGCCCGTCAGACCGATTTCATCGCGTCGGTGGCGGTCTCAGGCAAGCCAGTAAACATCAAGAAGGCGCAGTTCATGGCGCCCGCAGACATGAAACAGGTCGTAGCCAAGGCGCGCAATGCGGCGATGGCGGCGGGGCATGAGCCGGACGCTTTTCTCTTGTGCGAGCGCGGGACTTCATTTGGTTACAACACGCTGGTTTCCGACATGCGGGGCCTTTCGATCATGGCTGACACTGGATGTCCTGTCGTATTCGACGCGACTCATTCCGTGCAGCAGCCGGGCGGCCTTGGAGAACGTTCGGGCGGTCAGCGCGAATACGTGCCGCTATTGGCGCGCGCGGCGGTGGCTGCGGGTGTCGCGGGCGTGTTCATGGAGACTCACCCCGATCCGGATGCGGCGTTGTCAGATGGGCCAAACGCCCTGCCGCTCGACCAGTTCGAGGGATTGTGGACCCGGCTGCTGGCGATTGACTCGGTGGTGAAGGGCTAGCTTCCGCGCGTACCGGCTACCAGGATCGGAGAAAGGCCATGTGTCTTTCGGGTTGCATCTGTGCGCGGGTTGGCGCAACTCCTGCATCATGTCCGTCAAAGACCGGAATATGACTATCGGCAAGGTGCTGTTCGCTCCGATTTGGGCGCTTCAATTGTTCACCGGCGCAAAAAGCTTTCTGGATAACCCTCTCATCGGATCGCGTCGCCTCAATGCGCGAGGCTTGCATCTGGCGCGCGTGAAGCTGGCAGCGCGGCTTTGCGCATGGCGACGGCGACGGCTTGCCGGAAAGGTCCCGCCCGAATGGCGCGAAGCGTTCGACCGCGACGGCTTCGTGGTAATACCCGAGATCGTTCCGGCGCTTGAATTCCCGGCTTTGCGTGCTGCGCTTCTGGCCTACCGCGCCCCTGCGCGCGAAATGCGGCAGGGGGACGCTATCACCCGCCGTATGGCGATCGACCCGGCCATGCTTGCTGCGATTCCGGCCCTTCGCACGCTGCTGGAGCGCGCGGACGTGGTGGCGCTATTCCATTACGTCGCCGGTTTCCGTACCACCCCGCTACATTACATCCAGACTATTGTGAGCCACGATGGCGGGAACGAAGCCGATCCGCAGGAGACTCTCCACGCCGACAGCTTTCATTCCTCGCTGAAAGCATGGCTATTCCTCAACCCCGTGGCCGAGGACGAGGGGCCGTTTACTTTCGTGCGCGGATCGCATCGCTTTACCCGCGAGCGATTAGCCTGGGAACATGATCGCTCGCTGAGCGATTTGCGTGAGATCGACAGGCTTTCCGCGCGTGGCTCACCTCGTGTGTCCGAGCGTGAACGCACGGCGATGCGCCTGCCTGCACCCGAAGGGCTGGCAGTGGGCGGCAACACGCTGGTGGTCGCCGATACTGTGGGCTTCCACGCTCGGGGCGCCTCGGCGCGACCCGGGGAACGGGTGGAGATATGGTCCTACGCCCGGCGCAATCCATTCCTGCCGTGGCTTGGCGGCGACCTTCTGAGCCTGCCGGGTATTGCCGAGCGCCGCGTGAACTGGCTTTGGGCGGTGCGCGACAGGCTCGCCGCTTATATTGGACAGCCATGGCTGCCGGTCGGCACGCGCACGCCGGTGGAAAAGCGCACCGACGAACTTCAGACTTGAATTCCCTGCCGGACTGCGGCGGCAATCGGCGTCGTAAGAGCCCAGCTGGCTTGACCGACGATCCGGCCGGCGCTTCTCGCACGGCTATGGTGATTTGAATTTATGATTTGCCTCCGGCAGCTGCGTCAACGTCAATCGGTTGTCGGAAGGGCTTTGGGGTATGCAGGATGTACTGTGGCCATTGCATTTATTTGCCAGTCGAACTCATATCTCTGACGTACGAGATTTTCGAAACCGTCGAAGATCAATTCCTCTGCCGGAAGAGAGCTACCGTTGAATCGCAGGTAGCGCAGATGCTTCACAGGCGCATCCGCCAGTCTGCCTGGAATGATTGCACGCCCCTGATCAGTAACAGGCCCCATCTTTGATGCCTCCTGTGCCTGCTGAAGCGCCAGATAGCGCTCCGCCGACCCCGGCTGAATCTCATCCAGCAGTTGCGAATAGGTAATGCGGCTTGGACTATCGAGTGAGATCACTTCGTAGTCCTCCAAAGGCATGACGAGAAAATCTTCCTGCGATCGGAAATGCGGATCCAGATAGACATCCGGGACATTGGCCAACGTCTTCACGAAGATGCGGAAGGTCATGTCGTCGGCGGACAATTCTCCGACGTCGCAGATGGCCTGCGTGATAGTGGATTCGGGATATAATACGAACTTGGACAGGAAGCCGCTCAATACACGTCTGGCGGGATCGCGGGCGATGAATACCCGCCGCGCGGCGCCCGAGATTTGCGACTTGCGCTTGACCATCGCGTAGTGGGAGAAATTGTGCAACCGGCTGGTTTCCCCGGCGAAAAGGACATCCAGATGGGGGTTGCCGGCCATGAGCAATGCCTGCTTCATGGCCGAGCACCCGCACTTAGGAGGCGCACAGAAAACGGTTCGGCTCGGCTCGTGCCAATAATGATAGCCAATGCCGAATTCACCGTAAATCATGCCATGTCTCCTGATCGCGATTATCCGCTCACTTCAAGAGCATAGTGATAGTCGTACACGTGATCTGCATAATTGGCTGCATTTTGGACGTAATTTTCCAACGCCCTGCGATCGGGCAAATCTGCCATGAAGTCACGCGCGAAATTGCTGAGCGTGGATCCGGTCTGCTGACTGATTTCCCAATGTACGTTGGCAGCCCGGTCGAAGGACTTTCCACCCATCATGAACGTGCGTGAGGCCTGCAGGAAAGGAGCCTGCAACTGCGGATGGATCAGCGAGTAGGACCAGCTCAGGCAGTCGAGCGTAAAAAGGTCAAACAGAATGAAATGATCGCGCGAAGCCCTGCGGTTGCGCAGGAAGTTCTCTATCGTCACCAGCATCTGGAAAGTTCCGAAGTGGCGTGTGTCGGATGCCTTAACGTCCTGCCCGGGGCGATCTTTGCGGTAATAATAACCGCGAGCGTTCGCGTAGGAAACGCCGCCGTTCAGGTAGAGTGACAGGAACTGGAATTCCATGTCGTCATAGGCCTTGATCCGCTCGGGGAAAAAGAGGTTGTTCTGGCGCAGCCATTCCGTCCGGTAGAGACGCCGCCAGATCGCCGGCTGCCGTCGCAGCAGCCCCCACATGTTCGTGTCGTAGCCGATCAGTCCCTTCGTGGCAGCCTGCTCGCTGTAGAACTCGACATTGTCTGTAACTTCGCCGGTAATGCTGCTGTAATCGGCAAAGCCGACCTCGGCAATGTTAGTCGCCTCGGCATACATCGCCTCGCTAAGCAGCGGCAAGAAACTTTCTTCGACAAAATCGTCGCCGTCAATAAGCGTGATGAAGCTGCCCTGTGCGATCTCCAGGCCGAGATTGCGGGCCGAGGCGCAGCCGCCATTCGGCTTGTCGATCACGCGGGTGTGCGCCATCCGGGAAATCCTCTCCAGGGAATGGAGCGTCTCGGTCTGCGTCGCGCCGTCGTTAATGACAAGGATTTCGGTGGGTCGATCGATCGACCTGATAATCGATTCCACGCAAGGCTCGGCCAGGTCGCCGATGTTGTAGACCGGGATTACGACAGAAATGAGCGGGTTGGCTCCCGCCGGGCGGATGGCCGGTGCCCAGATGGCCTTGGTCCGCGTCGCGCGCTGGGCGGCAGCCGTCCGGTACAGGACGCCCGATTCTGCATCGCGGACACACCCGATCGACAGCTGGTCGAGCAGGGGCGAGAGGACGGGGTGATCCTCGGCGGCGAAATCGACCTTCCACACCTCACCCAGAAGCACGTCGGTGTGGGCGAGCAATTCGCTTGCCAGTTCGAGGAACATGCCGGGGGCCACGATCTTCAGGATCGCTATCCGGGTATCGGCACCGAACGGCAGATCGGCAATGCCCGTGCCGGCGATCGGCACCGTGCCCGCGGAACTATCGGGCTGGACCGTGCGGAAGATGTTGTCCTTGTAGGTGTGAAGGTGCGTCGAAGACGACGACCAGCTACCCGGCAGGACGGCTTGATTGACCAGTTCGACATTGGTGATGCCCAGCGCGGCAACGGCTTCAACGGCTGTCTGGAACAGCTTGGGGTCCGGCTCGAAGGCCCAGACCTTCTTCCCGGGGTGCAGTAGCGCCGCCATTACGGCGAAGAGACCGCAACCTGCGCCGATATCGACGATCAGGCCGTCCTGCGGTGCAGGCATCAGGATCACCGGCCGATAAGTCGACAGGAATCGTCCAGCGGCGTCAGAGATAACCGGGCGCAGCCAGTCGGTGCGCGCGAGGGTTCGGTAATAGGCTACCGCACGTTCGCCAACAGGCGATACCCGCATGGTTTGCGACAGGGTGTCGAGCCGACGCCAGATTTCGCCGCCGTCGTCGGCGATATCCAGCGACTTCAGTCCCAGGCTGCGAAGATTGGCGCCCATGTTGCGGGCCAGCTTCTGAATCTTGGAGGTCATGGTCGAGCCCTTATGCGTAGATCTGGCCGAGATGGCCGCGGTCGCCACGGATGAGGGCGTTCACCAGATCATCGAAACGTTCGAGAGTCTTGCGCCGGGCGACATCGCCCAGCACCTCTGCGACGGGGGGATTGCAGGACATCTGCCGGAATACTCGGCCGACGCGATCGGCAAACTCGTCCACGTCACTGATGCCGACCGTATTGATCGACCATTCGATCATGCGGCCGAACGCGCATTTTAGCGCAGCAAACGCAAACTGACGCTCGATATCCAGTGTTCGGAGCTGACGGTCGATCTCGCGGTCTGCGATCGCGCCTTCCTGCCCGCGGCGCCGGATCAGGGCGTCGTGATGCTTTTCGAAATAGTGGCCGTAGATCGATAGCAGACCGGAGAGGTTGCCGACGATGTCGCCCTTGAGCTTGGGGGTCATCGTCACGCGGGTCGATCGTTCGGTGGTGTTGTAGAAGTGGGTGACGACGTTGGCACCCACCACACGGCCAAGTTCCACGGTCATGCGGGCGATCATATAGAGATCTTCGTATTTGCGCCCGATCGGGAACAGGTACTTGTTGACCGTTTCCAACTTGAAATACTTGTTGCCGATCTGCGGTTCGAGAACCAGCGGCAGGAACCGGGTGTGGCCGGTAAATTCCTTGACGACGTCGCCCTTGAAGAGACGCCGGAAATAATCCTCGTCGTAGAACGGCGAGAATGTGTAGCGATCATCGATCAGGGTCGAGGCCGTGAACAGATATTCGGGATCGTGTTCCTCAATCAGCTTTTTGACAATAACGCCCCAGCCCACCGGCTTGATGTCGTCGGCGTCGAGGAACGTGACATAGTCCGCGCTGCAGAACCTCAGGCCGCGGTTGCGCGAATGAGACAGGCCGCAGTTCGCCGTATTACGGATGAGAACGATGTCCTGATGATAGGTCTTCAATTCCTCGACCAGGGCCGCAGCATGGGCGGCCTCCGCAGGGCGGGATGCATCATCGACGATGACGATCCGCTTCAGAAGGTTTGCACCTTCAGCGCCGCAGACAATCGAAAGAATTGCTTCCCGCAAAAATTCGGAATCGTTGTGTGTAGTCAGCACCACGTCCATGGAAACGCTCATGGTGAATTTATTTACCCCCGAAATACAGCACCAAAAGAGATAGCATACGACACAATACGCACGGCTCGAGCCATTAAGCGCATGGTCCGGAACTTGTATATAGCGCGGGTCGCGGGATGGTGTCCCGGATCAGCAAGAAAAGCGATGTCATGTATCTGACATTTTTCGGTCATGTCGGTTCATCCGTCGAACGCATGCCATCCCTCGCCATTGCAGGCGATGAAGGCGCGGTACTTGCCGCCGCCGGTGCTCACAGGCTGATGCCAGGCGGTTATCGGGGTGAGCGCATCGGTTATGTAGGCCATCGTGCCGGTATGACGCTCGTCGCAGGCGGGCAGGGTGACGAACTGCGTAGGCCGCAGGCGCACGGCATCCACGTCAGCGGCGCCCGCGACATGCATTGCACCATCCCGGGCGATGCGCGCCACTTCGCGCCCGGTAGCGTAGATGTTGACGACGCCCGGTTCTGGGTTACCGATCCCTGTTTCGGCATCGCCCCAGAACCCGTAGACCGGATCTATGGATGAGTGACCTTCGCTCACGTTGATGCGGGCGCCACCGGCGGTACTGCCGACTTTGAAGGCGGCGAATGACGTGCCGCTCTGCTGCGCCCCGATCGTCAGCGGGAACGGTGGTGCATGGGACTTGTCGTAAGTTGCTGGCGGATCATAGCCGAAGATCGACCCGATCCCGACATTGCCATTGCGGAAATACGCATTCGCCCGGCTGTCGATCAGCAGGCCCAGATGATTGCGCGATATGCCGGACCCGCCTGTACCGCCCAGCCACACGGCGAAACTGGTCGGAAGCGTGCCGCGCGATGGCGCATCATCGACAGAGAAATTGATGGTGCCGCTTGTGTTGTAAGTGGTACCATCCCAGCCATTGGCCTGAATTTCGCACAAGTCGTCACCGGCCCGGACAATAATGCCGCCCTTGCGTTTGTCTGTCTTGCGGTTCTTGTAGCAACCGTAGAATGCCGAACTCGTATCGTCCGAAAATTGCATGGCGGCGTAATTGCCGCCGACCTGCCTATCGTCCCCGCTGTTCTGGACCGATGCATATACCAGCGTTCCGTCTGCTCTCAGCGCGGCACCTTGCTGACCATGGGCGGCGGTCGAGACGGCAAATACGGCCAAGGCCGTGACTACGGCCAAAGATGCACGCATGTCGCAAATCCTTACGAAACAGGTGCTTCGCTTATCCGTGTTGCAGCGCAAATGCCATAGTTAATGCTGACGCGTCGCGCTGGTTTGCAGTGCGGCTGGTTCGTTGTCATGGCGCAGCCAGGATGCCATCTCCGCCTGGCTCGACCGGGCCTGAAACCGCCACGCCAGTATGGTCAAGGCGCATAGACATTGCAGCGTCGCGCGGCATGTCGCGATCCAGCGATACCGGTAGATGCGTTGCGGCGCTTCGTCCGGTGGAGTTTCGATGACGACCGCAGGGCGATCGGCAAGATCCGGTCGCCAGATCTCGTTGACTGGCAGTCGTCGGGGGCTGCGATCGCGGCATGGCCAAAACAGATCGGTGGCCAGCCTGCGGGCCATCGCCATGGACTTGCGTGCCCCGGTGAGCTTGCGGGTTTTCAGGGGCAACAAGTCCGATGTGGTGACTGTGGGTGCAGTTTCGCCCGTCGTCGTTGCAGCGATCAGGGCGGCATGGTCCAGGTGCGTCCACTTGGCCATTGTCCCGGCCCCGGCATTGAAGGCCTCGACTCCCATCGTCATTGCCCGGACACGGTCGTAATCGTAACGAAGCAGGTGATGGAGGAAGCCGCCGAGCAGTTTGTCGATGGCCTTGCGTCTGCCGATCCGGCGGTGAATGGCGTTGGTGAAGAGGCTGTTGCGGCGATCATAGAACATGTGCCACGGTGCCGACTTGGCGGCAAACGGCATATGCCAGACGGCCACGCCGGGCCAAGGTACTGTCGGCAGGCCCCTCCGCTTGAGCCGGTAACCGTACTCCACATCGTCGCCCCGGATGAAACAGGGCATTGGCAGGCCGGCATCGTCCATCGCCGCGGTGGGAAAGGCAAAGCACCACCAGCCATTGAAATCCGGCGTATGAAGGCGCGCCAGGAAATCCACGCCTTCCGGTTCGCCAATGTCGCAACCTTGTGGCGGCACTATGTGGCCTATGCCGAAGCTGCCGGGAACCAGATAATCTCCGGCGGTGAACAACTTGCGGCGGTCGTTGTAGTCGAACATCGCGCCGCCCAGGCACAATGGCTTGTCGGCGTAAGCCAGGATGGCCTCCATCCTTTCGACCAAATCGGCCGGCAGATCGATGTCGTCATCCATCAGCAAGACGTGGGTGATGTCGCCGGCGCCGCGATGCTCTACCATGCCGCGGGTGAAGCCGCCTGCGCCGCCGCTGTTCTCCTGATCGATGAAGCGTACGGTCCCATCTGCGTGGCCTGTCGCTCCGATCTCGTTCGGACAGGCCCGGCAAGCCGTGATTGACCACGATAATGCGGCCTTGGCCGAGCCGTCCGGCCAGCCTGGTCAGGTTCGCCTTGACGAAAGGTTCGCGGTTGAAGGTGGTTATCGCGACGCCGATCTTCACATTGCGTCGGGGCGGGGCATCGGCTTGCCATGCCAGCGTTTCAATCGCGGCGCCAGGCTGGGCGTCCACTTCGACAAGGAGGTAGCTTTCGCCCGCCTCAGGATTTGAGAGGGGGATGGTGAGCAGAAAGTCCTGCGCTGCCAAGCCCGGTTGCGCCTGCCATCGGGTGAGAACCTGCTCCTGGCCGTCCTCGGCCTGGCGCCTTACGATGCGCAACTGCATCGCCCCCGGACGCGGCCTTGCAATTGAACGCTGCGTAGTGTGGTGAACCGGTGCCAGTAACTTTCGAAGAAGGTGTCGAACAGGCCGTCCAACCGTAGTGTCGCCCCGGTTTCGGTCTCCAATCGAGGGCTGGTGTCGTCACACGACCACCGCCATCCCTTTGGGGCGACCGATACGATGCATTCCGTCGCTTCCAGAAGGCGATGCAGCTTCTTTTCCGGTACGGTTGGGCAAGGTGGGGGAGTGGCTGAGAGAAGTGTTCCATGTTCACAGATCGTTTGCACCAAGAAAGCAGTGCTTTGCTCGACGCAGTGGTTCAAGCCGGGCACTTGTAGGCCCGATAGCGCTCAGCTAAGCGGGAGACCAGAATTGATCTCAGGAGTTGCAACGGTTTGACCGTGACCAATTGTGTATATGACGTCAACGAAGAACCGGGTCTGGTGTTTTGGCGTCGGCGCGGTGCTCTCGTTGCTGCCCTGCTGATTGCAACATCGACCACCGGATGTGCATCCAACTTCTTCAGCCATGATGGTCCGCGCTATGGCAGCGTGGCGGCGGTCCCGAGCGAAGGGCGCGGGGCTTTGCTGGTCGATGTGAACGACGGCGTGGCCCGGCAAGTGAGCGTGCCTGCGGCAGGGACGAACTTCTTGGACGTGTTCGGTTCCGGCCAGGCTTACGGCGCGTTGATCGGTCCGGGTGACGTCCTGCAACTGACCATGTTCGAGGCCCCGCCTGCTGTTCTTTTCGTCACGCCTTCGATGGCGGGCGCGAGCATGGGCCTCAATGCAGGAAGTGGCCAGCGCGGAGTTGCCCTGCCGGATATGCAGGTCGATGGGCAGGGTCAGATAGAAGTTCCCTTTGCAGGGCGCATCAACGTTCTGGGCAGGACCCCTGCGCAAGTCTCGGCCGAGATCGTCCGGCGGCTGCGCGGCAAGGCGCACGAGCCGCAGGTGGTGGTCAACATCGCCAAGGGCACGTCCTCTGTCGTCACCGTCGTGGGCGAAGTGGCGGCCAGCACCCGCATGCCGTTGACTTCGCAGGGGGAGCGGTTGCTCGATGCGCTGGCTGCAGCTGGCGGTTCGCGCCAGCCTGTCGACAAAGTCAGCGTGCAGCTTATGCGCGACGGCAAAGGCGCCGAAATGCCGTTGGACGCGCTGATCGCAACGCCGGGACAGAACATTTACCTGCGGCCCGGCGACGTGGTAACTGTCAGCTATCAGCCTGCCAGCTTCACGGCGCTCGGAGCAACCGGCCGTAACGAAGAAATCAAGTTCGAGGCACGTGGCATCAGCTTGGCCCAGGCGTTGGGGCGAATGGGCGGCCTACGGGACGACCGGGCCAATCCGCGCGGCGTCTTCATCTTCCGCCTGGAAAAGCCGGAAGCGCTTGGCAGCCTGGCCTCGACCGGGGTAACGGTTGATGCCGACGGTCGGGTTCCGGTCATCTACCGGGTGGACCTTCGCGATCCCGTTTCCTTCTTTGCCGCGCAACATTTTGCCATGAAGGATCGCGACGTCGTGTACGTGACCAACGCGCCCGTTGCCGACCTTCAGAAATTCGTGAACATCATCGGCGCTGCAGTGTATCCGATCGTGACGGTCAAGGCCGCAGGTTTCTGATGTCCTTTTGCCTAATGCGGCCGACCATCGCCTTTCTCGGGAAAATTTGACCAGTCTATGGAAGACAAGCTGAAGCCGCTCGTGAAGAAGGCCAGGGGCTGGGCCCCTTGTTTCACCTGTGCGTGACCCTGCCCACTGTGATCGCGCTGCTGTATTTTGGCGTTTTTGCGAGTGACGTCTACGTCTCCGAATCGCGGTTCATCGTGCGCAGTCCCAACAAGCCCGAACCCAGCGGCTTCGGCGTGCTGCTGAAGACGGTAGGCTTTTCGAGCGGCAGCGGGGACGAGGTCTTCGCCGCGAACGACTATCTGGCCTCGCGGGACGCGATGCGCGAGTTGAACCGCAATGGCGCGCTGGCCAAGTCCTACGGCTCCCACGATGTGGCCATGTTCGATCGCTTCGATCCGCTGGGTTATGATCATTCGTTCGAGGCGCTATATCGTTACGCGGGCAAAAAGGTCGGCGTACAGTATGAGACATCGACCTCGATCACGACGTTGACCGTGCGTGCCTTTAATCCGGAAGATGCCCGCCGGTTCAATGCCGGCCTGCTGGAACAGGCGGAAAAGCTGGTGAACCAGCTCAACCAGCGCGCGCGCACCGATTTGCTCGACGTGGCGCAACGGGAGGTCGAGCGCTCGCGCTCGCAGGCACGCCAGGCGTCAGAAGCGCTGGCTGCCTATCGCGACCGCGTCGGCATCGTGGATCCCGAAAAGCAGGCCGAAGTGCAGATCCAGATGGTATCGAAGCTGCAGGACCAGTTGATCGCTTCGCGCATCCAACTTCAGCAATTGCGCACCCTGGCACCCGGCAGCTCGGAAATCGCTCCGCTGCAGGATCGCATTGGGGGCTGCAGAAGTCGATCGATGCCGAGATGCAGCGCGCTGCTGGCGGCAAGGGCTCGCTCTCCCGCGCTGCGGTCGAATATCAGCGGTTGCTGTTCGACGAGCAGTTCTCCGGCAAGCAGTTGACCGCTTCCCTCAGCGCGTTGGAGGAAGCCCGCCTCGAAGGTCTGCGTAAACAGGCCTATGTCGAGAGGATCGTCGAGCCGAACTTGTCTGACGATGCTTCCGAGCCACACCGCTTTCGTGGCATTTTCGCCGCATTCGCGCTCGGGTTGATCGCCTGGGGCATCCTTTCCATGCTGCTAGCCAGTTTGAGGGATCACGTTGAATGAGCGATCTCGCGGGCTCCTTGCGGGTAGAAGGGCGCGTTATATATGCCCTTCTCATGCGCGAGGTGCTGACCAGGTATGGTCGGCATAACATCGGCTTCCTGTGGTTGTTCGTTGAGCCGATGCTGTTCACTGCCGGCGTCGCGGCGATCTGGTCCGCGCTCAAGGCGGTGCACAGCTCCAACCTGCCGATCGTCGCGTTCGCGATCACCGGCTATTCCAGCATCCTGCTGTGGCGCAACATGACCTTCAGGTGCATGGGCTCGATCCAGCCGAACCTGTCGCTGATGTACCACCGCAACATCAAGCCCTTCGACATCTACCTGTCGCGCCTCATCCTCGAGATGGTCGGTGCGACGACCTCCTTCGCGGTGCTGTGCATTCTGTTCGGTTTCTTCACCAGTGACATTACCTGGCCGGAGAATATCGCGGAGCTGATCGGCGGATGGTTCCTGCTGGCCTGGTTCGGCATGGCGCTGGCGATCTTCCTGGGCGCTCTTTCTGAGGATTTCGAATCCATCGAGAAGCTCTGGCATCCCGGCCAGTATCTGCTGGTGCCGCTGTCGGGTGCCGCTTTCCAGGTCGATCTCGCTGCCTACCAGCGTGCAGCATCTGGCATTGCTGCTGCCCACCGTCAGCGGGCTTGAAATCGTGCGCGAGGGCTTCTTCGGGTCCAAGTTCCATGCCCACTACGATGTATTCTACACAGTCTGCTTTAACGCGGTACTGACCGTGGTGGGCCTGTTGCAGCTGCGCAAGATCAGCCGGTCGATTACGCCAGAATGATTACGCTGCGCGACATTACCAAGGTCTATCAGACACGTCGGGGCTCGCACCGGGTACTGGACAAGGTGTCGATGGTGATCGAACCAGGCGAGAAAGTCGGTGTTCTTGGCCCCAACGGTGCTGGCAAATCGACGCTGATGCGTATCGTCAGCGGCGCCGAGCAGCCCACTTCGGGCACCGTCGAACGGGAAATGAGCGTGTCCTGGCCGCTCGGCTTCGTCGGCGGCTTCCAGTCTACCCTCACCGGATACGACAACCTCAAATTCATATCGCGGGTATACGGGCACAACCACCGCGAACTGCTGCCCTATATCCAGGACTTCTCTGAGCTGGGTCACTTCCTGTTCGAGCCGGTCAAATCTTATTCGGCGGGCATGCGGGCGCGCTTGGCCTTCGCGATCTCCATGGCGATCGACTTCGATTGCCTGATTATCGACGAAGTGATCGCGGTGGGCGACCAGCGCTTCCAGGAAAAAGTCGGAATGAGCTGCTGAACAAGCGGCGGAACAAGTCGATGGTCATCATCACCCACGAAATGCACTTTATCCGCGAGAACTGCAGCGTGGTCTACGTAGTTGCCGATGGCCGACTGCTCAAATTCCCCGACATCCACGAAGGTATCGAATATCACGAGAATTCGTTCCGTCCGCTGACGTCCGGCTGACCGGAGCATGCGGGCCTGCAGTCTACAGCCCAAATTGAACCGCGACGTATTCGTCGTGCAATGATTTAGAGGAAGACAAAATGAGAGTTTGCATCGTTGGCGCGGGCTTCTCTGGCGCGACCATTGCCCGGCTGCTGGCCGAAAAGGGCATTCCCAGCCTGGTCATCGACGAACGACCTCATCTGGCGGGGAACTGCCACACCGAGCCGGATGCGGAAACGGGTGTCTTGGTTCACAAGTAC
This sequence comes from Novosphingobium sp. NFX11, assembly GCF_057376415.1. Lineage (NCBI taxonomy): Bacteria > Pseudomonadati > Pseudomonadota > Alphaproteobacteria > Sphingomonadales > Sphingomonadaceae > Novosphingobium > Novosphingobium sp. NFX11. The sequence goes on along the minus strand of NZ_CP080384.1, from coordinate 2,736,842 downwards.
GGCCCGCACATCTTCCATACCGGGATCGAGCGGGTATGGCGCTTCATCACGGCTCACGGCGAGATGATGCCCTACGTCAACCGCGTGAAGGCCAATGTCCAGGGTCAGATCTATTCGCTGCCCATCAACCTGCACACGATCAATCAGTTTTTCGGTAAGGCGTTCTCACCGGCCGAGGCGAAGGCCTTCATTGAATCGCGGGCCCGCATGGACATCGCCGACCCACAGACTTTCGAGGAGCAGGCGCAGCGTTTCGTCGGGGATGAGCTCTACGAGGCGTTCTTCAAGGGCTATACACGCAAGCAATGGGGCTGCGAGCCGAGCGAACTGCCTGCCTCCATTCTCAAGCGTTTGCCGCTGCGTTTCAACTATGACGACAACTATTTCAGCCATCCGCACCAGGGTATGCCGAAGCACGGCTACACCCCGATCGTCGAAAGCATCCTCACGCATGAACTGATCGAGGTCCGTCTCGGTGCACGGTCCGAAGACCTGACCGAAGCTTTCGCGCATACGTTTTATTCCGGTCCGCTTGACCGCTATTACAACTATGACCTGGGTCGGCTGGGATACCGCACGCTGGACTTCGTTTCCGAGCGGGCCGAAGGCGATTATCAGGGCACCGCGGTCATCAACTACCCAGACGAGCACGTTCCCTTCACGCGGATCTCTGAGCACAAGCACTTCGCGCCGTGGACCGCCGCTCAGTTCGAAAAGACCGTGGTCTTCCGCGAGTACAGCCGCGCTTGCGGCCCCGATGACATTCCTTATTACCCCATCCGGATGGTGGCCGAGACGCAGCTGCTTGAACAGTACGAGGCGCGCGCCGCGCAGGAGCACGGGGTCACTTTCGTTGGCCGACTCGGCACTTATCAATATCTGGACATGGATGTGACGATCGATCGCGCCATGGACGTCGCAGAGGCCTATCTCGCAAAGCAGGTTCAGGAAGCCTGACGCCTTTCGAGCCGTTGCTCTTCAGGTGCGCCATAAGGAGCATTCAAGTGAGTATTCGCCGGGACCCGGCTTTGCGCTTGGGCCTTATGTCCATAGCCTAGGGCGGTCCAATGTGACGACGCAGTATGCTGCCGGCGCGTTTGCATCGCTGTCCTCGCCGGCGGGGCCACCCGGGCGCGCAATGCGGGAAGGTCTTCGGTGACGGCGGTGACGTCGTGGACCGCATCGCCTCGCACGACGCCGAGACGGACCGGCTCATTACATCGCAGCTGATAGCGGCAGATCTTCATCGCTTCCCTTCACGCTTTTGCCGTTGGTACGAGCTTTGGCAGGCGCCTTGGCACGCAGGGCACAGGGGGAGTGCGGGGAGCCTGGCGATCGTCCAGAAATGCCCTTGGGAGTATTCCGGATGACAGCCGTGTGCCGACCGGGGATGATGGTCGCAGGTTTCCGTGTCGTGAAGGGGGATTCGTCGATGCTGCGCCGTTCATCCGTCTTGGTCGCATTGCTGCTCGCCACGCCGGCACTGAGCCAGTCGATGCCGGTTCCCAAGGGCCTCTATGGCAGGTACGCGCCGGGCGGCGACTGTGCTCGGCAGCCGCGCGTGATCGCGAGCGTGGCGGGGGTCTTCCTCGAAACGGCCGCGGGCAAGGCGGGGCCGCTCCCGGTCGATGTCTGCTACAGTTGCGCGGGCGGTGCGCGTTACGAAGGCATCCAGGTCTGGGTCATGGTAAAGTACGGCAAGGACAAGTGGGGCGGGGACAACATGCCCGTGACCATGATGTTCAATGACGGCGAGCGGCGCGGTTCACTTCTGGTCGACCACGACAATACCCTGCGTACGCCGCTCGGCATGCCGATGACGCAAGTCGTCCAGGCGCGCTCTTTCAGGTTGTGCAAGGGGGCCAAGGCTGGAGCCTGACCCTTCGACAAGCTCAGGGTGAGCGAAGGTCGTGTAAACTTCCAATCCCGCTCAGGCTGAGTTTGTCGAAGTCGTTCAGGCCACCTTGATACCGCCCGCCGGCCTCAGGCCGGCGTGATGCCCATGCAGAGGTACTTGACCTCCATGTAGTCATCGAGGCCGTAGTGCGATCCTTCGCGGCCCAGGCCCGATTGCTTGACGCCGCCGAACGGCGCGACCTCGGTGGAGATGAGGCCGGTGTTGATGCCGACCATGCCCGCTTCCAGCGCCTCTGCGACACGCCACACGCGCGACAGGTCGCGGGCGTAGAAGTAGCTGGCGAGGCCGAACTCGGTGTCGTTGGCCATACGGATGGCGTCGGCCTCGTCGGTGAAGCGGATCACGCCTGCGAGCGGCCCGAAGGTCTCCTCGCGGGCCAGCTTCATGTCGGGCTTCACGCCTGCCACAACTGTGGGGTTGAAGAAGCTGCCGCCAAGCGGATTGCGCTGGCCGCCCGCGAGCACCTTGGCGCCGCCGTCGACCGCGTCCTTGAGGTGTTCCTCGACCTTCTCGACCGCCTTTTCGTCGATCAGCGGGCCGACTTCGGTGCCTGCGTCGAGGCCGTAGCCCACCTTCATGCCGCTGACGCGCGCGGCCAGCTTGGTCACGAACTCGTCATAGACGCCGTCCTGCACGTAGAAGCGGTTGGTGCACACGCAAGTCTGGCCACCGTTGCGGAACTTCGAGATCATCGCGCCTTCGATCGCGGCATCGACATCGGCATCGTCGAACACCAGGAACGGCGCGTTGCCGCCCAGTTCCATCGAGCACTTCTTGATCGTCTCGGCGCATTCGCGCAGCAGGTCGCGGCCGATCTCGGTCGAGCCCGTGAAAGTCAGCTTGGCGACCTTGGGGCTGGCGGTCAGGGTCGAGCCGATCTGCCCTGCACTGCCGGTGACGACGTTGACGACGCCCTTGGGTATGCCCGCCATCTCGCACAGCTGCGCGATCGCCAGCGCCGAATAGGGGGTGGCCGAGGCGGGCTTGATGACGATGGTGCAGCCTGCAGCCAGCGCCGGGCCGAGCTTGCGGGTGATCATCGCATTGGGGAAGTTCCACGGCGTGATCGCAGCGACGACGCCGACGCCCTGCTTGATCACGACGATGCGGCGGTCGGCGGCATGGCCGGGGATCACGTCGCCGTAAGCGCGCTTGCCCTCTTCGGCGAACCACTCGATGAAGCTGGCGCCATAGGCGATCTCGCCTTTGCCTTCGGCGAGCGGCTTGCCCTGCTCGCGGCTGAGCAGTTCGCCCAGATCGTCCTGGTGCTGGAGCATCAGTTCGAACAGCTTGCGCATGAGCTTCGCGCGCTCACCGGCGGTCTTGGCGCGCCAGGCGGGGAGGGCGGCCTCGGCAGCGTCGATCGCGCGGGCGGTTTCGTCGGCGCCCATCTTCGGAACGGTGCCCAGCACCTTGCCGGTGCCGGGGTCGGTGACCTCGAAGGAAGCACCCGAATCCGCATCGACCCACGCGCCGTCGATGTAGCACTGCTGCTTCAGGAAATCGGTGTAGGCCATTTCGTGCGGGTTCCTCAGTTGTTGCCGGTGGAGCGTCTCGAACGGACACTCGCGGGTTCCGGCATGGTCTAGGGACGAGCCCTAGCGGTTACAAGTCGTCCGCGCCTCCTGCGACAAGCGCGAGGGTGGCGCGATTGACGCCTCTCCGCGTGTCGGCTAGTCTCTAATGCGAACAATAATTCGTTAATTCGAATAAGTTCGGGAGAGTGGGCTTGGAATACGCAGGGTATATCGGCGGCAGCTTCGTGCGCGGCGAAGGCGAGCGGTTCGAGGTGCAGAACCCGTCCGACGAATCGGTGGTCGCCGAAGTGGTCGGCGTTTCAGCAGCGCAGGCCGACGCGGCGATCGGCGCCGCGCGGCAGGCCTTCGATTCCGGCGCATGGTCGGGCCTGTCGATGACGGAGCGCGCGAAAATCATGACGCGCTTCGGGGAGGCGATGCGCAAACGGGCGGATTTCCTAAAGACATGCGCCATCGAGGAAGCGGGATGCCCGGTCTCGGCGACGGTCATGGGCGCGCAGGTCCACGCGCCGCTGCGCATGACCGACGAGATCATCGACCTGTTCCTGCGCCTTCCGCAGCAGGAGGAAAACCCCCTGCCGATCCACGAGCGGGTCAATCCGCACTTCGTCGTGCAGAGCCTCAAGCGCTGGTCGCCGCTGGGCGTGGTCTCGGCGATTTCGGCCTACAACGTGCCGTTCTATACCGCGTTCTGGAAAGTCGTTCCCGCGCTCATGGCGGGTGACACGGTGGTCCTGCGGCCCAATCCGCTGACTCCCATCTCATCCATGATATTCGCCGAAGCGGCCGAAGAAGCGGGCCTTCCGCCCGGGGTCATGAACGTGATCGTCGAGCCGGGCCTCGCGGGCGGGCTTGCGATGACCACCGATCCGCGCGTCGATATGGTCTCGTTCACCGGCTCATGCACCGTGGGGGCCAAGGTGGCCGAGCAGGCAGCGCCAACGCTCAAGCGGCTGGTGCTGGAGCTGGGAGGCAAGTCGGCGCAGATCTACCTGCCCGACGCGGTTGCGCGTGCACCCTCTGCAGCGCTCTCGGTCTGCACTTCGCACGCGGGACAGGGCTGTGTGCTGGGGACGCGGGTTTTCGTGCCGCAGGAGACCAAGGCCGAAGTCGTCGACGCCATGGCCAAATTGCTTGCGGACGTGAAGATCGGGCCGGCGAGCGATCCAGCAACCCAGCTCGGCCCGGTCATCAGCGCCGCCCAGCGCGACCGCTGCGCGCACTTCACCCAAGCTGCGGTGGAAGCGGGCGGCCGCGTGGTGTGCGGCGGCAAGCGGCCGGAGGGTATCGCCAAGGGCTTTTACTGGGAGCCAACGGTGCTCGACCTGCCGGACAATTCCAACCCCGCCGCGCAGGAGGAGATCTTCGGGCCGGTGGTCGGCGTGATCGGCTACCGTGATCTCGATCACGCGGTGGAGATGGCCAATGACAGCCGCTTCGGCCTCTCGGGCTGGGTGCACGGGGCGGACAAGGTCAAGGCGCTGGAGGTGGGTCTGAAGATCCGCAGCGGGGCGGTCAACGTCAACGGCGCGGTGATGTCGAGCTACGCCAGCGGCGGCGGCATCAAGATGAGCGGCCTCGGCCGCGAACGCGGGGTCGAGGGCCTGCGCGAATTCCAGATGATGACCACCTTCAACATCGGTGGCTGAGGGAACGGGAGCAAGGACGATGGAAGGACTGGTCCAGGGCAAAGTCGCCCTCATCACCGGCGCGGGCTCGGGTCTCGGCCGCGCGGCAGTGCTGCTGTTCTGCGAGCATGGCGCGAAGGTTGTCGCCGCCGATATCGACGGCGACAACGCCGAGGAAACCGCGGCGCTTGCAAAAGCGGCGGGCGGCGAGGCGCTGTCGGTCACCTGCAATGTCGCCGATCCGGCCAGCGTCGATGCCGCCGTGGCGCAAGCCGTGGAGCGCTTCGGGCGGCTCGACATCATCTACAACAACGCCGGCGTCACCATCAGCCCGATCCCCGGCAAGGGCCTGCGCTCACTCGTCGAATGCGAACCCGAGGAAATGAAGCGGGTCGAGGACGTCAACATCAACGGCGTCGTCTACGGCTGTCAGGCGGCTATCCGGCAGTTCGATAAGCAGCGGGAAGCGGGGTTGGGCGAGGGCGGCGTGATCGTTTCCACCGCATCCGTCGCCGGGCTGATGGGGTATGGCGGCGTGCTCTACGGCGCGACCAAGGGCGCGATCGTCCAGCTGACCCGGGCGCTCGCCATCGAGGTGGCGGACAAGGGTATTCGCGTCAACGCCGTGTGCCCGGCCGGGATGCTGACCCGTTACGCCGGCATGGACCCCGACAGCCAGCATCGCGACCGCATCCTCGAAGGGATGGGCAGGGCCCACCCGCTGGGCAAGGCGATCGACCCGCGCGATACCGCCTCGGCCGCCCTGTTCCTTGCCTCCGACCTCGCGTCCAATATCACCGGCGTGAACCTTCCCGTCGACGGTGGGCTATCCGCCGGGCGCAAGGCGGGTGGTTGAGATGGCGGCCACGATGAAGCAGGTGGTGCTGGCCGCTTACGCGAGGGGCAATCCCCGGCCCTCCGACTTCCGTGTCGAGGAGGTGCCGGTGCCTCGGCCGGGCGAGCGGGAGATCCTGCTGAAGACGCTTTACATCGCGGTGGACCCGCTGCTGCGCTTCTCGGTCGATAAGACGGTGCTGACGGGAGCGGGGCGCATGGAGCTGGGACAGCCCATGGTCGGACCGGTAGTGAGTGAGGTCGCCGCCTCGAACCATCCTGACTACGCGCCGGGCGATGTGGTGGAAGGCCGCTCGGGCTGGCAGGAATATGCGGTGCTGGCACCGGACCAGAGTGACTATCGCGGGCCACCGCGTAAGCTCGATCCCGCACTGGCGCCGGTATCGACCGCGCTCGGTGCGCTCGGAGGGCCGGGGCAGACCGCTTACGAGGGGATCGTCAATGTCGGCCGGGTCAAGGCGGGCGAGACAGTGGTGATCTCGGCGGCGGCGGGCGCTGTGGGCTCGATAGCGGGGCAGATCGTCAAAGTGCTCGGCGGCCGGGCGGTGGGCATCGCGGGCGGCGCGGCCAAGTGCGCCGCGCTGCTCGACCTCGGCTTCGACGCGGTAGCCGACTACAAGGCACCGGATTTTGCCCGGCAGCTTCAGGCGGCGATGCCGGAGGGGCGGACGTCTACCTCGACAATGTCGGCGGCGATGTGACGATGACTGTCCTGCCGCTCCTCAAGCGCGGCGCGCGCATGCCGATGTGCGGGTTCATCGCCTATTACGGGGTCGGCATGGAAGGACCCGGCCCCGACCGCCTGCCTGGCTTCTATCGCCTGATCATGAACAAGGGACTCGAGATCAGGGGCTTTGCCGGAATGCTGGCCGGACAGAAGGGTCTGGAGGATATCGCCCAGTGGATGAAGGAGGGGCGCATCCGATTTGCGCAGGCCATCGAGGAAGGCATCGAGGCGGCGCCTGCGGCCTTTTCCAGCGTGTTTTCGGGGCATGACCATGTCGGCAAGCTGCTGGTGCGGGTGGCGCCGGAGCGTGCTCCCGGGGCTTGATCGCGGGCCCGGTAGGGTGCAGCGTTCCCTGTGATGGATACGATCACGCTTCCGCCGCCGCCGCGCTGCACGGCCAATCCCGCCCCGCTGCGCACGGCGGGTTCCGTTCGGCGCACTACCAGCATCGACGTCTCGTGGCCCGATGGTCTTGACGGCCAGCGCCGCTTCATCGGCGCCGCGCGCGACTTGTGGACGCCGCTGGCCGGAGAGGACGGGCTGACCCTTGCCGAGGGGCGCTACGAAGCGCGCATGACCGAGGACAAGACGATCACCGCGATCACCGCGCAGCCCTCCAGCGATGCGATCGGGCAACTCGTCGGTGCGCGGGCGGGCGGGCATCTGCGCGGACTGCTGCGCGAGATTATGCCCGGGATGGTCGCGGCCGCGCATCCGCTCTACATCGTCCTCGACGATCTGTCCGGCACGGCGCTGGTCAGCTCCTTCGCGTGGTCGCAGTGGCATCCCGACTGGGCCGATCGCCTGCGCGACAAGCTGGGCGAGGAAAGGCACGCACAGATGATGGCGCAGCGCGTCAACGTGTGCTGGGGCTTGCAGGAGGGCAACAGCGGCATGACGGACGACGTCGATCCGGAAAAAGTCGCCAACGCGGATGCAGGCGACTTGCGCAATCCGGGCGACCCGCTCGGCTGGCATGATCTGGCCGAGGACGAAGGGCCGGGCTTTCGCCGCGCCCGGCGCATCGACGTGACACGGGACGCCGATGCGGGCGTGATCGTCATCGATTCGGCTTTCCAGGACAGCGCAAGGCGGCGCGACGGCAGCCGCGTGGCGATTCACGAGTACCGCCTTACCGCCCGCGCCGATGCAGCCACGCTGGAACTGCTCTCGCTCAAGCCGGAGGCGCGCATCCTGCCGTTCTCCGAATGCCCCGGGGCGATCGCGAACACGCAGCGACTGGTGGGCCGCAACCTTGCACAGATCCGCGAGGAGGTGCTGGCCCAGCTAAGGGGGCCGCAAGGGTGCACGCACCTGAACGATGCGCTGCGTGCGCTTGCCGACGTGCCTGCCCTTGCGGCACGGATCGAGGCCGGAGCCGGATCCGGGGTCGGGGGCTGACGCGGCTTGCCTACCGCACGAGTGTTGCGGCTTCCTCGGTCCGAGCCGGCTGCGCATCGCTGACCACGTGCTCGATCGCCTCGCGCATCGCGGTATAGAATGCACCGATGCGCGCAAAGCGTTCGGCGACCGGTGCGGCAATGTCGCGCTCGCGTTGATCGGCGAACAGGCGCACCTGCCGATCGAGCAACTGCGCCTTCTCGACGAACGGGCCACTGAACTCGGACGGCACCGAGTAGTAGATGCGGCGACTTCCCGGCTCGCCCTGCCTTCGCGCGTTGCCGCAATGCTCGAGCGTGCGTGCGGCCACGCTGGCATTGCTCTTGCTCATACCGAGATCGGCGGCGATCTCGTCGAGCGTTGCGGGTTCCTCGCGCAGAAGCAGATAGGCGTAGATGCGCCCGACCGGCCGGGGCCAGCCCCAGGGGGCCATCAACATCGCCATGGCGTCAAGAAAGGCTTCGTCCTGCTGTGACAGCTTGATGTTCGGCATATTCTGTATTTACTGAATTTGACTGTCGGACGCCAGCGCAAATGCCGGGCGTGTCGCAAGGGAGACGATGGCATGGAGCAGGCGACGTTCACCGCGCGTTATGGTCCCTGGGCACTCATTGCCGGGGCATCGGAAGGGACCGGCGCGGCCTTTGCGCGCCAACTGGCGGACAAGGGGATGAACCTCATCCTCGTCGCCCGGCGCGCAGGTCCACTGGAGGCGCTGGCGGATGAACTGCGCGCAAGGGTGGAATGCGTGACCGCCTCGATCGATCTGGCCGCCGTGGATGCGGCCGAGCAGTTGCAGGAGATCGCTGCCGGACGCGAGGTGGGCTTGCTGATCCTCAATGCGGGCGCCGATCCCAACGGCGCGATGTTCCTCGATGCGGAGGTTGCCAGCTGGGATGCACTGGTCGCACGCAATGTGGTGACGGTGACCCGCGCGCTCCACGCCTTCGCCGCTCCGATGCGCGCACGCGGACGGGGCGGGCTGATGGTGGTGGGCTCGGGCGCCTGCTACGGCGGGCTGCCCGGCATCGGCGTCTATGCGGCGACCAAGGCGTTCGATCTCGTGCTGTGCGAGGCGCTTTGGGCCGAACTGGAGCCGCACGGTGTCGATGTGCTCAGCTTCGTGCTTGGCCGGACGGATACTCCGGCGCATCGCGAACTCATGGCGGCGCGCGGCATGGCTGTGCCTGACGGCCTTGCCGATGCCGACGAGGTGGCCCGGCTCGGCCTCGCGCGCCTGCCGTTCGGCCCCGTCTGCAACTGGGGCGAGGCGGACGACGTGGCGGGCATGTCAGCGTCATCGGCCGCCGAGCGGCGCGAGCGGATCTCGCCGGATTTCCGCGACTTTTTCCACGCATGCGAAAGGGTGAGCGACATGCGCGAACTGGCGGACAAGCAGGCTATCACTGAACAGCTCTATCGCTATTGTCGCAGCGTCGACCGGCTCGATACGGCGCTGGGCCATGCGGTGTTCCACGAGGATGCGACCGTGGACTACGGTGAGCGGGGCTTCAAGGGCAGTGGCCGCGAGGCGATCGACTGGATCTGCGCGGCGCACGGCGGGCTCCTCGCGCATTCGCACCAGGTCACCAACGTGTTGATCGAGGTGGATGGTGACCGGGCCGGAAGCGAGGCCTACGTCACGGCGACGCTGCGGATGGAGCGCGAAGGCAGGCTGGTGCAGATGGAAGTGTGGTCGCGCTATTGCGACCGCTGGTCGCGGCGCGGCGGGCTTTGGCGCATCGACCGCCGCGATACCGTCACCGACTACGATTGCGTGCGCGACGTCACCGAGATGTACCGCCATGACCGCGCGCGCCGGGACGGGTCCGACCCTTCCTACGCGGCGCTCGCTCACGGCCGGCAGGGAGCGGCATGATGAAGGACTTCACGATCTCCGTCTCGTTCGACATGCGCTCGCCGCAGTGGGCGAGCCCGACGCCGCAGCTCTACCGCGCCGCGATCGAGATGGCTGCCTTCGCGGACGAAATCGGCGCCGACCAGATCGGCCTGATGCAGCATCACGGCTCGCAGGACGGCTATCTGCCGCAGCCTTTCGTCCTCGCGGGCGGCATGGCGGCGGTGACCAGGCGCATCCGCTTTCTGCTCGGCGCGGTGATCCTGCCGCTGCACGATCCGCTCGAACTGGCCGAGCAGATCGCGGTGCTCGACAACATGTCGAACGGGCGGCTGGGAGTAATCTTCGGCGCGGGCTACGTGCCGCACGAATTCGCGATGTTCCGCCAGTCGCTCAAGGACCGGGCGAAGCGGATGGACGAGGGGCTGGAGATCATCCTGCGCGCGCTGAAGGGCGAGCGCTTCGAGCATGACGACGGCAACGGCGCGCGGCCGATCTTCGTGCGCCCGCTGCCGGTGCAGGAGCCGGAGGACATCATCCTCGTCGGTGGCGGCGTGCCGGCGTCGGCCAGGCGGGCGGCGAAGTTCGGGGTCGGGTTCGGGCCGATGAAGGGTGACCTCGTCGACATCTACCTCGCCGAGTGCGCGCGGCTCGGCCATGCCCCGCGCCGGTATTTCCGCCCGCGTCCCGGCATGCCGATGGCAATCCACTTGTGCGAGGACCCGGACCAGGGCTGGGACGCCATCGCGCCGCATGCCGTTCACGTGATCACCGAATACGCGAAGTGGGCCGAAGCCGAGGGCGACGGCTCCAACTCGCCCTTCAAGGGTCTCACCGATCCCGCCAAGCTGCGGCACGCCGGGCTCTTCGCGGCGTGGACGCCGCAGATGCTGCTCGACAAGGTGGGCGCGGCAGAAGGTGGCAACATCGGCTTCCAGCCCCTGCTTGGCGGCCTCGCGCCTGAGGAGGGGTGGAAGAACCTGAGGCTGCTTGCCGCGACGATGCCGGCGCTGCGCGAGGCGATGGCGGCATGAAGGCGGCCTGTATCGAGAACGGCGCGGTGCATGTGCGCGAATTGCCCGACCCGGAACCGGGCCGGGGGCAGGCGCTGGTACGCACGCATTCCTGCGGATTGTGCGCATCGGATGCCCACTTCCTGACCGGTGGTCGTCACGTCATCGAGCTGTCGCGCCGCATGGGCGGGCCCTATGCGGGGCTCGACGAGACGCGTCCCTTCGTGCCGGGTCACGAGTTCGTCGGCGAGGTCATCGACTACGGCGCCGGTAGCCGCCGCCCGGTCGCGCCTGGACGGCGGGTGACGTCGGTGCCGATCATGCGGCAGGGCGGAGCGCACGCCGTTGTCGGTTTCAGCCACGATTGTCCGGGCGGGTGCGGAGAACTGATGCTGCTCGACGAGGACTTCCTGCTCGAGGTGCCCGAGGGTCTGCCGGATGATCATGCCGCCTTAATCGAACCGCTTGCCGTGGGCCTCGAACATGCGCGGCGCGGCCGCCCCGGAAAGGACGACGTGGCGCTGGTGCTGGGCTGCGGGGCGATCGGGCTCGGCGTTGTCGCGGGTCTTGCTCTGGCGGGAGCGGCGCCGATCGTCGCGGCCGACTTCCACGCCGACCGGCGCGACCTGGCCCTGAAGGCGGGCGCGCACATCGCCATCGACCCGCGCGAAGTCGATCCCTACGGGCCGCTGCCCGATCTCGGCGGGCGGCGCGTCAATCTCGTCTACGAGAACGTCGGCGTGCCCGGCATGTTGCAGCGGATCATCGAGAGCATGCCGTTCGACGGCCGCCTCGTCATGGGCGGCTACTGCATGGAGCCCGAGCCGCTCTACGTCTTCGCCGCCCAGAACAAGCGGCTCAACATCCAGTTCGCCGGCGGCGAGGAGCCGCAGGACATGGACCTCGCGATGCGCAGAATAGCCGAGGGCCGGATCGACGTGGCACCGTGGCTTGGCGAGCGTATCGGGCTCGGCTCCGTGGCCGCAGCGATCGCCAATCTCTCCGGCCCTGGAACGTCGGTACGGACTGTCGTAGATCCGCGCCTACAGCTTTCGTAGAGGAGCCTAGCAGAGCTTTTTGGCAAGGTGGCGGTATCCGGCGGTACAGCCCAAAGGTGGTGGTCTGTGCCGTGCGGCAGACGGTCGATAGCTGGCGATCAGATTGACCTCCTCAGATCAGTTGTGCCGTAATGGGCTCTGACCATCGCAATGAGCGGGCTTGCTCTGCCTTGTTCCACGCATGCCGCTGCGGCGTGCAGCAGTCCGATCTCGCGGACAAGTTTGAAGTCGCGCACCGGCACGAAGCGCTCGGGACCCGCGGCGAAGCTTTCGGGCATCATGCCGATCCCGGCACCGCTACGCACAACGGCCAGCACTCGCTCGTCGCTTGTGGTCTTGAGGACGAAACGCGGTCTCACGCCGCGCTCCACGAAGAAGCGGTTGATCTCGGGCAGGGCCTCGCAGTGGCGTCGCAGGACCATGCGGTCGCGGGCGAGCTGTTCGGCCTGCACTTCACTCTCGTCCGCCAGCGGATGATCGGGCGGCAGGACCATCATGTAGCGTTCGCGGGAAAGCACTTCGGGTGCGAGATCGGGGGTGGTGCGGGCGGATCACGCTTAGCGCCAGGTCGATGCGGCCGCGCTCTAGCCGCTCGGCGATGTCGCGCTCAGACCCGTCGAGTATCTCTAGCGTCTCGCCTGAACCTAGCGCGCGGTGCGCGGTGAGCCAGCCTTCAACGAGGCGCGTGGGAATCGTGTTGAGCACGCCAATGCGCAGCAAGGTGGGATCGGTGACTTCACTGAGTTCGACAAGAGCATGCTCGTACTCGGCGGCGATGCGGCGGGCGCGTACGAGAAAGCGGCTGCCGGCGGGGGTCAGGGCCACGCGCTGGCGGTCGCGGTCAAACAGCCTCGCGCCCAGTTCGCGTTCCAGCTTGGCGATCCCTACAGACAAGGTAGGCTGAGTCACGCTCACGCGCCTGGCCGCGCGGCTGAAGTTGCCGGTCTCTGCCACGGCCAGGAAGTAGCGCAGGAGATACTGATCAATCATAGATACTGTCTATGACGAGGTGCGGAAACTTTCAATTTCCGCTTTTCTTTACGGCTGTCTAGATAGATGCGGCAAATCGACAAGGCAGGCCCAAGGCAAACTGGCGCCGCCCGCACGGAAGGAAGAGGCATGAGCGCGCCGGTCCTGCAGACCACCCTGAATCTCGACAGCCCTGAGGCCCGGGCACGCGACGCGCACAATCGCGCGCTCGCCGCCGAGTTGCACGAACGGGTGGCGAAAGCGGCACTTGGGGGTGACGCAAGGGCACGTGAGCGGCACCTGAGCCGGGGCAAGCTGCTGCCGCGCGACCGTGTCGAGCGGCTCCTCGATCCCGGCTCGCCCTTTCTCGAAATCGGCCAGCTTGCCGCCAATGGTCTTTATGGGGACGAGGTGCCCGGTGCCGGGATCATTGCCGGAATCGGCCGTGTGTCGGGACGGCAATGCATGATCTTCGCCAACGACGCGACGGTGAAAGGCGGCACCTATTTTCCGCTGACCGTCAAGAAGCACATCCGCGCGCAGGAGATCGCGGCGACCAATCGTCTGCCCTGCATTTACCTCGTCGACAGCGGCGGCGCCAACTTGCCCAACCAGGCAGAGGTCTTCCCCGACCGCGACCACTTCGGGCGCTTCTTCTTCAACCAGGCGCAGATGAGCGCGCGGGGCATCCCGCAGATCGCCAGCGTCATGGGCAGTTGCACCGCAGGCGGTGCCTATGTCCCTGCGATGAGCGACGAGAGCGTGATTGTGAAGGATCAGGGAACGATCTTCCTCGCCGGACCGCCGCTGGTGCAGGCCGCGACGGGAGAGGTCATCACTGCCGAGGATTTGGGCGGAGGTGATCTCCATTCGCGCAAGTCGGGCGTCACCGATCATCTGGCGCAGGATGACGAGCATGCGCTGACCATCGTGCGAGACATCGCCAGCCACCTTGGACCCGCGCATCGCCATGGCCTTGCGGTGCAGGCCCCCGGCCGCCCAGATACGCGGCCGAGGAACTCTATTCGATCGTTCCCGAGGACGTGCGCGCGCCGTACGATGTCCACGAGGTTATCGCCCGCATCGTCGACGGCTCCGAGTTCCACGAGTTCAAGGCGCTCTACGGCTCTACGCTGGTTTGCGGTTTCGCGCACATCCACGGACTTCCCGTGGCGATCCTCGCCAACAACGGCGTGCTGTTCTCCGAGAGCGCGCAGAAGGGTGCACATTTCATTGAACTGGCCTGCCAGCGCGGCATCCCGCTGCTGTTCCTGCAGAACATCTCGGGCTTCATGGTCGGCGGCAAGTACGAGGCTGAGGGCATCGCCAAGCACGGCGCCAAGCTGGTCACCGCTGTCGCCACCGCGCAAGTGCCCAAGCTGACGGTCTTGATCGGCGGCTCGTTCGGAGCAGGTAATTACGGGATGTGCGGGCGCGCCTACGACCCGCGTTTCCTGTTTACCTGGCCCAATGCGCGCATCTCGGTGATGGGCGGCGAGCAGGCGGCGTCGGTACTGGCGACGGTCCATCGCGATGCCGCCAACTGGAGCCCCGAGGATGCCGAGGCCTTCAAGGCCCCGATCCGGCAGAAGTACGAGGACGAAGGCAACCCCTACTACGCCACGGCGCGGCTGTGGGACGACGGGGTGATCGACCCCGTGCAAACCCGTGACGTGCTGGGCCTGGCGCTGTCGGTCTGTCTCGAAGCCCCGATCGAGGAGGCGCCCCGCTTCGGGGTGTTCCGGATGTGAGCAGGGATACCCTGTTCGTGCTCGACTTCGACTGGCCGGATCCGGCCTACGAAGGGCGCCGCTTCTACTGCAAGGACAGCGTCACGGTGGAGGGCCTGCTTTCGCTGTTCCCTGATCGCGCCGCGAACATCGAGGTCGTGCGCGTCGGATGGGCGCGCCCCCGCAGCGAAGTCGTCGCGGTACTGGGCAAAGACAACCAAAACCTGCCTGCGCTGGCCTTTGCCGAAGGCGGCTTCGTCAACGCAATCGAGCCGCTGTTGGCAGCGCTCCATACCCGCCACGGCTTCCCGGAGCGTCACCCATGATCACTTCTCTGCTCATCGCCAATCGCGGCGAGATCGCCTGCCGCATCATCCGTACCGCGCGGGCCATGGGCATCCGCACCATCGCGGTTTTTCCGACGCCGATGCACAGGCGCTCCATGTTCGCGAGGCCGACGAGGCCGTCCACATCGGTCCCTCACCCACGCGCGAGAGCTATCTTGTGGGCGAGAAAATTCTCGCCGCCGCGAAGGCGACCGGGGCCGAGGCCATTCACCCGGGTTACGGCTTCCTATCCGAGAACGCAGAGTTCGCGCAGGCCGTCATCGACGCTGGGCTGGTCTGGGTCGGGCCGAACCCGTCCTCGATCACGGCTATGGGCCTCAAGGACGCCGCCAAGACGCTCATGGCCGAGGCCGGAGTTCCGGTGACGCCGGGCTACATGGGCGCGAACCAGGAACCCGACTTGCTACGCCAGGAGGCCGACAAGGTTGGCTACCCGGTGCTCATCAAGGCGGTCGCTGGCGGCGGCGGCAAGGGCATGCGTCTCGTCGAGAGTGCCGACGCATTCGCCGATGCGCTCGCCTCTTGCAAGCGCGAGGCGGCCGCTTCGTTCGGCAATGACCGCGTGCTGATCGAGAAATACATCGCCTCGCCCCGCCACATCGAGGTGCAGGTCTTCGGCGACCGGCACGGCAACGTCGTCCACTTGTTCGAGCGCGACTGTTCGCTCCAGCGCCGCCACCAGAAGGTTATCGAGGAAGCCCCCGCTCCCGGAATGGACGCAGCCACGCGCGAGGCGCTGTGCGCCGCCGCCGTGCGCGCTGCAAAGGCGGTCGACTATGTCGGCGCCGGGACCATCGAGTTCATTGCCGACGGCTCTGGCGCACTCTCGGCCGACCGCATCTGGTTCATGGAGATGAACACCCGACTGCAGGTGGAGCACCCGGTCACCGAGGCGATCACCGGGGTCGATCTCGTCGAATGGCAATTGCGGGTGGCGAGCGGCGAACCGCTGCCGCTGGCGCAGCATGACCTGACGATCGACGGCTGGGCGATGGAAGCGCGGCTCTACGCCGAAGACCCCGCCAAGGGCTTCCTCCCCAGCATCGGCCGCCTCGAATTGCTGCAGTTCGGCGAGGTCGAGGGAGCCAAGGAAACAGGGCGTATCGATACCGGCGTCACGCAAGGCGCCGAAGTCTCGCCCTTCTACGATCCCATGATTGCCAAGATCATCGCCTGGGGCGACGACCGCGACGAGGCGCGGGAACGGCTCGGCGCGATGCTCGAGGACACTGCCGTCTGGCCGGTACGTACCAATGCCTCGTTCCTCGTCAAAGCACTGCAGCACCCCGACTTCGCGGCGGGCAAAGTCGATACCGGTCTGATCGGGCGCGACGGCGAGGCTCTGGCGCAGCCGCCGGTGCCTTCGGCCGATACCCTTCGTGCGGCCGCTTCGTCACTCGTTCCGGCCGGCATCGCGCCGGGCCTGCGGCTGAACGCGCCGCCGCGGCGAACCGCGTGGTTCCTGCTCGATGGCGAGAAGATCGAGCTCGAGATTGACGATGGGAGCGACGAGCCTGCCAGCAGCGTCCTCGTCACCGAACAGGGGCAGGCCTGGCTGCTGGCGCCATGGCGACGCGACGGCGCGCATGGCGCGGCAGACAGTTCCGGCGCGATCGTTGCACCCATGCCGGGCAAGGTCATCGCCGTCGAGGTAAAACAGGGCCAGACGGTGACCAAGGGACAGAAACTCCTGACCCTCGAAGCCATGAAGATGGAGCACACCTTGACCGCGCCGTTCGATGGCATCGTCAGGGCGCTCGCGGCGAGCCCCGGCCAGCAGGTGCAGGTCGATGCCCTACTCGTGCAGATCGAGGAGGCCGAATAAGATGGCCGGACGTTTTTTCGATGAATGGCAGGTCGGTGACCGCCTGACGCATCAGCCGAGCCGTACCGTCACCGAGACCGACAACCTGCTGTTCTCAGCGATGACCCACAACATGCAGCCCCTGCACCTCGACGCTGAGGCCGCGAAAGCCAGCGAGTTCGGGCAGATCCTGGTCAATTCGACCTTCACCTTCAGCCTGGCGGTGGGCCTGTCGATCGCGGACACGACAGTCGGCACGCTCGTCGCCAACCTGGGCTTCGACAAAGTGGTTACGCCCAAGCCGACCTTCATCGGCGATACCCTGACCTGCGCGAGCGAAGTGGTCGAGATGCGCGAGAGCAGGTCGCGGCCCGGACAAGGGATCGTCGTGTTCCGGCACGAGTTGACCAACCAGCGCGGGGAAGTGGCTCTATCGATGCTCCGAACCGTGCTGCTGAAAAAAGGGGCGTGATTGCGAAGCAAACCTGAGGATGCGCGAGCCCTACGCCCGCGATCACGCCACGGACCAGGGCAAGCAGTTTACTGCTCGAGGTAGCCGAGGCAAGGTTCGCGCGCTTCATGAACGGCTCAAGCGTTGTTATCGTGCCGATCAGACAAGCACTTCACCGATAAAGAAAAGTCGTTGGCTATCCGGGGGCAGCGTCGTCGGGCAAGGCACCATCACCGATCAAGTGGGCGAGGCGCGTTCCGGAAGTGTCGTGTCCGAACCGGGACGACAGAATCATTGCCCCCGTAAAAGCTTGCCTGGTTGAACGTCGCTGGCACAGGTTCGGCAAAACCTGATGCAAAAATCGTGCGATGGCATGCGGCCTCGACACTACGGGAACGCGCCGGGGCACGGCAAACACGGACATTTCGCCAGTCTCGCCAAATATGCTTGCTGCAGTGCAGTGGAAGGAAGCCTTAACCTCTTTAACGAAGTCCGTAATAACCTCTTTAACCTTTGCTGATGCTCCGGTTTCTTGGTGAACCCGCAAGCCCCCTTTTCGCGCGACTCCGAGCCCGGTTGCCATGCTGCGTTGCAAAATTGCCGCGCCATTTTTCGCAACGCGCTGTGCGGTTCATTGCTGTTGAATGACAGCGCTGGTCAGCTTATCGGCCCCCCATCCCAAAACATGGCTACCTCAGGGGGTAATTTTGAATTCTGCTCGTTTGCGCCGTTTTACGGCGGCTTCGGTCCTCGCGATTTCGGCTTCGTTCGCCGCGCCTGCCCTTGCGCAGAGCGGCGCTCCGGTGGCCGAAGAAGGGGACAACGCAATCGTCGTGACCGCGCTGCGCCGCGAAGAGCGTGCGCTGGACGTGCCCGTCGCGGTTTCGACGCTTTCGGGCGAGAAGCTCGACGTGCTGAACTCCAGCGGCCAGGACATCCGTTTCCTTGCTGCGCGCGTGCCCAGCCTTCAGATCGAATCCTCGTTCGGTCGTACCTTCCCGCGCTTCTACATTCGCGGCCTGGGCAACACCGACTTCAGCGCTGACGCCGCGCAGCCGGTTTCGGTGGTGTACGACAACGTTGCGCTCGAAAGCCCGATGCTCAAGGCTTTCCCGGCCTTCGACCTCGAGAACGTCGAAGTCCTCAAGGGACCGCAGGGCACGCTGTTCGGCCGCAACACCCCGGCAGGCGTGGTCAAGCTGACCTCCAAGCGTCCGACCGAGGAAGTGGACGGTCACGTCAGCGCTTCGTGGGCAACCTACAACACCGTCAACCTGGAAGCCGCCGTCGGCGCGCCGCTGACCGACAAGCTGCGCTTCCGCGTCGCGGGACTCGTCCAGCGCCGTGACGATTGGGTCAAGAACGACAACGCCGCGACCATCAACGAGAAGAAGTTCGAGGGCTACCAAGACTACGCCGGTCGCTTTCAGCTGGAGTACGCGGACGGTCCCCTCGACATCCTCGTCAACGCTCATGCCCGCTCGCTGAAGGGTACCGCGCGCCTGTTCCGCGCCAATGCGATCCAGAAGGGCACCAACGATCTCGTCGATGGCTACGACATCGAGCATGCCAACCAGAACGGCTCGAACCCGCAGGAGCTGGAGAGCTGGGGCGCCAACGTCCAGGCCAGCTACGAGTTCGACGGCGCCGGTTCGCTCTACTCGATCACCGCCTGGGAGCGCGCCAGCGTCTTCTCGCGCGGCGATATCGACGGCGGTACACCCGCGAACACCCCGTTCCAGGTCCAGACCGGCGGCGACACCACGCCGAAGGAATTCAGCCAGGAACTGCGCTTCGCCTCCAAGAAGTTCGGCGACGTCAGCTTCCAGGCGGGCGCCTACTACTTCAACCAGAACCTCGAGAGCGAGAGCGGTTCGTGGTCCAACACCAACGTCTACTCGCCGACCAGCATCTCGCACCTCGACAACGAGACGTACGCGTTCTTCGGCTCGGTCGAGTACACCCCGGTGGACGCGCTGATCCTGCGCGGCGGCCTGCGCTGGTCGCATGACAAGCGCTATGCCATCCTCGTGAACGGCGACGACATCGACGCCACCACCGGCCGTTCGACCGGCAGCACCAACGGCTCCAAGTGGTCGTGGGACGGCAGCGCAACGTTCAAGCTCTCCTCGTCGAGCAGCATCTACGCCCGCGTGGCCTCGGGCTACCTTGGCGCGGCGCTGAAGAACGACACCACCGCCGGTGTCGCGACGATGGCCCGCCCGCAGACGACCACCTCGTACGAAGTCGGCTTCAAGACCGAGCAGCCCGGCCTGTTCAACTTCTCGGTCGACGGCTACTACTTCGACACGAAGAACATCCAGCTGACGGCGGTGGGCGGCAACTCCAACGTCACGCAGCTGATGAACGCGAAGAAGGCGATCGGCTACGGCGTCGAGGCCGAATTGTCGGCGACCCCGATCGAGAACCTCGTGCTGACGCTGGGCGGCAGCTACAACTACACCGAGCTGAAGGACAAGGACCTCTACGTCGCACCTTGCGGCGGCGGCTGCACCGTGACCGACCCGCTGGTGACCGTGAACGGCACCACCCTGGCCTCGATCGATGGCAACAGCCTGCCGCAGGCTCCGCGCTGGATCGGCAACGCGACGCTGCGCTACGCCGTGCCGCTGGGCAACGACAATGAGATCTTCGCCTACACCGATTGGTCGTACCGCTCGAAGATCAACCTGTTCCTGTACGACTCGATCGAGTTCACGGGTAAGGCCTACCTCGAGGGCGGCGCGCGCGTCGGCTACCGCGACAACAAGCGCGGCTACGAAGTTGCGGCATTCGCCCGCAACATCACCAACCAGATCCGCGTCGTCGGCGCGATCGACTTCAACAACCTGACGGCGATGCTCAACGAACCGCGCATCATCGGCGGCGAGTTCCGCTTCAACTTCTGATGAAGCGAAGGGCGCCGGGTCAAACCGGCGCCCTTTTATTTGGCCCCCATGCTTGTTCATCCGCGAGAGGGCAGGGGGCCGCTCCCTTCGTTCGTCACCCGCGAGCGTAGCGAAGCAACCCAGGGCGGTTGCGCACTGCCCTGGATTGCTTCGTCGGCCCAAAGCGCACGTGGGCCTCCTCGCAATGACGAAGTGTGTTGTGTTCCAACAAGGACAACAGATGACCCCCTGAATGCCGTGACCCGTCTCGTCTCCTCGCTGCTGACGGCGGCGGCGGTCTTCCTTGCCCTGCCTGCTCAGGCTGAGGACAAGCCCGCCCCGCAGAAAGTCCTCATCGATGACGAGGGCTTCTCGCTCATGCACATGATGCTGCTTAATTCGCCGCAGATCGACGTGGTGGGCGTGACCAGCGTGACCGGCAACTGGTGGGCGCCGCGCGGGGCGGCGATGCAGCTGCGCGGCCTCGAGATCATGGGCCGCACCGACGTTCCGGTGGCACAGGGCGCGATCAATCCGCTGATGAATACCGAGAAGGCGACCGAGCGCTGGGAAGCGCTCTACGGCAAGCTGACGTGGAAAGGCGCGTGGATGAAGCAGTGGGTCGAGCCCACGCAGCAGTCGACGCCGCCCTATTACACGCCCTACGACCTCTCGAACCTGCCCTGGGGCGCGCCCAGCACCAAGGTCGCCTCGAAGATGGCGGCGGTGTTCATGATCGAGATGGTCCACAAGTACCCTGGGCAGATCACCATCGTCGAGGGCGGACCGATGACCAACCTCGCGCTGGCGCAGCGCCTCGACCCCGAGTTTGCCAGCCTTGCCAAAGGCTTGATCTACATGGGCGGCAGCTTCAACCCGCACCGCGTGCTCGATGACCGCTCCGCCGTGGAGTTCGCGCGCGAGTTCGCCAATTCGCCGCGCCGCGAATTCAACATCCGCCTCGACCCCGAGGCCGCCAGCATCGTCAGCCGCGCGCCGTGGAAGCAGATCACCGTGATCCCGGTCGATCCCTCGACCGCGACGCAGCTGAGCCGCAAGCTGCTCGACCGCGCCGCGAAGGGCGCGAAGCCGGAACTGGGCAAGGCGATCGCCGGCTTCGAGCCGGGCTTCCCGCTGTGGGACGAGATCGTCGCCGCCGTGCTGCTCGATCCCTCGATCGTGACCGGGGCCGAAGACCTCTACGTCGATTACGACGCGGCGTTCGGCGCGACTTACGGCGATACGCTCAGCTGGCGCGAGCACTACCAGCCCGGCCTCGGCGAGCAGAAGGCCCGGGTGGTCATGTCGATCGATCCGCGCAAGCTGGACGAGATAATCGTGAAGTCCGTCGCGGCGAAGTGAGTATTTCTCCCCGAGCTTGCTCGGGGAGGAATTTGCTGACGATTCCCCAAAAGAAAGGCCGGGGCGGCGAACCGTCCCGGCCTTTCGAAATGGTCCCCTCCCGAAATCGGAAGGAGCCTGGCGCCGTCCTTAGCGGAACAGCGACAGGAGCGTCTGCGGCGACTGGTTGGCGATCGACAGAGCCTGCACGCCCAGCTGCTGCTGGACCTGAAGGGCCTGAAGGTTCGCCGACTCCTTGGCGAGGTCTGCATCGACGAGGCTGCCGATGCCGGTCGTGATCACGTCGCTCAGATTGCTGTTGAAGCTGAGCTGACCTTCGATCTGACGCGAACCGGCGCCGAGGTCGGACAGGCTGGTCTTGACCGTGTCGAACATGGTGTCGAGCTTGGTCAAGAGCGCATCCGCCGCACCCGAACCGGTGCCGGCGACATCATCAGGATCATTGGCAAGGCCGATGTTGGTGATGTCGTCATCCGTGTCGGCATCGCCGAACGCGGTCTCGGCGGCTGCGCTCAGGCCCTGGTTATTGACCGAAAGCGTATCGCCATCGATCGATTGCAGGGCGCTAACCTTACCACCGGTAGCGTCCACGCCATCACCGGCGCCAGGTGTCGTTTCAGCAACGGCAGCCGTGCCCTTGAGCAGGTTCGTGCCGTTGAAGCTCGAACCTTCGATCACCGTATTGATCTGCTTCTTGAGGGTCAGCAGGTCGTTGGAGATCGCCTTGCGGCTTTCGTCGTCGAGACCGGCATCCGATGCTTCGAGAGCCTTCGACTTCATCTGGTTGACGAGGTCGGAGATCTGTTCGGCACCGGCGACGGCGACGTCCGTGACCGACTTGGCGTTGTTGAGCGAGGTGGTGACCGCGCCCAGCTTGCCAAGGTCGCCGCGGAGCGTCTGGGCGACCGTGTACTTCGCCGAGTCGTCCTTGGTCGAGGCAACATTCAGACCCGTGGTGATACGGCTCTGGGTGGTTTCCATCGACTTGTTGGTCGCGTTGAGGCTCTGGAGAGCTGCCATCGCGCCGCTGTTGGTGTTGACCGAAAACGCCATTTCTTGTTTCCCTTCTAGGTTACCGGCCGGTTCTGCGGCCTCTCGCAATCCCGAAAGATACGGGTGCGTCTTTATTCTAGGAGGAGTTGTTAAAGGACGGTTGCGGCCTGTGGAAAAACTATAGGAATGCTTCCCGGGCTCTCTGACAAAAGCCCGTCATTCCAGCGAAGGCTGGGACCGCTCGCTGTGAACAGCGCACTTCGCGTCAGGATGGCTGTCGGCGGACTCTCGCCTAAACACCGATAGCGGTCCCAGCCTTCGCTGGGATGACGGTGTTGGCATGTTAGCACCCCCTTGTGGCACCCCTGAGTGCCGTTGAGTGCCGCTATATGTACCGCTCAGAACGGGAACAGCGCGTCGTAGATCTGCTGGCCCCAGCGGGCCTGCTGCGCGTCGGTCAACTGGCCACGGCCGCCGTAACTGATGCGCGCCTCGGCGATCTGGCTGTGGCGGATGGAGTTGTCGCGGGCGATGTCCTCGGGCCGGATCACGCCGGAAACCACCAGTTCGCGCAGTTCGAAGTTCACCCGCACTTCCTGCTTGCCCCGAATGGCGAGGTTGCCGTTGGGCAGGACGCTGGTGACGGTGGCCGCCACCGTCATGTTGATCTGCTCCGACCGGGCGGTATTCCCCACGCCGACCGCACTCGACTTCGAATTGGTGCTGACCAGGTTGCCCGGGTCCGGGTTGCCGGGGAGGACTTTGCCGATCTGGCTTTCGAGGCCCAGAAGTGCCGCGATTCCGCCGCCTTCGCTGCCGTTGCGGGTGCGCGTGGTGCTGTTGGCGACCTGTGCATTATCGGCGATGTTGATGCGGATCGTGACGATGTCGCCCACGCGCGAGGCGCGCTGGTCGCGGAAGAACGCGCCGCCGCCGGTGCGGAAGAGGGAGGCGCCGCGATCGGCCTCGGCGACCTTGGGGTCGCTGCCGTCCGGCGCGCGATCGGCGCTGGCGTGGTTGCCCAGCGAGGGTTCGATGCGCGGGGCCACCGGGGCGCCGGGATCGCTCATCTTCGGCGCTTTTCCGACGTTCTTGAGGCGGCCGACCGAGCCACAGCCCGCTAGCAGGCTGGCCGAGAGAAGGGCGCAGGTGAGGGCAGCAAAACGCTTGTTCATGAGGGTTCCTACGGAAGCGCGATGCGCACTTCGCCCGTCGCGGCAGCAGTGCCTTCGAGCGTGCGGTTGGTGGCAAGGTTGAGCACGCGCACCGGCTCGCCGCGCGCCGCATCGGCGAGCGCACGGCCGGGCGAGGTGATGCGCAAGGCCCCGGAAACGAGCGCGATCGTCACGTTCTCCCCCGCCGCACGAGGCGCGGCGCGGCGACGTCTCCGGCGCGCACGGCGGAGCCTGCCATGATGCGGCGGGTCGCTTCCTGCCCCGCGGCATCGGCCGGGAGAGGGCGCCGCGCGCGACGGCGGCGGGGAGGCGCTGCGTCTCGAAATCGGCGCGCGCCAGCACCTCGCCGCGCTCCACCGTGCGGGCGAGCACGGCGGCGGGTTCCCCGCAGGCGCGGCGGCGACGGCGAGGAGAACGGCTGCCAGCATCAGACGGTCTGCGTCGAGGTCTGGAGCATCTCGTCGGCGGTCTTGAGCACGCGGCTGTTCATCTCGTAGGCGCGCTGGGCGGTGATCAGCGCGGTGATCTCCGAGACCGGGTTGACGTTCGAGGCCTCGATGAAGCCCTGGCTCAGCGTGCCGTAGCCGGGCTGGCCGGGGGTCGAGACGATGGGCTGGCCCGAGGAGCCGGTTTCCTTGAACAGGTTGTCGCCGATGGCTTCGAGGCCCGCCTGGTTGATGAACGTGGCGAGTTCCAGCTGCCCCACGGTCTGCATTTCGAC
Organism: Novosphingobium sp. NFX11; assembly: GCF_057376415.1. NCBI lineage: Bacteria > Pseudomonadati > Pseudomonadota > Alphaproteobacteria > Sphingomonadales > Sphingomonadaceae > Novosphingobium > Novosphingobium sp. NFX11. The sequence goes on along the minus strand of NZ_CP080384.1, from coordinate 2,712,406 downwards.
CTGTCCGTCCAGCTTTACCTGCACTTCGCCGGTCTTCGACACCGAAACGCTGACCGCCCCTTGCGGGATCGTGATGTCGGGCTGCACGCGGTAGCCGTCGGTGGTCACCAGCTCGCCCTGATCGGAGAGCTGGAACGAGCCCGCGCGGGTATAGGCGAGGTCGCCCGAGGGAAGCATGACCTGGAAATAGCCCTCGCCGTCGATGGCCATGTCGTACTGGTTGCCGGTGTTGGTCAGCGCGCCCTGTTCGGTGATGCGGTAGACGCCGCCGGTCTTCACGCCCGCGCCGATCTGGATGCCGGTGGGCACCTTGGTCCCGTCCGAACTGGTCGCGGCGCCGGGGCGGGCTTCCTGCTGGTAGAGCAGGTCCTGGAACTCCGCCCGCTGCCGCTTGAAGCCGGTGGTGTTCATGTTGGCGATGTTGTTCGAGATGACATCGACGTTGGTCTGCTGGGCTAGCATGCCGGTCGAGGCGATGGAGAGCGAACGCATGGGCGGTTTCCTAGTGGCTTTTAGGGGTTTCAGCCGATCTTGCTGAGGCGGTCGATCGCCTTGCGGCGCATGTCGGAAAGGTCGGCCGAAAGGCGCTGGCTGACCTGATAGGAGCGCAGCACCTCGACCATGCGGGTGGTCTCGGAAATCGGCTCGACGTTGGAGGCCTCGACGCCGCCGCTGCGCAGGCGGGTCTGGGCGGCGGTCATCACGGTGCCGCCGCTGCCGGTGAGGACGCCGTCGCCGCGCGCCTCCAGCATGTTCTCGTCGGCGAATCCGGTCACCGCGAGGCGGCCGACCGGGTCCTGCCCCGCCATGACGGTGCCGTCGGCGGTGATCGAGACTTGCGCCAGCTGGTCGGCGGGGATGGCGATCGGGCGGCCGTTCTCGTCGAGCAGGCGCTGGCCGCCGGAGGTCGCCAGCTCGCCGCTTTCCAGCACTTTCACGAAGCCCGCGCGGGTGTAGCCGGTGGAGCCGTCGGGCATCTCGACGTTGAGATAGCCCGGCCCCTCGATCATCACGTCGAGCGGGTTGCCGGTGGACTGGAACGCGCCTTGCGCGATGTCGTGAACCTGCCCGTAATCGAGCACGTAGGAGGTTTTCCGCGCGTCCTGCACCGGGGCTTCCTGCGCGTTCTCGACGTACTCGTGGAACACCGCCTGCTCGCGCTTGTAGCCCGCGGTCGAGACGTTCGCCATGTTGTTTGCGGCCACGTCCAGCTGGCGGCGCAGGGCCTGCTCGTGGCTGAGGAGGACGAAGGAAGAAACGTCCATCGGCGGACCTTTTCGCAAAAATCTTGGGCGAACCCGGAAAGGGCTCTTAATCCCCTATATAGGATTGAAACCGCGCGCGCGGACGCACATGGACGCGCTCGCGGGAATTTTCGAACGGGGTACGCGGAACGTGAGCGACGATAAGACCGACGATACGCCGGTCGATGAGGCCGGAGCGAAGAAGAAGGGCGGCAAGGTCCGCCTGATCGCGATCGCCGTCGTTGCGGTCGGCATGCTCGCGGGCGCGGGCGGCGTGTACTGGTACATGCAGAAGGGCGGCTCGGAGCACGCCGAGGAAAAGCAGGCTGAGGCGGCGCCGGAAGAAGGCAGCGAAGGCGGGGAGGGCCATGGAGCCGCCGACGCCGACCCGTCCGCCTCTTACATCGAAGTCGCGCCGATGATGGTGAACCTGCGCGGCGGAGGGGCGCAGGCCAAGTTCGTCAAGCTGCGCTTCGTCGTCGTCGCGGCCGAGGGCAAGACCGATGCGGTCAAGGCGCGCCTGCCGGTGATCCTCGACGCGCTGCAGCCCTTCCTGCGCGAACTGCGCCCCGACGACCTCAACGGTTCGGCCGCCGTGTTCCGCATCAAGGAGGAGATGATCCGCCGTTCCACCGAGGCGCTCGGTAAGGGCATGGTGCGCGACATCCTCATCCAGGACCTGATCCAGCAGTGAGCGACGACCCGATCCGTCTCGCCGCCGTCGATGGCGAGGCGGTGCCGCGCAAGGGCCTGAAGGCCGTCCTCGAATCCAACGTCATCAACCACGAGCGCCTGCCGATGCTCGAGGTGGTATGCGAGCGCATGGTGCGGATTTTCGCGACCTCGATGCGCAATCTCACCTCCGACGCGATCGAGGTGAACCTGGAGCGGATCACCTCGGTTCGCTTCGGCGACTTCATGGACAACATCGCGCTGCCCGCGATGTTCGGCGTGTTCCAGGTCAAGCCCTGGGAAAGCTACGGCGTCGTCACGGTGGACGCCGGGCTGATCTACGGCATCGTCGATGCGCTGCTCGGCGGGCGAGGCGGCACGCGCTCGCTGCCGCCGGAGGGGCGAACCTTCACGACCATCGAATCCAGCCTCGTCTCACGCGTGGTGCAGATGGCGCTGGACGACTTCGCCAGCGCCTTCGAGGAGATCGCGCCGGTCGCCATGGGCCTGGAGCGCATGGAATTGAGCCCGCGCTTCGCCGCCATCGCCGAGCCGAGCAACGTCGCCGCCGTCGCGACCTATTCGGTCAACATGGAAGGGCGCGGCGGGGTGTTCTCGGTCCTGCTGCCCTATGCCACGCTGGAGCCGGTGCGCGAAAAGCTGCTGCAGCGCTTCATGGGCGAGAAGGCGGGCCGCGACCGCATCTGGGCCGACCACATGGCGAGCGAACTCTACAATACGCAAGTCGTCGTCGATGTGGTGCTGGGCGAGAAGATGATGCCCTTGCGCGACGTGCGCGGGCTAAAGGTGGGCGATACCATCTCGCTCAGCAACAGCCCGGACGACGCGCTGCAGGTCCATTGCGGCGGGGTGCCGCTGGGCCGCGCGCATATCGGCCAGCGTTCCAGCAACATCGCCATCCGCATGGCCACCGACATCGCCAAGGGGTATCCGAAATGACGCTTGCTACCGGGATCAACCTCGCCCTCGTGCTGATGTGCCTTGTCGTCATGGTGCAGGCGATCCGCATGGACCGCCGCATCCGGGCGCTGCGTGACGGTCATCTCGACCAGGCGGTGGAGAAGCTCGACAACGCCACGCATCAGGCGCGTCTGGTGCTGGCGGAGCTGAAGCGGGTGCTTTCTACCGACGCGGCGGCGCAGGGCGAGATCCTGTATGCCGCGCGTGAATTGCGGGACGAGCTGTCGGTGATGGTTGGCGTCGGCAATTCGGTGGCCGAGCGTATCGTCGATGCCGCCGACAAGGCCCGCGCGGCCGAGGCGGGCGTGCGCCGCCGCTCCGCCCGTTGGCGCGACGAGGCCGATGCGGTGCTGCGCGCCGAGGCGGAGGCGCGGCCTGCCGCGCCTGCTCCGGTAGCGGATGAGGCGCGCGAACTCAGCCGCATCGTGTTCGACCTGACCTCGAAGCGCGGTAATCGGGTAGCATGACTGGGCGCGTGGCATGATAAGAGCGCTGACCAAGCCTACCCGGTTGATGCTGGGCGTCGCGGCGGCGGCGGCGGTGGCCAACGCCATCGCCTTTGCCGCTTCGGCAGACATTGCCGGGGGCGCCGACGAGCCGCCTCGGGGCCTCGCTGCGGGATTCGGCGGCGCGGCGTGACAGCACTTCGGCCGCCGAGAAGCGCAGGCTGGAAATGCGCGAGCAGGCGGTGAAGGCCAGCGAGGCGCGGCTTGCCGGGCAGGTGCGCCAGCAGCAGGAACAGCAGGCCGCCGCCGCGAAGGCCGGGGCCCAAGGCGGTGCGGGGGTGGGGCAGGGGCGCCCTCGGTGCCTTACGACAACCTCGCGCGGATCTACCAGACGATGAAGCCGAACCGCGCCGGGCCGATCTTCGAGAAGCTCGACATCGAGGTCCAGCGCGAAGTCGCCACCCGCATGCGCGAGCGGGCGACGGCGCAGATCATGGCGAACATGTCGCCACAGGGCGCCGTGGCGCTGTCGATGGCGCTGGCCGGACGCAAGGTGGTGCCTGCGGTGGCGAAGGCGGGGAAGTAACCCCACCCCTCGTCATTGCGAGCGCAGCGAAGCAATCCACCCCGGTTTGCGCGGCCCTGGATTGCTTCGCTGCGCTCGCAATGACGAATGGGGCAGTAGCGGTTCCCGACCTCACCGCTCCGTCGCGGAAACCTTCACGATCAGGACCTTGTCGATGGCCGGGGCCACCCGCTTCACTGACGGCGCGATCATCCCCGCCAGACGTTCCACATCCACCGGGGAGAAGCGCGAGGCGCGCAGGCGGGCGAACTCGATCGCCGCGGGGAGCGCGGCGGCGCGCAGTTCCGGCATCCGCTTGCCGAGCGCGGCGGCATCGTCGGCGGTCTTCGCCTGCAGCGTGATCGCAACGTGGAGCACCCCGTCCACCCGTCCGCCATCGACGATCGGCGCGTCGATCTGCTCCATCGGCAGGAACGTGGGATCGGGCGGCGGCAGTTCCACCGCCTTGCGCGGTTCGGTGTTCGCGGCAAACGCCGGTGCCGCGCAGAGTAGCAGTGCCGGGACAAAGAAACGGAAGCGGGGCATGCGAACTCCGGTGGGCGGGCGACGCCTCTATAATAGGATGAAATTCGAGGAGTCCCGTTGAGATGAGCAGCGATCGGCGCCCAGCCAAGGTCCGCGTAGTATCTGCGAGCCAGGGCGAGGGTGCGTCCGCAATGGAAAATCCCGGCGTTAACCCGGGGCGCCGTCGCGGCGATCGGCCGGATGAGGACGCCGAGGCGGTGGCTGCCGCTGTGCTCGCGGCTCCGACCCGGCAGGGCGGGAGCCTCTTGTGGGTGTTCGGCGCGCTGGTGCTGTTCCTCGTCGGCTGTGCTATCGGCGGGGCCTTGCTGGTGATCTCGGGCATCGCATCGGCGGAATCGCTGTGAGGCGCATGCGGCTGCTCCCGGGCGCGGCGCTGGCGCTGGGCGCCTCGCTGTTGTGCGGTACGACCGTCGCGCCGCCGCTGCCCTACGGCACGCTCGACCCCGGCGTGGGCGCGCGGTTGCCGGGCTTCGCGGCCGAACTGGCGCAGCGCCCGCCGCTTACCGGTGTCGGTGCCTGGACGCCGCTGGCCGAGGCCGAGGCATGGCGCCGTCTCTCCACCGCGCCCAACCCGCAGCGACAGGCGGTGCGCTGGGACTATGCCCGCAGCCTGATCGCCGCCGAGCGCGGGCCGGAAGCGCTCGGTGTGCTCGAAGTCATGCGGCAGGACGACCCCGACCTCGGCATGGTCGATGCGTGGAGGCTGGCTCACGGCGCCGCGCTGACGCAACTCGGCCGGTCAGAGGATGCCATGGGCGAACTCGACATGCCGGGCCTGCGCGCCAATCCCGAGGCATGCCTCTGGCGCCTGCGCGCGCTGGCGCAGGAAGGTCTGGCCGAACAGGCGCTGGCGCAGCTGGAATGCGCCGGACCCGCACTCGCCAGCCCGCGCGGCGCGCCGTTCGTCCTCGCCGCTGCGCGCGCCGGAGTGGAGGGCGGTGCGCCGGACAAGGCGCTGCACTGGTTGTCATGGCTGCCCGACCGCGACCCCGCCGCCAACCTGCTGCGTGCCCGCGCTGGGCAGGCCTTGGGCCATCCCGACGAGGCCCGCCTGCGCTATGCCCGCGTGGTGCAGTCCGGAGACCCGGTCGAGCGCATGGACGCCCGGCTCAGCAAGCTGGAGGGCGACGTTGCCCGAGGTGCGATCCGGCCCGAGGCGGCGCTGAAGGAACTCGACGCCATCCGCTATTCGTGGCGCGGTGACGGTATCGAGGAACGCGCGCTGCGCTTGTCCTACCGCCTTGCCGACGCGCGCGGGGACTTGTCCGGGACGCTGTCCGCCGGAGCGGCTCTGGTGCGCTTCCACGATGTCGCCGACCTCGGGCCGGAGTTCCTGCCCGGCCTGCGCGCGAAGCTGACTGCGGCGCTCGACCCGGCGCGCAAGCTGGCGCTGGACAAGGCGGCCGGGCTCTACTGGGACTATCGCGACCTCGCCCCGAACGGCGCCGAGGGCGACCTCATGGCGAGCCAGCTTGCCGCGCGGCTGCAGCAGGCGGGCCTCTATGAGCGCGCGGCGGACCTCCTCTCCTATCAGCTGACGCAGCGTGCCGGCGACCTCGCGCGCGGACCGCTTTCGGCGCGGGTGGCGGGGCTCTACATCCTCGCCGGCAGGCCCGAGCGGGCCTTGCGCACCTTGCGTGAAACCGACGATCCCGGCCTCCCCGACGCGATGATCGCCGAACGCAAGCGCGTCGAGGCGGCCGCACTCACGCAAGTCGGCCGCGCCGAGGAGGCCATGGCGGTGCTGCAGGATTTGCCCGGAACCTCGGCGCTGCAGGCGGAAATCCTGTGGCAGCGGCGCGAGTGGGCGCGCTATGCGACGCTCTCGGCGGGCGCTCTACCGAAGGGGCGTGTCCTCGATCCGGTGGCCCAGGCGCAAGTGCTGCGCCACGCGATCTCTCAGGCGATGCTGGGGCGGGAAGACGCGCTCTCCGGGCTTCACGCGCGCTATGCGGGGGCGTTCAAGGGTCTGTCGTCGGCGCCGGTCTTCGAGATGCTGACCGGGACTGCCGGGGCGGTCGATCCGGGAAGCTGGCGCAGGCCATGGCGGCTATTCCCTCGGCCAGTCCGGCAGGGGATTTTGCGGATTTGCTGGAAGCGGGGAAGAAGTGAAGTCCTGGGGCGCCAAAGAGCTTTGGCGCCCCAGCCCCCATACTGTCGTCGTTTCCCGCGCAGCAGGTTCAATCCCGCATTGCGCGGCAGGCTTTCATCGTCATTCCCGCGAAGGCAGGGGCCCCTCTGATGACCTGGCAATAGGCACCGTCAGGAGATGGGTTCCCGCCTTCGCGGGGATGACGAAAAGTAAGAGATAATACGCAGCTACCTCGCCAAGTGCGCCTGACGAAGCTGCGCGCGTGCCCTCGACGGTATACCGGGTGCACGGGTGGTAAGCCCCTGCGAACCTTAATCGAGGAAGTTCACCAGCGACATCGAGTTCAACTGCGAGAACACCGAATAGCTCGCCTGCAAGATCGTCTGCCGCTGCGAGATGTCGATGGCGACCTGCCCCAGGTCCGCGTCCTCCACCGAACCGATGACGTTCGTCAGCAGCGTCACGCGGTCGTCGGCGCGGGTGCTCAGGGTTTCGACTTTGGCCTGCATCCGGCCGTTGCGGGCGTTGGCCGACTGGACTTGCGTGATCCCCTTGTCGAGCAGGCTGAGGGCGTCGTTGATCGCCTGCGTCTGTTCCTCGGTCAGCGTATCGCCGAAGGGACCGGCAGCGGCGAGGGCCTGGAACGCGGGGATGAGCGAACTGCCGATGTCGCTGGCGCCGATGCCGTAGTCCACGTCGAGCCCGTCGCCCGCGCGGGTGGAAAGGCGCACGGAATCGTTGGTGAAGGCCGTGGTGGAATCGTAGTTGGCAAGATCGTCGAGCGAAGCCGGGGCGAACGGCGTGCTGGAGGTCTGCGATCCGGCGAACAGCGGCACGCCCGCCACCTTGGCATTGAGCGCGTTGCGCAGATCGCCGAAGGCGTCCTCGATGATAGACTGCAGGCCCGGCGAGTTGCCGGTGCCGACGGCGCTGAACAGTTCGTCGCGCAGGCTGCCCATGGAACTATCCACCGCCTCGATGTTCGCCTGATAGAGCGAGAGCGTGGTGGAGACGCGGCTGATGTTGGTCTTGTAGCTCTCCTGCGTCGCAAGCATCGACTTGGCCGACAGCGTGCGCACCGCGTCGAGGCCGAGCCCGGCGTAGTCGTTGACCTTCTTCTCGGTCGCCAGTTGCAGCTGGCTGGTGGCGAGGCTCTGCTGCGAGCGCTGGATGGCGCTGGAGAGGGTCTGCTGGAGCGGGATTGTGGCTACACGGGTCATCTCGGGGCCGGTCCTCAGAGCATGTTCAGCAGGGTGTCGTACATCTGCGAGGCGGTGGTCATCACCCGCGCGGCGGCGGAGTAGCTGTTCTGCAGCACGACCATCTGCGCCAGTTCCTCGTCGATGTTGACGCCGGAGTAGGAATCGCGCCGCCTCGCCGCGTCGGTCAGGCGAGCGGAGGCATCCTCGTACGTCGTCTGCGCCAGCGAGGCCTGCGCGCCGATATTGCCGAGCAGGCGGTTGGCGAAGGCGCTGATGGTGGCCTTGCCGTCCCTGCCGAAGTCGGCCGTCCCCGAGAGCGCATCGACGAACGCGGTGGCGTTGCGGATATCGCCTGCGCCGATCGCCTTCTCGCCCACCGCTGCGCTTGCCTGCAACTGGGCGAGCGGCACGCGCGAGGTGTCGTTGAGCATGTCGGCGGAGACTTGCGCGGTCGCAAGCCCGCTTGCCGCGCCGGTGAGGCCCGAGAGAGCGGAGAAAGTCAGCCCGGTGCCGTAGCGGTTGGTGCTGTCCACCGGCACTTCGATCGTCGCGCCGGAGTTGCCGACCTTGGGCGTGAAGGCGACGCGGCCGGTATCGTCGAGCGCGAAGCTGCCGTATTTCGCCAGCTCTCCGCCGTTCAGCTGCGTTATGACGTCGCCCCAGGTGTCGCCGTCGGCAGCGGTCAGGGTCTGGCTGGTGAGGATCTTGCCCGAGGAATCACGCAGGACCAGCTTGGTCGTTTCGCCTGCGGTGAACCCGGTCGGGTCGCTCGCGGTGAAGCCCGAAGGCACGAGCCCGCTGGTGCCCGAGCGCACCAGATTGTTGAGCCCGAAGAACTGCGAGAACCCCGCGCCCGCGCGGTCGCTGGGTGCGTCTGCGTCCTGCGCGATGGCGATGCCGTTGGCGCTCGATGCGGCGCTGATCGACAGCACGCCGTCCGTAAAGCTGGCGGTGGCGACGGGGAAAGCCCGGCGTTGATCGCCGCAACCGCGTCGTCCACGGTGACATTTGCGGGGAGCGCGTCGAAGTCCACGGTGGTCTTGGCCACCATGGTCCCGTCGCTCGACACGACCGCGAACGTGGCCTTGCCGGTGAAGCCGAGGCGGTCGCTGCCGATGAGGCCGTTGGCCTGCCCGGTCAGGGTTTGCGGCGCGGGGAGGGTGGTGCCCCCGTTCGACACCGCGTTCAGAGTCTGGGCAAGGCCGGTGAACAGCTGGCCCAGCTGCTCGGAAAAGCCCGGCAGCACGCGGTCGCGCATGTCGAGCAGGCCGCCGAGCTTGCCGCCGACGGCGGTGGAGGAAATCGTCTCCCCGGTCGAAGCCTGCATAGTGCCGTCGTCGCTGGCGAAGCGGATGTCGATGGCGGAATAGCTGGTCTGCGCCGCGCCAGCGCCCTGGTCGGCATAGCTCAGCTGGCGCAGGCGCTTGTCGAGCAGTACCTGGCCCGAGGCGGTGTCGATGGTGACGCGCCCGTCGGGCTGTTCGCGCACGCTGACTTCGACGAGGCCGCTCAGTTCCTCCAGCGCGCTCATCCGCTCGTCCGCCGGGCCGGAGGTGCTGAGGCCAAGGCCCTGCAGGCGCGAGACATCGGAGTTGAGTCCGTGAATCTTTTGCAGGAGCCCGTTCACCCGGTCGACGGTGTCGGAGACTTCGCTTTCCACGTCGGCGCGCAAGTTGGTGACGTCGGACTGCAGGCCCTGCAGGGTGTCGATCGTGTCGTCCACGTTGCCGGTGAACAGCGCGACGGACTCCGCCGAGCCTTGCAGGCCGGTGACCTGCGACACCGAACTGGAGATCGCCGAAAGCCGTGCAGTCAGGCCGCTGTCCGAACTCGGCGATCCCAGCAGCGACTGCAGGCGGTCGAGGTAGTTCGCGGTCGCCTCGGCCCGTCCGGCAGTGCCCGCACGCTTGTAGACCGCGTTCTCGAGGAACTTGTCGGCCACGCGCGAAGGCTCGCCCACGACCACGCCGTTGACCGTGCCGCCCGCCACCGACGCGCTCTGCGACACCGTCTGGCGGGCATAGCCGACGGTGCCGACATTGGCGATGTTGGTCGAGACGACCTGCATCCCCGCCTGCGAGGCGGAAAGCCCCGAGATCGCGGAACTGAGGATCGAGTTGATGGACACGGGCTAGCCGGGCAGCTGCGTGATCAGCGCTTCAGGTTGCTCACTTCCTGCAGCATGTCGTCGACCGTCGTGATGATCTTGGACGAGGCGCTGTAGGCGCGCTGGAACAGGATCATGTTGGAGAATTCCGACGCCAGATCGACGTTGGAGGCTTCCAGCATGCTCGCCGAGATCTTGCCGCCGCCCACTGTGCCGGGCTCGTTCAGCGCGAAGTTGCCCGAATCTTCCGAGACGATGTAGGCGTTGCCGCCGATGCGGGTCAGGCCGTCCGGGTTCTGGAAGGTGGCGATCGGCAGCTGGTAAATCGCGCGTGAGGTGCCGTCGTCGAACACCGCGCTGACGACGCCGGTGTCGGAGATCTTCACCGAAGCTACCGTGCCCAGCATGCCGCCATCGACGGTCGAGGAGAGCAGCGCCGAGGTGCTGCCGAACTGGGTCAGCCCGTCGAGCCCGGCGTTGCTGCCGAGGTCGAGGCTGATCGGCATCGCGGCGGCGCCATTGTTGTATTCAAGCTGCAGGCTGCCGAACAGCGCCGTCGCGGGGGTGCCGAGGTCGAGGCTGCCGTCGGCGTTGAAGCTGACGGTGGTGCTGGCAATCATGCCGTTCGCACCCACGGGGTCGCCGTTGACGCTGGAGATGTCGGTGGGGTCGCCGGTGATCTCGGCTGCCCACTGGTTCGCGCCGGTCTTCACGAAGTTGAACGTCAGCGTATGCGCGGTGCCCTGCGAATCGTAGATTTCGACAGAGCGCGAGAACTGCGGATCGACGTCGCCGCTCGACATGTCGCCGGCGTCGTAGTCCGCCACCGCCTCAGAGGTGGAATCGAGGTTGGCGCGCAGTTCGATCGAGGTCGTGGGCGCTGCTGCCCCGGTCAGTGCGGTCGGGCGGATCGGTTCAAGCGAGGAGATCGCGCCGTTGTTCGCATAGTTGCCCTGCGTGTCGAGCGGCCAGCCCATCAGGTAATAGCCCGAGGTGTTGCGAAGGTAGCCCGAGCTGTCGGTGGTGAAAGATCCCGCGCGGGTAAAGGCGGTCGCGCCGCTGGCGTCGGCGCTTGAGCGCACGACGAAGAAGCCAGCGCCGTCGATGGCGATGTCGGTCAGGCTGGACGATGCCTGCAACAGGCCCTGCTTGGAGATCAGCGACTTTGCCGTCGCGGTCACGCCGCCCGCCGAATAGGTCGAGGAGACGCTGCCCCCGTTTACCAGTGATTCGAACTGCGCCGAGGTGCCCTTGTAGCCCACGGTGTTCACGTTGGTGATGTTGTCCGCGACGGTCGCCATGGCGCTCGACTGCGCACTGAGGCCCGAAACGCCGGCATAGAGAGCGGAATAGAGGCTCATTGCATGTCTCCTGTGCCGTCCATGCGGCAATATTGGCGTCGCGGGGCGGCGCACCCACGCACCGGACACAGGCATTGTAGGATGAATTGGGGAGGGTTGGTTGTCCGGTCGGAAAAATGCTCCCTGTTCCGCAGGAACGGGGAGGGCGACGCCGCAGGCGTTGGTGGAGGGGGAGGCGCAGGAAAAACCCTCCGTCACCGACATCGTCGGCGCCACCTCCCCATTCCTGCAGAACAGGGAGGATAAGTCGGCCTGCTTGACCACACCCCGGCAAAAATTGCCTGCCTTAACCGGATCGCAGCACTGCCATCCTATAATGTCAGTCTCAAAGGGACATTCTGGGACATGACGCTTCGTATTTCGCTTCGCAACGGCGAGCCGGTCATCGTGAACGGCGCGGTTCTGCGCGCGGTCGGTCGCACCGATCTGGTGCTGGAAAACGACGCTACGATCCTGCGCGGGCGCGACGTCATGAAGCCGCAGGACGCGACCTCGCCCGCCAAGCAGCTCTACTTCGCGTGCATGATGGCCTACATCGACCCGGCCGATCTCGAACGCCACCAGCAGACCCTGCTGGAGAAGCTGGAAATCCTGCTCGGCGCGCTCGAGGCGCCCGAGGCCAAGGCGGTCTGCGTCGCTTTCGCCAACAAGGTTTCTGTCGGCCAGTTCTACCAGGCCTTGGCCGACTGCCGCTGGCTGATCGCCTACGAAGCCGAGGCGCTGGCCCGCGTGGTTCCGGAGTAGCGCGTCGATGCTACCTTCCCCGTTCGACATTGCGAGCGCAGCGAAGCAATCCAGGACGGTTTGCGCTGCCCTGGATTGCAACGCTGCGCTCGCAATGACGAGGGATGGGGCAGCCCCGTGCCCCTAGCTGCCGCCGCATCCGGCCTGCGCATGCTCGCGCCCGACCAGCGCTACGGCCGCGTCGTCGCGGTGCGCGGTGCGCTTATCGAGGTGGACGGGCTTGCCGGGGCGGCGCGGATCGGCTCGCGGATCACCTTGCGCTCGCCTGTAGGGGCGATCGAGGCGGAAGTGGTCGGCCTCGATCACGGCATCGCCCACTGCATGCCCTTCAACGAGCCGGAAGGCATCGCCTCCGGTTCGCGCGCGGATCTGTCGGCCGGGCAACTGGGCCTGCGCGTCTCCTCGGGCTGGCTGGGCCGGGTAGTGGATGGGCTCGGCCGTCCGGTCGACGGCAAGGGTCCGCTGCCGCAAGGACGCGAGCAGCGCCGCATCAAGTCCGCGCCTCCGCCCGCCTCCGCCCGCGCCCGCGTCGGTGCGCGGATCGAGACCGGGGTGCGCGCGCTGGACCTTTTCGCGCCGTTGTGCCGGGGCCAACGCCTCGGCCTTTTCGCGGGATCGGGCGTGGGCAAGTCCACGCTCCTGTCGATGCTGGCGCGCTGGACCGAGTGCGACGTCGCCGTCATCGGCCTCATCGGCGAGCGTGGCCGCGAAGTGCAGGAATTCATCCAGGACGATCTCGGTGAGGAGGGCCTCGCGCGCAGTGTCGTCGTCGTCGCCACCTCGGACGAGCCCGCGCTGCTGCGCCGCCAGGCCGCCTGGACCACGCTGGCCGTCGCCGAACATTTTCGCGACGAGGGGCTGGACGTGCTGTGCCTGATGGACTCGGTCACCCGTTTCGCCATGGCCCAGCGCGAGATCGGCCTCGCCGCCGGAGAGCCGCCTGCGACCAAGGGCTATACCCCCACCGTCTTCGCCGAACTGCCGCGCCTGCTGGAGCGTGCCGGGCCGGGAACTGCGGGGCAGGGGGCGATAACCGGCCTGTTCACTGTCCTCGTAGACGGCGACGACCATAACGAGCCGGTGGCGGACGCAGTGCGCGGCATTCTCGACGGGCACGTCGTCATCACCCGCAAGATCGCCGAGCGCGGGCGCTATCCCGCCATCGACGTCCTGCGTTCGGTCTCGCGTACTTTGCCGCAGTGTCTCGAACCGCAGGACAACGCAACCCGCCTTGCCGCGCGCGCCGAACTGGCGACGTGGAAGGACATGGAGGAGATGGTGCGCCTTGGCGCCTATCGCGCCGGGGCCAATGCGGAAGTCGACCGCGCCGTCGCACTCGCCCCGCGCATCGAGGCGCTGCTCAGTCAGGACAAGCGCGTCCGCAGCTTCGCCGCCGAAGACTTCGCGGCGCTCTCGGGTATTCTGGAGGAAATTCATGAAAACGCCCTATGACGCCGCGTTGCGCGTGCGGCAGCGCGAACTGGACGAAGTGAGCAGCGCCATCCGCACCGAGGCGGGCGCCTTGGGCGCGGTCGAGCAGGAGCGGATGCGCGTCGCCGCCGCGCTGGTGCACGAGGCGGACCTTGCCGCCACCGACCTCACTCTCGTCTCGCCGGGCTGGCAGCGGCGCATGCGCGGCGAGCGGCAGGCGCTTTCGGCCCGTGAGACGCAGCTGCAGGCGCGGCTCGACGCCCTGCGCGAAGTCGCAGTGGACGCCTACGGCGTGCTGCGCGGGATCGAGAACGCCGCTGACGACTACCGCGCCGAAGCCCTGCGCGACGAAGCCGCCGCCGAGCAGTCCGCCACCGACGACATCAGTGCCGCCGCCTTCCTGCGGACCCTGCGCGCGCGATGATCGACAAGACCGCCTCTTCGGACCTGACGGCAGCGAATCTGTCGGCGTCGCAGAAGGCGCGGTTGATCTACGATACGGCGCGTTCGGAGATGTCCGGTCGCCTGTGGCGCGCGGCGCTGGGTTCGGCCGATGAGGCGAAAGGCGAGAGTAAGCCCTCGGTGACGGGCCTGCACCAGAGCGATCCGATCGGGCTCGACCGGCTTCTGGCGATCCTCGATCCGGCCTCGAAGGCGGCGCTGGACACGGCTGTGCCGCAGGTCGAGGTTCCGGCCAAGACGAGCGGCGATGCCGTGTCCGCCATGGGCGACGGCGCGAATGCGCGCTATGCCGGGATGCTCGGCGCGGCGGCGGAGCGGACCGGCCTCCCGGCCTCGGCGCTGGCCGCAATCGTCGATGCCGAGGCGGCGAAGGGCTCGGGCGGGACGTGGCAGCCCTATTCGCGCAACCCGCGTTCCAGCGCGGCGGGGCTCGGCCAGTTCCTCAACGGAACGTGGGAAGGCGAGGCGGTGCGCTCCGGCACCTGGCTCAACAGCACGGCAGAGGCCAACGGCTGGCTCGACGCACGCGGGCAGGTCAAGGCGGAGAGCCGGGGCGCCCTGCTGGCGCTGCGCTACGATCCGCGCGCCTCGATCGAGGCGGTGGCGGACTATGCCAGGGCCAATGTCGCGGCGCTGCGCCGCTCGGGCGCGACAATCGGCGCGGGCACCACCGAGGTCGCGCAGGCGGCGTACCTTGGCCATCACCTCGGCGTCGGCGATGCCAAGCGGTTTCTTGCGGGCGGCCTCTCACCCGACCGCGCGCGCAAGCTGCTGGGCGCGCAAGTCGGTTCGGCGGCGGCGGAACGGCGGATCGCACAGGCCGGAGGCGCGGTTGCGGCGCACCGGTCGTGGCTGATGGACTATGTCGGCAAGCACGTCCGGCCGGAAAGATTTGCCTGATCCTATATTGGCGGGGGCAGTGTGTGCCATCCTTCGACAAGCTCAGGATGAGCGGAGGGATGGGATGAAAGTGAAATTTGGTCAGATTTCGTTAAATTACGCCCCAATCCCGCTCAGGCTGAGCTTGTCGAAGCCCGTGAGGCGTGGCGCAAAGTGCGAATAGGTAGGAAAATCACTCCACCGCTACGGCAAATTTTGCCGCATCAGTGGATAACTCTCGTATAGGATTGCTGGTTCCCAATTTATAGGAATAGATTCCGAGCCCATGGACGCGTCGCAAGGGGCTTCGCGTGCCATCGGGGTTCGCCATGTCGAAGATCACTGTCGCGCTCGAGGCTGCGGTTGCTGCGGTCAGCGCCAATATGCCGCCGGAAGGCACCGAGCAGACCCGGCGGCAGCGGGCCGAGGTTGACCGCGCTTTCGCCCGCATCCTCAAGTTGATCGCGCCGCGCATCCGCCATTTCATCCGGCAGTATGGCCTCGTCGGCCACTGGGACGATGCGGAGCAGTGCTGCGCCATCGGCGTCCACCGCGCGATCCTGGCTTACGAGCCGGAGAAGGCGCAGTTCACGACGTTCGTGAACTGGCAGATCTCGCGGTGAACTGCAGAGCCTGCGCTTCCGCGTCATGACCGACCAGCGCCCCTCCGCCCGCAAGGTGGAAGCCACCACCGTCTCGCTCGACGCCATCACCGGCGGCGAGGACGGGGAGGGGCTGTCGATCCTGGCGGCCATCGCCGACGAGGATGCGCTCGGCCGCACCGAGGCCGGGGCCAGCGACTACCTCGCCCATTCGGCGATGAGCGCGCTGACCGACAGCTACGTCGAGCACATGCGCAATTCCGGCCTCGACCGCATCCGCCGCCGCGCCCAGCCCCGCAAGCTGACCCGCGCCGAGCGCGCTGCCGGGGCGGTGGCGCAGCGCCGTCCGGTGCTCGACACCGGGGAAGTCGGAGAGCTGGAACAGCGCCTCCAGCACAACCGCCAGGTCGTCGAGGGCCGCCTGTTCGAGACTTCGGCGCTCGATGGGGCCGAGGACGAGACCGTCCGCGAACGCATGCGCCAGATCGCCAAGCGCGCCGCCAAGACCATGGGCGATCTTGCCGTCGCCGATCCGCGCTTCGCGCTCATGGCCGAGTACCGCCAGGCGATGGTGGCGGCGCACTGAGTGATATTCTGTGTCGTCATTTTCCGCGACCCGGAGGGCAGCGCGAAGCGCTAATGCGCGAACCCATCTCCTGAGGGTGCCTGTTGCACCGGCGTCAGTTGGGTCCCCGCCTTCGCGGGGATGACTTCGCAGGGATGGGGGATGTATTTCAATCGGGCGCATCGTGCTCACACGCTACGTCCTCACCCCACCGGCACCGCGCCGTTCTCGTTCGCCAGCCCGGCCATCACGGTGCGGTTGACGGTGATCAGTTCGTCCACGCTTTCGCGCCCGGTGATCACCTGCGAGGTGTACTTGTCCACCCACAGGCTGAGCGAGACGATCCCGGCGCGCAGTTCGTCAGGCAGGGCGTTGGCGGAATCGATGCACAGCGTGCGGAAGGCGCCCCAGACCTCGCGGTTGCGGTGAAGTGCGGGGGCCAGCTGTACGCCCGAAAACCCGGCATCGCGCGCGGCGATCATTTGGGCGGTGATCTCGGTCATCAGCCGGAATTCGGTGCTACGGGGCGTCTCGGCGACCTTGCGGGCGCGGACGTAGGCGTTAACGGACATCGGGGCTCCCGGACGGGGTGGGGCAAATAGCGTCGCCTGTCTCATATAGAGCGTCACGCCCCCGCCCGGTCGCGCCCGCGAAAAATGCGCGAGCCGCCACCGCGATGCAGCACGCCGTCCTATAATTCAGCAAAGGTCCCGTCTCTCGCGGGCAAAGCTTTCTCGGAAATTTCCATGCTCAATATCGTCGGCCTCGTCGTCATTCTGGTGTGCGTCTTCGGCAGCTTCCTGATGTCGGGCGGCAGCATGGGCGTCATTTTCCACGCCCTGCCGCACGAGATGATGGCGATCGGTGGTGCCGCTTTGGGTGCGTTCGCGCTGGGCAATTCAATGACGACCCTGAAGAAGGCGGGCAAGGGCATCGCCCGCGTGTTCAAGGGCGAGCGCTGGAAGGAGGCGGATTACCGTGACCTCCTCGCGCTGCTGTTCGCGCTGCTCGCCACCTTCCGCAAGGGCGGCGCCAACGCCATCGAGCCACACCTCGACCGGCCCGAGGAAAGCGCTCTGTTCGCCCGCTATCCGCGCCTGCTGGCGGACCACGAGCTGATCGAGTTCATCTGCGACTACCTGCGCATGATGACCGTCAACTTCGAGGACCCGCACCAGCTGGCCGAGGCGATGGAGGGCGATATGGAACGCCACCACCACGAGGAACTCGGCCCCCAGCACGCGATCCAGATGATGGCCGACGGCCTGCCCGCGATCGGCATCGTCGCGGCGGTTCTGGGCGTGATCAAGACCATGAGTTCGATTGACCAGCCCACCGAGATCCTCGGCGCGATGATCGGCGGCGCGCTGGTCGGCACGTTCCTCGGCGTTTTGCTGGCTTACTGCCTCGTCGGCCCGATCGCGCAGAAGCTGCAGCAGATCATCGACGCCGATTTCAAGCCCTACACGCTGGTCAAGACCGCCATCGTCGGCCACGCGCAGGAGCAGCCCACCGAGATCGCCATCGAGCTGGCGCGCCGCATGACGCCGTCGAACTACGCCCCCAGCTTCCAGGAGATGGAGACGGCGCTGGAGGCGGTGAAGGAACAGCTCAATGCCGCTCCGGCCTGAGGCGCGCTGACCCATGGCCACCAAGGGCAACGAAAAGCGCCCCATCGTCATCCGCAAGGTCAAGAAGGTGGTCGGCGGCGGCCACC
Source organism: Novosphingobium sp. NFX11 (assembly GCF_057376415.1). Taxonomy (NCBI): domain Bacteria; kingdom Pseudomonadati; phylum Pseudomonadota; class Alphaproteobacteria; order Sphingomonadales; family Sphingomonadaceae; genus Novosphingobium; species Novosphingobium sp. NFX11. The sequence continues at coordinate 2,694,790 of NZ_CP080384.1, read as the reverse complement.
ATGGCGGCGCGTGGAAGGTCGCCTATGCCGACTTCGTGACCGCGATGATGGCCTTCTTCATGCTGCTGTGGCTGCTTGCCAATCCGGACGAAGTGCAGCTCAAGGGCCTTGCCGAGTACTTCTCCGCCGATTCCGAGAAGGCCAACCCGGCGACCACGCTGACCAAGGACCCCGGCATGCAGCCGGGATCGGGCGGCCACGGGCGCAATAATCAGGGCGACAAGGAAGAGCCCGAAGGCCAGCCCGCCTCGGAGGCCGGGACCGTGGGCACCGCGCGCGGGGGTACGGCGGAAGTGCCCGCGGCTTCGCTGCGCGTCATGGCGCAGGAGATGGAGGTGGCGCTGCAGCCGCCGATGGACAGCCAGGGACGCGCCAATGTCGACGTGCGGCCGAGCCGCGAGGGGATGCGCATCCACCTCGTCGACAATGCGCAGCGCTCGATGTTCAAGGGTAGCACCGCACAGCTCAACGACTTCGCGCGGGCGCTGCTGACGCGGGCGGCGAAGCAGCTTGCCGGGATCGACGCGCGCATCGCCATCGAGGGCCATACCGACGGCGCGGGCGGGAACAGCGATGCCAACTGGCAGCTTTCGGCCGATCGCGCCCTTGCCGCGCGGGCGGCGCTTGTGGCGGCAGGGCTGCCGGCGGACCGCTTCGCCGAGGTCGTCGGCAAGGCGGGCACCGAGCCGGTCTATCCCGACCAGCCCGATCGCCCCGAAAACCGCCGCATCACCATCGTCGTCATGGCCGAGGCAGGCGCGCTGCCGCATGACGCCAGCTTCAAGTTCTGAGCGGAGGGCACCATGATCAAGCGCATCGTGATGGGCCTGCTCGCCACCGTGGCGGGGCTCGGCGTCGGCGGGGCGGGGGCCTGGGGCGTGCTCCACTTCGCGCCGCAGCTGGTGACGGGGCATGCGAAGAAGCCGACCAAAGGCCCGACCGAGTTCGTGCCGCCGGTGGAAGTGCTGGCGCCGCTGGTCTTCGCCGACGGGCGGCTTTCGGGCTACGAGAGGTTCGAGATCCAGCTCGAGGTGCCGCAGGGGACGATCGAGGAAGTGGGCGCGAAGCTGCCGCTATTGATGAACGCGGTGAACCTGCGGACGTATCGCACGCCGATGGCCAGCGGGCCGGACGGAATGCTGCCAGGGCTCGATGCCTTCCGCAAGGTGGTGATGGACGCCGCGCTGGAGGTCTACGGCAAGGACGCGGTACGCTCCGTGGCGGTGACGAAGGCGTCGCCGGGGTAGGGGCTGCGCTGGAACCCGATCCTTCGACAAGCTCAGGATGAGCGAAGTGTTGGGGGCGAGCGCAGCTTTCAAAGAAAAAGCCCGTCATCCCAGCGAACGCTGGGACCGCTGGCCTGTTACTGCGGGCTTTCGTTCGAATGCCCTGCCGAGGGTTGGGCTTCATGCGGCCAGCGGTCCAGCTTTCGCTAGGATGACGGGCGCACGCAGGGAGACAAACGCCCTCAACCCGCTCAGGCTGAGCTTGTCGAAGCCCCCTGCGGCAAGGCGCTACCCGAAACTCTTCACCAGCGACCCCGCCACCAGCGCCCAGCCATCGACCAGCACGAAGAAAATGATCTTCATCGGCAGCGACACGGTCGCGGGCGGCAGCATCATCATGCCCATCGCCATCAGCACCGCCGCCACCGCAAGATCGATCACCAGGAACGGCAGCAGCAGCAGGAAGCCGATCTCGAACGCGCGGCGCAGTTCGGAGATCATGAAGGCGGGCATCAGCGTCGTCATCGGCAGTTCCGCCCGGCTCTTCGGCACTTTGCCCGAGAGGCTGACGAACAGCTTCACGTCATCGTCGCGCACTTGTTTCAGCATGAAGGCGTGGAACGGCTTGCTGGCGCGGGACAGCGCCTCGGTCTCGTTGATCTGCCCGGCGTTGTAGGGCTCCATGCCCTGCTTCCACGCCGCGTCGAACGTCGGTGCCATGACGAAGAAGCTGAGGAACAGCGCCAGCGAAATGACGATCGGGTTGGGCGGCACGCCCTGTACGCCCATTCCCGAGCGCAGCAGCGAGAGCGCCACGACGATGCGGGTGAACGAGGTGATCGTCATCAGGATGCCCGGCGCCAAGCTGAGCACCGTGAGCACCATCACCAGCTGCAGCACCCGGCCCGACATCGTGCCGCCGCCGGTCAGGGCGCTCGCTGCGCCTGCGGCGCCAGCACTCTGGGCCATCGCCGCGACGGGCAGGACGAGGACCACCAGAACCGCGAGAACGGCCAGAATGCGCCGAAGCACGGTTTCCCCGGGGAAACCGGCAGGGGTGGCAGGGGCGCTCATCAGTGCAGTTCCGTCTTCACGTCCTGCGTGAACCAGACGTCCGGGAGCACTGGAATGCGGTCCGCGAAGGAGGCTTTGTGTGCTTCCGGTTCCTTATCAAATATCTGATTTTCATAATTTTGTTTGACGATCTCGACCGCCTTCGGGGCCGCCGTGCTGTCCAGCACCGTCACGCCTTCCGGGCCGATCAGGACGCTGAATTCGGTATCGTCACGGCGCAGCAGCACCAGCGAGCGGCGTTGGTCCACGGCAAGCCGCTCGACTACCTGCAAGCGCTTGTCATTCCCGGTATTACCCAGCTTTTCCAGCCACTTGCGCGGCATGGTCAGGTCGTAGCGCTTGACGGCCCACAACAGGCACACAAGGGCACCCAACACGACCATAAGGGCACCCAGCATGCGCACAAGCGAGAACAGGTCCACCTTTCAGCGCTCGGCCTGGACCACGCGGGTGATCTCCAGCGACATGGCGTCGCCGTTGACGAGGATGCGGCCCTCGGCGACGAGGCGGTCATTGACGTAGAGGCGCGTCGGATCGTCCTGCCCGCAGTCGAGCTGGATCATCGCGCCGCGGCTCATCTTGAGCACCTGGCGGACCGGGATGCTGGTGGAGCCCAGCACGATCTGCAGGTCGATGGGAATGCCTTCGAGGACGGACACCGCGCGTCTCCTTTCACTCGCAGCTTTATAGGGGAAAAATTTATAGGAGTAGTGCGTCACTAGGAAAAAGTTGCCTATAAGGTCGAGGTAAGGGCGTACAGGGGCATCTGGGGACCAAGCGTGGCGGAACTGGGCAATTCGATCGACGTCTCGGCATCGGGCCTGCGCGCGCAGGCGCTGCGGATGCGCGTCATCGCCGAGAATCTCGCCAACTCGGACTCCATCGCCACCACGGCCGAGGGCGATCCCTATCGCCGCCGCGTCGCCAGTTTCGCAAGCGAGGTCGATCGGAATACCGGCGCCACGCAAGTTACCGTGAAGTCCATCGAAGCGGACAAGAGTGCCTTCGGTCGGATCTACCAGCCCGGCAATCCCGTCGCCGACGCGCAAGGGTATGTCGAGCAGCCCAACGTCAATCCGCTGATCGAGGCCGCCGATATGAAGGCGGCGCAGCGCTCCTACGAAGCCAACCTCAACGCCATCGAGGCGGCGCGCGGCATGACCATGCGCACCGTCGATCTGCTGAAGTAAGGACGAGGCAATGTCGATCGGCTCCCTCGATGGGCTTTCCGCTTACGCCCGGGCGGCCCGGGCCACCAATCCGCTCTCGGATACCGGCCAGAGGAGTGGCGGCCTTGCGCCCTCCGGTGGTCTTGCTCCGAGCGGTGGCGGGTTCGGCTCGATGGTCGAGAGCATGGTCTCGCAGACCGGCGACGCCTTGCGCGGGGCCGAGGCGCAGAGCATCAAGCAGATCGGCGGCAAGGGCGACCTGATCGACGTCGTCACCGCCATCGGCGCGGCGGAAACCGCGCTCGATACGGTAGTGGCGGTGCGCGACCGGGTGGTCTCGGCCTACTCCGACATCATGAAGATGCAGATCTAGGGATGAGCGGGTGCGCTGAACGGGGACCAAATCCCCGTCATCCTGAACTTGATTCAGGATCTATCGGGCGGTCGTACCCGATGGCTTATGTCACCATCGGCGCTTGCGGTTTGCTGCGGCAAAGCACCGGGCTTGAGGCGCGATGGACCCTGAAACAAGTTCAGGGTGACGAAGCAAAGGGGCGGCATCGCGCCATCCCGTGACCCCGGACGCCGCCATCGAACTCGCCCGCGCCGCGCTGGTGCTGATGCTGACCATCTGCGGGCCGATGCTGATCGCCGCGCTGATCGTCGGCGTGCTCATCGGCCTGTTGCAAGCCTTGACGCAAGTGCAGGAAATGACGCTGACTTTCGTGCCCAAGCTGCTGGTGCTGGGCGTGGTGATGCTGCTCAGCCTGCCGATGATCGGCCATGCCCTGAGCAATTTCATGGACCGCGTGGCCGACGCCATCGTCGCGCATTAGGCCGCCGATCGTGCTTGATCGAAGCTCGCATAGGCGAGAGCTGGGGTATCAAAACCCGATCCGTCATCCCCGCGATTGCGCGTGCGCGTCGATTTACCGCGCGGGCGCACCCGCATGAACGCCATCGACCTCGCGACCCTGCTGCGTCTGCCGATCGACACGGCGGCGTTCCTGCTGCTGTTCTGCCGCGTCGGCAGCGTCATCATGCTGCTGCCCGCCTTCTCCGACGACGGATTGCCGATGCAGATCCGCCTCGTCATGGCGCTGGCCTTCACCTTCGGCATGTATGGCATGCTGGAGCCGCACGTCACGCCTGCGTTGCAGTCCGGCCTGTCGATGCCGCTGCTGGTGATTGGCGAGGTCATGGTCGGCCTCGCGCTCGGCATGATCGTGCGCATCCTGTTCAGTGCCGCCGCCATTGCCGGGGCGCTGGCCTCGCAGCAGGTGGGCCTGTCCTCCGCGCTGGTGGTCGATGCGGCGATGGGCGGGCAGGTGCCGCTGCTCGCGCGGTTCGTCGGCGTCTCGGCGATCGTGGTGTGCCTTTCGACGGGCGTGCATCACTTGTGGATCGCCTCGATCTTCAAGTCCTACGCCAGCTTTCCGGTCGGCGGGATGCCGCCTGCCGCTGACTTTGCGCATCTCGCCGTCGCGGTCATGGGGCAGGCGACGGCGCTGGGGCTGAGCCTGTGCGCGCCGCTGATCCTCTACGGCATGCTGTTCAATCTGGGGCAGGGGCTGGCGGCGCGGGTGGCGCCCTCGATCCAGGTGTTCTTCATCATGCAGCCCGCGAACCTGCTGCTCGGTCTCTCGGTCCTGGCGATGACGATGGGGACGATGCTCACTGCTTTCGCGAACGCCATGGCCACGTTCATGCAGAGCGGGTGGAACCTCTGACATGGCCGATGACGCCCCCGACAAGGAACAGCGCACACACGAGCCTACGCAGAAGAAGCTCGACGACGCCCGCAAGCGCGGCGAAGTCGCCATCGCGCCGGAAGTTCGCCACGCCACGATGATGGCGGGCGCTCTGGCGGTGACGGGGTGGCTGGGGCTCTCGGCGATGGAAAGCCTGGGCACCATGCTCAAGCGGCTCTGGGGCCATGCGGAGGATTTCAGCCTCGATCCGGACGGCGCGCAGGGCCTTGCCACCGGGGTCGCGTGGCACACGCTGGTGTCGCTGCTGCCGGTCTTCGCGGTGCTGATGGCCGCGGCGGTGAGCACGATATTCCTGCAGGGCCGCGCGGTGATGAGCTGGTCGCGTCTTTCGCCGAAATGGTCCAAGCTCTCGCCCGCGAGCGGGTTCTCGCGCCTGTTCGGCACCCGCGCGCTGGTGGAATTCGCCAAGACGCTGGCCAAGATGAGCGCAATCGGCCTCGTGGTGTGGATGGTGCTGGCGCCGCGCCTGCAGGGCGTGGACGGGCTGGTCGGCCGCTCTCCCGGCGCGATCGGTGCGGCGGCGGGGGGCTCGCGTTCGAGGCCCTGCGCGCGGTGGCGATGCTGGTCGCGGGTCTCGCGCTGTTCGACTTCCTGTGGCAGCGCCGCAGCTTCCTGCAGCGCATGCGCATGACCCTTCAGGAAGTGAAGGACGAGCACAAGCAGAACGACGGCGATCCCGCGATCAAGGCCAAGATCCGCCAGATCCAGATGCAGCGCTCGCGAAAGCGGATGATGTCGGCAGTGCCGACCGCCAGCGTGATCGTGACCAACCCAACGCACTACGCCGTCGCGCTCAAATACGAGCATGGCGTGACCGCCGCGCCGACGGTGGTAGCGAAAGGCGTGGACGCGGTGGCCCTGCGCATCCGCGAGGTCGCAGCGGAGGCCGGGGTGCCGATCCTGGAGAACCCGCCGCTGGCCCGCGCGCTCTTCGCGGCGGTGGAGATCGACCACCCCATCCCGATCGAGCACTATCAGGCAGTGGCGGAGATCATCGGCTACGTGCTGAAGCTGGCGAAGAAGGCGGGGCGCTGATGTTCCTCACCGAGCTTGTCTTGGGGAGGTGGCGCCGACGAAGTCGGCGACGGAGGAAGAATCTGCACGCCTTCTCCTCCACCACCCGCTTCGCGGGCGGTCCCCCTTCCCCGAGACAAGCTCGGGGAGGAATTGCGTCGGTCACACCCGACCCTCCCAACTCCATCCTATAAAGCACACGATGCCCCGGCTGCCGTTCCTCCTCGCGCTTCTCGCCCTGTTGTCGCCCTCGGTGGCACAGGCAGGCCCGCAGCCGCGCATCAAGGACATCGTCGACGTCGAGAACGTGCGCACCAACCAGCTGGTCGGCTACGGCCTGGTGGTCGGTCTCCAAGGCACCGGCGACCGCATCCGCAACGTCCCCTTCACCGAGGAGACCTTGCAGGCGATGCTGGAGCGCATGGGCGTCAACATCCGGGGCACCCAGATGCTCACCCAGAACGTCGCCGCCGTAACCGTCACCGCGACGATGCCGCCCTTCGCGCGCGCCGGATCGACGGTGGACGTGCAGGTTTCGGCGCTCGGCGACGCCAGCAGCCTGCAGGGCGGCATTCTCCTCGTCTCCTCGCTGCGGGCGCTGGACGGCGAGATCTACGCGGTGGCGCAAGGGCCCGTCGCCGTCTCCGGCTTCAAGGCGCAAGGGGCGGGCGCGAAGCTCAGCCGGGGCGTGATGACCACTGCGCGCATCGCCGGCGGCGCCATCATCGAGCGCGAGGTGCCTTATGACCTGCGCAATGCCCACTCGCTGAAACTGGCGCTGAAGAACCCCGATTTCACCACCGCGCGCCAGATCGCCCAGACCATCAACCGGCAGGCGCCCGGCTCGGCCGAAGTGCTCGATCCCGGCACGGTGGAGCTGCGCCCCTATGGCAGCGGTTCGTTGATCGACCTCGTCACCCAGGTCGAGAACCTGACCGTCGCGGTCGACCAGCCCGCGCGGATCGTCATCAACGAGGCGGCGGGCACCGTGGTCATGGGCGCGGACGTGCGCGTCAGTCCGGTGGCCATCGCGCAAGGGGGCTGACGATCAGCGTCACCGAGACCCCGGTGGCCTCGCAGCCCGCGCCGTTCTCGGGCGGGCAGACGGCGGTATTGCCGCGCACCACCATCCAGGCCAACGACGGAAACGGCGCGGCGCTGGCGATGCTGACCAGCGGCACTTCGCTGCAGACGCTGGTGGGCGGCCTCAATGCGCTGGGCGTCAGCCCGCGCGATCTCATCACCATCCTGCAGGCGCTCAAGACGGCGGGCGCGCTGCAGGCCGAAATAGCGGTGCAGTAGGATGAGCGATCCGATCAATACCTATCCCACGCGGCCGCCGGTTCAGGCGCCGACGATCTCGCAGGATCGCAGCCCGGCGGCGGTGGCGCGCCAGTTCGAAGGCGTCTTCGCAGGCCAGATCACCAAGATCATGATGGAAACCGTGGAGCAGGACGAGCAGTTCTCCGGCGGCCACGGCGAGGAGATGTTCCGCGGCATCCTGGCCGAGCAGATCGGCAACTCCATCGCGTCCGGCAAGGGCCTCGGCATTGCCTCGGCGGTCGAGGCGCAGATCATCCGCCTGCAGGGCGCGACCAATGCCGAATGACAACGAGACCGCCGCCGCCATCGTCGGGGTCATGACCTCGCTCTCCTCGGTCATGCGCGAGGAGACGCGCGCGCTGGAGAGCGGCATCCGCGCGCTCGACCTGGCCGAACTGGCCTCGGCCAAGGCGCGGCTCGTGGGCACGCTGGAGGAACACCTCGCCCGCGTGACGCGGCAGGAGCCGGGCTGGACCGCGCAGCTGGACGCCCCCTTGCGCGAGAGCTTCACCGAAGCGCTGGGCGAGCTGCGCGCCGCCTCGATGGTCAACGCCGCGCTGCTGGAACGGCACATCGAGCTGTCCGCCGACCTGATGGGCGCGATTGCGTCCGAGGCCAAGCGCCTGACCGGCAACCGCGCCTACGCCTACGGGGCGCGCGGCACCCTTGCCCGCGCGGACCTGACGACGCCGATTTCGCTCAACGGGGAGTTCTGAGCGGGTAATTTTCGGGAGCCCCGCCGCCCTCCGGCGTGCTAAGGCCGCAGTCTGTTTCGGGAAGGAGCGGCCTGATGGGCGGTATCTGCGGGAAACCGGTTCTGCTGCTGGCGGCGGCCATGGCATTCACCGCTTCGACGGCGCGGGCGCAGTCTGCGGGCACGCTGATCGCGGCCGATCCGGTCGCCACCGCGCCTGCCGGCATGAAGGCCTGGCGCATCCGCTACTGGACCCGTGACGAGAAAGACCGGCCCCTCGCGGTGACCGGCATGGTCGTCGCCCCCGCTGCCCCCGCTCCCGCTGCTCCCGCCCGGCCGGTCATCGCCTGGACGCACGGGCTGGTCGGCATCGCGCGCCGCTGCGCGCCGTCGCTGGGGGACGACAACTTCACCGTGATCCCCGGCCTGAAGGATGCCCTCGCCCGCGGTTATACCGTGGTCGCGCCCGACTATCCGGGGCTGGGGTCGGAAGGCGTGCATCCGGTGCTGATCGGCGTGAGCGAGGGCCGTTCCACCCTCGATGCGGTGCGCGCCGCGCGTCGCATCCCGGCGGCGGCGAGCGGCACCCGCTTCGCGCTCTGGGGGAATCGCAAGGCGGCCACGCAGCCTTGTGGTCCGGCCAGATCCAGGCACGCTACGCGCCCGAGCTGCAGCTGTCGGGGATCGTCGCGGTGGTGCCGCCGACCGACCTTCCCCGCAACTTGACGGAAGGCAGCGACCCGCGTGTGCGCGCCCTGTTGATCGCCTATACGGCGACCAGCTGGTCGCGGCTCTACGGCGCGCCCATGGCGACGTTCGGGTCGCCCTCGGTCCAGCGCGTGATGATGCGGCTCGCCGACAACAACTGCGTGCGCTTCGACGCCCGGCCCAAGCTGGGCACCATCGCCGGCATCGCCATTGCCCAGCGGGCGATCGCCAGGCTCGATTTATCCCGGCAGCAGCCCTGGGGCCGCATGATGCGCGCAAACAATCCCTCGGCGGCGGCGATCCCGGTCCCCGCCCTGATCGCGACCGGAACGGCGGACACGATCGTCGCCCCGGCCGTGGTGCGCGACTTCGCCCGCCTCGCCTGCAGGCGGGGCAGGACCGTGCGCTTCATGTCGATACAGGGGGCCGGCACGAGACCGTCGCGCGCAGCGAGGCGGCGGCGATGCTGGACTGGATCGACGCCCGCTTCGCCGGCCGCAAGGCACCGGGCAACTGCGGCACGTTCTGAAAGACGATTCCCGGTCAGCCCTTCCCGGCCTAAATTCCGAGCCATTGCTCGGTGTGTTTGCGCAAGTCGATCCCCGCGTTGTGGTCATATGCGATCCACGCGCTCGTCGCCAGCATCGTCCACAAGATGCTGAACAGCGATCCGACCAGGAAGTATTCGGCGAAATTGCGCTCGTCCATGTCCTTGAAGCGCGCGACGGTCTTGAGCGCGATCACAGCGGCAAGGATCTCCCAGCTATGGACGATGATCCCCGTGGCCAGGATCAGCCGTTCGAATACGCCGATCCAGCGGCCCGCGTTGTGCGCCGCAGTAGGAAGATGCGCGATGGAATCCTTCAGGCCGCTGAGGTGGAAGATCCCCCGGCAGATCAGGTTGCCCTCCCAGGTCAGCAGTATCAGGGCTACTGCGGTGTAAAGGAATGCGCACCCCATTTGTCGGCCCCCGGCAATCGGTATCGATGGTCGAGCTCGGCGAGCGCCTTGTGAATGGCGGCCCACTGGATGACATACAGCTCGAAGTCGCCTGCGCTTTGCACTTTGTAGACGTTGTGTACGCTGACATTGCGGGCGTTCGCCACTTCGGCGACCGAGGCCCCGGCCAGCAGCTTGACGATATCGCCGCGCTGGGCCTGCGACCACCCGCGCTCGATGGCGGTCAGGCTTGCGCCGCTTGCTTCCAGCAGGGTTTCGAGAAGCTCGTACTGCGGGAAGGAGAAGCGGTAACGGCTCGCAGAGCGCTTTTCCCCCAGACGTTCCCGCGCGTCGGCGAAGCCCGGCCCCATCATGTTCCAGGCGCGCCGGGAGTTGACCGGTGTTCTAAGATCGATGCTGCCGATCACGAAACGGCAGTCGATGTCCTTGCCGAGCAACTCGAAGCAGATCTCGCGCGCGGCTTGCGCGGCAGCCACCAGCGAGGTGAACAGGCCCTGGAATTCGTCACCGAGCGTTATCGTCAATGGCGAGGCCATGTCGGCGGCAAGGGCCTTGTTCTGGCGGTCGATCGCGGCATTGAACCGGGCGTGCAGGTCCCGGGGATCCGCATGCCGCTCGCTCCCCACGAGATCGCCCATGAGGACGGCATGGAAGGAGGGAGAGGAAGCCATGAACGCGGTGACGGCATCAACCCAAAAAAGGGTCACTTCAATTTTTAACCCAAATTCGGTGTAATCGAAGAATTATCCCAAAAACGGGTTACAACTCCCGGGGGCGAGCGCCGCGAGTGGCGTCGCCCTTACTCGAACACCGCGGAGAGCACCGCCGCGACGTCGGCCGGGGCGAGGGTGTCGAGCATCACTTCCAGATCAGGGCTTTGCGAATAGCCGAGCATGCGGCCGTGCCGGTCGGCGGCGACGGAAAGGACGCGCAGCGCCTCACCCTCGCGCACGACGGCGAGACCGCCGGTGGCGGGGTAGCGGTCGGGGTCCACCACCAAGGTAGCGCGGCCGGGCAGTCCCGCGCCCAGCGTCGGGCGGCCGAGGCGCAGGCCATAGGCGCGCGGGCCCGCGCTGCGCGGCGCCTCGACCTCGGCGCCGGTCGGGGTTGGCGCGATCAGGCCGCCGGGCAGGGGGTGCCGAGGACGGGAAGCAGGCGCAGGGTAGCGGCGTTGTCGGGAGCCATAGGCTCGGTCTTCGGCGCCGGAGCTGGAATCGTTGCCCGTGCTGCTACAGGAGCAGCAACCTCAGGCGCGCCGCCGCTCAGTTCGTCCTTCAGCGCTGCGATGCGCGTGCGCGACTTGGTGAGGCGGATCTCGGGGTTGGCGACCATCGGCAGCACCGCGTCGAGGTCCCCGGCGGCGTGGAGCGCCTCGACCTCGGCCATCAGCGCCTTGTCGTCGGGCGCGCCGAACAGGCGGCGCAGGGCGGCCCGCACGTCCTCGTTCCAGCGTTCCAGCGGCTTGAGCGCATTCTCGATCCGCGACAGTACCACCGGGGCAATGCCGTATTCGCTTTCGAGCACCGCGATCGTCAGCGCCGGATCGCCGCCGCGCCGCGCGCGCAGGGCGGCGGCGAGCAGCACCGCGCGCAGTTCGCCCTCAGGGTCGGCAGGGGCGGGGCCGTGGAGAGGTTCCGCCCATGCGGCGATGTCGAAACCTGGGGCATCGACGTCGATCAGCAGTTCCACGGGGTCCACGCCGAGCGCGCGGCCGAGATCACGCAGTTCGTCGGGCCGGGCGAAAATCTCTCCCCGCTCGATCTTGGAGAGGCGGATATAGGTTATTCCCGAAAGCCGCTCCGACAATTCTAGCAGGCTGCCGATATTGAGTTGCTTGCGGAACTTACGAATGCGGTTCGGGAATACGAGCATGCGATGGTAATCGATTGTCGTCATCGCCGCCTCCATTACTTGCCGTGGACCGGCCCGACCGCTTAATCCGGGCGACTTGTCGTTCATCGCAGATCTTGTTCCATTCTGGGGATGGCCGGGACTTTTCATGTCCGACCTTCCCGGTCAATGCGCCCATTCGGAGTGTTCTGCCGAATCGGGTCTTTTTCGCGACCGCCGCTTGATTGGCGGAACTTGGGAATTGGCGCTTACTGCCTTGCGATATCCTTAAAATTTCGCATTTCTTACGCAATCCGGCCAGTTGCCCTCCGCAAAACCGGAGTGTGGATGCGCAAAACGGCGGAATCTGTGGGTTTGCAGGATAACGCTGCAAGGTCCGAAATGGATGCGAAATTGGGGATGAGGGGGCGAATTTTCTGCTCGCCAAGGCTCATCCTTTAAGTGTCGGCTCAATCCTCCCTGTCGCGTAGCGATGGGGAGGTGGCAGTCGCGCAGCGACTGACGGAGGGGGCTTTGAGCGCGCTATCCCTCCACCACCGACTGCGTCGGCGGTCCCCCTCCCCATTGCTGCGCAACGGGGAGGATGCGGGTCACCCCTTGCCCACCGCCGTCTTCATCAGCGCCATCTGCTTGCGATAGAGGTTGGTCATCGCTGCATAGTCCTGCTGCACCTGGCCCAGCGACAGGAGCTGGTCTTCCAGCGTCACGTTGTTGCCGTCGGGCTTGGTCTCGCTGGTATTGCCGTCGAGGACGATGCGCCCGCCTGCCTGCGGGGCCCTGGCGCCCAGCGCGGTCATGCTGCTCGAGAGTTCGACGTGCGGGCGAGCCACGTGCGGCGTGCCGCTCGAGCCCAGCTGGCCGTCCACCAGTGCGGAGAAGTCCGGAGCCTCGACCGTCCGGGCCTTGTAACCCGGTGTCTCGGAGTTGGCGACGTTCTCGGCGATGACGCGCTGGCGCTCGGCCATGGACTTCATGGCGCGGCCCATGCCGTCGAACAGGGGGAGGGTGGACATCGGGTGCCTCCTTAGGAACCGGTGAGGCGCGAAAGCGCGGCCTGATAGCTGGCGAGCTTGGCCTGCTGGTAGGCGCTGCCGCCGCTGCCGGAAATGGTGCCGTCGACGATCGCCGCCTTGCCCGAATCCCAGTAGAGCGAGCGATAGGCTGACTGGATCATCGACAGCGCGCTCTTGACCCGGGAAAGCGCAGTGCCTGCCGTGGTGGCGTCGGTCAGCGTCAGCGCGCTGGACAAGTTCAGGTTGAAGCGCCCTCCCGGCGTCACCTTGGCGGCTTTCGGATCGAGCACCTTGGAGGGCACGAGGCGGATAGGATCGAGGCCCAGCTTGCCCAGGGCGTCCTTGCCGTCCGCGCCCGCGATCAGTTCCAGCGTGTGCCCGGACTTGACGTCGATCTTGAGGCTGGAGGCGCCGTCGGTGAAGGGCGTGGTGATGGTCGCGTCGGTGCCGGCGATCTTGCGGATCTTGGCGGCGAGGCTGGTCATCGTCTCGCCCTTCTCGATGGTGACGGTGCGCGCGGTCTCGCCGTCGACGCTGATCTTGAAGCTGTCGCCCAACCGCAGCGAGGTCTCGGCCACGAGGTCGCCGGTGCTCTGCTGGTTGAGCACGCCGCGGTGCAGGCCAAGCGCGCCGAGGCCGCTGGTCGCCCCGCCCGCGACGGCGGTAATGCGCACCGGCTCCACGGCGCTGCTGCGCTGGCCCCATTGCGAGACCGTCTGCACCGAGCCATCGGCGGGATCGATCCGCGCGACGAAGCCGTCCACGCTGCCCTTTTTCGCATCGCCCAGCGTCCCCGCCGTGCGACCGCCGACGTAGAGTGCGCCGTTCAGATAGGCGCCGCTGTCCGCCTGATCGGCGCTGTCGGTGCCGATGTAGCTGGTGAGGGTGGCGGAGAAATCCGGCTCGATCAGGGTGACGAAAGCGTCGGTCCCGCCGGAGAGACCATTGACCTGCGCGCCGTTCAGCGCCGTGCTGGTGGCGCCGACGACGGCGATCTGGCCGCTGTCCGACACCGCGATCGCCTTGGCTGAGGCATTGCCCAGCGCCACCGAGCCGAGGTCCGTGCTCAGCGATCCGGCGGCGATCTTGCGCAAGGTGGCGACGCCCTTCTCGTTGGTCAGCGCCAGCAGGTTGCCGTCCCCATCGATGGCGAGGGCCGAGATCGAGTCCGACCCGCCGCTGTCGATGGTGCGCCGCTCCTGCATTTTGCCCGACACGTCGAGCCGGACGATCACGGCGTCCCCGCCCCCGGTAGCGGCGCGCCCGGCGACGTAGATCGAACCATCGTTGCCGACTGTAACCGCGCTTGCGGTCTCGTTGCCGACCTGGCGGATCGCGGTGCTCGAAAGCTCCTCGCCCTTGGCGTTGAAGCGGCTGACGAGGAGGTCGGTCTGGGTATCGTCGCTGCCGTTGAACGCGCCCGAGACGGTGCCCGCGACGACGATCTCTCCGTTGGGCGCGATCGTCACCGCCGCGCCCGAGGCGGTGCCTGCCGCGCCGAGATTGCGCTGCCAGACCACCGTGCCCTCGCTGTCGACTTTGGTGAGGAACAAGTCGTCGGTGCCGTCGCCGGTCTGCGTGCCCATGTCGCCTGCGGTGGTGCCGACGATGTAACTATAGCCGTCCGCGTCGGTGGCGATGGCATTGGCGGCGGTCGCCGAAACGACGGTGTAGTCGGCGTTCTCGGCCAGTTCGGTCTTGGTGGATTTGGCGGTGGCGGCCGCGCTTGCGGCGGCGCGGGCGGTGGCGTCGGTATCCACGGCGTTGATCTTGCTCAGCCGCTCCCAGGTCAGCGATCCGGCAAGGTCCTCGATGCGGTAGACATTGGCCGAAGTGGGCGATTTGGTGCCGGAGATCGTCGCCGTCTCGCCGCTCGCCACCATCAGCGCATCGCCCGCCGCGACTTGATCGATCGAGACTTTCTCGATGCCCGAGGGGTTGAAGGTGAGGCCCCACTTGCCGTCGGTCTTCTCGACGGTGAAGTACGACTTCCACTGCGAGGTCGTATTGCCCTCGGCATCGAGGATCGGAGTGCCGCTGGCGTTCGTGGCGATCTTCGCGCCGATCGCGGCATTGAGCGCGGCGGCGACCGAATCAAGCGTCGGGGGCTGGGTGCTCGTCTGCGAAAGATCGACGCTGACGACCTCGCTGGTGGTGCCGCGGGTCAGGGTCACCTGAAAAATTTCACTGCCCGTCAGACCCTCGACCGGGGCCGCGCGGGTGGTCGAAACGCCGGTGCCGGCAACCGCGCCGGTGGCGTAGCGAGCCTCGACGCCCAGGGTACGGGTGCTGCTCGTCACCGATCCGAAACCAAGTTCGAGAAGGTCGGTATCGGCGCTCGAAAGGTAGCCCTGAAGGTCCGCCAGACCTTGCGCGAAACTCTTCTGCAAGGCCGCCCGCTCGGTCGCGGAAATCGTCTTGGAGGTGCCTGCCTGCGCCAGAATACGCAGGTTTTTCAGCGCCTTGTAAGTGGTAAAGGCGGTCTGGACGTCGGGCAGGTCCTCCAGCGAACTGTCGCCATTGGCATCGATG
The DNA here is from genome assembly GCF_057376415.1 of Novosphingobium sp. NFX11. NCBI lineage: Bacteria > Pseudomonadati > Pseudomonadota > Alphaproteobacteria > Sphingomonadales > Sphingomonadaceae > Novosphingobium > Novosphingobium sp. NFX11. The sequence goes on along the minus strand of NZ_CP080384.1, from coordinate 2,679,454 downwards.
ATCGAGGCGAGCCGCTTGACCGCCGCGACTTGCGCGCTGGTCGCGGTATCGGTGCCCAGAGCATCGAGCCACGGCGCCGTCGTGGTGGGCGTCGTGAACGCCTTCTTGGCCGCCGTTACCGCCACGCTGTCGGACGAGGCGAGGCTGCTTTGATAGGATGAATAGGCCGAGGTTCCTCCCAGAACCGACAGGCCGATCAACCCATTATTCAGACTTATCGTCAATTGTGCCTCGTGAGCCGGTTGCGTGGGTGTCCCTCCTATAAATAGAAGGAAGACCTTGCGATCGGATGAAATTGCGCATTTTTCAAGGAATCTCGCAGTGAACATGATGACCGCGGTGGGCGAGCCGCCGGAGCTCAAGAAATATTCGGGCACCCAGCGGGCGGCTGCGCTGCTGCTGGCGCTCGGTCAGGAGCACGGAATCCCCATCTGGCAGCAGCTGAACGACGACGAGATCAAGGAGCTGTCTTCCTCGATCGCGTCGCTCGGCCGCGTGCCTGCCGTCGTCGTCGAATACCTGCTCGGCCAGTTTTCGGGCGAGGTGTCCTCGATTACGACGCTGCACGGCTCCTACGAGACGACCGAACGGCTGCTCGAAGGCGTGCTCGCGCCCGAGCGCGTCAAAGACATTATGGAGGACATTCGTGGTCCCTCCGGCCGGACGATGTGGGACAAGCTTTCGAACGTCAGCGAAGGCGTGCTGGCGGGCTACCTCAAGAGCGAGCACCCGCAGACCGTCGCGGTGATCCTCCAGAAGCTCAAGCCCGACCACGCGGCGCGCGTGCTGGCGGCGCTGCCGCGCGATTTCGGCACCGAGGTCGTCATGCGCATGCTCAAGACCGAGACCGTCCAAAAGGACGTGATCGTGCAGGTCGAGCAGACGCTCAAGACGGAGTTCATGACCAACCTCTCGCGCGCGCAGCGCCGCGATCCGCACGAGACGATGGCCGAACTGTTCAACGCGCTCGACCGCTCGACCGAGGAGGCGATGCTCGGCGCGCTCGACGAGAAGGCGCCGGAGGAAGCCGAGCGCATCCGTGCGCTCATGTTCACCTTCGAGGATCTGTCGAACCTGCTGCCGAGCGCGATCCAGGTCATAGTGCGCAACTGCAACAAGCGCGAACTGGCGCTGGCGCTCAAGGGCGCGCCGGAAGAGATGCGCCGCCTGTTCTTCGGCGCCATGACTGAGCGCGCCGCCAAGCTGCTGCGCGACGACATGGCCGCGATGGGGCCGGTGCGCGCCCGCGAATGCGAGGCCGCGCAGGGCAACCTCGTCACGCTTGCCAAGGATCTGGGCGAGCGCGGCGAAATCGTCCTCGCCGACCCCAAGAGCGACGATGCGATGATCTATTGATGACGACTGATGGCAACTAACCCGAAGGCACCCGCCGACGGCGCGGGAACGATACAACCTTTCGGCTTCGACCGGGTGTTCTTCCACCCCGTTGATACGCCGTTTGTCCCCGTGCCCGGCGAGCCCGAGCCTGCGTCCGCCGCGGAAACCCTGCCCGAATCCTTGCGTGACCGGATCGAGGACCTTGAATCCCGCATCGAGCGCATGCAGGCCGAGCACCGCGCCGAACTCGCCCGCGCCCGCGCCGACGGCTTCGAGGCGGGCGCCGCGCAGGCCCGTTCGGAACGCGGCGAGGCGCTGCTGGCGGCGACGGACGCGCTTCACGCCGCGCTCGACGGGATCGAGGGGCAAGTCGAAGCCGTCGCCCGCCGCATGATCGGCGAGGCGGGCGCGGTCGCCCTCCACGCGGCAGAAATGCTGGCCGGCCACGCCATCGAAACCTCTCCCGCGCGCGCCGTGGACGAGGCACTGGCCCGCGCGCTGGAGCAAGTGGCGCAAGGCACCGCGCTGGTGGTCCGCGTGAACCCGGAAATGCGCGACGAAGTGGACGTCCTCGTCGAGGCGCGCGAGGCGAAATGCGGCCGCCCGCTGGCGATCACCGTGATCGACGACGAGGCCGTGCCGCAGGGCGACGCGCGCATCGAATGGACTTCGGGCGGCCTCAACGTCGATGCCGAGGCGCGCCGCGCCGCGGTGATGGCGGAACTCGCGGGGGTTTTACTCTGACGCCAAATCCTCCCCGACGCGTAGCGATGGGGAGGGGGACCGCCGACACAACAGGTGGTGCAGGGGAGAAACCCCGCCGTCAGCCCTGCGGGCTGCCACCTCCCCATTCCTGCGGAACAGGGATGATAAAGAGACCACACATTTTTGCGCATCCCGGCAAGTCTTGCCTAGTCTCATCCTATAATGCCCTCTGGGCGCGCGACAGGGGCGGCGCCGGGATCTCGGAAGGCCGGACTTGGAAGCGTTGCGCAATTTCATCGGGCAGATTGGAGTGCGCCGCGCCGCGATGATGGGCGGCGTCGCGCTGGCGCTGCTGCTCGGCCTCGGCTGGATGGCCACGCGTACGCCTGACAGCGCGATGGGCTATCTCTATACCGACCTCGATCCCTCGGCCGCATCGACCATCACCGAGAAGCTCAAGGGGCAGGGCGTGCCCTTCCAGCTGTCGGCCGACGGAACCGCTATCCTCGCGCCTGCCGACAAGCTGCCCGAACTGCGCATGGCGATGGCCTCCGAGCAGCTGGGCGGCAAGATCGGCTACGAAGTGCTCGACCAGGAGGAGCCCTTCGGCATCTCCTCCTCGCGCGCGAAGCTGAACGAGACGCGCGCGATCGAGGGTGAACTGACCCGTTCGATCGAAAGCCTGGACCGTGTCAGCCGCGCCCGCGTCCACGTCGTCATGCCCGAGCGCGCCATGTTCGAAACCGAGCCGCGCAAGGCCAGCGCCTCGGTCACGGTCAAGACCACCGGGCGGCTTCCGGCCGAGGCGGTTCAGGCGATCCGCTACCTGGTGTCCTCGGCGGTGCCCGACCTCTCGCCCGAGGCGGTGTCGGTGGTGGACCAGACCGGTGCGCTGCTGGCGCGGGCGGGCGAAGGGCAAGGCAGTTCCGGCGACATCGAGGAACGCCAGGCCGCCGTCGAAGCCCGCCTGCGCGACCAGATCGAGACCATGGTGGAGCCGATCGTCGGCCACGGCAAAGTCCGCGCCGAAGTGTCTGCCGTGCTCGAACGCGATCAGGTGCGTGAGGAATCCGAGACCTTCGACCCCGACAAGCAGGTTATCCAGCATCAGGTCAGCGTCGAATCCAGCAACCAGAGCACCGAGAAGACCCCCGGCGCGCAAGGCGCGACCGTCGCCACCCAGTTGCCCGAGAACGCGGCCGCCGCGCAGAACGGCGCGAACGGCGACAGCCGCAACGCAGCGCAGAACGAGACGTCCGAGGACACCACGTACCAGAACAGCCGCGTCCAGAAGGTCGCCGTGCGCACGCCGGGGCAGGTCAAGCGCCTGACCGTGGCGGTCATGGTGGACGGCGGCGAGAAGGGCCTGCCGCAGCCGCAGCTCGATCGCCTGCAGCGCCTCGTGGAGAACGCCGTCGGCTTCGACAGCGATCGCGGCGACAGCGTGGTGGTGGAGAACATGCCCTTCGCCGCGCAAGACGTGGACGGCATCGATGGCGGCCTGCCGTTCGGCCTGACCGTCGATCGCATCCTCGACGTGCTGAAGATCGTGCTGGTGGGCGGTATCGTCCTCTTCGCCATCCGCATGCTGCGCCGCCAGAACGCGCCCGCGCTGCTGCCGCCGCCCTCCGGTGATCTTCCCGAGGGCGAGGACCGCCGCCAGCCTGCGGGCAGCCTCTCAATGGCGCAGCTTGAACCGATGGGCGGGGCTGCGGACGATACCCCGCTGCTCGATCAGGAAGTGGCGCTTGCCCATGTCGATGGGCGGGTGAAGCTCTCCGCGATCAAGCGTATCGGCGACACCATCGCTTCCAACCCGGCGGAATCCGCCTCCGTCATCCGCCAGTGGATGAACACGTGAAAGGTATCCGATGAGCGACGAGCTCGACACCCGGCACCAGCTGACCCCGGCGCATCTGCCTGAGGAACCGGCCCCGGTCCTGAGCGGCGAAACCGCGCTGCCGCCGCGTCCCTCCACGCCGCCGACGCCCGACGACCTGCACGCCGTGTTCGACGTGCCGGTGAAAGTGCAGGCAGTGCTCGGCCGATCGAAGATGGACATCGGCGACCTGCTGCGGCTCAAGCCCGGCATGGTCGTGGAGCTGGACCGCCGCGTCGGCGAGCCGGTCGACATCTTCGTCAACAACCGCATCATCGCGCGCGGCGAAGTCGTGCTGATCGACGCCACGCTGGGCGTCACGCTGACCGAAATCGTCCGCAAGGAAGCATGATGGGTTCGCGTGATCATGATGCCACCCGGCTGATGCTGGTCGGCGAACTGGGCGACGCGGTGGGCCTTGCCAACGAGATGGTGCGCGGCTCGGCCACCCGTATCGGCGTGGAATCCGCACCTGCGGCCTTTGAAGGCTGGACCGGATCCGAAGCCGACATGGTGGTGGTGGACCTTGCGGTGAACCTCAAGGACGTGCTCGCGCGGCTGCGCGGCGGGCGTTCGGAGGGGTCCGTCACGGCATCGGTCTCCGGCCTCGTCGGACAGAACATCGCCGATGTCGAGCGCGAACTGATTCTCCAGACCCTGCGCCACTGCGGCGGCAACCGCAGCGCGGCGGCAGCAATGCTGGGCATTTCGGTGCGGACCATGCGCAACAAGTTGCGCTCGTTCCAGGCGGACGGGATGGCGGTGCCCCCGGCTCTTGCGGGCGTGGTGCGGGCCGAGATGGCAGCCGGGGTGTGATGAACGGTGCGCCCAGCCTCGGGGGCTTCGACACGCTCAGCCTGAGCGGGATTGGAAAGTCTACTTTTCCCCGCTCACGCTGAGCGTGTCGAAGGGTCAGGCGCAGCCTTTCGCAACCCTGCCGCAAACGGCAGCCTGACCCGATGGCCACCGCGCCCACCAAGTCCGCGCTCCCGCCGCAGGTCACGCAGTTCCTCGTCCGCCTCGGACCGGGGCGTGACCTGGCGTTGGCGCTGGGTGTGGGCGCGATCATCGCGATGCTCATCCTGCCGATGCCGGCGTGGATGCTCGACATGGGCCTCGCGCTCTCGATCACTGCTTCCGTCCTCATCCTGATGACGGCGCTGTTCATCGAGAAGCCGCTGCAGCTTTCCAGCTTTCCGACGATCCTGCTCATCACCACGATGCTGCGCCTTGGCCTGAACCTTGCCTCCACCCGCCTGATCCTCGGCCACGGGCATGAGGGGCATCAGGCGGCGGGCGGCGTGATCGCCGCCTTCGGCGAGTTCCTGATGGGCGGCGAGACCGTCATCGGCCTCACCATTTTCGCGATCCTGATCGTCATCAACTTCGTGGTAATCACCAAGGGCGCGGGCCGCATCGCCGAAGTGGCGGCGCGCTTCAGCCTCGACGCGATGCCGGGCAAGCAGATGGCGATCGACGCCGACCTCAACGCCGGGACCATCACCGAGGACGTCGCCCGCGAACGCCGTTCCGAGATCGAGCAGGAGAGCGGCTTCTACGGCGCCATGGACGGCGCCTCGAAGTTCGTGAAGGGCGATGCCGTCGCCGCGCTGCTGATCACCGCGATCAACATCATCGTCGGGCTGATCGTCGGCGTCGCGATCCACGGCGTGCCGTTCGGACAGGCGTTCACGACTTATACCATCCTCACCGTGGGCGACGGCCTCGTCAGCCAGATCCCGGCGCTGATCGTCTCGACGGCGGCGGGCCTGCTGGTGTCCAAGGGCGGCGTCGTCGGCAAGACCGGCGCGGCGCTGGGCGATCAGCTGGGCCGTTATCCCAAGGCGTTCGGCATCGCGGGCGCGCTGATGGGCATGCTGGCGCTGATGCCGGGCCTGCCGTTCTTGCCCTTCGCGATCCTCGGCGGGCTCTGCGGATGGCTCGCGTGGACGATGACGAAGAAGGCGGAAGGGGCGGTGGCCGCCGCCCGCGTCGAGGAGGCCGCCGCTCAGGCCCGCCAGAAGGCAGCGCAGGCCGAGGAGCCGATCGCCCGCACCCTTGCGATCGACGCGCTGCGCATCGAGTTGGGCTATGGCCTGCTCCCGCTGATCAACGACGCTAGCGCGGAGCCGCGCCTCGACGATCAGGTCCGCGCGCTGCGCCGCCAGATGGCGACCGACTACGGCTTCGTCCTGCCTTCGGTGCGCATCATCGACAACATGGCGCTGCAAGCGAACGAGTACGTCGTCTACGTCAAGGAAACCGAGACCGCGCGGGGTGAACTGCGCATCGGCAAGCTGCTGGTGATCAACGCCGGCGGGGGCGAGACCGGCCTCTCGGGCGAGGCCACGCAGGAGCCCGTGTTCAAGCTTCCGGCCCAGTGGATCGACCGCGAACTGCGCCAGGAAGCGGGCTTCCGCGGCCTGACAGTAGTGGACTGCGGCACTGTCGTTACCACCCACCTGACAGAGATCGTCAAGGACAACATCGCCGATCTTCTTTCCTATGCCGAGACGCAGAAGCTGCTTGACGAGGTCCACAAGGATTCGGCCAAGCTGATCGCCGACATCGTGCCCTCGCGCATCTCCGTCTCGGGCGTGCAACGGGTGCTGCAGAACCTGCTGGCCGAGGGCGTCTCGATCCGCGACCTACCGACGATCATGGAAGGCGTAGCCGAGGCGAGCCCGCTGACCTCCAACCTCACGCAAGTCACCGAGCACGTTCGTGCGCGGCTTGCGCGGCAGATCTCGGCGCAGCACACGCTGGACGGGACCATCCCCATCGTCGCGCTCGGTGCGGTGTGGGACGAGGCGTTCTCCGAGGCGATCATCGGGCAGGGCGACGACCGCCACCTCGCCATGGCGCCCTCGCAGTTGCAGGCTTTCATCGCCTCGGTGCGCGAGACGTACGACCGCCTCGCCGGGCAGGGAGAAATCCCGTGCCTGCTGACGAGCCCGAGCCTGCGGCCTTTCGTGCGCTCGATCATCGAGCGGGTGAGGCCCGCGACGGTGGTGCTCTCGCAGAACGAGATCCATCCGAGGGCGCGCCTGCGCAGTCTGGGCGCGATCGGGTAGGGGCTGACACGGATGGGGCAAATAAACCCCGTCATCCCAGCGAAGGCTGGGACCCTTCGACAAGCTCAGGGTGAGCGGGAGTGGCGTAAACCTCACAATTCCGCTCAGGCTGAGCTTGTCCAAGCCCTTGCGCCGCGCGCCGCGAGGTGGGCTGTTCACGGCCAGCTGTCCCAGCTATCGCTGGGATGACGGGGCCATCTGCTATCACACCCCGCCGTCGCTGCTCGCAATCCGCGGATGATAGCGCGCATAGCGCCGCTCCCCCACCCGCTCCAGCGCGCCCAGTTCGACAAGCTCGGCCAGATCGCGCGTCGCGGTGGCGGCGTCGGTGATCGTGCGATAGTTGTGCGCGCTCAAGCCCCCCGCGAAGCCGTCCGACCCTTCGGCCATCATGCGGATCAGCGATAAGATACCTTTCTATCGATCACCATAGGGCGCGATCGTGATTTAGGGAAGGCAAGCCCATCGATCAGCCCTGCGCATAAGATCGCAGCCGCGACCGCCCGGTGCACGAGCATCCTATGATGAACCGATGCCCGTTCCCGTGACGACCCTCTTCCCGACCGTTACTGGCTCGGGCACTCCCACGCCGAGCGTCGGGGATGCGGAACCCGGCGCTTTCCTTGCCGCGCTGGCGAGCGTCGGCGCCAAAGTCGATGAGGCCGCGCAGGCGGGCGAAGCGCCGCCTGTCGCAGCTCAGGCTCTTCCGCTCTCCAGCCGGATCGCGCCGCAAGTGGCGGCGGCGAGCGTCACGGCGCCGCAGGCCCGGCCGAGCCGGTCGGGGCGACTGCAGCTTTGTCTCTGACGTTGACGGATGCGACCGCTGTGTCGGTTCCGTCTCTCCCCGAACCCAAGGTGCCGGAAATCCCCGCAGCCGCGTCTGCTCCGACCCTTGCGGCTGCATCGCCAGCGGCAAACCCGACCGCCGGGGCAACCGTGGATGTCCCCGAGGTTCCGGCACTCGCGGCCACGTCCGCAGAGGTTATGGCTCCACCTGTCGAACCGGTCCGGGCACGCCCGGAAGCCCTCGAGACCGTGGTGCCCGGGGAAGACACGCCGCCACTCCCGAGGAAGGGGAGGAGGTCGGGAACCTGCCGACCGCCGCGCCGGCGCAGCAGGAGCGACTCGTCGGAGCGGAGGTATCCATCGACGTTCCGCCGGTTACGCTCGCAGCGGCCGGGCTGGTCGAAGACGCGCTGCCATCCGAGACCCCCGCCGTCGAACCGAAGGCAGAAACGTCCGAGGCCGCCCGTCCGGTAAAGCGCAAGGCCGCGAAAACCCCCGCTCCTTCAGAGCCCGCCGCCGCCGCTCTGGCCACCTCCGAGGCCACTGGCGTGCCGATTGTGGCGGCCGCTCCTTCCGCTTCCCCGCCATCCGCCGCAGCCGAGACGCCTGAACCTGCGGCCGCCCGCACCGCCGCGCCCGTCGCCCACGCCGCGCCGCAGGCCGCCGAGGACACCGCCCCCGGAGCCCGAGGCTCGCGTGTCCGCCCCGCTGTTCACCCAGACGCTGGAAGCGGCGACCACGCGACCCCCAGCACTTCCCTATGAAATCGCGCGCAATGCTCCCGCCCTCGCCCCCGCCGAGGCGAGCGTATCCATGCGCGAGGGGCACTTCGGCGCGGACGTCGGCATCGCCATCGCGCGGGCGTTGGACGGCGGGCCGGAGGGTCTGCGCGATGCCTTGCTGATCCGCCTCGACCCGCGCCACATGGGCCGGATCGACGTGCGCATGGGCTTCGACGACGACGGCACCCTGCGCGCCGTGGTCTCGGCCGACCAGCCCGCCGCGCTCGACCTGCTGCGGCGCGAAAGCATGCATCTCGACCGCGCGCTCAGCGATGCGGGCGTGCGCGCCGATGCCCAGTCGCTGCGGTTCGACAGTTCCGGCGGCAGCCTTGGCAGCGGCAACGGCAGCGCGGGTCAGCACCGTCCGTCCGCGCGGTCGCAGGGCGCAAGCAGCGAATTCACCGGCGCCCCGGAAGAGGCCGCCCCCTTCTCCGCTCGCTGCGCGGCAGCGGCAATCTCGACCTCATGGCATAAGGCAGCACCAGCATGGCAACCGTTACCGACACTGCCTCGACGTCCAGCACCTCCAGCACCACGGCGGCATCCACGACCAGCCTGCTGGCCGACTACAACCTGTTTCTCAAGCTGCTGACCACGCAGATGACCAACCAGGACCCGCTCGACCCGATGGACACCTCGGAATACACCCAGCAGCTGGTGCAGTATTCGCAGGTGGAGCAGTCGATCCAGCAGACCGGCAAGCTCGACGACATCCTCGGCCAGCTCCTGTCGCAGCAGATGGCGCAGGCATCGAGCTACATCGGCCGTGAAGCGCGCTTCGACAGCGCCGTGGCGGGGCTGGGCGACAATCCCGCCAAGTGGACTTACTATGTCGATGGCACCCCTCCACCGTCACCGCGACGATCAAGGACGCGCTGGGCGGCACCGTGGCGACCGTCAGCCTCGACCCCAGCGAGACCCAAGGCACCTATAAATGGGACGGCCTCCAGACCGACGGCACCAAAGCCGCCGCAGGCGCCTATACCCTCTCGATCAACGCGCAGGCGTCGGACGGATCGAACCTCAACACGACGATCAACTCGGTAGGCGTGGTGGACGACGTGGTCACCGACGGGACCAGCATCATGCTTGGCGTCAACGGCATCCGCCTGTCCGCGACCGGGCTGGTGGCGCTGACTACACCGACGACCTCGACGAAGGAGTGAGCGCATCCTCGCTGTTCCGCAGGGAGGGGAGGTCGCAGTCGGCAGGGCAGACGGAGGGGTTATCCCCCTCTTCACCACCGACTGTCTCGGCGGCCCCCTCCCAATCGCTGCGCGACAGGGAGGACTATCTCATTCCATCGCGTCGCTGCGTTCGCGTGCGGCTGCAGGCGCTCCCGCCGCGCTTTGCTGCAGGGTCGTATCGAGCCGGGTGCAGCCGGGAATCCGCTCGGGCAGGGCGAGCATCATCAGGCAGTCAGTGATCGAGGGATCCTCGATCGGGCCGATTAGGTCCTCGACTTCGTCTTGCGTCAGGTCGGACTGGCTGAGGCAGCGCAAAGCGGCCGCCTGCCATAGCTGCGCGGGTGCATCGACCCGGAGCCTGAGCGAGAACCAGTATTCCTGCTGCGCCCCTGAAGTCCGGGTGCTGCCGTCACCCAGGCCCCAACTTGAATTATCCGCCATCCGCGCTCTCAAAGTACCGCACCGAATTGCATCGGTGCGCTGCCCCTGACCCGAGAAATAAGGTCGACCCCCGCTTGCCGATGGTAAACGCAATATTCACCAGTGACCCGCAATTTCCGACACTATACTATGCAATCGATCTTAAAAGCCGCGCCGCGGCAATAAGGCGTTGATAAATCCTCCGTCCGGCTTGCTCCGCATGGCGGAGATTCACGCTCCCCGCTGCGGCGCGGGATCGATGTCGAGCGACGCGGGCCGCGTCGTTGGCGCCTTGTGCGGCGTGAGGTGGACGGTGCTGGTCGGGAAGGCGATGCCGACTTCAGCCTGCTCCAGCGCAGCGAAGATTAGCAGCAGCAGGTCCTGCCGGATCACCAGGCTCTGGTCGAGATCCGCCGCCTCGATGTATGAGAACACCTCGATGTCGAGCGAACTGGCGCCGAAGTTCTTGAACCGCGCCCGGGCGCCGGGCTTGATGATCCGGTCGTGCGCGTCCAGCACGCTCTCGATCAGCTCCACTGCCTCCAGCAGCTTGGCCGAGCCGATGCCGTATTCCACCCCGATTGTGGGATTGAACAGGAAGCGGTCACGCTGCGCGTAATTCTCGATCTGGCGCGACGAGAAATCGCCGTTGGGGATGGTGACGACGGTGCGTTCAAGTGTGCGGATGCGGGTGGAGCGGATGCCGATGTCTTCCACCGTCCCGGTCACCTCACCGACCTTGCAGAAATCGCCCACCTGTACCGGCTTGTCGGCGATCAGGGTGACGGAGCCGACAAGGTTCTCGACCGTCTTCTGCGCGCCCAGCGCCAAGGCGATACCGCCGATGCCGAGCGCTGCCACGCCCGTTGTCACGTCGATGCCGAAGGTATCGAGGACCGCGACCATGGCGATGAACAGCAGCAGGATCTTGGCCGCGCGTCTGATCAGCGTGACGACCGAGACCGCCTGCCGCCGCTCTTGCCCGGCCATGCGGCTGATCAGCAGGGCCGAAACGGAATCGACCATGCGGAACAGGAACCAGGCCAGCGCCACCCACGCGAATATCCCGATGTAGCGCAGCAACAGCTGCCGCGCGACGATCGAGACCGGCATCGATCCCGCCCAGAACATGAAAACTACGGTAGCGAAGAACAGGCTGAGCGGCGGCATCGCCGCCTGGGTCAGCCGGTAGACGCGGCTATTCTCCTTGTCGGCGATGATCCGCCCCATCGTGAAGAGCAACCCGGCGTTGATCAGCTGGAAGCCCAAGAACACCAGTGCGGCTATGCCCAGCAGGCGCACCCAGTCCTCCAGCGACGCGCCGGCGATCTCTGGGCCTTCGTCCTCGGCCTGCTTCGTCCTAGGCTGCAGGGTATGCGCGGCGGCACTCGTTTGGCGGGCGATGCGCCAAATCCGGGTGCCCGCGCGGTTGGTGCCGTGCGTCAGCAGGATCGGGGTCTTGCCGGCGTCGCCGAGGTCGCCCACGCGCTCCTGCGCGGGCTTGAGCCCGTCGTCGAGCACGCCCGCCGGATCGTTCGACAGCGCCCCGAACGGCAACAGCGATCCGCCCGCGTCGAGTACCGCCTGCATCTCCTTCGCGAGTTGCTCCCCGTTGGAGCGGGCCTCGAAATAGTTGGCGGCCAAAGGATAGTCCCGCTCTGCCAACGCCGCGAGCAGCCCTGACACGGCATCGCGCGGCGTCTCGCGCCCTAACGGATCGGTCGGGGGCGCGGCGGCGGGTGCCGGAGTGGCTGTGGCCGCGTCCGTCTCGGTCGTCTTGGATTCCTCGGCCTTGGGCGTCGGCAGCAGCTGCGCCTGGGCCTGCGAGGCGATCAGGACGAGAAGGAATAACGCCCAAAGCCGGGCCAGTTTGCGCAACATTGGGAAACGGTCTCCTGAAGCTCGGTGTGAGCGGGCGCTCCAGACGCGAAAGCTCCGCGCATTTCCAGCGAATATGCGCAGACGAGAGCCTCACGCGCGGCAACCCGTGCTTGTGTCCTCGCAATGCCGGTGGAATGCGACAGTCGCAAGACGGGAGGATTGGACTGCCAACGCGCGATGATTGGCAGCCTCATTACGCGAGCCGCCAGGCATGCATCAGAAACGGATATAGCGCCGCAGCGCAGCGCCGCAGGCACCTCCTGCGCTGGCAACGAGTGCAAGATCGGAAAAAATCCTTGTGTTTCAAGTTCCTGCTTGTGCCAGGACCGCTTTCCAGCGCGCATCGAGCAGGCTCTTTCCTGCAGACTTGCGGGTGCGGGCCACCAGTGAGACGCCGCGAAGCGTGATGCTGTGGCCGCCCAGCCAGCGACCCGCGATGCTGTAACCGATGTCGTAGATCGCCAACTCCTCATGGAGTTTGCCGTCAGCCAGGAAACGGGTAGTGACGAGGATTGGCAGCTTCTCGTCACCGCGGCTGCTGTCAGGCAGTCTGGCTCGGCTGCGGGCCTTCTTGAGCGCGTTCTCAAACCATCGCGCCTCAATCCTAGGTTCTCCCGTGGTTTCCGCGGCAGCAAGAGCGAGTGCGCTGGGAAAGGCGATACTCTGGCTCTGAACCGATTGCTCGGGCGATGCGGGCTTCAGGACCAGTTCGTCATCATCCGTCCGGGCTGCCACAAGAATGAGCATCGCCGCCTTGGTGGAAGCACGCCGGGCATCGGCGTTCTTTCCGGCTTCAGTCTCGCTGCGCTGGCTCCAGCTATTCCACAAGGTCAAGCCGGAGATAGTGACCGCGATCACCGTAAGGACTTCGCCCAGCGTAATCCAGCGGCGGCGGATCGCCGCCGCTTCATCCGCGCGGGCCTCTTCCCTGGTTATTGACGGAGGGGACTTGGCGGCGGAATTGGGGGAATCGTCAGTCACGAGCAGGTTCGAACATCTGTCGCTCCAAGCGTCAAGGTGCAGATGTCCCTTCGTGATGTCTTACATGAACCCTTTGTGATCGAGCGCGCCCTGTGCCTTTTCGCAAGTCGGAGGCAGCTGATATCTGTCGAGGGCCAAGGTCACCACCGATCCCCGCCGATCCGCGACGTCAGCGGTGACAACACGCGGGCCGGCTCGCTCAATTGCTGACTAGGCTGCGATCTGCCCGCTGAGCGCGCTGGCCGCAGCCTTGAGGGCCCCCTTCAGCCGCGGCAGTTCGTTGCGTAAGGCTGCGCCGATCCCTATCGCCACAAGCGCATGGCTCGGCCTGCCCCCTTCCATACAGGCGCGGCTACCACCGTGACCCCTGACAGGTAGTGCCCTGCATCCACCGCGACACCTGAAACGCGCGCGTCGTCTACCTGAGCAAGCCAGTCTTCCCAGCTTGGTGGCTCGTCCCAGCGCAGTTGATCAAATCGCGGTTTCATTTCGCTTTGCGGGTACCCTCCGAAAGCGGCGATGCATCGTCCGGTTGCTGACACCAACGCCGGGAAACGGCTGCCGACTTGCGTCGAGAGCTGGAAGTTCTGGCCTGATTGCGACATCGCGGTGACGATGATGTGGTCCAGGCCGAAGACCTGGACCCCCATGGCTGTCGTTCCGAACTCGCGGGCAATTCGGTCCAGAGCCGGCTGGGCAAGGTCGTTGAACTGATCCTTGCGCAACCAGGCACGAGCCAGTGTCAGCACGCCGGCGTCGAGCGAATAGCGTTTGGTGTCGGCATCGAAGGCCACCAGATCCTCTGCCACCAGGGCGCGCAGCACATACAGACACGTGCTGGGTACGAGGCCGAGTTCACGGGCGATCGCCTGAACGCCGAGAGGCGCACCATGCTTGCCCAGCAGGCGCAGCACCGCTGCCGCCCGGGCGATGGCTGGGGCCTTACTGGCCTTAGCTGTATCAACACCACTTTTCATTCAATATATAGAATAACATTCAATATTTACAAAAACAAGGCCGTTGTGGCAGCAGTGCTGAACACAAGGACAACCTTCGTCGCGGCGATTCGACCCGGCGGAAATGAGCCAGGGGACAGGACGGTTGATGGCCAAAATGATTTCAGGGCTGACCGACTACACGCGCTATGCTGATGCACAGGCCCATGCTTCGTCGGCGGCGCTGTGGGAGTTGTTCGACGGCGACCGAGAGTACTTCAACATCGCGCATGAATGCGTGACCCGCCATGCCGACGGTTCGGAGCGCGACGCGGTGCGGATCGCCCATGCCGATGGCGCGGACGAAGTCCTGAGCTTCGACACGATCGCGAAGGGCGCGGCGCAGTTCGCGCACTGGCTCGATGCGCGAGGCGTGCGGCCCGGTGAGCGGATCGCCTTCATGCTCGAGCCCTCGCTCCCCTTCTACGTGTGCCTGTTCGGGGCGATGCAGACCGGGGCGATCTCGGTTCCGCTGTTCACCCTGTTCGGGCCCGACGCGCTGCGTTTGCGCATCGGCGACTGCGAGCCCGAGATTCTGGTCACGAATGCCGAAAAGGCGGAGCTTGCACGCTCGGTCGCGGTAGACGGCAAGCCAAAGGTGATCGTGGCGGACGAGGCTTTTCTCACCTCGCTTGACGATCTTCCAACCCGCTACGAGCCCAGAACACGCGCCAATGACATGGCCGTGTTCCAGTACACCAGCGGTACGACGCGCGAATTGCCAGAGGCGGTGAAGCACTCGCACCGCACGCTGGTGACGCTGATGTTCGCCGCGCTCTACGGCACCGGCATCCGGCCCGGGGACGCATTCTTCTGTCCCTCGAGCCCGGCCTGGGGGCATGGCCTGTGGCACGGAACGCTCGCCCCGCTGGCGCTGGGGGTAACGACGGGGACGTTCGCCGGCCGCTTCGACCCGGTGCGGCTGATGCAGGCACTAGACGACTTTGGCATCACCAACATGTCGGCGGCCGCGACGCACTACCGCATGATGAAGAACAGCGGCCGGGCGGCGGACTTCACGTTCCGCTGCGACAAGCTGTCGTTCACGGGAGAGCCGATCGATCCGACGACTCTGGAGTGGATCGACCAGTGGTTCAAGGTGCCGGCCTGTTCGATGTACGGCACCACCGAGATCGGCGTGGTGCTGGTGAACTACCCCGGTGCGGACGACTTCCCGGTCAAGCCCGGCGCGCTCGGCAAGGCGGTGCCGGGGCAGCGGCTGGAAGTCCAGCGCCCGGACGGCTCGGTCTGCGATCCCGGTGAGATCGGCGAGCTGATGCTGTTCCGCGGCGGCGGCTGGATGACCACCAAGGACCGCGCCAAGACCGACGCGGACGGCTATTTCTACCATTGCGGCCGCGCCGACGACGTCATCATCTCGGCCGGCTGGACGATGAGCGCGGTCGAGATCGAGAACACCATGCTGCGCCATGACAATGTCCTCGAATGCGGCGTGATCGGCGTGCCCGACGAGCAGCGCGGGCAGGTGGTGAAGGCCTTCGTCGTCTCGAACCGCGCCGCCGACGACGCCTTCGTGCGCGAGCTTCAGGACTTCACCCGCGAACGCCTCGCCCAGCATGAATTTCCGCGTCTCGTCGAATTCGTCGACGAGCTACCCAAGAACCCCGCAGGCAAGGTCCACCGCAAGATGCTGCGCGACCGTGAAGCCGCGAAAGCCGCCGAAGCGGTCGGCTGAGACATCCAGGAGAGCAGAGAAATGGCCACCACAGCAGAACCGAAGAACAAGTTCCCCAAGATCACCGAGGAGGGGCTCGACGACTTGCGCCAGCGCATCGGCGTGAAAATCGAGAACACCGTAGAGCCATGGAACTACGAGGCCACCCGCGACGCCATCCGCCACTATGCCCACGGCATCGGCGACGACAATCCGTTGTGGTGCGACCCGGAATACGCCGCGAAGACCAAGTACGGCTCGCTCGTCGCGCTGCCTTCGTTCCTCTTCACCACCAGCCGTATCATCTCGGGCTATTGCGGTGGTCTCTCGGGCGTCCACGCGATGTGGGCGGGCGCCGACTGGACCTGGCACAAGCCGGTGCTGCGCAACGACACCATCAGGGTCGAGGCCTACCTGAAGGATCTGGTCGAGCACCAGACCAAGTTCGCGGGCCGCTCGTTCCAGCAGATCTATCACGTCGACTTCTACAACCAGCACGGTGACCACGTCGCGGGCGCGGACAGCTGGGTGTTCCGCACCGACCGTGACGAGGCGCGCGAACGCGGTACCAAGTACACCGAGGCGCGGGGCCGCGTGGAGCCCTTCACCCAGGAACAGCTCGATGAGTTCTACGAGATCTACGACCAGGAAGAGCAGCGCGGAGCGGTGCCCCGCTACTTCGAGGACGTGAACGTCGGCGACAAGCTGCCGCCGATGATGAAGGGCCCGATGACCGTTACCGGCTTCATCTGCTATGCGCAGGGCTGGGGCGGCCTTTACATCCGCGCCAACAAGCTCGCCTACAAGATGCAGAAGGCGCACCCGGGCCTCGGTATCCGCAACCGCTTCAACGTGCCCGACTGCCCCGAGCGCGTGCACTGGGACGAAGCCTTCGCGCTCGAGGTCGGCGCGCCGGGCGCCTACGACTACGGCCCGGAGCGCTGCTCCTGGCTGACCCACCACATGACCGACTGGATCGGCGACGACGGCTTCCTGCACAAGTCGAGCTGCCAGATCCGCCGTCACAACCCGGACGGCGACGCCATCGTCATTACCGGCGAGGTGACCCGCAAGTTCGAGGAGAACGGCAAGAAGTACGTCGAAGTGGCGCAGAAGGCGACCACGCACCGCGGCGAACTGTCGGCCTTCGGTACCGCCGTGGCGGAATTGCCGAGCAAGGCGTGAAGCGGGGGTGATCTTGACCGTCGCCGGGCCTAGGCTCGGCGACGAATACCCGCGAAGGCGCGACGCCGGCGGATGGGGAAAGGCCATGGACACGATGACCCGCGCGATGCCGGCGTTTCTTCCCGACGGTAGCGTTCAGGTGCCCGCCTTTACCCTGCCGGTCTCCGGCCTGGTCAGCGAGGAAGCGGCGGCCTTGCAGCGGCTGCGCGCGGCGATGCCGGTGTTCGATGCGTCGGGCCAAGAGGATGACATCGCCGTCCGCCGCGCACAGATCAACGCTTACATGGCGCCGCAGATCGAGCGGCTGCGGGCGACGTTCCCGGTCATTGTCACGCGAGGCGAGATCGGCGGCGTCGAGGTGCTCGATGTCACGCCGGTCGAAGGTGGGCACGACCCGCAGCGCGTCCTCATCAATCTGCACGGCGGTGCGTTCTGCGTCGGCTGGGATGGGGTCGCCCTCGTCGAAGCCATCCCGATCGCCGCGCTCGGCCGCATCCGCGTCGTCAGCGTCAATTACCGTATGGCGCCCGAGCATCGCCATCCGGCGGGCGTGGAGGACGTCGCTGCAGTCTATCGCGCACTCCTTGCCGACTATGCGCCGGGACGCATCGGAATTTATGGCGGCTCTGCAGGCGGTGCCCTCACGGCGCAGGCGGCTGCCTGGCTGGCGAGCCATGACCTGCCCCAGGCGGGTGCCATCGGCGTGTTCGGAGCAGGGGCAGTGCCCTTCGGCACGGGCGAATCGGCTTACGTCACGGGTTACATCGATGCCTCGTTTCCCCGCCCCCTGCCGATGGAAGCGCCCCTGTCGATATCACGCGCGGATACTTCGCAGGTTGCGATCTTCGCGATCCGAGCGCCTGGCCCGGCTGGCATCCGGAGATTCTGGCAGCCTTCCCTCCGGCGCTGATCGTGACCGGGACCCGGGCAATGGACCTCAGTCCGGCCATCTTCACGCATTCGCAGCTGCTCAAGGCGAGCATCCGCTCCAGCCTGATTGTCGCGGAAGGCATGGGGCATTGCTACCACTACCAGGTCGCGTTGCCCGAAGGGCGTGATGCGATCGAGGAGATCTTGCGCTTCTTCCGGGAGGCACTGGCGTGACCGTGCGAGGGACGGCCGGCTGGTCCGGTCCCCTGGCGGGCGTTCGCGTGATCGACTTCACGCGCGTCCTGGCCGGCCCCGCCGCGAGCCTGGCGCTGGCCGACCTCGGCGCCGAGGTGTTCAAGATCGAGCCGCCCGGCACCGGGGACGAAACCCGCAGCTTTCCTCCCATCCGGGATGGCGAGAGCCACTATTACCTCGCGGTCAACCGGGGCAAGAAGTCGATCGTCGTCGATCTCAAGACCCCCGAGGGGCTGGCACTCGTCAAGGACCTTGCCGCGCAGTGCGATGTGCTGGTCGAGAACTACCGTCCGGGCGTGATGGAGCGGCTGGGGCTCGGCTGGGAGGAACTGCACGCGGCCAATCCCCGACTGATCTACTGTTCGATCTCCGGCTACGGCCAGACCGGTCCGCTCAGGGACCGGCCGAGCTTCGACATCGTGCTCCAGGCGATGTCCGGCGCGCTGTCGATGAACGGCGAGGCGGGTGGGCTGCCGACCAAGCTGGGCATCCCGCTCGGTGATCTCGTCGGCGGCATCAACGGGCCGATCGGCGTGCTGTCGGCGCTCTACGAGCGGGAACGTACCGGAGAGGGGCGTCATATCGACATCAGCCTGATGGATGGCCTGATGGGCATGCTCGGCTACATTGCGCAGCTGGCCTTCTTCACCGGTTCGGACCCGCAGCGGGTCGGCTCGCAGCATCCCAACCTCGTGCCTTACGGAATTTTCCCGGCGCGCGAGGGATCCATCGTCATCGCCTGCCTGACACCCGGCTTCTGGGCACGCATCTGCCGCTCGATCGGACGCGAGGAACTCGCTGAGGACCCGCGCTACGACACTCTGGAAAAGCGCCGCGACGCCCGCGAGGAGGTCAACGCGATCATCGCGGATTTCACCGCGCGCCACTGCGTCGATGAACTGGCCGCAATCTTCACTGCCCACGAGGTGCCGCATGCGCCGATCCTGGGTGTGAGCGAGGCTCTGGCCCAACCCCAGGCGCAGGCGCGCGGCATGGTCGTCGAGACCGAGCACGCCGTCCTGGGCACCATCCCCATCGTCAATCGGTCGATCCGTTTCACCGACGCGGAGCAGCCGGTGCCCGAGGCGCCGCCGGTGCTGGGCCAGCATACCGATGCGATTCTGGCCGAAGTGCTCGATCTATCGCCCGAGCGGATCGCGATGCTGCGCAGCGCCGGGATCGTTGCCTGACGGCAGCGCGCCGGTAAGCTTGGCGCGATCGAGGAGAGGACAGGTCATGGCCGAATTGCGTTTCGACGATCGCGTCGCAGTGATTACCGGCGGCGGCCGGGGCCTCGGCCGCGCACATGCGCTGCTGCTGGCGAGGCGGGGATGCAAGGTCGTCGTCAACGATCCGGGTGTCTCGATGGCAGGTGATGCGACCGGGGAAGGACCCGCCGAGGCTCTTGTCGCCGAGATACGCGCTGCCGGCGGTCAAGCGGTCGCCAGTCTCGACAGTGTCGCGACGCCCGAAGGGGGCAAGGCGATCATCGATACCGCGCTGGATGCCTTCGGGCGGGTCGACATTCTGATCCATTCGGCAGGCAACGTGCGGCGCGGCTCGCTCTCGAACCTTGGCTACGAGGACTTCAGCGCGGTGCTCGATGTGCACTTGAAGGGCGCTTACCACGTCATGCGCGAGGCGTTTCCCCGTATGATGGCGCAAGGCTACGGCCGGATCGTCCTCACCAGTTCGATAAATGGACTTTACGGCAAGGCCGACAATGTCACGTATTCGTTGTGCAAGGCGGCTTTCATGGGCCTGTCGAACACGGCCGCGATCGAGGGGCAGCATAGCAATGTGCGCTCCAATCTCATCGTGCCGGCGGCAGTCACGCGCATGTCCCAAGGGATCGACACGAGCGGGTTCCCGCCGATGGAACCCGAGATGGTGGCGCCGATGGTCGCCTACCTTTGTCACGAGCAATGCGCGGTGAGCGGCGAGATGTACGTTGCCATGGGGGGCCGTCTGGCGCGTGCCTGGGTTGCGGAAAATGCGGGAGTATTTCGGCCGCAATGGAGCCTTGAGGAGGTGGCCGGGCAGATCGGGGCGATCCGGCAGGGCGGCGAGGAGCTGGCATTTGCGCCGGTGCCGGACGGCCAGCTCGACCACCTGCTGCATGGCTTCGCGATGATCCGCGAGAGAGCGGGAACCTAAACGGGCAATTAAATTTCAGGAACTTCGCGGGCAGGGCGCTGTTTCAATCCTGAGAGGTTGCCACATGCGACGCTGAACAACAGGTCTATGATGATCAACACCTACAATACTTATATCGAGGTGCCGCCCTTTGATCTCGGCACGATAGTGAAATTCAACGCGATGCTTTGGGTGATGATTGCCATTGTTGCAGCGTTGATCTGGTGAGTTTCCAGCTTTCGCCAGGATACGCTGTCACACGCCGGTGTAATTCCGGAACCAATCAACGAAACGCGGCACGCCCGTTTCGATCGGCGTACTCGGCATATAGCCGGTATCGCGGGTCAGCGCGGTGATGTCGGCGTAAGTCGCAGCGACGTCCCCGGGCTGCATCGGCAGGAGGTTGCGCCTCGCCTTGCGGCCGCAGGCATCCTCCAGCACTTCGATGAGGCGCAGCAGGTGCTCGGACTTGTTGTTGCCGATGTTGTAAAGCGCGTGCGGCTTGACGCTGCCGCCTGCCTTTTGCGCGCCGTCGTCGGCCGGCGGGCAGTCGAGGCAGGCGAGGACGCCGCTGACGATGTCGTCGATGTAAGTGAAGTCGCGGCTCATCTCGCCTTGATTGTAGACATCGATCGGTCGGTCACTGAGAATCCGTTCGGCGAACTTCCACATCGCCATGTCGGGTCTGCCCCAAGGGCCGTAGACGGTGAAGAATCTCAGCCCGGTGAGAGGCAGGCGGAAGAGATGAGCGTAAGTCTCGCTCATCAGTTCATCGGCTTTCTTCGTCGCCGCGTACAGCGAGACGGGATGATCCGCGCGGTCTTCCACCGCGAAGGGGAGCTTCGCATTTCCGCCGTAGACTGAACTTGAACTGGCGTAGACCATGTGGGCCACCTGCCGGGCGCGGGCGACTTCCAACATGTTGACGTGCCCGGCAAGGTTGGAGGCGACATAGGCCTGCGGATTCTCCAGAGAGTACCGTACGCCGGCCTGCGCCCCGAGGTGGACGATGGTTTCGAACGTGAAAGACCCCAACGCTGCGGTGAGCGCAGACATGTCGGCGAAGTCGAGTTCCCGAAACTGAAACAGGTTGCCATGACGCGTAGCGAGCCCATCGAGGCGCGCGCGCTTGAGCGAGACTGCATAATAGTCGTTGAGGTTATCGATTCCGATCACCGACTGACCGCGGGCCATCAGGGCCTCGGCAACGGCGGCACCGATGAATCCGGCTGCACCGGTCACGAGGACACTTGCTTCCGCCACCTTCGAAACTTTTCCTGTCATCATTTCGCGCGCTCTGCCGCCTGTCCGTTTCAATTCGATTGCGAACGCGGATGCTAAGGCAAAATGGTGGAGCAGAAGATAACCTGCCGCCGCTTTTTGAGTGGGCAGGTCAGAAAGAGCGCCGCAAGGTGGCTCCTGCGGACGTTACATTCCCAGCTTTCACGCCGAAACTGCGCGTGGTGAACAAATCGAGGTACAGGCTGCGTCCCAGCTTCATATTGGTCGTAGCGCCTATTTCGAACCAGCTGTCCGCATAGTGCTTGCTGTCGAGCCGGAATGGCAATTGTGCGTCGGGGTTCCGATTGGGCCGAATCTGCAATGCGGAAAGGCCGTTGCTGGTCCAGTTCCGCGATAAGGACAGTCCGGCATAGTGCTCCCGAGCACTGCCGAATGCATAATCGATGCGCATCGTAGCATTGGCCGACCAGGTCGGCTCGTCGGTTTCCTGATCGCGCAGGCCTGTGACTTCGGGCGCCGGGCGCAGCAGCTTTCCATCGGCAAACGATGCGGCCACCGTCGGAGTGAGAAAGAAGCGCGAGCCCAGTGGCAGTACACGGCCGAAATCGCCACCGACGGCGTAATAGTCGCTGCCCTTGGCGCCGGTACTGGCGCGGCTGCCCAGCGAGGTGCTGATCCGGCCGTAATCCTGCCTGCCGAAGCTGACCCAGCCGTCGATCACCCAGTTGTCGAAATTTCCCCCGCTCCGAGTGTCCCGACGTAATAGTCCGAGGGCAGCGCGACGTCCGACTGTTGCAGCGTACCGTGGTAGCGCATCGCGCTGGCGCGCAAGTAGCCGCGGCCAACGGTGCGCGTCAGGCTGAGCGACTGCCAACTGCCGTCCGGACCATCGTCGCGTGCGCTGATGCCGCCGGATGCCGCCGCCGTCCATCGCAGGGGAGCGACTTGCGCGGCGCTCGTGTCACCGATCGTGCCAGTCTCGGCCTCGCGGGATGAAGTCGCGGCCGTCGTGGTTTCGGCGGCGCCCTCGGTCTCTTGCGCGGCAGCAGGCTGAAGGGATAGCGAGAGCGCCAGTGACGCACCAAGGGCGTGCAAATGTCTGAGCATGGCTCTGCCGTTCGCTCAGGCGGCTTTGCGCAGGGTCGGGACGAACGCGGCAGGCACTGTCACGCGCGCCACGAAGCCATCCTGACCGTGTGCGAACGAGACGTCGCCGCCGTGCGCCCGCGCGATCGAGCGGCAGACGGCGAGGCCGAGCCCGCTGCCGTTGCGGCCCGACTTGCGCGCGGCTTCACTGCGGTAGAACGGCTCGAAGGCACGATCGAACTCGTCCTCGGGGATACCCGGGCCAGCATCGACGATCTCCGCGACGGCCTCGTTGCCGCTGAGGGAGACACGCACGCGGGCGCTGCCGCCATACTTGACCGCGTTTTCCAGCAGGTTGCCGAGCAGGCGGCGGATGCCGACCGGATCGACCTCGACCGGGATGTGGGCATTGCGCTCGATCTCGACATTGGCCCCGACAAGCTGCCAGTCGGCGACACTGCCGGCGATGAGTTCTGCGAAGTCGAGCCGCTGGCGCGGACCGGGTGTCGAGGCGTCGCGGATGAAGGCGATGACCTGGCTGATCATCGCTTCCATCTCGGTCACTTCCTTCAGCAGACCCTCGCGCTGGTCATCGGGCACGTCCTCGATGCGGAAGCGCAGCCGCGTCAGCGGCGTGCGCAAGTCGTGGCTGATTGCCCCGACCATGGCGGTGCGATCGTCGACGAAAGCACGAAGGCGGTGGCGCATCTGGTTGAAGGCGTTCGCCGCGCGGCCGATCTCCGCCGGGCCGGAGAGCGGAAGGATGGTCGCCGAGGGATCGCGGCCGAGTTGCTCGGCGGCCCTGGCAAAATCGCGCAAGGGCACGACGATACGGCGTACGAACAGCCAGGCCAGCGGGCTGACGATCGCCAGAGACAGCGCGAACCACAGCATTACCCTGGTCTGCCAGGCATTGGGAAAAGGCTCGGCGCGGGGGCCACCGCGAGCCAGCTGCCATCCGCCTGCCGCGCGGCGGCAACGAAATCCCCTTCGATGAACGGGGGCGAGGTGACATCGAACAGCGAACTCGTCACACGGCGGAACGGGATGGGCTGCGGAGAGGAAGCCGTCTGCGGGCGCACATCCGGTGCGCGTATGGCCGCGGCTGCTGCAACCGGGTGGGCAGAGGCGACGGGCTGCGGTTGAATGGCCGCAGTCGGGATGGCGGCTGTCGTGGTGGACCGGGCGGCCGGACGAGCGGGTGCTCGCTGGGTCTCGGCGATCGGCTCGGCCGCCGCGCTCGGCTGGGCGATCGGCGGTGCGATGGCGATGACGGGACTGGGCGGAGCCAAGCCGATCCCGGGCGTCAGCCCGGGCTGGGCGAAAGCGCCGGGGCCGCGGGTGGCGCCAGGGCTGCCGATCGGTCGCCCGCCTTCACCGGCTCCGATCCCCGCGGTATTGCCAGCGGCATTTCCGGGGCTGCTTGCGCTGCCTGCGCCAGGGCGTCCGCCCCCGGCCTGGCCGGGGGTAGCGCCTCTCGTCCCGCCGCCGATTTGACCGCCTGGCAGGTTGGGACGGGGCATGGACGAACCGGGCTGTGCAGGTACGCGCGGGCCTCCGCTGCCCGGAAAGCCGCCGCCGGGAAAGTTTCCGCCCGGCATGCGGCCGCCGGGAAATCCGCCGCCCGGCATGCCGGTGGGACCGGCGGATCCGCTCGCAGGCGGTCCGCCGGGAATGGCCTGGGCCTGGGCCTCGTCGATCAGCAGCGAGGATAGGCTGCCCGAACCAGAGGATTTCACGGCGAGCGGCGATCGCCCGCTGCTCGGCACTGCGACGCCGCCGACGGGAAGCTGGGTGTAGAAGGCGAGGACCACCTCGTTCGCGGGCTGGCCGATGCGCCGGGCCAGCGCATCGCGCGAGGATTCCGAGACCAGCCAGCCTTGTCCGCTGACATCGGGCGGGCCGCGCATGGCTTTGCGTTCGAGGCGCTTGGGGGCGGGGCCGCCGCCGAGCGCGCCGGCGACTTCGTCCATGTTCCATCGTTCGGCCGGGCGCGGCGGCAGGATGACGGTCAGTGCGAGCGTCACCGCCTGCGCTGCCAGCAGGGCGCACACGAGGATCGCGACCATCTGCATGGCCAGCGGCATGCCGAGTCGGCGTGGAATCTCGGGAAGGGTCATGGCTTGTGCTTTGCCATGGGCGGTTGGCAAATTCGAGACGGAGGATTGTCGCAGGCAAGCCGCCTGCGGGTGATATGCGAAGCGGGGACAGGAGAGAGGGACACGTCCCTCCTGTCCCCGCTCCGCGTTCCCGTCGCCCACCGAAGCGGGTGGCGGGAACGGTCACCACGGACCGGGCCGGACATGAATCGCCAAAAGAGGCGGGTCCGGCTGGAAACTTTCTGGCTGTAAGCGCGTTTAAGGCGCCCAATCAGCTGCTGGCGCGGCAAGTACCACGCACTTGTGTCGTTTTGCAGACTATCAATCAAGAAATTATCCGACGCGTGGAGAGCCTTTTGGGTAATTTCTTTTCGATCTGTTCCGGGGCCACCGGCGAACGGGACGGGTGCGACTACAGAACCCGCTCGGTCGATGGCCCCGGCACCGCGAGACCCCTTGGCGGAGGGATCCCGGACGGTGGCCTTGAACGCAGCGGAACCGCATGTCGCGGGAAAGGGCGCGGGGGCGCACTAAGATCCGCGAACACGGCTGGCCGATACGTATCGCGGCAAGCTCGACTGTCCATGACCCAGCTTTTCGGGGGCGAGGTTGCCTGTGGATTTCACTGCTTTGCAGCGACATTTCAGGGGTGTCGCAGGGTGTAACGACGGCTGAAATCCGCCCGGAACACGCACTATCCATCAGCGCACAATGATCCTAGAACCGCATGCAATGGACCTGCACACCCGCATTCTCATCGTGGACGACGACGAGGGCATTCGCTCGCTGATCGGCGATTTCCTCGCCAAGCACGGCTACGACGCCACTACGGCGGCCGATCCGCTTGAGATGCGCAAGCTGCTGGCGAGCGAGAGTTTCGACCTGATCGTGCTCGACGTCATGATGCCGCGCGAGGATGGACTCACCGCCCTGCGCCAACTGGGGTCCGATGCGCCGCCGGTGATCATGCTTTCTGCGGTCGGCAGCGACGTAGACCGGATCGTCGGGCTGGAGATGGGCGCCGACGACTATCTCGCCAAGCCGTGCAATCCGCGCGAGCTTCTGGCCCGCATCCGCACCGTTCTGCGCCGCAGGGCCGGGGCCGCGCCCGCCGGAGCATTGGCCGAGGTGGCCACGCCCCGCACGATCGAGGCCGATTCGGGTGACTGTCTGCATTTCGCGGGATGGCGCATGGATCTGGGCCTGCGCCTGCTGTTCGATCCGACCAATGCGCTTATATCGCTGTCGGATGGCGAATTCCGCCTGCTGCGGGCCTTCGCCGAGCATCCGCGCCGCGTGCTGACGCGCGACCAGCTGCTCGACTGGTCGCGCGGTGAAGATCTGGATCATTACGACCGGGCCATCGACGTCCAGCTTTCGCGTCTGAGGCGCAAGCTCTCCGACGGCGAGGGCGGCAGCGATATCATCCGCACCGTTCGTAACGAGGGTTACCTGTTCGTCCCGGCGGTAGCGGACGATCGCCCGGCCGGTTAGCGCGCTGCCTGTACTTCGTTGGCGCGATAGCAAACTGATCGCAATTCTCGTGCAATTCGCCTGAAATCCCCGGGCAAAGCCCGCAGCACAGTCCTCGCCGCTCAGGTCCAGCGATCACGCCGGACGCGAAGGAGGACGGTGATGGGAACTCGGGAGCGGGGCGCCTCTGGCGGGGAGCCGCACGGCCATGGGCTGGCCGAAGACCTTCAGGCGATAGGACGCGAGATGTTCGCCCGGCGCCGGGCACTGGCTTTCATGGCCAGCGCGGGCACGGCAGCGGCGCTGGCCGCGTGCGGCGGGGACGATTCCTCCAGTTCGTCGAGCTCGGGCGCCACCAGTTCCTCTTCGACCTCGTCGTCATCCACGTCCAGTTCGTCCTCCTCGACGTCGAGCACCTCCTCATCGTCCACTTCGGGGGCACCTCGGATGCAAGCTGCATCGCCGATCCCACCGAGACCAATGGTCCTTACCCGGCCGACGGCACCAACACGGCCAGCGGTTCCACCTCGAACGTGCTCACCCAGAGCGGCGTGGTACGCTCCGATATCCGTTCCAGCTTCATCGGCTCGACCAATACCGCCGATGGCGTGCAACTCACGATCGAACTGCAGCTCGTCGACGTCAGCAATGGCTGCACGCCGATCGAGGGCGCTGCGATCTACGTGTGGCACTGCGATGCGGCGGGCCTCTATTCGCTTTACTCCAGCGGGGTCACGACCGAGAGCTATCTGCGCGGGGTGCAGGTGACCGACAGTGACGGCAAGGTCACCTTCACCACGATCTACCCGGCCTGCTATTCGGGCCGCTGGCCGCACATCCATTTCGAGGTGTTCACGGGCGGCCTGACTTCGGCCAGCACCGGGCGCACGGCGACGCTGATCTCGCAGCTCGCCATGCCGGCCGCCAACAACACGGCCGTGTTCACCGGCGACACCCGCTACACCGCCAGCATCGCCAACTACAACGCGATCTCGCTTTCGTCCGACAACGTGTTCGGCGACAACACGTCTGCCCAGATCGCCCAGCAGACGCCAAGCCTCAGTGGCAGCGTGAGCGGCGGATACACCGGTACGGCTCTCATCGGCATCGCGACCTGAGGCCGCCCGGCCTTCCACCAAGACCAATTGAAATTCATCCTTTTCGGGACATCCTCGCCATGCGTTCGTTCAAGAATACCGCCAGCCTCGGAGCGCTCGCGCTCGCGCTCGTCTCCACGCCCTCGCTTGCCGATACCTCGGTGACCAAGGATACTACGAGCGCGCTCTCCACCTCGAGTGCCGGCAACGTGACGGTGGGCGAGAACGGCACGATCGCGCTGGCCAGCGGCAGCGGCATCACCATCGACAGCGATTCGACCGTGACCATGGGCGGCACCCTGGAAATGGGCGGCGCCAGCAACACCTCGGGCATCACCGTCAATTCCGGGACGACCTCGAGCCTCGACATCGGCGAAGACGGCGTGATCACCGTGCTGGAGGACTACGTCGTCGATGATGAGGATTCGGACGGCATCGTCACCGACAACATCGCCTCGGCCAGCAACCGCTATGGCGTCCATGTGACCGGCGATGCGGCAGGCACGATCCTCAATGAAGGTTCGATTACGGTAGAGGGCCAGAACTCGGGCGGCATCGTGCTCGACGGTGACTGGACCGGCTCGATCACCAATATCGGCACGATCAAGGTAATCGGTGACAACGCGGTGGGCATCTCGGCGCAAGGGATCGATGGCGATCTGACCGTTGAGGGCACCGTCTCGGTCGTCGGCTCGGGATCGAGCGCGATCAACGTGGCCGGCGACGTCAGCGGAACGGTGACGATCCAGGGCATGGTGACCAAGGGCTACTCCTACACCGACGATGATGGCACGACCGAAGTGCTCTCGCGCGCGGCGCTGCGTACGGGGACCGCGGCAGTTTCGATCACTGGCAACGTCGATGGCGGCATCTATGTGGCGGCCGCGCCGATCGACCGCGATGATGACAATGACGACGAGGATGGAGACGGCGTCGACGACAGCGACGAAGCCACCGGCGTCATCACCACATATGGCAATGGGCCCGCGATCCAAGTCGGTGGAACCAGCGACATCACCGTCGGTTCGGTCACCGGCAACATGGGCACCTACTCGATCGTCATCGACGGGTCGGTGACGGCCAACTCCTACTACAGCAATACCGATGCCTACGGCCTGGTGATCGGCGGCGAGGGCGGCAACGTCACCCTGACTGACGGCATCGGCGTCTCGGGCACGCTCAGCGCGATCTCCTACGATCAATCGGCGACGGCGCTGCTCATCAACGAAGGCAGCACGGTCACGAACCTTTACAACAGCGGGACGATCTCGGCTTCGCTCACCTCCAGCGGTGAAGGCTCGACGACCGCGATCCGCGACCTGTCCGGCACGCTGACCTCGATCGAGAACACCGGCTTCATCATCGCCGGTGGCTCGAGCACCGACACGCGCACCGCGATCGACCTGTCGGCGAACACCACCGGGGTCACCATCACCCAGTACCTCAACGACGATGATGCCGAGACGAGCGCCGAGTACGTCGAGGACAATGACGAGGAAGATCCCTCCATCTATGCCCAGATCAGCGGCAACATCCTGCTGGGGTCGGGCAACGACAGCCTTTCTGCTTCGACCGGTCAGATCATCGGCGACACGTATTTCGGGGCGGGTGACGATACTCTGGCCTTGTCCGAGGATGCTCTGTACTCGGGTGACATCTATTTCGGCAGCGGCACGGCGACCGCGACGCTCTCGGGCGAAGCTAGCTATTCGGGCACGATGGACTTCGCCGGGGAGACCGGCACCGTCACCATCAACGACACCGCCACGTACTCGGGCCAGTTCGCCAATGCGGACAACGTCGCGGTGACCGTCAACGGCGGCACGCTCATTCCCGATGAGGCGACGACAGTCAGCTTCGGCACTCTTACGGTCGGATCGAGCGGGACGATCGGCGTCTACGTCGACGGGGACGAGAGCTCGACGATCGTGGTCAAGAGCGCGACATTGGCCGATGGCACCAGCGTAACGGCGACGGTCAACAGCCTCGCGACCGCCGAGGGCACCTATACCGTGCTCACCTCGGACAATCTCGCAATCGAGGGTTCGCTCAACGCGTCGGTCGACACGCCGTTCATCTACAACGGTGCGGTTACAAGCGATGAGGACAACGTCTACCTGACCCTTTCGCGCAAGACGACCGGCGAACTCGGCCTTACCAAGTCGCAGGCTTCGGCCTGGGACGCGGTCTACGCGACCGCGCAGAACGATGACGACATCACCGACAGCCTGCTGCAGGTCGAGGATTCGGCAACGCTGCGCGACCAGGTCGGCGGGCTGCTGCCCGATCATGCCGGCGGCGTGTTCAAGGCCGTAACCACAGCCGATCGTCTCGCCGCCCGTCACATCAGCGATGATACGACCCTGTTCGATATCTCCGACATCGGCGGCTGGTTCGAGCCGATCTACTGGCGCGCGAGCAAGGACGCCGCCGGCTCGGCTGGTTACAAGGCCAATGGCTGGGGCCTCTCGGGCGGTGTCGAGCGGCATACCGATCTTGGCAACTTCGGCGTCTCCTACGCCTGGATGCAAGGCAAGGTGAAGAACAACGGTGGTACCGGCAAGCTCGATATCGGCCAGCATGACCTCGGCCTGTTCTGGCGCACCCAGAACGGTCCGCTGCTCGCGTGGGCACGCATCGGCGCCTCGCGCATTTCGATCGATTCGACCCGGACCTACACCGGCACGATCGACGATACCGACTTCTCGTACTCGGCCGACGGCAACTGGAAGGGCTGGCTGTTCTCGGGCCTGGCCGGCGCCTCGTATCGGTTCGACATGTCGCGCCGCTTCAGCCTCAAGCCCAAGCTGGAGCTGGAGCAGATGTGGCTGAGGGAAGACGGTTACGCCGAAACCGCCGACAGCGACGCGATTGCGCTCACCGTCGCGAGCCGCACCAGCAAGATGCTGACCGCCACTCCGACGGTCACGGCCTCCTACTCGCTGGGCACGATCTCGCCGGACTGGCGTCCGCTGACCTTCCAGCTCGAAGCCGGGCGGCGCGAGGTCCTGACCGGAAAGCTCGGCAGCACGACGGCCTACTTCAACGGCGGTGACAGCTACGATGCAGGCGATGCCTTCACGATCGCCGGCGACAGCCTCAAAGGCGCATGGATCGGCGAAGTGAGCATGCTGGCAGGCGGCTATGATTTCACCTGGAAAATCTCGGCACGAACCGAGCAGACCAGCACCGGCACGGACTTTTCGGCGCGCGCGGGGCTGAGCGTGGCGTTCTGAAATCTGCCGCCGCATGATGACCCCTCCCGACATGCACGCTTGGCGCGGGGACACTTCACGCGCCAAGCGTTGCCGCCTCGCCACGCGGGCGGACAGCCTTTTCATCCGGACTGGATCTATTTTCATGCGACAGGCATCGTAGCGCCAGTTACATCGCTGCGATGTCCCTCCTACTGGCGATCGCCGCAGCGTCTGCCTCCGCTTCCGGCATTTGCGTCTCGTCGATCCATGATGGCAATACCATCCGTCTCTGCAGCGGGGAGCGGGTGCGCCTGGCGGATATCGATGCCCCAGAACTTGATGGCTCTGCGCGCTGCGAGAAGGCGCAGCGCAAGAAGCTGGCGGCTTCCAAAAACCCGCCATGGTGCGACTTCCAGCTTGGGAACGAGAGCCGCGATGCCCTGAAGAACCTGATCGGTCAGGGGCATGTGACGATCGAACGCCTCGGCAAGGATGCCTATGGCCGCACGCTCGCCCACATCTATGTCAATGAGCGTGATGCGGGAAATTATCTGATCACATGGGGACTTGCCCGGCAGTGGGTCAAGTAGCCTGGACCGTCCCGTGGGTCGGCCGGCTGAACGTTTGACCTTCACCGGCTACACCGTGCCAGCAAGATGGCGGCCTGCTGGCAGTTCACCGATCGATCGTGAGAGGGTCCGAACACGGGACGCTAGCGCCGCTGGCGAGCTTCTCGGGTTGGGGCATGATGAATGCGGCCCAGGCTTCCATCAGCGTTCGCCGCATGGCGGTGAGGTCGCTTCGCAGATAGGCTCTCTCGGTTTGCGAAAGCACGCTGTGCGAGAGTATCAATTCGGCGACCATTGCGGGTATGGCGGGCATCTCTTCTGCGGCCCAATCCCGAAAACTTGAACGAAGTCCGTGGACCGTCGCATGGCCCCATCCTTGTGCGAGCATTGAGTTGCGAAGGGCTCCGTTATTGAGCAAAGCACCGCTGCGCCCTGGGAATACCACGTGCGATTTGCCTCTCAGCACTGCGGCCCGGCGCAAGATGACGAGCGCTGCTTCACTTAGCGGTACGCTGCTCGCTCTACGCGATTTCATGATGTGCGCAGGCTTAGACCAAATTTTTGTGTCGAGGTCGATCTGGTCCCAGGTTGCCTGACGCACTTCCCCGCTGCGTGAAGCGGTCAGCGCTGCAAAGGCAAGTGCGAGCCGTCCGGAGCTTTCTGTCCCGCCAAGCAGGTCATGCATGAACACGGGCACCTGTCGGAATGGGACAGCCGGATGGTGCTGACTTTGTGATTGGCGCGCGAGGCCGCGGCGAACGACCTGTTTTTGCGGGACGTCCTGCGTGCGCAAGCCGGTCGCATGGCAGTAGGCCAGCACCTGATTGATGCGGGTGAATACCTTCTTTGCGGTAGACGGTTTGTCTGTCCACACCGGAGCCAGAGTGGCCCGGATCATGGCGTGGTCGATAATGTCGACGCTGTGGCTACCAAGTGTGGGTATAGCATAGCTGAGCATGGTCGATTTGAAATCGGCCGCATGCTTGGCGGTCCACCCCTTGAGAGCTCCGCGTGCGCCAGATCGACGGCTTGTGCGAAAGTGGGAATACGCCGCACCTCGCGGTCGCGCTCGGCCACCGGATCGAGTCCAGCGAGCGTCAGCCGGCGCAGGATTGCGGCTTTGTCGCGAGCCTCGGCAAGGGTGAGCACTTTCCTGCGCAAGATTTCTACCGCATGGACCGGATCATCCTGGCGGCGGCGACCAAGGTCGACTGACCCCAGGCCGATATCGCGCCGCCGTCCCTGATGCTGAATGCGCAGCACCCACGAGCGTGCGCGATTTCCATTGACCATAAGGTAGAGGCCGTCGCCATCGCAGTGACGCCCGTTCTTGGCGGCGCGGACATGAAAAACCGTCAATTTTCCCATCTCGATGTTCCCTTCCTTGTTCCCTCACAAAGCAGCCCTTGCTGAAGACTGCGGGCTGCAGCCGGAAAAGCCGCCGCCGGGAGGGCCTCGGACACTGCACTTCGCCTGGTGATGAACAGAGCAAGCAGCCGCTTGCCGGAGCCGAATGGTGCAAATCCTCGCGAACTTGCCGGCCCATCACGGTTCTCCCAGTAGAAGCCGGGGTATTGTCGCGCAGTGCGCAGAATTCAGCGAGATCCTGTCTGGTGACAGGAGGGGCCATCCCTCACGCGTTCCTGCGACAGGCAAGGGGCCGGCCATAGTAGCGGTTCCGTAAATCAGGCGTGGCGGCCCCGCCCATGGAAGCACAGTGGCTTTCGCAATTGTAACTTCAGATAGATATGCATTCGCCCCTACGCTGAAGGCCGATGGTATCCGGAGGCGGTTTGCAAATGGACAATGACAGCGATTGCGTGGGAATCGCGCAGGTCAATCGTGCGCTAGACAATGCATTCTTCAGCGGCTGGCCGCAGGATGAATTCGAGCTGCTGGAGTTCTTCTTACAGCTTAGAAAATTGACTATGGCAGACGCTTTGGCGCAGGAGCCGATCGAACTCCCGTTGACCCGGCAGTAAGTCCCGTCCGTGTGAGCCCGCCTGCTTCGGGGCAGGCACTACACCGCGTCATCAGGCAAAAATGCCGACGAAGGCGCTTTCCTTCTCCCATCCGCGGCGCTGAAGCTTAGCAGGGGCGCCCCCGGCCCCACGGCCGGGCCAGGCTCTGCTTTCGCTGACGCTCCAGTCGAGCCGCCTGGCGGCGTCTCGCCGGCAAGGCCGCAACGATCCCTGGCGCGAAAGTCTCGTCCCGCATCGCGGTTCGCTCGGGATGCCCTGGGCATCCCGGATGCGGGCGCCGCGCGGGCGCGCGGCGGCGCTGGGCCTTGTCGGCTCCAAAGTGGCGGGGGCGTCGCTGCCCTGTAGCCCCGCCTCGCCGGGCCGCAACCCGTCCGCTTCGCGCCCGGCTCCTCCATTTCATTTCGGCCTTTGCAGGTGCGCCCCGCCTTAGGCCGGCGGGGCTGTCGAGCATGCTCCTGCCGCCCCCGCCACCCTGGCGCCGGTCAATGGCGGTTGAGAAAGGAGCAGAGAAGATGAGCCATCACAGCCTCTATGGTGAGGTCACCGCGCGGATCATCGCCGAGCTGGAAGACGGGCGCCTGCCTTGGGTGAAGCCGTGGGATCCTTCGCGTTGTCCCTGCATGATGCCGAGAAATGCGGCGTCGGGCCGCTACTATTCCGGGATAAATGTGCTCATTTTATGGGCAGCGGGAGCGGGTAAAGGGTTCTCCTCGCAGCGATGGCTTACATACCGGCAGGCCGAGGCGGCTGGTGGCAATGTCCGGCGCGGCGAGAAGGGCACCACTGTGTGCTACGCTGACAGGTTCGTCCCCAGGGACGAGGCAGCACGGGCCCAGAGCGAGGGCGCACAGGCGAAGACGATTGCGTTTCTGAAAAGGTTTGTGGTTTTCAATCTGGACCAGTGCGAGGGTCTTTGCGATGATCTGACGGCGCCGGTTGAACTGCCCGATCCGGTTCTGGCGATCTGGCAGGCGGACCGGCTCATTGCCGACACGGGCGCGGATTTCCGGGTGGGCGGCGTAGACGCTTTCTATGCGCCGGGATCTGATTATGTGCAGGTGCCTCCTCAGGCAGCCTTTCCCGAGCCCGCCGACTGGTACCGGACGGCACTGCACGAACTGGGCCACTGGGTCGGCGGCAAGGGACGCCTGGAGCGCGATCAGACCGGTCACTTCGGATCTGAGGCTTACGCCCGGGAAGAATTGACGGCCGAACTCACATCAGCGTTCACTTGCGCAGCGCTGGGTATCGAGCCCAGCGTCCGGCATTCCGATTACATTGCGACGTGGCTTCACCTGATCTCGCGCTGACGAAAAGGCGATTTTCCGCGCCGCGAGCGCAGCAAGCAAGGCTGCGGACTGGCTGCTCGCATGCGGGCAGCGGCAGGACTAGCTTTCCTGCCCATTTCGGCTCGCAAAGCCGGTCCCGCTGCGCCGCACGCGGCGGGACCGGCCGCGGATTGCGGACGTCTGCCGGCGCTCCCCATTGCGTCATCGAAC
This sequence comes from Novosphingobium sp. NFX11, assembly GCF_057376415.1. Classification (NCBI taxonomy): domain Bacteria; kingdom Pseudomonadati; phylum Pseudomonadota; class Alphaproteobacteria; order Sphingomonadales; family Sphingomonadaceae; genus Novosphingobium; species Novosphingobium sp. NFX11. The sequence goes on along the minus strand of NZ_CP080384.1, from coordinate 2,645,061 downwards.
GCCCCGCGATGGGTGTGCAGCAGGTCTCGCCATGCCCTTATCCAGGGCGTGGCAATGTCCGACGCTGGCATGGCGATCAGCGTCTTTGTTGTGGGCAGGACACGGTGACTATGAGCATGACGATGACGAAGAAGGACAGGCGGACAGGCAGTGAAGTGGGTCACGACATGCTCGAAGAGGACGGCTGTTCAGCGCGCTCCCATGAGGTGCGCCTGCAGTTTCCAGGGAGCATCAGGACGCTTGCCACCGGCCCTTGCCGTGCCACGTCATCAAGGGCCTTTGGCGCGGCGAATTGCCGACTTTTCGCTGCATTGAGGAACTCGGCGCGGTGCTGAAAGCGCCAGTGCAGCGACTTTGCAGCGACCTGACCCGGCGCCAGAAGAAGCGAAGCCAGGGCCTCCGGCCGGCTTGCCTCGGCAGCGGATCGAACGCTGCGGGTTTCGGCAGAAATGGCAAAGTTCCCTGCCAGGAATCACGCGAATTTGGGAGGGTGACTTAATCAATGGCGCGGACCAAATCGATGTTCCCGAGCGGGGCTGCAAGCCCGCTGACCGGGCGCCGAGATGCGCGCGATGATGGCCTGCACGTGCGTGCAGATATCGTGCCAAGGTCTGGTCGCTGCGACCCTCCGCTCGACACGACTTTCAGGCGCGTAGGTGATCATACCCGGGCCAATGAACACTCAAAATGATGCGGCCATGCTGTCGGACAAGCGCCGGGCCCATTGCCAGGTTCCGAAAGGCCCATCGGCGAAATCCCGTACAGGCCAGCAAGTGGCAGGCATCGATAATAGCGGTTCCAGCCTCTGCCCAGGCGACAAAGCGAAACCGACGAATGTTTGGGGAGCGCACCGACCACCGCGCTGGTCGCTCTGGACTACGCCGGCGCTTTGCCGGTGGCGGTATGGCTCCTTCGCGATGGGCATTGCTGCGGACCCGTCCGTGTCACCGGATTTTGGCCGCACCACCTCTTCGGGCGATGCACGGCGCGGACGGCGTCGCTGCGCCCAATTTTCACACCCAGATACCGATTATCTGATGCGCCCTGCGCCCGCCGGCATTGAACGGCCCGGCGTGGTCGAATTTACCCCCGGACGTTTTCGACCCTGCCGGCGGACTGGCGTTTGTTTCAGATCGAGGGTCCTCAACAGGGCGGCGGCGGGCCGCCCCGGGGCGAAGAGGACCTTACCGATGAACATCCCCGATGACGTCGAAAGGGCGCAGCGTGCCCGGCGCGGCTCCCCTTCCTCAACACCGATCAGGCAGCGGCTTATCTCAAGGTTTCGCCGCGTCTCCTCAAGCGACTGCGCCGGCGCGGTGACGGACCGACATATCGGCGCCACAGCCAGCTGGTGCATTACCACATCGACGATCTCGAGGCTTGGAGCGAGGCCAACGCCGAACGTGAGCTGAAGCGATGAGTGCGCCCGACCTGCGTGCGCACAGCGCCGCGATCGGTGCCGGGCCACAACCGCGGCGCATGTCTGCGCCGCCCCAATGCCGGCCAAGACGCCGCACTATCGCAGCGGGAATACTCGCGGCAGGTCTTGCCCTGACGAGCGCGTTTCCTCCCACACCGCGCCTGGTGTGGAATGCGAGTTCGAGTGCCCCGCGCGGGCTCTATACGGTCTCGCCCGGCGCCAATATTCGCACCGGCGAAATGGTTGTCGCCCGGCTCACACCTGCCTGGGAAGACTTTGCGGCCGAGCGGCGATATCTCGCTGCCCATGTGCCATTGGTGAAACGCGTCGCCGCCGGGCCTGGCGACCGGGTCTGTGCACGGGGCGGCAAGATTTTCGCAACGGCGTCTTTCTGGCCGGCCGTCTCGGGCGGGATCGTGCCGGGCGCACAATGCCGTGGTGGAGAGGCTGCCTGCGCCTGCGATCGGGGCAATTTCTTCTGCTTATGGCCGGTAACCCAGCCTCATTTGACGGACGCTATTTCGGGATTACGAGCCAGCAGTACGTCATTGGCCGGGCGACGCTCCTATGGGCGCGGTGAGGCCGGCCTGGATGATGGCGCTGCTATTGATGCCGGCCGTTACGGGCACGCCGGCAGTGGCCGCGACCAGGAGCGTGGACCGGTGGAGCGCGCTGATTGGTGAGGCCGCCGCCCGGTTCGCGGTACCGCGAAGCTGGATCGAGCGTGTCATCCAGGCGGAAAGCGCCGGCCGTACGCTTCAGGACGGACGCCCAATTCGCAGTGGCAAGGGCGCGATCGGGCTCATGCAGCTGATGCCCGGGACCTGGGCCGAGATGCGTGACCGCTTGCATCTTGGGGATGATCCGGACGATCCTCGCGACAACATTCTGGCAGGGACATGCTACCTCAGCATGCTGCACGCGCGTTTCGGCTATCCAGGTCTTTTCGCTGCATACAATGCCGGTCCCGCGCGCTACGAAGAGCATCTCTCCGGGCGGCCCTTGCCCCGCGAAACGAGAGACTATCTTGCGCGCGTGACCGGCCCTGCCCGTGATGCGCCGTCCCTTGCATCGCGCTCGATCTTCGTGGTCCCCGGCGGAGGCGAAAGCGCTTCGAAGGATGGACCCGGCGATGACGCTGCGATCGATCCCCTGTTCGCGATCCGCAGGCGATGATGCGCGTGGCACTGCGCGGTATTCCGGTGCTCGTAGCACCGTGGATCGCAGCGGCGTGTCGGGCGCGCTGGCCTGAAGATCCAGGCGGCTTGCAGGCCCGTGACGGCGCGGTGGCACCACGCTCAATACGAAATCGGCGGGCCATGCGCGGCGCGATCAGTTGCACAATTTTCCTGGTTTGCAGCTGGCCCGCGCGTGGGAAGCATCCGCCGCGACGTGCCGGCTCGGCCATATTCATCATGTGCCTTGCGCAGGTGCAATTCCACTATCCCTGCGGCATCGCAGGACCCCGGCGCGCTGCGGGCATGGAGGGTGCCGGACACTGTGCCAGCCCGGGAGACAGCAGCGCGCCTTCGCGGTTACCTGACATGCCGGCTTTAGGGGCCGGTGATGCCAGCGACCGGATAGCATTCTTGGCATTGCCGCGGCAGATCGGCCAAGCGGGGCGCGAGGAGCCGATCGAGGCGATTAACAAGATAGAAGCTGTGTCTCCAAACGACATGCAACCCCTTATCCTGAAATGCTTATTGCACGAGACACGCGAAACAGGCGGGGGCAGCCGCGAGACGCCCGGAACGGGCGGGCGATGCAATGAGCGATGACGAATTCGAGCCGCGCCTCGGGCGGCAGGGCAATACCGGCAAAGCGACGCGCAAGTACGCAGCACGAGTGGACGCCGGCGCCCGGGTTCACGGCGTCAGGGCGAAGCGCTCGGGCACGCGCTTCGATGGCAGTCGCATCGGTCGCGCCGCCGCGATTGGAAGACTGCTTTCTACGCGAAATTCGCAAGGCCTTTCGAGGTCGCGCCGCGCCGTCGTCAAGACGAGCCTCGTGCACCTCAAAGGCCGGGGGCTTCATGCAGCGCGCGCGCACCTCAATTACATCCAGCGCGACGGCGTTACGCGCGGCGGCGAAGCTGGCGAACTTTACGGCCGCGGGGGCGAGCCGGTCGATGGCCGCGAATTTCTCGCCCGATGCGCCGGGGACAGGCACCAGTTTCGGGCCATCATCTCGCTGGAAGACGGCGAGCGCTACGAGGACCTCAAACCTTATATGCGCCGTCTCATGGATCAGGTGGAAAAGGACCTTGGAACCGGACTCGACTGGGCCGCGGTCGACCACCACGATACCGGGCACCCTCACACTCACGTCGTGGTGCGCGGGGTGGATGACAAGGGCAGGGATCTTGTGATCGCCCGCGAGTACCTCGCGCACGGCCTGCGCGAGCGCGCTGCGGAACTGGCGACTCGTGAGCTTGGCCTGGCATCCGATCAGGACATCGAGGCCCGCCTCAGCCGGGATGCGGACCAGGAGCGCCTGACCGCAATCGATCGGCGACTTCTCTCGCGTCTGGACAGCGAGCGCTGCGTCATGCCTGAAGCGGCGGATCCGATCTGGCGCGCTTACGAGATCAGGCGACTGCACCGGCTGGAAGCCATGGAGCTTGCCCGCAGCGCAGGCCCGCAGCGCTGGCGTCTCGACGTCGCTATCGAAAGCACGCTAACGCAAATGGGTGAGCGCGCCGATATCATCCGCGTGATGCAGCGCGAATTGACCCGTTCGGGGTTGGAGCGCGAGATTCGCATCCACACGCCTGCCGCCGGCCCGCTCATTGGCAAAGTGCAGATGTACGGCGTTCGTGACCAGCACCGCCAGCGTCAATTCCTGCTGGTGGACGGTGTCGATGGCCACATGCACTATCTTGATCTTGGAGTGATGGGATCCGGCAGCGAGATCGCAGAGCAGGCTGCTATCCGGGCGGCGGCGGCACAGGAAAGCGGGACCGTAGCCATTGATCGCACGATCGGGACGGTTGCAGCGGCCAATTCGGGGAGTATTCCCAGCGCCTCCATCTCCGTCACGATCCGCACGCGAGCACGGCGCAGACCCTGATTTACGAACAGCGTCTGGAGGCCTTCTGCCGTGCAGGTTTGATCAAGCAACGAGATGCGGCGGGCACGTGGACGATCCCGGGAGATTTTCTGGAGCGGGTCGGCGCGCTCGAGGAACGACAATTGCGTGACTACCCGGTGGAGATTGAGGTCCTGGCGAAGCGACCGCTGGCGCAGCTGGCGACCTTCGACGGCGTGACATGGCTCGATCACGAGCTTTCCGACCCCCATGTATCCGGCGCGCGTGACCAGGGTTTCGGACGCGAGCTGCGCGGTGCTCTTGCCGTCCGGCGGCAATGGCTGGTGGAGCAGGATCTGCGCACGAAGATGCGCACGGATTCAGGCTGCGCTGCGGTGCGCTCGCACAGTTGCAGCGCCGTGAGCTGTTGCGTCTGGCTGAGGAAGTATCCCGCGACCTTGGCAAGCCTTATGTTGAGGCCGCATCCGAGGTGCGCATAGAAGGGCGCATCGCGCGCAGGATCGAAGCGGAGGCCGGCGGTTATGCGGTGATCGAGAACGCGCGTGACTTTACGCTCGTCCCCTGGAGCCGTGATTTCGCGAGGCAGGTCGGCAAAGAGGGCGCGGGGATTGTTCGAGATGACACCATGCCACACTGGACCCTGCAGCGGGGTCGGCAGGGGCCGGAAATCGGCTAGCGTCTTCGTACTCCCCGATGCCCAGGTTTAATGGCTTTGCCACGAGGCGGCAGGCACTGCTGCGAAAACCGTGAACCCGCACGGCTCATCAGCTGCGTGGGTGCACCGCACCATAGGGTCATCGTACATGGGTCCATCGCACCCGTGACAATCTCTCTTTCTTGCTCATTAGGTTGTGGTGGAAAATCATTGCAACCTTACATGTCTACAATATGCCGAGTGGGCATGTATGCTATCTGCCGACGACCGTGATGCGGTACAGGCAACTCTGAAGGGAGATCCGTGTGGATGGAGTGGACATCGCCAGGCCGGTCACGCGCTCACCCGCAATCTGTTCAGTTCGATAAATTTCGTAACAGGATCGAGACATTGCGCATCTAGTGCGTTAGCTCTGGGTCTTCCGCCACACTCTCAACGACCCCGCTTTATCAAGGACATTCATGATCACCAAGCATCCCGTCCTCGTTACCGGCGGCGCCGGTTATATCGGCAGCCATGCAGTGCTGGCGTTAAAGGACGCAGGGTGGTCCGTGGCGGTGATCGACAATCTGGTCACCGGTTTCCGCTTCGCCATTCCCGAAGGCGTCACCTTCTATGAAGGCGATATTGACGACGCAGACCTGCTCGCCCGCATCTTTGCTGACCAGGGTATGGGTGACGGCAAAGGTGCGATCATGCACTTCGCCGGTTCGGTGGTGGTGCCCGAATCGGTCGAGAATCCCCTCAAATACTATCACAACAACACAGCCAAGAGCCGGGCCCTGATCGAAGCGGCAATAACGGCGGGCGTACCGCACTTCATCTTCAGCTCGACAGCAGCGACTTATGGTATCCCCAAGGTGTCGCCCGTGACCGAGGATGCGCCGAAGGAGCCGATCAACCCCTACGGCATGTCCAAGTTGATGACCGAAGCGATGCTGGGTGACGTCAGCCGCGCTCACCCGTTCAACTATTGCGTGCTACGCTATTTCAATGTGGCCGGAGCCGACCCGCAGGGCCGCACCGGTCAGTCGACCGCAGGTGCCACGCATTTGATCAAGGTGGCGGTGGAAGCGGCGCTGGGAAAACGCAGTCATGTCGGCGTATTCGGCACCGATTTCGACACACCCGATGGCACCGGTGTACGCGACTACATCCACGTCTCGGATCTCGCCAGTGCGCACGTTCTGGCGCTCGAGGCGATCATTGCCCAGCCGTTGCAGTCGCTGACCATGAACTGCGGGTATGGTCGCGGCTTCTCGGTGCTTGAAGTGCTGGATGCAGTAGACCGCGTGACCAACCTCACCATCGACCGCCGCTTCGAGGGGCGCCGCGCGGGCGATCCCGATGCGCTCATCTCCAACAACGAGCGCATCAAGTCGACGCTTCCGTGGACGCCCCAGTACGACGATCTGGGTATGATCGTGGAACATGCGTTGGCGTGGGAACGCAAACTGAGCGAAATCCGCCCGGTGTAAGGGAGACATGCGCTTCGCTATCTGCCTACTTTCTGTGTATCCCAAACCCCTTCCGTTGTTTCTGCCTTCACAGGGTCGACAGAGATAGCGGTTGCGAGGGGGACGTGCCCGCGCCATGCCGTGCCAATTCCTGTCGAATCTAAGGCCCGGAGGTCTGCGGGCTTGCGTCTGGCGTGATCCACCCCTCGCAGACGTTTTAGAAGTTTGCGATAGTCGCACCGATCAGACTTCGAGATTGGCGTCGAAGATATCGGGCGACCTTCAATGCTCACGTCGAGACCTCATCGGAGGTGCCCGGGGCGCGCGGGGTAACGCGCACAGGATCGAAGTGGAGGGGGCAATTATGCCCTGGTCGAGAAAATCCATGACTTCACGCTCGTCCCCTGGCGCTCAGACTTTGCGAGCCAGATCGGCACAGAGAGAGGGGCGGGGATCGTTTGTGACGGCGCCGGACACGGAAACCTTTCGGGGGAAGGCGGGGGCCGCAGATCAGCGAGCGTGCGTGGTGCCGAAACGCCGCAAGTCACGGGCTTTGTCATGCCCCTCGCAGAGCGGCGATTGAACGCACTTGCAGCATTGTGTTAAATCCCTCCCGTATTTTATGGAAAGGATTGGCTGTGATCCGCCAATGGTTGAAGCGACTGCAGTTCGTTCTGCAGACACCGTGGTTCTGTAACTCCAGAACCGAGGGGTGCACCTTCAAAAAGCGGTGTTCTAACTGCCAGATCGAACATGGGCCGGTGACAAATTAGCCTAGGCGAATCGGCTGCGGGCGCAAGAGGCGTTGCGTTCAAAATGACGGGACGTGGCCTCTGCGCGGACAAGTATTGTGACGGAAACGTCACAGCGTCGCGATAATCGCGACCTTAGTGGTGGCGGCACCCGCGGGCGCATTCGTCTCGCCCTCCTCGATGCACCTCACCAAGCGGACGGATAGTGCGGGTATTGCGTGGTTTCACGTAGCGAAAGTCGTCCCTGCAGAGAACGGCCGCTGCTCGGGCGGCAGACCGGCGCGCTTGACGTGCATGCCGAAGCGTTGGATTGCACAATGGAACCATCTCGGATCAAATACTTTCAGCGGTCTGGGGGCTGAGATGGTAAGCGCCCCCAGATGGCTATGATGAAGGAGGTCACATGAAGCTGAAGCAGACCATGCTCGCACTCGGCGCCGCCGCAGTGCTGGCTGCCCCGGTCGCGGCTCAGGCCGGTACCACGGCTGCAGCCTCGGTTGGCAAGATCAGCAGCCTGAGCGGTGTTGGCGAGCGTCGCTCGGCCGCCGTGAAGGCGAAGAACAAGGCTGACGGCGGCGTCGTCGTCCTTGGCCTGCTCGCAGCCGGCGCCGCCGGTTTCGGCGTGTACAAGGCGGTTGACGACAACAAGTCGAACGGATCCTGATCCGCTCGCTTGCGCAGCAGCGAATGACGACGGCCGCGGCAGGGACCTCCTGCTGCGGCCGTCTGATTTTTGGCCCAGCATTTCAAAGCGCCGGTATCGGCAATGCATTGACTATCCCCCCAGGATCAATCTCGTGTTTCAATTTTTCAAGTGCCTGATGAATCGCCACATCCCTGCCAAAGGGAAGGATCGATGGAATGGCAGCATGTATGTGCGGCTCTGCCGGGGCTGCGACGGCCCGATCGTGCGCAAGGGTCATTCCAACCGATGGATACGCAAGAGGTGATTGCGCGGGTCTGAGAGCCCGCCCCGAAAGTTGTTGAGCAATACCATCATGTTGTGATTCACGCCGTCCTGCGAGAGATGGAGTGAACAATGGCATGGACTGGTATTGCCCGGCAGGAGCATAGCCGGAAAAAGTTGCGCTATTCCAGCGATTTGACGGACAGGGAGTGGGAATTGGCGCCGCCGTTTATCGCGCCAGCTAGGCGCGGAGGTCGACGTCGCACAACGAACATGCGCGAAGTGATGAATGCGCTGCTGTACATTGCGGCAAGCGGCTGCGCCTGGAGGCTTCTGCCCAAGCGCTTTCCACCGGTCACTACAGTCCAGCGCTACTTCTACGTTTGGCGCAACACCGGTCTGCTCGAGGTCATAAACGCGGTGCTGGTCTTGAACCTGCGGGAGATCGAGGGGCGCGAAGCCTCGCCAAGCGCCGGTGTGATCGATAGCCAGTCGGTGAAAACAACGGAAAGCGGCGGCCCTTGCGGCTATGATGCGGGAAAGAAGATCAAAGGCCGCAAGCGCCACATCCTGACGGACACCTGCGGCTTTCTCATCTTCATCCTCGTCCACACCGCCGACATTCAGGACCGCGACGGTGCCGTCGATGTCCTTAAGTCCGTACGCAAACGCTTCCCTTGGCTGTGCCATGTCTTTGCAGATGGAGGCTATGCTGGCGACAAGCTTCGTGCCGCCCTGACCGGCTCGGGTGCCTGGACGATCGAAATCATCAAACGTTCGGACAAGGCGAAGGGATTTCAGGTTCTCCCTCGGCGGTGGGTCGTAGAACGCACCTTCGCATGGCTTGGCCGATGCCGCCGCCTTGCCAAGGACTGGGAAACCACCATCGTATCCTCCACGGCATGGGCGACGATAGCCTCTATCCGCATGCTTACTCGTAGAACTGCAAGGTATTGCTACGGTTGAAAAACTTCCGAGCCAGGCACTGAGCAGGCGTGCCGATTTCGACCAGCGGTCGCAACATCGGTCGACGCCCTGCCCGCTTATCGGTGAGGTGGAAGGGCCCCGAGCACAACTTGGTCACGGCTATGAACGGCGGCCAGCATCACACGATGCCCCGTTCGAGACAGTGTCCCTCTTTTGGGCCGGACCAATCCGGTCATCCGGCTGTTGCCGGCTGGTCTGCCCTGTCGGGCAGGTTCGATTTGGCCAATCGGGGTGCGCCACGCACGCAAGGCCGCGAGGGTTAGCCATGCTATTCGCACATGATGTCTTGCTTCGCGAGCCGCGGTCGTTATCGCCGGGACCGGCCATGTCGGCGATCATCGCGGCCCAATTACCGCCAATGTGATCACATCACGGCCGCAGAGCTTTTTCCTGTGCTCGGCTGCCGGCCGGTTTTCCTCCTTTGCGGCGCTGTGGTCTCGAAAGTGCCGCATAAACTGCGGGAAAGAGGAAGCGAGATCACGCTGGCAGTCGGCTCAGGAGATGCCGCGAGGGGAGCGAGACTATCGCCGTTTCCGCAGTAGGCCCGTCGATTGGCACCACCAGCCGCGTCGCACTTCTGGTTTTCGAAAGATTTGCCGCTTCGGCGATGACGAAAAGATGTGGCACGTTCTTCCGCGTGAGTTGATTGTCGCTCAACATCGAGCCCGGCCTCACGTTGGTGATTGGCGCGGACGTGCACGAGACACACAAATGGCGGAGATCGCCGCCGCAATGTCGTTACACCGACAGGCGGTTGTCTGCGCCGACATCTCCCGCGCATTCGCGAGCGTCAAGAGGTGGCCGGAAATCTGGACAGGGTCGTTTAATCGCAAAGAGGTCAAGGGGAACCCGGCGCGGCCTTCCTCGGTCTACGATTGCTTGATCGCAGACGGTTTGGTGATCGTGGTTTTCAGCAGCGCCAGCATCAGTCGCGCTGGTATGTCGTTTGTCGGGTACAGGGTCGTTTACGCGGTCGAGACACGCCCGCCGCAGGATAGGTCTTCGTGGGCCGGGATCTTCCAATGTGTTAAACGCACTTGCCGAGAAATGATGGCAATGCGGCCTGTGTAGCGGAATGATCCTGTCCGCGTCCCGACAGGGACGAAGCAGCGCGTCCATGCCATGAACGCTAACTGAGAAAAGCTTTCAGTTCTGCAGAGTTCCAACCCTTGCTGTTTGACGCACGTCAGGCAGCGGATGTCATCGAACGATCGAACAGTTCACCCGTCCGGAGCATGGCATGCATGATCACTGCGAGCTTGCGTGCGACCGCGACGGCAGCTGGTTTGAAGCCGATCTTTTCCTTGAGTTTCAAGCCCCAGATACGCAGCGCGCTTTCCGCCGTGCTGCGCGTCAGGATCACGGTCGCGGCTTCATAGAGTGTGGAGCGGCGTGCAAATTTGACCCCGTTAGCGGGGTGATCGGCGTCTAAAATTGACCCCCTTCATCTCATTGTGTGAGGCGCCGCCGTTTGGGTTTCCGAACGGCGGGGATAGGGATGTTGGTAGTGGAGACGATTGCGAGAATCCGTCGGGAGCACAAAGACGGGAAGCCAATCAAGGAGATCGCGCGGGATCTGCGTTTGTCGCGCAACACGGTACGCCTTTGCCGTCGTCCGCGAGCGGGTGGCGAAGATCCTCACCCAGAAGGCTGGCAGCACAGACAAGCTTTATGCCCTGCACGCGCCCGAGGTGGAATGCATCGCCAAGGGCAAGGCGCGGACCCGCTACGAGTTCGGGGTAAAGACCTCGATCGCGGTGACAAACGCCCGCACCGCCGGCGGCCAGTTCATCGTCGGCATGCAGGCGTTGCCCGGCAACCCCTATGATGGCCACACCCTGTCCGGGCAGATCGAGCAAGTCGAGCGCCTGACCGGCGTCACCGTTGAGCGGGCTTATGTCGATCGCGGCTACAAGGGGCACAAGCATGGCGGGCAGGCCAGGGTCTATATCGCCCACACCCGCGGGATCACCTCACCCACGATCAAGCGCGAGCTCAGGCGACGAAATGCCATCGAACCGATCATCGGTCACACCAAGTCCGATGGCCTGCTCGAGCGCAATCACCTCGCCGGTGCCACCGGCGATGCCATCAATGCCATCCTGGTCGCCGCGGGGCACAATCTCAGGTTGCTCGTCGCATGGCTGACTGCGCTTTTGCGCGCCCTCATCGCCGCCTGGCTATCCCCAGTCCTGCCCGAAATGGGCGCTGCCTGAAAGCAGCGTACCAGTTCGATAAACCCCTCACGGCACATCGGACGCAATCTACCCGTCGCCGAAACGAACATCGCATTGTTCACGGCCGACGAGATGGTTTGGTTGCTGGACCAACCTTCAATCAGGAGACCATCCCATGACTGACGCCACGGCAGCGGTAAGCCCGCTGCGTCGTCGTATGATCGACGATATGAGCCTGCGCAACCTGTCGCCTGCAACACAGCGATCCTACATTCACGCGGTCAAGCGGTTCAGCCGCCATTTTGGCCGTTCGCCTGATCTGCTGGGACTGGAGGATGTCCGCGCCGTCTGCAAACACGTGACGCAGCCAGGGGAAGCGCCTGACGATTTCTCCAAGGACCAGCGGTGCCCCGTCCCGGTCCTGAATGTCGGCGGCGTGCACAACGGCATGGACAAGATTTCCATCGGTGTCGGTCAGGATGTGCCGTTTGCGTCCTTTGATCTTCTTCCCTGCATCGTAACCGCACAGGCCACCGCTTTCGGTCGTCTTGACCGACTGGCTGTCGATCACGCCAGCGCTGGGAGAAGCCTCTCGCCCATCAGCTTCTCGGGCCATCATCAACAAGGTGTGGTTTATCGTCAGCCACAGCCCGTTGTCTCGCCACAAGTAGAACCAATGCCGCACGCTCGACACCGGCGGAAAGCAAGGCGGCAGCATCCGCCATGGCAGGCCTCCGCGCAGTAGGTACAGAATTGCCTCGACGATGCGTCGTAATGGCCATTTGCGGGGCCGTCCGACACGAGACGCAGGTGGAAGCATGGCTCCAGCAGCGCCCACTCGGCATCCGTCAAATCGCTTGGCAAAGCTAGCCCTCTTCGCGCATGAAGGGCGCGAGTGGTATCGGTCCACATCGTTGAATCCATGGTAGTTTTTGGCGAAACCCATGAATCAATGACAGGCCAAAGCGTCAAGCTAACCTGCTGATACCACTCAACTTATTTTCTGATCAGGCTCTTAACCGACCGTCCTAATTTAGCCAGCGGAACGAGATGTTACAATCATGTTGAAATGTAGTTTGTGTCCATGGATGTAAAATTACAATTTTGACTTCGCATGAGGCGTTTAATTGTTGCTCCTGTATTTACGCATTTATACCTAACGCGTACTGAGGAGCGCAAACGCGTTGAAGAAAGGTGCTGTCTTCAGGATGTCTTGCCACAGTCCCTTAGAGGATGAGTAGCCCACCATAACGACGTCGCCATCTAGGATCATGGGATCGGGGTCGAGGCCGGTGCGGATGCGCTTGATATCGAACCGCGCGGCCATCCGCTGTTCGTTCATGGTACGGAAAACGACGACTTCGTTGAGCTTTGCGGTCGGCGTGGGGCTTTCGGCTCGGGCCATGGCCGCAAGCAACGTGGTACGGCCATCAATCTCGTAGACGCCGGGCTTCTTTACCTCGCCTTCGACGGAAACGTAACTTGGTGCCGCTTCCTTCACGGAAACGGCGACCTGCGGGTCGCGCAGGTAGCGTTGGCCGAGGCGAGCGGCGATTTCTTCGCCGACTTCTGCCGTACCTCGTCCGCCGGCGGCTATCGCGCCGATCAGCGGGATCTGCACCATACCCCCTTCATCGACCCTTAGTAGCTCCTGCGAAATGTCCGGCTCTCCGAATACCCGTAGCGTCAGAATATCTTTTGGGCGGATTGGATAGACAGTCGGAATTGGAACTGCCGCAGGAATGACTTCGTAGGAAGCGGCGCCCGCTGCCAAATCCGGATTGGGGGTAGTCGTGCCGCAGCCGGTAAGAAGCCAGCTTGCGCTCAGCGCGCCGAGCAGCATGGACGAGTTGTACTTTTGCACTACCGGAAGTCTCCATCACGACGAGGATCGATTGGGTGGCTAGGGGTAATGCTAGGCTCCGTTTTGCGCAAGCTTTCCGCGACTGATGGTGGCGACTTGCGGATGCGCGTGCCGCATCACAATTTCGAAGGACAACTTAGGTTGGGCAGTTCACGACGCATCAGGTCGACGCGTGCCTTTCGGGAGCAATGTGTCGGCGAGCGGAGCAGCCTGAATACGTCTTCCCGGCCACGGCGGAGCCAGAATTCCAGACCGGTGCTGGCATCATACCCTGCTCATGATTCAAGGCGCAGCCCCACGGACGGCTTCGCCTTGTTGAACTTTGGTCGGGGCGGGTGCCCCTTGAGGTGAGCTATCTCGTCCTTAAGCGCCTGGTTCTCGTCCTTCAAAGCCGCATTCTCGGCAGTGAGGTGTTCGACCTTTTCCTCGAGTCGGTCACCGCGATCGACCAGCGCCGCTACAACACGGCGCAGATCCAAATCCGGCATTCCAGCGCTGATGTCATCGCCTTGTGCCACCCATAGCGTGAATCACGCTGCTGCCACTTTGTATAGCCTTACCGCCCGGGAATTTGCCCCGGTTACGCGTCGTCACATACATGTCATTGAATAAAAACGCATTTTCCAAAAACACCATTCAAGTTGGGCCAGAAGGTCATCGCCGGCTTTGATGCCCGCGCTTTGCGTCGGGCCGGCCTTAGTGCCTGACTCAGAAGTTTCTCAAGCGTAGCAATACCTTGCAGTTCTGCGGGTGAGCATGCGGATGGAGGCTATCGTTATCCATGCCGTGGAGGATCTCGATGGTAGTTTCCCAATCCTTGGCGAGGCGGCGGCATCGGCCAAGCCATGCGAAGGTGCGTTCGACGACCCACCGCCGCGGGAGAACCTGGAAGCCCTTCGCCTTGTCCGAACGCTTTATGATCTCGATCGTCCAAGCCCCTGATCCGGCAAGGGCAGTACGGAGCTTGTTGCCGGCATAGCCCCCATCGGCAAAAACATGCCGCAGCCACGGGAAGCGTTTCCGCACGGCCTTTAGGACATCGACGGCACCGTCGCGGTCCTGGATGTCGGCGGTGTGGACGAGGATAAAGATGAGAAAGCCGCAGGTGTCGGTCAGGATATGCCGCTTGCGGCCCTTGATCTTCTTGCCCGCGTCATACCCGCAAGGGCCGCCGCTTTCGGTGGTTTTAACTGACTGGCTGTCGATCACACCGGCGCTCGGCGAGGCTTCGCGCCCTTCGATCTCGCGCAGGTTCAACACCAGCATCGTGTTCATGGCTTCGAGCAAACCGGTGTTGCGCCAAGCGTAGAAATAGCGCTGCACAGTCGAGACCGGCGGAAAGCATTTGGGCAGAAGCCGCCAAGCGCAGCCGCTGGCTGCTATGTAAAGCAAGGCATTCACTACTTCGCGCATATCTGTCGTCCGACGACGACCTCTGCGCTTGGCTGGCGGGATGAACGGTGCCGCCAATTCCCACTCCCGGTCCGTCATATCGCTGGAATAGCGCAATCCTTTCCGGCTATGCTCCTGCCGGGCAATACCAGTCCATGTCATTGATCACTCCATCTCTCGCAGGACGGACTGAATCACAACATACTGGTATTGCTCAACAACTTTTGGGGCAGGCTCTTAGCGACGGCCGCAACCTGCGAAGCTTCGCTCATGTTCCGGAGTTGGGCGACCGCTGGATTGTCTTCGGCAGAATAAGCCTCTATGAAATCGAGCGTTAAAGCTAGGGATGCTGCATGATCTGTGCGCAAATCCTGTGCAGCATTGTTAAGCTTGTACCCCACTTGGTGATCCTTGACATTTGTTCACGCAAAGCGATTGGCTAGAGCGTCTGCTCTGCGGCTGTTGCCAAAGGTGCGAAATTCGTCGCAACCAAGGCGCGGCTCAGGCGAATGGCGTAATTGGTTTTGCGTTTCATTGTGCAGTGCGATATAAGCCAGTAGCTGTTTAATTCCATAACGCTGGTTCAAGGAGGCTATGGAGCCGTATGGCTTTCAAGAGCATCATGCTGTCGATTGTGGCTGCAGCACTGTTTGGTGCGCCTGTCGCTGCACAGGTCGGTGCTGATTTGCCAGTTTCGGCAGGCAAGGTTGTCAATCGTTTACGGTTTTCCGAGAGGTGGTCAATTGATCTTCCGGTTCGGCATAAAGCCGAGGGAGGAGTGCTCACTTTCGCTCTCATTGCCTTCGCCGCAGCTGGGTTTGGCCTTTATCAGGTTGTTGATGGTAATAAGTTGAGCGGCGCTTAATCTGACGTCTATTGAAACCATCCCGTCTTCGGGTCAAACCGGGGGCGGGCTTTTGCTTTGCGAAGTAATGTTCATGACCGCGACGAGTCCCCGCTGAATGACGTATGATGCTCGTCGGTTCAGCCGATCATTCACCGCTACGCATAAAGTCTGGCAAGCCTGTGGGCTGTTGCTGGTTTCCGTTGTTTTTGGTGGAGGCGGGGCCGGGGCGGGGCTGTTCAATCTTGCGGTGCAATTAATCGGGATAGCGATCCTGTCTTTGAATAAAAATGCATGTCTCGGGTTCTTTCAGCGCGCTCCCGTATGGGCTGCTGTTCTGGCGGGGGCGACGTTGTTGCTGCCGCTGTTGCAGCTCGTCCCGTTACCGCCGCAGCTTTGGGGAAGCTTGCCCGGCCGCGAACTTGCTGTGGATTCCATGCGGCTCTTGGGTCTTGACCATCAGTGGGCGCCCTTGTCCGTGAATCCGCAGCGCACGTTGATCGCCTTTTTTCGCTGCTGCCGCCATTTGCGATGGTGATTCTGATGTGGGAGGCCGATGAGGAGGCATGGCACAAGCTGGCTCTGTTTCTCGTGGTCTGCGGTGTCTTGGTCGTGATCCTCGGAGCGCAGCAATTGGCCTTGGGAAACATGCATCTGATGTTTTTCGAGCAGACACGGGCATCGCCTGATTTGCAGGGCACTTTCGCAAACCATAATTCAACCGGGCTGTTCCTCGATCTTGTCTTGTGCGTGCTGATTGCCCTCATGACTCGTCGTTCTTTCGGCTGGCTGCCACTCGTGTCGAGTATCGCGGTCGCTGTGCTTCTGGTGGTGGGAGTTTTTCTGAGCCGGTCGCGGTCGGCGATGTTTCTGCTGGTTGTGCCTGGGGTTCAATTCCTTTTCAGTATCTTCCAGATGCGTGCTCGATTTTCGATTTCCAGAGGTGCGACCGTTCTAGCGATTGTAGCCGCAGTCTTGGCCGCCGGTGTCGGTTTTCTGATTCTTTCGGGCAGCGACAGAGTGAGGGACAGCCTTTCCCGCTTCGATGACCTCCAGGACGCGAGACCGGCGATCTGGCGTGATACCTATGGGGCGATCGGTCGATACTGGCCGGTAGGAAGCGGCATCGGCACTTTCGATGAAGTCTTCCAGATCGATGAATCTCTCGAGAATATAGGGCCAGGCCGAGCGGGGCGCGCCCATGACGAGTATCTGGAGGTAGCCTTGGAGTCCGGTGTCGTCGGCGTCCTGCTTCTTGGTGGCTGGCTCGTTGCCCTGCTGATCAGCTTTGCCAGGCTCGCTGCGACAAGCCGTGCCGCCATAGCGGCGGGTGCCGCTTTCGTATCAATCGCTATGCAGTCGATTTTAGACTATCCCTTGCGGAGTCAAACCTTGCTATGCGTCGCAGGGCTCATGTTGGCGCTCCTGATCCGGCGGCCCGGGCGCGAGGAAAAGCGAAAACGGAGTCGGGGCAACTCTTAGCAGAAAATGAGCTTGAAGAGTTAACGATGGCTTCGAGCGATCACTGAAATCCACGTGTAACTAATATGGCGGGGAATCACTTGCAGAACGTAGTATTGGAACAGGAACCTGCTGGCGACTATGGTGATGGTGCCGGTCAAGGTCCCGACCTGGCAGCGGTCTTCAAGGCCTTATTCCAGGTTGTTCGTCGAAATATTCTGCTGATTGCAGCTACCGTCGCAGGCGTTGTTTTACTGGGCGTTATTGTTACGCTGCTGATAACTCCGAAATACAAGTCTTCTGCACAGGTGTTGATCGCGGATCAGGCCGACCAGATCATCGAAGGTGGTGAACTGCAGAAGATGAGCGCAGGCTGGGATACCGATCGGTTCCTGCAGACCCAGTTGGGCATCATCGAGAGCCGTTCGCTCGCTCGCAAGGTTGTGCAGAGTGGTCGCTATGATCGCAGTGAAGCTTTTTTCAAAGCCATGGGTAGCACGATGCCCACGGAGACGAAAATTCCTGGTCAGAAGATCGAGGCGCTTCGGGAAGACGAAGCCATCGACCTCGTTTCCAACAGCCTCACAGTTACGCTTCCGTTAGACAGTCGCATCGTTACGATTGCGATCACCACTCGTGACCCGGAGCTTTCGGCGAAGCTGGCGAACATCTACGCCGAAGGGTATATCGAATACAATCTGAACCAGAAGTATCAGAGTTCTGCCTATGCAAGGAAGTTCTTGCAGGATCAGTTGTCGGATGCACGCGCAAAGCTGACTCAGTCAGAGCGTGACCTCAACCAGTATGCGCGGGCAGCTGGACTGATCCGCGTCACCAGTCAGGGTGAAACTGGCCGGCAGGAATCGGCACTTTCAGTGACGAACAACACGCTCATCCAGTTGGCTGATGCTGCCTCGAAGGCAACTGCTGATCGAATTGCTGCGCAGGATCGTTGGGAAACGCTCTCGAACCAGCCGGCCCTTTCCGTTCCTGAGGTAAATTCCAACCCCGCGATTCAGCAATTGCTGAGCGCGAGGGTCACCGCAGAAGGCCAGCTTGCCGAGGAATCTTCTCGCCACTTGCCGGGATATGCAACGGTCAAGTCCAAGCAGGCGGAAATTGCCGAGCTGGACCGCCGCATCGCCACGATTGCAACTTCCATCAAGAAGTCCGCCCAGATCGACTTCCATGCGGCGCAGGAGCGGGAGAAGTCCCTGAGTGCGCGCGTTGAGGCACTGCGAAGTGAAGCGCTCAACGAGCAGGATCGGGGTGTGCAGTATTCCGTTCTCAAGCGTGTGGCAGATACCAATCGCACGCTTTATGAATCGCTGCTGTCGCGCTACAATCAGATTAGCGCTACCGCCGGCGCCGCCTCGAACAACGTTACGCTTGTTGATCGTGCCGAAGTTTCGCGTACACCAGACTCTCCGAAGCTGGTTCTCAACGTCCTCATTGCATTGATCTTGGGCGTAATCGTCGCAGTTGCCGCCGTGTTGCTCCAGGAAGTGTTCGACGACACGATCCGCACGCCGGAAGATGTCGAACGCAAGCTCGGCTTGCCTTTGCTCGGCCTTATTCCGATGATGAAGGATGCCAAACTGGACGATAAGATTTCTGATCGTCGTTCGGGCGTTGCGGAAGCCTATCGTTCACTCGTTGCAAATCTGCGTTACTCGACGGCGACCGGCTTGCCGCAAGTCCTTGCAATCACCAGCTCGCGTGAGGGCGAAGGCAAGTCTACCAGTGCGCGGACGGTTGCTCAGGACGTCGCGTCGCTTGGAAAGTCGGTGCTGCTGGTGGATACCGACCTTCGGCGCCCGACGCTTCATCATCTGATGAAGGGCAAGGGCGGTTCGGGTTTGACGGACGTTCTGACCGGGCAAAAGACCTTCGAAGAAGCGGTGCAGGTCTCCGACGATATTCCGACGCTCCATTATCTTTCGGCTTTGCCGATGCCGCCTGACCCTGCGTTGATCCTGGCCGGTGACGGATTCCCCGTGTTTTTGGAACAGGCGCGGAAGATTTACGATTTCATCGTACTCGATTGTCCACCGCTGCTGGGGCTTTCCGACGCCGTGATTATTGCCAACCAGGCTGATGGCGTGCTCTTCGTGATCGATGCGTCCGGTTTCCATCGCGGAGCGGTGAAGTCGGGATTGCGGCGCTTGGCTTTGGTCAAGGCGAGACTTCTTGGTGTCGCGCTCAATCGGTTTAATCCGAAGGCAGGTGACAGCGAGTACGAATATTATGCGTACAGTTATTATAGCTATGGGTCGAAAGAGAGCTGAGGTAGGCAGATGTCGCTAGCGCGACAGATGGGCGCTCTAGCCTGGTTTGTCATGTTCGTGGGCCTCGGCGTCGCTGCGTTCGGCGTCGAGGTTGATCGTGAGGCCAGAAAAAGCCTGGCAGTGGTTGCTTGGGTTCCAAAGGCGTTTCGGAGCGATGCTCTCCAAACGCTTTCGAATTCAGCTTATGCTGACGGGCGCAGTGAACAAGGCCTCAGTTATGCTCGCGAGTTGGTGGGGAAGCGACCGCTCCCTGCGGAGCACCTGTCGCTTTATGCCCATGGTTTGATTGCCACAAATGCTGTTGAAATGGCAGTTCCTGCCATTCGGGCTGCTGCAGAGCGAGGCTGGCGCGACCGATTCACGCAACAGATCGTAATAGTATCTGCAATTGATCAAGGCGATTGGAAGGTCGTGGCTGATCGTCTCCTGGCCCTGTGGCGGCTGGGCGAGAGGAGCGCGTGGTTCCGGCAACTTTCCGGAGCGCTGGAGGAGCCCAAGGTTCGGGCTGAATTTGTAGCAGGCCTGAGACCTCACGAAAAGAATTGGGTCACCGCATTCCTGCATTGGGGCAGCGGGAGCCTCTCTCCGGATGCGCTTGGGCAGATCGCACTGGCAATGCACGCCCGCGGCGATGAGTTCGAGTGTGGCGGCATTTCGGTGAAGACAAGGCAAATGGTCGGCGCCGGGCAACTTGTCGCTGCTGAAAGGCTGTGGCAGACTGTATGTGCGCCCGATGGCAAGGTCACGGCGGCATCTGATTTCGCGTTCTCCGAGCCGGGCAGCTTTCCTGGACCCTTTGACTGGGTGCTCAAGGAAGATGCCGGAATCGATACGGAATTCATTGAGCGGCAAGGCGCTACGGTATTGCGCTTCGAAAACACAGAGGCAATCCGCATGGATATAGCTGAGCGGGTCGCCAGTTTGCGCGCGGGGCCGCATGTGGTTCGACTGGTCCGTGGTGGCGACATTGTCGATGGTGGGGCAGCGTTGCGGGTCTGGTGTCGGGCAGCCGATGGCCATCGCGCTTTGGTGTCCGGCGTCGATCTTTTGATGGACGGAAGTACGTTCTCCATTCCTCAGAACGGTTGTATAAGTCAGAATTTGGTGATCGCGGCACGGCCAGGGTCGGGTGAGATCGGCGGACTGAAGATTGATTGAGGTACAGTGAATATGTTTGAATCCGTCAAACAGAGGTGGCTTGGAGAATCTGCACACTGATATAATTGGATTTTCTGCCTGAGAGCAGCCAGGAAGGCTGCGAGACAGGAGCAGAGAATGAGCAGACGACCCCGGCGCAACCACAGCCCGGCATTCAAGGCGAAGGTAGCACTTGCCGCGATCAAGGGCGAGAAGACGCTGGCAGAGCTGGCGCAGGACTATGACTTGCATCCTAACCAGATCACGACGTGGCGCACGCAGTTGCTCGACGGAGCGGCCGGCGTATTCGGGTCGGAGAAGTCCTCGGACGAGCCCGCCGTCGACGTGAAGACGCTGCATGCCAAGATAGGCGAGCTGACGTTGGCGAATGATTTTTGGAAGGCGCGCTCGGCAAGGCAGGACTGTTGCCGAGCGCAAAGCGATGATTGACCGAACGCACGCACACCTTACCGGTGAAGCGTCAGGCGAAGGGTATCCATCCGGCGAGGCTTTCAATTACCCACAAGTGGTCGCACGCGTGATTCCCGTGAGCGCATTACGTTTGAACCCCCTGACTCGGCTGTGATCTCGTACGCATCCGTTGAGCGTCGCCTTGCCCGGGACGTGACAGACCGCTCTTAAGGTCGCTCTTGAGCGCGGTCGCAGGAGCGGTTTTTGTGGGTCAGATCACGGTTTTCGGCGGGCCTGAGCGTCGGCGGCGCTGGCATGAGGACGAGCGGGCGAAGATTCTATCCGAGGCCTTTTCTCCTGGCGCCTGCGTGGCGCGTGTAGCTCGCCAGCATGATGTATCGACGGCGCTGATTTACACCTGGCGCCGCAAAGCGTGCCAAGCGTCTGGCGTGGGGGGCTCTTCAACTGCGGCGCAGGTCGGCTTCGTCGAAGCAGTCGTGCTTGATGACGGAGGCAGCAAGCAGGCACCTTCGCCGCCGGCTGTTGTGGTGGATCTGCCTGGTGGGCGGCGCGTGAACATCTACGCATCGGCGCCGCCCGGCATGGCCGCGGCTGTTCTGAAGGCGCTGATCCGATGATCCCGGTCCCGAGCGGAGGTAGTCGTCTGTGAAAAGCGCTGAAGCCCGCAGGGAGGCGTGGGTTTTGGTGGATATGAAGTAATCGAATTTGCAAGGTTTTGGGGAAATCGGGCGAAAAGCTTGCGATTACGTGCGCCTGTGCACGTAGGGGCTTTCCTCGCAAGTCGGGTCGTGATTCACTGAGTTGGACGACACGAAGAGGTTTTGCCGATGCCTCCGAAGAAGCCCGCGCCGCGCAGTGACGAGTTGTTCCGCAGTCAGCTCGACAACATGGTCGACATGGAACACGCGCTGGTGAAATTGGCGGGGCTGATCGACTGGTCACGGTTCGATGCGGCCTATGGACGGTTCTACCATGAGAAAGGCCGCCCTGGGCTGTCGACGCGGCTAATGGCAGGCCTGCACCTGCTCAAGCACATGGAGGGCCTGTCGGACGAAGCCGTCTGCGCCCACTGGGTCGAGAACCCGTACCACCAATTCTTTTGCGGCGAGCAGTACTTCCGCCACAAGCTGCCACTGGATCGTTCGTCGATGACGCGCTGGCGGAACCGGATCGGGGCCGACAAGCTGGAACTTCTGCTCGCCGAGACGCTGCGCGTGGCGATGGAAACCAGGGCAATGCCGCCGCAGGCCTGCGAGCGGGTGACGGTGGACACGACTGTACAGACCAAGGCGATTGCCCATCCCACCGACAGCCACCTGCTGCTACGCGGCATCGAGTGGCTGAACCGGATTGCCCGCAAGCACGGTATCAAGCTGCGCCAGTCATTCCTGCGGGTGGGCCGCCAGGCTCGGCGCGATGTCTCCCGGCTGATCCACGGGCGCGGTCACAAGCAGGCGATGCGTTGGGTGCGCAAACTTCGCACCTGGCTGGGCCGGCTCGACCGCGACATCGGCCGCAAGATCGCCGGAAATGAGGAACTCGAGGCCGCCTTTGCCGTCGTCCGCGAGCGGGTGGCGAAGATCCTCACCCAGAAGGCTGGCAGCACAGACAAGCTTTATGCCCTGCACGCGCCCGAGGTGGAATGCATCGCCAAGGGCAAGGCGCGGACCCGCTACGAGTTCGGGGTAAAGACCTCGATCGCGGTGACAAACGCCCGCACCGCCGGCGGCCAGTTCATCGTCGGCATGCAGGCGTTGCCCGGCAACCCCTATGATGGCCACACCCTGTCCGGGCAGATCGAGCAAGTCGAGCGCCTGACCGGCGTCACCGTTGAGCGGGCTTATGTCGATCGCGGCTACAAGGGGCACAAGCATGGCGGGCAGGCCAGGGTCTATATCGCCCACACCCGCGGGATCACCTCACCCACGATCAAGCGCGAGCTCAGGCGACGAAATGCCATCGAACCGATCATCGGTCACACCAAGTCCGATGGCCTGCTCGAGCGCAATCACCTCGCCGGTGCCACCGGCGATGCCATCAACGCCATCCTGGTCGCCGCGGGGCACAATCTCAGGTTGCTCGTCGCATGGCTGACTGCGCTTTTGCGCGCCCTCATCGCCGCCTGGCTATCCCCAGTCCTGCCCGAAATGGGCGCTGCCTGAAAGCAGCGTACCAGTTCGATAAACCCCTCACGGCACATCGGACGCAATCTACCCGTCGCCGAAACGAACATCGCATTGTTCACGGCCGACGAGGTAAGGTCTGGCTCGCGCTGGGGCATACAGACATGCGCCGGGGAATGAGGTCGCTGGCCTTGCAGGTTCAGCAGTCGCTGAACAAGGACGTCCATGCCGGCGACCTGTATGTCTTCCGGGGCCGCAGCGGGTCGCTTTGCAAAATTTTGTGGCATGACGGCCTTGGGATG
The DNA here is from genome assembly GCF_057376415.1 of Novosphingobium sp. NFX11. Classification (NCBI taxonomy): domain Bacteria; kingdom Pseudomonadati; phylum Pseudomonadota; class Alphaproteobacteria; order Sphingomonadales; family Sphingomonadaceae; genus Novosphingobium; species Novosphingobium sp. NFX11. The sequence continues at coordinate 2,621,815 of NZ_CP080384.1, read as the reverse complement.
TCGTTATACGCAAAACGTCTGGAAAAAGGACGTTTTGTCTGGCCCGCCGCAAAGGACGGAACGGTGGCCATCTCGGCATCGGCGATGGCCTGCCTGCTCGAGGGTATAGACTGGCGTAACCCCCAGGAGACCTGGCGCCCGACCCAGGTCGGCTGATCCACCGCGTCAATCAAGGTGCGAGAAATCCCGCCTGTCCGGGCGCATTGGTGAGACAAAATACGCGGGAAAACTGGCTTAAATCCTGGGGTTTGCGGCAGGTTCGTGCTATAAAAAAGCATGCCTGCAAGCGATCCGTCCGACGATCTCATCCAGCTTCGCGCTCAGTTTGCGGTCGTTCAGGAACGGGCCGATAAGGCCGAGGCTGAGGTCGCCATCGTTCAGGAACAGGCCCAGGCCAGATTGCTCGAGGCCGAAGCACGGGTTGCCAAAGTCTGGGCAATCAACGCTGATCTGCTGGCCCGCAACGCCCACCTCGAGCTGATGAACGAGACAATGCGCCGCGACAAATACGGCGCGAGCTCCGAGCGCAGCCGGCGCCTGCTGGGTCAGCTCGAACTGACCTTCGAGGAACTCGAGGCCAATGCCAGCGAGGCCGAACTGCTCGGCCAAATTGCGGCCGACAAGACCACCGCGGTCGCAGCGTTCACCCGCAAGCGGTCCACCCGCCGCGACTTCCCGGCCGACGTGCCGCGCGAGAAGGTCGTCATCCCGGCGCCAGAGCTTTGTCCGTGCTGCGGCTCGGGCGAACTAAGCCATCTTCCCCCGGTGATCACCGAAACGCTCGAGAGAATACCGGCCCGCCACAAGGTGATCCAGACGGTCCGGGAGAAGGTCTCGTGCCGTAAGTGCGAGAAGATCAGCCAGCCACCAGCGCCCTTCCATGTGACCCCGCGCGGGATGTTCGGGCCGCACTTCCTGGCGAACCTGGCCTTCCAGAAGTACGGCCTGCACCAGCCCCTCAACAGCCAGCGTGATCGGCTCGAGGCCGAAGGCATCCCCTTGAGCCTCTCGACGCTCGCGGATCAGATCGGCGCGATCTGCGTGGCGGTGAAACCCCTGTTCCTGCTGCTGGAGGCGCACGGGCTTGCCGCTGACCGCCTGCATGCAGACGACACCACCGTTCCACTGCTGGCCAAGCTGAAGACCAGCGTAGCGCGGATATGGGACTATGTGCGCGACGATCGCCCGTTCGGCGGGCCGGCGCCGCCGGTGGCGCTGTGCTACTACTCCAGTGATCGCAGGGGCGAGCATCCTCGCGCCCACCTGGCCGGCTATACCGGTATTCTTCAGGTCGACAGGTATGCCGGCTTCAATGCCCTGTTCGAGGAAGGCTGGGCCGATAAGCCCATGACGCGCGCAAATTGCTGGGTTCATGCACGCCGGGAATTCTTCAAGCTCGTCGACCTCAGACAGCAGCTCAAGCGCAAGAAAAAAGGCACTGCGCCGCTCATCTCGCCGCTGGCAACCGAGGCGCTGGAGATCATCGATCGGCTCTTTGCCATCGAGCGCGGCATCAACGGCAAGCCTGCCGCCGAGCGCCTGGCCGTTCGCCAGGAGCTGTCCGCTCCGATCGTTGCCGAACTGGAGGCCTGGATGCACGAAACGCGCAGCAAGCTCTCTCGTCACGATGCCGTGGCCAAGGCCATCGCCTACCTTCAGAACGACTGGGCGGGCTTCACCACATTCCTCGCCGATGGCCGGATCTGCCTCTCAAACAACTCCGCGGAGCGCCAACTGCGCAGCGTTGCTCGAGGAAGGAAAGCATGGCTGTTCGTGGGCTCAGACCGTGGCGGCCAGCGTGCGGCGATGATGTTCAGCCTGTTCGGCACAGCTCGGCTCAACGACGTCGATCCGCTGGCCTGGTTCACCGACGTCCTCGCCCGGATCGCCGACATCCCCCAGAACCGCCTTCACGAACTCCTGCCGTGGAACTGGAAGGCCGCTCAGCAGCAGGCCGCCGAGGAACTCGCCGCCTGAACTGTTAGACTGAGGGCTTGCGGCTTGCGCAGAACAGTCCCTGAAATAGCTGCTCGCAGCGCTCACGGCCGGCTGAGGTCAACACTACCGACTTCGCCTTGCCCACGGGATTGTGGATCAATCCTTGCTCGTACAAGCGTCCCAGTGCGCCCCAATCAAAGGACTTCCAGGCTCGACAGGTCCCTGACATCCGATCCAGGTCGTGCAGCGTCAAAAACATCAGAGCCAGGACCGCCTCATCAATCCGGTCGGTGTCTATATCCCGCTCTTCCATAGGCAGCTCCTCGCGGCGCTGCCGATAATCTCACATCTTGACCCTCAGCTCCACTGCGTCTGCTATCGGATGCGTACTGTGATTCCTGCTCAGGCACGGAACCTGCGGGGTGCGTGCCATGGCGAACGACGGAGATGAAGGTGAGACCTGGATCGACGGAGAAATAGACAACACCGGGTTCGGCGATGCTCGGCTTGGTAATCGGCTGCGCAAACTGATGTGCTGCTTGGACAGCGCAACAGGTCAGCCGCTGCCGTTGGCGTGCGAAGACTGGGCAAACACCAAAGCGGCGTACCGCTTCTTGTCGAACAGCTCGGTCACCGAAGAGCACATTCTGGCTGGCCATTTCCAAGCGACAGCGCGTCGTGCAGCCAGCTGCGATGGCACCCTGCTGGTGCTGCAGGACACCACAGAATTCGTCTACCAGCGATCAGCACCAGATAGCATCGGCTACACCAAGCATGTGAACAGCGGGCGCGACAAGGAAGGCCGCTGGCGTCAGCACAAGCTGTGCGGCGTGATGATGCATGCCAGTCTGGCCATCACGCTTGAAGGGCTTCCCTCGGCTTGACGGCTGCCCGCTTCTGGAGCCGTGCACAATTCAAAGGGCTGCTGGCGCTCAAACGCAAGGTCAACCAGACCCGCGTGCCGCCGCATGATCTCGTTGGTGCCGACACCCTCGCTCGTCAGGACCACGATCTCGGCGCGCCATGAATGCTTCTGCGCCGAGTTGCGGTCCTTGATGATCCGATCGAGCCGGTCTCGGTCGCATGGGGAAAGGCTGATTGAGATACCGCTGCGCATCCACCCTCATCGCACAACCGGCAAACTTCGGGAATCCACTTCAGGACTCTTCTGTCAGACCTTGCCCACTAGGATTCTCGAAGCGCGTCACGTCGCCGACCTCCGCAGCGAAAGTGACGGCGACGATCAGATCGACACCACGCAGGGCCTGTAGGCTGCGCACGAGGGGTTCGAGAGACCAGCTTGGCAGGAACTCTTCGATCGCCGCTTCGATGCGTTTGATCCGCTCGCTGGCCAGCCGCAGTGCATCGACCATCTCCTGAAGGGCGATCTGGTGCGCCGGATGGTCGAACCGCTGTTCCTGCAGCCATCGCAGATATCGCATCGACCACGTCTTCTTCCGTGGGAAGATCCTGCCATGCTTGAGCATGAACGACGTGATGTGCTGGCGATGGACGCGCTGCGTCTCGACAGCTGCCGAGCGGCCGCGAACCAGATCGCGCATAGCCTCATGACCTTCGTCCGGCACCCATACTGCGGTGAGTTCTCCTGCGCGGAGCAGCCGAGCCAGTCCGATCGCATCGCGCCGGTTGGTCTTCACCTGATCGCCTGGGCGCCTTGGAATGAGCGAAGACGCGACGACCGTGCACTCGAAGCCCATCGACTGGATCAGCCGATGAAGCCCGTATCCCGTCGGCCCTGCCTCATAGCAAAAGATCACGCTTTCGTGCTTCGCGGCAAGCCGCTTCACCAGGCGTCGCATGCTCGCCTCGTCAGCGTCGAACTCGCCCAGATACCTTACTTCGCCCATGCGTCCGCCGTCGGCAACGGCCACGGCGTTGCGTAGCTTTGCAACGTCAATGCCGACGAACGCCTCTCGTAGCTCATCCATGACACCATCTCCGCGATAGCGAAGGCTCAGCACCTGCGCTGCCCTCGCCAACACAGTGTAAGCGCAGGGCCGCCCTCTCGCGCAGCGGACATACGGTCTTACGGTGTTTGTGGGGCGGATCACGGTTTTCGGCGGGCCTGAATGCCGCCGTCGCTGGAGTACTGAGGAGCGGCGGCGCATTCTGGAAGAGGCTTTTGCCCCGGGTGCGTGCGCGCCCAGGTTGCTCGGGAGCACGACGTCTCCACTGCCTTGATCTATAATTGGCGGCGCAAACTGTGCCTGGTGGCTGCCGCTGCACAGGAAGGCCATGGTTTCGTCGAAGCTGTTGTGTTGGAGGACAAGGCCACCACGCCGATTTCCGGGCAGCCGGTGATTGTAGTGGAGCTTTCGCAGGGCCGCCGGGTGAGCATCTTCAGCTCGTCTCCCGCCATGGCGTTGCATGTCACAGAGAAAATCCTAGAAAAATTAATGAAGTGATTGTAGCTTGAGGGCCTCCCGTGAATCCGCAGCTTTCTGCGGCAAACCTCAGAAGGAATTTTCGCGTCGTGAATTGTCTTCCGTCTCGACTGAAGATTGTACTTTCTGTCGCGTTTCTTTCGATTGCAAATCCGTCAGTCTCTGCAGAGCTTTCCGTTGATCGGCCTCAAGACTGGCGACCCGTGCCTGAACCCGCCGACCGGCTTTCGAAGCATGAGAAAGTAGCGGGCTTGGTGTCGGGAAGTGGCGGTGTTGACATCGTTGTGGTCGGCGATTCTATTGCAGCAGCACTACCGGACAGTCAGCTTGCACCGTATCGCGTACTTAATCTCGGCGTGCCCTCAGACCGGACTTACAATATCGCTTGGCGGCTCACTCGATACGACCTCAAGCGATTCCAACCGAAAGCGGTTGTGCTGATCGCTGGCACCAACGACTTCTGGTCCGTTTCAGGCGAGGTTACCGCTCATGGTGTCAGACAAGTGGCGCGGCAACTTAAAGAGACCTGGCCGAAGGCTCGCATCCTCGTGTTCGGCATATTGCCGCGAGGCGCCGACTTCAAGGAATTCGATGCCAAGCGCAGGACCGCCAACGCGATTATCGCGCGACATGCCCGCTTCGATGGCTACTCTTTTATAACTGTCGAGAACGCGCTGTCGTGCAACTTCAAGCCTGCAGTGTGTAGGAATTACCACCCTGATTGGATTCACCCGAATGAACAGGGTGACCTGTTCTTGACCCGAGCAATTCTCCAGCGCTTGGCGCCGGTCAGTCAAGGATAACGACGATGTCTGTTGACGGCGGAAGCACCTCCCGTGTAAACAACTTCGACCTGCTGCGCCTGATAGCGGCCTCGCAGGTGATGATCGATCATTCATTTGCCTACCTGCGCGTCCCTATGCCCGCCGCCCTCAAGTTCCTCGCGCCCATACAGGGTGTGCCGATCTTCTTCGTGATCAGCGGCTTTCTCATCTTCGAGATCTTGGAAGCGATCGCCGACCGCACTGGACTATGCGATTCGGCGCGGTGCGCGCATCCTTCCAGGCCTATGGTCCTGCATATTCGCCACTCTTTTGATCGCCATGGCCTTCGGCACCCACGTGCCGTTGGCCCAGGGCTCTATCTGGATCCTCACGCAAATGGCGGGCCTGATCTATACGCCCGCTTTTCTTTTTGGGTTCGGCATCGGAGCCTATAACACGTCGCTCTGGACGATCCCGGTTGAGCTACAGTTTTACGTCGCCGTGATCGGGGTATACGCGGTGGCCAAGGTTCTCGGCGTTCGCCGGGCGGCGACCGGCATCTTCATCGGCTTCACCATTATTGCTGCAATACTCTACGTAACCTGGCTCCCGCCGCTTGGGCAGATCGAGACAGGACTGCAGAAGCTGGTGCGATATTCATTCGTTCCGCATTTCTACATGTTCATGGCGGGTGTGGTCATTCGCGAATGGGGCCTTCACAAGACCCGCCTCCTTCGCAACCGCGCATTGTACTGGATCGCCGCCTATGCAGCCTTCTACCTGATCGTTCCGGGCGACCCGCTGCACCACCCGCTGGCGAACATCGTAGGGCGACTGCTCCTGGCGTTCACGGTCATCTCGGCCGCCTACACCTTGCCCAACCTGTCAGAGCGACTGCTGGGCAGAGAGACGGACATCTCCTACGGAATCTACATCTATCACGGCATGATGATCAACGTAATGGTCATGCTGGGTATGACCGGCGCACCGATCGCGATAGCCTGCGTGCTTGTGTCGGCTCCCATCGTCGCGGCCCTGTCATGGTTCTTCGTGGAGAAGCCCATTCTCAAGTTCGCTCACCAGAAGACAGATCGTTCGCCCAAGATCGATCCCAGTACTGCCGCACCCACTGTGGCGTGACCTCGCGCGGGCAGCGGTCAATTGCTCGCGCGAGCTTCCGCATCATGCGCGCGGATCGCATCAGCCTTCGCCGCCCAGCGATTGAACGCTTTGATGTAGATGTCGCGGCTCTCGATGATCGAGGCAACCGTCTCCTGCGACACATCCTGCACTGCGCAGGGTTCTATCAGCCCTGCCAGGATGCCCTCGTAAACGGGCGGCGGCGCAGAGGCGATCTCACTTCTGCTGTTCGAGCGGGCCGCGCAGGCCATCAGGCAGACGACGAGACATGAGTTCACGAACTTCCGCATTGCTTTCCTCCAACTGGTCGATCTGGGCAGAAAAGGCTGTGTCCTGGCCGTCGATCCGTGCCAGCTTGTCCTGCAGCAGCAGCACGTTGCGCTGCTCAAGGGTGCGCCATGGCGCTGGATGCCGAACGATTTGCCGCCCTGGGCTGCGGCGTATCAGCAAACGCAGCGCTGGCTGGCGGCGGGATGCTTTGAGACGTTGGTGGATGATCTGCGTGCCGTGCTGCGTATGGCGGCAGGTCGCACCGCCGAGCCCAGCGCCGCAATCATCGACGGCCGGACGCTGCGTTCCACGCCCGAGAGCGGCGAGCGCGCGGCGCTCGTGCCCGAAAACGTGTGCAACGGCGCCGCGTTCAATCCACCGCCGCAAAAGCGACGCGTCCGACCACCGATGAAGGGAAAAACCGATCTCGAATACGGCTAATCGCCGCGCATCCCGAACCGCCAACTTATACCAACCTGCGCATTGTCTGACTCACGGAGGATTCCCAAGGCGGTGAAAATCTGAATCAATGGGGCTGCGACTTTGGAGTGTGGCACCATGGGTTCAGCGATCGGCTTGCGGGAAGATTTTGACGGGGCGGCGTTGCGACGATTGTCGCGGACGACGAAGAGCGCGAACTAGGCGCGCCGTTGACCGCTGGGTTGTCGAGCGATCACTCGCATGCGCAAACTGCTTCCGTCGTCTCGTCAAAGACTATGAACGATGCGCCCAGACGCTCGCTGGACTGCACGTCGTCGCCTTCGCCCGCATCATGATGAAGAAGGTGCTGCCGTCTCCGCTGGTTTACAACGGCCTCTAGTGGATTGATCGGAACGAAAGAGTCCGCTTGAGGGATTCCCATACCGTCGGTGCCGTGCGACGATGCGGCATGCGAACGGGTATCGAGATCGAGGTCACTGCACCGGACACGAAGCGGCTTGAGGCGATTGTTGCGGCGCGGGGTTCGCCGCAGAAGCATGTTTGGCGGGCGCGCATTATTCTCCTGACGGCTCGCGGCCTGGGCACTCAGGCGATCATGATGGCGACGGGCAAATCCAAGACGTGCGTATGGCGCTGGCAGGAAAGGTTCATGGCCGAAGGCGTGGATGGGTTACTGCGCGACAAGACCCGCCCACCGGGGATTGCGCCTCTCGACGCTGCTTTGGTTGACAAGGTCGTGAAGCTGACGCTGGAGACGCCCGGCCACGAGGCTACCCATTGGACAGTGCGCGCGATGGCTAAAGCCGTTGGTATCGCGGCGTCATCGGTCGTGAAAATCTGGCACGACCACGGTCTGGCGCCCCATCGTTGGCGCAGCTTCAAGCTGTCGAACGACAAGGCTTTTGCCGAGAAGCTTCACGATGTCGTCGGGCTTTACGTCTCACCGCCTGCGCACGCGATCGTGCTGTCAGTCGATGAAAAGAGCCAGATCCAGGCGCTCGACCGGACCCAACCGGGCTTGCCGCTGAAGCGCGGTCGCGGCGCAACCATGACGCACGACTACAAGCGCAACGGGACCACGACCCTGTTCGCCGCGCTCAATGTCCTGGATGGCTCCGTGATCGGCCGCAACATCCAACGACACCGGCATCAGGAGTTCATCCGGTTCCTGAACACGATCGAAGCCCAGATGCCCGCTGACAAGGCGATCCACGTCATCCTCGACAATTATGCGACCCGCAAGCAGCCCAAGGTCCGCGCCTGGTTAGCCAGACATCCGCGTTGGACCTTCCACTTCGTCCCGACGTCGTGCTCATGGCTCAATGCCGTCGAGGGCTTCTTCGCCAAGCTCACACGGCGGCGGCTGAAAAACGGCGTCTTTCATTCGGTCGTAGATCTGCAGGCTGCCATCAACCGCTTTATCAAGGAGCATAACGAGGACCCCCGACCTTTCATCTGGAAGGCCGATCCGAACGAAATTATAGCCGCTGTACGGCGCGGGCACCAAGTGTTGGAATCAATTCACTAGGCACGTGCTAATCGGTGAGCACTGAGATGTTGCACTGCGGCAGATATCCGTTATTGTCTTTCCTAGTTTTATCAGTGGATGATTTGTGAAGGCAACTAGCTGTGCGGTCCTCGGCTTGAATCATATTCGTTAACGAACTGTTCGCATCGGTTTCATCTGATGGGTGCCAGCATTGGATCGCCCCTGCAAAGGAGAATGGCTCCTGTCGGTTTTGGATTCTACACCGAAAATGTGGGCATTGGTCGGGCTGTGCTTGTCGCATCGCAAGGTGAGTTAGCTGCTGCGCGTCGCAGCGCATCTTTCGATATCGCGCAAAGCTGATTGCGGTTTGCTGCAGCATTTCGCAATTTCGCATCACATTGTGCGATTGCAGCATGAAGCGGTTGATCTTGGGCGATGTGGGGTACAAACACCGTTTGACGGTCCGTTCCATTTTTCAACGTTGTACGGGATGGCTCGAATAGATGGCTGTTGTGGAGGCTTCCGAACGATGAAGGTATCGTTTTCAGCTGGAATTCTTCTATAGTGTGATCGCTGGTTTAGTGAATGCATGGTCGAGCAAGATATTGGCGAGCCGCCCACGAATGTTGTCGATTTCTAGGTTGATCTGGGTCTTGGTTTTGCTGCTGAAGCGAGGGCATTTAAGGTGAGAAAAGGTATAATTCTTGCGGGTGGTTCGGGAACCCGCCTCTATCCTCTTACCCGGGGGTCTCCAAGCAGTTGATGCCGGTTTACGACAAACCGATGATTTATTATCCATTGTCGGTTCTCATGCTGGCTGGCATCCGTGAAATACTTATTGTCACGACGCCGCACGATCAGGCCGCGTTCAAGAGTGTTCTCGGTGATGGCAGCAATTTCGGCGTGGAATTGCAGTATGCTGTTCAGCCAGAGCCAGCGGGCCTTGCTCAGGCCTACCACATCGGTGCGGACTTTGTGGGTGACAATCCTTCCGCACTGATTCTGGGAGACAACATCTTCTACGGTCATGGTTTGCCTGATCTGCTCAAGAATGCCGATTCGCGCGATAGCGGGTCGACCGTGTTTGGCTACTACGTGAGCGATCCAAAGGCTTACGGTGTCGTTTCGTTCGATGCCGAAGGGAGGGCGGAGACAATCGAGGAAAAGCCAGAGCGGCCCAAATCGAACTACGCTGTGACCGGACTGTATTTCTATGACGGTCATGCAGTTGAACTGGCCCGCGACTTGAAACCCAGCCCGCGCGGCGAGCTTGAAATCACTGACCTCAACCGCCTTTATCTGGAAAGTGGCCAGTTGTCGGTCGAGATCATGGGGCGCGGTTACGCGTGGCTCGATACCGGGACCCATGCTTCTCTTCTGGACGCGGCAAACTATGTTCGCATCATCGAAGAGCGCCAGGGGCTCAAGGTTGCTTGCCCAGAGGAGATCGCCTGGCGGCAGCGCTTCATTGATGATGCCCGCCTTGAGGAGATCGCCGCGCCGCTGGTCAAAAGCGGCTATGGAGCCTATCTGCTCAATTTACTTCGGAATCGCGATGCTCTCGTCAACGGGAGTGCAGCATGAACGTCATTCCCACAGAGATCAGGGGGCTGGTTATCATTGAGCCCCGCGTCTTCGGTGACGATCGCGGGTTTTTCATGGAGAGCTGGAATCGCAAAATCTTTGCCGACATCGGCCTGGATCTCGATTTCGTACAGGATAACCACAGCAGATCTGCTCGAGGGGTTCTGCGTGGGCTCCATTATCAGCAGCCAAATCCTCAGGGCAAGTTGGTCCGCGTCACTGCCGGCCGGGCTTGGGACGTCGCGGTCGATTTACGGGCGGGTTCGGAGACTTACGGCAAATGGGCCGGCGTCGAACTATCGGCCGAGAACAAGCGTATGTTCTGGGTTCCGCCTGGATCTGCGCACGGTTTTGTCAGTTTGGAGGACGGGACCGACTTCCTTTACAAGTGCACGGCTTTCTATGATCCGGCCAACGAGCACTCGTTGATGTGGAACGACGCTAATGTCGCTATTGAATGGCCGTTGGAGTGTATTGAGCCTCAGCTTTCGGCAAAGGACAAGGTCGGCAAGCCGTTGAGCGAAGTGGAACCCCTCGCATGAAGGCTCTGATCGTGGGCGGTCATGGACAACTCGGCAAGGGTCTGGCGACCATGGCTCCGTCTACCGCGCAGCTTGTCAGTCATGATATTGATACGCTTGATATTACCGACCCTGAGGCCGTGCTCGCGGTGGCACAACTGGTGCAGCCGGACGTAATATTCAACGCGGCGGCATATACTGCTGTGGACAAGGCCGAGAGCGAAGAAGACGTCGCTCTGGCGGTGAATGCCACGGCCGTGGGATACCTTTCCGCGGCGGCCCGAAGCGTGGGCGCACGTTTCGTTCATGTTTCAACGGATTTCGTGTTCGACGGCCTGGCAGGAGTGCCATATCGGCCCAACGCCGCTACGGCGCCGCTGGGGAGCTATGGCCGAACGAAGCTCGCCGGTGAGAAACTCGCTGGGGAAGATGCGCTGATCGTACGCACGGCCTGGGTATACGCGCCCAGCGGTGGTAATTTCGTCCGCACCATGCTGCGGCTCATGGTCGAGCGTTCTGAAGTGCGCGTCGTTGCCGATCAGATCGGCACTCCGACATATGCGCCGGGCCTCGCTGCCGCTTTATGGGAGATGGCGCGCAAGGACGTTACGGGCCTTCATCATTACACGGATGCAGGAGTCTGCAGCTGGTACGATTTTGCAGTGGCGATCCAGGATGAAGCTCTCGCTGCCGGCCTGCTGGACAAGTCGGTGCCGGTAATCCCGATCAACGCCTCCGATTACCCCACGCCTGCCAAACGGCCGCACTATTCGGTGCTCGACAAGACATCGACCTACTCGGTTCTAGGCGGTCCTACCCCCACTGGCGCGTTAACCTTCGTAAGATGATTGCTGAGATCAAGACCTATGGCTAATCTGATTGTCACCGGCGGCGCGGGCTTTATCGGCGCCAACTTCGTCCATTACCGCAGCAAGGTTGCACCGGAGGACAAGATCGTCGTCCTGGATTTGCTGACTTATGCAGGTAACAAGCAAAACCTCGACGGGCTTGAAGATGTTGTCCTAGTAGAGGGCGACATTTGCGATACCGCTCTGCTGGAATCGCTCATCGCTGATCACGATATAGACACGATCGTGCATTTCGCGGCGGAAAGTCATGTCGATCGCTCGATTACCGGGCCCGACGCATTCGTGACCACGAACGTGATCGGCACTCACAGCCTGCTCAAGGCCGCCAAGAAGGCGTGGCTGGATGGCGACGGCAAGCCGCATCGCTTCCACCATGTTTCCACCGATGAGGTATATGGTTCGCTAGGTCCCAGCGATCCCGCATTCAGCGAGACCACGCCGTATGCGCCGAACTCTCCCTACTCTGCCTCCAAGGCAGCCAGCGACCATCTGGTGCGTGCATACCATCACACGTACGGTCTCGAGACGACCACCAGCAACTGCTCGAATAATTACGGACCTTTTCAGTTCCCCGAAAAGCTGATCCCGCTGTTCACGCTTAACGCCCTGAACGGCAAGGCTTTACCGATCTATGGCGATGGGATGAATGTGCGTGACTGGCTGCACGTTGAGGACCATTGCCGTGGCATCGAGGCCTGCCTGCGCAAGGGCAAGCCCGGTGAGGTCTACAATATCGGGGGTGGTCAGGAACTGCCGAACCTGACGGTGATCGAGGAGATTTGCCGGGCGGTAGACAGCGCTTTCGCCGCCGATCCTTCGCTCGCCGCTCGGTTCCCGGATGCGCCGGCAGCCAAGGGGCGTTCTAGTTCGGAACTCAAGACTTTCGTTACCGATCGCATGGGCCATGACCGTCGATATGCCATCGACGAGACCAAGGCGCGCGCGGAACTCGATTACGCCCCGGCTCGGGATTTCCCGCAGGGCTTCGCCGAGACGCTGTCCTGGTTCCTTTCTCGTGAGGACTGGTGGAAACCTCTACTAGAACGAGCAGCGATCACGCGCTGATGACGAGTGGTCGGCCAGCGCTTGCCGCCGACCACTTTTTTCCTCGATGTTTGGAATACGGTGTACCTTGGCTGAAAAGCATCTGATCATTCTAGGAATTCGAGGCGTGCCGGCCGCCCATGGCGGCTTCGAGAGTTTCGCCGAACGGCTTGTGCCATGGATGGTCAAGGCCGGGTGGGGAGTCACCGTCTATTGCCAAGGCAGCGATACCGGAAAGCTGTACGAAGACACCTGGGAAGGGTGCCGCCGCTTCCATATCCCCGTGGCATCGAAGGGTGCAATCGGCACGATCGAGTTCGACGTGAAATCCACGATCGCGGCGGTTCGTGAAAAGGGCGTGCTTCTGACCCTGGGCTACAATACGGGTTTTCTTTCCGTATATGCCAGGTTGAGGGGCCGTCTGAACCTGATCAACATGGACGGGATCGAGTGGAAGCGTGCCAAATATTCCACTGCCCAGAAGATATACTTGTGGATCAATGAAAGGCTGGCGGCAGCGTCTGGTAACGTTCTGATCGCGGATCATCCGCAGATAGCGGCGCATCACGCCGAGCACACGCCCGCATACAAGATTACGATGATTCCCTATGGCAGCGAGAAGATCGAGACGGCCGATGAGCGGCTGCTGTCCCGCTACGGGGTAGAGCGCGATCGCTTTCTCACCGTCATTGCACGGCCGGAACCGGAAAACTCTATCCTGGAAATTGTGAGCGCCTTCTCGCGCAAACGACGTCAGATGAAACTGGTGGTTCTTGGCAAGTACAGTCAGGGTCATGCCTACCAGCAGTCGGTTCTCGCGGCTGCAAGCGACGAGGTGGTGTTCCCCGGCGCGGTCTATGCCAAGCCCGACTTGCACGCATTGCGGCTGTTCAGTCATGCTTATGTGCATGGGCACCAGGTCGGCGGCACAAATCCCTCGTTGGTCGAAGCGCTTGGTGCGGGGAATGCCGTCATCGCTCACGATAACCCGTTCAACAGGTGGGTTGCAGGAGATGCGGGCCTCTATTTCCGGAATGAGGACGAATGCGAACAACGCATGGAGACCTTGGCTGAAAGCGCGGCCTTGAAAGCATCTTTGCGCGACAATGCCATGCGGCGCTGGTCCGAGGAGTTCACGTGGGACGCTGTACTGAATCAGTACGAACGTCTGATACAGAATGCAGTCGATTGACCGGCTGGCGTCTGCGACCGTCTGCCAAGGTGGACTGCTTCGCCGAAATTCGGCAAGGTGGATTTGACTGACGACAGCAGTTCTGGGCAGCCGACCCGCTTGTCGGTTTGAAGACATCATCGGAATGGGCGGTCACGAGGAAACGAATGCAAGCTATCCCAACATCGTGCAGCGCCATCTGCCGCTCGATGATTGTCCGCCGGCCCGGCTCGTGACGGATCAGTCGCTTTCGGCTCCTCTGGAAGATCTCCCGACACCTGTTCCCGTGTCGCAGGGAGATGCGCGAAACAGCGACAAGGTGCTCGTGCTCGGCGCAACGCTTGCGCGCATGGGCGTGGGCCTGCTGACGTTCGTCTTGCTGGCGCGCTTCCTTGGACCGGAATTTTTCGGAGTGATCGCTACGGCGGTTGCCTACACCACCTTCCTTGCACTTGTCAGCGACTATGGCCTTGGCCTGTCGGCTTTGCGCGATGCAGCAGGCTCTCCCGCCAGAGCCGGACATATACTTCGTGAGGCGCTGACCCTCAAGGCGCTGATTTCGTTGGCGCTGACGGTTCTGGGGGCGGTGATTGCAGTGGTGGCCCTGCCGACGGCCTGGTTGCCCGTCTACGCGCTGGTACATGTCGGCGCGCTTTCCTATTCGTTCGCCGACCTGACGCTTGTGGCGGCACGGGCGACGCGTCGTTTCGATGTCGAAGCCAGGGTCGTCATCGCAGGAAGCGTGCTGATGCTCGTAATCGTCGGAGGCGTTGCTGCGCTGACCCGCGACCTGACGAGCGCCGCATGCGCATTCGCTGGTTCTCGCCTTCTCTATCTTTTGATGAGCGCGGTCGCCCTGAGGTCATGGTTTGCCGGCACGGGCGACAGTTCTCCGCTCGGGGCCAGATTGTGGGCCAGAATGCGGGCATCGAGCAGCTATGCGGTCGATGCGATCCTTACTAATGCTTCTTCGCAGATGGACGTCCTGCTATATGGTGCGCTGCTTGGCGCCCATGCCATGGGCATCTATCAGGCAGGCGCGCGGCTCGTTCAGGTGATCATGCCACTCGCGGTCGTACTTTCCACCGTCTATCTGCCATCCCTGGTTGCCGCAGTGGCGCAGGACGACGAGGCGCGATTTCTCCGCAATGCCAGGAGGCTCAATTTCGAGTTCGCGGCGTTGTCGGCGATTGCTGGATTTGGATTTGCATTTATTGGTCCGATCGTAGCGCCCCTGATATTTGGAGATAGCTACGCTGCACTTGGTCCGCTCTGGGCCGGATTTGGCGTATTTGCGACAATTCGCGTGATTACAGCAGCATTTGGCATACAATTGGCTGCAATCGGTTTGATTTATGCTCGTATATTTTCTCAGGTTGCGGCCATTACTTCAGTGATCGCGATGGCTGTATTTTTCATTCCGGGGCATGGTGTTCGATTTACATCGTGGGTCATGGCGATGTCTTCAGTGCCCTCTCTGATAATAATTTCTTTATCGTTATATTTTGCTAAGCGTCTAGATATAACGGCGATTGCAACTTTGATGATTACGGCAGCAGTTTCTGCGCTGATCGTATCGTTATGAAAGCGGACTGATTCATGGATTGGCGAAAGATAGTTAAACGTCTAATCGGTCGAAGCGGGCATGATGAACTCACAAGTCAAAAATTACGTTCGAATTTCCGAGCCAATGGTGTTGAAGTCGGAATGTATAGCTATGGCTGCTTCGATTTACGTCGAGTTCCGCCGGGCGTGAAAATCGGAAGATATTGTTCATTTGCCGATACTGTTCAAATTTTTCTCCGAGATCATGGCTTGGAGTTTATTGGTTTAACGGCGTATTTTTATAACGAACGCTTGGGAGTTGTTGACCGCAGCATGATTGAACATGCTGTTATTGAGATTGGCGATGATGTTTGGTTGGGACATAACGCCATCATCACGTCCAAGGTCAAATCAATTGGACGAGGAGCGGTCGTCGCTGCAGGCGCAGTAGTGACGAACCCTGTCGAACCTTACTCAATAGTTGCGGGTAATCCTGCACGTGTCTTGAAAATGCGTTTCGATCCAGCGACCATATCTGCAATCGAGAAAACTCGCTGGTGGGAAAAAGATGCTCATGAGCTTCGGCAAATGGTGAAAGATCACCCGGAGATGGTCTTTAATCCTAAGGATCATTTCTCATCAGATGAAAATTTGTAAAATTTCGTTCGATTGTTCGGTGGTTATAGATTTTGCATGATTGGAAAGTGTCGTGACGTTAGCTTCGCTCAACGCACTTGTTGACAATGGCCTTTGCCTGGGTTGCGGCGGTTGCGTGTCTTCGCTGGCCGATGCGGGCATGAAAATGCAGATAAGCGACGATGGCTATCTGCGTCCGGTTTCAGCACGCCCTCTGAACACCGACGAAAGACAGGTTCTTGCAAAGATATGCCCGGGTCATGCGCTCGACGGTAAAAGCAAGGACCCAGAGTATCATCCTCTCTGGGGGCCGATCAGGACGCTGGCGACTGGCTACGCGTTGGACCCCGAGGTTCGCTTTCGCGGATCGTCGGGCGGAGTGCTGACGGCTGTTGCGATTGGACTGGTCGAAGCCGGCGAAGCGGACTTCGTCGTTACGAACGGGGCTGCTGAAGACGACCCTATCAATAATGTGACCGGGACCAAGGGCGACAGAGATGCGCTTCTTCAGGCGGCGGGATCGCGTTATGCGCCGTCCAGTCCGCTTGAGAACATCGAGATGCATCTTGCGACGGGCAAGCGCTTTGCGTTCATAGGCAAGCCTTGCGATGTTGCGGGTCTAGCACGGATGGCGAAAGTCGACCCCCGGATCGACGAACAGATTCCCTACAGGCTCGCTTTCTTCTGCGCGGGTGTTCCCAGCCGCAGGGGAACGCTGGCGGTACTCGACAAGCTCGGCGTGTCACACGACGATTGCGAACGCTTTCAGTACCGCGGCGACGGGTGGCCGGGGCTTGCCCGTGCGACCCGCCGTGATGGCTCGGCAGAGAGCATGGACTACAACTCCAGTTGGGGCACCATACTGAACAGGCACCTGCAGTTCCGCTGCAAGGTTTGTCCTGATGGGACCGGCGAATTCGCCGACCTCGTCTGTGCCGATGCCTGGTACGGCAAGGATGGCTATCCCGACTTCACCGAACGCGACGGACGAAGTCTGATCGTCGCGCGGACCGAAGCCGGCCAACGCCTTTACGACCGGGCTGTAGCTGGGGGATGGATTGCCAGCGAGCCTCTCGATGTGAACGAGATCGAGCATATGCAGCCTTATCAGGCGCACCGGAAGCGCAACGTCGTCGCCCGCGTCGCGGGGCTCTTCGCGGCGAGAGGGCATCGGCCGCATTTCCGGGACATGGCCCTGCTCTCGCTCACGCTAGGGAGCGCAAGGCGGAACTTCTGCGCAGCGCGATTGGCACGTTCAGGCGATCCCGAAAGAAGCGACTGGCATAAGGCGAGCGATACGGCACGGAACGATATGGCGGCTCATCTGCACGGAGTATCGGTGGTGCCGTTTATGAGTTTACGGCCTATAATGCCTGAAAGGAGATTGGCGATGTCGGTAACCGTGATTGACCTGCAGGTTGCCATCTCAAACCTGCTCGACGGGAGTGGGCGATGAAATCGGAACGATACAATGTTTATGTACATATCTTTCGGGGCAAGGGCATCGAGGATTACCGGAAGCGATACGCGGCAGGTCTGGAGGTAAACAAGACCCCGTACGCCTTCCACCTCGCGGACGAAGATGGCGTGCGCGTGGATTTTTCGTCCGATGGCCATGATCGTCTGTCAGCCAAAATCCTGCGCCGGCTTTGCGGCCTGGACCTGTTTCATGCCTTGCACAATCGACAGAAGATAGCGCGCGCCGATGTCGTCTGGGCGATGACCGAGAACGAGTCGATGGCGATCGCGGCGTTGATGATGCTTGGTCTGGTGGCCCGCAAACCTATCGTTTCCAGTTCAGTTTGGGTTATCAACGAATGGGAGGGATACCTTCCTGGCGCAAGCGGCTCATCAAGCGTTTGTCGCGATACATCGATGTGCTGACGGTGCAGTCAGATCGCTGCCTTGAGACCGCGCGCGAAGCATTTCCTGGTTCCGACGTGCGTTTGATGCACTTCGGAGTCAATACGGAGGTATTTCGTATTACGCCTCCGCAACTGCGGGCGCCGCAGGAGGCCATCACCATCTTCGCTGCGGGCAATGACAGGACACGGGATTGGCCCACACTGATCCATGCTTTCGGGGGCGACGAAAGGTTCCGGCTGAGGATATGGTGTGACTGGATGGACCAGACATTGCTCGCCGGAATGGAGAACGTGGTCCGCCTTAGGGACCTGTCCACCGACCAGTTCATCCAAGAGTTCTTCGATGCGGACCTCTCGGCCGTGTCGATGGTCGAGAACGCCTTTTCCGGCATCACCTTCGCTTTGAATTCTGCGGCTCTGGGTTGTCCCGTTTTGTGTACACGCACGGGAGGGGTCCCGACTTATTTCGGAGAGCAGGACATCGTGTACGTACCGGTCGGCGATTCGGAAGCCATGCGCGACGCGGTGCTCGCGACAACCGCCGAGAGCCGCCTGGCTACTGCGCAACACGCGCAGAAGACGTTTCTTGATGAGGATTACAGTTCGGGGGCGATGGTGCGGTATTATGTGGCCGCGACCGACCGTCTCAGAGCAAACGTCGACTGATGCATGGCTTGCCTGTCTGACGTCCATCAAGGAACCGCGATGATCCACGTTGTTCTCGTTAACTATAATGGTACCGGCGATACGATTGCCTGTATCCGCTCGCTCGCGGCGACGACGGGGCAACCTGTCACCGTCACTGCGATCGACAACGCATCCCGATCGGCAGAGAGGGAGGCTCTTTTGCCTGGGGGCGGTCAGAAGGTCTCGAGCAGGCAACGGCGCCGGCATCCATCTCGGACCAATATGAAATCTGTGACTGGCTGACGGGGAGGTTTGGCCTCCTGCCGGTCACTCTGGTGGGCCTCGACAAAAATTACGGCTTTGCGGGGGTAACAACGTCGGCATCAAGCTGGCACTGCTCGACCCGGCGTGCACTCACGTATGGGTGCTGAATAACGATACGGAAGTCGAACCGGACGCGCTGGCGGCTCTCGTTGACCGGATGGCCCAGGATGTTCGTATCGGTATTTGCGGTTCGACACTGGTCTATCATGACAATCGGGCTACGGTGCAGGCCTTGGGAGGCACCTTCAATAACTGGCGCGCGCGTGCAGAGCAACTCGCGCCGGTCAGCCCTCTGGCTGCATTGCCCCCGCGTGAGGAAATCGAAGCCCGGCTAAAATATGTCATCGGCGCATCGATGCTGGTCAGTCGAGCTTATTTGGAAGCCGTAGGTCCGATGGACGAAGGATATTTCCTCTATTTCGAGGAAATTGACTGGGCAAGGCGGGGCAAAGACCGCTTCAAGCTTGGCTGGGCACCGGATTCCATCGTCTATCACAAGGAAGGTGGGGCTATCGGTACGTCATCGCGAGCGCGTCCCAGCGACCTTTCGCTCTATTACATGTCTGCAAGTTCGCTCCGCTTTCTGAGGAGGCATCAGCCAATCATGCTTCCGCTGGGCATGGGCAGGCTTGCGGGGAAAGCGTTGCAGTATCTCATTGCCGGGGATCGCAAGGCTGCCCTTGTAATAGGACGCGCAATCGTTGATTTCAGCTCCGGTCGCGTTAACGCCGGGCCTGCCCACCGGCCATAGGTTTGTTCGGAGATTGAGATGGCGTTGAGCGCCCAAAGCAATAGTCAAGGCATCACCGTCAGATCCGTGACGGTTGCATGCTTGCCTCTGGTGACGGTGCTTCTGTACCTGTGGCCCAAATATGCCGCTCTTGGCGGCGGAGGTCTTCGCGTAAATCCTTACAACCTTGTCCTGATGGGGGCTCTTGCCGTCGGTGCTTTTGGTCTTCTGAGCAAAAATACCAGGCCGCACCCGGTGGTCATGGGCTGGATGGTTACATTCTTCTTCGCTCTCCACTTTGGGGTGAGATTTATCTCCGACGCCTACGGTTTCAATCCGGGGGCTCTGTCTATCTCGATGTGCGCGAACTCCTTCTCCTTGGAATGCTCTATCCGATCGGGCTGATGCTTGGGCACTGGCCGGGCTCTCTAGGGAAGGTGTCGACAATCGTATGCGTCTGCATGCTTGTGGTGTTGGTAATCAGCCTGTTCGAGTTCGTTACAGGAAATCTTTTCTCTGCCACGCTCATTACATCGTTACCGATCAGCATCGACGATGATTTTAAGAGAAGCCTGCTGTTTGACAAGACGCGCGACGGTTCCATGCGCGCGCAGGGAGTCTTTCTTCACCCGATCGTTCTTGGGGAGGTTGCTGCGGCGAGCTTTCCGATCGCGCTTTCGCTCTTTTTCGCCAGGAAACGCTTCTGGCTTCCCATTCTCGCCTGTGGGGCTTGCATTATTGTCGCCTTGGTCAGCGGATCACGTGCCGCGCAAGCAGGTCTGGTTGTCGCTGTGATCGGCTACCTGGGCTTCGAGCTGCTGATAAAGCGAAATCCTAAGCTATGGGTGACCGCGTTTGCGACGCTACCGATAACGTTGACGCTTCTGGCGGTTGGCTACAACTACGTGGTCAATCTGTCGGAAGGGCGGACGACTGCGGAAAGGCTTAGCAGTCAGGTCCGGCAGTCGATGTGGGAACGAGGTTGGGTTGCATTCAGCGATGCTCCTCTGATCGGGCACGGCGCCGGCAGTTCGTTGCAGCTTGCCGGAGTCAAAGGGCGGACGGGCCAGCTGACGATCGACGATTCCTATCTGACGATGTTGCTCGACTATGGTGTTCTAGGGTTGATCACCATTGGTGGTATGTTCCTCATGGTCATCCTGGGCAGCATAAGTGCCCGGCGCACCGCAGGCGAACGAACGTTTCACAGCGGCTATCTTGCGGCAATCTGCGTCATCGTTATTTGCCAGCGAGCACTCTCGATCATGGAAGCGGTCGCATATGCAATGTTTTTCAGCGGCCTTCTGGTCGCCAATCAATTTGGCAAGGCACGCCGTTCCGTGCCCCCGCGCAGGGGCACGGCGCAAGGCAGAAATCAGTTTAGGCGGGTGATCATCCCAGTGAGGTGATCCTCGTAGTTGTCGAGGCGTGCTGCCGCCAGCTTGAGGCCAGGCTTGAGATCTTCGCCGATCTGGCCTCGATTGTCGAAGGAGGCCAAAGTCTTGGTTATCGCTTCGCGCGTATCTGCCTTTTTCCCATCGACATAATGGGAATAGCCGAGCGTCCCGAATAGCCCGTTGAACTTCCGGCTGTAAGCGATCGGCAGCACGGGAACACCCGCTGAAAATGCGCCGATACATGCATGCATGCGCCCGCCTACCAAGAAATCGAGACCAGAGATAAAACTCTTGGCAGCGGACGCGTTCTTGAAAGGCTCGGGGACGCGAACTTCAGGAAATTGCTTGAGCAATGCCGGCACGACGGAGAGATCGTCGTCTCGCCCGCCGCCCCTCGTCGCGACATGGGGGACAAGGTGAACTTCCGCCCCGCGTTTGATCAGGGAATCAATAATTTCATGGGTGAATGCGCGATAATCAATCGTGAGGCCGAGTTCGTTTTTGCCGGTGTAGCCGCCTTGATACAGCAGCCCGGATACGTTGATTCCCACGCGAGGCGCGCCCACGGATTTCGCTTGTTGCTCAAATGGCAGACGAAAAGCGACGTCGATGAACTCGCGCGTTTCGCAACAAATCTTCTGCTTCGCCACATAATCACTGGATAGCGAGTCGCGGGTGAATACCGCAGCGGTGCGGTTCATGATCCAGTTGGCGATGCGTCGCTTGCCTGGATCGTCGAACGGCCCGATCGTCTGTGGTGCCAGTATCAGGGGCTTCCCGAGAGCGATGGCAGCGGCCTTGCTGCCAGCCTGCAGAATGAAGCGGCGAGTGCCGTATATGTCGGCCCAGCTATCTCCCTCACCGATATCAATGACAAGATCCGAACGTCGTAATGCAGGCAGAAAATCTGATTTTCCGCTCAACATCTGCTTGAGTTTTGGGCCATGCCCGACGGTCACGTCGGGGGAAGGTCGGCAAGTTCATTGGGCTGACCAAATCCCAATGTCGTGAAATGAACGTCACGCGAGGCGCGTGCCGCTGCTGCGCGAACGATCGCAATATTGGCGCGAGCCAGTGCGTCGACGCCCAGATTTCCTTGGCCGATCGTATGCCAGAGCATGGCGATCTGGAGTGGCTTCCCTTGCATGCTTTACCTCGAAATGCCATTTGTATCGGCGTTGGCGCCGATCAAATGTCGTTGTTTGGTGAGCAGTCTGGCCCATTCCCGACCGGAACCTAACCAACTGCGCTCTTGTTCAGCGAAATCGAACGCCTGTTTCCCCATTGTCTCGAGGTCTATCTCGCCGGAAACGAGTTCGCCGATCCGGCGGGACAAATCTGCGACATCCTCGGAAGCAAACGTCTCCACGCCTTTGCACTCTGCGGCGAGTGCAGCGAGAGCGGGGATATCGCTCGCGATTACCGGGCGAGCGAAACTCATCGCCATAAGTGCTACGCCACTTTCGTAAATTCGCAGATACGGCAGCATTATTACCGATGCCGCGCGATAATAATTGGGCAACTGCGTGTCCGAAATATGTCCGAAATCAAAGCGGATCAGGTGCTCGACCTCATTCTGCCGGGCGAGCGTACGGTAGAATTCCTCATCATTTGGTTTCGCTTTGCCTGCAACAACCAGAATAAGATCATCCCTTTGCCGGAGGGGGCGCAGGGCTTCGATAAGGACGGCAAGGCCCTTTTCCCGTCGCTGGCTGCCAAACAACAGCAGGACTTTGCGTTCTGCGGGCAGGCCCAGTGCTGCACGAGCCGCGCTACTGGACGGTTGTTCGAACTGACCGATATAGTTCCCATGGGGAATTATGCTGGTCTTTCCTATCCCCCCGGTGCCGCTCTACAAAGAGTTTCGCGGCTATAGGCATTGTGCACGACGATGAGGTTGGAGAGGTCGACAACCTTGTCCATAAAATTTTTCGAGGCATCTCGATCGGTCCGGGAAACGTCGTGGACGATGCAAGCGATCTTGCGTCCTGTGCATTTGGCGAGAAAAATATCGAATAGTTCTAATTCATCAGCGCGAAAGATGTGAAAAATAACCCATTCGTTCTGGCTTATGACATTCGAAATGGCGGCGCCTACAGACTCAGTGATAAGCCTAATTGCCCGAAGAACCTTGTTGCCCTTACCGTAGGCGCCGACAAACGCGCGTCTCCAGCGATAGGTTATGTCATTCGAAGTTGGTCCAGACGGGCCATGCACTGTTACTGTCAAGCCGGCCTCAGCTATAGCTGCCGCCATGCCATGCGAGTAATAGTTCATACCTCCGTGCTCACCCAGTACATCTATTATGGCGACGCGGGTCACGGCATTTCCTTGTGCATTGCAACGTGAGGCTTCTGTCACAACCGAACGCATATGAGAAGCGTTTCCGTTGCTTCGAATTTTGATGGTCTACAATGAAAGATTGCAGAGAAAATTCCGCAGCGTAAGCGCTTTCCGCCATAAGCGGTCCGAAGTCACATATTTCCACGCTTCTAAAAGCGAAGGGATAAGACATTTAGAAGGGATGGGTGGTTGACGGGAAGGCAAGCATTTTTTTGCGATGCGGCAAACTGATGTGGTTTGATTTATGCGATTGCTGGCGGTGCCTTCAAATTAACCGCTGCCCCCACCCAAAGTATTCCGAGAGGTTGCTGATGGTTAGGCTTGCGAGCCGATGAGGGGATCGGGCAATGTCGGACGAAAATGATCCAGGGTCAAATGTCGGTTTGACCGATAGCCCCTGGTGCGGCTGGTAAGCGCTTGTTCATTTACCATGCGCCTAAATTGTTTATGGGACGCGATGTGCTGTCCACACCTGCGGATCTTGGATTGAAGTTGGAGACGCACAGGAAATGAAGTTCAATCGTCGAGAAATGCTGTCCGTCATCGCGAGCAGCGCGCTGCTCGGCTGTTCGGAAAAGTCGGCAGCACGAGCGCGGCGGACAGTATTCGGAGTCAACACTTATGGCATTTTCCTGAACGGACTGCACCCTGGCGGGGGCTTCGGTACGGACATGCTGCAGGTGTTGGGAAGGTTGGGGGTTCCCTTCACTCGGTTTGCCGCATCGGCGCAATGGGCTGGCGATTGGGCAATTTATGATGCCGATCCTGCGCATTACTGGGCCGGCATGGACAGTCTCTTTTCGGCGGCGGAGCACAACGGAGTCAAATTGGTTCCGTCCATTTTCTGGCACCCCGTTGCACTTGCATTCCATATGAGAGAGCCCGTTGGGGCGTGGGCCAACCCGCAGTCTAGAACAAGCCGGTTCGCGCAAAGTTACGCTCAGAGGTTCGTTGAGCGATATGGCGGGTCGAACGCTGTTTTGATGTTCGAGTTCGGCAACGAGATCAATGACTATGTGGATGACGTGAGCCGGTTGAAAACATGGCCAAAGGAAGATCCGACGCTTGCCGACCGCAAGCCGCAGTCAGGCGATATTTTGACGAGTTCAGACCTTCGGGGAATGTCTCAGCGCTTTGCGCAAACCATGCGAAAGGTAAGCAACAAACCGGTTGGCATGGGGTCAAACGTGCCACGAGGCTATGCTTGGCACATGGCGCGGGGCACGCGGGAACCGGACACTCGCGCGCAGTTCATTGAGCAGTTGCGAGCCATTACTCCCCCGATATGTCGGTATTGTCCATACATCTGTATGACGCCCTCTGGCCCTGGCCGAAGGCGCCGCGAACACTGGCCGGCATTTTGGATGCGTTTGTGGCTGCGGCAGATATGGATAAAAGAATTTCATTTTTGGGCGAATTTGGCGTCAAATATAAAGGAAATAGGAAAATTGAAGAATATCAGTTCAATAATCTGATGAAAGATGTAAAAAATAGCGGCGTAAATTACGCTGCGGTGTGGAATGTGTGTTTGCTGCCGTTTCAAAAAGATTTGGACATCATTCCTGGCGGTGCGCGTGGTTATCAGCTTGATGCGATTGTCGCGGCCAACAAGTAGTGAGCGGTGTTATAGTTATTGGATTGATCTTTTTTGTTTGCGAGGCGCAATATCTAGCGGCAGGTAATATTTTTCGAATGTTGAGCACGATATGAATTATAATGAGGCATATTTTTTGATGGAAAGTTCAATCACATTCCAAACGGCTTAATTTCGTGGCTATCTGCGGTGGAAATGGGTTATTTTCTAGTTCCACTCCGCCGAGTGCTTCCATGAACTGCTTGAGCCAATGTAGAACGTCTTCCTCGCGCACAGAATCAAGAAGCTTGGCGTGGCGATGCTTCCGTTCTGTCAACGGCATGTCCAAGGCGCGTTTTATTGTTTCCGCGACGTGTTCGATCGAGTGGGGATTGACCAGCAGCGCATCCTTGAGCTGGGTTGCGGCACCTGCAAATTGCGACAAGATCAAAACTCCGGGATCTTCGGGATCCTGCGCTGCCACATATTCCTTGGCGACTAGGTTCATTCCGTCCCGCAACGGCGTGACTAGCCCGATTTCGGCGGCACGGTAAAAGCCG
Organism: Novosphingobium sp. NFX11; assembly: GCF_057376415.1. Classification (NCBI taxonomy): domain Bacteria; kingdom Pseudomonadati; phylum Pseudomonadota; class Alphaproteobacteria; order Sphingomonadales; family Sphingomonadaceae; genus Novosphingobium; species Novosphingobium sp. NFX11. The sequence continues at coordinate 2,596,579 of NZ_CP080384.1, read as the reverse complement.
GCCAGTTCGGAACGAGGATATCCGCGGTTCACGTACCGGATCGGTACGAAGTCCACATTGGCATGAGCGCCATTGATGTGGCCGGTTTTTCGTTCCAGATCTTCGCGAATCTGCTGGTAACTGGCGACGTCGCCCCGGCTCGGCGGTGCGATCTGAAGAAGTACTGCATTACCCGCCATGTCCGGATGGTCGGCAAGAAAGCGGCTGAAGCTTTCAAAGCGTTCGCCCAGCCCCTTCGAGTAATCGAGGCGGTCAACTCCTATCAGAATCTTGCGGCCGCGCACGCTGGCTTTGAGGCGCTTGTGTGCGGCTTGTGCATCGGCGCCAAGTGCCGCCTGAGTAAACTCGGTGAAATCGATTCCGATCGGGAATGCCCGCGCAACGACGCGACGTCCTTTGTAATCTACGGAATTGTCGAGATTGACTGTCAGTCCCATCTCTTTTTGCACGTAGTGTAGAAAGCTTTCGAGCCATTCCGTCGTCTGGAACCCGATGACGTCGTATTCCAGCATCGAGGCGACGAGCTTCTCGTGAAAAGGCAGGGAAGTCAGCAGGCGTGTCGGCGGCCACGGAGTGTGAAGAAAGATGCCCATCCGATTTTTCGTTCCCTTGCCTCTCAGGATCGATCCCAGCGGCAGCAGGTGATAATCGTGCACCCATACGAGATCTTCTTGTTCGATCAGCGGAAATACCGATTGGGCGAAGCGCTCGTTTACCCGTTCATACCCTTCCCCAAAGTTGCGATCGTACTCGGTCAGGTCGATGCGATAGTGAAACAGGGGCCACAGGGTGCGATTTGCGTAGCCGTTGTAATATTCCTCGATATCCTGTGGTTCGAGGTCGATTGTGGCTGTCGTGACTCCCCCGGTGCGTTGCATGTCGAGATGACCGGTGAACTCCGAGATCTCCTGCCCTGACCAGCCAAACCAGATACCGCCATGTTCGCGCAATGCAGAGTTGAGCGCCACCGCCAGCCCGCCTTGTGCGCCGGCCGCTCCGGCTGCGCTGGGCACGCTTACCCTGTTGGAGATGACGATCAATCGGCCCATTCTTGTATCCTTAGTTGCGCTGTCGCGAGCGCTTGATGACTAGGTTTCGAATGCTCGAAAACGCTGTGCATCATGCGCGAAAGGGCGGATTTACCGGCGTGTTTTAGCGCCAGTCCCGCCATGACCGGGAGAGCTGCCCGGCACAATTGATGATACCCACTAGCGAATAGGTCTGGGGAAAGTTCCCCCAAAGCTCTGAGGTTTCGAAATCCATATCCTCGGACAGGAGGCCGGAGCGCGTGCGGTGAGCCAGCATCGCTTCGAAGAGTCGCCGGGCCTCCTCATCCTCTCCGCTGCGGTGAAGCGCCTCGATCAACCAGAAGGTGCAGATGTTGAAAGCTGTCTCGGGAAGCCCGAAATCGTCTTCGCTGTCATAGCGAAGCATGTGCTCGCCTCGGCGCAGCGCCTTCTGAACGGCTTTCAGCGTTGCGCGAAACCGGGGATCTTCCGGCGGCAGATAGCGCAGTTCCACCATCTGTAGCAGGCTTGCGTCGAGTTGCGACCCGCCGAAGCTGGCCGCATAATGCCCGCCTGCGTCATGACCTTCCACTTCGTGCCAAGCGCCCGCGTCAATGTTGGCACGTATGGTGTCCGCCCGGTCGCGCCAGAAGGCAGCGCGCTCGTCCAGACCGAGATACTGCGCGGCGTTGGACAGGCGGTCGCACGCGGCCCAGCTCATGACGCTGGAATAGGTGTGGACCGCAGTTCGGGTGCGCAATTCCCACAGGCCGGCATCGGGCATATCGTGGGTCTTCCATGCCATTTCGCCGACCTGCTCGAGGCTGCGAAAATCGTCCTCGTTGGCGATGCGCAGCAGGCGCTGGTCGAGGAAGCTTTGGATCGAAGGCAGCACGATCTGGCCGTAGCAGTCGTTCTGCACCTGGTAATAGGCCGCGTTGCCGACGCGGACGGGCCCGGTGTTGCGGTAGCCCGGTAGGTCGGCGGCCTCCCACTCGATGATCTCCTTGGCGCCGCTGACCGCATAGAGGGGCTGGATGACCCCGTCAGGTGCATCGGCAACGATGTTGCGCAGATAGGCAAGGTACTTCTCAAGGACGTCCAGGGCACCAAGATGGTTGAGGGCCTGAACGGTGTAGTAGGCATCGCGTATCCAGCAGTACCGGTAGTCCCAGTTCCGCTGGCTGCCCGGCGCTTCGGGGATGGAGGTCGTCAAGGCCGCGACGATCGCGCCGGTTTCCTCGTGCTGGCACAGCTTGAGCGTGATGGCTGCCCGGATTACCGCATCCTGCCAGTCGAGCGGAGTGGCAAGGCCGCGCACCCACAGGCGCCAGTAATTGCCGGTCCGCTGGAGCATCGTCTCAAGATCATGCTCGACGTTTCCGGCAAACGGCTCATCCGGGCCAAGGAAGAAGTGCAGCGGCTTTTCCAAGCGAAACGAGCGCTCGTCGAGCACGTAGCCGACCGGCGCATCGGTAGTCAGGCGCAGGGAATTGCGCTCCACCAGATAACGAATGTGGTTCGAACCCTGTGTGATCGGGGCGAGTTTCGCGCCATATCCGCTCATCGGGGTGAGGATAGTGCGAATGCGCGGGGCTCCGGATACGGGCCGGACGATGCGCGCGAAGGCAACCGGGCGGTACATGCGGCCAGATCGTTCGAAGCGGGGCGCGAAATCGTAGATTTCCACCGCTCCTCCGCTCGCGTCTTCAAGCCGGGTCACGAGGATGGGTGTATTGCGCAGATAGTGTTGCTGGACGGAGACTTGGTTCTCCAGTTCAAAGCGCCAGGTGCCAGCATCCTGCCCCCGTCTCCGCGAAGCAGGGCACAGAAAGTGGGATCTCCGTCGACGCGCGGAACGCAGCCCCAGACGATGGCGCCGGACTCGTTGATGAGAGCGCTGACCTGGCAGTTGCCGATCGGCCAGAGTTCCAGCGAAGTCGGTACGGGCGACGTCATGGGCGGAAATCTCCTTTATGAACGGCCTCGAGGCCGGCTTGCAGCCATCTGTGCACTTCGGCGACGCCGTCGAGGCGAGAAGTGGCTGCGGTGGTTCGAGGGGCGCCAACCAGCACGCCCTCGCCATCGTACCGACGCACGGCCGCAAATGCGTCCTCGTCGGTCACGTCGTCTCCTATGAAGATCGGAATGGCGCCGTCGAACGCCGGAAGGGCCATGAAGCGCTCTACGGCCGAACCTTTGTCCGACCCGGGCATCGTCACTTCGATCACCTTTTTGCCGTGCTTGATGGCCAGGCCGAATTTGGCAGCCAGGTTTTCTGTGCAGGCACGAAGATCAGGCAGCACTTCAGGATGATGGCGGTAATGGATTGCCGCGCTGAATGGCTTGGGTTCAACAAGAAGTCCGCCGCTTGCCCGGGCGAAGCGGTTGAGCTCGTCAACAACTGCGCCGGGCAGCGGGGCGGCGAGGGGCTCGATCTCGGCATTTGCCGCGGGCCGGAATTCGCCGCCGTGCGATCCTGCGATAGCCAGGCTGATCGGCCCCAGCAAAGCCTCGAGAGCAGCGATAGACCGGCCGGTGACGATCGCCAAACGGCCGTCGAGCTTACGGGAAAGACGCACGAGAAGCGCAGGCAATAGTTCCGAAACGACGACGTCGTCCGGGTGATCGGCGATCTCGACCAAGGTCCCGTCGAAATCGAGGAAAAGGGCCGTCGATTGGGAAAGCCGGAGGCGAGGAGGCGGGCCGAGGACAGTATCATTGGTAAAAATGGGGGCTCGATGCGCCGCCTGTGACGGGCCGTCGCTCGATTTGATCATCTATATTTCAGCCTTGCACCAAGTTCATGCCCTTCTTGAAGGGCTGCCAGATGGTTCAATCACATGCTGCGCCGCAATTGGTCACTGGTCAACGGACGAGCCGCCTTTCTGTTCCATTCCAATCTGACGAATCAGAGTTATTTGGCTCTGCCCTGTTGCATCGCAGCACCCCCTAGCTATTACCGGTGTTCCTAGAGAACCGTGTCTCCGTGAGTGACCTTTCGGCCATGTCTATACTCGTCCCTGTCATTCTCTGCGGAGGCAGCGGCACGCGGCTGTGGCCGCGCAGCCGGGCCGCAATGCCCAAGCCGTTCCTCCCGCTGGTCGGCGAAAGCACCCTGTTCGAAGCGGCGCTGGCACGGTGTCCCGGTTCCGAGGGTTTCGCGGCCCCGGTCGTGGTGACCGGTCACAAGCACCTGGCCCACGTCGAGGCGCAACTCGGCGCGGTCGAGGGGGCGCAGGTGATCGTCGAGCCCTCGGCGCGCAATACCGCCGCTGCCATTGCGCTTGCCGCCTGCCGCCTTCCCGAGGACGCGGTGATGCTGGTCTGCCCGAGCGACCACCACATCGGCAATACCGAAGCCTTCGCCGTCGCCGCAGCCGCTGCGGCGGGGCTGGCGCAGCAGGGCTGGCTGGTGTCGTTCGGCATCGAGGCGACGCGGCCCGAGACCGGCTTCGGCTACCTCAAGCGCGGCGATGCGATCCCCGAGCACGGCGGTTTTCGCACCGCGCAGTTCGTCGAGAAGCCGGATCTGGAACGCGCCAAGGCGTTTCTTGCCGAGGGATCTACGCCTGGAACGGCGGCATCTTCGCGTTCCGGGTCAAGGACTTCCTCGCCGAACTCGCGACGCACCGGCCCGACGTCGCCGCCAGCGTCGCCGAGGCGGTGGCGAAGGGCGCCGAGGATGGCCAGCGCTTCCATCCCGACGCGGCAACCTTCGCCGAGGTGCCCAGTGTCTCGGTCGACTACGCGGTGATGGAGAACACGACCTGTGCGGCGATGGTGCCCGCCGACATGGACTGGTCGGACATCGGCAACTGGCAGGCGCTGCACGAGGCGCTTGAGACCGATGCGGACGGCAATTCGGTGCGCGGCTCCGGAACGGTCGAGATGGTCGACTGCCGAGGCGTGCTGGTCGACAGCGACGGCCCGCGCGTATCGGTAATCGGTCTGGAAAACGTGATCGTCGTTGTCGATGGCGACGACATTATGATCACCACGGTTGCGGGCGTGCAGAAAGTGGGCAAGCTCGCCGGTGCGGTCAACCAGTAGGCGGTGAGCGAAAGGCGCTTGTGCCTGATCTCAATCTTTCCCAATGGCCAGGCATGGCAGTGTACGGCCGATTGGCCATCACAAGGTCGGTTTCTGCGATACCACGGAGGCCGAACCATGAACCTTCTGATCATCGGGTTTCTCGCCGGTTCTTAAAGGATGTGGAATGAAGAAAATCGTTGCGTTCGATCTCGACGGTACCCTGGCGCTGAGCAAGCAGCCGCTGACGGAGGAGATGGCGGAGCTTCTCGCACAGTTGCTCACCGTTGCGCAGGTGGCCGTCATTTCGGGCGGTGACTGGCCGCAGTTCGACAAGCAGGTCGCCAGTCGTCTACCCGCGCATGCCGATCTCTCGCGCTTGTGGATGATGCCGACCAGCGGCGCCAAGCTCTACCTGCACAGCGACGGCGCGTGGTCGCCGGTCTATGCGGAACTTTTCACCGAGGAGCAGAAGCGGGAAATCCTCGATGCCTTCGACGCCTCGCTGGCCGCGACCGGTTTCACGCCCGAGGAGACCTGGGGTGAGCGTATCGAGGACCGCGGCAGCCAGATTACCTTCTCGGCACTGGGCCAGCAGGCCCCGTTGGAGGCGAAGGAATACTGGGATCCGGACTTCGCCAAGCGCAAGGTGATCCAGGCTGATCTCATCAAGCGCCTTCCGGGCGTGTCGATCAACCTCGGCGGTGCGACTTCGGTGGATGTCACTCAGCCCGGCGTTGACAAGGCGTGGGGTCTGCGCCGCCTTGCCGAGCGCAGCGGGGTGGCGGAAGCGGACATGCTGTTCATCGGCGATGCGATCTTCCCGGGCGGCAACGACTATCCGGCCAAGGCGATGGGCCTCGACACCGTCTGCGTGCGTGATCCGGCCGATACCGCCAATGTGATCACCGCGATCGTCGCCTGCCAGAAGGCGGGCTGAGAGGGCTCGCCCGGAGTGCCGGACGCGGGCATGGTACAGGCCTGATGCCCGCTTTCTACCTTACCTTCCTGGCCGTCCTCCTGGCGGGGCTCGGCGCGCGTGACCAAGTCACGATCGCCGGGCTCGCGCTCGGTCAGGGACGGCGTCCGGCCGTTCTGGTCGTGGCAATCCTCACCAGCATCGCGACCGCTACGCTGGCGGCCTATGCGGCTGCGCTCATGCTCGTCCAGTTACCGCCGCCCGCGCGCACCATTTTCGCGGCCATCGCCCTCGGCATGGCCGGGATTGAATCCATGGTGCTGGCGCCCCGCCGCGATCCGCGCGAGCCGACCAACTCGCTTGGTGCGCTCGCACTGGTATTGCTGGCGCATCAGGTCACAGATGCGCCGCGCTTTCTCGTTTTTGGCATGGGTGTGGGACTTGCCGGTCCGTGGCCGGCAGGAGCCGCTGGAGCTATAGGAGGCATGATGCTTGTCGCTTTTGCGTGGGCGAGGCCCGACCTTCTGGCGACGCCGGTGGCGCACGGGATGCGCCGGGTAGTCGGCGCCCTACTGCTGGTCACGGCGATCACCGTGTTCCTCCGGCAAATCGGCATTCTCTGATCGATTTTTGCAATCGAACCTATGCTTTCCAATCGCGTTTCTTGGGCTTAGTTCTGTTCACAACACGACAAATCGAGGGAATCCGAAAATGACGTCCAAGGACAACTCCCAGGCCGCGCTCATTGACAGCCTCAACGGGCTGCTGGCGGACACTTTCGCGCTCTACGTGAAGACCAAGAATTTTCACTGGCATGTCCGGGGCCCGCAGTTCCATGACCTGCATCTGCTGTTCGATGCCCATGCGACCGAGATCTTCGGCCTGACCGACCTCATCGCCGAGCGGGTGCGCAAGCTCGGTGGCAAGACCTTGACCTCGATCGGGGCGATCGGCGCCAAGGCCACCATCAAGGACGAGGACGACACCAGCCTCGACGCTATGGCGATGGTCAAGGCGTTGTTCGAGGACAACACCGCCTATGTCGCGACCCTGAAGGCGACCAAGGAACTGGCCGGTGAAGCCGGCGACAACGCCACCGACGGAATCATCGACGACTGGACTGACCAGGCCGAGCAGCGCGCCTGGTTCCTGCGCGAGATTCTCGCCTGACTCATTCCGCAGTGGGCACGGGAGCGCCGGGGCGCTCCCGTGCCCCCAGAGTGATATGATCGAAGGCGCAGGCGGCGTCGCTATTGCCATGCGGCTTGCCGAGGGCATGAACGCGGCGCTGGGCGTCCCAGAAGAAATCGTCGGCCCCGCCTGTGAGCATTTCCTGCGGGGCGAAATGGGTGTGGCCATTTGCTGGAACACCAACGACGCACACGTCCGGCAAAAATATTGACTTTACAAATTTTAAGGATCTACCGCCTGCAAGACTTTGACACATATCCGTCTTCGGCGAAAAAGCGCAGCGGATTATGCCAAATTAAGTAGAAACCCAGTTTTTCCTCTGATCAGGGATTTGCATTTCATACGCTAATTTTGCCGTGATATTTAGCTAATTCAAGATATGCGCAGCGATTCATCGCTGGCAGAGCACGCTTCATCCATGCGCGCTTGAGTTGCGATGGACCTTTCCGCACCCATTGTGCACTGCAGCGAATTGTGTCCGATCCTCCCGGCCAACTTGAATGTATGCTGCAGGTCACTTCGGTGAAATCAGGGCGGCAGTGAGGATCCCTTTCTCGACGTCGAAAGGATATCTATGATCAAGAAAACTCTGCTCTCTCTGAGCGTCGCGGCGATGGTCGCCGCTCCTGTGGCGGCCCAGGCTGGCACCACCGCTTCGGCTTCGGTTGGTAAGATTTCCAACCTCAGCGGCGTTGGCGCTCGTCAGTCGTCCGTTGTTAAGAAGAAGAACAACGCTGAATCCGGCACCATCATTCTCGCCGCTGTTGGCGTGGCTGCGGTAGGCGCTGGCATCTACGTCATCGCTGACGATGATAACAAGTCGAACGGCTCCTGATCTTTTTCGGGAACGCAGACTAAGAGTGGGATGGCCGGGGCGGCATACCGCCCCGGCCATTTCGTTTTGGGCAGGCTTTCGTACGGAGAAAACAAGTCGCCACGTAGGTCACCGGCCTGGGCATTGGCCGAAATTGTGAGGGAATCCGCGCCACCGATGCCATCGCTGCCGAGGAGGCCCTGACAGCCTTCGAGGCCGGCGAATGGGGTCGGCGCTATCCTGCGATCGGCCAGAGCTGGCGGCCGTGCATGGGCCGAGGTTATCCCGTTCTTTGCCTTCCCCGACGAGGTCCGCCGCATCGTTTATACGAAAAACGCCATCGAGGCGTTGAATGCCCAGCTTCGACGGGCGGTCAGGGCCAGGGGGCACTTTCCCAGCGACGATTCAGCGACCAAGCCGCTCTATCTGATCTTGAACCGATCCGAGAAAGAGTGGAAAATACCGCCACGTGAATGGTCCATGGCCAAGGCCCAGTTCGCCGTGCTGTTCGCAGAACGCTTCATCAAGGCCATGGCAGCGTAATGTTCAACCGCCCGCCCCCACACGGAATTCCTGACAGTCCCATCCCACCCAAATCAAACCAGAAGCAAAAGATCGACTGCGACTTTCACGCCTACCGTTGGAGACACCTCGTCGAAAACTTCTCTGCAGCCTCAAAACGTTCCGGCGCGTCGCCACTCGCTACGAGAAAACCGATCAGAGCTAGTCGGCCGTGAACAATGCGATGTTCGTTTCGGCGACGGGTAGATTGCGTCCGATGTGCCGTGAGGGGTTTATCGAACTGGTACGCTGCTTTCAGGCAGCGCCCATTTCGGGCAGGACTGGGGATAGCCAGGCGGCGATGAGGGCGCGCAAAAGCGCAGTCAGCCATGCGACGAGCAACCTGAGATTGTGCCCCGCGGCGACCAGGATGGCGTTGATGGCATCGCCGGTGGCACCGGCGAGGTGATTGCGCTCGAGCAGGCCATCGGACTTGGTGTGACCGATGATCGGTTCGATGGCATTTCGTCGCCTGAGCTCGCGCTTGATCGTGGGTGAGGTGATCCCGCGGGTGTGGGCGATATAGACCCTGGCCTGCCCGCCATGCTTGTGCCCCTTGTAGCCGCGATCGACATAAGCCCGCTCAACGGTGACGCCGGTCAGGCGCTCGACTTGCTCGATCTGCCCGGACAGGGTGTGGCCATCATAGGGGTTGCCGGGCAACGCCTGCATGCCGACGATGAACTGGCCGCCGGCGGTGCGGGCGTTTGTCACCGCGATCGAGGTCTTTACCCCGAACTCGTAGCGGGTCCGCGCCTTGCCCTTGGCGATGCATTCCACCTCGGGCGCGTGCAGGGCATAAAGCTTGTCTGTGCTGCCAGCCTTCTGGGTGAGGATCTTCGCCACCCGCTCGCGGACGACGGCAAAGGCGGCCTCGAGTTCCTCATTTCCGGCGATCTTGCGGCCGATGTCGCGGTCGAGCCGGCCCAGCCAGGTGCGAAGTTTGCGCACCCAACGCATCGCCTGCTTGTGACCGCGCCCGTGGATCAGCCGGGAGACATCGCGCCGAGCCTGGCGGCCCACCCGCAGGAATGACTGGCGCAGCTTGATACCGTGCTTGCGGGCAATCCGGTTCAGCCACTCGATGCCGCGTAGCAGCAGGTGGCTGTCGGTGGGATGGGCAATCGCCTTGGTCTGTACAGTCGTGTCCACCGTCACCCGCTCGCAGGCCTGCGGCGGCATTGCCCTGGTTTCCATCGCCACGCGCAGCGTCTCGGCGAGCAGAAGTTCCAGCTTGTCGGCCCCGATCCGGTTCCGCCAGCGCGTCATCGACGAACGATCCAGTGGCAGCTTGTGGCGGAAGTACTGCTCGCCGCAAAAGAATTGGTGGTACGGGTTCTCGACCCAGTGGGCGCAGACGGCTTCGTCCGACAGGCCCTCCATGTGCTTGAGCAGGTGCAGGCCTGCCATTAGCCGCGTCGACAGCCCAGGGCGGCCTTTCTCATGGTAGAACCGTCCATAGGCCGCATCGAACCGTGACCAGTCGATCAGCCCCGCCAATTTCACCAGCGCGTGTTCCATGTCGACCATGTTGTCGAGCTGACTGCGGAACAACTCGTCACTGCGCGGCGCGGGCTTCTTCGGAGGCATCGGCAAAACCTCTTCGTGTCGTCCAACTCAGTGAATCACGACCCGACTTGCGAGGAAAGCCCCTACGTGCACAGGCGCACGTAATCGCAAGCTTTTCGCCCGATTTCCCCAAAACCTTGCAAATTCGATTACTTCATATCCACCAAAACCCACGCCTCCCTGCGGGCTTCAGCGCTTTTCACAGACGACGAGCTATAGGGCCATGATCAATATCGCTGCTCTCAAAATCGCAATTCGCTAAATGTCCACACGCCTTAGCTCTTTCTCAATGCTTTCCAGAACGCTTGTGTGGCTTTTCCTCATCTCGCCCTGCTTGGTAACGATCATGCCTGCACCTTCGCGATAATCCGTTCGATCGTTTTCGGCTCGCGCTCGATGAGAGAGAGGAGGACGCGCGCCGGGGCGTCGGGCTGGCTGCGGTTCTGTTCCCAATCGCGCACGGTGCCGACAGGAAGGTGGTAGGTTTCCGCGAACTGGCGCTGCGTCTTGTGGGCGGCCTTGCAGATCGCCTTAACGTCCACGCCCTGATGGACCACGAAACCCTCCCGCTTGCCCTGGACGTAATCCTTCACGTCATTCAGGCCAGAGATGATGCCCTGGAAGTCTTCGTCGTCCATCTTCATTCGCCTTTCTTAATATCTTTGGCCGCAGATTTTGCCGCCTTCTTCTGTTCCGCCGTCAAGTTTTCCGCGTTTCCCTTCGACAGCATAGTGATCAGGAACACCGGCTGATCGTCGGTCATGTCGCCATCTTCTGGATTGGCGGCCACGTGGGCGATGATGATATCTCGCTCGGCATCTGAGACGCCCGCCTTCTTGGCCGCCGCCAGATAGGTAGGAGTTTCGACGACCGTATGCATGGGGATTATGTACGGGATGCCCGTACCTATTTCAACAGTAGGTTGACCTAATTTCAAACGCGACACTGATTTTTTGCCCTCCCGGTATCGTCAGTAGCACAGACGGTGGGCAGTCAGGCTGACACCGATCGGCTTGCGCACCTCGATGCGGCCCCCGGCGCCGTCAGCGTAGACGCTAAAAATCATGCCCACCGCCCCGTAGCCGTTCTTGATCTGGATGACCTTGGCGCCGTCCGGCGCGTCGAGGGCGGGCACTTTGTTCTTGTTCGCGATACAGAAAGCCACTTCGGCCTGCGACTTGGTCGAATTCACTAATTCGCGCGGCGGCTGGCTCAGCACCGTTTGCGTTGATGTACAGCCCGACAGCAGCGCGAGCGCCGCGATAACGATATATTTCATTGAAACACCCCTGTTTAAGACCGGCGACCGTAATTGAGCGGCCGGGGCGAGTCGGGATGGGCCCTCGCTGCGTGCACGGGGGCATACCCATGCCGGACATGGCAGCGCTATCAGAGCACAGTTCGTTTGACGTGACGCTGATGATCTACGCTCACCCCCTGGTCAGCGAGGATCACCAACAGGATATGGTTGAGAGGCTGGGCGCCAAGTACACAACTGTTCCAGTCTTACTGCCGCAAGGGAGCCAATTTGCGGCAACACTGTTTGATTTCAAACAGACCATAATACTGCCATCAGGAATAGTATCTCGGCGGATTTTCCGAACGCACCCAAGTGTAACGTGTCCGACACTAACGTTTTGTAGCTCTTCGCCGGGACCTTTCGTGTTATCCGTTCTTGCTTTGCGCCGATTCCAATCGCGCGACCTCGCGTTCAAGAACATCCCGAATGAAGGCAGCACGCCTCTGCCGACCGACTAGCTTGTCGATCCGTTCTCCCAATCCGACAGGCAAACGAAGATTGGTTGATTTCAAGTTGAGCGGCGGTCTTCCCATGCAGTCGTCGTAACTCGGGATGAGGCCGGTTCAACTGGAAGTGCAATAACCGGCACCGCTTATTGCGCTTTTCCTTCTGCAGTGCTATAAGCGGTGCCGGTTATGCTGCGGCGCAGCCCGCGGCTCTTTCCGGGTGGCTCAAGGAAGGCAGCCTGATGACACGCTTGGTCTCCGATGATTCGCAGTTCAGCACATCGCGCTGTGCATTGGTCTCTGTCCCAATGCACGGCGTCTATAGGGTAAGCTTAGTACCTACCGCGATCACTCCACCTGATCGTGCCCCGCTGGACCGCGTGGATGAAGCGATTAGTTCTTCGTGCCTAACGTGGCCCCAGCGCAGCTGTTAGGGGAAATTGGCATGATGTTGCGCGGCGACGCCGATCACATACCCGCTCCGGTCCACAAGGAGCTTCTTCGCGTCGCCACGATCCTGTTTGAGGAATTCGAAGAAACAACTAAAGGCCGATGCTCCAAACATTTCAGGGCCGGCCGCGTCCTCGCGCTGGTCCTCCACGGCCCCCATGCGGGGACGGATTGGGGTGAGGTCGCGCCGGGAGAAGCATTCCGCTTGCTGGTGATCGTCAATTACCCTCGGCTGGCGCGCAGCGATCGCGACTGGCGGCACGTGCGCGACAGATTGCGACGCGCATGGGAGCTCGGCGAGATCACCCGTCCGGTGCGCCTCGATGTCGAAAGTCTGGAGCGGATCAACGCTGCTCTTTCCGAGGGCGTGCCGCATTTCATTAGCATCGCCACTCTGGGGATCGCCCTGTACCAAGCCGAGGGTTTGCGGCTTCAATCGCCGCGCAGAATGCCCGCTATGGATCGGATTGCCGCGGGACGCGCGGAGTACGCCCATTGGTACGCGCGTGCCACCGACTTCCTGAACGGCGCTGCCTTCTATCAACGGCAGGACAACACGCCGATGGCTGCGTTGCTCCTGCATCAAGCGTGCGAGCATTCCTATCAGTGCCTATTGTGGTCGCTCACGCTGCACGGACCCCGCACCCACGCGCTGGACGAACTGCGCGAGAGCGCGGAAATGCTGGTGGGCAGTTTGCGGGAGGCATGGCCGCGCGAGACGCCGTTCGAGCGGCGCACCTTCGGCTGCATCCGCCGTGCCTATGTCGAGGTGCGCTATGGGCGCCGCTACCGCATTAGTTGGGAGGAACTGGCGTGGGCGATGGATCGCACCAAAATCCTCCACGAGTTGGTGGCCGCACACTGCAGCATGGAGCTGGAGCTTCCGATGCCCGCCAGTGGGAAGCTATGCCGTGCGTCGTAGGCGAACCACCGACGCACAAATCTGCGCCGTGTGCCGAGCTGTTTACAGGGAGGCGGTGGACAAGCTCCCGCCATTAACGCGGAGCGTGTTCCTGCTCCACCGCGTGGACGAGCTTGCCTACGAAGAGATTGGCAGGAGGCTGGCGATCCCTGTCTCGGCCGTGCAGAACTGTCTGCGCGACGCCTTGCTCGTCATCGACGCGGCGCTTGACGCAATGCCCCCAGCTGCCCAGAAAACGAACTTATCATTGGGGCTGACACGACCTTGCCCAAGCGCCACCGGTGCTGTCGGGCAAGCTGCATATGGCGCGGTTATCACCATTCGTAGGACAGCGGCGCCATGCCGAAGGCGGGCGCGACGACGCTGTTCCAGACCGTCATTCCGGTGCGACCTTCCGCATCCAGCTCGATATGGGCCAGACTTTGAGCAGGTTGCCGGATGGCGACCGGAACGAAGCGCATCCGCAACCCGGACGCCGCGAATTCCCGTGCCGGGAACGTTCGCCAGAGGCCTGCCAGACCCGGGTCCAGTCGATGATGAAGGCAGGGATCTCTCCAGCCCTCCGCCGATGCGAAAAGCGCCCTGACCGGTTCACTCACGCAGTCCTCCACAGAGGGATAAAATCGGCGAGCAGAGGCTTCGGCCAGAACAGTCTCAGGTAGGAGGCGGGCGAACGCCGGATCGCAGTGCTGAAGCGCGAGGGATGGATCGACGACGAGGAAGGGCGGCGCACAGGTCCAGGCATGCCCTGCAATTTTGAGTGGCCCGGGCTTCAGGGCAATCGTCTGCATCTCCCGCCGCAATCCGAGCGCGGGGGCCTCAAGGATTACCGACCCACAGACACCGAAACTCCAGACCCCGAGGCGATCGAGCATGCGGGTCATCATGCAGGATGCGGCAACACACCGGCCCCGCGCATCGTAACTGGCGAACGCCTTCGCGAGCAGACATGTCAGCTTCGGGACTGTCACCCTGACATGGGCCTCGTACTCCGCGGAGATCGGGCGCGTCATGACCCATTCCCCGTAGTGGTCGACATAGGAAGTGTTGGCACTCTCCCGAGCAAGGAACGCCGACTGATCATAGAACCCGAACCGGCGCGTATCGATACCGGATGCCATGAAGTCGGCGGTCAGCAGGTCATGCTGTCGTTCGGCGGGCGACGCTTGCTCCCGGACGCCCGGCATCGACCAATCTTCATCGCAGGTCATGATGGGTCTCGCCGCCCCGCGCTCTCCCGATGAGCGCGCGCAGGCTGCTGACGGGTATGAGGGTCATGGACCCGATCTTCACGATCTCGAGGTCTCCGGAAGCGATGAGCTCGTAGAGACGAGAGCGTCCGATACCGGTAAGCTTCACCGCGGTGGGGATGCGGACCGTGAGCGGCTCCATCGGCAGTTCGTGCGCCGGGGTCCCCGGGTTTGCTGCCTGCGTGTGGGAGCCGGCGTTGTCCTTGGGCGGGCTCGGCCTATGCGCCATGACGATGCTCCAATCCCGCAAGGATATGGCTGAGCAGTTCCTCGGGAAGCCCCCAACCGCGGAAGAGATCGCGGGCGGCTTGGGTACCCGGTTCCAGGAGATGCGGTGCGCGTGCCTCTATGTCGAGCAGGAGGAGCGAAAGCGTGCAGGCCATGATGCCGAGCTGCGCCTGCTGGCTGGCGGCATCGGAAACCCGGCCAGGATACGCCAGACGCTCGAGCGTGGGGCGCACGAGATCGGAGAGGGTGATATTGTAGCGGCGAGCCTGCCGGAGCAACTGATCGTGCAGGCTGTCTTCGAGACGCAGGGATATTCGTGCCATGGAAAGTCCTTGTTCGGACCCCAGTGCGTGGTGAAGCGACACTGTTCTACGTTGTCCGCCAGCCTGCGTAAATCGCTGGCTGACATGTCCGACATCCGACTGCCACGAACTGCCACCGGCAGTCGAAAAATGCCAAGCGAAGACAGGGGCTTGAGGTGATCGACGTGCTGCTCTGGCTGCCGCGGAAGACGATCTGTGCCAGATTGGCAGCCGCTCTGTGCCGCGACATAACCTCGCAATATCAGCCTGTTATGCGAAGCAGCACCCGTGCGTGAGGTGCATTACAAAACGCCCTCGGGCGTGCGTCCGGCCTTCGCGTGAGCCTGCGAATGCGCCCGCCGAATTCTCGATTCGGCGGGCACCATCGATGTTCGCTGAGAACGCCGGTTCGATCTGGAGCGCGGGAAACCCGAAAAGGGCCAGCGAGTACGCCGGCCCCCTTCCTGTTGATGCGGGGCTTCATGTTGGATGATAGGGGAAGATGGCTTCCGTCCGGGGCACCGGGATCGATGAAGCATCAGGACTGGACCGGAAGTTCCGCAGCGGCCACGAGCGTTGCAAAGCGCGAGGCGCCGACGATGTGCATGCCTGTCCCAGTTCCTTGAGGCGGGTAACGAGCGAGGTCAGTTCGTCCTCGCCGACCCCATGATGCTTCGCGTGGCGCGCGGTGACACAGGCGTCCCCGAGCTTGACGAACCTTGCCACTTCCGGCGTTTATCGGGGTGGAGAGTACTTAGGGCGCCCGGCGTTCCATGGGGGGCCACATCAGCGCGCCACGCCTCGCTCGCGGATTGTCGCAGAGGGATCAGCGTTGCCCTTGCGCGCCTCCCTCGGTCCTCTTGAGGAGATAGTCGGCGCCCTTGCTGGCGGCGCTTGCCGCGCGGAAGATCGCCTTGTCGTCGGCGCGCAGCACCTCCAGCCATGCCCCGATGTACTCGGAGTGGCGAACCGTGGGCTGGATACCAAGCGCAGCGCAGGCAAAAGCCGCCGTCATCTCGGCAACCAGTTCCTCCCTTGCGTAGGAAGTCGAACCGAACCGCCCGGTTTGATCCCGTTGCAGCCGCCCTTTGCCTCCGGCGAAATGCCCCAATTCGTGCAGGGCAGTGCGATACCAGTTCACCGGATCATGGAACGCGGCCTGCGGCGGTACCTGCACATAGTCGTACATCGGCGAATAGAAGGCCTCGCTCCCACCGATCCGAAAATCCGCCCCCGATGCGGCAATGACGCGGTCGGCCTCGGCAATGGCCATGACCGGATCGGGCAGGATCGCGGCTACGGTCAGGTCATCCGCCAGCCCCTCGCACTGATCGACGTTGAACACAACAAAGCGCTTGAGGAAGGCGACGGTCCTTGCGACTCGATCCTCGCTCGATGCTCGCTCGGCTTCGGCCTTGGGAATGAAGCGGTCGGCATAACACACGACCGTGCCCTTCTCACCGCGACGGACGTTGCCGCCCGCCGCGGCCGCCTGCCGGTAGGTAAGCCAGTGCTGGGAACTGTAGCCCCCGCCCACACCTCCGGCCCAGAGGATCAGCACGTTTATTCCGGAATACGGCCTTCCGGTCACCCCGTTGTGCGGCATGGCGCAGGGACACCGCGAGGCATCCCATGGCTGCACCCATGGCAACCGGCCCTCTTCCAGTTCGGCGATGATCTTGGCGGTGACTTGCGCATAGAGGCTTCCGCGTTCGCTCCTGCTCATTGTCGTCTTCCTTTTCCTCAACCGCCATCGATCGGCGCCAGGGTGGCGGGGAGCGGCAGGAGCGGACCGACAGCCCCGCCGGGTGGGGCGGGGGCACCCTCGACGAGGTCCCATTGCGCTTGCGCAATGGGGTGGCGAAGGGCTGCAACGAAGTGGAAGACCCGGTAGCGAAGCGGACGGGTTGCGGCCCGCCGAGGCGGGGCTACAGGGCAGCGACGCCCCCGTCACCTTGGAGCCGATCAGGCTCAACGCCGCCGCGAGCCAGCGCGGCGACCGCCGGAGGGATGCGGCGCATCCCGACCTCGCGACGCGCAGCGGAAGCGAAGTGCGGCAGCACAACGAAGAACCGGCGACACTCCTCATGCCGCCGGTCCATCAATCGGGGTTACGCCGCCTGCGGCAACCCATCCTCACCCTCGACGACGGGGGTATCCTCCGCATCAGAATCGACAGGGTCATCCTCGACCTCCTCAGGCTCGCAGGCCGCATCGCCAGCCGCTGTGCGCGTTCCGCGCTGCCGACACCGCCCCGGCCCGTATAGGTTGATGCCGGAAAACCCATCCAGCGCTGCGCCCAGCTATCGCGATTGACCCGCCCGTTGGTCCCAGAAAGGAATCCCGGACGATGCCGCGTTGGACCTTGGTGGCGGACTTGGCGTTCTCGGCAGCGACCTGTTCACCTGCCACTTCGGCCAGCAGATGCCTGGTAATCTCGCAAGTGCTCATGCCGCGCGCGTACATCGACACGATCTTGTCGTCGAAGCCAGGAAAGCGGCGTTGATACTTGGCGATCAACTGTGGGTCGAAGCTCGACTGGCGGTCGCGCGGCACGTCGATCGCCAACTTGCCAGTGTCGGTTATCACCGTCTTCCGACCATAGCCGTTGCGCACTTTGCCGGCGGCTTCTTCGCCAGCGAGGTGGTGATCCATCTCCGCATTCAGGGCACGCTCTGTCAGCGCCTTCTTCAGCGAATTGAGCAGACCGCCCTGCTCGAAGGCAGCGCTGGCAGCGCCGGCCGCCAAAGCTGATCGAGAAGCTCATTCGGTATGGCAGGTTCTTTGCGTCGTGACATAGTGGGACTCCCTTTTTACCCATTATGCCCGCCCACGCACGGAAATCATGACACTTCCGGTATTGGGGACAGCGCCTCTGGCAAAGGGGCTATTTCTCGACCACCTCCGGCAACATCACCGATGACATCATCACCGATGACATCATCATGCGGTATCTCGAAGAACATGCCCACAAGGATGGCTTCAGCCCCGCCCCGTGATCCTACCGGCGTCAGCCGGTCAGTCATTCAGGTTATAATCTATGGTAAACCTCTTAGTCATGTCAGTCCGCGCCTGGACGCTTCCGCGCTGCAAAGTGGGGCTCGAGGATCTTGGCTCCAAGGCGAAGACGTTCCAGCTCGTCAGACCAAAACTGCATCAGCGCGACCCGCTCGTTCCAATATTCACCGCGCGTGTACGCGCGGCGCACCCCATTGTTTTCCATGTGGGCCAGCTGACGCTCGATCGCATCGGGATTGAACTGCCCGGTCTCATTGAGAAGGGTCGCGGCCATCGCCCGGAAGCCATGCGCCGTCATCTCCTCCTGGCCGAAGCCAAGAGCCCGGAGCGCCGCGTTGACGGTGTTCTCAGACATCGGACGCTGGCTGGTCCGGAAAGACGGAAAACAGTAGCGACCGCGGCCTGTGAGCTGCCACAGTTCCTCGAACAGCCCTGCTACCTGGGCCGAAAGGGGCACGCGATGCGGCCGACGCATCTTCATCTTCTCGGCGGGAATGTTCCAGACGCTGCGATCAAAGTTGAACTCCGCCCACTCGGCCTGTCGCAGTTCACCGGGACGCACGAATAGATGCGCTGACAGCTTCAAGGCGAATAGCGTGATCTTGTGACCGGAATAGCCCTCGATCGCGCGCATGAGGTCTCCTGCTCGATCCTCGGTGGTGATCGCAGCAAGGTGCTTGGCCTTTGGAACCGTCAAAGCGCCCCGGAGATCGCTTGCCGGGTCGCGCTCGGCGCGCGTCGTCGCGATAGCGTAACGGAAGACCCGGCTGAGCACGCTGCGCATGCGCCGCGCGCTTTCATGTCGACCTGTTGCCTCGACGGCGCGCAGAACGGCCAGAACCTCTTGCGCAGTGATCTTTGCCACCGGACGATTACCGATCCGGGGGTAGGCTTTGTCCAGGAGCCAGCGCAGTTTGCTGAGCGTGACCTCGGCCAAACCTTCCCGCTCGTTCTTCGCCACCCACTCCTCGGCCACGAGCTTGAATGTGTCGTTTTCCTCGACGCGGGCACGAGCGGCATCGACTTTCTGTTGATGCGAAGGGTCGGTCCCGGCAGCGAGCAGGCGCCGAGCACCTTCGCGGCGATTGCGCGCATCAGCGAGGCTGACCTCGGGCCACGCCCCGAACGCGAGCGTACGGTGCTTTTCCAGATAGCGGTAATTGAGGCGCCAGAGTTTCGTGCCATTGGGTCGGACAAGAAGATAGAGACCGCCGCCGTCAGACAGCTTATAGTCCCGCTCGCGCGGTTTGGCTGTGGCGACGGTCGTAGCAAAAAGGGTGGCCATGGGGGTATCGTCCTAGCAAAGGACGAAGATCGATACCCTCGGATATACCCGCATTGTTCCCGATTGGTGCCGAATTCGCCCGGATTTGAGCGGACGATCATAACACAAAAAGTGGCGGATTTCAGCCTCTTCGCGGACGTCGGTGGACGTCCGCGGATGAGAGCTTGGTGCCCAGGAGAACACTCGAACCTCCACGCCCTCGACCGTCTGCGAATTCCAATTGAAGCCGGCCATGGACTCCGACGCGAAGCCGGCCACCATTCCGGGCTGAGGCCGGCCGCCAGAGTGCGTACGAGCATGCTGTCAAAGGCCTTTACCAAAAGGCGGCCTCGGCAAGATGAGCTAGACCGTCAGCATCGATCGCGTCGGTCTTGTTGCGCGCCATATCCAGCCTCCTTTTGGCTTGACGCACATCGATACCGATCGCCGGAATGCCGACCGCTGTGCGCTCGTGATAGTGCCAGGTCGATGGGGGCCGGTCTCAAATGCGACCCTCGCGGCATCGGGTGCGCGTTTGCGGATCACATCCGCCAAAAGTTTAGGATCTGATGGGCATTTGCCGCGCCAGGTCCGTCGGCAGCCCTCGCGGACGGAGGCGAAAGTGTCTTTCAGCGAAACGTCCAAACCTACATATTGCGCGACGGTTTCTCCATTTGATGCCACCTGGGCCCGCAAGAGCAGGGTGAGGGATGGATGGTGGTTAGCGTCCGCGCTCGTGGTGTAATTTCCGGTGTAGATTGAGGCGATCGCATGGGTGGGGCATGCCCCACCCATGCGAATTCGATCTCGGTGGCCACCGGGCTCATCGGTAAGGTGGAGTTACCACACTTCACACGCCCACCGAGGAGTTGATCCCGATGACCGACGATAGATTACCGCTTGCCGAGCTGATGGCGAAGACCGGAGATGGAGATTTCCTGCGCACGATCGCCGAGAACGTATTACAGATCATCATGGAGGCCGACGTCGATGGCTTGGTCGGCGCCGGCCGGCACGAGCGTTCCGGCGATCGCACGACCTGGCGCAATGGCTACCGCGACCGCAGTCTCGACACCCGGCTCGGCACGCTCAATCTCAAGATCCCCAAACTGCGGACCGGCGCCTACTTTCCCGGCTTTCTGGAGCCAAGGAAGACCGTCGAGAAGGCGCTGGTCGCGGTGATCCAGGAAGCATGGATCGCCGGCGTCAGCACCCGGCGCGTCGATGAACTGGTGCAGGCGATGGGCATGACTGGCATCTCCAAGTCCTCGGTATCCAAGCTGTGCAAGGACATCGACGAGCGGGTCCACGCCTTCCTCAAGCGGCCGCTCGCCGGCGACTGGCCCTACCTCTGGCTCGATGCTACCTATCTCAAGGTGCGCGAGGGCGGGCGGATCGTCAGTGTCGCCGCGATAATCGCTGTGGCCGTCAACACCGAGGGCAAGCGCGAGATCGTCGGCCTGCACATCGGTCCTTCCGAAGCCGAGCCGTTCTGGTCGAGCTTCCTCAAGGACCTCGTCCGGCGCGGCCTGACCGGCGTGAAGCTGGTCATCTCCGATGCCCACGAGGGGCTCAAGGCGGCGATTACCCGCGTCATGGGCGCGACCTGGCAGCGCTGCCGCGTCCACTTCATGCGCAACGCCCTGGCCTATGTGCCCAAGGGCCAGAATACCGTCGTTGCCGCTGCAATCCGTCAGGTCTTCCTTCAGCCCGACCATGCCGCTGCGACGCAGGTCTGGCGGCAGGTCGCTGATCAGTTGCGCGCCCGCTGGCCAAAGCTCGGCGCTTGCATGGACGATGCCGAGCACGACGTGCTCGCCTACATGACCTTCCCCGAGCAGCACCGGGTCAAGCTCCACAGCACCAATCCGCTGGAACGCCTGAACAAGGAAGTGAAGCGCCGCGCCGATGTGGTCGGCATCTTCCCGAACGAGGACAGCATCATCCGCCTCGTCGGCGCCGTCCTGCTCGAGCAGAATGACGAATACCAGCTCCAGCACCGCTACATGCAGATCGAGGGCATGGCCGCCCTTGCCACACCAATGATCGAGGAGGCACAGCCGCTACAGATTACACCCAAGGCCGCCTGAAAATGCAGCCCAGTGGCCACACCCGATTTTACACCACATTGACGGACGCGACCGGATGGTGACACGCCTCAATGCGTAAGGCCCCGCTAATGCGTAAGGCCCCGCTACCCCGCGATGCGCCTGTCGCCATTGCCCCTAGGGCAGTGATGCGCCTCTGCCTGACGGCCCCCGCGCCGCCAATGGTACCGGCGCCGGACACAAACATCGTCGCGCAGGAAATATTCGCCGAATGGGGCACGCCAAGATCGGTTGGGGCGAGGCGCAAAACACCTTGGTCTTCAGACAATGGCCGGCGCACTTTTCAATGCCTGACTTCGGGGCAGCAACGTCTGATCCGCACGCTCGACGGGGGTAGCTCGGCGCCCGGCGCTTCACGAGCGCGAGCGTAAGGATCTGAGAAAGCCCATTAGCCTGTGCTTGCGTTGATGCGTCTTCATCAACTCGTCGAGATAGTGATGCCACTCGGCGGTTCTGCCGAGCGTGATGAACCCGCACGCAGCCCGCTCGAGCCAGAAAGCGGCAAGGTCGTATCGGCTCGAGCGCCCGCTCTCGATGATGGGGGATGCCATCTTCACCGCAAAACCGGCAGCCCATTCGGGGCGGGCCTTGAGCGCGGCATTGGTTAGCCTGACGAGCGCTTCGTCGCGCGCATAATGCAATCGTGGATTGGCGTGTTCGATGCTTGCGATCGCGTCATCGAGCCTACCTTCATCAAGCAGGATGTCGATGCGGTCGACGGCGTAAGCGGCGGCGATCAGGCGACCGAGCAGTTCTTCTCGCACTGTGTTCCACTGATGGGGCTCGCAGATTTTCGCAGCCGCCCTGAAATCCTCGCGGGCGAGGCTCGTTTCAAACGCGCCGATGGCGGCTGACAGCGCCTTTGCGGGCTGACCTGCGAGCGCCGCCCGATCTCGCACCCAGCGACACAGCGTCAGCCATGCGTGAGCGCTTGTGTGGGCCGCCGTATCGGGATCAGGCGGCATCGATAGGCCCCAGCCGCCAAGATCGAGCGCGGCGTCACACCGCCCGGTGTCCCACACGGCCTTGGCAAGTCCGAGAACATCTTCGGGCGCGCGCAAATGTGTTCTGGCAACGTCTATGGCGTCCTCGATCCGGTCAAGGCGTACCAGCATTTCTGCATGCGCTGGGAAATGCTTCGCGGCGAATGAAAAACGCAGGAACTCCTGATGGCGATCCATCACGTCCAGCGCCGACAGCCGGGCTGCGGTAAGCCGCTCCTCATCGGCATCGCTGCTGCCGATCAGCGGCCAGGTCGAGCCACGACCGGCCAGGAGATCCTCGAGGCCGGGGTCATCCCATCGGCGCGAAGCGGCGGCGATGGCCAGTTCGAATGCACCGCTATCGCTGTATTTGGCAATTTCGTGCTGGCAGCGGCTGAGCGAGTCGCACGCATCGTCGCAGGACTCCCGGGTGACGCTCTCGAGAAGAACGGCAACCGCAATCCGCTCGTTGAGAATCGCCAGCAGGTCCTCGAAGCAGCTATCGCGCTCGTCGCAATTGCCTGCGACCTCGGCGAGCCCTCGCGCCAGAGGGATCAGGATCGCCAGCGCACTGACACCGTCTTTCGCGGTAAGCAATGTGTTCGCCTGCGCAACCAGTTCATCGAGTGCTGCGTAGTCGACTTCGAACAGGGTATCGTGCCGATAGCCTCCTCGGAACCCCACGAACGGTGGCGCGAGCAATGCGGCAATCCGGGCCTCGAACGGTGCTGGATCCAGCCCGGCACCGTCATTCAGCGAGGTCTGGATAGCCAGCTGCGCCGCGAGCCAGGCCTTGAAGCGGTCGTCGTCACGGGCGTGACGGTCAATGAGGTCAATCAGCGCTGCGTGGCTGAGCCTCTCGAGCTCGGCCCTGATATCGCTGCTCAAGCGGGTTCACCTGTCGTTGGCGTTCTTGTTGTCGGCCTGCCCACCGGCGCGCCGCAAAGGGAAGACCGGTGCCAGGGATTTCATCGCCGCGTCGAAATCCTCTTCCATGTCGATGCCCATCGCGATGCCGGAGATCATGGGTTCAACGGCGCGCATGACCAGATCCTCACCCATCAGGTGCGACTGGTAAATCAGTTCATGCAGATCGTGACGCTTCTCCTCGATCTCGTCGGGACCGCCATCACTTGCGGAAAGTGCGAGCATGATCGCAAGGCTTTCACTTTTGCGCAAAGGAACGACGATCCCGAAGCCGACATACCAGGGGCCAAGGTCCACGAAGCGACCCGCTATCAGCACTTCGCCGATCACCTGTACCTGCTGGGCTAGCGCATGATCCATGATATGGATGGGGCGCTGGCGATCCAGCAAATCCAGTGCGTGTACACCCCCGTCCTTGTGGACACCGATCACGCGAAAGATCGAGAAAATGGCTGCAGGCAGGCGCGCAGCGATCGCGGATTTGAGCGGATCGCGCTTGACCGGCAGCTTGCCGGCGATCCGGTCGATAGCGCGGCGCGCGCGCAGCGGGTCGCGCCGCGAGAACAAAGCGGTGTCGCTCAGCATTTCTATGGCCGCCGTGTCATCTTCATCGAGGCCGCCGAGATCGAGGACCTCCCACGCGAACCTGCGATCAGCCTGCGTCAGCTTGACGACACACAAGTCAAGAACGTCGTTGAACGCCTGCCGCACTGCCGCATAGCCGGTCACTGCGATGACCTCGCTTTCGGTCTCCAAAGCTGCCATTGGGTGCCTTTCCTCGACTACGGCGTCGTTTCCGACCCGGAAGTTTCGTAATTTCCAGAGCTGAACAGCGATCTGAACGCTTTTTCCGCAGCGGCATCACCCTCCTCGGTGAACCACACCGACTTGCGTCGCCGTGCGGGGTCGGAAATGAGCCCGCGCTCGTGAAGCCGGTTCATCGCTGCCCAGTCGAAGCCTTTCCACGCCACTCCGGTTACCTGCTGGTTGAGCCACAGCAATGCAAGTATGGCTTCATCAACCTTGTCCTTGGCAATCTCCATGCTTCCCGTCCTGGCGCGCGTATGGTTAGAGGCCGCATCGCCGCTCGTGCCTGATCGCGCGAACGTGGCGGCCACAAAAACTCCGTCGTCTGGCAATGGGACGATAGCATGACGAGGTCAGGAGGGGAAACCTCGGTCCTGACGATTGCCGGAGCATCACGTGGCGCGGGAGCTCGTGGCCGGGGCGGCGAGGCGATGCGATGCGATGCATGATCCCTACCGGTAAGCGATACAACGAACTGTGCCAGGCCGGATTCGATCAAGCCGCGCTTGCGACCAGATGTCAGGAGCTTCGCGAGGGTGCCGCGCGGCTTGCAAGGGAATCAGAAAGGGCGGGGTAGCGGCGTCAGGATCAATGGCTGTGAGCGACTCACAAGCGAACCGGACAGTGAACTTTCGGTATCTCCGCCTTCATGAGTTCGACGCGCGCCTTGCGCGAGCGGTGCGTCGGGTCGCGCAGCAGTCGCAGCATGTCCTGCTTGTCCCGGCGTAACCAGAACTGCAGTCCGATTTCCGGATCGAAGCCGGCGCATGTCGCAAGCTGCAAGCCCAGGGCATCCGCGCGATCTTCCATTCGGCGACGTTCGGCAATGTTCGGCGCGGTACCGTCCTGATAGGCCACGTGTCCAAGCTCGTGTCCCGCAACAAGCGCCAGTTCGTCGTCGTTGATGGTAAAGTCGATGAGCCTGCTCGAAATCGCGACATTGTTGCCGTCCGAGAAAGCGGTGATCCCCTGACCGGTCTTGATGACGAAACGAGCCGCGCAGGTACGCTCGGGCCGCACTTGCGCTTGGACGTCCTTTCCGTCGCGGCGCAGGCCGAGCGTGAGAGGCGCAGTGGCGGGAAACTGCGCGAGCCGCTGCTCGAGTTCGTCGGCGATCAGCGCTTTGTCAGGTGATGAGGCGATAATGCCGCGGACAGCACGGCCATCGATGGAAACCAGTGTATCGCCGGCATGGACTCCCGCGATATCGGCAGGCCCGCCTTTGACGACGACCGCGATCTGAGGATCCTCGCCCATGTCCAGAAGCTGGGAAATCGCGGAGCGATCGCTTTGTTCATAGGCGCCCAGATCATCGATTGCCACACCGATCGTAGAAGCCTGCTTCTCGCAGATGCCGACAGCAGCGCGGTTCAGCCGGTATCCAATCGAAGTTACCCGCGCCATCTGCTGTCGCAAGGTAACCGGCCACGGCTCATCGGGCGCTGCCGCCACGGCCGGGGATGACAGCGCTTCGCTCCCAAGGACGAGTGACAGCACGGCCCAGCCGCAGAGCCGGAGTATGAAACAATTCGTTCTGCGTACCCGCAAGCGGTCTGGCCTCATTCTTCATGCCGATCGCCGGCAAGGCGACTTACGGCTACGGTCCAGTTGGATGTAACACTGCTGCGTTGCATCCAGCCAGGAAATATCATTTCCCGTCGCACCACAAGGCCAATGTCGCGATGCTGAAAGCGACCACGAAACCGGCCGGAGAAGCCGGCGATAATGCCGCTGACGGCATCATCGACGACAGGGCCGACCAGGGTGGGCAGCGCGCGCGGTTCCTGCGCGAGAATTGCGCTTGGCCCATTCCGCAGCAAGCGGCGGAGTGCTAGGGCGCTCCTTATGCTCAACGTCGAAATGATCGAAGGCGCCGACGACGCTGCCATCGCCACCTGGTTTGCCGCGCGCCTGCGCAGTGCGCTGGCTGTATCTATCGAGATCGCCGTGACCGTGCCGGGCGGGTCCACGCCTTTCCCGATCTTCGAGCGGCTTGCGGCCGAGGATCTCCCGTGGCCGCGCATTGCGGTGTGGCCCGGCGATGACCGCATCGTTGCCGAGGACCATCCCGCCAGCAACGTTGGCAAGATCCGCGCCCGGCTCGAGCCCGCCGGCGCGAGGATTGTCCCGCTGACCGAGGATGCGACGCCGCCGCATTTCGCCATCGCATGGATGGGGATGGGCGGCGATGGTCATATCGCCTCGCTGTTCCCCAATACCGACCCCCAGGTCGATGATCTGCTGCCCGTTCGTCGGCTGACCCCCGATCCGCTCCCTCCCGAGGCGCCGTTTGATCGGGTGAGCCTCACCATTCCCTCGCTCATCGATAGCGACGAGATCGTGTTCGTCATCCGGGGTGCCGACAAGCGCGCGGTTTTCGACGCGGCGATTGCCGGGGAGCATGACCTGCCCGTCGCCCGCCTGCTGCGTACGACTCGCGCGAAAGTCACGTGCTTCTGCTGATCCGTTTGCCCGCGCCGCTGCACCGGGCGCTCTACCGGGCGGCGCATGCGATACGCGTGAAGATCTGGCGCCTGTGGCGTCCGCGCCTCGACGGGGTGCGCATACTGGCGCTCGATGCGGATGAGCGCATACTGCTGGTACGCCATTCCTATGGCTCGGACAAATGGATGCCGCCTGGAGGCGGCCTCAAATCCGGCGAGGACCCGGTCGCGGCTGCAGTGCGTGAAACTCTGGAGGAGACCGGCTGCGTACTCGTTGGCGCGCGCTTGCTGACCGTGAGCACCGAGGAACTGCACGGCAGCCGCAATGTTGTGCGGGTGGTGCGCGGGGCCGCCCGCGGCGAGCCGCGCGCCGACGGGCGTGAAATCGTTGAGGCGCGCTTCTTTGCCCTGGATGACTTGCCGCAGCACATGCCGCGTGGGCTGGCGGAGGAGATCAGGCGCTGGGTGGCAGCTTGACAAAGCGTGCTGGCGACGCGTCCTTGCGCAAGGGAGGCTGCTGTTCCGGAGCTTCGCAATTCGCGGGCGCCGCAGCGCGAATCCGCTGACTGGATGACATCCGATTTACGACAACGGTCATCATCGCCAAGTATCATGTCACCACTATACGCACTGGTGATTATGCGATGAGTCCGCGCTACGGTCGCAAAACGGCAGTAACAGCGTGGTTGATTGTCCCAATACCCGGTCATTTTCAGGGCTGGTATCCAGCGAGCCGGATGAACAATTGCCCGGGGCCAGAGCTGATGAAGTTGCAAAGCTTGCGTTTTCACTTTGCGCGCCTTGCTCGGGAACTCGGCAGTCAGGTTTCCATTGGTACCCGTCGCTACCGCGTGAAGGGCTACCTTCCAAGCCAGTTTGCCGTCGACATGGGGCACGAGCCGTACCTTGCCAAGCCACTGGGCGCTGCGATGGCTTCGCGGGCTGGACCGATCGTTGATGTCGGAGTGAACAAGGGGCAGACGTTGCTGCGCATCCTGTCGATCGACGCGGACAGAGAGTATGTCGGCTTCGAGCCGCAGTCTGCATGTTGCGCGCTCGCTCAGCTTTTCATCAAGGACAACGCCCTTCGTAACGCGACGGTGGTCGGCGTTGCGCTCAGCGACAGTGATTGCCTCCTGCCGTTCTACGCGGAGGGGTCTTACGATGAAATGGGGACGCTCGATGTGCAATCGAGGGCTCGGTATGTTGACACTGTGCCGCCCCAATTCGTTCCGGCGCGCAAAGGGGACGGCGCGTTGCAGGATCTGAACGTGCTCGCGCCGGCCATTATCAAGGTCGATGTCGAAGGTGCCGAACTGAGCGTATTCCGGGGCTTGTCCGAAACGATCGCACGCGCCCGGCCGATCTGCTTCTTTGAGGTATTGCCGAATTACATGGGCGACGATCGGGAAGCCATCGATAAGGATGTTGCCGCGGCCAATCGCGCGAAGGCGGCAGCAATTTTCCAGTTCTTTCGGGATTCAGGATACCGGATTTACCAGATCGACCTTGCGGGCGAGGAATCGCCGATCGATGCTTTCGATCTCGACAATCCGGGCGCTTTTCTCGGAAGCGACTATGTTGCCCATCCTGTGTAACTGATGCGAGGATGCGTGCCTTGTGATCGGCGCGAGCGGCCGCTTCGTGCACCTCTGATCCCGAATGCCGGACGGGATTGACTTGCGACGAACCGCCCGTGGCCAAGCGTGCAAGCGCAAGGTCTTCCATGTCGGCGCCGAGCCCCGTAATGTCAGGCGATGCGTATTCGCTCCCTTCTGCTCGCTGGCCTGCTGATCCCGCTCGGTCCGTCCATTTCCGCTCAAAGTACCCCGCAGCCCACCCGCATCCTCGACGCGAAGAGCGCGCAGCGGTTAGCGGCGAACAAGGGACTGGCGCTGCAGTGGATCGACTGGAACACGCGCGGCACGGCAGTGGTGCGGCAGGACGATGGCGTCTGGAAGCTGCGCGGTGCACAGGCCGAAGCGGGCGGGGCGGGGCGTCTGTTCCTCGACGGCACCATCTCCGAGATTGGCGCAGACTATTTCACTTTCGAGGGCCGCATCGCCATCACCGATACGCCCGATGCCGGACGCCAGTGCGATAAGACGAAGATCTGGCATTTTGCGATAACACAGAATCGCAGGTATTACCGGCTGCGCGAATTCGAATGGTGTGACAGCCTAACGGATTACATCGATATCTATTTTTGAGGTGCCGCGAGGCAGCATAAAAAACCCGCCTGGATCGCGCCAGGCGGGGTTTTCGTTTCGGCATCCGACGCGCCGCGCCGGATCAGCTCGCGGCGAGGTTGCGCAGCACGTACTGCAGGATGCCGCCGTTGTTGAAGTATTCGACCTCGTTGGCGGTATCGATGCGGCACAGGGCGGTGAAGGTGAACTGCGTGCCATCCGGACGGGTCACCTCGACGTCCACGTCCTGACCCGGCTTCAGGGTGGCCACGCCCTTGATGGTGAAGGCGCAGTCGCCATTCAGCGCCAGCGAGTGGCGGCTGTCGCCCTCCTTGAACTGCAGCGGCAGCACGCCCATGCCGACGAGGTTGGAGCGGTGGATGCGCTCGAAGCTTTCGACGATGACCGCGCGCACGCCCAGCAGGTTGGTGCCCTTGGCCGCCCAGTCGCGCGAGGAGCCGGTGCCGTACTCCTTGCCGGCGATCACCACCAGCGGGGTGCCTTGCGCCTTGTACTTCTGCGCGACGTCGTAGACCGCGCCGGGCTCCTCGCCAAAGCGGCTCATGCCGCCTTCGATGCCGGGGACCATCTCGTTGCGGATGCGGATGTTGGCAAACGTGCCGCGCATCATCACTTCGTGGTGGCCGCGGCGCGAGCCGTAGGAGTTGAAGTCCGCCTTGGCGACCTGGTGCTCCATCAGCCACTTACCCGCCGGGCTGTCGGCCTTGATCGAGCCGGCCGGAGAGATATGGTCGGTGGTGATCGAATCGCCCAGGATCAGCAGCGGTTTCGCCTCGATGATATCGGTCACCGGCGCCGGGGTCATCTCTAGCCCATCGAAGTAGGGCGGGTTGGCGACGTAGGTGGACCCGGCGCGCCACTGGTAGGTTTCCGAGCCGACCACATTGATCGCCTGCCAGTGCTTGTCGCCCTTGTAGACGTCGGCGTAGCGGGCCTGGAACATCTGGCGGTCGACGGCAGCGGTCATCGTCTCGGCGACTTCGAGGTTGGTCGGCCAGATGTCCTTGAGGAATACGTCCACGCCGTCCTTGCTCTTGCCGATGGGGGTGGTGAGGAAGTCCTCCGCCACGGTGCCCTTGAGCGCATAGGCGACGACGAGCGGCGGCGAGGCGAGGAAGTTGGCGCGCACGTCGGGCGAGACGCGGCCCTCGAAGTTGCGGTTGCCCGAGATCACCGCGCTGGCGACGAGGCCGTTGTCGTTGATCGCCTTGCTGATCGGCTCGGCCAGCGGGCCGGAGTTGCCGATGCAGGTGGTGCAGCCGTAACCGACGAGGTTGAAGCCGATGTTGTCGAGGTGCGCCTGTAGCCCTGCCTTGTTGAGATAGTCGGTGACGACCTGCGATCCCGGCGCGAGGCTGGTCTTGACCCAAGGCTTGGGCTTCAGGCCCAGCTCGTCCGCCTTCTTGGCGACGAGACCGGCGGCCACCAGCACGCTCGGGTTCGAGGTGTTGGTGCAGCTGGTGATCGCCGCGATCATGACGTCGCCGTCACCGATGTCGAAGTCCTTGCCTTCGACGGGGACGCGCTGCGGGGTCTTCTTGTACGTCGCGGCCATGTCGGCGTTGAACACGTCGTCCACTTCGGGAAGGGCGACCCAGTCCTGCGGGCGCTTCGGCCCTGCCAGCGAGGGCACGACGGTCGACAGGTCCAGCTCCAGCGTCGAGGAGAAGATCGGGTCGGGCGCGCCCGGCTCCATCCAGAAGCCCTGCTCCTTGGCATAAGCCTCGACGAGGGCGATCTGCTCTTCCTCGCGGCCGGTCAGGCGCAGGTAGTCGAGCGTCTTGTCGTCGATCCCGAAGAAGCCGCAGGTCGCGCCGTATTCGGGGGCCATGTTGGCGAGCGTCGCGCGGTCGGCGAGGCTGAGCGAGGCGAGGCCGGGGCCGAAGTACTCGACGAAGCGGCCGACGACGCCGTGCTTGCGCAGCATCGAGGTGCAGGTGAGCACGAGGTCGGTGGCGGTGACGCCTTCCTTCAGCTCGCCCACGAACTTGAAGCCGACGACTTCGGGGATGAGCATCGAAACCGGCTGCCCAAGCATCGCCGCCTCGGCCTCGATCCCGCCGACGCCCCAGCCAAGGACGCCGAGCCCGTTGACCATCGTGGTGTGGCTGTCGGTGCCGACGCAGGTATCGGGATAGGCGACCAGTTCACCGTTCTGGTCCTCGCTCGACCACACGGTCTTCGCGATGTTCTCCAGATTGACCTGGTGGCAGATGCCGGTGCCCGGCGGCACCGCATAGAAGTTGGAGAGCGACTTGGAGCCCCACTTGAGGAAGTCGTAGCGCTCCATGTTGCGGGCGTACTCGATCTCCATGTTCTCTTCGAAGGCCTTGGGGTGGCCGAATTCATCGACCATGACCGAGTGGTCGATGACGAGGTTCACCGGGACCAGCGGGTTGATCTTGCTGGTGTCGCCGCCGAGCTTGGCGATCGCATCGCGCATGGCGGCGAGATCGACCACGCAGGGGACGCCGGTGAAGTCCTGGAGGAGAACGCGGGCCGGGCGGTACTGGATTTCCTCGCCGGTGACGGGGTTCTTCTGCCAGTCCACCACGGCCTGAATATGCTCGGTGCCGACGGTGAAGCCGCCGTCCTCGAAGCGCAGCAGGTTCTCGAGCAGCACCTTCATCGAGAAGGGGAGGCGGGAAACATCGCCCAGTTTCTCGGATGCCTTGGCTAGCGAGTAGTAAGCGACGGTCTTGCCGCCGACGGTCATGGTGCTGCGGGTGCCGAGCGAGTCCTGTCCGACCTGTGTCATGGTGGGCTTTATCCCCTTTTGTGTAGAGCCTGCCTCGGGGACAACACGATTTGCTGCGTCGTGTTGCAGTGCGACAGGCGGAAATCTCTAGTCCCGGACGTGGGCTCTCGGCGGCCTAAGGTCAAGGGCGCGCGGGGCTAGACTTAGGTGTTGTTTTGGGCGGGCCGCGTGCCGATCCAGCAACCCGTCACGATCAATGCCGCACCTGCGACGATCCCGGGCCCGGGGCGTTCGCCGAACACCATCCAGCCCATGAGCGCGGCCCAGAGAAACCCGGTGTACTCGACCGGCACCAGCACCTGCGCCTCGGCCCGCGCATAGCCCCAGGACAGGAACAGCAGCGCGGTGGTGGCGAGCGCGGCGCCGAGCAGCGTCCATGCAAGGCTCGCGGCATCGGGCATGGTCCAGTAGAACGGGGCGAACAGGGCAAACAGCACCGTGACGCCCAGGTTCTGGAACAGAGCGATCTCGACCGGCCCGGCCAGCAGGGCCTGCTTGCGCTGCATCACCAGGTTGAGCGCATAGAACACGGCGGAGAGCACGATCGCGGCGGTGCCCTTGATCGCTTCGGCCCCATACTGCCCGGCTCCGAAGCGGTCGGCGCCGATCACCACCATGCCGACAAGACCGAGCAGGGCGGCGAAGACGGCGCGCGGGCGGATCGTTTCGCCCAGCAGCAGCGCCGCGAAATAGAGCGCGATGATCGGCGCAAAGAACGAGATCGCCATGCCTTCGGCCATCGGGATGCGCACGAGGCCGTAGAAGAACAGCGCCGCCATCACCGAGGTGACGCACGAGCGCTGGAAGTGGAACAGTGCCACTTTGCGGGTCGGGGTCGGACGGCCTTTGACCAACCACAGCGGGACTGTCAGCAGCGTCCCGAAAAGGTTGCGCAGGAGCAGCGCCGTGCCGACGCCGAGAACCAGCGAAGCGGCCTTCATCGCGGCATCCATGATGCTGAATGCGGCGATCCCGGCGACCACGGCCAGGACCGGGGCAAGCACGGGCAAACCAGGCGGGTTGGGGGTGGAAGCGGCAGGCATGACGCCTGCGCCTCTCGCCCGGCGCAAGGTTGTGCGCAAGCAATTCATCGCCGGGACATGTCGCATCCTTGAAGAATGGCGCGTAAACGGGCACATCTATGCGGCGTGGCGGCAACCTTGGAGAGCGCCGCGCGTCTTCCCCCAAGGTCTCCATCGGGCAGGTTTCAAGGCAATATGGTGAGTTTCAAGCGCTTCGGTTCCAGCGTCGTCTCGGCGCTGACGCTTCTGGCTGTCGGCGTGCAGCCGGTTCAGGCGCAGAAACTCAAGACCGAGAAGTTGCCCGAGGACCTGCTCCCGCCGACGATCGCGACGCCGACACCGACGGCTCCTGCGACCGCGAGGCCGGTGCGTCCCGCAGCGGTCCCGACCGCGCAGCCCTCGTCTGCCCCGGGCGCCGTGCCGGTGCAGGCGCCGACCGTCTCCTCCCCTATCGTGCAGGAAGTGACGCTGGCCGAGCCCGTCATGCCCTGGACGGTGTCTGATGCGCAGGCGCTGCTCTCCACGATCGGCTACATCGGCAAGGAAGGCCTGATCCCCGCCGACTACCAGCCCGCCGCGCTCAAGGCCGCCATCGCCAAGGGTGAGGGCGATGCGCTCGACGCGCTCGCCAGCCGCGTCTTCGCCTGGCTGATCGAGGACTTGCGCGATGGCCGCACGCCGATGCCCGCGCGCGTCCAGTGGTTCGCGGTCGATCCCGATCAGGATTCCATGCCCACCCAGCAGATCATGGCGCAGGCGCTGTCCGATCACGACGTTGCCGGCGTCGTCGCCAAGCTCGCGCCGACCAACCCGGATTATGCCGCGCTCAAGGATGCGCTCAACGCCACGCCGATGGCGCAGAAGGATCGCCGCGCGCTGATCCAGGCCAACATGGACCGCTGGCGCTGGCTCGCCCGCGATCTCGGGACCGTCTACCTGATGACCAACGTGCCGGAATTCCAGCTGCGCCTGGTGGTCAAGAACAAGATCCTGCGCACGTACAAGACGGTGGTGGGCAAGCCTGGTCGTACCGCCACCCCGCAGCTGGCCGAGACGGTCAGCGCGGTGGTCTTCAACCCGACCTGGACGGTGCCGCAGTCGATCGTAAAGGGCGAGGGGCTGGGCGCCAAGGTCATGAACAACCCGAAGTGGGCCGCCAACAACGGCTACAAGGGCTATAAGGCCGAGAACGGGATGATCACCGTCGTCCAGCAGCCCGGCCCCAGCAACGCGCTGGGCCTGATGAAGATCGACATGCCCAACCCGCATGCGATCTACCTGCATGACACGCCCGCCAAGTCCTACTTCAACTCCGATGTGCGCGCCTTCAGCCATGGTTGCATCCGCACCGAGCGTGCGGTGGAACTGGGCATGACGATGGCGATTCTCGGCGCCGGCATGTCCAGCACCGATGCCGCCGAACTGTCGCGCGCGGGCGAGTACAAGAAAGTGGCGATGACCCGGACTTTCCCGGTCTATCTCACCTACTTCACTTTCGCTCGCTCGATCGACGGCACGCTCCAGGCCTTCAACGACATCTACGAGCGCGACGCGCCGGTGCTCTCCAGCTTCAAGGCCCCGCGCCAGCTCAAGACCACCCAGCGCGCCAGCGACGAGGCGATCATCCAGCTGGATAACCCGCTGTAAATGGGTCGGCTCGTCGGAAGGAAGGCAGAGACCTGAGTGAGCAACTGCCTCGGGCGAAGGCCCGGGGTCACCCTTCAGGTTGAGCCGCGCAGCTTCCTGCAAGCCGTCATCTGCCACGGCATTTTCATTAAGGATCGCCCCTCCACGATTTCCGTTGCTTGGTCCCCGGAATGGCGTCGGCGGGAATGCGATGACACATAGACACCCAAGCTGGGGAAGTCGCGTCGGCATGGCCGCGCGCCGGCACCGGTGGATTTGTTGTCATCCTGAGAGGTCCTGGTGAACATTGGATATCTTGTTCCGGAGTTTCCTGGGCAGACTCACGGGTTCTTCTGGCGTGAAATCCTGCACATCGAGAAGTCAGGGGAAGCGGTCACGATCTTCTCGACCCGGCGTCCGAAACGCAATGTGAGCCATGCCTTCTCGAGGATGGCGGCGGATAGAACGCTCTATCTGGCCGACTTTCGGGTCCGGGACGCGCTTTACTGGTTCATCGCAGTTATCCTCTCCGTGAAAGTTCTGGTTCGCCAGGATGTGCGGCAACTGCGGAACGAGCAGGAATCCTGTCTCAAGCTGGCGATGCTCGCCGTGATCGGCACGCGACTGAGGTTCCTTTGCCGCCGCCAGAAGATCGATCATATTCATGGTCACAGCTGCGCTGACGCCGGCTATATTCTGGCGTTCTGCAGATTGTCCGGCGGGCCGCCGTTCAGCCTCTCGCTCCATGGCGATCTTGCCATTTACGGCCGCGGCCATGGCTTCAAGTTCGAAAACGCGAAATTCGTCGCCTGCGTCACCGATGCGCTTTGCGGTCAGGTCCGGGAACACGTTCCGGGCCTTACGGAGGAGCCCAAGCTGATCCGGATGGGCATCGAGCTGGATCCCGACAGCCGCAAGGGAACGGACTGGAGCGCGCCGCGCGTATTGAAGATCGTCACCGTCGCGCGGCTCAACCCGATGAAGGGGCACAGACATGCGATTGAAGCGGTGCGCGCGCTCCGGGAAAGAGGCATCCTGGTTCAATACGACATCATCGGCGACGGCGATTTCGCGAGGGACATAGAAATCGCAATCGGCCAGGCTGGCCTGGAAGATCAGGTGAGGATGATCGGGCCTGTCGCCAACGACAATATCGGCAAGTCTCTGGCGGTCTACGATGCCTTCGTCCTGCCGAGCGTGGGGTTCGGCGAGGCGGCGCCGGTGGCGGTCATGGAGGCGATGAGTGTCGGTATTCCCGTCGTGTGTTCCATTATCGGCGGCACCCAGGAAATGATCCGGCATGAGGAAACAGGGTTTCTCTTCACTCAGGGCGATGAGGCGGCCCTGGCCGACATTCTCGCACAGCTTGCCGAGCGCCCGGAAATCCGCGAGCGGGTGGGGGGCGCCGGGCAGGCGCATGCCCATGCCAATTTCCTGACTTCCGTTTCTGCGGCGGACCTCGTCACTTGTATCCGGAATTGAGAACGGCCGTTTTCAGGGATGGGCCAACCGGGCGATAGACCCATGTTTTCGAGACTATGAAAATGCAGACCGAGATCACGCCCGTCACCGCGACCTGAGCCCCGAACAGCGGGATCCGCAGGTCCGACACCAGCAGATACATCAGCCCCGAATTGCCCGCCATTGCCAGGAGATGCATCGTGCCGAAGCGTAGCAGGGCGCGTCTGGTCGGCGGCCCTGCGCGGAATGTGAAAGTACTTTGCAGGACAAAGTTGCAGGCCATGCTGAGCAGGTAACAAAGCGCGGTCAGGATGATCAGGCTATGTATCCACCGCCCAAGGGCCCACAAGGCAGCCAGATAGAAGGCGGTAGATGAAAGGCCTACCGCGATGAACCGCAGAGCCCTTCCCAGTTCCGAACGCATCAGGTGACGGTCCTTTCATAAAGAACCCCGAACGGCCCCTCGTAAGCGATCCGGTAGTCATCGCCCATGTAGCTCTTAATGGCGTTGAAGATGGGGCGTCCGTCTGTCCTCGTACGTCGAGCCGCTTCGGGGTTCTCGCCTAGGGCATCCTCCATCACCAGGATCAGCTTCGGCCTGCTGATCCGGAGGCCGTCCTCGGCCTCCTTGGTCCATGCTGCGTAATAGGCAAAGTCCGGCGAAATCTGCTCGACTGCGGGATTGATGAAGCGATACGGAGGCAGGCGCTGGGCGAGGTAAGGTATCTGATAGGCGGTGCCGTAAAGAACGACGCGTTCGTCCGGCGACGTGCGGCTGCGGATGATCTCGACGAGCCGTAACTGCTCAGCTTCGGTCAGGTTGCTATAAGTGCCTAGCGGCGCAAGGCCGTTGCGCAGATCGAGGAACTGTTCGCGATGGTGGATCAGTTTCGCTCCCGTTCCGGTGAGCGTGAGCAGCGCCATGCCTGCAAGAACAGCGCTGCCAAGCCGTCTTCCGGGAGCCGTCCGGCTCGGCTCGCTGATGAAGCGCCGGACCTCATCGAAGGCGATGGCGGTCAGCATGACCAGAATCGGCAGTACTCCGCCCAGATGATAGCCAAAGCCCTTGTGCTGCACCGTATAGGATAGCGCTATGGCTGCGGTAAGGCCCAGCAGGAGGAGCAGGGGGTACTCGAGCCTTCGGCTGCGCCATATCCACAGTCCCAGCCCGGTCAGCCCGAGGGCGAAGACCCAATGATAGGCGCCAAGCAGCAGGTCCGTCACGGTTTTGGTCATGTTCCGCGCCGGGCTTCCCATGTAGGCAGACAGCGTGAAGGAGACGGTCTGCTGATAGAAATCGTCAAGGTTGCCGATCCATGCTCCGGCAGTGGCTATCGCCGCGATCACGAGGCAGAACGTCAGCACGAGGGTGCCGACGCGCGCGATAGGGCCGGTACGACGCGTCAGCCTTGTCCACTGGGCCGGCAGTAGTTCCAGCAAGGCGAGGCCAGCCAGAAACGAAACATAGGTCGGGCGGATCAGCACCGCCATCGCGACCAGTGCACCTGCCAGGGCCATCGATCGCAGTTCCTGCGAGCGCGGGGCCAGCATCATGCTGCAGGCGGCAATCAGTACTCCCACTGCAATGATGTCGCGCTGTCCCGCCATCCAGCCACCCGCAGTCACATAGATTGCGGGGTAGAGCGCGAGGGTTACGAAGGGGGCGAGCGTAAATCTGGCCCGGTGCAGGAACAGGGCCGCCATCACGGTGACCAGTTGCATCAGGATGAAGTCGAACAGGTGCCATGCTTCCGCGCTGGGCCCGAACAGTTGAACGGCGATTTTGTGCAGGATCATCCCGCCCGGCCAATTCATGTCGAAGCTGCCCGCATAGAAGGGATAGCCTTTGGTCGCCATCCACGCCATGTAGTTGAACTGAGCCTGATCCGGAGACGGGGCGATCTTTATATAGAGCAGCCCCAGAATCGGGATCGACAGCAGCCAGATCGCCAGCAGCGGCCGGTGCGCGCGCAAGGGGTTCTCGACGTGGTCAGCCATGTCCGCCTCTCTCAGCTAAGCCTCTTGCGCACCGCGTTCACCAACTCCGCGATGCCGCATTCCAGGGCGGTCGGTTGCCAGTCGAACGGCAGCGATGAAGGCAGGAAGCTCATGTGCCGGGCATTTGATGGGTGAGGGTCGAATTGCACCAGCATCGGCAGGGCGAGTTTTGCCCTGACCAGTTCGACCATTTCGCCAACGGAGGAGGGGCGGCCGCTTGCCATCGTCATGATCTCGTCGGCAGGGCCGGGGTTCACGACGCGCCGTGCCATGAACCTGCCGATGTCGTCCGAAAGCACATAATCGCGCAAGGTGGCGGGGTTTCCCATGATCCGGGTGGTCTTGCCGGTCAGAGCATTGGCGGCGAGCGCCGTTGCCAGTCCCAGCCGTTTCGAGCGCCCACCGCCGTA
The DNA here is from genome assembly GCF_057376415.1 of Novosphingobium sp. NFX11. Taxonomy (NCBI): domain Bacteria; kingdom Pseudomonadati; phylum Pseudomonadota; class Alphaproteobacteria; order Sphingomonadales; family Sphingomonadaceae; genus Novosphingobium; species Novosphingobium sp. NFX11. The sequence goes on along the minus strand of NZ_CP080384.1, from coordinate 2,558,552 downwards.
AACGGAACTGGGGCGGTAGATATGGCGCCGCCGGAAGTGCGCGGACATTAGCCGCTCTTCCTGATACAGTTTGCCCTCGCCGTAAGGGCGCAGCGGACGGGGTCTGCTGGCGGCAGTACAGTGGGTCTGGCCTTCGAACAGCCCCCTGCCGAACTGATCAGGTGAAAATCCACCTGGTATCGGGTCTGCAATCTCTGCGCCCAGTCGATCAGTTCGCCAAGAATTTCGCCTTCCGCGAGCATCTCCTCGCGGGAAGAACCGAACCCGCTGATCCCGCCCGACCACACCACCGCGATACGTGTCGCATCTCCCAGAGCCGCCACGATCGCGGCCCGCTGGTCTTGCCTCGTTTCGCCGTCGTACCAGTCATACGGGTATTCCTGGACGGAGGCCGAGAAGCGCAGCCGCAAGGCGCGGTCCAGGGTTTCTCCGATGAGGCCGAGGCCGAAGAGGAGAACCGTGAGGCGTTCCTCACCGCGGATGCGCAGCATTCTCATGCGGCGGCAATGGAGCGAGCCGTGCTTTGCGCGCCCTCGTGCCGGGCCGCAAACCACTCGCAAGTCGCCGCGTCACCTGACCTATCGATTGTGAAATACGTTGGTTTTCCATGAGCTTTGAGCACCAGCGAAGACAGATACTGGAGCGAGATCCCGAGCATGAAGATGGAAAGGCCACCGAAGAACGTTACGGCGAGGAACAGCGACGTCCACCCATGGACCTGGATCTGTTCGGGATAGAGAAGCTTGAGGCAGATGAAATAGACCGCGGCGAGGATCGAGATGCCAACGACGGCGAAACCGGCGATGGCGCCAAGGCGCAGGATCTTGATCTGGCTCGAGAATATCATTCGCCAAGCGTGCGCGAAGAGAGACTTCAGGCTATAGCCCGATCGCCCGGTGCGGATGAACCGTTCGTCTTTCATCTCGACGGCCAGAGTGCCGATCCTCTGGGTAAACCAGCACAAGGTTATGTCGAGGTATGTGTCGTGCGAGCAGACGCTGGCTGCGGCGCGCGCAATCGATCCGCGCATCAGGCGAAAGCTGTTGAAGCTTGTCAGGTTCGGGTTGTCGGTAAGCCACTGCATGGCGCGTTTGAAGCTGCGGGAGGAGCCATCCCGGATGGCGGCTTCATGCACCGCCGAGGCCGGCTTTGCATAGACGATGTCCAGTTGGGCGGTGACGGCTTCGCGCAGAAGCGCCGGTATGGCCTCGCACCGGTGCTGCAGATCCTCGTCCATCGTGACGACCCAGTCGCCCGAGCTGTGAAGTATTCCGACGATGGTGGCGGGGTGCTGCCCGAAATTGCGGGAGAGATGGATTGGCACGACCCACGGATGCGAGCGGCCCAGTTCGTCGAGCAGGGGACCGGATGCGTCAATGGCAGCGTCGTCGACGAAAATCGCCTCGGCGAGGATGAGCGGAGCGCCGTGTTCTTGCCATTCGAGCCGCAGCGCATCGAGTGCGGAAACAAGCGCGCGCAGATAGGCGGCTCCGGCATAGACCGGCACAACGATGCTTACCGTTGCAAGCGGTGATGGACTGGCAGCTTCCCAGTAACTTGAGGTGCGAGCAAGAGTATTCAACGCCTTCTCCACCCGGAGTTTTTCGGACTGCTCCAGTATCGGGGAATGAACTCGGCACACAATTGGCAGGGGTCATTAGCAATAATCGGAGGGGTGTGCTCCCTTCCCCATATTGCCGCAGTGTTCGTGAAGCGCGATGTCGCATCGGCTCGAACAGGATCGGCAAGAACACGCGAGATATTCCGCTTTCAGGCAAACATCGGCCGGAGCAGCCAGTCGCCGGCAGCGCCGATGGCCACGCCCGGGATGCTGGCAGCAAGGAACAACAGTTCCTTGCGCAGGTCCAGCAGGCCCACTTGGCGCAACCGGAACCATTTGAAGATGAGCGGCGGAATCTCGATCAGGCCCACGGCGGTGACAAGGCCCAGTACGCCCCACACATTGAACCCGATGAGGCCCGCGATGAGGATGCCGATGAACTTCGTCACGTTGGACTGGAACATGAGGGAGACGTAGCCCGTGGCCGTAAGCGCTTCGTTTGCGCTGTTGGAAGGCAAGGCCAGCAGGGACGAGATGGACAGCAGTTGGAGATAGATGGCCGCATCGGCGTAACGCGGGTCATAGAGTATGGCGATGATCAACGGCGCGCTTCCGATCAGTCCGCCTGCGGCGAAGCTGTAGAGCAGCGAGGGAAGGCGGCGCTTGGCATAGAACAGGGTCCGCAGGTCGGGCATCCCGTCGCGCCAGGCCTGCGCATAATAGGGAGAGAGCACGCGGCTCGCATAGCCCCAGGCGAACGCCAAGGGCGCTCCCGCAAGATTTACCGCCAGCATATAGATGCCGAACTGATCGAGCGGCATCAGGCGCGCCAAAACCAGCTTGTCGCCCTGCAGCAGGAACAGAGTGATGATGCTGGATCCTGTCACGAACCGGGCAAAACCCCAGAGATCCTTGATGTACCCGCGGTCGAGGGCAGGTCTCCGCAGCGAATTCGAGAACACCAGATAGCTTAGCAATGTCTTGAAAGCGCTGCTGATCATCCCGGCGGCAAGGATGGCCCAGTAACTGCGCCAGAAATATGCGAACACGACCGACAGCAGCACCTGGAGCGTCAGAACCGCCAGTTCCAGCAGGGACAACCGCAGGATCATGCGATGACGCAGCGCCGTGAGCATGGTGATGGAAGCCACGCCGTCGATCAGGAAAGACAGCGTCGAGACGATGATGACGATCTCGAGATCGTGCTTACCCAGCAAGGCGGCGATGGCGGGCGCTGCCGCCAGGATTGCCACGGTCACCATGACCGAACGCAACACCTGCATCGTCCAGATGGTGTCGAGGAAGCGCGGTTTGTCGCCATCGGGATGGCGTATCACGAAGCCCTGAAAGCCGAGATCGGACATCATGCCGACGGTGAATGCGATCGAACTGATGATGCCGGTGATGCCGAACACCTCCGGAACCAGCAGGCGAGTCAGGAGGACGCTGCTGACCGCCCTCATGAGATTGTTCAGGACGACCGAGATGACAACGATGTTGGTGTCCCGCAGCAGCAGGTTCCTGATGCGACCGAGGAGAACAGGGCCGGCGGGAATGGAGCCGCCGGGCACGTCTGATAGCTGGGCATGGTTCATGCAGCTGCGATCCTGATCATTGCATGCGGCCATTGAAGCCGGGGTTGACCGAAGGCGTTCGTTGCGATGCGTTCGTGCGCGCGGCCGCTTCGCGAGCGATGCGCTGCGGGGCGAGCCATGTCGTTGGCGGCTGACACTCAGCCCGCTGCCCTGATCTGGCTTTCAATCGGGACGGCTGCGAAGGCGGCGTCCGGTCGATCGAAGTATTCGAACTCTGGGGGCCCCTGGCGTTGCCCGCGAAGCCAGCGGTAGACTTCAACCAGTTGCGCGGCCTTGCGGGGCCATGTGTAGAGCGCTTCGACCCTGGCGCGTCCGCGTGCGGCCATTTCGGGCAGGTTGTGGGTTCCTGCGGCGATGTCGAGCAGAACGCAGCGGGCTCTGAAGAGCAGTTCTGCACGGGTCCCGAGCTGCAGACGAAAACCCGTGTTGGCACTGACGATCTCCCCGGACCACCGTAATCCACCACTATGGGCACGAGTCCGAGCGCCATTGCCTCGACAACCGCGCCTCCTCCGAATTCACGGACACTGGGAAAAAGAAATACCGAGTGATCCGCCACGCGGCGCGGAATCTCGCCGTGTTCGACCCATCCGGCGAAATCAACGGCATTTGCGACGCCGAGCCGCTCGGCCAGTTCGCGCAAGGAGGACATCATCGGACCGTCGCCGATCATCGTAAGGCGGGCTTTCCCGGACCGAAGAAGATCGGCGGCGGCCTCGATTGCGATGTCGGGTCCCTTGTAAGGGACAAGGCGACCGATGAAGCAAAGATTGAGCGTATCATACCGTGCGGCAGTGCCGCAGTTGGAAAAGCGCGCCGGGTCGATCGCATTCTCCGGCACATAGACGGTCTTGCCGGCCGAACTGGCGGGAAGCTCCGTCGCGGTATGTTCCGAACCCACGACTACCGCCGAGGCATAGCGCCAGGTCTGACGGATGGCTGGCAGCACCCGGTATGCCCCGCGAACGTAAGACAGCCATTCCTTTTCGCGGCGACGCTCGCCGTCGAAGCCTTTAGGCCATGGAATTCCGCCATTGATCGGACCGACCACGAAAGGAACGCCGACGCGGGAGCATCGACGGGCGAGCGAACTGGCTGCCGTCGGGCTGAGCGGCGTGACGCGATGTACCACATCGAAGCTGCCTGCCGTGATCGCGTCTCCGAACCGATCCCACACCATCCGTTCGAACTGCGGGTACGCCAGCGCGCCGAGCGCGGCGAGGGTGGTCCAGCCTTTTCCGGCGCCTCCCCTGAGCTTTTCAGCCACGGCCCATAGCGGCCGCATCAGGGCTTCGTTGTCGATGGCGGTGAAGTCTACGCCTTCGACCAGCCCCGCGCGCAGGATTGCCGGGCGGTTGCGAACCTGAGTGACCAGATGGACGTCTGCCACCGAACGCAGGGCGTTTGCTATCGACCAGCCGACGAGAGGAACGCTGACCCATTCCGGGTTGGCCGCTTCTGCGATCAACAGCACACGATAGCGCATATTTCAGACCTTGCTCTTTGAGGCCCGGCGTTTCTTGCTGCGGGCGGGAGTTGCCACCTGACGCGCTAGGATCGTGCGATCGATCATTGCGATTTCTCGATAATTCTCGTGGCAATCCTATCCGCCCCTGGCGCGGCGTGATCTGAAAAAGCCCCTTCCCTCTGTTTCGGGCGATTATCGCTGCAAGTAAATGTCCCCAAATCATTATGGAATTTAATGATATGCCCATTGGGAAGAGCAGGAAGGACTGACGTTTTTTGCATAATTTTCCGACTGGATGCCAATTCGGCTATCCTGCGGCATGTTCGTTCGCTGCCATGCGCGGCTTTCTGCCTCAGCGGCAAATGCCCGGCGCCGGCGCTAGGGATTTTCCCCCTCAATTCAGGCCGCTTGGTCACTAGAATGGCGCTGCCCGGGCTAGGTACGCAAATTGATCTTGTGCCGAATTCCCTGCATTTACAGGAGACGTGTCGTTCCTAATGCCTTCTCAACTGTGGTCCTGTGGCTATGGCCCTGGTTCGCCGCATTAGGTTTCCGCGCGCTCCCGCTGGACCGCGCCGTCATATCCAGCTGCATTGCCGGATTCCTGTTGCTGCCCTCGAACATCAACGTCGATCTGCCGGGGTTGCCGGATCTGTCCAAGCAGTCCGTGGTGTCCCTCGGGATCGTTCTCACATATCTCAACCACCACCACCGCAGGGGGCCGACGCTGCCTCTTCCCCGCGGGCTGATGCTGATCATGGCGCTGTTCATGATTTCGCCGGTTTTGACTGTGCTGACGAATTCCGACGTCATCCAGAAGATCAACCCCCTGCCGGCCCTTACGATGTACGATGCGCTGGGCGTGGTGTTCGAGAATGCGATCATTGCAGCAGTGATTGTCGTCGGCGTCAGGACGCTTTCGAGTTCGGCATCACAGCGAAATATCCTGCTGTTGATGGGAAGCGCGATGCTCTTGTATTCGCTGCCGACTTTGCTCGAATTCAAGATGAGCCCTCAGCTTCATCGGTGGGTCTACGGCGTGCACCCGGCCTTGTTCGGGCAGCAGGTGCGCGGAGGCGGTTTCCGGGCCACGGTGTTCCTCTCCCACGGCCTTGTCCTCGCCTGGTTCCTGGCAATGGGCTCAGTGGCGCTCATGGCGCTTCGCGGCGCGCAGATCAGGATATTCGGCTTTCGGCCCCAAATCCTGTCAGCGTATCTGTGGGTTATTCTGTTGTTCCAGAAGTCGCTTGGCGCATTGCTGCTTGGCAGTATCATGATGCTGGCCATGCTGATGCGGCCTCGTCGCCAGCTAGTGCTGGTCGCGATGGTGGCGGTAATCTTTCTGACATATCCGATCACGCGAGGGGCAGGTCTGGTCCCGGTCGACTGGTTCAACCGTACCGTCGCCGAATACAGTTCGGAACGTTCGGGCTCGTTCGAGACACGCATCACCAACGAAAACAACCTTCTGGCCAAAGCCAACGAGCGGCCATGGTTTGGATGGGGTGGCTGGGGCAGGTCGCGGGTCTACGATCCGGAGACGGGCAGGGACGCTTCGATCACTGACGGCGCGTGGGTTATTTCCTTCGGCTATTCGGGCTGGCTCGGCTATCTGACTCAATTCGGGCTTATCTGTTTTCCTCTGCTGGGGTTGTTTCGATATCGCGCGCGCATATCCCCCGAAACGAGTGCATTGGCCCTGATGCTGTCTTTCAACCTGATAGACATGATCCCGAATTCCTCGCTCACGCCGGTGACCTGGCTGCTATCGGGAGCCTTGTCGGGTGCCTTCGCCTTGGCGCGGCGAGGGGCATCACCCGCTCAGCCGGTGACCAGCGCGTCGCTTGCCCCGGCACCACTTGCATGCTGACCGCAGTTTGCCTGTAGGGCCATTAGGAGATTGATCTCGATACCCCGAACATGGGCTCTGAACCAGCCGCAAGGCGGAAGCGGGCAATCCGGGCGGGCAATTCATCGTTTGCCGGGGAATGCGGATCGTCGCACTACAAGCGCGGATATTGCGGTGACGGCGATGCCGCAGCGCTCAAAAACGTCATTCATCGACACGCCCATGACGGGTGAGCCCAGAAAGCTGTCTATGCTATGTAGAGAGACGGCCCGCACGCAAACGAAGATGGTCAGAAAAAAAGTGCTGAGCATGGCAATTGATAAGGCATAACCACGACGATTGATCAGAGGTATTATCCAAAATGTGATCAATAAAAACATGATTACGCATGATATGAAGAATATATGCTGAAATACTCTCCTACTATCGTACCATCCGGAGATATGTGCTTTTTCGCGCATGATGTCGGCGAACCAGGTTTGGACGTCAAAGTACTTGTTGATAGTGAGAAGCCCAACCTGAATGAATATTCCAAGCCACGCGGCAGCGTTCTCCGGCTTATCGCGCAGGACGGCATATAACGATGCAAGGCACGCGACGAGGTAGATCGCTATCGTGAATGATCCTCCTGAAGTTGGAGCACCAAATTCTGGAGACCAGTCAGCGATCACATATCGTCTCCTTCCAGGTAGCAATCGCCGGATTGTCTATTCTAGACGTTCGATCACTGTCTATCGGGAGAACTCACCAAGGCGTACCTCTTCGTAAGGTATTCCTTTGCCAGGCCGTGATCGGAATGCGCGAATGGGGAATTTGAGGAACTGGCAAGCGAGGCTTGTGTCAGCAAATGGAGGCCTTTAGGCTGCTGCGATGCAGCGATCGCTTACACTTGTTCGAATTGTCGCCGCGGCAGCGCTCTTCGCATTTTGCGGTGCCTTTTCCCGCTTAACGTTCCAATTGATCGAAACGCGGTGGCAGATCGCGGTATTCGTGGTCGTAGCGGCGTTGTTGGAGCTCGGAGCGAGCAATCGGGGTGGGCAACCAAGCTGGCTCAGGTTTGCCGCCAATTCGGTATCCGTCACTTGTGCAATCATCGCCGTGAAGTGGTATATCGAAGGCGTCTCTCCCCTCGTCCTTGCCTTGCTTCGATAAGGCCATGACTGGCGGGCCGTTTCGGCCGCCGGCACAACCTCTTTCAGTTACTGCTGCCGAAGCGGAAGTCCTGACGAATTCGCCAGTCTGCGATGCGAGCAGCGCGGCGGCGATGTGGTGGTGTGCAGGCTTGTCGAAAGCGCTGCCGCGTTCCTAAAAGACAGTTTGGAAGTTTGCAGAATGCGAATTTCGCGGCCGGTGTCTTACGAAATTGCCCGGACGGATATTGTCCAGACAGACGCATAAGTCCGTGCCCGAGGAGTGCAGCCATGACTGATCAAACCACCGATCGTATCGACGAGGTGACCAGCCGCATTGTCGATCTCGAAGCCGAACTCGAAGCCTCGGGGACCACGACCCGCGAGCCTGAAGCTCTGATACGCGCGCGCGCGGTTCTTCATGAATGGGTTGATAGCGTGTCGGCGGTCGTGGCGACCCCCGGGGTCGGGCGCGTCGTCCTGATCCACCGGAACGGCTCGGAGTCGCGAATCGCTTCACCCGAATTGCCATTTCTTCTGGCTGTCCCGGTGACCTTCGGCGGCGATGGAAGCGACTGAAGGAGGTTCGACAAGTTTCAGTGCTGGCGGACTACGGCGAGGAACGCATCGCCGTAAGCTTCCAGTTTGCGCGTACCCACTCCACCAATCGAGCCAAGTTCGTCCAGTGACGAAGGTCGTGCCGAGGCCATCTCGCGCAGGGTCGAGTCGTGGAAGATGACGTAGGGCGGCACCCCTGCTTCCTTGGCAAGGTCACGGCGCAACTCTCGCAGGGCATCGAACAAAGGCTCGCCGATGGGATTGGCGCCCGTATCACCGCTGCGCGAACGACGTTTGCGATCCTGCTTGGGCGGCACGACGATTGCCACGGCCGCCTCACCCTTCAGAATGGCACGGGCGTCGCCGCCCAGCGCAAGGCCGCCGTGCTCGGTGGCGGTCAGGCTGCCGCGGGCCTGTAGAGCGCGGGCGAGGGCCTTGAGCAGCGGCTTCTCATCATCGGTCAGGATGCCGAAGACGGAGAGCTTGTCATGGCCGCGCTGGAGCACGCGGTCATCGGCCACGCCCGAAAGAACTTTCTCCAGATGCCCCAGGCCATACGACTGTCCGGTGCGAAAAACGGCCGAGAGCAATTTGCGCGCCACTTCGGTGACATCGACGACCCCTACCGGCTGCAGGCAGTTGTCGCAGTTCCCGCACGTCTGCGCCGGCGTTTCGCCGAAGTGGCGCAGAAGCACGGCGCGGCGGCAGTCGGCCGTCTCGACTAGCCCGGCCAGCGGATCGAGACGCTGGCGTTCGCTCTGCTGGCGGTGCGGCTCGATTTCGGCAAGCCGCTGACGGGCGCGCGCGAAGTCGTCAGCGCCCCAGAACATGACCGCCACGGAAGGGTCGCCGTCACGCCCCGCGCGGCCGGTTTCCTGATAGTAGGCCTCGATCGACTTGGGGATGCCGGCGTGGGCGACGAAGCGGACATCCGGCTTGTCGATGCCCATGCCGAAGGCGACTGTCGCGACCATCACCATGTCCTCGCTGGCAACGAAGGCGGCCTGATTGCGGGCGCGAATCTCGGGATCGAGGCCTGCGTGATAAGGCAGGACCCGCCGTCCTGTCTCGCGCGTAAGCGTTTCTGCCAGCTGTTCGACGCGAGCGCGGGTGGGAGCGTAGATGATTCCGGGGCCGGGGTTTTCATCTACCACCGCCTTGAGCTGGCGCATGGCGCTCTCGCGCGGGCGGATGGTGTAGCGGATGTTGGGCCGATCGAACCCGGCGACGATCAGGCCTTCCTCGGGAATGCCGAGCTGGGCCAGGATGTCGCTGCGGGTGTGGTGGTCCGCCGTCGCCGTCAGCGCGAGGCGCGGGACATTGGGGAAGGCGTCGAGCAGCGGTCGCAGCAGGCGATAGTCGGGCCTGAAATCGTGACCCCATTCGGAGACGCAGTGCGCCTCGTCGATAGCAAAGAGGCCGACACGGGCCGACTGCAGCAGCTCGCGGAAATGGGGCTGGCTGGCCCTCTCCGGGGCGATGTAGAGCAAGTCGAGCTCGCCCGCGCGGAAGGCATCCATCGTTGCCCCGCGATCGGTGTCGGCGCTGGTCAGCGTCGCGGCGCGGATGCCGTTGGCCCGGGCCGAGCGCAACTGGTCGTGCATCAGCGCGATCAGGGGCGAGACAACCACGCAAGTGCCCTGAAGCAGCACGGCGGGAAGCTGGTAGGTCAGCGACTTGCCCGCGCCGGTCGGCATGATCGCCAGTGTCGAGCGGCCATGGATCACACGGTCGACGACCTGATCCTGCACGCCGCGAAAGCCGGAGAAGCCGAATACCTCGTGCAGTGCCTTGGATACCGCCTCTCCGGTCGGCGGTGGCGCGGGGCCCCAATCCACTTCCGGCGCGTGGATGTCCATCATGTCGGCGTCGGGTTCGCCGTAGAAGGTCGTCTCGAAAGGCCAGTCGTCGTCGTTCACGCGGCGCTTTATGGCAGAGGCTGACGCAGAGGGGAAACCTCGCAGCCGGGTTTTCGCCAACTTAACTCGGGTCAGCCCACAAACCGGGGTGGCGAAGCAGCAGCGCCTGCGCGAGGATCAGCGTCTTGGCATCGGTCAATTCGCCGCCAAGCGCCATGTCGCGCAAGGTGTCGAGCCCGATTTCGTGGACGGTGATGTTCTCGTCCTCATCGTGAGCGCCGCCGCCCTCGCCGATGCGGTCTTCGCTGGAATAGCGCGCGAGGTAGAGTTGCACGCGCTCGGTCGAGGCCGGGCAGAGCGACCACATGTTGGTCACCGGCTCCAGCGCTTCAATCCTCAAACCGCCTTCCTCGAAGGCTTCCTCGATGATGCGCGCTTCAGGCGACGCACCATCGAGACTGCCCGCGATGGCTTCCCACACGGGCGGTTCACCTGCGGCGAGCACTCCCGCGCGTGGCTGGTCGATCAGCATGCAGACGCGGCGGACCGGGTCATAGGGCAGCACCGCGACGGCCGAACCGTTGTCGAGCAGATGCCGTTCAACGATGGCGCCGTCCGGCATTTCCACTTCCAGGCGATAGAACTTGTACCACCCGTCGTAGACGAGGGTTCGACTGGTGATGCGCGCTGCGGTCATAGGCGGCAGGGTATGGTCCGCCGCATATGTTGCAAGTGCGAAATGATGCGGTGACGCAAGAAGCCTGTCAGTCGAGGTTCGGACGCAGCCAGCGTTCGGCGGTCGGCAGGTCCACGCCGCGGCGCACCGCGTAGGCTTCGAGCTGGTCGCGGCCGATGCGGGCGACGCCGAAGTACTGGCTCTCCGGGTGCGCGAAGTAGAAGCCCGAGACCGCCGCCGTCGGCAGCATCGCCTGGCTTTCGGTCAGGACGATGCCGGCGTTGTCCTGCGCCTTCAGCAGGTCGAACAGGATCGGCTTGAGCGAATGGTCCGGGCAGGCCGGGTAGCCGGGGGCTGGGCGGATGCCGCGATATTCCTCGCGGATCAGGGCTTCGTTGGTGAACTGCTCGTCCGGCGCATAGCCCCACAAGGTGGTGCGGACATGGGCGTGCAGGCGCTCGGCGAAGGCTTCGGCGAAGCGGTCGGCGAGGGCTTTCAGCAGGATGTCCGAATAGTCGTCGTGCGCGGCCTTGAAGCGCTCCAGGTGCGGCTCGATGCCGTGGATGCCCACCGCGAAACCGCCGAGCCAGTCGCCTGCCGGGTCGATGAAGTCCGACAGGCAGAAGTTGGCGCGGCCGCGCGACTTCTTGAACTGCTGGCGCAGCATGGGCAGGCGGGTTGCCCCGGAAGCGCCGGCATCGAGGAGAACGTCGTCGCCGTCCGAGCGGGCAGGCCAGAAGGCGCAGACGCCGCGCGCAGTCAGCCATTTCTCGTCGATGATCCTTGCCAGCATCGCCTGCGCATCGGCGAACAGGCTGGTGGCGCTTTCGCCGACGACCTCGTCGGTCAGGATCGCGGGGTAGTTGCCCGCCAGCTCCCAGGCGCGGAAGAACGGGGTCCAGTCGAAGGTTTCGACCAGATCCTTGAGGTCCCACTCCTCGAACACATGCAGGCCCGGCTGCGCCGGTGCGGCGGGCTTCTGGGCGAAGTCGGTGGGGAAGGCGTTGGCGCGCGCCTCGGCCAGCGGCAGCAGGTCGCTCTGGCCCTTGTTGGCGCGGGCCTCGCGCACCTTCTCGTAGTCGATCGCGACCGAGGCCTTGAAGCCCTCCGCCTGCGTGTCGGACAGCAGCTGCGAAGCGACGCCCACCGCGCGGCTGGCGTCCAGCACATGGACCACGGTGCCGGTATAGGCCGGGTCGATGCGCAGCGCGGTGTGGACCTTGGAGGTCGTCGCGCCGCCGATCAGCAGCGGGATGTTCATCTCGGCGCGCTGCATTTCCTCGGCGACGGTTACCATCTCGTCCAATGAGGGGGTGATGAGGCCTGACAGGCCGATGATGTCGGCCTCGTTCTCATTCGCCGATTCGAGGATCTTCGACCACGGCACCATGACGCCGAGGTCGATCACTTCGTAGCCGTTGCACTGGAGCACGACGCCGACGATGTTCTTGCCGATATCGTGGACGTCACCCTTTACGGTGGCCATGATGATGCGGCCCTTCGCCTTGGATTTGGCGTCCTTTTCCGCCTCGATGAAGGGGATGAGGTGCGCGACGGCCTTCTTCATCACGCGCGCCGATTTCACGACTTGCGGGAGGAACATCTTGCCGCTGCCGAACAGGTCGCCGACCACGTTCATGCCGCCCATCAGCGGGCCTTCGATCACTTCGATCGGGCGGCCACCGGCAGCGGCGATGGCGGCGCGGGCCTCCTCGGTGTCTTCCACCACATAGGCGTCGATGCCGCGCACCAGCGCGTGTTCGATGCGCTTGGTCACGTCCCAGCCGCGCCATTCCTCGGCGGCCTTCTCGGCGACGGTGTCCTTGCCCTTGTAGCTTTCGGCCAGTTCGATGAGGCGCTCGGTCGAGGTCTTGCCGTCCTCGCCCACGCCGGGGCGGCGCATCATGATGACGTCTTCGCAGGCCTCGCGCAGCGCCGGGTCGATCTGGTCGTAGACGTCGAGCTGCCCCGCGTTGACGATCGCCATGTCCAGACCGGCCGGGATGGCGTGGTACAAGAATATCGAGTGCATCGCGCGGCGCACCGTCTCGTTGCCGCGGAAGCTGAACGAGAGGTTCGACAGGCCGCCCGAGAAGTGGACGTGCGGGCAGCGCGCGCGGATTTCCGCCACGGCCTCGATGAAGTCGAGCCCGTAGCGGTCATGCTCCTCGATGCCGGTGGCGACGGCGAAGACGTTGGGGTCGAAGATGATGTCTTCGGGCGGGAAGCCGATGCCGACGAGCAGCTTGTAGGCGCGCTCGCAGATTTCGATCTTGCGCTCCTTGGTGTCGGCCTGCCCGGTCTCGTCGAAGGCCATGACAACCACGGCGGCGCCATAGGCCATGCACTTGCGCGCATGTTCCAGGAACGGCGCTTCGCCTTCCTTCATTGAGATGGAATTGACGATCGGCTTGCCCGACACGCATTTGAGGCCCGCCTCGATCACCTCCCACTTGGAGCTGTCGACCATCACCGGCACGCGGGCGATGTCCGGCTCGGCGGCGATAAGTTTGAGGTAAGTGGTCATCGCCTCGACGGCGTCGAGCAGGCCCTCGTCCATGTTGACGTCGATGACCTGCGCGCCGTTCTCCACCTGCTGGCGGGCGACTTCGATGGCAGCGGGATAGTCGCCGGCCATGACCAGCTTCTTGAATTTCGCGGAGCCGGTGACGTTGGTGCGCTCGCCGATGTTGACGAAACGGGAGCCGGAAGGGGTGGCGGTCATGGGTGTTGTTCTCGTCAGGTCAGAGCGGTCGTGCGAGCACGAAGTCATCGTAGGTCTTGCCGCCCACGTCGAAACGGCGGGTGCCGATCGTCTCGAAGCCGTGTTTGGCATAGAAGGAGAAGGCGCGGTGGTTGTCGTCCTTGACGCCGAGCAGCAGGCGCGTCGCCCCCGCCGCTTCGGCAATCACCGCCTGCATCAGCGAACTGGCAATGGGCGAACCCTGGAAGCGTGAAAGCAGGTAGATGCGTTTCAGCTCGATATCGCCGGGCTGCGCATGCTCGATCTCGGGCTCGCACAGCAGCGCATAGCCCACCGGCGCGCCGCCGGGCTCGATCTCTGCCAGCCACGCCTTCGCGCCCTTGGCGAAATAAGCGCGGTAGGCATCGGCCGAATGCTGCTTGGCGCAGTGCGCGACGAGGCCGGCCCCGTCAATCAGCCCGGCGAAGCTTTCGAGGAACGTTGCCGCGCCCACGAGGGCAAGCGCGTCGGCGTCGTCCGGCCCCGCCGGACGCAGGCGCCAAATCGGTAGCGAATCCATCAGACGGCCGTAGAGGAGGGCATCGTGAAGGGTTCGAGGCCAGCCAGGCGCGTCACTGGCTGCAGCTCGGGCAGATGGCGCGGCGCCATGCCGGTCACCTTGTCGGCGATTGCCTTGATGTGCGCCGGGGTCGAGCCGCAGCAGCCGCCCAGCACGTTGACCTGACCCGCGATCGCCCACTCGCCGACGAAGCCCGCCGTGGTGTCCGGCATTTCGTCGTAGGCGCCCAGTTCGTTGGGCAGGCCCGCGTTGGGGTAGATCATGATCAGCGTGTCGGCGATTTCCGACAGCGTCTTCACGTGCGGGCGCAGCTGCGTCGCGCCGAACGAGCAGTTGAGGCCGATGGTGACGGGCTTGGCATGGCGCACCGCGTGCCAGAACGCCTCGACCGTGTGGCCCGAGAGGTTGCGGCCCGACAGGTCGGTCAGCGTCATCGACAGCATGATCGGCACTTCGCGGCCGAGGTCCTGTTCGAGATAGCGCACGGCCATCACGCCCGCCTTGGCGTTGAGGGTGTCGAACACCGTTTCGATCAAGATGAAGTCCGCGCCGCCTTCGACGAGGGCCGCGGCCTGTTCCTTGTAGACGTCGACCAGCGTGTCCCAATCGATCTCGCGGTAGCCTGGATCGTTGACGTCGGGGCTGAGCGAGAGCGTCTTGTTGGTCGGCCCGATCGCGCCCGCCACGAAGCGCGGTCGGCCATCCTTTGCCTGATATTCGTCAGCGAGGCGGCGGGCCAGCTTGGCCGATTCGACGTTGATCTCGCGAACCAGATGCTCGGCGCCGTAGTCGGCCTGGCTGATGCGGTTGGCCGAGAAGGTGTTGGTCTCGGCGATGTCCGCCCCGGCTTCGAAGTAGGCGCGGTGGATGGATTCGGGCACCTCGGGCTTGGTCAGCGCGAGGATGTCGTTGTTGCCCTTCTGGTCGTGGGACAGGCCGAGGTCGCCCGCGTAGTCGGCTTCCGAGAGCTTCCAGTTCTGGATCTCGGTGCCGAACGCGCCGTCGGTGATGAGGATGCGCTTGGCTGCCTCGGCGAGGAAGGTTTCACGGACGCTCATGCGACAAGTTCCTTGACGGGACGCAGGCCGAGAAGCTGGCAGATCGCGTAAGCCTGCTCGGCGCGGTTGAGGGTGTAGAAGTGGAAATCGCGGGACCCGCCTTCATACAGGCGCTTGCAGAGGTCCGCCGCCGCGACGGCGGCGACCAGCGCGCGCGGGCCGGGGCGATCGTCGAGGCCGTCGAACATCGTCTCCAGCCAGCCGGGGATCTCGGTGTTGCCGGACATGCGCCGGATCGCGGCGAAGCTGGTGACCGGCATGATGCCCGGCAGGATCGGTACGGTAATGCCTGCCGCCAGCGCCTTGTCCATGAAGCGGAAGTAGGCGTCGGTCGAGAAGAAGAACTGCGTGATCGCGCGGGTGGCGCCGGCGTCGATCTTGCGCTTCAGGTTGTCGAGGTCGGCCTCGGCGCTCACCGCTTCGGGGTGGACTTCGGGATAGGCCGCGACCGAGACTTCGAAATCGTGGCGCCTGCGGATGCCTTCGACCAGCTGCGCGGCGCTGGCATAGCCTTCGGGATGCGGCACGAAGCGGCCGCCGTCCGATGGCGGCGGATCGCCGCGCAGCGCGACGATGTGGCGCACGCCCGCTTCCCAGTACTGATCGACCACTTCGTCGATCTCGCCCTTGCTGGCGGCGACGCAGGTGAGGTGCGCGGCGGGGACCAGCGCGGTCTCCTTCACGATCCGTGAGACGGTGGCGTGGGTGCGCTCACGGGTGGAGCCACCCGCGCCATAGGTTACCGACACGAAGGCCGGGTCGAGCGGGGCAAGCTGGGTGATCGCGTCCCACAGCTGCTCCTCCATCTTCTCCGACTTGGGCGGGAAGAATTCGAAGGAGACGGAAATGTCGCCGGGCAACCCTGCGAAAATCGGGTTTTCTGCGGCGCGTGGGGAAGCGGTCATCAAACGGTCTCTCGGTTTTCAGGGCGCGCGGTTACACCATCGCGCCGCGCAGTCCAGATTTTAACGGTGAGCGGGTCGCCCGGCAGAGCGACGGGCTCGGCCGGGGTAAGGCCCGCGGAAGCGAGATGGGCGAGCATCTGCTCGTCCGAAAAGCCGAGACGGGCGTGCGCATGGCGCTCGCGCATTTCCTCGCGCTCGTGCGCGGCAAGGTCGACGACGGCGATGCGCCCGCCCGGCCGCAGCACGCGCGCGGCTTCGGTCAGCACCACGGCGGGGTCCTGCGCGAAGTGCAGCACCTGATGGAAGAGCACGGTGTCGAAGGCGTCGGGCGCGAAGGGCAGGGCGGTGAAGTCGCCCTGCACCAGATCGACTTTGTCGGCGGGCAGGTCCTGCAACCGGGCACGGGCAATGCGCAGCATCTCGGGGCTCTTGTCGAGCGCGGTCACGCGCCCTGCGCGCGCCGACAGAAGCTGTGCCATGCGCCCGGTGCCGGTGCCGACGTCGAGCAATCCGCCGATGGTTTCTTCTCCGAGCGCGCGGAGCAACGCGGCCTCGACCGGCTCGTCGGCGCCGTGGAGGCGGCGCAGCGTATCCCATTCGGCGGCGTGGCGGGCGAAGTAGGCCTCGGCGCTCGCCTCGCGCCCGGCGCGGATCGCAGCGAGGTGGCGGCGGTCCTCGGCGCAGCGGGCGGCGAACTGGCTGTCGTCACGCTCGGCGACGTTGAGCAGATTCGCGGCCGCCGTGCCGAGCGACGATCTCGCCCTGTTCGGACACGGCAATTCTCAGGAAGACCCAGCTTCCTTCCTTGCGCCTTTCCGCCAATCCGGCGTCGCACAGAATCTTTATATGGCGCGAAACGCGCGGCTGGCTCTGTCCGAGGACTTGCGCAAGCTCCCCCACGGCAAGTTCCATATGCGCGAGCAGACGCAGCATACGCAGGCGCGTCGGCTCCGAAAGAGCGCGCAGAAGAGGGTCGATCCGCATGCCGGATCATATAAAGATATCTTTATATGTGCGCAAGCCCTAGGAATTCTGCGGATTTCCGCCTGTCGTATTCCTATTTGCGTTGCACCATTGTCTCGTCTAAAGAATGCCACTGCAGGCTTGCCTGCAAGCGTTGGCCTATGCGCCAAACAATGCAAGGGGATTCGCATGAAGAAGATTGCTTTCGCCGCGTTCGCGTCGGTTGCCGCACTGTCGCTCGCTGCTTGCGGTGGTGAGCCCGCCGCCGAAGCTACCACGGATCTCGGTCGAGACCGCTCCCGAGGAGCTGATGACCGGTGACGCCACCGACGTTCCGACCGAGGCTGCGTCCGAGGCGATGTAATCGGCTCGGGGGTTCGGCGCTACCTTTCGGTGCACTGACCCCCGCCGCTTTCCGCTTCCGGGTCCAACCGGCTTGTGGAAAGTCCGTCTCACGACGGACAGAAGCCCTCCCCGATGGGAGGGTTTTTTGTTTCTGCATTACGCGTTTACGCGGATGTGGAGCAGCAAGACCCGCTCTTCACTGAAGGGCGGGTTTTTGTTTGCACTGCCTCCGGGGGCGGGGCATCAACCGGGCCATGCCCGATACGCTGAAGATCACGCTCGCGCAGCTCAACCAGTCGGTCGGGGACATTCCCGCCAATGCCGCCGGCATTGTGGCAGCGCGCGAGGCGGCGAAGGGCAGCGACCTTGTCGTCTTCCCGGAACTTCACCTTATAGGCTATCCGCCAGAAGACCTGATCCTCAAGCCCGCACTGATCGAGCGCGCGGCGGCCCAGCTTCAGCAGCTCGCCGAATCGACTGCCGGCGACGGTCCAGCGATGCTGGTCGGGTCGGCCTTCGTGCTCGATGGTGCGCTGCACAATGGGGTGGCCTTGCTGGATCAGGGCAAAGTCGCGGCAGTTCGCCTGAAGCACGAGCTGCCCAATTACGGCACTTTCGACGAGATGCGCCTGTTCCAGCCCGGTCCGCTGCCAGAGCCGATAATCCTGCGCGGCACGATGATAGGCGTGCCTGTGGGCGAGGATATATGGCGCTACGAGGTCTGCCGCCATCTCGCCGATTTCGGAGCGGAAATCCTCATCTCGATCAACGGCAGCCCTTACGAAATCAACAAGGAGGCCCTGCGCATCGAAGGCGTGGCCAAGCGCCGCGCGGTCGATACCGGGCTGCCGCTGGCCTATCTCAACCGCGTCGGCGGGCAGGACGAACTGGTGTTCGACGGGGGCAGCTTCGCGGTGAACGGCGACGGTGCGCTGGCGGTACAGCTGCGCGACTGGGAGGAGCAGGTCGTGGAGACCCGCTGGACCAAGACCGCCAAGGGCTGGCGCTGCGATCGCGGCGCCTTGGAGCCGCTCGCGCAGCATCCGGAGGACATCTACAGTGCGATGGTCCTCGCTTTACGCGACTACGTGAAGCGCAACGGCTTTCCGGGCGTGGTTCTGGGCCTGTCGGGCGGTATCGATTCCGCGACTTGCGCGGCGATAGCTGTCGATGCGCTGGGGGGCGACCGGGTCTGGGGCGTGATGATGCCCTCGCGTTTCACCAGCGGGCAGAGCCTCGACGATGCCGCGGCCTGCGCCAAGGCGCTGGGGATTCGCTATACCGAGATGCCGATCGGCGCTGCCGTCGATGGATTCGATGCCATGCTGGGCGAGGCATTCGAGGGCACGCAGCGCGATCTGGCGGAAGAAAACCTCCAGTCGCGGGTGCGCGGGGCGGGCTTGATGGCACTGTCCAACAAGTTCGGCCCTATGCTCCTCGCAACCGCCAACAAGAGCGAACTGAGCGTCGGCTATGCGGCGATTTATGGCGCAATGGCGGGGGCTACGCGCCGCTCAAGGATGCGTACAAGAGCACGGTCTATGCACTGGCGCGCTGGCGGAACGGACAGGTTCCGCGCATCGGCCTCGGCCCGGGCGGTCCGCTGGTTCCTGACGGCGTGCTGACCCGAGATCCCTCCGCCGAGCTGTACGACGGGCAGCGCGACTGCGACAGCCTGCCGCCCTACGACGTCCTTGATCCGATCCTCGTGGGTCTGGTGGAGCACGACAAGAGCGTGGCGCAACTGGTCAACGAAGGTTTCGAGCACGGGGTTGTGCGCCACGTGGAGTTCCTGCTCCACCGTGCCGAATACAAGCGGCGCCAGTCGCCGCCCGGCGTCAAGCTGACCGCCCGCAACTTCGGGCGGGACCGGCGCTATCCAATCACGCACGCGTTTCGGAGCGGGTAAGGGGGCGGGAAGCCTCCCGGCTTTTTGAAACCATCCGTCATTGCGAAGCGCAGCGAAGCAATCCAGGGCAGTTCCACGCCGCCCCGGATTGCGTCGCTGCGCTTCGCAATGACGAACTGAGGGCGCGAGGCGGGCAAGATAGAGATGCCCGCTTCGCTCTCGCTCTCAGTACTCGACGCTCAGCGTCACCACAGCGCTGCGCGGGGCACCGTAGAAGGCCTGGCCCCACTTGAGGCTGTTGAGGTACTTCACGTTCGTGACGTTGCGCACGTTGACGCTGGCGCGCACGTGCTCGACCACGCGCACCCCGGCCATGAGATCGAGGATCGCGTAGCCCTTCTGCTTCAGCGTCACGTCGCCCTCGACGCCGCCATAGGCGGACAAGTCGCTGACCACGGCCGTCGTCGCATTCTGCACGCGCAGTTGTGCGCCCAGCTTGAGGTCGTTCAGTTCAGGCACTGAATAGGTGCTTGCCAGCTTGAGGGACTTGGTCGGGATCCAGGTGCGGGTATCGTCGCCGTCGGCGTTCTCGATGTCGAGGTACGTGAAGCCGCCCGATAGAGTCCAGTTGTCCGTGACCTGGCCTGAAAGCTCCACCTCGAAGCCGGTCGAGGTGGTGTCCTGCGGGTCGTAGTAGCTGCCGCCCGCCTTGCCGTTGCAGGCGACGCCGTCGACGCCGACGGGGCAGCCGTCCTCATCGAAGTAGCCGGCATACTCGGCGAGGCCCTTCTGCTTGGCCTTGAATACGGCAGCCGTCGCGTAAAGCTTCCCGTCCAGCCAGGTGCTCTTGATGCCGCCTTCCAGACTGGTGCCCTTCGCGGGATCGAGGCGCGTGCCGTCGATGCCCACTTCGACCTGCGGGTTATAGATGTCGGTGTAGCTGGCATAGAACGAGACGTTCGGGGTAAGGTCGTAGACCGCGCCGACGTAAGGGCTGACCTTGCTGTCCTTGCGCGCCTGATCCGCGCCGTAGGAGAAGCCGGTCGACTTGATCCACATCGCGCTGGCACCGACTACGGCCTTGAGCCGGTCGGTCAGGCTGAGGTGCGCGGCGCCATACACACGGGTCAGGCGGTCACTGTAGTCGGCGGCGAGGTAGCTGCCGGGATAGCTGGGCTCGGGGATGCCGGTCTCGCCCCATTCGGAAGGGCTTGGGTAGATGATGGTATCCTCGGAGAAGTTCTCGTACTCCTTGGCGTCGGACTTCGAGACCGAGACGCCGAAGGCCAGCTTGTGCTCGCGTCCGAAAAGCTGGAACGGGCCGGAGACGTAGACGTCGCCAAGGTACTGCTTGTAGTCCGAAGGATAGATACCGGCCATGCCGTAGACGCCCTCGCCGGTCTCACGGTCAGGGTAGCCGTAGGCATAGAGCAGCTTGGCGTTCTCCTGGAAACGGCGGTAGGTCGCGATGCCGGTGGCCGACCAGCCTCCGCCGAAATCGTAGACCAGTTCGCCGAATACGCTCTGGTCCTTGGTATTCCAGTAGGTCCAGTCCGCCGAGGTCGTCGCCGAGCGCTTGAGGTCGATGCGAGTGCCGTCGGTGTAGACCAGCGGGATCGCGCCCCACAGCACGCCATCGGCGTCGTTTTCCTGCCGGGTGTAGCCCACCGTCGCGCGCAGGGACGGGGTGGCCTGCCAGCGCAGGATGGCGCCGTAGACGTCGCGGTTGACGTGGTTGTACGAAAGGTAGCCGTCGCGGTCCTCGTGCGCGTAGATCGCGCGCACGGCCAGCGTGTCGGTGAGAGGGATGTTGGCATCGCCCTCGGCGCGCCAGTAGTCGCGCGTGCCCACTTGCACCGATCCGGTGAACTTCAGCTCGTCGGTCGGCCGCTTGCGCACGTAGTTGATGGTGGCCGAGGGGTTGCCGATTCCGGTCATGATCGCGTTGGCGCCGCGCACGATTTCGACGTTCTCGAACAAAGCGGTGTCCAGGTCGCCGAATTGGATGCCCCAGGCCAGCGGCAGGCCGATGCCGTCGACCTGGAAGTTCGACACGTCGAACCCGCGCGAGGAGAAATAGGTACGGTCGGTCTCGACCCGCTCGACATTCACGCCCACGGCCTGTTCGAGCAGGTCGTTGACGTTGGTGATCGCGAAATCCTCGATGCGCTTGCGGTCGATGATGGTGACCGACTGCGGCGTTTCCTTGACTGGCAGCGCCAGCGCCGTGGCCGAACTGGACTGTTCGAGGCCCGCGGTGACGATGATCGTGTCGGCATTCGTCGCGGTGTCCGCCTCTTCGGCATGAGCCGTGCCGCAAAGGGCAGGCGCGATCAGGAGCGTGCTGGCGAGCAGGGAATGCCGGGCGGGCAGGCGCATAGAGACCCTCATTATTGTTGCTGGACTTTTGCGTGCACCTAAATTGACTGTAAATGCGAGTC
Organism: Novosphingobium sp. NFX11; assembly: GCF_057376415.1. Taxonomy (NCBI): domain Bacteria; kingdom Pseudomonadati; phylum Pseudomonadota; class Alphaproteobacteria; order Sphingomonadales; family Sphingomonadaceae; genus Novosphingobium; species Novosphingobium sp. NFX11. The sequence continues at coordinate 2,537,032 of NZ_CP080384.1, read as the reverse complement.
AATCGCAATAATGTAGCGCTTATGTTTCCGTCCGCTGTGCGCTCAGATACGAAAAGGGCGGCCGGATTGCTCCGACCGCCCGAACTTTCGCGGGGTCAGATGCTTAGAGCGCCTGTTCCTCGGCGTTGAGATTGTGCCCGGCTTTGGCCTTCGGCGCCGGAGCCTTTGCGGCAGGCACGAGGTCTGCTGGCACTTCCAGATAAGGCAAGTGCAGCGCCTGGCTGGTCATGCGGCGAATCTCGTTGGTGAGCGCCGGGCTGTCGTTGATCTTCCTGCCGATCGAGGGGACCATGGCGCGGATCTTGTCTGCCCAGATACCCTTGGTCTGCTGCGGGAAAGCCTTGTTCAGCACCTTGAGCATGATGCCCGGCGAGGTCGAGGCGCCCGGCGAGGCGCCGAGCAAAGCCGCGATGGTGCCGTCCTTGTCCGATACGATCTCGGTCCCGAACTGCAGGACTGCGCCCTTCTTGGGATCACGCTTGATGATCTGGACGCGCTGGCCCGCAGTGATCAGCTTCCAGTCGCTGCGCTTGGCCTGCGGGAAATACTTCACCAACTGCGCCTGACGGTCGGCGTCGGTCAGCGACGCCTGCTGGGCGAGGTACTTCACGAGATCGAGGTTCTCGACGCCCACCTTGGTCATCGGCACCACATTGGTATCGTAGACCGAGTTGAACAGGTCGGTCCACGAGCCGTTCTTGAGGAACTTGGTGCTCTGCAGCGCGAAGGGACCGAACAGGGTCACCGCCTTGCCGTCGAGCTTGCGCGCGTCGAGATGCGGCACCGACATCGGCGGGGCGCCGAGTCTCTGCGAGGCCATAGACCTTCACGTGATGCCTTTCGGCGACCGCCGGGGTCTCGAACGCCAGGAACTGGCCGCCGACCGGGAAACCCGCGTAGTCCTTCGCCTCGGGAATGCCCGAAAGCTGGAGGAGCTTGAGCGAGGCGCCGCCCGCACCGATGAAGACGAAGCGCGACTTGATCGTATGATCCTTGTTCGCCTTCAGGTCGTGGATCGTGACGTTCCAGGTCTTGTCGGCGTTCTGGTGCAGCCCGCGCACTTCGGTCGACAGGCCGAGGTGGAAGTTGGGGTTGCGCTGCAGCGATTGGGTCAGGCTGCGGGTGATCACGCCGAAGTTCACGTCGGTGCCCAGCGGCATGTAGGTCGCGGCGACCTTCTGCGCCGGGTCGCGGCCCTGCATCACCAGCGGTGCCCACTGCGCGATCTGCGCGTGGTCGGTAGTGTACTGCATGCCGTAGAACATCGGGTTCTTCACAAGCGCGTCGCGGCGCTTCTTCAGGTAGGCGATGTTGTCGTCACCCCACACGAAGCTCATGTGCGGCGTCGGGTTGATGAAGGCCGACGGCTCGGGCAGGCGCCCCTGGGCCACTTCGTGCGCCCAGAACTGGCGCGAGACTTCGAAGCTCTCGACGATGTCGACGGCCTTTTCGGTCTCGATCCTGCCGTTCTTTTCCGGCGTATAGTTCATCTCGGCATAACCCGAGTGGCCGGTGCCGGCGTTGTTCCAGCCGTTCGAGCTTTCCTCCGCCACATTGTCCATGCGTTCGTAGAGATGGACTTTCCAGGTCGGCTCCAGCTCCTGCAGGTAAGTGGCGAGCGTAACGCTCATGATGCCGCCGCCGACGAGGACGACGTCGACCGGCTTCTCGTTCTCGGCTTGGGGATTTCCGCCCCAGCTTACCGGGCGGAACAGGAAGGCAAGGCCTGCCACGGCCAGCACCAGAACGGCAAAGCCGATGATCTTGAGCGTCTTCTTCATGACGCCGCCTCGCTTGCGACCGCGAAGGGGAGCTTGAATGCATGGGGTTTCGCTTCTCGTATTCGTGAATTGTGTCCGGGAGACACCCGGCCGGTCGCCGGACTCGTACGGGCGGGACTATCTTCGCGAGGGAGAGGCGGGTCAAATTGTCCTATTACGGATAATTATCATTATAATGCAGTATCTTAAACCTCATAGAGACATGTGATTGTGTCAATTATTGCCCTATTTGATTGAGGCATGTGCCAAAAATCGCACATCGACGCGGGTTTCTTCGAAAGGGAAATCTGTCATAGGGCGGCGATGTCTTCCCGTACGCTATCCGGCTTTCCGCCGCTCGCCGCCTGGACGTCCGCCTTCATCGCCGCTCTCGTCGGGTTCGGGGGGACCGTCGCCCTCATCGTCCAGGCCATGCGGGGCCTCGGAGCGGACGCGGGGCAAGTGGGCTCGGCGGTCACGGCGCTGTGTCTGGGCATAGCCGTTTGCGGCGCGCTGCTGTCACTGCGCCTGCGCGTGCCGGTGGTACTGGCATGGTCGACGCCGGGCGCGGCCCTGCTCGTTGCCAGTGCAGGGTCGGTCAATTGGCCGGTCGCGATCGGCGCTTTCGTGGCGGCCGCAGCGATGATGTGCATTCTTGCCGTGGTGCCTGTGCTGGAGCGGGCGGCACGCCGAATTCCGGCCTCCGTGGCTTCGGCCATGCTGGCGGGCGTGCTGCTGCCGTTCTGTCTGCAACTGTTCCGCACACTCGAAAGCGACGTGCTGCTGGTCTGCGTGTTGCTGGCGGTCTTCGTGATCGCCCGCCAGCGCTTGCCGCTCTACGCGCTGCTGCTCGTGCTGGGCGCGGGCATCGCCGTGCTGCTGCTGCGCGGCGATCTGGCCGGACACCACGGCGGCCCCTTGCTGGGCAGCCTGCAGCCCGTCGTCCCGCAATTCGACTGGCGTGCCGCGACGTCTATCGGTGTGCCGCTGTTCCTCGTGACGCTGGTGTCGCAAAACTTGCCCGGTCTCGTTGTGCTGCGTTCGGCGGGGTATGCACCGACGCCTCGCCCGCTCTTGCTGGGGACCGGCCTCGCGACGCTGGTGCTGGCTCCTTTCGGTGCGCATGGCGTGAATCTTGCGGCGATCACTGCCGCGATCTGTACGGGCTCGGACGCGCATCCCGATGCTGCAGGACGCTGGATCGTCGGCGTTATCTACGCGGGCTTCTACTTGGTACTGGCGCTGTTCTCGACGCCGCTGGTTCTGTTTTTCCTGGCGATGCCGGCTTCTGCAATCGCCGCGCTGACGGGAATCGCGCTGATCGCCCCGCTGTCGGGCGCGGTCGAGCAGATGCTGGTCGAGAAGAGCGAACGTGATGCTGCGATCCTGACGTTCGCCGCCACGGCATCGGGTGCCTCGCTGCTGGGGGTGGGCTCGGCGTTCTGGGGGCTGCTGGCGGGCTTCGCGGCGCTGGCGGCGAAGTGGGCATTTGCGCGCCGAAATTGACCTGACGGCCAGCGCCCCGTAATCGCGGGCGCCATGACCGTCACACGCTTCGCTCCCTCGCCCACCGGGCACCTTCACGTCGGCAACATCCGTACGGCGCTGCACAACTTCCTGCTCGCGAAACAGGCAGGCGGGCGTTTCCTGCTGCGCATTGACGATACCGATGCGGCGCGCTCGAAAGAGGAATATGTCGAGGCGATCCGTGACGATCTCGCTTGGTTGGGCCTCAATCCCGAAGGCGAGGAGCGCCAGTCCGCGCGCTTTGCCGTCTACGAGGAAGCCTTCGCGAAGCTGGAAGCAGCGGGCCGGGTCTATCCGTGCTGGGAGACGCCGCAGGAACTGGATTTGCGCCGCAAGGTGCTGCTGGGCCGCGGTCTTCCGCCGATCTACGACCGCGCGGCGCTGAAGCTTTCGGCCGAGGAAAAGGCCGCGAAGATCGCTGCCGGGGACCTGCCGCACTGGCGCTTCCTGCTCGACCATGACGAGCCTATCGGCTGGGAGGACGGCGTGCGCGGAGCGCAGAAGTTCGACGCCGCGCAGATGAGCGATCCCGTCGTGCGCCGCGCCGACGGCTCGTGGCTCTACATGCTGCCCTCGGTGATCGACGACATCGCCATGGGAGTCACCGGCATCCTGCGCGGCGAGGACCATGTGTCCAACACGGCCGCGCAGGTCCAGATGTTCACGGCGCTCGGCGCTCCGGTGCCTGCGTTCGCGCACGAGGCGCTGCTGGTGGGCACGGAGGGCAAGCTGTCGAAGCGTCTCGGCTCGCTGGGCGTCGCGCATCTGCGGGAAGTCGGGATCGAGCCGCAGGCGCTGGTGGCGCTGCTCGGGCGGCTTGGGACGAGCGATCCGGTCGATCCGCTGCTGGGACTGGAGGAGCTGGCGGGGGCCTTTGATCTTTCACACTTCGGCCGCGCACCGGCGCGGTTCGACGAGGTGGAACTGGAGCGCGTGAACGCGGCCGTGGTCCATGCGCTCAGCTTCGATGCCGTGGCCGCGCGGCTGCCCGAGGGGATGGACGCGGCGGCTTGGGAAGCGATTCGCCCGAACCTCGCCAAAGTGGGCGAGGCGGCCGACTGGTGGGCGGTCGTGACCGGGCCGGTGGCTGCGGCGGATATGTCCGATGAGGACCGGGCCTATTGCGCGCAGGCGTGCGATACGTTGGCCGGGCTGGAGTGGGGCGAGGGGATCTGGAAGGCGCTGACCGGGGCGCTCAAGGACGCCACCGGACGCAAGGGTAAGGCGCTGTTTCTGCCTTTGCGGCAGGCACTTACGGGGATGGAGCATGGGCCCGACATGGGCGCGCTGCTGCCGTTGATCGGGCGCGATGCGGCGTTGAAGCGGCTGCAGGCGGCCGCGTAAAACGCGGGGGCTTCGACAAGCTCAGCCTGAGCGGAATTCCAAATTGGTCTATCGACGCCGCTCAGGCTGAGCCTGTCGAAGCCCCCGCTGCACGCGCAACATAAATTCCATTTACACCGACCGCGCTTGCCGCTAGTGGCGCGCTCATGTTCGTGAAGCCGATCATTATTACCACCCCGAAACCGACCGCGTCCGCGCGGTGGGCGTCGGTGTGCTGGTACTGAACGGCACGGAGCGACACTCACCCCGCACTTAACGGCACGCGGGGCTCTCCAAACGAAGACACCAGACCCTCGCGCTGCTCCACTACCAGGTAGGAGACGCATAGGTCATGGCAGCTAAGTTTACCCCCGGTCAGAAGCTCAACGTCGGCGTCGTCGGTGCGACCGGGCTCGTCGGTTCGATGATCCGCGAGATCCTCGCCGAGCGCAATTTCCCCGTCGCCCAGCTTCGCCTCTTCGCTTCGGCCCGTTCGGCGGGCAAGGCAATCGACGGCGTGGTCGTCGAGGATGCGGCGACCGCCGATTTCTCGGGGCTCGACGTCGTGCTGTTCTCTGCCGGTGGCTCGACCGCCAGGGAACTTGCGCCCAAGGCCGCTGCGGCTGGGGCGATCGTGATCGACAATTCCTCGGCCTTCCGTTCGGACCCGGAGGTGCCGCTGGTCGTCGCCGAGGTGAACCCGCATGCGCTGGCGAACCTGCCCAAGGGCATCGTCGCCAACCCCAACTGCACCACCATGGCGGCGATGCCGGTGCTGCGTCCGCTGCATGACGAGGCTGGGCTGAAGCGCCTGATCGTCTCGACCTATCAGGCGGTGTCGGGCGGTGGTCTCGAAGGCATCGAGGTGCTGGCCAGCCAGATCGAGCACGTCGGCGACCGTACCCGCGAACTCGCCGCCGGCGATACCGCGCCGCTGCTGCCCGAGGCGAAGAAGTGGGCGGTGCCGATGGCGCACAACGTCGTGCCGCTGAACTACGTCTATGCCGAGGACGGCTACACCGAGGAAGAGATCAAGCTGCGCGACGAAAGCCGCAAGATCCTCGAAATCCCGGGCCTGCCGGTTTCGGGTACGTGCGTGCGCGTGCCGGTGTTCACCGGCCATTCGCTGTCGATCAATGCCGAGTTCGAGCGTCCCGTCAGCGTCGAGCGTGCGCTCGAACTGCTGGGCAGCGCGCCGGGCGTGGTGGTGACCGAAGTGCCCAACCCGCTGGAGGCCACCGGCAAGGACCCCGTGTTCGTCGGCCGCGTGCGCAAGGACCCGGGCGTGGAGAACGGCCTCGCGCTGTTCCTGTCGAACGACAACTTGCGCAAGGGCGCGGCGCTCAACGCGGTGCAGATCGCGGAAGCGCTGATCGGGTAAAGAGCAGGCCTATCCCCAAGCTCGTCACCCGCGAGCGTAGCGAAGCAATCCAGGGCGGTCTGAAACGCCCTGGATTGCTTCAGCGGCTTTGCCGCTTCGCAATGACGAAGGTTGGGGGCGAAGGTGTGGGGCCTTCCCTTCACCTCACTCCATGAACCAGCCATGGCTTGCCACCAGCGACTGACCGGTCAGCGCGTTGGTCGGGAAGCCGGCGAAGAACAGCGCCACTTGCGCGATGTCGTCCACGGTGGTGAACTCGCTGTCCACGGTGCCGCCCAGCATCACGCGGCTGATGACTTCGTCCTCGGAAATGCCCAGTTCCTTCGCCTGCTCCGGGATCTGCTTGTCCACCAGCGGGGTGCGCACGAAGCCGGGGCAGATCACGTTGGTGCGCACGCCCTTCTTGCCGCCTTCCTTGGCGATCACGCGGGAGAGGCCCAGCAGGCCGTGCTTGGCGGTGACATAGGCGCTCTTGAGCGGGCTCGCCTCCTTGGAGTGCACCGAGCCCATGAAGATCACCGAGCCCGACCCAGCTGCGTACATGTGCGGCAGCACCGCCTTCGAGGTCAGGAAGGCGCCGTCGAGGTGGATCGCCAGCATCTTCTTCCAGTCGGAATAGGCGTAGTTCTCGACCGGGTTGACGATCTGGATGCCCGCGTTGGAGACCAGCACGTCCACCGTGCCCCAGGCGGCGACCACCTTGGCGACGCCGTCGTTCACCTGCTCCTCGCTGGTGACGTCCATCGCCACGGCCATGGCCTGCCCGCCGCTGGCGACGATATCGTCGGCGGCTTTCTGCGCGGCTTCGAGGTTGAGGTCGGCGATCACCACCTTGCCGCCTTCACCGGCGTAGATGTCGGCGATAGCCTTGCCGATGCCGCTGGCGGCGCCGGTGACGATGCAGACCTTGTCCTTGAGCTTCATGCTGCTGCTCCATTTGAAGAATTCGAGGCGAGGGGATGTTTCAGGCGGCCGCCCGCGCGGTCTCCGGCCAGGTCGAAAGTCACGATTTCATCGGGGTCGATGTCGCGGTTCACCCAGTCCGGATGGCGCAGCGAATGCTCGGCGTCGACATGGCCGCAATGCCAGTGCTCGTCGATGGTCAGGCGCGAGAATTCGTAGTCCTTGGAGTTCGTCTCGTAACCGTGCGCGCGGTTGATGAGGTGCATCACCGCGACCGCGCCTGCCGGGCGGCAGTCGAGCAGGCGGGCGAGATCGGGGTCGTCCTGGAATTCCTCGGGCAGTCTGCGGGCGAGGCGCTTGGCGGCGGCGCGCAGTTTCTGGAGGGCTTTCGAGGTGTCGGTATTGAGCCGGGTGCGGCTGGAAAAGCGGATGTCCTTCTCGCGCTGGGCGATGTCGGCCATCGAGGTCGGGATGATCCCGCGCGAGGAGAACAGGTCAACCTGGTAGACGTTCATCTCCTGCATCGAGCGGTTGTCGAGCACGTATTGCAGCGGCGTGTTGGAGACGAGGCCGCCGTCCCAGTACCATTCGCCGTCGATTTCCACCGGCGGGAAGCCGGGGGCAGGGCGCCGCTGGCCATGATGTGCTCGGGGCCGATGGTGCGCTCGGTATTGTCGAAGTAGGCGAAGTTGCCCTTGAGCATGTTGACGGCGCCGACGCTGAAGCGGGTTTCCGCACTGTTGAGGCGTTCGAAATCGACGAGGTCGAGGAGCGTCTGGCGCAGCGGCGCGGTGTCGTAATAGCTCAGGCGCGAGAGGTGGTTCGGCCACTCGGGCAAGGGCATCGGCCAGCGCGGGGTGAAGAAGCCGGGCAGGCCCATGGTGGCGGCATATTGCGCCGAAGCCTCGTTGAAGGCGCGGCGGGCGAAGCCGATCGGTTCGTCGAGGCGGTACTGCAGTTCGCGCGAGATGCCGTGCCAGAACTTTTTGAGTGCGGGGATGCGGTCCTGAGGGGCGTTTCCGGCGATCAGGGCGGCGTTGATCGCGCCGATGGATATGCCCGCGACCCAGTCGGGAGCGATGTCACGTGTCGCCAGCGCTTCGTAGACGCCGGCCTGATAAGCGCCGAGGGCTCCGCCGCCCTGCAGTACGAGTACGGATTGGGGATCGGGATCAGGTGCGTTCACGGCGCCGTCCTGTTTGAGAGGAACCTGTTGCGGTGCAACATGTGGGGCAGTGCGCGGTTCCTTTCAATGTGCATTTGCGAGAGGTTGTCTCCTCCACACTTCGTCATTGCTTCGCTGCGCTCGCAATGACGATGGAGGATCAAGCCACTGCTTCCTCCAGGCTCGGCTCGCTGGTGGCCTCCAGCAGACGCCGCTCGATCGCCTTGATGCGCGGGGCGGCGGTGATCTTCTCGCCCAGCAGGTCCGTCACGTAGAAGGTGTCCGCCGCCCGTTCGCCATACGTCGCGATATGGGCCGAGTGGACCATCAGCTTGGATTCGAACAGCGCATGCGCCAGCCGGTTGAGCAGCGCCGGGCGGTCGCGCGCATTGATCTCGACCACGGTGAAGCGGTTCGACGCCTTGTTGTCGAACAGGACGCGCGGGCGCACGTCGAAGGCGTCGGCGCGCGGGCGCGCGTCGGGCTTGGCGACCAGCTGCGGCAGGATCTTGATGCGGTTGGCGAGCGCGTTCTCGATGGTGAGTTCGAGGCGGCGCAGTTGCCCGTACTCCATGAACGGGCGGCCGAGCGGGTCCTGCACGAGGAAGTTGTCGACCGCGCGGCCGGTGCGGGTGGTGTGGATGCGCGCGTCGATGATGTTGCCGCCCGCCAGATGGATGCCCCCGGCGATGCGGTAGAACAGGCCGGGGTGGTCCGAGGCGATCACCGTCACCAGCGTCGCCCCGCGGGCCGGGTAGTATTCGGTCGAGATCGACAGCGGCTCGTCGTCCGAAGCATCGAGCTGGATGAGGTTGCGGGCGATGACGTCCTCGGGTTCGGCGATCCAGTAGGCGTCGCCGAGGATCGCGCCGACCTTCTCGACCAGCGCGGCATAGGCGCCGCCCATCGCCTCGACCTGCGCCTTCTTGGCCTCGACCCGCTTGGGACGACCGAACTCTGCGTGCCCGAGACGCAGGCGTTCCTCGGCTGCGCCGTAGAGCGTGGCGATCAGCTGGCGCTTCCACGAATTCCAGGTGCCCGGCCCGACCGCGCGGATGTCGACGATGGTAAGCACCGTCAGCTGGCGCAGGCGATCGACCGACTGCACGACCTCGACGAAGTCGGCTATGGTCTTGCCGTCCGACAGATCGCGCTTCATCGCGGTGGCGGAGAGCAGCAGGTGATGGCGCACCAGCCAGGAGACCAGTTCGGTCTCCTCCTCGTCCAGCCCGAAGCGCGGACACAGCTTCAGCGCGATCTCTGCGCCCAGCACCGAGTGGTCGCCCTTGCGGCCCTTGGCGATGTCGTGGAGCAGCACCGAGACGTAGAGCGCCCGGCGCGAACGGACTTTCTGGATCACTTCATGGGCGAGGGGATGATCGTCCTTCAGCTCGCCCTTCTCGATGCGCGAGACGAGGCCGATGGCGCGGATGGTGTGCTCGTCCACCGTGTAGTGGTGGTACATGTCGAACTGCATCTGCGCGTTGACGCGGCCGAATTCGGTGACGAAGCGGCCGAACACCCCCGCCTCGTTGAAGCTTCGCAGCGCGACTTCGGGGTTCCGGCGGCTGGTGAGCAGTTCCATGAACAGCTCGTTGGCGCGCTTGTCGCTCCGCACCTCGTCCTTGATCAGCGCGGCATCGCGGGAGATCAGGCGCAGTGTTTCGGGGTGGATTTCCAGGCCCTCGCGCTCGGCGAGGACGAAGATCTCGATCATTCGGACCGGATCGTTCTCGAACCAGTCGTCCGAGGGCGCGCGCAGACGGCCGCCGAACACCTTGTAGCCCTTGAGCAGCCGTTCGCGGGCGCGGAAACCCGCCAGCAGCCCGCGCGGCTGGCGCTTGGCGAACTGCTCGTCGAGCTGCGCGAGGAACACGCCGGTCAGGCTGCCGACCACCTTGGCCTGCAGGAAGAACATCTGCATGAAGCGCTCCACCGCGCTCTTGCCGGGGCGGTCGGAGAAGTTCATCCGCGCCGCCACCTCGCGCTGGAGGTCGAAGGTCAGGCGGTCTTCCGCGCGGCGGGTGATGGTGTGAAGGTGGCAGCGCACCGCCCAGAAGAAGTTCTCGGCGCGGCGGAAACTGCGGTATTCCTTGGCCGTCAGCAGCCCCACGTCGACCAGTTCGGCGGGGGAGCGGACCTTGTGGATATACTTGCCGATCCAGTAGAGCGCGTGAAGGTCGCGCAAGGAACCCTTGCCCTCCTTGACGTTGGGCTCGACGACGTAGCGGCTGTCGCCCATGCGTTTGTGGCGTTCCTCGCGCTCGGCCAGCTTTTCCACCACGAACTGGCGCTCGGTGCCGGAGACGACGTCCTTGAAGAAACGAGCGCGGGCCTCCTCATAGAGGTCCTGGTCGCCCCAGACGTAGCGGCCCTCCAGCATCGCGGTGCGGATCGTCAGGTCCGACTTCGACATGCGCACCATGTCGTCGAGCGAGCGGCTGGAATGGCCGATCTTCAGCGACAGATCCCACAGGAAGTAGAGCATCGCCTCGATCACCTGCTCGCACCACGGCGTCTGCTTGATCGGGGTGAGGAACGCGATGTCCACGTCGGAATGGGGGCCATTTCGCCGCGGCCATAGCCGCCCACCGCCATGATCGTCAGCCGCTCGCCCTTGGAGCGGTTTCCGGCTGGGTAGACGTTGGTGACGATGTGATCGTGGATCACGCGGATCAGCTGGTCGGTCAGGAAGGCCTGCGCCTCGGCGACCTCGTGCCCGGCCGAGGGCTTGGCGTCGAGGCGGCGGGCGATTTCCTCGCGTCCGTCGGCCAGCGCGGTGCGCAGCGTTTCGACGATATAACGCCGTCCCTTGGCGGCGCCGTAGGCATCCACCAGCTTCTCGATCGTCTGCACAAGTTCGCGCCGGTCGATCACGGAACGCGGGGAGGGGATTCGGATCACGCTGCTCATGGTTGGATGATCTAGTGGTTGGCGGGGAAGAGGGAAAGCATTCGTCGGAACAGTGCATGGAGTTACCCTGCTTCGTCATTGCGAGCGGAGCGAAGCAATCCAGGGCGGCCTTCAACTGCCCTGGATTGCTTCGCTCCGCTCGCAATGACGACGGGCGAGGTTGGCTCCGCATACGGACCATACCGCGCGAAAGTGAAAAGCCCGCTACCATCGCGCATCGCCCTATGCCAGAAGGCCGCGAAATGAAGTATACGAGGTCCGCCACTTGTCCCTGACACTGCTTGCCGCCGCCGCCCAGGCGCCAGAGCCCATCTACTGGGTCAACCTCGGCCTCAAGAACTACCTGTTCCGCATCGGCAGTTTCGAGTTGCGCTGGTATTCGCTGGCCTATCTGGCAGGCATCGTGCTGGGCTACTGGCACTTGTCGAGGATGATCCGCGAGCCCGGCGCCCCGCTGGCGCAGCGCCATGCCGACGACCTTTTCTTCTACTGCACCGTCGGCATCATCCTTGGCGGACGTCTCGGCTATGCCACGTTCTACACCGGCGGCAGTTCCGATATCCCGAGCCTGTGGCTGCACCCCGCCGAACTGGTGAAGCTGTGGCACGGCGGCATGAGCTTCCACGGGGGCCTCATCGGCGTGATCCTGGCGATGGCCTGGGTTTCGTGGCGCAACCAGCTGAGCCTGATCCGGGTGGCGGACTTCGTGTCGGTCTGCGTGCCCTTCGGCATGCTGTTCGGCCGCCTCGCCAACTTCGTGAACGGCGAACTGTGGGGCCGCGTCGTTTCCGGGCCGCTGCCCTGGGCGATGGTCTTCCCCGACGCCGGGCCGCTGCCGCGCCACCCCAGCCAGCTTTACGAAGCCGGGCTCGAGGGCCTGCTGATGATCATCGTCATGCTCACGCTCTATTGGAAGACGCGCGCGCGCTTCCGGCCCGGCCTGCTGGTCGGCGTCTTCACCACCGGCATCGCCTCGGCCCGCTTCATCGTCGAGTTCTTCCGCGAACCCGACGCCCAGCTGCAGCGCTTCGCGCAAGTCACCGGCCTGTCGATGGGCCAGTGGCTGACGATCCCGCTGATCCTGCTCGGCCTGTTCCTGATCGCTCGCGCGCTGGCCAAGCCCGAACTGTCCACCCGGCGTCCTATCGAGATAACCTGATGAGCGACGAAGCCGGGGGCGAAGACTCTCTGGCAGCCGTCTTCCGGCGGCTGATCGCCAGTTACGGGCCGATTTCGCTCCAGCAGTACATGGGCGAATCGAACGCCCGCTATTACTCCGGCAAGGACCCACTCGGCGGCGCTGGCGATTTCGTCACCGCGCCCGAAATCAGCCAGATGTTCGGCGAACTGATCGGCCTGTGGCTGACCGATATCTGGATGCGCGCGGGCGCTCCGGCGACGGTGCACTACATCGAGCTGGGCCCCGGTCGTGGCACTCTCGCGCGCGATGCGCTGCGGGTCATGCGCAAGCAGGGACTGAGCCCCGAGGTCCATCTCGTCGAAGGCTCCGGGGCCCTGCGCGCCAAGCAGCGCAAGGCAGTGCCCGATGCGCAGTGGCACGACGACATGGACAGCCTGCCCACCGACGCACCGCTGCTGCTGGTCGGCAACGAGTTCCTCGACGCCCTCCCGGTGCGCCAGATGGTGAAGACGGCGGCAGGCTGGCGCGAACGCATGGTCGGCCTCGAAGGCCACCGCTTCGTGCCGGTCGCCGGCGACCGCCCGATGGACGCCGCCGTCCCCGAGGCATGGCTCGAAGCGCCCGAGCAGACCCTGATCGAGACGTGCCCCGGCGCGGCCGCCGTGGTCGACGAAATCGCCCTCCGCCTTCAGGGGCAGGGCGGGGCGGCGCTGCTGATCGACTACGGCTACGCCGAAAAGCGCACCGGCTCGACCTTGCAGGCGATCCGTGCGCATACGAAGGTCGATCCCTTCGCGCATCCGGGCGAAGCGGACCTTACCTGCCTCGTTGATTTCGCGACGATGGCCGAAGTCGCCGTCGCGGGCGGTGCGCGCCATCTCGGCACGGTGACGCAAGGAGCATTCCTGCGCGCGCTCGGCATCGAAACGCGCGCCGCGCAACTTTGCGCTGTTGCACCGCAACAATCTTCTGCCATAAACTCCGACAAGGATCGACTGATCGACGAGGGGCAGATGGGGCAATTGTTCAAGGTCATGGGGCTGGCCGCGCAGAGTTGGCCGGACGGCGCGGGCTTCTGATGGCCAGCGTTGCCAAGTCCATCGCCCCCGATCGGCTTGAGAAGCTGCTCGGGGCACTGGCGCTCGTCATGCTGGGGTTCGTTGTGGTCGCGGTGCTCAAGGGCATGGCGGAGTGGGCGAACATCCCCGGCGTAATCTGGCTGCACTTGTTCACGATCGTCGTGGCGCTGGCGCTGACGCCGGTGCTGCTGTGGAAGCGGCGGGGCACGCCCGGCCACCGTGCGCTCGGCTATGCCTGGGCGGCGGCAATGTTCCTCACCGCCGTCGACAGCCTGTTGGTGACGACCAAGCCCGGTCACTTCAGCCTGATCCATATCCTCTCGGTCTTCACCATCGTCATGGTGCCGGTTCTGGTGCTCGCCGCGCGCAAGGGCAACGTCGCCCGCCATCGTCGCACGGTGCGCGGACTGATCATCGGCGCGCTGCTGATCGCGGGCTTCTTCACCTTCCCCTTCGACCGACTGCTGGGGCACTGGCTGTTCGGGTAGGGTCTTGTTCGGCCCGTTCCCTTTTTTCCGTCATTCCCGCGAAGGCGGGAACCCATCTCCTGTTAGTGCCGGTTGCGCGCACAACAGTTGGGTCCCCGCCTTCGCGGGGATGACGATGAAGTTTCAGGCGCCGCCCGACCGGAATTGCTCCGATCAACGCTCTGCAATCGCAAGCCGTTCGTCGATGGGGCAATGTCGCTTGTCGATTGCAAACCGGCTGCCTGCGGATAGTCTGGCACGCTCAAGCGGTTGCGCCACGGGCTTGCCTGCCGGGCCGCATCAACAGGGACACATCCGGGAGCACCATCGCCATGAGATTCGGCACCGTTCGTCGCGCCGTTCTGCTAGCCGCCGCCTCGCTGGCGCCGCTTTCCGCCTCGCCCGTGCTGGCGGCTCCCAAGGTCGCCGCAGCCCCGGCGCCCGCAAAGACACAAGTGCCGGTCGAGTACCACAAGCTCGCCAACGGCCTGAAAGTGGTGATCTCACCCGACCATTCGGTGCCCACTGCCACCGTCGGCGTCTATTACGGCATCGGCTTCCGCATCGAGCCCAAGGACCGCACCGGCTTCGCGCACCTGTTCGAGCACATGATGTTCCAAGGCTCGAAGAACCTCGGCAAAGCGGAATTCATCGGTCTCGTCAACGCCAACGGCGGCGTGCTCAACGGCTCCACCCGGTTCGATTTCACGAACTACTACGAGGCGATCCCCAGTAACACGACCGAGACGTTCCTGTGGGCCGAGGCGGACCGCATGAAGGGCCTCGACATCACGCAGGACAATCTCACCAACCAGCAGGGCGTGGTGAAGAACGAGGTCAAGGTCAACGTCATCAACCAGCCCTATGGCGGCTTCCCGTGGCTCGACCTGCCGCAACTGGCGAATACGAACTGGTACAACGCGCATAATTTCTACGGCGATCTCAAGGAGATCGACGCAGCGACGCTGACCGACGTGCAGCAGTTCTTCAAGGACTACTACGCGCCCAACAACGCCGTGCTGGTCGTTGCGGGCGACGTCGATCCGAAGCAGGTCATGGCCTGGACCGAGAAGTATTTCGGGCCGATCCCGGCCTCGGGCGCGCTCAAGTTCCCCGACATCTCCGAGCCGCGCCAGACGGCGGAGAAGCGCTCCGAAAAGACCGACCCGCTCGCGCCGCAACCGGCGCTGGCATGGGCCTATCACGTCCCGCCCAAGAACACGCCCGAGTGGGCAGCGATGCGGCTGATCGACCTGATGCTGATCCAGGGCGCGGACAGCCGGCTGACGCGGGTGCTGGTCAACCAGAAGGGCTATTCGGGCAACGTCTCGGGCGGGATCAACTGGCCGCTCGGCAGCGCCTACGACTACAATGGCCCGATGCTGTGGTCGGCATTCCTGATCCACGGGCCGGAAGTGACCGACGACGCCATCCTCGCCGACATCGACGCGGTGGTGAAGGACCTGCAGGACACCCTCGTCACTCCGGCCGAGCTTGCCCGTGCCAAGACCAAGGCGCGATCCGAAATCTACGATACCGTGGGCGATGGCTACCGCTTCGGGCTGGTCAACCTGCTCGCCAGCTTCGCGCTGTTCGACGACGATCCGGGGCGGATCAACCGGATGGAGGCGGAGATCGAGAAGGTCACGCCCGAACTGATCCGCAAGACCGCGCGTGAATACCTGCGTTCGACCAACCGTACCGTGATCAGCCTGAAGCCCGGCGCCGTCGCCGCGGCTCCGGCGGCCGCGAAGTGAGGGAGGGCATCATGATCCGGAATCTTCTCCTCTGCACCGCCGCGCTGGCGCTGACCGCCGCTCCTGCTTTGGCAAAGGAAGCGCCGCCCGCCCCGGCCGCGCCCAAACCCTTCGCTCTGCCGCCGCTGACCGAGTTCACGCTCGCCAACGGCATGAAGGTGACGATGGCCCAGCACGGCAACGTGCCCAAGGTCACGATCGTCGCCAGCGTACGCACCGGCAACATCGACGACGGCCAGAACGTCTGGCTCGCCGACCTCACCGGCGCCCTGATGCAGAAGGGCGCAGGGGGCCGCGACGCCTCGCAGCTGGCCGAAGCGGCTGCCGGGATGGGCGGTTCGCTGGCGCTGTCCACCGGGCTCGATTCCAGTTCGGCGATGATCGACGTGCTGGGCGAATCGACTCCCGAAGCCGTCGCCCTCGTCGCCGACCTGCTCCAGCGCCCCGACTTCAAGGCCGAGGAGCTGGAGAAGGTCCGCGCTGACATGCTGCGCAACCTGATGGTCGCGAAGTCCACCCCCGGCTCGATCGCGTCCGAGGCCTTTTCGGCGGCGCTGTACCCTGAGCATCCCTATGGCCGCACCTTCCCGACGCCGCAGCAGCTGTCGGGCTACACGCTGGAGCAGATCAAGGCGTTCCATGCCGCCAACTTCGGCGCCGCGCGAACGCACCTCTACATCGTCGGCCGCTTCGATCCGGCGACGGTGCGCGCGGCGGTCGAGAAGGCGTTCGGTGGCTGGGCGGCGGGCGCTGCGCCCACTGCATTGCCCGTGCCCGCCGAGCCCGCGCCCAGGGTCGTGCTGATCGACCGCCCCGGCGCGCCGCAGTCGACCGTGTGGATCGGCAAGCGGGTTGCCAAGCCCGGATACGACATGGATTTCCGCGCCACCAACACGCTGCTGGGCGGTTATTTCTCCTCGCGCATCACCCGCAACATCCGCGAGGACAAGGGTTACACCTATTCGCCAAGCGCCTCGCTCTCGCAGCGGGTGCAGGGCGCGTTCTGGGTGGAGGATGCGGACATCACCGCCGAATCGACCGGGCCTGCGATCACCGAGATCTACAAGGAGATCCGGCGCATGCAGGACACCCTGCCGACGCCGGGCGAAGTGCAGGGCATCCGCAACTACATGAACGGGACGTTCGTGCTGGGCCTGTCCTCGCGCGATGGGCTGGCGGGATCGCTGGCGAACCTCGACGTGCAGGGGCTGGGGGTGGACTACCTCAACGGCTACGTCGGCCGGGCGAGCGCGCTCACGGCGGCGGATTTCCAGACCGCCGCGAAGCGGGAGCTGCCGGTGGACAAGCTGAGCGTTGTGATTGTCGGACCGCTGGAGAGCGTGCGTACACAGCTTGAGAAAGTGCCGGAGATCGCGGCGAACCTGCCGAAGAAGTAAGCGTGATGGCACACCGTCGTCCCGGACTTGATCCGGGACCGGTGGCTATCTTTAGGTGGGCGCTGCCGCGCCGGGCGCCCTGAAGCTATGTGGGCTGTTCACTGCCAGCGGTCCCGGATCAAGTCCGGGACGACGTCATCTTGCCTTTTCCTCCAGCAGCGCGGGCGTAAGCACCTGAGGCAGTGTTTCGGCGTGCCCGTCGCGGCCATACCAGACGTAAAGGGGAACCCCCGCCGCGCCCTGTTCGGTGAGGTAGCGGGTGATCGCCGGATCGCGCCGGGTCCAGTCGCCGCGCAGCACCACGACCCCGGCCTTTTCGAAGGCGGCGCGGGTGTCCTCGCGCTCGATCGCGGCGGCTTCGTTGACCTTGCAGGTGAGGCACCAGTCGGCGGTCATCCACACGAAGACCGGCTTGCCGCTCGCGCGTGCCCTCGCCAGCGCCTCGGGCGAGAAGGGTCTGGCCTTGATGATCGAGGCTTCCTCTTGCGCCTGCGGGCGCGGCTCGGGCATCGTCAGCACGCCGACCGCCAGTACCGCCAGCGTCGCGAAAGCGGGCATGAGCGCGCGCTTTCCGCCTCGCTGCGCGCGTCCGACGAGGCCTAGCAGCGCCAGCACCAGCGCGGCCAGCGCGGCGACATAGGCGAGCGAGGCCGAGCCGCCGAGGCGCCAGATCAGCCACGCCAGCGCCAGCGCAGTCAAACCCATCGGCACGGCCATGACCCGCCGGAACGTCACCATCCATCGGCCCGGCCGGGGCAGGCGTGCGCGCAGGGCGGGCACGAAGGCGACGGCGAGGAACGGCAGCGCGATGCCGAGACCGAGCGTCGCGAACAGCGCCATTGCGGGCACGACCGGCAGCAGCAGCGCCGCGCCCATGGCGCTCGCCATGAACGGGCCGGTGCAGGGCGTCGCGACGAACGCGGCGAGCAGGCCGGTCGCGAAGGCTCCCTGCGGAGAGCCTGCCGAGGCGAAGCCCGGAACGGAAAACTCGAACAGACCCAGCAGGTTGGCGGTGATCGCGACCGCCAGCGCGAAGAGCGCGACGACGACGACCGGCTCCTGCAACTGGAAGGCCCAGCCGACCTGCTCGCCGCCAGCCCGCAGCGCCAGCAGCGCTGCGCCGAGGCCGAGGCAGGCGAGGATCACGCCCGCCGCGTAAGCCAGTCCCTCGATCCGCGCATGGGCCTCGCTTTCGCCCGCGCGGGCGAGGCTGAGGGCTTTGAGCGAAAGGATCGGGAAGACGCAGGGCATCACGTTGAGCAGCAGTCCGCCCGCCAGAGCCGCCAGCAGCAACCAAGGCAGGGCGGGGAGCTTGGGCGCTTCGCTTCCGACCAGCATGGTGCCGCCGCTCGGCACCGGGCCGGGTTTTGCGGTGAGGGCGATGCCGTTGCCTGCGGCGTCGAGGCGCAGGACGGCGTCGAATCCTGCGGCATTCTGCGGGGCGAAGCGGGCGCGGGGATCGTTACCAGCAGCATGTCGCCCTTGCGTGCGAAAGCTTGCGGAGCAGCATAGTCGATCAGTTTGTCCTGGCCGACGAAGAGGTGTGGGGCCTGCAGCGGCACCGACGCCGGGAGCGGGATGGCAAGGCGCAACGTCTTGTCATTCAACGAAAAAGTGGCCGGAGCATCGAGCGGCGCGGGCAGGCGCTGGGTCCATGTGTCGAAGCGCGGATCATGCGGCGCACCGGGCACGATCTCGGCCGCGAGTTCGGCGCGTTCGGGGACGCAGATCTGCTCGGTGCAGGCCAGCCACTGAGCCTTCACGCGCACCGGAATCCGCCCTTTTTCGGCAGGAACGGTGACCGGCACCAGCACCGCGTACTCGCTTTCGTAGACGTGGTTCATCAGGCCCTGAACCACCAGCGTCTGCGGCACCGGATAGCGCGGCTGCCCCGTTTTCACGCCCTCAGGCAGGTCCCACGACAACTGCATCCCAAGACCCGCATCGCCCGGATTGAGCCAGTATCCATGCCATCCCGCTTCGGGCGTCATGCGAATGGCGAGGGTGGTCTTGCCGTCCTTCACCGGCCCCGCGAGCAATTCCGCTGCGATATGCGTGGGGGCTTGCGAGGACGCTGCATGAGCGGGCACACAAAGGGACACAACGGCACTCAACAGCACCATGAGATGACACAGAACTGTCACAGGCAGTCGGTAGCGGCGCTTTTGCATGGTGCTCCGTGAGGTTAGGCGAGTCTTGCGCCTGATCGACGATCGCGTCATCGCAGCATCTGCATCCAACGCTCGGACTTTTCAAGGAACCTCCCCCGATGCGCCTCCCGCTCTCCTCGCTCGTTGTCGCTCTTGCGCTCGGCGCTTCCGCTCCCGTCTTCGCGCAGGAGGCCGCTCCGGCCCCGGCGGCGAAGGCTGCTCCCCAGGCACCCCCGAAGCTGATCGTCGCGATCTCGGTCGACCAGTATTCGTCGGACCTATTCCAGCAATATCGCGAGCGCTATTCCAAGGGTCTCAACAGACTGCTTAAGGGCGCGGTGTTCCCCTCGGGCTTCCAGTCGCACGCCGCGACCGAGACCTGCCCCGGCCACTCCACCCTGCTGACCGGCGTGCACCCCAATCGCACCGGCATCCTTGCCAACAGCTGGTACGTCCCGGGCATCGGCCGCGAGGACAAGGAGGTCTACTGTTCGGAGGACGAGACCAACCCCGCCAGCAATTCGCAGGATTCGGTCATCAGCCCGATGCACCTCAAGGCCCCGACGCTGGGCGACCTGCTCAAGGCGAAGAACCCCGCCACCCTCAACGTCGCCGTCTCCGCCAAGGACCGTGCGGTGGTGATGATGAGCGGCCATACCTCTGACGCCGCCTACTGGATCAAGGGCAAGGGCTTCGTCACCTATGACGACCGCAAGCCCTCCGCCGCCGCCGTGGCCGAAAACGCCGCCATCGCCAAAGCCGTCGAGGCGGGCGACGGCGACCTTCCCGTACCGGGCTGGTGCGCGCCTTACGACCACGCGGTCAACCTCGGCAGCTTCTCGATCGGCACCTTCCGCTTCGCCAACAAGGCGGGCGACTACAAGTCCTACCTCAATGGCCCGCGCGTAGACGACGTGACCACCGACATGGCGATCCGCCTGCTCGATGAGATGCCGCTGGGCAAGGACGACGTGCCCGACGTGCTCTCGGTCAGCTATTCGGCCAACGACAAGGTCGGCCACGCCTTCGGCACCGAGGGCGTCGAGATGTGCATCCAGCAGAACGTTCTGGACGCGACCATCGGCCGCCTGCTCGCCGCGCTCGACGCGCGCGAGATCGACTATGCGGTGGTGCTCAGCGCCGACCATGGGGGCATCGACGCGCCCGAGCGCCTCAAGTTGCAGGGCGTGCCCGAGGCCAGCCGCCTCGACCCCTCGCTGACCGAGAAAGGCCTGTCGGCCTCGGTCTCCAAGGCGACCGGCATCATCCCCAAGGACGGGCCGCTGCTTTATGGCGCGGGCAGCTCGGGCGACGTCTGGCTGAATGCGGGCCTGACGGCGGCGCAGCGCAAGAAGGTCATCGCCACGCTCATGACGCAGCTCAAGGCCAATCCGCAGATCGCGGGCGCCTATACCGCCGACGAACTGGCGAAGGTGAAAGTCCCCGCCGGTCACCCGCAGGACTGGACCCTGATCGAGCGCGTCGCCGCCTCGTTCGTGCCGGGCCGCTCGGGCGACGTGCTGATGATGACGAAGCGCGCGGTCGTTCCCGGCGTGGCTCCGCGTCCCGGCAGCGCCTCCACGCACGGCAGCCCGTGGGACTACGACCGCCGCGTGCCGATGCTGTTCTGGCGCAAGGGCCTGACCTCGATGGAGCAGCCCCAGCCGGTCGAGACCGTGGACATCGCACCGACCCTCGCCGCGCTCGTGGGCCTGAGCGAACCGGCGGGCACATGGGACGGAAGGTGCCTCGACATCTACGCCGGGGAGGCCGATAGCTGCTCGCGATGAGCGACTCGAATACGACTGGCACGGCGCCCGAAAGGCGCGATCTTATCATCCTGGGCGGCGGTCTCGTCGGCATGACGCTGGCGCTTGCCGCCGCCCGGGCGGGCATCACCGCCCATGTGGTGGACCGCGCCGACCCGGCGGATCTGGTGGCCGAAGGCGCGGACGGCCGCGCCTCGGCGATCTCGACCGCGAGCTGGAACCTGTTCACCAACATCGGCCTCGCGCCGGCGCTGGAGAAGCTGGGCTGCCCGATCGCCTCGATCGCGGTGACCGACGGCATGAAGCCCGGCCGCATCGACTTCACGCCCAAGGCCGAGGAAGGTTCTCTGGGCCGCATGTTCGCCAACCGCGACTTGCGCATCGCCCTGTTCGATGCGGCGCGCGGCGAACCGAACATCGCCTGGCACGTACGCACCGAGGCCGTGCGCAAGGATCGCGGCGCCCACGGCGTCGAGGTGGAACTCTCTGACGGACGGGTGATCCGGGGCTCGCTGCTGGTCGCGGCGGAAGGGCGCCAGTCGCCGACGCGCGACGAGGCCGGTTTCGCGCTGGCGAAGTGGGAATACCACCACCGCGCCTTCGTGACCGGGCTGTTCCATGAAAAGCCGCATGACGGCACCGCCTGGGAAATCTTCTATCCGGCGGGGCCGTTCGCGCTGCTGCCGCTGCTCGACGACGAACAGGGCCGCCACCGCAGCGCGCTGGTCTGGACCGTGGCGGAAAAGGATGCGGCGGGCGTCATCGCCATGCCCGATGCGATGTTCGTGAACGAAGTGTTCGAGCGCATGCACGGCATCTTCGGCAAGATCGAACTCTCGGCCCCGCGCATGAGCTATCCCTTGCGCTTCCACCACGCCGGGCGCGTGGTCGAGGAACGCCTTGCGGTGATCGGCGATGCCGCTCACGGCATGCACCCGATCGCCGGGCAGGGCCTGAACCTCGGCCTGCGCGATGTCGGCGCGCTGGTGGAAGTGCTGGTCGAGGGCATGCGCCTCGGCCTCGAGCCGGGTGATGCGCAGTTGCTGGCGCGCTATGAAAAGTGGCGCAGTCTCGACAGCCTGATGGTGATGGCGGCGACGGATGGCCTCACCCGCCTGTTCGGCATTCCCGGCCGTACCGCCAGCGCCGTGCGCCGCCTCGGCATGGGCGCGGTGCAGCGCACCCCGCTGCTCAAGCGCTTCTTCATGGACGAGGCGCGGGGCATGTCGGGCAAACTGCCGGAACTGCTGCAGGCGTAAGCGCCTGCCATTTCCTCATTGCTTCGCTGCGCTCTCAATGACGGGGCGGGTGGGTTGCACTCCGCACCGGGCGCTCCTAGTTGATAATAATTCGCAACTAGGAGTGATCATGACGAAACCGGCGGTCTATCAGGTCAGCGACTGGGTCGGCAAAAGCGGCGACAACTGGGTGAGCAACCAGCGCCGCCTCGATGCGATGCTGGCGGCCTTCGGTGAAGCCGCGATCGCCGCTGCCGACCCGCAGCCGGGCGAGCATGTACTCGACGTCGGCTGCGGCGCCGGGGCGTCCAGCTTCGTGCTGGCCGACCGGGTGGGCGCCGAGGGCCGGGTGCTCGGTCTCGACATATCGCCCCAGCTCCTCGAGCGCGCCCGCGAACCGGGCCATGGCGCCGTCGATTTCGCACTGGCCGACGCCGCCACGGCCGAGCTTGCCGCGCAGGCCTACGACCTGCTGTTTTCGCGCTTCGGGGTAATGTTCTTCGGCGATCCCGCCGCCGCCTTCGGGCACATGCGGGGGCGCTCAAACCCGGTGGGCGGCTGGTGTTCGTATGCTGGCGCGGGGCGGCCGAGAACGACTGGGTGCGCCTGCCGATGGGGGCGATCCGGGGTATCCTGCCGCCGCAGGGCGCCCCGGATCCAAAAGCGCCGGGGCCATTCTCGTTCGGCGATCCGCTCCGGGTGGAGCGCCTGTTGGTCGAGGCGGGTTTCGCCGACATCGCCCTTGCGCCGTTCGATGCGCAGATACCCTTCGGCGAGGGCGTCACCCGCGAGGCCGCGAACGACGATGCGCTGGACATGGCCTTCGCGGTCGGCCCGTTGTCCCGGGCGCTGGCTGATCAGGATGAGGGCGTGAAGGCGCGCTGCGCCGAGGCCGTGCGCGCCGCCTTCGCAGCGCGACCGGGCGAGCGATCGGTCCTGATCGACGGCGCCGCGTGGATCGTCACGGCCCGCAATCCGGGGTAGGTCAGGCCGTCAGGATGCGGTCGAGCGCCAGCCGGAACTTCGCCATGTCCTCGGCCGAACCCACGGTGATCCGCGACATCTGCGGATAGGCGCTCCACGAGCGGCCGATCTGCACGCCTTGCGCCAGAAACGCCTCGCTCATCTGTTTGGGCGAACGGTCGCTCCATCCGAGAAGGAACATGTTGGCGCGGCTGCCGGGCAGCACTTTCAGGCCGCGTTTCGCGACATGTGCCAGGGTTTCCTCGCGCGCGGCTTCCATCTGGCTCCGCCGTGCGGCGATCTCGTCCGTCTGCGTCAGCGAGGCGGTGCCGCAGGCGACGGCCGTGATCGGCAGCATCATCGTCACCAGATCGCCGTCGTAGCGCATCATCCGCCTGTGCAGCGCGGGGTCGGCCACCGTCAGGCCGAGGCGCATGCCCGCCATGCCAAACAGCTTGGAGAAGGAGCGCATCAAGATCACGTCGCTGCGCGTCGCGGCAAGCGGCATCGCGCTGGGCGCTCCGGCGAAGTGGAGGTAGGCTTCGTCTACCAGGACCACCGCGTCCCTGGGCTTGGCCGCGAGCAGCCACTCTATGTCGGCAAGCGGCGTCAGCGTGCCGGTGGGGTTGTTGGGTGTGCAGATGTAATAGAGCCCGGCGTTCGGATCGGCAGCCAGCATCGCGCGCACGTCGTGGGCGTTGCTCGGCGCCAGCGGCACTTTCGAGACCTTGGCCCCCAGCCATTCGCCGACCTGCCAGATCGGCTCGAAAGTCGGATCGGCGGTGACGATCCCGCGCGTAGGGGACGCAAACGTGACGGCAATGCGGGCGAGCGGATCGCTCGATCCCGGCCAGGCGATGACGCGATCTGCAGGCACCCGTTCGACCATGGCGACGGTGTCGCGCAGTTTCTGGATCTCGCCGTCGGGCTCGTAGCGGTTGCCTTGGCTGACTGCCTTCATCGCCGCCTCAACTCCGGCGGGGAAGGGGCCGGTCCAGCACTCGTTGGCGCCGATGCGCACGGTTCCTGCAGCCGCCTTGGGTACTTGCGCGAAGGCAGGCCCAAAGCCTGGCATGGCCTGTGCCGCCGCGATCCCGCCGCCCAGCAGCGCGGCGATCCGTCCGAAGCTGCGCCGGTCGTAGCCGCGAGTGACGAGGTCGTGCTTCAGGTCGTCGTCAAGGGAAAGAGGAGGCGTGTCGGGCATGGGCGGCTCCAGCTGTGCGATTGCAGCATGATGCCTCAGCAAGCGCGCAAGACAAGAGCGCCCACGCAAAAGGGCGGGAGTGCATCCAGTGCGCTCCCGCCCTTGCAGATTATCAGAGCCGCCGCGCGGATCAGACGTCGAGGTTGGCGACGTTGAGCGCGTTTTCCTGGATGAAGTCGCGGCGCGGTTCGACGATGTCGCCCATCAGGCGGGTGAAGATCTCGTCCGTCACGTCGGCGTCCTCGACCTTGACCTGCAGCAGCACGCGGTTCTCCGGGTCCAGCGTGGTTTCCCAGAGCTGTTCCGCGTTCATTTCGCCCAGACCCTTGTAGCGGGCGATCGACAGGCCCTTGCGACCGGCGGCCAGCACGAGTGCGAGGAGCTGGCTGGGGCGGGTAATGATATCCGCGCCCTGGGTCGGACGGGCAGCGACGACGGGTTCTTCCTCGCCGTCTGCATCCACGGTCGCCTCCGGCTCCGCCTCTGCGGCGCTGGCGCGCACCAGCCGTGCAGTGCCGGCGTAGACTTCGGCGTTCTCGGCCGCGAGGCGGGCGAGCTTGCGGGCCTCGGCGCTGGAGAGGAAGCTGCCTTCGATCTTGTGGTGATCGGTGACGCCGCGCCACAGGCGTTCGACCTCGACGGTGCCGTCTTCGGACAGGCGGGCCGACCAGCGGGCCTCGGTGTCGCCGCGATCGAGCCATGCCGCGGTGCGGGTGAGGGCGGCGCTGCGGGCCTCGATCGACAGGTCGGGCTCGAACACGCCGGCGAGGCCCAGTGCCTCGATAATGACGGGGTCGTAGCGGCGGGGCACGAAGGCCATCAGGTTGCGCATGCGGATCGCGTGCTCGACCAGCGCTTCGAGGTCAGGCCCAAGACGCGCGCCGCCCGAGGTTTCGAGCACGCGGCCGTTGAGGCCGGCCTCGACCAGATAGCGGTCGAGGTGGGCACCGTCCTTGAGGTAGACCTCCGAGCGACCCTTCGACACCTTGTAGAGCGGCGGCTGGGCGATGAAGAGGTGCCCGGCGCGGATGATGTCGGGCATCTGGCGATGGAAGAACGTCAGCAGAAGGGTACGGATATGCGCACCGTCGACGTCTGCGTCGGTCATGATGACGATCTTGTGGTAGCGCAGCTTGTCGAGCGTGAAGTCGTCGCGGATGCCGGTGCCCATCGCTTGGATCAGCGTGCCGACTTCCTTGGACGAGATGATGCGGTCGAACCGCGCGCGCTCGACGTTGAGGATCTTGCCCTTGAGCGGGAGGATCGCCTGCGTCTTGCGGTCACGCCCCTGCTTGGCCGAGCCGCCTGCCGAATCGCCCTCGACCAGGAACAGTTCGCAGAGCGAAGGATCGCGCTCCTGGCAGTCGGCCAGCTTGCCGGGCAGGCTGGCGATGTCCATCGCGCCCTTGCGGCGGGTCAGTTCGCGGGCGCGCTTGGCGGCTTCGCGGGCTGCGGCGGCGTCGATGATCTTCTGGACGATCGACTTGGCGTGAGCCGGGTTCTCCTCCAGCCAATCGTTCATGCGGTCCGCCATCAGGCTTTCCAAGGGCTGGCGCACTTCGGAAGAGACCAGCTTGTCCTTGGTCTGCGACGAGAACTTGGGGTCGGGCAGCTTGACCGAGACGATCGCGGTCAGACCCTCGCGCATGTCGTCGCCTGTCAGCGAGACCTTCTCTTTCTTGAGCAGGCCCGACTTCTCGGAATAGTTGTTCAGCGTGCGGGTCAGCGCCGCGCGGAACGCGGCGAGGTGCGTGCCGCCGTCACGCTGCGGGATGTTGTTGGTGAAGCACAGGACGTTCTCGTAATACGAATCGTTCCACTCCAGCGCGACATCGATGCCGATGCCATCCCGCTCGGACGAGATCGCGATGGGCTCTGCCAGCAGCGCGGTCTTGTTGCGGTCGAGGTACTTCACGAAGGCCGCGATGCCGCCTTCGTAGAACAGGTCGTGCTCCTTGATCTCCTCGTGGCGCTTGTCGCGCAGCTTGATGCGCACGCCCGAATTGAGGAACGCCAGTTCACGGTAGCGGTGCTCCAGCTTGTCGAAGTCGAACTCGGTGACGTTCTTGAACGTGTCGGTCGAGGCGAGGAAGGTTACGCGGGTGCCCTTCTTGAAACCGTCGTCGTCCGGGTTCTGCTCGGCCTTGGGGGCGGGGCCCTTGACGATGAGCGGCGCCACGGCATCGCCGTGCGCGAACTTCATCCAGTGCTCCTGACCGTCGCGCCAGATGGTGAGTTCCAGCCATTCCGACAGCGCGTTCACCACCGAGACGCCGACGCCGTGGAGACCACCCGACACCTTGTAGGCGTTGTCGTCCGAGGTGTTCTCGAACTTACCGCCCGCGTGGAGCTGGGTCATGATGACTTCGGCGGCGGACACGCCTTCCTCGGCATGGATGCCGGTGGGGATGCCGCGCCCGTTGTCTTCCACCGAAACGGAGCCGTCGGGGTTCAGTTCGATCAGGACCAGGTCGCAGTGCCCGGCGAGCGCCTCGTCGATGGCATTGTCCGAAACCTCGAACACCATGTGGTGCAGGCCCGAGCCGTCGTCGGTATCGCCGATGTACATGCCGGGGCGCTTGCGCACCGCGTCGAGGCCCTTGAGGACCTTGATCGAATCGGCGCCGTAGGAGTTCTGGTTCTTGTTTTCGGGATTGCTGGCCATGGCGAGCATATAGGGTCTGAGGGGGCAAACCCAAGCGAAACCGGCTTGGCCGCGGTGGTTTTCCACAAGGGTGCGACAGCCATCCGACCATGCTGCGGCGAACCGACGCGGGTGGTCGGTTGGGGCGCCTCCGGTTGGGGTGATGAAGTGCCTGATCAGAATTAAATATCTGTAATTCTCAAAACGAAGGCGATGCAATTGATTGCTGTTCGTGTGCGACTTACGAAGGTTAACACTCGCATAAGTAAAACGACGTAGCATCACTCTCGAACCAGGGGTGAGATTACGTGACGACAGCAATTTCCCGGCGAGAACTTGTCTGGCCAAATCTTGCCAAGGCAGGGTGCATCCTGCTGGTGGTTATGATGCATCTGGGCGAGCAGATCGCGCATATGCCGTGGGCGGATCAGGTTGAACTGGCGGCGGCATGGCATGTCGTGAACGGTTTCATCCGTCCGGTGCGCATGCCGTTGTTCTTCCTCGTCTCGGGGATACTTGCATCGGATTCGATCATGGAGCCGCGGCCGGATACGCAGCGCAGCCGGTTGGTGAAGCCGCTCTATCTCTATTTCGTCTGGGCAATGATCTATCAGATCCTGGCGCCGATCGATCCCGTGGGCTCGTGGTTCGAGGTCGCCATGACCAATCGCTTCCTGCCGGCGCTCCTGTTGACGCAGGTGTCTTGGTATCTGGTGGCGCTCGGCATGTATTACCTGCTGACGCGGATCACCCTGCCGCTGCCGGTCTGGACGACATTGCTGCTCTGCGCGGTTCTGTCCGTGCTGGGCACTATGTTCGAGGGGCAGCTTGCCGCGCACGAGCCCAAGATGCTGCGGTGTGCGATCTTCTTCGTCGCCGGCGTGCGGATGAAAGGCGAGGTGCTGGCCTTCGTGGAACGGGCGACGGCATCGCGGGTGCTCGTGCTGGGGGCGGCATACCTTGTTGGTGCGGCAGTCGCGCTGAAGTCTGATACGTTTCTCCTGCCGGTGGATGTCCTGGCGGTCGCGGCCGGGGCGATGCTCTGCATGCTCATCGCGCGGCGCGGATCGGCGCTGATCCGCCCTGCGTCCTGGCTGGCGAAGCGGACTTTGCAGATCTATCTCATGCACTTCCTGCTGATGCCGGCGCTTGCCTTCACAATCGAACGGTGGGCGCCGCCGCTTCTCGGCAGTATCTGGGTCGGCGCGGCCTATCCGCTTCTAGCGGTGCCGCTGCTCGTGGCCGGGTGTCTCGCGGGGCATGTCGTGCTGGTGCGCACGCGCGCGGCCGAGTGGCTGCTGGATCTTCCGACATGGCGCATGCCGGGGCAGCTTGCGGTCGAGGATCGCAGTATCCCTGTGTCGTTGAAGATGGCGGCCTGACGGGAGAGAATACGCCGCCCATACGAAAAAGGCGGCCCTGGGGCCGCCCTTCTCATGGGTAATTCAGGGTAACGCCACCAAGGCCTGAAATCAGGCGAGGGTGAGCGCAAACGCCAGCGCGCTGGTGCCCAGCGCGGCAGCGAACCCGAACGTCCGGTGGACGAGGGTCATAATAAAGCTCCTGCAAACATTTTTATCGTTTCATCGCATGTGAGGAGCGTTCCGGCGCTCCACCTTGCGTGCCGCATGAAGCGTTCCGGCGCCTCTTGCTGCGATGCGGCAAATAGCGATGCACAAAATTTGCGCAAATTCAAAAGGGGCAAGTTATGTTGCACATCTTGCAACCGAGCTTCGGTTTGACGTGCGTGATACTCAAGTCATCGTCCAAAGTGACCGGTTTTCCGTTGATGGCATTATCGCTTTACCGATCCGGTCGCCCTGACGGCCGATCGCATTCGTGCTCCGACAATGCATTTGCCTAAAAATTAGGCAGCTATCGCTGGCGCGGTAAATGCTGCAATGCGAACTCGAAATCGCGGGACATTCGGCGCACGAATGGAAAGCTGCCTCGAGGGCGTGCCGGGCGCAGTAATGATGCGTCATCCGGCTCGTTTCGGGGCTGGACAGCAAACGCGCGCGCGACTAGTGGCTCGCCATGAATATCCAGCCCACCGAATCCGTTCTGATCGTCGACTTCGGCAGCCAGGTGACGCAGCTGATTGCCCGGCGCGTTCGCGAGGCCGGCGTCTATTCCGAGATCGCCCCGTTCAACGCCGCCGAAGAAGCCTTCCACCGCATGAACCCGGTGGGCGTGATCCTGTCCGGCTCGCCAGCCTCGGTGCTGGACGAGAACGGCCCGCGCATTCCTGACGTGATCCTGGAAAGCGGTCGCCCGATTCTCGGCATCTGCTACGGCCAGCAGTCGTTGATGCACCAGATGGGCGGCGAAGTGACCGGCGGCGACGCCGGCGAGTTCGGCCGTGCCTTCATCGAGATCGGCGACGAGTGCGCGCTGTTCAACGGCCTGTGGAAGGTCGGCGAGAAGCACCAGGTCTGGATGAGCCACGGCGACAAGGTGACCAGCCTCGCTCCGGGCTTCCGCCCGGTCGCATCGAGCGCAGGCGCGCCCTTCGCGGTGATCGCCAACGACGAGAAGCGCATCTACGCGATGCAGTTCCATCCGGAGGTCGTGCACACGCCCGACGGCGGCAAACTGCTCAAGAACTTCGTGCGCCATGTCTGCGGCCTCGCCGGCGACTGGACGATGGCGGAATTCCGCAAGACCAAGATCGAGGAAATCCGCGCCCAGGTCGGCGAGGGCCGCGTAATCTGTGGTCTTTCAGGCGGCGTCGATTCGGCTGTGGCGGCCGTCCTCATTCACGAGGCGATCGGCGACCAGCTCACTTGCGTCTTCGTTGATCACGGCCTGATGCGCATGGGTGAGGCCGACCAGGTCGTCAGCCTGTTCCGCGGCCACTACAACATCCCGCTGGTCCACGTCGATGCCTCGACGCTGTTCCTCAAGGGCCTCGAAGGCGTCACCGACCCCGAGGCCAAGCGCAAGTTCATCGGCAAGACCTTCATCGACGTGTTTGAGGACGAGGCGAAGAAGATCGGCGGCGCCGAATTCCTCGCGCAGGGCACGCTTTACCCTGACGTTATCGAGTCGGTGTCGTTCACCGGCGGTCCTTCGGTGACGATCAAGAGCCACCACAACGTCGGCGGCCTGCCCGAGCGCATGGACATGAAGCTCGTCGAGCCGCTGCGCGAACTGTTCAAGGACGAAGTGCGCGAACTCGGCCGCGAACTGGGCCTGCCTGATGTCTTCGTGGGCCGTCACCCGTTCCCCGGACCGGGCCTCGCCATCCGCATCCCCGGCGAAGTCAGCCGCGAGCGCTGCGACATCCTGCGCAAGGCGGACGCGGTCTATCTCGAGGAAATCCGCAACGCGGGCCTCTACGACGCGATCTGGCAGGCCTTCGCGGTGCTGCTGCCAGTCAAGACGGTGGGCGTCATGGGCGACAGCCGTACTTACGACAGCGTCTGCGGCCTGCGTGCGGTCACGTCGACCGACGGCATGACTGCGGATATCTACCCCTTCGACGCCGCGTTCCTCAGCCGCGTCGCCACCCGCATCATCAACGAGGTCAAGGGCATCAACCGCGTGGTCTACGACTACACCTCGAAGCCGCCCGGCACGATCGAGTGGGAATGATCCCGTTACAGCACTGAATATCCGACGCCCGGGCCATCACGGTCCGGGCGTTTTCGTTTCAGGCGTTCAGAAACGAAGAAAGCGGCCGGGGAGGTCCCCGACCGCCTTCTTCGTGCGACCGCTCAGGCTCAGTTGGCCGATGCGACCTTCTTGTAGGGGACGAAATCCTGCAGGCCGACGAAGCCGTTCCACATGAAATTGGCGTTGCGGTCATGCAGTTGCACGGTGTCGAGGCGACACAGCTGCGACGTATACAGCTTGGTCACCATGACATCATCATCGTCCAGCCGGTCGGCATTCGTCGGACGGTTGACGTAGAGCGTGCCGCCGACCCGGTAGACGATCGCGGTCTTGTCGATCACGGTCGTGTTCTGGGTCTGCGAATAGGGATGCAACTCACCGGCTTGCCGGCTTCGCGCCCGTCCAGCATCTTGGCGAGCTGTTGCTCACCGGTCAGCTTGGTGCGGGCCTCTGCGGCAGGCATGGCGAGCAGCGAAGCGACAGCGAGTGTCGCGCAGATCGCAAGCGTCTTCATGGCCTTCTTCCTCAGTTGACGCACCCCGCGTTGATCTTGTGTGTAGCACGATCTCGTCTGAACTTGGGCTGACTGTTCGCGCCCTTCGACAGGCTCAGGGTGAGCGGGAGCAGGGTAATCCTCTCAAACCCGCTCAGGCTGAGCTTGTCGAAGCCCCGGCGACATACTTCGGCTCAGGCGGTGCCGCCCACCGTCAGCCCCTCGATAAGCAGGGTGGGCTGGCCGACACCGGCGGGCACGCTCTGGCCGCCCTTGCCGCACACGCCGACGCCGCGATCGAGTTCGAGGTCGTTGCCGATGCCCTTGACCTTGGTGAGTACCGAAGGTCCGTCGCCGATCAGCGTCGCGCCCTTGATCGGAGCGCCCAGCTTCCCGTTCTCGACCATGTAGGCCTCGGTGCACGAGAACACGAACTTGCCGGAGACGATATCGACCTGCCCGCCGCCGAAGTTCTTGGCGAAGATGCCCTTCTTCATGCCCGCGAGCAGTTCTTCCGGGTTGTCGTTCCCCGCCTTCATGAAGGTGTTGGTCATGCGCACCTGCGGGGCATGGGCGTAGTTCTCGCGGCGGCCGTTGCCGGTGGGCTCGACGCCCATCAGGCGGGCGTTGAGGCGGTCCTGCATGTAGCCCTTGAGGATGCCGTCCTCGATCAGCACCGTCTCGCGCGTGGGGGTGCCCTCGTCGTCGATGGTGAGCGAGCCGCGGCGGTTCGGGATCGAGCCGTCATCGACGATGGTCACGCCGGGTGCGGCCACCCGCTCGCCGATGCGGCCGGAGAAGGCCGAAGTGCCCTTGCGGTTGAAGTCGCCTTCGAGGCCGTGGCCGATCGCCTCGTGCAGGATCACGCCCGGCCAGCCGGGGCCGAGCAGCACGGGGAACTCACCGGCGGGGGCGTCGATGCTTTCGAGGTTCACCAGCGCGGTGGCGAGGGCGGTATCGATGCCCTCATTCCAGTTCTCGGGCTTGAACAGGTCGTCGTAGAGGAAGCGACCGCCCATGCCGAACGAGCCGGTTTCGCGCCGCCCGTTGCTTTCCGCCACGATCGAGACGTTGAGGCGCACCAGCGGGCGCACGTCGGTGGCGATGTAGCCGTCCGGGCGGACGATCTCGACCACCGACCACGAGCCGGACAGGCTGGCGCTGACTTGCGCCACGCGCGGGTCGCGGGCGCGGGCGGCGGCGTCGATCATCTCCAGCAGGCGCACCTTTTCGGCGAAGGGCACGAGGTCGAGCGGGGAGACGTCGGTGTAAAGCTTGGCGTTGGTGCGCTGCGGGGCGGCCGGACGAATGCCGGTGGCGGGATCTAGCAGGCGCAGTGTTTCGCCGGCGCGGCGGATGGCGGCGGCGGAAATCTCGTTGGCATGGGCGAAGCCGGTCATCTCGCCCGAGACGCCGCGCAGGCCGAAGCCCGCGTCGCGCGAATAGTCGGCGGTCTTGAGGCGGCCGTCGTCGAAGCCGAACGCCTCGCTGGCGACGAACTGCATGAACAGTTCGCCATCCTCGCAGGACTTGAGCGTCTCGGCGGCGAGCGCCTGTGCCTCTTCGGGCGAGAGCTGGGTGTAGAGCAGCGAGCGCGGGTCGGTCATGGTCATGCCGCCGATATAGGCAGCATTATCCCCGCGCGAAAGACAAGAACCGCGAAGGGATCAGGCGGCCTGCTGGTCTGCCCCGTTGTCGGCAACCCCGCCCTTGAGCACGAAGCGGCGGTCGCAGTAGCCGCATTCGACATAGCCCTTCTCGTCGATTTCGAGCCAGACGCGGGGATGACCGAGCGCGGCTCCGCCGGGAATATCGGTGGCCCCGTCGCAGGAGACGCGGTGGGAATCGGTGAATACGGTTTCGGGCGCGTTGGTCATGGTGTCGCCGGATTACCAAGGGTTTGCGGCGATTTCCAGATGGAATGGCAACAGTCGCAACGTCGATACCAAAACCCGTAATTCCCGCGAAGGCGGGGACCCATCTGATGCCGATGCAACAGGCACGGTCGGGAGTTGGGTCCCCGCCTTCGCGGGAATGACGAGGGTAAATGGGAATGGTCGAATTGCGTGCAGATCAGGCCGCGACGGCTAGCGAACCCGCTTCCTCGATCGCGGCAGCGACGGACTTCGCGCGGGTGTCGGCATCGATGGCGATGCCTTCGGCCAGCACGAAAGTCGGCTCGGTCACGCCGATGAAGCCGAGCACCGCGCGCAGGTAGCTCTCCGCGTGCTCGAAGGCGGCGGCAGGCTGGCCCTCACCGTAGTAGCCGCCGCGGGCGAGCGCGACGTAGATCTTCTTGTCGCCGACGAGGCCTACGGGGCCTTCGGCGGTGTAGCGAAAGGTCTTGCCGGCGATGGCGATGCGGTCGATCCAGGCCTTGAGCTGGCTGGGGATCGAGAAGTTGTAGAAGCCCGCGCCGATCACCACCACGTCGGCGTCGAGGAACTGCGCCAGCTCGGGCGTACCCTCGGGGTTGCCGAGGACGTCGAGGGTCAGGTGCGCCAGCGGCTCGGCAGCGAGGTCGCGGTAGGTGACTTCGAGCGAGGGATCGGCCGTGGTCAGCGAGGATACGATGGCGGCGGAAATGGCGCGGCTGGCCGAATTGTCGCCAAGAATGCTGGAATCGAGGTGGAGGAGCTTCATGGGAGGGTGCCTCAGTCTGGAAATGTGACCAGGTCTAGCTATGTTGCTGGAATGATCGCGCCAAGAGCGCATATTTTCGGAACCTGGTACCATGAAGCTGACTACGTTCGACGAAGCTGACCGGCCTGCCGCCGCCCCGCAGGAAGCGATCGTCCACGACCCCAACGGCAAGGACTGCCGCCTCGTCGGCGACATTCTCGCCCGGGTCGGGGACAAGTGGTCGATGCTGGTGGTCATGACGCTGCTTGAGACGCCGCTGCACTTCAACGAATTGAAGCGCGCGATCCGGGGCGTGTCGCAGCAGATGCTCTCGCGCAACCTGCGCGCGCTGGAGCGGGACGGGCTGGTCGAACGTACCGTCCACGTCGGCGTGCCGGTGCGGGTCGAATATGCACTGAGCGACCTCGGCCGTTCGCTCGCAGGGCCGGTGCAGGCGCTGGGCGCCTGGGCGGTCGATGCGCGTCCGGCGATCGAGGCCAGCCGGACGGCGTTCGACCGACAGCATGATGCGTCGTAACCTTGGAGCATAAAGCGATCGGATTGAGTCATCTTCCGTCATTACTTCGCTTCGCTAGCAATGACGGTTATTTATAATATCAGATCAGCTTTTACTCTCGAACCGCAAGTGAAGGTTCGCGAGTCCCCGGATGATGTAGCTCGGCTCGTAGTCGATCCCGCGTGCGGTCGCGGGTCCGTGATGCGCCTCGTCGAGCGTGATGGCACCGGTATGTTCCAGCAGACGGTCGAGCAGGACCGCCACTTCCGCCCGTGCCAGCGGTGCCCCGGCGCACGTATGCGCGCCGCGTCCGAACGCCAGATGCTCTTTGATGCGCGGACGCCCGATGCGGAATTCGCCCGGCTCGTCCCAGCGGCGCGGGTCGCGGTTGGCGGCGGATAGCGAGACGACCACGCGCTTGCCGGCGGGAATGTCCATGTCGCCGATCTTCGTCGCCCGGGCGGCGATGCGGAAGGTGGCCTTGGTCGAGCCCTCGACGCGCAGAACTTCCTCCAGGAACGGGCCGATCAGCGTGCGGTCCTCGCGCAGGGCCTGCTGCATCGCCTGATCCTCGCACAGGCGGCGCAAGGCATTGCCGATCAGCTTGGCGCTGGTGTCCTGCCCGGCGGCGAAGAGGAACATCGCCGACTTCACCACCTCCATCGCGTCGGGCGTCGAGCCGTCCGGATACGTGGCCAGCGCCATCTCGGTCATGACGTCGTCCTGCGGCCGGGCGCGGCGCTCGGCGATGTAGCGCGCGAAGTAGCCGGCCATGACCATGAGGGGTGGATGCTCTGCGCGTCGGGCGTGTCCATGTTGCCGGGCGGGGAGCATCGTCGATGATCTTGCGGAAGGCCTCGCGATCCTCTGCGGGAACGCCGAGCAGATCGGCGATGACCATGGTGACGAAGGGGTGGCGATGGAGCCCACCAGTTCGCACCCGCCCGCCGCGACGGCCTCGCGAACCATGTCGTCGGCATAGGCGCGCATGAACGCTTCGTTGGCCTTGAGGCGCGAGGGCACGAACAGCGGGTTGAGCAGCGAGCGGGCGGCAAGATGCT
Organism: Novosphingobium sp. NFX11; assembly: GCF_057376415.1. Lineage (NCBI taxonomy): Bacteria > Pseudomonadati > Pseudomonadota > Alphaproteobacteria > Sphingomonadales > Sphingomonadaceae > Novosphingobium > Novosphingobium sp. NFX11. The sequence goes on along the minus strand of NZ_CP080384.1, from coordinate 2,501,940 downwards.
TGTCGCCGTCGTAGGAGACCATCAGTTCCATCTGCCCGTTCGGGGTGGCCCCCAGCAGGGCGGAGATGTCGTCGCCCTCCACCGCGAAGGGCAGCGGCGCCAGCGGATCGGGGTTCAGCCAGGACGAGAAGTCGCGCTTGTTCAGCAGCACTTCGAGCGCCTCGGCAAAGCCGGTCACCACGATCACGTCACGGCTCTGCATCTGATAGACCGGGCCGTGGGCGCGGATCGTCTCGAAATAGTCGTAAGGGTCGAGCAGCACCGAATGGTCGGTGAAGTAATCCTTCTCGATGGGGGTCGGGGTGATCGTCGTTGCGGTTGCCATGGGCGCTCTCCAATATCGGCCGCTTGATTGGCGACGCTTAGTGATATAGTGTGGATCATATCATCTGCCGCGAGAGCGTCAACGCAGCACCTGCGGTCTTTACGCCGTGGCGATCATGGCCCACATGCACGGCCATGAGCACTTCTACCCCCGCGATCGCCATCCGTGACCTCGTCAAGCGTTATGCTCCCGCCGGAAGCGGCGAGGGCAAGCTGGCGCTCAAGGGCGTCTCGTTCGACGTGCCGGAGGGCGGCATCTTCGGCCTGCTCGGCCCCAACGGCGCGGGCAAGTCGACGCTCATCAACATCCTGGCCGGCATGGTCATGAAGACCTCGGGCTCGGTGGACATCTGGGGCTTCGACATCGACCGTGACCAGCGCAACGCCAAGCGTGCGATCGGCATCGTCCCGCAGGAGATCGTGTTCGACCCGTTCTTCACCCCGTTCGAGGTGCTGGAAATCCAGGCCGGGCTCTACGGCATCACCAAGGCACTGCGTCGTTCCGAAGACCTGCTGCGCGCGGTTCACCTGGCCGACAAGCGCGATGCCTATGCCCGCACGCTATCGGGCGGCATGAAGCGTCGCCTGCTGATCGCCAAGGCACTGGTGCACCGCCCGCCAGTGTTGGTGCTCGACGAGCCGACCGCCGGCGTCGATGTCGAACTGCGCCGCCAGCTCTGGGAACTGGTCACCGAACTGAACAAGGAAGGCGCGACGATCGTGCTGACCACGCACTACCTCGAGGAAGCCGAGGAACTGTGCGACCGGATCGCCATCATCAACCACGGCGAACTGATCGCCAACAAGCCGACCCGCGAACTGGTCGGCATGGCGCGCGAGAAGATCATCGTCCTGACCCTCGATCGCGATGTGGCGGAACTTCCCACTCACCCCGGTTTTATGAAGTGCGTGAAGACCGGCGAGCGGGTTCTGGAGATCACTTACGACAAGGATCGTGCCAATGCGGGTGAGATCATGTCGGCGTTGCAGGCGCAGGGATTCGCGATTGTCGACGTGACGACTCGCGAAGCGGATCTTGAGGATGTGTTTGTTCGCTTGACCACTGCGGTACATTTGGCCCCCTGAACCCAGTCACGACTCGGCGCACGAGGAAAACGGCTCGCCGCCGTTTCATGTTGCGGTGCAGATGTCTCGGAATTCCAGGGTAGTGCCCGGGGGTGCGGTATCGCGCGCGATTAACAAAATTTTACAACAGGCCGGGCCGGGTCAAGCAAAAGCGCTGGTGCTCACTTCTCCCCACTGAATATTCGGGAGGATGAGAGGCTTGCCCTAAAGCTAACGATTTTTACTTACTTGTCGGTTGCTTCACTGTCGTCAAGTTTCCAAACCTTGTGTTTGTGTCTGCGAATAGTCTTTCCGCAATTTTTACACGTCCCGATATAATTGAGACCATTCCACTTCACGTCATTGCGAACCGGTTCATGCCTATTGGCAAAGCAAAGCGGAATCGAGATCGCCACGAGATAGGTTCCTCAAAGAGAAGCGGAAGCTGACTAGACTAATCAACGGGGTTGGCAAGTAGCAAAATCGCCGTAAGTTAACCGTCTTTGTAATGACTTGGTCTATCTTATATAAGAACCCTATCGCACCGCAACATGGAAGTGGAGCGGTGAGCAAACTATTGCGATCCATGCGTAACGGGCGCTAGGAGCGGCGTCATGGAAACGCCATCCAGCGCCGCCGGCGCATTCGACGTCCTTGTGATCGGTTCCGGTGCGGCCGGGCTCACGGCTGCGCTCGCGGTAGCCGACAAGGTCAAGGTCGCGGTATTGGCCAAAGGCACATTGACCGGCGGTTCGACGGCATGGGCACAAGGCGGCATCGCCGCCGTGCTCGACGCAGGGGATACCTTCGAGGAGCATGTCCGCGACACCATGGTCGCAGGGGCTGGCCTCAATCGGCGCGAGACGGTCGAGTTCGTCATCGAGCGGGCACCCCATGCCATCGAGCGGCTGGTCGAACTGGGCGTGCCGTTCAACACGGACGGAGAGGCGCTTCACCTCACGCGTGAGGGCGGCCATTCGCACCGCCGCATCGTCCACGTCGCCGACGCCACGGGCTGGGCGGTACAGCAGGCGCTGCTGCAGGCCGCCGAGGCGCACCCCAACATAACCCTGCTTCCCGGCTATTCGTGCATCGACCTGATCACCGGGCGGCATGAGCTGCGCTATTCGGGCTCGGGGCGCGTCTGGGGCGTCTATGCGCTGAACGAGGAGAGCGGCCGGGTCGAGGCCTTCACCGCCCGCGCCACGGTTTTGGCGACGGGCGGCGCGGGCCGTGTCTACCAGTTCAGCACCGCCCCGCGCGGCGCCACCGGCGACGGTATCGCCATGGCCTGGCGTGCGGGCGCGCGCGTCTCCAACATGGAGATGATGCAGTTCCACCCGACCTGCCTCTACAATCTGGACGTCAAGAACTTCCTTATCACCGAGGCCGTGCGCGGCGAGGGCGGGCACCTGATTAACCCGCGCACCGGCAAGCGCTTCATGACCTTCTACGATCCCGAGCGGCTGGAACTGGCCCCGCGCGACGTCGTGGCGCGCGCCATCGACTCCGAGATCAAGCGCTTCGGCCTGGACTACGTCCACCTCGACGTCAGCCACCAGCCCGAAGACTTCGTGAAGGCGCACTTCCCGAACATCTACGAGAAGTTGATGGGCCTCGGCATCGACATGACGAAGGAGCCGATCCCGGTCGTGCCGGCGCAGCATTACACCTGCGGCGGCATCCTCGTGGACCTCGACGGCCGCACCGATCTGCCGGGGCTCTATGCCGCCGGTGAGTGCACCGAGAGCGGGCTGCACGGGGCGAACCGTCTGGCGTCAAACTCCTTGCTCGAATGCTTCGTCTTCGGCGAGGCGGCAGCGGCGGATATTCTCGCGAAGTGGGGCAGTTTCGAGGCGCCGCCGCAAGTGCGCGCCTGGGACGAAAGCCGCGTGACCGATTCCGACGAGGAAGTCGTCATCAAGCAGAACTGGACCGAAATCCGCCGCTTCATGTGGAACTACGTCGGCATCGTGCGCACCACCAAGCGGCTGGAGCGCGCCATGCACCGCATCCAGATGCTCAATGGCGAGACTGAGGAATACTACCGCCACTTCCGCGTCTCGACCGACCTGATCGAATTGCGCAACCTGCTGCAGAGTGCGGAACTGATCGTCGAATCCGCGTTGAAGCGGCACGAGAGCCGGGGGCTGCATTATACGCTGGATTATCCGGCGGCGGATGCGCAGCCGCTGGATACGGTGCTGGTGCCCTGAGCCACCGCGTCATTGCGAGCGAAGCGAAGCAACCCGGGGCAGTTTTGCTCTTCCCGGGTTGCTTCGCTTCGCTCGCAATGACGGGATCGAGGGGTCACCCGATATGCAACACCCGACCGAGGAAGATCAGCACGATAGCGCCGATCACCGAGGCGAGGCATCCGGCGCGGCTGAAATCGCCGCGCCCGCGGCTGGTCACCAGCCCCGCCAGCAGCGAGCCGCCGACGCCCAGCAGGATCGTCGCGATCCAGCCCATGGGCACTGCACCTGGATAGAAGAACCGGGCCAGCGCGCCGATGACGAGGCCGCTGATGATGGCACCGATGATGTTCAGCATTTGCAAAATAACTCCCCTACGCGCCGCAGCGCCGTCGCATTCACGCTGATAAGCGGCGAGGCGGCCGGGGGTTGCAGGTCCTCGTCAAGGGACGCATGCATCTCGACGAACGCCGATGGGAATGCTGGGGAACGTCGCTGCGTCGGGTCTTGACCACCTCCGTTCGTCGCACGCCCGATTCGTCTCACCGGTGATTTATGTGGAAAAATTTAGAAGGCGAGGGCCGATTCAAAGGGTTGCGCTTCTGCAAGACAACGGAAATTCGGCGCGTCGCGGCAGTCAGGTGACGGCCCTGTGGCGAATGCATGGGCCAATGCCATATTCCGGCCCCCTCTTGAACCTCTCGCTGGAAAGGGCACTATAGGTTGTGTCGCACCGATCGAGGGGCCTCAATACCTAGGGATACAGCGCATAAGCCGAAAGGCCCGTGCGGAACCCGTCAGGAACCTTGGGACCAGACTTCTCGAACAGGCGCGCCGGTGGTCTGGCAGGGAATGTCGTTCTCTTTTTGTGCTGGTTCTGATAGATGGGGCGTTCTTGAGCGCCCTTCGACTCGGTGCCGGCCTGCTTGGCCGCCGAAAGCAGTTTGGATCGCCCTCGTGGCGGTTCGATGACAGGTTTTGACGATACATTGGGGGCGCACCAGTGGACTTCAGGAATGGAAGCGACGGACACGTGTCTGATTCGGATGTGAGCTACGCGGATCCCGCGCAAGTCGATATGGAGTCGCTCCTTGCCGGGCATGTCTCCGAAGCGGCGATGAAAAAGGAAGCCTCGGCCGTGGCCATGGACAAGACCGATACCTCGACCGCCGATCTGGTGGTCGAGGCGCCGAAGACGAAGAAGAAGGTCGTCGATTCCAAGACGATCCACGATCGCCGCTTCACTATCGTCACCGATGCGTCGCGTGATGCGCTCCTGACCGACTTCGGCAAGGAAACCCTCGACGACCGCTACCTGCTCCCCGGCGAGAAGTACCAGGATCTCTTCGCCCGCGTGGCCGACGCCTATGCGGACGACCAAGAGCACGCACAGCGCCTGTACGACTACATCTCGCGGCTGTGGTTCATGCCTGCCACCCCGGTCCTGTCGAACGGCGGCACCGGGCGCGGGTTGCCGATCTCCTGCTACCTCAACTCGGTCGAGGACAGCCTCGAAGGCATCGTCGCCACCTGGAACGAGAACGTTTGGCTCGCCTCGCGCGGCGGCGGCATCGGCACTTACTGGGGCAACGTGCGCGGCATCGGCGAGCCGGTCGGCCTCAACGGCAAGACCAGCGGCATCATCCCCTTCGTGCGCGTGATGGATTCGCTTACCCTCGCGATCAGCCAAGGTTCGCTGCGCCGCGGTTCGGCCGCCTGCTACCTCGACGTCTCGCACCCCGAGATCGAGGAGTTCCTGGAAATCCGCAAGACCTCGGGCGACTTCAACCGCAAGGCGCTCAACCTGCACCACGGCGTGCTGCTGACCGACGAGTTCATGGAAGCCGTGCGCGACGGCACCGACTTCGCCCTGCGCAGCCCCAAGGACGGCTCGGTGCGCGGCAAGGTCCATGCCCGCTCGCTGTTCCAGAAGCTGGTCGAAGTGCGCCTCGCCACCGGCGAGCCCTACCTCGTCTTCTCCGACACCGTGAACCGCATGATGCCCAAGCATCACCGCGATCTCGGCCTCAAGGTCTCGACTTCGAACCTGTGCTCGGAAATCACCCTCCCCACCGGCCGCGACCACCTTGGTAACGACCGTACGGCGGTGTGCTGCCTCTCCTCGCTCAACATCGAAACCTGGGAAGAGTGGAAGGGCGATCGTGCCTTCATCGAGGACGTGCTGCGCTTCCTCGACAATGTCCTGCAGGACTACATCGACCGCGCGCCGGACGAAATGGCCCGCGCCCGCTACTCGGCGGAGCGTGAGCGTTCGGTCGGCATGGGCGTGATGGGCTTCCACTCGTACCTGCAGAAGAAGGGCATCGGCTTCGAAAGCGCGATGGCCAAGGCGCTGAACCTGCAGATGTTCCAGCACATCAACGCCAAGGCCAACGAGGCCTCGATGATGCTCGCCAAGGAGCGCGGACCGTGCCTCGACGCCGCCGACCAAGGCGTGATGGAGCGTTTCAGCTGCAAGATGGCGATCGCGCCGACCGCGTCGATCTCGATCATCTGCGGCGGCACGTCGGCCTGCATTGAGCCGATCCCGGCGAACATCTACACCCACAAGACGCTCTCGGGCAGCTTCGTGGTGAAGAACCCCTACCTGCAGAAGCTGCTGGCCTCGAAGTCCAAGGATTCCAACAACGTGTGGAATTCGATCCTCGAGCAGAACGGGTCGGTCCAGCATCTCGACTTCCTCTCGGCCGAGGAAAAGGCGGTCTACAAGACCAGCTTCGAGATCGACCAGCGCTGGCTGCTCGAATTCGCGGCTGACCGTACGCCTTACATTGACCAAGCGCAGTCGCTGAACCTGTTCATCCCCGCCGACGTCGACAAGTGGGACCTGATGATGCTCCACTTCCAGGCATGGGAAAAGGGTATCAAGTCGCTCTACTACCTGCGCTCCAAGTCGGTGCAGCGTGCCGGTTTTGCAGGCGGCGTGGAAGCCGACAACACCAGCGAACTGCCCAAGTTCGAACTGGCGGCCAGCGGCGGCTCGACCGACTACGATGAATGTCTCGCCTGCCAGTAAGGCGCTGAAGTTTCACCGAGAGCGGCCTTCCGGGTAAACGGGAGGCCGCTCTCGTTTGAGCGGCGGGTGAGATCAAGACTTCACGAGATCGAGCGTCCTTTCAATATCGTCGATGTCGGCGGCAAAGATCTCGTCATTCCCTTCGCCGATGACGACCGCGAAGTCTTGCTCCTGCCTGTCCGTAAGCATCTTCATCACGGAAACCGCGCGCGTCGGCGGGAAGATGGCCAGCGCGCAGGCATTCGGCGGCATCACCGCGAAGCCGTGATTGAGATGGCTGCCCTCGACTCCTGCGACGACGCCGGCGTTCGCGCAGACGTGAGCGATCTCATCGACACTGGCGTGGCTGGGGTCGAGAATTTGGAAGCCGCGTGCCCGTCCGAGCCGCTCGGCGATCGCCCATTCGTTGCGCAACACCCGAGGATCGCCTGTGCTGCCCCTCAGGAGGAACACGCCCGGATGCGGTGGCATCGCATCACGGGCCAGACGATCCCGAATGGCATCCGCCCGTTGTCGCTTGTGTCGGTTGTTGGCGGCATCATCGAAGACGTGGAGTTCCCGGAACCACGCGCTGAACCCGCGCTCTGGCGCCATACCCAGCCGATCCTCGTAATCCTTCTTGTGGCCTGTCGGCATGCCGGTCGTGAACGGATGCCCGGTTTCTTGCGCCAGTCTGTAGGTTGGGCAGTCGTTCGCCAGCCAGAGCCCGAACCACCTGTTGCCCATCCAGCTTTCGTAGATCGAGGCGGTGTCGAACTCGCATGCAGGTGTCGCGGCAGGCTTCCAGATCGCGTGGGCGCGCAAGTGTCGCATCGCGCCCCCTGCATAGAGTGCGCCATCGGCGAGAAGCACGTCCTTGAGGCGATAGCCCATCGTCGCCCCCTGCATCGATGCGAAGTCTCCCCTGAAGTCCCGGACGACTTCGTCCAAGGTCCCGAATTCAGAGCCACGGATGCGGTCGAGCTGGCCCGGCAGGCATATCGCCGGCCGCACGCGGACCTCGGTCCCGGGTGCGATCTGCCAGGAATCGCTTGCGGCCGAAATCAGTTCGGCAACAGGGCGCCGCAAGAGCTTGCTGACGATGGAAGCGGTAGGCCGAAACGAAATACGTGGCGCTCGCGGTGGGACTGTCAAGCGCTGGGGGATGTCCCGCCTTCTCGGGCGGCACCAGGCGATGCTTGCATACAAGTACTCCGGCTTCGAGCATGCTAATCAAGCACACCGAAGACGGTATAAGTATTCATAATAATGGGACCAGAATGTCTTTAGCACACGATCGACGGAAAGGGAAGAATTATTTCCACAATGTTTCTGAAGAGTGTTTGCGCCTCAATTCAACAACCGGATGATATGCTCGTGGCAAGGCGTCAATTGCCGGTATTCGCGAAAGACTGCATGCGAATGCGCGGGAATACCTCTTCAAGCGGCTTCATGTCCGGAGTTACGTAGACGTAGCCGCCCCTCTTCCGGAATAGCGGGCTGATGGTCTTGGTATAGAACGCGATTGGCACGTTTATGCATCCGAACGTGATGCGGTTGTCTTCGCTGGTAGGAGAAAGCATCCGTTCTCGACGCCTTTCCTTCGGCTTGCCCGGGCGAGGAATGGGGTGCAGCGCCACGGAGGTCGCATAGTCCACCCACAGCACCCTGGTGTTGCCCGCAGCCACGCCGAACTTTGCAAGGAAGCGCCCGGCAGGCGTGGTCTTTTCGGCAGGGCCGATCTCGGAGAGATTCTTGCTGCCGATGCCCGGGCTCGCATCATCCCCCGGCGCTATGCCTAAGAGGACCGGCACCTGACCCAGTTTTTCGCCCTTTGCATCGAACAACAGCAGCGCTGCGGCCTTCTTGTCGATGATGGCGTAGGGCAGGTCATTGTTATCCCCCGACGCGGCGATCCAGTCGGCGACGCGGGTTGCGTCTGGCGACTGGATCGCCGTGCTGTCCGGCGCGATTCTTTGCGGTTGCGATGTCTTCGGTCCTGCCGACCGGGCGTTTTTCGCCGCCCATGCAGGCGGGGAGCCTGTCAACGCCGCACCGATCATCAGAAGTCCGGCGAGCGCCCTGGAAACCGTGTTCATCGCTGTCAAAGTACTCGAATCAAGCCGGGACTATCGGAGTAGCCGTAAGGATCAGTTGCGGGCGCGCTTGCGCTGGGCTTCGGCCATTCGCTGTTCGACGCTGTCGACACGGCCGCCGAGCTGGTCGATGCGCTGGCTGTTCTGCTGGGCCTGGCCGGATGCGGCTTGGGCTTCGGAACGGGCGGCCTGTGCGGTCGCATCGGTCTGCTGCAAACGGCTGTCGAGGGCATCGACGCGCTGGTTCACGGCGGCGACCTGCTCACGCACGAAACCCTTGGTGGCGCAGCCGCCGAGGCCCATGGAACCGGCCAGAATGACCACGGCCGGAGCGATTTTCTTGAAGGTGGGCGACATTGTTCTTCTCCTAACGGTCAACAGACCGGAATCGTCCAAGCCCAGCGGTCGGGGTTCGACAATGCGATTCTGGCCGGTCGTGCTTCCGCTCCGATGAGCGGAAATCCGTAGTTCAGCGAACGCCCGAGACAGGAAAAGTTCCAAAAGGACCGTTGGAATTTTCGCCGACCAGCTTTCCATCGCGCACCGTGACGTCGTATTTCACGGTGATCGGCATAGGCATGGAGGCGCGTCCCTCGAACTTCGCGCGGCCGTCCCTTATACCCCCGGCGACCTCCACAGCGCCTTGTTCCGCAGAGATTTTTCCGGTCACCACATGGCCTTTGACGGTCAGGTCCATGACCGCCTTCTGGGGGCCGACGGGGGACTGGATGGTAATGTTCCAGTGGCCCGCGAAGTCCTGCGGCCTGGCATTGCTGGCCTTGGCGGCCTTTGCCTTGTCGAGCAGCGCCTTTTGCTCGGCCGGTGCTGCCTGGGCGCGGGCACGGAGGTAGAAGCGCAAGGTTTCTAGCTCGGCATCGGTGAACTGCGGGAAGGGCGGCATGCCGTTCAGCTTGAGCCCACCCTCCTTGACGATTGTGCGGAAGGTCGCTGCGTCGGTGATCGCCGGGGAATAGCGCAGGTCCGGTGCCGCGCCGCCGGCCACCGCGTTCCAGCCATGACACACGATGCAGGAGCGTGTGCCGAACAGCATCGCGCCGGCTTGCGCCCGGGCGAGGTCGGGCTTGAAGCCGGGGTCCGAGATCGGTTCCAGAGCGGGCATCGCGAACGGCGGGATAGTGTCCTTGCCGTCGAGCGCGAAAGTCAGCACACGGCGCGGCAGGCGGTAATCGGTGCGGTAGGCGGCATTGCCCAGCGTCTGCATGCCCGCTCCCTGTCCGCCGGCCCCGGTGAGCACGGTGACGTACTGTCGCCCGTTCACGCGGTAGGAGATCGGAGCGCCGACGATCGGGCTCTCGGTCTTGAAAGCCCAAAGTTCCTTGCCGGTGCCGGCATCCCGCGCGACGAACTTGCCGTCGATCTGACCTTGCCAGACGATCCCGCCGCCCGACGCCATGACACCGCCGGGCCAGGTGCCGGGAAGGTCGACGCGCCATGCCTCGGTCTGGGTGACCGGGTTCCATGCCTTGAGGTAACTCCTGTGGCCGCCGGGCAACTCGACTTCGGGGATGAGCGTGACGCCCATGCCTGCCGCAACCTCGCCGCCGCCCCTCTGGCCATCGCCGATGAGCGCGGGCAGGTCCATCACGGGCACATAGACCAGCCCGGTCTGCGGGCTGTAGGCCTGCGGCTGCCAGGAATGCGCGCCGGTCGGACCCGGCCACATCTCGAACAGGCCGGGCTTGCCATTGTAGCGAATGCCAGGGTTTTCGACCGGGCGGCCGGTCGTCGGATCGATGCGCTCGGCCCAGGTCACCTTGGCGATCTTCTGAGCCGAGATGAACTGTCCCGTCGCTCGGTCGAGGACATAGAAGAACCCGTTCTTGGGTGCCTGCATCAGCACCTTGCGGTTCTTACCATCGATCGTGAGCGTCGCCAGCGTCATGTCGGAGGTGGCGGTGCAGTCCCACTGCTCACCGGGACACAACTGGTAGTGCCATTTGTATTCCCCGGTATCGACGTTCACCGCCACTACCGAGGCGAGGAACAGGTTGTCGCCGCCGCCTGGGCTGCGCAGCTTTTGGTTGTAGGGAAAACCGTTGCCGACGCCGAGGTATACGAGGCGCAGCTCGGCATCATAGGCGAAGGCATTCCACGCCGTACCGCCGCCGCCACGCCGGGTGCCGTCGGGGTTCTTCCAGCCGCTTGGCCACGTCTTGCGCATGACCTCTTCAGCCTTGCGGTTTACCGGCGTTACCTCGTCGCCGGGCGTGGTGTAGAAGCGCCAGGCCAGCTTGCCGGTCCTGGCGTCGTAGGCGCTGACGAACCCCCGAGCCGGGCTGATGTCGCCGCCACCGAAGCCGGTGATGACTTTGCCTCCGAAGACGCGAGGTGGGCCGTTCGCGTTGCGCGGCGCATTGTCCGGAAATTCCAGGGTCTTCCAGGCTTCCTTGCCGGTCCGGGCGTCCAGAGAGACTACGTAGCCATCCGTGGTGACGAGGAAGACATGTCCGGCGTCATAAGCGATGCCCTTGCTGCCCCATGACATCTGCAGCGCTGTCTTCGCCCGTTCTCGGGTGCCGGCATCGTATTCCCACAACTGCCCGCCTGTCGCCGCGTCGAGCGCGCGGATGTGTGAGTGGCCAGTGGTGATGAAGACTTTGCCTTCGGCCATCAGCGGGGTGGTGGGCGTGTAGCCCGGCTCCAGATCGAAGTGCCACGCGAGCTTCAGCCTGGAGACGTTACCGGTGTCGATCTCGTCGAGCGGCGAGTAATGGGTCTCGGTGCCGGTCCGCCCCCAGCTCGGCCATTCGTCCGGATCGACGACGGTTTGTTCCTCGATCGGCTGGGCGGGGCGATGGCACGATGACAGCGCGATCGGCGCCAGCGCGGCGAGTGACAACCGGATAGCGATCTTGCCCAAGCCAGAGATCACGCCTTTTCCCCCTCGTGCGGTCTGTTCTTGGTGTGTCGAGTATCAACGGGGGCCGAAGTTGGGAATAGATGCTATTCACTATGTATCATAACGTGCAAGGCATCGCCGGGGGATGCGCTGATGAGTCCCGGCCCCCCATGAAAACCCCGGCCTTCCCTGAGGAGGACCGGGGTTACGCAAGGCAGCGCGCGAGGGGGACGCGCTGCCAGCTCGGTGGTTCTGGATCAGTTGGCGCCGACGCCCATCGGGATCGGCGTACCCTGCTTCAGGTACACGCGGTTATCTTCGATCTTTTCGACGTTTTCGAACGCGATGTAGTGATGGGCTCCGTCGGAACTGTCCGAGCGGGTCAGCTTGATCTGGTCGTCCTTTACCTCGTCTACCGTGCCGACGTGCTGTCCTGTGCTGGTCGTCACTTCCATGTGCTCACGCACGCGCAGCTTCTCGAACATTGTATCTCTCCATCATCTCGGGGCTTGTGATGATGAAACGGCGAACCCTCGAAGGACGTTCCGGCGTTCGTCTCGGGCTGTAAACGGCTCGTCAGTTCGTGGGTTCAGGGTGTGGCGCCCAGCCCGAACGTCGCGTCACCACGGTCGGAAAGAAGCACTGCATCGGCACTCACACCATCGACCTGGGTGATCGCGACGAACTCGTGCGAACCGCCTTCCAGCATAAGTTCCTCGCCTTCCAGCGCGGCAACGGTACCGACGAAGCTGCCGTCGGCGGCGATCACCTTCATTCCCTTGCGGATGGTTCCCTGCTGCGTCGTCCAGGCAATGTCTGGGGTGGTCATGGGGCCTGCTCCTCTCGCTGTGGGGCTGTGCCCCGGACGTGGAGAAACAAACCCCCGCCCGCCGGACGGTTCCGGCAGGCGGGGACGGGATTTCGTTTCCAGTCGGACCGGTTCAGGTCCGTGACGTTCAGGCGCTGGCAGTCTTGGTGCCGAAGCGACCGTGCTTGCGGAAGCGCACCATCCAGCGGTCGAGGAACAGGCCGAGCGGGCGCGGCGTCACGCCAAGCTCTGCGAGGCCCGCAGCCGAATCGCTCGCCACGCTGCCGGCTTGCAGCAGCTTGAGCTGGTCGCTGGAGATCGGAGCGCCGGGCAGCCAGCCGGTCGTCGCGGCGATGAGGCCGGAAACCGCATCCGGCAGTTCGACGAAAGTCCGCGAGCGGCCCTGTGCCTTGGCAATACGCTGGTTGAGATCGAGCATGGTGATGACTTCCGGTCCGGCGAGTTCGAAGGTCTTGCCCTGTGCGGCGACGTTGCCAAGCGCATTGGCGATGGCCACGGCCACGTCGTCGACGAACACCGGCTGCAGCCTTGCCTGCGGCGCGAAGACCGGCAACGCGGGCAGGCGCGAGATCAACTCGCCGAACATGTTCACAAAGTTGTCGTCCGAGCCGAACATCAGCGAGGGACGCACGATGGTGGCGCTAGGGAAGGCGGCCAACACGGCGGTTTCGCCTTCGGCCTTGGTGCGGGCGTAGGCGACCGCCGAACCTGCATCGGCACCGATCGCCGAGACGTGTACGAAGGCGGTGGCGCCCGCAGCCTTGGCCGCCGCCGCGATTTCGCCTGCACCCTTGCCCTGTAGAGCATCGAGATTGCCTGCAAACGCGCCGATGAGGTTTATCACGGCGTCCGACCCGGCCAACACGGGGGCGAGCGTTTCGGCCTTGGTGACGTCGACACCCGCGAACTGGACTTGACCCAGATTGCCCAGGGGCTTGATAGCGAAGGCTTTCTTGGGATGGCGGCTGGCGATGCGCAGGCGGGCACCGCGTGCAAGCAATTCCTGCGCGAGATGGCGGCCGACGAAGCCGCTACCGCCCAGGATGGTGACGATCTTGCCGGAGAGGGTGTCGGTAGTCATGGTCTGGATCGGTCCTTCAGGTCGCGCTGCGCTCGACGTGTCCCGCGCTGCCGCACGGGCGTCCTAGCCCCTGCCACAAGCCTGTGAACGGGGCAACCGGACAACGAAATGCACGAAATGAAAAATGTTGCGTTGGATGGTGTTGACAAGACTTCGGCTGCCCCTTAGAGGCGCCCTCCTACCCAGCGGGGACGGCGCTTCGCCCCCTCGCTAAAGTGCCCAGATGGCGGAATTGGTAGACGCACCAGCTTCAGGTGCTGGCGCTCGCAAGGGCGTGGAGGTTCGAGTCCTCTTCTGGGCACCAGCACTTCTCAAGTGCTTGAGAACGTTGGGGGATCATCGAAAGATGGTCCCCCAAGTTCGTTTCGCTACGATAAACTGCTACGGTTTGGTGTCGATAGTCCGCAGCGAAAGTCCCGGAAATCTGCGGGAAAGGGTCCGCGCGGCTGTTACGGTTTCAGTCCCGGTTTGCTGCCAAAAGGTATGCGCCTTCGTAGCGGGCGGTTCTATGTCCGCCGTCACGTGCCATGCGATCTTCAAGAGCCTCTCAGCCGGGTGGAACTTTGGCGTTCGTTGAAGACGGACAGCCTCCAGACGGCACTGCGGAGAATGCCCATCGTCATGGCTGGGATTGAGGCTGAGTTTGACCGTATTCGAGCAGGAATCGGCGCGACTGCGGATGACGCGATTTCGCGATTGCCGACCGTAGCTCAGCCCATCGTAGAGAAAGTGCGGGTGTCGGCGGAATGCCCGGCCTCTGTTCCATCCAATGGCCTGACGCTGGCGGAAGCCTATCAGCCTCTTCGTGCGTCCCGGTGAACTTCGGCAGGCCGAGTGGGCGGAGTTCGACTTCGATCGCAGCGTCTGGAAACATTCCCGCCGAGAAGATGAAGATGCGTCGGCCGCATCGCGTGCCTCTTTCGGCCCAGGTAGCAGGGCTGTTCGAGGAACTGTGGGCCCTGACAGGCCATGGCCGCTATTGCTTTCCTTCGTTTCGGACCGGTCAGCGTCCGATGTCTGAAAACACCGTCAATGCGGCACTCAGGGCCCTTGGCTTTGGCCAGGAGGAAATGACGGCGCATGGCTTCCGGGCGATGGCCGCGACCCTTCTCAATGAGACCGGGCAGTTCAATCCCGATGCGATCGAGCGTCAGCTGGCCCACATGGAAAACAATGGGGTGCGCCGTGCCTACACGCGCGGCGAATACTGGAGCGAGCGGGTCGCCTTGATGCAGTTCTGGTCGGATGAACTAGAGCGCCTTCGCGATGGAGCCAAGGTTCTCAAGCCGAACTTTGCAACGCGGAAGCGCCCAGATGCGGCCTGACATGACTGAGATTTGGCAGAAATTATAACTTAAGGGTTATATCTCGGATTTAATCCCTATAGGGTATATCTCTTGAAAATACCTTGTGGGGTATATATTACGAATATACCTCGTAGGTTATAGACGGAGCAGCTCTCATGGAACAAGTGGTACGGCTTGCCAGCCAACTAGGCGCTTTGCTCCAGACGGAGCGACGGCGTCGATCCATGAGCCAGGCCGACCTTGCTGGCAAAGTAGGGACGCATCAAAAGACGATCTCTGCCGTCGAGAACGGAAGTGAGGGAGTGAAGCTCGAGACACTTCTAGGGATTATCGCTGCGTTGGATCTGGATATGCAGATCGTACCGCGCCGTAAGGTTGGCAAATCGATCGAGGATGTCTTCTAGGCTATGGCGCGCAAGAAAAGCCATGCTCCTCTAGATGTCCTGATTAACGGGCGTCTTGTCGGCCGTCTTGAAAAGGCCGCCAATGGTGCGACCTCCTTTCAGTACGCAGCAAAATGGCTGCAATGGGAGCACCGGTTCGCGGTATCGATGTCCCTGCCGTTGCGCCTGGATGCATACCGCGGCGCAGAGGTCGCCGCCGTCTTCGATAATCTCCTGCCGGATCGCGATGCCGTCCGAAGGCGTGTTGCAGAGCGGATGGGGGCGCAAGGTACAGACTATTACAGCTTGCTGGAGGCAATTGGACGCGATTGCGTCGGCGCGATGCAGTTCATTCCCGAGGGAGCGGATCTGGATACGGCTGTAGCAATTGAAGCCCAGGACATCAGCGATGCGGAGATAGAGGCCATGCTGGCGGACCTTGCCAGCGCTCCTCTGGGCGTCGACCGTGAACAGGAATTCCGGATATCGGTGGCAGGCGCGCAGGAGAAGACCGCGCTGCTGCTGAAGGACGGGCGCTGGTGTCGACCGCTAGGCACCACTCCGACCACGCATATTCTCAAACCGCAGCTCGGCCAGATTCCGACGTCCGAGGGCATGATCGACATGTCGGACAGCGTCGACAACGAGCACTATTGTCTAAAGCTGATGGAAGCCTTCGGGCTGAAAGTGGCGTCGACCGAGATAATGACATTCGGGCAACGGCGCGTCCTCGTCGTTGAACGGTTTGATCGGCGCTGGCGCGATGGTAGCCGCATTCTGCGCCTTCCTCAGGAAGATTGCTGTCAGGCACTCGGAATTCCACCAACGCGCAAATACCAGAGCGATGGTGGGCCAGGCATGCGGCATATCCTGGAACTGCTCCGGGGACTAATGATCCGCAAAGCGACCAAGCCGCCTTCTTCAAGAGTCAGATACTGTTCTGGCTCATGGGCGCGACGGATGGGCACGCAAAGAATTTCAGTATTTTCCTCGAGCCGGGAGGCGGGTTCCGATCGACGCCGTTATATGACGTCCTGTCGGCCCAGCCCGCGTTCGACATGGGCCAGATCGCCCAAAATCAGTTCCGTATCGCGATGTCGGCCGGAAAGAGCCGCCATTACGGGATGCCGGAGATCATGGGGCGGCATTTCGTGCAGAGTGGCAAGGCTGCAGGGCTCAGCGCGAAACTGATGTCCGACGCAATCGCGGAGCTTCTGGATACGGCGGATAGCGCCCCGGGAAAGGCATTGTCGGTCATGCCCGACGACTTTGCGGCAGGGGTGCACGAAAGCATCTCAGCTGCTTTGAAAGCGCGATTGCCGCGATTGGCCGGTTCCATGGCAGATCTTGGTGAATGATAACGGTATGCGGTGAGCTGCTTGGGCAACCTGTCAGTTGGCTTGGGGCATCCTGAGCCGATATGCCGACGCATTCGTCGAACTCGGCGGCGTCGGACCACGATCCAACTCGAAAGCATAGGTATCATATGGCGTTCTTCGACACTGGCGGTCCCGATGGACTGCTTCCTGTTGCTGATATCGAGCGAATGGAGCGTGGGTGGGTCTCGGGATCCTCAGGTGAGCATCATTCGGCTGTGGTGACCATGGAGAGCGGGAGGACGATCGAGGTCGAAGAGGCGGTGATCGATCAGATTCTCAAGGTTCAGTCACAACTTATCCCTGTTGCTGAGGGCCACACACTCGTGACCTTCTGCTACTTTCCCGGAACATCCGACCCTGGTCCCTGGATGGAGCAGCGCAATATCGTTGCGTGGCGAACTTCGGTTCATGGCGCTCTGGAGCCAGTTGTCCTAGACGAACACTTTGCCTTCATGGAAGCAGATCACGCTGTCCTGTTCCTGGACGGGAAAGTCGAAGCCCGCGATCGTCCCTACGATTCCATAGATCACTGGATGAAGGAGATGAAGGACCCAGTGGATGCTGCAACCGCGCTGGCAGCGAGGAAAGGTAGCACGATCCAGTAAGAGGGCTGTTCTGGGGCAAAGGTGTTCATCCCGTTGATGTACAGGCCAGGTGAGGCTTACCAGTTCGACTGGAGCCACGAGGACGTCGAGATCGCGGGCAAGCCGATGCGAGTGAAGGTCGCGCACAGCGCGGGTGACCGCTATTGGCATGATGCGGTGCAGCAAAATCGTGTACGCCGCACATGCGACCCAAAGGGCTTTACAGCCCTTGCAATCAGCTGGCCCGGCACTTGCAAGAGGTCCGGGCCTCATTGCGGTTCACGATAATGCCCATATTCCAAGGGCGATCACCGCCCAAAGCCCGGCATTGATGCCGACGATCCAAAACAACCCGTTCACTTTTTTGGGTGTTTGTGGGGGCGCGTAATAGGTGATTTCAAAAGCGTGAGGCATAACCGACTCCTCGCGTCTCAATTGAGCGAGGATGGCATCGCGGCGCGCCAATCCAAGATGGAGATAGGTTCGCACCTGTTCGTTCTTACAGCCGATCCGGCGGCATTGCCCCGCTTTGACAAGGTCGGAGGCGTCGCCACCATCCCTGCATGTGCCGGTGTGGACGGCCTCTCATCGCCACGGATTAATGGCGCTCCCGTGTCATGGTCAGATGAGAGGAGAATAATTTCAATTGCGGCTGATAGCCGTTTTAACCTCCGCTATGCCGGCAGCGAGAATGTCACTGCCGTGCGCAACTTCCACGTCCGGGACGAAGTGCCAACGTGGGCGATCCTTCGTGTCATAAACGGGTTCCCCCGAATATTGTGCCTGTATGCCGGTCCGATCCAGTCTGATCGGAAAGACGGCTGCTCCCAATCCCATCATTTTCGTGCCAACGACCGTCGCGCGGCCTATGTCGCGCATACCCATTGGGAAACCCTCGGCCATGCTTCCGCTCCAATGACTCGTCAGCACGACAACAGGCTTTCTGTAGGTAAAGGGGCCCTTCGGATCGACATATTCGGTCCACGGTGCGCTCAATCCTGCCCCTGCCCGCCTACGCATGATGGCGTAAGCTGTCCGTTCTCGAATGAATCGCCCCATGATCGGCCTGGCAACGGCCGTGTCGCCACCCCCGTTTTCGCGAACATCAATAATCAGGCCCGGAGCATCCTGTAGACTTTCCAATGCCTTGTCGAAAGCATCAACTGTCGCGGTGTCGGAAAAGCTCCTGATAACGATATAGCCGATGCCGTCTGGAAGCATCCCGCTTTCAACGTCAGGCAAATCGGGCCACTTCTTGATGGGAAGCGGGACTGTTCGGGAGGCGCCGTCTTTCGAACTCACCGACAACAGGCGGGCCTTCCCCGATACCCCGCAACCGCGACGTTGATGGTGTAGGCATCGGCGGCCGGGTCGGGCTTTCGGAGGCATTTCGGCATCAAATCTTGGATGACCGTTTCAATCGGTCGCCCGTCGATCGCGATAATTCGATCACCAATCTTTAATCCGGCATCGGCCGCCGCCGAGCCGCTTTCAATGGCAGCTATACGAACCATGCCGCCAGTTCGCTCGGCAAGGAGATCGAACAGCGGCCATCGTGGTGCTCCGTCAGGCGGATGAGAGAGATGAGTGTGCGCGTCATACAATTCCGCGAGGACACGCCGGACGACATTAGTGAAAGCGGCATCGTCTTCCGCAGCCAAGGCCATCGGCCGGTAGAATGAGCGCACCTGATCCCAGTCAGTCTGCTTGTCGGCCAGAAAACAGTAACGCTCCCCCAGCGTCCGCCACAATTCATCGAAGTCCTCGACAAACGTGACATCGTGCAGTGGTTCGGCCGCCCACGCAGGAGCGGCAGCGAGGGCGATGCCGCCCCCAAAAGGCTCGGCGGGTCAGGAAAGGTTGTGTCACAGCGGTTGAGTAACATTCATTCCCGTCCACCGAACAGGGAAATTCTCGACGCGAAAGGGAAACCTTTTGCCACTAACGAACGGCCGGTTCCGGGAACGCCGCGACATCTCGTGAATGGCAGGGGCTGGGGCGCTAACGTACAGTCAGCTTCCCAGCATCACGCGTCCATCTGCAGCACGGCGGAACGGAGAGTGGCTTCGGGTGTTTGCCCTAGGCCGTCCTTGTTCGCGGGAAGATAGCCGACGGACAACGATCCGAACGCCAGCGTATGGCTGGTTACGAGGAGCTTTCCATGACAGAAGTATCGCCAGCAGCGCCGACCCTCGTCGAGGCGGAAACTTCGGGATTGAAGGTGCGATCACGCGATGGTGACACCCTCGGTCACGTCAAGGCGCTGATGGTGGACAAGCGTTCAGGGCAAGCGACGTTTGCGGTCCTGAGCCTGGGGGCTTCCTGGGGTTCAACAAGAGCTTCTATCCCGTGCCCTTCGGCGTGCTGGGCTATGATCCGGCCGGGGACGACTACATCGTCACGATCGACCGCCGAGTGCTCGAAGGCGGCCCGAGCTGGGCAAGCAATGCGCCCGATTTCAACCAGGCCTACGCCGACCGCGTGTCGAGCTATTACGGCACGGTGCCGACTCAGATCGCTTGAGCACGGGCAGTGGGCGTTCAAGTCGGGTCGTCGAGTGCCGCCAGAAACATGACCTTGAGCTTCCGGCGTGTGGCCATGGCGCTGTCGTAGTCGGCACGCGGCCGCGCCATGTCCTTGCACGACGCAAACGTACCTTGGGCGCGGACCAGGGCATCGCAGGACTTTGTCCAGGGCGCGTGCTGTCCGATACCGGTCTTGTACAGCGCTAGCGCCTCGTCGCAGACCGTCCTGGCATCATCGGTGCACGCTTGGGACAGCGCCACATAGGCGAGCAAGTCCGCCTTGGGGTATCGGCTGGGCTTGGCATCGCGCACGGCGAAAACGGTCTTGGCGAAGAAGTGGCACCCCTCGGGGTCGATCATCTCCGCATCATTGTGCAGGAAGCAAGCGCGTGCCAGCTTGGACCAGGCTTGGTCGAGATTGCGGCTGACGCCGGTAGCGGTCAGATTCATCCATCCCAGATACTTGCAGGCGTAGGGCCCGCGTCCCGGGTCACTGCCGTCGCACACGCGCGCGAACCGCGCTTGGGCCTTGGCATAATCGCGCAACTGGCGGTTCTGCAGGTAGAGCTTGCCCGCCTCGTAGCAGCCAAGATCGTCGAGGTGAGCGTCGCAGGACATGTCGTAGTGCCCCAGCGCGCCTCGCAGATCGCCGCCGCGGGCCGCACCGACGCCGCGGCTCCAGCAGGTATCGACGTTGAAATCCGCCTTGCAGGGCGGGGACTGGTCAGCGGGTGCGGGATACTGGATTTCGTAATTCGGAAACGATTCTCCATCGGAAGATCGCTCCCGCCCGATCTCGCGCATGCCAGCAAGCAGGCGGTCGTGGACCCGCCTGATGCTGTCCGGGCGGCAACTCAGCGCGGCGAGAGTCTTGCCCGCCCGGCTGACCGTCAGCAGCCCGAAACGCTGAAGAGCGGTCGGGTCCGGCGCCGCTCCGTTCCTGAAACCTGCCGCCACGCGATAGGCAGTATCGCCGTTGGTGAAGGTCACGATCTCGTCGATCGTGTCGCCCGGGCCGTTCTTTCGGCGATAGTCCAGGTCCGCCAGGGGCTGCTCAGCATCAGCTCCGGCTTTTGCAGGGACGAACCGTAGCGATAGGTGGCACGCGTGCCGGTGATCGAGACCGACACCTCGCGATCCTGACCCTGGATACGGCAGGTCAGCACGGCCTCGTCCCGAGGCGCATCCGCAGCCATCGCTGCGGTCATCCAGGCAGCGGCCAGCAGCGAGACGAGGGCGGCAGTGATTTGGCGCATCGCTCTATTCCTCATTTGCGCGATGGCCTTCCGGCTCGCCTACCTTTGCGGGGATCGATGGGGCAACGATCGCGTCGCGCGCGATGGCGAGGGCTTTCGCGGCTTCGCCGGCGGATGGAGTCCGGGGGTCTAGCGCGAGGCTACGCTCCAGCAAGGCGATGGCCCGAAAGTCATCGCGCTCGCGGCCGTTTCCGGTCTGGTAGGCCCGGCCAAGCGTGAAGCAGCTTTCCGCTTCGCCAAGCGTGCACGCCTCGTCATGCAGTTCGAGGGCGCGCTGGTGGTCCTTAGCGGTGCCCCGCCCGTCGTCGATCATGCTGGCGAGATTGCCGCAGGCGCTGCGGTCCTTGGCCTGGCACGACTGTGCGAACAGCGCGACGGCGCGTTTGTGATTGCGTCCCACGCCCAGGCCGTCGCGGTAGAGCACGCCCAGGTTGTAGCAGGCGTGCTGATCGTCGGCATCGCAGGCTTGGCTGAATAGCCGCGCCGCCCGGTGATGATTGCGCGGTACGCCTCGTCCCAACGAATAGGACGCACCCAGATTGGCGCAACCGGCTGTCGAGTTGCTCGAGCAGGCTTGCTGGAAAAGTGCGGCGGCGCGGTGATCGTCCTTCGAAATGCCGTCCCCGTTGATGTAGGCGAGCCCGAGGTTGGAGCATCCGGTCGCCTCGCCGCCATAGCAGGCATATGCGTAGTAGGCGCGCGCGATATCGGCCGATCGCGTGACGCCTTGCCCCTTGCTGTAAGCGAAGCCCGTCATCGTGCAGCCTGGCATGTCGCCGAGGTGGCAGGCCTTGCTCAGGATGGCGACCGCTCGAGCCTCGTCGGGCGCGAGCCCGTCGCCTTCGAGAAGCCGGTTGCCGAGGCGGGTACAGGCACTGGCATCGTTATCCTCGCACAGAACGTTCAGCTCGACGGCGGGGTCGATCTTGGCGACCTCCTGTGCTTGCGATGGCCCGGGGAGCATGGCCAGCAAGGCGAACGACAGCGCAATGGCACGGATCATTGCGTTGTGCACGCCGGATCCGCGCACACGAATGGCGCGTCGTCCGCGTCCTCCGGCGCAAGGCTCGCGCGGAAACGCAGGCCCTGTGGCGTAGCGGCCAGAACTTCGATTTTGATGTTGCGGATACGGATCGTCTTTTGGGCTACCGGGAAGCGCATAGGCTGCGCGCTGCTGGCGTGGGCAAGATCATCGATGCTGTAGCCGCGCACCTCGAAGGTCAGTTCCCCATTCTCGATCCCGCCATAGGCAATATCGTAGATCGTGCCGCTTTCGACCGTGTCATAATTCGGGACATCGGGAATGCCCACTCCCTTGGCATAGTCGCGAGGCGGGACGACGGCATGCCCCGCAGTGGTCGCCTGCGGTGTTCCGAACGTGCCAGGCGACGGCGCTGTGGAGCGGATTATCGGCACCTTGGGGTCCGCGCGCATCCGTTCATGCATGTCTGCCGGGCTTATCGAAGCCTTGGTGTCGGCGATCAGGGCCTCGGCGAAAGCGACCTGGTCGATCGCCAGGGGAAACCACCGCCCAGGGTTCGATCGGTGGCGCAGACGAACTGCAACTGCGCGGCACCCACCGACCCAGCTTCTACGGGATTAGGCCCCGCATAGCTCAGCGCTGTCTCGTCCAGCCGTTCGTCATCGGCGCCGTAGCGCAGGACGAGGTCCCACGTTTCGGTTTGTTCGCGGCAGTTTCCCGTCATGGAGGCACGCAACGAGGCGGCGGGGTTGCCGGGCTCGCGCAGAATCTGGCTGGCCTCGTACCGCACAATGTCGCCATCGCGCACGATCGACTCGACATCGACGAACAATACCTTGTCGGCGCCTTGCGTCACGTACCACCACTGAGAGGCGCGTGCTTGCGCAATCTCGGGAGAGAGCATGAGCAGCCCACAGGCGACAATTCCAAGCTTCATCACATCTCCCACGCTTATGCGACGACAATAAACAACAGAAATCGCGCGTTACAACAGCCTGCTTTTTTCGCGGCCATGATGGCGAAGCGTTCGATTTCACGTGTGACCGAAGACGCGGCAGGTTGCGGCGTCAGGTAGCCGCTATTTATGCCTTGCCTGCCATGGGCGGGTGACCGAAGGCCCCGGGGGGATTTTTGTCCCCGAATTACAAGCAAAGTTTTTGATGACCACTGAAGTCCTCACCGTTGGGGATGCGCCGTTCGTGGCGCTTGATTTGGAAGATACGGTGTTCGAAGCTGGATTCATGGCGTGACGTCCATGCGGATCCGTCGGCGGGGCTCGTGCCCTGTCGGATCGGCGACGGCCGGATTGTGCACCAAATGCCCCTTCGATCATCGAGAGATGGGCGGAAGGCACAGGTCGTATGGGTGCGCGAACGTCAGCTTTCCCCTAATCGAACTCTGAAACCGGACTGTCATCGCGCAGGGCGGCAAGCGCGTGCTGCTTGGCGATGCGGTGATCGACTATGGCCCTGCCAGCTATCTCGTTGCCTCGCTCGACCTGCCCATCACAGGCGCGGTGACGCAGGCTAGCGCGGACGCGCCTTATCTCTGCTTCTGCCTCTATCTCGACCCCGCCCTGTTGTCGGAGATCGCGTTAACCCTGCCGCCTCTGCCGGGGGGCACGGAGGAGAGGGGCGGGATGACGCTGCACCCGATGACACCTGAACTGATTGACGCGGCGACGCGGTTGACGGCGCTGCTCGGCGATCCGGCGAACGCGGCGCTGCTCGCGCCGCTCATCGAGCGGGAATTGCTGGTGCGGCTGATGACCGGGCCGGGCGCGGGCATCTTGCGCGCGATAGCGAGCGGCGAAAGCCGCACCAGCCAGCTGGCCAAAGCGATCGCCTGGCTCAAGACCCATTTCCGCGAACCATTTAGCGGACCACACCTTGCCGCCCTTGCCGGCATGAGCCTGTCGAGCTTCCATGATCATTTCCGCCGCGCCACCGCCATGACTCCGCTGCAATATCAAAAGCAGCTGCGGTTGCAGGAAGCGCGGGCGCTGATGTTGGCCGACCGCCTTGATGCGGCAGAGGCGGGCTTCCGCGTCGGCTATGACAGCCCCTCCCAGTTCAGCCGCGAATATCGTCGCCTCTTCGGCGCCCCGCCTTTCCGCGATGTGGGGCGGTTAAGGGCAACGCCGCAGATGGTTATGGCGATTTGAAGGGGGGTCGTATTTCGGCATTATGCGGACCGGCGACACTCACATAGCTTTCATCCGCTTCGTTGACGTGGGCAGTGGCACGTCTGCAAAGCAAGATGAAACGGATCGGCACACCTGCTGCTCGTCGCCGCTTGTAGAACCGTCCGTGTCGTTTATCCCCTCGGCGCGACGATTCGGGTGCGACATTAGGGCGGCCGCGAAGGTTCCTAACCATATGCTAGAAAAACAAGGCTTCACGGCAGGGGGCCTGCCGATCGCGTTATTGCAAAGTTTTGGCAGGCAACTGCGAAACTAGCTGACGGTCTGCAGTTGGCGAACTGAGATCGGATGCTGAGTGTCGGCAGTGGTGGTATGCCGACTTTCTTTCAGTCAATATCGGGAAGTTGTTGGTTGCGACTGAGACGAGCCCCGGGAGCCTATAAGTTTCCACTGAGAACTCTCAACGGTAATTGCGGTCACAGACCGAGACGGAGGGCGTCCACCGTGAACTTGGCGCCGAGGATCAGCGCGTCGCCGGTCGGACGGCCCCGGAAAGGCGCGCCGGTGCGGTCGGGGTTGAGGATGTACTGGACGTTGGGCGACAGACGGATCGCCGGCCCGATTTGCGCGCTGTAGGACAGCTCCATCATCACCTGATGGCGCGAGACCTTGCTGCTCCCTCCCACCGAGAGATCAGCAGCCCGCATCCGCCGCATGGCAAAGTCGCTAAAACGCTGGTCGCTGACCATGAAGCCCACGCTGTCCTCGTCGCGCCCGGCGAAGGTCCCGGTCTGCACGACACCGATGTCCCAGAACTGGCTCTCCTCGACACGGCCGGAGAGGTTGGTCATGGCGACGCCGAAGAGGCTGAGGCCGCGCTTCGAAGTCGGGTCGGGCCGGGTAAGCTGTTGCTCGAAGCGGAAATAGAGGCCTGAGCGCCCGTTTCGGACCTGCGCCGGGAGGCCCGAGACGACAACGATGCCGCCCGCGTCGTCGCGGAGCGGATCGTCGTAGTCGCCCTTGTCCACCCATCCGCCTAGGATGTAGCGGGCGGGAAGGCGGGCCTGTTCGCCGGTTTCGTAGCTTAGTTCCCAGGGTATGATCACTCCGGTCGCGCTGGCGATGCCGAAGGCGGTGCCGTGGTCGTTGGCGCGCTTGCGGTCGGGGTTTACCTCGTAGGCGCCGACGTGGGCGTAGACGTGATCGGTCAGCCGCGCCTTGGCGTGGGCCATCCAACTCGATGCCGGGAAATAGGTGAAATTGCTGTTCTTGAACACGAACGTCGGATTACCGCAGCCCGAATTGCCCTGAAACTGGCAATAGAGCGGCGAATTGAGGAAGTGGATGTTCGCTTGGCTGCGTCCCGCCTCGATCACCAGCCGGTCGTCGAGCAGATGCTGCTCCCAGGTCAGGATGGCGAGGTGGGTGTTCTGAGTGCCCCAGATTTCCTGA
Source organism: Novosphingobium sp. NFX11 (assembly GCF_057376415.1). NCBI lineage: Bacteria > Pseudomonadati > Pseudomonadota > Alphaproteobacteria > Sphingomonadales > Sphingomonadaceae > Novosphingobium > Novosphingobium sp. NFX11. The sequence goes on along the minus strand of NZ_CP080384.1, from coordinate 2,476,463 downwards.
ACAGAGGTATTGTTGCCGATTGCCTGCGCCGAGAGGCTCTCGCCGTGCCGGTTCGTCGCCGCCACATGCAGCGCGCCGCCGCCAATGCCGCTGATGCGGTCCATGTCGAAGTCGGCGCCGACGTAGACCTGCCCGGCATAAGCCGCGTCGCGCCGCAGCCCGCCGGTGACGTTGCCCGCCGCCTCGCCGGTGTAACTGAGCGAGAGGATAATGCCCTCCTCGGCGAGGGGTTGGAAGGCCTCGGGCTGCGGCGCGGGTCCTGCGGCAATGTCGATGGTCTCGTCGGCTGACTGGGCCCGGACCTCGGCAGGCGCGGCAGCGATCGACAAAGCGATAGCGGCGACGCCTGCGAGGCAGGCGCCCTTGAACGGCAGGGCCGACATGTACTGATCCTCTCGAGTATGCCTAGTGGCAGGAATCTAACACTTGATGCCCGCGCCTGACGGCGGCGATGATCTTATCTGGGTCTGCGGTCCAGACGAATGGCTTTGGGCTTTCATTGTGCTCGGCAAGGAAGCGGTTGATGGCCGCCTGGAGGTCGATGAGCGAGTGGAAGACGCCGCGTTTGAGACGGCGGTTGGTCAGCTTGGCGAAGAAGCCCTCAACGGCATTCAGCCATGAGCATGAGGTTGGCGTAAAGTGGAAGGTAAAGCGCGGGTGCCGGCCGAGCCACTCGCGCACTTTGAGATGCTTGTGGGCGGCGTAGTTATCGAGGATGACGTGGATCGCCTTTCCTGCGGGCACCTGTGCTTCGATCAGGTTCAGAAAACGGATGAATTCCTGATGACGGTGCCGCTGCATGTTGCGGCCGATTACGGTGCCATCGAGCACGTTGAGCGCAGCAAAGAGCGTGGTTGTGCCATTGCGCTTGTAATCGTGGGTCATGGTTCCGGCCCGTCCCTTCTTGAGCGGGAGGCCAGGCTGCGAGCGATCGAGCGCTTGGATTTGGCTTTTTTCGTCGAATGACAGCACGATCGCGTGCGCGGGCGGCGAGACATATAGCCCGACGACATCGCGAAGCTTTTCGACAAACTTCGGATCATTCGATAGCTTGAATTGGCGAACGCGGTGGGGTTGCAGGCCATGAGATCGCCAGATCCGCTGCACCGAACTGACGCTGATCCCAACCTCGCTCGCCATCATCAGCGCCGTCCAATGGGTGGTCTCGCCGGGCGGATCTTCGAGCGTCCGAGCAACGACCCGGTCGGTCACCTCGGGAGCCAAGGGCGGGATCCGCGACGGACGGGTCTTGTCGCGAAGCAGTCCTTCGACTCCTTCTTGCATGAAGCGCTCTTGCCATCGCCATACGCAGGTCTTCGAAGTCCCAGTTCGCCGCATGATCTCGTTGGTGCCGACACCCTCGCTCGTCAGGACCACGATCTCGGCGCGCCATGAATGCTTCTGCGCCGAGTTGCGGTCCTTGATGATCCGATCGAGCCGGTCTCGGTCGGATGGGGAAAGGCTGATTGAGATACCGCTGCGCATCCACCCTTATCGCACAACCGGCAAACTTCGGGAATCCACTTCAGGACTCTTCTGTCAGACCTTGACCACTAGGTATCGTCAAGGCCGGCTTAGGTGCGCTTCAGGACAGCGCTTCCGGTCTGCGTTTGAGGAGTCCGACGAGCACCGCGCTCACCAGCGTTCCCGCAACGATCGCGGCCCCGTAAGCGGCCAGATGCGTCACCGCGCCGGGGATCGGCAGCACGAAAACCCCGCCATGCGGCACTTTCAGCTCGACACCCGAAGCCATCGAGATCGCCCCCGCCGTTGCCGAACCCGCCATCAGCGAGGGGATCACCCGAAACGGATCGCGCGCTGCGAACGGGATGGCACCCTCGGTGATGAAGGCCAGCCCGAGAACCGCAGCGGCCCCTCCCGCCTCGCGTTCCTCGGCCGTGAAGCGGTCGCGGAACAGGCGCGTCGCCAGCGCGACGGCCAGCGGCGGCGTCATTCCAGCCGCCATCGTCGCCGCCATCGGCGTGCAGACGTTGCTGGCGATGAGGCCCACCGAGAAGGCATAGCCAGCCTTGTTGACCGGGCCGCCCATGTCGAAAGCGGACATGGCGCCCAGGATCACGCCGAGCAGCAGCGCGCTCGACCCCTGCATGGACCGCAGCCATTCGGTCAGGAAGGCGAGGGCAGCGGCCACCGGCGTGCCGACCCCGTAGACCATCAGGAGGCCCGTCAGCAGCGTGCCCAGCAGCGGCAGGATCAGCACGGGCTTCAATCCCTGGAGGTTTTTCGGCAGGTGGATCAAACGGTTGAGCCCATCGACGCCGTAGCCGGCGATGAAGCCCGCCGCGATGCCGCCGAGGAACCCGGCGCCCAGCTGCGCAGCCATCATGCCGCCCACCATGCCCGGCGCGATACCCGGCCTGTCGGCGATGGAGAAGGCGATGTAGCCCGCCAGCGCGGGCACGATCAGCGCGAAGGCCCCCTGCGCGCCCACCTGGAACAGCGTATGTGCCAGCGTGCCCTTGGCCGCGTCGGTATTGGCGCCGATCCCGCCGAGCGCGAAGGCGATGGCGATCAGCAGGCCGCCCGCGACCACGAAGGGCAGCATGAACGAAACACCGGTCATGAGGTGCTTGTACGGCCCCGCACGTTCCTGCCTGGTGGCCGAAGCGCCGTCAGCGACCTCGGCTTCCCCGCCCTGCTGTCTGGCCTCTGCCAAGGCGCGCTCGATCAGTTTCGCGCCGCCCGAGATCGCCGGCTTGGTGCTGGACACGAAGACACGTTTGCCGGCGAACCGCGCGCGGTCGACCTCGCGGTCGGCGGCGATGAGCACGACGTCGGCCTCGGCGATTTCCGCGGCCGTCAGCGGTGTTCCGGCGCCGACCGAACCCTGCGTCTCAACGCGGATCGGATAGCCGAGCTGCCTGGCTCCCTCGGTCAGTCCCTCGGCTGCCATGAAGGTGTGAGCGATGCCGGTCGGGCACGAAGTGATAGCGACAACGCGCGGGCTCTTCGTGGCCAGTTCCGGAGTGCCGGTATCTTCGAACGCCAGCGCGGCAGCGGGATCGGCGAGCACGGCCTCGAGCGTCACGTGGCGGTCGGCCCGGCGAGCCAGCGCGTCGCCTGCCGGCCCGTCGCCGACCAGCAACAGCAGGCCGCCCGCGCCCGGCACGTCGTCGCCGAGCGGATTGAGCACGCCCTGCTGAGTGCGGACCTCGACCTCGATGGTGCGTCCGTCGGTACGCGCGGCGCGGCGCAGGGCCTCGCCCGCCAGTACCCCCTGCACGGCCGAAGAGTCCGCCTCGACGACGGCAAAGATCGTCTTCATTTTGCCTCTCCTGCCGCTGTCTTCGCGGTCATTTTCACCGGGGTCACTGTCACTTCGTCGGCCAGCGCATGCACGCTTGCGAGCGTCGGCAGGTTCGGGCCGATCATGCCGAGCTTCGCCACCGCAAATGCCGTCGCGAGCCGCGCGGTGCGTTCGAGCGATGCCTCTTCCAGTACGGCGGCGGCGATGCCCGCCACCATCGCGTCGCCCGCACCGACAGTGCTCGCCAGCTCCCCGACCGCGAGCCAGGCGGTGAGCGCACCCTCATCCGAAACGAACAGCGCGCCGTGCTCTCCCATCGAGACCACGACGAGCGCCACGCCGCTCTGGCGCAAGGTGGCGGCGGCCTCGACCATCGCGGGAAGGTCGGGCAAGTCGCGGCCCAGCATCTGCGCTAGTTCGTCGCGGTTGGGCTTGACCACGTGGGGTGGTTGCTCCGTCTCCAGCGCGCACTTGAGCGGCAGACCGCTGCTGTCGAGGATCACGCGGCATCCGATGGCCCGCAGGCGCTCTGTCAGGGCGGCGTAAGTATCGGGCGGGCAGCCTGGAGGAAGACTGCCCGCCAGCACGACGAGGTCACCCTCGCGTGCCGCATCGCAGATGGCGGCGGCGACCATTTCGGCGCGACCGGCATCGACTGCGAGGCCATCCAGATTGATATCGGTGGTGCCGGCTGGGTCGACCAGCTTGAGATTGACGCGCGTCGCCCCGGCAATGCGGATGAAGCGGTCCTCGATGCCCTTGGCGGCGAACAGCGCATCGAACGGCGCCGCGTTGTCGCTGCCGAGCAGGCCATACGCGGAAACGGACACGCCCCAGTCGGCCAGGCAGCTGGCGACATTGACGCCCTTGCCGCCGGCATTCTGGCGAACCGCATGGGCGCGGTGGACCTCTCCGGGGACGAGCCGGTCCAGCGTGACAGTCTGATCGATGGCGGGGTTGAAGGTGACAGTAAGGGCGCGCATCACATCGCCTCCCCGTCGAGCGCGCGGACCTCGGCAGCGCCTTCGGCGGCCAAGGCGCGCGCCGCGAGTTGGGCGAGTTCACTGCGATCGGATGCGCGCAACCGGGCCTTGACCGCCGGAATGTCGCGCGGGGTCATCGACAGTTCGCTGACGCCCAGACCCACCAGCAGCGCCGCGCCGAACGGATCGCCAGCGATGCCGCCGCACACTCCGACCCAGCGGCCATGCGCCTTCGCGCCTTCCACGGTCATTGCCATCATGCGCAGGACGGCGGGGTGCAAGCTGTCTGCCTCGCCGGCGAGTTCCGGGTTCTGGCGGTCGATCGCGAGAGTGTACTGGGTAAGATCATTAGTGCCGATCGAGAAGAAGTCGGCATGGGCCGCGAGCGACGCGGCCTGCACCGCTGCCGCCGGAACCTCGATCATGATGCCGATCGGCACCTGCGGGGCTTCGAGTTCCGCCCGGATCGCCTCGCAGCGCTGGCGCATGGCGACGAGTTCGTGGGCCGAGGTGATCATCGGGAACATGATCGAGAGATTACCGCCGAGCTTCGCAGCGCGGTAGAGCGCGCGCAGCTGCGGTTCCAGCAGGTCGGGACGGCGCAGCAGCAGACGCGCGCCGCGAACGCCAAGGAACGGGTTCTCCTCACGTGGGAGATCGAGGTGGGGCACCTGCTTATCGCCGCCGATGTCGAGCGCGCGCACGATCAGCGGGCGGTCCTGCGCATCGTCGCCGAGTGCGTCGATCATGGCGCGGTAGACGGCAAGTTGTTCGTCCTCGCCGGGGCTGTCCCCGCTTTCGAGGAAAAGGAATTCGGTGCGCATCAGGCCCACGCCCTCGCCGCCCTGCGCAAGCGCAAACGCGACCTGGTCGGCGCGGTTGACGTTGGCAGCGATTTCCACCCGGTGGCCATCGCGGGTGACGGCGGGCTGTCCGCGCTCCTGCTCCTCGGCAACGCGCCGGGCGGCGAGGGCGGCGATCCAGGCGCGCGCTGAGATGAGATCGTCCTCGGAAGGCGAAATCCAGACCTTGCCGCCATCGCCATCGACGACGGCGACGGTCCCGGCAGCGGTCGCGAGCAATTCGGGGCCGCCTGCGACGACCGAAGGCAGGCCTAAAGTACGGGCAAGGATCGCGCTGTGCGAAGTTGGCCCGCCGAGCGACGTGGCTATTCCGGCCACTTTCGCGGCGTCAAGCGTCGCGGTGTCGGACGGCGACAGATCTGCGGCGACGAGGATACAGGGCTCGTCGGGTAGGTCGGCGAGGGTGCCGGTGACGAGACTGGAGTCGATCTCGGCCAGCACGCGGCGGCCCACGTCCTCGAGGTCGGCGGCGCGCGCGGCGAGTACGGGGTTCCCGAGTGCCGAGAGCTTGCCGGCGATGCGCTCCACGGCGTGGTGCCACGACCAGGCGACGCCGTGGCCCTCGACCATGAGCTGGCAGGTGAGAGTGATGATGTCGGTATCTTCCAGCAGCTCGGACTGCGCCTTGAAGATGGCGGCTTCCGAGGCGCCGAGGCGGCGGGTGGTGTCGTCGATCAGCGCCGTCATCTGCGCGCGGGTGCGCAACAGCGCGCTGTTGAGTTGTTCGCCGCCGGTGGCAAGGTCGACCGGCACGTCGGGCACCACGAGTTCCGCGGCACTGAGAACATGCACCCGGCCGATCGCGAGGCCGGGGCTGGCGGCGACGCCAGCTATCATCCGGGGACTTCCGGCGGGCGTCCAACTGCGGCTCGGCGCCTTGGCTTTCTCGGCGGCGCGGGCAGCGTCTTCCTTCTCGCGCGACGTGAGGCGGCGGACGGCGGCAACGAAGCTGTCCAGCGCCGGTTCAGCGCCCGCGCCGTCGGCAGAAAAGGTGACTTCGTCACCGCAGCGCAGGCCCAGCTGGAGCAGGGCGACGAGGTTGCGCGGATCGGCGCTTTCGTTGCCGTGGCGCACGCGCAGGCGGACGCTGGAGCCCCGTGCAGTCTCGACCCAGGTCGATGCGGGGCGGGCGTGGAGGCCCGAGGGATAGTCGACCACCCAGACGGCGGTATGGGCGAGGTCCACGGCAGGCGCGGAGGCCGAGGCAGGGGCCGCGTCTTCGCCGAGGGCGCGCGTAAAGTCGGCCGGATCGTCGGTGGCGATGAGCGCCTGGAGCCGGTCCTCGTCCTGGATCAGCCGAGTCAGGCGGCGCAGGATGCCGATGTGGCTGTCCGAGTTCGCGGCGATGCCGACGACGATGTGGGCGCGCTGCCCCGGGTTCCAGTCGATGCCGCCGCGAAGCTGTAGGATGGCGATGCCGTCGCGGCGGACGAGGCTCTTGTCCTCACCCAGCCCGTGCGGGATGGCGAGGCCGGAGCCAAGGAAGGTGTTCGCGACGGCTTCGCGGCGCACCATGCTCTCCTCGTAGCCAGGCGCGACATAGCCGGCGGCGACCAGTAGCTGGCCGACCTGGCGAATAGCATCGGTCTTGTCGGCGGCCGTGGCGTCGATCCTCACGAGATCGGTGGCATGCGACGCGGTGAAAGCGTCTGCGAGCATCGTCGTTCCTCTCCAATTCACTCCCATCTCAGAAAACGTTTTCTAAGCGAATTTGTCAAGGGGGTTGTGATTAGCGTAATCAATGGTGCATAATCCTGCTATCGGGATGGGATTGGCTGTTTGGACAAGAGAACGATTTCCACATGGCGATAGGGATCAAGGATGTGGCTCAGGTCGCCGGAGTCTCCCCGCTACCGTCTCGCGCGTGCTGGCGGGCCGACCGGTCGATCCGGCGATGAGCGAGCGCGTGCTGGCGGCGGTGAAATCTACTGGATACCGCCCGAATCTCGCCGCTCGGCGGCTGCGCTCCCAGCACAGCAACACCATCGGGCTCGTCGTCGCCGACATCGGCAACCCGTTCTTCACCGCCGTCTCGCGCGCAATAGAGAGCGTTGCTGCCGCGCGCGGCTTGCGGGTGATCCTGTGCAATACCGACGAGGACCCCGCCAAGGAAGCGGCCTACCTCGAACTGCTGCACGAGGAGCGCGTGACCGGCGTGATCCTCGCGCCTTCGCGCCAAAGGGTCGCGAGAGGCGGGCGAAGCGAACTCGACTATCCCGTGGTCCTGATCGATCGCGCCGCGCCCGATGCCGAGTTCGACTGCGTACTGCTGGACAATGCGCGCATGGCGGAGGTCCTCGTCGAGCACCTGTACGCGCAGGGACATCGCCGGATCACCGGCCTGTTCGGCGCGGCCAGCACCACGGGCGCCGAACGCCGCGACGGTTTCACGAGGGCGGCGGGGCGGCTCGGACTTACGGTGGAGACGATCGCGGTACCCCATACAAAGGACGCGGCGGAGCAGGTCATCGCCCAGTTGCTCAGCCGCGCGGAGCGGCCCGACGCCGTGGTGGCGAGTAACGGCGTGATGCTCGTCAACGTGCTGCGGGCCTTGCGCGACCTTGGCCTGGAAGTGCCGCGCGATATCGCGCTCGCTGGGTTCGATAACAATGACTGGATGGAGTTCGTCGGCGGTGGCCTAAGCGTCATCGAGCAGCCGGTGGAGGAGATCGGCCGCACTGCGATGACGATGTTGCTCGACCGGCTCGAAAACCCCGATGCCGCGGGCCGCAAGGTCGTGCTGGCGGGCCGCCTGATACCTCGCGGATCGAGCATGCGTGCCGATATCCGCTGCAAGACTACCGGAGACTGACGCTCATGGAACGTACCACCATCGGCCGCGACACGCGCTTGTGCATGTCCTTGTCGGCCCGCCCCGGCAATGCCGGATCGCGTCTGCACAACTGGCTCTACGACCATTATGGGCTCGACTACGTCTACAAGTCTTTCAGCACGAGCGACCTCGCCGCCGCCGTCGGCGGCATCCGGGCGTTGGCAATTCGCGGCTGTGCGATCTCGATGCCCTTTAAAGAGGCGGTCATCCCGATGCTCGACGCCCTAGAGGACTCTGCACGGGCAATCCACAGCGTGAACACCATCGTCAACGACGGCGATGTGCTCACCGGCTACAACACCGACTACGTCGCCGTGCGCGACCTCGTGACGCGCAGGGGCATCGATCTGGCAACGCCGTTCCTGCTGCGCGGCAGCGGCGGCATGGCAAAGGCCGTGGTCGCCGCGCTCCGCGATCTGGGCTTCCGCCAAGGCACGATCGTTGCGCGCAACCGCGAGGATGGTCCCGCGCTCGCGGCGCAGTACGGTTTCGAATGGCTAGCGGAAATGCCTTCACGGGGCGCTGCGATGCTCGTCAACGTGACGCCGCTGGGCATGGAGGGGCCACAGGCCGAGGCGCTCGCCTTCTCGCCCGAGCAGGTCGCGGCCTGCGACATCGCCTTTGACGTCGTGGCCCAGCCCGCGAATACGCCCTTCGTCCGGGCTGCGCGAGAGGCCGGGAAGACGGTGATATCGGGCGCGGAGGTGATCGTGCTCCAGGCGATCGAACAATTCGTGCTCTATACAGGATTGCGACCTGATGCGGAGGCAGTAGCGCAGGCGGCTAGGTTCGCGCATGGTCCGCAGGTGGCAGATCTGCTGCGGAGCGCGTGACTCGTTCTCTGCCGATTTCCGGACAAACCTGAGTTCTGCGCCGGGCGCAACGTCCATCGCGAAAGGTCATGATGCAACCGATCACACTGACCCGCTTTCTCATCGAGTAGCAACGGTGCGAGGACAATGCCTGTCCATCGGAACTGCGGCTTCTCGGTAGCCCGCGCCTGCAAGACGATCACGCACGCGATCTCGAAGGGCGCGCTGGGCGATGTGCTGGGCTGCCTTGGCTCGGAGAACGTGCAGGGGGAGGTCCAGAAGAAGCTCGACGTCATCGCCAATAAGATCCTGCTCGACGCCAACGAGTGGGGCGGCCATCTCGCCGCCATGGCCCTGCCTAAAACAATCAGGCACGCTGCACCTTGCGGGTTGCGCATGGGAGACCTCTCGACGCGGCCAAATACGCCCCAGCCTTGACCCAACCGCTCCTCAAGCTTGGAAAGCCCTTCCCGTGGGAAACCGCCGATGTCTGAGTGGAAGTGCCTTTAGGAAGGTGGTGCCGCTTACGTGACTCGAACACGTGACCCCATCATTACGAATGATGTGCTCTACCAACTGAGCTAAAGCGGCATGCCTTGCGGGCAGGCGCGGCGTTTACATGGGGAGGGCGAACTGTGCAATCGCCTTTGCCAGATTTTTTCAGAGCAGCCAAAAGGCCTGATTTTTCTGGAAAATGAATGGATATGGTGGGCGGTGAGGGGCTCGAACCCCCGACCCTCTCGGTGTAAACGAGATGCTCTACCAACTGAGCTAACCGCCCGCGCCTTGCGCTGGGGGCTATTGCCGCCTCTCGGCCGCCTCGTCAATGGTTCAACCGGGCACCGCAGACGTCCCTGTGCATTTCCTGCCTTGCGTCCCCTGTCGTCCCGAGGCCCGATGACCTTTCAGCAATGCCTGTCGATTGCTCTGCTCTGCGCCATGATGGCCCTTTTTATCTGGGGTCGCTTTCGTTACGATGTAACCGCGGTCATTGCGTTGCTCGCGGGGATGGCTCTGGGGCTGGTCAGTCCGGAAAAGGCTTTCCTCGGCTTTTCAGACGACATCGTCATTATCGTGGGCTCGGCCCTGGTGCTTTCGGCCGCCGTTCAGCGGTCCGGCTTGATCGAGAAGGCCGTCGCATGGGCAGGACGATGGCTCTCACGGACGGGGGCGCAATTGCTGGTGCTCACGGCATCGGTCGGGCTTGCCTCGGGGCTGATCAAGAACATTGGCGCACTCGCAATGCTGATGCCGGCTGCCGGACAACTCGGCCGCAAGAGCGGCACCAATCCTTCCCGCTTCCTCATGCCGATGTCGTTCGCGGCGCTGCTTGGCGGGCTTACCACGCTGGTCGGGACGTCGCCCAATATCATCGTCAGCCGCGTGCGCGAGCAGATGATCGGCGAGCCCTTCGAGATGTTCGACTATTTGCCGACCGGTCTGGGCCTGCTGGTCATCGGCCTCGTCTTTCTGCGGCTGTGCTATCGCCTGTTACCTGCCGACAGGCGCGCGGCGGCGACCATGGGAGAGGCGCTCGACATCGCGGACTATACGATCGAGGCGCGGGTTCGCGAGGAGGCTCCCGTCGTCGGCGGCACCGTCGCCGCATTTCTCAAGGAGCATGACGGAGAGGTCGAGGTTACGGCCGTGTTGCGCCGTGGCCTTGCCGGAGACGTGCGCCCCGACCTCGTACTGGTTGAAGACGATGTTCTGATCCTCGCGGGTGATCCGGATGCGCTAGAGCGTGCGGTAGCCGCGGGAGGGCTTGATCCCAGTGGCCATGATCTCGACGGCGACGAGGACGAGCACACCGCACGCGCGCGTGATCACGTGGGGGTGATCGAAGGGGTCGTCACCGCCCGCTCGGCATTGGCGGGGAGTTCGGCAAGTCGACTCAGTGCTGCGCGAGCGGATGGGCCTGAGACTCGTTGCCATTTCGCGCGAGGGTGAGAGCCTGCGCGCGAAACCCGCCAGCATCCTCATGCAGCCGGGCGATGTGATCGTGCTGCAAGGGGTGTTGTCGGCGATGCCGGGGAGGTTGCGGCAACTGGGCGTGCTCCCGCTGGCGCAGCGGCAGATCGCGCTGGGAGCGACGCGCAAAGGCTGGCTGGCGGTGGCGATCCTGGCCGCCGCGATGCTGGCGACGGCGACCGGATTGCTGCCGGTGGCACCGGCGTTTTTTGCCGGAGCAGGGCTCGTCGTGATTACCGGAGCGCTCCCGGTCGACGATGCCTACGAGGCGGTCGAATGGCCGATCCTGATCATGCTGGGGGCGCTGATCCCGGTCAGTGGGACGCTTCAATCGACCGGGGCATCCGACGTCATGGCGACGGAACTGGCGGCACTGGCACGAGATATGCCGCCATGGGGCGCGGTGGCGCTCGTCCTGGCGTCTTCGATGGCGGTGACACCATTCCTCAACAATGCCGCTACCGTGCTTGTCATGGCGCCGATCTCGGCGGTTTTCGCCGACGATCTCGGCTATCGACCGGACGCCTTCCTCATGGCCACAGCGATTGGTGCGGGGTGCGACTTCCTGACGCCGATCGGGCACCAGTGCAACACGCTGGTCATGGGGCCGGGAGGCTATCGTTTCGGCGACTACGCGCGATTGGGAGCGCCGCTGTCGCTGCTGGTGCTGGTGCTGGGCACGCCACTCATCATTCACTTCTGGCCGCTGCAGTGAGTGAGCAGCAGCGGCCAGCATGCCGAGCTTACCAGTCGAACCAGCGGCGGTTGCGCCAGCCCGCGCGGCGAACCTCTGGCACACCGTCATGGTTGACATCGGTGACAACGGTGCGCGGTTCGTGAGCCGAAGCGACCTGTCCCTGCGCGAGGGCATCGGCGCGGGCTTCGGCGCGCGCGGCGCGCAGTTCGGCGTCGCGCACCCGGGCATCGGCGTCGCGTGCGGCGATCTCGCCCCGGCGCTCGCGGGCGATGGCGTAGTAGTGGCTCCACATCTGGCTATGGGCAAAGGCCAGCGCGAGGCCGCCGATCATCGCAAGGTTCTTGAGCGCCATGACCCGCTGCATCGGGTCGCCGAACTGCGCGTGGAAGAACAGGATCGTCAGCGCGGTGAACCCGGCCAGCAGCACCGCCACCAGCCGCACCATGAACCCGGCGGCAAGGCACAGCCCCGCCAGCAGTTCGAACAGCCCGGTGGGAATGGCAAGGCCCGAGGGCAGACCGGCGGCGACGATCATCGTCTCGGTCGCGGATATGTCGGCGAGCTTGCCCGCCCCGGAAAATATGAAGATGAGGGCGATCAAAATCCGCCCGATTATCGCGGCAATCTTCGACACGGCTTTTCTCCCGGCCTGTTTTATGCCGGGAGAAGCGGGCGTGCGCGGGGTTTGTTCCCTCTCAGAGCCGGGGCAGCGTCACTCCGCGCTGGCCCATGTACTTGCCCGCGCGGTCGGCATAGCTCGTCTCACACGGTTCGTTGCCCTTGAGGAACAGGAACTGGCAGGCGCCCTCGTTGGCGTAGATCTTCGCGGGCAGGGGGTGGTGTTCGAGAATTCGAGCGTCACGTGGCCTTCCCAGCCCGGTTCCAGCGGCGTGACGTTCACGATGATGCCGCAGCGCGCATAGGTGCTCTTGCCCAGGCAGATGACCAGAACGTCGCGTGGGACGCGGAAGTATTCGACCGTGCGGGCCAGCGCGAAGGAGTTGGGCGGGATCACGCAGACGTCGGTGGTACGGTCCACGAAGGAGTTCGCCGCAAAGTCCTTGGGGTCGACCACCGCCGAATCGACGTTGGTGAAGATCTTGAACTCCGGCGCGACGCGGGCGTCGTAGCCATAGGAAGACAGGCCGTAGGAAATGCACCCGTCGCGGCGCTGCGCCTCCACGAACGGCTCGATCATGCCGTGTTCCTGGGCCTGCTGGCGGATCCACTTGTCGCTGAGGATAGACATGGCGCGGGTGTTACCCAAGCCGCCGGGACGGGCAAGAGGCGCGTTCGGGGTTGTCCACGTGGAAAGGCGGAGATAGGCTCTGCCGCGTGACGATGCTCCCCGCCGCTTCGCCCTGACGCTGGTTCCGCTGGCTGCTCCATTGCTCGCTTTGACCGCGTGCAATCCCGAATCGGATGCGAGCGCCGAGCCGCCGGCCGCCGCGAAGATCGACCCGAGCCCGCAGGCCAAAACCAATGCAGCCGAACTGGCCAAGCGGGAGGACGCGCAACTCGCCTGGCTGAAGACAACACTCGACAAGCCCGAGCATGCGCAGGTCTATTCGGCCGCGATCGGCCAGGCACGCGGCCGCGCCGAACATTGCCAAGACCAGCACTGCATCAACCGCGCCCTGAAGCGCCGCGAAAGCCGTCTGAACTTTGCCGAGGGCAAGCACGCGCGTATCCCTTTCCTGCCGTTCCCGTCGGGGCAATTCGCGCGGGGAGAAGCGGGCTATTCCGGCCCCGTGCGGATCGTCCCGCTGATCGACGGCAAGGCGATGCTGGTCATCTCGCTTGCCTTCAAGGGCCGCCGGTCCTGCACGCTGGACGGCGTCATGAGCCGCGACGACGACAAGCAGACCTGGACCGTCGCCTCGCTGGAAGAAGGACTGCCGATGCTGGTCTTCACCCCCAGCGGCAAGGACGCCTTTCAGCTGTCCTATGCCGAAGCCGGGCACCAGCCGCACACGGATGATTATTGCACTGCGGGCACGAGTATCGACGGACGCTATACTCTGGCGAAATGAAACGGCTTTAGTCTCCATTTAACACACGGCTGCTAAGCCCCGCCGCATGACTGCACGCATCCTCGTCGTTTTCGGCACGCGCCCGGAAGCCATCAAGCTGTTCCCCGTCGTCCATGCGCTCAAGGCCGATCCTCGGTTCGAGTGCGTGGTCTGCGTCTCCGCGCAGCATCGCCAGATGCTCGATCAGGTGCTGGAGATCGCCGGGATCGTGCCCGATCACGACCTCGACGTGATGCAGCCCGACCAGACGCTCGATGCGCTGACGGCGAACCTGCTCACCGGGCTGGGCAAGGTGATGGACGCAGTGAAGCCAACCCGCGTGATCGTGCAGGGGGACACCGCCACCGCCATGTCGGGCGCTCTCGCGGCCTATTACCGCAAGCTGCCGGTCGATCACGTCGAGGCAGGGCTGCGCAGCTACAACATCTACCATCCGTGGCCCGAGGAGGTGAATCGCAAGATCATCGGCGCCATGGCGAGCCTGCACTTCGCGCCCACCACCACCAGCGAGGCGGCGCTGCTGCGCGAGAACGTGGCGGCCGACCGCGTCCACGTCACCGGCAATACCGTGATCGACGCGCTCCATTGGGTCACCGCCGAGATCGAGCGTAATCCCGCTCTCGCGTCGGGCCTCGCCGACCTCGAAACCCGCTTCGCGGGCAAGCGCATCATCGGTGTCACCAGCCACCGCCGCGAGAACTTCGGCGAGGGGATGGAGCAGATCGCGCAGGCCATCCGCGAAATCGCATCGCGTCCCGACACGGCGGTGATCTTCCCGGTCCACCTGAACCCCAACGTGCGCAAGGTGATGAACGAGCGTCTTTCCGGCCTCGACAACGTCGCGCTGATCGAGCCGCTCGACTACCCGCACTTCGCCCGGCTGCTGGCGATCAGCGAGATCATGCTCACCGATTCGGGCGGCGTGCAGGAGGAAGCCCCGGCCCTCGGCAAGCCGGTACTGGTAATGCGCGAGACCACCGAGCGGCCCGAAGGCGTCGAGGCGGGCACCGCGAAACTCGTCGGCACCGATGCGCGCCGGATCGTTACCGAATTATCAACCCTGCTCGACGATAAGACCGCCTACGAGGCCATGGCGCGCGCCCACAATCCGTTCGGAGACGGGCAGACCTCGCGCCGCATCCTGGAGCTGCTTGCGAATGAAATCTGACAAGAGAGCTTGTCCTGCTCATTACGATGCTCCGGGACGGAGTCGATTTTGGCCCAGCGCAAGGCGCGAGGAGGGCGCAATGCCGGTACATTGTGCCCGACGAGCAACGCAGCGATGGGCCAAAGCGGCCCGCCCCTTCGGGGTTTTGCTGGGAAGCCTGCTGGCGTCGTCATGACGCTTGCACGGGGCAACCAGCCCGTGCTGCGCGCCATTCCTAGCCAGCAGGCTTCCCAGCAAAATCACGGAGCATCGTAATGAGCAGGACAAGCTCTTCACCTTCGGTCTGCGTCGTCGGCCTCGGCTACATCGGACTTCCCACCGCCGCCGTGATCGCCCGTTCGGGCAGCAAGGTGCTGGGCCTCGACGTGTCGCAGAAGGTGGTCGACACCATCAATCGCGGAGAGATCCACATCGAGGAAGTCGATCTCGACGGTCTCGTGCAAGGCGTGGTTTCGCGTGGGCTGCTCTCGGCCTCGCTGGAGGTGGCGCCCGCCGACGTCTTCGTGATCGCGGTGCCCACGCCCTTCGAAAAGGACGAGAAGGGCGATCACGCCCCTGACATCTCGTATGTCCTCGCGGCAGGCCGCAAGATCGCGCCGGTGCTCAAGGCGGGCGACGTGGTGATCCTGGAATCGACCTCGCCGGTCGGCACCACCGAGAAGATGCGCGACATGATCGCGCAGATGCGCCCGGACCTGAAGATTCCCGGCCTGACGCGCGAGACCCCGGACATCTCGATCGCCTATTGCCCCGAGCGCGTCCTGCCCGGCCGCATCCTCGAGGAACTGACCAACAACGACCGGTCGATCGGCGGCATCACCCCGCGCTGCGCGCGCAAGGCGCTGGCGTTCTACAAGCGCTTCGTACGCGGCGAATGCGTCACCACCGACGCCCGCGCGGCCGAGATGACCAAGCTGGTCGAGAACGCCTACCGCGACGTCAACATCGCCTTCGCCAACGAACTGTCGATCGTCTCGGATCGCATGGGGCTGGACGTGTGGGAGGTGATCCGCCTCGCCAACCGCCACCCGCGCGTCAACATCCTCTCGCCGGGCCCGGGCGTCGGTGGCCACTGCATCGCGGTGGACCCCTGGTTCATCGTCCACGGCGCGCCCGAGGAAACCCCGCTGATCCGGACCGCGCGCGGGGTCAACGACGGCAAGATGCACCACGTCATCGCCAAGGCCGAAGCCCTGATCGAAGCCCATCCGGACGCGCGCATCGCCTGCCTCGGCCTCGCCTTCAAGGCCAACATCGACGACTTCCGCGAGAGTCCGGCCCGCTTCGTCGCCAGCCGCATCGCGCGCAAGTTCGGGGAGCGCGTCTCGATCGTCGAGCCCTATGCCGCCGAATTGCCGATCGAGTTCACCGACACCGGCGTCACCCAGATCGACATCGACGAGGCGCTGGAGACTTGTGAGATCCTGATCGTGCTGGTGGACCACGACGTCTTCCGCGTCGTGCCGCTGGCCGAACGCGCGACCAAGCTGGTCTACGACACGCGCGGCATCTGGGCCGACCAGCCCCGCGTCGTGCGCGAGGAAGCGGCGAAGCTGGCTCTGGCGAGCTGAGCCTCACCGCATTCGTCATTGCGAGCGCAGCGAAGCAATCCAGGGCAGTCCACCGCCGCCCTGGATTGCTTCGCTGCGCTCGCAATGACGGAGTGGGGCCATTGCCCCGTCACCTTGCTTGATCAAAAAAACTGATGGTCATCCCCACGAAGGCGGGGGCCCAGCTGATGATGGTGCGGTCGGCCGCTTCACGAGATGGGTTCCCGCCTTCGCGGGAATGACGGTGCAGGGAAGGGCGATTCGGTCCCAACCCGGCAAAATTTCCCTAGTTGTTCCAGAGTCTTGCGACCAAACACTTCATCGCATTTCGTCGCTTGTGGACAGTGCGACGAACCGTGCGAGAGGGACGGTGACCGCCCAACCCCTTCGCTATCGCAGCAAGAGTTGCGCGTTATAACTCCTGTCCATGAAATTCGTTCCCGCATTCGCTCTGGCCGCTGTTGCTCTGTTTACCCAGCCGGCCATGGCCCGTCCGCTCCAGTGCGCACCTTATGCGCGGGAACACTCGGCCATCGACCTGCATGGCAATGCGGCGACCTGGTGGGGTCAGGCCGAAGGCACTTATGCTCGCGGCAAGACCCCGCTCGCCGGCTCGGTGCTGGTGTTCAAGGCGACCGGCGCGATGCCGGTGGGTCACGTCGCCGTCGTCAGCAAGATCGTCGATGAACGCCATGTGGTGCTCAACCACGCCAACTGGTCGCGCCCCGGCATGATCGAGAAGTCGGCCATGGCCGAAGACGTCTCGGCCAACGGCGACTGGAGCAGCGTTCGCGTGTGGTACGCCCCGACTCAGTCGCTGGGCCTGCGCACCAGCCCGACCTTCGGCTTCATCTACGCGCCTGGCGCCGCTGCCGCCGATCAGAAGCCCGGCCTGCCCAGCGACACCTTCCAGGCCGCTTTCGCGCAGCTTCCCTCGCAGGGCTGATCTCTATTTATCGCCGCTGTTGCCGTCCCGGACTTGACCCGGGACCGTAGACGCGTGTGCGCCCGATCCTGGGTCAAGCCCGGGACGGTACAGGATGCGAAAGCGGACGCCTCCCTGCCGAACGCAGGGGGTACTCGGTGGCGGCCCGCTTTCGCAGCCTGATTACTTGCAGACCCTGACCTTCTTGCCGCGCTTCACCTGATAGCGGCAGGTCACCTTCTTCGCGGGCTGCTTCTTGGTAACGCCAGTCTTGCGCACGGTGGTGGTCTTCTTCACCACCGGCCTGGCGGCGGTGTGCGTTTCATGCTGCGCCGTCTGCGCACCGGCCACGGACGGTGCGAAAGCGCCCAACGCAAGGGCGGCGAGGATGGTCATGCTGGTCTTGTTCACGGGTAGTCCCTGTTCTCGGAGCGGCCGAATGGGCCAAGGGCGTCGCACCCGCCTTGGGACGGTGAAGACACCTGCGCGCCTGAAGTTCAGGTGAACGGGAGCGGAATTTACAAGAACTTACGTAGCATTACAGGCCGTGCAGGTCGGTCATTTGGCCGGGTCTATAAGCGCCAGCCTGCGGACCGACCGCGCGGTCTGCACCACGAACACGCCGATCAGGATCACGCCCACGCCGCCGACGAACCAGTCGAAAACGGTCATCGCCTCCATGTCGCGCTGCTTGTCGCCGAGGATCAGCATCGCGAACGTCAGGGAGATGAGGATCAGGCGCAGTTCGGTCGGCCCGGCGTTGAGGTACGACAGCCGCAACTCGCCCAGCACCCGCACCGCCAGGAAGGCGTGAATGCACAGCAGCAGGTAGCCGACCATGGCGATCAGCGAGACTTCCAGCCGCACATAGGGGCTCACGCCGATGCCGAGCAGGATCAGGAAAGTCGCGATACCGTCGCAACTGTGGTCGAGGAAATAGCCGTAGCGGGGCCGCTCGATATGGCGAAAGCGGGCGAGGCTGCCGTCCATCGAATCGCCGAACCAGTGCAGCAGGTAACCCGGCATGCACAGCCACAGCCAGTCCTCGTCGAGCAGGCTGGTGGCGTATCCGGCGAAGATCAGGACCGCGCCGACCATGCCCAGCGCCGTCAGCAGGTCGGGCTTCACCCAGGCCGGCATGCGTGCGCAGAGCCAGTTGAGCAGCCGCCGCTCCCCGATGGCAAGGAAGTTGCCCTGAATACGGACGGGGGCGCAATACGATTTTCCTGCATGGGCCCTTATTGTGACAAGCGGATGGCTTGGCAAGGTAAACCGCCGCCGTGATGGGCCATTCCGTCGCGTCTGACGGGGTTATTCCCCCATCAAATGCACCGCGATCTCCCGGCAATGCGGTCGGCGCCGGTGTTCGGCCAGATAGATGCCCTGCCAGGTGCCCAGCGCCATGCGTCCGTCGATCACCGGGATCTGCAGGTTCACGCCCGTCAGCGTCGCCTTGAGATGCGCAGGCATGTCGTCCGGTCCCTCGTCGTCATGGGCATAGTGCGCACCCTCGGGCGCCAGCCGGTCGAGCCAGGCGGCGATGTCCACCCGCACCTCGCGCGCGGCGTTCTCCTGGAGCAGCAGCGAGGCCGAGGTGTGGCGGCACAGCAGCGTCAACAGACCCTCCTCGATGCCGGTCTGCGCCAGCCACTCGGCCATCGCCCGTGTGATTTCGGTGAACCCGCGGCCCGGCGTATCGATGGAAAGGATGGTCGAGGCTTGTCGCATTGCGCCACGGTGCCTGCTTGCGACGCCGCTTTCAACTACGGCGCGAAAGGAAGAGGACATCCATGGACACGCAGTTCTGCAAGGTGGCGACGGAGGGCCGCGTCATGACCATTACCATCGACCGCCCCGAGATGCGCAACGCCCTCCACGCCGAGGCGCATTTTGAACTGGCCGAAGTGTTCGACCGATCTCGAAGCCGACCCGGCGCTCTGGGTCGCGATCCTGACGGCTTCGGGCGACAAGGCGTTCTCGGCGGGCGCGGACTTGCGCACGCCCTCGAACAAGGACGATCCGCGTGCCTTCAGGGGCATGCCGGTGCCCGAGACCGGCTTTGCGGGCCTGACCTGGCGCTTCGCCCGGCGCAAGCCGGTTATCGCGGCGGTCAACGGCTTCGCGCTGGGCGGCGGGTTCGAGGCTGCGCTGGCCTGCGACGTCATCGTCGCTGCTAAAAGCGCCAGCTTCGGCCTGACAGAACCCAAGGTGGGCCTTGCCGCGCTGGGTGGGGGAATCCAGCGGATCGTGCAGGAACTCGGCCCCAAGCGCGCCCATGCCATGCTGCTCACCGCAAGGCGGATCAACGCGGCCCAGGCGCACGACTGGGGACTCGTGGCCGAAGTCGTACCCGACGCGCAACTCCTGGACTGTGCCCGCCGCTGGGCCGACGAGATCGCGGCCTGCTCGCCCGCTTCGATGATCGCCACCAGGGCCATCATCAAGTCTTATTACGACCTCGGCATGGATGCGTCGAACCGGGAGATGTTCGCCCTTTCCGAAGTCCGGGCGATGCTTGGCGGCCCCGACGCGCGCGAAGGCGGCAAGGCTCTTTTCGAAAAGCGGCCTCCGGTCTGGGCGGATTCCCAATAATACCGAAGTCAGGCTGCCCGGGAATTAACTTCGATTAAAGGTGCTTGTGGCAAGGATCATCGCGAGAGTGCCCCGCCCGAGGGAAAAAATGCGGCACGGATCGAGGATCATCACTGCAGCGCTTCCCGTCCTGTTCCTGACGGGTCATGCCGGCTCGCTTGTGCTCACCGACAGCGCGGGCACGCCGGTATCGTTCGGCTGGCTGATCGCGGCCCCCATCCTGGCGGGCATGGCGTGTCTCTATCGCGGCTGGAAGGATGGTTTCGAAGGGTGGCTCCCCGCGGGCGCGGCGATGCTGTGCTGGGCAGGCGGCATGGCTTCGACTATGGTAGCGACGCTGTTTCTCGACATTGTCCATGAAGACCGGCTGAGCATGCTGCTATACGTGCTCTACGGAGTGCCGCTGATCTTTGCGCTGGCCAGTCCTGCCGACGAAAAATGGCAGGTACGCCTGGTCGACGCCGCGCTGGCTACGGCGCTGGGCTACCTTTATTACATCCACGTCGGCAGGCTGATCTCGCAGTCCCGGACGCCCGCGGAAACGGTCGATGCGCTGCAACTCATGTTCGACGTCGAGAACCTGTTCATCGCCTCGTTCGCCGTCATCCGGTTTCTCGTCCGCACCCGGCAGAGGGCGCCGTTCTTCCGGGCGATGACGGTCTACGCGGTGCTTTACCTGTTTTGCGCGGGCTACATCAATCATTACCAGTCGGCGACGCCTTGTGGAGGCTGGTCTGACCTGCTTATCGACCTGCCGTTCATGGTGCTCGCCTGGCATGCCGTGGGCGAGCCTTACCAACGGGGCCTTGGCGCTGCGGGAGGTTCGCACGCGCCCAGAATGGTGCGCGCCGGCGGGCCGTTGCTGATCCCGGTGACGCTGCTCACGGTGTCGGTGCTGCTTGTCACTTACGATCCGATCATCGCAATCAGCGGCTGCGTGGGCGCATCGCTCGGCTATGGCCTGCGTACGATGCTGGTCCAGCTACGCAACTTCGAGGAACAGGACGAACTCGCCCGCCTCTCCCACGTCGATGCTTTGACCGGTATCGCCAATCGCCGCCGTTTCGACGAAGTTCTTGCCCGCGAATGGGCAAGACGGCGGGAAGGCCCGGAGCCGCTGGCGCTGCTGATGATCGACATTGACCACTTTAAGCAGCTCAACGACCAGTTCGGTCACGCGGTCGGCGACCAGCACTTGCGCACCGTGGCAGCCGTCCTCTCGGGTTGCGCCCGG
Organism: Novosphingobium sp. NFX11; assembly: GCF_057376415.1. NCBI lineage: Bacteria > Pseudomonadati > Pseudomonadota > Alphaproteobacteria > Sphingomonadales > Sphingomonadaceae > Novosphingobium > Novosphingobium sp. NFX11. Next base: position 2,455,534 of record NZ_CP080384.1, on the reverse strand, counting down.
CGTGACAGCGATCTGGTCGCACGATACGGCGGCGAAGAGTTTGCTGCGATCCTCACCGGCATCGATCCGCAGGATGCAGGCCTGATTGCAGAACGCATGCGCGCCTCGGTGGAGGCACTGGGCCTTCCGTCGGGGACCGGCGTGGGGGTCGTCACCATCAGCATCGGTCTCGCCTGCGCACAGGCTCTCGATACGGGGATGGACGTTTTCGTCTCTGCCGCCGACACCGCGCTCTACGACGCCAAGCGCAGCGGCCGTAACCGGGTTGCCCGCCGCAGCGTCATGCGCCTGCGCGCGGTGGAAACACCCTCGACTTCCACCGGCGGGCGTGCAGCATAAGCGTCAAGTCAGTCCAGGTTCGCCACCGTTTCCGCATCGCTTCGTCACTGCCCTGAAGAGAGGCGTTGACGTCGCTGCCGTCATCGTGCCACTAGGCCCCTGCTTGGCAGTTAATGCGCCGGAATGTGGTGTGCGGGTGTAGCTCAATGGTAGAGCAGCAGCTTCCCAAGCTGAATACGGGGGTTCGATTCCCCTCACCCGCTCCACCGGAAGTCTGAGTACCGCCTGCAAGGCGGCTTCCTGTCTCCGATAGATGAACCCCTCACCTGACCGCACGCGTCGCCTCTGCAGGCAGATCACGCGGCAGTGCGCCAGCCCATCCACACGCGTATGCGCGGGACCACCCGGCCGAGCGAGACCTCCAGCACCGTCGCCAGCCCCAGCGAGAGGCCGAATAGCGGCATAAACACCGCCAGCGTAATCACCAGGAGCACCAGCGCCCACGAATGGCGCAACGGCGCCAGGCTTCGCGGGGCGCCTAGCTCACCGTCGGGGCGCCGCCGCCACCATAGGACCATGCTCGATACGCACAGCAGGACGAGGCCGAACAGGATGGCAAGGTTGACCAACTGATTGGCGAGACCAGCCCAGGCGCCTTCGTGGATGGCAACGCCGTAGCCGACGGTGCGGTCGATCCAGTGGCGGTCGGCGAAGCGCTCCACGCCGATCAGGCCGCCATCCGAGGCGATCTCGGCGCTGTCGCGGCGAGGGCGGTTCTCGGCCTGGCTGCGGACCTGCCATGGCGCTTCGGGAGCGGTCGGGGGCTGATCTCCACAGGAGCGGCGAAGTCCAGTCGCCGTGCCCGGCGCACCACGGCATCGAGCGCGGCGGGTGAGGGGGCCATGTGCGCCATTGCCATGCCGTGATGCTCGGCGTGGGCCGACATCATGGCGCGCATGCCCGCGTCGTCCCGGCGGCGCGAGACGGCATCGGCGTTCGCCCCGGAGGACCAGTCCTGCCGTCCCGCAGCAGTTCCGGTGACGGTGCGGACCTGTCGGAAGTAGTCGCCCCAGGCATTGGCCCAGGGCAGGCCGGAGGCGATGAGGAATGCCGCGCCCAGCGTGATCCAGAGCCCGGTGACGGCGTGGATGTCGCGCCAGAACAGAGCGCGGCCCCGGCGCAGGCGGGGGTAGAGCACGCCGGCCAGTCTCGCCCCGCCGCGCGGCCACCACAGGAACAGGCCGGTCAGCAGCATCACCAGCGTCCAGCACGCGGCCGTCTCGACCAGCGCGGAGCCCCAATCTCCCGCCAGCAGTTCGCCGTGGAGGCGGAAGACCACGCGCATGAGGCGGTCCTCTTCCGGCACCTTGTGGAGCACCGCGCCGGTCTGGGGGTGGACCCAGACGCGCACGTCCTCGGCCCCCTGGCCGACGAGCACCTCGACGGCATCGCGCCGATTTTCGGGCAGGACGTACTTGTGCAGGACCGAGCCCGGGACCGCCGCGACGGCCTTTGCGGCGATCGCTTCCGGAGCGAGATCGGAAGAGGGGCCGGTCGCGACGCCGCGATAAGGCGCGTAGAGGGCGGCCTCGATCTGCGGTTTGAACAGGTAGAGGCCGCCCGTCACCGACAGCCACAGCACGAAGGGCACGCAGAACAGCCCGGCGTAGAAGTGCCAGCGCCAGACGGCACGATACCACCGCTCGGTACGGGTCACGCTCACAGCTTCCACCCCGCTTCGACCAGGAAGCTGCGTTGGGGGTAGGGGTGGTAGACCCAGGCACGGTCGTTGGTGATGTTGTCGACGCCCGCGCTCAGGCGCAGCTGCGGCGTCACGTCCCAGCTGACCCGCATGTCGAGCGCGAAGAGTTCGGAAGTGTAGCCGTACGTATCGCCGCGCTGCAGGCCGAACAGGTCGGTGTTGGGGCGGCTGGCATAGCGCACGCCGATGGAGACGAGCACCGGCTCTGCCACCCGGTAGCGCACATTGCCGTTGAGCCGCCAACGCGGGATGCGGGGGAACTGCACGCCCTCGGCCGCCGGGGCGGCGTCGTTGCGGACGGTGACGGAATCGATCCACGCGGCGTTGGCGTCCAGGTCTAGGCCGGGGATGAGGACGTCGCGGGCTTCGGCGATCAGTTCGAAGCCGTACTGGCGGGTGACGTCGATGTTCTTGAAGTTCGAGGTGCTCACGCCGTTCTGGTTGAAGCCGTAGAACGAGAATATCGTGTCCTTCACCCGCTGCCAGAACGCCGAGCCGGTCAGCTTCACGCCACCGAAGTCGTGGGCGACCAAGAGGTTGGCGTCGGTGGAGCGCTCGGGCTTGAGGTTCGGATCGAAGCTGTCCTCGTTGAAGGCGCCGTCGCCGTCGAGGCTGCCCTGGAACAGCTCGCCCACAGTGGGGAAGCGCACCGCTTTCGCCAGGCTCAGCTGGACGCGGGTGTCGGGATCGACGGCCCATTCCAGCGATGCCTTGGGCTGGAAGCCGGTGGCATGGCGGCTGTCGTAGCGGTTGGTGACCACCGCGCCAGCCGTGCTTACGCGGGCGAGGCCGCCGTCGAAGGCGCGCCAGTCCTCGTAGCGGGCGCCCAGCGTCAGGGTTACCGGATCGAACGGCACGCGCACTTCGCCCCACGCGGCAAGGGTGCGGGTCTTGCCGAAGGTGCGGGTGGAGAACGCCTTGCCCGCATCGCTGCGCCAGTTCGCCAAAGTGTAGTTGGTGAGGTCGGTCTTGTAGAGATTCGCGCTGCCGCCGCCCGAGAGTTCGACGCCGCCGAGGCGGGCGGTCGCGGAAAGCTCGCCGGTCCACCAGTAAGTCGGTCCCTGCCGGGCGAGGCGGCCCGCGCCGCCGTTGGCGCCGTCGCTCCAGGTGCTTGAGGTGAAGCCGTCCGAGCGCAGGATCTGGTAGGTCGAGACGTTCGCCTGAATCTCCACCGCATCGGACAGCGGCGCGGCGAGCCTCAGGCCTGCCAGCACTTCGTCGCGCACGGTGCGCGACCAGTTGGCGCCGGTGGCGGTATAAGTCTTGCCGCCTGTCGAGACGAGGCCGTCGCATACCGCGTTGCCGCTGGCGTCGCGAAGGTAGCAGTCGGGCGCGGTCTGGCTGTCGAGGTTGTGCCAATAAGCCAGCAGGAACTCGCCGGTCACGCCCGATGCGCCGTCGTAGCCGAGGCGCAGCTTGGCCTGGTCCTGCGTGGTTTCGGCGGGGCTCTGCGCGGCGAAGATCGGGTTGGTGCTGGTGCCGGGGGAACCGGCGACCGCCTGCTTCGGATCGAGCATCGCGCCGGTCACTGCGGTCGCGGCGGCGGTGCTGGTGGAGGGCGTCAGGCCATAGAACATCTGCGGATGGCCGGTGTTGCGGAAGTGGCGGCCCGAGAGGCGCACCGACCATGGGCCGTCCTTCTGGCGAAAGCCGAACCCGGCCTCGGCGGAATAGCCGTAATAGGTATCGTGCGTGCCGTACTGGTCGTAGGGCTGGGCCATGGCCTGCACGGTGGCGAAGGCCTCGGTCTTTTCGGGCGAGCGGGTGGTGATGTTGACCACGCCGCCCATCGAATTGCCCGCATAGCGTGCCGAGTAAGGGCCGTAGACGACGTCGAACTGCTCCACCTCGCCGGGGCCGACGACGCCCCACTTGGGCGCATAGGCGAAGGAGTTGCCGAGGAAGTTGGACACCGTGAAGCCGTCCACCATCACCACCGTCCGGGCGCTCTGGGTGGAATGGGTGCCACGAAAGCCCGGCACGCCGTTTGAGTCTCCGGCATAGCGGGTGCGCACGAAGAAGTCGGGCGCGTACTTCATGAGGTCTTCGACGTTGCGGGCGTTGACGCCCTCGAACTGTTCGTCGCCGAGGCTGACGGACAACCCGCGCGCATCGAGGCTGATGTCGCGGTCACGCTGGCCGACGACGAGGATGGTGGAGGTGTCGTCCGCCTCTTCGGCGAAAGCATGGACGGGAAACAGGGCAAGCGGAGCCGCGCCGAGCGCGAGCAATCTACGGAGCATGGAAAATTCACCTGAACGGCCCGCACTGGAGGCGGGCGAGTAGCTGTAGGCCGCGAAACGGCCGGGCTTTTACGGGTTCAGATGAAGAGAGGCGGCGCCTGGCTGGGCGGCCTGATCCGGGCGCCGGTCGCGGGCAGTGCGAGGTCGCGGCGCAGGATCGCGGCGACGAAGACGAACGCCAGCGCCGCCAGCACCAGCGGCGCGAAGTCGGCCCCGGTCAGCGCTGCGCTCAGCGGGGCGAAGGCGCAAGGGTGGTCGGCGGTGGTGGCGCCGTTGTCCGGATGGGTGCCCTTGGCGGGAATCTCCACGGTCATCGTCGTGCCCGAACAGAGCATGACGACTGTGCCGGTCTCGGAAGCGGTGGGCATGTAGCCGGTGGGGACCAGCGCCTTGAGGCACAGCGCCGCCGCCAGCAGCAATGCCGCAAGCGCCGGACGATGCCGGAAGAAGTGCCTGATGGTGCCCACGGGCGGGTTCTTAGCGGGTCGGAAGGAGGAAGGGAAGAAGTCCTGGGGCCATCGCCCCAGACCCCTTTACCGTCGAGGTCACGCGTGCAGCTTCGTATCACGTCCACTTCGAGCATAGCCTGCGGCGCACCAACCCTTCGTCATTGCGAGCGCAGCGAAGCAACCCAGGGCAGTCTTGAGCCGCCCTGGGTTGCTTCGCTTCGCTCGCAATGACGAGGGAAGGGTCAGCCCGCAGACCAGCCAATCACCGACTTCACTTCCAGATATTCGTGGAAGCCGAACTCGCCCCACTCGCGCCCGTTGCCCGAGCGCTTGTAGCCGCCGAACGGAGCGTGGAAGTCGAAGCCGCCGTTGACCCAGATCGCCCCTGTGCGCATCCGGCGCGAGACGGTGCGGCAGGTGTCCAGATCCTCGCCCGAGACGTAGCCGCCGAGGCCGAAGCTGGAATCGTTGGCGATCCGCACCGCGTCGTCGATGTCGTCGTAGGGGATGATCACCAGCACCGGGCCGAAGATTTCCTCGCGGGCGATGACCATGTCGTTGGTGCCGACGAACACGGTCGGTTTTACGTACCAGCCCTTGTCCAGCCCCTCGGGTCGGCCGAGGCCACCGGCGATCAGCTCGGCGCCCTCTTCGAGGCCCTTCTCGATGTACTGCTGGATGATGTTGTACTGCGATTTGGACACGACCGGTCCCATCGCCACGTCGCTCTGCGGGTCGCCCACGGTGACGCCGCTTGCGGCTTCGGCGGCGGCCTGCTTCACGTCGGCGAGGCGGGAGGCGGGGACCAGCAGGCGCGAACCGGCCGAGCAGGTCTGGCCGGAATTGCCCATCATGCCCGCCGTCGCGCCCGCGACGTTCGCCGCGAGAGAGGCATCGTCGAGCACGATCCACGCGCTCTTGCCGCCGAGTTCGAGGCCGACGCGCTTGACGGTGTCGGCGGCGTCCTTCTGGATCTGCACGCCCACGGGTTCGGAGCCGGTGAAGGAGATCATATCGACGTCCTCGTGGCGGGAGAGCGCCGCGCCGATCACCGAGCCCTGGCCCTGGATCATGTTAAACACCCCTGCCGGGACGCCCGCCTTGTCGAGAATCTCGGCGAGGATCTGCGCGGAATAGGGCGCGAGTTGCGGGGGCTTGAGGATCATCGTGCAGCCTGCCGCGAGCGCCGGGAAGATTTTCACGCAGGTCTGGTTCATCGGCCAGTTCCACGGCGTGATCAGGCCGCAGACGCCGATCGGTTCCTTGCGGATCAGGGTGACGCCGCGCTGTTCCTCGAACTTGAACTCCTTCAGCACCTCGATCGCGGTGCCGAGGTGGCCCTTGCCGAGCAGGGTGTGGAAGCCGTTGGCGAGGCCCTTGGGCGCGCCCATCTCGACCATGATCGCCTCGCCGAGTTCGGCTTCGCGGCGCTCGTATTCGGCCTGGATGGCTTCGAGGAGGTCGAGGCGGTCCTTGACGCTGCTATCGCCATAGGTGGCGAAGGCGCGGCGGGCGGCGGCGACGGCGAGGTCCACGTCGGCGGGGAGCCCAGCGAAATTTCGCCCGAGACTTCCTCGGTGGCGGGGTTGATGACTTCGGCGGTCTTCGGGGTGACGGGGCTGGTCCAGCGGCCGTCGATGTAGAACTGCGTGTAGCTGCGCATGATGCTCTCTCCCTGATTCCTCTCCGAGCTTTGTCCGGGGAGGGGGACCGCCCGCGCAGCGGGTGGTGGAGGGGAAAAGCGGTTTACGCGAGGTTCCGCCTTGCCGCTTTCCCCTCCACCATGCCGCGCATGGCCCCCTCCCCGAGACAAGCTCGGGGAGGAATGGTTTTTTGTTACTGCGTGCCTTCGGCGTACCAGGTGCGGAATTCCGAATAGTTCGGCATTTCCTCCGAGTTCGCCGCCGGGTCGATCGGGACGTGGATCACGGTGCAGCCGCCGCGTGCATAGGCCCGCTCGATGGCGGGGCCGATGTCGGCGGCCTTCTCGACATACTCGCCCGCTGCGCCGAAGCCCTCGGCGATCTTGTCGAAGCGGACCTTGTCGGACCAGTGGACGCCGGTTTCCTTGGTGCCGTGGCCGAAGGTGCGCTTGTAGACGCCCACTTCGAGACCCCACTGGAAATCGACGCCGACGACGATCACCAGCGGCAGGTTCTTGCGCACCGCCACTTCCAGCTCACCGACGTGGAACAGGAACGAGCTGTCCGACGTCAGCAGCATGCCGGGGCGCACTTTGCCGGTGGCGGCCTGATCCGCCAGCATGGCGCCCGTCGCGTAAGGCAGGCCGGTGCCGATGTGGCCGTAGTTCTGGTTCCAGATCACGTCATGCGGCTTGGCCTGCGAGTAGGTCCACTGGAAGATCACCGTGGCGCCGCCGTCGCGGATCAGGATGCCGTCCTTGGGGAAGGCCTTGGTCGCTTCGGTGACGAACTGGCTGGTGTGCATCTTGGCGGTGGAGCCGTCGGACTTGGAGCCTGCGTCCTCGGCCAGTTCCTCCAGCTGCTGCGCGTCGCGCTGGATATATTCGGAGAGCGAGGGCGAAGCGCTGCGGCCGCCGAGCGCCTTCAGGGCGCGCGACAGCTGCGGCACCACGGCGCGCACGTCGCCGACCAGCGGCACGTCGATCGGGCGGTTGACGCCGATCGCGGTGGGGTCTTGCTGGACGTAGATCCACTTGCGGTTGGCCTCGTTATCGACCCAGTGGCGCCAGCGGCCGTAGTGGCTCGGCTCGCCCAGTTCGGTGGCGAGCGCTACGCAGCAGTCGCTTTCGACCACCGCGTCGATCGAGGCTTCGGAGAAACCATAAGGGAAAGTGCGGTCCTCAAGCCCTTCGATGAACGAGGTGCCGCCCGAGGTCTGGATCACCGGGCACTGCATCAGTTCGGCCAGTTCGCGCACCGCCGCGCCCGACTTCGAGGTGTGGACGCCGTGGCCGACGAGCAGCACCGGGTTCTTGGCGTTCCTGATGATCTCGGCCGCTTCGGCGATCCGGTCGCCGTCGGCGCCCTGGTCGGTCAGGCGATAGCGGTGCGGCGGCAGCACCGGCGGCAGGTCGAGTTCTTCCAGGATGATGTGCGCAGGGAACTCGATGTAGGCCGGCCCGGGGGTGCCCGACAGGGCGACGCGGATCGCCTCGCGGACGATCTCGTCGGTCTGGTCGGCATATTCGATGGAGCTGGAGAACTTCACCGAATCCTCGATCATCGGCTCCTGCCGCACGAACTGGATGCGGCCCCGGCGCACGCGGCGCTCGGTGATGCGGGCGCGCTGGCCGCCCATGATGATGATCGGGTCGTTCTCGACCTTGGCGCACTGGATCGCCGGCATCAGGTTGGCCATGCCCGGCCCGAGCGTGCCGATGCACAGCGCCGGCTTGCCGGTGATGCGCGCGGCGGCAGCGGCCATGTGGCCTGCGGACGCCTCGTGGTGCGGCGACACGACGGTCCAGCCGCGCGTTTCCGCTTCGAGGAAGAGGTGAACGAAGTTGGGATCGGGAATGCCGAACAGGGTGCGGATACCCTCGGCCTCGAACAGGTCGAGGATGCGCTTGAAGACGGGCGTGCCCTTCTTCTTCGCACCGGCCGGAGCCTCGGGGGCGAGCGTGTCAGCCGCAGGCTGGTCGTCGTACATCGTGAGTGCCTTTCTTCTCGATCCGCAGGTCGCGCTCTGAGGCGCTTTGAACAGGTGGTTAGCGTAAGGTTCCTAATGCTGTCAGTTGAAATCAACAGGGGTGTTCACTGCGACTCGCCTGCTATCGCCGGGGCGACGCTCGAAGCGACTTTTGTGAGCAGTTCGGCGTTGTCCTGACCGAGCATCGGGGCGGGACCGCGTACTTTGCCGGGGGTCTTCGAGAACCACGTCGGCACGCCGGGGAAGCGGACGGGGCCTTGCTCGGTCTCGACTTCCTCGAAGAAGCCGATGGCATTGAGGTGTTCGTTGTCGAACAGTTCGTCGGTCGATTGCAGCCGGGCGCAGGGGATGTGCAGCGCCTGCAGGGTATCGAGCCATTCCTGTGTGGTGCGCGTGAGGAACGTCTCGCCGAGCAGGCCGTAGACGCGGCCGATCTGCTTCGCGCGCTGGGCGAGGGTGGCGAATTCCTCGCTGGCCCAGGGCGGATTCACGGCTGCGACGAAGGCGTTCCAGTGCTTGTCGTTGTAGACCAGCGCGGCGACGTGACCGTCCTTGGTCTTGTAAGGCCGCCGGTTGGGCTCGACTGCGCGGTGGTAGTGGGCTGGCGTCGTCGGCGGGGCAAACATCGCGCCGTTGGCATGCTCGACCAGCATGAACGAGGACATCGCCTCGAACATCGTGACCTCGACTTCCTGACCTTCGCCGGTCCGCTCGCGGTGGAACAGCGCCATCATCGTCGCGTAGAGCGCGTGGAGGCCCGCGACCTTGTCGGCCATGATCGTGGCGACATAGCCGGGCTCGCCGTTCATCAGCCCCTGCACATGGGGGATGCCGCACTCGGCCTGGATGGTGTCGTCGTAGGCGGGCTTGTCGGCCTCCGGCCCCCGGCGCGAATAACCGTAGCAGTTGGTGTAGACGATGTCGGGCCGGATGGCGCGGAGCGACTCGTAATCGAACCCCAGCTTCGCGATCGCCTTGCCGCGCATCGAGTGGATGAAGACGTCGGCGGTGGCGATCAGGGCGCGCAGCGATCCGCGGTCTTCCTCCTGCCGCAGGTCGAGCATGACCCCGCGCTTGCCCCGGTTCACGTTGACATAGATGCCGCCCATGCCGGGTACGGGGCCGGTGGTGATCCAGCGGGTATTGTCGCCCTCGGGCGGCTCCACCTTGATCACTTCGGCGCCCATGTCGGCCATGATCTGCGTGGCGTAGGGTCCGAACACCACGCTGGTCAGGTCGATCACCCTGAGCCCCGCCAGAGGGCCGCTAGGTGCCGTTATGGTATCGTTGAGTGCCATTGTGTCGATCTCCCGCGAGACTTGTATATCCATACGCATTATCGTTCAACGTGCGCATATCGGAACAATCAGTTGTCTCGGCGGCGCGGCGCTGCTAGCCTTCTCGCAACGGTAAAATGGGCAAGAGGGCCGGAAAAGCGTGGATTTCTCCCTGAATCAGGACCAGCAGGACATTCGCGAAGCGGTCCTGAAGCACTGCTCGCAGTTCCCGGACGAGTACTGGCTCGAAAAGGATCGCTCTGGCGAATTCCCCTTCGAGTTCCACAAGTCGATGGCCGAGGCCGGCTGGCTCGGCGTCGCCATGCCCGAGGCGGTCGGCGGCGCGGGCCTCGGCATCACCGAGGCGGCGGTGATGATGCAGGCGGTGGCGGAAAGCGGTGGCGGGATGACGGCGGCCTCGGCGATTCACGGGCCGGTGTTCGGGCTTGAGCCGGTCACCCTGTTCGGCACCGAAGAACAGCAAAAGCGCATGATTCCGCCAATCCTGTCGGGCGAAGAGAAGATGTGCTTCGCGGTGACCGAGCCCAACACCGGCCTCGACACCACCAGCCTCAAGACCCGCGCCGAGAAGGTGCCGGGCGGCTACCGGGTCAACGGCGAGAAGATCTGGATCACCAACGCCCACGTCGCCGACCGCATGCTCCTCATCGCCCGCACCACGCCGCTGGAAGAGGTCAAAAAGAAGACCGAGGGGCTGACGCTATTCTATTGCAAGATCGACAGAAAATCCGTCGAGCACCGCCTGATCCCGAAGATGGGGCGCCATGCGGTGGGCTCGAACATGCTGTTCATCACCGACCTCTTCATCCCCGAGGAAGACCGCATCGGCGAAGAAGGGCAAGGGTTCAAGATCCTCCTGCAGGGACTGAACCCCGAGCGCGTATTGCTGGGTGCGGAGGCCACCGGGCTGGGGCGCGTGGCGATCAGGAAGGCGTCGAAGTATGCGCAGGAACGCGTGGTGTTCGGCCGCCCGATCGGCCAGAACCAAGGCATCCAGCACCCGCTCGCCAAGGCCTGGATGCAGGTGGAAGCGGCCAGTCTCATGGTGTTCAAGGCCGCGACCCTGTTCGACAAGGGCCTCGAATGCGGGACCGAGGCGAACGCTGCCAAATACCTCGCCGCCGAGGCCGGGTTCGAGGCTTGCCAGACCGCGGTGATGTCGATGGGCGGCATGGGCTACGCGCAGGAATACCACGTCGAGCGCTACCTGCGCGAAGTGATGATCCCGCGCATCGCTCCGGTGAGCCCACACCAGATCATGAACTACATCGCCGAGAGGGTTTTGGAACTGCCGAGAAGCTATTGAGCGTTGCCCTCGTCGTCCCGGACTTGATCCGGGACCGGCGGCTGTCTTTAGATAAGGCCCCATCGGCAAGGCGCCCCGGCGCAAGCAAGGCTGGCCCCGGCCAGCAGTCCCGGCCTTCGCCGGGATGACGAATTTGGAGAGACGATGACCCCGGTTCACACCCCCGCCACCGCCCGTTCCTGGCTCTTCGCGCCGGGCGACAGCGAGCGCAAGATGACCAAGGCAATGGAAGGCGAGGCCGACATCGTCCTCATCGACCTGGAAGATGCCGTGGCCCCCGACGCCAAGGCGGCCGCGCGCCCGCTGGTGCATGACTTCATCAAGGCCCACCCCGAGCAGCGCGCGCGCCTGTGGGTGCGGATCAACCCCTTCGACGGGCCGCACACGCTGGCGGACCTCGCGGCGGTGATGCCCGCGCATCCCGGCGGCATCATGCTGCCCAAGGTCTACGGGCGGGCGGACGTGGAGAAGCTCGACCACTGCCTTTCCGCGCTGGAAGTGGCGAACGGGATCGAGGAAGGCTCCACCCCCGTCATCGTCCTCATCACCGAGACGGCCGAGGCGATGTTCCACACCGGCAGCTACAAGGGCGCCCCGCGCGTGGTGGCGCTGACCTGGGGCGCGGAGGACCTCGCGGACTCGATCGGCGCCTCGTCCAACCGCAACGATGATGGTTCCTATTCCTTCACCTACGAACTGGCGCGCAGCCTGACGGTGCTGGGCGCGGCGACGGCCGGGGTCACCGCGATCGAGACGATCAGCGCCGACTTCCGCGATCTCGAAGCCCTGAAGGCCCGCGCCGAGAAAGTTCGCCGCGACGGTTTCCGGGGGATGATGGCGATTCACCCGGCGCAAGTGCCCGTCATCAACGCGGCCTTCACCCCCACCGAGGCCGAGATCGCCGAGGCGCAGGAGATCGTCGATGTCTTCGCCGCCAACCCCGGCGTCGGCGCGATCGGTTGGAAGGGTGGCATGCTCGACCGGCCCTATCTCGCCCGCGCTGAGCGGCTGCTGCGACAGGCGGGGAAGGCGTGAGCATGTATCGTCGTCCTCCCGGACTTGCTCCGGGACCGCTGGCCACGAACAGCCCAGAGCCCAGCAGGGCGTCTTGCCGAGAAGGTCCGGCCAAAAATCGCCACCGGTCCCGGATCAAGTCCGGGACGACGGCATGATCGACCTCACCCCATACTTGCGCCCCGGCGACCACATCGTCTTCGGGCAGGCTTGCGGCGAGCCGACCACGTTGGTCGAGGCACTGGCCGAACAGGGCGCGCGCATCGGCGATCTCCACGCCTTCATTGCCACCAGCTTCTCCGGGCTGTTCACGCCCGAGACCGCTGCCGCCTTCCGCCTTTCGTCGATGGGCGCGATCGGGGCGTTGCGCGTGATGGCAAAAGCGAACGCGCTCGACGTCATCCCGGTCCACGTCAGCCAGGTCGCGCCGCTCATCACCGCAGGCGTGATGCGCTGCGACGTGGCGATGATCCAGGTCAGCCCTGCCAACGCGGCAGGCGAGCACTCCTGCGGCCTCATCTCCGACTACGCGCGCGCCGCCGTGGACAAGGCCCGCGTGGTCATCGCCGAGGTCAACGACCAGGTGCCCTTCGTCCCCGGTGAGACGATCCCGGCCAGCGCGATCGACGTGGCGGTGCCGGTCTCGCGCATGCCGGTCGAGGTCATGCCCGCAAAGATCAGTCCGACTGACGAGGCGATCGCGCGGCTCTGTGCGGAATTCATCGGCGACGGTTCGGTGATCCAGACCGGCGTGGGTGCGGTGCCCGACGCGATCCTGCGGCTGCTGCACGACCGGCGCGACCTCGGCGTCCATTCGGGGATGCTGGGTGACGGCCTCGTCGATCTGGCCGAGGCGGGGGTGCTGACCAATGCGCGCAAAGAGATCGACCGGGGCGTCTCGATCAACGGCGCGCTGATCGGCACGCGGCGGCTCTACGACTGGGCGCGTGAGAATCCGGCGATCCGCATGACGCCGACCAGCTATACGCATGACGCGGGCGTGCTGGGGCAGCTCTCTCGGCTCGTCACCATCAATTCGGCGCTGGAAGTCGATCTCACCGGGCAGGTCAATGCCGAGCAGTCCGGCGCGGCCTACATGGGAGGCACCGGCGGGCAGGTCGATTTCGTGCGCGCGGGTGCCCGCTCGCCGGGCGGGGCCTCGCTGATGGTGCTGGCGGCCACGGCAAAAGGCGGAACGATCAGCAAGATCGTGCCCGCGCTTTCCGGTCCCGTCACCAGTGCGCGCAGCGAGGTAGACGTAGTGGTCACCGAGTTCGGGGCCGCGCAGCTCAAGGGCCAGACCCTGGCCGAACGCGCTCGGCGGCTGGTTACGGTGGCGCATCCGGATTTTCGCGAAGGGCTGGAACGTGAGGCGTTCGAGATCGCCAGAAGGGGGTTCTGACATGCAGGAGGCCGTGCTTCTCGATGCGCGCAAGGATGGCATTGCCGTCATCACCATCAATCGCCCCGAGCAGCGCAACGCCCTCACCCGGGAGGTTCGCGAGGGCCTGCGGGCGGCATGGGCGCAGTTCGAGGCCGATGACGCCCTGCGCATCGCCATCCTCACCGGCAGCGGTGACAAGGCATTCTGTGCCGGGGGCGACCTCAAGGAGATGGTCGAGACCGGTATGGCCGTGCCTCCGCGTGACATGTACGCATTGCCTTACGACACCATCGAACTGTCGAAGCCGACCATCGCCGCGGTGAATGGCGTCGCGTTCGCGGGCGGTTGGATGATCGCGCAGGCCTGCGACTTGTGCGTGGCCTCCACCGCTGCGAAGTTCGCGATTACCGAGGTCAAGGTCGGGCGCGGCAGCCCATGGGCGGCCCCGCTGATCCACATGATTCCGCAGCGCATCTTCATGGAGATCGTGCTCACCGGAAAGCCGATCAGCGCCGAGCGCGCATACGAGATCGGCCTCGTCAATCGCCTCGCCGAACCCGGAGCGGTGCTGGATGCGGCTCTGGACCTGGCGCGAGAGGTGCTGGAAGGCGCGCCGCTCTCGGTGAAGGCTGCGCGTGAGACGGTGATGCTCTCGACCGAGATGGGTCGCAGCGCGGCACTGGCGGCTGCGCGGGCGGCGCATGAGCATGCCTACAACTCGCACGACGCGCAGGAAGGGCCGCGGGCCTTTGCGGAAAAGCGCAAGCCCGTGTGGCAGGGGCGCTAGGTCAGGCCGTCTATCGCGGCCCAGCGGGCGATCCGCGCGGTTCGGGCGCGGTGCCGCGTCATTCCGCCCAGTGCGATGACGGGAACCCGCGCCCGTGCGGAGAGCAGTTTCAGCCCCACCGCGCCGAGTGTTTGTGCACCGGGATGCGAAGCGGTTGGAAAGACCGGGGAAACCAGCAGCGCGTCTGCTCCGGTCCGATGCGCGATGGCCAGCTCACGCAGCGAATGGACGGTGGCCAAGCGTAACATGCCTTGCTTGCGGCCCAGCCTTTCGGGCGAGGCATAAACCCCATCCGCCCGCCAGCGACGGGCCAGCGCAATATCTCCCGCCAGCACCGTGCGATGCCCGTACCGGCGCGCCAGCCTGAGCAGTGCGTCGAACCGCGTCTGCCGCGCCTCGGGCGAAAGATGATAGTGCCGGAACACCAGCCCGGACCCGCGCGGGAGCCGCGCCAGTGCATGCTCCAGCCGCGCATCGTTGCGGGCATCGCTGATAAGCCAGAGCTTGGGAAGGGACGGCTGGCGGTTCTTCACGAGGACGCTATAGCAGCGCGCCATGGATCAGCTACAAGACATCCGCGCCCGCATCGCCAGGTCCGCCGAGATCGCCGGACGCAAGCCCGAGGCGGTCGAACTCATCGCCATCTCCAAGACCCACGACGCCGAGGCGATCGAGCCGTTGCTCGCCGCAGGCCAGCGCGTCTTCGGGGAAAACCGCGTGCAGGAAGCCGAGGCGAAGTGGCCCGCCCTGCGCACGGCCTATCCCGAGGTTAAGCTGCACCTTGTCGGCCAGCTTCAGTCGAACAAGGCGGAGGATGCCGTCGCGCTGTTCGACTGCATCCATTCCGTCGATCGCCCCTCGCTGGTCGCGGCGCTGGGCAAGGCGATGGAAAAGGCGGCCCGCAAGGTCCCGTGCTTCATCCAGGTCAACATCGGTGCGGAGGACCAGAAGGGCGGTTGCGCCATCGCCGATGTCCCCGCGCTCCTCGCTTCGGCGCGGGAAGCGGGCATTCCCGTCGTCGGCCTGATGTGCGTGCCCCCGCCGGGATCGAGGCGGCGCCGTTCTTCACGCTGCTGGCAAAGATCGCGGCCGACAATAACGCCGATGGGGGCTCGACCAGCTCTCGATGGGCATGAGCGATGATTTCGAGACCGCCGTGCTGCTCGGCGCCACACAAGTGCGCGTCGGCAGCGCACTGTTCGGCAAGCGCGCGTGACAATGGAGCGCACCGAAAAGCAGAAGATGCTGGCGGGCGAGCCCTACCGCGCATCCTGCCCGGAAATCGTTGCCGACCAGCGCGCGGCAGCCGAATGGATGGCCGCGTACAACCGCACCATCGACCTTGCCGACCGCGATGCACTGCTGCGCGAACGCTTCGCCGCGGTGGGCGAAGGGGCGACCATCCGGCCGCCGTTCCATTGCGACTATGGCTACAATATCAGCCTGGGGCGCGGGGTGTTCCTGAACTTCAATTGCGTCATCCTCGACGTGGTGGAGGTGACCATCGGCGACGGAACGCAGATCGGCTCGGGCGTGCAAATCCTGACGGCGGACCACCCACGCGATCCGGTCGAACGGGCGAGCGGCCTCGAATGGGGCGTGCCCATCCGCATCGGACGCAATGTCTGGATCGGCGCCGGGGCGCTCATCATGCCGGGCGTTACGATCGGAGATGACGCGATTGTTGGTGCAGGGAGCGTGGTGACGCGTGACGTAGCCGCCGGGGTTACCGTCGTGGGAAGTCCGGCCAAGGCCAGAAGGTGAGGGAGACGCAGGGGTTTACCACCCCTTCACCCCGTATACCGTCGAGGTCACGCGCGTAGCTTCGTCAAGCACTTAGGATGCGTCGGAAGACCAAATAGCCTGCGGCGCAATACGTGCTTGACGCCGCTGCACGCATGGCGACGACAGTAACGGGGTCTGGGGCGATGGCCCCAGATCTCCCTCTTTCTTCTTACTTCGGCGTATCCAGCTCGTTGCCTGTCAGCGTCACGATATGCAGCAGGTTGGTCGAGCCCGGCACGCCGAACGGCACGCCAGCCAGCGCCACGAGTCGCGATCCGGCCGCGCCGAAGCCGTGGCGCAGGGCCATGCGCTTGCCCTTGGCGATCATCTCCTCGAAGCTGCCGATGTCGCGGGTGACGACGGCGTGTGCGCCCCACAGCAGTGCGATGCGGCGTGCGGTGGGCTGCGAGGGCGTGAGCACCAGCATCGGCGCGGCGGGGCGTTCGCGGGCCACGCGGCGGGCGGAGCCGCCCGAGCCGGTGAACACCACGATGCCTTCGATCGTCAGGGTATCGGCTATCTGCGCGCAGGCTTCCGACAGTGCGTCGGCGCTGGTCGCGTCGGGCGGGGTACGGGTGAGGTGGATGCGTTCGCGATAGGTCGTGTCGCTTTCGACCTTGGCGGCGATGCGGTCCATGATGGTCACCGCCTCGACAGGCCACTGGCCCGCTGCCGTTTCGGCCGAGAGCATGACCGCGTCGGCGCCGTCGTAGACCGCGTTCGCGACGTCGGAGACTTCGGCGCGGGTGGGCGAGGGGCTGGTGATCATCGATTCCAGCATCTGCGTGGCGACGACGACCGGCTTGCCCAGCGCGCGGGTCTTTTCGATGATGTGCTTCTGAATCGGCGGCACTTCCTCGGGCAGCAGTTCCACGCCGAGGTCGCCGCGTGCGACCATGATGCCGTCCGACAGCTCGATGATCTCGTCGAGGCTTTCGACGGCTGCGGGCTTTTCGATCTTGGCCATGATCGCGCCCTGGCCGCCCGACAGGCGGCGCGCTTCAGCGACGTCCTCGGGGCGCTGGACGAAGGAGAGACCGATCCAGTCCGCCTTCTGCTCGACCGCGAAAGCGAGGTCGCGGCGGTCCTTCTCGGTCAGGGCCGGGATCGGGATCAGGGCATCGGGAATATTGACGCCCTTGCGATCGGAGATCGGGCCGCCGACTTCGGCGCTGCACAGGATCGCGTCCGGTTCGGCGCGGATGACGACGAGGCGCAGCTTGCCGTCGTCGATCAGCAGGCGCTGGCCCTTCTGGAGGATGCCGAAGAGTTCGGGATGCGGCAGGCAAACGCGTTCGTTGTTGCCCGGGGTCGGGTCACGGTCGAGCGTGAAGTGGGCGCCGTGGCGCAGGAAGGCCTTGCCGCCCTCGAACTGGCCGACGCGCAGCTTGGGGCCTTGCAGGTCGCACAGGATCGCGACGGGGCGCTCTAGGTCCTTCTCGACCGCGCGGATATTGGCGATCGTCTCGCGGTGGGTGTCGTGGTCGCCGTGGCTCATGTTGACGCGGAAGGCGTCGGCGCCGGCCTTGAGCAGCTTGGCGATCGTCTCCTTGTCGCGGCTTGCCGGGCCCAGCGTTGCGAGGATCTTTACCTTGCGCTGGCGCTTGATGCCGCGATGGTGGGGAGAACGACGATAGGGCCCATTTGCGTTCAGGGCGCCCGAAGGAATGGTGCTGACCAAGTTTACTGCCTCTTCCGGAAACTGGGCCCCATATGGCAAAGGCGTGATGACAAACCAAGGACGATCGGTGCGATTATGAACGGCAAGGATAACATTGATACGATAGATGACGCCGTGGCCGCTGCCGCGTTCCGTCGCCTTGTGCGCCACCTCCAGCAGCGCCGCGATGCCGAGAACATCGACCTGATGGGGCTGGCGGGGTTTTGCCGCAATTGCCTGGCCGACTGGATCTCGCGATGCGGGGTACGAAGGCGACAAGGCTGCCGCCCGCGCGGTGATCCACGGAATGCCGTTCGACGAATGGAAGGCAAAGCACCAGAGCGAAGCCACGCCGGAACAGATCGCGCGGATGGAAGAGAGCGTGAAGAAGAACGGCGGGACGCATTGACCTTTACGTCGTCCCGGACCTGATCCGGGACCGCTGGCCGTGAACGGCCCACTTGGCTGCGCGCGCTGCGATCTCTTACCTAAAGACAGCCACCGGTCCCGGATCAGGTCCGGGACGACGAGCCTGCCTGTCAGGGCGTCGCCACCTTCATCAGCACGATCCCGCTGAGGATCAGTCCGGCGGCAAGCAGGCGCATCGCGCTTGCCGATCTGCCCATGAACACGATCCCCGCCGCGAAAGCGCCCACCGCGCCGATGCCGGTCCACACGGCATAAGCCGTGCCCAGTGGCAGGGACCGCATCGCGGCGGCGAGCAGGCCGAAGCTCGCCAGCATCGCGGCCAGAGTCACGACGCTGGGCCACAGGCGCGTGAAGCCCTCCGACTGTTTCATGGAAAACGCCCAGACCACTTCGAGCAGGCCGGCGATGGCGAGAAGAACCCAGGGCATTCGGCAATCTCCTATGAGGCGATTCCCGGGCCGTCCCGGACTTGAAGCTCCGTCGAAGGAGACGCACGAACGTGGTCGGCGCCCCGGTCAGATAGGAAAGTGCGGCTTTGGGGGCAACCCTTTGCGCGTCCTCCACATGATTTCCACAGGGGGCGCTTTGCCCGAATCCTGTTGTCTCGCTATCAGCGCCGCCAACCGATTCACCAGCATTTACCGGAGCACGTACCCCCATGGCCGAAACCACCGACGATCGCCTGCGCCTGCTGATCGAGCGCGTCGAGCGCCTGGAAGAGGAAAAGAAGGGCATCTCGGACGACATCCGCGACGTCTACAACGAAGCCAAGGCCGTCGGCTACGACGTCAAAATCATGCGTGCCATCGTGCGCCTGCGCAAGATGAAGCCCGACGACCGCCGCGAAATGGACATGCTGCTCGACACCTACAAGTCGGCCCTTGGCATCGACTGATCCTCATTCCTCCCCGAGCCTGCTCGGGGAGGGGGACCGCCCGCGCAGCGGGTGGTGGAGGGGGCGTCAGCTCCCCAGTTGCACCAGCACCATGGCCGCCGCATTGGCGCAGCCGTGCTGGAGCATCGAGGCCGGAAGGCCGATGCGCTGGCGCGTGAAGCCCAGCAGCACGCCTGCCCACAATTGCGGCAACACCATCGGCAGCGCGAGCGCGGAGATGGCGGGGTAGTTCATCAGATGGACCGCCGCAAACAGCAGCGCCGCCAGCCAGAACACCGCCGGATAAGCCGCCGCATAAATGGCAGGCGTCGGACGCTTGCGCAGCCACAGCCAACCTCCAACAGCGGCGACCACGAGCGCCAGCAGTGATCCTGCCAGGACCAGCGGCTGCAGTGATTTCGCCATGGCGGCCAACCCAGCGAACAGGCCGAAGCACGCCAGCAGCCATAGCGCGCGGGGGCGTCCGGTCTGCCAGCCGCGGAAGATCATCTCCTCCAGCACCGGTGCGATCACGATGGTGATCGGCAGCAGCCAGCCTGCGGGCAGCTTGTCGAAGGCGTCGGGCAGCGGCTGGCCCATTGTCTTCTGGTAGAGCCCGAGCAGCGGCAGGATCACCAGCAGAAGCCCGCCGATGTGCAGCACCGTCAGCAGCGCCAGCCGGGGCCATGCCTCACGCGAACGCAGGCCGATGGGCGCAAGTATGCGCGGCCGGGCGACGAAGCTCGCCAGTTCGCGCAGCAGGGCAGAGGGTACTGAGGAGCTTGTTTCGATCCGGGTCGCCATGCTTCGTTCTATCCCCGATTTCCTTGCCAATTCGTTGTCTTGCCAGCACCGTGAGACGGTGCAACCTTGGCGGTCCAGCGAAGGAGAGCGCGCCGATGATCGTCACCACCACTCCCACCGTCGAAGGCCAGCCAGTCCGTGACTATCTGGGTATCGTCACTGGCGAAGTCATCGTCGGCGCCAACCTCGTGCGCGATCTCTTCGCCGCCGTCACCGACATCGTCGGAGGTCGCTCCGGCAAGTACGAGGAAGTCCTCCAGCGCGCCCGCCGCGAGGCGTTGAAGGAAATGGAAGCGGAGGCGGAGAAGCTGGGCGGCAACGCCGTGGTCGGCGTGGACATAGACTACGAGGTGATCGGATCGCACGGTTCGATGCTGATGGTAAGCTGTTCCGGAACTGCCGTCGTCCTGTAGCAGACCGACTCCGGTTGCCCTTTGGGGTGCCCCTGTTGTAAGGCCCGCGCCACTTCATTCATCGCAAAGACCCGTGGACTCATGGGCAGGCAACGAGCGGACCGATGGCAGGCCATTCCAAATTCAAGAACATCATGCATCGCAAGGGTGCGCAGGACAAGAAGCGCTCGGCGCAGTTCTCCAAGCTCAGCCGCGAAATCACCGTCGCGGCGAAGATGGGCATGCCCGACCCGGACATGAACCCGCGCCTGCGCGCCGCCGTCAACGCGGCCAAGGCGCAGTCGATGCCCAAGGACAACATTCAGCGCGCCATCGACAAGGCGAGCAAGGGCGACGCCGAGAACTACGAGGAAGTGCGCTATGAGGGCTACGGCCCCAGCGGCATCGCCATCATCGTCGAGGCACTGACCGACAACCGCAACCGCACTGCTACCAACGTGCGCACCGCCTTCGCCAAGAACGGCGGCAACCTCGGCGCCTCGGGCGCGGTTTCGCACGGCTTCGAACGCCTCGGCCTGATCGAGTACCCCGGCAGCGTGGGTGACGAGGACAAGGTCCTCGAAGCCGCGATCGAGGCGGGCGCCGAAGACGTGCAGAGCGACATGGGCGACGGCGACGAGAACCCCGGCAGCCACCAGATCTGGGTTTCGGTCGATGCGCTCCACGAAGTCGCGCGCGAGCTGGAAAAGACCCTGGGCGAAGCCGAAGGCGTCAAGCTGGCATGGAAGCCCAACCTCACCGTCGAGGTCGACGCGGACACCGTCAGCACGCTGATGAAGCTGGTCGACACTCTCGAAGACGACGACGACGTCCAGACCGTCTGGGGCAACTACGAGATCTCGGACGAGGTCATGGAAACGCTCGGCTGATATGCTGGCACTGATCGCCCGCGCCCTGCTTTCGGGCGTTCTCATCGTGGCGATCGCGGAAATCGGCAAGCGCCTGCCCGCTCTGGGCGCGCTTGTCGCCTCGCTGCCGCTGGTCTCGGTACTGGGCATGATCCTGCTGTGGCAGGCCCGCCCGGATGCCGAGAACATGGCGGTCCATGCCGGGGCGACGTTCTGGTACGTGCTGCCCTCGCTGCCGATGTTCCTGCTGATGCCGGTCCTGCTGCGCAATGGCCTTGGTTTCTGGGCCTCGCTGCTGGCCGGATGCGTGCTGACCATCGTGCTCTATTCGCTGATGATGCATTTCGGGCCGCGGCTCGGGCTGAAGGTCTGACACCATGATTATCCTCGGCATCGACCCCGGCCTGACCTGCACGGGCTGGGGCGTCGTCGCCAAGAGCGGCAGCCGCCTCAGCCACGTCGCCAACGGCCAGATCCGCACCAACGCCAAGGCCGGGATGGCCGAGCGGCTGGTCGAACTCGACGCCGCGCTGACCGATGTGATCCTCCAGCACCGGCCCGATACCGGCGCGGTGGAGGAAGTCTTCGTCAACGTGAACCCGCAGTCCACCCTCAAGCTAGGGCAAGCGCGCGGTGTCGCGATGCTGTCCGTGGCGCGCGCCGGGATTCCGGTGGCGGAATATTCGACCAAGCTGGTGAAGAAGGCGATCGTTGGCACTGGCGGGGCGGCGAAGGCGCAGGTCCAGGCGATGCTGATGGTGCTGCTGCCGGGCGTGAAGCTGGCAGGTGAAGATGCCGCCGATGCTCTGGCGGTGGCGATTACTCATGCGAATATGCTGGGCAGTCACAGGTGAAAGGGAAGTCCTGGGGCCATCGCCCCAGACCCCCAAACTGTCGTTGTCGCGCGCGCAGCAGCGGCCGCCTCACATTGCGCCGCAGGCTTTCAATGTCTCCCGGCTCACCGTCTGACATGACGAAGCGGCGCGCGTGGCCTCGACGCTATACGGGGTGCAGGGGTGGTAAACCCCTGCCTGCCTCTCTTTTCCTCTGGCGCCCCGAATCCCTTCCTGCCATAGGAACAAACCATGATCGCCAAGCTGACAGGATTGCTCGACGACACCGGCGCCGACTGGGCCATCATCGACGTCAACGGAGTGGGCTACCTCGTCCATTGTTCGGCGCGGACGCTGGACCATCTCGGTATCCGGGGTGATCGCGTCGTCGTCCATACCGAGATGCAGGTTTCGGAAACCGACCAGCGCCTGATCGGTTTCACGTCCGGGGCGGAGCGCAACTGGTTCCGTCTGCTGACGGCGGTGCAGGGTGTCGGCTCCAAGGTAGCGCTGGCGATCCTCTCCGCTCTGACGACCGAGGAACTCCAACGCGCCTGTGCGGGCGGCGACAGCGCCATGGTGGCGCGCGCGAACGGCGTCGGGCCGAAGCTGGCCAGCCGGATCGTCAACGAACTCAAGGACAAGGCCGGCGGCATGCCGACCGCGCCAGGAGCGCCCGGCATCGCGGCGGTTGCGCCTGCGGGCTCGGCCAGCGCCGATGCCCTGTCGGCACTGCAGAACCTTGGCTTCAAGCCTGCGGTTGCGGCGACGGCGGTTGGCAAGGCGGTCGATCAGCTTGGCGAGGATGCCGCATTGGGCGACCTCATGCGCGTGGCGCTGAAGCTGGCGACGGGATAGAGCTTTTCAGTAAATGACCGACAACCCAATCCTCTCCCCCAATCGCCAGGTCGAGGACGCCGATGCCGCGCTTCGGCCCAAGACGCTCGCCGAGTTCGTCGGGCAGGCGGCGGCCAAGGACAACCTGCACGTCTTCATCGAAAGTGCCAAGTCGCGGCGCGAGGCGATGGACCATGTGCTGTTCTTCGGGCCTCCGGGGCTTGGCAAGACGACCTTGGCGCAGATCGTCGCGCGCGAACTGGGCGTGGGTTTCCGCGCCACTTCCGGTCCGGTCATCGCCAAGGCGGGCGACCTCGCCGCGCTGCTGACCAATCTGGAGCAGGGCGACGTCCTGTTCATCGACGAGATCCATCGCCTCAATCCTGTGGTCGAGGAAGTGCTCTATCCGGCGATGGAGGACCGCGCGCTGGACCTCATCATCGGCGAAGGTCCGTCGGCGCGCTCGGTGCGGATCGATCTGCCACCTTTCACGCTGATCGGCGCGACGACCCGACAGGGCCTACTGCAGACGCCGCTGCGGGACCGTTTCGGCATCCCGGTGCGCCTGCAGTTCTACACCGTCGAGGAACTGGAGAAGGTCGTCAGCCGCGGCGCGGGTCTGCTCGGCATCGGCATCGACAAGGGCGGGGCGACCGAGATCGCCCGCCGTGCGCGTGGTACGCCGCGCGTTGCAGGACGCCTTATGCGGCGGGTGCGCGATTTCGCGCATGTGGCGGGATCGGACACCATTACCCGTGCGATCGCCGACGATCTGCTCACCCGGCTGGAAGTGGACGCCATTGGCCTCGATGCGCAGGATCGCCGGTATCTGCGGATGATCGCAGACATCTACAAGGGCGGTCCGGTGGGCGTGGAGACGCTGGCGGCGGGACTGTCCGAACCGCGCGACACGATCGAGGAAGTGATTGAGCCGTACCTCATCCAGTTGGGCCTCGTCGCCCGCACGGCACGGGGGCGCTGCCTCAACGATCGGGGTTGGAGCCACCTTGGCATGACTCCTCCGGCCGGTCCTCAGGGCGGGTTGTTCGATTCGGAAGGGTGAGTGCGCCAGGCGGCACATTCGCCCCAAAAGCGTCGGTCTGCTTTACAACCCGCCGAAGCAACAGTCCCGTTTCGGTACACCCTCTGAGTTAGAATGATAAATTAACCGAGTTTCCCGCATCGGGACGGTGAATTGCGGGTGAATGACATTGCCGCATTAACGTGTCTCTGCGTTGTTTCTGGCAGATGGATGCACGGTAGCCCCAGAGGGCCTTCGGGCCTCCGGTGCGAAACAAAGAGAGCAACGCGTTATGTCGGTTCGGATGGCCCTTGCTAAACTGTCTGCCTGTGCGGCGGGCTGTGCCGTGATCGGCGGCGGCGCCGTTCACGTCGCCGAGACGCAGTCGGCGAAGACCGAGTACCGCAAGGTAAAGATGGCCAAGGCCGCTCCGGTAAAGAAACGCCCGGCCCAGCGCATCGTCCGCAAGGACCAGCCGCGCACCACCAAGCGCGTGCGCAAGATCATCAAGCGGACCTGCTGCGACCAGCCGCAGATGGCGATGGTGCCGATGCCCGCGCCGTACATGCCGCCCGCTCCGGGGCCGTCCTACTCGGGCGGCAGCGGCGGCGCGCCTGTGGTGATCGGCGGCGGGGGCGGCTTCGGCGGCTTTGGCGGTGGTTTCTTCGGCGGCTTCTTCGGAGGCAGCGGCGGCGGTGGCGGCGGCAACGTGGTGATCACCTCGACCAGCAGCGGCGGCGTGACTTCCACGACCGGCGGCGTCACTTCGACTTCGGGCGGCGTGACCTCCACCACGGGCGGTGTGACCTCGACCAGTGGCGGCGTCACTTCCACGTCCAGTTCGAGCACCGGCGGCCTGACTTCGACCACGACCACGGGCGGTCTGACGTCCACGACGACCACCGGCGGGATCACCTCGACCACGTCGACCAGCTCGGGCAACGTGACCAGCACGAGCAGCTCCAGCTCGTCCTCGTCGTCTTCCAGTTCCTCGTCCAGCTCATCCTCCAGTTCATCGAGCGGCGGTAACGACCATTCCTCCGGCGGAGCGACCTCTACGGGTTCGTCGAGCGGATCGTCGTCCAGCTCCTCGTCTTCGTCGGGGTCTTCCTCGACCTCGGGCGGCTCGAACGGTTCGACCTCGTCGAGCAGCTCCAGTTCCTCGTCTTCTTCGTCGTCGTCCAGTTCGTCCTCGGGCGGTTCGACCACCACCACTTCGGGCGGCACCGACGTGCCGGCTCCGCCGATGCTGATCCTGTTCGGCGCCGCAGCCGCAGCGATCGTCGGACGGCGCCGACTGGCCCGCGGCAGGACGGCCTGACATCCGAACACGGGGAGGGCGACGCCAAAGGCGGTGCCCTATGTGGAAGGGCGAGGTTCGCGGACCTCGCCCTTTTCGTATGCCCACGGCAAATCAGCGTCTTTTACGGCCGGTTAACCAGAAGTGGTCGATACGGCTTCCTCGAAGCACAGCCGAGTTTCGCGGGGCCGACTCATGAAGATGGAACCTATCCTGCCGTTCGCCGAACGGACCTGCCCGCGCCTCTCGGTCGTGGTGCCGTGCTACAACGAGGAGGCGGTCCTCCTCATGCTGGAAGCACGGCTCGCGGCCGCCTGTCGGGATCAGGTGGGCGAGGATTACGAGATCGTCCTCGTCAACGATGGTTCCACTGACCGCACCTGGCCGCTGATCTGTGTTCTGGCCGAGCGCAATCCGCGCGTGCTGGGCGTCGATCTTTCGCGCAACCATGGCCACCAGCTGGCGGTGACGGCGGGGTTGCAGGTTTGCCGCGGCGACCTCGTCATGATGATCGACGCCGACCTTCAGGACCCGCCCGAACTGCTGGGCGCGATGATCGCCAGGATCGAGGCGGGTGCGGATGTAGTCTACGGCCAGCGGATCGCGCGCCATGGCGAGAGTACTTTCAAGCGCGGCACCGCATCGGTCTTCTACAAGCTCCTCAATCGCCTCGCCGAGCAGGACATTCCTGTCGATACCGGGGATTTCAGGCTGATGACCCGGCGCGTCGTCGACCAGCTCAACGCCATGCCCGAGCGCTATCGCTTCATTCGCGGCATGGTGAGCTGGATCGGGTTCGAGCAGGTCGCGCTGCCTTACGAGCGTGCGCCGCGCGCGGCTGGCGAGACGCATTATCCGCTGCGCCGCATGATACGCCTCGCGTTCGATGCGATCACCAGCTTCTCGACGGTGCCGCTGCGGATTGCCTCGCATCTGGGCATGCTGACGGGGGTTGCGGGCTTCGCGATGCTGTCCTGGGCGATCTGGCGCTGGTTCGAGGAGGGGACGATCGTCGGCTGGACCAGTATCATTGCGGTGATGCTCATCATGGGCAGCATCCAGCTGATCATCCTCGGCGTCTTCGGCGACTACCTCGGACGGCTCTATATCGAGAGCAAGGGGCGGCCCCTGTTCATCGTGCGCGAGGTTCGCAGCCAGTCGCGGGCGAGCGAGCGCGGGGTCATACAGGTGCCGTTGACGGTCGCCGCCTTCGATCCGCGCGGCTGACGCGCTGGACATGACGACAATGATGGCCGCCTTGCGCTTCGGGCTGGTGGGCGTGCTCAATACGCTGGCGGGGCTGGCGGTCATCTGGGCGCTGCTGCGATTGGGGGTAGGCGACTATCCGGCCAATGCCTGTAGCTATGCGGTTGGCGTGTGCCTGTCCTTTGTGCTCAACCGGGTCTGGTCTTTCTCGGTACGCGGGCCGGTCGCGGCCGGGGAAGTGGCGCGCTTCCTGACCGTGTTCGCGCTGTCCTATGCAGCCAATCTCGGCGTGCTGACACTCATGCGCGGGCTCGGGTTTGCGCAGAGCCTGATCGGGCAGGGCGCGGCGATGGCGGCTTATTCGCTGTGCTTCTTCCTGCTCTCCCGCCACTTCGTGTTCACCCCCGGACGGGCTGCCCGGTGACTACACAAGCCGGGGCGATCCCGCTGCGCTGGTGCGCTGCGCTGGTGCTGTTGGCCGTGGTCCCGCTACTCTGGCCGGTGGTGCCGCCGCTGACCGACCTGCCCGCGCACATGTCGCGCTACATGGTGCAGATGGACGGCGGGCACAGTGCCGATCTGGCGCAGTGGTACAGCTTTCGATGGAACCTGCTGCCCAACCTCGGCGCGGACCTGCTGGCATGGGTGTTCGAGCCGATAGTGGGCCTCAGGCTGGCGGTGAAGGGCATTGTGATCCTGATCGTTGCGCTGCAGGTGGCGGGCTACCTTTGCCTTTCCCGCGCCGCGCATGGGCGCGTGGCGATGACGGTGCTGTTCGCGGCGCCGCTGGCGCTGGGCAACCCGTTCCAGTTCGGCTTCCTCAACTTCACGCTGGGCATGGCGCTTGTCACGCTGGCGCTGGCCTGGTGGATCAGCCCGTCGATGGCGGAGCATCCGCGTCGGCGCTGGCTGGTGTTCTGTCTTGTCGTCTGCGTCATATGGGTGTGTCACCTTGCAGCCTGGGCGACGCTGTGCGTGCTCGTTGGATGCTGCGAGTTGGTGGCGCGTTTCGAGCGGTCCGGGCGATTGCTGCCCTCGCTGTGCGGCGGCTTCCTCGCCAGCACCTGCCTGCTGGTGCCGCAGCTAGCCAGCATGGCATGGCCGCACCCGACCGGGCACCTGCCGAACGAGAACTGGTTCCGGATGGGGATCAAGCTCTATCACCTGATCAACGTCTTCGCCGACCGGTGGGAAGGGTGGGACTATGCCTGCGCGGCCCTGCTGGCGGGGCTGATTGTCGTGGTCTGGCGCTCGCCGCGTTTCGCGCTTCACAAGGGGTTGGCGCTGGGGACGCTTGTGCTGCTGGGGCTGTTTATGCTGATGCCGGGCACGATCTACGGCTCGGCCTACGCGGACATGCGCTTGACGCCGACGATTTATGCCCTCGCGCTGATCTGCGCGTGTCCGATCGACCTCGGCGCGGGTAGGCAAAGGCTGCTGCTGGTCGCGGGGATCGTCTTCACCGCCCTGCGCCTCGTCGGTAATACGGTGAGCATGGCCGCCTGGGACGAGCAGATCCGCGAGGAGCAGGCGGTGATCGAGCAGATCCCGCGCGGCTCGCAACTGCTGACCTTCATCGCGCTGCCCTGCGTCAACTTCATCCAGCAGCAGGCGCGCGTGCGTGACGTCCATCTCGCCAGCTATGCGATGATGCGCCGCCATGCTTTCGCCAACGACCAGTGGGCGATGCCGGGCGGCCAGCTCATGAGCATCGACAACCCCGCCGCCGGCCCTTTCTTCGATGCGGCGACTGGAGCGCTGGTCGGCGAGAGTTGTCAGGGGTTCAACCAGCTTCTGGCAGCGGTCGACCGGGTTCCGGCGGGTATCCCCCGGCTCTGGGTAGTCTGGCATGCGCCCGAACTGCCGCTGCGCGGATGGCAGCCGGTAGTGCGTGCGGGCGATTCGGTACTCTATCGCCGTTCCTCCGAAACCAGGTGATCGGATACATCTTCTCCGTCGCGCCTGAGCGATTATAACAGGGTTCAGCATTTTCCGTTGACTGTGCGGCGGCTCGGGGGCAGCCAATGCATACGAAAACGAACGGGAGATTGCCGCCGATGACCAAACCCCTTGCAGGAAAAGTCGCGCTCGTGACCGGGGCCTCGTCGGGCATCGGCGAGGCGGCGGCGCTGTGCCTGGCGGAAGCCGGTGCGGCCGTCGTCCTGTCGGCGCGCCGGGCGGAGCGATTGTCGGGCCTCGTCGCCCGGATCGAGGCAGAGGGTGGAACGGCGCTGGCCATTCCGGGTGACATGACCGTGGAGGACGACGCCCGCCGCGCGGTGGGAGAGACGGTCGAGAAGCTGGGGCGCATCGACATCCTGATCAACTCGGCAGGAATCATGGAGGCGGGGGCATCGAGAACTGCGACACCGCGATCTACCGGCGAGTCATCGACATCAACCTGATGGGCACCGTCTATACCTGTGCTGCCGCCGTCCCGCACATGCTGGAGCAGGGAGAGGGCGACATCATCACCATCTCCTCGCTCGCCGGTCGCAAGGGTGGGCCGATGACCAGCGCCTATTCCGCCAGCAAGCACGCGGTCAACATGATGACCGATGGCATGCGGCAGGAACTGGGCGGCCGCAATGTCCGCGTCACGACGCTGATGCCGGGCGCGACCGAGACCGAAGTGGGCGACAACATCTCCGATCCCAACTGGCGCGCCGCGATCCAGGCGCATGTGGCGAAGGAAGGTGCGGTGAAGCCCCGCGACATCGGAGAGGCCATCGTCTTCATCCTCGCCATGCCGCGCCGCGCGAACATCTCGGAAATATCGATCCGGCCGACGATCGACACATCGGCTTGAAGGGAGAAGGAAAATGGCCGGAAGGCTTCAGGACAAGGTCTGCATAATCACAGGTGCAGGTTCCGGGATGGGGCGCGCGATGGCGCAGCTGTTCCATGCGGAAGGGGCCAGGCTGCTGCTGGCCGACATTTCGGGCAATGAAGACGAGGTTGCGGCCGATCTCGGTGGCGATGCCGTCTCGATCCATTGCGACGTCTCCAGCGAGGCGCAAGTCCAGGCCATGATCGCCAGGGCCGAGGAGCGTTTCGGTCGGCTCGACGTGCTGTGCAACAATGCCGGTTTCGGCGGCGGGATGGGCCCCCTGCATGCCCAGACGACCGAGTTGTGGGACAAGGTTCACGCCACCAACATTCGCGGCGTCTTCCTGGGCATGAAGTACGGTATCGAATCCATGCTGAAGACGGGCGGCGGTGCGATCGTCAACACCAGTTCGGCTTCGGCGGTGGTGGGGTGGAAGCACCACGGCGTCTACAGTTCGGCCAAGGCGGGCGTGCACCAGCTCACCAAGGTCGCGGCACTCGACTATTCGGACCGGAACATCCGTGTGAACGCCGTGGCCCCGGGCACCATGTGGACCGGACTGGTCGAGGCATCGAAATCGCACGACTCGCCGCCGGAGGGCTTTCCCACGCTGGCCGGGATACCGATGGGCCGCTGGGGCCGCGCCGAGGATATCGCCTCCGCCGCCCTGTTCCTCGCCAGCGACGAGGCCGCCTACATCACCGGGGTGATTCTGCCGGTGGACGGTGGTTATTCGATCGGCTTCTCGGGCATGGGCGCGGAGCGTCCCGGCATCGTCAGCGCCAATAGCGACGGCACCTAGAGCCAGGGCGCGACCGTTATTCCCGCCAGCGAAGGGTCGGCCCACAGGTATTCCGTGAAGTGGCCGATCCTCTCGCGTGTATCGACGTAGCAGAAGCAAATCCCGGCTTGGGCGGACGGTTCGGCGGGGAACTGCAGGGCCAGCGCGTCCCCGCTCGCGCGCACGTCGTGGAGGAGGGCCTCCCATTCTGTATAAGGTCCCGGCACGGCGATACCGATGTGGTGAAAGGCGAGGACCTGCGCCGAAAGGTCCACCGCGTCGGTGTAGATACCCGTCACGCCAGACACCGGCTCGATGATCTCGAACTGGCGCAGGCCGCGGGGGCCTGCGACGTTGGCGATCGCGGATTTCACGCCCAGTCTGCGGCGTTCTCCGTAGGACAGCACCTCAATCTCGGATTCTGCTGCGGCGCAGGCCGGTGATGTCCAGCTGCGTCTCGGCATGGGCGAGGGCCGCGTCCATGTCGCGCGTGGCATAGCTCATCTGGACGAGCTGGCCGTAGCGCTTGCCGAGATGCGTCATGCGCCCTGTTTCACGGGGATACGGTAGCGCTCGATATAGTCGGCGAATGCGGCATGAACCCCCTCGCGCGTGAGGCCGTAGCGTTCCAGCGAGTAGTCGTGCTTGCCGTGCTTGCCCTTGGGATTGGCTGCCATGTAGGCTTCCATCCCGGCCGCTGCCTCTTGCGTGAAGGGCTCGCCGAAGTGGTCGTAGATGCTGCGGCAGGTGCCGATGGGGTCCTTCATCACATCGATGTACTGGACGTCGAGAATGGCATCCGCACCATGGGCGGCGCGGAATGCGTCCTGCCGCTCGATCATCAGCGCGAAGGTCTCCATAAAGGTCCGGCCGATGCCTTCCAGGTCGATCTCGTCCGAATAGATCCGCCGCACGTTCTCGATCAGACTGCCGATGGATCCCAGTACGTCGGCGGGATCGCGGTGGGTCATGACCAACTGCGCGTCGGGGTAGACCTCGTACAGCGCATCCAGAAACAACGGGTGCCACGGGTTCTTGAGCGTCCATCGCCCTCCCGTCTCGGCCTGCAGGAGCTGCAGCAGCCGCTTGTGGAAGCGGAACGCCGGACGATAGTCGGCCTCGTGCAGCAGCCAGTGGCGATAGCTCGGAATGTCGGCCTGCGATCTGAACACCTGCGCACAGAACGAGTAGGTCATCGAGAACTGGCACTCGGTCGGGCTATGCGCGTCCTCATAATGGATAGCGGCGATCTGCGGCATATATTGCAGCGAGGCCTGCGTCTGGTCCTGCATCGCCTTCCAGCGAGGACCGGCAGCCAGTTCGTGGAAATGCGGCGGCGGCACCGGATCATGCGATTCCCAGCGCAGGAACGAGCGGCGCTTGGGGTCGGCGGCGAGCAGGTTGATGACCAGAGTGGTCCCGGTGCGCGGCAGGCCGAAGACGAACATCGGCTTTTCGACGGGGCGCTCGAGGAGTTCGGGATGACGGGCCAGCCAGTCTTCGATCCGCATGCGGCCCGCCATGTACTTCACCAGATCGCGCTGCGCGAGCTGCGTGCCGCGCTCGGTGAAGCGTGCCTCTTCGGCATAGGCATCGATCAGCCTCTGTAGTCCTTCCAGTGCGGCCGGGTCGCCGATTTCGGTCAGTCCGGTCTGGCTGCGTGCAGCCGCGATCACATCGTCCACAGTCATGGCGGCGCATCTCCCTGTTCTTATCGTCCCGGCGGTGATGAACAGCGGTGTTGCCGATTGCAAGGCGGTGCCCGCTTCTTCAAAATTCCCTCAAAGCGGCGAGGTCGCGATCAGGAGAGGTGAAAACCATGGATTTGAGCGAGGCACGGCACGCCTTCGTCACCGGCGGGGCGAGCGGCATCGGCCTAGGTATCGTCGATGCGATGGTCCGCAGGGGCATCCGGGTGACCATCGCCGACATCGATGCAGAACGCCTCGACGCGGTGCTGGGCGATCGGGGCGAGGCGGTGCACGGCGTCATGCTCGATACCCGCGACCGGGACGGTTGGGCACGGGCCAAGGCCGAGGCGCAGGGCGCTTTCGGGCCGGTCGACGTACTGGTCAACAATGCCGGCATCGCTCCCAACGGTCGCGAGTTCGCGGATATGGACCCTGCCAGCTTCGATCGCATCGTGGCGATCAATCTCACCGGCATCGCCAATGGCGTCTTCGCTTTCGCCTCCGACATGCGGGCGAGAGGCAGGGGGCATATCGTGAATACGTCCTCCCAGGCCGGTCTCACCGCGAGCGTGCCCGGCGTGGGGGCCTATGCCGTCGCCAAGTTCGGCGTGACCGCGCTTACCGAGGCTCTGCGGCAGGAGATGGCGCCGCATGGCGTCGGCGTGTCGCTCCTTTGCCCCGGCTATGTCGCCACGAACCTCGCCGAGAACACCCGCAAGGTTGGGGGCGAGATCCGTCAGTATGCGGGGGCGATGCCGCTCTCCAGCGTGACGCCCGACCATGTCGGCGCGATGGTACTGGCGGGCATCGAAGCCGACGAACCCTGCATCGTCACTCACACCCGCGTCTGGCGCAGCGTCGAGCCTCGCTTCGCGGCGATCCGCGCCGCCTGCGAGCGGCGGGATGCGAGTGAAGGGGCAGCCGCATGACCGAAGACCGCCTGGCCCGGATTGAGGCACAAAGCGCCATCGCCGATCTCGTTCACGGCTATGCCCGCGCCGTGCGGCGAGAGGCCTATGAGGACATTTCAAAGCTTTTCGCTTCAACGGGCACTTTCGAGGTCCGCTCCGGTGCGCCGGACCGTGCCGAACACGTCGTGCGCCAGCGGTTTGACACTCCGCAGGCACTGGTTGCGTTTCTGCTCGAAGGAAAGGGAAGGCCGCATCCGGTGCCGCTGATCCATAACCTGATGATCGAGGTCACGGGCGATACTGCGCGGGCCAATGCGATGATGGTGGCGCGGATCACTGGCACTGACAAGGAGGTCACCGGCGAATATCACGACCGATCTGTGCGGCTGGACGGCCGGTGGCTGTTCGACGCGCGGATCTACACCGTCTTCGCATCCTGAGCGCGCATCGCACCGATCCCGCAAGGCGCCCGCATTGCATCGCGCCCTTGCTGCGCGTAGCAGGCGGGCATGATCGCGCACGTCGAACCCTTCCACGCCACCACCATCGGCCGTCTCGCCTACGAACTCGCCGCCGAGGGGCGCGACGTGATCCACATGGAATACGGCCAGCCCTCGACGGGGGCTCCAGCTGC
This sequence comes from Novosphingobium sp. NFX11, assembly GCF_057376415.1. NCBI lineage: Bacteria > Pseudomonadati > Pseudomonadota > Alphaproteobacteria > Sphingomonadales > Sphingomonadaceae > Novosphingobium > Novosphingobium sp. NFX11. Next base: position 2,422,522 of record NZ_CP080384.1, on the reverse strand, counting down.
CGCCATCGCCGCCGCCCACGCGGTGCTGGATGCAGAGGCGGGCGGATACTGGGAAAGCCCGGCACTGCGCGAGCGGATCGCGCGTCACTATGCCGAAGCTTATGGCGTCATGGTTTCGCCCGAGCAGGTGTTCCTGACCTGCGGCGCATCGCCGGCCTTCGTGCTGGCGCTGTCGTGCCTGTTCCGTCCCGGCGCGCGGGTGGCGCTCGCTCGCCCGGGCTACGTCGCGTACCGCAATGCCATGCGCACGCTCTACATCGAGCCGGTCGAACTGCCCTGCGGGCCGGCCGAGCGCTATCAGGTCACTGCCGCCGCGCTCGACGCGCTCGACCCGGCGCCGGAAGGACTGATCCTCGCCAGCCCGGCGAACCCCACCGGGACCGTCATCGCGCCCGAGGAGCTTGCGGCCATCGCCGAGGTTTGTGCGCGCAAAGGCATCACCGTCATCTCCGACGAGATCTATCACGGACTGACCTACGGCATGACGGCGGACTCCGTGCTGCAGCACGTGCCGGAGGCCTTGGTGGTGAACAGCTTTTCCAAGTGGTTCTCGATGGCCGGCTGGCGACTGGGCTGGCTGGTCGTCCCGCCCCACCTGATTGACGCGGCGCGGGCGCGGATCGCCAACCTGTTCCTGACCCCGCCGGTGCTGGCGCAGCATGCCGGGCTGGTAGCCTTCGACTGCGTCGAGGAACTGGAAGGACACCACGCGAGCTACGCCCGTAACCGCGAGCTTTTGCTGGCGGCGCTGCCTCGCCTGGGCCTGCAACGGATCGCGCCGCCGGACGGTGCCTTTTATATCTGGGCCGACATCCGCCACCTGACCAACGATAGCTTCGCCTTCTGCCGCCAACTGCTTGCCGACACCGGCGTCGCCACGGCGCCCGGCATCGACTTCGATCCGGTCGACGGCCATCGTTTCATCCGCCTGAGCTTCGCGGTCTCCACACCCGAGATCGAGGACGCGATCGACCGCATGATCGCATGGTTTGCGGCACGCCAGGAGATTGTCGGCGCCTGACACAAGCGCACTGATGTGATCCTTTGTGGATCATAATCAGGGGGCGGCGTGTCGACTTTCGTTCGGGTCCATGGCGGCGGGCACGGCGGCTGGGGCTACAAGCCGGTAGCGCAGCGGTTGCGGGCGCTCGGGCACGATGTGCACGCACCGTCGCTGAGCGGCCTTGCCGACCGCGCGCACCTGTTAAGCGCCACGATCGATCTCGACACTCACATTGCCGACATCGCCGGGCTTCTGGATTTCGAGGATCTCACTGACGCGATCCTCGTCGGCCACAGTTATGGCGACATGGTCATCACCGGCGCGGCGGACCGCAAACCCGAACGTGTCGGCCACCGCGTCTATCTCGACGCGGCCTATCCGCGCGACGGCGAATCACTTTGCGAGCACGCTTACGAAGCCATCCATGGCGCCAGGCAAGGGTTGAATGAGATCGACGGCGTGCGAGTCGTTATGGCGGCGATGCCCGGCATGGCCGCATTTTTCGGAGTGACCGATTCGGTGCTGGGACCATGGATCGATGCCCGGTTGACCGTCCAGCCATGGCGATGCTTCGAGCAGAACCTCGTGCTCACCCGGGAAGCCGCGATGCGCGCCATTCCGGAGAGCCATATCGTCTGCACCTCGACAATATCGGGGCGTGACATGAAGTTACTGACCGAGAGATCTCACGGTAGGGTCTGGGATATAGAGACTGGACATGACCTGATGCTTACCGAGCCGGACTGGGTGGCTGATAGACTTGACGCGATAGCGCGGCTCTAGAGGCGGTTTCCCTAAGGGGATTTCCGCAAGGAGTCTGCGCAGCCCTGAATACACGGGTGTTTCACCTAGCCTCTATAAGATGTAACAAGGTGGGACAGCGAATCCGGGCTATATGGAACTGCGTATTGACGCCGGGCCACGTCTGGGGACTGTGGCGCACCCTTCGGACGCGAAAGAAAACGATAAGGCAATGGCAAGTACTTCGAACAATGTCGGCGGCGATCGCGCTCATGCGAGGCGTCTGCGTGACTTCCTCCACGATTGCGCGGGCAGTGCCGCGTGCGAGGAGATCGACCGTATTCGCGAAGCGCTGGCCTTGTTGGACGGCGTCGGCATCGACGGTGCCATACCGCTCGACCGTGTGCGTATCGATGCGATGCTCGAATGCGGCGCGGCGATGAGCGCCGTGCTTGAGATCATCGGCCCGGACATGCCCTTCATGCTGTCGCGCGGCAGTCACGACACCTGCCTTGCGACCGTGGTGCCGCCGGGCGGCTCCGAGGAGGCCATTGCTGAGGGCTCGACGCTTGCGCTGGCGATGCTGGCCGGGCACGTCGCTGCGGTGCTGGCGAAGGGCGAGCGCGCGCCGCATGCCGCTGATGTCCAGTTGGCCTCGACTTCCATCCGCCTTCACTGACAGCCTGAACCGGCAGCCGGGCTGACAGGTTTCCCCGAACTGTCCCGTCAGAAGCCCGGCCGGGAGGGGATGACGACGGGTGCGCCGTCCACTTTGGTGGTGACATAGGCATTGACGACCGAAGGGCCACACCGCGATGCTCGCACGGGCCAACCAGAGCCAGTAGAGCGTCCTCTCGCTGCTGCACTAATAACGCAATGTTATGTAGAGCCTTCCTGTCCCGGAAGATCTCGAAAAGGCCGTGGTTCCTCATGGTCCGGGCTTTCTTGCGTTGAAAAAGATCCACTCTCGGTCCCTCCCGCTTGCGGGAGGGACCGAGGGTTGGTCGTTTGCGACCTAGTCGCAGCGGGGTGGGTTGGCCGTTGCCCGCATCTCTACCGAGTCCAGCCCGCCCCAGCGGAACACGGCCCAGCTCAGTAACCAGCACACCACGAACAGGCCGATGATCAGGAATCCCAGCGTGTTGAACTGCTCCGAAAGCGAGGCCGCCCCGGACCATACGCCGCCCTCCAGCCCGAATTTCTCCGACAGCAGCGCGGCGGTCTGGATCGAGCCGATCACCAGCGCCACCATGGCGGAGATGGCCGTGATGACGATGTTGTAGTAGAGCTTGCGGATCGGCTTGACGAAGGCCCACTCGTAGGCCCCCAGCATGATGACGCCGTCGGCGGTATCGACCAGCGCCATGCCAACTGCGAACAGCGCCGGGAATACAAGTACCGAGCCCAACGAAATCCCGTCTGCCGCATGGGCGCCGGACAGACCGAGGATGGCGACTTCGGTGGCGGTGTCGAAACCGAGGCCGAACAGGAAACCGAGCGGCGCCATGTGCCAGGCATGGCGCACCAGCCGGAACACGGGGCGCAGGATCTGCGCGATCAGCCCGCGCCCGGCGAGCAGCATGTCAAGGTCTTCCTCGGCATAGGTCCCGCCGCGCCGTACTTCGACGAAGCGCTGCCAGACCCCGCGCAGGATCGCGAGGTTCATGATCGCGATCAGGAACAGGAAGGTCGCCGAAATGATCGTGGCGATCACCCCGCCCGAGCGGCCGAACGCCTCGAAATCATCGAGAGTGCCTGCTGCCAGCGCGATGGTAGTCGCGGCGATCAGGACAATGGCGGAATGGCCGAGCGCGAACCACAGGCCCACGGTGATCGGGCGCTGGCCCTCCTGCATCAGCTTGCGAGTGACGTTGTCGATGGCGGCGATGTGGTCGGCGTCGACGGCGTGGCGCAGGCCGAGGCTCCAGGCGAGGAGGGCGGTGCCCAGCATCACCGGGCTGGCGTGGAACAGGCTGAAGGCCCAGCCCCAAACGAGGAGGTTGGCGGCGACAAGTACGGAAAAGAGCACAGTTATCCGGCTCTTTAGAGGGGTTTTCGCAGGCGACATCGGCGTCATGATCCGTCTTCGCGTCGGCGACCTGACGGGGACTGCCGCGCCGTCGGCGCGGTCGGCACGGGAGGCCCCGGACGGACGCGGCAGCGCCCGGCGTCCCTCGCGCCGATGCGGCCCCCGCCGCACGTTGCGTCGCTCAGACGGACAGTTCCGTGCCGCGGCCATCCCCTGGACCAAGGCAAGAGCGACCGGACGCAGGCAGGTCTCCTGGCTCGCGGGTCATCGCTTGATGCATGGCCTTCCCGTGGCCTCGCATGTCGCAGCGTCCGGCCCAGTGGCTGCCGGTGTCCACCTTCGGGGCACCGGCCTATGCATCGCGCTCGCCACTTACAGTTGCAGGGACAGCCCCGGATTTGGATGAGAACATCCTCACCGCGTTCCCTTTTAAGCCCCTTGCGGGGCACCGGCGCGATCTTTGTCGAAAGGCTCGGGATGAGCGCTTCGACGCGGCTTTCCTAATCGCGCGGCCGTCCCGCCGCAAGAGGCGCGCGCTATTCGGCGATGTTCATGGCGTAAATGCGCCGGGCGAAGCGCCAGCGCGCGCCATGGCGGACGAGTTCGTCGTCGTAGCGGGCGGCGAATTTCATCACCTTGCCTTCGATCCGGGCGATTTCGCGCACGTGGCAGCGGCCCTTGGCAGTGTCGCCCGAAACCTGGATCGCGCCGGGCATGGCGAAAAAGACCATCGCCTCCATCGTGGCGAACAGATCGTCCCAGGTGCGGGAGAGGGCCTCGTGGCCCCGGACTTCGGCGTGGCTGGTGATCCACTCGGCATCGGGCGCCCAGCAATCGAGCCACTGCGCCTTGTCGATCCGCGATGCGGCGTCGGCGTACGTCTCCATCAGTTCGCGGATGGCGGCGCGGTCCTCGGCGGGGCCGGTGAATTGCATGAGGCTCTCCCTTTTGCGGGGAGGGTGTGGTGATGCGGGAGGCGAAGCAAGGGGAGGGGCATCGCGGTGGCAATGGATGCGTTTGGGCTCGGGGCTTCGACAAGCTCAGCCTGAGCGGGTTTGGAGGTTTGCGCTACTGCCGCTCACCCTGAGCTTGTCGAAGCCCCAGCAGTCAGTCGCACCTCCTCAATCCATCACCGACACCGAAATCCACCGGTTCCTCGGGTCATGCGGGTCGGTGGGGATTAGCGCTTCGTGGTCGGCCGCGCCCTCGATGCGGTGGAAGCGGTCTTCGGCGATGCCGTCGTGCATTCCCTGCCGCTGGCACTAGTGGTGGAGCCCAGCACTTCGCGCGCTCGCCGCGCTGCTGTGCCTGGTCCCCTCGATCTCCGAATGCCTGCGGCGCAGCCGATCGAAGTGATCGACGAGATCGGCTGCGCCGGCCGGCCCCATGATGCGATGGGCCTTTCCGCCCCCGTTGAAGAAAGCGCCTCCGAAGAAAGTTGGGTCGCATGAATATCGACCAGATGTCCTTTTCCGCCCGCAGCGCTAACGAGGGCAACGTGGCCGACCGGGTTCGCCGCCTCCTGCCGATGGTTAAGCGGTAAGCCTGGTACGTCCACGGCATCGGGCCGCCCGGAGAGGATCTAGCGCAGTTGGGCCTGGCGGCCCTCACCGAATGCGTGCAGATGCGCGACCTTCAGACTGAGGACGGCTTCGCCGCCTACGCCAAGATGCGGGTGAGGGGGCGATGTTGGACCTCGTGCGCCGCGCCGGGCACGCGCGGGACGTCCGAGCGACGCCGCATGCTGGCCGACAAAGAGACGCAGCTCCGGGGCTGGCTCGGCCGCGATCCGAGGCCCGACGAACTGGCACAGGCGATGGGCATTGGCGAGTGCGAATTGGTTTCGCTGCAGGACGCCGCCCGCCCGATGCGCTTCGAGCCGATTGACAAGGTCTATTCCGATCAGTCGATGACCTGCGCCACGGAAACGCCTGACAGCTTCGCGATGCTGGTCGATGTCGAGATGTGCGGCGCGGTCATCGCGGCGATCACCGACCTGCCGGATCGGCTCAAGCTGATCGTGCAGCTCTACTTCGTCGAGGAACTGAACCTCGCTGAGATCGCCGAGGTCTTGCAAGTTTCGATCCCGCGTGTGCACCAGCTGAAAGCGCAGGCGATCGACAAGCTGGGAGAGAGCCTGAAAGGCGTCGCCGAAGTCCTCTGACCGGCACAATCCGGGGATTCATGCGAGGGCGGCGAAATTAATCACACCCACAACCCCTTGGGGCTGCACTTTTTCCTTGCCCCCACATATTCCTGTGGGAAGATGATTCACGCACTCGATTTGCGCGCGATCTTGCCTATCTCTGGCCTTTCCGCCCAAGCGTGAAAGCGTTGTGGGTGAACGCAATTTCAGACGATCCACCGGAGCCGCCCATGTCCCTTCTCGAAGCCCGCAAGACCTACAAGCCCTTCGAATATCCCTGGGCTTACGACTACTGGAAGATCCAGCAGCAGGTCCACTGGCTGCCCGAGGAAGTGCCTCTGGGCGAGGACTGCCGCGACTGGGTGCAGAACATCTCGGAGCATGAGCGCAACCTGCTCACCCAGATCTTCCGCTTCTTCACGCAGGCCGACGTGGAAGTGCAGGACTGCTACCACGAGAAGTACGCGCGCGTCTTCAAGCCGACCGAGATCAAGATGATGCTCACCGCCTTCTCCAACATGGAGACGGTGCACATCGCCGCCTATTCGCACCTGCTCGACACCATCGGCATGCCCGAGAGCGAGTACGGCGCGTTCCTTGAGTATTCGGAACTCAAGGACAAGCACGACTACCTGCAGAAGTTCGGCGTCGACAACGACGAGGACATCGCCCGCACCCTGGCGATGTTCGGCGGCTTCACCGAGGGCGTGCAGCTGTTCGCCAGCTTCGCGATGCTGATGAACTTCCCGCGTTTCAACAAGATGAAGGGCATGGGCCAGATCGTCTCGTGGTCGGTGCGCGACGAATCGCTGCACTGCGAAGGCATCATCAAGCTGTTTCACGCCTTCTGCGAAGAGCGTGGCTGCCTCACCAAGGCGGTGAAGGACGATATCGCCGACCAGTGCCAGACCACGATCCGTCTCGAGGACAACTTCATCGACCTCGCCTTCGAGCTGGGTCCGGTGCCGGGCATGACGCCCAAGGATATCAAGAAGTACATCCGCTATATCGCCGATTGGCGCCTCGGCCAGCTGGGCATGAAGCCGATCTACCTGATCGAGGACCACCCGCTGCCCTGGCTGCAGCCGCTGCTCAACGGCGTCGAGCATGCCAACTTCTTCGAGACGCGCTCCACGGAATATTCGAAGGGCGCGACGCGCGGCGACTGGAACACCGTGTGGGCCAACTTCGACTCGCGCAAGAAGGTGCGCGCGAACGACGAGCCGCTGGTGGACGACGGTTCCGAGCCCGGCCTGTTCGGCGAAGTGGCGGCGGAGTAAGTCGTATCGGATCGGGAATGGGGGCAATTTTTCCTCCATTCCCGCCGTCCGGCCGTTCAATTTCCTACTCTGCCGGATGTTTCCGGCCGCCCGCAGCGGGTAGCTCTTGGCAACCGGCGTGCTTCATGCGCATTTCTCCTGAGAATTCTGTCCGGAGAAACGGTCTTGCCCCGTACCATGCTGCTGCTGAGCGCGCTTGCGCTCGCTCCTGCAATCACCGCCTCGCCGGCGCTCGCCCAGACGCCGGCCCCCGTCTCCGCTGACAGCAAGGCGGGCAAGCGCGCCCTGCTTGACGAGAACGCGGTCACCGTGCGCAATGTGTCCCGCGAGGAACTCGTCCATGGCCTTCCGCTCGTCGATGACGACGGCTTCGCCATCGGCACCGTCGAACGCCTCGCCGGTAACGAAGTGATCGTCTCGGACGGGACGGCCGAGTACCGTGTGCCGTTCACCCAGGTCTATGCCTTCAGCAAGGACGGCGGCGACCATTACGCCATCCGCACCCCGAAATCCCGGCTCAAGCCCGAACCGATCGTCGCCGCCGCTCCGCCTCCGCCGCCGACCGACGCCGACGAGGCCTGGGAGAAGCTGGGGCCCGAGGGTGGTCCGCTCCCGGACGAACAGGACGAACCGGAGGCCGCTGCGCCTGCGGACGTGGCGCCGGATACGGCTGCAACGCCCGGCAACTGACCGGGCGATACCCGCTCGCTTACGCGGAACCATCAATGAAGGAGGCCGCCGCATGTCCCATAACCCGACCCTGATCTTCCTGCCGATGCTGGTGGTGGTCGCGCTGACGTTCGTGGCTTTCGTGCGCATGGCGGTCGCCCGCACCGGTATCATCAAGTCGATGGATCCCGACTACTACCGTGCGCACATCGGCCCGCCCGAGCCCGAAAGCGCCCGCGCGGCGGTGCGGCACTATGATAACCTGTTCGAACTGCCGACGCTGTTCTATGCCGCCTGCCTCACCGCTTTCGTGGTGGCGGTCGTGGGACGCTGGACACTGATCTTCGCCTGGGGCTACGTCGCCGCGCGGGTGGTGCAGAGCCTGATCCACATGACCTACAATAACCCGGCGCACCGGGGCGGGGCCTTCGTTCTGGGCATTCTGTTCACGCTCGCCTTGTGGATCAACCTTGCGGTGTCGATCTTCGCCCGCCTGTGACCGGCCTGAATTTGACGGACGTTCTGTGGGTGCTGGCGGCGGGGCTCAACCTCGTCGCCTTCGCTGCTTTCGGTATCGACAAGGCCCGCGCGCGGCGGGGAGAACGGCGTATCCCGGAAGCACGCCTGCTGTTTCTGGCGCTCGCGGGCGGGACGCCCGGCGCTTATGCCGGGCGCCGGGCCTTCCGGCACAAGACGCGCAAGCAACCCTTCGTCGCCCAGCTCCACACCATCGCCGCGGTGCAGGCGGCGGGTCTGGCGTACCTCGCGTATCGTGCCTTTTGAGAAGGCGCCGCCCGCAACCGCCTCATAAAATCGTCATTGCGAGCGTAGCGAAGCAATCCAGGGCGGAGTTCAACAGCCTTGGATTGCTTCGCTACGCTCGCAACGACGGATGGGTCTGAATTCTAGACCAGCCAGCTGCCCGGATTGGGCATCGGCACCTGCTTCTGCGCGTTGAGGATGCTCATCACGCAGCGCACGATCACCAGAACCGACACCGCGATCAGGATCGGGATGCCGATCAGCACGAGCGTCAGGATCGTGCCTACCGCCATGCCGAGGAAGAACAGCCAGAACGTGCGGATCGCATATTCGTAGTGCGACACCTCCCATGCGGCCTTCGCGTCCCCGCGCCAGGCATAGGCGAGCACGACGCCGACGATGCCCGTCACTCCGGTCACGTAGGATGCGAGATAGAGCAGGTTTATGATCGTCGGCTGGTTGAAGTCGAAACCCGACTTAGGCGCCGAACTCGCGGGTCTTGGGTCGAAGTCGGTCATTGGTTCTTCCTCCTGTTTTCCCCTGAAGGGAGGGTGCCTTCATTGGGCCGGGCTGGCAAGTTCACTGCGCCTTCTTCCGTTCGCGAGCCTTGATGCGGCGGATCTTGGCGAGGTCGCCTTCGAGGATCGTCAATGCGTCGCGCTCCGCCTCGGAGAGCCGGGCCGTGTCGAAATGGGCGATCAGCACTTCCAGGGCATCGCCGATCCGGCCCAGCTGACGGCCGTAACTGCCGACTTCATCGAGGATCGCGCGCTCGGTCTCGGGGTACTTGGTCTCGCCGATGTTGACGTTGACCAGCCCGACCTGCGAGCCCTCGAACGTCCAGGTCCAGGGATTGATCGCCTGCCACAGCTTCTCGGGCGCGAGGCTGAAGGTGGGCTGGAGGGACATTTCGGCCATCGCGTTTCTCCGGGAATGGGGACGCGGACAAGAATGCCGCAGGCGGCGGCGCCTGTGCATGACGAATCCCGTCACATCCTTGCGGTAAAAGCGGTGGCGCAGGCGCGCCCGGCCGTTTAGAGGACTGCGCCATGAGCAGCGAAATCAGTGGCCAGGCCGGCCCCGAAACCGGCAGCGAAACCGTTTCCTTCGGCTATGAAGACGTCGCGGCCGAGGACAAGGAAAGCCGCGTCGGCGCCGTCTTCTCCTCCGTCGCGCGCAAGTACGACGTGATGAACGATGCCATGTCGGTGGGCATGCACCGCTTGTGGAAGGACAAGTTCGTGCGCCGCGTGCGTCCGCGGCCCGATGAGCAGATCCTCGACATGGCGGGCGGTACGGGCGACATCGCCTTTCGCATGGAAGCCGAGGGCGCGGTGGTCACCGTCTCGGATATAAACCAGGACATGCTCGACGTCGGTATCGAGCGCGCGATGGAGCGCGGCATCGACACGCTGGTGTGGTCGCGCCAGAACGCCGAGGAACTGAGCTTCCCGGCCCATTTCTTCGACGCCTACACGATCGCCTTCGGCATCCGGAACGTCACCCACATCGACAAGGCGCTGGCCGAGGCGCACCGCGTGCTCAAGTTCGGCGGCCGCTTCTTCTGCCTCGAATTCTCGACCACCGAATGGCCGGGCTTCAAGGAAGTCTACGACGCCTATTCGCACAAGCTGGTCCCGAAGATCGGCTCGATGATCGCCGGGGACGCGGATTCTGTACCGCTACCTGATCGAATCGATCCGCCGTTTCCCGCCGATGCCGGAATTCGAAGGGATGATCCGCAAGGCCGGGTTCAAGCATACCAAGGTCGAGCCGATTCTCGGCGGCCTCGTCGCGATCCATTCGGGCTGGAAGGTCTGACGATCCGGTGACTTCCACCCCCGTCCACATCGCGCGTCTCCTCAAGTGGGGCCGCGTCCTCGCGCGCCATGGGGCGCTGCGCGGGATCGAGAACGACCGCAATGCCCCGGCGCCGGTCAAGCGCCTGTGCCGGATCGCGCGCTTCGGCACGCGCCAGCCGGCCGAGCCCGACTATGCCGGCGCCTTCCAGGAGATCGGCCCCGCCGCGATCAAGCTGGGGCAGGCGCTCGCCACCCGGCCCGACCTCGTCGGCGAAGGTCCTGCGCACAACCTGCTGACCTTGCAGGACAGCTTGCCGCCCGTGCCCTTCGCGGCGATCCGCGCGCAGATCGAGAGCACCTTCGGCCGCCCGCTCGAGCGCATCTTCGCCTCGATCGAGGAAACTCCGGTAGGCGCCGCCTCGATCGCGCAGGTCCACCGCGCGGTTACGCCGGACGGGCGCGACGTCGCCGTCAAGGTGCTGCGTCCCGGCATCCGCGAGCAGTTCGCGCACGACGTCGAGACGTACGAATGGGCCGCAGCGCATCTCGAGGCGCTTGGCAACGAAGCGGCGCGGTTGCGTCCGCGTGCCGTGATCGCCAACCTCAAGCGCTGGACCCAGCGCGAATTCGATCTTCGCCGCGAAGCCGCCTCGGCCTCCGAACTCGCCGATGCGATGAAGGGGATCGAGGATTACCGCGTTCCCGATATCGACTGGGACCGCACCAACGGCTCGGTGCTGACGGTCGAATGGATCGACGGCATCAAGATGAGCAACCTCGCGGCGCTGCGCGAGGCCGGGCACGACATGCCCAAGCTCGCGCGCAGGCTGGTGCTGACTTTTCTTACGCAGGCGATTGCCTGCGGGTTTTTCCATGCCGACATGCACCAGGGCAACCTGTTCGTGCAGGGGGCGCCGGAACATACCACGATCGTCGCGATCGACTTCGGCATCATGGGCCGGATCAACCGTCAGGCGCGGCTGTGGCTGGCGGAAATCCTCTACGGCCTGACCACCGGCAATTACCGCCGCGTCGCCGAAATCCACTTCGAGGCGCAGTACGTCCCCAGCTATCACACGGTCGAGGAATTCGCGACCGCGCTGCGTGCCGTGGGCGAACCGATGCGCGGCAAGCCGGTGTCGGAGCTGTCGGTCGGACAGATGCTCGATGGGCTCTTCGCGATCACCCGCGATTTCGACATGGCGGTGCAGCCGCACCTGCTGCTGCTGCAGAAGACCATGGTGATGGTCGAGGGGCTGGCCACCGCCCTCGATCCCGAGATCAACATGTGGGACGTCGCGGCGCCTTTCGTGAAGGACTGGATCCGCGACGAACTCGGCCCCGAGGCGATGATCGTCGACCGGGTGCGCGAGGATATCGAGACGCTGATGCGCCTGCCCGCGCTGGTTCGCCGGATCGAGGACCGCTTCCCGCCCAAGGGCGGCGCGCCGGAACAGGCTCCGCTGCCCGAGGTGGAGCTGATCTGGGAGCGCCGTAAACGCGAAAGTAACCACTGGGGTGGCTATGCTCTAGCCGCAATCCTTGGGGGCGCGGCAGCGTGGGCACTGACGTACTGGACTCTTCTGAACTGACGGACAGGGGCCGCTTCGCGCGGCTCTCGCCCGGACTTGCCCGGCTGGCGCTTGCGCTGCTGGCGCTGGTGCTGATCGCCTCGATGATCGCGCCGACCAACAAGCCGGGCAATCGCTCGCCGTGGGAGGGTGCGGTCGAAGGGCCGGTGGACGCGGGGGCCAGGCCGTCATCACCCCGGACAAGCCCTATGACGAGGACCTCGCGCTGTACGAGGTCGCCATCGCCCGCATCCAGAAGGGCGAGAACTACTACGACTTCATCGTGCCCGAGCAGAGGGCGCGCAACTATCCGGTGAACCCCGGCATCGCGGTGCGCCTGCCGACGCTGGCCTATATCAACGCGATGCTCGGCGAGCGCGGCCAGATGGCCGCGGCGATGGCGCTCATGCTGGGAATCGTCGCGGTATGGTGGCGCCGTCTGGGCGTGGACACGGACGATGGCGGCCGTGTGCAGCGTCTGGGTGCCGCTATGGTATTCGTGGGTGCCTCTCTGCAGCTCAACCGGCACTATTTTCCGTTGCATGAACTCTGGGCCGGTGGCCTGATCGCGCTGTCCTTCGGCCTGCACCGGATCGGCCGGGACGGACAGGGTGGGCGCTGGATCGCGGCCTTCCTCTGCGCCGCGCTGGCGCTGGCGATTCGTGAACTGACGCTGCCTTACGTGCTGCTCATGGCCGCTTTCGCGCTGTGGAACCGCAACTGGCGCGAGAGCGCGGCGTGGGCCCTGCTGATCGCGGTGTTTTTCGCGGGCCTCGCCTGGCACCTCTCGATCATCGCGAGGGACGTGCTGCCGAGCGACCCGCACGGCCCGGCATGGCTGGTCATGCGTGGCATGGCGGGCTGGCTGGTCAATGTGGTGCAGTCGAGCAACTTGCGCTGGCTTCCGCACTTTCTCGCAGGTCCTGCGGTGGTGCTGATGACTTTCGGCTGGCTCGGCTGGCGCAGTCGCTCGGGGCTGGCGGGGTTCCTGCTTTGCGCGGGATACGGGCTTGCGTTCATGCTCGTCGGGCGGTGGGACAATTTCTACTGGGGGGCGATGATCGCGCCGGTCATGTTCGCCGGGCTGGTCTTTGCTCCGCGCGCGGTGATGCAACTGGTAGCGGCGGCCCAAGGGCCTGTGCCAAACTGATTGCGCCCATGCTCACGCTGTTGCAGAAGCCCCAGTCATGAACGGACCGCGCATTCTGCTGATCGTGGGCGGCGGCATCGCTGCCTACAAGGCCTGCGAACTCGTGCGCATCATCCGCCGCGAAGGCGGCTCGGTGACTTGCGTGCTGACCGAGGGGGCGCGAAGTTTGTCACCCCGATGACGCTTGCGGCGCTATCGGAAAACCCCGTCCACACGACGCTCTGGGACCTCAAGAACGAGGCCGAGATGGGCCATATCCAGCTCAGCCGCCAGGCCGACCTCGTGGTCGTCTGCCCGGCGACGGCGGACCTGCTCGCGCAGATGGCGGCGGGCCTGGCGGGGGATCTGGCCACCACACTGCTGCTGGCGACCGACAAGCCGGTGCTCGCGGTTCCCGCGATGAACGTGCGCATGTGGCTCCACGCCGCGACACAGCGCAACGTCCAGACCTTGCGCGATTCCGGCGTCGAGGTGATGGAGCCCGACGAGGGCGCGATGGCCTGCGGCGAATACGGCCCAGGCCGCCTGCCCGAACCGGCGGAAATCTGGGAGCACATCGCCCGCTGCCTCGGCCATGGCCCCGAAGGTATCGTCGGTGACGAGCCGGGCGGCCTTTCCGCCACGATGATCCCGCGCGGGCCGCGTGCCATACCCGCCAGCACTTCGCCGCTGGCGGTCAAGGGCAGTGCCCGGGCGGCGCCCGCCACTGATCCCGGCGCGCTCGAACTGATCCCGCTCTCCGACGAGCCGCTGCGGCTTTTCGGCAAGCACGTCCTCGTCACCGCCGGGCCTACGCACGAGCCGATCGACCCGGTGCGCTACATCGCCAACCGTTCCTCGGGCAAACAGGGCTTCGCCATCGCCGCCGCCGCCGCCGAGGCGGGCGCGCGGGTGACGCTGGTGGCAGGGCCGGTCCACCTGCCGACCCCGCCGGGTGTCGACCGCGTCGATGTCGAGAGCGCGCTGGAGATGGCCGAGGCCGTCGACGCCGCGCTTCCGGCTGACGTTGCGGTGATGGTCGCCGCCGTTGCCGACTGGCGGGTGGTGCGCTCGGCCGACCAGAAGCTCAAGAAGGACGGCGGCGCCATCGCGCCGCTCGAACTGACCGAAAACCCCGATATTCTCGCCGGCCTTGCCCATGGCCTGCGCCGCCCGCCGCTGGTCGTCGGCTTCGCGGCGGAGACGCAGGACGTCATCCGCTATGCCCAGGCCAAGCGTGTGCGCAAGGGGGCCGACTGGATCGTCGCCAACGACGTCTCCGGCGACGTCATGGGCGGCGATGCCAATACCGTCCACATCGTCATGGCCGACGAGGTGGTTTCCCTTCCCGAAATGCCCAAGGGGGACGTCGCGCGCGCCCTCGTCGAAAGGATTGCCGATGCACTCGCCGAATGAAGTCCCCGTCATGGTCAAGGTCCTGCCGCACGGGCAGGGGCTGGACCTGCCCGTCTACGCCACCGAAGGCGCGGCGGGCATGGACGTGGTCTCGGCCGAGGACGTGACGATCCCGTCCGGTGGGCGTCATGCGGTGGCCACCGGCCTCTCGGTGGCGATCCCGGTGGGTTACGAAATTCAGGTACGCCCGCGTTCGGGCCTTGCGCTCAAGCACGGCATTTCGGTGCCCAATTCGCCGGGGACGGTGGATTCGGACTACCGGGGCGAGGTCAAGGTCATCCTCATCAACCACGGCGCCGAAGGCTTCGACATTCGCCGCGGCGACCGCGTCGCGCAACTGGTTCTGGCGCCCGTGACGCGCGCCTCGTGGGTGGCCGTCGAGGAACTTGACGAGACGGCGCGGGGTGAGGGCGGTTTCGGCTCGACCGGCGGCGTGGTCGCGCTGGGGAGCTGATTCAGGCGGCGGAGCTGAACACTCCGCCCCACCACAGCAAGGCCCCGATCACCGCGACGAGCGACAGGATCAGCGAGGCGCATCCACCCCAGCCATAACGGTGGTGGATCGCTTCGGCGGTTGCTTCGATAAGACCTTCGAAGATCCATTCAACGAGCCAGGACAAAAGCGTCAGTCCTTGCCCTTGCCGTCCCGCTCACGCCGGGCCTTGCGCCACTTCAGGCCATACCAGCCCGCACCGCCGAGGCCGCCCAGCATCATCGCGCCCTTGGCCAGCGTCTCGAACGCAGCACTCAAGGCGCCGATGGTGACGCCCCAGAACAGCTGCGAGAGGATGGCCATGAAATTATGCATCAATAAATCCTATGGGGCGCCAGATAGCGCCTGACGCCCCATAGCAAAAGGACGGGCCCGCAATATTTCAGCGGACCCGTCCCTCGGTGTCTCCCACTCTTCGCAGGGGGAGCCTGTCTGATTTCGTGCTTATTTCTTCTCGGGCGCGACTGTAATGCGCACGGTCTCTCCGGAGTTCCCGGGGAAATTCGTGAACATTGCTTCCACCAGATTGGGCACGACATACTGCAGGCGATTGGAGGTCGAGACGGCTTCCGCCTTGCCTTCGAAGAGGCGCTGGCCGTCTGCGGCGCGGTCGATCTTCAGGTCGATGCCGCTGGTGTAGATGGTGTAGGACTGAATGCCGTTGTCGAAGAACGGGTCGTACCAGCCATAGCGCCACGGGCCGCCCCAGCCGAAGCCGCGACCGTAGAACCCGCGGCCGTAGAAGCCGCCGCCATAGGGACCCCAGCCGCCCCACGGGCCGAACGCGCCTGCGCCCACGCCAGTGCTGCGCACGCGCTCACGGCCATTGTCGACGCCGTAGTCGAAGCGCACGATCAGCGTGGCCTTGGCCGGGTCTTCCACCGGGGTGTAGCCCAGCTTGGCCATGCGATCGCCGACCATCGAGGCATACTGGCTGAATTCAAGCCCGCCGGCGAGCTTGGGATTGTCCGCGACGATCGCGAAGCTCTGGCCCTGCGGGGCGGGGAGCTGGGTCGCGAAACGCGAAACGTCGGCCTTGAACGGCGTCGCGCACGCGGCGAGCGCCATGAGCAGCACGGCGGCAGCGGCCATTTTCAGCCTGCCGAGCTGCGATCCGGAATGGTGTGTCATCATCTTTGCTCCACGAACCCGAAGAGATCCAGACGCCCCACTCCGGCGCGGCCTTCGATTCTTTTACGATACTGTCGTGAAATCAACGCCCTGAATAGAGGTTGAATGGACTTGGACGAGCGACGGACCGTTCCGCCGGTTCATCCCGCATCCACCGCCCTCGGGCCGGCTTCACGACTTGATCGCGTATCGTTCATGTAGGAATAAAGCCCGGTCATGACGAGTCCGTTCCCCATTCTTTCCGTACTTTGCGGCAAGGTCGCTCCGTTCCGCGCGGCCGACGAGCCGAGCGCCATCGCCAAGACGGCGGTGCAAGGTCGGGTGAAGGTCCACCGACTGGGCCTCGAAGGGGACAGCCAGGCCGATCTTTCGGTCCATGGCGGGCCGGACAAGGCCATCCACCACTACCCCCACGACCACTATGACTGGTGGCGCGAAGCGATCGGCGACCATCCGCTGCTGGCCGATTACGGCGCCTTCGGGGAGAATATCGCGACCGATGGGCTGACCGAGGAAGACATCTTCATCGGCGATCGCTGGCGGATGGGCAGCGCGCTCGTCGAGGTGAGCCAGGGGCGCCAGCCGTGCTGGAAGCTCGATCATCGTTTCGACGGGGCGAAGGTCAACGCCGGATGCGTGAAATCGCGCCGGGCGGGCTGGTACTACCGGGTGATCGAGGATGGCGAGGTCGGTGCGGGCGATGCGCTTGAACTGATCGACCGGCCGTTCCCCGACTGGAGCGTACGCCGCGTCTTCGGCTTGCTCATCGCCGGAGAGCACAAGGGCGACCCGGAAGGCTTGGAAGCGTTGGGCGTAGTCTCCGCGCTCGCCGAACCGTGGGTCCGGCGACGCGCGAAGCTGCTGGGGCTTTAACGCCTGTCTGCAAATCCGCCGCAGGCGGATTTGGCGGCACCGGCCCACTCCCCACCTGACCACCCAACGATAGTACCCTATGGGTGGTCGGGTGGGGAGTGGGCCCGGTGCTGCTACGAAAATGCCCACCGGGCATTTTCCAGACGAATTTTAACCCCGCACGAGGCCGAGGGCGTTGTAGGTCTTTTCCAGCGTCGGGATCGCCAGTTCGCGGGCCTTGGACGCACCCTTGCACAGGATCGCGTCGAGGCGCTCGCGGTCCTCGCGCAGTTCGAGGAAGCGGGCGTTGATCGGCGCCAGCTTCTCGACCAGCAGTTCGCCGAGCGCGGGCTTGAACTTGCCGAAGCCTTCGCCGCCGAACTCGGCCAGCACCGCCTCGACCGTGGTGCCCGCCATGACCGCGTAGATCGCAACGAGGTTCTTCGCCTCGGCGCGGCCTTCGAGGCCGCCCTTTTCCGAGGGCAGCGGCTCCGGGTCGGTCTTGGCCTTCTTCACCTTTTGCATGATGGCATCGGCGGTGTCGGTCATGTTGATGCGGCTCATGTCCGAGGGGTCGGACTTGCTCATCTTGGCGGTGCCGTCGCGCAGGGACATGATGCGCGCAGCCTCGGGCGGGATGAACGGTGCGGGCAGGGTGAACAGCGGCGCGTCTTCGGCGCAGAAGTCGTTGTTGAACTTCTGCGCGATGTCGCGGGCGAGTTCGAGGTGTTGCTTCTGGTCCTCGCCCACCGGCACGTGCGTGGCCTGGTAGAGCAGCACGTCGGCGGCCTGCAGCACCGGGTAGGTGAACAGCGCGACGCTGGCGCCTTCGCGGTTCTTGCCCGCCTTGTCCTTCCACTGCGTCATGCGGTTCAGCCAGCCCATGCGCGCGGTGCCGTTGAGCAGCCACTGCATCTCGGAGTGCTGGGGCACCTGCGCCTGGTTGAACAGGATCGAGCGGTCGGGATCGAGCCCGCAGGCCACCAGCGCCGCGACCATCTCGCGCGTGTTGGCGGCGAGGTCGGCGGGGGTGTGCGGCATCGAGATCGCGTGGAGGTCGGCCAGGAAGTAGAGGCACTGGCCACCCTCGGCGGTGACCTCGTCCTGCATCTTCACCCAGTTGCGGATCGCACCGAGGTAATTGCCGAGGTGCAGGTTGCCGGTGGGCTGGATACCGGAGACGATACGCATGGTCGCGTCCTTAAGTCAGTTGTCGATGGATGTGAGGGTTGCGCCCGTACAGGGCACGAATGCAGGTACGGTCAGCGGGTGACCGAACGCCATCGCCATGAACGCGGCGCAAAGGGGCGCAGCGTGGGTGGGAAAAGATCGCACGATCCTGCATGGCCGGGGCTCATAGCACGTTCGCGCATCGATGGAACCCTTCAGGCGGCGCGCTTGCGGCGGCGCAGGAGAGCGAGGTCGGCGCGGGTGAAGGCGCCGGTCGCCAAAGCGGCAATGCCGTAGACCGCGCAGCCCGCCGAAACGAGCACGGCCAGCGCCAGCCCGCGTACCAGCCAGGTGCCGTGCACATAAGGCATCATCAGGTCCTGCCCGAACCACAGCGCCGCGCCCATCGCCACGGCGGCGAGCGCCAGCCTCGGCCCGCGCCGCTTCAGCCGTGCATCGACGGTGAAATGTCCGCGCTTCACCAGCGTGCGGTACAGCATCGCCACGTTGAGGGTGGAAGCCAGCGCCGTCGCCAGCGGCGGCCCCATGTGCTGCAACGGCACGATCAGCACCAGATTGCCGACGAGGTTCGCGACCATCGAGATCGTCGCGTAGCGCACCGGCGTCCTCGTATCCTGCCGCGCATAGTAGCCGGGCGTCAGAACTTTCACGAGGATGTAGCTCGGCAGGCCGATCGAGAAGGCCGCGAGCGCCTCGGCCGTGCGGGCGACGTCGCCCGCGTCGAACTTGCCGTAGCCGAACAGGGCAGCGGCGATCGGCTCTCCGCAGACGATCAGCGCGACGGCGGCGGGCAGGGTGAGCAGCAGCGCCAGTTCGAGGCCGCGGTTCTGCGTCTCCATCGCCTCGGCTTCCTGCCCCGCGCCGAGCTGGCGCGAGATCGTCGGCAGCAGGACGGTGCCGAGCCCGATGCCGATGAGGCCGAGCGGCAGCTGGTTCAGCCGGTCCGCCATATAGATGTAGGTCACCGAGCCGTGCGCCAGCAGATAGGCGGCGAGCGCGGTGGAGATGACGAGGTTGATCTGCACCGCTCCGGCCCCGGCAGCCGCAGGCAGGATCAGGTTGAGCAACTGCTTCACGTCGACGTTCCACACCGGCATGCGCAGCCGCATCGACACCCCGTTGGCGCGGCAGGCGAGCACCAGCCAGAGCAGCTGGAGCGCGCCGGAAACGGAAACACCGATCGCCTGGTTGCGCGCGGTGATCAGCGGGTCGTCCGAATGGAAGCCGAGGAGCGCCACGATCAGCGTCAGGTTCAGCAGGATCGGCGCGGCGGCGTTGACCCAGAACTTGTTCAGCGAATTGAGGATGCCGCCCAGCAGCGAGACGAGGCTGATCAGCGCGAGATAGGGAATCGTCAGGCGGCTGAGCATGACCGCGAAGGCGAACTGGTCGTGGGTGACGTCGTTGAAGCCGCCCGAAAGCAGCAGCGTCACCGGCCAGGCCAGCACTTCGAGCAGCACGGTCATGACGATCAGGACGGGCAGCAGCACCGACAACGCCTCTTCGGCGAAAGTGATGCCAGCCGGGAGGCCGGGGCCGTCCTTGTCCGTGACCTTCTGGTTGAACATCGGGATGAAGGCCGAGGCGAAGGCCCCTTCCGCGAAGAGAGCCCGGAACATGTTGGGCAGGCGAAAGGCGATCAGGAAGGCGTCGGAAGCGAAGCCTGCGCCGACGAAGCGGGCGAACAGGCTGTCGCGGGCAAGCCCGAGCACCCGGCTGGCGAGCGTCAGTCCGCCGACGCTGGCGAGGGCTTTTGCGAGGTTCATGCAGTGAAGCTCATGGCGCAAGCCCCTGCTCGTCGTCCCGGACTTGATACGGGACCGGTGGCTGTCTTCAGGCGAGGCGCTTCCGATGAAGCGTCTTGCCGAGAGGTGGGCGGGGCCCGGCCAGCGATCCCGGATCAAGTCCGGGACGACGACTGACCCTAACCCCGCCCGCTATCGGTTCAGGCGTTGCCGACCGGCTCGCCCATGCCGGTCTCGGCCTGCTGCTGCTGCGCCTGCAACTGCTGCACGTAGAGGCCGTTGAAGTCGATCGGCTCGAGCATGAGCGGCGCGAAACCGGCGTCGCGCACGGCGTCCGACACGATGCGGCGAGCGTAAGGGAACAGGATGCGCGGCGCCTCGGCGAAGAGGAACGCGTGCGACTGGGCCTCTTCGAGGTTGCGCATGCCGATGAGCGCGCAGTAGCTCAGCTCGACCGCGAAGGCGACGCCCAGGCTGGTGCGCGACGAGCAGGTGATCTTCAGCTCGACTTCGTGGACTTCGCCTTCGATCGCGCGCGCGCCGATGTTGAACTGCACGTCGATCTGCGGCTGTTCCTGCCACGAGAACGCTTCGGGGGCGTTCGGATTCTCGACCGAGAGATCCTTGATGTACTGCGAAATGATGCCTGCGGCGGGGGCGGTGTCTTCGCCGTTGCCGAGGTCGAGGTCGGAAATGATGTTGCCTTCGTCGGCCATCTGATCTGTGTCCCGCAATGGAATCTGAAACGTTCAGCGGGGGCGGGTAAAACATTTTGCGGGCGCGGGGAACACCCGAGCGTCGGGAAAATTGTAGAGGTTGTGTCCCGAAGTTGCGCGCACATCGCTTCGAGGGGCTCGATCCGCCGGGAAAATGCCCCGAACGAGCCACTCACGCGTTGTTCATTTGTAATGCGTACCTATCTGGGGCTATGTTCGAGTGCTAAGCCGAAGGCACGTTCGAGTCTTCGGAACTGCGCCGGAGTGCGATGGGGCTTCAGGCCGGTCTTTGATCGGTTGCGGCCACGGTGCCACAGACGGGGCGCCTCAGAAGGATGGAATTAGGGACGTGACACCGGAAATAGTGATCCTGGCCATGATCGCAGCCTTCCTTGGCTTGAGGCTTTACTCCGTGCTCGGCCGCCGCGCCGAGCATGAAGAGGAGCCCATCCAGGGACGCTTCGAAGGTCGCCAGGGCCAGAAGCCGGGCGCTCCGCGCGTTTCCGCGCCGCCGCGTCCCGATCAGCGCAGCGATGACCGCGCCCGCGCCGAACAGCCCCGCCAGCGTGCGATCCCGCTCGCGCCGCCTTCGGTCGAGCGTGGCCTGGCGGAGATTTCGCAGGCTGATCGCCGTTTCGACGCCGCCGCCTTCCTCGACGGCGCGCGCAGTGCTTATCGCATGATCCTCGAAGCCTTCTGGAAGGGCGACAAGGCCGAACTTCGCCAGCTTTGCGACGATGACGTCTATGCCGGTTTCGCCGCCGCCATCGACGCCCGTATCGAGGCCGGCGAGACGCTCGACAACCGCTTGATCCGCATCGAGGAAACCGGCTTCACCGCTGCCGGCGTGGAAAACGGCTATGCTCGTATCACCCTGCGCTTCCGCGCCGACATTGCCGCCGTCACTCGCAACGCCGCGGGTCAGGTGGTCGCCGGTTCGCTCGACGACGCGATCGAGACAATCGACGTCTGGACGTTCGGTCGCGCCGTGAACTCGCCTAATCCCGACTGGGTCCTCGAAGAGACCGACGAAGGTTGATCCGGGGTTGATCCCCCTTCTTTGGACTGCTAGCCGACAAAGCCTGATCCGCCCCGTGCCACCCCGGCGCGGGGCGTCTGCTTTGCGGGGAGGGTTTGTTTTGGCGCTGGAGACTATGGCACCTGCGGTGGTGTCCGGGCGGTCGATCCGGGACGCCTGGCGCGCTCTTCTGATCAGTGGTCTGCTGGCCACGCTCGCGGCTTGCGGCGGTGTAATCCCGAAGACCGGCGGCCCGCGCCCCACGCTTCCGCCGACCGGGCCGACGACCCAGCCTTCATCTCTCCAGAACGCGCTGGCTGCCGGTGTGCGCCGTGGTCCTGCGCTGTCGGCGCTGCGGATGGGCGCGGCCGATGCGGCGGGCGCTCTCGCCTCGTTCCGTGAAAGCTGCCCGAAGCTCATCGTCCGCAAGGACGGCAGTGGCCTGACCCGGCCCGAGGACTGGCGGCAGGCTTGCACCGCCGCCGTGAACTGGGGCGCGGGATCGCCCGCGCTGTTCTTCTCCAGCTTTTTCGAGACCGCCCGCATCGGCGAAGGCTCCTCTTACGCCACCGGCTACTACGAACCGGAGATCGCCGGCGGGCGCACGCCGCAGCCCGGTTATACGGTGCCGGTCTACGCCTTCCCGCCCGATCTCGTGCGCGCGAAGCCGGGGATGCGCCGCCGCTCAGCAGCGGGCGCATGCCGCTTGGCCGCTATGCGCCGGACGGCACCTTCACCAGCTATTTCGACCGCGCACAGATCGATGCGGGGGCACTGGCGGGCAAAGGGCTGGAGATCGCCTGGGCCGCCGATCCCGTCGAGTTCTTCTTCCTGCAGGTGCAGGGCTCCGGCCGCCTCGTCGCGCCGGACGGCACGGTGACGCGCATCGGCTATGCGGGCCAGAACGGCTTGCCCTATACCGGCATCGGCGGGGTCATGCGCGATCAGGGGCTGGTCGGCTCCGGACCGGGTCAGTATTCCGGCTCCATGCAGGGCATCATGCAATATGTCCGCGAGCATCCGGTCGAGGGGCGCGCGCTGATGGAGCGCAATCGCTCGTGGGTGTTCTTCAAGGTGCTGAATGGTGATGGACCGCTCGGTGCGCTCAATGTGCCCGTGCGAGCGGGCAATTCTGTGGCCGTAGATCCCCGTTATGTGCCGTTGGGTGCCCCTGTGTACCTCGATATGGACCGCCGCGAGGCCAACGGGCTGTGGATCGCACAGGATACCGGCGGCGCGATCAAGGGCGCGAACCGCTTCGACACCTTCTGGGGGCAGGGGCAAAGGCCCGCGTGACCGCAGGCGGCATGAGTGGTCGCGGCAGTGCCCTGATCCTCCTGCCCAAGGGCGTCCTGACCCGCCTCGGCGCCCGATGAAGCGGCCGGGGCGCAGGCTTACGGAAGAGGAGAAGGCGGTCTGGGCGCAAGTCGCCCGCACCGTCAAGCCGCTCGTCGCGCCCCGAAAACGGGTTGAGCCTGAGGCGCCCGCGATGCCGGTCCCGATAGCCCCACCGCTGCCCGTGAAGAAGGTCAAGGGCCGCATTCCGCCGCCGCTCCCACCGAAAGTCGCCGCGCCCAAGCCGCGTGTCGAAGTGCCGGTCAATCTCGATGGCTCGTGGGAAAAGCGGATATCCAAGGGCACGCTGCTGCCGGACTTCAGCCTCGACCTGCACGGTTCGAACCTCGACCAGGCCTACATGCGTCTGATGCACGGGCTGGTGCAGGCCAAGGCAATGGGGGCGCGCGTGGTGCTGATCGTTACCGGCAAGGCGCGGCCGGTGGACGCTGCGGATCGAGGCAGCGCGCGGGGTGCGATCCGCGCCAAGATCGCCGACTGGCTCGCGGCCAGCGACCATGCGTCGGACATCGTCGCTATTCGCGGCGCGCACCGCCGTCATGGTGGGCAGGGTGCGATCTACGTAGTGCTGAAGAAGCGGCGATAGCTACAGCCTGTTCCGGCGGATGGGCAGGCAATGGCATGGACGAGGGACAGTCCCCGCCCATGCCGGTCCTTGACGTTCGCTGTTCAGCTCAGGCGAAGCGGACGCGCTTGCCATCGCGGCGGAAGTCGTCCTTGCGGATCACGTTCGTCGTATAGTCTCGCGAGAGGACGGTACTGACCGCCACGAAGCTCGCCGTGCCGGTCTCGCGGCCGAACTGCATGCGGACGTAGCCCTGGTGCATGTTGTCGGTCCACACGACCTCGGGCATGTGATCGGCATAGGCCTTGTCCAGCTTGCGCGACATGTCCTCGCCGAAGCCGCTGTCCATGAAGTCGCCGGGCGAGGAAATACCCGCGGTGCCGAACTCGATGCCGGCCGGGCGGCCTTGCGCATCGGCGAGGTCGTTGGTCCAGAAACTGTGGCTGTCGCCGGAGAGGAAGACGAGATCGCCCGCCCCTGCGCGGCGCGACAAGGCGTAGAACTGCTCTCGCGCCCAGGGGTAGCCGCCCCAGGCGTCGGTATAGTCGGGCAGGTTCCAGCGGCCGCGCCATGCCAGCGAAACATGCGGATCGGCGGCGAGTTTCGCCAGTTCGTCCTTCGACTTCGCGGCGGCGAGTTTGGGGAACGGGTCGGGCAGCACGCCGAGCTTGGCGAGATCGGGCACGTCGAGGCGGCCGATCACCATCGGGCAGCCGATCACGCGCCAGGGCTGGCCGTCCTTCACCGACCGCGCCAGTGCGGCTTCGAGGTCGGCCTCCAGTTCGGGTGCGATCAGCGGGCGGTTCGCGGCGCCAAGGACGTCGCGCCTGAACTTTTCGGCCGAGGCGTCATCGACGATGCCTTGGGCATAGTCGATATATTCGATCTGCTTCGCGCGGGCGGTGTGGCGCGTTTCCAGGGTGTGCAGCAGGGCGAGGTCGCCGAAGCGGTAGGCGCGCCAGAACTGCATGCGGGTGCGACCCTTGACGTCCGGCCACTCGGGCAGCCATTCCGGTTCGCGCACCGGCATCCACTCGTAGTAGGCGCGGATCGAGGCGGCGCGGCGCGTGGCCCAGTCGCCCTCGGTTTCGGGCTGGTGGTTCTGCGCGCCGCCGGTCCAGGGGTTGTTGGCGCTCTCGTGGTCGTCCCAGCAGGCGAGCAGGGTGTGCTGTGCGTGCATCGCCAGCGACCCGGCATCGGTCTTGTACTGCGCGTGGCGGGTGCGGTAGTCGGAAAGGGTGACGATCTCATGCGCGGGGGCGTGCTCGCGGCCGATGGTGCGGGCGATGTTTTCGCCCCAGCCGTCCTTGCCGCCGTATTCGTAGATGTAGTCGCCGGTGTGGAGTACGAAGTCCACGGCCGGGTCCTTCGCGATCGCGTCGTAGGCGTTGAAGAAGCCGAAGGCGTAGTTGGAGCACGAGGCGAGCGCGATGCCGAGCGTATTCACCCGGCCTTCGGACAGGGTGCGGGCGCGGCCGATCGGTGAAATCGCCTTGCCCATACGGAAACGGTAGAAGAACGTGCCGCCCGCCGGAAGGCCGGTGGCGAGCACCTTGACGGTGAAGTCGCGGTCCGCATCCGTACGCACGGAGCCCGACTTCAGGATCCTCGCGAAGGCGGGGCTGTCCGACAGTTCCCACTGGACGTCGGTGGCGGCGGGCGCGGTCACGCGGGTCCAGAGCACCACGCTCGAAGCGTCGGGATCACCCGCGGCGACGCCGTGGCGGAACACCGGGTTCGCGGCTGCGGCGGCGAGGGCGGAGATCGGGGCGGAGATGGAGAGGGCCATGATCGCGGCTCCCCGGCCATGCCGGCGAGGAGGGCGCGGCGGGATACCTGTTGGGTGCGAAGCGTGGTCATGGCGGGTAATCCTGTGCCTGGTGTTCTTGGAAAAAGAAAAGGACGGGCCGGCGTCCCCCGAACGCCGACCCGTCCTCTCGCGCCGCCGTCAGAAGTCGGCAGTGGCGCTGAAGACCATCGTGCGCGGCGCGCCGAGGAAGGCGTAGTTGCCCGAGATGCCGCCGATGTACTTCTCGTTGGTCAGGTTGGTGATGTTGAGCGCGAACTGCAGCGCCTTGAGGCTGTCGGTCAGCGCATCGCCCTTCACGGCCACTGACAGGTCGGTCATGAAGTAGTTCTTCGCGACCCATGCGTTGTCCGCATCGACGAAGCGGTTGCCGGTGTACTTGCCGGTGAGGCCCAGCGTGACGGGCCCGTAGTTGTACGTGCCCGAGAGCACCCACATGTCCTTCGGAATGCCCGCGACGCGGTTGCCCGCCGTCACGCCCTGCTCCTCGTCCAGTTCGGCATTGCCGGTGCCGCGATACTTGGCATCGATGTGGGTATACGAACCGTAGAGGCTGAGGCCGGTGACGGGGCGGACGCTGGCGAGCAGTTCGAAGCCCTCGGAATCGATGCCGCCCGCGTTGAAGAAGCTTCCGTCGCCTTCGCTCAGGTAGTCCGGCCCGGCCGAGGAATTGCTCGGCACGAAGATCACCTGGTTGGAGAACTTGCTCTTGAACCAGGTGGCCGAGGCGCGAAGGATGCCGCTCTCGTAGCGCGCACCGGCCTCCCAGTTCTCGGCCGTCTCGGGCTTGATGCTGGAGAATGCGTCCTCGCTGTATTCGAGCAGGGTGTCGGAGAGCGCCTTGAAGTTCTCCGAGTAGCCGCCGAACAGGTCGAGGCCGGTCATCGGTTCGACCTGGATGCCGCCCGAGAGCAGCACCTTCGACTTCGACTTGACGCTGACGTCGGCGCTTTCGCCGAACAGGTCGGTGCGGTCGAGGTGGTTGATGAACTGCTTGACGCCGAAGTTCGCGGTGACCGGGCCGAACTGGACCTGATCCTCGGCATACCACTTGAAGGTGGTCTGCGGGTACTTGCGGTCGTACTGGGTCCAGTAGGGCGTCGCGTCATAGGCCGGGCCGACGCTGGTGTCGGTCACGTGGTGCCAGTCGCGCCATTCGCGGCGATGGGTGTCCTCGTACCAGACGCCGCCGCGCAGGGTGTTCTCGATCTCGCCGAACTGCATGGTCCAGGCGCCGTCGAGAGTGCCGCCGAGACGGTCCTTGCGGTAGTGCGTGTGGCGGTACGACTGCTGCTGGATCGCGCCTGCTGCGGTCGGGGCGACGATCTGGCCGGCGGCGTTGATCGCGAAATAGGTCGGCGTGCCCGAGCCTGCGGGCAGCGTAGCCCACCATGCAGGCGTGCCCCGGACGGTGGTGGTGCCGTCGATCTCGGTCTGGACGCCTGAGGTGTCCTGGCCGACGTTGACGATGTAGGGGGCGCCCAATCGCCGCGTCCGGCCATGTCGTGGTAGTAAACCGAGGCCTTGAGATCGATGGCGTTGGCGATCTTCGTCTCGGCCTTCAGGTAGGCGAAGAAGTTCTTGCGCTTGGTGTTCCAGACCTGGCGGTACTGCTGGTCGGCCACCGGCACGCCGGTCCACACGCCGACGAGGCCGTCGGTGTAGGCGCCGCTGTCGTACTGCGCCTGCGAATAGACCTGGTCGTAGTTGCTTTCGAAGGCGTCGTCGTAGCTTGCATAGCCGGTGAACTTGACCGGGGTATCGACGATGAACTTCATCGCGAAGTTGTCGCGGTGGTTCTTGGCTGAACCTTCCATCCAGTCGGTCGCCTGCTGGTGGCCGTAGGAGAACCAGGCCTTGGCGACGCCGCCGATCAGGCCGGTGTCGAAGCGGCCGTAGTAGCGGCTGGCGTCATAGTCGCCGACCGAGCCGGACAGGCGCACGCGCATGTCGTCGATCGGGTCTGCGGTGACGAAATTGATGGTCCCGCCCAGCGCCTCGTTCGAGCGCGAGGCGATGTCGGCGGTGCCCTGGAACACCTCGACGGTGCCGATATTGGCGGTGTCGATGAAGCGGTTGGCCTTGGAGCCGCCACCGTAGCCCGAGCCGCCGTTGGGCAACCCGTCGATGGTCAGGCCGACCTGCTGGGTGTCGAGGTTGGTCTGGTAGCCGCGGATCGAGTAGGTCGTCGACCAGTCGTCGAAGCCGAAGGCGTCGCCTTCGTTGACCTGCACACCGGGCAGGGTGCCGATCAGGTCGATGGCCGAGGCGATCGGCGACTTGTCGTCGATCAGCGTCTCGTCGAGCGCGGCGTTGTTGTAGGTGGTGCGCTGGCCGGTGACGACGATGGCGTCAGCGGCGTCCGCGCTTTCGTAGGCGGCGGCATCGGCTACGTCTTCGGCAAAGGCCGGAGCGCTCGCGGCGATCGCCACGAGGCTGGTGCCGAGGACGCAGATACGGCGGATCGAAATGGCGCGCATGGCTTGGTGAAACCCCTGTTGAGCTGCCCGTGATCGCGGGCTTGTGCGGCGCAGCATCTGCGCGCCTATTCTGACGCCCTGCAGTCAATTCGGAGACGTTTCGAAGTCGCTGGCGTGTCCGCCGCATGACGGGCGGACTGACCGTCACAAACCCGAAATGACCCGCCCATAGAGGCCCTGCGGAATCAGACGGCTGGCGGCGTCGGAAGGACATGCAGGAACCATTGCGCATAGCGATCCCCATTCACAGCTTTGAGCCGGGCGGCGTCGAGCGCGTCGCCCTCGGCCTGGCCGCGCAATGGCGTGAAGCGGGGCACGAGGTTACCGTGGTTCTCGGCCGTCCGGGCGGCGCGGGTCTGTGCAGTGCGCCCGCGCTCGATTACTGGAGCCTGCCCACGCGGCCCCGGTTCCAGCAGGCAACGGCATCGTGGCGCACGCCGTGGATGGTCCACACGCTCTACAGTTTCCTGATCGAAAACCGTGTCGACGTGGTGTTCTGCCCCGGCAATACGTACGCGGTGATCGGCGCGGCCATGAAGCTGCTGATGGGCCACCACGCCCCGCCGATGCTGCTCAAGATCAGCAATGCGCTGCACCGTCCCGACATGTCAGGTGCCATGCGCCGAGGCTACGGTGCCTGGCTGCGGGCGCAGGGCGGGCTGTTCGATTCGCTGGTCGCGCTGTCCGAACCGATGCGCCGCGAAGTGCGCGAATGCATGCTGGCCGAGCCGCGCCGGGTCGAGGTGATCGCCAACCCGATCCTGAACCGCCGCCGCCTGATCCAGCTCGGCCGCATCGAGCGGCGCACGCCCTCGGCATGGGGCATGTGCTACCTGGCGGCGGGACGCCTTGCCCCGCAGAAGAACTTCGCGCTGATGCTGCGCGCCTTCGCCGCCGGAGCCCGCGCCGAGGATCGCCTGACAATCGCCGGGGACGGCCCCGAGCGCGGCCAACTCGAAGCGCTCGCCGGATCGCTCGGCATCGCCGGGCAGGTCAGGTTTCTCGGCCATTTGGCGACGATCGACCCGCTGTTGGCCGAACACGACGCGCTGCTGCTCAGCTCCGATTACGAGGGCCTGCCCGGCGTCGTGGTCGAGGCGCTGGCGGCGGGCATGCCGATCCTCGCCACCGACTGCTGCGTCAGCATGGCGAGCCTGCTCGACCACGGTCGCACCGGCCTGATGGTCCCGGTGCGCTGCCAGGATGGCTTCGCGCAAGGGATCGCCGCCCTGCGCGATTTGCGCGGCGATCCGACGCGCGCCCGCGCCGTCGCCGCGCACTACGAACTCGAAGGCGCCGCGCGCCGCTACCTCGACCTGATGCGCGCGGTCGTCTCGCGCCGCGAGGCCGAGCGCCGCCGCGACCTTGCCCTCAGCACGCTGGCGCCCTGCCGGTCGCTGCGGCGCTCCCAGTGACTGTCACCCCGGAGATCACCTTGTCTCAATCTGCAACCGTGGCTGCCACCGTAGACGGCGTCGATCTGGCGGCCATCGAACTGACCCCTCAGGATCGCACCGCGAAGCGCGGCCGCAATGCGGTATTCTCCATCCTGCTGTCACTGGCGGTCATCGCCGCCGTGCTGCACGAGACGAACAGCGTCGAGCTGCGCCGCCTGCCGCAGATGATCCCGACATCGCCGGGCTTCTGGCTGATCTTCGCCGGCTACTACCTCATCACCCCCGCCAGCGAGTGGCTGATCTACTGGAAGCTGTGGCGCATTCCGGGCAGCGGCGTGCTCGCGCTGCTGCGCAAGAAGATCTACAACGAACTGCTGCTCGGCTATCTCGGCGAGGCGTACTTCTACACCTGGGCGCGCAGCCGCGTCACCCTGACCGCCGCTCCGTTCGGCACGGTCAAGGACGTGTCGATCCTCTCGGCCGTCACCGGCAACGTGGTGACGATGGCGCTGCTGGTCTTCGCGGTGCCTTCGCTCGGCTTCGACAAGCTGGGTATCGACGGGCGCCTGCTGACCGGATCGCTGGGCGTGATCCTGGCGATTTCGCTGGGCGCCATGGCCTTCCGCCGCAAGGTCTTCAGCCTCTCGCGCGATGACCTCTGGATGATCACCCGCGTCCATCTGGCGCGCATCGTCGTCTCGACCGTGTTCCTCGCGCTGCTGTGGCACATCGTGCTGCCCGATGTCGCGCTGAGCTGGTGGCTCTACCTTTCGACCCTGCGCCTGCTCGTCTCGCGCCTGCCGCTGGTGCCGAACAAGGACCTGCTGTTCGCAGGGATAACCGTCGTGGTGCTGGGCGAGGAGCGGGATATCGGCACGCTCATGGCGCTGATGGCCGGGCTGATCACCGCCGCGCACCTCGTGCTGGGCGCGCTCATCGCCTTCAACGACCTCGCCAATCCGGAGAAACGCCCGTGATCCTGTCCCTGCTGATGCTGGCGAATGCTGCGATCATTCCCTCCACGCCCGATCTCGGCAAGGCCGAGGGCCGCTGTCGGCCGGACGAGGCAGGCTCCTCCTTCGAAGTGCAGGTGAAGGGCCTGAAGGACCGCATCGGCACCCTCAAGCTGGAGGTCTACCCAGCCAACAACGCGGACTTCCTCGCCGACGACAACGTGCTGGTGAGCGCGGGCAAGACCTTCCGCCGCGTCGAGGTGCCGGTCCCCGCCAGCGGCCCGGTGCGCCTGTGCGTGCGCGTGCCCGGTCCCGGCGACTACGCGGTGAGCCTGCTCCACGACCGGGACGGCAACCGCAAGTTCGGCTGGCGTATCGACGGCATCGGTTTTGCGGGCAATCCCCGGCTCGGCTTCAGCAAGCCGAGCGCCGAGAAGGCCAGCGCGTCGGTCGGCAGCGGGCCGAAGACGATCTCCATCGTGATGAACTACCGTCGCGGGCTGGGCGTGGCCCCGCTGGCGTCGAAGTAAGGGGCCAAAGCATGAGGATCGTGGACGTCTGCGCCTTCTACACGCCCAAGGGCGGCGGCGTGCGTACTTACGTGGAGCAGAAGCTGCGCATCGGCGCTGCGCTGGGCCATGAGATCGTGATCCTCGCGCCGGGAGACGAGGACGCGGTGATCGAGCGTGGCCCGAATGCCCGCATCATCACGCTGAAGAACCCGCGTTTTCCGCTCGACCGCAAGTACTGGTACTTCGCCTCGGCGCCGCAGTTGCACGCCGCGCTCGACGAACTGCAGCCGGACTTCGTCGAGGCCGCCTCGCCCTGGCGCAGCGCGCGTCTCGTCGCCGACTGGGCGGGCGATGCGCCGCGCAGCATGATCATGCATGCCGATCCGCTTTCCGCCTATGCCTACCGCTGGTTCGGACAGGTCTTCGCGCGGCGCACGATCGACTGGCAGTTTTCGGTCTATTGGGACCACTTGCGCCGCCACAGCCGCAGCTTCGACCATGTCGTCTGCGCCAATTCCAGCCTGACGCGGCGGCTGGCGGACGGGGGCGTCGCCAATACGGTGACGGTGCCGATGGGCGTGCAGCCCGGCCGTTTTTCCCCGCAGAACCGCGATCCCGTCCTGCGCGCGCAGTTGCTGGCCGCCTGCGACTTGCCTGAAGACGCACGCCTGCTGCTGGGTGTCGGCCGGCTGGCGGCGGAAAAGCGCTGGCCCCTGGTGCTGGACGCGGTGGCCTCGGTCTCGCGCGACCGGCCGGTGGGCTTCGTGCTGTTCGGCGAGGGGCGCGAGCAGCGCACCGTGCTCAAGCACATAGCCGGCAATCCGCACGTCCGCTTGTTCGAGCCTGAGCGCAACCCGGATACGTTCGCGCGGGTCATCGCCAGCGCCGACGCGCTCGTCCACGGCAGCGAGGCGGAGACTTTCTGCATGGTCGCCGCCGAGGCCCGCGCCAGCGGCGTGCCGATCGTGGTCCCGGACGAGGGCGGTGCGGTCGACCATGCCGCGAACGGCGGCGGCCTCACGTACACCGCCTGCGACCCGGCGGCAGCGGCGCGCGCGATCATAGAGGTGCTGTTCGAGCGCGAGCATCATCCGCAAGTCGCCCGCACCAGCGACGATCACTTCGCCGACCTCTGCGCCCTCTACGAGACGAGCGTGCGGCGCGAGCGCCGCGCGGCGTAAACCAAAGCCTCGTCATTGCGAGCGAAGCGAAGCAATCCAGAGCAGTATTGAGCCGCCCTGGATTGCTTCGCTACGCTCGCAATGACGAAGTGGGAGGGAGAATGGGGAGGGTTACTTCTCGTCCCCGCACTGGGTCATCGGCACCGAGACGTAGTCCAGCTTGACGTCCGACACGCTGAGGTCCGCCGCGGCGGTGGATTTCAGCACCAGCGGCGCGGTGACGCTCGCCATGTCCGCGCCGCGCGCGGCGAAGCACTTGAGCGGGATGGCGAGGCGGCCCCACTGGCCCGGCGCGGTGGCCGAGAGGGCGCCGGTGACCGGCACGCTCGCCAGCTTGCCGCCGCTGAGGAACCCGGCCATCAGCGCGCCTGCGGGTTTACCCTCCAGCCGGTACTCGAAGACGAGGCTGATCTCGCCGTTGCTCTCGCGCGAGAGGTCGAAGGGGCGCGGGGCGGTGAAGGCTACGCTGCCGGGGCCGTTGAAGGTCAGGCGCCTGGCGTCCTCCTGCGCGCGGTGGTCGACGCCCGACTGGCGCACGCCCTCGGCGGCGATCTCCCAGCCCGGCGGGGTCTGGCCGCGTTCGAAGAAGACGGTGGGGGCGGCCTGCTCCAGCCCGGCGGGGCGCGTTTCGTCGAGCTGGCCCAGCTTTCCGGGCGCGGCATACGTCAGGCCGTATCCGAAGGGGAACAGCGGATCGTAGTTCGGATCGCGGCGGTTGAGGACGTACTGGTCCGGGCGCTTGGGCCAGGAGAAGCTGAGCTTGCCATGGAAATCGTATTTCGGCTTGCCGTCCTTGCCCGCGAACAGCACGTCGGAGACGCCGCCGCCCTCGCTGCCGGGCAGGAACGCCGCGACGAAGGCGTCGGAGGCGTTCAATTCGGCATTCACCCAGAGCGGGCGGCCGGAGAGGAACACCGCCACCACCGGAATGCCCGCCGCCTTGAACCCCCGCAGCATTTCGAGGTCATGCTTGTCGCCGGGGCTGTATTCGAGGTTGGGGATGTCGCCCTTGAACTCGGCATAGGGCTTCTCGCCGAAGACCATGATGGCGACGTCGGGCTTCTTCGCGAACTGGCCGTCCGGCGCATATGTCGCGGTGCCGCCGGCTGCCTTCACGGTTTCCTCGATGCCCTTCCAGATCGACTGGGCATTGGGGAAGGCGGAGTTGGGCACGTCGATGCCCTGCCAGGTGATCGACCAGCCGCCCGCCTGCTGGCTGATGCTGTCCGCCGCCGCGCCCGCGACGAGGACATTGGCGGTGGGCTTGAGCGGCAGCACGCCCTCGTTCTTGAGCAGCACCATGGACTCGCGCACCGCCTTACGTGCGACGGCACGGTTCTCGGGGAGGCGATGTTGGCGAACTTCGCGGCATAGGCGCGGCTGGAGGGGCGGCCCCGGTCGAAGGTGCCCGCGCGCAGCTTCACGCGCAGGATGCGGCGCACCGCATCGTCGAGGCGGGCGGCCGGGATGGTGCCGTCCTTCGCCTCGCGCAGGGTGTTGGCGTAGAGCGTCTTCCACGCCGGGCCGGAATACATGAACATGTCGAGGCCCGCATTGATCGCCTGCGGACAGTCCTCGTTCGAACAGCCCCGGACCTGCCCGTGGCTGTTCCAGTCGCCCACCACGAAGCCGTCGAAGCCCATGCGGTCCTTCAGCACGTCGGTCAGCAGGGACTTGTTGCCGCTCATCTTCTCGCCGTTCCAGCTGGAGAAGCTGGCCATGACCGACTGCGTGCCCGCCTCGATCGCGGCGGGGTAGCCGCCGAGGTGCACGTCGCGCAGCACCTGTTCGGAGACGCGCGTGTCGCCCTGGTCGCGGCCGCCGGTGCCGCCGTCGCCGAGGAAGTGCTTGGTCGTGGCGATCAGGCGGTCGGGGGCGAGGAAGCCCCTGGTGCCGACTTTGCCCTGCACGCCCTCGATCATCGCGCCGGCATAGTCGGCGGCGACTTCGGGCTCCTCGGAATAGCTTTCGTAGGTACGGCCCCAGCGGTCGTCCTGCACCACCGCGAGGGTGGGGGCGAACGTCCAGTCGAGGCCCGCCGCCGCCGTCTCCAGCGCGGTGACCTTGCCGATCTCGCGGATCAGGTCGCGGTCGCGCGCGGCGCCGAGGCCGATGTTATGCGGGAAGAGGGTGGCGCCGACGATGTTGTTGTTGCCGTGGACGGAATCGGTGCCCCAGATGATCGGGATCTTGGGTCCGGGTGCCGCCATCGAGGCGTCGTAGTATTCGTCGGCCAGCTTCAGCCACTTGGCAGGCGGGGCATATTCGTCGTCGTAAGGGCCGGAGTTGCCGCCGTTCAGCACCGAGCCGATCCGCGTCTCGCGCACTTGCGCGGGCGTGATCGAGCCGATGTCCACCTGGATCAGCTGGCCGACCTTGTCCTCGACCGACATGGTCCCCAGCAGCGCCTCGACGCGCTTCTCCACCGCCGGATCGCGCTGCGGCTGGGCCTTGACCTGCGGCCAGAGGTCCGGGTGCGCGATCGAGGCGGGCGGCTGCTGGTTCTGCTGCTGGCTTTGGGCCGCCAGCGGCGCGGCGAGCAGGCCCACGGCAAGGGCGGCGAGGGAGATGCGTGCCAGAGAGACATGGGAGTCGACGGTCATAGGGCGTCCTTACCTGATGATTGGGTCGCGATCATGGCCGAACGTGGCCGGGGAGGGGCGGCGACGGGCATATTTGCCGCGCCGCCGCCCGGGGTGACCTGCGCACTCGCGGAGGAGGTGCGGCGCGCGCGGGTCACCGGGGGGCCTTCCTTCCGACCTTTCCCCATTACCACCGCTCATCCTGAGCCTGTCGAAGGATGGGAGCACAGCGCCCAGCCTCGGGGGCTTCGACAAGCTCAGCCTGAGCGGGTGGAGAGGAGGAAGAAGGGGGAGAGGGTAACAAGGATCAGAAGCTGGCCTTCGCCCGGACACCCCATGTGCGCGGCGCCTGCAGGTTGGACAGGAACACCGGGTCATAGCGCGGCGTGCCGAAGGCGCTGGCGTTGGTGCGGATCTTCTTGTCCTCGATGTTCATGACGAAGGCCTCGACCGAGTACCTCTGGTCCGCCGACGTGAAGCGCAGCGAGGCGTCCGAGCGGAAGTACGCCTTCTGGCGATCCCAGTCGGTGCCATTGGTGCCCCGGTTCGGCATGTTGTCGGCCGGATCGTTGGCGTTGACGAAGGGGTTGGCGTCGCCGTTGAAGTAGCTCAGCCAGCTGGCGGTTTCGTAATGCGTGGTCAGGCGGGGGTGATCGTCGCGCCGCTGGCCATCACGAAGTCGTGCTCGTAGCTGGCAGTCGCCGAGAAGCGCGGCGCGTGGGCCAGTTCGTTGCCCTTGAGCTGCACGATCGAGGAGGCCTTGCCGCCATCGTAGAGCCGCCCGTCGACGCTTTCCAGATCGTCCATCTTGGTCTTCTGCAGGGTGCCGGAGAACTGCAGGCGATCGTTGGGTGTGAAGTTGGCGGTCAGTTCCGCTTCCAGACCATATGCCTTCGCGCCCTTGGCGTTCTGGGTGATCATCTGGCTGCTGGTGACGTTGCCCTCGTCGTCGCGGAAGGTGACGGCCTGGTTGACCTGATAGCCCTTGAAGTCGCTGTAGTAGGCGGCAAGGTTCAGGGTGATCATGCGATCGAGGAAGCGGCTCTTGAGGCCGACTTCGTAGTTGGTCAGCGTCTCTGGATCGGTCAGCCCCGCGTTGTCCTGGATGTTGCCCGACTTGAAGCCGGTGCTCACGCTGGCATAGCCCAGCACGTCCTCGGCCAGATCGGCGTCGACGCGGGCGAGGTAGGTGAGCTTGTCCCACTTGCCCTTCACGTCGTTGCTGGAGATCGAGAAGCCCGGCAGCAGGTTCACCAGTTCCTCGGCGGTGGCGCCCGGGTAGGCGCCGAAGATGCCCGCCTGGCAGGCGCCGCCGGGTGCGAGGTCGGCCGGGGTGCAGCCGTCGCCCGAATAGGTCACGTTGCGGCCGCCGATGTCCTCCTTCTTGTCGGAGGTGTAGCGCAGGCCGCCGGTGACGCGGATCGCGTCGATGGCGTGCCAGACGACTTGTCCGAAGGCCGCGCGCAGATCGATCTGGCGGTTGGCCTGTATGAAGCTGCCCGCCCAGCTGAACGTACCGTCGCGGTAGCCGTTGCGCTGGTCGATGTCGAAGCGGATGCGGTTCTTCTCGTGGCTGTAGTAGGCGCCGAGGATCCAGTCGAAGGTCTGCTCGCCCGAGGATTTCAGCTGCACTTCGTGGCTCTGGAAATCATAGCGCGAGGACAATGTGCGGTTCTCGCCGAAGGCGCCGAGCGGCAGGTCGTTGCCGCTGGCGTCGACTTCGCCGGTCGGGGGCAGGGCGCCCGCGTCGGCGTCGGTCTGGGTCGAGCCGCCGATGCGCGACCAGCCGGCGATGTAGCTCAGCTGGATGCCATCGGTGATGTCGTAGTTCATCGTGCTGCGCACCGCGGCCGAATAGCGGTCGGTGTCGGGCGCGGTGTCGGACAGGGTGGACCAGCGCTTGGTGCCCGCGCGCGGGTCTGCAGCAGGCCGATGACCGGGGCGCCGGTGTCCCAGAAGCCCTCGGCCGACAGGTTCCAGCTGAACCTGTCGCTCGGCTGCCACAGCAGCGAGCCGCGCAGGGACTTCTGGTCGGCGGCGTAATACTTCTTGCCGCTGGTGACGAAGGCCGACTTGTTGATGCCGGCGATGTCGGGTGCGGGCTGGTAGTCGGCGTAACCGTCGTGGCGGTCGCTGACGAAGGCGACGCGGGCGGCCAGCGTGTCGGTGATGGGGATGTTGATGGCGCCGCGAATGCCGAGGCGGTCGTAGTTGCCGCCGGTCACTTCCACGTTGCCTTCGAAAACGCCCAGCTTCGGCTTGGCCGAGATCAGGCTGAGCGCGCCGACGGTGGCGTTGCGGCCGAACAGTGTGCCCTGCGGCCCGCGCAGCACTTCGACGCGCTCCATGTCGTACATCAGCACCGATGCGCCCTGCGAGCGCGGCGAATAGATGCCGTCGACGTAGATCGCCACTTCGGGGTCGGCGACTTCGGTATAGGCGCTGTCGTTGCCGATGCCGCGCAGGGTAAGGAGCACCGCCGACTGGTCGCCCTGCTGGTTGAACTGCAGCGAGGGGACGAAGCGGGCGAGGTCGGTCACGTCCTTGACCTGCTGCTTGTCGAGCTGCGCCTGGCCGAAGGCGGAAACCGCGATCGGGGTGGACTGCAGCGTCGTCTCGCGGCGGGTGGCGGTGACGATGATGTCACCGTCGGACGCCTGCGGAGCGGCTGACTGCGGGGCGCCTTGAGGCGCGGCGTCCTGGGCTTTGGCGGTGGTGGTCATGCAGAGTGCGGCCGCGAGCGCAGTGCTCGCGATAAGCGCGTTGCGTGTCATCTCTCTCTCCCTGAAGCAGACCTTCGCTGCTTTCCGGCGCCTCGTAGACCAAAGCTTGACAACGTTGTCAACATTGTTTCTGACATCGATGTCAAATCGTGATATGGACGGCTGCAGCTTTCCCGGCAGAGGCAAGCGCGTTAAGGATGCCCCGCATATATGACAGCCCTGATGGCGAAGGCCCCGACTTCCTTGGAAAAAACCGATGCGCCTACGCTGCTGTTCCGGCTGTCGGTGGGGGTGTTCTTCATCGGCGGGTTCCTGACCTCGTCGGTGAGCCTGCTGGTGCCGCAACTGAAGCTGATGCTGGCGCTCGACTACACGCAGGCGTTCCTCGTCCAGCTGGCCTTCCATGCGAGCTACCTGCTGTTCGCGCTGCCGATCACCGCCTTCATCGTCGCAGCCGGCTACATCCGCGCGATCGCGG
Organism: Novosphingobium sp. NFX11; assembly: GCF_057376415.1. Taxonomy (NCBI): domain Bacteria; kingdom Pseudomonadati; phylum Pseudomonadota; class Alphaproteobacteria; order Sphingomonadales; family Sphingomonadaceae; genus Novosphingobium; species Novosphingobium sp. NFX11. The sequence goes on along the minus strand of NZ_CP080384.1, from coordinate 2,384,794 downwards.
CGGGGCTGGCGGTGATGGCGGCAGGCTGCGCCGCGCTGGCGGTTGCGCAGGGCAGCCTGTCCTTCGCGCTGGTGCTCGGCGCGCTGCTGCTGCTCTCGGGCGGGCAGACCTTCCTGCAGATCGCGTCGAACACCGTGGTCACCGTCATCGGTCCTTCGCGCGGCGCGGCGCGGCGGCTGACCTTGCTGCAGGGGTTCAACTCGCTCGGTACTGTCGCCGGACCGCTGGTGAGCGCCCCGTTGCTGCTGGCGCAAGTCGAGCGCGGGCACGAATGGCGGCCGGCGGCGACGCTGCCGTTCGTCCTGACCGCACTGGTCACCGCCGTGCTGGCGCTCGCCTATGCCCGCCACCGCAAGGCGCTGGAGACGAAGCCCACCGGCGAGGGCTTCGTGCCGACGCACCGGCTGTTCAGCGTGTTCTCCGAATCGCGGCGGCTGCGCTGGGGAACGGCGGCGATCTTCGTCTACGTCGGCGCCGAAGTGACCATCGGCGGGCTGCTTCCCAGTATCCTGATGCGGCCCGACCGCCTCGGCGTGAGTGCGGTGACGGCGGGGCAGCTCGTGGCGCTCTACTGGGGCGGGGCGATGGTCGGCCGGTTCGCCGGTGCATGGGGCATGCGGCGCGTTTCGGAGGCGCGGATGCTGCTTTGTGTGTCGCTTGGTGCCGTTGTGTGCACGTTGGGTGCCGTTGGGTGCCCGGGTATCGCGGGGGCGGCGATGCTGGTTTCGGTGGGGCTGTGCAACGCGATCATGTACCCGACGATCTACGCCATGGCGCTGCCGGAGGACGCCCGCGCGGCTCCCGTTGCCTCGATGTGGCTGTGCATGGCGGTGGTCGGCGGGGCGCTGGTGCCGGTGTTGACGGGGATCGTCGCCGACGGGGCGGGACTGCTCGCATCGCTGGTCGTTCCCGCCGCCTGCTACCTTCTGATCGCCGGATTCGCGGCAGTTTTCCGGGAGAAACGGGCATGAAGACGGTCACCATCAAGGACGTCGCCGCCCGCGCCGGAGTCTCCCCCAAGACCGTTTCGCGCGTCATCAACGGCGAGGACCACGTCCGCCCCGAAATTCGCGAGGCGGTGCAGCGCGTCGTCGCTGAACTGAACTACCGCCCCAACGCCTTCGCCCGCAGCCTGTCGAGTTCGCGCTCCTACCTGCTCGGCCTGTTCATCGACGATCCGGTCTCCGGCTACGCGGCCGAAGTCCAGCACGGCGCGCTGCTGCAATGCCGGGAACGCAGCTACCACCTCGTCGTCGAGCCGGTCGATCTCAGGCGCCCAGGCTGGCAGGAGCAGGTGCGGGGCAGCCTGTCCAGCTTGCGACTCGACGGCGCCATCGTCGCTCCGCCGATCTGCGACGATGGCGAACTTCTTAGTATATTCGACGAAGCGGGTGTGCCTCACGTGCTGATCGCCCCTCCCACCCGCCGGAGGGCTCGGGCGCGGTCTGGATGGACGATCGGGCGGCGGCGCGGGAGATGGCCGAATACCTGCTGTCGCTGGGGCATCGACGCATCGCCTTCATCCAGGGACCGGAGAGCCACAGCGCCTCGGCCAGACGCGAGGAGGGATTCCGGGCGGCGCTGCATCATGCCGGTCTGGAGGTTGACGACCGGGCGGTTCTGAGAGGTGATTTCAGCTTCCGCTCGGGCCTGGAACTCGGCGAGGTGCTGCTCGACCTGCCCGAAGCGCCCAGCGCGATCTTCGCCTGCAATGACGACATGGCGCTCGGCGCGATGATCACGGCGATGAAGCGGGGAATTGCGGTCCCGGACGCCTTGTCGATCTGCGGTTTCGACGATGTGGCCTCGTCACGGGCGGCCTGGCCCCAGATCACGACGATCCGCCAGCCCAACGCGGAAATGGCGGCGGCGGCGGTCGATATTCTCGTCGATCCGGTTTTCCGCAAGGACAGCGCGCACCCGGCGTTCCGGTTGATGCTGGCGCATGCGATGATCGTTCGCGGCAGCACGGGGCCGGCCTGATCGGCGGTCTTCCCATGCTGCCGTGCGATGAACGGCGCTTAGTTCACCCGGCGACGGTGCTTTCCGCCATAGGTCTTGCCGCAATAATTATCGAGTTCGCGCATCTCGGTCGCCGCCGCTGCGGCAAGGGCAGCGGTGCAGGGCAGGTTCTTTTCGGTTTCGGCGATTCGGGCCTCTACGCGGTCGCGCAGTTCCTCGATGTCAGCACGCGACAGTACGTTCTTTTCACGCAGATAGCAGATCAGGCTCTGAAGCAGGATCATCGCCTTTTCGCCGGAATCAACTTCACTGTTCTCGATCATCATGTAGTCCTCTCGAGCAGCCATTCGGCCAGCGTTGAGGGCAGGATGATACAACCGCGAAACAATGTCCAGCGCATCAAAATAGCAGTATTCTACCGTCACAATCGTTTGTGCGGCGCAACATTCGTAAAGTGTGGAAGGTCACTTCTCCAGCGCATTGACTTCCTGTCGCAGCAACTGCCCGAGGCGGGCATGCAGCGTCTCGTGATCGCTCCCGGGAGAAAGTTCGCGCAGCGCCACCATGCCCCACGACATGGCAATGATGAAGTCGGCCACGGTCGATTGACGCTCGGCTGGCGCTGCGGGCGCAAGCGATCCCAACGCCGCGCCGAGGCTGTCGCGAAGGCGGCTGTCGACCTTGGTGTGCATCTGGTTGATCGCCGGATTGCGGCCTACTTCGGCAAGCAGTTCGCACATCAGCCGGCGGTCCTCGCAATCCGGCTCCTCGAAGCCGACGCGCTCGATCCAGGCGAGAATGGCGTCGCGGTCGTTGGCGGCAACCGCCGTGCTCAGCGTTTCCTCGTCCAGCCAGGTCGTGATCTCGGATTCGCAGATGGCGGCGATGATCGCCTCCTTGTTCGCGAAGTCACGATAGATCTGCCCCACGGCGATCCCGGAAGCCGCAGCAATCTGCGCCATTCCGGTCTGATGGAACCCTCGCTCGACAAAAGGTTACGCGCGGTGTCGAGAAGGTGTTTTCGACGTGCGGCCGATTTGGCGGCTCGGGGGCGATCCAGTGCAGTCTCGTTGGTCATTTCCCTGTCCGACTTGCTTTTTATGTTGCGACGCAATACCTGTCGCGCGAATCATGAGTGAACGCTCACTCACGCTTTAACCCTCTTGGCGGATTAACTCCATGAAAAAGATCGCTCCGGCCCTAGTGCTGATTCTCTCCGCCTGTGGAGGAGGACAGGAGCAGCCTCCGGCAGGACCGCCCGAGGTCGGCGTGGTCACCGTGCGCGAGCAGTCCGTCACGCTCAGCAATGAACTTCCGGCGCGCACCAGCGCTTACGAGAGTTCGGATGTGCGCCCGCAGGTCAACGGCCTGATCGTCGCGCGGCTGTTCACCGAGGGCGATCAGGTGAGGGCCGGGCAGCCGCTCTACCGCATCGACGGTGCGCCTTACGAAGCGGCGGCGGCGAATGCCCGTGCGGCGCTGGCCCGTTCACGCGCCGCGATCGCATCGAGCGATGCGCTGGCCCGCCGCTACGGTGAACTGGTGAAGATCAATGCGATCTCGCGGCAGGACTACGAAAACGCGGTGACCACCGCGCAGCAGGCGCGCGCGGACGTTGCGGCGCAGCAGGCGCTACTGCGTTCGGCCGAGATCGACCTTGCGCGCACGACCATCCGTGCGCCGATTTCCGGACGCATCGGTCGCTCGACTTACACCACTGGTGCGCTCGTATCGGCCTCGCAGACCGATGCGCTGACCACGATCCAGCGGCTCGACCCGATCTTCGTCGATATCCAGCAGTCCAGCGCCGATGTCCTGCGGCTGCGCCAGCAGCTTCTTGCCGGAGACCTGACGAGTGCCAGCGGCAATGTCGCGGTGAAGCTGAAGCTGGAAGACGGCAGCACCTACCCGCAGGAAGGCGTGCTCAAGTTCACCGACGTGACCGTCGATCCGACGACCGGCAGCCAGATCATCCGCGCGCAGTTCCCCAACCCCAAGGGCCTGCTGCTCCCCGGCATGTACGTGCGGGCCGAGTTCGCGCAGGCGACCAAGGCGAATGGCCTGCTGGTCCCGCAGGTCGCCGTGTCGCGTGACGAGAAGGGCAATCCCACCGTCCTCGTCATCGGTGCGCAGAACAAGCTGGAGATGCGTCCGATCACCGCGCCGCGTACGGTCGGGGACAGCTGGCTGGTCACTTCCGGCCTCAAGGCGGGTGACAAGGTCGTCGTCGACGGTGCGCAGATGCTGCGTCCGGGCGTGCCGGTGAAGCCGGTGGCGCCGCAGGGTCAGGCACAGGGGCAGAAGCCCGCTGCAGGCCAGCCCGCCGCTCCTGCCAACCCCTCTGCTAACAGGGGGCAGTAAGGCGCCATGTCACGCTATTTCATCGACAGGCCCATCTTCGCATGGGTCATCGCCATCGTCCTGATGATGGCGGGCATCATCGCCATCCGCAGCCTTCCGATCGCCCAGTTCCCCGAGATCGCGCCGCCAACGGTGTCGATCGCGGCGACGTATCCGGGCGCCGATGCGGAGACGCTTGAGCGCACGACGACGCAGATCATCGAGCAGCAGCTCAAGGGCATCGACAACCTGCGTTACTTCTCGGCCTCGTCCTCCTCGGCGGGCACGGTGACCATCACCCTGACCTTCGAGCAGGGCACCGACCCCGACATCGCGCAAGTGCAGGTCCAGAACAAGCTGCAGGCCGCCACCCCGCTGCTGCCGCAGGAAGTGCAGCGCCAGGGCGTTCAGGTGCAGAAGTCGGCGGCGAGCTTCCTGCTCGTCACCGCGATCTATTCCGAGGACGGCAGCCATTCGGCCAACGACCTTTCGGACTACATCGTCAGCCAGTTGCAGGACCCGGTCAGCCGCATCAACGGCGTGGGCGAACTGCAGATCTTCGGCACCCAGTACGCCATGCGCATCTGGGTCGATCCGCTGAAGCTGCGCAGCTACGACATGACCATCGCCGACGTCACGACGGCGATTACCGCGCAGAACGCACAGGTTTCGGCGGGCCAGATCGGCGCGCTGCCGGCTCCCAAGGAGCAGATGCTCAACGCCACCGTCTCGGTCCAGTCGCGCCTGCAGACGCCCGAGGAGTTCGGCAACATCCGGCTGCGCTCCGCTTCGGGCGGCGCCATCGTCCGCCTGCGCGACGTGGCGCGGGTGGAGCTTGGCGCGGAACTGTACGGTTTCGACACCCAGTTCAACGGCAAGCCCGCGTCAGGCTTCGGCGTGCGTCTCGCCTCGGGCGCCAACGCGCTCGACACCGTCGACGCGGTGAAGGCCGAGGTCCAGAAGATCTCCAAGAACTTCCCGTCCGACGTCAAGGTCTCGTTCCCTTACGACTCCACGCCCTTCGTGCGCCTCTCGATCGAGCAGGTGGTCCACACGCTGGTCGAGGCGGTCGTGCTCGTCTTCCTCGTCATGTTCCTGTTCCTGCAGAACTGGCGCGCGACGCTGATCCCGACGATCGCGGTGCCGGTCGTGCTGCTCGGCACCTTCGGCGTGATGTCGGTGCTCGGGTACTCGATCAACACGCTGACGCTGTTCGGCATGGTGCTGGCGATCGGCCTGCTGGTCGATGACGCGATCGTCGTGGTCGAGAACGTCGAACGCCTGATCCAGGACGAGCACCTCTCGCCCAAGCAGGCGGCGCGAAAGTCGATGGACGAGATCAGCGGCGCGCTGGTCGGCATCGGTCTCGTGCTCTCGGCGGTGTTCCTGCCGATGGCGTTCTTCGGCGGTTCCACCGGCGTGATCTATCGCCAGTTCTCGATCACCATCGTCTCCTCGATGGCGCTCTCGGTGATGGTCGCATTGATCCTGACGCCCGCGCTCTGCGCCACGATCCTGAAACCCCACAAGGAGGGCGGCCCCGAAGGCAACGGCCTGCTGGCCCGCTTCTTCCGCTGGTTCAACGACAAATTCGACCGCGGCACCGAGAAGTACCGGGGCGGCGTGCGCCGCACGGCCAACGGCTGGAAGCGTTCGGGCCTCGTCTACCTGCTCATCGTCGGCTGCATGGTCTTCCTGTTCACGCGTCTGCCCGGCGGCTTCCTGCCGGACGAGGATCAGGGCGTCGTCTTCGCGCTGGTGCAGGGGCCTTCGGGCGCCACCCTGCCGCGCACCCAGAAGGGCCTCGATGTGGTGCGCAAGCACTTCCTCGAGGACGAGAAGGCCAACGTCGATTCGATCTTCACCATCAATGGCTTCTCCTTCTCCGGTCAGGGCCAGAACGCAGGCATGGCGTTCATCAGGCTCAAGGACTGGGAGGAGCGCGGCGGCGCCGACAACCGGGCTCCGGCGATCATCGGCCGCGCCATGGGGGCGTTCTCCAAGTACCGCGACGCGATGATCTTCGCGCTGACCCCGCCTGCAGTGCAGGAACTGGGCAACGCCACCGGCTTCGACATGTGGCTGGTGGATGATACCAACCTGGGTCACGACAAGCTGCTGGCCGCCCGCAACCAGCTCATGGGCATGGCGGCGCAGGACCAGCGCGTGGCGCAGGTCCGTCCGGTCAGCCTTGACGATTCGGCCCAGCTCGACGTGAAGATCGATCAGGACAAGGCCGCCGCACTCGGTCTCGACCTTGCCGCGATCAACTCCGAGATCGGCACGGCCTGGGGTGGTTCCTACGTCAACGACTTCCTCGACCGTGGCCGTACCAAGCGCGTCTATATCCAGGCGGACCAGCAGTACCGCTCCTCGCCCGAGGCCCTTTCGGACCTCTACGTGCGCGGCACCGGTGGTCAGATGGCGCCCTTCAGCGCTTTCTCCGAACTGTCGTGGAAGAAGGCGCCGGTCATCCTCAACCGCTACAACGGTCGCCCGGCGATGGAGCTTCAGGGCGCCCCCGGCGCGGGCATGAGCACCGGGCAGGCGATGGCGGCGATGGAGGAGATGCACAGCAAGCTCGCCCCCGGCACTTCGATCGAATGGACCGGCCTGTCGTACGAGGAACGCCTCTCCGGAGGTCAGGCGCCCGCGCTCTATGCGCTGTCGCTGGCGATCGTGTTCCTGTGCCTCGCGGCTCTGTACGAGAGCTGGTCGGTGCCGATTGCGGTAATGCTGGTGGTGCCGCTGGGCGTCGTCGGCGCGCTGTTCGCCGCCTGGCTCACCGGCCTCGGCAACGACATCTACCTGCAGGTCGGCCTGATCACCACGATCGGCGTCTCGGCCAAGAACGCGATCCTCATCGTCGAATTCGCGGAGGAGCGCGTACAGTCCGGCATGAACGCCTTCGACGCGGCGATGGAAGCGGCGAGGCTGCGTCTTCGTCCGATCCTGATGACCTCGCTGGCCTTCGTCTTCGGCGTGCTGCCGCTGGCGGTCTCGACCGGCGCGGGTGCGGGCGGCCAGAACGCCATCGGCCGCGCGGTGGTGGGCGGCATGCTCTCCGCCACGATCTTCGCGATCTTCTTCGTGCCGATGTTCTTCGTGGTCGTCGCTCGCCTGTTCAAGCACGGGCAGACCGACCGCAAGCCGACGAACACCGACGATGAGCCTCACGCTGACGGCGCCCACGGCGCGGCACCGCAGGAAAGCTGAACATGAAAAAGTCGATCCTCATCCTGCTCGCCGGCACCACGCTGCTCGCCGGGTGCAACCTTGCCCCCAAGTACGAGCGACCGGCGGGCGCCGTCCCGGTGGCGCTGCCGCAGGGCGGCTTCTACCCGGCCGCCCCGACCGATGCGCAGGACGTATCGCGCATCGGCTGGCGGGACTTCTTCCTCGACGACAGGCTGCGGCAGGTCATCGAGGCGGGCCTTGCCAACAACCGAGATCTGCGGATCGCGGCGGGCAACGTCCAGCAGGCGCGGGCGCAGTACCGCGTCCAGCGCGCCGACCGGTTGCCCACGGTCAATGCCACCGGCACCGCGACTTACACCAACAACCTGATGGGCGCGGGCGCGGCCGGTGGTACGGGTGGCAGCTCGGACATCGAGATCTATCAGGCGACCGTGGGCCTTTCGGCCTTCGAGCTCGACCTGTTCGGCCGTGTCCGCAACCTGTCGCGCGCGGCGCAGGAGCAGTACTTCGCCAGCGAGGAAGCCCAGCGTTCGACACGCATCAGCCTCATCGCCGAGATCGCCAATGCCTGGCTGACGATGGCCTCGGACAGCGAACAGCTGCGCCTCTCGCGTGAGACGGCGAAGGCGTTCGAGAAGACGCTGGACCTCACCCGCGCGCAGTTCCGCATCGGCACCGGCTCGGAACTGGAAGTGCGGCAGGCGGAAACCAGCTATCAGGGCGCGCTCAACGACATCGCCGCGCTGGAAACCAGCGTGGCGCGTGACCAGAATGCGCTCAACCTGCTGGTCGGCACCACCGTCGCGGCGGAGCAATTGCCCACCGGCTTCGGCACCGAGCCCATGACCCGTGACGCACTGCCGGGTGACGTGTCCTCCGAAGTCCTGCTGCGCCGCCCCGACGTGCTGCAGGCCGAACACCAGTTGATCGCCGAGAATGCCAACATCGGCGCGGCGCGCGCCGCGTTCTTCCCGACGATCTCGCTGACCGGCACGCTCGGCACGCTGAGCACGGCGCTTGGCGGCCTGTTCAAGGACGGCAGCTACACTTACACCGGATCGCCCAGCGCCTCGCTGCCGCTGTTCGACTTCGGGCGCCGTTCGGGCAATCTCGAATACGCCAAGGCGTCGCAGAAGGTGGCCGTCGCGACTTACGAGAAGGCGGTGCAGACCGCGTTCAAGGAAGTCTCCGACGCGCTTGCCCAGCGTGGTCGCATCGGCGACCAGATCCGTGCGCAGACCACGCGCGCCGAGGCTGCGGGCGTGGCGGCGAAGCTGTCCGACGCGCGGTTCCGTTCGGGTGTGGATTCGTTCCTGACCACGCTCGACGCCCAGCGCACCGCCTACGGGGCCGAGCAGGCGCTGGTTACCACGCGGCTGACGCAGGCCAGCAATCTGGTGGAGCTATATCGCTCGCTGGGCGGCGGCCTGGAGGAAACTACTCCGGTCGGAGGCGAACAGCCCGCCCGTTAACCCCTTGGTCCCGGTGAGAGCCGGGATCGCGGACGGTCCTTGCGCACCACCCCACCGAGCCGGTGTGCGATGGCCGTCTGTGCCCGCTGGGCATGACGAAGTGTGTCGATCGTCCCGATTTTGCGCCTTAGGCACTCGACAGGCGCGCCCGAACCGTGTTGTGGGAGCAGCGAATCCAATCGCCTCGACGATGGGATCGCACGCTGACTTTGGCCACTGACCACGGGACGAACACATGGACGAGACGCTGCGCCGCGCCGCACTTGATTACCACCGCCTGCCTCGGCCCGGCAAGCTGACCATCGAACCGACCAAGCGCATGGTGAACCAGCGCGACCTCGCGCTGGCCTATTCGCCCGGCGTCGCCGTACCCTGCATGGAAATTGCCGAAGATCCGGCCAAGGCGCTGGACTACACCGCGCGCGGCAACCTCGTCGCGGTGATCTCGAACGGCACCGCCGTGCTCGGCCTCGGCGCGATCGGCGCGCTGGCCTCGAAGCCGGTGATGGAAGGCAAGGCCGTCCTGTTCAAGAAGTTCGCCGACATCGACGTGTTCGACATCGAGGTCGACACCACCGACGCCGACAAGTTCATCGAAGCGGTCGCGCTGCTGGAGCCGACCTTCGGCGGCATCAACCTTGAGGACATCAAGGCGCCCGAGTGCTTCTACATCGAAGCCGAGCTGAAGAAGCGCATGAACATCCCGGTGTTCCATGACGACCAGCACGGCACCGCGATCGTCGTCGCCGCCGCCGTGCGCAATGCGCTGGTGCTGCAGGGCCGCACGCTGGCCGACGCCAAGCTCGTCACCTCGGGCGCGGGCGCGGCGGCGCTGGCCTGCGTCGATCTGCTCGTCTCGATGGGCCTGCCGATCGAGAACGTCACGCTGACCGACAAGGACGGCGTCATCCATTCCGGCCGCGAGGGCATGTTGCCCAACATGGCGCGCTATGCCCGCGATACCAACGCGCGTTCGCTGCCCGACGTGCTGCCGGGCGCCACCGTGTTCCTCGGCCTCTCGGCGCCGGGCGTGCTCAAGCCGGAATGGCTGCCGCTGCTGGGCGACAAGCCGCTGATCTTCGCGCTCGCCAACCCCGAGCCGGAAATCCGTCCCGAGGCCGCCCGCGAAGTGCGCCCCGATGCGATCATCGCCACGGGCCGTTCGGACTATCCGAACCAGGTCAACAACGTCCTGTGCTTCCCCTACATCTTCCGCGGCGCGCTCGATGCGGGCGCGACGCAGATCAACGAGGCGATGAAGGCCGCCGCCGCCGAGGCCATCGCCGGTCTGGCGCGCATGCCCGCGCATGACAGCGTCGCGCAGGCATACGGCGGCCGCAAGCTGGTGTTCGGCCCCGAGTACATCATCCCCACCCCGTTCGACCCGCGCCTGATCGTCGAGATCGCCGGCGCCGTCGCCAAGGCGGCGATGGATTCGGGCGTCGCAACCAAGACGCTCGACATCGCCGAGTACAAGCGGTCGCTGGCGAACATGAACACCCGCTCGGGCCAGCTCATGCTGCCGGTCTACCAGGCCGCGCGCGGGGCGATGAAGCGCGTCGCTTACGGCGAGGGCGAGGACGAACGCGTGCTGCGCGCGGTGCAGGATGCGCTCGACGAAGGCATGGTGCGCCCGACGCTGGTGGGCCGCCGCCGGATTCTGGAGCAGAAGCTGCCCGAACTCGGCCTGTCGTTCCGCCTCGGTGAGCACGTCGATCTCGTCGATCCCGAGACCGACCACGAACTGATGGGCGAACTGGTCGCGGCCTATGGCGCGATCGCCAGCCGCAAGGGCGTGCCGACCGCCGAAGTGCTGCGCCACACCTACCGCCGCCCGACCGTGACCGCCGCGATGCTGCTGCGCACCGGCAAGGTCGATGCGGCGCTGGTCGGCGGCAACTCGGAGTACTGGGGCCAGATCGAGCACGTGTTGCGCATTATCGACCGCGCGCCCGACGTGAAGCGCGTCTATGCGCTGTCGGGCCTGATCCTCGATGCGGGCGTGCTGTTCCTGACCGACACCCACATGGTGCCCGATCCGACGCCTGAACAGATCGCCGAGATGACCGTTCTGGCGGCCGACGCGGTGCGCCGTTTCGGCCTCGATCCGAAGGTGGCGCTGCTGTCGCACTCGAACTTCGGTTCGTCGAACAGCCCCAGCGCGCGCAAGATGCGCTCGGCGGCGCAGCTGGTGCACAAGGTCGCGCCGGAACTGCGCGTGGACGGCGAAATGCACGCCGACGCCGCGCTCAGCCAGGCGCTGCGCGAGAAGCTGGTGCCGGATTCGGGCTTCGAGGGCGCGGCGAACCTGCTGGTCATGCCGAACCTCGATGCGGCGAACATCACGCTGACGGCGCTGTCGGCCTCGTCCAGTTCGCCGACGGTCGGCCCGATGCTGCTGGGCCTGTCGCAGCCGATCCACGTGCTGACCCCGGGTGTCACCGCGCGCGGCATCCTGAACCTGACCAGCATCGCGGTCTGCGCCGCCGACGGGCATTGAGTTGAGCCAAATCCTCCCCGTCGCACAACGATGGGGAGGGGGACCGCCTGCATAGCAGGTGGTGGAGGGGTGGACTGCCCCCTCCGTCAGCCCTTCGGGCTGCCACCTCCCCATTGCTTCGCAACAGGGAGGATACGCATCTTACAGCACCAGCGGCGCGTGGTTGATCTGCGGCAGCACGTGCCGCGAGAACAGATCCGCCTCTGCCGCGTGGGGATAGCCCGACAGGATGAAGGCATCGATGCCCTCGGCCTGATAGGCGCGGATCTTCGCCAGCACCTGATCGGGATCGCCGACGATGGCGGCCCCGCAGCCCGACCGGGCGCGGCCGATGCCGGTCCACAGGTTCTCTTCCACGAAGCCGTCACCGCCTGCCGCGCCGCGCAGTTCGGCCTGACGGGTCACCCCGACGCTGGCGGTGTCGAGCGACTTCTGGCGGATCGCCTCGCCCGCCGCATCGTCCAGCTTGGACAGCAGGCGATCGGCATAGACGCGCGCCTCGTCCTCGGTCTCGCGCACGATGACGTGAGCGCGGTAGCCGAACTTGAGCGTGCGGCCGTACTTCGCCGCGCGTGCGGTCATGTCCGCGATCGTCTCGCGCACCTTGTCCATCGTGTCGGGCCACATCAGGTAGACGTCGCAGCCCTTGGCCGCAGCTTCGCGCGCGTCTTCGGACAGGCCGCCGAAGTAGAGCGGCGGGCACTTGCCCGAGACGGTGGTGATGCGTGCGGGCGGCAGGTCGAGGTTGTAGAACTCGCCCTCGTACTTCAGGTGCTCGCCGTTCAGCATGATCTTGAGGATCTGCATCACCTCGAGCGTGCGCTGGTAGCGGGCGCGGCTGTCCAGCTTCTCGCCCGGCAGGTCGGACGAGATGATGTTCACCGTCAGACGGCCGCCCAGGATGCGGTCGAGCGTGGCGATGCGGCGCGCCAGCTGCGGCGGCCAGTCCTCGCCCATGCGCACGGCCCAGAGCAGGCGGATCTTCTCCACCAGCGGGGCGATGGCGCCCGCGAACATGGTGGTGTCGATGCCCAGTGCATAGCCGGAGGGGAGCAGGATGTTGTCGAACCCGCCCTTTTCGGCCTGCAGCACGATGTTGCGGCAATGCTCCCAGCTGGAGGCCAGCGCCGGATCGGGCTGGCCGAGGAACTCGTAGTCATCGTCGCACAGCGCCGAAAACCAGCTTACCTCACAGGTCTTGTCAGTGGTGGTGCTCACGGCAGGGGCTCTCCTTTCGATGCGACCAGTACCGCGTACCAGCTGGCGCGGGTCCAGCGGACCTTGAGTGCGTCAGTGGCTTCCGCGATCCGGTCGGCCTTTTGTGATCCGACGATGGGGATGATGCGCGCCGGGTGCGCCATGATCCAGCTGTAGGCGGCCGCGGTGCGCGACACGCCGAACTCTTCCGCCGCAGAATCGAGCAGCGCGGCGACTTCCTTGCTGCGGGCGTCTTCCGGCGCGGCGAGACGACCACCGCCCAGCGGCGACCATGCCAGCACGGCCATGTCCATGGCGATGGCCTGGTCCAGCTCGCCGTTCTCGATCGTGTCGAGGCGCAGGGCCGAGATTTCCGGCTGGGTGGAGACGATCGGCAGGCTCACGAACTGCTGCAGCGTGGCGATCTGGCTGATGGTGAAGTTGGAAACGCCGAAGCTGCGGATCTTGCCCGCCTTATGTGCCGCTTCGACGGCCTTTGCGATTTCCGAAGGGTGCGTGAGGATGTCGGGACGATGGATCTGCCACAGCTCGACGGTGTCGGTGCCGAGGCGCTTGAGCGAGGCGTCGATGGCGCTGGTGAGGTATTCGGCGCTCGAATCGTAAGGCAGGGGGCATGATGCCGCCCTTGGTGGCGATCACCAGCTTCTCGCGCAGGCCCGGTTCGCTGGCGAGCGCCTTGCCCAGCAGCGCTTCCGCATCGCCGAAGCCGCCCTTGCCGTCGAAGCCGTAGATGTCGGCGGTGTCGATGAAGTCGATCCCGGCATCCAGCGCGGCATGCAGCAGGCGCACGGCATCGGCGGCTTCGCCTTCCATGCGCCAGTTGCCCCAGGCGAGGGCGGAGACTTCGATGCCGCTCTTGCCGAGCTGGCGGCGGGCGGCCGGGGAGGGAGGTAGGTCATGGGTGTTCCTGTCAGGAGAGAAGATCGGGATTGATGCGGGCGACCGAGGCACGCTCGATCAGGTCGTGGGGAAGGCGCCGGTGCGTGGCCTGCGCGCCCTCGAGAAGAAGCTGCGTGGCGGCATGCGCCAGTTCGCGCGTGGGCTGACGGATCGTGGTCAGCTGCGGCCAGACCATCCGCGCGACCATGGTGTCGTCGAAGCCGACCACCGAGAGGTCGTCGGGCACGTTGAGCCCCATGTCGTGCGCGACGGACAGCACGCCCGCCGCCATGTCGTCGTTGCTGGCGAAGATCGCGGAGGGGCGGCGCTTGCCCTTGAGGAACCGCTGTGCCGCGGCGACGCCGCTGTCGAAATCGAACTCGCCCGGAGCGATCAGCGCGGGCTCGAACGGCAGCCCCGCGCGGTCTAGCGCGCGGCGGTAGCCGAACAGGCGCTCCTCCGAGGCCATGTGGTTGGAGTGCCCCTTCACGAAGCCGATGTGGCGATGGCCGCGCGCGATGAGGTAGCTGGTCATGTCGTCCGCCGCCTGGGCATCGTCCATGAAGACCGAGGATGTCATCGCATGATTGGTGCCCGGCGAGATGCGCACGAAGGGGATGTCCATACCCTCCAGCGCCTTCAGCACCGGCACGCAGTCGGTCACGGGGAGGAGAGGACGATGCCGTCCACATGCGTCTCGGTGACGAGGCCGCGCACCTGTTCGCCGACCAGCGGGTCCGCCACGTCTACCGGCTGCGCGAGTAGGCGCGAGCCGTTCTGCTGGCAGGCCTCCCAGCACCCCATCTGGATCTGGTTCATGTAATAAGGGCTGTGGTTGTCGTAGATCAGCGCGATCTGGCCCGACTTGGTCCCGGCCAGAATGCGCGCGGCGACGCTCGGCCGGAAGCCGAGTTCCTGCATCGCCTTTTCGACGCGCTCCTTGGTGTCGGTGCTGACGTAGCGGTGCCCGTTCAGCACGCGGCTGACCGTCTTGATCGATACGCCCGCCAGCGCCGAGACGTCCTTGATGTTGGACCGTTCGCTCATGTGCTCTCCCCCATGCACGACGCCGGCATCCCGCCCCACCGTCCGTCATTGCGAGCGAAGCGAAGCAACCCAGGGCGGCGTGCGCACGCGCTGGATTGCCGCGCCCCTGCGGGGCTCGCAATGACGAGAGAGGGGGAGGTGTCGTCATGCCTTCAACGATGCGAAGAGAGGCGCGAACTTGCTGCCGGGCAAGTAGAAAACGGGCGGCTGGCTATAGGGCGCGGCCACGGTATGCGTGCCGGGGGCGAAGTCCTCGCCGGTCCAGAGGTGACGCCACGGTGTGTCGCCGGGCAGGATGACCTCGCGCTGCGTCGCCTCGGCTTCGACGATCGGCGCCACCAGCATGTCGGCACCGTAGAGGTACTGGTCCTGCACGCTGAACAGCGCGTCCTCGAAGTAGTGCAGGAACAGGGGCGCTGCACGGGCAGACCGGTCGCCACTGCCTCGTCGCTGAGGTGGCGGACATAAGGTGTCAGCGCCTTGTGCACGCGCGACATCGAGGCGAACTGGTCCAGCAGTTCCGGGCTCGAATCGATCTGCAGGTTGTCGTCCGGGCGGTTGCCCTCGTGGCTGCGCATCACCGGCGAGAACGCGCCCAGCTCGCACCAGCGCATCATCAGGTCGGCGGTGCGGACATTGCCGTGCAGGCTGGTGTAGCCGCCGACATCGCTGTGCGAATAGGCATTACCGACCAGACCCGCCGAAAGCGCGGCCGTCAGCACGGTGTTGATCCCGTCGTGCCGGGTGAAGTCCACCGACTGGTCGCCCGCCCACAGCAGAGGACAATGCGCCTGCACGCCCGAGAACCCGGCGCGCATGAAGAACACCGCCTCGCCGGTCTTGCCACGCGATGCCACGGCGCGCGCATTCGCTTCGGCCCAGAGGACGGGCCAGCGGTTGTGCATGAGCATCGGATCGCTGCCGTCGTGGAGGCGCAGATCGACCGGCAGGTACTCGCCGAAGTCCGCCATCCAGCCCGAAAGGCCGAAGTCCAGCATCTCGCGGCCGATTACGCGGTCTGCGAACCAGTCGAGCGCGGCGGGGTTGGTGAAGTCCACCACGCCGCAGTCGAACTCGCCGAAATCGACGAGATAGACCGCGTCCGAGTCCTGCCGCAGCGCGAGGTAGCCCAGCGCCTCGGCCTCGGCGTACTGCTTGCCGTCGTTGGCGAGGTAGGGGTTCACGTAGCCGAGGAAGCGCACGCCTTTCTCCGCCACCGCGGCGATGCGGGCGGGCAGTTCGGGATAGCGCGCCTCGTTCCACGACCAGTCCCAGAACAGGCGGCGGCCGAAGCTGGTCTGGCGGATGCCGATCCAGTCCTCGCACCACAGGCCGGAGACTTCGGCGCCCGCGTCCATGATCTTCTCGAGACGCGCGAAGCTGACGTCGCCTTCCTTGAGGCCGACGATGGCGCCGCCGATCGCCCAGTCGGGCAGGGCGGGCTGGCGGCCGAAGCGGCTGGAAAGCGCGCCGACCAGCGCAGGCAGGTCGTCGGCAGCGAAGAATTCGAGGGTGAACGCGCCTTCCCAGACCTCGATCCGGTGGCGCGCGGCATCGGTGAAATCGAGCACCGAATAGGCGCTGCTGCCCAGATGACAGGCCCACAGGCTGGAGGTCAGGAACGTCGGCTGCGGATAATTGGTCCACCAGTAATCGCCGCCGGCCATGCCGTTCTGGTCCATCAGGCGGGTCAGCTCGGTGGACTTGTCGCGGCCCACGCCGGGTTCGCTGGTCCAGATCGGGAAGCGGCGGCCCGAGAGGTCGAGGTAGCTCATCTGCTCCCCGCCGCCCCAGACATGCTCGCCCGGCAGCGCGGCCAGATCGACCCAGACGCGGTCGTAGGCGGGATCGAGCACCGCGATGTTGAGCAGAATCGCCCTTCACCGAAACCCGCAGCATCGGCGCCGCCCCGGCACTGGCCGAAAGGACCAGATCGCCGCCGTCCAGCGCGGCGAAGCCCAACTCCACACGGCCGGTCGGCGCATCGCTGATGGCGAAATTGCCGCGCACCATCTCCACCTCGGCCGCGCCGCGCGCCACCGCGAATGCTGGGCTGCGCGGCGATCCGCGCAGAACCGCGCGGCCAGCCAGAAGGCAGGTGAATCCGTCTTCCCGAACATCGAAAGTCAGCGACACGTTTCCAGTCCCATGAGCCATGTTGTTGTTATTCTGCAGCACGCTCGTCGCCGTCGCACTGTTCCGATATGACAACGCTTGACAGAAATGTTCGACCCAATCAAGAGGGGTGCAATCGACAGGACGACCTGAGGCGCAAACGCTCAGGCTCCGCATAAGCAGGAGGGGAACCATATGATTTCGCACGCCACCACCACGCCCGGAGCGATTCTGGCGCGCACCGCGCTGGCGCTTTCGGCGTCGGCCGTCGCGCTTGTCGCCGCGACTCCGGCCAGCGCGCAGGTCGACGAGATTATCGTTACCGCGCAGAAGGTTCGTCAGAACGTCCAGGACGTGCCGATCGCCATCAGCGCGGTCACCGGAGAGGCCATGGCCCGCGCCGGCGCCAAGAGCCTGGAAGACATCACCTCGATCGTTCCTTCGGTCACCTTCCGCAAGGGCACCACCAACGCCAACAGCGCGATCGTCATGCGCGGCGTCGGCACGATCAGCTTCTCGGTCGCGGCCGAACCCAGTGTGTCCACCGTTGTCGACGGCATCGTGCTGAGCCGTTCGGGCCAGTCGTTCCTCGACCTCGTCGATTTCGACCGCCTCGAAGTGCTGCGCGGGCCGCAGGGCACGCTGTTCGGCAAGAACGCCTCGGCGGGTCTGGTCAACATCGTGTCGAAGGGCGGCACCAGGGACTTCGAGGCCGAGGCCAACGTTTCGGGCACCACCGACGACGAATACCGCGCCAAGATGACCGTCTCCGGCCCGATCTCGGAAAACCTGACCGGCCGCCTGACGGGCTTCTACGGAAACTTCGACGGCAACATCAAGAACACCTACTACGACAAGACCGTCAACGGCTACGAGCACTACGGCGCGCGCGGCCTGATCGACTATGACGGCGAGGGCGGCCGTTTCCGCCTGATCGCGGACTACTTCAAGGCCAACGACGATTGCTGCGCCGAAGTGACCGGCGTGTCGCGCGGCACCGTGATCGACAACGAACTGGGCATCACGCCGCAGGGTGAGGACACCCGCGAGGTCAACCAGAACCTCATCACCCGCTCGCTCGACCGCCAGTACAGCCTGACGATGAGCGCGGACATCGATACTTTCGCCGATCACACGCTGTCGATCGTCACCGGTTATCGCAACTGGAAGAACACCGAAATCCGCGACGGCGACTTCCTGCCGCGCGCGATCGTCGGCACCCCACAGTTGCACGACCGCGGCACCGTCGAGACCGATCAGGTCTCCGCCGAAGTCCGCCTTGCCTCGCCGCAGAACCAGGCGCTGACCTATCAGGTCGGCGGTTTCCTGTGGTATTCCAAGAACACGCAGGACTTCACCCGCAGCGACGTGACCTGCACCATCTCGACCTCGCCGATCGATGCGGCGACGGGCGCGCGGCCGTGCAACCTGGCCGACACCGTCAACACGCACTATGTCTCGGCGACCTCGCGCAGCGACGTCTCGTTCCGCAACTGGGCGCTGTTCGGTCAGGCGACTTACGCCTTCCTGCCGGAACTGCGCCTGACGCTGGGCGGCCGCTACACGCATGACAGCGTCAGCTTCACCCACGTTCGCGGCGCCGCGATCGATGCCGCCACCGGCCTGCCGATGGCGGCTTCGGGCCTGCTGCCTTATGGCGCGGGCGGCACTATCGCCAGCGGCGGCAACGGCACCGATACTTCGCGTGGGGAAACCAGCGCCAACAACTTCTCCGGCAAGGCGGTGCTGCAGTACGACGTCATGGACGACGTGATGGTCTACGGCAGCTACACGCGTGGCTACAAGGGACCGGCGTTCAACGTCTTCTTCAACCACACCGCGCCCAACAACGCCGAACCGATCGATCCCGAGAAGTCGAACAGCTTCGAAGTCGGCTTCAAGAGCCAGTGGTTCGACCGCATCGTGCAGCTGAATGCGGCCGCGTTCCTGGTCGACTACAAGGGCTTCCAGGCGAACAACTTCGTGCTCATCAACGGCGCGACGACCACCAGCCTGACCAACGCCGGTTCGGTGCGCTCGAAGGGCTTCGAGGCCGACCTCACCGTCGCCCCGACCGAGGGCCTGACCTTCCGTGCCAATGCCGCCTATGCCGATGCCAAGGTGCGCAAGTTCAACCCGAACCCGCTGACCAACGCGCCCGACGCGCGTGACGGCACCCGCCTGCCGCTGGCGCCCAAGTTCAGCTACACCATCGGCGCGGACTACGACGTCCCCGTCGGCCCGGTGAAGCTGTACCTGTCGAGCGACTGGCACCATGTTTCGAAGCAGTTCTCGGACCTCGGCGAGAGCGGCGAGATCGATCCCTACGGCATCTGGAACGCCAGCATCGGCGTGTCGGACGCCGAGGACAAGTATCGCCTGACCTTCATGGTCCGCAACATCCTCGACGACAGCTACGTGCTGCTCAACACCACGAACGGCCAGCGCCTGATGATCCCGCGTGACGCGGATCGCTATGCGGGCCTGAACTTGCGGGCGAAGTTCAACTGAGGACGGGCGCAAACGTCCTTCGCTGAATGCTCGCACAAAGAACCCCCGGCGGATCTCCTCCCCGCCGGGGGTTTTTTATTCCTTCCAGTGCCGGGGAGGATGCGCGCGAGTCATCCCTCCAACCCCGTCATCCCAGCGAAGGCTGGGACCGCTGGCCTGTTACGGCCAACTATCGTCAGGACGCCTAGCCGAGGGTTGGGTTTTACGCGGCCAGCGGTCCCAGCCTTCGCTGGGATGACGACGTTGTGCGTGCAGTCAGCGCACGCAAAAATACCCGCTGGCGAGTGCGGGCCATTACGCCGGGGAAATCAACGCGTCCGAAGGTAACATCGGGTCGGCGTCGGGAGCGTCCTCACCGGGACGCGGGGTTTTGTTTTCCGTGAAGCTCTGGCGAGCGGCCGGGTAACTCACGGTGCAGCCCAGCTCGACCTGTATTCCATCGGACTTGTCCCATGTAGCCGTCGTTAGGGCTCGCAGCGTTATCGGCCGATGGTTGTCCGGCGGGGACATCCGGTGTCCTGACGTGTATCTCAGGAGCGGGCGGATGACACTTTCCGGGAACTCAGGGACAGTCCGGGTCTTCGTTTGGGCGCGTAGGTTGCGTAGCCACGGCTTGAAACCGCATCCCGGCCCACGACGCCGACCCGATACACCGGAGCAATGTGATCTGCATCGCTCCGGATGCTGGACCATATAACCTATTTGGCGATAAATGTCAAGGTGGCGTTCAAAAGCCCGTCATCCCAGCGAAGGCTGGGACCGCTGGCCGCGCAATGCCCAACCCTCGTCAACGCGCCCCAACGAAAGCGATCGCCTCAAGCACTGCCAGCGATCCGGCCTTCGCCGGGATGACGTCAACCCTCGGCCGCCGCCAGCTTCGGCTGCATCAGGTGGATGAACGCCGTCGCCACCAGATAGGCCGCGCCGCACACCACGAACAGCGGGCCGTAGCCGAGGCCCGACTTCAGCGACCAGCCCGCGAACTCGATGATCCCGGTCCCGGTCAGGTTCCCCGCCACCGCGCCCAGCGCGATCACCGTGGCCATGCGGCGCGCCGGGATGATCTCGGTCGCCATGCCGAAGATATTGGTCGAGAAGCCCTGATGCGCGAACAGGCCGAGGCCGATGCACACGGCCGCCACCCACGGATTGCTCGCCAGCAGCGCCAGCGGCATCACCAGCACGACGAGGGCATAAGCCAGCATCGAGCCCTTGCGCGCGAGGTTCATCGAGACCCCGCGCAGCAGCAGTGCCGGGTAAAGCGCGCCCGAAGATACCGCGCCGAGCGCCGCGAGGATGAAGATCACCGCGATCGGCCAGCCCAGCTCGCCCTGGCTGAGATTGAACTGGCGCGCGAAGAAATCGGGCGTCCAGAACAGCACGAACCACCAGACGAGATCGGTGAAGGCCTTGGCTCCGATGACCGTCCAACTGCGGCGGTCGGACAGGATCGCTCCCCATTCGACCTTGCCGCGTGTCGTCGCGGCCTGTCCCGCGATGGGCGTCAGCTTCGCGGTGTTGAGCTTCCACAAGGCCAGCCACACAAGGCCCAGCCCGCCGGTGACGAGGAACGCGGCCTTCCATCCGAACGCCATCGCGAAAGGCGGGATGATGAGCGGGGTGAGGATCGCGCCGATGTTGGGCGCGGTGTTGATGATGCCGATGCCGACCGAGCGGCGCGCGGCGGGCAGGTAGATCGCGGCGGTCTTCATCGCGGCGGGGGTGTTGACCGATTCGGCGGTCGCCAGCACGGCACGGGCGATCACGAATTGCTGCACGCTGGCGGCCAGCGCATGGGCCATCCCCGCAAGGCTCCACAAGGCCACGGCGAAACCGTAGGCGAAGCGCACGCCGAAACGATCGACGAACCAGCCCACGCCGAGCAGCGAAGCCGCCGCCGCCAGCTGGAAGATCGAGCCGAGATGCGCGAACTGCTGGTCGTCCCAGTGGAACTCCGCTTCCAGCATCGGCTTGAGCAGCGCCAGCACCTGCCGGTCGACGTAGTTCAGCGCCGTCGCGAAAAAGATCAGCGCGATCAGTATGTTCTGCGCGCGGATAGCGGCGCGGCCGGAGTCGGAGGCTGGGGAGGGGCGTGCTCGGGCACGGCCGTCTGTTGATGGATGGTCATTCTCGCTCTCCCCTATCCCGCCGTTTCGTCGGCGGCAATTCTTCCTGCCCCCTCGCGCAAAGCTCTTGCTCCGCTGCGTGGGTGGTCATAAGGATGGATATGACAACGTAGGACATACGGCAAGCATCTTCGACAGAGAGATGCGGCGAAAGGACGGGGACCAGTGAGCGCAGAACACGCAGGCGACCTTTACGGCGAGATGTTCCTCGCCCAGCTCGACGGCCCCGCCGCGAAGCCGAGCCGTATCGAGATATGGAAGACGCTCTGGCCGGGCCTCGCCATCTGCGGCATCGCCAGCATCGCCGCCGCCTGGCTTTCCGAGCACTACGGCGCGCCGATCATCCTTATGGGCCTGCTGATCGGCCTCGCCCTGAACTTCGTCACCAGCGAGAAGCGCACGCATCCGGGGCTCGATTTCGCCTCCAAGGCCTGCCTGCGCTGGGGCATCGTCGTGCTCGGCACGCAAGTGACGCTGGCGCAGATCGTGGCGCTCGGCCCGGTGCCGTTCCTGGCGCTGCTGATGGTCATGGTCGCCGCGATGGGCGCGGCGCTGCTGGTGGCGCGGGCGACCGGCGCCTCGACCGCGATCGGCATCCTTGCGGGCGGCGCGACGGCGATCTGCGGGGCCTCCGCCGCATTGGCGTTGTTCGGCGTGCTGGGGGCGAAGCGGATCAGTCAGGCGCAGTTCGCGCTGACCCTCGTGGTGATCTCGATGGCGAGCGCGATCGCCATGTCGTTCTATCCGCCGCTCGCAGGGCTGATGCACCTCGACGACCGGCAGGCGGGGTTCCTGATCGGGGCCTCGATCCATGACGTGGCGCAGGCGATCGGCGGCGGCTATGCCTATTCGGATATTGCCGGAAGCTACGCCACCATCGTCAAGCTGAGCCGCGTGGCGCTGCTGGCGCCGATCGTCGCGGTCGTCTCGCTGATGTACACGGACGAGGATGCCGGGGAGCGGCACTGGATCCGGAAACTTGCGATGCCCTGGTTCATTACCCTGTTTCTGGCGGTGGTGGTGCTCAATTCGCTGGTGACGATCCCGGCTTTCGTGGTCCACCTGAACCTGACGCTGTCGAAGACGCTGCTGCTGCTGGCGGTGACGGCCACCGCGATGCGCTCGCGCCTCGATCTGGTGATGCAGATGGGCTGGCGCGCGGCGATGCCGGTGGTGGCGGCGACGCTGGCTTCGCTGGTGGTCGCCACGGCCTTCAGCATGATGATCTTGTGAGTGTGTGAATGACTGAAATCTACAACATCGCGATCATCGGCGGCGGCGTGAACGGCTGCGGCATCGCGCGCGATGCCGCCGGGCGCGGGGCGAAGGTGCTGGTGCTGGAGCAGGGCGATCTGGCCGGCGGCACCTCGTCCGCCTCGACCAAGCTGATCCACGGCGGCCTGCGCTATCTGGAGCACTACGAGTTCGCCCTCGTGCGCGAGGCGCTGACCGAGCGGGAGCGGCTGTGGAAGATCGCCCCGCACATCATCCACCCGATGCGCTTCGTGCTGCCGCATGTGAAGGGCCTGCGCCCGCGCTGGCTGCTGCGTCTCGGCCTGTTTCTCTACGACCACATCGGCGGCCGCAAGGCGCTGCCCGCGACCGAGAGCATCGACCTGCACCGGCACCCGGCGGGCAAACCGCTCAAGCCGGGGTTCGGCAAGGCTTTCGTCTATTCCGACGGTTGGGTGGACGATGCGCGGCTGGTGGTGCTCAACGCCCGCGACGCGGCGGACCGGGGCGCGACGATCCTCACCCGCACCGGCGTGGAGAAGCTGGAGCGCGACGGCGGCGTCTGGACCATCTCCACGTCCGGCGGCACCTTCCGCGCCAAGGCGGTGGTGAACGCGGCCGGCCCCTCGGTGCTCGACCTCGTCGGCCGCGCCGGTGAGCGCACCAAGCGCGCGATGCGGCTGGTACGCGGCTCGCACATCGTGGTGCCGCGCCTGTTCGAGCATCCTTACGCCTACTTCTTCCAGATCCCCGACGGGCGCATCTTCTTCGCGATCCCCTACCAGCACGACTTCACCCTGATCGGCACCACCGACCGCGACCACACCGGCCCGCTGAGCGAGGTGAAGGCGAGCGACGAGGAAATCGCCTATTTGTGCGAGGCGGCCAACGCCTACTTCGCCAAGTCGATCACCCCCGCCGATGTGGTGTGGACCTACTCCGGCGTGCGCCCGCTGGTGGACGACGGTTCCGGCAAGCCCGAGGCGGCGACGCGCGGCTACGACTTCGACCTCGATCTGGACGGGGAGGGCGGCACGCCGTTCCTCTCGGTGTTCGGCGGCAAGATCACGACGTATCGCCATCTCGCCAAGGATGCGGTGGAGAAGCTGCAGCCGCTGGTCCCGGCGCTGTCCGGCAAGGACTGGACCGCCACCGCGCCGCTGCCCGGCGGCGACTTCGCGATGGGCGCGATCGATGCGCTGAAGGCCGACCTCGCGCGCGAATACCCGCGTCTCGATGCGGCGACGCTGGACCGCGTGGCGCGCGCCTATGGCACGAAGGCGCGGGAATGGCTGGCGGTGGACCCCGGCGAGGACTTCGGCCACGGCCTGACCGGCGCGGAAGTCGATTACCTGAAGGCCAACGAATGGGCGCGCACGGCCGAGGATGTGCTGTGGCGTCGCACGAAGCTGGGCCTCCGGCTCGACGCGGCACAAGCCGCGCGACTGAAAACATACATGGGTGAG
This sequence comes from Novosphingobium sp. NFX11, assembly GCF_057376415.1. Taxonomy (NCBI): domain Bacteria; kingdom Pseudomonadati; phylum Pseudomonadota; class Alphaproteobacteria; order Sphingomonadales; family Sphingomonadaceae; genus Novosphingobium; species Novosphingobium sp. NFX11. The sequence continues at coordinate 2,360,727 of NZ_CP080384.1, read as the reverse complement.
TGAGCACGTGAACGGCGAACACATTCTGGTCCTCGACGAAGGGACCACCTCGACCCGCGCGATCGTCTACGGCGCGGACGGCAGGGTCCTGCACGTCGCGCAGCAGGAACTGACACAGCATTATCCCGCCCCCGGCCGCGTCGAGCACGATGCCGCCGAGATATGGGACAAGACCCTCGCCTGCGCGCGCGAGGTCATCGCCAAGGTCGGCGGGGCAGGGCGCATCGCCGCGCTCGGCATCACCAACCAGCGCGAGACGGTGGTGGCCTGGGACCGCCAGACCGGCGAGCCGATCACCCGCGCCATCGTCTGGCAGGACCGCCGCACCGCCGAGATGTGCGCCTCGCTGCGGGATGGCGCGCACGAGGTCAAGCTGCAGGAGCGGACGGGCCTCGTCGTCGATCCCTATTTCTCCGGCACCAAGATGCGCTGGATGCTCGACAATGTGCCCGAGGCGCGCGCCTTGGGCGAGCGGCTGGCGCTGGGCACGGTGGAGAGCTGGCTGGTCTGGAAGTTGACCGGGGGCTTGCATGTCACCGATGCCAGCAACGCCAGCCGTACGCAGTTGATGGCGCTCGACGGCGCGGACTGGGATGACGACCTGCTCGGCCTGTTCGGGGTGCCGCGCGGTGCGCTGGGCCGGATCGTCGATACGGCGGGGACGGTGGGCACTTGCGATCCCGAACTGCTCGGCGCGCCGATACCGATCAGCGGGCTTGCGGGCGACCAGCAGGCGGCGACGATCGGCCAGCACTGCCTCAAGGCGGGTCAGACCAAGGCGACCTTCGGCACCGGCGCCTTCATCCTCACCAACATGGGCGAGACTTTGCCGCGTTCCTCGCACCGGCTGCTCGGCACGGTGCTGTGCCAGCAGGACGGGCGGCGGACTTATGCGCTGGAGGGCTCGATCTTCGTGGCGGGGAGCCTCATCAAGTGGCTGCGCGACGAACTCGGCGTGATCCGGACGGCGGCGGAGAGCGAGACGCTCGCCCGCGCGGTGGCGGACAATGGCGGGGTGCTGTTCCTGCCTGCGCTGGCAGGGCTGGGCGCGCCGCACTGGCAGCCGGATGCCAAGGGTGTCGTCACCGGGCTCACGCAAGGGACCAGCCGGGCGCATATCGTGCGCGCGGCGATGGAATCGATGGCGCACCAGTGCCACGACCTGCAGGCTGCCTTCGCCGCCGACGGCGCGGCCTGGACCTCGCTGCGCATCGATGGCGGGATGAGCGCGAACGACTGGATGGCGCAGGATCTGGCCGACGTGCTCGCGCTGCCCGTGGAGCGGCCTGCGGATATCGAGACGACCGCTCTGGGCGCGGCGATGCTGGCGGGGGTCGGGGTTGGCCTCCATGCCTCGCTGGAGGACGCGGTGGCGATGGGCAGCGCGTCGAAGCGGTTCGCGCCGGATATGGACGCGGCGGTGCGCTCGGGGCGTATCGCGATGTGGGAGGCGGGGCTGAAGCGGCATATCGACGGGGTTTGAGCGCTTGCCTTTCTCTTAATCAGTCATTCCCGCGAAGGCGGGAACCCATCTGCTGACGGCGCCTGTTGAACCGGCATCAGTTGGGTCCCCGCCTTCGCGGGGATGACGGGGTTTTGGAAGCAAGCGTGTGCGCTGCTCGTGGGGCTTCGACAAGCTCAGCCTGGGCGGGGTTAGAGGTGTTCTCTCAATTCCGCTCAGGCTGAGCTTGTCGAAGCCCCATCCGCCCACGAAAAACGGGCGGGAATCTTGCGATCCCCGCCCGCCTCTCGTTATAGCTTCAGCGTCGTTCAGGCTGCTTGCGCCGCCTGCGCGATCTCCTCGGGAGCCTCGTTGCGGATCAGGTAATCGAACGCGGACAACGCCGCCTTCGAACCCTCGCCCATGGCGATGATGATCTGCTTGTACGGCACCGTGGTCACGTCGCCCGCCGCGAACACGCCGGGCAGGTTGGTTGCGGCCTTCTCGTCGATGACGATCTCGCCGCGCGCCGTCAGTTCGACGCCGGAGTCCTTCAGCCATTCGGTGTTGGGCACCAGCCCGATCTGGACGAACACGCCTTCCAGTTCGACCTTGCGCTCCTGGCCCGAATTGCGGTCCTTGTAGACCAGCGCGTTGACCTTTTCGCCGTCGCCTTCGACCTCGGTGGTCTGGGCGCTGGTGAAGATATCGACGTTCTTCATCGACTTGAGCTTGTCGACCAGAACCTGATCGGCGCGCAGTTTGGCGTCGAACTCGATCAGGGTGACGTGGCCGACGATGTTGGCCAGGTCGATCGCCGCTTCGACGCCCGAGTTGCCGCCGCCGATCACCGCCACGCGCTTGCCCTTGAACAGCGGGCCGTCACAGTGCGGGCAATAGGCCACGCCCTTGTTCTTGTACTCGGCCTCACCCGGAACGCCGAGGTTCCGCCAGCGCGCGCCGGTAGTCAGCACCACCGAGCGGGCCTTCAGCGAAGCGCCGTTGGCGAACACGACTTCGTGATAGCCGCCCACTTCGCTCGCCGGGATCAGCTTTTCGGCGCGCTGCAGGTTCATCACGTCGATGTCGTATTCAGCGACGTGCGATTCCAGCGCGGCGGCGAGCTTGGGGCCTTCGGTGTAGGGGACCGAGATGAAGTTCTCGATGCCCATGGTGTCCTGCACCTGACCGCCGAAACGCTCGGCCGCGATGCCGGTGCTGAAACCCTTGCGCGCGGTGTAGACCGAGGCTGCGGCACCAGCGGGACCACCGCCGACGACGAGCACCTCGAAAGGCTTCTTCTCGGCCAGCTTGGCGGCGGCCTTGGCGTCGGCGCCGCTGTCGAGCTTGCCGAGGATTTCCTCGATGCTCATCTTGCCCGAACCCCACATCGCACCGTTCAGGAAGACGGCGGGCACGGCCATCACGCCGCGCTCCTCGACTTCGGCCTGGAACGTGCCGCCTTCGATCAGGGTCACGTCGGCGTGCGGGTTGTTGAGCGCGATCAGCGTCAGCGCCTGCACCACGTCGGGGCAGTTGTGGCACGAGAGCGAGAAGTACATCTCGAACGTCAGCGAGCCTTCGAGCGCGCGTGCCTGCTCCAGAACTTCGTCCGAGACCTTGGGCGGGTGGCCGCCGGTCCACAGCAGGGCGAGGACGAGCGACGTGAATTCATGGCCGAGCGGCAGTCCGGCGAAGCGCACCCAGGCGCTGGCGTCGCTGGCGCGGCGGATGATGAAACTGGGGCGGCGTGCATCGTCGCCGTCGAAAGTGGCGGTGACCTTGTCCGAGAGCGAGGCGATGGTGGTCAGCAGCTCGCGGGTCTCGGTGGACTTCGCGTCATCGCCAAGCGAGGCGACCAGCTCGATCGGCTCGCGCAGCATGCCGAGGTATTGCGAGAGCTGTTGCTTCAGGTTGGCGTCGAGCATGTCATTGGTCCTTTGGGATTTCGTTGTGAACGGGGCGGGCCGGGGTCCGGATCCGCGAAGGGCGCACAGGGTGCGGCTCCGGGAGAGGGAACCCCGGGCCGCACACCGTCAGTACGCGACCCTAAGGTGTCGCGTTAGTCTTAGATCTTGCCGACGAGGTCGAGCGAGGGAGCAAGCGTTGCTTCGCCTTCTTCCCACTTGGCCGGGCAGACCTGGCCGGGGTGCTCGCGCCAGTACTTGGCGGCCTTGATCTTGCGGACCAGTTCCTTGGCGTTGCGGCCCACGCCCTCGGGGGTGATTTCGACCAGCTGGATCACGCCGTCCGGATCGACAACGAAGGTCGCGCGGTCAGCCAGGCCGACGCCTTCGCGCAGCACGCCGAAGTTGTTGGCAAGGTTGTGGTTCTGGTCGCCGAGGAAGGCGTAGGTGCACTTGCCGATGGCGTCCGAGGTGTCGTGCCATGCCTTGTGGCTGAAGTGCGTGTCGGTCGAAACGCCGAACACTTCGACGCCGAGGCCCTGAAGCGTGGCGTATTCACCGGCGAGGTCTTCCAGCTCGGTCGGGCACACGAAGGTGAAGTCCGCCGGGTAGAAGAAGAACACGGCCCACTTGCCCGCGATGTCGCCTTCGGTGACGTCGAAGAAGTCCTTACCGGCTTGGAAGGCGGTGTTCTTGAACGGCTTGATGGTGCTGCCGACGATACCCATGGATGTAGTTCCCTCAGTTGGGTGGTTGAAACTGGTGAAGCTCAGATAGGCCGGGGGTGTGACGATTGTAAGCACGATGATCCGATTGGGCTCATCGGTTCAGGCGATCAATCGGAGATGGATTGTGCGGGTCTGTCGATGAGATGTGGAAAGCATCGTACCGGTCTGGCCAACTCTCCTTCATCCTCATTGCGAGCGAAGCGAAGCAATCCAGGGCGGTGTAGGGCCGCCCTGGATTGCTTCGCTTCGCTCGCAATGACGAACTGGGGTTGAAGGCGTCAGCGGTCCCGGATCAAGTCCGGGACGACGACCTCAGCAACCGTACCAGCACTTCGTCCAGCGCCGAGAGGAACCGCGAGCGGTCCTGCTTCGCGAACGGCGGCGGCCCGCCGATGATGTCTCCGCCCGCGCGCAAGTCCGCCATGATCGCGCGGGTGGCGATGGCGCTGCCGATCGAACTGGTGGTGAAAGGCTTGCCGTTGGGAGCAACCACGCTGGCGCCCAGCTTGAGGCAGCGGTCGGCCAGGAGGATATCGGCGGTGATCACCACCGTTGCGGCGTCAGTATTCTCCACGATCCAGTCGTCCGCCGCGTCGAAGGCGTCGCTGACCACCTTGCGGGAAATCAGCGCACTTTGCGGGACGCGGATCGCGCTGTTGCTGACGACGACGACGGGCACCTTGTGGCGGGCGGCGACCTTGTAGGTCTCCTCCTTCACCGGGCAGGCGTCGGCGTCGATCAGGATGCGCATGCAAATCCTCCCTGAGCTTGCTCGGGGAGGGGGACCGCCCACGTAGCGGGTGGTGGAGGGGGAGACGACCCCTCCGTCAGCCCTGCGGGCTGCCACCTCCCCATTGCTTCGCAACAGGGAGGATTCGGCCCACTCAACCGCACTGCCCGCGGTGGAGCAACTTGTGATCGGCCAGCACCAGCGCCATCATCGCCTCGACCACCGGCACGCCGCGGATGCCGACGCAGGGGTCGTGGCGGCCCTTGGTGAACATCTCGGTCGCCTCGCCGGAGCGGTTGATGGTCGCTTGCGGGGTGAGGATCGAACTGGTCGGCTTGAACGCCACGCGGCAGGTCACCGGCTGGCCGGTGGAGATGCCGCCCGCGATGCCGCCCGCGTGGTTCGCCAGAAACTCCGGCGCGCCGTCCGGCCCTTCGGCATTCGGGCGCATCGGGTCGGCGTTCTGCTCGCCGGAGAGGCGTGCGGCCGCAAAGCCGTCGCCGATCTCGACGCCCTTGACCGCGTTGATGCCCATCATCGCCGCCGCGAGGTCGGCGTCGAGCTTGGCGTAGAGCGGGGCGCCCCAGCCTGCGGGCACGCCGCTGGCATAGCATTCCACCACCGCGCCGACCGACGAACCGCTCTTGCGCGCGTCATCGACGATCTTCTCCCAGCGCGCCGCAGCGGCCGCGTCGGGGCAGAAGAACGGGTTGTTGGCGATCTCGGCTTCGTCGAACTTGCCCGGATCGATCATGTCGCCGCCGATCTCGGAGACGTAGGCGAGGATCTTCACTTCGGGGATCACCAGCCGCGCCACCGCGCCCGCCGCCACGCGGCTGGCGGTCTCGCGCGCCGAGGAGCGCCCGCCGCCGCGATAGTCGCGGAAGCCGTACTTGGCGTCGTAGGCGTAGTCGGCATGGCCGGGGCGATAGGCGACGGCGACCTCGGAATAGTCCTTGGAGCGCTGGTCGACGTTCTCGATCATCAGGCTGATCGGGGTGCCTGTCGTCCTGCCTTCGAAAACGCCCGAGAGGATGCGGACCTGGTCCGGCTCCTGCCGCTGCGTGGTGAACTTCGACTGGCCGGGACGGCGCGCGTCGAGGAAGGGCTGGATCACGCCCTCGTCGATGGCGAGGCCCGGCGGGCACCCGTCGACGACGGCGCCGATGGCGGGTCCGTGGCTCTCACCCCAGGTGGTGAAGCGGAAGAGGCGGCCGAAGCTGTTCATGCTCATGGTGCCTCGCGCCTTGTCGGGAATCGCGCGATTTGTCCAGTGGAGCGCTGATTGTGGTCGAAGCGGCTGCGATCTTCCCGAAGCGGGACAAATCGCAAGTCACAATGGCGCTTTTGATCACTTGTACAACCGATTGCGGCGATGCAGGGAGCGCAAATGTTCCTTGTCCTTTTCCGCAACCGCAAGCGCGCCGACATCGACGTTGACGCTTATATCCACGACGCCGTCGCCATGGAGGCGATGGCCGCCGAGCAGCCGGGATTCCTGTTGTTCCGCAGCTATACGGCGGACGACGGCGAAGTGCTGTCGATGTCGGAATGGGAGAGCGCGGAGCACGCCGCCGCCTGGGCGCGCAATGCCGAGCATCTCATGGTCCAGCGTCGCGGCATGAAGGAATATTACGAGAGCTACACGCTCTACACGTGCGACATGCCCAAGGTGCAGCGCTTCGACATGAAGGCAAGGCTGCCGGGCTGATCGGCCCCATGTTCTTGCCGGTATGCATCGCGCGCGGCTTGGTGTATCGCCGCGCGTGAAGCAGGCTCCTTACCGTAACTTGTGCCTGCGTTTCAGGGCGATAGGTACGGCATGGCGATCGAGTTCTACGGCATCCCCAACTGCGACACGGTGAAGAAGGCGCGTGTCTGGCTTGACGCGAAGGGGATCGCGTACACGTTCCACGACTACAAGAAGGAAGGCGCGGACCCGGAAAAGTTCGCGGCGTGGATCGACGCCGCCGGGCTCGACAAGGTGCTGAACCGCGCCGGGACCACCTTCCGCAAGCTGCCCGATGCCGACAAGGCCGACCTCGACGCCGAGAAGGCGACTGCGCTGATGGCCGCCAATCCCAGCATGATCAAGCGGCCTGTGGTGGAATATCCCGGCGGCATCCTCGTCGGCTTCAAGGAGCCGGAATGGGCGGCGGCGTTCGTCTGAGCGGGGGCCTGATTCGGGGACTGTTTCGGGGGCCGGGGCAATGAACACCGTCGAATGGATCGCGGCCGCGCTCGGTCTTGCCAACATTGCGCTGCTGGTGCGGCGCAGCGTGTGGAACTATCCGTTCGGCATGGCCATGGTTGCGCTCTATGTCGCCGTGTTCTTCGAGGCGAAGCTCTACGGAGAGGCGGGGCTGCAGGTCTTCTTCTTCGTGGCGCAGGGGTGGAGCTGGGTGCTCTGGCTGCGCGCGGCGAAGACCGGCGGCGAGGGCGACGACCGCGTGCCCGTTCGCCTGCTGAGCAACCTCAGCCGCGTCGTCTGGCTGACGGCGACGGCGGCGCTGGCGCTCAACCTCGGCTGGGTGATGCACCGCTTTACCGACGCCTCGCTGCCTTACGCCGACACCGCGATTGCCGGGGCCAGCATCGCCGCGCAGATCCTGCTCGCGTTTCGCCGCATCGAGAACTGGGTCTTGTGGATCGCCGTCGATATCGCGTCCATCGCAGTCTACGTTCACAAGGACTTGTGGGCGACGGCGGGGCTTTACGTCGTATTTCTCCTGATGTCGGTGCTGGCCTTGCGGGAATGGATCGTCGCCTACAGGACGCAGGCATGAAGACCGTCTGCCTCCACGGCGCCGAGAGCACCGGCAAGTCGGTGCTGTGCGAGCGCCTGCTCGTCACGCGCGGCTGGCCTTTTGTGCCGGAGTATGGCCGCACCTATTGCGAAGAGAACGGCATCGACCTGACGATGACCGACCTTCTCGTCATCGCCGAGGGGCAGGCCCGGCACAATCGCCGGGCGCTGTCTGACGATGACGGTGCGCCGGTCCTGTTGTTCGACACCGACCAGCTGATGACCGCCGCCTGGGCGCAGATGCTGTTCGGCGAAGTGCCCGAAGCCCTGCTGGCCTATCCCAAGGCCGACCTCTACCTGCTGTTCGAGCCCGATGTGCCCTGGCAGGAGGACGGCACCCGCTTTTTCGGGACCGATGACACCCGCGCCCGCTTCGCCGCGCTGGCCGAGGACATGCTGGTGCGTGCCGGGGTGACCTTCGTGCGCATCGCCGGAACCTGGGCCGAGCGTGAGGCGAAGGCCGTGGCGGCGATCGAGGGGTGCTGGGGTAAGGTCCCCAAATCCTCCCTGTCGCGAAGCGATGGGGAGGGGGACCGCTCGCGTAGCGAGTGGTGGAGGGGAGAAGCCCCTCCGTCAGCCCTGCGGGCTGCCACCTCCCCATTCCTTCGGAACAGGGAGGATGCTTACTTCTTCCGCGCCGTCGCGATGAAGTTCAGCGCCAGATCGTCTGACAGGTGCAGCCCCTTGAGCGGCGACCATGCGATCCCGCGCGGCGTACCCAGTTCCAGCCCGGCGCCATCCGCAAGCTCGCGCAGTTCCTCAGGCGTCACGAACTGGCTCCATTCGTGCGTTCCCTTCGGCACATGGCCGAGCCGCTCCGCCGCCTCCACCAGCAGCACGCGCGAGCGGGCGGTGCGGTTAGGGCACGATAGGATCATCAACCCGTCGTCCGCCAACGCAGCGGACAGGTCACCGATGAAGGTGGCCTTGTCGGTGACATGCTCGATCACTTCCAGCGAGCAGACGAGGTCGTAGCCCGTCAGGCCCAGCGATCCCAGTTCGCCCGCGCGGTAGTCGATCGCCAGCCCGCCCGCCTCGGCATGGGCGCGCGCGGCGGCGGCGTTTTCGGGTGCGGCGTCCACGCCCGTCACCGCCGCGCCCATGCGCGCCAGCGGCTCGCACAGCAGCCCCGCGCCGCATCCGGCGTCGAGCGCGCGCTTGCCCGCCAGCGGCCTGAGCCCGCGCGAATCGGTGCCGAAATGTCCGTCGATCGCCTCGCGGATGAAGCCCAGGCGCACCGGGTTCAGCTTGTGCAGCATCGCCGAAGTGCCCTTCGGATCCCACCACTCGGCGGCGAGGGCGCCGAAGTGCGCGGCCTCCTTCGGATCGATTGTTGCGCGCGAAGCGGGAAGAGAGGCAGTTGCATTGTCCATGATCCCCCTAACAGCGCCGCCGACTCTTATCCACACTCGCGCACTCCGCGCGGGTCTTTTACGCAGGGGAGCAACGGCGCCTTGGCACGTATCGTGATGAAATTCGGCGGCACTTCCATGGCCGGGTCCGAGCGCATCCGGCGCGTGGCGGGTATCGTCAAACGCCAGCAGGAAGCCGGGCACGAAGTGGCCGTGGTCGTCTCCGCGATGGCGGGCGAGACCGACCGCCTCGTCAACTTCTGCCGTGAAGCCGATGCGCTCTACGATCCGGCCGAATACGACGTCGTGGTCGCCTCGGGCGAGCAGGTCACGTCCGGCCTGCTGGCGCTGACGCTGCAGTCGATGGGCTGCAAGGCGCGCTCGTGGCTGGGCTGGCAGGTGCCGATCAAGACCGACGACGCCCACGCCAAGGCCCGCATCGAGGATATCGACGCCGAGGCGCTGATCGCCTCGATGGCATCGGGCCAGATCGCGGTGATCCCGGGCTTTCAGGGTGTCTCGCCGGAAAATCGCGTGACCACGCTGGGGCGCGGCGGCTCGGATACTTCGGCGGTGGCCGTGGCGGCGGCGGTGAAGGCCGACCGCTGCGACATCTACACCGACGTCGACGGCGTCTACACCACCGACCCGCGCATCGTCGCCAAGGCGCGCAAGCTGCCACTGGTGACTTATGAGGAAATGCTGGAACTGGCCTCGGTCGGCTCCAAGGTGCTGCAGACCCGCTCGGTCTCCCTCGCCATGAAGGAGAACGTGCGCGTGCAGGTGCTGTCCTCGTTCATCGACGAGAACGCGCCCGCCGCCGATACCATCCCCGGAACCCTGATCGTCAGTGACGAAGAGCTTGAAGGAAGCGACATGGAACGCCAGCTGATCACCGGCATCGCCGCCGACAAGAACGAAGCCAAGATCACCCTGACCCGCATCGCCGACCGTCCGGGCGCGGTGGCGTCGATCTTCGCGCCGCTCGCGGATTCTGAACATCAACGTCGACATGATCATCCAGAACGTCGCCAAGGACAAAGGCGAGACCGACGTGACCTTCACGGTCCCGCAGGCCGATCTCGCCCGCGCGCAGGCGCTGCTGGAAGAGCGCAAGGAGGCCATCGGCTACTACCGCATGATCGCCGAGGGCAATGTGGCGAAGATCAGCGTCGTAGGCGTGGGCATGCGCAGCCACGCGGGCGTCGCGGCGACAATGTTCAAGACGCTGGCCGATCGCGGCATCAACATCATCGCCATCTCGACCAGCGAGATCAAGGTCTCGGTCCTGATCGACACCGATGAGACCGAACTGGCCGTGCGCGTGCTGCACACCGCTTACGGGCTCGACGCGGCCGCCTGATCGCGGCGCTCTCGCGTACCGGCGAAGGATTAGAGAAAGGCGGCGCGGCAAGCGCCGCCTTTTTCGTTTCCGCTATCCGCGCGTCGGATACAGCGCTGTCAAATACGCGAAACCGCGATATGGCACGTGCACAAGTATGCTGATCAGCATTCCAACGGAGTAATCGACCTTGCGCCTTTCCCGAATGGTACTCGCCTTGGCCCTGACGTCGTCGCTGGCTCCACTTGCGGCTGCACCAGTCGTTGCCAAAGAGGCGAAAGTCGTCACCGAGGCCGAGGCACGGTCGCGCGCGGAGGCGATGCTGAAACGGATGACGCTGGAGGAGAAGGCGGGCCAGCTCGTCCAGTACTTCGACTTCGGCGGGGCTACCGTGGCAAATCCGAAGGCGACGGCGGTGAACATCGACGCCGCGATCGCGAAGGGGCAGGTCGGCTCGATGCTGTTCGTCACCGACCCGGTCCGCATCAACGCGCTGCAGGAACTGGCGGTGAAGAAGACCCGCCTCGGCATTCCGCTGCTGATCGGCTACGACGTGATCCACGGGTTGCACACGATCATGCCGGTGCCGATCGCGATGGCCGCGTCGTGGGACCCGGCGACGGCCGAGCGCGGCCAGGCCGTCGCGGCCTCGGAAGCGCGCGCGGTGGGCATCAACTGGACCTTCGCGCCGATGGTGGACATCACCATGGACCCGCGCTGGGGCCGCATGGTCGAGGGCGCGGGCGAGGACCCGGTGCTCGGCGCGGCGATGGCGGCGGCGCAAGTGCGCGGCTTCCAGGGCGGTGCCATCGGCACGCCGGGGCATGTGCTGTCCGGCCCCAAGCATTTCGTCGGCTACGGCGCCTCCTTCGGCGGGCGTGACTACGACGAGGTGGACTTGTCGGAGAGCCAGCTGCGCAACACCTACCTGCCGCCGTTCAAGGCCGCGCTCGATGCCGGCGCGGGCAACATCATGAGCGCCTACATGGGCCTCAACGGCGTTCCGGCGGCGGCGAACACGTGGCTGCTGACCGATGTGTTGCGCAAGGAATGGGGCTTCAAGGGCTTCGTGGTGAGCGATGCCAACGGCGTCGATCTGCTGGAGAAGCAGGGCATGGCGGGCAGCCCGAAGCAGGCCGCCGTGCGCGCGCTGGAGGCGGGCATGGACCTTGCGATGACGGTGCCGAGCAACCCCTCACCGATGCTGTCGCTGATCGACGCGGTGAAGAACGGCGAAGTGGCCGAAAGCGCGCTCGACGGCCCGGTGCTGCGTCTGCTCGAGGCCAAGTATCGCCTTGGCCTGTTCGACAAGCCTTATGTCGATCCCAAGGCGGTGCCCAGGACCTTCGACGATCCCGCCCACCGCGAAGTCGCACGGATCGCGGCCGAGCGGTCGGCGGTGCTGCTGGCCAATGCGGGTGGGCTGCTGCCGCTGGACCGCAGCAAGCTCAAGTCGGTGGCGGTGATCGGGCCGCTCGGCGATGCGGGCCACGACATGCTCGGCCCCTGGGTGTTCTCCTCCAACAAGCCGGAGGGCGTCAGCGTCCTTGCGGGCCTGCGCGCCAAGCTGGGCGCGGGCGTGAAGGTCGAATATGCGACCGGAACGGCATGGCCGACCCGCAAGAACCCCTCCTTCTTCGACGCGATGAACAAGCCCGGCGAGCATCCCGCGATCGACGAGAAGGCGGAACTGGCCAGGGCGATCGCGCTTGCGAAGCAGTCGGACGTCGCGGTCATGGTGCTGGGCGAGGCGCAGAACATGGCGGGCGAATTCGCCTCGCGATCGGACCTGAAGTTGCCGGGCCGTCAGCAGGAACTGCTCGACGCGGTGATCGCCACGGGAAAGCCGGTCGTCGTAGTGCTGGTCAACGGCCGTCCGCTCAGCCTCGGCGATGCGAAGCCCGGCGCGGTGCTGGAGGCGTGGTATCCCGGCTCCGAGGGCGGCAATGCCGTCGCCAACCTGCTGCTCGGCGATGTCAATCCCGGCGGCAAGCTGCCCTTCAGCTGGATTCGCAGCGCTGCCCAGGCGCCTTACACGTATGCCTACCTGCCCTCGCACCAGCCCGGAAGCGCCGACAAGCGCTACTGGAACGAGGACAATTCGCCGACCTGGCCCTTCGGTCATGGCCTGAGCTACACCACGTTCGCTTACGGCAAGCTGGCGGTGGACCGCGCCTCGGTGAAGCTGGGCGAGCCGGTCACGGTGTCGTTCGACCTCACCAACACCGGCAAGCGTGCGGGCGACGAGGTGGCGCAGCTCTACATCCACCAGCGCGTGGGCACGTCCTCGCGTCCGGTGCGCCAGCTCAAGAAGTTCGCCCGCGTCGCCCTCGCGCCGGGCGAGACGAAGCATATGCAGTTCACCCTGACGGCCGACGACCTACGCTACTGGAGCGCGGCGACCAAGGGCTGGGTGCAGGACGACAGCGCGTTCGACGTGTGGGTCGGCGGCGATTCGAAGGCTGACATGGCGACGACGTTCACGGTGGCGAAGTAGGACACCGACCCTTTGACAGTCATTCCCGCGAAGGCGGGAACCCATCTCCGGTTCTCTCGTGTTGCACGGTCATCAGATGGGGCCCCGCCTTCGCGGGGATGACTGTTAAAGGGTGACGGAACAATCACGAAAAAGGCCCCGTGCGCGGACATCCGCACACGGGGCCTTTTCATTCGGCCGTCAGGTCAATCCGCCAGTTCGGGCACCGGCGAGAGTTCCGCGCTCACGCTCATTCCCAGCGCTTTGGCCACGCCCGCACCGTAAGCCGGATCGCAGCGGGTGGCGTTGTCGATGTGGCGCTGCTTGATGAAGTCCGGCGCGTCGCCCATGGCGCGGGCGGTGTTGGCGAACAGGCGCTCCTTCTGCGCATCGTCCATCAGCTGGAACAGCGCGCGCGGCTGGCTGTAGTAATCGTCGTCATCCTCGCGGAAGTTCCAGAAGTCGGCAGCGCCCGAGAGGCGCAAGGGGGCTCGCGGAATTCGGGCTGGCCCTGCCACTGGTCGAACGAGTTCGGGTGGTAGTGCAGCAGTCCGCCGTAGTTGCCATCGACCCGGCCCTGGCCGTCGCGGTGGTTGTTGAACACCGGGCAGCGCGCCGCGTTCACCGGGATCTGGTGGTGGTTGACCCCCAGACGATACCGCTGCGCGTCCGAATAGGCGAACAGGCGTGCCTGCAGCATCTTGTCGGGCGAGACGCCGATGCCGGGGACGAGGTTGGACGGGCTGAAGGCGCTCTGCTCCACGTCCGCGAAGAAGTTCTCCGGGTTGCGGTTCAGTTCCATCATGCCGACCTCGATCAGCGGATAGACCTTCTGCGACCAGACCTTGGTGAGATCGAAGGGGTGGAAACCGCAGGTCTCGGCCTCGGCCTCGTCCATGATCTGGACCATGACCTTCCACTTCGGGAACTCGCCGCGCTCGATCGCCTCGTAGAGATCGCGCTGGTTGCTCTCGCGGTCGCCGGCGACGACTTCGGCGGCTTCGGCGTCGGTCAGGTGCGCGTGGCCCTGCTGGGTCTTGAAGTGCCACTTCACCCAGAACCGCTCACCCGCCTCGTTGTAGAACGAGTAGGTGTGGCTGGAGAAGCCGTCCATGTGGCGGTACGACTTGGGGATGCCGCGATCGCCCATCACGTAAGTGACTTGGTGGAAGGCCTCGGGCAGCAAGGTCCAGAAGTCCCAGTTGTTCTGCGCGCTGCGCATGTTGGTACGCGGATCGCGCTTCACCGCCTTGTTGAGATCGGCGAAGTGGCGGGGATCACGCACGAAGAAGACCGGCGTGTTGTTGCCGACCATGTCCCAGTTGCCTTCCTCGGTGTAGAACTTCACCGCGAAGCCGCGAATGTCGCGCTCGGCATCGGCCGCGCCGCGCTCTCCGGCGACGGTGGTGAAGCGGGCGAACAGCTCGGTCTGCTTGCCCTTTTCGGCGAGGAACTTCGCGCGGGTGTACTTCGAGACGTCACCGGTGACGGTGAAGGTGCCGAATGCGCCCGAACCCTTGGCGTGCATGCGACGCTCGGGGATCACTTCGCGGTTGAGGTTGGCCAGCTTCTCGATCAGCCAGACGTCCTGCATCAGCAGGGGCCCGCGCGGCCCGGCGGTGTAGGAGTTGGAGTTGTCGACGACCGGAGCGCCGAACTGCGTGGTCAGCGGGGTAGCGGCGCCGTGGCCGTAAGGGCACTTGGGCTCGTCTGAGTTGGATCCGTGCATGTCGGCTCTCCTTTGGTCATGGGCCTGTGGTCATGGATTGGCGTGTGCTGCCCTTTGGCGGCTCTGCTTTAGACCTAACGAAGCCCGCCAAGGCGGAGAAGCTATACGAACATGTAAGAGTAATCGGGAAACTCGATGAAACTTGATCTATTCTTCGGATTTTACGGCCCAGCACGTCGTGCGCAGCGAAACCAGTGTGTCGATGACGCGCAGATGGCACTCGCGGACCCGCGCCAGATCACCGGCCTGCGTGGCCTTGCGCACTTCATCGGCAAGGACCTGCATCTTCGCGGCTGAAGGTTCGGGCAACTTGCGGCCGAGCATCACGATTTCCGTGGCGCGCGGGGCGCCGAGACCGGCGGTGGCCTGCGTACTCAACCGCAACGCGCCTTCGAGATCCAGAATGTCCTCGAACAGATGTTCGTCGATCGTTACGCCCTGCGCGGCGACCGCTTCCGGGCCCGACGGTGTCGTGGCTGCGGCATTCAGCGGTTCGTCGTCGTGTTGCATGTTGGAAATGACCCCCTGATTTCCATGTAACTGTGCCTCACCTGAACGAACTTGTCGCCATTTGGTTCCGTCGCTCGCCGCTTGTGCGGTGCGGCTCGTCACCCTATGGCGCACGGCTGAACAAAAATCCGGGCTATGGGAATTTCATGACCGCCTTCACCAAGACTTCCGCGCTGATGGCGCGCGGCTGCGAATTCCTCGGCACCGAGACCGCCATCCTGTGCGGCGCCATGTCCTGGGTTTCCGAGCGCAACCTTGTCTCCGCGATCAGCAATGCGGGCGGCTTCGGCGTGATCGCCTGCGGGGCGATGACCCCGGAACTGCTCGACACCGAGATCGCCGCCACCAAGGCGCTGACGTCCAAGCCCTTCGGCGTGAACCTCATCACCATGCACCCAATGCTGTTCGACCTGATCGACGTCTGCGCGAAGCACGGCGTGACGCATGTGGTGCTTGCGGGCGGCATTCCGCCCAAGGGCAGCGTCGAGGCGATCAAGGCCAATGGCGCCAAGGTCATCTGCTTCGCGCCCACGCTGGCGCTGGGCAAGAAGCTGCTGCGCTCGGGCGCGGACGCGCTGGTGATCGAGGGTTCGGAAGCGGGCGGCCACATCGGCCCCGTCTCCACCTCGGTGCTGGCGCAGGAAATCCTGCCGAGCCTCGCCGCCGACAACCTCGTGTTCGTCGCGGGCGGCATCGGCCGGGGCGAGGCGATCGCCGGATACCTCGAAATGGGCGCGGCCGGCGTGCAGCTCGGCACCCGCTTCGCCTGCGCGAGCGAATCGATCGCCCATGAAGCGTTCAAGAAGGCGTTCTTCCGCGCCTCGGCCCGCGATGCGGTGGCATCGGTGCAGGTCGATCCGCGCCTGCCGGTAATCCCGGTGCGCGCGCTCAAGAACAAGGGCACCGAGGAGTTCACCGCCAAGCAGATCGAAGTCGCGCGCCTACTGGACGCGGGCGAGGTCGACATGGGCGAGGCGCAGCTCAAGATCGAGCACTTCTGGGCAGGCGCGCTGCGCCGCGCGGTCATCGACGGCGACGTCGAGAGCGGCTCGATCATGGCGGGCCAGTCGGTCGGCATGGTCGGCAAGGAGGAGCCGGTGGCCGAGATCATCGCCGCGCTCATGGCCGAGAGCGAGGCCGCGCTGACCAATCGCGGCGCCGTCGCGGCGTAAGGGGCAAGGGTATGGCCGAGCCGCTGATCCTCGCCTTTTCGTGTGCCGACCGCCCGGGCATCGTCGCCCGGGTGACGGGCTATCTCGCGCAGATGGGCGCCAACATCACCGAGGCGCAGCAGTTCGACGATCTCGAGCAGGGCCGCTTCTTCATGCGCGTGGCCTTCGATCCGGGCGCCACGGACCGCGAGGACATCCGCGAAGGCTTCGGTCCGATCGCGCACGAATACGGCATGGCCTGGTCGATGCAGCGCCGCGACCGGCCGCGCCGCGTCCTGCTGCTGGTCAGCAAGTTCGACCATTGCCTGGCGGACCTGCTCTATCGGCACCGCATCGGCGAGATCGCGATGGAGATCGTCGGCGTCGTCTCCAACCACCCGCGCGAGGCGATCAACACGCTGATGCTGGGGGACATTCCCTTCCACCACCTGCCGATGGTCAAGGGCGAGAAGGCCGCGCAGGAAGCGCAGATCCGCGCCATCGTCGACGAGACGCGGGCGGAACTGGTGGTGTTGGCGCGCTACATGCAGATCCTCTCGGACGAGATGGCGGCATTCCTGTCGGGGCGCTGCATCAACATCCACCACTCGTTCCTGCCGGGTTTCAAGGGCGCCAAGCCGTACCACCAGGCGCACGCGCGCGGGGTGAAGATGATCGGGGCGACCGCGCACTACGTGACGGCCGACCTCGACGAAGGGCCGATCATCCATCAGGACGTGGAGCCGGTGACGCACTCCGACACGCCCGAGGACATGGTCCGCAAGGGTCGCGACATCGAACGCCGCGTGCTGGCCGAGGCGGTGCGGCTGCATCTGGAGGACCGGGTGCTGCTGAACGGAGCGCGGACGGTGGTGTTCCGGAGCTGAGGCCCACCCCGTCCGGCTAGTTCGCTTCGCTCTCAAGCCTCCCGGCCCTCCCGCGAGCGGGAGGGCGAAGAACGATGCTCTCATTCCCCTCCCGCTTGCGGGAGGGGGCAGGGTGGGTACTCCTTGTCCAACAAAGGGAGAGCACCATGCAGGTCAGCGGCATCGATCACGTCAACATCCTGACCGACGACCTCGAAGGCACTGCCACCTTCTACGAACGCGTGCTCGGCCTGATCCGCAGCGAGAACCCCTCGATCCGCGCTGGCACGGCGGGCTACTGGATGCGCGACGCGGCGGGATTGCCGATCATCCATCTCGTGGATCGCACGACCGCGCCGGGGCGCTACGACGATTACCTGCCGGGCGAATCGACCAACGGTTTCCATCACGTCGCCCTGCGCTGCAGCGGCTTCGAGGCGACCCGCGCGAAGCTGGACGAACTCGGTCTCGCCTACCGCTTCAACGACCTGACGCACATCGGCCTCAGGCAGTTGTTCCTCGCCGATCCCAATGCGGTGAATCTGGAACTCAACTTCAACGGCGATTGAGGTCGCGCGAAGCTCTGCTAGGCTGCCGGGAAAGCAGCGAAAGGCCAGCACATGTGTGACGACTATACCGCCGACGACTTCACCCGCATGGACCGCCGCGCGTTCTCGGTGCTGGGCGCCGGACTCGCGCTGACCGGGTGCGGAGCGGTGGCGGCGGAGAGCGGCGGCGAACTGACCGAGCGCATGGTTTCGATCACCACGGCGGACGGCGTGTGCGATGCGTTCTTCGTCCATCCGGGGAAAGGCAAGCATCCCGGCATCGTGATGTGGCCCGACATAGCGGGCCTGCGTCATGCCAAGAAGATCATGGCCCGCAATCTCGCCGCGCAGGGCTATGCTGTCCTGGTGGTCAACCCGTACTACCGCTCCGGCCCGGCGCCGGTGATGAAGAGCTTCGCCGAGTACCGCACGCCCGAAGGTCAGGCGAAAGTCGGCCCGATGCGTGCGATGCTCACGCCCGAGGCGGTCACGCGCGATGCGACGGCCTACGTGGCGTTCCTCGACACGCAGGACGCGGTGGATACGAAGCGCGGGATCGGCAGCAACGGCTACTGCATGGGTGGGCCGTTCACCGTGCGCACGGCGGCGGCGGTGCCGGGGCGGGTGAAGGCGGCGGTGTCGCTCCACGGCGCGGGGCTGGTGACCGAGGCGCCCGACAGTCCGCACAGGGTTCTGGGCAAGACGAAGGCCAGCTATGTGTTTGCCATCGCCCGCAATGACGATGCCAAGCAGCCCGAGGTGAAGACCGAACTGCGCAAGGCCGCCGATGCGGCGAAGCGCCCGGCCGAAGTGGAAGTCTACGCCGCCGACCACGGCTGGTGCGTGCCGGATTCGCCTGCCTACGATCCGGGCGAGGCGGATCGGGCGTGGAAGGCGATGGTGGCGGTTTTCGCGAAGTTGTAATGTTCCACGTCGTCCCGGACTTGATCCGGGACCGCTGGCTGTCTTTAGGCGGGCGTTATCGGCCAGGGCTTCGACAAGCTCAGGCTGAGCGGTTTTGAGAGCAGGTCTTTAAATTCCGCTCAGGCTGAGCTTGTCGAAGCCCTGGCGGCGCGCGCCGACAGATGGGCTGTTCACGGCCAGCGGTCCCGGATCAAGTCCGGGACGACGGACCGCCTCAATCCCCGCCCCAGCGCCATTTCCAGCCGCCGTGCGTGTGGCGTGCGGCGATCACCATGAACACGCCCGTCACCAGCAGCACGCCGACAAACGACGCTGTCCGGGCGCCCAGCGTGCCGCCGGTCCCCGGCAGCGCGATCCCGACGATAATGGCGAGGTAGGCCGCCAGCAGCGCCCACCCCTGCCACGCGATCGGCAGCCCCGCGCCGTAGCCGTAGCGCTTGGGGGCGAACCACGGATCATTCTCGAACAGCTTGTGCAGCATGATCAGTCTCCATCCTTCGGCGGACGTCCGCGCCTTGCCGGTTCGCCCGCCTCGACCTTGACGCCGCGCCGGGCGAGGGCCTCGCGCAGCAGCACTTCGACTTCGGCGTTCACCGAGCGCAAGTCCGCCGCCGCCGCCCGCTCCAGCGCCGCGTAGAGCGCCGGATCGAGACGGAGCGCGAACGCCTTCTTGCCGGGAGACGCCACGGGGCCGTTACGAGTAGAGCGTGCCGGTGTTGACGACGGGCTGGGTATCCCGCTCGCCGCAGAGCACGACCATCAGGTTCGAGACCATCGCCGCGCGGCGCTCGTCGTCGAGTTCGACCACGTTCTTTTCCGAGAGCTGCGCCAGCGCCATCTCGACCATCGACACCGCGCCCTCCACCAGCTTGCGCCGCGCGCCGATGACGGCCTCGGCCTGCTGGCGGCGCAGC
This sequence comes from Novosphingobium sp. NFX11, assembly GCF_057376415.1. Lineage (NCBI taxonomy): Bacteria > Pseudomonadati > Pseudomonadota > Alphaproteobacteria > Sphingomonadales > Sphingomonadaceae > Novosphingobium > Novosphingobium sp. NFX11. The sequence continues at coordinate 2,341,303 of NZ_CP080384.1, read as the reverse complement.
ATGGCCCCGGCGATCTCTGGCGCGTAGGCGAGGTGAGTGAGGCCGCACTCGTCCACCGTGATGCCCGCCACCTGCAGGCGGGCGATCAGTTCGGTGCGCAGTTCGGCATTCACCTGCTCGTGGCTGCCACGCAGGGTGATCTCGGCATCCTCGACGTCGTCATAGGCGTAGCGCGATCCGATCGAGCGCACGGCGGCCTCGATCTGGACGTTCACGAAGGCCTTGTAGTCGTCCACGTCGTAAAGCGCCTGCGCGGTGTCGGCGACGCGCCAGACGACGTTGGTGGCGATCTCGATCGGGTTGCCGCGAAGGTCGTTCACCTTGAGCTTTTCCGAGACGACGTTGTTGGCGCGGGCCGAGATTTTCGTCTTGCCCATCCACGGCCAGACCCAGCGCAGGCCGGGGGTGCGATCGGTGCCCTTGTAGCTGCCGAACAGGGTGACGGCAGCGGCCTGGTTGGGCTGGATCATGTAGAAGCCGCTCAGGATCAGAACGTTCATGATCACCGCCGGGAGGATGAAGGCGAGGAAGCCCAGCACCGTGCCCGGTCCCGGATCGCCGCTGGCCAGCGTGACGACGCAGAACACGATCGCCACGAGCAGCGCCAGGAATACTATGAGCATCAGGTAGCCGCTGCGGGTCGAGGCGATGCTCTCCCGGCTGGCGTTGATGGGCAGATGCGAATCGGACATCGGTGGCACCCCTCTAAAAGTGATATCACATTAATATCGGATTTTGAGGCAGAAGCAATCCTCCCTGTCGCGCAGCGATGGGGAGGGGGACCGCCGCCGCAGGCGGTGGTGGAGGGGAGGGGCGTGCGGGTTCCCCTCCGTCAGTCGCTTCGCGACTGCCACCTCCCCATCGCTGCGCGACAGGGAGGATCGATGGGTTGAACTCGGAGCGATTCGGTCGTATTAAAGCCTCTGCGGGCCGGGCCCCTCTGGCGCGGCGTGATCGGGAACTTCCCTCACGCCTCGTGATGTCGGACCGCATCGGGTGATACCGGTGCAGGTTCAGCATTGTTTTCTTACGCAACCCCAGCGCCGCTCATCCGATCGAACTTCAACCCGTTCGATAGGGATACGATAATGACCGAACGCATGTTCCGCCTGCTAGAACTGCACCAGAAGCTCGACGCCGCGATCCGCCGCATGAAGACAGGCCGCCACAAGGACCCGCAGGAGGTCGCCCGGCTGATGAAACGGAAAACCAGGCTCAGGGACAGGATGGCGCGGCTGCTGCCGCCCGCGCGCGCACTCGCCAGCCTGTAACCCGCGCGCCGGCGCGCTTTCCTCCCCGATCCTGCGCGCCGGCGCCTCCGTTTCCCCTGAACAGGGCACGTCATCATGGAATTTCTCTTCGCCGACTGGCTGGGCACGCCCGCCTGGTTCTGGCTTTCGTTCGCGGCCGTCGTGCTGCTGCTCACCGCCTTCGACCTCGGCGTCCTGCACAAGGACGACAAGGAGATGGGCATCGCCGAATCGCTTAAACTGTCGGTGTTCTACATCGGCATCGCCATGATCTTCGGCGCGTGGATCTGGTGGGCCAAGGGTTCCGCGCCGGCGATCGACTATTACACGGGCTACTTCATCGAGAAGGCGCTCTCGATCGACAACGTCTTCGTCATATCGATGATCTTCGGTTACTTCGCGGTCGCGCCCAAGTACCAGTATCGCGCGCTGCTGTGGGGCATCCTTGCCGTCATCGTGCTGCGAGGGGCTATGATCGCGGGCGGCGCGGCGCTGGTCGCCCATGCCCACTGGGTCATGTACCTGTTCGCCGCCTTCCTGATCTTCACCGGGATCAAGATGCTGTTCACCAGCGACCATGACCCGGACATCGGCAACAACGCCGCGATCCGCTGGATCTCGCGCCACATGCGCGTGACCAAGCAGCACCATGCCGAGCACTTCTTCGTGAAGGAGCCCAACGCGAAGGGCCACCTCGTCTGGGCGGCGACACCGCTGTTCCTGGCGCTGGTGGTGATCAACCTGGCCGACCTGGTCTTCGCGATCGATTCGGTGCCGGCGATCTTCTCGATCACGACCGACACCTTCATCGTCTACACCTCGAACATCATGGCGATCCTGGGCCTGCGCGCGCTCTACTTCGCGCTGGCGGCGATGGTGCATCGTTTCCACTACCTGAAGTATGCGCTGGCGCTGGTGCTGGTGTTCATCGGCGGCAAGATCCTGATCGCCGACTTTGCGCTGGGCGGCGCCAAGTTCCCGCCGCTCGCGAGCCTCGGCATCACGCTGGCGCTGATCGCGGGTGGGGTGGGCTGGTCGCTCTGGAAGACAAGAGGGGAAGAGACGGCGCAGTTGCCGAATTGATCCTGCTTTGTTGACGATCCGGGCGGCGCGCCAATAAGCAGGTGCGCCGCCCGCGCCATGCCGCTAGGACGCGGGCCATGAGCACTGCTCCCGCCCTGTCCGTCCCCGAAGTCCGACCCGGCCATGACTGGACCGCGCGCCATCTCCTCGCGCTGCTGGCCGCCAACGTCGCGCTGGCGCTGGGGGCATGGCTGGTGCGGCTTGCCGATACCGGGCCGGTCGCCGCCGGGTTCTGGCGCCTGACCCTCGCGCTGCCGGTGCTCGTGCTGCTCGCCGGACGTGAGCTTGCGGTGCAGCGCAGGATGTCGCCGGGGGTGATCGCGCTGGTCATGGCGGCGGGGGTGTTCTTTGCCCTGGACCTCGCCGCCTGGCATTTCGGCATCGTGCGGACAAAGGTGGGCAATGCCTCGCTGTTCGGCAATTCGGGCAGTCTGATCGTGATGGTCTGGGGTCTTGCCACCGCCCGGCGCGCGCCGCGCGTGCTGGAAGTCAGCGCCATCCTCGCCGCGCTGGCGGGAGCGGGCCTGCTGATGGGCGGATCGCTGGAGATTAGCCGCACGAACCTCGTCGGAGACTTGTTCTGCCTGCTCGGCGGAGCCTTCTACGCGGTCTATCTCATCATGCTGAACGGCGTGCGGCAGGGCAGGGGGCAATATTCGCTGCTGGCCGTCTCGACCGCCGCGAGCGTGCCGGTGATGCTGCTCGCCGCGGTGCTGCTGGGCGAAGTCATCATGCCGCGCGACTGGACGCCGCTGGTCGCGCTCGCGCTGTCGAGCCAGCTGATCGGGCAGGGTTTCCTGATCTACTCGCTGCGCCATTTCACACCGCTGGTGATCGGCCTCGCGCTGATGGCACAGCCGGCGCTGGCGGCCACGGTCGGCTGGCTCGCCTTCGGAGAGACGCTGGGCACGATCGACGTGGTCGGCATGGTGCTGCTCGCCGTGGCGCTGGCGATGGCGCGCGCCGCAGACAAGCCCGCGAAGGACTGATCGCATGACCCGCCTGATCCTGCTCAACAAGCCGTTCGACGTGCTGCCGCAGTTCACCGACCTGAAGTCGCCAAGTCCACGGGCCACGCTGTCGGACTTCGTGAAGGTGCCCGGCGTCTACCCTGCAGGGCGGCTCGACCGCGACAGCGAGGGGTTGCTGCTGCTGACCGACGACGGCCGCCTGCAGGCGCGCATCTCGAACCCGCGCTACAAGACGCCCAAGACCTATCTCGTGCAAGTCGAGGGAGAGCCGGACGAGGCCGCGATCCAAGCGCTGTGCAAGGGTGTCACGCTGAACGATGGCCCGACGCTGCCCGCTGATGCCCGCCGCATCGACACGCCCGACCTGTGGCCGCGGAATCCGCCGGTGCGCTTCCGCAAGACCGTGCCTGACTGCTGGATCGAACTGACCTTGCGCGAAGGCCGTAACCGGCAGGTCCGCCGCATGACCGCCGCCGTCGGCCACCCGACCTTGCGCCTCGTGCGCTGGAGCATCGGCGACTGGACCCTCGACGGCATCGCGCCGGGCGAGTGGCGCGAAGTGGCGGTCTGAGCCGCGCGTTCCTACATCGATGGTGAGGAGACGTGTCCATGTCCGATAACAGAATCGTCGTTTGTCCCCGCTGCACGACGTCGAACCGGGTGCCGGTCGAACGGCTGGGCGCCGGCGGGACATGCGGCAAGTGCAGGGCGGCCCTCTTCGCCGGGGCGCCGGTCACCCTGACCACAGCGAATTTCGATGCTCATGCGGGCCGCAGCGACCTGCCGCTGCTGGTCGATTTCTGGGCCGCGTGGTGCGGTCCCTGCCGCCAGATGGCTCCGGCCTTCGCGGCGGCGGCGGCGCAGCTGGAGCCCGAGATGCGCCTCGGCAAGCTCGACACCGAGGCGGAAGGGGCGATCGCCGGGCACTACGGCATCCAGTCCATCCCGACCCTCGTTCTGATCCACAAGGGCCGGGAGATCGCGCGCAAGTCCGGTGCGATGCCGCCCGGCGCGATCGTCGCCTGGGCACGGGCCGCGGCGGCTGGGTAAGTCGCCGGATGGACGGGGTTTAACTTCCCGTGTTATATGCGGTGCCCAAAGTCACGGGCGATGGAGTTCGCGTTCGACCCTGCCAAGGACGAGGCCAATCTGGTCAAGCACGGCTTGCGGCTGGCGTTCGGGATGCGGATTTTCGAGGATACGCGGCATGAGGTCTTACCTTCGTTTCGCTTGGTCGATGGCGAAGATCGCTACAAGGCGGTGGGATTGGTGGACGGTAAGTTGTTCACGGTCGTGTACGTCTTGAGAGACGATCGGGTCAGGCTGATATCTGTTCGACGGAGCAATGCTGGTGAACAAAGAGACTACGGTCGCAATTCCGGCTGATCCCAACGATCCCGAGGATTTTGACGTCAGTGTAGCCGGGCTGGAACGCGCCCATATCGGACGGCGGTTTCGCATTCTGCGGCATCGCCTTGGCTTGGACCAGGCGCAGTTCTCGGCGGCTTATGGCATTCCGCTCGCCAACTTGCGCCAGTACGAACTGGCTCGCCACATGCCGCCACCCGCCGTGCGCGCCTATCTCACGGTTATCGAGGCCGAACCGGAGATGGTGCGCAAGGTCATGGCGCAGGCAGCCGGAGTGCTCGCCTAGACTACGACTGCCTTTGATGACGGCGAGAACGTCGACCCAAACCTGTCTCGTTTCAGTGCGGCAATGACGGGAAGGCGCCGTAGCCCGGCACCTCCCCGTGGTTCATCACGCAGGCGGTGGGGACGGCGACGGCCAGCACGATCCCGCCCCAGACCGCCCACTTGAACCAGCCGGGCGGTTTTCTCCTCGCCCTCATGCCGACTTCACGTCCGGTACGGCGGCGATGCGGCTGGCGCTGGCGCCGATCAGTTCGAGCATCTGCCGTGCGATCTCCCGCTCGCCCAGCACCACCTTGTCGCAGCCGTGCTCCACGAGATGCGCGAACTGCGCGTCCGAGTGGGCGCGGGCGATCACCGAGAGGTCGGGGCGCAGCTTGCGGGCGGCCTCGCAGATCGCGCCCGCCTCGAAGCCTTCGGGGATGGCGATGAGCATGCGGTTGGCGCGCTCGATGCCGGCTTCCCTCAGGACATCGGGCTCCACCGCGTTGCCGGTGACGACCTCGAAGCCCTCGGCGCGGGCCTCGCGGGCGAGATCGCTCTGCGCTTCGATCAGCAGCACGGCGGTCGGGGTGGCGCGCAGGCCGTGCGCCACCAGCTTGCCGACGCGGCCGTAGCCGACGAGGATGACGTGCTCCTCGCGCTTTTTCTCGTGCTCGATCTCCGCCTGTTCGGCCTGCTCCTCCATCTGTTTCTTCACCGAACCGGTGCTGCCCACCGCGAAGTTGAAGATGAAGGGGTTGAGGAAGATCGAGATGATCGCGCCTGCCAGGATGAGGTCGCGCCCGGCCTCGGGCAGCAGCCCCAGCCCGGCGCCCAGCCCGGCGAGGATGAACGAGAACTCGCCGATCTGCGCAAGGCTGGCGGAGATCGTCAGCGCCTTGTCGTTCTCGTAGCCGAAGGCGCGCACGATCAGCCAGGCCGCCAGCGACTTGCCGACCACGATCGTCAGCACCGTGACCAGCAGCGGAATCGGCTGCTCGGTCACCACCGAGGGGTCGAACAGCATGCCCACCGAGACGAAGAACAGCACCGCGAAAGCGTCGCGCAAGGGCAGCGTTTCCTCGGCGGCGCGGCGGGACAGCTGGGTTTCGCCCAGGATCATGCCTGCGAAGAAGGCACCCAGCGCAAAGCTGACGTCGAAGGCATAGGCCGCCCCGAACGCCACGCCGAGAGCCACCGCAAGGACGGCAAGGCGGAACAGCTCGCGCGATCCGGTGTGGACCACCCAGTGCAGCGCCCAGGGCAGCACGCGGCGCCCGACGATCAGCATCAGCGCCACGAAGCCCGCGACTTTCAGCAACGTCGTCGAGATCACCCATGGCAGGCTTGCCGCGCCGTCGCCTCCCGAGAGGCCCGAGGCCAGCGCAGGCAGCAGCACCAGCGCGAGGACCATGACGAGATCCTCGACGATCAGCCAGCCGACGGCGATGCGGCCGCGCTCGGTCTCGACGAGGTTGCGGCTCTGCAGCGCGCGCAGCAGGACCACGGTACTCGCCACCGAGAGCGCGAGGCCGAAGACGAAGCCGGCGGCAAGGTCCCAGCCCATCATGTAGCCGATGCCGATGCCCAGCAGGGTGGCGACGGCGATCTGCACCAGTGCGCCGGGGATGGCGATGTTCTTCACCGCCAGCAGGTCTCGCAGCGAGAAATGCAGGCCGACGCCGAACATGAGGAGAATCACGCCGATCTCGGCGAGTTCCTGTGCGAGCCCGGCATCGGCGACGAAGCCGGGCGTGAAGGGGCCGACCATGACGCCGGCGAGAAGGTAGCCTGCGATGGGGGAAACCCGCAGGCGGTGGGCGAGCGCCCCCATGAAGAAGGCGATCACCAGACCGGCGACGATGGTGCCGATCAGGGGAGTGTGATGAGGCATTGGATGTCCCGTGCTTCGCTGCCGGGACGCGCTGGAATGCGCCGCTCCGGCCTTGCTGAAACTGTCGGATCGGCATTGCGATCCGGCGGCGTGTCAGGCGAAGGGCGGGGCTCTGGGTTGCGACAGCGCGCAGCGCCAGCCGGGCGGGCCGGAGGCTGCGGCCGGGGCAGGGCAGGCGCGGGCGTCCCGTGCTTTCCGGTCCTGGGAAGAGGCGGCGAGCAACATCCCCCTGCCGAGCGGGTCGCGCTGGGGGGCGAGCTTGCGCACGGCAGCCACACGCAGGGAGTGGCCGGTCGATACCTCGACCGTGGAAGGGCTGAATGCCGAGCCGGAGGCGCGAGCCTCGATCGGGATCAGCGCGTGTGCGAAGACGGCGGCCAGCAGCAGCAGGCACCAGACCTTCAGTTTCCTCAGGATGAGGACGTCACGCAAGTTTCAGGGCTCCCCGGTTCGTTCCCATACAACATAGGAAGCGCGAAGAGGTTTCGCCAGTCGTCGTCCCGGACTTGATCCGGGACCGGTGGCTTGTCTTTAGAGTGATGCCTTACCTTGAATCGTCATTGCGAGCGCAGCGAAGCAATCCAGAGCAGTCTTACACCGCCCTGGATTGCTTCGCTGCGCTCGCAATGACGAAGGGTTGGGTCATCGCGCTTCAGGCGGGACGACGAAGCCCTCAACGCGCGCCCAGGTCGCCCTTGCCGATCGTGCCGCTGGCCATCTCCAGCATGCGGTCGAGGCTCTTCTTCGCCGCCAGACGCAGCGGTTCCTCGATCTCCACGCGCGGGGACAGGTCACGCAGCGCGATGTACAGCTTCTCGAGGTTGTTGAGCGCCATGTAGGGGCAGATGTTGCAGTTGCAGTTGCCGTCCGCACCGGGCGCGCCGATGAAGGTCTTGTTCGGGATCGAGAGCTGCATCTGGTGGATGATGTGCGGCTCGGTCGCCACGATCAGCGTGTCGCCGGGCATGGTCTTCGCATACTGCAGGATGCCACTGGTCGAGCCGACGTAGTCCGCATGATCGACGATGTGCGGCGGGCATTCAGGGTGCGCGGCGATCGGCGCATTGGGATGCTCGGCGCGCAGTTTCAGCAGTTCGGTCTCGCTGAACGCCTCGTGCACGATGCACACGCCCGGCCACAGCAGCATCTCGCGGTTGAACTTGCGCGCGAGGTAGCCGCCGAGGTGACGGTCGGGGCCGAAGATGATCTTCTGGTCCAGCGGGATCTGCTGCAGGATCGTCTCGGCGCTGGAGCTGGTGACGATGACGTCGGACAGCGCCTTAACCTCGGTCGAGCAGTTGATGTAGGTCAGCGCGATGTGATCGGGGTGCGCCTCGCGGAACGCCTTGAACTTCTCCGGCGGGCAGGAATCTTCCAGGCTGCAGCCGGCGTTGAGATCGGGCAGCACGACGATCTTGTTCGGGGAGAGGATCTTGGCGGTGTCGGCCATGAACTTCACGCCGCAAAAGGCGATGACGTCGGCATCGGTTTCCGCCGCCTTGCGGCTCAGTTCGAGGCTGTCGCCCACGAAGTCGGCAAGGTCCTGAAGCTCGGGCTTCTGGTAGTAATGGGCGAGGATGACCGCATTGCGCTCCTTGCGCAGGCGCTCGATCTCGGCGCGCACGTCGATGCCTGAAAGGTCGGCGGGCATTACGGTCATGGTCGTTCCTGTACATCCTCGCCCGAACCTTGCTGCGGGCGGGGTCTATCTAGGGACGCTGGCCCAAGGACCCAAGCGGAATTTTCGCAGATCGCGGCCGTCGCCTGATCCTCCCTGTCGCGTAGCGATGGGGGTGGCAGCCCGCAGGGCTGACGGAGGGGCTCCCCTCCACCACCCGCTATGCGGGCGGTCCCCCTCCCCATCGCTGCGCGACAGGGAGGACAGCAGGACATCTATCCCGCGAATTGCGCCGCGAATGCGACCCACGGCGGCGTGATCGCCAGCAGCTCGACAAGGACATGCGCCAGCACCACCGCCAGCGCGACGGTCACGGTGGCAGGATGTATGCGGCCTATCGTGCGCCGGTCGTGCCGCACGATCAGCGCGACCATGCCAAGCTGGATCGCCATCGACAGCCACTCGCCCCAGGGCATGATGAAAGGCATCGGCAGGACCCGGCCGAGCGCAGGGTCCATGATGAGGATGGTGGAGCCCAGGATCAGCCGCTTGTGCCAGTCCGCACGGCCGCGCCGCCGACCATCATCACGAAGATCAGCATCGAGACATGGATCAGCGCGAGGAAATAAGCCGGCGGGAAGAACGGAGGGAACATGCCGGTGCGAAGCCCGGCGAAGCAGGTCAGGCTGGTCAGCACGGCGATGGTGGGCAGCATGACTGCACTCGCCCAGCCGAGCCGTCGGTGCAGTTCCAGCCCACTGCCGTTGCCCAGCAGCGCCTGCGTCGTCACGAGGGCGAGCCAGCCGAGCATGACCACGCCATGGACATGAAAGATTACCGGCACTTGCGTGACGGGCACGAAGCCGCGCAAACCGAATTGCGCAAAGGCGAAGACGATGAACAGGCTGAGCCCGATCGTCATCTTCGCCCAGAACGAGACGCGCGAAACCCGCGCTCCGGCTGCGGTCGCCATGAATTTGCCTCCACCCGTGATGGTGGCGGATAGTAATGCATGGCGGATTGTACGGCGAATACTTGTCGACGAACGCCTAATTCGCGGCGATCAGCGTCCATTCATCTTCATTGCGCATTGTAATGCCGCGTTTTTCAAGATCGAGAAGATGGGCCAGGACCGAACGCCCGGCGGCGGGCCAGAGCCTTTCGTCGACGCCCTTGTACATCAGCGGCACCATCGCGGCGATGGTGGTCACCCCCGATTCGATCTGGCGCAGGATCTGCCGCTCGCGCTGGCGGCGGTGGCCGATCATCCCGCGCACGAGCTGGCGCGGCTTTGTCACTTCCGGGCCGTGGGCGGGGTAGTAGACTACGTCCTGCTCGCGCTCGTAGAGGCGGGCGAGGCTTTCCATGTAGGCGGTCATGTCGCCGTCGGGCGGGGAGACGACGCTGGTGGACCAGCCCATGACATGATCGCCGGTGAACAGCGCGCCGGTTTCCTCAAGCGCGAAGCACAAGTGGTTGGAAGTATGGCCCGGCGTCGTGAGCGCGCGCAGGGTCCAGCCATTCCCGGTCAGCGCCTCGCCGTCGGCCAGCACGCGGTCGGGGGCGTAATTCGCATCGAACGACGCGTCGGCGCGCGGGCCGTCGTCGCTCAGCACCAGCGGCGCGCAGCCGACGATCGGCGCGCCGGTCAGCGCGGCGAGGGGGCCGCGGCGGGCGAGTGGTCGCGGTGGGTATGAGTGCAGCAGATCGCCACCACCTTGTCACCGCCGATCGCCGCCATCAGCGCGCCCAGATGCTCGGCCTCGTCCGGGCCGGGATCGATGACGGCCACTTCGCCATCGGTGCCTACCAGATACGTCTGGGTGCCGGTGAAAGTGAAGGGCGACGGGTTGCGCGCCAGCACCCGGCGGACCAGCGGGCCGATGGTTTCGGCCACCGTGTAGGGCCGGTCGATCTCTGCAGCAGCGTTCATGGGCGCGATATGGGGTGGATGAAGCGCCGTGTCGACCTTGAGGGCGGTTATGGCACCGCCGAGTGCCGTTAGGTGCCGGTCGCAACCTCCGTCTCGATGCGCTCACGCAAGTGCTCGATCGCGCCGAAAGCTGCAGGTGTGGTCAGCCGCCAGAACTGGTCGAGGCGCAGCAGGCGGTCGTAGAACACCCGCGTCGCCTCGACGAGTCGGGCGGTGGCGGGCTCCAGCAGAAGGGCATGCGCAGGGTCCGACTGGCGCATCGCGGGCGACAGGCGACCTTGGCGGCGTAGCTGCAAGTCGCTGATCTCGCCGATGAAGTAGGCGCGATGATTGAGCACCCAGGCGATTGCATGCATCATCCGTGTCGTGGTGCGGAGCCCCTCGCTGGAGAGCGCGACGCGGCCGGGATCTCCGTCGATCCGCCCGGACAACGTGAACGCTGCGCGCACCTCGTCGGACAGGATGAGCGCCTCGCAGTAGAGCGCCTCGACGATGCGCGGATTGATGGTCGCCGGTTTCGACATGACCCTTCGTATTTCCTACCGCCGAATCGGCGGCAAGCGGGGCGAATCGATAATCCTGCGCAAATATCGCGCTGTCCCTGAACGGCACGGCGGAGGGTGAACGAAAGTTAATTCTGATGGTTCGGAAACGGCGCGGATCCGTAAATCCTCCCTGTCGCGCAGCGATGGGGAGGGGGCCGCCGCGAAGCGGTGGTGGAGGGAAGACAACCCCTCCGTCAGTCGCTGCGCGACTGCCACCTCCCCATTCCTACGGAACAGGGAGGATTGCGCTTCACGCGATGATGTCGGGGATCAGGTAGTCCTCGATCTGCGCGATCTGGTCCTTGAGCCGCAGCTTGCGCTTCTTGAGTCGCGCGATCTGCAGCATGTCGCCGCCGCCACCCGCGTTCATCAACGCATCGATCGCCGCGTCGAGGTCGCGGTGTTCGACTTTCAGGATTTCGAGGCGCTTGCGCATTTCCTCTTCGGTCACGCCGGAATTCCTTAAGTTTCAAGCCTGTGCACGGGCGGGACCGGATCCTGCCGAACGCATGATTCACGCAACTCACCGATATGAAGCAAGTGGGGTCTTCGCAAGGTCCTCCGATTGTGGTTCCTTCGTTTTTGCGCCGGCCCACCAGTGTCGAGTCGCCCGATCAGGTCGCTCGTCATGGCTCTACAAGAGCACCGTTCGCAGTTTGCCGTAAGGCAAGGGTCCGGCCCCTATAAGGAGGAACGTCCAATGGATAATTCGCACGTCAGCGCTCTGCAGCTCAAGCATGCCGGTATCGAACGGCAGATCCACGAGGAATTGAGCCGCCCGATCCCTGATGCCGCGGTCGTCCAGTCTCTCAAGAAGCGCAAGCTTCGCATCAAGGAGGAGATCGGGCGGTTCTGATCGCCGATCTCAGTCTTGTAGAGGGTCCTGAGCGCGGAGAATTCCACCGGACAACCGGGTAATTCCCGATATCACCCGCATAAGCTGAATCGACGGCATCCGCTGCGTTCCCAAAGCCATGACTTTGCGTTACGCCAGAAGAATGACCAGCGGAGCCGTCGAAGCAGCCCGAACCATTCTCACGAGCCTTCACGAGGTGATGGCCTCGCGCAGCAATGCGCAGACCAAACTCAACAACGTGGTGGAAGTGATAGGCGAGTGCCTCGATAGCGAGGTCTGCTCGATCTACCTGCTGCGTGAGGGAATGCTCGAACTCTTCGCCACGCGCGGTCTTGCGCAGGAGGCGGTCCACGTCACCCGCATGGCGGTGGGCGAAGGTCTGGTGGGCTCCATCGCCGACCGGATCGAGACGCTGAACCTCGCCGAAGCCGCCGCGCATCCCGACTTCATGTACCGCCCGGAAACGGGCGAGGACAAGTTCCACTCCTTCGCCGGCGTCCCCATCGTCCGCCGCGAACGCGCGGTCGGCGCGCTCTGCGTCCAGCACGTCGAGCCGCGCCGCTACGAAGAGGTCGAGATCGAGGCGCTGCAGACGGTGGCGATGGTTCTGTCCGAACTCATCGTCAATGCCGATCTCATCGACGAGGAAGATGCGCGCGCGCTCACTGCCGCCCAGACCGGGCCGGAGCAGATGCGCGGCCTGACGCTGGTGAAGGGCCTCGCATCGGGCGTCGCCGTCTACCACCAGCCGCGTGTCACCATCGAGCACATCGTTGCCGAAGATACCGAGGCCGAACGCCAGCGCGTCATCCTCGCCTTCGACCGCATGCGCGAACAGATCGACCGGATGGCCAATCAGGCCGAGTTCGGCATGGGCGGCGAGCATGACGAAGTGCTCGAGACCTACCGCATGTTCGCCTACGACGAAGGCTGGACGCGCCGCATCAACGAAGCGATCGACAGCGGCCTGACGGCGGAAGCGGCGATCGAGCGCGTGCAGCAGCGCACCCGCATGCGCATGCGCCAGATCGACGACCCGCTCCTCGCCGACCGCATGCACGACCTCGAGGATCTGGCGAACCGCCTGCTGCGGATCGTCTCGGGCCAGATCGGCACGGCGGCTTCGATGGGGTTGCGGAACGACGCCATCCTGATCGCGCGCAACCTTGGCCCGGCGGAACTGCTGGAATACGACAAGCGGCGGCTCAAGGGCGTGATCCTCGAGGAAGGCTCGCTCACCAGCCACGTCGTCATCGTCGCGCGGGCGATGGGCATCCCGGTGCTCGGCCGCGTGCGGGGCCTGCGCGGCATCGTGCGCGAAGGCGATCCGCTGCTGCTCGACGCCGATCAGGGCACGACGATGGTGCGCCCGTCGCCCGGCGTGGTCGAGGCATTCGAGGCACGTTTTGCGAAGAACCGCGAACGTCAGGCCGTCTACGCGGGCATGCGCGACGTGGCTGCGACCACGCTCGACGGCACCCGTATCAAGGTGATGATCAACGCGGGGCTGCGTGACGATGTCGCCAACCTCAACCTGACCGGCGCGGACGGCATCGGCCTGTTCCGCACCGAGTTCCAGTTCCTCGTTTCGGCCACGCTGCCGCAGCGTGAGAAGCAGACACGCCTCTACCGCGACGTCATGGATGCCGCCGGCGATCGCCCGGTCGTGTTCCGCACGGTCGATATCGGCGGCGACAAGACGCTCCCTACTTGCGCCACGACGACGGCGAGGGAGAGGAGAACCCCGCGATGGGCTGGCGCGCGCTGCGCGTGGCGCTGGAGCGCGACGCGCTGCTCAAGGCGCAGGCCCGCGCGCTGCTGGAGGCGGCGGCGGGGCGGCCGCTCAACGTCATGTTCCCGATGGTCGCAGAACCCTGGGAATTCGACGCCGCCAAGGCCGTGTTCGACGGTCAACTCGCCTATCTGCGCCGCCAGAAGAAGGTGCTGCCCGAGGCCATCCGCTACGGCGTGATGCTGGAAGTGCCCTCGCTGGCCGAACAGCTGGACCTGCTGGCGCCGAAGATCGCGTTCCTGTCGATCGGCACGAACGACCTCACGCAGTTCCTCTTCGCGGCCGACCGCTCGAACCCCAAGCTGGCCGAGCGCTACGACTGGCTGAGCCCGGCGATCCTGCGCTTCCTGCGCCGTGTCGTGCGCACGCTGGAGGGCACGTCGGTCGATATCAGCGTCTGCGGCGAAATGGGCGGGCGGCGGCTTGAGGCGCTGGCTCTGCTGGGCCTCGGCGTCCGGCGCCTGTCGATCACCCCGGCGGCGGTAGGCCCGATCAAGGAGCTTGTCGGCAAGGTCGATCTGCCCGCGATCACGGCGGCCATGGAGGGCTGGCTTGCGGCACCTCCAGCCGATTTACGCGCTGTGATGACCGCGTGGGCGGCGGAGCGGGACATTGCGATCGACTGATCTGAAGCCCTGCTTTGGCCTCGGCCGGGGCGGGACGATGATTTTGCCCTATAAATTTGACCGGAACAGGTAGGGCCTGATTGACATTATCCGGTCAGACGGTTTGGTTAGGCGCCGATCAGGTCGCATTTACCACGCCGAACGGAGCGGAATTGGAAAACGTCGAAACCCAGGGTCTTGCGCGTGGACCGCAGAGCGTCGGAAGTCAGCTTCGTGCGGGCCGTGAAGCGCTGGGCAAGAGCCGCGCGGACATCGCGTCGCAGACCAAGATCGCCGAACGCCACCTGATCGCGCTGGAGGAGGACCGTCTCGGCGATCTGGCCGCACGTACTTATGCGGTGGGTTTCGCACGTACTTACGCGCGCGCCATCGGGCTCGACGAGCGGATGATCGCTGCCAAAGTGCGCGAACAGCTCGATCACGATGCAGGTGAGCGCGTCGAATATGCACCGAGTTTCGAGCCGGGCGACCCTGCGCGTGTTCCGACGCGGGGCCTCGCATGGGCGGCGGCGATAGGTATCGTTGTCGTGATCGGCGCACTCCTGCTGTTCTGGAGCAATTTCCTCTCCCCGGAAGGCCAGCTTCCCGACTTGGTCGCGGAGCAGGCCGCGGTCCCGGCTGCGCCCAAGGCCGCGCCACCCGCTGTGCCGCCCCCGGTTCCCGCCGCCGGTCCGGTTGTGCTGACCGCGACAGGAGACAGGGTCTGGGTCAAGGTGACGGATGCCAAGGGCGACCAGGTGTTGCAGAAGGAACTCGCGAAGGGTGAGAATTGGGCTGTGCCGGCTGGCGTTACCGGGCTGCAGTTGCGCACCGGGCGCCCCGATGCCTTGCAGATCACCGTTGGCGGAAAGGCGATCCCGCCGCTTTCGGCCGAGCCGCGCCTCGTTTCCGGCGTCTCGCTGGCGCCTGCCGACCTTCTCGCTCGGGGCGCCGGTTCGGCGGTTCCGGGCGCGGGCGTCTCGCCCGCTGCTGGCCCTGCTGCGGCGACTTCCCCGGCTCCGGTCGCGACGCGCGCGCCTGCACTAGTGCCCACCCGCCGCCCGGTTGCGCGTCCTGCGGCTAATGCCGCCCAGCGCGAACCCGCCGAAGTGCCGACACCGGAATCGCTGCTACCTCCGACTGCGCAGTAAAAACGTCTAAGGTAGTAAGCGCCTGGAGAGGCCGCTTTCCACGACTTTCCGACCGCCCGCGCCTCGACAGGCGGGAGCGGCTCGGGCAACACCCGTAATCGGTCCATTGGTTAATCCCCGGTTTCACCCACCGCTGCCATGGCGCGGCCATGGTTCGGGTAATGATGGTCCCGGCATGGAGATGATTTGGCGATGAAACGTACCCTTGGCGCAATCGGCGGCACCGCCCGCGCGCAATGGCTGGCCACGGCGGCGCTGGCATCGGTCCTGTTCGGCGCGGCTCCGGCCCTTGCGCAGGACGCCAACACCAACTTGCGGCTCAACAAGGTAGAGGCCGAAGTGCGCGCCCTGCAGCGCAAGGTCTTCCCCGGAGCCGACGGCAAGTTCTTCGAGCCCCAGATCAACGCCGCTCCCACGCCGACCCCGACGCCCGGCGCGCCCTCGACCACGCCGCTTTCCGACGTTCTCACGCGGATGGACGCCGTCGAGGCGCGGATGGCGCAGCTGACCGCGCAAGTCGAACAGAACACCAACCGCATCGGCCAGCTCGAAGCCAAGCTGGCGGCGGCGGCTCCGGTTCAGTCCGATTTCGTGCCCGGCCCCGGGGCGACTGCTCCTGTAGCGTCCGGGGCTGCTGTTTCCGGACCTTCAATCTCCGGGGCGGCGCCGCTGCCGACGCCCGTGGCAGCCACGCCGCGTCCGACGACTGCACCCGTAGCGACCGCTCCCAAGCCGACGGCGCCTTCGAACTCACGGATCGATGGGGTCAAGGCCATCGTCAAGCCACAGAGCGGCGATCCGGGCGAAGACGAATACAGCTACGGCTTCCGTCTTTGGGAAGCCAAGTATTATCCCGAGGCGCAGCAGCAGCTGAAGCTCTACCTCGAGAAGTATCCCAAGCATGCGCGCGCCAGCTTTGGCCGCAACCTGCTGGGCCGCGCTTACCTGGACGACGGCAACCCGGGCGAGGCGGCAAAATGGTTCCTGCAGAATTTCCAGACCGACAAGCGTGGCGATCGCGCCTCGGACAGCCTGCTGTATCTCGCCGTCTCGATGAAGCAGCTCAAGGACACCAAGCGCGCCTGTATCGCGCTGGCCGAATTCAGCGAAACGTATGCGGCCGAGGCGGCTGGACGACTGGCGGGCATCTACAGCACCACGCGCAATGGACTTGCCTGCAACTGAGATAGACCGCTTCCGCGTCGGCTTGTCCGCGATCTGGGCTGACCGGATCGAGGACGGGGCGGCACGTCTGGGCGTCGCCGTGTCCGGTGGGCCGGACAGCCTTGGCCTGTTGCTGCTTGCCCATGCGGCGCTGCCGGGGCGGGTGGAAGCGGCGACCGTTGACCATGGCCTGCGTCCCGAAAGTGCCGGCGAGGCGGAGGAAGTCGCTCGCATCTGTGCTGGTCTGGCAATACCTCACGCAACGCTGGCGGTGAACGTCGCGCCCGGCAACGTGCAGGCCGAGGCGCGGCTTGCGCGCTATGAAGCCATGGCGGGATGGGCGGCGGAGCGGGGCCTGGCCGCTCTGGCAACCGCGCATCATGCCGACGATCAGGCCGAGACGCTGCTGATGCGGCTTAACCGGGCCAGCGGGGTTGCGGGGCTTGCCGGTGCGCGCGGGCGGAGCAGGGTGCCTGACGCGGACTTGCTGCTGTTGCGCCCGGTGCTCGACTGGCGGCGCGCCGAACTGGGTGTGGTCGTGGAAGCGGCGGGGCTCGTGGCCGCGCAGGACCCGAGCAACGCCAACGATCGCTTCGATCGGGTGCGTATCCGCAAGGCGCTGGCAGAGGCCGACTGGCTCGATGTTGCCGCCATCGCTCAGAGTGCCGCCCATATCGCCGAAGCCGATGCTGCGCTCGACTGGATGGCGGCTCTCGAATGGCGATCCTGTGTGACGAAAGAGCCGATGGGGCTGAAGTACCGCCCACAGGCTCCACGCGCGGTGGCTTTGCGCGTGGTGGCGCGGATCGTGCGCGAACTCGACGGCGAGGACGCGCGGGGCGGGGCGATCGCGCGATTGGTCGACGGGCTTTCGCAAGGCCAGCCGGCCTCTATCGGCAAGCTGGTGGCGCGGCCCAACGCGGGCGGGTGGAGCTTTGCCAGGGCGCCGGTGCGCGCGCCGAAGCGGACGGGTTAACCCCCGACCAGGCTGTCGCCCATGCCGACCTGCTTGCCCTTGGTGATATAGACCTTGTCGCCGATCTTCGTGGTGTCGAACAGCTTCGCGGCGAAGGCGTCGGGCATGCCCACGCAGCCGTGACTGGCATAGCCCAGCGCCACGTCGGAGCCGTGCAGGGTGATGCCGTCGTTGGTCAGGCGCTGCATGTAGGGCATCGGCGCGCCGGTGTAGATGTTGGAGACGTGGTCCTTGTCCTTCTGGGTGATCGGGAAGATCCCCAGCGGGGTCGGCTTGTCCGCGGTGCCCAGCAGTACCGCCGCCGCGCCGATTTCGTAACCGCCGCGGAAGACCGAGATCACGCGGGCCTCAAGGTCCACGGTGACGACGATCGGGCCGGGGGCACGTCATGCTCGTCCCAGTGCCATTCGCCGTACCTGATCGCGCCCTTGATCGGCAGGATGCGCTTGATCACGAAAGGCTCGTCCTTCGCGGGGATCGGCGGTTTTGCTGCAGGTTTGGGCGCGGGTTGCGAGAGCTTTGCTTCGGCCAGCGATGCGGGTGCGGGCTTTTCGGGCTCGGCCGCGACGATCAGCACGCCGGCGATGGCGGCAAGGGCGACGAAGCCCGAGGCTAGGAAGATGCGCGCGTCCACTTGGTATTATTCCGATTCCTTTGGCGAATCCGCTTCTGGCAGGACTGCCTTAGCATCGCGTAAATGGCGGTTAGGTGCCAGTATAAGTGGTGGAAGGAAGGCAGGCCCACCCCGGCCCCTCCCGCAAGCGGGAGGGGAGCAGAAAAGGCGTGTTCGCCTTCCCGCTTGCGGGAGGGCCGGGAGGCTTGGCGGTTTACCGCCTAGCCGGACGGGGTGGGCGCGCCGTAAGCTAACGCTTCACGATCCCCTCGCGCAGGATCGAGTTCGCCAGTTCCGCGATCTCCTCCGCCTCCGCATCGTCCCAGACCGCGTAGCGCAGGCCAAGGAACACGTTCATTCCCATGATCGCCCAGGCATGCGCCTCGCCCAGCCCTTCGCGCAGTTCGCCCTTGCGGATGCCTTCGGAAAGGCGTTCGCGGATGCGGGTTGCGGTGGACTGGTAATGCTGGCGGAAGCTGGCCGGATCGACGAATTCGCACTCGTCGATGATTCGGTAGATTTCCTTGTGCTCGGCCGCGAAGCGCAGGAAGCCGATCAGCGAGGCGCGCTCGGTCTCCAGCGCGGGCAGGTCCTGCTGCCGGGCGTTGCGCGCCGCTTCGCGCACTTTGCCCGAAAGGTCGTCCACCAGCGCGCGGAAGATTTCGTCCTTGGAATTGAAGTACGTGTAGAAACTGCCCAGCGCCGTTCCCGCCCGGCGGGTGATGCCGGTGATCGAGGCTTCGTGAAAGCCATGCTCGCCGAATTCGAGCGCGGCCGCGTCCAGCAGTTTGCGCAAGGTGCGCCGCCCGCGCTCGGTGCGCGGGACCTTGCTGGCCGAACCTTCGGCGGAGGGCTGCTCTGTGCTCACGATGACACAGTTAGAACGGACCGTGGCCCATGGCAAACTTTCAAAGTTGAAAATCGATTCAACTATCAATATGCAGATCGCCAACAAGAAGCGTGAATGGGAGTGACTGTGATGCGAAGGGTGCGATTCCTCGCCATTTCCTCGAGTGTGCTGGCTCTGTCGGGCGGCTTCGTGACACCTGCAAGCGCGCAGGACAGCGCTCCGGCTGCGACCGCGGCGGAGGGCGGCGACATCATCGTCACCGCGCGGCGGCGCGAGGAGCGGCTGGTCGATGTGCCGATCGCCGTCTCCAGCTTCAGCGGCGACCAATTGGCCAAGTCCGGCGCGGTGGACATCACCGAGATCGCCAACGTCTCGCCCAACGTCACGCTGGAGCCCTCGCGCGGGACCAACTCGACGCTGTCGGCCTTCATTCGCGGCGTCGGCCAGCAGGACCCGGTCTCGGGCTTCGAGCAGGGCGTTGGCATCTACCTCGACGACGTCTACCTCAACCGCCCGCAGGCCGCCGTGCTCGACATCTATGACGTCGAGCGGATCGAGGTGCTGCGCGGGCCGCAGGGCACGCTCTACGGCCGCAACACCATCGGCGGCGCAGTCAAGTACGTGACGAAGCAGTTGCCGCAGGAGTTCTCCTTCAAGGTGAAGGGCACTTACGGCAGCTACGATCAGGCCGACCTGATCGCCACCGCCTCCGCGCCGGTCAGCGACCTCATCCGCGTCGGCGGGTCGGTGGCGCGGCTGTCGCGCGGGGGCTTCGGCAAGAACCTGACGACGGGGCAGGACAACTACAACAAGGACATCTGGGCGGGCCGCGCCAGCGTCGACATCGGCGGTTATGGCGAGCCGGTGCTGATCCGCATCTCGGGTGACTACACCAAGGACAAGTCCAATGCGCGCGGCGGCCATCGCCTGATCCCGGGCTACGTCTCAGGCGCGCCGGTGCTGGACGACGTCTACGACACGCGCGGCGGCCTCAACGATCCGCGCCAGGTGGTGGAAGCCTATGGCCTCGCGATCAACGCCACCGCCGAACTCACTGATGCGCTGACGTTCCGCTCGATCAGTTCGTGGCGCAAGGACAACTCCGCCTCGCCGATCGACTTCGACGCGCTGCCCGCCGTCGACGTGGACGTGCCCGCCTACTACCGCAACGAGCAGATGAGCCAGGAAGTCCAGCTGCTGTGGGACGATGGCGGCATGGTGCAGGGCCTGCTGGGCGCCTATTACCTGACCGCCAAGGCCGACACCGACTTCGACGTGCGCCTGTTCACCGCGCTCAACGGGTTGACCGCGTTCACCCGCGCCAACGTCGATACGAATACTTTCGCGATCTTCGGCGAATTCACCTTCGATTTCACCGAGCAACTGAGCCTCGCGGTCGGCGGGCGCTACACCTGGGACGAGCGCAAGGCGCAGATCCTGCGGCAGAACTACCTCGGCGGTGGCTCGCCGGTGTTCGGCGGCGCAGGGGTGCCGCTGGGCGCGCCGAGCACCAACTTCTCCGGCAAGGCGAAGTTCGACAAGTTCACGCCCCGCGCCTCGCTCAGCTTCAAGCCGACGCCGGATCACAACATCTACGCGAGCTATAGCCAGGGCTTCAAGGGCGGCGGCTTCGATCCGCGCGGCGTCGGCGTCAACGCGCCCGCCGCGACGCCGGGAGCGCCCACCGACGCCGAGATCGCCGATTACCTGAGCTTCCAGCCGGAGACGGTGGACAGCTACGAGGTCGGCTACAAGGGCAACTTCTTCGGCGGCGGGCTCTACATCGCGGCGGCCGGGTTCTACATGGATTACAAGGACGTGCAGATTCCCGGTTCGGCAGGCTGCACCGTGGGCGGGCTGCCGACCTTCTGCGGCGTCATCACCAATGCCGGCAAGGCGCGCTTCAAGGGCTTCGAACTGGAAGCCAATGCGCGGCTGGGGCGTGACCTGATGTCATCGGGCGACCGGCTGAGCCTGTCGGGCGCGCTCGGCTACATCGATGCGCAGTACAAGGAATATATCGCCAACATCGCCTCGACGCCCACCGACGTGGCCGATAACCGCAAGGTGCAGAACACGCCGAAGTGGACCGCCAGCGGCACGCTCGCCTATTCGACGCCGGTGGGCGGCGGCGATCTCGATCTCAGCACGACCTACTCGTATCGCAGCAAGGTCTACCAGTTCGAGATTCCCAACCCCTATCTCGACCAGAAGGGCTTCGGGCTGGTCGATGCGAGCCTCGTCTACACCGCGCCGGGCGGCCGCTGGAGCCTTGGCGTCCACGGCAAGAACCTGTTCGACAAGCGCTACAAGACCTCGGGCTACACGTTCCTGGCGACCAACCCGGTGACCGGGGCGCTCCTGACGGCACCCAACGGCCGGTTCATTCCCTCGCTCGGCACCGAGGGCACGCTGACCGCCTATTACGGCAACCCGCGCCAGGTTTTCGCGACCGCGACGCTGGAGTTCTGAGGGGAGCATCCCTTTTCCCGTCATTCCCGCGAAGGCGGGATAGGAGAGGTCGGGCAGCCGCGCATTGAAAGGACATTTCATGGACTACCGCGTCCATCATTATCGCAGCGCCGACGGCCGGCTCGACCTCGTCGCCCGGGACTACCCGGCACATGAGGGCGCGCCTGTGCTGCTGATGATGCACGGCCTCACCCGCAACAGCGCGGACTTCGAGCCGCTGCTGGACAAGCTCGCCGGGCGCTACCGCATGATCGTGCCCGACCAGCGCGGGCGAGGGGCCTCGCAGTGGGATCCGGACCCCGCACAGTACCGGCCGGACGTCTACGCGCAGGACATGCTGGCGCTGATGGATGACCTTGGCATCAGCCGCGCCGGGCTGGTCGGCACCTCCATGGGCGGGCTCATGGCGATGGTGATGCAGGCGCTGCGGCCTGACCTCGCGCAGGCGGCGATATTCAACGACATCGGCCCGGTGCTCGACCCGGCGGGCCTCGCGCGGATACAGGGCTACGTCGGACCCGGCGGCAAGATGGCCGACTGGGCAGAAGCCGCTGCCCGAACGCGCGCGATCAACGCCTCCGCCTTCCCCGACTATGGCGGCGGGCAGTGGGATGCCTTCGCCCGCCGCGTCGCGCGGGAGAATGCGGACGGCACCGTATCCTTCGCCTACGACCCGGCGATCTCGGAAAGCATCGCGGGTGACGCCCCTCGACCGTGCCGCCGGACCTGTGGCCCTTGTGGGACCTGCTGGACGCGGTGCCGGTACTGGTCGTGCGCGGCGCTTTGTCGGACCTGCTGAGCGCGGCGACCGTGGAAGAGATGGCGCATCGCCATTCGGGGTTCTATGCCGCAGTCGAGGTGCCGCGCGTCGGCCATGCCCCGATCCTCGACGAACCGCTGGCGCTCGCCGCGATAGAGGCTTTCCTCAAGGAGCACGTGACCTGACATGAGCGATACCGCCGTCTTCGACGAACCCCGGACCGCTAACCTCCCGCAAGGGACGTCGCCCCGACTGGTGCTGGCGATGCTCCTGCTGGTCTATGTGTTCAACTTCGTCGACCGGCAGATTCTCTCGATCCTCGCGGCACCGATCCAGGCCGACCTCGATCTCGATGACGCGCAGATGGGCATGCTGGGCGGCCTGGCCTTCGCGATCCTCTATTCCACGCTGGGCGTGCCTCTGGCGTGGGTGGCCGACCGCACGAGCCGGTCCTGGGTCATCACCGGGTCGCTGGTGGTATGGAGCGTGTTCACCTCCGCCTGCGCGCTGGCGACGGGGTTCTGGCACATCTTCCTTGCCCGCCTCGGCGTCGGCGTGGGCGAAGCGGGCGGCGTCGCACCCAGCTATGCGGTCATCGGCGACCATTTCCCCAGCGAGCGCCGCGCCTTCGCGCTCTCGGTCTATTCGCTGGGTATTCCGCTCGGCTCTGCGGCGGGGGTGATGGCGGGCGGTTACGTGGCGCAGGCGGTAGACTGGCGCACGGCGTTCCTCATCGTCGGCCTGTGTGGCATCCTGATCGCGCCGCTGTTCAAGCTGGTGGTGAAGGACAAGCCGCGCCCCGTCTCCGCGCCGACCGTGCGCTTCGGAGAGGTCTTCGCCACGCTGGTGCGCAAGCGGGCGTTCTGGTTCCTCAGCTTCGGGGCGGCGTCCAGCTCGATGCTGGGTTACGGCGTCGCGTTCTGGCTGCCGAGCCTGCTTCAGCGCAGCTTCCACCTCACCCTTGTCGAGACGTCATGGTTCTTCGGCGCGGTATTGCTGCTGGGCGGGACGGTCGGTGTGCTGACCGGCGGCGCGCTGGCAGACCGGCTGGGGAAGGGCGATCGCGCCTGGTACGGCCGCGTCCCCGCGATCGGCTTCGTGCTGGCGGTGCCGCTCTATGCGGGCGGAATCTGGACGACCAGCGTGCCGGTGGCCTTCGTGCTGTTCCTGATCCCGCAGGTGCTGGCCTACTTCTGGCTCGGCCCGGTGACCGGCGCGATCCAGCACCTCGTCGACCCGCCCGCCCGCGCGACGGCCTCGGCGTTGTTCCTGCTGATCAACAACCTGATCGGCCTTGGCGGCGGCATCTATGCGCTGGGCGCGCTGTCGAAGGCGCTGGCGCCGGTGTGGGGTGCCGAATCGCTGCGCTATTCGATGCTGTTCGCGCTGGTGCTCTACCTGCTGGCGGCGCTGCTGATGACGCTGGCGGGGCCGGGCCTGCGCAGGGAGTGGGTGGCGGAAAAGTAGGCGAAAGGTGGTGCCGGCTACAGGATTCGAACCCGTGGCCCCCTGATTACAAATCAGGTGCTCTACCAACTGAGCTAAGCCGGCGCTTGCTTCATCAAGCAAGTCCGGCGCCCTTACCGCGAGCGGGGGCGCCGGTAAAGCCTATAATCAGAATACCGCGTGCGGGGCTGCCTCCTGCATCATCGTCTGGCGCAGCAGCGGGATCGCCGGGCCGCCGTGGCTGAGGAATTCGTCGTGGAACGCCTTCCAGGCCGAGCGCCCGCCGCGCGTCGCGGTCCAGTCGGTGCGCAGCTTGCGGATCATCAGCTTGCCCAGCGTGTAGTTGAGATAGGCCGGATCGTACGTGCCGCGCGCGGCCTGCTGTTCGGCGGTGCCGGCGTCCTGGTAGCACTGCTCCATGAACATCGTCTTCGACTGCGCCTGCGTCATCCCGCGCGCATGCAGGCCGATCGCCGAGAGATAGCGGCAGTTGCGCAGCAGCGCGTTGGAGATTTGGCCCACCTGCACGCCGGGATCGCCGTCGCCGAGGCCTGCCTCCAGCATCATCTCCTCAGCATAGTGCGCCCAGCCTTCGGCGAAGGCGTAGCCGACGAACAGCTTGCCCACGATCGAGGGCGCCGCGTTCGAATGGAGGAACTGCAGGTAGTGGCCCGGCATCACCTCGTGGACCGTGGTGAACAGCAGGTCCGCCTTGCCGGGGATGTAGTCCATCTGCATCTGCTTCGACCACGCCGGGTCCGGCGGCGAGATGTAGTAGATCGACGAGCCGCCGTTCTCCAGCGGCCCCGGCGGGTCGATGTAGGCCGAGTTGGCGCGGTTGTAGGGCGGGCTTTCCTCGACCATCGCCATCTTCGTGCCCGGGATCGTCGCGATGTCGTGGCTGCGTACGAAGGCGGCGAGTTCGGGTATCTCGCGCCGGGCCTCGGCGACGGGGCCGTCCTTGGGCTTGTCGGCGCGCATCTTGTCGAAGCACTGCTGGATGGTCTTGCCCGGCGTGTACTTCGCGCAGGCCAGTTTCAGCGCCTGCTGGTTGCGCAGGACGTCGGCCTTCCCCGCCGCCTCCAGCGTATCGAGCGTGGCATCGACGCCTTCGGTCGCAAGCACCATGCGCGCAAACGTGTCGGCGCCTAGCGCGAAATCCTGCGTCGGGGTGGCCTTGGCGACTTGGTCGGCGATGCCCTTCATGGCGACGGCGGCGGCTTCGGACGCGGCCTTGAATTCGGCCTGCAGCGCCGGGTCGGCGACATCGGCGAAGGCGGTGCGGGCATCGCCGCGGTAGTAGTCGGCAAAGCCGCCGAAGCCGTCGGTGCCCAGCTTGATGAAGCTGGCGGGCATCGCGGCGGGCAGGTTGGCGCGGATGTTGGGGGCCTGCGCCGCCACCGCCTTGAAGAATGCGATCATCGCCTTCATCCGCGTCGGCTTGTCGGCATAGTCGCGGCTGACGTAGACGTTCGGGTCGAGGCCGCCGTTGATGTAGTAGGCGGGGTTGGTGTGCGGCTGGTCGGCGTCCTCCAGCCAGAACAGCTGGCCCTTGGCGACCTGCACCAGATAGTCGCGTTCGAAGCGGTCGGCGTCGGAAAGGGCGGTGAACTGGCCTGCCTTGTCGATGACGGAGTGCAGGAAGGCGGCGCGCGCCTTGAGCCCGGCGTCGCTCCAGTCGGGCAGGCGGCCGTCGTACTTGTGCGCGCCTTCGTAGATCGCGAAGGCGGGGTCGGTCTCGAACCAGTCTTCGATGGTGCCGTCGACGAAGCTCTTCCACGTTGGCGCGGGAGGGGTTCGCTCCGCCACTTGCGCGGCATCCACGGCGGCGTCGGCGCGGCGATCGTCGGCCATCGTCGTGGCGCAGGCGGAAAGGGTGAGGCAGGCGATGCCCGCCAGCAGGATGGACTTCATTGGGGGAGGCTCCCTGTGCTTATGGGAGCGGTTGTGCGTCAGCGCGCGCCGAAGGTCCAGCCCTCGGTGCGGGCGAGTTCCGGCGTGAGTTCAGCGGGTTGCCACAGGTCCGCGCGCGGGGCCGCGACGCGCAGCCAGGCGGCGGTGAGAATGGCGTCGGCGCTGTGGTCGTCGATCGGGCCGCTGCCGCCGGTCGGGCGCGAGCCCAGCGCCGAGAGGGCGGTATCGAGCGCGGCGTGGTCGGTCATCTTGGCGCGGCCTGCGGTGCGCCCCGCCTCCACGGCGGCGAGGGTGGTGTAGATCTCGGTCACCACCGAGCCGCTCGCAGGTAGCGGGTCGATCGGCCAGACCGGCACGCGGCCTTGCAGGCGGTGGAGCAGGCGCATGCCGGTGAGGCTGGACTTGCCGACCTGCGCGGCGCCGACGAGGTTGAAGTTGGAGTAGGGACGACATCCGGCGCGGGCCTGCGCCTCCTCGGTCACGCGCATGCGGCCGCGCTTGTGGAGCGCGCCGGGGAGGTGGAAATGCGCCCCTCGCGCCCGTCGTGGCGGCGGAAGTAGGCGCTGAGATCGATGTGATCGACGAAGCTGGCGGCCGAGAGGTGCGGGTCTTCGGCGCAGATGGCGTCGATCAGCGCCCAGAGCGCGCGGGCGTTCGGCGGGCTGTCCGCCCAGCCGGGAAAGAACGCGCCCGCGTCGGCGAAGGGCAATGATATGCCGAGGTCGAGGCCGACGAGCGTGTCTTGCGGCAAGTGGCCCAGCAGCAGGTCGAGCACGTCGGCGCGGGACCATGCGGCGTGGGCGGCGGGGCGCAGCAGGCGGGGCGGGGCGTCGCCGCTTTCGCACAGGGCGACGGCGATGCCTTTCTGGCGCTCGCCCAGCGCGCCGGACCAGTCGATGGCGATGAAGTGGCGGAAGTGCATGGGTTATCCTGACCGGGAATGCGAGGCGATGGCATGGCATCCACCATGTCGTCACCCTGAACTTGTTTCAGGGTCCATCGGGCAGCCGCGGTTGCCAGTGCAGGTCACCAGCGGCACTGGCGGTTTACGGAATCACGGCGCTGTATCGGCGGCTAAATGGACCCTGAAACAAGTTCAGGGTGACGAGGTATTGGTCGCGAGGTCACTCTGCCCGCCGCTCGGCGCGCTTCTTGTCCCACCATTCGAGGCGCTTCTTCACCTCGCGCTCGAAGCCGCGTTCCACCGGCTCGTAATAGACCTGCGGCCCCATTTCCTCGGGCCAGTAGTCGTCGCCGGAGAAGGCGTCGGGCGCATCGTGGTCGTAGGCGTAGTCCTTGCCGTAGCCGATGTCCTTCATCAGCTTGGTCGGCGCGTTGAGGATGTTCTGCGGCGGGCTGACCGAACCCGTCTCGCGCGCGGCCTTGAACGAGGACTTGAACGCCAGGTAGGCCGCGTTCGATTTCGGCGCGGTGGCGACGTAGATGCACGCCTGCACGATCGCCAGCTCACCCTCGGGAGAGCCGAGGAACTCGTAAGCCTGCTTGGCCGCGAGGCATTGCACCAGCGCCTGCGGGTCGGCCATGCCGATGTCCTCGCTGGCCATGCGGACGAGGCGGCGCAGCACGAACAGCGGTTCCTCGCCCGCCGTCAGCATCCGCGCCATGTAGTAGAGCGCGGCTTGCGGGTCCGATCCGCGCACCGATTTGTGCAGCGCGGAGATGAGGTTGTAGTGCCCGTCGCGGTCCTTGTCGTAGACCGCCATGCGCCGCTGCAGGAACTGGCCGAGCCCTGCCGGATCGAGCGCCTGCGGAATCTTCGCCGCATAGAGCGTCTCGGCCTGATTGAGCAGGAACCGCCCGTCGCCGTCGGCCGAGGCGACCAGCGCCTCGCGCGCTTCCGTCGTGACGGGGAGCGGGCCTTCCAACTCCTCGCCCTTGGCCAGCAGCGCATTCAGCGCGGCGGCGTCGAGGCGGTGGAGGATCAGCACTTGCGCGCGGCTGAGCAGCGCGGCGTTGAGGGCGAAGCTGGGGTTCTCGGTCGTCGCGCCCACCAGCGTCACCGTGCCGCGCTCGACGAAGGGCAGGAAGCCGTCCTGCTGGGCGCGGTTGAAGCGGTGGATCTCGTCCACGAACAGCAGCGTGCGCTGGCCCGCCTTCGCCGCGACGTCGGCCTCGGCGAAGGCTTTCTTGAGGTCCGCCACGCCCGAGAACACGGCGGAGACGGCGGCGAAGCGCATGCCCACGGCGGCGGCGAGCAGGCGGGCGATGCTGGTCTTGCCGGTGCCGGGCGGCCCCCACAGGATCATCGAGGAGAGGCGCCCCGCCGCCACCATGCGCCCGATCGCGCCTTCGGGGCCGGTCAGGTGCTCCTGTCCCACAACCTCGGTGAGGCCCTGCGGGCGCAGGCGGTCGGCGAGGGGGCATCCTCGCGCAGGTCGTCAGGGGTCGACGGCGGCAGGTCATCGGCAAAAAGGTCGGCCATGAAAGGGTACTTAGCCATTCGCGGCGCGAATTGCATCGGCCTCGTCGCGGGAGTATCCTTGGGTCCGGCAGGGAGAGGCGCGATGGCTACGACGGACAGATACGTGACGAGGCCGGGGTGGACCTTCTGGCTCATCGCGGTGCTGGCGGTGCTGTGGAATGCCTTCGGCTGCCTCGACTTCACGATGACGGCTTCGCGCAATCCGACTTATCTTGCGCAAGTCCCGCCCGAGATCATCGACTGGCTCGATTCCGCGCCGAGCTGGACGCTGGTGCCCTGGGCTCTGGGCGTGTGGGGCGGGCTGGCGGGAAGCCTGCTGCTGCTCGCGCGGTCGGGCTGGGCGGTGCCTGCCTTCGCGGTGTCGCTGATCGGGCTGGCGGTGTCGCAGGCCTGGCAGTTCTCCGCCGGGATGCCGGAAAGCATGACCACGCCGGGGATGCTGGCGATGACTGCCTGCATCTGGGTCATCGCACTCGGGCTATTGTGGTTCGCCTGGGACAAGCGGCGCGCAGGCGTACTCCACTGAATTGAGTGACCGACACGGGAATGACGTTCCTTGCCCGCCGTCCACGCGGTATGGCAGCGGCGACGGGAGAGGGAATCACGACCATGCCACATCCGCTGGGTATCGAACTTTTGACGGTGCTCGGGCTCGGCCCGGTCGAGCACGTCACTCTGGCCGCCGACCTCGGCTGCAAGGCAGTGTCGATGGGCCTGAGCCAGTTGCCCGAACGCTTCAACCCGCATGGCTATGCCCCTGGTCGTTGCGCGAGGATCCGGCCTTGCGGCGTGAACTGAAGGCGGTGCTCGCCGATCGCGGGATCGCCATCAGCATCGCCGAGGGCCTCGGCGTGTCCGCTGAACTGGACGCTGCCGAGCGGGCGGGCGACATGGACATCTTCGCCGATCTCGGCGCGCTGCGGGTCAATGCGGTGGACATGGGCGTGGAGCGCGCGCGCGCCTTCGACCAGCTGGCCACGCTGGCGACGATGGCGGCCGAGCGCGGGATGGAGTTCTCGATCGAGTTCACGCCGGTCTTCACCATCCGCTCGCTGCCCGAGGCGCTGGAGGCGGTCGAATACATCGGCGCAGGTAAGGCCACGGTGCTGATCGACACCATGCACTTCTTCCGCTCGGGTGGGACGGTGCGGCAGGTGGCGCAGCTCGACCCGGCGCTGATCGGGCATGTCCAGCTGAGCGACGTGCCGCGCAAGGGCGACGACGATTACATGACCGAGGCGATGAGCGGTCGCATGATCCCGGGGCAGGGGAACTGCCCTTGCGCGAATTCGTCGAGGCCCTGCCGCGCGGGCAGGTGCTGGGGCTGGAAGTGCCGCTCATGGCGGCCGCCGCCAGCGGGCGCGACGTGCGCGACTACGTGGGAGAGATCGTGAAGCGCACGCGGGAGTTTCTGGCCTAGCGTATTCCTCCCCGAGCAAGCTCGGGGAGGAACTAGGTTCGATCCAGCAGCATTTCCGCGCCTTTTTCGGCGATCATCATCGTCGGCGCATTAGTGTTGCCCGACGTGATCTTGGGCATCACCGAGGCATCGATCACCCGCAGCCCGTCGAGCCCGATCACCCGCAACCGGCTATCGACCACGCTGCCCATCGCCGCCGTGCCGACCGGGTGGAAGATGGTCGTGCCGATCTCCGCCGCCGCGCGCTGCAGGTCTTCCTCGCTCTCGAACGCTGGGCCGGGGCGCACTTCCTCGGGCCGGTAACGGGCCAGAGCGGGCTGCGACACGATGCCGCGCGTCATGCGGATCGCCTCGGCGGCGACGCGGCGGTCTTCCTCGGCGGAGAGGTAATTGGGTCGGATCGACGGCGCGGCGACAGGATCGGCGGCGGTGATGCGGGTGCTGCCCCGGCTTTCCGGCCTGAGGTTGCAGACGCTGGCGGTGAAGGCCGGAAACGGATCGAGCGCTCCCCCGAAGGCGGCAAGGCTCAGCGGCTGGACGTGGTATTCGAGGTTCGGCGTCGCATAGCGCGCATGGCTGCGGGTAAAGACGCCGAGCTGGCTGGGCGCCATCGCCATCGGTCCCGTCCGGCGCAGCGCATATTCCATGCCGATCAGCGCCTTGCCGAATAGGTTGCTCGCCCGCGCATTGAGCGTCGCCACGCCCGAGACGCGGTAGGCGCAGCGCAGTTGCAGGTGGTCCTGCAGGTTGGCGCCGACCTCGGGCCGGTCGAGCACCGGCGCGATGCCGAGGTCCGCCAGCCGCGCCGCGTCGCCGATGCCGCTGCGCTCGAGGATCGCCGGGGAGCCGATCGCACCCGCCGCCAGCACGACTTCGCCGGGGGTGAGCGCCACGCGCTGCTGGTTGCCGACAGAGTAGGTGACGCCGACCGCGCGGCCCGCCTCGACGATCACCCGGTCCACCACCGCGCCGGTCTCGACCTTCAGGTTGCTGCGCGAGCGGACCGGCTTGAGGAAGGCGTCGGCCGCGCTCCAGCGCCAGCCGCCCCGCTGGGTCACCTGGAAGAAGCCCGCGCCCTCGTTGTCGCCGGTGTTGAAGTCGGTGGAATGCGGGATGCCGTGTTGTCCGCAGGCGTCGCGGAAGGCTTCGAGGATGTCCCAGCGCAGGCGCTGCTTCTCGACCCGGATCTCGCCGCCGCCGCCGTGGAACGCGCTGGCGCCCTCGTAATGGTCTTCGGCGCGGGTGAAGTAGGGCAGCACGTCGTCCCAGCCCCAGCCAAGGTTGCCTGCCTGCTGCCAGCCGTCGTAGTCGGCCGCCTGTCCGCGCATGTAGATCATGCCGTTGATCGACGAGCAGCCGCCCAGCACGCGCCCGCGCGGATACTTGAGCGCACGGCCGCCGAGCCCTTCCTCTGCCTCGGTGGACAGGCACCAGTCGGTGCGCGGGTTGCCGATGCAGTAGAGGTAGCCCACCGGCACCCGGATCCAGATGTAGTCGTCCTTGCCGCCCGCCTCCAGCAGCAGCACGCGTGTCTCCGGGTTGGCACTCAGCCGGTTGGCGAGGACGCAGCCCGCGCTGCCCCCGCCGACGATGATATAGTCGAACTCTCCCATCCTGCAGGGCTATGCCGTGATTGGGGCGCGATCAAGCACGCGCTTTGGACAGGTGAATGCCGTGGATCATTGCACGCCGGGGCGATGCCGGCTTGGATTCCGGCCAAGAATCTTGCCGGAGAGGGCAGGCGAACCCACCATGACCGCAGGAGACGAGGAGAAAAGTACCATGGCGACACCCGCGATCGGCAGGCTGGGCATATGGTCGATGGAGATGCGCTTCGGCGACAAGCCGCAGTCGAACGCGGCGGCGGCGCAGCTCGATGCGCTGGGTTATGGTGCGCTGTGGATTCCCGGCGGTATCGACGACGGTGCCCCGGCCGAGGTCGAGCGGCTGCTGGCAGTGACCTCGCGGATGACCATCGCCACCGGCATCCTCAACATCTGGAAGCACGATCCGGAGGAACTGGCAGCCTGGTTCCTCGCGCTGCCGCAGGAGTGGCGGGCGCGTACGCTGATCGGACTCGGCATCAGCCATGGCCCGCTCATCGGCGATTCCTGGGGCAAGCCTCTGGAGGTGACGGCGGCCTTCCTCGACCGGCTCGCCGCCGCCGGGATGCCGCGCGACAACCTGTGTCTCGCCGCACTCGGGCCGAAGATGGTGGCGCTTTCGGGCGAGCGGACCGCCGGGGCGCATCCCTATCTGGCGACGCCCGAGCACTCGCGCCGCGCCCGCTCGATACTCGGCCCGGAACCTCTGCTGGCGCCCGAACAGGGCGTGGTGCTGGAAGCCGATCCGGCCAAGGCCCGCGAATTGGCGGTGGCGGCGCTGGAGCACTATCGACGGCTTCCCAACTATCGCAACAACTGGGTGCGACTGGGCTTCAGCGAAGGGGAGATCGAGGCGCTGGACGACCGCCTGCTCGATGCCCTTTTCGCGATCGGCGGGGTGGAGGCGGCGGCGCGGCGGGTCGCGGCGCACCTCGATGCGGGAGCCGACCACGTCTGTCTTCAGGTCATCGCCGGGCCGAGGGGCGGCAGTTTCGACCAGCTGCTGCAGCAATGGCGCGAGCTGGCAGAGGCGCTGGCTTGAATTTCGCCCGCAAGGTAAGCGCGCTGTTAACGAGTTGGCAACGGATTGTGCCTAATCCCTGTCGGCACAGGAGACGGTGGTTTCGGCCACCGGATTGACAGGAGCCGCCGGCGAGCCGGATGGACCGATCGTCGGGGGGCGAATGGTCCGAATCCGGGGTGGGAACGCTGCTTTCGGGCACGTTCGATTACCGCCTTCGACGACGGCTCCTGGCATTTCCCGTAACTCTTCCCAAGCCTGTCGTCAGCTTCCCAGCGCGTGCTGTTCCGCAGTCACCGGCGTACTGCTTGGCCGGTCGGACAAGGCACGGGCGATCCAAATGGTCGACATCGCCAGTACCACCAGCACCAGGCTGACGATCAGCACATAGCGAACGATATGCGGCGTAGAGCCCCCGCGTGCTTCGTCATCGTCGAGATGAACTTCGTCACCGGAACGATACATGACTGCTCTCCCGTCGACCCGACGGTGGCCTTTATGGCCGCATTATCGATTCGGGCCGTCTGATGGAACGAGGATGGGCGCGGGAAAGTTCCCCAGTGTTCAACTTGCGTGATGGGATGTGAGGTGCAGCAGTTGGAGAGTGCGTTCGTCCCTTCGTCCCTGGCAGAAGGCATCGAGGGCGTGGGCGAATTGACCGGCGCCATCGGTGCCCATGGCGGCAAGCTCGAACAGGGTCATCGAACTGGCGAACTTCATCGCATCGACCGCGCCGAGGATACCCGTGGCGCTGCGCCTTCCCGCCCAGCCCAGCATGAGACGAGTCGTTTCGTCGAGCCTCTGGCGAAGCACAGGGTGGCTCAGATAACGCCGCGCTTCGTCGAGCGTCTCCACGGCGTAGCGGCGTGCCATCGGGCTGGAGCCCAGCCCGGCGACTTGCGGGAACACGAACCACATCCAGTGCGTGCGCTTTTCGCCATGGGCAAGTTCGGCGCGCACTTCGCCGAAGATGGCGTCCTGCGCGGTGACGAAGCGCTCCAGGTCCATCATGCGTGGTGCAGTTCGGACCCGCGCTTGAGGGCGCGGCCGCCGTCAGGCTGCTCGACAAGGTATGCGGGGTTTTCAGGCGTTCCGACTCGCACGATGCGCTTGCCTTCGATCGTGCGGCTGACGCGGCGTTCGAAACGTTCGGCGATGTGGCCGGTAGCGGTGCCGGTGCCCCAATTCCAGCTGACCTGTGCTCCCTTGCGGAAGGTGGCGGTCACTGCGGCTGGTCTTGCTGCTGCGCCACTGCCTTTTCGGTATCGGCGTGGCCGCTGGTCTCTGGCGTGGTCAGCGCGCCAGTGATCCAGATGGCCGAAAGCGCGATGATGACGAGGGCGAGGCTGATGAGCAGGACGTAGCGCACGACGCCGGACGTCTCGCCACCACGGGCTTCCTCTTTGTCGAGATGGACTTCCTGTCCTCGGGTTTCCATGGCGTGCTCCGAAGGCGGCCGGTTGCGGCCCGTTTCCTTCGTCAACACGCCGGGACGGGCGAATGTTCCGCCGCCCGTCCCGCGTCTGCGCGGCTTAGTCGCGCAGGAGTTCGTTGATGCCGGTCTTCGAGCGGGTCTGCGCGTCCACGGTCTTGACGATCACGGCGCAGTACAGCGACGGGCCGGGGTGCCGTCGGGCAGCGGCTTGCCGGGCATCGCGCCGGGGACGACGACGGCGTAAGGCGGCACGCGGCCGATGTGGACTTCGCCGGTCGCACGGTCGACGATCTTGGTCGAGGCGCCGATGAACACACCCATCGACAGCACCGCGCCTTCGCCCACGATCACGCCCTCGGCCACTTCCGAACGGGCGCCGATGAACGCGCCGTCCTCGATGATGACCGGGCCGGCCTGCAGCGGCTCAAGCACACCGCCGATGCCCGCGCCGCCCGAGATGTGGACGTTCTTGCCGATCTGCGCGCAAGAACCGACGGTCGCCCAGGTGTCGATCATGGTGCCTTCGCCGACGTAGGCGCCGAGATTCACGAACGACGGCATGAGGACCACGCCCCTGGAGATGTGGGCGCTGCGGCGCACCACGGCGCCGGGGACCACGCGCACGCCTGCCGCCTTGAAGCGGGCATCGTCCCAGCCTGTGAACTTGAGCGGCACCTTGTCGTAGGCCGGGGCGCCCGCCGCGCCGTATTCGACCACCGCGTTGTCATTCAGGCGGAACGAGAGCAGCACCGCCTTCTTGAGCCACTGGTTGACGACCCATTCGCCATCGATCTTCTCGGCGACGCGGGCCTGGCCCGAATCGAGCAGTTCCAGCGCCTCGTCGACGATCTTGCGAACGTCCGCGCTCGCGGGGGTGACGGTGTCGCGTGCGTCGAACGCGGCTTCGATCTGGGCGGCGAGGTCGGACATTGGCTGGTCTCCGGAAGGGATGAAACTGTCGCGGCGCGGCCTAGAGGGAGATGGCGGCGGGGACAAGAGAAGTCTGCCGCGCAACTTTGCGTCCCGTACCCACAATGCGTCATTGCGAGCGCAGCGAAGCAATCCAGGGAGTTCAGCGCTGTCCTGGATTGCTTCGCTGCGCTCGCAATGACGAAGCGAATGGGTCAATCGTCCGGCTGCATCAGTTCGCGCACGAACCCGATCAGCCCCGTCTGCCTTGCGCGGCGGAGGCGTTCGGCGTGGAGGATCTTCTTCACTTCCTCGAAGCAGCTGGCGATGTCATCGTTGACCACGACATAGTCGTAGCCGTCCCAGTGGCTGATCTCCGAGCGCGCGCGCTCCATGCGGCCGTGGATCACTTCGGCGCTGTCGGTGCCGCGCCCGGTCAGGCGGCGGCGCAGTTCCTCGATGCTGGGGGAGCAGGAACACCCGCACGACGTCGCGCTCCAGCTTCTGGTAAAGCTGCTGGGTGCCCTGCCAGTCGATGTCGAACATGTAGTCGACGCCGTCCTTGAGGCCTGCCTTCACCTGGGCCTTGGGGGTGCCGTAGCTTTGGCCGAAGACGGTGGCCCACTCCAGGAACTCGCCCGCCTCGACCATGGCGTCGAACTGCTCGTGCGTGATGAAGTGGTAGTGCTCGCCGTCGATCTCGCCGGGGCGGGGCTGGCGGGTGGTGCAAGACACCGAGTTGCGCAATTGCGGATCGTGCTCCAGCAGCATGCGCGCGATCGTCGTCTTGCCCGCGCCCGAGGGGAGGACAGGATGAACATAAGACCGCGACGCGCGAGCGTGCCGGTGGTGTCGGGAGAAGGAGTGGACTGGACCATGGCCCCCGATGCCGATGGTTGGCGCGGGAATCAAGGCGGAACCTGATCCAATCCTTCGTCATTGCGAGCGCAGCGAAGCAATCCAGGGCGGTTTATGCGGCCCTGGATTGCTTCGCTGCGCTCGCAATGACGATGCGATTTATTCTTCCGCCCCGCCCTCGGCCATGTCCTGCAACTGCGCGGCGCCCTCGGCGCGCGCCTGCCGGGCGCGGCTGCGATCGTAGAGCGTCTTGGCCACCAGCACTCCGCCGATGACCACGGCCCCCGGCACCGATCCCAGCGCGACTCGGGCCAGCGCGCCGTGCAGCAGCGTTTCGGCCACCGTGCGGCCCTTGAGGATCGACTTGGCCTTTTTCGGCGAGTAGCTGGCGCCCAGCACGCCGCGTTCCACGCTGCGGCGCATGATGGTGGTCGCGGTGCGCAGGGCGATGTCGGCGATGATGAGGTTGGTGGCGGGGTTCGGGCTCGGCCCGTGGAGTTCCCCGCCATTGTCGGCCAGCGTCTTCAGCCCCTTGGCGGGGGCGCGACGACGCTGGCGGCCTTCCTGGCGCTATCTTTCAGAACCGTTGCCATTTTTCGCCCTGCTCTTACCGGGCGAGCCCGGTTACTTCTTCTTGCCGAAATCCACCGAGACGACGTTCGAGCCGTCTTCGCTGGGAGTAATGCGCGACGCCACATCGCGTTCCGCATCGTTCTCGGCCGCTGCGGGCTCGTCTGCCTCGTCCTCGACCATGGCCTGGAACTGCAGGCCGAAGTCAACCGCCGGATCGACGAAGGCGGTGATCGCCGAGAAGGGAATGTCCAGCTTGGCGGGCATGGCGTTGAACGAGAGGCTGACGGTGAAGCCGTTCTCCGAGACGCCCAGATCCCAGAACTTGTTCTGGAGCACGATCGTCATCTCGTCCGGGAACCGCGCGCGCAGGTCGGCGGGAATGCTGACCCCGGGCGCGCCGGTCTTGAAGGTGATGTAGAAGTGGTGGCCGCCCGGAAGCATGCCGCCGGAGCTTTCGACCTGGCCGAGAACACGGCCGACGACGGCGCGCAGGGCCTCCTGCACGATCTCGTCGTAAGGGATCAGGCTGTCTGTGGTATCGTTCATCGCGCCCTACGTGCTCATGGTTCTCCGGCCGGTCAAGCGTGTTCGAGCGTAAAATAACATGTCGGGCCGGGTTTTCCCTAGCTCGAAGCACTTGCGACCGAAGATTGCTATATAAACGCCCGACGCGCATTCTTGTGCCGCGACCGAATTGATTCCGGCGCGTACAGGTATATAGGCACGGGCCATGCGTACCGCCTCGATCATCCGCAAGACCCATGAGACCGACATCGCCGTGGAGGTGAACCTCGACGGCACCGGGGCCTATGACGTGTCCACCGGCATCGGCTTCCTCGACCACATGATCGAGCAGTTCAGCCGCCACTCGCTGATCGATATCAAGTGCCACATCAAGGGCGACCTCCATGTGGACCAGCACCACACGACCGAGGACAGCGCCATCGCCATCGGCCAGGCCATCACCCAGGCGCTGGGCGACAAGGCGGGCATCGGCCGCTACGGCGACGTGAACTCGCCGATGGACGAGGCGCTGAGCCGCGTGTCGCTCGACATTTCGGGTCGTCCCTACCTCGTGTGGAAGGCCGCTTTCACCCAGGACAAGCTGGGCGAGTTCGACACCGAGATGGTCGAGCACTGGTTCCACTCGATCGCGCAGGCGGTGGGCATCACCCTGCACATCGAACTGCTTTACGGCACCAACAACCACCACATCTGCGAAGGCATCTTCAAGGGCTTCGCCCGCGCCATGCGCAGCGCGGTGGAACTGGACCCGCGCAAGGGCGGGGCGATCCCCTCGACCAAGGGCATTCTCGGGCAGGCGAGCCTCTGATGGCGATCTTCATCCTCAACCTCACGTATGTCACCACCGACATCGCGCAGGTCGATGCGCTGCTGGCGGACCACCTTGCATGGCTGGAAGCCGGGCGCGGCGAGGGGCATTTCCTCGCCTGGGGCCGCAAGGTCCCGCGCGAAGGCGGCGCGATCATCACGAAGGGCGATAGCCGTGAAGCGGTCGAGGCACTGGCGGCCACCGATCCGTTCATCGCGGGCGGCGTCGCGAAAGTCGACGTGATCGAATGGGTGCCGACTTTCCTCGGCGAAGGGCTGGAGGCTCTGGCCCAATGACCCTCGCGCTGATCGACTACGGCGCGGGCAACCTGCACTCGGTCGCCAATGCGCTGCGAGCGGCGGGGGCCGAGGACGTGGCGATCACCGCGAACCCCGACGTCGTGCGCGCGGCCGACCGCATCGTCCTGCCGGGTGTGGGCTCGTTTCGCGCCTGCGCGGAGGGCTTGTGGGGCATTCACGGCATGGTCGAGGCGATGACCGAGCGTGTCCATGTCGGCGGGGCGCCGTTCCTCGGCATTTGCGTGGGCATGCAGCTTCTCGCCACGCGCGGGCTTGAGCATGGCGTGACGCGCGGCCTCGACTGGATCGAGGGGCAGGTGCAGCGCATCGAGCGCACCGATCCCGAGATCAAGATCCCGCACATGGGCTGGAACGACGTGAACCTCGGCCGCAAGGACCCGGCGCAGGGCCTGATCGATCCGGGCGAGGCGTACTTCCTGCACTCCTATCACTTCCAGCCCGACGACGGCGCCTGCGTGGCGGCGATGACCGACCACGGCGGCGGCCTTGTCGCGGCGGTGGCCAAGGACAATGTCGTCGGCGTGCAGTTCCACCCGGAAAAGAGCCAGGGCTACGGGCTGTCGCTGCTGGCGCGGTTCCTGGAATGGAAGCCGTGACGCACCTCTATCGGGGGGCGGTCGGGAATGCGCTTTCATGCAAGATATCACGCCACCCCGTTCGTCTTCATGCGAGATATCACGCACCCCCGTTCGTTATTGCGAGCGCAGCGAAGCAATCCAGGGCCGGGCAAACCGCCCTGGATTGCTTCGCTGCGCTCGCAATGACGAGGGTGGTATAACAACCGTGCCAACCCCGCTCAGGCTGAGCTTGTCGAAGCCCGCGCGCTGCCCTCAGACCCTCAGGATCGCATCATGATCGTCTTCCCCGCCATCGACCTCAAGCAAGGGCAGGTCGTGCGCCTCGCCGAAGGCGACATGGACCGCGCCACCGTCTACGGTGACAACCCCGCCGCGCAGGCGATGCTGTTCGCCGAGGCCGGATCGCAGTTCCTCCACGTCGTCGATCTCGACGGCTCCTTCGCGGGCCGGGCAGAGAACCGCGAGGCGGTGGAAGCCATCCTCGAAGTGTTCCCCGGCCACGTCCAGCTCGGCGGCGGCATTCGCACGCCCGAGGCGGTCGCGGGCTGGTTCGACTTGGGCGTTTCGCGCGTGGTCATGGGCACCGCTGCACTCAAGGACCCGCAGTTCGTCAAGGACATGGCGAAGGAGTTCCCCGGCGGCATCGTCGTCGCGGTGGACGCGCGCGACGGCATGGTCGCGACCGAGGGCTGGGCCGAAGTCTCCGACGTCTCGATCGTCGACATGGCGCGCCGGTTCGAGGACGCGGGCGTTGCCAGCCTGCTGTTCACCGACATCGGTCGCGACGGTCTGCTCAAGGGCGTCAACATCGATGCCACCGTCGATCTCGCCCGCCGCACCGACCTGCCGGTGATCGCATCGGGCGGCGTCAAGGGCCTTGACGACATCCGCCTGCTGGCGCTTCACGCCAAGGACGGGATCGAGGGCGTCATCACCGGCCGCGCCCTCTACGACGGTCGCCTCGACCTTGCCGCCGCGATCCAGTTCGCGGAGCGCGAGGGGTGAACGAAAATCGCCTCATGGCGGTACTGGCGTTCGTCATCTTCGTGCCGGCTGCGATCTTCGCGTTTCGCGACTGGCGCGAGGGCAAGGCGCGGTTGATGCTGTTCAGCCGTGCGCGTAATCCGATTTTGACGACAAAAGCCGCCGATCCGCGCAAGTTTGCGCTCTACACGGCGTTCAATGTCGCTTTGTGTGGCATTGTGGCGGTTTTCGCCGTGCTGCTGTTCTTCAAGCCGGAGTAAGCCGAATGACCGTGCGAATCCGCGTAATTCCGTGCCTCGACGTCCGTGACGGACGGGTGGTGAAGGGCGTCAACTTCGTCGACCTCAAGGACGCCGGAGACCCCGTCGAACAGGCCCGCGCCTACGACGCGGCCGGCGCTGATGAGCTATGTTTCCTTGACATCTCAGCCAGCCATGAAGGCCGCGGAACCCTGCTCGACGTGGTCCAGCGCACCGCCGAAGTCTGCTTCATGCCCCTCACCGTCGGCGGCGGCGTCCGCACCGCAGAGGACGCCCGCGCGCTGCTTCTGGCGGGCGCGGACAAGGTTGCAGTGAACTCCGCGGCCGTCTCCCGCCCCGAAGTGGTGGCCGATATCGCCGAGAAGTTCGGCTCGCAGTGCATCGTCGCATCGGTCGATGCGCGGCAGGTTTCGCCCGGAAAGTGGGAGATCTTCACCCACGGCGGCCGCAAGGCGACCGGCATCGACGCGCTGGAACATGCGATCAAGCTGGCCGACTACGGCGCGGGTGAACTGCTCGTCACCTCGATGGATGGCGACGGCACCCAGAACGGCTACGACCTCGCCCTGACCCGCATGATCGCGGAGGCCGTCTCGGTCCCGGTGGTGGCGAGTGGCGGCGTCGGCAATCTCGATCACCTCGTGGCCGGTGTGACCGAGGGCAAGGCGAGCGCGGTGCTGGCCGCCTCGATCTTCCACTTCGGCAAGCACACCATCGCCGAGGCGCACTCGGCGCTGCGAGCGGCAGGGATCCCTGCGCGCGGGTGAAGGCACGCCAAGGTTAACGGCTCATTGTTAGTCGAATGCGACTAACGGAGTGAACCACATCGGGACAACCCCGAATCGGCGCTTGCTGCAGCGCACCCGGTGGTCGATGGCAAAATCTAGGCCATCGGATCAACAGGAGGATTCGCGGTGCCCGTTTTGAAATTCATTCCGGCGTTCGTCGCGACTTTCGTTGCGCCGGTTCCCGCCTATGCCGCAGGGGGCATCCCGCTTCCCGAACCCAGCAGCATGCTGCTTCTTGGCCTTGGCGTCGTCGGCGTCGCCGTGGGCCGCAAGCTGTCGTCCAAGCGCGGCGAGGACTGACGCGCTCTTGACCGCGCGGCCCCTGCACCGCATGGGCAGGGCATGAGCAGCCTCGACACTCTCGCACGCCTCGAAGCCACGATTGCCGAGCGCCGCGCGGCCGATCCCGATTCCAGCTATGTCGCCAAGCTCAACGCCAGGGGCCTGCGCAAGATCGCGCAGAAGCTGGGCGAGGAGGCGACCGAAACCGTGATCGCGGCGCTGACCGAGGATCACAAGGCGCTGGTCGGAGAGGCGGCGGACCTCATCTTCCACCTCATGGTCCTGCTCGGCGCCAAGGACGTGCCGCTGGCCGACGTGCTGGCCGAACTGGACCGCCGCGAAGGTGTCTCGGGGATTGCCGAGAAAGCTGCACGCAAGTCCTGATCCGTCCCAAATCCGTCATTGCGAGCGTAGCGAAGCAACCCAAGGCACAGTTGCGCTTCGCTGGATTGCTTCGCTACGCTCGCAAGACGAAGTGTTCGAGTGGAGAACCCGATGCCCATCGATCCGAAGCTGCCTTACGACGACAACAACGTCTTCGCGAAGATCCTGCGCGGCGAACTGCCGTGCTCGAAGGTCTACGAGGACGACCATGCGCTCGCCTTCAACGACATCCGCCCGCAGGCGCCGGTCCATGTGCTGGTAATCCCCAAGGGCGCTTACGTTTCGTGGGACGACTTCACCGCGCAGGCCGACGATGCTCAGATCGCCGGGTTCATGCGCGCGGTGGGCACCGTGACGCGGCAGCTTGAGCTGGACGGGCCGGGGTATCGCCTCATGGTGAACATGGGCACCAACGGCCATCAGGAAGTGCCGCATCTGCATGTGCACATCTTCGGCGGGCGCCAGTTCTTCCAGATGATCGGGGAATAGGGCCTTTTGCCCACACCGTCCGGCTAATTCACTTCGCTCATAAGCCTCCCGGCTCTCCCGCGAGCGGGAGGGCGAAGTGCAGGTCTCTCATTCCCCTCCCGCAAGCGGGAGGGGGCAGGGGTGGGCACTTCCACCGCTGTCCACCGAAAATTTACCCCGCAATACAGCCTCCAAGGCCGGTTCCTGCGCTCCCGGGGTTGAAGTCGCCCTGCTCCCCGTTACACAACCGCCCGGAATGACGGACGCACCATCCTCCCCCTCATGCCTCAATCGGGCGTGATCGACGGCAAAGTCCACCGCTACCCCTTGCGCGTGTTCTACGAGGACACCGACGCGGGCGGAGTGGTCTATCACGCCAACTACCTGCGCTGGTTCGAGCGTGCCCGCTCCGACCTGCTCGACGTGCTCGGCATCGACCAGCGCGCCTCGCTGGAGGCGGGCACCGGACTCTACACCGTGGCCGAGGCGAACTTGCGCTACCTCTCGCCCGCGCGCCTTGGCGACACGATCATCATCGAGACCTGGGCCGAAAGCACCGGCCGCGTCGCCAGTGTGCTGCGACAGGTCGCATTGCGGGGTGATGTCAGGCTATGCGAGGCGGCCGTAAAGGTCGCGTTCATCAGCCCTGAAGGACGACCGCGCCGACAGCCCGAGGCCTGGCAACAGGCTTTCGCCACACTTGAACCCATCGCCGCTCCGGCCCCGGAAGGACCAGAATGACGCTCGACCTGCTTGCCTCGACCATCAG
The DNA here is from genome assembly GCF_057376415.1 of Novosphingobium sp. NFX11. Taxonomy (NCBI): domain Bacteria; kingdom Pseudomonadati; phylum Pseudomonadota; class Alphaproteobacteria; order Sphingomonadales; family Sphingomonadaceae; genus Novosphingobium; species Novosphingobium sp. NFX11. The sequence goes on along the minus strand of NZ_CP080384.1, from coordinate 2,299,349 downwards.
CTTCGCCGGTGACGACAACCATCTCAACCCGGTGAAACTGTTCCTCGATGCCGACATCGTGGTGCAGGCGATCATGGCCGGGCTGGTCCTCGCCAGCGTGTGGGTATGGATGATCATCGTCACCTTCATCGTGCGCATGGGGGCGATCAGCCGTCGCTGCGACGAGTACGAGGAAGGCTTCTGGGAGGCCCAGAACTTCGACACCTACCAGAAGGAGCGCAAGCGCGGCGACGTGCCGATGGGCAAGGTCGCAGGCGCGGGCCTCGGTGAATTCAAGCGCAACGTCGGCCCCGGCATCGATGCCGAGGGTGCCCGCCAGCGCATCGCCACGATCCTCAATTCCTCGGTGGGCGAGGAGGCGGACAAGCTCTCCGACCGTCTGAACTTCCTGGCAACCGTCGGTTCGGTGGCGCCCTTCGTCGGCCTGTTCGGCACGGTGTGGGGCATCATGAAGAGCTTCTTCGATATCGGCCAGCAGCAGAATTCCTCGCTCGCGGTCGTCGCCCCCGGCATCTCGGAGGCGCTGTTCGCCACTGCGATCGGCCTGTTCGCGGCGATCCCGGCGGTCATCGCCTACAACCGTTTCTCGCATAAGGTGAACGGCTTCGAGGCCCGGCTGCAGCGCTTCGCCGACCATCTTCACGCAGCCCTCACGCGCCAGCTGGAGCAGCGCTGATGGCGATGGGGATGTCCGGAGGCGGCGGACGTCGGCGTCGCGGACGCGGCGGTCGCGGCCCCATGGCCGAGATCAACGTCACGCCGCTCGTCGATGTAATGCTGGTGCTGCTGATCATCTTCATGGTCACCGCGCCGCTGCTGAAGGCGGCGGTGCCGATCGAACTGCCCGAAAGCCGCGCCAAGGCGATGAGCGAGGAGCAGGGCCAGATCACCATCACCCTGCGCCGCGACGGCGCGGTATTCTACGAGCAGGACGAACTCGCGTCCGGCGAACTGCCCGAGCGTCTGGCCTCCACGCCCGCCGGTCCCGACGGCAAGCCGCCGCTGGTGACGCTGCGCGCCGACAAGGCGCTCGACTATGGCCGGGTGATGGAAGTCATGGGCGAACTCAACCGCGCAGGCTTCACCTCGATCTCGCTGGTTACCGATGTCAGCGGCGGTTAAGGCGCGCCGGGTAGGGTCGGTCTGATGGCGGTACTGGGTGTGCGCAAGGATGAGAGGATCGGCCTCGTCGTCGCCGTGCTGTTGCACGGCGCGGTGCTGGCTGCGATCCTGTACAGCCCGCGCTCGAACAACGTGGTCAAGCCGCCCGAGCGTATCGAGGTGACGATCAGCGACGAGGTCGCGGCGACTTCGACTGCCCCGAATCCCGGCGAGGCGTCTCCGGACAAGAGCCCGGAACTGGGCCAGCCCGCGCCGGCGGCGGCACCGCCGCCACCCGAACCCGCGCCTGCGGCGGAGCCCGAACCGGCTCCCGCTCCCGAACCCGCGCCGCGCGTGGTGGAAAAGCCCAAGCCTGAGCCGAAACCCGAGCCGAAACCGGTTCCGAAACCGGTTCCGAAACCCAAGCCGGTCGAGAAGCCCAAGCCCAAGCCCGCGCCCCCAAGCCGACTCCGCCCAAAGCGAAGCCGACGCCGCCCAAGCCTGCGGCAAAGCCCGCGCCCAAGGCGCCGCCGCGCAAGTCCAGCGCGATCGACGACATCGTTCGCAAGCCTTCGCCCCAACCCGCGGCGAAGCCTGCGACAAGGCCCGCGACCAAGCCGGCCACCACAGGGCAGTCTTCGGGATCGAGCAATTCGGCGACGCCGCCGAAGAAGGCAGGCACCAGTGCTTTCGACGATGCGTTCAAGCCAGGCACGCCGGGCGCCACTTCCAGCGCGCCCAAGCCGACCGGCACGCCTGCGTCCGAGATCGGTCCTTCGGCCCGCTCGGCGCTGGGCGCTGCGATCAACCGGCAGCTCAAGCCGCACTGGCAGGCGCCGCAGGGCGCCGACGTCGAACTGCTGACTACCAAGGTGCGTTTCCGCCTCAACCGCGACGGCAGCCTTGCCGGCGCGCCCGAGGTGATCGGCACCAGCGGCGTCAACGCCTCCAACCGCGCGCAGGTGGAACGCCATCAGGAACAGGCCGTGCGTGCGGTAAGGCTTGCGGCGCCATTCAACTTGCCCGACGATCTCTACGAGGGCTGGAAGGTCGTCACGACCACGTTTGACAGAAGGCTATCGCAATGAAGATAACCCGTGTTCTCGCCTTGGGATTGATGCTGACGGTTTCGGGTACGGCCTTCGCCCAGACGGCACCGGTCATCACGCCCCCGCGCCGCAGGACGGTGGCCTCGAAGTCACCGTTTCCGACGACAGCGCGTGGAACGACCTCGGCATCGCCATCACCACCTTCGCCACCGATCAGGACGTGCCGACGCGCACCAATGCGGGCACCACCGGCCAGCTGGGCCGGGCGCTGGCGCAAGTCGTGGCGGGCGATCTCAAGAACAACGGCCTGTTCAAGCCCTCCGGCCCCGATGGCCTGCCGCAGCCCGCTTATGGCCAGATCCAGGCGCCCGACTACACGCCATGGGCCGCGCGCAGCGCCGACATGCTGGTACAGGGCTTCGTGCGCGCAGGCGGCGACGGCAACCTGACAATCGGCTGCTATCTCTACGACGTGCAGCTCAAGCAGCAGCTGGTGAAGGGCGGCTGGCAGGTTCCCCGTCCGACTGGCGCCGCGCCGCGCACAAGTGCGCCGACATGGTCTATTCGCGCCTCTCGGGCGAAAGCCCGTTCTTCGATTCCAAGATCGCCTACATCGCCGAGACCGGTCCCAAGGACCATCGCATGAAGCGCCTTGCGATCATGGATTCGGACGGGGCCAACCACCGCTTCCTGACCAGCGGCCAGTCGATGGCGCTCACCCCGCGCTATTCGCCGGACTACAGCAAGATCATGTACCTGTCCTACCTCAACGGACAGCCGAGCATCTACGCCTACGACCTTGCGACCGACCGCCAGACGCTGATCGCCCGCACCGGTGCGCCGACGCTGGCGCCGCGCTGGTCGCCGGACGGCAAGTGGGTGCTCTATTCGATGGCCAAGGGCGGCACGACCGACATCTACCGCATCTCCTCGGCAGGCGGCGGCACCCCGCAGCGCCTGACCAACGGCCCGGGCATCAACATCGGCGGCAGCTATTCGCCCGACGGCTCGCAGATTGTGTTCGAGAGCGACCGCTCGGGCAGCCAGCAGGTCTATGTGATGAATTCGGACGGGTCGAACCAGCGCCGGATCAGCTTCTTCGGCGGCCGCGCGGCGACGCCCGAATGGAGCCCGCGCGGCGACCAGATCGCCTTCACGCACATCGCGGGCAACTTGCGCGTCGCCGTGATGAACCCGAACGGCGGCGGCATGCGCCACCTCACCGATTCGTGGCAGGACGAGGCGCCGACGTGGTCGCCTAACGGCCGCATCGTGCAGTTCTTCCGCACGACCAAGAGCACCGGCCTCGCCTCGATCTGGCAGGTCGACCTCACCGGCCGCAACGAGCGCAAGCTGCCGACCCCGGTGGGCGCCTCGGATCCGGCCTGGGGTCCGATCCGCCCCTGATTTGCAGGCGAATGCAGCAAGTTGGCGTCCCCGGCGAAATCCGGGGCCGTTTTCTCGCATTCAGGTTGCCCGACGTTCATCTTGACTGTGTAGAGAATTGAACGGAACCATCACACCATGCCGCCCATTCAACAGGCCAGTCGTATCATGGCGGCGACATAGGAGATTGCCGATGCCTTCTTCCCTCTCATCCATGCGCATCACCCGCGTCGGCGCGACGGCGCTGGTCGTGGCCGGCGCTCTTGCCATCTCGGCTTGCGGCAAGAAGGCTCCGGCCCAGCTTCCGCCCGATCCCGGCCCGGCGACCAGCACCGACACCGGCCAGTCGAGCGGCGGCTACGGCATGGCCCAGCCCGGCAGCCAGGCGGACTTCGTCGCCAAGATGATGGGCGCGGACACGATCTACTTCGCCCTCGACGAGATCGACCGTCGATGCGCAGGATCAGGCGTCTCTCGCCAAGCAGGCGCAGTGGTTGCAGCAGTACCCCAACAAGCGCGCCACGATCGAGGGCCACTGTGACGAGCGCGGCACCCGCGAATACAACATCGCGCTGGGTGAACGCCGCGCCAACGCCGCCAAGAACTATCTGGCGAGCCTGGGCATCGACCCCTCGCGCATCACCACCGTCAGCTACGGCAAGGAGCGCCCGATCGCGCTCGGTTCGGACGAGGCTTCGTGGGCGCAGAACCGCCGCGCGGTGACCGTCACCATCGATTGATGCCGTTTCCAGCGCGCGGGCGTGCCCAGCGCGCTGGATTGATATTTTTGCGTCAGACGGGGGTTGCGTCCCCGTCGAGTCGCAGCGTATCGCCGATCTGATGAGCCGCGCACGTCGATCCGCAGACTGGGGTTTTCCGCGCTGGCGCGGCTATGGCAGCGCGCGCGAGGCCGTGGAAGTTCGTCTGTGCGATCGCCACGGCTGCAACGATCGCGGCGAGTGCCCCGCTCCCAAGAGCCCCAACAGCCCCGATCGCTGGATGTTCTGCCAGAAGCACGCGGCGGAATACAATTCGGGCTGGGACTACTTCGCCGGGCTGGACGCCGAGGAAGCCGCCGCGCGCGAAGCGAGCGAGCAGGCCGAGACCTCCGGCTACAAGGAAGCGCAGCATTACGGCTGGGGCGGCTCGGGCGACGGGTCGCGCAGCCGGGATGAACTGCGGGCGCTGGAAGCGCTGGGCCTCGATCCCGACGCGGACTTCGATGCGGTGCGCAAGGCGTGGCGCACCAGGGCCAAGGAAGTCCACCCGGACGTGAAGCCCAATGATGCCGAGGCGGCGAAGGCGTTCCAGACGTACCAACTTGCCTACGAAGTCCTGCGCGCGGCGGAAGAACGCCGCGAGTGGAAGGGCTGAGCGGCGGCTTTTCGCTCACGGGGCTTTGACAAGCTCAGCCTGAGCGGGGTTGAGATGGTATCGGATTAAGCCACCCTTCGTCATTGCGAGCGAAGCGAAGCAATCCAGGGCAGCATAAACCGCCCTGGATTGCTTCGCTTCGCTCGCAATGACGATTGGAGGTATGATCATGGCGCTCTGCCGTCTCGAAGCCCCATCCTCAAACGACAAAAGGCGCGGCCATCGGCCACGCCCCTCGTTTGCGTCGAAACCGACAGCTATCGCTTACTTCGGCGACAGCACCATCAGCATCTGGCGGCCTTCCATGCGCGGATAGGCTTCGATCTTGGCGATCTCTTCCACATCCTGCTGCACACGGCGCAGGAGGTCCATGCCAAGCTGCTGGTGCGAAAGCTCGCGACCACGGAAGCGTAGCGTCACCTTGACCTTGTCGCCGTCCTCGATGAAGCGCACGACATTGCGCATCTTCGTGTCGTAGTCATGGTCGTCGATGTTCGGACGCATCTTGATCTCTTTGATCTCCTGCGTCTTCTGCGTCTTTCGAGCGGCGTTTGCCTTCTTCTGCGCCTCGTAACGGTACTTGCCCACGTCGAGGAACTTGCACACCGGCGGATCGGCGTTCGGGGAGACCTCAACGAGGTCGAGACCGACCTCAGCTGCCTGCTCGATCGCCTGGCGCGTGTACATGACGCCCAGGTTCTCGCCCTCATGGTCGATGACGCGGACCTTGTCCGACTGGATCATGTTATTGTAGCGCGGTCCACTCTTGACCGGTGGCGTCATCATGCGCCGGGGTGGGGGTGCTATATGCGTTCTCCTGAGTCGTTACAGTCGACGTGGCTGGATTCGGCGGTCATTAATGCGATTCGTCCTCGCGCGCAAAGCGCGATTTCACGAGATTGCAGATGGAACGCCCCGACCGGAAAACCGGCCTTGCGCGCCATATAGGTATTCAGGCCGCTTTGCGCCAGAGCGGATAGCGTATCAACTGCCCGCGAGCAGGCACCAGCGCCTCGATCGCATCGGCCGGCTGAAGCGCGGACAGGATCGCCGGATCGGCCGCATTCATACCGCCGGTCAACGCTCCAAAGGCCGGCAGGATCAGCCGTTTCTCGCTGCGCACCGCACAAGGGCGCGCAATCCGCCGTCCGCGCGCCTCGATCATCAGGCGCGGATGGAAGTGGCCCGAGACTTCCGCTTCGCATGTGCCCGGCAAAGCCTGGTGGCGCAGGGCAAGGCCTGCCAGCATCAGTTCCTCGACTCGGGTGCCACCTGCCTCGGCGCCCAGATGCGGGTCGTGATTGCCGGCGATCCACACCCAGTCGAGCGCGCGGGTCAGCGCGGCGAGCATCCCGGCGGCGTGCGGCTCCAGCCGGTCCGGTCCGGCGCTGTCGTGGAAATTGTCCCCCAGTGCGAAGACCCGCCGCGCGCCCGTGGTCCGCACTGCCGAGGCAAGCCGTTCCAGCGTCTCGCGGCTGTCGTAGGGGGCAGCATCTGGCCGGTGCGGGCGAAGAAGCTGGCCTTCTCCAGATGGAGGTCTGCGACCAGCAGCGCCTGTTCGCGCGGCCAGTAGAGCGCGCAGGCACCCCGCATGGCGCCGTCCACCAGAACCATCTCCTGACCGCAGAACGAAAAGGGAACCATGGCTTTTCCTTGCCGCAGCTTGTCCAATTTGGCAAGCGCCGTGCAAAGCGAAGGGTGCCACGTTACGGCAACCTGCCATGAGGACACGGATGACGGACTGGACCCCCTACACGACGCGCGCCAGCGACTGGTTCCGCACCTTGCGCGATCGCATTTGCGCTGAATTCGAGGCGATCGAGCGCGAGGCGGGCTCCGATGCGGTGTTCGGCTACACGCCCTGGCAGCGCGCCGCCGTGGAGGGTGCCGAAGACAAACAGGGCGGCGAAACCGGAGGCGGCACACGCGGGCTCATGAAAGGGCGTGTGTTCGAGAAGGTCGGCGTCAACATCTCGACCGTCTCGGGCGGATTGGCCAAGGACTTCGCCGCGACCATCAACGGGGCCTCGGCCGAGAACAACGGCTTCACCGCCACCGGCATCAGCCTCGTCGCGCACATGGCGAACCCGCATGTCCCGGCGGTTCACATGAACACGCGCTTCCTGACGACGACCAAGGCGTGGTTCGGCGGCGGCGCCGATCTCAACCCACCATTGCCCTATGAGGAGGACACGGCCGAGTTCCATGCGGAATTCAAGGCCGCCTGCGATGTCCACGGCGGGGATTACTACGACCGCTTCAGGGCCTGGGCGGACGAGTATTTCTACATCCCCCACCGCAAGGTCCATCGCGGCGTCGGCGGCATCTTCTACGACCACCTCGAATGCGGCGACGAAGCCGCGTGGGAGGCGAACTTCGCCTTCACCAAGGCGGTGGGCGAGGCATTCCTTGCGGTATTCCCCGGCTGGTGCGCCGCCGCATGGGCATGGACTTCACCCCCGCCGACAAGGCGCAGCAGCTGGAATGGCGCGGGCGCTATGCCGAATTCAACCTCGTCTATGACCGGGGCACGCTGTTCGGCCTGAAGACCGGCGGCAATATCGACGCGATCCTGATGAGTCTGCCGCCCGAAGCGACCTGGAGCTGAGGTATTAGAGTGCATCGCCGGCAGCCCTGACTCAATCCCGTCATCCCCGCGAAGGCGGGGACCCAACTGATTCCAGTGATGCAGGCACCGTCAGGAGATGGGTTCCCGCCTTCGCGGGAATGACGATGAAGGGGAACGCGGCAGGTCGATTTCGACACTGCGATGGCGTCCCTCGGCCTCGCCGTTTTCTGCAACGCCGCGCCCGGTTTTCTCGGTTGGACAAGCCCTGCGCCGGCCTCGATGATCCGCCTCGTTAACTCAGGGGTGGGCCATCAACATGAATCTGGATCGACGTTCCCTCATCGGCGGCGCGCTGTGCGCTGCCGCCATGCCGCTGCTGCCGATGCGTGCCCTCGCCGCGCCGGATGACATGGCCACCTTCATCGCCGCCATGCCCAAGGCCGAGTACCACGTGCACCTCGAAGGCACGCTGGAAGCCGAGATGAAGTTCGCCCTCGCCAGGCGCAACGGCGTGAAGCTGCCTTATGCCGACGTCGCGGCGATGAAGCGCAGCTACGTGTTCCACGACCTGCCCACCTTCCTGAAGGTCTACTACGAGGGCATGAACGTGCTGCTGACCGAGCAGGACTTCTACGATCTGTGCTACGCCTATCTCGCCAAGGCCCATTCGCAGAACGTGCTCTATGCCGAGATGTTCTTCGACCCCCAGCAGCACATCGACCGGGGCGTGCCGATCGCGGCGGTGATCGGCGGCATCACCCGCGCCCGCGCCGATGCCGAGGCGAAGCTGGGCATCGGCTCACAGCTGATCCTGTGTTTCATGCGCGACCTGACGGCGGACAACGCGATGGCCGCGCTCGACGCGGCGCTGCCCTACAAGGACAAGCTGGTCGGCGTCGGCCTCGATTCGGACGAGAAGGACAACCCGCCCGCCAAGTTCGCCGCCCACTTCGCCAAGGCCCGCGCGGCCGGGCTGAAGGTGACGGCGCATTGCGACGTCAACCAGAAGGATACGCTGGAACACTTGCGCGAGGCGCTGGTCGACATCGCCGTCGATCGCATCGACCACGGCGGCAACATCCTGCAGTCGCCCGAACTGATCGCCATCGCCAAGGCGAAGGACATGGCCTTCACCGTCTGCCCCTCGTTCTCGGGCAAGGTCGTGGTGGACGGGCAGCCGGTGGAGGTGGTGCGCGGGATGCTGGATCAGGGACTGAAGGTCTCGATCAACTCGGACGACCCGGCCTACATGGGCAGCAATTACATCACCCAGGCCATGATCGAGGCGCAGACGCGCTCATCGCTGACGAAGGCGGAACTGGTGCGGATTTCGCGCAATGCCTTCGACACGGCGTGGATCACGCCCGAGCGCAAGGCGAACTATCAGGCGAAGCTGGCGGCCTTCGCGAAGGCGCGCGGGGTGGCGGTGTGAGGGATCAGACCGCCGCGTAGATCGCGGGCCGATACCGGGGCTCGGGAATGGCCAAGCCCTTTTCGGCCGCCACGTCCAGCCAGCCTGCGATGGCATCGTCGATGTTGGCGAGCGCTTCGGCGCGCGTATCGCCGTGCGCGGAACAGGGCTTGAGGTCGGGAACGTCCGCGATCCAGCTCGCGTCCTCGTCCGACCAAAACAGGTTGATGTGGTAATGTGGCTCGTTCACAGGACGATATATAGCCCGTGTTGCTCAACCAGTTCAAGGAACTCGCGAACCTGATAGGGCTTCGCGTCCTTGTCGCTGGGCTGGACGGGGAAGGGCCGTTGCAGGGACGGATGCGTCCAGATCTGGTGACTGCCCTTCGTGCGGACATGCTCGAAGCCGAAGGCTTTCAGCAACCGCTCGAAATCCCGGAAGGCGACGGTTCGGTTTCGGGATTCGAGGAGTTGAGTGTAAAGTCTTGTCGGTTTTATCATGGCTGCCCTCAGTAATGCGCAGCACTTTTAATACTGGCCACTAAGTGATTCGCAACAAGCCCCCTTATGGAAAAGCCGGCTACTTCCCGAACTTCCGCTGCGTCTTCCCGTACCGCATCTTGCGTGTGCCCGGCTTGCCCTCGTTGCTACGCCCCACCCTCGGCGCCTTGTGCTCCGCCTCGGGCAAACCAAGCTCATTCTGCTCAAGCCGCCTGATCTCGTCGCGCAGGCGTCCGGCCTCTTCGAACTCCAGGTCCGCGGCGGCCGCGCGCATGCGCTTCTCCAGGTCCTCGATGTACGAGCGCAGGTTGTGGCCGACGAGGTTGCTGGTGCTGTCATCCTCGAGGTCCACCACCACGCCGTCGCGGCTGGCGGTATCCGCCACGATGTCGGCGATGCGGCGCTTGATCGTTTGCGGGGTGATGCCGTTTTCGAGGTTGAACTGCTCCTGCCGGGCGCGGCGGCGGTCGGTTTCGGCGATCGCGCGCTCCATCGATCCGGTCATGCGGTCGGCGTAGAGGATCACCCGCCCGTCCACGTTGCGCGCGGCGCGGCCGATCGTCTGGATCAGCGAAGTCTCGCTGCGCAGGAAGCCTTCCTTATCCGCGTCTAGGATGCACACGAGGCCGCATTCGGGAATGTCGAGCCCCTCGCGCAGCAGGTTGATGCCGATCAGCACGTCGTAGACGCCCATGCGCAAGTCCCGGATCAGTTCGATGCGCTCCAGCGTCTCCACGTCGGAGTGCATGTAGCGCACCCGCACGCCCTGCTCGTGCATGAACTCGGTCAGGTCCTCGGCCATGCGCTTGGTGAGGGTGGTGACGAGAGTGCGGTAGCCCTTGGCCGCCACGTCCTTGCACTGGGCGATGCAGTCCTGCACCTGATCCTCGACCGGGCGGATTTCCACCGGCGGGTCGATCAGGCCGGTCGGACGGATGACCTGCTCGGCGAAGACGCCTCCGGTCTGGTCCATCTCCCAGTGGCCGGGGGTGGCCGAGACGGCGAAAGTCTGCGGACGCATCGCGTCCCACTCGTTGAAGCGGAGAGGGCGGTTGTCGATGCAACTGGGCAGGCGGAAGCCGTATTCGGCCAGCGTGATCTTGCGGCGGTGGTCGCCCTTGGACATGGCGCCGATCTGCGGCACCGTCTGGTGGCTTTCGTCGACGAAGAGCAGGGCGTTGTCAGGCAGGTACTCGAACAGGGTCGGCGGCGGCTCGCCGGGGATGCGCCCGGTCAGGAAGCGGCTGTAGTTCTCGATGCCATTGCACGATCCGGTGGCGGCGATCATCTCCAGGTCGAAGTTGGTGCGCTGCTCAAGCCGCTGGGCCTCCAGCAGTTTGCCCTCGGCCTCCAGTTCCTTGAGCCGCTCGGTCAGCTCGAAGCGGATCGCCTCGCTTGCCTGCCGCATCGTCGGGCCGGGCGTGACGTAGTGCGAGTTCGCATAGACGCGCACCTTTTCCAGCACCGCGCCCTTCTTGCCGGTGAGGGGATCGAATTCGGCGATCTCCTCGATATCGTCGCCGAAGAAGCTGATGCGCCAGGCCACGTCTTCCAGATGGCTGGGGAACAGCTCCAGATTGTCGCCGCGGACGCGGAAGTTGCCGCGCGCAAACGCCACGTCGTTGCGCTTGTACTGCAGGGCGACGAGCTTGCGGATGATCTCGGTCTGGTCCTGCGCCTTGCCGGTGACGAGGTCGAAGATCATCGCCGAATAGGTCTCGACCGAACCGATGCCGTAGAGGCACGACACCGAGGCGACGATGATGACGTCGTCGCGCTCCAGCAGCGCGCGGGTGGCCGAGTGGCGCATCCGGTCGATCGCCTCGTTCACCGAGCTTTCCTTCTCGATGTAGGTGTCCGACCGGGGCACGTAGGCCTCGGGCTGGTAATAATCGTAGTACGAGACGAAATATTCGACCGCGTTGTCCGGGAAGAAGTCCTTGAACTCGCCGTAGAGCTGCGCGGCCAGGATCTTGTTCGGCGCCAGGATCAGCGCGGGGCGCTGCAGTTCCTCGATCACCTTGGCCATCGTGAAGGTCTTGCCCGAGCCGGTGACCCCCAGCAGCACCTGAGTCTTCTCGCCATCGGCCGCGCTGGCGACGAGTTCGGCGATGGCGGTCGGCTGGTCGCCCGCCGGGGCATAGTCCGAGACGATCTTGAACGGCTTGCCCGGCATCGATTTCTCGGGCCGCTGCGGTTTGTGGGGGACGAAGTTCTCCGAAGTATCGGGTTCTTCGAGGCCGCGCCGGATGATGATCTCTGCCATGGCGGAACATATGGGGTATATCCGTTCCCGCGGCAACAGGGCGTTGGCGTTGGGGCAGGGCGGTGATAGCCCTCGGTGCATCTCAGGGAGAGGAGAAGGCCATGAAGGGCAGGATCATGATCGCGGCGCTGAGCATGATGACGGGCGCGCTGGTTCTGGGCGGCTGCGGATCGAAGGACGACGGCGAGCAAGCCGGGAGCGGCGGTGCACCGAAGTCGGCGGAGGAGGTGAAGCACGAGGCGGCCAAGCTCGATACTCCGCAGCCGGGCCAGTATCGGCAGACGGTGGAGATCACCCGTCTCGAAGTGCCGGGCATGCCGAAGGAAGCCGCCGAACAGATGAAGTCGATGATGGCGGCGAAGCAGGAAAGCACCATCTGCCTGACCAGGGCGGACGCCGAAAAAGGCTATCGCGACATGTTCAGGGGTGTGGGCAAGGGGAACGAGTGCTCCTATTCGAAGTTCGACGTTGATGGCGGCAGGCTTGATGCCCAGATGGATTGCCAGTCCGCCGGTGATGGCAAATCGACGATGACGCTTAATGGCACGGTCAGGCGCGATGGTTCAGATGTCACGGTCGACATGGATACCACCGGCGGACCTGCGCCCACGGGTTCAATGAAGATGACGATGCACCTGACCACCACTCGCCTCGGCGACTGCAAGACATGATGGGGTAACGCGAAGAGAGCGATGGATCCGCTGAACGAGGAACAGGAACGCTTCGCGGGATCCCTGCGCGCCGCGATCGCGCGGCGCGCCGCCTTCGCGCGCGAGCAGCACCCCGAGGGGGTCGGCAAGCCGCCGCTCGAGCTGCTGTGGGCGGAACTGCGCTCGCTCTATCGGGGCGGCCACAAGGTGCGGTTCACGGGGCAGCGGGTGCAGCCGGCAGTCAGCCCGATGCCGGTCATGCTGCTGCCCGGCTTCGGCGCGCATCCCAAGCGGATGAAGCCGATGGCCGACGCGCTCTCCGCCGCCGGGCACCATGTCCACCAGTGGGGCCTGGGCCTCAACCTCGGGCCGAACGAGCGCAATTTCTCCTACCTCATGCGCCGGGTGGCGATCATCGCGCGGGAGAACTGGCACCCGGTCGCATTGGTCGGCTGGTCGCTCGGCGGCCTCTTCGCGCGCGAGATCGCCCGGCGCGAGCCGCATCTGGTGGCCAAGGTCATTACCATGGGCACGCCCTTTTCGGGCGATCCGCGGGCCAACAATGCGTGGAAGGCCTATCAGGTGGTGACCGGCCATTCGGTGGACAGCCCGCCGATCGACTGCGATTTCTCGGAGAAACCCGCCGTACCGACGATCGCCCTATGGAGCCCGCGCGACGGCATCATCCAGCCCCGCGCCGCTGCGGGCTGGCCGCACGAGCGCGATCGTGCGGTGGCGATACGCTGCAGCCACCTCGACTTTTCGAGTTCGCCCAAGGTAGTGGCGGAGGTCCTGCGGCAACTGGATGTGCGGGAGTAAGGGCTATCTGCCGTCTCAGAACCAGACCGTCATCCCGGCAAAGGCCGGGACCGCTCTCGTTCTGTCGCGACATCTCGGCTAGGCTGGGAAAAAGCTGCCGCAACTCTGCCGAGATTGCATATCATGGTCATAGCGGTCCCAGCCTTCGCTGGGATGACGACGGTGTTCGAATAACGGATTTGAGTGGTTATCTGCCGTTTTAACGGCTCTAAACCAACCCCGTCATTTCCGCGAAAGCGGGGACCCAACTGATGCCCGTGCAACACGAAGCGTCAGAAGATGGGTTCCCGCCTTCGCGGGAATGACGGCAAAGTGTGGATGGCCGACAGACTGTATTGGATGCTTCAGCGAGCGTGACCAACAATCCGTAAGCCAGTCGAGGTATCCTCCAAAGGAAGTTTCCTGCCGAGCGCCAAAAGCGCAGAACGGACGGCCGCAATATCTTGCGGGTAGTGCTCGGCGGGCACATTATTTTTTCGTGGAAAAATAGCTACCGCTGGAACCTCCATCCATTCGATCCCGACAAGAGGAAATGGGCCGAAATCGATACTGTCCACGAAAGCATGGGGCGCATTGAGCCATGGTAGACTGATAGCTTTTTCGTTCTCGGCCTCGATGAACTTGATGACAAGCTGTCGTATGCCAAGGCCATCGTTCTCTAAGGCAGTGAAGACAGACCGCCACTTAGTATTCGACATGAAAGATGCCGAATACAATCGCAGGACAGCGCGGCGCTCGCGGCGTAGATCGGCAGATAAATCATGCTTCATGCCACCTTGTGTGCCTTCGGTTAACAGCGGCTGCAATACGCGCATAGGCAATGGGCATCAACGACCGCAACGGGGCGCTTGCCGAAGGTCGGCTTTCCTACACAACGGGCACTCCGATACACTGCGCTCATGACCGTCCGTCGCTCAACTCCCATCACAAGGTTACACCGCAAGGTGACACCTCACTCGCACAAGGTGACACATCGCACGCAAAATGTGTCACCTTGCGGCTCTAAGGTGACACTTTCCGGCTCTAAGGTGACACCTTTTCTCTCTGGACCGTGTCAACCGTGTAAACCCTGTCACCTTGCGCGGGCTCTCACCCCACCGGAGCACGGCGGCGATAGCTCAGCGCCTCGGCGACATGGATGCGGGTGACCTGACCCGCCCCCGCCAGATCGGCGATCGTCCGGCTGGTGCGCAGGATGCGGGTGTAGCCGCGCGCGGAGAGGCGCATCGTTTCGGCGGCCTGTATCAGCAGGCGGCGTCCGGCCTCGTCCGGAGTGGCGTGGGCTTCCAGCAGGTCGCCGTCGAGTTCGGCATTGGTGCGCGCCTTGGTGCCGTTCAGTCGCTCCGCCTGAATCTCGCGCGCCTGAGCCACCCGGGCGGCGACCTGCACGCTGCCTTCGCTTGGTGGCGGGAGGGCGAGATCGACGGCGCGGACGGGATCTACCTCGACGTGAAGATCGATCCGGTCGAGCAGCGGCCCGGAAACCTTGCTCTGGTAATCCGCCCCGCAGCGCGGCGCGCGGCTGCAGGCAAGGGCGGGGTCGCCCATGTAGCCGCACCGGCATGGGTTCATCGCCGCGATCAACTGGACTCGTGCGGGATACGTGAGATGGGCATTGGCGCGGGCGACGGTGACTTCGCCGCATTCCAGCGGCTGGCGCAGCGAATCGAGGGCCTGCCGCTGGAATTCAGGCAGTTCGTCGAGGAACAGGACGCCGAGGTGCGCCATCGAAACTTCACCCGGCCGCACCTTGATCCCGCCACCGGTCAGAGCGGCGATCGAGGCGGAGTGATGCGGCGCGCGGAACGGCCGGGCACGGCTGATCCGCCCGCCCTCCAGCGTGCCCGCTACCGAGGCGACCATCGATACCTCCAGCGCTTCGGCCGGGGTGAGTTCGGGCAAGACGCCGGGCAGGCACGATGCGAGCAGCGACTTGCCCGCGCCCGGTGGCCCGACCATCAACAGGTTGTGCGCGCCCGCAGCCGCGATCTCTAGTGCGCGGCGGGCGGTTTCCTGTCCCTTGACCTGCCGGAGATCGGGGCCGCCTGCCCGCGTTTCGACCTCGCCCAGCGGTGGCGTCTGCAGCACTCGGATGCCGCGCAAGTGGTTGAGCAGGCTGATGAGATTGGGCGCCGCGACCACTGGCACCCCGCTGGCCCAGCGCGCTTCCGAGCCTTGCGAGGCCGGGCAGATCAGACCCTTCTCGTGCTCGCTGGCGTGGATCGCCGCCAGCAATACGCCGGGAGAGGGATCACCCGGCCATCGAGCGCGAGTTCGCCCACCGCCACGAAATCGCCCAGTTGCTCGGCATCGACCACGCCCATCGCCGCCAGCAACGCCAGCGCTACCGGCAGGTCGAAGTGCGAGCCTTCCTTGGGCAGGTCGGCGGGGGAGAGGTTGACGATGATTCGCTTGGGCGGCAACGCCAACCCCATCGCGGTGAGCGCCGCGCTCACCCGCTGGGTGCTTTCGCGCACCGCCTTGTCGGGCAGGCCGACGAGCGTGAAGCCGGGCATTCCCGGTGCGATTTGGCACTGCACCTCGACGGCACGCGCCTCGAGCCCGAGGTACGCGACGGTCGAGACGATGGCGACCAAGGGAAGGGCCTTTCTGCAAGAATTGCGAAGAAGACCTCGTCTAGTAAGGCCCGCTCGCGGCGGCGCCATGTTCAAAAATATACCTTACAGCACTTTAACCGGACCCGTGAGGAAGAGGGTAAGGGTGTTCCCGGCATAGACTTGTGATGCGCTCGCTTTCCGCAAGTCTTGCTCTGGTCGCCCTTTTCGCCGTGTCCCCCTGTCGGCGCAGGTGATCGAGTACGAGACTGTCGACGAGGTCACCGATTCCGTCGTTACCGGGGGCGAGCGCACCCTCTTCACTACCGCGATCGAAGCGCCTGCGATGCCGCAAGGTCCGGCCTACGGTCCGTTCCGCGTGCTGGACGAGGGCCGGGCGGCGCTGGTCGATGTCACCGACGCGCGCACGCCCGGGCAGTTCACCGCGATGCTGCGCGACCATCCCGGAATTGCCACGATCGAGATGATCGACTGCCCCGGCACCGAGGACGACCTCGCCAACCTGCAGGTCGGCCAGATGATTCGCCGCAGCGGCATCGTCACCCATGTTCCGGCGGGAGGGTCGGTGCGTTCGGGCGGGGTAGAACTGTTCCTGGCGGGCGCGCGGCGCTACGCCGATCCGGGCTCCGAGTTCGCGGTGCATTCCTGGCAGGACGACACCGGGCTCGAGCCCTCGGACTATGCCGCCAATGCGCCCGAGAATCGTCGCTACATCGACTACTACCGCGCCATGGGCATGAATGCGGCCGAGGCGCAGGCGTTCTATGCCATGACTAATTCCGTGCCCTTCGCTTCGGCGCGCTGGCTCGACGCGGGGGAGATGAGTGCGTGGGTGCAACTGGACGAGGTGAAAGTGGATGTGAGTCCGCGTTTTCAGTTCCTCCAGCTTGCGGCTGTTGTTGACTCAATCCCGTCGTTCCAGTAACGGCGGCCAACGATTTCCATGGTCGTCCGGTTTGGGCGGCCCTTTTTGTTAGATTTTCGAGGACTGACATGAAGCGCACTTTCCAGCCGAGCAACCTTGTTCGCGCCCGTCGTCACGGCTTCCGTGCCCGCACCGCGACCGTCGGTGGCCGCAAGGTTCTGCGCGCGCGTCGCGCTCGCGGCCGCGCCAAGCTCTCGGCCTAATCCGCCGGGATCGGCAGGGGCGCAAAGCTCCTGCCATAAGCGGCGCCAGCCCACGCTCTCGCCTTGCGCGAGGGCATGGGCTGGCGCCGTTTTGCTTTGGCGCGAATCGCCATGTCCCGACGTTCGAGCTGTCATGAAGCAGGCTGACGCCTACACGGTCCTGAGCCGTCGTTCGGACTTTCTCGCTGCCAATCGCGGCCTGCGAGTCGCGCGCCCCGGTTTCGTGCTGCTGGCCAACCGCAATGACGGGCTGGGGCGGCGCGCCGGGATCACGGTGACCAAGAAGATCGGCAATGCCGTCGTGCGCAACCGCATGAAACGGCGTTTCCGCGCGCTGCTTCGCGAATTGCTGCCCGAGCATGGCCTTGCCGACACCGACCATGTGCTGATCGGCCGTGAAGGCGGGGTCGAGCGCGACTTCGACAAGCTGCGCGGCGAACTCGTCGCCGCTCTGGGGCGGGCGCGGGACGGGAAGGGTGATGCGCCCCGCCAGCCGAATCGCAGGCGTGGCCCTCGCAAATGACCAAGGTTCTCGCCTTCCTCGTCTCGCTTCCGGGGCTGGCGATCATCGGTGTCGCGCGATTGTGGCAACTCGGTCCTTCGGCGATCATGCCGCCCACCTGCCGCTACTCCCCCTCCTGTTCGCAGTACGCGATTATCGCGGTTCGCAAGCATGGTGCGATCAAGGGTGGATTGCTGGCGCTGTGGCGTCTATTGCGCTGCAATCCTTGGGGTGGGCACGGGCACGATCCCGTGCCGGACTGAACCTTAGATACTGGCGAAGTGATGCCGGCGGCCCCACATGGCCGCCGCCGAGACGAAGATACGGGCAGGAAACAGGCTTTCGTGGAAAACCAGCGTAACATCATCCTTGCGGTCGTACTGACCGCGCTCGTGCTCTTCGGCTGGGAGGCCGGGGTCGGCTATTTCTATCCGCAGGCCAAGACCCCGACGCAGATCGTCGAGTCCGGCGGCGCCAAGAACGCCTCCAGTCCCACCAAGCCGACGCGCGAAGGTGGCCTGATGGATGCCGCCGACCGCACGCTGGAAGCTACCGACCTCAAGACCGAGCTGGCTGCTCCGGGCCGCGTGAAGATTTCCGCGCCCGGCCTCTCGGGCTCGATCAACCTGACCGGTGCGATCGTCGACGACCTCGTGATCAATCGCCACCGCGAGACGGTCGAGAAGAATTCCGGCCCGGTCCGGATCTTCTCGCCCGCGGGCACCCCCGCGCAGCAATTCGCGCAAGTCGGCTGGCTGGGTGAGGGCGGCGTCGCCGCGCCGACCGCCTCGACCGTCTGGACCGCGCCCGCGAACGCCACGCTGACCCCGACCACCCCGGTGACCCTGACCTGGGCGAACCCCACCGGCCAGCGCTTCGCGATCACGTACTCGATCGACCAGAACTACATGATCACCGCGCAGCAGACCGTCGAGAACGCGGGCGGCGGCGCGGTTTCGGTCAAGCCCTTCGCGCTCGTCAACCGTACCGAGAAGACTGCAAGCCTCGATACCTGGAACGTCCATTCGGGGCCGATCGGCGCCTTCGACGGTTCGGTGACCTTCGGCACCAACTACAAGGACGTGGCCGAAGCCGGCACCGTCAACGAAGCGGGCCGCACCGACTGGATCGGCTTCACCGACATCTACTGGATGTCGGCCCTCATTCCCGTGGGCGCGAAGGCGGAGAGCACGTTCCGTTCGCTCGGCAACCAGATCTTCCGCGCCGACGTGGTATACGATCAGGCCGTGATCCAGCCGCGCACGCGCCAGAGCGTGACGACCAAGATCTTCGCGGGCGCCAAGGAGCACAAGGTGCTCGACGCCTACGAGGCGCAGGGCATCGCCAACTTCGGCCTCGCGATAGACTGGGGCTGGTTCCGCTGGTTCGAGAAGCCGATCTTCTGGCTGCTCACCAAGCTGTTCAGCCTTGTCGGCAACTTCGGCGTCGCCATCATCCTGCTGACCCTCATCGTGCGCGGCATGATGTTCCCGGTCGCCCAGCGCCAGTTCGCCTCGATGGCGGCGATGCGCGCGATCCAGCCGAAGATGAAGGCGATCCAGGAGCGCTACAAGGACGACAAGCAGAAGCAGCAGCAGGAGATCATGGCCCTCTACAAGCAGGAGAAGGTCAATCCCCTCGCAGGCTGTCTGCCGATGTTTCTGCAGATCCCGGTGTTCTTCGCGCTCTATAAGACGCTGATCCTGGCCATCGAGATGCGCCACCAGCCCTTCGTGCTGTGGATCAAGGACTTGTCCGCGCCCGATCCGCTGCACATCCTGAACCTGTTCGGCCTGCTGCCCTTCGATCCGCCCAGCTTCCTGGCGATCGGCCTGCTCGCCCTGCTGCTCGGCGCGACGATGTACCTGCAGTTCCAGCTCAACCCGGCCCAGATGGACCCGGCGCAGCAGCAGGTGTTCAAGCTGATGCCGTGGTTCATGATGTTCGTGATGGCGCCTTTCGCCTCGGGCCTGCTGGTCTACTGGATCACCTCCAACATCCTGACCATCGCGCAGCAGAAGTTCCTCTACAGCCGCCATCCGCAGCTCAAGGCGCAAGCCGAGAAGGATACGGCCGACAAGGCACGCGCGGCGGCCCGTACAAAGTGAGTGATGATCGCGTGAATGAAGAAATGGCAGAACTGACGGAGCGCGCGCGCAAGCTGTTCTCGGGACCGGTGACGTTCCTGAAGTCGGCACCGTCGCTGCAGTTCCTGCCCGATCCCGATGCGCCGGAGATCGCCTTTGCGGGCCGGTCGAACGTGGGCAAGTCCTCGCTGCTGAACGCACTGGTCGGCCGCAAGGCGATCGCGCGTACTTCGGTGACGCCGGGCCGCACGCAGGAGTTGAACTTCTTCGACGTGGCCGAGCCGCTCAAGTTCCGTCTCGTCGACATGCCGGGCTACGGCTTCGCCAAGGCGCCGCCCAAGGTCGTCGAGACCTGGCGCCGTCTGGTGCGCGACTACCTGCGTGGCCGTGTGGAACTCAAGCGCACGCTGGTGCTGATCGATTCGCGCCACGGCGTGAAGCAGGTCGATCTCGACATGATGGAGATGCTGGATCAGGCGGCGGTGGGCTACCGCCTCGTCCTGACCAAGGCGGACAAGATCAAGGCCAGCGAACTGGAGGCGGTCCACGCCGCCACCATCGCCGAAGCCCGCAAGCATCCCGCCGCGTTCCCCGTGGTCCACGTCACCAGCTCTGAAAAGGGCATGGGGATCGAGGAACTGCGCGCCGCCGTGCTGGGCGATTCGGAACTCTGATTTCACACTTTCGTCATTGCGAGCGAAGCGAAGCAACCCAGGGCAGCACTACGCCGCCCTGGGTTGCTTCGCTTCGCTCGCAATGACGGACGGGACGGCCTTCGGTAAATTGCCCAGCCCTTGGAAATCATCCTTTCATCATTCGAGTCCACAATCGAGACCGCGTCTCTATTTGTGACATTTGCATGACGGCGCGCCGTCCCCTATGGGGCGCAGCTTCACGCGTCGAGGGATGAAAGGAATCTCGCCCATATGCGCCAGATTGCCGTTCTTCCTTACCGCACCGTCGGTCCCGCCGTCGACGCGCCCATCCAGATACTGCTCATCACTTCGCGCAGCACTCGTCGCTGGGTGATTCCCAAGGGCGGGCTGATGAAGGGCCTGCAACCGCATGCCGCCGCCTCGAAGGAAGCGGAAGAGGAAGCAGGCGTGCTGGGCGCGACCTGCCCGGTGCCGCTGGGCTCTTACCGCTACCGTAAGCAGCGCAATTCGGGCGCTTCGGTATGGGCGGACGTCGATGTCTATCCCTTCGCGGTCACCGACGAGCTTTCCACATGGGACGAGCAGCACCAGCGCGAACGACGCTGGTTCTCGCTGGAGGAAGCGGCTAGGGCGGTCGACGAAGAGGACCTTCGCGCCCTCATACGTTCCTTCGGCGCACGTGAATTCCGCGCCGCCGCCAGTCCCGCGCGCTTCCTGGGCGCAGCCGTGGACACGGTGGCAAGCAAGACAGGGGTCAATGCCATGTTCGCCTGGTTCCAGAAGCTGCTGCCCGAGCAGGGCAACTTCTTCGACCTGTTCGAGAAGCAGGCCGCCACGCTGGTGGCCGGCGCCGACGCGCTCGCCCGCCTCGCGCAGGGTGGTCCGGGCCGCGCCCAGCACATCCGCGAGATCGCCGAGCGCGAGCACGACGCCGACGACATCACCCGCGAAGTGCTGCAGACGGTGCGCCGCAGCTTCCTGACGCCGTTTGATCGCTCGGCCATCACCAGCCTCATCAACACGATGGACGATGCCATCGACGAGATGCAGCAGACGGCCAACGCCTGCGATCTCTACGAGGTGAGCGAGTTCGAGCCGGAGATGATCGACATGGCCGCGATCATCGTCGATGCCGCACGCCTGACCGCCGAAGCGATCCCGCTGCTGCGCAAGATCGGCGACAACGGCCACCGCCTCCACGAACTGACCGAGCGTCTGGTCCGCATGGAAGGCCATGCCGACGAAATCCACGCGGCCGGGCTCAAGCGCCTGTTCAAGGCGGACCTGACCAACCCGATGCACTTCTTCGTGCGGCAGGAGATGTTCAAGCGCCTCGAGCGCGTGGTCGATCGTTTCGAAGACCTCGCGAACGAGATCGACGGGCTGGTCATCGACCACTCGTAAGCGCGAAGCCGGATCGATGTTCATCACCATTCCTCGTCATTGCGAGCGTAGCGAAGCAACCCAGGGCGGTTTGCGCAGGCCTGGATTGCTTCGTCGGTTTCACCTCCTCGCAATGACGAAGCCAGGGGCTTAACTTCGTGGACCACAGCCTTGCCCTGCCGCTGCTGATCGGCCTCGTCGCGCTCGCGCTGGCGTTCGATTTCCTCAACGGCCTGCACGATGCGGCCAATGCCATCGCGACGGTGGTGGCGACGCGTCTGCTCTCGCCGGTCTTCGCGGTGCTGTTCGCCGCTGCCGGCAACTTCCTCGCCTATTTCTTCGTCGGCCTCCACGTCGCCGAGACGGTGGGGAAGGGCATCATCGACGTCGATGCCGTCACCCCGGCCGTGGTGTTCGGCGCCTTGGTCGGTGCGATGTTCTGGAACGTGCTGACTTGGATCAAGGGCATTCCTTCCAGCTCCAGCCACGCGCTGATCGGCGGGTTGCTGGGCGCCGGGATCGCGCATGGCGGCTTCGCGGTGGTCGAAAGCTCGGGCACGGTGAAGACCATCGCGGCGATCTTCGTCTCGCCGGTGCTGGGCTTTGCCATCGCCATGTTGCTGATGCTGGTGACGAGTTGGCTGTTCAAGGGCACGTCCCCGCGCCAGTCGAACGGCATCTTCAAGAGCCTCCACCTGCTCTCCAGCGCCGCCTATTCGATCAGCCACGGCGGCAACGATGCGCAGAAGACGATGGGGATCATCGCGGTGCTGCTCTACTCGACCGGGCACATGTCGGGGGCTTCCATGTGCCGCACTGGGTTGTGCTGTCGTGCTATCTGGCGATTTCGCTGGGGACGCTGTCGGGCGGGTGGAAGATCATCAAGACGATGGGTTCCAAGCTGACCAAGCTCAATCACCACTCGGGCTTCTGCGCTTCGACCGCCGGTTCGATCGTGGTGTTCGGGGCTTCGGCGCTGGGCATTCCGGTTTCGACCACGCATGCCATCACCGGGTCGATCGTCGGCACCGGCGCGGCGCGGCGGTCGAGCGCGGTGCGCTGGTCGGTGGCGAGCCGGGTGATCGTGGCATGGTTCGTGACGATCCCCGCCAGCGCGGCGGTGGGCGCGCTGTTCTATCTGATAACGCGGGCGTTCTGAGGGCGGCGGGGCTTCGGTGCTTCGACAGGCTCGGCACTCAGCCTGAGCGGATTTGAGGGGGCATCAGCCAACGTCCGCTCACCCTGAGCTTGTCGAAGGGTCAGGCTCGACACATCGCGCCCCAGCCTCTAGGCCGCTCGTTCAGCAATCCCGAGGAACGCCGCCCCGTGAAGCTCATCATCGGCAACAAGAACTACTCCAGCTGGTCGCTGCGCGGCTGGCTCGCCTGCAAACAGTCGGGCCTGCATTTCGACGAGATCACCGTCCCCCTGTTCGGCGAGGAATGGGAAGCCTTCAAGAAGTCCTCCGACGACCTCGCCCCCAGCCACGGCAAAGTGCCGATCCTGTGGGATGGCGAGGCGGTGGTGTGGGATTCGCTCGCCATCGTCGACTATCTTGCCGACAAGGTCGGCCGCGATCGCTTCTGGCCCAAGGACGACGCGGCGCGCGCCATGGCGCGATCGATGGTGGCGGAGATGCACTCCGGCTATCTGTCGCTGCGCCGCAATTGCCCGATGAACATCCGCTCGCGCGTCGAACTGCCGGGGCTGGAGGACGAGACCCGCACCGACATCGTGCGCATCCTCACCCTCTGGGCCGAGGCGCGGGCGCGGTTCGGCAAAGGCGGGCCGTTCCTGTTCGGCACCTTCGGCGCGGCGGACGTGTTCTACGCCCCCGTCGTCAGCCGCTTCCTGACGTACGGCATCGGCGTGCCCGGCTTCGCGCAGGCCTACATGCAGGCGGTGTGGGAGCACGAATGGATGCAGGCCTGGATCGCCGCGGCCGAGGCGGAGGACTGGGTCATCGAACAGTACGAGCACCCGGTGGTCTGATGATGCGCAAAGTTCTCCTTCTCCTAGCCGCTCTTGCGACGATCGTATCCAGCCCGGCCTTCGCCTGGGGTGCGATGGGGCACCGAACCGTGGCGGGCATCGCCATGGCCAACGTTCGCCCTGCCACCCGCGTCGCCATCCGCAAGCTGCTCGCCCATGAGCGCGAGATGGACACGCCCAAGTGCTCGATGCGCACGATCGAGGACGCCGCGACCTGGCCCGACTGCATCAAGGGCGAGCGCTGGCGCTGGGCCTACCAGAATTCCTGGCACTACCACGACCAGCCGGTCTGCGGGACGTTCGACCTCAAGCAACTGTGCCGCGACGGCATGTGCGCCACCGCGCAGATCGAGCGCGACGAGAAGCTGCTGGCCAACCACAAGCTGGCGCCGGTGCTGCGGCTTGAGGCGCTGGTCTTCCTCGTCCACTTCGTCGGCGACATCCACCAGCCGCTGCATATCGGCGAGAACGAGGACCAGGGCGGCAACGCGGTGAAGGCCGATTACGGCGACGCGCCGGGTCGCAACCTGCACTCGATCTGGGACACGACCTTGGCCGAGCGCGCGATCACCTCCGCCCGCCCGCCGCTGGTGCGCGTCTACAGCGCGGCCGAAAAGGCGCGGCTGGCGACCGGCACGCTGGAAGACTGGACCCGCGAGAGCTACGAGATCAGCCGCGACGTGCTCTATCCGCTGGCGTTCGGCGGCAAGCTGCCCTGTCACGTGGGGGCGACGTCAAGGAGCCGCAGAAGATCGTCTGGACCAACGCAGCGATCGAACAGACGATTCCGATCGTCGATGAACGCATCGAGCGGGCGGGGCTGCGTCTGGCGCAGATGCTCGACAAGGCGCTGGCATAATGGCGTCGTCCCGGACTTGATCCGGGACCGCTGGCCGTGAACAGCCCATCCTGCGGCGTCGGCAGCGAGGTTGTGCCTAAAGATAGCCAACGGTCCCGGATCAAGTCCGGGACGACGAATGGAGCAGCCGTGCCCAAGTCTCCCTCTCACACCCGCGCGTTTCTGCTGCTCGGCCTTGTGATGCTGTTCTGGGCTGGCAATTCGATCACCGGCCGCGCGGTGCGGGACGACATTCCGCCGTTCACGCTCGCGTTCGGGCGCTGGCTCATCGCGGTGCTGATCCTGCTGCCGTTCGCGGCGCGGCAGGCCTGGGCGGAGCGCGCGGCGATAGTCGCGGGATGGCGCTGGATCGCGGCGCTGGGGTTCCTCGGCATCGTCTGCTTCAATTCGTTCGTCTACTCCGGGCTACATCATACGAGCGCGGCCAATGCCCTGCTGCTGCAGGCGTCGATTCCGGCTCTGGTACTGGTGCTCGATCGCATGATCTTCGGAACGCGGGCGGGGGTGCTGCACCAGGCGGGCGTCGCACTGTCCACCGTCGGGGTCGTCGCCATCGTGTTCCGGGGGACGTATCCGCGCTGGCGACATTGCGGCTTGGCATCGGCGATGCGCTGGTGCTGTGCGGCGTCGTGGTATGGGGGCTCTACACTGTGCTCCTGCGCAAGCGGCCGCCGATCGCGCCGGCGAGCTTCTTGCTTATGGTGTTCCTGATCGGCGCGGTGTTCATGGCGCCTTTGGCAGCTTGGGAAGCGGCGCAGGGGCTTGCAGTCGCCTGGAGCCCGAAGGTGCTCTCGGCCTTCCTCTACGTCGGCATTTTTCCGTCGGTGTTGGCCTACTTCATCTACAACGCCGCTACAGTGCAACTCGGCGCGGCGCGGGCCGGGCAGGCGATCACGCTGATGCCGCTGTTCGGTGCACTGCTCTCCGCGCTGCTGCTGGGCGAGCGGCTGGAAGGCTACCACTTCCTCGGCATGGCGTTGATCCTCGCGGGGATCGTGCTGTCGCCCGCGGAACTGATGCGCAGGCGTTCCGTCTGAGGCGGCTCAGCCGAGGCGTTGGCGCATCCCTTCCGCCATGCCCGCCAGTGCCTCGCGGCGGGGACGGGCGCGGAGCGCATCGAACATGGCGCGGTAATGCGCGTGTGGTACGAAGGTCGGTCCCTCGCGCACGTTGTCGAGGGCTAGGCGCGCGACTTCGGCCGGGCTTTGCAGGTTGGCGATGCCCTCCATCCCGGCGGTCGCCTCTGTCTCGGTAGCGCCGGGGCAGAGCGTCAGCACGTCCACGCCGCTGCCCTGCATCTCGCCCCAGAGCGCCTCGCCCAGCGCCACGACCAGTGCCTTGGTGGCGGAGTATGCGGCTGAGTACGGGCAGCCGATCAGGCCCTCGACCGAGGCGGTGAAGATCAGACCTCCGCTCGCCCGTGCCTTGAGGCGGGGATCAGACCGTGGGCCAGCTGCATCGGCGCGTGGCAGTTGACGGTGAGCATCCGCGCCATCGCGGCCGGGTCCTGCGCCTCGAACGCGCCCTTGATGTTGAAGCCGGCATTGCTGACGACGAGGCCGATGTCGGTGCCCTCGGTCGCCTCGAGTATCCGCGCGGGAGTCGCCGGGTCACCGAGGTCCGCACCGAGCACGGTGGTCCGGGTGCCGTGCGAGGACGCCAGCCGCTCCGCCAGCGCATCGAGCGGGTCGGTCCGGCGCGCGGTGAGGACGAGGTGGAAGCCCCGGTCGGCCAGTTCCTCGGCGAAGGCGAGGCCGATCCCTGAAGAAGCGCCCGTCACCAGCGCGGTGGGGCCGTAAGTCTCGCGGAATCGGTCGGTCATGCTCTGGTCCTCTCAAGGGGAGAGAAGACCCAAGCCTCAGGCCGGTGTCCAGTTTCCCCGGGGCAACATCGCCGGGACGGACCGCTCTAAGTCAATTGTTTATCGCATTTTCCGAGTCATCAGGTGTTTCCACCTGATTAGAAAATGCTTCAGGCGACGGTGAGGAACAGCCCCGCCAGCGCCGCGCTCATCAGGTTCGACAGGCTGCCCGCCGCCAGCGCGCGGATGCCCAGCTTCGCGATGATCGGGCGCTGGTTGGGGGCAAGTCCGCCGGTCACGGCCATCTGGATCGCGATCGAGGAGAAGTTGGCGAAGCCGCACAGCGCGAACGTCACCACCGCCACGGTGCGGGGCGAAAGCAGGCCGTCCTTGCCCAGTTCGATGAACGAGACGAATTCGTTGAGCACGATCTTGGTGCCGAACAGGCCGCCTGCGTGCAGCGCCTCGGTCCAGTCGGGGGTCGCCAGCAGGTAGAAGATCGGCGCGAAGATGTAGCCCAGCAGCGACTGGAACGTCACCCCCTGGAAGCCGAAGAGCCCCGCCGCCCAGCCGACGAAGCCGTTGGCGAGCGCGATCAGCGCCACGAATGCGAGAACCATCGCGCCCACCGCGACCGCCAGCTTCACGCCGGTCTGCGCGCCCTGCGATGCGGCCATGATGATGTTGGCGGGCTTTTCCTCCTCGTGCTCGACGGCTTCGGGCTCGTCGACGTGGACGCCGGGGAGATGGGTGACGTCGGCGCGGTTCATCGCGGCGGCGGCGGCGCCTGCGGGGGCAGGGTGCTCTCATGGACCTCGGCGTTCGAAGCCACGCCGGGCCGCGGATCGGGCATGATCATCTTGGCCATGAAGATGCCGCCCGGTGCCGACATGAAGGCGGCGGCGACGAGGTAGTCGATGCGGATGCCCATCGAGGCATAGGCGGCCAGGATCGTGCCCGCCACGCCTGCCAGGCCCACCGTCATCACGCAGAACAGCTGCGAGGGGTTCAGCGAGGCGAGGTAGGGGCGGATCACCAGCGGCGCCTCGCTCTGGCCCACGAAGATGTTGGAGGCCGCGCAAAGGCTTTCGACCTTGCTGATCCCGGTCACCTTCTCCAGCGCACCGCCCAGCCAGCGCACCACCAGCGGCATGATCTTCAGGTAGTAGAGGATGGAGATCAGCGAGGCGAAGAAGATGATCACCGGCAGCGCCGCGATGGCGAAGCTGGTGCCGCCGATTTCCGGCGAGGCGAGCGGGCCGAACAGGAAGGTCACGCCTTCATGCGCGTAGCTCAGCAGCCCCTCGACGCCCGAGGCGGCGCCGCGCAGCATGCGGTTGCCGAACGGCACGTAGAGCACCAGCGCGGCAAGGCCCGCCTGCAGCGCGAAGGCCGCGCAGACGACGCGCGGGCGGATCGCCTTGCGGTCGGTCGAGAGCAGGAAGGCTGCCGCCATGATGAGAACGATGCCGATCAGGCTGTAGGCGACATGCATCGAGGCGCTTGGCTCCGGGAGAGGAAGGGGAAACAGCCGCCGACCCTAGAGGCGCGACGGACGCAGGGCTAGAGGGTTTTGCGGCGGGTGCCCCGCAAGGTGACAGGTTTACACGGTTTACACTGTCCAGGGCGAAGAAGGTGTCACCTTGCGACGGGGTAGGGGCGTGATTGGCGCAAATGCGTGAGTGCGGGTGTCACCTTGTGCGTGAAAAGTGTAACCTGGGGACAGCGATGTGTCACCTTGCGGGGCATCGGGTGTAACCTTGTGGCCGGGGGACGGGCGACGGGAATAGTACGCGGCGGCGCCCTTGTAGGAAACCATGGCTTACCGGACAGGGTATCGCGTCCGCCTACCCTCTTTCGTCATTGCGAGCGTAGCGAAGCAATCCAGGGCGGTGTCAGGCTGCCCTGGATTGCTTCGCTACGCTCGCAATGACGACGTCGGGATTACCCCGCCTGCCGCTTCATCTCCAGATAGGCTGCCTCGCGCGCTTCGGCGTCAAGCGACAGGAGGTAGCGACTGGCCTCCTTGTAAGTCAGGAAAGGCTTGTCATCCGCGACGACAGGCTCGGTGCGGCCGTTGTAGAGGCGGCGCAGCAGGCGGCGCTGGGGGCGGGTGAGGGCATTGTCTTCGTCTTCGGTCATGGCGAGGCGGCTAGCACGGCGGCTAGACGATAGCGATGACCCCGCCGCATCCTCCCCGTTGCGCAGCAATGGGGAGGGGACCGCCGACGCAGTCGGTGGTGGAGGAGTCGGAAAGCCCCTCCGTCAGTCGCTGCGCGCCTGCCACCTCCCCATCGCTTCGCGACAGGGAGGATGCGACGGGGCTCGCATTTTCTCCACCGAACCCTAGTCCAACGCCGCTTTGCCCGTTACAGGGAGGCGATGGATCGATCCGTCACTGCGCCCGCGCCCATCATCACCCGCTCGCTTTTCGTCTTCTCGCTGCTCTACGGCGGCCTCGTCGTGCTGGCGGGAGTGCTCGGGACCAAGCTGGCTTCGCTCGGCCACTGGCCGGTGCTGGGCGACCTCGCGGTCGGATCGGGGATCTTCGCGTTCCTGTTGCTGGTTGTGCTTTCCAGCGCCATCGCCGAACTCCACGGCCCGGACACCGCCAACAAGCTGGTGCGCTTCGGGTTCATCCCGCTGATCGTCTCGATGCTGCTGCTGACCTTCGTGATCCACGTGGTCCCGCCGGCTGCGTTCTGGGGCGACCAGGAGGCCTATGCCCGCCTGCTCGGGCAGGGCGCACGGATGCAGTTCGCCGGGCTGATCTCCTACGGCGTGTCGCAGACGCTGAACGTCCTGATCTTCTCCAAGCTGTCGCAGGCTGGCGGCAAGCTGCTGCTGGTGCGCGCGTGGATCGCCTCGATGCTGTCGCAGGTGATCGACACGGTGCTGTTCATCACCATTTCCTTCGTCGGAACCGGGTTGCCGATCGTGCAGATCATGGAGGGCCAGATCATCTCGAAGCTGGTGCTCTCGACGATCATGGTGCCGCCGTTCATCTGGTTCTTCGTGAAGCTGGGCAGGAAACTGGATTCCTGAGCCGATTAACGGCACGATTACGCCGAAAAAATCACGTTAAGCGGGTTCAAAATTGCGCGTGGGGGCGTATTAGCGCCCTCATGTCGAATCCGCACCACCCCGCCCTGCTGGCCAAGGCCGAAACCCTCGTCGATGCGCTGCCCTACATGCAGCGATATGCGGGGCGCACGTTCGTGGTCAAATACGGCGGCCACGCCATGGGCGATCCCGAAAAGGCGGTGGACTTCGCCGAGGACGTGGTGCTGCTGAAGGCGGTGGGCATCAACGTCGTCGTCGTGCACGGCGGCGGGCCGCAGATCGGCGCGATGCTCAAGAAGGTCGGCGTCGAGAGCCAGTTCGTCGATGGCCTGCGCATTACCGACAAGGCGACCGCCGAAGTGGCCGAGATGGTGCTGTCGGGCGCGATCAACAAGGAAATCGTCGGCTGGATCGCCAAGGCCGGCGGCAAGGCGATGGGCGTGTCGGGCAAGGACGGCGGGATGGTCACCGCGCGCAAGGTCTCGCGCACCCGCAAGGACCCCGACAGCCTGATCGAGCAGGTGGTCGATCTCGGCTTCGTGGGCGAGCCCGAACACATCGACACCCGGGTGATCGAGACGATCTCGGGCGCGGGGATGATCCCGGTCATCGCCCCGATCGCGGCCGGGCCGGACGGCGGCACCTACAACGTCAACGCCGACACGATGGCGGGCGCCATCGCCGCGGCGCTGGGTGCATCGCGCCTGTTCCTGCTGACCGACGTGCCCGGCGTGCTCGACAAGCAGGGCGAGCTGCTGACCGACCTGACCCCCGCCGCGATCGCGGGCCTGAAGGAAGACGGCACCATCTCGGGCGGCATGATCCCCAAGCTGGAGACCTGCATTCACGCGGTCGAGGCGGGCTGCGAGGCGGCCGTCGTCCTTGACGGACGGGTTTCGCATGCCATGTTGCTGGAAATATTCACGCAGGAAGGTGCAGGTACGCTCATCCGGGCGGGCTGAACTACCCTTGCGAGGGGATCAAGGAACTGAAAGGCGTCTCGAAGCACATGCGCACCAAAGCTGCACTCGCCGTCCTGCTCTCCGGCTCGTTGCTGGCCCTTGCCGCCTGCGGTAAGGCGGGAGAGGACCCGGCCGTGCTCGACAGCGCAAGTGCGGCGGCGGATGCCGGCGATGCGGTGGTCGATGTCGGGCCGGTGGACGGCGCGACGTCCGTGGCAGCGCCTGCCGCAAGCACGCTCGACACCCCCGCCCTGACCGAGCGCCGCGATCCCGAACGACTGCTGCGCTACTACGTCAGTGCCGTGCGCATCGGCGACTGGAACGCCGCGGCTCAGGCCTGGAGCCTCGATGCCGAGATGACGGCGCAAAAGCTGCAGGGCGAATTCGGCGGTTCCAAGCCCCGCCTCGCGGTCGGCAAGGGCGACATGGAGGGCGCGGCGGGCTCGCTCTATTACGAGGCGCCGATCGTCGTGGACTTCGGCGACGGGCGCACCTCGAAGCGCGGAACCATCGTTCTGCGCCGCGTGAACGACGTGCCGGGCGCCAGCGGCAGCCAGCTCAACTGGCGGATCGAGCGGACTTCGACGCTTACGCAGTAATACCTCGTTTCGTCATTGCGAGCGAAGCGAAGCAATCCAGAGCGGCTTACTCGGCCCTGGATTGCTTCGCTTCGCTCGCAATGACGAGGTAGGCTGGTTGGCGGTGGTCGATCCCGATCCAACTCCTGCAGACGCGCCCTTGCCCACCGACCACCCGCTCGGCTATCAGCGCGCGCAGAACCATGCCGCATGTGCGAACGTGCTGTCCCAACGTCATTCTAGGAGCCGGCCTTGCTGTTCCTCACCATTTTCCAGATCGTCAGCTACCTGATCGACATCATCGTCTTCGTGGTGATCGTGCAGTTCGTGCTCGGGCTGCTGATCGCGTTCAACGTAGTCAACATGCACAACCAGTTCGTGTCGGCGGTCTATACCGCGCTGAACGCGATCCTCGAGCCGCTCCTGCGGCCGATCCGCAAGATCATGCCCAACACCGGCGCGATCGACTTCTCGCCGATGGTGCTGATCATCGGTCTCAAGATCCTGCAGATCATCTTCGGCAACCTTGCCATGGCGGGCTACTGATGAGCCAGGTCATCGACGGAAAGGCTTTCGCCGAGGGCCTGCGCGCCCGCGTCGGCACCGCTGCGGTGGGCTTCGAGGCGAAGAGCGGCCGCAAGGCGGGTCTCGCCGTGGTGCTGGTGGGCGAGGACCCGGCCAGCCAGGTCTACGTGCGCAACAAGGGCAAGCAGACGCTCGCGGCGGGCATGAACAGCTTCGAGCACAAGCTGCCCGCAGACACGTCCGAAGCGGATCTGCTGGCCGTGGTCGAGCAGCTCAACAATGACCCGGCTGTGGACGGCATCCTCGTCCAGCTGCCGCTGCCCGCGCACATGAACGAGCAGAAGGTCATCGCCACGATCAACCCGGACAAGGACGTCGACGGCTTCCATGTCGTCAACGTCGGCCGTCTGGCGACCGGCCTGCCGGGCTTCGTGCCCTGCACGCCGCTGGGCTGCGTGATGCTGCTGAAGGACCGGCTGGGTTCGCTCTCGGGCCTCGACGCGGTGGTGATCGGCCGCTCCAACATCGTCGGCAAGCCGATGGCGCAGTTGCTGATCGCGGAAAGCTGCACCGTCACTGTCGCGCACAGCCGCACCAAGGATCTGCCCGAGGTGGTGCGCCGCGCCGACATCGTGGTGGCGGCGGTCGGCCGTCCCGAGATGGTCAAGGGCGACTGGCTCAAGCCCGGCGCGACCGTGATCGACGTGGGCATCAACCGCGTTCCCGGTGCCGAGGAAGGCAAGACGAAGCTCGTCGGCGACGTCGATTTCGCCTCGGCCGCCGAAGTCGCGGGTGCGATCACGCCGGTTCCGGGCGGGGTCGGGCCGATGACTATCGCGGTACTTCTGCGTAACACCATCGTCGCCGCGCACCGCAATGCGGGCCTCGCCTTCGACGAGACTGGCCTTTGAAGCGGATCGCGCTCGGTCTAGCGCTGGTAGCGGTTTTCGCTGCGTCAGCCCAGACCGATGCGCGGCCCAGGCGCCGCCTCCCGCCCGGTACGGGAACGGCCAACCCCAGCGCCCTCGTTGCCGAGGAGATCGCCTTCGCCCGGCTCGCGCGCGAGAAGGGTCAGTGGAAGGCGTTCCGCGAATTCGCGGACGATACCGCAATCATGTTCGTGCCGCAGGAAGTGCAGGCGCAGGACTGGCTGAAGAAGCAGGCCGATCCCGCCGCTCCTGTGCAGTGGGAGCCGCATCAGGTCTGGATGAGCTGCGACGGCACGCTGGGCGTCACCAAGGGCGCCTGGCAGCGCCCGGACGGTTCGGTCGGCTGGTACACCACGATCTGGCAGCGGCAGAAGAAGGGCGAGTATCGCTGGGTGCTCGACCACGGCGACACCCTGCCGAGCGCTTTGCCGGAGCCCGACATGCTCACCGCGCGGGTCGCGAAATGCGGCCGGCGCCCGGACGCGCCGCCTCCGGGTACGCCGCCTGCGGACGCGCGCACTTTCACCGGCGGCAACTCGCTCGACGGCACCTTGCGCTGGCACGTCACGGTCATGAGCGCCAACGATGCGCGCACGGTCAGTGTACAACTGTGGAATGGCACCGGGTTCGACACGATCGTAGAGGACAAGGTGACGCCGCAAGGTTAGGGTAGGGCGGATGTACGAACTTTTCCTCAGCGCCTTCGTCACGCTCTTCGTCGTCATCGATCCGCCGGGCTGCGCGCCCATCTATGCCGGGCTCTCCGCCGGGGCGAGCCGTGCGCAGGCGATCTCCATGGCAACCCGCGCCTGCGTGATCGCGGCGATCATCCTCGTGGTCTTCGCGTTGTTCGGCAAGACGCTGCTGAACGCCCTGCACATCGAACTCGACGCCTTCCGCATCGCTGGGGGCATCATGCTGTTCATGATCGCCATCGACATGGTCTTCGAGAAGCGCACCCAGCGGCGCGAGGAGCGGGCCGAGAAGATCATCGCCCACAACGCCGCCACGCCCGAGATCGAGGACGTGTCCGTCTTCCCGATGGCGATGCCGATGCTGGCGGGGCCGGGCTCGATCGCGACGATGATGCTGCTGACCAGCCGCGCGCACGGCACCGAGCAGACGCTGACGATCCTGGGCGCGATGATCGCGGTCATGCTGCTGGCCTTCGCCGCGCTTGCCGCTGCCGGGCCGCTGATGAAGGTGCTGGGCGACAAGGTCGAGGCGGTGATCACCCGCCTGCTTGGCGTGCTGCTGGCGGCGCTGGCGGCGCAGTATGTGATCGACGGGGTCAAGGCGACGCTGCTTTCTGCATGACCGGGGGCGTGATCCAGACCGCCGCCGTCTACCTCCTCGCCGCGCTGGCCGAGATCGGCGGCTGCTTCGCGTTCTGGGGCTGGTTGCGGATGGGCAAGCCGGTCTGGTGGCTGGTGCCGGGCTGCGTCTCGCTGGTGGTCTTCGCCTGGCTGCTGACGCTGGTGGACACCTCGCAGGCGGGCCGGGCCTATGCGGCTTACGGCGGCATCTACATCACTTCGGCGCTCTTGTGGCTATGGCTGGTCGAGGGCGTGCGGCCGGACCGCTGGGACATGGGCGGCGCGCTGCTCTGCCTGGCCGGGGTGGGGGTGATCCTGCTGGGGCCGCATAAGGGCTGAGGCCCATTCATCGCCCCCGCGCCTTGCCGCTTGGGTGGCGGCCTCTACTCTCGCGTCAAATCACAAGACGACGGAGAAGGCTGCATGACCGGCAGGCTGGAGTTCAGCTACCTCTACGATTTCCGCAATCCGGCCCCGTGGCGCCGCCCGCCCGAAGCGCTCTACGCCGAAATCCTCGACGTGGTTGCGGAAACCGAAGCGCTGGGCTTCGACGGCGCTTTCGTGCCCGAGCACCATCTCGCCGAGGACGGCTACATGTCCTCGCCGCTGGTGGCGCTCGCCGCGATGGCTGCACGCACGCGGCGGATGCGGCTGGGCACCGGCATCGCGCTTGCCCCTCTCTACGAGCCGCTGCGGTTCGCACAGGACTGCGCGGTGCTCGACAGTCTGTCCGGCGGACGGCTGCAACTGGGGCTCGCGATCGGCTATCGTGCGCGGGAGTACGCGGCGCACGGGCTGGATTTCACCAAGCGCGGCGCCCGGTTCGACGAATTCCTGGAGATCGTGCGCCGCCTTTGGTCCGGCGAGACGGTAGACTTCGAAGGCGGCTTCTTCACCCTCCACGGCGCCAAAGCCTCACCGCTCTCAACCCGGGGGCATATCCCGCTCTACATCGGCGGCTTCGCGCCCAAGGCGATGGAGCGGGTTGCGCGGCACGGCGATGGCTACTTCGGCAATCCCGAGATCTGGCCGCTCTACCGCGAGAAACTGGAAGCGGCGGGCAAGAGCCAGGCCGATGCACGCATCTGGATACAGGGCCTGATGCTGGTCGTTGCCGAGGACAAGACGGCGGCGCTGGAGGAACTGGCGCCCCATTTCCACCACGTCAACAACAGTTACGGCGCCTGGATGAACGAAGACAAGGCCATCGGCCTCGACGGTCCGACGATCCAGCCGATGAGCCTCGATGCCTTCAAGGCCAGCGGCATCCTGCAGATCCTGACCCCGTCCGAGGCGGTCGCCTACTTCCACCGCCTGCTGGAAAAGGCCCCGGTCGAGCAATTCACGATGATGATGCCGCCCGGCCTTCCGGCGGAGCGCTTCCTCGCTTATGCCGGGCTCTTCGCGCGGGAGGTTCTCCCGCATTTCCAGTGAGGGCGTGCGTGATCGAGGATGCGGAGAAGGACGGCGAGCGCCGGGGCGGGTCGCCGCAGTCGGTCACCCGGGTCATCCGCCTGCTCGAAGCGCTCTGCGTCAGCACCGAGCCGGTGTCGCTGGCCGATCTCAGCCGGCGCCTGAGCACCCCCAAGAGCAGCCTTGCGGCACTGCTGCGCGGGTTGGCGGACGAAGACCTCGTCGTCGCGACCGAAGGGGCGTGGCGGCTTGGTCCGGGCGCTTTCGGCCTTGGCAGCGCGCTGACCGAGGCGCGGCGGCGGCTGCAAAGCTCCGACCTCGTGCGCGACGGGATGCGGCGGCTGGCCGCACGCAGCGGGGAGACGGTGCTGCTGGCGGTGGGCGACCAGGATCACGGGATGATCACCTATGTGGACCTTGTCGAGAGCAGCAATGTGGTGCGCTATACGGTGTCGATCGGTGACCGACGGCCGTTCTATGCGACGGCGGCGGGTCGGGTGCTGCTGTCCACGTGCTCACCTGCAGCGGTCGAGACGTACCTGAAGCGGGTGGCGCCGGCGCGGCTGGCTCCGGGGACTGAGATCGACCCCGCCGTGCTTGCGGATGTGGTCGAGCAGGCCCGTGCGGCAGGTTATGCGCAGACCGTCGATCAGGCCGCCGAGGGTGTCACCGGCACGGCGGCGGTGGTGCGTGATGCGGCGGGTGGTGTGGTGGGCGCTCTGGTGATCGCCGCGCCCAGTACGCGTGCGGCCGGGCGGCTGGAAGACCTCGCCCGGCTGGTGCGGGACGAGGCCGCCGCGATCTCGCGCAGTCTCGGGTTCAGGTAGGCCCCACTACCTTCGTCATTGCGAGCGCAGCGAAGCAATCCAGGGCAGTTTCACACCGCTCTGGATTGCTTCGCTACGCTCGCAATGACGGCGCAAGGGATGTCAGGCCGCCGACCTCAACCTGCGTTCGGCGTTCTCCAGTGCGCCCTCGATCGCGGCGAGAAACTGGTCCGTCGCGCGTTCCCACGAATAGAGCGAGCCCAGCGCGGCGGCGTCGGTCCGCTCCACCGTCAGTGCGCCCTCGACCGCGCGGGCGAGCGAGGTATCGACTGCGCCCGCCGCCCAGCCGACACGGTGGTCCACGCCCCGTCCGTCAGGGCCGAGGATGTCGATCGGCCCGGTCACCGGGTACGCTGCCACCGGAGTGCCGCAGGCCAGCGCCTCAATGACGACGAGGCCGAAGGTGTCGGTCAGGCTGGGGAACACGAAGCAGTCGGCGCTGCGATAGGCAGAGGCCAGCGCCTCGCCCGACAGTGCGCCGAGGAACAGCACGTGCGGATAGCGGCGGCGCAGGTTGTCGAGCGCAGGGCCGTCTCCGACCACCACTTTGCTGCCGGGCACGTCGAGGTCGAGGAAGGCCTCGAGGTTCTTCTCCGGCGCGACGCGGCCAACATTGAGCAGGACAGGACCGGGCCGCATCGCCTTCAGCGCGGTCATCTCTTCAAGGCGCGGGCCGTCGGGGCGGAACATGGCGTGGTCGATGCCCCGGCTCCACGCGCGGGTCGGGCCGATGCCGCGTTCTTCCAGTTCGGCGGCGAGGCTGCGGGTGGAGACCATGACCGCCTGGCTTTGCGCATGGAAACGCTGCAGGATCGGCCAGAAGTACTCGGCCGAGAGCCCGGTGCGCACCGCGCAGTATTCGGGAAAACGCGTGTGGAAGGCGGAAGTGAAGGGCACCCCGCGCGCCAGGCACCAGCCGCGCGCGGCCCAGCCGATCGGGCCTTCGGTGGCGATGTGGACGATGTCCGGCGCCGCCTTGTCGAGCATCCGGCGTACGCCGAAGCGCGGCGCCATCGCCAGCCGGATCGAGGCATAGCCCGGCATCGGCATCGTCAGGAAGCGGTCGGGCGTGATCGTCTCGACCTCGTGCCCGCGGGCAGTGAGGTGTTCGACGGTCGAGGTGAGCGAGCGGACGACGCCGTTGACCTGCGGCAACCAGGCGTCGGTTGCCAGGGCCAGCTTCACGATACGGCCTCCGGGGTGGCTTCCTTGTCTGCGGCGTGCTCCTCGGCGGCCGTTTCGGCGATCGTGTGGCCGCCGGTTTCCTTGACCCAGTCGATCAGGGACATGTGGCCGGTGAAGTCTTCCGCCAGTGCGGTGCAGCTTTCGACCCAATCGCCGTCGTTGTAATACGTGATGCCGCCGAATTCGCGGATTTCGGCGCAGTGGATGTGGCCGCAGACGACGCCGTCGAACCCGCGGGAGGTGGCCTCGTTGGCGACGGCTTCCTCGTAGCTGCCGATGAACTGGACGGCGTTCTTGACCTTCTTCTTCATGTAGGCCGAGAGGGACCAGTACGGCATGTGAAAGCGGCGGCGCACGGCGTTGAACACGATGTTGGCGCGCAGCAGCATCGAGTAGGCCTGGTCGCCCAGGAACGCGAGCCACTTGTGGTAGAGCACCACGCCGTCGAAGGCATCCCCGTGCGTCACCAGCAGGCGGCGGCCGTCGACGGTGGTGTGGACGTATTCCAGCGCCAGCTCGACGCCGCCGAAGCTGAGGCCCGCATAGTCGCGCAGCATCTCGTCGTGGTTGCCGGCGATGAAGATCACGCGGGTGCCGCGGTGCGCCATCTTGAGGATGCGGCGCACGACTTCGTTGTGGGCGTCCGGCCAGTACCAGCCCTTGCGCAGCCGCCAGCCGTCGACGATGTCGCCGACGAGGTAGAGCGTCTCGCACTCGTGCGCCCGCAGGAAGTCGACCAGCATGTTCGCGTTGCAGCCGCGCGTGCCGAGGTGGATGTCCGAGATCCAGATCGTGCGGTACTTGCGCTTGGGCCGGAAGCCCTTGGGATCGGGAAGGTCAAGCCAGGCGGGAATCCCGCTGTTGTTGCCACGTCCGATGAAGTCTTCGATCTGCTCGCGCATGGTCGTTCGTCCCCAAATTCCCTGCGATTTCGGGGCCTATGACAGCAGGCGGTTGCGGCGGCGTGACGGTTGCGGGTCAATTCGATGACAAGTGCCAAGCGGCTTGTTGATAAGCGATATTTCCCGATTGTTTCCGGCGTCGGGGCCGGTTTTGCGAATTCACTGCCATGTCACCGATATGTCACCGGGTCGTCACACTCGGGAGGCAAAAGCCGCGCGTACGAAGGGTCCTGACCCTGGGGGCAGACTATCTCGAAAAGGCGGACAACGGGGCGATGCGGCGGATCGACATATTGCTGGCGAGCGAACTTTCGGGTGGGCTCGCGCCGTTTCGGCATGACCAGTTCGACGTCATGCTGCATCGCTGGACCGACTTTGCCGAACTACCGCTGATCGAGGGGGCCTTGTGGGTCTTCATCGACTGGGTGCTGCCCGAGATGTCCGGCCTCGAACTGTGCCGCCGCCTGCGCGCGGACAGCCTGACCGCCCATGCCCACGTGACCATGGTGCTGGAGGAGGACAACCAGGAGGATCGCAAGCGTGCCTTGCGCATGGGCGCGGACGACTACATGGTCGGCCCGCTGACGCGCAATGCCCTGCTCGACCGGGTGCTCGGCGCCAACCTCGGCGAGCAGGACAGCGCGGGCATCCGCGTCGTCACGCAGGGCGAGCTGATGGTGGACGTCGCTGCGTTCCAGGCGCGTTTCCAGGGCAAGCCGATCTCGCTCATGCCCAACGAACTGCGCCTGCTGCGCTACTTCATCGAGCACCCCGGCCGGGTATTCAGCCGCACGCAGCTGATCTCGGCGCTCGGCAAGCAGGAGCCGCCGGTGGACGAACGCACGGTGGACGTGTGGATCGGCCGCCTGCGCCGGGCGCTCAAGGGCGTGGGTGCGGGCAACCCGCTGCGCACAGTGCGTTCGCTGGGGTATGTGTTCGATACGGTTTGATGCGTTTTTCGTCATTGCGAGCGAAGCGAAGCAACCCAGGGCGGCGTAACACTGCCCTGGGTTGCTTCGCTTCGCTCGCAATGACGAGGTAGAAGCTACTGCAACGTCGCCCCATCCTCGTCACCATCGCCCGCGCGGCCGAAGAACTGCATCAGCTGCACCAGCAACTCGCACCGCGCCGAGAGCCCCGAGGCTTCCAGCAGCGCCTGCTTGGCGGCCGGATCGAACGGCGCGATCTGCGAGACGCCGTTGATCAGCGACATGTCGTCGAGCCGCCCGACCTGCTCCCAGTCGACCACATAGCCCTGCGCCTGCGCGAACCGCTTCGCCTCGCGCTCGAAGCTGGCGCGCTCGATCGGGGCGAGCACTTCCTCGGGCTCCTCCAGCAGTTCCGCCTCGACCTGACGGAACGGCGTGGTCACGTCGAGTTCGCGCAGCACGCGGAAGCGCTTCTCGCCGTCGAGGATGATGTTGAAGCGGCCGTCTTCCAGCGCCTCGACATCGCCGATGCGGCCCAGGCACCCCACCGCGAAGAGCGGGGCGCCCTCGAAGCCCTTCTGCGGCTGGATCATGCCGATCAGCCGGTCGCGTGCGAGGGCGTCGCTCACCATCGCGCGGTAGCGCGGCTCGAAGATGTGGAGCGGCAGTTGCAGTCCCGGGTAGAGCACCGCGCCGGTCAGCGGGAAGATGGTGATCCGCGCCAACCGCGTCAGCCGAACAGGACGGTCGAGAGCTTGCGGCGCGTGGCCGAAACCCACGGGTCTTCGAGGCCGATCGCTTCGAAGATTTGCAGCAGCTTGGCCTTGGCCGCGCCCTCGTTCCATTCGCGGTCGGCCGTGATCATGCGCAGCAGCGTTTCGGCGGCGCCGTCGCGCTCACCGGCGGCGAAGGCGGCACCGGCGAAGGCGAACTGCGCTTCCATGTCGGCGGGGCGCTCGGCTGCGGCGGCGCGCAGGGCGGCCAGTTCGCTGTCCTCGGGCTTGTCCTTGGCGAGTGCCAGCACGCCGCGCGCGCGCTCCACATGCGGGTCGGTGGAGAGCGGTTCGCCCAGCAGATCGAGAACCTGCTCGCCTTCCTCGATCCGCCCGGCGGCGACGAAAGCGCGGACCAGACCGCCAAGCACTTCGCCGTTGTCGGGCGCCATCTCGAGGATCTGCATGAAGATGCTCGCGGCGCGTTCGCCGTCACCCTCGGCCAGCGCTTCCTCGCCCATGGCGATCAGCGGGGCGAGGTCGGGCGCGGGTTCGGCGCCGCCCGGCTGTACCGGCAGCTTGGCGAGCAACTGATCGAGCATGCCCTTGAGCTGCGATTCGGTGCGGGCGCTGGTGAGGTCCGCCACCGGCTGGCCCTGGAAGATCGCGTAGACGGTCGGGATCGACTGCACGCGGAACTGCGCGGCGATGAACTGCTCCTCATCGACGTTGACCTTGGCGAGCAGCACGCCCTTGTCCGCGTATTCCGCGGCGACCTTTTCCAGCACCGGGGTCAGCGCCTTGCAGGGGCCGCACCACTCGGCCCAGAAGTCCAGGATCACGAGCTGGGTCATCGAAGGTTCGGCGACCGCCTTGCGGAACCGGTCCACGGCCTTCTGCTCGTCGAGGTTGAGACCCATGCTGGCCAAGATTCGTGCTCCAATTACGAAAAATCAGTTCCCTAGATTGGCCTTTCGCGCGCGTTTGTGAAGGGAGAATGCGCCAATTCGGCCCGTTTCCGAGGCTGTCGCAAAAACTTTGTCTTTTATGCTTGCCGACCTTTCGAACCGCTGCTAGTGGGCCGCCTCCACACCGGACGGGCCGCTTTCCAGCAGGCCTTTTCGAAACGCCAGAGCGGGCGTAGCTCAGTGGTAGAGCACAACCTTGCCAAGGTTGGGGTCGAGGGTTCGAATCCCTTCGCCCGCTCCAGTTTTCCCACATCGCAAAACTACCTCCTGCAAAGGACCGGCCTCAAGGGACCGACGGTGTTCTGCGCGTCCGGGATCGGGCAAGTTCAGTTTGAATTTGCTGCGCCGCACCACGATAGTGGTGCCATGCAGAACCTCTTCCAGATCCTTTTCTGGCTGGCGCTGGTCTTTGCGGTGACGATGGCCGTGCTGCCGCATCCACCGCACTTTCCCGGTGAGCCCAGCGACAAGTTCCAGCATATGATGGCTTTCGCAACGCTCGCGGTGCTGGGCGTGCTCGGCTATCCGCGCGTGCCCAAGCTGGCAATCGCGGCAGGACTGGTGCTGCTCGGCGCGGGGATCGAGGTGGTGCAGATGATCCCCGCGCTCCACCGCGATGCGGAACTGATGGACCTCGTCGCCGACACTTTCGCGATCCTCGTCATGCTCGGCGCGATCAGCCTTGTGTTGGGGCTGCGCAAGGCTCGGTAAAATTTGTGACGCATTTTTTGTGACGTGGGGCTCTTGCAGAGGTCGCGAACCGCTGCTAGTGGCCCCTCCACCCGGACGGAAGCGGTCTTCATCGCACTGTCCGTCAAACGCCAGAGCGGGCGTAGCTCAGTGGTAGAGCACAACCTTGCCAAGGTTGGGGTCGAGGGTTCGAATCCCTTCGCCCGCTCCAGTTTGACCTTCCAGCCATCGCTATCCCGCCGGATCCGAAATCGCGCGTGCCCGGCTGTTTTCGGCCAGACTTCGTCATTGCGAGCGCAGCGAAGCACTCCAGGGCGGCTTGCGCGACTCTGGATTGCTTCGCTGCGCTCGCAATGACGAAGTGCAAGGCGAGGAATCAATCCCCCGCCACGGTCATCCCGTCCACGCGCAGCGTCGGCACGTTGATCGCGCGGTGCCATTCGAGGTCGTTCGCCGCCGTCAGCTGAGCGAACATGCGCAGGAGGTTGCCCGCCACGGTGAACTCCGCCACCGGCCCGGCCAACTCGCCATCGACGATGCGGAAGCCCGCGGCGCCGCGGCTGTAGTCGCCGGTGACGCCGTTGACGCCCTGGCCGATCAGTTCGGTCACGTAGACCCCGTCCTTCACGTCCGCCATCAGTTCTTTGGGCGACAGCGTCCCCGCCGCGAGGTGGACGTTGCCGGTCGATACGCCCGGGGCGCCGCCGCCGTTGCGCGCGGCGTGGCCGGTCGGCGCAAGGTTCAACTGCCGCGCTGAGGCCGAATCGAGCAGCCAGCCGGTCAGGCGCCCGTCCTCGACAATATTGCGCGCCGAGGTGGCGAGGCCCTCGCCATCGAACGGGCGCGAGCGCAGGCCGCGCGGGGTGTGCGGATCGTCGGCGATCAGGATGCCGGGGGCGAAGATTTGTTCGCCCAGCTTTTCCAGCAGGAAGCTGGAGCGGCGCGTGATGGCGCTGCCTGTGATCGCGCCGAGCAGGTGGCCGACCAGCGAACTGGACACGCGCGGGTCGAAGATCACCGGCATGGCGCCGCTCTTGAGCTTTCCGGAGCCGAGCTTGGCGACGGTGCGCTCCCCGGCAAGGCGGCCGATTTCGGCGGGGGAGGGCAAGTCTGCATGGTGGTGCGTGCTGCGCCAGGCATTGTCGCGCTGCTTGTCCGAGCCGTCGCCGCCGACGACCGAAGCGCTCAGCGAATGGCTGGTCGAGCCGTAGGCGCCGGAAAAGCCGTGGCTGGTGGCGAGCGCGAAGACGCCGTGCCCGAAGCTGGCGGTGCCGCCGTCGGAATTGGTGATGCCGGATACCGCGCGCGCGGCGTCCTCGGCCTCCAGTGCGGCTTCGCGCAGGGCCTCGGGGCTGGGTTCGTGCGCGTCGATCAGGTCGAGCTCGGGCCAGGGGCCGCGCGTCAGCAGTTCATCGGGGGCTAGGCCGGCATAGGCGTCCTCGGGCGCGGCGCGGGCCATGTCGATGGCGCGGGCGGCCAGTTCGTCGAGCGCGGCGGGGGAGAGGTCGGACGAGCCGATGCTGGCCGAGCGCTTGCCCACGAAGACGCGCAGCGCGATGTGCTCGCTTTCGGAGCGTTCAACTTCCTCCAGCTTGCCGAGGCGGACCTGTATGCCTTCGGAGGAACTGGCGCCATAGACCGCGTCGGCGGTCTCGGCCCCGGCGCGGCGGGCGCGCTCCACGAGGTCAAGCGCGCGGTCCCTTGCCTGATCCGGACTGAGCATGACCTGTGAAACTCCCGATAAAAAG
This sequence comes from Novosphingobium sp. NFX11, assembly GCF_057376415.1. Classification (NCBI taxonomy): domain Bacteria; kingdom Pseudomonadati; phylum Pseudomonadota; class Alphaproteobacteria; order Sphingomonadales; family Sphingomonadaceae; genus Novosphingobium; species Novosphingobium sp. NFX11. The sequence goes on along the minus strand of NZ_CP080384.1, from coordinate 2,256,491 downwards.
CCGAACTTGCGGCCTTGCCCTAGTCGCGGTGCAGGCGAAGGGCAAACGGGAGTTATCCGCGCTCTCGTCATTGCGAGCGCAGCGAAGCAAGCCAGAGCGGCTCAAGACTGCCCGGGATTGCTTCGCTGCGCTCGCAATGACGAAGAGGTGGGGCAGGGGGAGGTCAGGAATTCAGGCGAAGAGCAGAGCCAGTCCCTTGAACAGCGCGGTGAGGGCGAAAGGCAGGCCGATCGCCAGAAGCCACAGCGCCAGCCGGTCCCGCCGGTAATAAGGTGCGAGGGCCGGGTCGTGCGCCTGTTCGTCGGTCAGCCCGTTCCAGCGCGCTTCGAAGCGGCGGCATGCCGGGATGATGGCGACGACGAGGATCACCAGCGCGAAGTACGGCAACAGCGAGCCGCCATGCGCCTTGAGCGCGCCGATGGTAACGAAGATCTGCAGCGCCGTGTAGACCAGCAGCGCATAAGCGATGTGGTCGCTCATCTTGCGGCGCCAGTCGCTGACCTGAGCGCCTGCAATTGGCGAATCCGTCACGGGTCCGCCGTATGATCCCGAGTGCGACTGCTCGGGGTGGGAACTGGAACCTCGCACCGGCTGGTGCGCTGCATGGTCCGTCATCCTGTCCATAAGGGCGATTCTCCTCGACCTCTTGATGCTGAGTACATCACCGAAAGGCGTTCATGACAAGTTCAGTTCCAGATTCCGCAAGTGCGAAGGGCTCCGCAGTCCGATTTCCCCCGAGTCATGCACGAATCCTGCCAGTCGCGTCGCCTAAGCGGAAATGCCGTCTTGCGGGGGCGTGCCTGCCTGCGGTAAGTGCCCGGCGATGACGGCAGAATTTCAGCAGGATCACGGCCCCGCAGCCACCGACTCCGCACTTCTGGCGGAGCGTGGCGGGCTGGAGGTCATCTCGATCGCCAAGAGCTACGACAAGCGCGCGGTGCTCACCGACATTTCGCTTTCGGTCGCGAAGGGCGAAGTGCTGGGCCTGCTCGGGCCGAACGGCGCGGGCAAGACGACGTGCTTCTACTCGATCATGGGGCTGGTCCGGCCCGACTCCGGGCGTATCCTGATGGACGGCGTCGATGTGACCCGCCTGCCGATGTACCGCCGTGCGATCCTGGGTCTGGGCTATCTGCCCCAGGAAACCTCGATCTTCCGAGGCATGACGGTGGAGCAGAACATCGGCGCGGTGCTTGAACTCAACGAGCCCGACCGCGACGTGCGTCAGGCCGAACTTGACCGCCTGCTCGACGAATTCGGCCTGACCCGCCTGCGCACCAGCCCGGCGATGGCGCTCTCGGGCGGTGAACGCCGCCGCTGCGAAATTGCCCGCGCGCTGGCCGCCAAGCCCTCGATCATGCTGCTCGACGAGCCGTTCGCGGGCATCGACCCGCTTTCGATCTCGGACATCCGCGACCTCGTGCGCGATCTCAAGACGCGCGGCATCGGCGTGCTGATCACCGACCACAACGTGCGCGAGACCCTCGACATCGTCGACCGCGCCTGCATCATCTACGGCGGCCAGGTGCTCTTCGCCGGCAGCCCGGAAGCGCTGGTGGCGGACGAGAACGTGCGGCGCCTTTATCTGGGCGAAGGCTTCACGTTGTGATTCTTCGGCGTGCCGGGGCCAATCGTGGTGCAGGTGCTTCGACAAGCTCAGCACGAGCGGGGGTGGGGGTGGATTTCCTTTTCCCGCTCATCCTGAGCTTGTCGAAGGATCACAGCACGGACCTCTGATCGATGGCGCTGGGGCCGCGCCTCGATCTCAGGCAGAGCCAGTCGCTGGTCATGACGCCGCAGCTTCAGCAGGCGATCAAGCTGCTGGCGCTGTCCAACCTCGAGATCGAGACTTTCATCGGAGAGGCGCTCGACGCCAACCCGCTCCTCGATGTGGGCGCGCAGGCGCCTGCCGCCGAGACGGTGGAGGCACCCGCCGAGGCGCGCGTAACGGCGCTGGAGACGTCCGGCGTGGATCGCCTGATCGGCGAGGGCCGCGCTGCCGACGATCGCCCGCTCGACATCGATACCGGCGCTCTCGACCGTGACCGCGACACCGGCGACGGCGCCGTCCGCGACGAGACATGGGGCGCGGACCTGCGGCTCAGCGGAGCATCGGGCGGCGAGGAAGGCCCCGGCATCGACGAACGCGCGGCCCTCGGCGGCACGCTGGCCGAACACCTCGAAGCGCAAGTCGGCGCGGTCGCGCGCGATCCCTTCACCGAGGGCGTCGCGCGCTACATCATCGGCCAGCTCGACGAGGCGGGCTACCTGCCGGTGAGCCTGTCCGAACTTGCGGGCGACCTCGGCGTCGATCCCGGCGAGATGGAGGAAGGGCTGGCGCTGGTCCAGGCGCTCGACCCCACCGGCGTCGGTGCGCGCAGCCTGTCCGAATGCATTGCCCTGCAGGCGCGCGAGGCGGATCGCTACGACCCGCTCATGGCCAAGATGATCGACAATCTCGACCTTCTGGCCAAGGGCGAATTGCCCCGCCTCAAGCGCATCTGCGGCGTGGACGACGAGGATTTCGCCGACATGCTCGCCGAACTGCGCGGCTACGACCCCAAGCCAGGCCTGCGCTTCGGCGGCGAGCCGAGCGGCGCGGTGACGCCCGATATTCTGGTGACGGCGCGCAGCGATGGCGGCTGGGACATCGCGCTCAACCAGGCGACGCTGCCGCGGCTGATCGTCAATCGCGGCTATTACGTGGAAATGAAAGGCGAGTGCGACGACAAGGCGTCGCGCGCGTGGCTGTCGGACAAGCTGGCGGATGCGAACTGGCTGATCAAGGCGCTCGACCAGCGGCAGAAGACCATCCTCAAGGTTGCGGCCGAACTTGTGAAGCAGCAGGACGGCTTCTTCCGCAAGGGTGTCGCGCACCTTCGGCCGCTGACCCTGCGCGCGGTGGCGGAAGCGATCGGCATGCACAGATCGACCGTCAGCCGCGTGACCTCGAACAAGTTCCTCAACTGCCCGCGCGGGACTTACGAGCTGAAGTACTTCTTCAGTTCGGGCGTCGCCTCGGCGGACGGCGAGGGCGGGGCCTCGGCCGAGGCGGTCAAGGCGGCGATCCGTCAGCTCATCGATGCCGAGGATGCGAAGGCGATCCTGTCCGACGACGCGCTGGTGGACCTGCTGAAGGGCAAGGGCTTCGAACTCGCCCGGCGTACCGTCGCCAAGTACCGCGAGGCGATCGGGCTCGGCAGTTCGGTGCAGCGTCGCCGCCAGAAGGCACTCGCAGGCGCGCGTTGATTTCGCACGCTATTGCAATGCAGCGCATGCTAACCACGCTGATCATGTGGGCGCCCTGTTAAATACTTGGCATGTTTAGTAAAAAGTAATTTGCAAGAATTATGACTGTGTTATCTTCTCGCTGACCGGTGCCGTACCTGCGGTGAACGGCAGGATACGGGCCGCTGTTGAGGAGAAGCCCATGTCTTATGTCGACGGGAATTCCGGAAGTACACGCAAGGCCCTGACTGGTGGTGTCGTCGTCCTGATCCAGGGCGGTCTGGCACTGGCGCTGATCAACGGTTTCGCGGTGACCTTCTTCGAGAAGGAGAAGCCGCCGCACCTTGCCAGCGAGTTCTTCCCCACCAAGCCCGTCACCCCGGACCTGCCGCCACCTCCGACCGCAGAGCCGGACCAGAAGCTGGTGCGCGACATGCCGATCAGCGCGCCGCTGCCGCGCTTGGACATCACGCCCAAGGCCGCGATCACCGGCGTCACCGTCGATCCGATGCCGGTAAGCGGCGCAACCGAGTTCAGCAGCGACTTCGTGCTGCCCTCCACCGCGCCGAGCGAACCGGCGGCCCGTTTCACGCCCAAGGTCGCCCGGCCGCGTGGAAATGTCGCGGGCTGGGTCACCACTGCCGACTACCCGACCGCCGACATTCGTGCAGGGAATACCGGGACGGTGCGCTTCCGCCTCGCCATCGATGCCGATGGCCGCGTGTCGGGCTGCACGGTCACGCAGTCGAGCGGCTTTCCCGGCCTCGATGCGGCGACCTGCCGCAACGTGACCCGGCGCGCCCGCTTCGATGCGGCGAGCGATGCCACCGGCGGCAGGGCTGCAGGGACTTACGACGGGACCATCCGCTGGGTGATCCCGAACGACTGAAGCGCCCTTGGCGGCCTTCGGGTCGCCCGGCCGGGGTGTGGCTCGTTCCGCCAACCAGAGCCCGCTCCGGCCGTCAATTATGGCGGGAACTTGTGGGGCGGACGCGGGTTTAGTGATTGTGTCCCCGGTCAAGGGCGGTCCTCAGGGGCCGCCCTTCCATTTTTGGGGCCGCTTATCCTCCCTGTCGCGCAGCGATGGGGAGGTGGCAGCCCGCAGGGCTGACGGAGGGTTCTCCCCTCCACCACTCGCTACGCGAGCGGTCCCCCTCCCCATTCCTTCGGGACAGGGAGGATTCCTACAACAGCGATAACTGCCCGTCCTTCGCGGGCCGCGCGTCTTCCTCGCGCTGCTCCAGCGCCGAAAGCGTCAGGCCCATCAGGCGGATCGGCTGGGGCAGGGGCAAGTGGTCCTCCAGCAAGGCATGGCCGATCGTCGAGAACTCCGCCTTGTCCGCCACGAAATGATGCAGCGAGCGGGCGCGGGTGAGGGTCTGGAAGTCGGCGTAGCGCAGTTTCATCGTCACCGTCCGCCCGCGCGCGCCGGAGCGTTCGATGCGCTCCCACACCGTATCGACGATGTGGTCCATGGTTTCGCGCAGGGCCCCCGGGTCCTCGATGTTCTCGAAGAAGGTGCGCTCGCCGCCTACCGACTTGCGCGGGCGATCGGCACGTACCTGGCGCAAGTCGACGCCCCGTGCGGCGCGGAACAGGTACTCGGCGAAGCTGCCGAAGTTGGCGCGCAGGAAGGCGAGGTCCTTGCCCGCAAGGTCGGCGCCGGTCTCGATGCCGAGGCGCGCCATCTTCTCCGCCCCGCGCGGGCCGACGCCGTGGAAGCGGCGCACCGGTAGCCCGGCGACGAACTGCGCGCCCTCGCCGGGGCGGATGACGCAGAGGCCATCGGGCTTGTTCTGGTCGCTGGCGAGCTTGGCGAGAAACTTGTTGTAGGACACCCCGGCGCTGGCGGTCAGCTGGGTATCGGCCCTGATCCGGCGACGGATCTCCTGCGCGATGCGGGTGGCCGAGCCGATGCCCTTGAGGTCGGCGGTGACGTCGAGATAGGCCTCGTCGAGCGAGAGCGGTTCGACATGGGGGTATAGTCGAGGAAGATCGCGCGGATCTGCTGGCTGACCTCGCGGTAGACCTCGAAGCGCGGCTTGCGGAACACGAGGTCCGGGCAAAGGCGAACGGCGCGGGCCGAGGGCATTGCCGAGCGGACGCCGAACTTGCGCGCCTCATAGCTCGCCGCCGCCACCACGCCGCGCCCGGACGAGCCGCCGACCGCTACGGGAAGCCCCCGGATCGAGGGATCGTCCCGCTGCTCGACGCTGGCGTAGAAGGCGTCCATGTCGACGTGAATGATCTTGCGCAGGCCGTCGGCCTCGTCCTCTCCCGATCCGGGGCGATGATCGTCCTGCGAAAACATGTGATATCATATAGCGCTGTTCGGGCCGAATGCGCCATCCGGAGCGGGATTTCACTGGCCATCCAATGCCAAGTGCGGCATGCGCCAGCGCATGACCTCCCCGCACCACGCTCCGAGAAGTTCCCGATGGGGGAGCTGGAATTCGTCGTCATGATGGCCTCTTTCCAGGCCCTGCAAGCGCTGGCGATCGACGTCATGCTGCCCGCGCTCGGCGCGATCAGCACCGACCTGCATCTTGCCGATCCCAACCAGCGGCAGTTGATCGTCGGCGTGTTCCTGATCTGCTCGGGGCTGGGCTCGCTGTTTCCCGGGGCGCTGGCCGACCGCTTCGGGCGGCGCCCGGTGGTGCTGACGGCGATCACGACTTACGTGCTGCTCTCCATGGTCTGCGCGGTTTCGGCCAGTTTCGAGCTGCTGCTGATCGCGCGCGGGGTGATGGGCTTCGTGACCTCGGCGATGATCGTCATGCCGATGACCATCCTGCGCGACCGGTTCGAGGGCGACCGCATGGCGCGCAGCCAGTCGCTGATCGCGATGACCTTCATGGTGGTGCCGATGATCGCGCCGATGCTGGGGCAGACGGTGCTGCTGTTCGCGGGATGGCGCTGGATATTCGGGATCATGGGCGTTCTGGCGGCCTGCGTCTTCACCTGGGCGTGGATGCGCCTGCCCGAGACACTGCACCCCGATTTCCGCCAGCCGGTAAGGCTCAGCGTGATCGCGGGCAACATGGGGCTGGCGCTGAAGGAGCGGGCGGCCTTCGGCTATTTCCTCGGCGCGGCCTTCGTGCAGGGGGCGCTGTTCGGCTATATCAACAGCGCGCAGCAGCTGGTGGGCGAGCACTTCGGAGCGGGGACGATGTTCCCGGTGATCTTCGGCTGCATGGCGCTGGTCATGGCCTGCACCAACTTCGCCAACGCGCGCATCGTCGAACGCTTCGGCGCGCGGCGCGTGTCGCACGCGGCGCTGCTGGGGTATATCGTGCTGGGGAGCATCCACCTCGTGCTGGCGATGCGGGGCGAGGGGCTGTGGACCTTCCTGCCGCTGATGACGCTGTCGATGTGCATGCTCAGCTTCATCGGCTCGAACTTCCAGGCGATCTCGCTGCAGCCCTTCGCGCGGATCGCGGGGGCGGCGGCCTCGGTCATGGCGTTCGTGCGGATGGTGCTGGGGGCGACGCTGGGGTCGCTGATCGGACAGGCTTACGACGGCACCGCGCGGCCGATCATGGCGGCCATGGTGATCTGCGGGCTCATCGCGCTGGTGCTGGTGCTCTATTCGGAGGGCGGACGGCTGTTCCGCCGTCTCAACCCGCCGGAGTATTACCGCAATGCGCCTCCGCCAGTCGGTCACTGACGGGGCGCACGCGCTTTTTATACCCTGCGGCCGCGGAACAGCTGCACGAGACCCACGACGATGGCGATCACCAGCAGCACGTGGATCAGCGCGCTGGAAACATGGAACACGACGAAGCCGAGCAGCCAGAGCACGATGAGGATGGCGGCGATGGTGAATAGCATGGACGTAGCTCCCAACAGTTGTGTGCGTGGGTAACGCCGGGTCCTACGGATTTGTTTCCGGTCTATTGCTTAGAGGGTTTCACGTCGTCCGGGACGACGAAAGGCGTGCCAGTTCGCGGCGCGATGGCCGGGGTATCGGCGCGGGTACGGGCTCACGCTTGGCCTCGAAGAAGGCGCCTGCGATCAGCCGCAGCTTCTGGAGCATGCTCACCCTTGCGCGGTGGTCCCATGCATGGGCGCCGAGGCGTTCGACCTCCCGCGCGATGCCGCCGTAGATGCCCGCTGCCGAGAGCACGGCCCAGCGCTGCCGGAACGCCAGCTTCGCCGCGCCGACGCGGGCGGACGCCTCGTATTCGCGTGCCATCGCGCAGGCGCGCGCGACTTGCGGGACGAGGGCGTGGCGATAGTGCGGCTTGGTGATCTCGCCGGGGGGATGTCGGCCTCCACCAGCCATTCGACCGGCAGGTAACAGCGGCCGTTGGCGTCGTCTTCCCACACGTCGCGCACGATGTTGGCGAGCTGAAAGGCGATGCCGAGGTCGCAGGCGCGGTCGAGCGTGTTCTCGTCGTCGGCGGGCACGCCCATGACGGCGGCCATCATCACCCCCACCGCGCCCGCTACGTGGTAGCAGTAGCGCAGCATGTCGGTTTCGGAGCGCGGGCGCCATTCGGCGGCGTCGAGCGCGAAGCCGGCGAGCACGTCCTCGACCATGGCGGGGGTGATCGGCGTCTCGCGCATGAGCTGGCCGAGTGCGTCGAAGGCGGGCGAGCCGGTCGCTTCCCCGGCCATCGCCAGTTCGGTGAGGGTGCGGATCGTGGCGAGGCGCGATTCGGGGTCGAGCTTGCCGGGGGTGGAGGCGCCTCCGTGATCCTGCTCGTCGGCGATGTCGTCGCAGGCGCGGCACCAGGCGTAGAGCAGCCAGACCCGCTCGCGCGTTTCGCGGTCGAACAGGCGGCTGGCGGCGGCGAAGCTCTTCGACCCGAGGCGGATGGATTCGCGCGCCTCGGCGACGAGGGCGGCGCGGTTAAACGGCATTGCCGCTGGTCTTCCGTTCACCCCACCCGTCGTCATTGCGAGCGTAGCGAAGCAATCCAGGGCAGTGCCACGCCGCCCTGGATTGCTTCGCTACGCTCGCAATGACGAACGAGGGGGACAAGCCCTCCCTCGCCCGAACGGCAGGCCACGCGCATCACAGCGTGTTCGGGTCCATGTTCACGATCGGCACGATCGGCTGGTGCGCGTGCATCCGGTCGAGCAGCGGCGCCAGTTCGGTATCGGCCAGCAGGATACCCTGGTGCGCCGGGCGTACGAAGCCGACTTCGGCCATGTGGCGGTTGAACGCCAGCAGCCCGTCGTAGAACCCGAAGGCATTGAGCACGCCGACCGGCTTGTTGTGATAGCCCAGCTGCGCCCAGCTCACCGCTTCCCACAGCTCGTCCATGGTGCCGACGCCGCCGGGCAGGACCAGGAAGCCGTCGGACAGTTCGGTGAACTTGGCCTTGCGTTCGTGCATGGTCTTCACGATCGTGAGTTCGCAATCGTAGTTGGCCACTTCGCCGCCCTTGCCGTCCTTGCCGGTGAGCGCTTCGGGGATGACGCCGATGCACTCGCCGCCTGCTGCCAGCGCGGCACCGGCGACGGCGCCCATGAGGCCGAGGCGACCGCCGCCGTAGACGACGCCGATGCCTTGCGTGGCAAGCGCGGTGCCGACGTCCGCGGCAAGCTGGACGTAGCGGGGATCGGCGGGAGTGGCGGAGCCGCAATAGACGGCGAGACGCTTCATGTCAGTCAACTACCTTGATATTAACCAGCGCGCCCTCCGGAAGATCGCGCGTCTGCCGGGCGAGGTCACCCGTGATTTGGATGAGGCGGACGAAATCGATCCGCACCAGATGTTCGTGGGCATAGTCCCCGGCGACGAGCGCCTGCGGGGTGAGGCTGTAGACCTCGCCCGATGCGGGAGGCCCTAGCCGCTTTACCGCCGCATCGACAAGGGCGTCCGCGCGCCAGATCGCCTTCGTCTCGTCCAGGGCCATGTGCGCCCTGGCCTCCGCCTCGGTGCCGAGCGGGGTGACTTCGCCGAGATCGGGATCGACGTAATGGAACGCGCCCGCATCGTCGGTGACGAGCATGTGCCCCATCAGGCTGTGCGCGACGACCTCGGCGAAGTGCACGCCGGTCCAGCCCCATGCGGCATTGAGCGCGTGGACTTCCCGGCTCACCTGAGGTCTTCCAGCATAAGCTTGGCGGTGGCCTTGGCGCTGCCGACGACGCCGGGAATTCCCGCGCCCGGATGCGTGCCCGCGCCGACGAGGTAAAGGTTCTTCAGCTTGTCGTCGCGGTTATGGCCGCGGAAGAAGGCGCTCTGCGTCAGGATCGGCGAGAGGCTGAAGGCATTGCCCTTCCACGCGCCGAGGTCCGCCTCGAAATCGGGCGGGGCGTAGTGGAAGCGGGTGACGATGCGGTCCTCGATGTCGGGGATCAGGCGGCGGCCGACTTCGCGGATCACGCGCTGTTCCAGCACCGGGCCGACTTCCGCCCAGTCGATCGGCAGCTTGCCCATGTGGGCGACGGGGACGAGCGCGTAGAAGGTGCTCTTGCCCGGCGGCGCCATCGAGGGATCGGTGACGGTCGGGTGATGGAGATAGATCGAGAAATCGCGCGGCAGCACGCCATGCTCGAAGATGTCGTCGAGCAGGCCCTTGTAGCGGGGGCCGAACAGGATCGTATGGTGCGGGATGCCGGGCCAGGTGCCCTCCAGCCCGAAGTGCACGACGAACAGGCTGGGCGAGAAGCTCTTCTTGGTCAGGCTCCTGGCCATCTCCTTGCCGCGCACCGTGTCGCCGAGGAGGCTGGCGTACGTATGCATGAGGTCGCCGTTGGAGGCGACCGCGTCGAAGCGTTCGCGCCAGCCGCTCTCGCATTCGACTTCGGTGACCTGATCGCCGATGGTGTGGACCTGCCGGACCTTGTCGCCGACGCGCAGCGTGCCCCGAGCCGCTCGAACAGGTTCGCCATGCCCTGCGCCAGCTTGTTGGTGCCGCCCTTGGTCCACCACACGCCGCCGTCCTTTTCCAACTTGTGGATCAGGGCGTAGATCGCGCTGGTGCTCATCGGGTTGCCGCCGACCAGCAGGGTGTGGAACGACAGCGCCTGGCGCAGATGCTCGTCCTTCACGTAGTGCGAGACCATCGAATAAACCGAGCGCCACGCCTGATAGCGCATCATCGCCGGTGCGGCCTTGATCATGCTGGAGAAGTCGAGGAACGCCTCGTGCCCCAGCTTGACGTAGCCTTCCTGCCAGACCCCGGCGGCGTAGCGTTCGAACTCCTCGTACCCGGCAAGGTCGCCGGGGGCGACGCGGGCGATCTCGCGGCGCAGGGAACCTTCGTCGTTCGAGTAGTCGAAAGTGACACCATCGGTCCAGTTGAGGCGATAGAACGGCATGACCGGCATCAGCGTCACGTCGTCGGCGATGTCGTGGCCGGAGAGCTTCCACAACTCGCGCAGGCATTCCGGATCGGTGACGACGGTGGGGCCGGCATCGAAAGTGAAGCCCTCGCGCTGCCAGGAGTAGGCGCGGCCGCCGACCTTGTCGCGCGCTTCGATCAGGGTGGTGGCGATGCCGCTGCTCTGGAGCCGGATCGCGAGGGCAAGGCCGCCGAAACCGGCGCCGATGACGCAGGCCTTCTTCACGATACGGCTCCCAGATCAGCCAGCGGACGCCCGCGTCCGGTCAGGCTGGCGAGCGCCGCGCCCACCGGCACCGGCGGCTTTCCGGCCAGCACCCGCGCCATGTCGAGCGGGGTCGAGCGGCCTGCGTAGAATCTCTCGATCAGCCCTTCGGGCAGCGTGTAGAAGCGCGCCAGCATGCGCCAGCGGTCCGGGCCGTGTGCGGCGCCAAAGAGCATCTTGCTCAACATTCGATAGAAGCGCCCTTGGCGCCAGTGCTGTGCGGCCCTGTCATGACTGGTCCTCAATAGGGCGGACCCGGAGAGATTGTCGAGGCTGGTCAGGTAAAGCGCAGAATCTTGTCGCATCGGGAATCGAGTAGGATGTCAGCGGATGGCACAAGGCGGCGCGGGTTCCGGCACGCGGCAGGGGGCTTCCGGCGCGCCAGAACGCCTCGAAATCCCCCTCGGCGATGACGGGAAGGACGCCGGTTTCCTCGTAGGCAACGCTCTCGACCTGCCAGCCTTGCGCGCGGGCATAGTCGGCGATGCGGGTGCGCAGGGCCGGGAGGTCGAGGTCGGAGGTATCGGAATAGTACGTATCCTCGACGAAGACCTCGGTATCGGAGAAGGGCAGGCAGTAGACGAAGCGGTAGCCGTCGATCTGCGCGACGGTGGCATCCATCACCACCGGCCGCGCCAGCCCATGCGGCGCGGCGAGGCGCAGGGACTGGCCGACGAACTTCTGCCAGCCGCCTGTCATGTGCGGCAGGCCCCGGCTCCCCCGCGCGTCGATCACCGCCCCGGCGGCGAAGCGGCGACCATCGGACAGGGTGACGCTGGTGGCGTCGGCGTGCTCGACTTCGAAGCCGGTGACGATGGCGTCGGCGGGCAGCGCCGCGCGCACCGCCGCGTCGAGCTTTGTGCCCGTTGCGCTCCGGTAGGGTGTCGTTAGGTGCCGCCTGGTGCCGGGAAAACGCACCTCGTAATCGTCCCAACGGGCAACGACGATGGGGTCCAGCAGCGCCTCGCCGCCTTCGGGCAGGTCGCTGGCGAAGAAGGACCAGACGTGGTCCCCGCCAAGTCGCTGATCACGCTCGAATATCGCCACACGAAGGTCCGGTCGCCGCGCCGCGAAGGCAAGCGCGATCAGCCCGCCGGCAAGGCCGCCGCCTAGTATCGCGAGGTCACAGAACGCCGGATCGGCCGATTTTTGCTGCATCGCGGCGTTGTTTAGGCACTGCGAACGATTGCTGCAACTTGGCAGACCCCTCGCTTTACTGCATGTTCGTGACGATGACAGGGCAACTCACAGGCCAACTGGCCGTTTGCGACGCCGCATCGGGGGATGCGGCCGCAATAGCCGAGATTTACGCGCACTACGTGCTGGAAAGCACCGCGACGTTCGAGACCGAACCACCTGACGAGGCGGAATCGGAACGGCGGATGCGCGAACTGATCAAGGGCGGCTATCCCTTCCTCGTCATGCGCGACGACGACGACCGCGTGCTCGGCTTCGGCTTCGCCCAGCGCTACGGCCCGCGCATCGGCTATCGCTACAGCGTCGAGACGACGATATACGTGTGCCAGGACAGCCTGAACCGCGGGATCGGCAGCGCGCTGCTTCAGGAACTGCTCACCGAGTGCGAGAAGCGCGGTTTCCGGCAGGCTTTCGCGGTGATCGCAGCCTCGGAACCGGCTTCGGTCGTGCTCCACGCGCGGGCGGGGTTCCTGCCGGTCGGTACGCTGACGGCGGCGGGCTGGAAGCACGGTCAGTGGATCGACGTGTTCCTCATGCAGCGCCGCCTCGGCGACGGCAATGAGACGCTGCCCGAAGGCGCCGCCGCATCCTGAACCTCGCGGGACGCTCGCCCCTGCTGCCGCATCGTCCGGCGGCGTGGCTGGCGCTTTGTCTTGGCCTTGCGCTGCTTCTGGTTGAGCTTTCGATGGGCCGCCCGGGCATCTGCCCTTGCGGCGTCGTGCGATTCTGGGCTGGGGACGTACAGTCCGACCAGAATAGCCAGCAGATCGCTGACTGGTACAGTTTCAGCCACGTCATCCACGGGCTCATCTTCTACGGAATCGCGCGTGCGCTCTGGCGGTGGACTGCGCTGGGCCGCGTCCTGTCGCCGCGCTGGGCCTTGCCGCTGGCGGTGGCTTTCGAGGGAGGCTGGGAATTGCTGGAGAACTCGCCCCTGATCATCGATCGCTACCGTTCAGTCACTATCAGCTACGGTTACAGCGGCGACAGCGTGCTCAACTCGCTGAGCGACGTGGGGTGGATGGCGCTGGGTTTCATTGTCGCCGCGCGCCTCCCGCCCCGAGCCAGCGTAGCTCTGGCGCTGGTGTTCGAGGCGTTCACGCTGTTCATGATCCGGGACAACCTGACCCTCAACGTCCTGATGCTGGTGCACCCGATCGAGGCGGTGCGTGACTGGCAGTCGTCGGCCTGAAAGCCAAGCGAGGCAACTGTTAGGTCCCGCAAAGCGTTGGTCTCTCAAGATCTTCAGGGGACCGTCATGAATTCACGCCTTGTCTTACGGATTTGCACGGCATCTGCCGCCCTTCTTTCGATGCCCGCCATCGCGCAGGAGGCGCCGCAGCAACAGCCGACCGAGAACGTCCTCGACGGCGATTACCTGACGGTCGGCGTCGGTGCGGTCTATGTTCCCAGCTATCGCGGCTCGGATGACTACATCCTCTCGCCGGTGCCGCTGGTGCGCGGCCATTTCAAGGGCGTGGACATCAATCCGCGCGTTGCGGGCGTGGCGCTGGACTTCATTCCCGACGACAAGGATTCGGGCATCGGCTTTTCGCTGGGGCCGGTGGTCACGGCCTCGTTCAATCGCAACCGGCGCGTGCGGGACGAGGTCGTGCGGGCGGCAGGCAAGCTCGATCCGGTTATCGAGGTCGGCGTCAGCGCGGGCGTGACCAAGTACCGCGTGCTGCACGACTACGATACGCTCACGCTGTCGAGCGACGTGAAGTGGGATGTGAACGGCGCCTACAAGGGCATGGTCTGGTCCCCCGCGATCAGCTACACGACGCCCCTGAGCCCGGCGGTCGTCACGGTGCTGGCGGTCAGCGCCCGCCGTGTCGATGACAAGTTCGCGCGCTACTATTACTCGGTGAATCCGGGGCAAAGCCTTGCGAGCGGGCTGCCGGTCTACAATGCCAAGGGCGGCTGGGACAGCGTCAACACCTCGCTGCTGATGGCCTATGATCTCTCCGGCGACGTGCGCGACGGTGGGCTTTCGGTGTTCGGGGTGGCGAACTATTCGCGCATGCTGAACGACGGCAAGGACACGCCGTTCACCTCGCTGCGGGGCAGCGCGAACCAGTGGGTCCTGGGCGCGGGCGTGGCCTATACGTTCTGATGCGGGGAGCCTTCGACGGCTTCGATCACCTTTCGGCGCAAGTCAGGCAGCACTTCCGCTTCGAACCACGGGTGCTTCGCCATCCACAGCCGGCTGCGCCACGCCGGATGAGGGAGCGGGAACAGCCCATCCGGCGCCTCGCGCCACCGTCGCACCGTTTCGGTGAGGTTGGGCGCGAAGCCGCGCGGCAGGTAGCGTTTCTGGGCGTACTGCCCCACCAGCAGGGTCAGGCGCCGCTGCGGCAGTTCGGCCAGCAGCGGCGCGTGCCAGCGCGGGGCGCATTCGGGGCGAGGGGCTTGTCGCCGCCGCTCGCCTTGCCCGGATAGCAGAAGCCGGAGGGCATCTGCGCGACTTTCGCGGTGTCGTAGAACATGGCCTTGTCGAGCCCCAGCCAGCCGCGCAGCCGGTCGCCGCTGTCGTCGTCCCAGCCTATGCCGCTGGCATGGACCTTGCTGCCCGGCGCCTGCCCGATAATGAGCAGGCGCGCGGACGGGCTGGCCGCGACGAACGGGCGCGGCTCGAAGCCCAGCGCCGTCTCGCACAGGCGGCAGGCGCGGATTTCGCCGAGCAGGGTGTCGAGGGTCGCGGAGGCCATCTACCGCAGATGGCCACCTTCCTTGCCTGAGACAAGGCGTGCCCTGTTACCCCGCCTTGTCGAGAGCGGCGATGGGGTCCTTGGCGATCTGCGGATAATACGTCTCGAGCATGGCGTGCCAGTCCGCCGGAAGGTCTTCGAAGCGCTTCACCTTGCCGCCGTTGCCGAACAGATTGAGCGTACCGGGGCGATCGCCCATCCGCAGCCATTCCGGCCAGCTGCGCACGTCGTTGGACTGCACCCGCGTGTCGACGTTGGTGACCGCCGGGTCCAGCACCAGCGCGCTCGGCGCGGACAGGGTGCTCACTTCGTTCAGATAGGACACCGAGCCGTCGGGAGCGGTCACTCTGGCGTGCGAGCGGTCGCGCACCGCGATCTCGCCGGTGCGCAAGGTGAAGGGCACGGCGGGGGTGTGGACGTGCTCGAAGCGGGGCGTACCCGGGACGTCGGGAATGTCGATCTCGTTGGTCGCCGAAACCCGCACGCGCGTGGGGATCGGGCCGCGACCGCCGACTTTCACGGTCTCTCCCGTGATCGGGTTGCGGAGGTCGGTGAGGCGACGGCCGGTGTCGATATCGACGCGGAAGCTGATCTCCAGGTCGATCAGCTCGAAACTGCCGTCGGCGTTGTGCGTGATGCGCTGGATCGATCCGAGATTGATCGCATAGACCGGGATCAGGTCGCCGCCCGTCGCGGCCATGTACGGACCCTTGATCCACGAGAAGACGAGGCCGTCGTCCGTGCGATAGCGCAGCTTGCGATAGATCAGCGAGGCATCGGCCGCATTGGCGGGATCGAGCAGGCGCTTCTTCGGCGTTGCGGCCGCCGCCGGAAGCGAGGCTGCGGCAAGCGCGGTGGCGCCCAGTCCCAAGGCGGTTCGTCGGTTCAGTTTTGCCGCGTCGTTCTGGTCGATCATTTTACACTCCCCTTACTGCGATCGAGAAAGTTGATCGTTATCGGAGGAGCAACAAGCATGCGGCATGGGATTGATCGCGTCTCGGATAGCGATGGGCTCAGCCCGCCACGCGCATCTCCATGAGGGACGAGGAGTAAGGCACGATGAGGCTCTTCGCGCGGTCCCAGGCGCCGCGCAGCCAGGTGTCCTGCACGGCCGGATCGGGTGGGAGGATCACCGGCATCGTCTCTCGCCCCTCTGCTCTCAGTGCCGCGTTCGCTTCGCAGGCGAGGAGGGCGAAGGAGGGATCTCGCTGTCCTTCCATACCGCCGCCATGGCGAAGACCGGTAGGTCGGCGCAGGCGAACCAGCACTGGCGGCGCTTGCCATCCGTGGGCGAGGGGCGGCCCCACTCCATGAAGGCGGTGGCGGGCACCAGGCAGCGGAACTCGCTGTTGCGCAAGTTGCCGATCCAGAACGGGCTGTCGAGGTTGCGCACCGTCAGGATGCCGCGCTGCTCGTGCACCGAGGGCGGCGGCGGTACGCCCCAGAGGCGCGGGATCATCCGGCGCGGGGTGCGATAGTGCGGCCTCGGCCCGGCGATCGCCTCTCGCCCAGCCGTGATGACCGGCGCGAACTGCCCGGGCGCGACGTGGCCGCCGTCCCACGGGTCATTGCCGGATTCGGCCCCGAAGGAGCGTGCGACATGCGGCGCGGGCGCGTCGAGGCGATAGAGCATCGGCATGGGCTCAAGCCTCTAGACCCCGCCGATACGCGCGTCTATCACTGCGCCGTCCCCGGGGAGCCAGCAAGTGGCTGAGAGTTGTGGGTATGCTCCACAAGACCCGTCGAACCTGAACCCGTTAGTACGGGCGGAGGAAGTGGAGCGTCGGGTTTGAGCATGTTTCAACGCCCGCAATGCGTCTCTTTTTTCGTCCCATGGAGAAAAAGAGAGGCAATCCATGGCAGACATCAATTCCAAGCTCGAGATCGGCGTGACCACCGGCCCCATCCGTGGATCGAGGAAGATCCACGTCGGCCCGCTGGGCGTGGCGATGCGCGAAATCCACCTCGAACCCGGCAGCGGCGAGGCACCGGTGCGGGTCTACGACACCTCCGGCCCTTATACCGATCCCGATGTCACGATCGACATTTCGGCGGGCCTCGCCCCCAAGCGCCGCGAATGGATCACGGCGCGCGGCGACGTGGAGGATTACGCCGCGCGCGAGGTGAAGCCCGAGGACAACGGCCTCAAGGGGCCTGACCGTTCGGCAGGGGTTCCGGCCTTCCCCAACGTCGTCAGGCGGCCCTTGCGCGCGAAGGCGGGCATGAACGTCAGCCAGATGCACTACGCCCGGCGCGGGATCATCACGCCGGAGATGGAATATGTGGCCGAGCGCGAGAACCTCGGCCGCGCCATGCTCAGGGAATACGTGCGCGACGGGCAGGACTGGGGCGCATCGATCCCGGACTACGTGACGCCCGAGTTCGTGCGCGAGGAAGTCGCGCGCGGCCGCGCCATCATCCCCTCCAACATCAATCACCCCGAAAGCGAGCCGATGGCGATCGGGCGCAATTTCCTTGTCAAGATCAACGCCAACATCGGCAACTCTGCCGTCGCGTCGGACGTGGCGAACGAGGTCGACAAGATGGTCTGGTCGATCCGCTGGGGCGCCGACACCGTCATGGACCTTTCGACCGGGCGCAACATCCACGACACGCGCGAATGGATCATCCGAAACTCGCCCGTGCCGATCGGCACCGTGCCGATCTATCAGGCGCTGGAGAAAGTCGGCGGCATTGCCGAGGACCTGACCTGGGAAGTCTTCCGCGACACCCTGATCGAACAGGCCGAGCAGGGCGTCGATTACTTCACCATCCACGCCGGGGTTCGCCTGCCCTTCGTGCCGCTGGCGGCGAAGCGCGTCACCGGCATCGTCAGCCGCGGCGGCTCGATCATGGCCAAGTGGTGCCTGGCGCATCACAAGGAATCGTTCCTCTACGAACGCTTCGACGAAATCACCGAGATCATGAAGGCCTACGACGTCGCCTACTCGCTGGGCGATGGCCTGCGCCCCGGCTCGATCGCGGATGCCAACGACGAGGCGCAGTTCGCCGAACTCTACACGCTGGGGGAACTGACGAAGCGCGCCTGGGAGCAGGACGTGCAGGTCATGATCGAGGGGCCGGGCCATGTGCCGATGCACAAAGTCAAGGAGAACATGGAAAAGCAGCTGGCCGCCTGCGGCGAGGCGCCGTTCTATACCCTCGGTCCGCTCGTCACCGACATCGCTCCAGGCTACGATCACATCACCAGCGGCATCGGTGCCGCGATGATCGGCTGGTACGGCACGGCGATGCTCTGCTACGTGACGCCCAAGGAGCACCTCGGCCTGCCCGACCGCGATGACGTGAAAGTCGGCGTGGTTACTTACAAGCTGGCCGCCCATGCCGCCGATCTGGCGAAGGGCCACCCGGCGGCCAAGGTCCGCGACGATGCATTGTCCCGCGCCCGTTTCGAGTTCCGCTGGCGCGACCAGTTCAACCTGTCTCTCGATCCCGACACGGCGGAGCAGTACCACGACCAGACGCTGCCTGCGGAGGGCGCGAAGTCGGCGCATTTCTGCTCGATGTGCGGGCCGAAGTTCTGCTCGATGAAGATCAGCCAGGAAGTGCGCGAGTTCGCCGCGAAGCAGAACCAGCCGGTTGAAACCTTCGTCGCCGCCGAAGAGGCGGAGGCCGGCATGGCCGAGATGAGCAAGGTGTTCCGCGAAACCGGCAGCGAACTCTACATGGGGGCAGGCGGGCGCGAGCACGACTGACTCTGCGAACGAGTTGGATCTAAACCTTCTTTGTCATCCCCGCGAAGGCGGGGACCCATCTGACGGGCGTGCAACATGAAACGTCAGGAGATGGGTTCCCGCCTTCGCGGGAATGACGGAGGAGTGGGGAGGCACGGCTCACCGCTTGCGCACGAACTCCGCGCGCAGGACGAGGCCTTTGATGCCGGGGTAGCGGCAATCGATTTCCTGCGCGTCACCGGTCAGGCGGATCGCGGGGATCACCGTCCCGCGCTTCAGCGTCTGGCCTGCGCCCTTGACGTCGAGGTCCTTGATCAGCGTCACCGAATCGCCGTCGGCGAGCACATTGCCGACCGCGTCGCGGACTTCCACGGCATCGGCCGCCGCGCGCTTCGCCGTCAGTTCCGAGGCGGGCAGCCATTCACCGCTGTCCTCGTCGTAGACATAATCCTCGTCGTCGTCTGCCATGACCTATTTCTCCTGATGCCTCGCGCCCTTGGCAGCGCGACGCGCGTTTGACCAGCAGCATGCCGCCTTCGCAGCATCGAGCGCCGGTGCTACGCTGCCTCTTCCCAAGGAGGGCCACGCATGCGCAACCCGACCACCGACTGGATGAAACTCGCCCACGACAGCTACTGGCTCTGGGCGGAATCGCTCATGGTCATGGGCATGCGCACCAGCGACATGATGACCGGCAAGGGCAGCGACCGCGAGAACGCGCTGATGGTCTCGGAAAAGGTCAGGGCCGCCGCCGAAGTGGGCATGATGCTGGCGACGTCGAGTGCATCTCCGAAGACCGCCGGAAAGGCCGTGCGCCATTACCGCCGCAAGGTCACCGCAAACCGTAAACGCCTCGCCCGGAAGAAATCATGAGTGTTCACATCGGCATTGGCGGCTGGACTTATGAACCATGGCGCGGGCTGTTCTATCCCAAGGGCCTCACCCAGTCGCGCGAACTGGCCTACGTCGGCGAACACCTGACCGGCACCGAGATCAACGCCACCTTCTATCGCGGCCAAAGTGCCGCCAGCTTTGCCAAGTGGCGCGACGCGGTGCCCGGCGGCTTCCGCTTCGCGCTCAAGGGCAGCCGGTACTGCACCAACCGCAAGGACTTGTCCGAGGCGGGCGAGAGCGTGGCGCGGTTCATGGCGCAGGGGCTGGTCGAACTGGGCGACAAGCTCGGCCCGATCAACTGGCAGCTTGCCGCCACCAAGAAGTTCGATGCGGCCGAGATCGCCGCCTTCCTCGCCCTGCTGCCCGCCAGCCACGAGGGCCTGACGGTGCGCCACGCGATCGAGGCAAGGCACGAGAGTTTCGACGATTCGGCCTTCTTCGACTTGTGCCGCAAGGCCGGGGTAGCGGTGGTGCTGGCCGATTCGCCCAAATATGCAGTGCTGGATGCGACGGACTGCGCTCCGTTCGTCTACGCCCGCCTGCAGAACGCGCAAAGCGAACTGGAACAGGGCTATCCGGACGAAGACCTCGACACATGGGCAAAGCGTGTCGGCGACTGGACCGGACAAGGCCGCGAAGCATTTGTCTTTTTCATCAATGGCGCGAAGGAGCGGGCGCCTGCTGCGGCAATGAAGCTGATCGAGAAAGTCGGGCGCTGAGGATGCTGCAGGGTGCGACGCCGACAGTCCCGGGAGCGCGAGGGTAATAACCCTCGCATTTTCTTACCCTTGGCATCTTTGTCGATCGCCCCGGCAACCTGAGCGATTGCGATCCGTTTCGGCTATCATGAAACGGATTGCCGCGCTCGCCGCTCTCGTCCTGTTGCCCCTCGCCGCCTGCTCGTCCGGGCCGGAGGAGCCGAGTGTCACCGCTTCCGCGAGCGAGGAGGCTCTGGCCGGCGAGGCCGCGCCTTCGGAGGCTGCGCCCGCCGTCACTCCCGCGAGCGACCCTAAAGTGCTTGGCCTGGAGGGGCTGGGTGACCTGAAGATCGGTCAGCCGGTACCCAAGGGCAGTTCCTGGGCGTCACGCGGCGCACAGGAAAGCGACAGTTGCACAGCGATCAGCTCGCCTGACTACCCCGGTGTCTATGCCATCGTCACCGAGGGCAAGGTGCGCCGCATCACGCTGGGCGCGAATTCCACCGTCAAGCTGGCCGAGGGTATCGGCGTCGGCGCGACCGAGGGCGACGTGAAGAAGTGGTTCGCCGGTTTCCGCGAGGAACCGCACAAGTACGAGGCGGCGCCCGCCAAGTACCTGACCGCTCCCAATGCCCGCCCCGGAGAATCGGCGCTGCGCTTCGAGATCAAGTCTGACGGCAAGGTCGGCCTGATCCATGTCGGCGAGATGCCGGTGCTGGCCTATGTGGAAGGCTGTGGCTGAGGGGTTTCCCGGGTCGTGCCGCCGGGCATGGTCGGGCGATGAACCACTACCTGCTTATCTATCATCTCGCGCCCGGTTACCTCGAGCGCCGGGCCGAATTTCGCGCCGCGCATCTGGACCTCGCATGGCAGGCGGCCGAGCGCGGCGAACTGTTGCTTGGCGGCGCGGTCGAGGATCCGCTCGATACGGCGATGCTGCTGTTCGCCGGCGAGGGGCCGGAAGCTGCGGAGGCTTTCGCCGAGGTCGACCCTTATGTGACCGAGGGCTTGGTCGAGCGCTGGAACGTCCGGCGCTGGGTGACCGTCGTGGGCAAAGAGCCTTCGGCTCCGGTGAGGCCGTGAGCGAACTGGCGATCCGCAGCCGCCGAGCCGCCTTCAACAGGGCCATTGCGGACGGTGATGCGGCGGCGATCGGGCCACTGCTGGCGCGCGACTGCGTCATGGTTACCGGCACCGACAGCGCCGTGATCGCGGGCCGGATGGCGCAAGTGAAAGTCTGGCGGCGTGAGTTCGGCCATTCCGGGCGGATGGTCTATGTTCGCACGTCCGAAAGCGTGGCCATTTCTTCCGCCGAGCCGATCGCCATGGAGCACGGACGCTGGTACGGAACGCAAGGTGGTTTGGAAATTCCCGGAGCCTCTGGCACTTACGCCGCCAAGTGGCGCGAAGTGGCGGGAGAATGGGTAATCGAAGCCGAAATCTTCGTGACGTTTTCGTGACGGGGTGTGACGCATGGCATGAAATCGTTTCCTAAGGCGGGTGAGTTCGATTAAGGAGCCGCCCGCAACCCGGCGCGCCGGTCGAGCGCTCCGGGCAATTCCCGAGGATGTTCGATGCCTGGCAGCCGGCTCTCCGGACCGTGCGCAATCCTTGCGTGCGGGCGGGGGCATAAGGACGTGTCGATGAAGCAGGATGTCGCCGGAGAAGCTCTGCTGCGTGATACCGGCAAGCTCTGGGTCGAGGCCGGATCGGTGATCGCGCTGCGCACTGCCCGCATCGGCTGGGGCGATCCTCTGGCGGGCGACGAGATGGTCCGCATGGTCACCGAAAAGGTCTGGGCGGGCTGGGAAGTCGGCATGGCGCTGGCGACCGGGCAGTTCGGGCACGATCCCGAGACGGTGTGCCGCCGCACGGTGAACCACTATCGCCGCGCCGTACGCAAGAACCTGCGCCGCCTTTCGGCGAACGATCAGGCCTGATCCAAATCCTTCCGTCGGCCTCTGTCCCTCAGGGCGTGTTCTCGGCCGACAGTACGTCCTGAGCTGCATCGGCGGCGCGCGCTGCTGCGTCGGCAGCGGCGTCTGCACGAGGGGCTGCCGGTGATGGGGCCGGTGACCGGTCGGGTGCCGGCTGGCTACCCTCCGCAGCGTAGCCCTCGCCTTGATAGGGAGCATGGCTGCCGTATTGGCGACGTTCCCAGGCACCATCGTCATAGTCGTCCGGCGGGCCGTAACCGTAAGGCGCGTAGTCCTGCTGCGGTTCGGGCGGCATCGGCGGTCCGGCGTCGTCGGAGCCCCGACCGAAGGGCCAGGCAGGAGAATTGAGGGCGGACAGGCCCTCGTCCAGCCACGAGCGCCCGGCAGGCGAGTTGTCTTCCAAAGTGGCGGAGCGATGCGATTGGGGCTGGGAGAATCGCGGCATCGCGCCGGTCGTTATGACGGCGAAGGCCGCGCCGGCGATACCGCCGACCACCAGCAACAGGGCGAACTTGGCTCCACTCATCGGTTCGGGCCGCGGCTGTCTTGCATGATGGCGGGGTATCCCGTCGCAGCTGTCGGCCTGCTGAACGCAAAGAAAAAGGCGCCGTCCCGCACGGAGGGGACGGCGCCTGGTTCGGCGCTCAGCGGCTACCCGGGCGTTGGGAGAGGAGGACTGCCCGGAAGAAGCGCGAGCGCGCGATCAGTATGCCCGATCGGTAGCTCGATTACTCGCCGAGGTGCAGCTTGGCGGCTTCGGCGGTCGTGAACGAGACGTAACGGCTGTTGTAGGTGCCGGTCACGCGGCCGCCCTTGACGTAAAGGCGGAAGGGGATGCCCGCCGAGGTCGCGCCGTCGATCACGGTCACCTTGCCCTTCTGGGCAGTGGTGTAGTTGTAGTTGACGCCTTCGTGCGAGAACTCGCGGCTGTCGTCGGCCTGGGCGACGGCGGGAACGGCGAGGAGAGCAACGGCGGCAGAGGCGAGAACAGTCTTGAACATGGCAAAATCCTTAGATTCTGGATGAGGCTGGATCGCCTCGGGCGACGTTTATCTTGTGCGCTGCAGCAAAAGCGGATGTTGAACGGGAGTGCAATTTCAATACCCGAACCGGGTGTTGCAAGTTTTGCAACCATCAAACAATGTGCCTGATTTTTAAGCAAATCGGCGTTTCCAGGCGCGAAGAAAAAACAAGCATGACCGCAAATTTATCATCGTCGGGTCAGGGAATCAGCCGAATCACACCGGCGGCCTATCAGATCGCATGCGAAAGTTTGCCCGCCGGCCGGGAGAGGCGTACCGTGCAACTCATGTCGAGCATCAGACCGTACCGGGCGAGCGCACTGCTGGCCATTTTCGCAGTTGCAGCATGTCATTCCGCTTCGGACGGGTTGCCCGGTGATCCTGCCGATCATCGGCCGTGGAACGGCATTGCCGTCACGGAGACCGTGCACTTCGTCGGTACGGAGCCGTTCTGGGGCGGGCAGGTCGAGTCTTCGCGCCTGACGTATACAACCCCGGATAATGCCGAAGGCGAAACAGTCCCGGTCACCCGCTTCGCCGGTCGCGGCGGGGTTTCGTTCAGCGGAAAGCTGTCGGGCGGTGCGGCGACGCTGGCGGTCACGCCGTCGGCCTGCAGCGACGGCATGTCGGATACGCGCTATCCCTTTACTATCACAT
This sequence comes from Novosphingobium sp. NFX11, assembly GCF_057376415.1. Taxonomy (NCBI): domain Bacteria; kingdom Pseudomonadati; phylum Pseudomonadota; class Alphaproteobacteria; order Sphingomonadales; family Sphingomonadaceae; genus Novosphingobium; species Novosphingobium sp. NFX11. The sequence goes on along the minus strand of NZ_CP080384.1, from coordinate 2,232,886 downwards.
TGCAGATCGGCGAGGAAACGCGGCAGGGCTGCGGCTGGACCGACCGCAGCCCGCGCACGGGCAGTAATTAGTCGCCGAGCGACTTTTCGAGCGTGATCTCGCAATTCAGCAGCTTGGAGATCGGGCAGCCGGCCTTTGCTTCGTCGGCGATGCTGGCGAAGTCCTCGGGCGTGATGCCGGGGATGGACGCGGTGAGAGTCAGGGCCGACTTGGTGACGGAGAAGCCGTCGCCGTCCTTGTCGAGCGTGACCGTGCACTGGGTGTCGAGGGTGCCTTCGGCGTGCCCTGCGCGGGCGAGCGCGAAGCTGGTCGCCATGGTGAAGCAGGCGGCGTGCGCGGCGGCGATCAGTTCCTCGGGGTTGGTGCCGGGCTGGCCTTCGAAGCGGGTGCCGAAGCCGTAGGGCTGGTCTGACAACACGCCGGAGCGCGTGGTGATCGAGCCCTTGCCGTCCTTGCCGAGACCGACATAACGGGCGGAAGCGGTATTGGTGGTCATGTCGAGGTTCCCCTGGTGCTGATGCTACTGCTGGCGGGCCGAAGTGGCGCTGGCTGCAACGCCGGGGCTCTGTACAGGTTCCGAAAGTCTGCCGCGTGACGATGCCGCAACGGGTTTGGCGAGCCTCGCGTTGCAGCACGAGGCTACGCCCGGGCGATGCTTCCTGGAAGAGCCTTTTACGCCTTGGCACCGGGCAGGGGCGCGGCGCCCTCACATCCCGCCGAAAGCAGGGCTGATGCCCGTGATACCATGCGGTACACCAATCGTTGCGCACCGCAAAAAGCGCAGAAATCCTAAGCTTCTTGAGGATTGTTCGCTTTGTCGCGGTGGGTGCGCATGGTACCTCTCGGCTTGTGAGATGACGGCCCGCGACGACGGTGCCGCACCGGAAGAGGATAGTTGTCATGAAGCGATTCCTGACAGCATTGCAGGTAGGGTTTGCCCTGTCGGCAATGGCTTTCCCGTCAGCAATGGCGATGACCGGAACCGGTCACGCTGCTGAAGTGTCCGTCGAGGCGGATGCGATGACCGGTGCGTACTACATGCGCGACAGCCTGGTTCCCCGAGCGGACGATCTCGCCCTGCTACAGCGCAAGCCCGCGCTCTACCTTGCCAGTTTCAACGACGGCATGGCGACGGTGGCCTATTCGCTGGAGAACGGGCGGATCGTCTACCGGGTGGTCACCGGCGAGATCGGGGATGGTGCCCGGGCCGAGATCGACCGCGCGCTGGTCCGTCTGCAGCGCAAGGTCGCATGACGGTATAAAAGAGAAGACGCAGGGAGAACGCGCGCGAAGGTCGGCTGGGCCTTCGCGCAGAGCCGAGGGAAGGGGAGAAGCGCAAGGCGCGGCGGGTAGCCACCACCGCCGCGTCTTGTTGCTATGTGCTCAGGCGCGCGCCTTCTGGCGGATCAGGCGCACGTAGGTATCGGCGACGGCCTGGTTTATGCGGTCCCAGCTGAACTCGCCGGCACGCGCGACACCGGCGGCGCCATGGGTGCGCCGCAGTTCGGTATCCTCGATATAGCCTTTCAGCGCTTCGGCGAACTGGTGCACGGCGCCGGGCGGGATCAGGCGGCCCGAGACGCGGTCGTCGACGAGGCTCTGGCTGCCGGTGGCGGCCGCTGCGACGACGGGCAGCCCGCAGGCCATCGCCTCGAGCGTGACGTTGCCGAAAGTCTCGGTGACCGAGGGGTTGAACAGCACGTCCATCGAGGCGACTGCCCGGCCGAGGTCGGCGCCGCCCTGGAAGCCGACGAATGCGGCCCCGGGAAGACGTTCCTCGAACCAGTCGCGCGCAGGCCCCTGGCCGATCACCAGAACCTTGTGGGCGATGCCCTTGCGGCGCAGTTCGTCGAGCGTGTCCGAGAATACGTCGAGCCCCTTTTCCATCACCAGTCGGCCGAGGAAGCCGATGGCGACTTCATGGTCGGCGATGCCGTGGCTGCGGCGCCATTCGAGGTCGCGGCGGCCGGGGTTGAAGATCTCGTGATCGACGCCGCGCGACCAGATCGAGACGTCGTAGTTCATGCGCTGCTCGCGCAGGAGCTGAGCCATGCTTTCCGAAGGCGCGACAAGGGCGTTGCAGCGGCGATAGAAGCGGCGCAGGATCGCCTCGACCACCGGCTCGCCCCAGGCCATGTTGTAGTAGCGCAGGTAGGTTTCGAACCGGGTATGGACCGAGGACAGCACCGGAATGGTCCGGTTGCGTGCCCAGATCACCGCCTGGTGGCCGACCGGGTCGGGCGAAGAGACGTGCACCACATTCGGCGCGAACTTCGCGAGGTCGCGGCGGGCCTTGCCCGAGATCGAGAACGGAACGCGGTATTCCGGACGTCCGGGAATCGCGAAGGAACGCACGCTGACGAGGTCGCCGGTCGGCTCGAACGCGGGCTCGGCCACCGTGGGCGCATAGACGCGCACTTGCGCGCCCTGGCGCAGGAGATAGCCGACGAGACGATTGAGCGCCTGGTTGGCGCCGTCGCGGACGTAGTTGTAGTTGCCCGAGAACAGGGCGATGCGCAGGTCAGCGGTGTCCATGATGGAGCGCCCCATAGCCGCCCCGGCCGCGCTTGGCGAGGGTGGATGACAGGGCGCTCCCCGATGGATTTCATGCCGGGATGCATCGGGGACAAAGGGATTGCCATCGACCGGGCAGCCTTCCCCGAAATGCATCGCGGCTATGTTTTAGCGACGATAATCGCGGTTACGCCAGCGGCGATCGTCTCGGCGGTCATCGCGGCGATCCCAACGGCCGTCACGGCGGTCCCAGCGGCGATCGTCACGACGGCCCCAATGGTCGCGGCGATCGTAGTGCCGATCCCGGCGCCAGTCGCGTCCGCGATCCCAGCGGTTGCCGCCGTCGCGCCAGCGATCACGCGACCACGGCGAATAGTACCGGTCGTAATAGCGATCGCGATAGTAGCGATTGGGGGAGCCATCGTAGTAGTAGTAATACCCGGGGCGATCGCGCACGGTGACGTAACGACGCGAGCCCCAGTAGCCGCGATCGTAGTAGTTCCGATCACCGCGGTCGGCGATTGCTGCGCCGAGGGCAAGGCCGATCACGCCGGCACCGATGGCGATGGCGGCGGTGTCGTCACCGCGCCCGTAGTAGCGGTCTCGCGCCTGGGCTGGCGATGTGGTCACCAGCACCGAGGCGGCGAGTGCGGCCCCCAGCGCGAGTTTTTTCCCGAAGGATTTCAACTTTATATTCATGACGTGACGTCTCCCTTTCCGGGCCGACCGGGTAACGGCGGTAGCGGTGGGCACGCTGGAAACATGGGCCGGATGGACTGAACCGGAAGTGAATTTGTCGCGAGGTGTATCGGGCGTGCGGCGAGCCGTGCGCCAGGGCGTGATCGTGTTCGACTAAAACACCGTTCGTGATCCCCGCGAAGGCGGGAACCCATCTGACGCTCATACAGCAGGCGCCGTCAGGAGATGGGTTCCCGCCTTCGCGGGAATGACAATGATACGGTTAAAGTCGATCTCGCTCTAACGGCACATGCGAAGACGCCCGGCCGAGGAGGAGGGGCCGGGCGTCTCGCGAAGTCGGGGAGGGGCCGAAAGGGGCGTCACCCGGCTTCGCTGGTATTCGATCGATCAGTAACCGCGGCGCCAGTCACCCCGGTCGCCGTAGTAGCCGCGGCGCTGATCGTCGCGGTGATCCCGGTTGTAGCGATCGTAGTCGCCGCGCGAGTAGCGGTTGCCGTCGCCATTCCAGTAGTAGCCGTCGCGATAGGACCAGCTCGAACCGTAGTAGCGGTCGTCGTAGCGGGCATTGTCGTAACGGTCGTGGTCGCGGCTGGACGAGGCGGCGATGGCGCCGACGGCAAGGCCCAGAATGCCCGCGCCGATGGCGACGGCGGCGGTGTTGTCGCCGCCCCGGTGCCAGTCGCGCGCCATCGCCGGCGTCGTAGTGGCAAGAGCGGTGGCGGCGAGGCCGACGGCCAGCGCGGTCTTCTTGAAAATGGTCATGGCTTCAACTCCTTGTTCGGGGTGGCGGATCAAGGAAGCCGTTGTCCCCGTGTGAAGTTTGGTATAAGCCCCGGCTCCTGAACCGGATCGAAGCGGATCTGGCAGAATCCATTCACGATTTTACGCAATTGTATGCGTAGCGGTACATGGGGCGATGCGGGGCTGCAGATGAAGCGGTTCCAGACATGTTTCGTCACGCGTCCGCCCGAAACGTGACACGCGGGCTCCCCAATCTGGCGTCATTGCATTGCCAGATTGGAGAATACCAATGATTTCCGCCGCTCTTCTTGCCCTTGTTTCGCTTTCCACGCCCGCTTCGGCATCGCTCGCTACTGCCTATGCCGGTGACAGCGTCGCCGCCTCGAAGGGCAATCCGACCATCGTGGCGCGCGCGCAGGGCAAGGCTTCGGCTCCGACCGTCTGCCATCCTGACCCGTCCAAGGGCCGCGCCTGCCGTCACGCCGTCGTCCAGGCCGAGCAGGCAGAGCGTCCGGTTCTGGCAGTCGCCGATGCGGCCGTAACCAAGGACTGACGCATCCGCCGCCTTGGCCTTTTGTGCAGATTTGCTGCGCGAAAGAGCGCGGCAGGACAATTTCCGACCGGCGCGGTTTGCCTGACCGCGCCGGTTGCCTATAGACAGCAGAGACAACCAGCACGATGACGGTCGCCCCCGCTACAGACACCCGCACGAGACTATGACAACCCCTTCCACCATTCTGCTCGTCGAGGACGATGGCGCGTTGCGCACCCTGACCGCGCGAGCGTTGCGCCAGAGCGGTTTCAACGTGCTCACCGCCGCCACCGGCGCGGAGATGTGGGTGACCCTGCGCGAGGCGACGGTCAGCCTGGTCGTGCTCGACATCATGCTGCCGGGCACCAGCGGCTTCGACCTGTTCCGCCGCCTGCGCCGCGAAAGCGACGTGCCGATCATCTTCGTCAGCGCGCGCGGCAGCGAGGAAGACCGCGTGCTCGGCCTTGAGCTGGGCGCCGACGATTACCTCGCCAAGCCGTTCAGCACCCGCGAACTGGCTGCGCGCGTCAGCGCCGTCCTGCGTCGCGGTGGCGGGCTCGATTCGACCAGCGAGCCGGTGCCAGAGATGCGGTCCGCCGATTCGATCCGGTTCGACGGCTGGGAAGTCTCGATGGCGCGGCGCGAACTGCGCTCACCCAGCGGTGCGATCGTCGATCTGACCGGTGCCGAGTTCGATCTGCTCTCCACTTTTCTGGGATACCCGCAGCGAGTGCTCGGGCGTGAACGCCTGATGGAGCTTTCGCGCTCGCGCATCGGCGACAGTTCGGATCGCTCGATCGACGTGCTCGTCAGCCGCCTGCGCCGCAAGCTGCAGGCCGAGGGCTCCGAATCTCCGATCGTCACCGTTCGCGGCGTCGGCTACATGTTCAAGGCGGAAGTGATCCGCACCTGATGGCAGGCAGGTTCGTCGCCCTGTTCAGGCGGATGGGCCTGCCCGAGCGGCTGCTCGCGGTGCTGCTGGTCGTCGTCATTATCGACTTCGTGGCGAACTCCTTCCTGTTCGAGCGTGTCGATTCCTTCATGCTGCGGCGCGACGATGCCGAGCGCATCGCCGAGAACCTCGTCCTCGCGCGCCGGACGATGGAACATGCCGAGGCGGGCGAGCGCGACCAGATCGCCCACGTCCTCAGTACCGACCGCTTCCAGCTGCACTGGTTCGCGCCCGGCACCCGCCGCCGCGGTAGCCTAGGGCTGACCAACCTGCGCGCGCAGGTCGTCGCCCTTCAGCCCGAACTCGCCATGGCCGATCTCGAGCTTCACCTCGAGGAACTGCCGGGCAAGGGGAACATCGGCGGTTCGATCCGGCTTTCCGACAACAGCCTCGTGAAGTTCCATACGCATGCGAAGTCGGCGTGGAAGCTGACGCTGGGCCGGATCGCCGGGCTGGTGCTGCCCACGCTGCTGCTCTTCGCGCTTGCCTGGGTGCTGGTACGCACCACGCTCAAGCCCCTGCGCACCCTGATCGGCGCGACCCGCCATCTCGGCTCCGGTCCGCCGCGTCCGGTGCCCGAACGCGGACCGGACGAGCTGCGCGAACTGATCCGCGCACTGAACGAGATGCAGGAACGCATCCACCAGTCGCTGGTGGATCGCACCCAGACGATGCTGGCGATCGGACATGATCTCAAGACCCCGCTCGCGCGCATGAGGCTGCGGCTCGACGACGAGAGCGTCGATCCCGAAGTGCGCGACGGCCTGAACCACGACATCGACGAGATGCGCATGCTGCTCGATTCGATCCAGGCTTATGTCGACAGCGACGGCCGCTCGATCCCGGCGGAGCGCATCGACATCGCGGTCATGGCCGAAACACTGGTCGATACCGCTGCCGATCATGGCGCCGACGCGACCTATTCCGGCGTGTCCAGCCTCGAAGTCAAAGTGCGCCCCGTCCCGATCCGCCGCGCCTTGTCGAACCTCATCGAGAACGCGCTGCATTACGGCGGCAATGTTCGCGTCAGCGTGCGCCGGGACGGAGGAGCGGTGGAGATCACCGTCGACGATGACGGGCCCGGCATCCCCGACGATCGCATCACCGACGCGCTCCAGCCTTTCGTCCGCCTCGACACGGCGCGGGCGCGGGACACCGCCGGAATGGGCCTCGGCCTGCCGATCGTGCGCAAGGCCGTGCGCACGGAAAACGGCACGCTGGACTTGCGCAACCGGCCCGAAGGCGGACTGCGGGCGACCATCCGCCTGCCCATGGGTGCGGACTGACCCGGAGTTCACACACGCTGCATCGCAGCAAACTTTCGTAACGTTCGCGCACGCTCAGCGACAAGCGCGGCACCTAGCTTTCCACAGTGAGCCGCAGTGCGTGCGCTGACGGCAGTGGATAAAAGAAAGGTGTTCCAGTGAACGAACTGATCGGTCGCGTCTTCAACTTCGAGAAGACCCTCTTCCCCGCCAGCAGCGAGCTGTTCGGCAAGCTGACCACGCACGGCCAGTCGCCCAAGGCGCTGATGATCTCGTGCGCCGATTCGCGCATCGTGCCCGAGCAGATCATGCAGGCCGAGCCCGGCGATCTGTTTGTCTGCCGCAACGCCGGAAACATCGTGCCGCCTTACGCGACGCTCAACGGCGGCGTTACCTCGACCGTCGAATATGCGGTCATGGCGCTCGGCGTGCGCGACATCATCGTCTGCGGCCACTCGGACTGCGGCGCGATGAAGGCGCTTTCCGATCCCACCGGCCTCGAGGCGATGCCGAACGTCGCCGCCTGGCTCAAGCACGGCGCCGCGGCCGAGAATATCGTCAGCGCCTGCCATTCCGACCTTCAGGGCAAGGACCGCGTCCGCGCGATCACGCTGGAGAACATCATCGCCCAGATCAGCCACTTGCGCACGCATCCGGCCGTTGCTGCGGGCATCGCGCGCGGCGAGATCACGCTGCATGGCTGGATGGTCGATATTCACGCCGGTCAGGTCCTTGGCCTCAACGGCGACACCGGCGAGTTCGTGCCGCTGCGCGAAGACCGTGACCTGCCGGTTGCTCTCGCCGCCCGCAGCCGTTTTGCCACCGAATACGCAGAAGCGGCAGAATGACCTCGGTTTCCTCTGGCGTGGGAGACGGCCGCCAAGGCCTCTTCTCCCACTTCGGCCGCGATTTCACGGCGTCGATCGTCGTGTTCCTGGTCGCCATGCCGCTGTGCATGGGCATCGCCATCGCTTCGGGCGTGCCGCCTGAAAGGGGCCTCGTCACCGGCATCATCGGCGGCGTGGTCGTCGGCCTGCTGGCGGGTTCGCCGCTGCAGGTCAGCGGCCCGGCGGCCGGCCTTGCGGTCATCGTCTTCGAGTTCGTTCGCGAGAACGGACTCGAGGCGCTTGGCCCGGTCCTGCTTCTGGCAGGCGTGCTCCAGCTGATTGCCGGTGCGCTCAGGCTCGGCGGGCTGTTCCGCGCGATCAGCCCGGCTGTCGTTCACGGGATGCTGGCGGGTATCGGCGCGCTGATCGTCATCGGCCAGTTCCACATCCTGTTCGACGCCAAGCCGCTGTCGAGCGGCCTCCAGAACCTCGCGGCGATGCCCGCGCGCGTCTTTGGCCTCGATTTCACCAATGCGGCTGCAACCGAAATGGCGCTGCTGATCGGCGTGCTGACGATCACCGTCATGCTTGCGTGGGAAAAGCTGCGTCCCAAGTCGATGGGTCTGGTTCCCGGCGCGCTGCTCGGCGTGGTTTCCGCCACGGCGGTTGCCTGGGGCATGGGCTTGGACGTCGCCCGCATCGAGGTGCCTGCCTCGATCGCCTCGGCTTTCAGTCTGCCGACCAGCGCCGCCTGGTTCGCGCCGCTGAGCCAGCCCGCGCTGCTCGTCGCAGCCGTCGCCATCGCCTTCATCGCCAGCGCCGAAACGCTGCTCTCGGCGGCTGCCGTCGATCGCATGCATGACGGCGTGCGTACCCACTACGACAAGGAACTGCGCGCGCAGGGCATCGGCAACTTCCTGTGCGGCGTCTTCGGCGCATTGCCGATGACGGGCGTGATCGTGCGCTCCTCGGCGAACGTGCAGGCAGGTGCAAAGACCCGCCTTTCGACGATCTTCCATGGCGTGTGGATCCTCGGTTTCGTCGCGCTGCTGCCCTGGCTGCTGCGCGAAGTGCCGATGGCCGCGCTCGGCGGCGTTCTGGTCGTCACCGGCTGGAAGCTCGTCAGCCTCAAGCACGTCACGCACCTGTTCAAGGCGCATGGCCCGCTGCCCGCAGCGATCTGGGCCGCGACCTTCGTGCTGGTAGTGACCACCGACCTGCTGACCGGCGTGCTCGTCGGCCTGGCGCTCTCGGTCGTCGAGCTGCTGCCGCATTACAAGCACCTGCGGCTCAAGGTTGCGGAGCATGACGAGGGTGAAGCGACCCGCGTGGAACTGAACGGTGCGGCCACCTTCGTCGGGCTCACCCGCCTAAACGCGGTGCTGGAGAAGCAGCCGGCGAACCGTCCGGTCCACCTCGACCTCGGCTTGGTCAAGGCGATGGACCACACCACGGCGGAAACGCTGTCGGAATGGATCAGCCGCCGCCGCCAGGGTGGCCAGCGTGACCGGATCACCGGTCCCGATGCCATCCTGCGCCCGCTGCCGCTGGCCAGCTGACGATCTGATCGAACACCTGGCGGGCCGGGAACCCTCACACCCGGCCCTCTAACCTACGGGCGGAGCGCGTAAGCGTTTCCGCCCGCTTTCTTTGGACGGTGCCGTTTTCTGATCGCAGAGCGAATTGGCCTGCATAGATACTCGGCAATATCGTGACGGCGTGCTTGTGTTGCTACGCAACCACACTTGTTGCGCTGCAGAATTCAGCAACAGTTCGTTACGATAACGCAAGAATAGAGACAGGTCGGCGCCATATCCATGAACCTGCCGGCATGAAACGGGCTCGCCACGCAGCGGAGCCCGGCTTGCAGGCCGCAGGACGGAACATGCTACAACAGTAACATGAGGGTGTTCCGACTATGAAGTTTCGTCTCTTTGCCGGCGTCGCCGGCCTCGCAGCCGCGTTTGCTGCGACTCCAGCGATGGCGCAGGAGGAAGCCCCCAGCGAATTCACCATCGCGGGCAGCGTCGGGCTCGTCACCGACTACCGTTTTCGCGGTGTGTCGCAGTCCGACAAGGAACTCGCGGTGCAGGGCGGCGTCTCGGTTACGCATGAAAGCGGGCTCTACGTCGGCACCTGGGGTTCGAACCTTTCGGGCTGGGGCACTTTCGGCGGCTCGAACACCGAACTCGACATCTACGGCGGTTTCGCGGCCGAAGTGACGCCGGGCGTGAAGGTGGACGTCGGCGTGACCTGGTACATGTACCCGGGCGGCTCGGACATCACCGATTTTGCTGAACCCTACGTCAAGGTTTCGGGCTCGGTCGGCCCGGCGAACCTGCTCGTCGGCGCGGCCTATGCGCCCAAGCAGGAAGCGCTCGGTCGCTGGTATCTGGACGCCGATTCCTACGCGACCGGCATTCCCGATGCACCCGGCGCCAAGTCGGACAACTTCTACCTCTGGGGCGATGCCAGCACCGGCATTCCCAACACGCCGCTGACCCTGAAGGCACACCTGGGCTATTCGAACGGCAACTCCGGCCTTGGCCCCAACGGCACCAGCGTGGCGCCGACGGGCAGCTATCTCGACTGGATGCTCGGCGCGGACCTCGCGGTCGGCCCGGTCGTGCTGGGCGTGGCTTACATCGATACCGACATCTCGAAGGCGGAATCGGCTTACCTGAAGCCGAACTTCTCCTCCTCCAAGAACGGTTCGCAGATCTCCGGCTCGACCGTGGTGTTCTCGCTGTCCGCGGCGTTCTGATCACTCGGCCTTGTGGGGCAAACGGGGAGGGCCGGCCGGGCAGGGCCGGCCCTCTTTCAGTATCCGGTATAGCGGCCCGGGCGGTGCCAGGCCCAGAGGATGCCCGCCGTCGCCGCGACGCCCAGCAGCGACCAGGCCATGCGCACCGCATCGAGCCGTGAGGCGGCGAACAGCAGCACCGTACCGTCGATGATGAGCTGGGTGCGGCCGGCATTCCATCCACGCGTGCGATAAAGCCATAGCACCAGCGCTCCCGAGCCGCCCGTTGCGGCCCCATGGCGGGCGAGGGCGAGCGCGCCCATGCCGATGACGCTGCCGCCGACGACCGCTGCAACCGGGTCGCTCACCCGGGCGATGTCGATGCCCATCGGGGCCAGGGCGGTCATCGCGAACAGGCCGAGCGTCACCACGGCGGTCTTTATCAGGAACCGCCAGCTCATCGAGCGCAAGGTGATCGCCATCAGCGGCGCCGAGATCAGCGCATAGAGCAGGCCCACCGGCCATCCCGTTGCATAACTCAGCACCAGCGCGACACCCGCCACACCGCCTGTCGCGAGCCCTGCCGCGCGCAGCAGCACGAGCCCGACCGCCAGATGGATCGTGCCCACGAACATCGCGTAGATATCCTCGCCGTGCCCGTGCGGGGTGGGCGAGGGTGCGTTGGAACTCGTCATTGCAGTCATGCCCCCTGCTTCAAAAACACGAAAGGCCGGAAAGCGCCCTTCGGCGCCCCGACCTTTCATTCAACCGGTAATGCATCCCCCGCGATCGCTCTTTTCAAAGCCCGACCACAGGGGAGGGCAAAATCAGGCGTTTTCCTTCTTGCGGCTCTGCTTCTTGCGCTCGTTCGGGTCCAAGTGGACCTTGCGCAGGCGGATCGACTGCGGGGTGACTTCGACCATCTCGTCGTCGTCGATGTAGGCGATCGCCTGCTCCAGCGTCATCACGCGCGGCGGGGTGAGGCGGATGGCGTCGTCCTTGCCGGTCGAACGGAAGTTCGTCAGCTGCTTCGACTTCATCGGGTTCACTTCGAGGTCGTCGGTCTTGGCGTTCTCGCCGATCAGCATGCCCTCGTAGATCTTTTCCTGGGGCTTGATGAACAGCACGCCGCGATCTTCGAGCGAGTTCAGCGCGTAGCCGACCGCTTCACCGGTGCAGTTCGAGATCAGCACGCCGTTCTGGCGGCCCTCGATCGGACCCTTGTGGGCGTCGTACTTCTCGAACAGGCGGTTCATGATGCCGGTGCCGCGCGTGTCCGAAAGGAACTCGCCGTGGTAGCCGATCAGGCCGCGCGAAGGGGCCGAGAAGGTGATGCGGGTCTTGCCCGAGCCCGACGGACGCATGTCGGTCAGCTCTGCCTTGCGGCGCTGCATCTTCTCGACGACCGTGCCCGAGTGCTCGTCGTCCACGTCGATCACGACGGTTTCGTAAGGCTCGGTGCGGCCGCCCTTTTCGTCGGTGCCGAACAGCACGCGCGGACGGCTGATGCCCAGTTCGAAGCCTTCGCGGCGCATGGTTTCGATCACGACGCCCAGCTGGAGTTCGCCGCGACCGGCGACTTCGAAGCTGTCCTTGTCGGCCGACTCGGTGACGCGGATGGCGACGTTGGTTTCCGCTTCACGCATCAGGCGGTCGCGGATCATGCGGCTGGTGACCTTGTCGCCTTCACGGCCCGCGAGCGGCGAGTCGTTGACGGCGAAGCGCATCGCCAGGGTCGGCGGATCGATCGGCTGCGCCTGGATCGCCTCGGTGACCGAAGGATCGGCGATGGTGTTCGACACGGTCGCCTTTTCGAGACCGGCGAGCGCGATGATGTCACCGGCGCGGGCTTCTTCCACGGGCACGCGGTCGAGGCCACGGAACGAGAGCACCTTGGTGGCGCGGCCCACTTCGACGACCTTGCCGTCCATGTCGATGGCGCGGATCGGGTCGTTGACCTTCAGCGTGCCCGACTGGACGCGGCCGGTCAGGACGCGGCCCATGAAGTTGTCGCGGTCAAGCAGGGTGGCGAGGAACGAGAACGGCGCGTCGACGTCGAGGTTCGGCGCGGGGACGTGCTCGACGATCTTCTCGAACAGCGGGGTCAGGTCGCCTTCGCGGCGGTCCGCATCGTAGCTGGCGTAGCCGTTGCGGCCCGAAGCGTAGAGGGTCGGGAAGTCCAGCTGCTCGTCGTTGGCGTCGAGGCTGACGAAGAGGTCGAACACTTCGTCCAGCACTTCGGCGTGGCGGCCGTCGGGACGGTCGATCTTGTTGACGACGACGATCGGCTTCAGGCCGAGGCCCAGCGCCTTGCCGGTGACGAACTTGGTCTGCGGCATCGCGCCTTCCGACGAGTCCACCAGCAGGACGACGCCGTCCACCATCGAGAGGATGCGCTCCACTTCGGCGCCGAAGTCGGCGTGTCCGGGCGTGTCGACGATGTTGATGCGATAGCCGTTCCACTCGATCGAGGTCGGCTTCGCCAGAATGGTGATGCCGCGCTCCTTTTCGAGGTCGTTGCTGTCCATCGCGCGCTCTTCGATGCGCTGGTTGTCACGGAACGTGCCGGACTGGCGAAACAGCTGGTCGACAAGGGTGGTCTTGCCATGGTCGACGTGCGCAATGATCGCGATATTGCGCAAGGGAAGCGGGGCGGACATTGTTGTTCTCTCTGTACGAGGGCCGGAGGCGGGCAGCCATCGTGTGCTGCACCGCAAAATTGCCGCGCCCTTAGCCGATGGCGGGCATTTCGGCAAGCGCAGTGAGATGAGGCAGACTGCTGGGGGTAATGGCGCCCGACATACTTCGTCACATCCTGTGTCGATAGTACAACAATGGTGCAGAATGTCCGCAGCTATGCACAGGTCCCGATTGTGAGCGCTCGTAGAACGACATAAGCTGCCCCTCTTACCAATTGCGACCAGCTTTGCGCACCACGACGCGGGCAGTCGTGCAGGAAGGGACAGGGGATCCGATGAAGGGTGTTTTGGCGGGCATCTGCGCGCGGGGTACGCGCATCTTCAACGAACGCAGGATCATGGCGCACAAGTCCGCGCTGCTGGCGGGGGCTTCCGCGGTACTGTGGGCGCCGGCGGCTCTGGCGCAGGATGCGGCGCCTCAGGCGGCCGACGAGCAGTACACCGATACCATCATCGTCACCGCGACCAAGCGCGAGCAGACGCTGCAGGACGTGCCAGTCGCCGTCTCGGTGACCAGCGGAGCGACGCTGGAACGCGCGCAGATGCGCGATCTCAAGGACTTGCAGACTTTGGTGCCGTCGCTGCGCGTCAACCAGTTGCAGTCGAGCGCCAATACCAACTTCTATATCCGCGGCTTCGGTAACGGCGCCAACAACGCGGGTATCGAGCCTTCGGTGGGCCTGTTCATCGACGGCGTCTACCGCTCGCGCTCGGCCTCGATGATCGCGGACTTCCCCGATGTGGAGCGCATCGAGGTGCTGCGTGGGCCGCAGTCCACGCTGTTCGGCAAGAATGCCTCGGCGGGCGTGATCTCGATTGTTACCAAGAAGCCGCAGTTCCAGTTCGGCGGCAATGTCGAGGCCAGCTACGGCAACTACGACGCCGTAGTCGTCAAGGGCACGGTAACCGGGCCGCTAAGCGAGAACGTCGCATTCAGCCTCGCGGGCGGGCTCAACAAGCGCGACGGCATCGTCAGGGACCTTGCCACCGGCGAGCGCACCAACGAGCGTGATCGCTGGTTCGGGCGCGGGCAGCTGCTGTTCGACAACCATGACGGCCTCGAACTGCGGCTGATCGGCGATTACGGCAAGATCGACGAGAACTGCTGCGCGGTGGTCAACCTGCGCCAGGCGACCCCCACGGCGGCGATCTTCGCGCTGGGCGGGGCGGTCAACCAGCCGGGCGAGAAGTACGACAACTTCGTCTACAACAACTTCAGATCGTCCAATAGAATCGAGAACTGGGGCGTTTCGGGCCAGCTGGACTATGATCTGGGCGCCACCAAGCTGACCTCGATCACCTCGTACCGCCGCACCAATGCGCTCACCAACCAGGATTCGGACTTCTCCAGCGCCGACCTGCTGGGCCGCAACTGGCAGGACCTGCGGATCAAGACCTTCACGCAGGAACTGCGCGCCAACTTCGAGGTGGGCGAGAAGATCACCGGCCTCATCGGCGGCTACTATTTCAACGAGAAGATCGACCAGAACAACGAGGTGTTCTGGGGCGACGATGCGCGGCCTTACGCCAACCTCCTCGTCCAGAGCCTGTCGGGCGGGGCGCTCAGCGTGCCTGCGCTGGAGACGGCCTTCGGCGCCTACGAAGGCAATCCGGCCAAGTACGCCGGGCAGTTCTTCGCTTCCGGCACCGGCCTGACCGAGGCCTACAAGCTGAAGAACGAGGCGTGGTCCATCTTCGGCCAGCTCGACTTCGAGGTGGCGCCGGGACTGACGGTGACCGGCGGTCTCAACTACACGCACGACAAGAAGCGCTTCGCCACCAACACGACGTCGGATGACGTGTTCTCGTCGATCAATTTCGACGATCCGCGCTATTCGGCGTTCCGCCAGCAACTGCTGCTTGGCGGGGCGCTGCGTTCGGTGGGTGTGGACCCGACCAACCCGGCGGCGATCTTCGCCTTCGCGACGAACCCGCAGACCGCGCCGATCTATCAGCAGCTGGTCGGCTTCGCGAACGGCAATGCCAACAATCCGGCGGCAAACCCGCTCAATCCGCTGCGCGCGCTGCAGTATTTCCCGCAGTTCATGAACGTGCCCAACGCGGTCGAGCCGGGCAGGGTGAGCGACGGCGACTTCAGCTACACCGCGCGCGTGGCCTGGGACGTGACGCCCACGGTCAACCTCTATGCGGCCTGGGCGACCGGCTACAAGGCGGCGTCGATCAACCTGTCGCGTGATAGCCGCCCGACGCCTGCCGACCTCGTCGAACTGCGCGCGCAGGGCCTGGCGGTGACCAATCTGACCTCCGGCAGCCGCTTCGCCAATGCGGAGAATTCGACGGTCTACGAGGCCGGGATCAAGGGCAACTGGGGGATCGTCTCGGCCAACGTCGCGGTGTTCAAGCAGGAGATCAAGAACTTCCAGTCGAACATCTTCACCGGCTCGGGCTTCTTTCTGGCGAACGCGGGCAAGCAGTCGGCGTTCGGCATCGAGTTCGAGGGTTCGGCCAAGCCGATCGACCAGCTGACCCTGACGATGGCCTGGACGTACCTGAACCCGAAGTACGACACTTTTCAGCTTTCGGCCTTCGGCGACCTTTCGGGGACGACCCCGGCGGGCGTCCCGCCGCTCTCGGCGACGTTCTCGGCCGAGTTCGTGCAGCCCGTGGGAACGCGCGGGGACCGGATCATCCTGCGCGGTGACTATCACTACGAATCGCAGTTCCGTCTGGTCGAGGGCCTGCCGGGCCTCGTCGTGCGCGACAGCGCGGGCAACGTCACCGACGTATCCGCAGCGCTCGCCGCCGCGCGGGAGTTCAAGCAGGACATCAACGACATGAACGCCTCGCTGACTTACGTGATGGCGAACGGGCTGGAACTGACGGTCTGGGGCCGCAACCTGCTGAACGACCGCACCATTCTGCAGATATTCGACAGCCCGGCACAGCCCGGCTCGATCTCGGGCTATCCGAACCAGCCACGCACTTACGGCGTGGCGGCGCGCTACCGGTTTTGAAGCATTTTCAAGCCGGCCGTGCGCGGTCGGCGGCTCGGAAAATGCGGCATGATAAAGCCCGGAGCGTGTGAAGCGCGTACCCGCCGTGTCGTCTCTGGGAGGAGGTACGGCAAGAGAAGCGGGACGCGGACCTGAAAAGGGGCGCGGGAGGCTCGGCCTCCTGCGCCCCTCTTTCTTTACGGCTTCGGAAGGCGGAACAGAAAGTCTTTGTAATTTCCCGATTTAAATGTGAACTTGCGTCGCATTGTCAGGCTGGGCAGGCCGCAAAAATAAGGGGGAATGCATGATTCCGTATGGTGGCTTCTGGTGGCGCGTGCTCGCCTACATCCTTGACGCGATCATCCTGCAGATCGCGACTTCGATCATCGGCGGCATCTTCGGCGTCGGCCTCGCGCTGCCGCTGACGGGGCTGGGCGCGGGCGAGAACGCGGCGTTCGGGATGATGATGTTCGGCATGATCGGCGCGTCGCTGGTGATCAACTGGCTCTACTTCGCGATCATGGAAAGCTCGAAGCTGCAGGCGACCGTCGGCAAGCTGGCCGTCGGCGTGGTCGTTACCGACCTGCGGGGCGAACGGCTGACTTTCGCGCGTGCGACCGGGCGCTACTTCGCCAAGATCCTGTCGAGCCTGATCCTGTGCATCGGCTACATCATGGTCGCCTTCACCGAGCGCAAGCAGGGCTTGCACGACATCGTCGCCAGCACGCTCGTCTACAAGACGCGCGATCCCAGCGTGCTGTTCGACAACCGCGAGGTCTTCGCCTGATTTCCAATCCCGTCATCCCCGCGAAGGCGGGGACCCATCTGATGATCGCGAACAGGAAGCGTCAGCAGATGGGTTCCCGCCTTCGCGGGAATGACCAATGAGTGGTGAGGGTAGAGATCGGCTTCTAAAGTTCGCGCAGCGCCCTTGCCGGTTTCGCCCGCAGCAGCGGCAGCGTTCCGGCTAGGGCGAAGCCGAGGATCAGCAGCAGCCCGGCGGCCAGAACCGCCAGCACGCGCGGCCAGTCGGGCAGCCAGGCGAACTCGAACAGCTTGACGATCACCGCCCAAGCCATCGCGCTGCCCGCGCCCAACGCGACGAGGGCGAGCACCACGGCGAGCAGCCCGTATTCCGCCATCTGCGCCGCGAGCAGCTGCCCGCGACTGGCGCCCAGCACGCGCAGGATCACGGTGTCGTACGTCCGGCTCGCCCGCGCCGCCGCGATAGCGCCCAGCAGCACCGCGAGCCCCGCCAGCACTGCAACCGAGGATGCCGCGAGGATCGCCGCCGACATCTGGTCGAGCAGCGCGCGGGCATCGCGCAGCAGGCTCCCCGTCTCGATCACCGAGGTCGAGGGGAAGGCGCGCACCAGCCGGGGCAGCAGGCCCGCCGTGGACGCGCCCTTGGGCACCTCGATCGTCGCGGCGAGGTTGTGCGGGGCGTCGGCCAGCGCATTGGGCGAGAACACCAGCACGTAGTTGAAGCCCAGACTGTCCCAGTCGATCCGGCGCAGCGCCGCGATGCGCGCGGTCTTCTCGACGCCCAGCACGCCCACGGTCACGTAGTCGCCGACCTTCAGGCCGATCGCCTCGGCCAGCCTCTCATCGACCGAGACAAGCGGCTCGCCCCGGTAGAACTCGGGCCACCACTGGCCGGAGGTGACGCTGCTGCCCTCGGGCACGCCGACCGAGTAGGTCAGACCGCGCTCCCCGCGCAGCGCCCAGGCGCCATCGGGCAGGTCCTTGCCGAGGCTGGCCACGCGGGTCATCCGGTCCTTCGGCCCATAGGCAAGGATGCGGCCGCGCATGTTCGGCACCAGCTTGAGGGTGGAACCGGGGATCGTCCGCTCGACCGCGTCGGCGAAGGCATCGGCCTTGTCCTTCGGCACGTCGAGCACGAAGAAGTCGGGCGCGCGCTCGGGCACGGTGCGGCGGATGTTGGCGTCGAGGCTCGTCTGCACAGCCGCGATCAGCACGAAGGCGGAAAGTCCGAAGCCGAGCGCCGTGACCAGCGCCCCGGTCTGCGCGCCCGGGCGGTGGAGGTTCGCCAGTCCCGCGCGCAGCATCGGCCCGCGCGGTCTCGGCAGGCGGGCGGCGAGCTTGCGGATGCCGAGGCCGACGAGCGCCAGCAGGCCGAGCATCGCGGCCGAGGCCCCGAGGAAGCCCAGCGTCACCAGCGGCTGCGCGGCGTTGAGCAGCGCCAGCGCGACGATGGCGGCAAGGCCGAGGCCGACCGGCAGGGCGAGCGCCTTGCGGTCGGCCGTGAGCGGCGCCACGCGGGCGCGCATCAGCGCCATCGCGGGCCAGCTGCGCGCCCGCACCAGCGGCGGCGCGGAGAATATCAGCGCGACCAGCAGGCCATAGGCCGCCGCCGTCGCGAGCGCCGCGGGGAGACGGTGAACCCGGGCTCGACCGGCAGCAGGCTCTGCAGCGCCGAGGCGAGGAGCGGGGTCACGAGCACGCCTGCGGCAAGCCCTGCCAGGCTGCCGACCAGGGCGGCCGCGCCGACCTGCAGGAGATAGATGCGCGCGATGTCGCCGCTGGTGGCGCCGAGCACCTTCAGGGTTGCGATCGAACTGCGCCGTGCCTCCAAATAGGACGAGACGCCGCCGCCGATGCCGATCCCGGCGATCACCAGCGCGGCAAGCCCGACCAGCACGAGAAACTCGCCCATGCGGGTGACGAAGCGCTCGGTCGAAGGCGAGGCTGCCAGCCGGGTGCGGGTGTCGAAGCCGTCGCCGAAGCGGGACTTGAGGGCGTCGATCACCGCTTCGGGATCGCGCGCGGGGTCGGCGAAGCGCACCCGTACGACGCTGCGGTACATGGCGCCCGGCGCGGTCAGCCCGGCGCTCGCGGGAAGGTCGAGCGGCACCACGGCGGTGTCGCCCAGCGCGAAGCCCTCGCTCATCTGCTCGGGGTCGGTCGCGATGATGCCGCCCACGATCACTGGCACGCCGCCGATGGCGATGCGCTGGCCCTTCCCGGCACCGAGGCGGGCGGCGGTGCCCTTGGCGATCCATGCCGTGCCGGGGGCTGGGGCGCCGACGCGGCGGCCGTCGGTCAGTTCGAGGCGGCCGTAGAGCGGCCAGTTCCCGTCCACCGCCTTGAGCGCGACGGGCGCGGTGGCATCTCCCTTCGTGGCGATGGCCTGCATGCGTTGCCCGCGCGAAACCCGGCCGAGGCGGGAGAGCGCCGCATCCTCGTCCTTGCCGAAGGCGCGCTGCCAGACCCTCAGTTCGATGTCGCCGCCAAGGATTTCGCGCCCCCGCGTTCCCAGTTCGCGCTCGATCGAGCCGGTCAGCGTCCCGATCGCGGCGATCGCGCCGACGCCGAGGAACAGGCACACGAGCAGCAGCCGCAGCCCCTTGAACCGGGCCGAGAGGTCACGGCGGGCGAGTGTCCAGGCGGTCCGCCACGGGAGGGCGTCAGCCAAGGTGTTCGCCTGCCCGTATGTCGCTGGCGATCTGGCCGTCGCCGATGGTCACTACGCGCTCGCAGCAGTGGGCGAGGCTTTCGTCGTGAGTGATGATGAGCAGGGTCGCGCCGGTCTCGGCCCGGCGGGCGAAAAGCAGGTCGATTATTGCCGCGCCGGTGGCGGCGTCGAGGTTGCCGGTCGGCTCGTCGGCGAAGACCAGCGCCGGGCGGGGAGCGAGGGCGCGGGCGATGGCGACGCGCTGCTGCTCGCCGCCGGAAAGCTGCGCGGGATAGTGCGACAGGCGATGGCCCAGCCCGACCGCCGTGAGTTCCGCTTCGGCCCGCGCGCGGGCATCGGGCATTCCCGCGAGTTCCAGCGGCGTGGCGACGTTTTCCAGCGCGGTCATCGTCGGCAGCAGGTGGAACGCCTGGAGGACGATGCCGATCCTGCCGCGCCGCGCCCGGGCAAGGGCGTCCTCGTCCATCCCCACGAAGTCCTGTCCGGCGACCTCCAGCGTGCCCGAACTGGCGCGCTCCAGCCCGCAGAGCACCGCCATCAGCGACGACTTGCCCGATCCCGAAGGACCGAGCAGCGCCAGCGTCTGGCCCCGGGGCACGGAAAGGTCGATCCCCTTGAGGATTTCGACCGCACTGTCCCCGGAACCCAGCGTCAGGCGCAGGTCGCGGGCCAGAATAGTGTCGTCGGAAGCGGGGGAAGGAGTGCCGGAAAGGGCGGAGCGGGCTTGGGCAGGGCTTGTCACCATCCCCATATGGGATAGCACCAGTGCATCCGACAAGTCGGTCCCTTCAGGAGAATGCCTTGCGCCTCGTTTCCCTCGCTCTCCTTGCCGCCTCCACCCTGGCGCTTTCCGCCTGCGACAAGGCCCCGGCGCCGCCCGTGCAGGAGAGCCGGTCGGCCGTCGATGCGCCGCCGCAGATACCGGTCATGGGGCCGGAGCGCAGGATACTCGCCTTCGGGGATTCGCTGCTGGCGGGCTACGGACTGGAGGATGGCGAAAGCTACCCCGACCGGCTCGAACAGGCCCTGCGCGCGCGGGGTGTCAACGCGCGCATCGCCAATGCCGGGGTCTCGGGCGACACCACGGCGGCGGGGCTGCAGCGGCTCGACTTCACGCTGAAAAGCCAGCCGGCCAAGCCCGAACTGGTGATCATCAGCCTCGGCGGCAACGACATGCTGCGCTCATTGCCCCCGGCCGAGACGCGCGCGAACCTGGAGAAGATCCTCCAGCGGTTGCGGCAGGAGAAGATCGGCGTGGTGCTGCTCGGAATGCTGGCGGCGCCGAACCTGGGCAGGGACTATGCCTCGGGTTTCAACCCGATCTATCCGCAGCTGGCGGAGAAGTACGGCGCGGTGCTGGTGCCGTTCTTCCTCCAGCCGGTGATCGACAAGCCGGATCTTATGCAGGGCGATCACGTGCATCCTACGGCTATCGGCATAGACGCGATCGTGGCGGCGACGGTGGACGATGTGGCGGATGCTTTGCCGAAGAGGTGAGGTCCCCTCTTCACTTCGTCATTGCGAGCGTAGCGAAGCAATCCAAGGCGGCTCAAGACTGCCCTGGATTGCTTCGCTACGCTCGCAATGACAACCGAGTGGTCAGACCCGCCGCACCGTCCCCGCGCTGACCTCCCATACCGCCGCTTCCGCCGCGATTGCCTCGAACGGGGCGATCTCGGTCCCCGTCAGCCAGACTTGCGCGGAGCCTGCCCGCAGCCGGTCGAACAGCGCCTCGCGCCGCAGCGGGTCGAGATGCGCGGCGACCTCGTCCAGCAGCAGCAGGCGCGGGCGGTTCTCCCCATCTGCCTCCAGCAGCTGCGAATGCGCGAGAGTGATGGCGATGAGCATCGCCTTCTGCTCGCCGGTCGAGCATTCCGCTGCCGCTTGCCCTTTGCCCGCCATCGTCACCCCCAGTTCGTCGCGGTGGGGGCCGGTAAGGGTGCGCTGGGCCGCCCGCTCGCGCGGCCGCCCGTCGCGCAGGGCGATGGCAAGCGCACCGGCCTCGACCGGGCCGCCGGGCTGGTAGGTCAGCGAAGGGCGCGCGAAAGGCGTGTCGGGAAGCCGAGCCAGCGCCGCCTCCAGCCGGGTGACGAGGCGCGCGCGGGCCGTCGCCACCAGCGCCCCGGCCTCGGCGATCTGCACCTCGATGGCCTCGAGCCAGTGCGGATCGGGCGAACGTTCGTCGGACAGCAGGCGGTTGCGCTCGCGCAGTGCCGTCTCCAGGCGCGCCGCATGGCCGGCATGGGCGGGCTCGATCGCCAGCACCAGCCGGTCGAGGAACCGCCGCCGCGCGCCCGCGCTCTCGACGAAAAGGCGGTCCATCGCCGGGGTCAGCCAGCCGATCGAGAGCCACTCGGCCAGGCTCAGGGCGGATGCCTGCGCGCCGTTCACCTGCACAAGCCGCCGCCCGGGACGCTCCGCCGCGACGCCGGTGCCGAGGCGGACGGGCTCGCTCCCTTCCCCTTGGCCGGGCATGCGCAGTGCAGCGTTCACCGCGAACCCGCCGTCGCCGTCCTGCGCGGGCACGTCCACCAGCTGCGCCCGGCGGAGGCCGCGTCCGGGCGCGAGCAGGCTGATCGCCTCCAGCACGTTGGTTTTACCGGCGCCGTTCTCGCCGACCAGCAGGTTGAACTGCGCCGTGCCTTCCACCGCGGTCTCGTGGTGGTTGCGGAAACGGGACAGGAGGATGCGGTCGAGCATGGTCGGCGCGGCCTAGAGCATTTTCAAGTCAGGTGGAAACAGCTGACGACTCGGAAAATGCGGCAGCCCTGTAAAAAGCGCGGCTCAGCGCCCTGCTCACAACGTTCAGACCGATTTTGCCTTGGCGAAAGGCGAGAAATCGAGATTGTCGTCGAACACCTCGACGCCCTCGCGCTTCTTTAGCCAGCCGACGACGACGTAAGTTACCGGCGTCAGCACCGCTTCCCACAGCACCTTCATGCCCCAGTTGGTGACCATGACGGTCAGCACCTGCTCGTGCGTCCAGGTGCCGAGGAAGGCGATGGGATAGAACAGGGCGCTGTCGGCGGCCTGTCCCACCACCGTCGAGCCGATGGTACGCATCCACAAGTGCTTGCCGCCGGTCATCAGCTTCATCTTGGCGAGGACGAAGGAATTGACGAACTCACCCGCCCAGAACGCGGTCAGCGAGGCGAGGACGATGCGCCAGGTCGAGCCGAATACCGCTTCGTAGGCGGCCTGTCCGGTCCAGCCGGAATCCGGCGGCATGGCGACGACGACGAAGCTCATGAAGGCCATGAAGATCATCGCGAAGAAGCCCGCCCAGACGCAGCGGCGGGCATTGGCATAGCCGTACACTTCGGTCAGCACGTCGCCGATGACGTAGCTGACGGGGAAGAACAGGATGCCCGCGCCGAACGTCACGCCGCCGATATTCGCCAGCTTGGACGCACCGATCAGGTTCGACAGCAGCAGGATCGCGACGAAGGCCGCCATCACGTAGTCGAAATAGCGGAAGTGCCGACGGGCGCCGGTAAGGCCGTCGATGCGTGACAAGGGGCGGGACAGAGGCGATGGAGCGTCGGTAGCGGCGGTCATTGCCTGTGCGTAACGTGGCTTTGCTGCAGCGCAAAGCACAAGTTTGCGCTGCCAGCGGTTTGCGCCGCGCGGTAACCACGCTATGGGAAATCCGGCGCGCGCCCGTAGCTCAGCTGGATAGAGCACGAGCCTTCTAAGCTTGGGGTCACAGGTTCGAACCCTGTCGGGCGCGCCATTGTCTTCGGAAATGGTCGCCCTGCTTCCCGGATTGAGTTCGAACCGTGTTCGAACGGGCGCGCGATGAAGTTTAAGCGATCATAAACCGATCGGTTGTATTCTCCCGCTCATGACCCGCACCGTTCTTCCCCGGCGATCGCAGCGACGCTCCGTCGCGCTGGCCGTTCAGTGCCGCACGCAGAGCGGTCTGCGGGATGACGGCGAGATTTCCGACATCTCGGTGGAGGGCTGCTGCCTGCGCATGCGCGGCATCTATTTCCGCGTCGGCGCGCGCCTGATCGTGCGGCCCAAGGGGATGGAAGGCATGTCGGGCGTGGTGCGCTGGGTCAGCAGCGACCTTGCCGGGGTCGAGTTTGACCGTCCGCTCTACGGCCCGGTGCTCGAGCACATCGCCGCAGCGCACGGATCGCACGCCAGCGTCTGAGCGATAACGTCGCCCCGGCGAATTCTCGTTCATCCGGCCGGAAAGTTCTGGCCAAGCCGAGCGGCAGCCCCGCACTCTCTTGCGAACAGACCGGCATGCAATCGCCGGCACGCCAGGAACATTGGGTTCAGGCATCGGGAGAGAGCGCTTGGCAGCACCTGTCGGAACGGGGAGCGATGCTCCCAACCATCCGCTTGCGGTACGCATGGGCGTGATCGCGGGCGTGTCGCACAACATGGTGATCGGCACCGTCATGGGCTCGTTCGGGCTGATGCTGGCCTCGGTCGAGCAACGCCTCGGCGTCAGTGCGGAAGAGGCGGCGGCGGGCATCCCGCTGGTGCTGGTGGGCTCGTCGGTGCTCGCGCCTTTCGTGGGCGTGCTGATCGCGAAGGTTTCGCTCCGCCTGTTGTTGCTCGTCGGTGCGCTGCTGACGGTGGCGGGCTATCTCACGCTGGCATGGACGCAGAGTTATGCGCTTTACCTGCTGGCTTACGGGCTTTGCTTCGGCCCTGCGCTGAGCCTCGCCGGATCGATCGGCCCGGCGACGCTGGTGGGACGCTGGTTCAACCGCAATCGCGGGTTGGCGCTGGGTATCGTCCACTTGCCGGTGGTGATCGCGGTGGTGCCGTGGACACTGGAGCGGGCGCTTTCCGTCGTCTCGCCCAGCGTGATCTACCTGTCCATCGGCCTGATCGCGGCGGCGCTGCTGCTGCCGCTGGCGCTGCTGGCGATCGATCACCCGCCGGGGCATACCGAGACGCTGGCGCCCGAACCCGATGCGAAGCGCACCGCCGACGGATCGTTCAGCGTCGCGCAACTGCTCGCGCGGCCGCGCTTCTGGGCGATCTCGCTGGCGGCGGTGGCCAGCATGACGAGTTCGGTGCTGCTGGGCTCGCTGCTGGTGCCTATGGGGCTTTCCTGGGGCTTCACCCGGCCCGAGGCGGCGCTGCTGCAGTCGATCATGTCGCTGGTCGGGATTGCCGGCTCGATACTGTTCGGCTGGATCGCCGACCGCATCGGCGGGGCGAGGGCGCTGGCGCTCATCGGTTTCGACTGTGCAGTGCTGTGGACTCTGCTGTTGCAGCACCCGCCGTTCTGGATGGCGGCCCTGTTGATCGGCCTCATCGGCATGCACGGCGCGGGCGCGATCCCGACGCTGGGCAAGGGGCTGACCGATTCGTTCGGACAGGCGAGCTACAGCCGGGGCTTTGGGCTCAACACGCTGATCGGGCTGCCGTTCATCGCGGTCGCCGTCGTGGGAGCGGCGCGGGTCCATTCGGTCACCGGCAGTTACGACGGTGCGATCGTGGCGATAGCCGTGTTCTTTGCGGCAGCGGTCGCGCTCGGTCTTTACGCCGCGGGTGGTGCGAAAGGGCAGGAGCCGACCGCCGTACCGGCCTGACCTAACCGCGCCGCACCGTCGCCTTGAGCTGGCCCAGCACCGGATAACCGAGCCCGGCAGGGATGACGAGCCATTCGCCGTCCTCGCGCATTTCCAACTCGGGGTGGATGCGGACGACGGGGTGGGCGGCGATGTCGGCCAGCGCTTCGGTATGATCGGCGTACTGCGCAAGGCGGTCGAGATTGCGGCGGGTCGGAAAGATCACCGAAATCTCGCCCCGATCGGCCATCGCCAGAGCATCGGCGGCGCTCGCCCAGAACAGGCGCGAGTTCTCGGTGGCATCGACCGTGACGTCCACCGCGCCGGTGCCGATGTCGGCGACGAAGAAGCGCGTGTCGAAGGCCTTCTCCCACAAGGGGCACCAGTGCGCGAAGAAGGTCAGCGCCTGCGGGTCCAGTTCCCAGCCGAAGCGCTCCAGCACGGTGTCGAGCCGGCCGACCTCCAGCAGCATCGCCCGCGCTTCTGCGGCTTCGCGGGCGGTGACGGGGGCGCGGGTGGCGATCATGAGGCCCGCTTCCTCCAGCGTCTCGCGGATCGCGGCGATGCGGGCGGAGGCGATCTCCTCCGATCTGCCGGGCAGCAGGCGGCGGGCGAGTTCGCGGTCTGCGGGATCGACGCGGCCGCCGGGAAACACCGCCGCTCCGCCCGCGAAGCGCATGCCGTCCGAGCGCTGGAGCATCAGCAGTTCGGGCGGTCCGCCGTCGGCGGCGTGGCGGAACACCACCACGGTGGCGGCAGGGACGACGGCGGGGCCGTCTGTCGGCATCGGCTGGTCGGAGGGAGCGGTCTGGATCATTGCCGCCGATCTTGCCGCTGGGGAAGGGGCACGCAAGCGGAAAAGCGCCAGGCGACTCAGGTGGCAGTGTCGGCAGAATTTACAAGGCATGACGCACGCGCTGACACGTGAACCGAAGAAATGGCTGATTTTCGGGAAAAATCAGAACTGGCACAGGCCATGCTTATGAAGTATCGTACCCCGAGAGAAGCAGTCTCGATAGAGGCGGGGCCGGACAGTCTCCCGGCCCCGCCTCCCCGGGGTTCCCCATACATCCAGGCATTCGTCGTCCCAGCTTTGTCCGGTACCGGTGGCTGTCTTTAGCCCGGTGCAGGCCGCGAGGCGCCTTGACGCAGGCGCCGCTGTTCACGGCCAGCGATCCCGGATCAGGTCCGCGATGACGGGCGATGAAAAGGCCCGGAATCGCTTCCCGAGCCTTCGTAATCCGGTGCTGTCGGCAGATCAGCCCTGCGCAGCGATCCCGCTGTCGGTCATGAGCTGGTGCAGTTCGCCGGCCTCGTACATCTCCATCATGATGTCGCTGCCGCCGAGGAACTCGCCCTTGACGTAGAGCTGGGGGATCGTCGGCCAGTCCGAGTAGGACTTGATGCCCTGGCGGATTTCCATGTCCTGTAGCACATCGACGGTCTCGTAAGGCACGCCGAGGTGTTCGAGGATGGCGATCGCGCGGCTGGAGAAGCCGCACTGCGGGAACAGCGGGGTGCCCTTCATGAAGAGGACCACGTCGTTGCTCTTTACGATATCGCCGATACGGGCATTGACGTCGGACATTTCAGTAAAACCCTTGAGTAGTATGCTTGCGTCAGTTGGGGACGGCGGTGGTGAGTTGCAAGGCGTGAAGGACGCCGCCCATGCGGCCGCCCAGCGCTTCGTAGACCATCTTGTGCTGCGCGACGCGGGGGCGGCCCGTGAAGGCGGCCGAGACGACGTGCGCGGCGTAGTGGTCGTTGTCCCCGGCGAGGTCGGTGATCGTGACTTCCGCGTCCGGCAGCGCGGCGCGGATCATGGTCTCGATTTCGGTAGCGGTCATGCCCATCGGATAGTCCTCAGCCCAGGAAAGCGCGGCGCGCTTCGACCTGCTTGGCGGCCAGTGCGGCGCGCACTTCCGCTTCGGTGGTATCGACGCCGGCGGCGGTCAGGTCGCCCAGCAGCTTGCGGATGACGTCCTCGTCGCCCGCTTCCTCGAAGTCGGCCTGGACGACGGCCTTGGCATAGGCATCGGTTTCGGCCTGCGACAAGTCCATGCGTTCGGCCGCCCATTCACCGACGAGGCGGTTGCGGCGGGCCTGGATGCGGAACAGCGTGTCGGCGTCGTGAGCGAACTTCGCTTCTTCGGCGCGCTCGCGGTCCTGGAAACTCGTCATCGGACAACCTCGGGTTAAAGCGTTGTCCATGCCGATAGGGAACGCGGGGCTGCGGGGCAATCCTTGATTCGCAATAGCGACCGATGGATCGAGAGGCGAAGAATCCTCCCTGTCGCGAAGCGATGGGGAGGGGGACCGCCGCCGCAGGCGGGGGTGGAGGAAGAAGACCCCTCCGTCAGCCCTGCGGGCTGCCACCTCCCCATTCCTTCGGAACAGGGAGGATTTTGCGGTCAGGCCGCCAGCACCGGGCTGGCAAGGAACGACAGCGTTTCGCGTGCCTTGCCTTCGTAGGTCGAGATCGTTTCGCCCTGCGCCATCGTCAGGCCCACTTCGTCTAGGCCGTTCAGCAGGCAGTGCTTGCGGAACGGATCGATCTCGAACGTGAAGCGATCCTGGAACGGCGTGGTCACCGACTGCGTGTCGAGGTCGATGTCGATCGTCTCGTCCTGCGCCACTTCCATCAGGCGGTCGATCGCCTCCTGCGGCAGCGCCACGGTGAGGATGCCGTTCTTGAAGGCGTTGCCCGAGAAGATGTCCGAGAAGCTCGGCGCGATCACGCAAGTCACGCCCATGTCGAGCAGCGCCCAGGCGGCGTGCTCACGGCTGGAGCCGCAGCCGAAGTTGTCACCCGCGATGAGAATCGGCGCGCCGGCCCAGCGCTCGTCGGTGAAGACGTTGCCGTCTTCCAGCTTGATCGATTCGAACGCGCCCTTGCCGAGACCTGTGCGGGTGATCGTCTTGAGCCAGTGCGCCGGGATGATGACGTCGGTGTCGACGTTCTTACGGCCGAACGGAATCGCCTTGCCGGCGACGTGGTTGATCGCCTGCATCAGTCCGTCTCGCTCGGGAAGTGTGGAGCCGTGTTGGTCTTCGGCGGCTGCGCGTCGGCCTTCTTGCGGTCGCTGCGGCGCTTCACGAAGAGCAGGGCAGCGGCGATGGCGGCCGAACCGATGGCGGCACCGGCGGCGATGGCGGCGCGGCCTGCGAGCGAGTTGTCGGAATCGTTGGACATGGGGGAGATCCTATCAGCTTAGGCCGGTTCAGTCATTGGCGCGAGGTCGCGCACGTCGGTCAGCTTGCCGGTGACGGCGGCGGCGGCGGCCATGGCGGGGCTCATCAGGTGGGTGCGCGCACCCGGACCCTGGCGGCCGGTGAAGTTGCGGTTGCTGGTGGAGGCGCAGCGCTCTCCGGCAGGCACCTTGTCGGGGTTCATGGCAAGGCAGGCCGAACAGCCCGGCTCGCGCCATTCCAGACCCGCATCGATGATGATCCTGTCCAGACCCTCGGCCTCGGCCTGCGCCTTGACCAGACCCGATCCGGGGACGACGATCGCCCACTTCACGTTGTCGGCCTTGTGGCGCCCCTTGAGCACTTCGGCGGCGGCGCGGATGTCCTCGATGCGGCTGTTGGTGCAGCTCCCGATGAAGACGTTCTGCACTTCCACGTCGGTCAGCTTCGTGCCGGGCGTCAGGCCCATGTAGTCGAGGCTGTGCTTGACCGCGTCGCGCTTGGAGGCGTCGGCGAAGTCCTCAGGCGCGGGGACGACGCCGCCGATGCCGGAGGTGTCCTCAGGGCTGGTGCCCCAGGTCACGGTGGGCTGGATGTCCTCGGCGCGGATGAACACGGACTTGTCGTACGTCGCGCCTTCGTCGGTCGCCAGGCTCTTCCACCAGGCGACGGCCTTGTCCCAGTCCGCGCCCTTGGGCGCATAGGGGCGGCCCTTGACGTAGGCGAAAGTCGTCTCGTCCGGTGCGACCAGACCGGCGCGGGCGCCGCCCTCGATCGACATGTTCGATACCGTCAGGCGGCCTTCGACCGACATCTCGCGGAAGACGTTGCCGGTGTACTCGATCACGTAGCCGGTGCCGCCGGCAGTGCCGATGACGCCGATGACGTGCAGGATCACGTCCTTCGGGGTGACCCCGGCGCCGAGCGTGCCCTCGACCCGGACCTCGAAGGTCTTCGACTGCTTGAGCAGCAGCGTCTGGGTGGCCAGCACGTGCTCGACCTCGGACGTGCCGATGCCGAAGGCCAGCGCGCCCAGGCCGCCGTTGCAGGCTGTGTGGCTGTCGCCGCAGACGATGGTGGCGCCGGGCAGCGAGAAGCCCTGCTCGGGGCC
Organism: Novosphingobium sp. NFX11; assembly: GCF_057376415.1. Classification (NCBI taxonomy): domain Bacteria; kingdom Pseudomonadati; phylum Pseudomonadota; class Alphaproteobacteria; order Sphingomonadales; family Sphingomonadaceae; genus Novosphingobium; species Novosphingobium sp. NFX11. Next base: position 2,203,684 of record NZ_CP080384.1, on the reverse strand, counting down.
GACGACGTGGACGATGCCTTGTTCCGGATCGGCGTCGCCGATGTAGCGGATGCCGAACGAAGGCGCATTCTTCTCCAGCATGTCGAGCTGCTGGGCGCTCTGCGGATCGGCGATCGGCACGCGGTTGCCGTTCGCGTCGCGGCGCGCGGTGGTGGGCAGGTTATGGTCAGGCACCGCGAGCGTAAGATCGGGGCGACGCACCGGGCGACCGGCGGCGCGAAGGCTCTCGAAAGCCTGCGGGCTCGTCACTTCATGGACGATGTGCCGGTCGATATAGATGAGGCAGGTGCCGTCGTCCCGTTGGTCGACGACGTGGGCGTCCCAGATCTTCTGGTAGAGGGTGCGCGGTGCGGTTGTCATGATCAGGCGCGATTAGGCCCCGCCCTTGCGAAATTCAAGGGGCAGGGCGATTCGCTGCGCCCCTCGAATGAAATTTTCATTCAATCCGAATTGACCTGACGATCGATCGTTGCTGTTGCGAGGCGCTCGCACCGCCATGTAAAACGCGCCCGGTCCTTGCGGCCGGGCGCGTTAGGAGTGTGCGGGCCGGAATTCAGGGTTACCGGCCCGGTCGATCAGTGGTGGCGACGATCGTAACGGTCATGGCGATCGTAGCGCGAACGATAGCGGCGGTCGTCGTGGTGGCGGCGGTCATTGCGCCAGTAGTGCTTCGAAGCGCGGTGATGCTTCACGTAGCGCGGCGGGGCGTGGTGGCCACGGCGCGCATGGTCGCGCTGGTCGTGGTGGTAGGGTGCGGCCTCGGCGACGGCAGGGGCCAGCGAGGCGCCGCCGAGCAGCGCGACGAGGGCGGGGGCGATGATCTTGGTCAGCTTGTTCATGGGGGATTCCTGTGTGGGGGGATTGTTCTGCCGGGAGGGAAACTGCGGGCTACGGCAAAGGCTGCCGGATTATTCCGCGACTTGGGGTTCCCGGTCGCCGATCAGCCGCGGCGGCGGTCGTAATCGTGGCGCTCCATCCGCAGCGAGGCGTAGACCTTGTTCACGCGGTTGCCGAGGATGCGGGTCTCCTGCGCGGAGAGGCCGCCGCGCGAGTACTGGCCGTAGAGACGCTGGATATCGACGACATCGCGGCGCAGGCCCGAGGCTTCGCGCTGCGAGATCGTCCGGCGGGCGGCGGCGCGGTCGATGTTGGCGCGCAGGCCCTGGATGTCGGAGCGAATGTCGTAGTGGCGGGCGGCCTGGACGTGGCGGTTCGGCGCGGCCTCGGCGATGCCGGGGGCGATGGCGCCGAGGCCGGTGACGGCGATCAGGGCGGGGGCGATGAACTTGGTGAACTGGCGCATGGGTCGCACTCCTTGCTGGAAACTGTTTTCGGAAGGTCGCTTCCGATGCATTCAGGATTAGGCTTGTGAAACTGAACGTCAGCTAGACGGCCCGTCGCAAGGGTGTGTGCAATTGTAAGAGAGTGTCGCAGCTTCAGTCGCGTCATCTCCGCCTGCGCGGGGATGACGGGATTTTGTGTGTGAAGAGAGGCGTTGGCAGTATAAGGGCAAGGCCATGTCCGCCCTTGCCGCCGTCCTGATCGTCCTTGCCTCCGCCGCCGCGATGGAGTTCGTCGCGTGGTCGAGCCACAAGTACATCATGCATGGCTTCGGCTGGGCCTGGCACCGCGACCACCACGAGCCGCATGACAAAATGCTGGAGAAGAACGACCTCTACGCCGTGTTCGGGGCGGCGATCAGCATTTCCATGTTCGCGCTGGGCTCGCCGCTGGTGATGGGGGAGCGAGCGTGGTGGCCGGGGACGTGGATCGGTCTCGGCGTGCTGGTCTACGGCGTGATCTACACGCTGATCCACGACGGCCTCGTCCACCAGCGCTATTTCCGGTGGGTGCCCAAGCGCGGCTATGCCAAGTGGCTGGTGCAGGCCCACAAGCTGCACCATGCGACCATCGGCAAGGAAGGCGGCGTCAGCTTCGGCTTCGTCGTCGCGCGCGATCCGGCGGTGCTCAAGCGGGAACTGCGGGCGCAGCGCGAACAGGGCATCGCCGTGCTGCGCGAGGCGGTGGACTAGGTCTATCCTCCCTGTTCCGAAGGAATGGGGAGGTGGCAGCCCGCAGGGCTGACGGAGGGGTCTTCTCCCCTCCACCACCGACTGCGTCGGCGGTCCCCCTCCCCGAGCAAGCGCAGGGAGGATTTATTCCGCCCGCGTCCAGATCCACGTCCCGATCGTCGCCAGCACCGCTAGAGGGATCAGCGCCCACATTTCGCCTGCGGTGAACCATACGATCGCGACGCTCAGGCCCATGGTGGAGATCGCCGCGATCTTGCCCTTGCGGCTGATCGCCCGCCGGTCGCGCCATTCGCGCAAGTGGCGGCCGTACTTCGGGTGTCGATAGAGCCGCTCAGCCCATTCCGGGTGGCTCTTCGAGAAACACCCGGCGGCGAGAATCCAGAAGATCGTCGTCGGCAGCAGCGGCAGGAAGATGCCCAGCGTGCCGATCCCGACGAGGATTACCCCCGCCGTGATCCAGAGATATTTCCTAGCCCTGGGCATATCGCGCGGCAGTTTCCCGGATCAGCGCGATCATGTTGGGCACGCCCTGCGTCCGGTTGGACGAGAGCTGGTTGCGCAAGTCGAACGGTTCGAGCGCCGCCGCAATGTCGGTCGCGGCCACCGTCGCGGCAGGCTTGTCCTGCACCGCCGAGATCACCAGCGAGACGATGCCCTTGGTGATCGCCGCGTTGCTGTCCGCCAGGAAGTGCAGGGTGCCGTCCTCGCGCGCCATGGGATAGACCCAGACGCTGGCGGAGCAGCCGCGCACTTTGGTGGCGTCGGTCTTGAGCGCCTCGGGCATATCGTCCAGCTCGCGCCCCAGTTCGATCAGGAGGCGATAGCGTTCGTCGCCATCGAGGAATTCATACTCTTCGCGGATATCGTCCAGGTCACGCATAGACCCGGCATTTAGAGGCGGGGGCGGCGAGGGCAAGAGGATATTGCGAACATTTCGCAAAGGCCAACCGTCGTCCCGGACTTGATCCGGGACCGCTGGCGGTCTTTAGGTGAGCTTCATCGTGCAGGGCGCCCTGCCGAGAGGACGGCTGTTCACGGCCAGCGGTCCCGGATCAAGTCCGGGACGACGAATTCGAGGAATGCCGATGACCGACACCAGCCACCCGTTCTTCTCCATGCACGAGCATGGCTTCGTCCGCGTCGCCACCTCGACCCCGCGCGTGAAGACCGCCGACGTCGCCGCCAACCGCGATGCGATCCTTGCCGAAGCGCGCCGGGCCCATGCGGCGCATGTCGACCTGCTGGTCTTCCCCGAACTCAGCCTGTCCTCCTACGCCATCGACGACTTGCACCTGCAGGGCGCGATGATCGAGGCGGTCGAGGCCGCGGTGGCCGATATCGTCAAGGCCAGCGCCGACCTTTCGCCGGTGCTGCTGGTCGGCGCCGCGCTGGAGCGCAAGGGGCGGCTCTACAACTGTGCGCTGGTCATCGCGCAGGGCCGCCTGCTCGGCGTGGTGCCCAAGTCCTACCTGCCCAACTACCGCGAGTTCTACGAGAAGCGCTGGTTCGCCAGCGGCAAGACCGTCCGGGGCTCCACCATCACCGTGAACGGGCAGGAGGTGCCGTTCGGCGTCGATCTCGTCTTCGCGTCCGAGGTGCTGAAAAACTTCCGCTTCTTCGTCGAGATTTGCGAGGACTTCTGGGCGCCGACGCCGCCGTCCTCGCTGGGCGCGATCGCGGGGGCGACGATCCTCGCCAACCTGTCCGCCTCCAACATCGTCATCGGCAAGTCGGACGAGCGCCACATGCTGTGCCGGGCCCAATCGGCGCGCGCGATGGCGGCCTATATCTACTGCGCGGCGGGACACGGCGAAAGCACGACCGATCTCGCATGGGACGGGCAGGGCATCGTCTACGAACTCGGCGACCTGCTGGCGGAATCGGAGCGTTTCTCGCTGGAAGCGGAACTGTGCGTGGCCGACGTGGACTGCGACCGCATCGTCATGGACCGCCTGCGCTCGCCCACGTTCAATGACGCGGCGGACGTCGCGGGCAAGCCGGAGGAAACATTCCGCACCGTCCCCTTCCGCCACGCCCCGGCCGGCGGCGACATCGGCCTCGTGCGCCCGGTCAGCCGCTTCCCGTTCGTCCCCTCGCGCGCCGACAGGCTGGACGCCGACTGCTACGAGGCGTTCAACATCCAGGTCGACGGCCTGATGCGGCGGATCGAGATCGACCCATGCGAAGTCGCTGGTGATCGGCATCTCGGGCGGCCTCGATCTGACCCACGCGCTGATCGTCGCCGCGCGCGCCTGCGACCGGCTCGGCCTGCCGCGTGAGTTCATCCGCGGTTACACGATGCCCGGCTTCGGGACGAGCGACGGCACGAAGTCCAACGCGTGGAAGCTGATGGACGCCGTCGGCATCACCGCGCAGGAGATCGACATCCGGCCCGCCGCGACGACGATGCTCCATGACATCGGCCATGCCTTCGCCAATGGTGAGCCGGTCTACGACGTGACGTTCGAGAACGTCCAGGCGGGGCTGCGCACCGACTATCTGTTCCGCCTCGCCAGCCAGCACGGCGGCTTCGTGGTGGGCACCGGCGACTTGTCGGAACTGGCGCTGGGCTGGTGTACTTACGGCGTCGGCGACCAGATGAGCCACTACGCGGTCAACGCGGGCGTGCCCAAGACGCTGATCCAGTACCTGATCCGCTGGTGCGCCACGACCGACCAGTTCAGCGCCTCGACCGAGGAGATCCTGCTGGCGATCCTCGCGACGGAGATTTCGCCCGAACTGGTGCCCGCCGGGGCCGACGGCGCGATCCAGAGCACCGAGGCGAAGATCGGGCCTTACGAACTCAACGACTTCTTCCTCCACCACGTCATGCGCTTCGGGCAGAAGCCGTCGAAGGTCGCGTTCCTCGCCTGGCACGCCTGGCGCGACACGGCGGCGGGGGCATGGCCGCACGCCTTCCCGGAAGCCAAGAAGAACGCCTACGAACTGCCGGTCATCCGTTCATGGCTGGAGAAGTTCGTGACGCGCTTCTTCGCGTTCAGCCAGTTCAAGCGCTCGGCCATTCCCAATGGCCCGAAAGTGTCCACCGCCGGAGCCCTCAGCCCCGGGGCGACTGGCGCGCACCGTCCGACGCCAGCGCAGCGGTATGGCTGGCGGAACTGGAGAAACGGGTGCCGTAACTTCCTCCCCGGAACGGGGAGGACGTGCGCCTAACCCCGTCATCCCAGCGAAGGCTGGGACCGCTGGCCTGTTACGGCGAGCCAACGTTCAAACGCCCTGCCGAGGGTTGGGCTTTGCGCGGCCAGCGGTCCCAGCCTTCGCTGGGATGACGACGCCGTGCGTGCAGTCAGCGCACGCGGAAACGCCCGCTGGCGAGTGCGGGCCGTTACGCCAGGGGAAATCAACGCGAATACCGAGAACATCGGGTCGGCGTCGGGAGCGTCCTCACCGGGACGCGGTGTTTTGTTTTCCGTGAAGCTCTGGCGAGCGGCCGGGTAATCACGGTGCAGCCCGGCTCGACCTGTATTCCATCGGAAAGTCCCATGTGGCCGTCGTTAGGGTTCGCATCGTTATCGGCCGAAGGCTATCCGGGGATGGCCGTCCCAAGTCCTGCCGTGTGTCGCAGAAACGTATGGACGGCGTTTCCGGTAGCGCAGAGACAGTCCGGGTCTTCGATGGACGCGTGGTTTGCGCGATCGCGGCTAAAACCGCATCCCGGCCCACGACGCCGACCCGATACACCTCTCCGGCGTGATCATCGCCGGATCGGATGCTGGGCTATATAACCTATTTGGCGATAAATGTCAATCCCGCAGGGCGTCGATCTCGCGGGCAAGGTCCTTGCCGCGCCGTTCGTCGGTGGCGATGCGTTCCAGCACAGCGATGCGCTTGCGCATGGTCTCGACCTCGCGCTCCAGTTCGTGTTCGCGGGCGGTGTGATCGTAGCCGCCGGCCTCGCGGTCCCGCTTGTCGCCCAGCGCGCGGTAGCGCTGGGACTTGAGCCAGGTCACGCAGCCGATGGCGAAAAGAACGACTACGGCAGTCCAGAAACTCATTGCTTGGTCACCTTCACCCTATCGCCGTCGTGCGCGTCCTCGACTCGAAGCGCTTCGATCTGGAGCGCGATGTCGTGGCCGCTGCCGCCGTCGGTGATGATTCTTTCCAGCACCCGCACGCGATTTTCAAGCGTGCTGTTTTGCGCTGCGTACTGTGCGGCCTTTTCGGCGGTCGCGCCGACGGTGATCTCCAGCTTGCGCTCGAGGAAGGCCAGGCGGCGCTTGTAGGCGCCCATCAGGATCGCGAAGACAGAGATGATGGTGATGAGGACGGCGCAAAGGCCGAGGAAATCGCCGGGGCTCATTGCGATGCTGCCTTCTGAAGCGGCGCGCGCAGGCTCTCTATCTGCGCGGCGGTCGTGTATCCGGTATCGGTGACGATGGTTTCGAGGCTGGCGGTGCGGCTCTCCAGCGCTTCCAGCCGGGCGCGCAGCTGCGCGTTTTCCTCAGCCAGTCGCGCCCCAGCAGCGTGATCCGCACGCTCGGTCTTGCCGCCCCATTCGTCCTCCAGCGCATAGCCGTGGCGCGCGCGGATCCAGTTGTTGAGCACCCAGCCGCCGGTACAGATGCCGACGATGACGAGGACGAAGTCCGGTCCACCCCATTGCATGGCGGTCTCCTCAGTTGATCTTGGGCTCGGCCGTGCGGGCGCTTTCGACCTCGCGCCGGTCCCGCAGCGCCTCGATCTGGAGGGCGGTGTCATAGCCGCCGTCGGTGATGATCCGCTCCAGCACCCGCACGCGCTCTTCGAGTTCGCGGCTGTGCGAGGCGTATTGCGCGGCCTTTTCGGCGGTCGCCTCGATCTGCAGTTCGGCGAGCTTGCGCTGGTGCTTGGTCCAGATCGCGAAGCCGCCCATGATGAACGGTGCGAGCGGGATCAGCACCCAGATTGCGTCTTCCATGTCGTCGTGTCCCTGTTGCCCGGATGGCGTTGCCCGGATGGCTGCGTGTCAGCGCAGCGAGTCGATCTCGGCCGCAAGGCGCGAGTTGCTGTTGGAATAGTGTGCCTCCATGTCCGCGATCCGGCGGTCCATGTCGGACAAGTCGGTGCGCAGGCGGCTGGAGGTGGACGGCTGGCTGAAATTCAGCCCCCGCTCGTCAGCCCCTTGCGGGCGCGGCGGCGTTCCATGCGGCGCAGCAGGCGCATTTCCTCGTCCTCGGAATAGAGGCCCATCGGGCGGCTGTCTGCCAGCCAGGCCACGCCGAAGTAGATGGCGATCACGATCGGAAACCCGGCGAACAGCAGCAGCACGGCGCCCAGCCGGATCCACAGCGCATCGACGCCGGTGTAATCCGCGATCCCTGAGCACACGCCCGAAATCTTGGCGTTCGACTTGTCGAGATAGAATTGTCCGCGAGACATTGCCTGTTTTCCCTTCCCTCGAATGTCTTACTGTTGCTTGTCGGCCATCTGGCGCTTCATCTCCGCGAGTTCCTCGTCGATCGAGTCGCCATCGGCCAAGGCCGCGATTTCCTCGGCGAGCGTCGGCTGGCGGCGATCGGAGAGGCTCATGGCCTCGGCGCGGCCTTCCGCGTAGTCGACGCGGCGCTCCAGCTGGTCGAACCGGGCCATGGCTTCGTCCACGCGCTCGTTCGCCAGCAGCGTGCGCAGCTTGACCCTGTTTTCCGCGCTCTGCAAGCGGGCCGCGATGGACGACTGGCGGCTGCGGGCCTCGCGCAGGCGGGTCTGCAGCTTCTCGATGTCGGCCTCGTAGGCGCGCAGCGCGTCGTCGAGCACCAGGATCTCGGCCGAGAGCTGCTCGGCCATGTCGGCGGCCTTCTTGCGCTCCATCAGCGCGGCGCGGGCAAGGTCCTCGCGGTCCTTGGACAGCGCCAGCTGCGCCTTGTCGTTCCAGTCGGCCTGCAGCTTGTCCAGCTTGCCCACGTGGCGGCGCAGTTCCTTCTGGTCCGCGATCGTGCGGGCCGAACTTGTGCGCACTTCCACCAGCGTCTCCTCCATCTCGAGGATGATCAGGCGGATCATCTTGGCCGGGTCTTCGGCCTTGTCGAGCAGGTCGTTGAAGTTGGCGGCGATGATGTCGCGGGTGCGGGAGAAGATGCCCATGGCGGTGGTTCCTGTGGTGAAGCTGCGGCCCGAGGTGAAAGTACCCGTCGTGGCCCGGATGTCATCGGCGTCGAAGCGGTAGGCGCGCCCCGGATTGAAGTGTGCGTTCGGGGCGGGATTCTGGAGCACTTCGATCTCCGCGTCGAGCCTGCTCATGCGAGCGGCGCTCCGCACGAATGCACCGAGGAGGCATGCGCCTCGGGCACCGCGACCTTGTCGGCCAGCGCCACGAGATTGAGTGCGCCCATCGCCAGCATGCTGACGATGATCGCCCAGTCGAGCTTGGTGCGGGCCAGTGTCGAACGCGGGGTGGTGGAGCGTCCCTGGCCGGTGCTGTTCGCAGTGATCGGGAGCATGTCGAAGTTTCCTCTAGTCCTGAACTTGGTCTTGCCGAGGTAATAGCAACCCCCGTGCCAAACTGCGCGAATGGCGGATTTGCGGGATTTCGGTTTCTCCGTGCGAAAGTGCGCGTAAAATGAATTGCCAATGAATGGGAAATTTCGCTAACTTTCAGGAATGGAGCGCGACACCCACTTCATCGGCCAGTCCTCTGCCTTCCTCGATGCGGTCGAGCGGGCCAGCCGCGCCGCCGCCGTGCGCCGTCCGGTCCTCGTCATCGGCGAGCGCGGGACCGGCAAGGAACTGATCGCCCAGCGCCTGCACCATCTCTCGCCGCGCTGGGGCGAGCCCCTGGTGACCCTCAACTGCGCGGCGCTGCCCGAGACGCTGATAGAGGCCGAACTGTTCGGCCACGAGGCGGGCGCGTTCACCGGGGCCACACGGGCCAGGGCAGGGCGGTTCGAGGAGGCGGATCGCGGCACCCTGTTTCTCGACGAACTGGGCAACCTGTCGATGGCGGCGCAGGAGCGTCTGCTGCGCGCGATCGAATATGGCGAGGTCGTGCGCATCGGTTCCTCGCGCGCGGTGACGGTGGACGTGCGCATCGTCGCCGCCACCAACGCCGACCTGCCGCGCATGGCCGCCGAGGGCACCTTTCGCGCCGACCTGCTCGACCGACTGAGCTTCGAGGTCATCACCCTGCCGCCGCTGCGCGCGCGGGAAGGGGACGTCGCGGAACTGGCCGACTACTACGGCCGCCGCATGGCCAGCGAACTGGAGTGGGGTCGCTTCCCCGGCTTCTCGGGCGCCGCGATGGAGGCGCTGGAGGCGCACGAATGGCCCGGCAACGTGCGCGAACTGCGCAATGTGGTCGAGCGCGCGGTCTACCGCTGGGGGATGAGGCTGCGCCGATCGCGGAAGTGGTGTTCGATCCCTTCGTCAGTGCATGGGGGCTGCGCGCGATGGCGGAGGTGGTGCCTGCTAAAAAAGCGCCCGAACAGGTGCTGGTGCCTGTAGTGACTACCCTTCCCGCTGAGATCGCCTCGTTGCGCGAGATCCGTCGAAGCGCATGAGCGTGCGCTGATCCTGTCCGCGCTTGAAAGGCTTCGCTGGAATCAGCGCAAAGTTGCTGCCGCTTTGGGGTTGACGTACGATCAGTTGCGACATTGTCTGAAAAAGCATGGGCTTCGGGCAAGTGGGGGATAGACGTGATAAAGCGCATTCTGGGTATAGTGGCCGGTCTTATGCTTGGTCTGGCGCCCGGAGCAGCATGTCATGCAGCGCCGCCCAAGGCAGGCGAACTGGCTGCGGCGCAAAAGGCGCAGGAGCGTGGCTTGCAGATGTACCTCTACGATCAGGCAGCATGGCACGCGACCGATCGCTTTCAGGCGGACCTGCGTGGGATCGGAAAATCGCCTGCTGACCCGGCACTGAGGCTGTCCGGATATATCGTCGAGCCGACCAGCGGCGATGCGCTGCTGGTTTCGTTCTATGGTGGCGAGGGCGCTGCTGCAGTGGCGCGGGCGCGGTACACGGTTGATAGTGCCGGGCATATCGAGGGTGGCATTGTCGCTGATGGCGGTGATTCGGCGATGTCGCCGCTTGCGCTCCGGATGATTGCCGCGCGGGAGATTGCCTGGCATCGGGCATCGCGGCCGGGTCACGAGCTATGTTCCGCTTCGCAGGCCAATGCGCTGGTTCTGCCTCCCGGTCCCGATGGCTCGGTCGCCGTCTACGTGCTCACGTCCAGCGCCGATGCAGAGGTTTATCCTGCCGGCGGCCACTACCGGTTCGATGTGGCGCAGGACGGAAAGTTGATGGCCGAGCGCCGTTTCATGGCGACGTGTTTCCCGGTGGAAGTCGGCAAGATGCGGCGGGAGAAGGCGGAAGTGATGTTCCTGACGCATCACCTCGACAGACAGCCGACGGAAATCCATTCTTTTGTGAGCCTCAACATCGGCTTTCCACTGGTCATTGCCACAACCGACAACAAGCTTCTGTGGGGTGTCGTCGATGGGCGCATCACGTACCTTCGTGAGCTGGAAAAGAAGTAGTAGCTCCGGTTTTGAGCCTTTCGATCCCGATGATGGTCCGCCGCCCCTTGCATTTTTCCAGAATCGCGACTATCTGGCCGTCATCCCGTAATTGGTGAAACAACGAACGGGCTGGCGCCGGTAGGGGCCGGCGCGAAACCGCGTTGCTCATCGCACGGCAAGCACAAACGAAACGGAAGCCAGATTGGTCGATATCGCACGCCTTACCGAAGTCATCGAGCCGGAGGTCGCCGCCCTGGGCTTCGATCTCGTGCGCGTGCGCATTTTCGGCAAGAGCGAAGTCGGTGACGACGAGATTGCGCTCCAGATCATGGCCGAGGACCCGAAGACCGGCCAGCTTGTGCTCGACGACTGCGCGGCGCTGTCGCACCGCATCTCCGATCGCATGGATGCGCTCGAGGAAGCGGGCGAGACGCTGATCGAGGAGGCCTATCGCCTCGAAGTCAGCTCGCCGGGCATCGACCGTCCGCTCACCCGCATCAAGGACTACGCCAACTGGGCGGGCCATGAGGCGAAGATCAACCTGATCAATCCCGTCGAAGGCAACCGCAAGGGCCTGCACGGCGACCTCGTCGGCATCGAGGGTGAGGCAGGAAGCGAAGTGGTCACGCTGGAGGACAAGAAGTCCGGCCGCGTGTCCTTCCCGCTCGCAGACGTTCAGTCGGCAAGGCTGATCCTTACCGACAGGCTCATCGCAGCAAGCCGCCCGCAGGATACCAGCGGCGCGGACGACATTCTTGAGGAACAGGAAGACTAAGCCATGGCCAGTGCGATTTCCGCCAACCGCGCCGAGCTGATCGCGATTGCGAACTCCGTTGCTTCGGAAAAGATGATCGACAAGTCGATCGTCATCGAGGCGATGGAAGAAGCCATCCAGAAGTCGGCCCGCAACCGCTACGGCGCCGAGAACGACATCCGCGCGAAGCTCGATCCGCGTACCGGCGACTTGCGCCTGTGGCGCGTCGTCGAAGTCGTGGAAGAGGTTGAGGACTACTTCAAGCAGGTCGACCTCAAGCAGGCCGAGAAGCTCCAGAAGGGCGCTGCGCTGGGCGACTTCATCGTCGACCCGCTACCCCCGGTGGACCTCGGCCGCATCGACGCGCAGTCGGCCAAGCAGGTGATCTTCCAGAAGGTCCGCGACGCCGAGCGTGACCGTCAGTACGAAGAGTTCAAGGACCGCGCCGGCGAAGTCATCACCGGCGTCATCAAGTCGGTCGAGTTCGGCCACGTGATCGTCAACCTTGGCCGCGCCGAGGGCGTGATCCGCCGCGACCAGCAGATCCCCCGCGAAGCCGCCCGTGTCGGCGAGCGCGTGCGGGCGCTGGTCCTGCGCGTCGAGCGCCAGAACCGCGGCCCGCAGATCTTCCTCAGCCGCGCGCACCCGGACTTCATGAAGCGCCTGTTCGCGCAGGAAGTGCCCGAGATCTACGACGGCGTCATCGAGATCAAGGCAGCCGCCCGCGATCCGGGTTCGCGCGCCAAGATCGGTGTGATCAGCAACGACAGCTCGATCGATCCGGTCGGCGCCTGCGTCGGCATGAAGGGTAGCCGTGTGCAGGCGGTCGTGCAGGAAATGCAGGGCGAGAAGATCGACATCATCCCCTGGAGCGAGGACACCGCGACGTTCGTGGTCAACGCGCTGCAGCCCGCGACCGTCAGCCGCGTCGTCATCGACGAGGAAGAAAGCCGCATCGAAGTCGTGGTGCCTGACGATCAGCTCAGCCTCGCGATCGGCCGTCGCGGCCAGAACGTGCGTCTGGCCTCGCAGCTGACCGGCTCGCAGATCGACATCATGACCGAGGCGGAATCCTCGGAGAAGCGCCAGAAGGAATTCGTCGAGCGCTCGAAGATGTTCGAGGAGGAGCTGGACGTCGACGAGACGCTCTCGCAGCTGCTGGTCGCCGAAGGCTTCAGCGAGCTGGAAGAAGTCGCCTATATCGATGCCGCCGAACTGGCGAACATCGAAGGCTTCGACGAAGAGCTGGCCGAAGAACTGCAGAACCGTGCGCAGGAAGCGCTCGATCGCCGCGAGGAAGCCAACCGCGAAGCCCGCCGTGCGCTGGGCGTCGAGGATGCGCTGGCCGAACTGCCGCACCTCACCGAAGCGATGCTGGTCGTGCTCGGCAAGGGCGGCATCAAGACGCTCGACGACCTCGCCGACCTTGCGACTGACGAACTCATCGCCAAGAAGCGCACCGAACAGCGTCGCCGCGACGGTTCGGTGAACAAGCGCGCTGGTCGCGACGAGGATAAGGGCGGCGTGCTCGGCGAGTACGGCCTGACCGAAGAGCAGGGCAACGAAATCATCATGGCCGCGCGCGCCCACTGGTTCGAAGACGAACCGCAAGCTGAGGAGGCCGCCGATGCGGAATCCTCGCAATGAGCGCGTAAGCTCCGACATTGACGGCAATTCGCCGGAGAGGACCTGCATCCTCTCCGGCGAGAAGGCTGTGCGCGGGGAGTTCATCCGTCTGGCGATCTCGCCGGACGGTCTGGTGCTCCCCGACGTCCACGCGCGTGCCCCCGGGCGCGGCGCGTGGATCGGCGTTTCTCGCGCAGACCTTGAAATTGCGGTGTCGAAGAACAAACTTAAGGGAGCACTGGCACGGGCCTACAAGGGCGCGGCCATTACCATCCCCGACGACCTAGCGGATCGGATCGAGGCTGCGCTGTGCCGCGCGCTGACCGACCGGCTGGGCCTTGAACTGAAATCGGGCAGGCTGCTCATGGGCTCGGACCGCATCGCGCAGAACGCGCGTGAGGGGCGGGTCGAATGGCTTGCCCATGCCGCCGATGCGCGTGAAGACGGATCGCGCAAGCTGGACCAGGCCTGGCGGGTCGGGTCCGAGGCGGAAGGAACTGGTCTGCGAGGCGTCACCTTGCCTCTGGACCGGGACACGTTGTCTGTGGCATTGGGCCGCGACAACGTCGTTCACCTGGCGCTGAACGATCGCGGAGCGGCTGACCGAGTCGAAACGCTGCTAAAGCGCCTCCTGCATTTCCAAGGGCAGGTCATCAGCCGGGAGGCCTCGAACGGGGACGACGGCCAAAGTGACTTACACAGGCCCAGCATGGATGACACTGACGGAGCGGCCCAGGCCGACTCCGTGACGACGAATTGAGCGAAGGGCGAAGACGAGAAATATGAGCGAGACCGACAACAAACCGACCCTGGGCCGCAAGCCGCTTGGGCTTAAGCGCTCAGTGGAAGCGGGTGAGGTCAAGCAGACCTTCAGCCACGGCCGCACCAACAAGGTGGTGGTCGAGGTGAAGCGCCGCAAACTGATGCCCGGCGGCAAGCCCGAAGGCGAGGTGACTCCGGCGCCTGCCGCTGCCGCACCTGCTCCGCAGGCTGCGGCACCGCGTCCTGCGGCTCCGCCCCCGCCGCCCGTCCGTCGCCCTGCGCCCTCGAACGAAACCCCGCAGGAGCGCGTCGCCCGCATGCAGCGTGAGGCTGAAGAAGCCCGCATGCAGATGCTCGAGGAGGCGACCCGCCGCGAGCAGGAACAGCGCCAGCGTGCGATCGACGAAGAGAAGCAGCGCGTCGAAGCCAATCGCCGCGCCGAAGAGGAAGCGGCTGCTGCCGCCGCTGCCCCGGCCGAACCCGTCAAGGCTCCCGAGCCTGTCGCTGCGCCCGAACCCGCACCAGCGCCCGAGGTTGCCCCTGTGGCCGCTGAGGCACCGGCGGTCGTGGAAACTCCGGCTGTTGCCGAGACTCCTGCACCTGCGGCGGCTCCGGTCGCCAAGGCTGCTGCACCTGCCCCGGCTCCCGCACCTGTAGCGACGCCGGTTCCGGCCGCACGCCGCTTCACTCCGGTGCAGCGCCCCGAGCCGCGCCGTCCCGAGCCGACCGCACCTGCGGCGGCCCCGACTGCGGGTGGTGGCAATGCCGGTAACGGGAGTAGCGCCGGTGCCACCGCACCCCGCGCTCCGCTCGGCGCCAAGAAGGGGCCGGCGACCCCGGCCCGTCCCGCGCCGAGCCAGCAGACCGACCGGAACGCCAAGGGCGGCGATCGTCGCCAGGCCGGCAAGCTGACCGTCAACCGCGCGCTCAACGACGACGAGGGGGCCCGCGCCCGCTCGCTCGCCGCGCTCAAGCGTGCGCGTGAGAAGGAGCGTCGTTCCAGCTACAGCGGCCGTTCGCAGCCACGTGAAAAGCAGGTTCGCGATGTCATCGTGCCGGAGGCGATCACCGTCGCCGAACTGGCGAACCGCATGGCCGAAAAGGCGGCGGACCTTGTCAAGTCGATGTTCAAGATGGGCATGATGGTCACCGTCAACCAGACGATCGACCAGGACACCGCGGAGCTGCTGGTCGAGGAATTCGGCCACAACGTCCAGCGCGTGTCGGAAAGCGACATCGACATCGACCACACCGTGGACGTCGATCCCGAGGACACGCTGAAGGCGCGTCCGCCGGTCGTCACGATCATGGGCCACGTCGATCACGGCAAGACCTCGCTGCTCGACGCGCTGCGCGGCACCGACGTCGTGCGCGGCGAGGCGGGCGGCATCACCCAGCATATGGGCGCCTACCAGATCAAGACCAAGGGCGGCGACTTCGTCACCTTCCTCGACACCCCGGGTCACGCCGCCTTCACGCAGATGCGTATGCGCGGTGCCAACGTCACGGACATCGTGGTGCTGGTGGTCGCGGCCGACGATGGCATCATGCCGCAGACGGTCGAAGCCATCAATCACACCAAGGCCGCCGGCGTGCCGATGATCGTCGCGATCAACAAGTGCGACAAGCCCGAAGCCAATCCGCAGAAGGTGCGCGAGCGTCTGCTCGAACACTCGATCGTGGTCGAGGACATGTCGGGTGACGTGCAGGACGTCGAAGTCTCGGCCAAGACCGGTAAGGGTCTGGACGAGCTGATCGAGAAGATCCTGCTCCAGGCCGAACTGATGGAACTGAAGGCCAACCCGGACCGCATGGCCGAAGCCACCGTGATCGAAGCCAAGCTCGACAAGGGCAAGGGGCCGCTCGCGACGGTGCTGGTCAACCGTGGTACGCTCAAGGTCGGCGACATCCTCGTTGTCGGCACCGAGAGCGGCCGCGTGCGCGCCATGCTCGACGACAAGGGCCGCCAGATCAAGGTCGCCCTGCCGGCAATGCCGGTCGAAGTGCTGGGCATTGGCGGCGTTCCGATGGCCGGTGACATGCTCACCGTGGTTGAGAGCGAGCAGCGCGCCCGCGAGGTTTCGTCCTGGCGTCAGGAGCAGGCGACTGCCAAGCGCACCGCGATGGCGCCCGCCAGCCTCGACACGATGTTCTCGGCGCTCGCCGACAAGCAGAAGGTCATCGAGTACCCGGTGGTCATCAAGGCGGACGTGCAGGGTTCGGTCGAGGCGATCAACGCCGCGCTCCACGCCCTTTCGAACGACGAGATCAAGGTTCGCGTCCTGAACTCGGGCGTCGGTGCGATCACTGAGACCGACGTGACGCTTGCCGCAGCTTCGGGCGCGCCGATCGTCGGCTTCAACGTCCGTCCGAACGCCAAGGCCCGCGAACTGGTCGAGCGTACCAAGACGCCGATGATGTACTACGACGTCATCTACGAACTGACCGCAGAGGTCGCCAAGCAGATGGCGGGCATCTGGGGTCCGGAGCGCATCGAAACCGTCGTCGGCCGCGCCGAGGTCAAGCAGGTCTTCCCGGCCGGCAAGCGCGACAAGGCAGCGGGTCTGCTGGTGGTCGAGGGCTACATCCGCAAGGGTCTCAGCGCGCGTCTCACCCGCAACGACGTCATCGTTTCGGCGACGACGATCTCCTCGCTGCGCCGTTTCAAGGACGACGTTGACGAAGTGCGCGCCGGCCTGGAATGCGGCGTCGTGCTGGCCGATACGAACGACATCAAGGCGGGCGACCACCTCGAAGTCTTCGAAGTCAGCCACCGCGAGCGTACCGTCGGCTAAGGCTCGATCTTACACCAACGCTGATGAATGCGGCCATCGTCGGGGAGACCCGGCGGTGGCCGCTTTCGTTTGCCGGGATTTAATCGGGAACGGATGCGCATCGCGCCTATACCTCGCCGGTCGCAACTGGCGGCGGAAAGGCAGGTGATGTGGATGGACACACAAGTCGTGGTGATGCTGGTGCTTGGCGTGGCGAGCTTGATCGTCGCGCTGGTAACCCTGACGATCAAGCTGATCGAACTGGGCCGCAAGTAGCCGGTAGAGGAGGTCGGCGCTGGAACGCCGACCTCCGATATGGTCAGGCGTTCTTATGGAAAGAGCCCGGATGCTGGAACATCCGGGCTCGGCAGGTTGAATGAACATTCAAACCGTGGTGATGGGCACAAATTACATCGCTCCACGCGCCCTTGCAAGGGCGCGCCTTCCGGGCCTTGCGGAACTTTAACCGGGTGCATCAATCGTGGTAGGCGAGGTCGGCCTTCATCAATCTTCGGAAACATTCAAGATGACCCGCTACTGCGCCTTCTTCGCCTCGATCAACGTGGGCGGTAACCGCCTGACCATGGCGGACTTGCGCTATGCCTTCGAGCGCGAGGAGTTCGAGAACGTCGAAACCGTCGTCGCCAGCGGCAACGTCCTGTTCGATTTCGACGAGCGGCCCACCGATGGCCTGGAAGACCTGTTCGCGCACATGATGCTCGACCGCTTCGACATGAACACCTTCGCCGCCGTGCGCAACGCCGGGGAAGTACGCTCGGCGGTGGAGGACAATCCGTTCACCGGAATCGGACAGGACCATTACGTCCACACCCTGTTCCTGGAACGCGACGCCGATCAGTCGGCATTCGAAAAGCTGGTGGCCGACCATGCCGGGCGCGGGCCGGAGAAGATCGCGATGGGGCCGCGCTGCCTCTACATCGATTACGTGGACGGCGCGGGCCAGTCCAAGCTCACCAATGCCTTCATCGAGCGGCGTCTCGGCTGCCGGGGCACCGCGCGCAACGTGCGCTCGCTCGCGCGGATCGCCGCGAAGATGGCATGAAAATGGCGGGCCGCGCGAGCGGCCCGCCCTCTGATCCCGCCAGTCGGCCTTAGCGGAACTGGCCCGCCAGCACCGAGGCGACGATACCGCTTGTGATGCCCACGAGCAGCATGTCGTTGCCCGAGCGTACGTAGTGGTAGCCGCGCGGCGGCGCCTTTACGTTGCGGTACTTGCGATAGTCGATGACCTGATAGTTGCGCGCATAGCGCCGATCGAACTTCTGGCCCTTGCGGAAGGACTTGTAGGTCGTCTTCTGCGTCACGACGGTCTTGTGCGGGCCGCGATCGTCGCGATTTCCACGATCGTCGTGGTGGGCGGGCTGCGCCATGGCAGGCGCTGCGGCGATGCTGGGGACCAGCAGCGCGGCGCTGAGCAGGGCGGCGGTGAACTTTTTCATGGTGCGACTCCTTTGACGGCACGTTTCATCCGGGATAACGCCAGGAACCGGGCAAGGAGGCGTAACAGTTTGTTGCAAATTGTCGCGCCCGGCCCACATGGACGCATCAAGATGGCAAAAAACCAGACAACTCCCGAACAGCACTCCGTCCGCCTCCTCAAGGTGGGTGAGCAGGTGCGGCACGTCATTTCCGAGATCCTCGCCCGTCAGCAGGTCCACGACGAAACGCTGAGCGCGCATACCGTCTCCGTCACCGAAGTGCGCATGACGCCCGATCTGCGGCAGGCCAGCGTCTTCGTGAAGCCCTTGCTGGGCGAGCACGAGGAGGAAGTGCTCAAGGCGCTGCGAACCAACACCGCCTATTTCCAGCGCGAGGTCGCTCAGCGGCTCAAGCTGAAGTTCGCGGCCAAGATCCAGTTCCGCTCCGACCAGACGTTCGACGAGGCGCGCCGCATCGACGCACTGCTCAACGACCCGCGCGTGAAGCGCGACCTCGAGGGCTGATAGTCCGCACCGCCGGGACGATCACCCGGCGCTGCCTCTTCCTACGCTCACCCGGCCCGCTACCCTGATCGCAATTCGATGATCGGGAGAGCAGGTATGCGCGACATGGTGTTCCTCCATGGCGGCGGACAGGGCGGCTGGGTCTGGGAGGAGACGATCGCGGCGGTCGGGCGTCAGTCTGGCGGGGCAGTGCGCTGCCTTGCGCTGGATGCACCCGGTTGCGGCGCGAAGCGCGGCGTGGATAACGCCGCCTATGCCTTCGCCGACACAACGCGCGAACTGATCGGCGACATCCTCGCCTCCGGGCTGCGCGGGGTCATGCTGGTGGGCCATTCACAGGCAGGCATGACGATCCCGCACATGGCTGACCTTGCGCCCGGCGGCCTCATCGGCAAGCTGGCCTACGTCACCTGTTCGGCGCCCCTGCCGGGCCTGACGACGCTCGATCAGATGGGGCGCGGGCCGCGCGGGTCGAGTGTCGAGGAAGTCGGCTATCCATCCGGGTCCGAAGCCGAGCGCTACGCAACCATGTTCTGCAACGACATGGAGGAGGGCGAGGCGGCAGCCTTCCTCGGAAAGCTCGGCCACGACGGATGGCCGGCGAGCGCCTATGCCTACAGCGAATGGCGCTACGACCACTTGCGCGCGATCCCGGCCTGCTACGTCGTCGCCTTGCGCGACATGGCCTTGCCGGCTTCGTGGCAGGAGCGCTTCGCCGACCGGCTTCATGCGCGCCGACTGCACCGCATCGATGCCGGGCATCAGGTCATGAATACCCGTCCCGAAGCGCTCGCCGAAGTGCTGCTGGCCGAGGCGCGGTCCTGACCGGCCGGCCTGTCAGTCCGTCTCGAACGCCAGCGTCGCTGCCTGCCAGTCTCTGGTAAGCAGGGCCTGGGCGCCGATGCGGAAACGCCAGGCGCCGGTTTCCTCCCATGCCCACTCCATCAGGTCGTCGTAGCCGAGTTGCAGCAGCAGGACTTCGCTGCCGTCGGTTTCGGCGTCGAGCATCCGGTGGTGATGGACGGGCGGCATGCGGTATTCGCGGTTGATCCGTGAGAGCACGGCGTCCGGCACGGCGGCGAGGGTTTCGGGTGGGCCGGACACCATCGTGCGCAGCGAGATCGTCGCGAGGTCGGCAAGCGTGCCGGGCAGGTGCGCCTGCACCACTTCGCCGTACCTCTCGTGCAGCTCGGCGAGGATGTCGCCGACCACCGCGAGTTCGTCTGTGGTCAGGCGCTTCATCGGCTCGCGCCCGGCGATGAACTGGTCGAGCGCGGCGACCATAGCGGGCAGCGCGGCGCATTGGTCCTGAAGCAGCGCGTATTCGCCCTCGATCTGCTCGGCGATCTCCTGCGCATCTTCCAGTGCGTAGGGGATCGCGGCCGCATCGGTGCGCAGGCGGGCGATTTCCGCGTTCTGGCGCGCCATCTCGTCACGGCGGCGGGAAAGCAGGCGCGGCGCCTCGTCGAGCGCCTCGTGCAGGCGGTCGGACAAATGGATCACCGCATGCCACCACAGGGCCTCGACCGGAGCGCCGACGCCCGCCGCGTAGAAGGTATGATCACGCAAGGCCGCGCCGAGGCGGACGGCGAGCGCCGCGTCGCTCTGCGGGCCGGTCGGGTCGAGCGCCACCGGGCTCACCGGCCAGAACGGGAAGAACCAGCGGGTCAGGCGGGTATGGCGGGTGGGGAAGGGCAGCCCTCCCTCGTCATAGGCGGGCGGCAGGTCGGCGGGCGGGTCTGTGAAGTCGTGGATGCCCTCCGGCACGGCGACGACTGCACCCGCGCCGAGGAAGAACGCCAGCGATCCACTGCGCGGCAGCGGCATGTCCGGGCGGGCGGCGGCGAGTTCGGACAAGTCGATCTGCGCCGCGAAGGGCAGCGGCGTCCCCGCTTCGTCGCGCGGCCATTCGGCATTGCCGAGGCGCGGCAGGCCGCCGAGCCAGCTGGCATCGCCGAACCAGTCGCGCCGCCGCTCCCGCTGCTTGCGCACGAGCACGACGGGCGCGGCCGCGACGGTCGGCTGCGGGGGAGGGCGGGGGCTTCCGGGTCGTCCGCAGGCTCTTCGGTGACAGGCTCCTCGAACGGGAGGGCGTCTTCTTCGGGGCTTTCTTCGTCAACCGGCTCCGGTTCGGCGGTGAGCTTGCGGCGGCGGCGGCCGAATTGCTGCGGTGCGACTTGCGGTTGATACGTCAGTCGTTCCGCAGGTTTGCCGCGCACCGCCAGCGCGGCCAGCACGGCAAGGCCGATCCCGGCCATCAGCAGCGCGAAGACGGCCGCATTGCGCCCCTGCATGCCGATCACGCGCTCGGCGAGCGGATCGAGCGAGGCATACTGCCCGCCCAGCGGCGCGAGCGCCAGCCAGGCAGCAAGGAGCGCGGGCAGCGCAAAGGCCGCCAGCGCGGCGATCAGTTTCTTCATGCGCCCGGCTTCTTCATGACCACGGCCTCATCCGGCACTCCCTTGGACTTCGATCTTGATTGTTAAGGGCAATTGACCCGGGGAGAAGCCCGGGAAAGACCGTGCGCCGCATTCGGGGCGGTGTTATCCCCAGCAACCGATGGCCAAGCTCTATTTCTACTACGCCAGCATGAACGCGGGCAAATCGACGACGCTGTTGCAGGCGGCCTTCAACTACCGTGAGCGTGGTATGAAGACGATGCTGTGGACCGCCGCGATAGACGATCGCAGTGCCGATATGGGCGCCGATCACGCGATCGAAAGCCGCATCGGCCTGCATGCCTCGGCGCACCGGTTCGGCCCGTTGACCGACTTGTGCGAACAAGTGCGCGCCGCCCACGCGGTGGAGCCGCTGTCCTGCGTGCTGGTGGACGAAGCGCAGTTCCTCACCGCTGCGCAGGCGTGGCAATGCGCGGACATCGCCGACAAGGTGGGCATTCCGGTCCTCTGCTACGGCCTGCGCACCGATTTTCGCGGCGATCTGTTCCCCGGAGCGGCGATCCTGCTGGGGATCGCGGATCTCGCTCATCGAGCTCAAGGCGGTGTGCCACTGTGGGCGCAAGGCGTCGATGAACTTGCGCGTGGATGATGGCGGCCGGGCCGTCAGCGAGGGCGCGCAGACTGAGATCGGCGGCAACGACCGCTACGTGGCGCTGTGTCGCCGCCATTTCAGCGAGGCGCTGGGGCGGTAGGGCTATTCGGACTGCCCATTGCGGACATTGCCTGATCCTCCTCGTCGCGCAGCGATGGGGAGGGGGACGCCGACGCAGTCGGTGGTGGAGGGGCAAACCCCTCCGTCAGCCCTGCGGGCTGCCACCTCCCCATTCCTTCGGAACAGGGAGGATAACACGGCCGCTTCCCGTCAAAAGCGTGCCTAGATCAATTTTAATCCGGGTATATTGACAATTTCATCCGGGTTAATGTAGCGGCGCTGTCCGAAAGGAAGTGCCCATGGCCGTCACCGTATTCTACAAGGACGACGTGATCGCGCGCGGACAGCCGGGGGATTTCACCCAGGCGCTACGCGATCTCGGTCCGCTCGCCCGCAGCAGCGATCTGCTCGCCTTCGACGACGATACCGGGCGGCAGGTCGATCTCGACCTGACCGAACCCGCCGCACCGCGTCCGCGCGGGCGGCCTTCGCTCGGCGTGGAGGCGCGCGAGGTCACGTTGCTGCCGCGCCATTGGGAATGGCTGGCCGGCCAGCCCGGCGGCGCCTCGGTCACCTTGCGCAAGCTGGTGGAGGCGGCGATGCGGGCCGGGCGCAGCGAGCGCGAGTGTCTCGACGCCGCCTGCCGCTTCCTCACCGTCATGGCGGGCGACCGTCCGGGCTACGAAGAGGCGATCCGCGCGCTCTATTCGGGGGACCGGGAGAATTTCGACGCCTTGTGCGTGCTCTGGCCCACCCCGATCGCCGATCATGCGCGGTTGCTCGCATGGCCCAAGGAAGCATGATGCCGCACGGATGGATCATTCTCGACAAGCCGCTGGGCCTCGGTTCGACGCAAGCCGTGGCGGCGGTGAAGCGCAATTTGCGCGAGGCCGGGTACGGCAAGAAGGTGAAGGTGGGCCACGGCGGCACGCTCGACCCGCTGGCGACGGGGATTCTCCCGGTGGCGCTGGGCGAGGCGACCAAGCTGGCGGGCCGGATGCTCGATGCCACCAAGGCTTATGAGTTCACCGTGAAGTTCGGCGAGGAAACCGACACGCTCGACCTCGAAGGCGCGGTGATCGCGACCAGCGACGTGCGCCCCTCGCGCGGGGATGTGGAGGCGGTGCTGCCGCGCTTTACCGGGCCGATCGAGCAGGTGCCGCCTGCCTACTCGGCGCTCAAGGTCGATGGCGAACGCGCCTATGACCTTGCCCGGGCCGGGGTGGATGTGCAGCTTAAGACGCGCAGCGTGACCGTGTTCGACCTGCAACTGCTGAATTTCGATCCCGAAGCGGGCGCGACACTGCTGGCCACGGTTTCCAAGGGCACGTATATCCGCAGCCTCGCGCGGGACATTGCGCAGGCGCTGGGAAGTTGCGGCACGGTCACGATGCTGCGCCGGACCAAGGCGGGGCCGTTCGACCTGTCCCACGCGATTTCGCTGGACAAATTGAACGAATTCGGTAAGGGCGCGCCTCTTGAGCAGATACTCTTGCCGCTGGAGGCGGGGCTGGACGACATCCCGGCCATCGACCTCGACCCGGAGCAGGCAAGGGCGGTCCGTCAGGGCCGCGTTCTTACCGGAATGCCCCATGAAGACGGGCTATACTGCGCGTACGAGGGCACCGTCCCCGTCGCTTTGGTACAGCTTACGGACCGCGAGGTCCGCGTCGTTCGGGGGTTCAATCTATCCGATGTCGCGGAGTAAATGAAATGTCGGTTACCGCTGAAAAGAAGCAGGACATCATCACGGACAACGCTCGCGTCGCTGGCGACACGGGCAGCCCGGAAGTCCAGGTCGCGATCCTTACGGAGCGCATCCGCAACCTGACCGAGCACTTCAAGGCTCACCACAAGGATAACCACTCGCGTCGCGGTCTGCTGGCCATGGTCAACAAGCGCCGCTCGCTGCTGGACTATCTGAAGAAGAAGGATGTGGCGCGTTACAACTCGCTCATCCAGAAGCTCGGTCTGCGTAAGTAAGATCAAGCTACGGCCCGCTTCGGCGGGCCGTTTTGCATTTGAAGCATGAGGCGTGGTAAAGCGCGCCAGCAAAATTTCCGGGCAACCTCGCAATTCGGCGCAGGCAGCCCAGGGGCGACGAAAAAGCCCCGCACCGGACCGGGACGGTATCCCCGGCAGTAAGCCCCGCATGGCAATAGGGCCGCGCGGGTCAAGGAAATCGAAAATGTTCGACGTAAAGACCGTAAGCATGGAGTGGGGCGGCAAGACCCTCACCCTCGAAACCGGCCGCATCGCCCGTCAGGCCGACGGCGCCGTCCTCGCAACCTACGGCGAGACCGTGGTGCTCTGCGCCGTGACCGCCGCCAAGTCGGTGAAGGAAGGCCAGGACTTCTTCCCGCTGACCGTCCACTACCAGGAAAAGTATTCGGCCGCAGGCCGCATCCCCGGTGGCTTCTTCAAGCGTGAGCGCGGCGCGACCGAAAAGGAAACGCTGACCAGCCGCCTGATCGACCGTCCGGTCCGCCCGCTGTTCCCCGAGGGCTTCTATAACGAAATCAACGTCATCGCCCAGGTCCTGAGCTATGACGGCGAGACCGAGGCCGACATCGTCGCGATGATCGCCGCTTCGGCCGCGCTGACCATCTCGGGCGTGCCCTTCATGGGCCCGATCGGCGCCGCGCGCGTCGGCTTCGTCGACGGCGAATACACGCTGAACCCGAAGCAGACCGCTGCTCTCACCGACGGCCGCCTCGATCTCGTCGTCGCCGCCACCGGCGACGCCGTGATGATGGTGGAATCGGAAGCCAAGGAGCTGACCGAGGAAGAGATGCTGGGTGCCGTCGTGTTCGCGCATGACGAGATCAAGAAGGTCGTCAACCTCATCATCGACCTGGCGGAAAAGGCCGCCAAGGAGCCCTGGGACATCGACCTGTCGGACAACACTGCCGACATCAAGGCGAAGCTCAAGAAGGCCGTCGGCAAGGACGTCACCGCAGCCTACAAGCTGACCGACAAGTCGGCCCGCTCCAACGCCCTCAACGCCGCGCGCGCCAAGGCCAAGGAAGCGTTCTCGGGTGAAACCCCGCAGCTCCAGATGGTCGCGATCAAGACCATGAAGAAGCTGGAAGCGGACATCGTTCGCGGCGCCATCCTCAAGGACGGCAAGCGCATCGACGGTCGTACGCTGGAGCAGGTCCGCCCGATCGAGGCGATCGTCGGCTTCCTGCCGCGTACCCACGGTTCGGCGCTGTTCACCCGCGGTGAAACGCAGTCGATCTGCACCACCACGCTGGGCACCAAGGACGCCGAGCAGATGATCGACGGCCTCGAAGGCCTGTCGTACTCGTCGTTCATGCTGCACTACAACTTCCCGCCCTACTCGGTCGGTGAAGTGGGCCGCTTCGGCGCGCCGGGCCGCCGCGAAGTCGGCCACGGCAAGCTGGCATGGCGCGCGCTGCACCCGGTGCTGCCCGCCAAGGAAGACTTCCCCTACACGATCCGCGTTCTCTCGGACATCACCGAGTCGAACGGTTCGTCCTCGATGGCCACCGTATGCGGCGGTTCGCTGTCGATGATGGACGCCGGCGTGCCGCTGGTCCGCCCGGTCTCGGGCATTGCCATGGGCCTGATCCTGGAAGGCAAGGATTTCGCGGTCCTGTCCGACATCCTGGGTGACGAAGATCACCTCGGCGACATGGACTTCAAGGTCGCGGGCACCGAAATCGGCATCACCACGATGCAGATGGACATCAAGATCGCGGGCATCACGCGCGAGATCATGGCCAAGGCTCTGGAGCAGGCCAAGGCTGGCCGCGCCCACATCCTGGGCGAGATGACCAAGGCCCTCGGCTCGTCGCGCACCGAACTGTCGGCGCACGCCCCGCGCATCGAGACGATCCAGATCGACAAGTCGAAGATCCGTGACGTCATCGGCACCGGCGGCAAGGTCATCCGCGAGATCGTCGCCGAGACCGGCGCCAAGGTCGACATCGACGACGAAGGCGTCATCAAGATCTCGTCCTCGGACACCGCGCAGATCGAGGCCGCCAAGAAGTGGATCCTCGGCATCGTCGAGGAAGCGGAAGTCGGCAAGGTCTACCAGGGCAAGGTCGTCAACATCGTCGACTTCGGCGCCTTCGTGAACTTCATGGGCGGCAAGGACGGTCTCGTCCACGTTTCCGAAATGAAGAACGAGCGCGTGGAAAAGCCCACCGACGTCGTCAAGGAAGGCCAGGAGGTCTACGTCAAGGTCCTCGAGATCGACCAGCGCGGCAAGGTCCGCCTGTCGATGCGCGTCGTCGATCAGGAAACCGGCGCCGAGCTGGAAGACACCCGTCCGCCCCGCGAACCGCGTGAAGGCGGCGACCGTGGCCCGCGTGGTGGCGGCGATCGCGGCGGTGACCGTCGTGGCCCGCGCCGTGACGGCGGTGGTCGCGGTGGCGATCGCGGTCCCCGTGGTCCGCGCCGTGACGGTGGCGGCGAGGGTGGCAATCCGAACCACATGCCGGCCTTCCTCAAGGAAGACTGATCGGCACACTCCGCTTAGGACGCAAAAAGGGTCGCGCGAAAGCGCGGCCCTTTTTGCTTTGTGACCAGCACGAAAGCTGCTTGCGAGCACCGGACCATTCGATAAGCTGATGAACAGGCTATCGAATTTTGCACGGAGACGGGGAATGCGGGTTCTTGCACTAGCGATACTGGCAGCCGCACCGGGTTCCGTGGCCATGGCGCAAGCACAGCAGGCGCCGCAGATCCTCGTCTCGGCCAGCGGCACAGCGAAGACGGCGCCCGACATGGCGACGATCAACTTCACGCTGCGGGGGAGGGTACGACCTCCGATGAGGCGGCCACCAAGCTGAAGGATCAGGCTGCGGCGATGAGCGCGGCGATCAATGGCCTGCTGCCCAAGGCGGCGGATTTCCGTTCATCCAATTTCTCGCTCGCACAAGTGCGCTCCAAGGAGTGCGATGCCAGCCCCTATGGGCAACAGCGGCTCTCGACCGGGGCCTGCGCGATCATCGGCTACATCGCGACGTTGCCGGTGTCGGTCGATACCTCGCGGCCGAAGGATGCGGGCACGCTGGTGAGCCTGATCGGCCACATGGGCGGCCTAGATGCCTCGCTGCAGCGCTTCTGGCTGCGCGACGACGCCGCTGCCCGCGATCAGGCGATGCAGGCCGCTCTGGCGAACGCACAAGGCAAGGCAAAGCTCATAGCCGAAGGTTCCGGCACCCGTTTGGGGCCAATCCTGCGCGTGCAGGATCTGGACTATCGTGAAATCGCGATGGAGCCGGAAATCGTGCAGGCAGCAGGTTCCCGCGCATCTGCGCCGCCGCCGCCCGCTCCGCCACCGCCGCCCGTGCAGGTCGAACTGGCGCCCCGGCCGATCGAGACCACGGTGCGCCTGATGGTCGCCTATTCGATCGGAAACTGAAGGGCGACCGGAAGGGTCAATTGCCTGCGGGTGGAGCCTTGGTCCGGCGGGCGGTGATGATCTTCACGTCCTGCGCAAGGATCTGCCCTTTCATCACGCCTTCGCCCTTGGTGGCGGAGCGGGGAGGTTCCAGAGCGCCTTCACTACGTCCATACCCGCCGCGACATGGCCGAAGGCGGCGAAGCCCGCGCCGGGGTCCTTGCCGTCATTGCCGGGGTCGGCGTCGAGCGAGGGCATGTCGGAGAGCAGGATCAGGAAGTCGGCCTGGGCCGAGCCCGGCGCGAAGCGAGCCATCGAGATGGCGCCGGCGACATGCTTGATCCCGGTCTTGCTATTGGGCTCGTGCGCGACCGGGGGCAGCAGGTTGGCGCCGTTGCGCACGCCGCCTTGCAGCAGGCCCTGTTCAGGGTCGTGATCGAGATGCATGGCGCGGTAGAACACGGCGCCATCCATCTTCTTCGTATCGACGTATTTGAGGAAGTTGGCGGTCGTCAGCGGCGCATGGGTCTTGTCGAGCGCGAGGGTGATGACACCCTGCGGCACCGTCAGCGCGACGTAGACGTACTCGGCCGGGACTGGAGCAGGTGCCGCAGCCGGTGCAACCGGCACGGCGTCCTGCGCGAGGGCCGGGGACAGCGCCAGCGGCGCCGCGAGAAGAGCGAGCGCCGCCCGGAGCTTCATCCCCGAACCCATCCGATCAGCGGACCCGATCAGCGAACACGGGGGCCACCGAACGGCAGCGGCGGGGGCGCACGGCGCGCACCGCGCGGCAGCTGGGCCTGATAGGCGCGGCCGCAATGCTCGACGCAGTAGGGGAACCCGGGGTTCACCTTGTCGCCGCAAAAGTGGAAGTCCGGCTCACCGGGGTGGCCCATCGGCCAGCGGCAAATGCGGTCGCTGAGGTCGAGCAGGCTGGTCTTGCCGGCGATTTCCGGGCTCGGCTTCGCGGGTACGAGACGGCGCGGGGGCGCGGGCGGGATCGGCTGCTGCTGATCACCGGGCCCCTGGCGCAGGAAGCCGCCGGGACCGACCGAGACGATGCGCGGCTGCGGCGGCGCGGCCGGAGCATCGACAGCGGGCGCCGACGAGGGCTCTGCACGCTGCACGGGCGGCTGCGGCGCGGGGGCGGCGGCGCGGGCGACCGGTGCTTCGACTCGCGGCGCGGGGGCGG
This sequence comes from Novosphingobium sp. NFX11, assembly GCF_057376415.1. Classification (NCBI taxonomy): domain Bacteria; kingdom Pseudomonadati; phylum Pseudomonadota; class Alphaproteobacteria; order Sphingomonadales; family Sphingomonadaceae; genus Novosphingobium; species Novosphingobium sp. NFX11. Next base: position 2,175,635 of record NZ_CP080384.1, on the reverse strand, counting down.
GAGCCGGTTCGGGCGCGGCGGTGACTTCGGGCTTGGGCTTCTTCGGAGCGGGCGCGGGGCGCGCGGGCTTCTCGTTCGCCTTCACCGGGGAAGGGCGCGCCTTGAGGCCGAGGCGATGCGCCTTGCCGATCACCGCATTGCGGCTGACGCCGCCGAGTTCGTCCGCGATCTGGCTGGCGGTGGAACCGCCCTCCCACATCTTGGTCAGCTTCTCGATCCGCTCGTCAGTCCAGCTCATTCCAGTTCCATCACTTCATGCGGGACGAGAGAATCGCCCCTGATTTCCAGGCGCCGCTTGCCTCGGAAGGCATCAGCCGATAGTCGCCGGTGCATGGCCGATCAACCCCATTCGACTGAGCTGCCCGGCACCTCCGGGATCCTGAACCCCGACGGCACCAACGGCAACGCGACTCGCCGTTTTCCGGCAAAGGGAGAACCCCTGATCCACCAGGTGAACTGGGAGGGGCTCAAGACGCTCTATATGAAGGAGGTCAGGCGCTTCTTCAAGGTCCAGACCCAGACGATCTGGGCGCCCGCGATCACCACCATGCTGTTCCTGGTGATATTCACCGTGGCATTGGGGCGCGGCGACCGTCAGGTGCTGGGCGTCAACTTCGCGACCTTCGTGGCGCCGGGGCTGATCGTCATGGGCATGATGCAGAACGCCTTCGCCAATTCCAGCTTCTCGTTCCTGGCGGGCAAGGTGCAGGGCACGATCGTCGATTACCTCATGCCGCCGCTGACCGAGGCGGAGTTGATGGTCGCCATGATCGGCGCGGCCGTCACCCGCGCGGTGCTGGTGGGCCTCGCCCTGACGCTGGCGATGCTGCTGTGGCCGGGCGTGAGCCTGTCGATGGCGCATCCGTGGGCGGTCGTATGGTTCGGCCTTGCGGGATCGGCCTTCCTGGCGCTGTTGGGCCTGCTCTCCTCGGTGTGGGCAGAGAAGTTCGACCATAACGCGGCCGTCACCAACTTCGTCATCGCGCCGCTCTCGCTGCTGTCGGGCACCTTCTACGTGATCGACAACCTGGCGCCCGCTTTCCAGGCGATCAGCCGCGTGAATCCGTTCTTCTACGTGATCTCGGGCTTCCGCTTCGGCTTCCTTGGTCAGAGCGACATCGGCGACACCAACATGGCCGTGCTGCACAGTGCACTGGGCGTCGGTGTGCTGGATGCGGCGCTGGCGACGGTGCTGTTCTTCGTCCTGCGGTCAGGTTGGAAGCTTAAGGGCTGAAAAGGCCCGTTATCCGTAAATATTCACATCGGACGACAGGCTTTCGTTAAGGAAAAGTTATTCGCTCTGGTGCAGGCAGTCGTGTGTGACATCACGATTGGCCTTGGGCGAAAATCGCAAGCGGATGGTCGGTCGGTTTACGGCTCCGATCGTGGCGGCGGCGTTGTGCCTGCTCGCCCTCATGCTCGGCCTGCTGGAATGGTCGGGTCACGAAGTCGATCGCATCGCCCGCAACCGCGATCACGCCATCGTCTCGCTGGTGCTGGCGCAGAGCATGGAGCGCGTCGCCCATGCGCAGGAGTCCTCGACCGTATGGGACGAGGCCGTCCGTGAGGCGCGCAAGCGCCCGCTGGACGAGCGCTGGCTCGACCTGAACCTCGGCGTCTGGTTCGAGGACTATGCCGGGATCGACGAGGTCTATCTGCTCGACCCGCAGGGCGCGCCGATCTACGCGATGCGGGCAGGCAAGCGCGCGCGTCCGGAAAGCTACATCGCGGTGGAAGACGCGACGCGGCCGCTGCTGTCAGGCCTGCGCCGCGCGCCCACCATCCGTAAGCGCACGGAAGCCGACGTGGCGATGCTCTCGCCCGGACAAGCCGACATCGCCATCGTCCGCGGGCGCCCGGCGATCATCAGCATCAAGCCGATCGTCACCGACAGCGGAACGCTCCGGCAAAAGCCGGGAGCGGAAGCCCTGCATGTCGCAGTGGTCTATCTCGACAACCAGTTCTTCGGCGGCGTGGCCGAGCAGTACGGCCTTGCGGGAGCGCATTTCGCCCTCGCACCGCCCGCTAATAACGGGCAGCGCTCGGTAGCGCTCCACGACCGCGCCTCGCGCGTCGTGGGCTACCTCGTGTGGCAACCTTTCGCGCCCGGCAGCCAGGTCATCGCGGCACTGGCTCCGGCGCTGGCGATCGTCCTGCTGCTGATCACCGTAGTCCTCTTTATGCTGGCGAGCCGTCTGGCCCGCCGGACGCACGACCTCGAGGAAAGCCGCCTTCACGCGCAGCACCGCGCCATGCACGACGACCTGACGGGGCTCGGCAACCGGGCGATGTTCGAGCAGCGGCTCGACGAGGCGCTTGCCCGCTCGCGCCGCCACCGCACGCTGCTGGCATTGCTCTACATCGACCTCGATCGTTTCAAGCAGGTCAACGACACGCTGGGCCATCCGGCGGGCGATGCGCTGATCCGGCAGGTGGCGCGGCGGCTGGTCGCCGAAGTGCGCGGCTACGACATCGTCGCCAGGCTGGGCGGCGACGAATTCGCCATTCTCATCGGCGAGCCGGAGGGGCGGGCCTCGATCGAAGGCATCTGCGCACGCATCGTCGCGGAACTGGAGCGCCCCTTCGACCTGGCCGGCTCGCAGGCGTTCATCGGCGCCAGCATCGGCGTGGCGGTCTCCCCGGTGGATGGCCTCGACCGTACCGAACTGACCCGCAAGGCCGACATCGCTCTCTACAAGGCGAAGACCGACGGCCGCAGCCGCTACGTCTTCTTCACGCAGGACATGGACCACGACGTCCGCTCGCGCGAGGAGACCTACCGGGAGCTGCGACTGGCGCTGGCGGACTGCGACCGTCAACTGGAACTGCACTACCAGCCCATCTGGTCGCTGGAAGACCGCCGCATGGTCGGCGTGGAGGCGCTCGCTGCGCTGGCAGCATCCCGAGCAGGGCCTCGTCGCCCCAGGCGCTTTCATCCGCTCGGCCGAGGAGAGCGGTCTCATCACGGTGCTGGGTGAATGGGTGCTGCGCCGCGCCGTGCAGGATGCGCGCGCCTGGCCGGGTCTGCGCGTTGCCGTCAACGTCTCGCCGATCCAGCTGCGCAGCCGCAAGTTCGTCGAGATCGTGCGCGAGGTGCTAGGGCAGGGCGGCGTGACCGCCGAGCGGCTGGAACTGGAACTGACGGAGACGGCGCTCATGGCGGCTTCCGGCGAAGTCGCCCGCTCGCTTGCGGACCTGCGCGGGCTTGGCGTGCACTGCGCGCTGGATGATTTCGGGACCGGCTACTCCTCGCTCAGCCATATCCGTGACATCGCGGTGGACCGGATCAAGATCGACCGTTCGTTCGTCAATGCAGTCGATACGGTGCCCGGGGCGGCATTGGTGGAAGCGATCGTCGGTCTGGCGCGCGCCAACGGCCTGCGCCTTACCGCGGAGGGCGTGGAAACCCCCGAACAGCTCGAGTTCCTGGAGCGGGTCGGCTGCCACGAAGTGCAGGGCTACCTGTTCTCGCGGCCTGTCCCCGCCTCGGCGATCGCCCGGCTGCTGACGAAGCGGGCGGGCGAGGGCGACCGGTCCTCCGCAGCGCTCTGAGCCGTATCGACGGGAGAAATCAGTGCGCCAGGCCGGGGCGCAGCTGGTAGCGGCCGTTGTCGTAATCGTCGAACATCTGCGACAGCGAGGGATGATCGACCGGCCCGCCATCGGCGTCCCCGGTCAGGTTCTGCTGGCTGACGTAGGCGACGTAGCTGGAATCGTCACTCTCTGCGAGGAGGTGGTAGAAGGGCTGGTCGCGCTTGGGGCGCACTTCGGCAGGGATTGCCTGGTACCATTCCTCGCTGTTGGCGAAGACGGGGTCGATGTCGAAGACGACGCCGCGAAAGTCGTGGAGTCTGTGGCGCACGACATCGCCGATGGCGAATCGTGCCCGCGTCCGCAGCGGTGCGTCGATGACACGCCCGGCCTGGGGCGAGAAGAATGACGCTCTGTTCATGGCCGAGATATAGGTTTCATGCGCATTTCAAACAAGCGAGCATGCGGGGCTGTTCCCGAAAATTTGAAATGAGGGCTTGGCAAGCGCGATCAGGTCCGCTAACGGCGCGCTTCCCGACCCGGTGGAACTTGGTTTCACCGCCTAAATCTTCTAGCGGAGAGGTGGCAGAGTGGTCGAATGCGCTGCACTCGAAATGCAGTGTACGGGAAACCGTACCGTGGGTTCGAATCCCACCCTCTCCGCCACTTGACCATGCACAGCAGTGCATGGACGTGTCAGAACCCTTGAAAATCCGCCGTTTTTGTGCTCCATCGTGCCAGTCATGGTGTCGGGTTGTGCATAGGCGTGCACTCAATACCATGGCATTCGACATGGTATCGGGCCTGTCGATCCATGGTATCGGGAATCATGCTGAACGACGCGAAGGTGAAGGCGGCCAAGGCTAGGGACAAAGCCTACAAGATTGCGGATGCTGGTTCGCTCTATCTCAATGTGAGCACGACGGGCGTGCGGTCCTGGCGAATGAATTACACCTTTGGCCGGAACGCCGTCGGCAAGCCCAACCAGAAGACGCTTACCTTCGGCACCTACCCAGTGATGACGCTGGTTCAGGCTCGCGCCAAGCGCGATGAGGCGAAGGGCATGCTGGCTGAAGGCCGCGATCCCGCCGTCGAGAAGTTGGTTGCCGCCAAGGCCAAGACGCTTGAAGCCGAGAACACCTTCGACTCGTCGCCGATCGCTGGTTCGAGTTGAACAGCGGCTGGTCGTTGGAGAAGCTGAACGCCTATCGTGACGAGCGGGAGGGGAAGTGGTCGCACCGGACCTCTCGCCACTGGACCGCGCACCGTGCGCCGTGGTCTCCCGTCCATAGCGCCGACGTGCTGCAGAGCATGGAGCGGGATATCTATCCGGAGATCGGTAACCTGCCGATCACCTCGATCAAGGCGCCGAAGCTGCTGCAGGTTCTGCAGAAGGTCGAGAAGCGCGGCGCGATTGAGACGGCCCAGCGGCTGCGCCAGCGCTGCGAGGGCGTATTCGCCTACGGCATTGGCGGCGGGCTATGCGAGACGAACCCGGCGGCTGGCCTACGCGCGAACCTGAAGGACCGGCCCAAGGCGCGCAAGCAGCCGTCCATCGTCGACGGCAAGCGTGCGCTGGAGGATCAGATCGCGGCGGTGCGCCAGATGCTGGTCGATTGCGAGGCCGAGCGCTGCCGGGCCTCCACGAAGTTTGCGCTGCGCTTCATCGCCCTGACTGCCGTCCGCCCGAACGAGGTCCACGGCGCGCGCTGGGATGAGTTGCACGACCTCGACGGAAAAGACCCTCGCTGGGTCATCCCGGCCGCCCGCATGAAGGGTGATGAGGATCGCAAGTCCGAGGAGGACGGCGATCATATCGTGCCGCTCTCACGGCAGGTGCTGGAGGTGCTGGAGGCAGCGCGGCAGGTCACGGGTCATTTTCCTCTGATCTTCCCCAGCGAGCGCAACCCTTTCAAGCCGATGTCCGAGAACACATTGCGGGCGTTGCTGATCTCGCGGCGGGTACGGCGGGCGCCATGTGCCTCACGGTTTCCGTGCCGCCTTCTCGACGATCATGAACGAACGCGCGGACCGAGAGTGGCGCGCGGGCGGCCACGGGGGCGCGTCACCGGACCGCGCGATCATCGACCTGATGCTTGCCCATGTGCAGGACAACAAGGTTGAGGGAGCATATAACCGCGCGGGCTATCTGGAGCGACGGCGCGAACTGGCGCAGGAATGGGCCGATCTGCTGACGGCGGATTTCTGGGAGCCCGAGATCCATCTGGGGCAGCCGATCCGGTATGCGCATAATGGGCCGGAACGGATCAGGCGGGCGGGTTGACGTCCGCCCACCAGTCAGGCTCGTAAGGCTCCATTGTCGCCGCGCCGCCCGTACCGTCGTCCATGTCGGTGATCCACTTCCCGCGCTCCCAGCAGGCGAGGTCGTAAAGGTAGGGCATTTCGGGGTTTAGCTTCTCGCCGTCACCGCCGTAATCGGTGCCCAGCGTGTTCTTCCGGCAGAATAGGAGCGTGCGCCCGTCCTTGCGGTCATCGGGCATGTCGCCGAGATCGCGCCAGTGGATCGCCATCACCCTTCCTCCAAAGCTGCGTCGATCATGGCGCGATAGACGTCGGCCACGATGCTGCTTTCGCATTCGGCCGCCGCGCGATCCATAGCTTCGCTCGGCTCCCGGATGGCCTGCAAGACCGCGCGCGCCTTATGAAGGTAACCCTGCCAAGCGAAAGGGCCTTCGCCGGGTCGGCGAATTTCGCTTCGGACGCTCGTCTGGAATGCCCTCGCCATTGCTGGCTGGTCCGGATCCTGACCATCGATCGAACAGAGGGCGCGTGCAGCGCGTTCGAGGGGCGCCATTCAATAATCCTCGTCGTCGCCAGGCGGAATTACACCTTGGGAGCGCAGCGCGGCGCGGTACTCGGGGATGACCATGAAAGCATCGTGGACGAAGGTCGGATCGATCGATCTGATCAGCGTGAGGTAGATGCTCTGGGTGAGGAGCATGCTCAACTTCGTCGCATCATCGGCCTCGGCAAAGTCCTGATTGCAGGCGCCCCATGAGGACGGATAATTGTTGTCGTCCTTCGCGACACCGCCCACCACCTTGACCGGAGGGCTTCGCCGATATCGTTGTTTCCCCAGATCACTTGGGCTTCTGCCAGTGCGATATCGTGCACGCTCATCTCCTAGGGTTGGTCTTTCACAGGTAATCCCTATGCGCGCTGCGATCTGCGCCAAGCCATGATCTCACACTCACTCCAGCGACTAGACCAGCCTCCTGGCTTGTACTGCTGGGGAAAACGCTGTTGGCTGATGAGACGGTAAATCATTCGCCGGCTGAGGCCTGTGATCGCAGTCACTTCGCTCATACGGAGCAAGCGATCAGACTTTGGCTCTTGGCCCGCTTTTGATGCCGATGGCTTACTTACTGAGCGACCGAGCACCTCGGCATCACCAAAGCCGAATTGAAGTTGTGCCGAATGTTTCAAAACCGACCTCCTAGCAGGGAGGCTGGTGGGCTTGCGTAAAGTGCGAGTTGGATATTGCAAAATCGAACTAAATGCAAGTTTTAGGGGATCTTGCTAAAATGCGTGTCCCAATAAGTCCCACCTATATAGTTGTAATACCACGGTAATGGTGTGTGAACCCGTTGGGACACAACATGATACCCGTTGGGACACAATCGGACTTTCATCTAAAAGGTTGTTTTTACTTCATAATCCTGCAACGACGTTGCGTTCGGTGTGCGCCTTCCGAGAGGTCGATTACCAAATCTTCTCTCCGAGGCCGCCGAATCTGTTAATGCCGACTTGGCGCGGCTTTCGGGTGGGCATCAACCGCCGAACGGCGGCACAACACGATCCGGCAGGTCAATCGATCTCCCCAATCCGGATGCCAAGAAAGCTCTCAAGCGGGTCCTGAGAGATGGTAGGCGAAGGTGTCCTATCGATCCCCGCCAGCCGATCAAGTGCGGCATCGTGCGCCTTGATATCATATCGGTTTGTGCCGCGGACGGGACCGGGCACGATGCCTTTCGCTTGCCATTTATCGTATGTCGCCGGGCTGATGTCGCCCAAGTAGGCGCAGATATTCTCTTTGGTGAGCAGGCGTGCAGGTAGAGCTGTCATCTACTAGAGGTCCCGAGACAGCTCCGCGACGAACCTCCGGCCCTCTTCCGGGGTCATTTTACGAGGTCTATCGGCGGCAGAGACAGGCCGCCCATTTTGTTCGGCGGCAGATGGCAGAATCTCCGAGAGATGGCGGTTCGCTGCCGAGCACAGCTCGTCGGCCTCAAGTTTGGAGATTTGCTCCAGGAACCCATAGCTGGCGAATTCTCTCAACTGGTCGAACGTGAAGGTAGCGCCAGTACCGTTGCGAAGGGCTCGGCGGAACTTCGTTGCAATTTGATGGGCGGTCATTGTCTGGCGCCTCCGTCTGCACGATCTTCATACTCGGACCATCATTGCGCAAGGGTCATCGACGGGCCCGATCTCACGGTCTCATCGCATTCGTCACGGCGCGGATCTCCATCCCATGGGGTCCGCTATCCAAGCGTCGATGTCAGATTCTGTACCAAGCTATGAGGCCGACGCTAATCCGAAGCGATGCCGGGAACGTACCGGCCTGCATCCGTTTGTAAATCGTGGTGCGCGACAGACCAGTGCGGCGGCGAACGTCGGCGAACCGGAGCAAGTTGTCGCGGCGTCGATCGACGGCCATCCAATCTATGCTCCTGTTGCGCGTCCACCGGCAACTTCCGCCTGATACAGAGAACGCAGCCATGCTCGCAGCCGATCCTACACGAGCGGCAGGGCCTCGCCAATCAGGCAGCTTCCCCGCGCTGCTGCTCTACCCAGGCAAGCACCTCCGCCTCGCTCCAGCGGCTGGCATAGCCGCCCGGCTTGAACTGGCGCGGGAAGCGCTCCTGCCGGATCAGGCGATATATCATCGACTTGGAGATGCCCGTCAGGGCCACAACCTCCGGCAACTGGATCAGGCGGCTCTGGTTCGTGTCGGTTTTCATGCGTGGTCTCCGCCGATAGTCATTGCTTCGATCTGGGCAGCGGTGGTCATGTCACTGACGAGATCGTGAAGGGAGAAATCACCTTCGGTGCCGAGCGGGGCATCCAAGCTCCGGCCGTGCCTCGTGTTGCCGATGGCGATCGATTTCGCAGCCTTTTGAAGCTGGTCTTCCTCGATGCGCCCTTCGGCGACCGCCACATACAGATCGTTCTCGATCTCTTTGCGGCTGGCTTTGTCCACCCAAGGGGGACGGCCTTCCGCACCTTTTCCAGCAACCTCATGCATTCCTGTTCGCTGGTCTGGTAAAGCGCGCGCCGACGGATTACCGCGGACCGTGCAGCGCGATCAGCGCAATCGAGCTCGGCTCGAACTCGCAGCACCTGATTGCGCGTAGCGCCAGTTCCCGCTGCGGCATCCTTGGGGCTGTCACCTCTGAGAAGCGCCGTGCGGACACGTCGTGTCAGCGCTTTCGGGATTGGCACCTTGCCGCGCGCGCGACCCGATGCCTCCCAATTGGCTGAGCAAACACCCCTGTGGCCTACAGGCCTCCCGCATGCGCAGGTGATCCCTGCGGCGGCCTGCCGCTCGCGGTGGGGCATGGCATGCTTTGATGCAACCCGGAACGTGATGCGAAGATCATCGGCAATCTCGCCGATCGTCCTGCCGTTCATGACCATTTCCTCGACTTTCCGGATTTCTCTTGCTGAGAGCGCGCCAGGTGTCGTTTTCGAGCAACCCCCGGCATGGTAGGCCTCCCGGCCGCATGCGCATGGCGGCAGGGGGTGCTTTCGATCAGATATGCGCTTGCGGATGTGCGCGCGGATCCGGTCGATGCTAATCCCGGTCCGCCGCGCCATTTTCTCGGCGGACGTTCCGGCCTTCATCATGCCGTAGATACTCAGTCTCGTTGCCTTAGGGACATTGTGCAGCGGGGCAGCGGCTGGTCTCGCTGGGCGCTGTGGCGTCGGCTGTCGGCACATTCCAAGATGGTTGCGCTCTTTACCGCACCGGCACGGCCTGAATGAGATGCCGCTCGCCACGAGGTCGGCGACTACGCTGGAAACGAAGTGCCGCGAAAGGTCGAGCACAGATGCGATGTGGGCGTCTGATCGGCCTCGCTCGGCCATCCGCCGAATGCTCCTGCGCTGCTTTCCGGTCAGCCTCTTCGACGTAGCGCAGAACACAATATGCGCCCTGCGCTGCAAACCTCGAGCGGCTGGGTTAGTCCAGCCGCCGCAGCGGCCTCGATGGTTGATCGGCTGGCCGCAGGGGCAGATTCTTCCTTCAGCGGCCCACTTGTCGAGTATCGGCTGGCAGACGCGCGATATGACTCCGAAATCGTATCCGGTCTCAGAGGCGATTGCCAGCCGCGACATGCCAGCCTGCAACGACCGCTCGATGGCTTCGACCTCCGAGGCAGAGGGCTGTATCCGTTGGCCGTTCCGGCATGCGCCGACGTGGATGACTATCTTTCCGCACCGGCACTGTACGTTCTGCCTCGCGGAGCGCCGCTATAAGAGGCTTGATGGCAAGCATCAGTCCTCCTTTGGAGTATCCGACTTCCGACGCGATCTCGCGGATAGGAACGCCGTCTCGAAGGCGTCGCTCGCATATCTCCAGCTTCGACTGCGAAATACCGCATGCGCCGCGATGATTCCACTCCCGGCCGCATCCGCAGGACTGGCTCTTTTCGGGAGCCGCGCCTGATCGCTTGGCGCACTCTCGAACAGTGCTGATGCAGAGGCTCATTGAGCGGGCGATTTCCGAAAGCCGCTCGCCAGCCGCGTAGCGCCGGGCAATCTCTGCGCGTTCGGCCTCGCTGGTAACTCTTGTGCGCCACAACGTCAGCCCGAGGCGTTCCCGCATGTGACGGACCTGATTTTCGGTCATACCCAGCCGCCGTCCGATCTCACGCCCGGACACGCCCTCGTCCATCAGCGCGGCGAACGCATCGTAGCGTTCTTCACGCACATCGGCTGGGGACGGAATTCCAAGGATCGATCGGAGGCGATTAACCTGCCTCCTCGTAGATGAGGGCGACCAGCCGATCGCGTCCGCCACCTGACGAACGTTCTCGCCAGCGCGGATGCGCCTGGCAATCTCTCGTATGCCATCGTCATTGATGCCGTGCGGTTTCGCGCGATATTTCTCGAGGAGTGCCACGGCGCTGCTCAGTCCTTTGCAGACCGATCGGCGGACAGATCACACTCGACATCGACGCGAGAGAACCCGCCGCCCAGCGCGATCGACAGCGCATTCCCGCGAACGACGATCGCGGGCGCTTCCACGATCTCGTGCCGAAATCCGCCGCGCCGTTCAGTTGCCGCCAAGCGCTCAGCTTCCGGCATTGAGATGTCAGCTACGCAGGCAGCCGTCTCGAGATCTGATCCGCCCCGAAGTTCCGAGAGGAACAGGCGGGTTTGCTTCTTATTCACCATGGGAAACCCTTCGTTTGCCGGAGCGGACCAGCTCCGAGATCAAGATGCGCACGGCGGCTGGAAGGCCGGGCGTGCCGCACAATTCGGTAATGAGCTGGTCGGCCCGCGCCTCGTCGGAGCAGCCGTGCTCCGGGGCGAACCACGGGTTAAGGCGACCGTCCATGTCGATGGTCAGGAAGCCGCCGACGCTGCCCCAGTCTTGCCACCATTTATCGGCCAGCGACGGCGGGGCCGGGGGTAATAAACCCCGCCGTCGCCGACACTCCCGCCCAGGGGGACGGCGGGATAACTCATTGGCGCGGCCATCATGCCGCCTCGGGCTCGGCGACAGCGGCTGAGAAGTCGAACGGCTCCGCTCGCTTGCTCGTCCCGTCGATCCAGCCAGTGATGAACGCCAGATCGCGCGCCAGCCAAGGCAGCGCCTCGTTGCCGACACCCTCATCGCAAAGGATCTGGGTTTTTGTTTGCAGGTCTTCGGCGTCAGGCGTCACCGTCATCATCAGCGCACGAAGCTGCTTCTGATGGCCGGCCCGCGCCTCGTTGGAGGCGACGAGAGCCTTGATCGCTGCGACCTGCTCAGCGCCAGCACCGGACGCTTCGAGCGTCTCCGCCGCCTGCGTCAAAGCCCGCGCCATCTTGTAATCCGAGGCGGCGCGTCGATACTCCTCGACCGTCTGTCGCCAGTCGAAATTGATCAGCTCGTAAGCAGCCTCAGCAAGCTGCTGGATGCGGAGATCCTTGAAGTCTTTGCGAGCCGCGTAGACCTTCGCCAGCCCGTTCGTCATGGCAATGCCCTCGACAAGGGTATCTTCGCTAAGCTCGACCATCGCGACCGTCACGCGCGCCGCTATGCCCGCCGGTGTGAACGCCCACTCCCCTGCGATTATCTTACGGGCTTCGGCGCACTCGGTTGCAACGGCCTCGCTGAAGGCCGCCGGTAATTCACGATTGCCAGCTTCCCACTGTTGCGCCTGCCAGCTGTACGAGGCCCGGAGGTTCTCGAAGGCGTCAAGCAAGATTTCGTCCGGATGGTCAGGATCGAATGCGGGGTAGGGAAGGTAGCTATCGCCCGGTTGGCGGCCGAGCGCCTTCTCCACGATATAAGGAAGGCTCACTGCGAGATCCCCTTGTCGATAGTCAGAAGGCGCCCGGCGAGTTCGGTGGCATCCGCCTCGATCGACACGCCGAGCAGACGCCGGGCCTCGGCGGCGAGCGGTTCGTGCATGACGTCAAGAACCCGACCGAAGTCGAAGCAGATGAGGTACTTGATCGCGAACTCCGCGAGCGACGGGGCGGGCGTGGCGAGCAAGACATCCTCGGCATCGCTGCGGACGTTGCCCAGCACTTCCATGTGATCGTCGACGTCGGCTGGGATGCGCGCCGTGCAGGGGTGCCCAGCAGCCTCCGCAGCGCTCGCGGCCTCGCTGTACGCAATGTATGCCGGGGACCAGTGGGACTGATCGTAGGCATGCTCCGCCGCGACGGTGGCGCGGTACCTTGCAAGGGCCTGACCCCAGATGAGTACTTCCGGAGCCATGCTCAGGCCCTCCCGCGCAGGCGGTCATACCGCTCGCGCCGCGCCGCAGCCTCCACCTCCGAGACCTTCGGCGGCGTTCTGCCCAGCTCGATCGCGAAGTGGATGCCGAGGAACTGGACTTCGAAGCGGCGGACCTCGCCCCAGCTTTCGTCCGTGAAGTGGCGGCACTTGGCGTCGAGCCGCGAGACTTCCTTCCGGCTCCAGTCGTACCAGGGCTCGATCGCCGCGATGAAGCGCTTGATGAGCGACATGGTTATGCTCCCCTCGTTTCTGAGGTCTCGGAAATCCACGCGGACAGCGCGATGAGCGAACCAATCGCCTCGATCGAGCCAGCGAGATGGGTCGGCCGCACCGAGATGGTGTTTCGACCTTCGTCCGACGCATCGGTGACGAGGGATGTCAGCGTCAGGGTCAGCGCGTGCGCTTCAACCAGCAGGTCGAATGCGACCTCATGGGGCTCCCCGAAGAAGGGAGAGGTGTCGTTCAGACGAAAGGCTGAGAGCGATTCCAGAGGGGTGACAGGCTTTGCGGGCATGGTTCAGACCTCCGTCACGAAGGTGATGCGCATCTCCGGCCATTTGGCGCGCGCCGCTCGCAACGCGAGATGGCGTTCAGCGTGCTGCACCACACCGACGCTGTAGCCATGCCTGCGGCTACCGACCCATGCGGTCCAATGGCGGTGGACGTTGATGACGTCGGGTTGACGCTTCTCCACGGCTCAGACCTCCCGTTCGCATGCGAAATGGACGTGCTTGAGCTCATCACCGAAAGGGAGAGCATCGCTGCATTCCGAAGCCGTCAGGCCATGGTCAATGACGAGCGCATCGGTGCGATAGTGCAGAACGAGCCGGTAGTCCGGCTCGACCGGCCCCCAGGTGTTTGCTGCGTGCAGCGACGCTGCTCCGATGACGGAGAAGCCGACGAGCGGCACGATGATGTGAAGCTTAGGCATGAACCCTCCTGCGGATTTGCGCAGGAGATCAACGGATGCTGGCCCCAAGTCCCTAGGCGGCCGAGCGCGTTTCCCTACCTGCGTATCGGAGGGTCAGCGGCCCGAGGGCGATCGTCTCCGATGCCCTAAAAGTGAATAAAATGTTTTTACGCGTCAAGCGTATATTACGTTCAAAACGTAAATTATTGACCAAAGCACTCTCGCCAAGGAACCACCCGGTGTACCGCTACGATCATTCCTGAGGAAATCGTGAACTTGCGCGCTGGCTGATATTGTTCAATCTCGACCCCTAATGAGGTGCGCCGGATTAGCGTCCCGAGAACTGTTGGCCCTTCCTCATCCAAACGGAATCCTTCGGGTGTCTCGTCGCCAGGCCCAACTCTGACCAGGACATCCTCTCCGATGGCCGGCGGCCGCGTCGGGTCTACGAACATTGGCTCCCCGTAGCGGAATCGAGGCGCCATCGCGCTGCCAGACACGAAAATCATATAGAGGTCGCGATTATTCTGGATCGCAGGCGGATAGGGCGCATAGCTCACCGGCTTGCGGCGCACCCAAAACATCTCTGCATCTCCCTCTGTATCGTCGCTCAGAGAAACTGGCAGGCCAGGTAGAAGATCGCTTGAATAGACCGGGACTGAGCTCTCTGCTCGATCCAATTGCGCATTAACCGCATCTAACTTTGTTAATCCTTCCGACCGTTTCATCTCCCGTGATCGCTTTAGCGCTGGACGGAATACTTCATAAACATCGCTCCATTCCTCCATGCCCTGATCTTGGCCGGAGTGCTGCGATGTCGCGAGCAACTCGCCGATATCGCTCAAGGAGAAGAATTCCTTTACCCCTATCGGGGGTGTCCCTCGTCCGACCATGGCTGAGGCGAACTTGGTTGCGAGCGCGGCGCGTAACGGGGTGTCATAATCGTCACGGAAGTACGTTTGGACGCTGGACGGCCCTGCAAATCCAGCTTCCTTCGCCACAGCGGCGAGTGAAAGCCCAGAGCGCTGTCGGAGCGCGCTCAATCTTGATCCAATCGTGTCTGTCATGCGTCATAGCTCTCATATGTGAGTTACGTTTGATACGTTGACAGCGCTTACGTTTTGAACGTAAACAAAGCCTCACCATGTCTATCCGAAACGTCATCACTAAGCTTGGCGGCATCAGCGTTGTCGCTCGCGGGCTCGGCCACCGGAATGTAACCACCGTTCAAGGTTGGTGGGATCGGGAAATCATCCCCGCTCACCGACAAAGGGCGGTGCTGGAGCTTGCGCAGGCGCTTGGGCGTCCCGTCTCTCCAGATGAAATCATTCCCGTGATGCCACCATCGCAGCTCGATGGTCCCAATGTGACGGTCGGCACTCCTAAATGACAGAACTGCAGAACGTGGAGGCCGAGGCTGCGATCCTTGGCGCGCTCATGCAGGGCGGGCCCGATGTCATCGATATCGTCGCCCAGCGCCTCACGGCGGCAGATTTCTACGAACCGGCGCATCAGCGCATCTACCACGCGATCGCCGATCTGCATGCTGCGGGCCGCCCGGCCACGCCCGTCCTTCTGAAGCCGCGCTTCGCCGACGACCAAGGGCTGAGGCCGCTTGGCGGCGTCGGGTATCTGGCGAGGCTGACCGCTGACGGCCAGGGCCTGCTGGCGCCTCGCGAGCTGGCGGACCAGATTGCCGACCTAGCCGCGCGGCGGCGCATGCAGGCGCGGTTCGCATCGGCGGCGGGCGCATGCGCCGATCTGTCCCTCTCTATAGATGCGGTGGCTGCGCAGGGCGAGGTTCCGCCCGAAGCGACGCCGGGCATCAACTCTCGAACTTACACGCTCGGTCAGGCCTTCGCGGCGGCCAACGACCGCATCGACGACATTGCGGCTGGAAAGATCAAGGCGGGGGTGCACCTGCACGGCCTTCAGGACTGGGACGACATCACCAAGGGCATCCGCCCGGGCACCTACATCCTGGTCGGCGGGCGTCCCAGCATGGGGAAAACCGCGATTACCCTCAGCGTCGCTCGGCGCGCCGCCCAGCGCGGGCACGGCGTCCTCTACATCAGCCGCGAAATGGACATCGTCGAGTTGATGCCTCGCATCCAGGCGGATCTTCTCGCCGAGGCTCGCGGTGACGGCGGAATGCAGGACATCCGCGACGGACGTCTCTCCCCCAAGATATGGCTCTTCTGCGCGAGATCGAGCACGAGGTGCGCGGCTGGCCCCTCGTCATCATTGACCCGGAAACATTCGGTGCGGATCAGATCAACCTCGTCATCCGGCAGCAGGCGCGCCAGTTCGCGAGGCGCGGCCACAAGCTCGACCTCGTCATCATCGACTATCTGGGCCTGATCGACCCACCGCCGTCCGCCAGCCGGAACGAAGAGGTTACGGCGATCAGCCGCGCCATCAAGACGGCGACCCGCAGCACCGGCATCCCTATCATCGTCCTGTCCCAGCTGAGCCGCAGCGTCGAGCAGCGCGAGGACAAGCGCCCCCAGCTTTCCGACCTCCGCGACAGCGGCTCGCTCGAGCAGGACGCCGACATCGTCATCTTCGTCTACCGCGACCAGTACTATCTGGAACGCGCCGAACCGGATCTTGCGCACAAGAACCGCGAGACGTGGGAGCAGGACATGGCGGCCGCAAAGGACCGCATGGAGATCTACTCCGCGAAGAACCGGCAGGCGCCGCTCTGCCGCCGCAAGCCGTGGTTCTTCGGCCGAAACCAAGCTGTACGTAACAGCGACTTCTACCCGAACGGGGGGCTTATGCCTGACGCGCTCCCGGAGCCCCTCACGCCCCCCGATTGCGACCTGCGCGACTTCCCGAAGCTGATGATCGATATCAATCGGCTCTTCTCGTCGACGTTCAACGCGAAGGCGTCGCGCAATCCGCTTGCGTGGATGATCGGTCATAAGCTCTGGTATCGCAGCTGGCATCAAGTCCCGGCGGCCTCCCTGCCTGATGACGATGACGAGCTCTGTTACCTGGCGGAAATGGGCTTCGACGTGAAGTCGTTTCGCAAGGCGAAAGAGCTCGCCATGCACGGCTGGATCAAGTGTGCTGACGGGCGGCTCTATCATGCGACCGTTGCGGAAGCGGCGCTGTCGGCGTGGGAATCCAAGCGTCGACGGATACACAGCACGGAATGTGGCCGCATCAAAAAGCACAACCAGCGCCATGGGACCGCCTTCGCTGCACCGACCTTTGAGGACTTTGTGGCATCAGGATGTCGCCCGTTGGTCCTGACGTCAGCGGCTGGCGAAGCCACCGTCTTCCCTCGGGAAAAGCGGGGCGTGTCCCCTAGGACTGATGATGGTTGTCCCCGGGGACATGATGGGATTGTCCCCGGGGACACGGGGGGCTGTCCCCCGGGAATGAGGCTCCAAGAGAGAGAGAAGAGAGAGAGAAGAGAGACTCTAATAAAAGACCTTCGGTCTCTCTCGTCGACGAAGAGCGTGTTGACCCCTCGCAGGTGCAGCTTCCCGTTTTAGCCGATCAGCCTGACGCCGTGCAGATCGCCTTCGATCGCCACGACGAGATGCGGCGTGAGTTCCTTCAGGGCGCGCGGGCGGTCGAGCTCACGGTTGAGCGGCGGAAGAAGCTGACGGCCGCGCTGAAGAAAATCGGCGGCCTGCCAGCATGGGACGAAGCTCTGACCATCGTCCGAGGGAACAGGTTCTTGCGAGGCGAAACCTCTCGAAAGGCGTTCCCGGCGACGCTCGACTGGATGCTGGGGGGCAAGGATTTCAACAATCTTCGCGATCTTCGAGAAGGGAATTATGATGACAACGACCGCCATCACGCTGATCGAGACTCCCACGGCGGGGCCCCGCGCCGCTCCCGTAGCGCCGTCGATGCTGTCAGTTTCGCCGTCAATGCGCTTGGTGCTGGAGGATAGCGACTTTGCGCCAAGCGGGCAGCCCGCATGGTCTCCGGAAAGGGCGCTCGATTTCGCTGCTCGCAAGGGCATGGAAGCAGAGATCCCGGCCGCGCTCGCTACCCTCACAGGCGCGATGACGCGCGCCCCGTACTCGTGGTTCACGGTCCGACTTGGCGTCCTATGGACGATGTTCATGGGCGGTCGCGACGTCGATAAGCGCGACCTCACCGTGTGGATGGGGGAAGCATCCAACCTCCTTTGCGACCTTCCGCACGACATCGTTGCATTCGCGATCGACGAGGCGGTCAGGAGGAGCCGGCACGGCTTCATTCCTTCGGTGGGCGAGATCCGTCGCGTCGCTGATCCGTTGGCGGAAGAGAGGCGGCAGCACATTGCGCGGCTGGAGCGGATGGAGGCAGCGCTTGCTGACCCAGCCGCCACGGCGGAGCGCGAGCGTCGTCGTTTCAACATCCAGGCCAACGAACGCCGGATCGAGGCAGAGGCTGCGCGGCGCCGGGCCGAAGGCGTGGACGAGGGAAGTAACTGACATGGCGATCGGCATCCCTTTCCCCGAATCCAACCTCACGCTCAGTGCTCCGACACCAGAGGATGCCGCGGCTGGCACGGTCTATGACCTTCACGTCCACCGGTACCGTGATCTCGACGGCAATCCGAACGTCATCAGCAAGTGGCAGTTCGCACCCGACGAGCTCGCAGCCGTGGTGGCGAGCGGCGGTGCCTTCTGGTTCAACTGCTGGGGCCACACGCACCCGCCGATCTGGATCACGGGGCACAATCCGTTCGTGCGCGCTGCCGTGGCCGGAGAAGGCGAAGACCTTGCCGACGAGCAGGACAAGCGGCGGCTGGCACTGATCGAACGGATCGGCACTGCCGCGGACCTTATGGACGGCAAGCCGCTGAAGGGCGAGCTCGGCGACGTCGCTTATGATTTGCTCCGACAGGCGGCGGCCCAGCTATCGAGCGACCGCGTGCGCCTCGCCACCGTGCCGCCGCCAGCCGCCGGCGACAGGGAGCACCCGAGTGCGCAGGACTATCGCAACCGGGCTGAGCGCGCCGAGGCTGAGTGCGCGGAGTTGCGGGTGCAGATGGCGCCGACAGGCGCTGAGGTCACGCCTTGGGATATCGTGCAGGCCGAGCAACACTATCCGCCTGCGGCGTGGAAGCGGGCCGCCATCATGGATCTCGCTCAGTTCGTGGCCGAGGTGCGGGTGGCAGTCTTGTCGGCGCGCGCGGTTGACGGCGAATGAAGCCTCGGCACCTCAGGCCAGCCGCGCTGTTGCAAGCCATCGCGCGAGACGTGCGCCATCTCCGCCCCGATTGGCGCACGCCGGAGCGCTATTTCGAGAACCGTGACGAGATCGAAAACCGACTCCGGCGGCTAGCGCGAGACCTGGACGAAGGGGCGAATGAGAGAGGCGCACGCGATGATTCCTGACTTTGAAATCACCGACCTAGGTTCAGCATCGTGCATCATGGAGAAGGCGCGTGGCGTCGAAGCGTCGTAAGATCACCAAGCGTAAGGCCGTTTCGAAGAAAGGCCGCCTGCCCAAGGCGGCTGGAAACCCGATCGAGCGCCCGACGCCCGAGATGGAAGCGCGCGTCGAATACACGCTGGGCCAAGTCATCGCTGACAATGGTCAGGTGCTCGCGCTGGCTTATCGCCGGAAGCCCCTGATCGAAAGCATGCATGAGAAGATCGGGCTTTCCGATCTTCAGATCTCGGCGCTGCGCTACTACCGGCAGTCCTTCGATCGTACCGAGCGATCATTGACGAAGTGCGCGCTCAGCCCCGACACGCTTTTCCGTGCGGGCCATTCAGAGTTCACGTATACCGAGCATCAGACGCTAGCCCGCCGCTGCGTGAAGGTCTGCGAAGCCGCCCTCGGTCAAACGCTCACAACCATGCGAAGCGTGGTGCTAGAGGATAAGTCTTTCAGCCAGGTAGCGATGGAGAGATTTGGCTCCCGACTGAAGAAGGGCGCCAACGGGAAGGATGCAGTCGTTCCAAAGTCGGGCCGCCACCGCGCGTTGATCCGAGAGGAGTTCCTGACAGGGCTCGACCTTCTGTCCCGCCGCCTGAAGGGCTGGATTTACGATGAGCGGCAAACTCTTTCGATCTGGGTCAGGGCAAATCGCGACGGAACCGCTGTAATCGAGAAAGGGCCGTCTGCCCCCTTGGGGGCCTACGGCTTTTCCGGCTCGGTCGTCACGGTTCTCGCTGTATATGGCCGCCTGTACGGCCAAGCCCGAGCGGATTTGACGTACAAGTCCAACGATCAGGCAGTTGAGGCGCTGACACGGGCCGCGAAACCGCTTCTTAACCAGCTCATCGACGAGGACGCGAAAATTGGGATTGAAGCCAGCGGGCTGGACCTCGGTATAGCTGAGGTCCAGCAAGCCAGCGAGATCAATCCTTGATGGCGTCTTCCCGGATCGAGAACCGGGAGAAGGGCATATCTTCTACGTCGATCCCACGCTCTCTCGTGGCGGTAAGTCGGTCGCGCCATTGATCGCTTGAATAGGGGCCAACAACCTGGTCGCACTCAATCATGATCTCGGTCAGGCTGCCGGTCTTCGGCTCATCCGAGGCGACGACAGCAGTCTCAGGGTGCGCCAACCGCCACCATACGTGGCGCACAATGAGATCCTCTCCATATGGCGCGCGTTTATCCGGCCGCTGGATGGAAAGGTAGTCTCCGACCCGCGGCAAGGCTGGTGCCTCGAAATCGAGTGAGTAGTCCGGCTCATCCGAACCAGTATCGCGAACGACGACGGTGAACTTGATCATTGTGCCCTCCGAATCAGAGAGAGGACTGTCTCCGCAACGCGCCGCACAGGCAATCCACATTGACGATGTTTGGCGCTTGCGCGGGGGCAACGGATATGCAATTGTTATCAGGATTTAGAGTTGCGCCCGCAGCCGGAAACGGTGAGCGGGCGTATCTGTATCTGCGGCCATCGTCCAACGGTAGGGCCTCAGTCTTCCAAGCTGATGATGTCGGTTCGATCCCGACTGGCCGCTCCAGATTTCGGAGGTTAGCGATGAGCGACATCAAGTTCACGATGAGCGCGGAGAAGGCGCTCACCGTCGAAGAGATGGAGATCGTCTACCAGACGATGGCCGACGTGAAACGCCTTCGAAAGCTGTACGACGCGCCGGGCCACGCCCTCCCGGGTGTGGGACCATTCCTTGATCAGGAGATGATCGAGGCTGTGGCGCCGTCTTACGGACAGGAGATCCTTCACCGCGTTGACGTCATGGTCGCGCAGCTGGGTCAATACGGGTTCACCGTCGTAGCCGAGGAAGCGGCCTGATGTCCGATGCGACGATCAGCCTGGCGATCGCGTCGCTGGCCGACGCCGTATCGGCGCTCGCGCGCGGCGACCACGAGCGGATGCAGACGAAGCTCGATCAGGTCGAAGCCACGCTGAGCAAGGCGGCGGAGCAGCGTTCCCGGGAAGGAGATCCTGTCGAGGTCGCGAAGACGATCGCCGAAGGAATGCAGCGCCTCGCGGAAATCACTGCGCGCAGCAGCGCCGTCTGATCTGAAGGGAATTCGATGCCCAGCCGCCCGCCGACGATCAAGCGGGCACCGCTTCGAAAGGCTTGGACCAAGCGCAAGGACGTGCCGGACAATCGCATTCGCGGGCGTCGCGGTCAGGAACTTCGCCACCGCCGGCTCGCTGCCGAGCCTCGATGTCGTCATTGCCTTCGCGATGGCAGAGTTACCCAGGCCACCGTGCCTGACCATATCCTGGCGCTCGCCCTCGGCGGGGAAGACGTGGACAGCAACATCCAGTGCCTGTGCGCTGACTGTCACGCCAAGAAATCCGCGTTGGAGGCGCAGTTCGGGGGCGGCGCGGCCAATCATCCGGAGTGGTTGAAGCCCAGCGCGGTGGCGCTGACGATCGTGTGCGGGCCGCCATGCAGCGGCAAGACGACGCATGTCTCTGCGCACGCGGGTCAAGATGATGTCGTGATCGACCTCGACAGCATCCTGACGCGGTTGCAGCCGACCTATCGGCATTGGTCGGAGGATGTGGAGCGGGGCTTGCTCAACCGAGCGATCAGGGTGCGGAACGATATGCTCGGCTCGCTATCCCGCTCGTCGGCGCCGCATGCGTGGCTCATCGTGGCCGCACCAACGGCCGATGAGCGCGCCTGGTGGCAGACGAAACTGGGTGGCGAGATCCTCTTGCTCCATCCGGGCGTCGATGAGTGCAAGCGCCGCGCGGTGACTCGGGGCACGCCTGAGGCCATCGAGGGCATAAATCGGTGGGAACATCGGGCTGTTCAGCCTTGGAAACAGGGTCGCTGAGCACCCCTGGGGGCGGGTCTAAACTCGCCGGGCACCGCCCGGACACCGACGAGTGGGGGAGAATTTTCGCGCGCCCGAATTAAACTTTTGGGCCGATATAAATTTTGGAGGTCGCGATGAAGCCAGGGCGCAAGCCTAAGACACCGACCGAGAAGGCGGCGGCTGGCACCCTACGGCCTTTTCGAGACGCGGGCAAAACGGAAATTATCGTCCCGGGCGATCCGCCCATCATGCCCGACTACCTGATGCCGCAGGCGCAGGAGGTCTGGATGGAAGTGCTGGGCCGGGTCATGTCGGCCGGGGTGACCGAAATCGATAGCGCTTTGCTGGCGCGGTACTGCTCGACGGAAGCGCTAGTTCGCCAGGCATTCAAGGCCGGGGAGACCCGCCGCCAGCCGCCTACCTGACCGTGTGCCGTCAATACGAAGAATTGCTCCGCATTGCGGGGCCGAAGAGCCGCGTCGGCGGCGGCGGAGGTGGAGCGGATGGCACGAAGCCGGGCAACCCGTTCCAGCGCAACGGACACCGGTCACGCTCGTGACTACACCGCTATCGCGCTGGCATATGCCAGGCGCGCGGCGGCGGACAAAAAGCAGACGGCGCATTGTAAGTGGGTTCGCCTCGCTGCGCAGCGCCACCTCGACGACCTGAAACGCTCGAAGAAGAAGGACTTCGGCTACTACTTCGATCCGTGGCACGGCAACGACGTGTGCGACTTCGCCGAGAAGCTGCCCCACGTCGAAGGAAACTGGTGCAAGTGTCCGCGCGCCAAGGTTCTGCGCGGCGAGCACAGTGACCGTTGCGGGCTGATCGACCTCGAGGACTTTCAAATTTTCATCCTGGTCGTCGTGTTCGGCTGGCGAGACAAGGAAACCGGGCTGCGGCGGTTCACCGTCGTCTATGAGGAACTGGCCCGCAAGAACGCAAAGTCGACCCTGACGGCAGTCGTCTCGCTCTATTGCCTCGCCTGTGAGGATGAGCCGGGGCCGCAGATCCTGACGGCGGCGACGACGTTTGACCAGGCGAAGAAGGTCTTCCATCCCGCCAAGCGGATGATCGAGAAGACGCCGGCGCTTCAGGAGGCGTTCGGCCTCATTGCCTGGGCGAAGTCGATCACGTGCGGTGACAACGGCGGCTACATGCAGCCGATTCACAGCAAGTCGAAGTCGCAGGACGGCCACAACCCACATGTCGTCACGCTCGACGAGCTGCACGCGCATTCGGATCGCGGTCTCTACGACGTCATGGTGTCGGCCTTCGGGGCGCGGTTGCAGCCGCTGCTCTGGATCATCACGACGGCGGGCTTCAACACGCTGGGCATCTGCTACGAGCAGCGGACGTTCGGAACGAAGGTGCTCGAGCGGTCGATCATCGCCGAGCACATGTTCGTCGTGATCTACACGCTCGACGGGCCGAAGGATTTCACGCCCGAGCGGAAAGTCGGGGACGATCCCTACGACGAGCGCAACTGGATCAAGGCCAACCCGCTCGCCGCAGCTGCGCCGTCATTGCTGAAAGAGATCAGGAAACGTGCCATCGAGGCGAAGGCAAGTCCTTCTGCCGAGGGCAATTTCTTCACGAAGAACCTCAACCGCTGGCTGGGCGCGGCGTCGGCCTGGCTGAACGTGTCGCAGTGGCTGGCCTGCGGCGACGACACGCTGACGCTGGACGACTTCATCGGGCTCGATTGTTACATCGGGGCCGACCTTTCGAACGTCGACGACCTCTCGGCCCTGGTGCTGGCGGCGGAGACGCCGGACGGACAAGTGCTCATCAAGTCGTGGTTTTTCTGCCCTCAAGCGAGGATCGACCGGCAGGATACGACGCTCAAGCAGATCACGGACCTCTACAAGGAGTGGTCGAAAGGCGGCCACCTCATCGCAACGCCGGGCGACTTCATCGACCACAATGCGATCGAGGCTGTGATCCGCGATCTCAAGAAGCGGCTGGCAGTTCGCCGGGTAACCTTCGACCAATGGAACAGCGGGCTCGCCATGGCGGCGCGCCTGAACGACGACTTCAACGATGGCGGCGAGGCCTTCGCCGTCCAGATGCCCAAGAACGCGGCGAACGTCACCGACCCTGCCAAGCAGATCGAGGCTCGTGTGCAGGCTGGCCCGACCCGCCTGCGGCACGATGCGAACCCGGTTTTCGCATGGATGGCGGGCAACGCCGTAGTGGACCGCCGCGTGAATGGATCTCTCCTTCCCAAGAAGGAGACGCCCAAGAGCCCGAACAAGATCGACGGAGTAGACGCCATGATCAACGCGACTGCGCCGATGATTGCGCCGCCGGATGGAGAAGACACGATCGATGATTTCATCGCCCAGATGAAGGCGGCTGCGTGATGGGGTTCGGAACGTGGGTCGGGTCGGTTTTCCGCTTCGGCACGATCGGCGGCAACGGCAAACTCAGCGGCGCGCCCGAAGACGAGCCGACCCGCAAGGCGGTCAGCTACGGTGCGGGCATCGACAGTGCCGGTCAGTCGGTCACCCAGAAGACGACCCTGGGCCTCCCGGCCGCGTGGGCATGCGTGCGACTGAAGTCCGACGTCGTCGGGTCGATGGGTATGGGCGTGTTCGAGAAGGCGCCCGATGGTGGGCGCAAGAGCCGTCCTGACCACTGGCTTTACGATCTCGTCCACGAGGAACCGAACCGGGATCAGACGGCGGCCGAGTTCTGGTCGGGTCAGGTCGCGGCCATGGACCTGTGGGGGAACGCCTACGCCGAGAAGGAGACGCTGGGCCAGCGCACGACCGCGCTGACGCCGATTGCGCCGCACCTGGTGCAGGTAGCGCGCAATCGGAACAACGAGCGGGTCTACCTGGTGGCGGACCGCGGGAAGACGGAGGAACTGCCGGCCGACAAGATATTCCACCTGCGCGGACTGACGCTCGGCGGGGACGTGGGGCTTTCGGCGATCGAATTCGGCCGTCGCACGCTGGGCGGGGCAATGGCGGCCAACAAGACGGCGGCGGACACATTCCGCAGCGGGCTTCAGGCGGCGGGCTTCATGGAGACGGGCGCCACCAAGCTGACGCCGGAACAGCGCGCGGATCTTCTGGCGATCTTCGACAGCTTCGTTGGCGATGCGATGCGCGGCCGGATCGTTCCGCTGGAAAAGGATCTCAAGTTCTCGCCGCTCAAGATGAACCCGGCAGAGGTCCAGCTTCTCGAATCGCGGGCATGGGACGTGGAGGAGGTGTGTCGCTGGTTCGGCGTGCTGCCGATGCTGATCGGGCACGCGGCCAAGGGGCAGACGATGTGGGGCAGCGGCATCGAGCAGCTGCTGCTCGGCTGGCAGACGCTGCTGCTCAACCCGTTGCTGACCAACATCCAGCAGGCCGTGAAAAAGCAGCTGCTGCCGGTCGCCGAGCGGAAGAAGGTCTATCCGGAGATCAACCGCGAGGCGCTCATGGCGGCGGACAGCGCCGCGCGCGCAGCGCTCTATTCCGCATTCGGCCAGAATGGCGTGATGACCCGCGGCGAGATGCGCGCTCGCGAGAACCTGCCGTCAAAGCCGGGCGACGACTTCCTGACGGTGCAGTCCAACTTGGTCCCGCTCGATATGCTGGGCCAGGCGACCACGGGAGCCGACCAGCAAGCCCGCTCCGCCCTCATCAACTGGCTGGGCATCAGCCTCAACGCGGGCGATCCGGACCCGGCCGAGCTTGCCCGCCGGAACGCCATTATCAATCACCTGTCCGGCATCCCCCAGGAGAACTGACGATGCGCCTGCATCCAGAATACGGCCGCAAGCACAGCGGCGCTCTCAAGGTTCGAGATTTCGACTTCGAGGTAAAATCTGTTGGCGAAGACGGCACCTTCAACGGTTACGGCTCCGTCTTCGGCGTCGTCGACAGCTATCAGGAGGTCGTCGCCAAGGGTGCATTCGTCGAAAGCCTGGCGGAACTGGCGAAGAAGGGCCGCCCGGTGCCGGTGCTCTGGCAGCATCGTTCCAGTGAGCCAATCGGCGCATGGTCGAACCTCAAGGAAGATGACCACGGCCTGTGGGGGGACGGGCAGATCCTGCTCGACGCTGGCGACATGGAGCGCCGCGCCTATGCGCACATGAAGGCGCGCACCGTCACCGGCCTGTCCATCGGCTACTGGGTGCGCGAGAGCAGCTACGACGAAAAGACGGGCATCCGCACGCTGACCAAGCTGGATCTCGTCGAGATCAGCCTCGTCACGTTCCCGGCGAACGACGATGCGCGGGTCGAGGCCGTCAAGTTCAAGCTCGCCCACGGCGAGCTCCCCACTGATCGAGAATTTGAGAAGTTCCTGCGCGAGGCAGGCTTCTCGAAGACCCGGGCCGCCGGCCTCGTCGGCAACGGCCTGGGAGAACTGCGCCGGAGGGAGTCCGAGCGCGACACGACGAGCAACCCGAGCCTGAAGGCTCTTTCGGACACCCTGGCCGGCTTCTCCCTGAAGTCCGCCTGACGCGAGTACCCATTATGAATATGCTGACTACTCCTGCGGCGCTCGCCGCGGGTGCCACGCGCGTGCCCGAGTTCGGGCGCAAGGATGGCGGTGCCGACGAAAAGACGCTCGAGCAGCGTCTCGCCCATGCTCTCGAAGAGGTGAAGGGCTTCGCCGTCGAGTTCAAAACGAAGAACGATGCTGGCGAAAAAGTCGCCACCGAGACCAAGGAAAAGGCGGACAAGGCCCTCGTGGACCTCGAAGCCATCCGCGGCGAAGTTACCGAGCTTTCGCAGAAGCTCGCGCAGGCCCGGCGCGGCGGTGGCGACGACGAGGTCATCCTCAAGAGTCTCGGCGTGGAAGTCGCCAATCACCCCGACGTGAAGTCCTATATCGAGGGCGGATGCAAGGGCACTGTCGGTTTCAGCGTGAAGGCTGTCACCACGGCAACGGGCTCGGGCGGCGGTCTGATCCGTCCGGATCGCCAGACCGAAGTCGTCGGCCTCCAGCGCGTGCAGCTGCGCGTCCGCGACCTCCTGACCCCGGGCCGTACCGAGGGCAACTCCATCGAGTATGCCTACCAGGCAACCCGCGTGAACAACGCCGCCGCGGTGGCGGAAGGCGCGCAGAAGCCGGAATCGGACTACACCTGGGAAGTCGCCAATGCCCCGGTCCGCACCATCGCCCACTGGGTGCCGGTGTCGCGCCAGGCGATGGACGACATCCCCCAGCTGGAAAGCCTCGTCGACGGCGAACTGCGCTACGGTCTCGACGACGTCGAGGACGCGGAACTGCTGCTCGGCGACGGTACCGGCCAGCACCTCAACGGGCTCTACACGCAGGCGACGCCTTACTCGCAGCCTGCCGGCGTCGTGGTCACCGGCGAAACCCGCATCGATCGCCTTCGTCTGGCGATCCTTCAGGTTGAGCTGGCCGACTACGCTCCGGACGGCATCGTCCTGCACCCCACGTCGTGGGCCAACATCGAACTGACCAAGGACTCGGCGAACGGTTACATCTTCGCCAATCCGCAGGGCATGGCCGGTCCGATCCTCTGGGGCCGCCCGGTCGTTCCGACCAAGCGCATCGGCGCGACCAACTTCCTGACCGGCAACTTCAAGCTCGCCGGCCAGATCTTCGACCGCATGGACACCGAAGTTCGCATCTCCGACCAGGACCGCGACAACTTCATCAAGAACATGCTCACCGTCCGCGCCGAGAAGCGCCTCGCCCTCGTGGTGCGCCGCCCCGGCGCCCTGGTGAAGGGCTCGCTGGCGATCGCCTGATCGTCCGGTGATGGATCGAGGTCGGCGGCGCTGCCGTCGACCTCTTTTCCGGTCAGCGGTGCCGCGTTGCGCCGTTGACCTGAGAAGGAGAACCCCATGAAAAACGCATTGGTTTTGGACGATCATTTTGGCGACGACGGCAGCGTCACCGCCGGGATGATCCTGAAGGACATGACCTCGAAGCGATTCGAGGAACTGTCGAAGAAGGGCCTCGTGCGCGAGGCCACCGCAGAAGAGGTCAAGGCAGGCGATCAGCATGCCTTCGAGAAGGACGAGACCGAAAAGCTGCGCGAAGACGGCCCGACCGTCGCCGAGTTCGTGGAGGCGGGCTACCCGGCTGAGAACTATCCTCCGCACGGCTACGCCTCGCGCAGCACGGCGAAGGAAATCCGCGCCGCCGTCGCCGCCCAGAAGAAGGCGGCGGAGAAGCCTGACGACAAGCAGGCTCCGAATCCCGACAACAAGCAGGCCCCCGAGCCTGAAAACAAGGGGCCTGACCATGGCGCGTTCCGCTCGCCGCTCGCGCGGCTACGTCTGCGTGCCGAAGTTCACCTCTCGGCCGTCGATCACCGGCACTGCCCAGGTCGGGCAGACGCTCACGGGCGCGAGCGGAACGATCGTCGACGGCGCGGCCAGCGCTCGCCGTTGGCTGCGCAATGGCGTCCCGATCGCGGGCGCCACTGCGGCCACCTATGCCGTTCAGGCTGCGGACGTCGGCACCACGATGACCTATGAGGTGACGGCGGTCAGCAGCCGAAACCCGGTCAACCGCACGGCATCGACTTCCCTGCCGACCGCGACGGTGATTGCCTGATGCGCACCTTCGTCGTCACTCCCCCGCGCCCATCGTCACCTGGGAAGATGCTGACGCGCATCTGCGGCTGGATGGCGACGAAGACCAGCGCACGATGGTGGAACGCCTGATCAAGACTGCCACCAGCCATATCGATGGTCCGGATGGCTGGCTCAACCGCGCGCTAGGCCCGCAGACGCTCGAGGCTCGCATGTGCGGCTTCGGTTCCGGCCTGATCCGGCTACCGTATGCGCCCGTCATCGATGTCGTCTCGGCGCACTACCTCGACAGCATGGGTCAGCCCCAGCTGATCGACCCCGCCGCCTACGAGTTGTTCGGCGATGTGCTCGGCAATGCCTGGGGACAGTCGTGGCCGACGCCGGGGGCATATCGTGGCAAGGCGGAAACGGTCCGCGTGCAGTACCGCGCCGGATATGCCGCCGACATCGATGCGGATCCGGTCCAACATAACGTGCCGGAGCCGATCCGGCATGCGATCCTGCTCATGGTCGGCGACATGTACCGGTTTCCCGAGACGGCGACCGATGGGGCCGTGAATGTGGTTCCAATGTCGACCACCGTCGAAAACCTGCTCCAGCCCTTCCAGATCTATCGCTGATGGCCCGGGCGAGCGCAGGCCGGTTTGACCGGCGCATTTCGATCTGGCGCAGCGAGCTGGTGGACGACGGGACCGCCACCGTGCCGGGCGAGCCTGCTGAAATCGGCAAGCGCTGGGCGAAGAGACAGGACATCAGCGACGGCGAGCGCATGCGGGCCGGGGAGAACGCTCAGGATCTCACGACCCGCTGGACCGTCCGGTCCGATGCGTTGACGCGCACGATCTCCGGCGGCGACGCCCTCCGGCACAAGGGTGTCGTCTACGAGGTCAAGGGCGCGAAAGAGAGCGAGGAGCGGGAAGACGAGATCGAGATCACGACCGCGGCGCGGCTGGACGCCCGGTCATGAGGCCGACTGTGAAGCTCGTCGTTTCGCGCGATCTCAAGCGAAACCTCAAGAGGCTGTCAGAGATCAGCCGCCGCGAGGTCATGGAGGAGGCGCTCACCGCAGGCGCCGAAGTCATCGCCGAGGAGGCGCGCTCGCTCGTTCCGGTGAGGACCGGCAACCTGCGCGACAGCATCGGCGTCTCGACGGAAACGATCAACCTGTCCGCCGGGCAATTCGGGCGCGGTGACGTTCAGGTGTTTGTCGGCCCCCGGCAGGGGAAGGGCGAGCCGAACAACGGCTTCTACGGCCATATGATCGAGTTCGGCACGGCCCATTCACCCGCGCATCCGTTCATGCGCCCGGCATTCGACGCCAAGGGCAAAGAGGCCGCCAACGTCGCGGTCGCCCGGCTCCGCATCGAATTCAACCGCGCAACCAAGGGCTGACAATGGAAGAGGCGATCCGACACCTTCTCCTGAGCGCCGCGCCGGTCGTATCGCTCGTGGATGGGCGGGTGGACTGGGGTGTGCGCGTGCAGGGCTCGCCCCTGCCGGCGATCACGATCAACCAGGTCACCGGCGCGGTGGATATGCACCTGTCCGGTGCCACCGGCTGGAACCGCGACCGACTGCAGTTTGATTGCTGGGGCACCACGTTCCTCGCCGGGCGCAACCTCGCCCGTCTGATCGCCGGGGATGGCGGCATCCTGGTCGGATACCGGGGACGCATGAGGGCGTGCAGCTGCGCACGTTCATCGCCGCCCGCCGGTCCGACAGCGACACCGACAGCAAGGGCCCAGTCCATCGCACGATGGTCGATGTGATCGTCTGGCACCGCCCCGCAGCCTGAGAAGGAGAGAAATCATGTGGATCAAGACGACGTCGGCTTTCGTCGACAAACACGCCACCGACCCCGCGGACGCTCACGTCCCGGCGGGCAAGAAATTGAACGTGACCGCCGAGCGCGGCCAGGAGCTTATCGCCCTCAAGCTGGCCGAACCGGCCGACAGCGAGGACGCGAGCGACCAGGCTGCCCCGGACACGTCCCCCGAGGCCAACAAGGGCGCGCGTCGCGCCGAGCAGGAGTAACCTAGATGGCAGCAACGCACGAAGACACGGATATCGGCTTCCTTACCATGTTCGGTAAGGGCACCGGCGTAGGCTGGCAGGCCTTCGCCGAATGCACCGAGATCAATCCGCCCGAGGCCGCGCGCGACAGCGTGGACTTCACCCATCACGGAAGCCCCGACTTCTACCGCGAGTTCAAGCCTGGCCTCACGGACGGCGGCGAGGTGAGCATCGTCTACAACCTTGTGCCCGGTCTGCTCGACGACGCCGTTATCGCCACGCACCTGTCGAGCCGCGCGGTTGAACCGTGGGAAATCCGCTTCCCCAACGGCGCCATCCTGTCCTTCAACGGTTTCGCCACCGCGCATGGTCGGGCCACGCCGATGGAAGACAAGATGACCGGCTCCGCGACCTTCAAGGTCTCGGGTAAGCCTGTCCTGACGCCGGCGGCCTGATATGACGGCCGCCAACAGGCACCGGGGCATCTCGGCTTCGAACTTCCGTTCGAAGGCGAAGCCGAGCCTCGGCAGTATGTCTTCGCCTTCTCCACGAACGCTCTTTGCGAGCTCGAGGAGGAATTCAATCTCGACAACATCGTGGACCTTCAGAATGTGCTGGGCGAACGGCCTTCGCTGCGCCACATCCGGACCTTGTTCCGCATCGGCCTGACCGATTGCCATCCTGGCATGACCGACACCGAGGCGGGCACGATCATCGACGCCATCGGCGGCCTGCCCCAATCGAGCGAGCTCATCATGCGCGCGCTCGAGTCCGCGTTCCCGGAGGCCGCCAAGACTGGCACCGGCAGCCCTCGGGCAGCGGCGGCGACGCCGAAGGCAGGACGTGGGACTGGCCGAGCCTCCACATCACGTGGTGCGAGGCAGGGCTAGATCCTGACCGCTACTGGCGGCAGACCCTCGCGAGTTGGCCCGCGTCCTCGATGGAAGGGCGCGGGCGGCTCGCAGCCTGCACGATCTGGTGATGCAGGCATCGTGGACTTCGGCGTCCCTCGGCCGCTCGAAGAAAATCCCGCCGCTGAAGAACTTCATGCTGACACCGCCAGCCAAGCCCAAGCGGCAGACCTGGCAATCCTTGTACGCCGTGGCCGCCGCATGGGCGGCCGGAAGTGGCATCATCGTATCTGAGGGGAGCACTGCATGAACATGGCAGTGGTCGGCGCCGCGCGCGTCGTATTTGGCGCTGACACCTCGGACTTCGACGCGGGGGCCAAGGGCGTTGAAGGCGTTCTTGGCCGCCTGGTCGACAAGTTTCATGCTGTCGAGCAGCGCCTGAAGAATATCGGCGCGGGCATCACGCTCGGCATTACCGTGCCGTTCGCTGCGATGGTCCGCTCCATTGACAAGGGCGCCGGCTCTTTCGAAGCGCAGATGAAGAAGGTCGAGGCCGCGCTCGGGAACGTCAGCGGAGATGAGCTGAAGCAGCTTTCCGATCAGGCCCGTACCCTCGGGCCGCAGGTCGGCAAGGGCGCGACCGAGGCCGCCACGGCCATCGAGGCGCTCGGGCTCGCTGGCGTTTCCACCGCTGACATCCTCGGCGGCGCACTGAAGGCGGCGCTCGACCTTTCGGCGGCTGGCATGGTCGATGCAGAAAGCTCGGCTTCGCTGGTCACCGACATCATGGGTCAGTTCAAGGTATCGGCCGGGGAACTGCCGGGCGTGGTTCAGAAGGTCGTCGGTGCCCTCGACACCTCGAAGTTCGGCTTCGACGACTTCCGCCTTGCGGTCGGCCAGGGTGGCGCGGTCGCAGCGTCCGCCGGTGTCGGCTTTCTCGATTTTGCAACGGCGATCTCCGCGACCAGCACGCAGTTCACCAGCGGCGCCGACGCGGGAACCTCGTTCAAGACGTACATTCAGAGCTTGGTCGGCAACAGCAAGCAGGCGAAGGAGGCGATGCAGAAGCTGGGTATCTCGTTCTTCGATGCCAACGGCCAGATGAAGCCGATCGCCGAGCAGGCGGAGATCCTGCGGACAGCCCTCGGCGGCCTGACCGACGCAAGCAAGACTGAGGCGCTGAAGACGATCTTCGGCTCGGATGCCTCCCGCACGGCCATCGGTCTCATGGAGCAGGGCGCCGACGGCTTCAACAAGCTGCAGGCGGCGATCGCGGGCGGCGATGTTGAAGCGAAGATCGCGAAGCGCATGGAGGGCTCCGAGGCGGCTGGCAAGCGCATTGCGGCAGCATGGGAGAGCGTGAGGATTGCCCTCGGCGTCGATACCGGACTTCTCGATGTGGTGACGGCGATCAAGAATGGGTTCGCCGGTTTCCTCGAGACGATCGCCAAGGCGCCTCCCGCGCTGCTCAAGGTCGGCGCGGTATTCTCGGCAATCGGCGCGGCCATCGGCCCGCTGCTGCTCGTGGTCGGGCATCTGGGCGCGGTGCTGTTGGCGAACTTCGCTGCGTCCAAGTTTGGCCTCATCGGCCGCGCCATCGCGCTCATCATCTCGCCGGTCTCTACCCTTATCGGCATGCTCGGTGAGTTTGGGCTAGCGCGCGTTCTGACGCTCGTCGGATCGCGCCTACTGGGCTTTCTCGGCCCGGTCGGCCTGGCGATAAGCGCTATCCTCCTGTTCAAAGACCAGATTGCCTTTGCACTGCAGCAGGTGTGGAAGAGCCTGACCGAAACGCTCGGCCCGCCCGTCGAGGCCCTCCTCGGAAAGCTGTCGGCGCTCTTCCAGAAGTTTACCGGAGGCCCGATTGGTTCGGCGCTCGAGGGCTTGACCAGTCTGCTCGGCGGCGTCGTCGATGTGATCGGCACGCTCCTGGTCGGCACGATCGTCAATGCGGGCGAGGTGATCGAGCGGGTGCTTGGCGCGGCTATCGCCATCATTTCCGGCCTGGTCGATGTGGTGAGCGGCGTCGTCGATGCGGTCTCGGCACTCCTGCGCGGCGACTTCGAGGGCGCATGGAACGCGATCGCCGGGATCGTCGGGAACGTGATCGGCGCCATCGTCGATATGATTTCCGCGTTCGTTCCCGAAATCGCCGCGCCATTGCAGGCGGCTTGGGTCGAAGCGAAAAAGTGGCTGGCCGATGGCTTTGGCTCGATCTTCGCGACGCTCAGCGGGATCGTGCAGAGCGGGGTCAATTTCGTTGCGAACGCATTCCCGAGGGTCGTTGAGGCGGCGCGCGGCGTCTACCAAGGCGTGAAGGCGTGGCTCGTCGACAAGTTCGGCGGGCTGATGACGTGGATCGGAAATGCCGCAAAGTGGATAGGCGACAAGTACGCGGCTCTCCAGCAGCGGCTGGGCCTCGGCGCGGCGGCGCGGACAATACTCCTGCTGCGCCGGCGGCCCCGGAGACTGGTCCCGCCCCCGCGCCACCGCCGAAGCGCACCGTCAGTTTTGACGATGACGGCGGGTCGAAGAAGAAGGTCGGCGGCACCCCCAAAGGACGCAACACGACCTATGACGCGGGCAACCGCCAGCAGATTCAGGACGACCTTGAATTGGAGGCTGCGCGCCTCCGCGGCGATCGTGAAGCGGAACGATCGATCCGCGCTCGGCTGGAGCTTAGCAAGCAGATCGAAGCCTATCAGCGCACGGGCCTGTCCCTTGAAACTGCGACCGCAGCAGCGAAGCGCGATATGGCTACCCTCGAGGCGGCTCGCCGGGAGGGGATGGCGAAGGATCTCGAGCGTGACGAGGCTGCTCACCAGATCGACCTTGCGCGCATTGTCGGCAACCGCACGCTGGAAGAGACCCTTGAGCGCCAGCAGGAGATCAAGGATCGCATCGCGGGGTTCCAACGCGATGGCCTGACGATGGAGGAGGCGACGGCGCGCGCGCTGCGTCAGCAGCTGGACGTGGACGCCGCGCGCGCCCAGATCCGCGCTCGCATGCTTGCGGACGACGAGCAGGATCGACAACTCGCTCTCGCGAAGGCCAGGGGTACAGCGAGGAGCGGATTCGGCAGCTTCAGCGCGAGATCGACATCCGCGAGCGCATCCGACAGCTTCAGCGCGACTTTCCCGAGATGGGTGACGATGAGGCTCGCGATAAGGCCAACCGAGAGTGGAGCGAGATGGAAGAAGCCCGCCAAACGGGGGTTTTCCGCGACACCTTCAGGGACGGCGTCCGGGCTGCTCTCGATGGCGACCTCAAGGGCTGGTTCAAGAACTGGTGGCGCGATCGCGTCGCCAAGGGAATGGAGGAAGCCCTCAACAGCCTCGCAGACCTCATCTCTCAACTCTTCTCGCGCGTCGGCTCCTCCGGGGAGGGGGCGGCATCTTGGGGACGATCGGCAGCATTATTGGTAGCGTAGTTGGGGGTGGGTCGAGCCTCAGCAGCAACTCTTCCGCAGCTTCCGCCGCTGCTGGCGTCAATTGGAACGACCTGCCGGGCTTCAAGACTGGCGGTTCCTTCAAGGTCGGCGGCAACCCCGGAATAGACAGTAACCTTATCGCTTTCCGCGCGACGGCAGGCGAGATCGTAAATATCGAGCGGCCGGGTAACGACACCGGCCCTGCTGGTGGCGTCGTTGTGCAGCAAAGCATCACGTTCAGCGGGGCCATGGACTTGGCGACCAAGGCGGAGGCGATCCGCTTCGCGGACGCCGGACGGCAAGCCGCAATCAGTGCCATCATGGAGGCGAACAAGCGCCGTGCCTGACATCGAATGGCCCAAAGGCCTCTTCCCGTACAAGACGCTATTCTACCTGCAGCCCCACGTGGGCGGGCAGGAGAGCCCGCTCACACGCACAAAGAAGGTCTATGGACTTTCGGCGCCGCGATGGATTGCCAGGCTGACGTTCAAGGCCGGTCACGGTTACGATGGCTCTACAGGGTACACGGGGCCGCGGACGAATGACCCGGCCTTCTATGCTGCGCGGCTGGATGCGCTGATTGCGGAGATGGAGGGCGGCCTCAATTGCGTTCGCTTTCACGACTTCCGGCGCCCTAGGCCTCAGAGTTACATGTCTGTGTATGGCCCCCGGACGGTCGATTTCGCACCGAAGGGTGCAACCTCGATCACCGTGCGCGGTTCGCAGGGCGGAATCGGGCCCTCCATTGGGGATTATATCGGCGGTGACGGCCGGCCTCACATCGTCACGAAGGTCACTCCGACCAATGCAACGATGATGTCGGTTTTCCCGGCAGAGGGCGCGCTCACCGTCGAATTTCGGCCACCCCTATCTGCCCCCATCGATGATGGCGCGCCCCTTGAAACGCGCGAGGTGACGGCGCGCTTTCGGCTCAACACTGACGATGCGGGGCAAAACGAAGCGGAGGTAGGCACTCCCGCTGAGTATGTGCTCGATTTCACCGAAGATCTGCTTCCGCCGGACTCGAGCGGATTTCCCCAAGTGGCCCCGGTAACCCGGATGGCCCTCCTATGCCGGAGCCCATGTGATGAGCGGTATTCGCGATCTTGACCCGAACCTGCAGGCGGAGATTGAAAAGTCCGAACTACGCCCGTTCCTCGGCGTGCATATCGATCTGCCCGATCCGGTTTATGCAGTCACGGGCAATGCTACGATCAGCTATGCGGGTGAAGTATGGAGCGCTATCGGCGGCCTGGGGCAGATCGATACCGTAGGTGAAGGCACTGACGGATCGGCAACCGGCGTCAAAGCGACGCTATACCAAATCCCTTCTGAGTTTCGTGACGATATTGCGGATCAAGCTAAGCGAGGCTGTTTGTATGAGCTCTACGTCGGCGCGCTGGATCCGAGCTATCAAGATGTCGTGGGATTCAAGAATATTTGGAAGGGCCGCCTAGATACCTATGAAGTAGTGGATGCCGGTGAGACAATTACCGTCACCGCTGGTGGCGAAAGCCGCATGCGGGACCAGCGGCGCCCAGCCATCAAACGTTTCACTGACTGGTGGCAGCGCAGCAAATATCCTGACGACGTCGCCTTTCAGTACGTAACCAGGATGTCAGAAGTGCCCATCCTTTGGGCGAAGTCGAAGCAGGCTGCTGTCCTTTGAGCGATCCAGCGTGGTCGCTACATTGCGGCGACCAGTGGCGAGAGCACGTTCTTGCGACGACTGGGCGCGACATCTGCGACATGGTTGGATCGTCTCCCCGCAAACCCCGAGATTGGGTGTCGATGATGCGACGGCTGGGCGTCCGCGATATGGCAGGGGTGATTAGCGCAGTTCACGGCGAGACCATTCCCTATCGACAGGCGGCGCGGGGGGATATTGTTCAGCGGGGCTGGGCCATCGGGATTTGCCGAGGACACCAAGCGGAGTTCTTCGGCGCTGAGTTCGTCGCCCTTTGTAATATAGATCGCGCCTGGCGAGTTAATCGATTTCTCTCTTGAGAGCAGCAATCGCGTTTTTCGGCTTCGGCTTGCATGCAATGACGTTACCGCACCATGCGCGCGCAGCGATCACTGCAGAGCCGTCCGGCTTGGCGCGGCGAACTAGAACGTAAGAAAGATCAGTATTGGCGTAAATGGCGCCATACGTTGCGAGCAAGTCAGGACGATCTACAGCCAGCTGGAAGCGAGTGTTCTGCCTTATCCAGTCGGTCGCGCGACGCCACTTTTCATCGCACTCACTTGCAGATTCACAGGTCGCTATCGGCTCGGCCTTCTTCGCCCATGCCTCCGCCCTGATCGCGTCAGCTGGC
Source organism: Novosphingobium sp. NFX11 (assembly GCF_057376415.1). Lineage (NCBI taxonomy): Bacteria > Pseudomonadati > Pseudomonadota > Alphaproteobacteria > Sphingomonadales > Sphingomonadaceae > Novosphingobium > Novosphingobium sp. NFX11. The sequence continues at coordinate 2,138,870 of NZ_CP080384.1, read as the reverse complement.
TGCATCGCCAGCGCCAAGAAAATCAACATCATGCCGCCTCCTCCACGATGCGGACTTTTCAACGAAAGTGCACAAATGGGCAAGGTTGTAAAAGCGATCGCAGTTATCGCGGTGGCCGTCGCCATCGCATACTTCGCACCGCAGATATCGGCTGCGATTTTATCGGCGTCGGCTTCGGCGGCCACCGTTGCTGCGACGACCGCAGCCGTGTCAGCCGTGCTTTCCCTTGCGGCAGCCGCCGGCTTCGCCTTGTTAGCGGGGAAGCCCTCGGCCGGCACGGCCGGGCCGATCATGTTTCGGCAGTCGATCTCGAACAGCTTCATCATCTACGGCAAGCGCCGGGTGAGCGGGCTGCTCATCTTCTTTCACCCGCGCGGGAAGCGAGAGCGCTACTTCGTCATCGCGGTGGCAGGACACCAGTGCAAGGGCGTGGTGCGCTGGTGGCTGGGCGACGAGCAGGTCAACGTGAATAGCTCTGGCATGGTGACGAGCGGCAAGTTCGCCGGGCGCGCATGGCTCTGGTTCTATCGCGGCACTCCGAACCAGCTGTCGCATCCGCTGTTCGTTGCGGAGACGGCGGGAAAATGGACCGCCAATCACCGCGCGCGGGGCACGGCGCTAATCTATGCGAAGTTTCGGCTCGACAACGATACTGTCCAAGCTGGAATGCCCAACATTACTGCCGAGGTGGAGGGCAAAGACACCATCAGCGACCCACGCACCGGCACCGTGGGCTACACCCGCAACGCGGCCCTCGTCTTCTACGACTGGATGCTGACCCGCCGCGAGGAAGGCGGCTTCGGCTGTTATGATGACGAAGTCGATTGGGATTGGGTCGCGGCTGAAGCCAACGTCTGCGATGAGCTCGTCGACACACCTGCCGGGCCGGAGCGTAAGTATGAGTTCGACAGCTACATCCAGACCGGCGCGTCGCCCAGCGAAGTTCGCGACACGTTCGTCACCTGCTGCGCGGGTCGGTTCACGTACAGCGGTGGCAAAATGCTGCTGCGTACAGGATACTATGTTCCTCCATCGGCGACGCTGCAGGAAATGGACCTCGCAGGCCCGATCACCGTTCCTGCGCTTCTCGAAGGAGATCAGATCGCAAACGAGATCTCCGGCTCATACATAGAACCCAACAAATATCAGCCTACCGACGTGCCCACGCGCTCGCAGTATGCCGACGACGTCCGGCAGGCCTCCTATGACCTTCCGCACATCACCTCGCCATACCGGGGGCAGCGCATCCTGGAATACTACCTGCGCAAGTCGGCGGCCGAGCGCCGGGTGACCTGGCCGATGAACATAATGGGCATCGCGATTTCAACTCTCGACACCGTGCAACTGGCGACGTCGCGCTACGGCCTGTCCAACTATGCATTCAGCGTGACGTCGTGGGGCCTCAATCAGGATTTCTCCTGCGGCCTGCAGCTCGAGGAGCACAACGCCGAGATGTTCGAATTCGACCCGGACAGCTACCTCGAGCCCGGCGAGGTCGGCGAGCTCGACGAGGCGGAGCCGATCAGTGATTCGGATGAGATCATCCTCGATGGCGGCGACGCAACGACGGAGGTCGACTGATGCCCCTCGTGCGATACAAGCTCCGGCGCGACACCGCGGCGAACTGGACGTCGGTCAACCCCACGCTGGGGCCCGGTGAGCCGGGCGTGGAGTCCGACACGCGGCTGGTGAAGTATGGAGACGGCATAACGGACTGGATCGACCTGCCATATGCCGCAATCGAACTGCCGGCGGTGCTAACCGCCTATGCGGCTGGGGATACGCCGAGTGCTTTCACGCTCTCGATCGTCGACAGTGCGGACGGGGCTGCCTGGCTGGCCGCAATCGGAGCCCAGCCGGAAAACGCCACCCTGACTGAAATCGCCGAGGTATCTCCTATCGCCGACGGAGAGCACACTTTAGCCGGGATCAAGATCACCACGGCCAAGGGCTTGATAACTTCCATCGATGCGGCCTGACGGGGCCATGGAGTGACAGCGACGTACAAGCGATCAACTTCCTGACGGCGGTAGCCAGCCTGATTGCGGAGTCCGTCGAAGCGGCCCCCACAAGGGCGATGACCGATTCGGTGCCACTGCCTTCGTTTGGCTCAGCCGCCAGGACTTCGACACCCTAACCGGCAACACCGACCGCCTGCTGCGCCTCCACACGCTGGGCGACCGCTGAATCTATGAAGGATGGGCAGTCAAAGCTGACGAGTGACCAGCAGCCCGAGAGCGGGTCCCGCATAAAAGAAGGGCCGATCAAATGACCGGCCCCTTTTGAAGTTTGGGAGAGGATGCCTAGAAAGGCACACTCCTTATCTTGAAACTTGGTTCATGTTGCAAACGCGAAAAACGCCTCATGGGTGCGCTGATTTTTGCAGTCCGGCATTCAGGCGCTCATTCACTTTCCGGCTCGGGATCCTCTGGCGGGAAGCCAATCGAAACCCAGCGGCCATCTTGAAGGCCGCCCACCTTCGCCAACAGATCTGGATCGGACCCCTCATGAAAAGTAACGATGTGGCCGTAAACCATGTCGTCATTTCCATCCCGAGCGTCGACGTCGAAGTCCAGCGTTTCCAGCTCTTCTAAGGTAAGCCCGACTTCCGATGCGACCCACGCACGGAACTCGCGTTCTTGCTGCTCTTCTAACTGTCGACTGCTCATGACCACCTCCGGTAATTATTAGATGGCGCTTGGGCTTCGGCCGCAGGCGCCTTTTTTGCGTTCACCTACTCCGTTGCCGTTGGGTCGCTGTTTTCAGTGAGTCTGGGCATAGAACTGCTGAGCCCGACAGAGGAAGTGAGGGCGGGGTACGTTTCGCCTACAGGCACATCAACCGGGACTGGTGCAGATGGACCGGATGGCGCGGAGGCGAATAGAGGTAGCGATCCATGAATGGAGGGCTTCTTAATTGCCAATTTTCCCCCAGATGGCAGTTCGATCTTGCCGTCGAGCGCGAGCAGCGCGCGATCAAAGGTCTGAAATTCGGTGGCTTCTGCAACAATTGCGCATGCAATATGGGTCGCGTCTGCAGGCTTTAGCTTCGGGTGCCCCGCTCTCATCAGCGCCCTGCCGATCTGCCCGACATTGGTATCCACAGACACCATCAAAATCCAATGGTGTCTGAAAAAGTCGAAGAGCCGGTCTCCAGGCTCGTCCGTATCGTCCGCGACTTTACAAACCTCTACGAGGGAAAAAGCCGACGTGGTGATTTCAATCTTACCTGCTTTCGCATCGTCGATTATGGCACGGCAGAGAATATCTCTATCCTCTATTGTTCCGTCTTCCAAAGGGTACTGCTCCCGCGTGATCGCTGCGATCCACACGCATGCGTCCCAGGCGATACGCTTAGGCTTGGGCACCGGCACGCAGCCTTTCTAGATAAACGTCTGACTGGAGCCCCCGCGTAAACGCCTGGTCGATGACGTCCTCTAGAGCGGGCAACTTATCATCGGCTGGCTTGAAGCGGATTGTGTGGATATGCGCGGCGCTGATGCGCCCTACGGATTTATAATCGATGCGGCCAACAACTTCAGCTTGTCGTCCGCGGAAAACGACATCGTCTACCGTATGTTCTTCCACCAGCCGCAAGGCTTCTCCTTCAAGGAAGCACTTAACCTCGCTGCCAGTCAACCTGTGCTCGAGCCAGAGTAGGGGTGGCCGTAGCCATCCCGCCCGACGCGTTTTATCGTTCCCTCCAAGGTTCCGAGTTCTCGGTAGGTTTTAATCGGGGGCGGCTCCAGCACTGCTCTGATGTGCTCGGCAGTATCGCGCGCCAAAAGCGGAGTAAGGACCACGGGGGGCTGACCGTCATCGTTATCAATGGCGGTCCTGCTGAGCCCATCAGTCACGCGCCGTACAAAGCGGTCCGCTGCCTGAAGAACATTATCAGTGAAGAACGAAGGGCGTTCGCCGCTTTCAATGAGGCGACGTAACCCGTCTGCCGCAGCGATCTTCGTCGCCCGCGCTGCCTGCTCGAAATCCTTGCTCGCAACATTCGCAGGGTAGGCAGTCACGGTCAGTTGCAACGGGCTGTTCTTAGACGCGTCAGTTACGCGCCAAATTACACGCCTCATTGCGTCGCCGGCGATAGCCTGTTCAACGCCATGATAGACAACGAAATAATCTCTGAGTTGGTCGAGAAGATCTTCGATCGTCGGGGCATCAGTGCCAACGCCAGCACCACTGATGCTCAGAGTGATGGTCTCAGACATAGAGACAATGGACAGACATGATTGGCGATCCACTCCCTCATGGCCAGGCGAATGCGGCGAGCATTACCCTACATACGTCAAGCCTACAGCGGAAGTTATTAATATCAGGCGGCGCGCCTGGCTTCCTCGGCCTTCCTGAAGACCAAGTCCACCGGGACCGCAAGGAACCACTCGCGCTAGCTTTCATCCCAAGATGCGAGCTTGGGCTTGATCGCATCGGCCCTGGCCTCGTCGATGCTCGGCCGCCAAGGCGAGCTTGCGCTATGCCGCCCGGCGAAGAGCTGCGGCTGGTACGCGAGCCGGACAACCCGCATGACCGGATGGCCGTCGCCGTCGTTAGTTGTTGGGAGATCCCTTACGACATCGCAGCTGACGCCGCTGCCGCCCTTATGCTGGACGCATCGAGGAGCGTGCATTTCTGGGCCAGATCGAACCGCAGGGCATATGGCAATCGAGCGAGCATCGAGACGTTTGCAGGAAATTAATCGCGCAATTAGAACGGGTCACCTTTTCTTTTTCGAAGCTCAAGGTATTGATGCTCTTTGATGTGGAAGGCGGTAGCGGAATAAAAATGCGCAGGTGGGGTGGCGGAAAGAATAAGGGTTGGATTACCAGCATTATTCGAAATGGCTTTCGCCCTGAAGCAGTGGGCCTCGAAGCAGAGCAGAAAGCTAAGTTAGTGTTGGCCAACACTCTATCGGACAAGCGTCGCCGAATAAAGAAGGCCGCCAAGGGCGCCGGTCACGACGCATCTCATAATGCCAATGTCAAACGCTTCGCTAACGATCGGGCCCGATCTCTTAAAAAGCGTCTTGTTGCGAACCGGCGGATCGGTAAGCTTGACCGCTCCGTGCTGATGCGTGACCGAAGTCCGTCGGCTCTACTCGATCACATCGACCCTGACCGCCTGCTCCACTGGAAGCGGATCGCGGCGCGGAGATATAAGTCAGAGTTTCCACGAATTGAGCTGCGGAACTTAAATTTTATTGATCATCCGGTTGAGACGATTGAAAGTTTGAAGGCCTTGTCTCGCTTAGAGCGCGAAGAGGTCAATGCGTACCTCGATTTCGTTGATGATTATTGTGATGATATAGGCGCGTATCTTGTCGTTGCCGAAATTTGGCATCAGTTGAGCCCAATATTCCGGGGCGGCAGGATGAGCATGCCTACGCAAAAGGTTCTCGATGCCGTTGGCCTCGGCCGGGTCCTCAATATCCGGCTAGGTGGCGTAAAAAACCGGGATAATGTGTGGCCATTCGAGATCTGGCGGCGGCGCCCTCACGGCACGACACAATCTCCCAGCGCTCTCCTGCGACCACAGAGCCGAGAGCAGTTAAATGACAAGCTTATCGAAGTGGTTGATGAGTGGCTGTCTGTTGCCTCCAAAAACAGTTCTTCCGGTGGCGATGATTTGGGCTGGGAGCTAACTCTTGAGGGCAAGGCGCATCTCGCCAATATGGTTGGCGAAATTCTGGATAACGCGGAGCGGCACAGTTCGGGCGACGGTGACGGTGATTGGTCGATGGCCGCCTTTATGGCCAAACGCGACATGCCAGGGCGGCCAAACTCCATGCGCTGCTTTCTCGCATTTCTAAGCGTCGGAAAATCGATCGCGCAGACGATCGAATCTGCGCCCGATGCAATTCAAAAGTTTTGCTATGACTACGCCCGGCACGAGCGCTCGGGGCAGTCAAAAGAGACACTCGTCACCATCGCAGCCCTACAGGATGGTGTGACTTCTGCGCATAAGGCGTTCAACGGCCGGCGCGGAGGGACGGGCCTCCAGGACATGCTCGACTTCGTCGGTGAGCTCGGGGGCATCCTGAGGTCGGTTGCGATGCTCGTGTCACGATCGTGTCCGGAAAATCCTGTATTCGACTCCGATCGCCGAATCTTGTAGGGAAGGCCGACGGAAAGGGTAATCGCGTACAGTGGTGTAATGAGGGCAATGACCCTATATCCCCACCAGACCGGGAGATGGCATTTGATCTCCCGGCACATTTTGCAGGCACGCTCGTTAGCGTGGCATTCACATTGGATCCGGGATTGTTTACCCCGGAGGATGACGAAGATGGGCAAGTTGATGATTGATCTCGATCAGCTGACTGAGAACGGGAAGGTCCATAACCTGAGCGGGCATGAGCGCGGCCTAGCGGCCCGTGAAGCCTTTGGTTTGGACGAGTTCGATGATCTCCTCGATCCGGTCGAAATCGTCGTGCCTGACCACATCTATGCCGTTAGTCCGTCTTTTGTGCAGGGCTTGCTGGCGACTAGTTTTCAGAAGGTCGGCCTCGATCGGGATGCGTTTTTTTCGCATTATAAATTGACCGCGAGCGACTTGATCAAGCGTCAGTTCGACCGAGGAATCTCCGCAATCCTTACGAACCGCGATTTGGTCGCCCGTTAATAGTAGAGCCCAATGGCAGGGGACGGAGTAACCACGGTGCAGACCGTGGGTTGGAGCCTCACTGGGCTGGGCATTGCTGCGAGTCTCAGTTGGAACCTATTTAATTTTCTCCGTACTGGCGCAGTGGCAAAAAAGCTGCGCATTGAGCAATATCGTAGCGGCCAATGGACGCGGATCCGGGGCAGCATTGATAAGGCTATCGATGGCCTCGTCGATGCGGGCTTCATCGTCCTCAGGCAGGCTCAGTCCGCTGACGCGACAAAGCCTGACAGCGCGTCGATCGACGCCCTCAACCTCACTCTGGTTCAGGCTCAAGACAGGCTGGCTTCCGCTTTGGCTGACGCAGAGCATTCTGGATACTGCGAAGGGAAAGATTGGATTTCCGTTGCTAACGGCGTTTGGACCGGAAGTGAAAGCTCCTGGGACCTTGTACTTGCGGCACTTGCCGAAGCGCAGGCAACAGATGACAAAGCCCTAAAGATCGGAGCCCTGGCTAAGATCAAGGCGCCCATATCTCAAATTCGAGATGCCGTGGCCCAACGGTGTCGTATCCAAGACATCGAACTGGATCCAGAAAAAATCTGACACTGGTTCGAATCCCTCTTAAACTCAAAACGGCGGCAAATTTTCAATCCATGGTATCAGGCATGGCATTGACGAATTGAGATGAAAAAATATTCAGCTACATCAGTTATATAATGGCTTGATTTAGCTGCCACCCTCTCCGCCACTTACATCCTCATATGTGTGCTCGTTACGACGGGGCATATCGCTTACTAATCCCTTTGGGGCGCATGTTTCAGCGTCCATGGCGGAGACGTAATCGCTTAACAACCAATGTCAGTGGTGGCAGAGTGTGCAGAATAGTACGCTGTGGTTGGCGCATTTTGTTCGCTGTGTTGATTGTGATCAGGCAGGTCGGATTAAGGCGAATATCAGAATATTGCCGCCAGTTTAATCAAATGTATAAGTCATTATATTGTATTGATTTCTGATGCGCACAGACCTGGCAGGCCGATTTGGGAGGATCGCCATGGGACAGTCGGTATCGCAGTGGCTCAAGATGGACCAGGCGGCGCTCGATGCGCTGTTTTCCGCGCATGAGGCGGGGCCGATTCCCGATGGCGAGGCCAAGGGGACGGCGATCATCGCGCCGGGCACCTCGGTTTCGGACGAGATCGCCAAGCTCATCAATATCTTCGCCTGGCAGGGCAAGGTCTTCGACGGCGAGCATGGTTTCCTGCGCAACACCATCCTGCCGTTCGGGCTCAAGGCGATCGTCGCCAAAGTCTACAAGGAGCCGAGCTGGCTGGACGGCAAGGAGTGCATCGTGCTCGACTATTCCGACACTTCGCTGCTGGCATCGCACGTGCGCGACGAGATCCGGATGATCGAGCCGGGGCTCTATCTGGGCAAGGTCTACTGGGACAAGACGCGGCTGATCGACTTCGCGCTCGAGTTCGGCGGCTGATCGGGCCGCCGTGATCCGGCAGGGACACATCTTCATCGCCTCGCCCCTCCGCTTCGGCGTACGCGTCGAACTGGAGCGGACGCTGGCGTCGATGACCTCGTCTCCCGGCCAGGCAGAGCCCGAGAATTGGCTGGTGCCGTTCGGGCGGCTCAAGCGCATCCATGTCGCGCGGTTCGTCGTGCTCGACGATCCCTCGCTGCGGGACCGCATCGCGCTGGCCGAGAGCCTGCCGGTGACCGAGCCGGTGCGATTGGCGTTCATCGCCGACTACGATGGCGGGGATGCGGAGTTCCTCGAGGCGCTGGCGGTGGTGGCGGGGCCGGGGCTGCGCAAGATATTCGGGTTCTGCATCGACTTCGAGCCGCGCACCGACCTGATCGCGTGGATGCGCGCGCATCGCTGCCGGACGGCGGCCAATTACATCAACTGGCGCGGGCGGGGCACCCGGCAGATTGCCGAGGAGGCGGCGCTGCATCGCGCGCTGCGCGTGGCGCGGCTGGCGCACCGGACGGAAGATCCGGAAACGCTCTGGCCGATCCTGGCGCAAGCGGGGCAGGCAGTGCCGCTGACGCCTTTGCAGAAGATGCCGATCCTGCACCGGCTCGGAGAACTGGCGCACTTCCTGCTGCTGCCGGTGCTGGGGTTGCTCCTGCTGCCGCTGATCGTGCTGGGTCTGCTGCCGTTCGTGCTGCTGCTGCGCCGCCGGGAGAAGACCGACCCGGTGCTCGCCCCGGTGCCTGACCGGGAGCGCAACCGCATGCTCTCGGCGCAGGAGGACCACGACATCACCAACCAGTACAGCGCCATCGGCTCGCTCAAGCCGGGGCGCTTCCGGCGGTGGCTGGCGGTGGTGATCCTGTGGGTAATCGGCTGGGGCGCGCGGCACATCTATCGCAAGGGGCGGCTCGCGCGGGTGAACACGATCCACTTCGCGAGCTGGACGTTCCTCGACGACAGGCGCCGCGTCTATTTCGCCAGCAATTACGACGGCAGCCGCGAGGCGTACAACGACGACTTCATCAACAAGGTGGCCTTCGGGCTGAACCTGTCGTTCTCCAACGGCCTCGGCTATCCGCGCACCGACTGGCTGATCCGCGGCGGGGCGCGGCGGGAGGAGGACTTCAAGCGCTACCTGTTCCATCACCAGATCCCGACGCAGGTATGGTTCAAGGCGTTTCCGGGGCTGTCCAACTACGACATGGCGCGCAATGCCCGCATCCGCGCGGGGTTCGAGGCGAGGCCGCGCGGGCGTGCGCTGCGCCGCTGGATCGCCGAGATATGAACGGGCGCCGAGAGATGAAAGGGCTGGGCACCGACGTGCAGGCGCTCGTCGGGCGCGGGTTCGGGTCGCTCGGCGGCGCGCGCTATGTGCTGCTGCAGGTTGCGCAGCCGGGCGCGGCGCGGGCGTGGCTGCGCTCGCTGGCGGTGACGACGCTGGCCGAGGCGGAGGCGCGGCGGCTGGAGCGGGTCTGCCAGCTGGCCTTCACGGCGGCGGGGCTGCGGGCATTGGGCCTGCCGGTGGACGATGTGCCCGGCTTCGCGCCCGAGTTCCTCGACGGGATGGCGGGCGATCCCTCGCGCTCGCGGCGGCTGGGGGACGTGGAGGAAAGTGCGCCCGAATACTGGCGCTGGGGCAGCGGCGAGGCGGAGCCGCATGTGCTGCTGATGCTGTTGGCGGGGAGGGGGACATTGCCGCGTGGCAGGATGCGATACTCGGCGCGATGCCGCCGGACGCCTGCACGCTTCTGCGTATCAACGACGCGAGTGGACCGGTCGGGCGCGAGCCGTTCGGCTTCGTGGACGGTGTCTCGCAACCGGAGGTCGACTGGGAGGGCACGCTGAGACCCGGCGGGGCGAAGGACCGCGACTATCGCGATCGGATCGCGCTCGGCGAATTCCTGCTGGGGCATGGCAACGAGTACGGGTTCGTGGCGGATCATCCGGTGCAGCGGGGGATCGGGCGTAACGGGACGTACCTCGTCTATCGCCAGTTGATGCAGGACGTGGGCGGCTTCTGGGACTGGACCGCGCGGATCGCCGGCAGGGACGGGGCAGTCGCGCTGGCCGAGCGGATGGTGGGGCGGGGCATCGAGGGGCAGCCGCTGCCGGAACTGGCCGCGCACGGGCTCAACGGCTTTACTTTCGCGGGCGACCCGGACGGGATTGCATGCCCGGTGGGCGCACACGTCCGCCGCGCCAATCCGCGCAGCGGCGACGATCCGCAAGGACGGCGCGGGTTCCTGCGGGATGTGGTGTCCTCGCTCGGGTTCAAGGGCACGGCCATCCATGACGCGGTGGCCTCGGCGCGGTTTCACCGGCTCCTGCGGCGGGGGCGGCCCTATGGCGCGGCGCCGGAGCCGCTTGCGGTGATCGCCGGAGAGGCGGTGGCGCAAGAGTGCGGGCTGCACTTCATCTGCCTCAACGCCAGCCTCGCGCGGCAGTTCGAATTCGTGCAGGGTAGCTGGATCGCCAGCCCCTACTTCGGCGGGCTTTCGGGCGAGCAGGACCCGCTGCTGGGCAACCGCTGTCCGGTCCGCAGCGGGCAGGCGACGGACGCCTTCGCGTGGCACGACGGGGATGGCAATCCGCGCCTCGTCGCCGGACTGCCGCGCTTCGTGACGGTGGTTGGCGGGGCGTACTTCTTCCTGCCGGGGATCGGCGGGCTGGCGCGGATACTCGAGGACGCGCCCTAATTCGTCATTGCTTCGCTGTGCTTGCGGGTGGCGAAAAGCTGGCGTGTGACCGACTTCAATTCAATCATCGTCATTCCCGCGAAGGCGGGAACCCAACTCCTGAAGTGGCAAATTGCACCGTCATCAGATGGGTCCCCGCCTTCGCGGGGATGACGGACGGTGTTTCAGTCAAACACGATCAGGCCCTAGTCGAACTGTTCGTGCCCGGTCGGCTCGGCGTGGCTTTCGCCGTTCTTGCCCTGCCGGTAGCGCGACATTTCGAAGTAGAGCCGCCGCCGTGCGCGGTTCTGGTTGCCGAGGGGGCGGTGCTCGGGAACGCAGTGCCAGGGGTTCCACGTCAGTTGCCGGGCGAAGGCGAACTGTGCAGGCGAGCGGAATTCCTGGGCCGGGATCGTGATCCGCGCCCCCGGAATATAGGGCGTGCGCGCCGGGTCCCACAGCACCGCGCCTTGCTCGATCGGCTGAAGGAACGGGTCGCGCTGCAGCCTCAGGCGCATCTCGAAACAGGCCTCGCCTTCCCGCAGCGAGGCGGCGAGGTTGTCGCGCAGGTAGTCGTCGCCGGGACGCAGCGGCAGGCGGGGAATGCGCGTCGTGACGGGGGTGAGGGGGTGGAAACTGTACTGCATCGCCTGCCCCTCTCCCAGCAGGTAGGGCGTGCAGGAGAAGTACGTGTTGGCCAGCGGATTGGCGAGCGTACGGTTCCACAGCGCCTGCATGATGAAGTCGCGCACGTGCGGGCGCCTGAGGTTCAGGAAGTACCAGACCCCCATCTCGCGGCGGCTCCAGTATTGCAGGTGCGCGTTGGTGCGCGTGTCGGGCGTGGGGAAGGTGATGACGGTGACCGAGGTGAAGTCCTGCGTGGAATGCTCGTCGTCCATCAGCTTGGGGCCGGGCACGTCGCATAGCTTCACGCTCATCGAGCCGAAGCCGACGTCGTCGATGTCGGGCTCGACATGGGGGCCGGGGTTGGAGAAGCGGACCCATGCGGGAAAGCTGCGCTCCGCCGCGAAGACGCCCCGGCGCACGTGCTCGGGCAGGCCCGGCAATACCGTGAAAGTCGCCCGGACGAGGCCGTGGGTCTTGGTGTTGCCCGCGCGTTCGTAAGTGCCGGGGGTGAAGTCGAGGTCGAGGTGATGCTGCATCTCGGCGATGATGGTGTCGAGGCTGATGTCCTCGTCGGGATCGATGCGCCCCTGCGCCAGCGGCGGCAACGTCGCGGCTGCGGGTGACGTTGATGGTCCAGTTGAAGAACCGCGTCAGCGGCATGCGCACCACCGCGTCGAGTGCGGGGCGGAAGAAGGGATCGAAGCGCCGCTCGAAGTGGAGGCCCGCTTCGAGCAGGCGGTGCAGAAAGCGCAGCATCGGTCAGCTCTCCTATTCAGGCGCAGGATGTCGGCGGCCAGCTTCTCGGCCGCGAGGTAAATCGGCGCGGCGATGAACAGGCCGGGGATGCGCGGGAAGATCGAGGCATCGACCACGCGCAGCCGCTCGATCCCGTGGACCCGGCCCGAGGGATCGAGCACCGGCCCGATCGCCGCGCTGCCGCAGGCGTGGTGTCCCCATGCGTTGGCGCGAACCCAGTCGCGCAAGGGCGCGCCGGTGAGGTGAGGGCCGGGCAGTTCCTCCTCGGCGATCACCCCGCGCGCGATCAGCGGGCGGGCGAGGGCGCGGGCCATCTCCAGTCCTTCGACGAGGCCGGTGAGGTCGGCCTCCCCGTTCTGTGTGAAGTGGGCGAAGTCGATACGCGGCGGATCGCGCGGGTCGGCGGAGGCAAGGCGCACGGTGCCCGCGCGGTTGCCGGTCTGGCCCTTGAGCACGGTCCAGCTGAACCCGTCGAGCCCCGGCCAAAGCTCGGCGGAATAGCCGGGATAGTACCCTTTAAAGCGCGCCATGAGCCCCATCAGGAACAGGTCGGGCGCGTGGTCCCGCGCGGTGCTGGAGCGACGCAGCGCGGCGAGCGCCGCGCCGTTCGAGATGTACATGCCCCGCCGCCGCTTCCGCCACATGTGGTGCAGCGGATCGCCGGGGCTGAAGGTCGCGCCCTGCAGCGAGCGCCAGGGCTTCGCCATGCGGTGGACCAGACCGATCTCGTAGCGGTCCTGCAGGTTGCATCCGACTTGCGGCAGATGCTTGCGGCAGGCGATGCCGTGTTCGGCGAGATGGCTGGCGTCGCCGATGCCCGATAGCATCAGCAGTTGCGGCGTGGCGAAGGCGCCGCCTGCGAGGATGACCTCGCGCCGGGCGAAGCTGGCGCCTTCCTCGCCTCCTGCACGGGGCTGCGGGCTGGCGCGGTGGAGGTGGCGGCCTTTCAGCCAGGCGACGCCGTTTGCGACCCCGCTCCTGTCGAACAGGACGCGGGTAGCGAGGCAGTCCGTCAGGATGGTGATGCGGTCGGGGTGAGCCTCGCGCACGGCCTCCAGCCGCTCGCGCGCGCCGCTGCGGGCGTGGCCGCGCGTGGTGAGCGGGGTGTAGCAGACCTGTTCGCGGTCCTGCCGCCTGTCGTCGTTGGGATCGCCCCAGTCGCGCAGGAACACGCCGATGCGCGAGAGCCAGTTTCGGCCCCGTGCCACGTCCACCAGCGTCGCCAGCAGCAGCGAGCGGATCAGTGCCGCATCGCGAAAGGCGCGCATCGGCGCCGCTTTTCCGACCGGCAGCCAGCCGTCCCAGCCATGTCCGGTCGGGTCGATGCCGAGGCGGGCGAGCAGGCGCCAGAGCGGGCGGTGGCGGCAGTCCTCGACCACCTTGCGGTGCCCTCGCATCGCTTCGGGCGACCAGCCCGGATCGCCGGTCAGGGTGGCCAGATGCGCCCAGTCGCTGTCTGGCGGGACCAGGAAGATCATCGCATTGTGCGCCGTGCAGCCCCCGAGCGCCCCGGCGCGGGGGTAGCTGACGAGGTCGCCTGCAGGAGCGGCGAAATGCCGCACGCGGTAATCCCACGCGAATTCGGGGTTCTCCGAGGCGAAGGGATGGAAGGCGGGCACCGCGTAGTCCGCCTGTGTCCTCGCGTCCCCGGCGCAGGGGTCCGGCCCCGCCTCGATGACCAGCACCCGCATTCCCGCCTCGGCAAGCCGCGCCGCGACGGTGCCTCCGGCCGCGCCCGACCCCACCACGATGTAGTCGTGTTCGCCCTGCGGCACCGCCTGCTCAGAGCGTCTTGAGGTATTCGACCAGTGCCCGCTTGTCCTCGTCGGACAGGACAGGCTCGCGGCCGAAATCGCGCTCGTCGCGGGTGCGCTGATAGCGGTTGAACTCCTCGGTGCCGAAGTAGTGGCCGCGATTGACCACGAAGTCGGGGCACTTGTTGAGCGCCATCAACGGTCCCCGCAGCGAGGCGAAGTGGGCGCGCACCGCCGCGTCGTCGGCCCCGCGCGGCAGGGTCAGCAGGCCCTTCTTGAGCTGTGCCAGCAGCACGATGAGGTCGCGGTAATGGCGCGCGATGGTGGCCGGATCGCGGCTTTCCGCCAGCGGCTGGAGCGAGGCGAGCAGGTTCACGGGCATTCCCTTGGGGATCGGCCCCAGTTCGATGTCGCCGTCCGCGTTCTCCAGCGAGCGCAGGGCCTTGCGCGCCTGATCGTCCAGCGGTCCCGGGGCGTCGGGGATGAACGAGGAGGGCACGTAGAGTTTGCTGCGCGTCGTCGTGCGGTCGATCATGCCCCAGGCGCCGGGCAGCATCGCGTCGCGTTCCCGAAGGTTCGGCCAGAGCATCTTGGCGATGCCGTCGTCGAACGCCGCCATGCGTCCCGCCACGGACGGATCGCCGTTGAACGTGCCGACCGTGTTGGCCAGCAGGAACGGCGCGGTCGACCACAGCGAGACCAGCGAGGGCACGCGCGTATAGCCGCGTCCTCCGGCGGGCATGCGATAGGCGCGGGCCTCTCCGGTGAAGGGGTCCTGATAGGCGACGGTGCCGACCGAGGGCAGGACCTTGTAGCTTTCGGACGAGAAGTTGTCCCAGATGTTCCCGCGCAGGGCATTGGTCGCCAGCGGGCTGCACAAGTTGGTGCGCAGCAGCGTCACCGGGATGCGCGCGTCGGTGCTGAAGTAGTTGCCCTGCCGGAAGTCCGGCCGCGCGACGAGGGCGCGCATCCTGCTCTTGAAGTCCTCGGTCTGGGTCCAGCGCCACCATGCCTTGAAGCGCGTCAGGTAGTCGGGGCCGATGGCATCGACCAGCGAAGCGCCTGCGGGCGCGTCGGGCTGCTTGCTGGAGTGGCAGCGCGCGCAGGTATTGGCGAAAGCCATCGCGCCGCGCTGGAGCACTTGCGGGCTCGCCTTGAGGTAGCCCGCACCGCCCGGCGCATTGGCCAGAGGATCGGGCCGCGCGGCCTTGAGGAAGAACAGCGCGGTGAGCGGCGTCCCCGCCTCCGTCGCGCGCCAGTAGGCGGAGTTGCGGCGGGCGGTGGCGATCTCGATCGGGCTGATGATCTTGCCGCCGACGACCGGGTTGAAGTGCGTCAGCCACTCTTCCGAGAACAGCCCGATGTTGAGATAGACGCGGTTCAGAGCCCCCAGCGCGCCCACCGCGTCGGCGCCGTCCTTGAGCACGTGCGGTGTCCAGACGGTCGCAGGCTTCTCGAAATACTGCGTGAGCGGGCCGGAATCGAGGATGTCGTTGAACTGCACGTTCTTGCGGCTGCCGCCCGCCAGCGTCTCGCGCCCGAACTTGCGCGCGGCGCCGAGCCGGTCGCCGAGCAGGTAGACCGCGTTCATCGTGCGCGGGTTATTGATGTTGTCGGTGGAGACCAGCGAAGTGTCCATCGCGCCCGGCCGGTATGTCGAGACGAGCTGGTACATGTAGTTCGACGGGTCGGCCTTCCACATGAACAGCCGGTCCACCCACATGTACTGCGCGCCGACCGTGGAGTTGAGGTTGGCGAAGGCGGGTTTCTCGGGATCGGCGGGCGGGCGCGTCGGGCTGGGGCCGAGGTGGCAGAACCCGCAGCTCATGCCCACGCGGTAGGGGCGCACCAGCCTGGGATCGTTGTAGTAGCGCGCGTCGCTGTAATAGCGCTTCGCGTCCCAGCGGGCCTTCGCCTTCTCGTCGAAGTCCGGATTGGGGAACAGGCGCAGGCCGAGGATGCCCGAGGGCTCGCCGAAGTAGGAGCCGACCGGCACCGTCGTCCCGCGCGCGCCGATGCGGATGCCGGGGTACTTCTTTTCATTCGCGAAGGGATCGGGTGCGCAGCCCGGATCGCGCGTGTCTCGCCAGAGGCCGTAGCCGTCCGGATTCGTCGGCGCGGAAAAGCAGGGTTCGTTGACAAGGCCCATGACTTTCCAGCGCGTCGGCCGGGCATTGGGGCTGCCGGGCGGCGGGGCGACGATCTTGAGCAGGTCGAAGCCGCCCAGCGTCGGCTTGCTCATGGTGTCCCAGAAGCGGTCGTTGCCGCCGCTCCACACCAGCCACATGTTGCGGCCCTTCACTTCGTCGGGGGTGAGGGCGACGCCGTCGTCCATTTCGTGGAAGTAGTCTTCGTCCGCCTGGACGAGCGTGTCGTCGCGCACGCCGACTTTCTGCGCCTCGTCCTTCGGCCCGCCGTGACAGGCGGCCAGCGCCGCGAGCGATCCGCTCAGGAGTATTCCTCTGGCGATCACCATGCTCCCCCTCTCGACAGCACCTTGCCTGACTATGCCCTTCAAGGAGGCTCCCGTTTCGCAGGGCGGTCAAGTGACGATATTTGTAATGGAAGAAGACGATGGTTTCCGGATTGCTGAAGTTGACCAATAGTCGTCATGATATTCAACGGCTTGTAGAGTGAACGGCGTTCGGTGAAGTTAAGCGGTCCTGTTTGATGGCATGTATCGTCATGATTTGGGGGCTTGCGGCGTCCGGTAAATAGTGTTCGTGAAAAGCGCCGGTAAATACGGCGGATTTGGGACAATGTTGCGCCCCTGAGGTAAATGCTTAAGGGCGTCTTCGGATAGGGGCATGCCGGTGGCCGGATGGTTTCGCCTTGCAGGTTCGTCGCGGTGCGGGATCGGCTGACGTGGCCGGCGTCGCATCCCTGCCGGGCATCCGCTCGCTCGCTGTGCTGTTGTCGACCACGATCGCGGTGGTGCTGTTCTTCGGACTGCTGCTGATCCAGGCGCGCTCGGACCTCGTGCTGCGGCGGCAACAGGCGGACTTCGGCGAAGTGGCGCGCATGGCCAGCCTGTTCCGGGACCTTGGCGACATGGTGACCCGGCGCGCCTCGCAGGATGGACAGCGCGACGGTTCAAATCTCGACAGTTCAAGCGACCGCTTCCAGGTGCGTTACGCGGCGCAGGACCGGTGCCGCGCGATGCCGACCGCGCCGACGAAGCTGCGCCTGACCCTCGACGGTTTCCAGGCGCGTGACCGCAAGCCGGTGATGTCGGCCTTCGCGACCGAGGACGGCGAGCCTTTCTGTGCGCAGAGTTCTGCGCAGTCGGTGATCCAGGCCCCGGTAATTCCGGGGCGTAGCGAGCAGACGCGGGCGCGCGAACTGGCGATCACCGGGCCGGACGGCGAAGTCCTGCTCGTGCTGCGCGGGGACTGGCCCCAACGCATCGAGCCGCCCGCAGCGAAGGACAAGGCCGCGCTCGAAGGCGGCGCGGTGCCCGCGTCCGACACTTCGGGCAAGACCCCGAAGATCGAGATCGGCGGGCGGGAGCGGCTGGTCTACCAGTGGCCGCTCGACCTTGGACGGCCGGTGACGATCCAGCGCGAGGAAGGCCCCTATGTCTGCGCGCCGCGCCGGTGCCTGCTCAGCGCTCTGGGCGATCCGCCGAGCGCAGGGGCGGTGCTCAACAATCTGAGCCCCTTCACCAAGGCGGCGTTCGGATTCTCGGTGGTCGTGCTGCTGCTGCTGATCCCGCTGATCAAGCTGGCCTCGATCGACCACAATGCCTCGCTCGGCTGGATGGACGTGGTCGGCATCATCGCCGCGGTGCCGCTGATGGTGGCGACGCTGGTGACCGCCTGCGCGGTGATCGCGTTCTGGGGCGACCTCAGGCGTGACAACGACACGATGGCGCAGGGCCTCGCCGCCGCCATCGCGCAGGACGTCGATCGCGAAGTGGGCTTCAGTCTCGGCGCGATCGAGCGGGATACCAGGGCCGTATGGGGGGATGGCTGGGCCTCGTCGCAGCAATCGGGCGCAGGGGCGGCGTCGTCGCCGTGGCAGACTTACCCGGCGCCATTGCCGCTGGCCGCGCTGCAGTTGCGCAGCATGGTCGGCAGCACGATCATCGACCAGTTGCCGACGAAGGACCGCCCGCTCGCCGACATTCGCGAGCGCCGCTACTTCGGCCGCCTGCGCGCCGGGGAGGTGATCCCCTGCACCGGACGCCAAGGGGAGACGCGCGCTGACGGCGGCTTCGGCTGCGGGAAGGGGCAGGTCTACACGATCGACCAGGTGCCTGCGGCGGCCAACGGCGACGCGCGCATGGTGGTGCTGCTGACCCGCGCGGGAGCCGCGAACCTCGTGATGTCGGGAAAGCCGCCCGCCGCGACGCTCGCGGTGCCGGTGCCCGAGGGCTTCGGCTATGCGGTGATCGATCCCGCCAGCCTCGAAGTGCTGCAGCATTCCGATCCGGCGCGCGCGCACAACGAGACGTTCGGCAGCCAGCTCGACGCCGTCGATACGCTGTCGCGCATCGCGGGATCGGTCGACGAGCGCTGCGGGCTTGCCGATGCTGCGCAGCATGGGCGCGCGGCGGAGCCCACGGCAGGCGCTCCGTTCGATGCGCGCTACGGCGGCAAGCGGGTGCGCATGTCGATCGGCGTCGCCTGCTCGGCGCACTGGCTGGTGGCGACGTGGTACGACCGCTCGAAGCTGCAGAGGGCGGCGCTCGATCCGGCCTTCGTCGCGGGGGTGACGATGCTCTGCGTCGGGCTGGTGCTGGCGGCGGGGCTGGGCGTGATGGCCTCGACCGACCCGCGCTCGCTGCTGCGCAAGCTCTGGCCCGATCCCGAGCCGTTCCACAGCGCCGAGGCCGACCAGTGGTATCTGCGCGGCATGTCGGCGCAGCTGGCGGTGGTGGTGCTGATGGCGGCCGGGCTGCTGCTGGCGCGGGGCGACGCGGCGTTCCTGCATGCGGCGCTGGGGCTGTTCCTGCTGCTGATTCTGCTGGCGCGCAAGGATGCCGACCATAGCTGGGGCACTCTGCCGGTCGGCTGGGGCAAGGTCGCGACTGTGTTCTACGCCGCGCTCGGCATCTATGCGAGCGTGGTGCTGGCCTGCCGCCTTGGCGCGAACTGGCGGGCCTTCGCCTATCCGGTGCTGCTGGTGGCGATGTGGATAGTCGCGGCGCTGGACTGGTTTTCGCTGCGCAAAATCGACGTCAGATTGCCGGCGTGGATGGAGCGGATGCGCGCGGCGCCTGCCGGGTTCGTGCCGCCTTCCGTCATGCGCCGCGTCAACCGCGTGCTGCGCCATCAGTTGGTGACGATCTACTTGCTGGCGGTCATCCCCGCACTCGCTGCGTGCTGCGCGGGGGCTGGGCAGTTGCGCGCCGACCGCTCGCTGTCCGATGCCTGGGTGCTGCAGCAATCGCGCACGCAAATCGCCGACGACATCGCGCAGATGCGGCCCTTCTACGACGGCGCGCCCAAGGCGAAGACGCCCGCGCCCGCCGATCTGTCCGCCCGCAAGCTCGTCGCCGACCATGCCGTCGCCGAGCCCGGTGCGCCTTCGCAGATGGCCTCCGCGATCATGCAGCTGTGGACCGACGATCCGGTCCGTTTCGACCATCCGATCGACCTTCGCCTCGGCGTCCTGGCCGACTACGCGCGCTGGGCGCAGGCGCGCACCGGCATCTCGCTCGTCACCATGCCGCGCAGCCCGGGGCTGGTGGTGCTGCGCGACTGGCTGCTGGCGGTCGGCGCCATGGGCGTGGCGACGTTCCTGACCTGGCGCCTGCTGGTGCTGGCGGCGCAGAACCTGTTCGGCCTGCAGCATTTCGGCTTCCGTGCGCTCCATCCGCGCCACACGCCCGAGCAGATCCGCACCAAGTCCACCCGCCCGATCAAGGCCGTCTTCATCAACTATCCCACGCGGGAATTCCGCAAGCTGCAGAACTCGCTCGACACGCGCGACCGGCTGGAGATGTTCGACCTTGCGCTCGAACGCGGCAAGCTGGGCGAGAAGAGCATGGCGCTGCTCACCGCCAAGTCGTGGATCGTCACCGGCTTCGAAAGCATCGTCGCCAACCGCGATCTGCGCGTGAAGACGCTGGCACTGCTGGAGCAGTTGACCGCCCGGCCCGAGGTCAACGTCTATTTCTTCGTTCAGACAATGCCGCTGGTCCGGCTGCGGCAGGCGCGCGACCGCGAGAAGCGCGAGGCCGAGGTGGCGGGCAGCGCCGGGATCATGAACGAGAGCGAGTCCTACCGCTGGGCCGAGCTGTTCTCCGAATTCATCACCTACACCTGGACCGAGACGCTGGCCGAGCCCGCGCCGCTCGACGCTGAGCCAGACCCGCCGCGCGGCGGCGCCAATCTGGAGCGGCTGCTGGAACTGATCGACGACCCGGTCAACCGTGCCTCGGTGCGGCGCTGGGCGGCGCGCAATCCGGCGGTGGCGGAGGCGATCGCCAGCGAGATGATACAGGTGCCGTCCGACCGCATCCAGGACCAGATCTCGCTCGTTCGGCATATCGATCGACGACATGACCGCGCCTGTGCCTCCGGGAGAACTGGGCGTGCTCAACGATCTCAACGACGTCTACCGCGAGCAGATCCACGAATACATGGCGAACTTCCTGGGCGACTACTACCAGGGCGAATGGGTGCGCTCCAGCAAGGAGGAGCATCTGACGCTGCACCATCTGGCGCACGGCAAGTTCATCAACACCAGCAACTTCCCGGTGCTCAACAGCCTGCTGACGCGGCGGCTGGTCAAGACCGATCCCAACTTCCGGCTGATGAACGAGAGCTTCGGGCACTGGATCCGCACGCTGGAGCAGCCCGAGTGGTTCCACCAGTTCCGGCAGGACGCGCAGCGCGGCGGGGCGTGGAACGTGCTGCGCGTGCCGCTGCTGCT
Source organism: Novosphingobium sp. NFX11 (assembly GCF_057376415.1). NCBI lineage: Bacteria > Pseudomonadati > Pseudomonadota > Alphaproteobacteria > Sphingomonadales > Sphingomonadaceae > Novosphingobium > Novosphingobium sp. NFX11. The sequence goes on along the minus strand of NZ_CP080384.1, from coordinate 2,118,082 downwards.
GCTGGTCGCGGCGGGGTCGGTGCTCATCACCTTCCTCGATCACGAGGGCTCCGGCTCGCTGCTGACCCTGCTTCCCGGCGTCGTCGCGACGATGCCGATGCTGCTGTCCCGTTTCACCCGGCCGCTACAGGCCAATGCCTAGGAGGATGCTCATGGCCGCTGCGCAGAAGGACTGGCTCGCGATCGAATGGGTCGGCAATGTCCCGGTCAAGGAACTGACCGAGCAGTTGAAGGCTTCGGCCGCGCTCAGCCAGCGCTTCCACTACCTGCTGTTCCCCGACGGATCGATCCGCGCCAACCGCAGGCTGGAGCCCGGCCAGCCGGTCGAACTGCTGGTGGTGCGCGAGGGCGCTGAGCCGGGCGCGGAGCAGCTGGAGCGGATCGCGGCCTTGCGGGATTACTTCGCGGCTTGGAATGCGGCCGGGGATAAGGCCAGTGTCGTGGCACCCGACTGGCTGCCCTCGGCCGGGGAAGCGCCCGAGGCCAGGACGCGCGGTGGCGACACCGTGGCGGTGTCGCCCTGGCCGGTCTTCGTCGATCCCGGCCCGTTCACCGGCGCGCCCGAGCAGCTGCGCGAACTGGCGCTCCATGTCGTCAATTTGCGCAAGGGCGTGCTTTCCGACGACGGGATCATGGCGACGCACGAGACGGATCTCGACCGGCTCGTCAGCGCCATCGTCGACAAGGCCAAGCAGGGCTACCGGCTGATGCTCTACGCCCACGGCGGGCTGACCGACGAGCGCAGCGGCCTCGCGGCGGCATGGGCCTATCACCGCTGGTGGATGGCGCACGGCATCTACCCTGTCTTCTTCATCTGGGAGACCGGCGGGCTGGAGACCTTCTGGCAGATCGTCGAGGGTGACCGGCGCAAGGGCCGCGCCCTCTCGCGCGACATCTACGATTACACCACCGACCCGGCGGTGGAGCTGATCGGCGGCAAGGTCGGCGCCCTGCTATGGGACGCGATGAAGGACAGCGCCCGCCGGTCGAGCGACACCGGCGGCGGCGCGCGCCTGTTCGCAGAAAAGCTGGCGGCGGCGTGGAAGGAGCCGAGTGCGATCTTCGCGCTGGGGCACAGTGCGGGCTCGATCTTCCATGCGTACTTCCTGCCGGTGCTCTGCGCCGACAAGCTGCGCGTGAAGCAGATGCACCTGCTGGCCCCGGCGATCACCAACGACCTGTTCGCGCAGACGCTCGGCAGCCTGATCGGCAAGAAGAAGATCGAGGAGGCGAGCCTCTTCGCGATGACGCGCGAGGCGGAGCGGGCGGACAACTGCGCCAACATCTACCGCAAGTCGCTGCTCTACCTCGTCAGCCGCGCGTTCGAGCCGAAGAAGGGGACGCCGATCCTGGGGATGGAGGACTTCATCCGCACCGACCCGGAGGTGAAGCGCGCGTTCCGGGACGCGGTGATCCTGTCTCCCACCGCGCCTGCCGCGAAGCCGACGATGGCCTCGGGCTCGCGCTCGCACGGCGGGTTCGACAATGACGTGGCGACCCTCGAGAACGTGCTGCGGCGGATGCTGGGGCTGGGCGATGCGGGCGTGGTCAAGCCGCGCTTTCTGGCGGGCGAGCCGCGCGTCGGCCGGGCGATCGTGGCGGCGAACTACTACGGCATGCCGGCGGGGCTGTTCGAGCAGCCTGCCGAGTTCGTGCCCGCCGCGCCGCCGCCTCAGACCGCGACGCCGGTGCAGCCCGGTGGCCAGAAGATCGCGCTGTGCATCGGCAACGACGCTTTTCCTGAAGGCATGCGCCTCTACGGCTGCGTCAACGATGCGAACACCTGGGCGGATACGTTCCGCCAGCAGGGCTACGCCGCCACCGTGCTTTCCGATGCCGGGGCAGGACAGATCCGCGAGGCATTGCGCGGGGTTCTCGGCAAGGCGCGCGCCGGGGACAGCGTGATGATCCATATCTCCTCCCACGGCACCCGCGTCCTCGACGTCGACGGGGACGAGTTGCAGGACAAGCAGTTCGCCGACGACAAGGACGAGGCGCTGGTGGCGCTCGACTGGCGTGACGGCGGGCTGATCATCGACGACGAATGGCCCGATCTGATGAGAGTGGCGGACGGCGTGAAGGTCATCCGCTTCCATGACTTCTGCCATTCCGGCCGGTCGAGCCGGATGATGCTCGGCGGGCGCACTGACCGTCGCCCACGCAGCGTCAGCCTGCCCGATGCGATCGCGCTCAAGGCTTACGAGGCGCGCAAAGCCGCGCGCGGAAGCCGGGCAGCGGCGGCCAGCCCTTCCGAGATCTACGGCGCGGACTTGTCCTATGTCACCTTCTGCGCCTGCCTGCCCGAGCAGTCGGCGATGGAGGAGGCGGGCTCGGGCGTATTCACCCGCGCGGCGACGAAGATCCTGCGCGGGCAGGGCGCCGGGATGACCGCGCAGGACGTCTTCGCCGCCATTGCCCGCGAGATGGCGGGCGAGGACCAGAAGCCGCTGCTCGAAGGCTCGGCGCTCTACAGCGCGCAGGCGCTGTTCGGTCTGCCCGCATGACTGACGGCGTGGTCATAACCGTCTCCCCCGCGTCCTGCGCGAAGTGCGCAGCGCCGAGGACGAGGCGGACGAGCGCAAGCGGGCGAGGGACCGCTGCCCGGCCGCCGATACTGCCCCCGGTATTGGCGCCGAGACCGACATGCCGATGGTGCGCCGGATGCGGATATTCGCCATCGACCCCACCGCCCGCTCCGATCGCGGTGGGGTCGTCACCGTGTCCGAGCCTTACGAGCCGCTGAAGTTCTCAGGCGACGGCAAGAACCTGCGCGGCCGCCGCTTCGCCGTCACGTTGCCGGTCTGGTCGGAGGACAAGCCGCAGTGGCGCTCGGTGCGGACGATCATCGACGCGATGAAGCCCAACAGCATCGTCACGATCGCCGATGCGGGCTATCCGCCTTCGCTGAGCGATCCGCGTTTCATCGCGCAGATGGTCTATGCCACCGCCTCGCAGCTTTACGGCACCTTCCGCAAGGCGCTGGGGCGCGAGATCGTGCTCGGCCTCATGCACGATCCGGCGACCGGCGAATGGTCGCGCGCGGATCGCTTCCACCTCGCGCCGTGGGAGGTCGAGGAGGCGCAGGCGTGGTTCGACCCGGCGCGCGCCTGCGTGGTCTTCGGCTACTACAAGGCGCGCAGCGACACGGTGGGCTATCCCCCGGCAGCCGGGTGTTCACCGCGCTGTCGCACGACGTTATCGTCCACGAGATGACGCACGCCCTGCTGGACGCGGTGAAGCCCGAGTTCATGACCGCCACCCACCGCGACGTGCTCGCCTTCCACGAGGCTTTCGCCGACCTCGCGGCGATCTTCCAGCGCTACTCCTACGGCGAACTCGTCGCCGCCCAGATCACCGAGGCGCGCGGCGACATAGAGCGGCTGGGCGTGCTCGGATCGCTGGCGCGCACGTTCTCCGAGACAGCGGGCGGCGGCGCGACGCTGCGCCCGCTGATCGGCGACCTGCTCTACGACAGCCCGGAGATCGGCGACGAGCCGCACCAGCTCGGCAACGTGCTGGTGCAGGCAGTCTACCGCGCCTTCCAGAAAGTCGCGAGCGCGCGGATCGAGGGGCTGATCGCCATCGCCACCAACGGCAGCGGCATCCTCCCGCGCGGCGCCCTGTCGCCCGCGCTGGCGCAGGAGATCGCCGCGCGGCTGGGCAAGACGGCGCAGATGTTCCAGTCGATGCTGATCCGCGCGCTGGACTATGCGCCGCCGTTCGGCATCACCTTCTTCACCTTCCTGCGCGCGGTGATCTCGGCCGACATGCGCCTCGTGCCGGTGGACGACGAGAACATCCGCGTTGCGTGGATGGAAGCGTTCCGGCACCACCGCATCTTCCCGAGCGACGGGCTGCATTATGCCGAGGAGCAGCTGGCCTGGCCCTTGCCGGAGGATGTGGCGGCCTTCGATCTCGCCATGCTGAGCTTCGCGCAGACCGCGTTCCAGGGCAATCCGGGCGACCTGCTGTCGCTCGACATCGCCGCGATTCAGGCGGCGCGCGTCGCCGCGCATATGAACGGCGAGGAAGCGGCGGCGTGGCAGGCGCTGCTGGGCCTCGAAGGCGCGGGCAGCGAGACCCGCGCCGACATCGTCGGCTTGCGCAGCTTCGCAAGGCCCGGCCCCGGCGGCATGACCGAGTTCGGCACCGTACTCGAAGTCGTCTGCCGCAGCTTCACCGATCGGGACGCCAGCGGTTTCATGGGCGCCACCGGGGCCAGCTTGGTCTACGACAGCGCCGGGCGGCTCATGTCCTGCGCGATCGAGCCGCAGCAGGCGGGCGCCGTCACAGGCGGGGAGGTCGCCGCGAGGACATCGAGGGTTACGCCGTCAGCAAGGAAGGCGCGCGCAGCTGGCTGCTCAAGCAGGGCCGCTGGCAACTGCGCCCCGACGTCGCGCGGGGGCTGTGCATGCGCTGAGCGACCGCGCGTTGACGCGGCGCTCCTGCTGGGCGATGGCAGCGAAATGACGTCGGGGCGGGTTACATGAGAATCGTCATCATCGATGACAGCGGCCTTCGCGCGACCGTGCTCGAGGAGGGCCTGCGCGACGCGGGCTACGACGACATCCACATCGTCCCCCGCGCGGCGCGTTCGTGGCGCGGCTGGAGCGCATGGCGCCCGACGTCGTGCTCATGGACCTCGGCAGCCCCAGCCGCGATACGCTGGAGGAAATGCTCACCGTCAGCCGGGCGCTGGCGCGGCCGATCGCGATGTTCGTCGACCAGTCGGACGAGGCGATGATCGGCGCCGCCATCGACGCGGGCGTCTCCGCCTATGTCGTCGATGGCTTGCGCAAGGAGCGGGTGAAGCCGGTGCTGGAACTGGCGGTGCGCCGTTTCAACGCCTTCTCGCGCATGCAGACCGAGCTTGAGGAGGCGCGCACCGCGCTTGCCGACCGCAAGGTGATCGACCGCGCCAAGTCGATCCTGATGAACCAGCGCGCCTTGTCCGAACAGGACGCCTATGCGCTCCTGCGCTCCACCGCGATGAACCAGGGCAAGAAGATCGCCGAGGTCGCGCAGGCGCTGATTACCGCCAGCGACCTGCTGGGAGGGGTATAATGACGACCAATCTTCGCATCGCCTTCCTGCCGCTCAACGACGTCGCGGTGCTCGCCGCCGCCCGCGAACGCGGCTTTGCCGAGGAGGAGGGCCTCGCCCTCGACCTCGTGCGCACGACGAGCTGGGCGACCTTGCGCGACCGGCTGGTCTACGGACAAGTGCAGGCCGCGCACATGCTGGCGCCGCTGGCGGTCGCGGTGACGCTGGGCCTGAGCCAGCAGCCCGCCGCACTGGCGGCGCCGTTCAAGCTGGGCGTCAACGGCAACATGCTGGTCATGGCGAAGGACTTCGCCGCCGCCCTCGCACCCGATCCCGCCGCGCGGCTGGCCGACCCGCTGGGCACCGCGCATGACTTTGCCGCCGCCATCGGGCTGTGGCGCCGCAAGCCGATCATCGGCGTCGTCCACCGCTTTTCCAGCCATGCGCTGATGCTGCGGTACTGGCTGGCCAGCGCGGGCATCGATCCCGACCGCGACGTGGTGCTGCGCGTGCTGCCGCCCTCGCTGACGGTCGAGGCGATCCATGCCGGCGAGATCGACGGTTTCATCGCGGGCGAGCCCTGGGGCAGCGCCGCGATCGAGTCCGGACGCGCGGAGGCGGTGGCGATCGGCCAGCGCATCTGGCAGCGCGGGGTGGAGAAAGTGCTGGCCTTCCGCGAGCCATGGCTTGAGGAGAACCCCGAGACCACCGACCGCCTGCTGCGCGCGCTCGCCCGCGCCGCCGTCTGGTGCGACGAGCCGGACAACCGCGAGATACTGGCCGATATTCTCGCCGACCCGCGCTATGTCGGGCAGCCTTCCGACCTGATCCTGCGCACGCTGAGCGGCACGATCGTCCCCAGGGCGGGCGATGCGGCGGTGTCCTGCCCCGACTTCGTGCTGTTCTCCCGCGAGGCGACGCCGTTTCCGTGGCGCAGCCAGGCGCTGTGGATCTATTCGCAGCTGGTGCGCTGGAACATGGTGGAGCCTTCCGCCGAAACAGAGGCGCGAGCGGCGGCGGTGTTCCGGCCTGACGTCTACCGCCGCGCGCTTGCGGGCAGCGACCTGCCGATGCCAGGGGCGAGCATGAAGCTGGAAGGGGCGGTGGGTGCGCCGCTGGGCGTGGGTTCGCGCAAGGGCGACCTGCTGCTGGGGCCTGACCGGTTCTTCGACGGCCGCGTGTTCGACCCGGAGCGGATCGAGGACTACCTTGCCGGTTTTGCCCGCTAGAATGCGGTGTCAATGGGTTGACCCACCCCTCGTCATTGCGAGCGCAGCGAAGCAATCCAGGGCAGTGTTACGCACCCTGGATTGCTTCGCTGCGCTCGCAATGACGATCGAGGGTAGGGCTGGCCTTTCCGGGATTTTGCAGCATTGAAAATACCAGTGCGCTGAAAACGCGCATAATTTTACGTCTTGCCAGATCTGCGGAATCGCGTGACTATATAGGGGTCTCGCGATGAAGCGCGACCACACCGGATAGGCTGTCCCAAAGGCGGGACGCCATCCTCACCGAAATTCGCAGCAAAGCCGCTGACCGGGCTCACCGCAAGGGTGACGTCCGGCCTGCGGCTTTTTTCGTGTCCGCTTTCATGATTTATGGGGGACGTACCATGGCAACCGCATTCTTCCGACCTGACGAAGACAATGACGTGCTTGCGCCCGCGCAGAAGCCCGCCGTCGGCTTCTGGAAGGCCGGCCACACGCCGACTCTGATCGCAGCTTTCCTCTATTTCGACCTCGCCTTCATGGTCTGGGTCCTGCTCGGCCCGCTGGCGCCGGAGATTTCGAAGACTCTCGGGCTCACGCCCGCGCAGAAGGGCCTGATGGTGGCGCTTCCCACGCTGGCGGGCGCTCTCCTGCGCGTCGTCAACGGGCTGCTGGTCGATCGTATCGGGCCGAAGCGCTCGGGCGCGATCAATCAGGTCATCGTCATCACCGGGCTGTTCTTCGCCTGGTCGATGGGCGTCACCAGCTTTGGCGGCACGCTGGCGCTGGGCGTGATCCTGGGCTTTGCGGGGGCGAGCTTCGCGATCGCACTGCCGCTCGCCAGCCGCTGGTATCCGGCCGAGCATCAGGGCAAGGCGATGGGCCTGGCGGGCATGGGCAATTCGGGCACCGTCTTCGCCGCGCTCTTCGCGCCGACGCTGGCGAAGATGTTCGGCTGGAACGCGGTGCTGGGCCTTGCCTGCATCCCGCTGACCGTGGTGCTGTGCATCTATCTCGCGCTCGCCAAGGACGCACCGAACCAGCCCGCGCCGCGCAAGCTGGTGGACTATGCGGCGCTGCTCAAGCAGGCGGACGCATGGTGGCTGATGGCCTTCTACGCCGTGACTTTCGGCGGTTTCGTGGGGCTCGCCGCGTCGCTGCCGATCTACTTCACCGACCAGTTCGGTCTCAGCACCGTCGTCGCCGGATATTGCACGGCGGGCTGCGTCTTCGCCGGATCGCTGGTCCGTCCGATGGGCGGCGCGCTGGCCGACAAGATCGGCGGCGTGAAGGCGCTGATGATGGTCTATGCGGTTGCCGCCATCGCGCTTGTCGGCGTGTCGCAGGCGCCGAGCCTGATCGCGGCGCTCGGGCTTTTCGTGGTGGCGATGCTGGCGCTCGGCACCGGCAACGGGTCGGTGTTCCAGCTGGTCCCGCAGCGTTTCCAGGCCGAGATCGGCGTGATGACCGGCCTCGTCGGCATGGCGGGCGGTGTCGGCGGGTTCTACCTCGCCAGCTCGCTCGGCCTTGCCAAGCAGTTCACCGGCAGCTTCGCGCCGGGCTTCCTGATCTTTGCCGGCCTTGCGGTCGTGGCTCTCGCCTCGGTGGCGAGCGTCAAGGGCCGCTGGCGCGCGACCTGGAAAACCGGCGCGCGCATCTGAGCCGACAACCGGGGCGGCGGCACCCCAGCGCCGCCGCCCCACTTCCTTTCGTCCTGAGGGGGACGCTTTCACCATGAAAAACATAACAAAAGCGGCGGCCGTGCTGGTCGTCGGCGGGGTCGCTTGCGCGGGATCGGCGCAGGCCCAGGACATCACCGTCAAGCCGGTCGCCGAGGCGCGGGTGCGCTACGAGCATGTCGATCAGGACGGCATCGCCGCCAAGGCCGATGCGCTGACCTTGCGGGTACGCGGCGGCGCGCAGGCCACCAGCGGGGCGCTGAGCGCCACCGTGGTCGCGCAGGGCAACCTCGCCGTGGTCGACGACTACTACGATGGCGTGAACGGCGCGGCCACGCGGCCGCTTGTGGCCGATCCGCAGAACATCGCGCTCTACATCGCGCAGTTGCAGTACAAGGCGAAAGGCGTGACGCTGACCGCCGGGCGCCAGAAGATCGCTCTGGACGACGAGCGCTTCGTCGGCAACGTCGCCTTCCGCGACAATGCGCAGACCTTCGACGCGGTGCGGGCCGAGGTCACCCCGGTCAAGGGCCTGAAACTGGACCTCGCTTATGCCTGGAGCGTGCGCACGATCTGGGGCATCGACGGCAACGCCGCGCGCCAGCAGGCGGTGGGCGGGGACAATCTGCTCGCCAACCTCTCGTGGGAGACACCGCTTGGGGTGCTGACGGGGTTCGCCTACCTCGTCGATCAGGATGAGGCGGCGGTGCAGGCGTTTCGCCTCTCCAGCCAGACATATGGTGCCCGTTTCGCGGGGACTCATGCGTTCGGCAAGGCGGTGAAACTGGCGTATCAGGCGAGTTACGCGCGCCAGTCGGACTGGCACCGCAATCCCAGCGACTACAGCGCCGAATACTGGCTGGCCGACGCGACGCTCGACGTGAAGGGTTGGAAGGCCAATGCCGGTTACGAAGTGCTTGGCTCCGACAAGGGCGCGGCGCTGACCAGCTTCCAGACGCCGCTGGGCACCAACTTCAAGTTCCAGGGCTGGGCGGACAAGTTCCTGACCACCCCCGCGAACGGCGTGCGCGATCTCTATGTCGGCGGCGGGTATGGCACGAAGCAGATCGGCGCATTGTCCGCCGTCACCCTGCAGGCGACTTGGCATCGCTTCGACAGCGACCGGCTGGACCAGCACTACGGCAACGAAATCAATCTCCTGGCCTCGGCAAAACTGCGCAAGACGACGATCGCGCTGCGCTATGCCCACTATGACGCGAAGACCTTCGCGACCGATACCGACAAGGTCTGGGTCCAGTTCGACTGGGCGATTTGACAGGTTCGTTACGGAATCGCTTGAGCCTTCGGGCGATTCCATTTATGTTGCAGTGCAAAGGGCAGCGTTGTCCTTCCTACATCGCCGAAATGTCCCACTGACGGGGCACGTAGGCACCGAATGATGGCAAGGCCGCCATCCTGACTTCCGGTTTCGAACCGGGGGTCTGGATGGCGGCCTTTTCTCGTTTTCAACTCCCTTTCCCATGACATTGCCGGAGTTTCGAACATGGACTTTCAGGACGGGATCGAACCCAATTCCGACTACGACGACGCGCTGAACGTCCCGTCGGACGATGTGCGCGAGCATCTGGTCGTCGTCGGCAACGGCATGGCGGGCTGCCGCGCGGTCGAGGAACTGCTGGCGCGCGATGCGGACCGCTACCGTGTGACGATCTTCGGCGCAGAGCCGCATGTGAACTACAACCGCATCATGCTTTCGCCGGTGCTGGCGGGTGAGAAGACCTTCGACCAGATCGTCATCAATACCCGCGAGTGGTACGACGAGAACGGCATCGACCTCATCACCGCCGACCCCGTCACCGCGATCGACCGCGCGGCGAAAACCGTCACCTCGCGCTCGGGCCGCACGGTGCATTACGACCGCCTACTGATCGCGACCGGCTCCGATCCGTTCATCATTCCGGTGCCCGGCAAGGATCTGCCCGGCGTGATCTCGTTCCGCGACATGAACGACGTCGATACGATGCTGGCGGCTGCCGAAGCCGGAAAAGCGCAAGGCGGCGGCTCGGCCGTGGTCATCGGCGGCGGCCTGCTGGGCCTCGAGGCGGCGCATGGTCTGACCCTGCGCGGCATGAAGGTCACCGTCATCCACCTCATGTCCACGCTGATGGAGCGCCAGCTGGACGAGGCCGCGGGCTGGCTGCTCAAGTCCGCGCTGGAAGGTCGCGGCCAGACCATCCTGACGGGCGCCGACACCGCCGAAATCTATGGCGAGGGCAAAGTCGAGGGCGTGCGCCTCAAGGACGGGCGCGAGATTCCGGCCAGCCTCGTCGTCATGGCCGTGGGCATCCGTCCCGCCACCGCGCTGGCGCGCGAGGCGGGGCTGGACGTCGGGCGCGGCATCAAGGTCGACGACCACATGGTCACCAGCGACCCCTCGGTGCTCGCGGTCGGCGAATGCGTGGAGCATGACGGCAACGTCTACGGCCTCGTCGCGCCGCTGTGGGACATGTGCCGCAGCCTCGCCGACGGGCTGACCGACCGCCACACCGGCTATCGCGGCTCAGTCACCTCGACCAAGCTGAAAGTCGCCGGGCTCGACGTGTTCTCGGCCGGCGACTTCTCGGGCGGCGAGGGATGCGAGGACATCGTGCTGCGCGATGCCGCGCGCGGGGTCTACAAGCGCGTCGTGGTGAAGGAAGACAAGGTCGTCGGCGCCGTACTCTACGGCGATACGGCGGACGGTGGTTGGTACTTCGACCTGCTGAAGAAGGGCGAGGACGTCTCCGAGGTCCGCGACCTGCTGATTTTCGGCCAGGCCTTCGCCTCGGGAGGAGGCGCGCTGGACCCTAAGGCGGCCGTTGCGGCGCTCTCGGACGATGCCGAGATCTGCGGCTGCAACGGCGTCTCCAAGGGCCAGGTCGTCGGTTGCATCGAGGCGGGTGCCTGCAGCCTCGATGCGGTGCGCGCTACCTGCAAGGCCTCGGCCAGCTGCGGGCAGTGCACCGGCCTTGTCGAGAGCCTGCTGGCGCTGACGCTGGGCGAAGAGGTCGAGGCAGGGCCGAAGACATTGTGCAAGTGCACCAGCTTCACTCACGACGACGTGCGCCGCGAGATCGTGGCGCAGGACATGCGCTCGATCCCCGAAGTGATGCAGAAGCTGCACTGGGCGACGCCGGATGGTTGTTCTTCCTGCCGCCCGGCGCTCAACTATTACCTGCTCTGCGCGCTGCCCGGCGAATACGTGGACGACCAGCAGAGCCGCTTCGTCAACGAGCGTATGCACGCCAACATCCAGAAGGACGGCACCTATTCGGTGGTCCCGCGCATGTGGGGCGGCCTCACCAACCCGCGCGAGTTGCGGGCCATCGCCGACGTGGTCGAGAAGTACGATGCGCCGATGGTGAAGGTGACCGGCGGTCAGCGCCTCGACATCTTCGGCATCAAGAAGGAGGATTTGCCCGCCGTCTGGGCCGATCTCAACGCCGCCGGGATGGTCTCGGGCCATGCCTACGGCAAGTCCCTGCGCACGGTGAAGACTTGCGTGGGTTCGGAATGGTGCCGCTTCGGCACGCAGGATTCGACCGGCCTCGGCGTCAAGACCGAGCGGATGACCTGGGGTAGTTGGATGCCGCACAAGTTCAAGATCGCGGTTTCCGGGTGCCCGCGCAACTGCGCCGAGGCGACGATCAAGGACTTCGGGATCGTCTGCGTGGATTCCGGCTACGAACTGAGCGTGGGCGGAAACGGCGGCATCAAGGTGCGCGCCACCGACTTCCTGTGCAAGGTCGCGACCGAGGAGGAGGCGCTCGAATATTGCGCCGCCTTCATCCAGGTCTACCGTGAGGAGGCGCGCTATCTGGAACGCACCGCACCGTGGATCGAGCGCGTCGGCGTCGACTACGTGAAGTCCCGCGTGGTCGAGGACGAGGCGGGCCGCAAGGCGCTCGCCGCGCGGTTCCTCTATTCGCAGAGCTTCAGCCAGGACGATCCGTGGGCCGAACGCGCCTCGGGCGATCGCACCGACCTGCACCAGCACCTCGAACCCCAAGCCCTCGAAGCGGCGGAGTGACACCCATGACCGACTGGATCGATATCGGAACACTGAGCGACATCCCCCAGCGCGGCGCGCGCACCGTGCGGTTCGAGGGGGAGCCGGAGATCGCCGTGTTCCGCACCGGCGACGACAAGGTCTTCGCGCTCGTCAACGAATGCCCGCACAAGAAGGGGCCGCTCAGCCAGGGCATCGTCCATGGCCACGCGGTCGCCTGTCCGCTGCACAACTGGAACATCGCGCTGGCGAGCGGCGAGGCGCAAGGGGCGGACAGCGGCTGCACCCCGACCATCGCCGTGCGTGAGGAGAACGGGCGCATCCTGCTGGCCCGACCCGAAACCCAGAGCCCCGAAGTGATGAGGGACGCGGCCTGATGCGCGAGGCGGTCCGCACGACCTGCGCCTATTGCGGCGTCGGCTGCGGCATCTCGGCCTCCCCACGGGTGCGCGCGAGGTGACGATCCGGGGGATGAGGCACACCCGGCGAATGCGGGGCGCCTCTGCTCCAAGGGCACGCATCTGGGCGAGACGGTCGGACTGACCGGCCGCCTGCTCCACCCGATGATCGGCGACAGGCGCGTACGCTGGGACAAGGCGCTGGACCTCGTCGCCAAGCGCTTTCGCGACACCATCGCGCGTCATGGCCCGGACAGCGTGGCGTTCTATGTCTCCGGCCAGCTGCTGACCGAGGACTACTACGTCGCCAACAAGCTGATGAAGGGCTTCATCGGTTCGGCCAACATCGACACCAATTCGCGCCTGTGCATGTCGAGCGCGGTGGCCGGCCACACCCGCGCTTTCGGCGAGGACGTGGTGCCCGCCGGCTACGAGGATCTGGACAAGGCCGACCTCGTCGTGCTGGTCGGCTCGAACACGGCATGGTGCCATCCGATCGTCTATCAGCGCATCCAGGCGGCTCGTGCAGAGCGGGGCACGAAGCTGATCGTCATCGACCCGCGCCGTACCGAGACGTGCGAGGGCGCCGACCTCCACCTGCCGCTGCGCCCCGGCAGCGACGTTGCGCTGATGAACGGGCTGCTGGCATGGCTCGCCGAGCAGGGCATGGTCGACAAGGCGTTCATGACTGCCCACGTCGATGTGCCCGAGGGTTTCTGGGAGCACCTCGCCACTGGCCATGACGTGTGGACCACCGCGAAGACCTGCGACCTCGACCCCGCGCTGCTGTTGCGGTTCTACGAGATGTTCGCCGCGAACCCGCGCACGGTCACGATGTTCAGCCAGGGAATCAACCAGTCGATCCGCGGCACCGATCAGGTCAACGCGATCATCAACGTCCACCTCGCGACGGGGCGGATCGGCCAGCCGGGCGCGGCGCCGTTTTCGATCACCGGCCAGCCCAATGCGATGGGCGGGCGCGAGGTCGGCGGGCTCGCCTCGACGCTGGCTGCGCACATGGACTTCGCGGCCGAGAACGTCGCGCGCGTCGGCCGCTTCTGGGCCGCACCGACGATGGCGACGAAGCCGGGTCTCAAGGCGGTGGACCTGTTTCGCGCCATCGGCGAGGGGCGCATCAAGGCGCTGTGGGTCATGGCGACCAACCCCTCCGTCTCGCTGCCCGACGCGGGCAACGTGCGCGCCGCGCTGGAGAAGTGCCCCTTCGTCGTCGTCTCCGACGTTATCGCCAACACCGACACCACCGCCTATGCCGACGTTCGCCTCCCCGCCGCCGCATGGGGCGAGAAGGACGGCACCGTCACCAATTCGGAGCGCACCGTCAGCCGCCAGCGTCCGTTCATGGACCTGCCCGGAGAGGCCAAGCCGGACTGGTGGATCGTCAAGGAAGTGGGCCGCCGAATGGGCTGGGGGAGCGCCTTCGCCTATGACACCCCCGCCGACATCTGGCGTGAACATGCGCGCCTCACGGCCTATCAGAATGATGGCGCGCGCGTCCTGAACCTTGCCGCCCACGCCGCGATCGGCAACCTTGCCTATGACGCGATGGAGCCGTTCCGCTGGGGCGACATACCGTTCGCCGACGGCCGCTTCCCGACGCCGAGCGGACGCGCGCGGATGGTCAAGGTCGGGCAGATGGACCTTCAGGCCCCGCTCGCCGACTGGCCGCTGACGCTCAACACCGGACGCTACCGCGACCAGTGGCACACGATGACGCGCACCGGGCTCGCCCCAAGCTGGCGCGCCACCGCGAGGAGCCGCTGGTCGAGGTCCACCCCGCCGATGCCGCCGCGCAGGACCTGAAGGACGGCGATCTCGCCCGCGTTTCGACCCCGCAGGGCAACAGCACTTTTCGCGTGCTGCTCAGCGACGGCCAGCGTCCGGGCGAGATCTTCACGCCGATCCACTGGACCGACCAGATCTCCACCGGCGGCCGCACCGGCCTGCTGCCGCGCCCGCTGGTCGATCCACACTCCGGCCAGCCCGGTTTCAAGTCCACCCCCGCCGCGCTCGCCAAAGTCGAGACCGAATGGAAGGGCTTCCTCATCCTGCGCGGCGATGAACCCGCCCGCGTGCCCTGCCTGTGGGCGACGCGCGTGGCGGTGCCCGGCGGCGCGCTCTACGAGATCGCGGGCAATGGCGATGCCGCGCGCATCGAAGCCTGCCTGCCCAAGGGCGAGCGCATCGAGGCCATCGACCATACCCGGGGCTCGCGCCGCATCGCGGTGATCGTCGAGGGCAGGCTGGCAGGCGTGCTTTTCGTCACCCGCACCGGCCTGCTGCCTTCGCGCGACTGGCTGATCGGGCAGCTCGCGGCGGGCGACGTGGGCGCCACCGTGCTCGCCGCGCGCGGCCCCGGCAGCCAGCCGGACAAGGGCGCGACCGTCTGCGTCTGCTTCGACATCGGCCTCAACCAGATCGTCGCCGCCATCCGCGAACAGGCGCTGGTGGACGTTCCCGCCATCGGCAAGGCGCTGGGCGCGGGCACCAATTGCGGATCGTGCCGCCCCGCGCTCGCCAAGATTCTCACCCAGACCCACGAGGAGGTTCTCGATGCAGCCGAATGAACTGATCGCCGCCGGTGAAGTCTGGCTGGTCGGCGCCGGACCGGGCGACCCGGACCTGCTGACGCGCAAGGCGGAACGTCTGATCCGGGCCGCCGATGTGGTGTTCTACGATGCTCTCGTCGGCCCCGGCGTGCTGGAGCTGATCCCGGCCGGGACTGAAGCGATCAGCGTCGGCAAGCGCTCTGGCCGCCACAGCAAGGTGCAGGGTTCGATCAACGACCTGCTGCTGGACGCGGCACTGCAGGGCAGGCGCGTGGTGCGCCTCAAGGGCGGCGATCCATCCGTTTTCGGCCGTTCTGCCGAGGAGATGGACCACCTTGCCGCGGCGGGAGTGCCGGTACGCGTGTGCCCCGGCGTCACCACCGCCAGCGCGGCGGCGGCGAGCGCCAATGCCTCGCTGACGCTGCGTGGGCGGGCGCGCGGGATCACGCTGGTCACGGCGCATCTCAAGGCCGGGGAGCCGCTGCGGCTCGACTGGACGGCGCTGGCGCAGGCAGGCGGGACGGTCGGTGTCTACATGGGCCGCGCGGCGGCGGGAGAAATCGCTCGCTCGCTCATCGCGGCGGGGCGCGATCCCGATACGCCGGTGATGGTCGCGGTAAACGTTTCGTTGCCCGACGAGCGGCTGATCCGGGGCAAGCTCTCGGCGCTGTCCTTCCTCGTCGCGACGATCAGCGACGACGATCCGACGCTGCTGCTGATCGGAGAGGCGGTTGGCGCGCGCAACCTTCAGGCCGATGCGCGGACGCTGCTGCCCGAGGAAACCCCTGAAGCAGCGCCCGCAGCGGCCTAAGCCACCTGCATCTGCTGGTCCCGCGACACGGCCGTGGCGACGGCGAGGTCGCCGACCACGTTGACCATCGTGCGGAACATGTCGAGCAGCCGGTCCACGCCGACGACGAGGCCGATGCCCTCGGGCGGCAAGCCGGTCAGCGCGAGCACGGCCGCCACCGTGGGCAGGGAGCCGGCAGGCACGCCGATCGTGCCCATTCCCGCCACGGCGGCCACTGCCAGCACGATGCCCTGCCGGCCGAGCGAGAGGTCCATGCCGAAGAACTGGGCGATGAACAGCACGGTGACGGCGGTGTAGATCGCGGTGCCGCCCTGATTGGCGATGGTGCCGACGCCCAGCACCAACCGGGCCACGCGCGGGGGCAGGCGCAGGTCCAGTTCGGCCGAACGCAGCGCGCTGGGCAACGTGGCGTTGGAGGAGGAGGTGCAGAAGGCGATGACGGCGGGCTCCTGCACGCCGCGCAGGAACGCCGCCGGGGTCACGCCGCCGCGCATCCACACGACCGCGAAGAAGGTCAGCACCACCTGCAGCATCAGCGCCGCGACCACCACGCCGACATAGGCGCTGAGGTAGAGCAGCAAGTGCCAGCCGAACACCAGCGTCAGGTCGAACATGAAGGCGGCGACCGCGACCGGCGCCAGCCGTGCGACATAACCGAGCACATGCATCCCGGCATCGAACACCCGCTCGCTGGTGGCGAGCACGTGGCCGCTGCGGCGCGTGCGCAGGAAAGTCAGGGTCATGCCGACGAGCACCGAGGCGATGATGACGATCATGATCGGCCGTTCCACGGCGGCGTAGGAGAACAGCGCGCCGAAGCCTCTCGGCGGTGCGGAAGAGTGACCCGACGCGAGGAGTTGCTGGCCGATCTCGGCGGGCACCACGTCGCCGGGGCGGAACAGGTTGACCATGGCCAGCCCGATCAGGGCCGCCGCGACCGAGGCCGCCAGCATGTGCGCCAGCGTGGAGAGCAGCAGTCGCCGCATTCCCGCCATGTTGCGCACCCGCGCGATGCCGCTGACGATGGCCGACACCAGCAGCGGCACGATCAGCAGGAACAGCGCGAAGAGGAACGCCTGCTCCACCGGCTTCACTACCCAGCGCATCAGCAACGTGGTGGCGGGCGAATCGCTGGCGAACAGCCCGGCCAGGGTTCCACCGCCCATGCCGAGCAGGAAACCCGCCAGCAGCCTCACCTGCAGGTGAGGGCGCAGGCGCCTGCGCGCATGGTCGGCGGAAGGGGAAGAGGTGGGGGGACAGTCTCGATCATCGCAGTGACCGAACGAAAGGATTTGCGGACATCGGTGATCCTGTTGCCGTGCCCGAAGGCACCTGGCTCATGATGAGGGTTCTGCCGCGAGAACCCTGTCAGCAAGCTGTCGCGAGCGCGAATTGTTGCGCCTCCGATTGGGTTTCGATGATGTGCTCGTCGCTCCGGTCATCAGGGCTCGGCGGCGCGGCGAAGTCGATGCTGGCGAGCACGCCACGACCATCCGTGCCGGGCTCCAGCCGGACCTCGGCGGCCATGCGTTCGGCCAGCGCGCGGACGATCGACAAACCCAGGCCGCTGCCGCCAGCACCGCTTTCGCTGCGGGCGCGGTAGAACCGCTCGAACACCCGCTCGCGGTCCTGCGGGGCGATGCCGGGGCCGTCGTCCTCCACTTCGATGCGCGCACGTCCGGCGCGGTGCAGCACGCGCACGGTGACGGCGCCGCCGGGGCGGTTGTAGCGCACCGCGTTGTCGAACAGGTTGCCGATCATCTCGGCAGCCAGGATCGGGTGGCCGCTGGCGAGGAGAGCGCCGTGATCCGGGGCCTCGAAGCCGATGTCGAGGCCGTCCGATCCCGGCTGGTCGATGCGCGAGGCGACGAGGTCGGCGGCGACGGCGGCAAGGTCGAAGGTGGCGTCCTCGGCTATGCCCTGCTCCTCGGTCCGGGCGAGTGCGATCAGTTGCAGCAGCAGCCGTTCGAGCGAGAGCACCGCGTTGCCGATGTCTTCCAGCGCCGCCGTGCCGCGCGGGGAGGCGGGGCCGTAGCGCTCCAGCACGTCGAGATGGACGCGCACCACGGCGAGCGGCGTGCGCATCTGGTGCGAGGCATTGGCGGTGAACTGCTTGAGCGAATCCACCGCACGCTCGGTGCGGGCGAGCAGGGCATTGAACGATCCGGCCAGCAGCCGCGCCTCGCGCGGGGCGTCCTCCTCCAGCGCGAGGCGGAACTGCGGCGGCGGTTCGCGGCGGGCAGTCTCGATCTGGCCGGTGAGCGAGGCAAAGGGCCTGAGGCCCCAGGTGATCGCCCAGTAGAACAGCAGCACCGCCGTCATCGCGATCAGCACGCCCGCGCCCAGCACGCGCAGGAAGTAGGTCTGCTGGTAGGCCCAGCGATCATCCACGAAGTCGGCCACCTGCACAACCACCGCGTGGCCGTTGCGGTGGAGACGGCGGATCTCGGTGGCGATGCGCACCGGCTTGCCGCCCAGCGTGCCGTCGCGCAAGTACCCGGGCTGGATCACGCCGTCGGCATCGCGCGGGTCGACGTAGCCGCCGGTCAGCGGAGTATTGCGGTAGGTGCGCGGGAAGCTGGCGGCGGGCAGGCGCTGCGTGGCGCGGCCGGTGCGCGTGTCGTACAGCGGCGGCGGGACGAGGCCGCGCTCGCCCGCGATCAGCTCCGTGCCGTCCCAGATGCTGTAGTGCGTGACGGGCGCGGAACGGCGCTGGAGCAGATGGACGGCCAGCGGCAGCACCTTGTCGCGCACGGCGTCCTCGGTATCGGCGGCGCGGCTGAGCAGGCGCACCGAACCGACGAGGATGCGGTCGGAGGTCGCCGCGCCGGAGCGCTGGATCATCCAGCAGGTGATGCCGCCGAAGGTCACCGCCAGCGCCAGCAGCGGCACCATCACCGCAGCGGTCAGGCGCGATCGCAGAGAGGCCATCAGGTCTCCAGCATGTAGCCGAGGCCCCGGATGGTGCGGATCGTCGGCCCGTCCGGCATCAGCTTGCGGCGCAGGCGACCGACGTAGACTTCCAGCGCATTGGGGGCGACGGCGTCGGCGAAGTTGAACACCTCGGAATTGAGGCGCTGCTTGGTCACGACTTTGCCGGGGCGGCCCATCAGCGTCTCCAGCACCGCCATTTCCCGGCGCCGCAAGTCGAGGACCGAGCGCTTGAGTTCGACGACGCGGGTGGAGCGGTCGAGGCTGAGGTCGCCGACGCGCAGCACCGGATCGGCAGTGCCCTGGCTGCGCCGGATCAGCGCGCGCAGCCGCGATTCCAGCTCGCGCGGGTGGAAGGGCTTGGAGAGGTAGTCGTCGCCCCCCGGTCGAGCCCGGCGATACGGTCGGACACCGCATCGCGCGCGGTCAGGATCAGCACCGGCGTCGAGTCGCCGCCCCTGCGCAGCGTTTGGAGAACTTCCAGCCCGTCGATGTCCGGCAGCCCGAGATCGAGGATCACGGCATTGTAGGTTTCGGCCGCGAGAACGTCGAGCGCCTCCTCGCCGGTCCCGACGACGTCGACGACGAAGCCGCCCGCGCTCATCGAGGCTTCCATGCCGCGCGCCAGGCGCTCGTCGTCTTCCACGATCAGTATCCGCAACAACTCACTCCCTCACACGAGTTGCGGCATCCTCTTTCCCTGTCCGGGCACTCGTCAGGCGCCCTGAGGTGCCTTTGAGTGCCTTTGTGTGTCGTTGAGTGCCGGCCCTGTCCCGGCGCAATTTCATGCCGTTTGATTCGGCAGTCTGTGAATGGAACCTGTCATCAACCTGTCGCGCCGGGCAAGATTCTTTTGGAAAAGGGCGTGGCAGTGACAGCTTCGTGACAGGTGAAGGCCCGCAGCTTTCGTGTGTCGGGAGGGGAAACCTCGACAACGAACCGGGTCCAATCCGCAGCGCGCAGGAGATCGCCAAGGCATCGGCGGCATCGCGGGCGGAGCATGGGCCGGCTGCAACAGGGGGCAATCATGGCCACTCACTACGGTCGCGCTGCATTCTTGATTTCCGTATCCTTGTTCGCTCTGCCGCTGGGGGCGCAGGCACAGGAAACGGTTCCGCAACAGGCGGTTAGCGAGGGCGTAGGCGACATCGTCGTCACCGCCCTGCGCCGCGCCACCCGCGTCCAGGACACCCCTGTCGCGATCACCGCGCTGTCGGAGAAGTCCCTCCAGAACCTCGGCGCCACGGGTATCGCCGACGTCGTGCGGCAGGTGCCGGGGCTCAACCTGATCGCCGGTGAATCGGGCCGCACCCGCATCTCCATCCGCGGCATCCAGACTGCGGGCGAAAGCACCGTGGGCCTGTACTACGGCGAGACGCCGCTGACGGGTCCGTCGGGCACCAGCTCCGATCCTTCGGGCGTGACGCCCAACCTCAACCTCTTCGATGTCGAGCGGGTGGAAGTTCTGCGCGGGCCGCAGGGCACGCTTTACGGCTCGGGCTCGATGGGCGGCACCCTGCGCGTGATCTTCAAGAAGCCGGACCTCACCAAGTACGAGGGCGCGACCGAATTCGGCGGCGAGGCGGTGGAGCACGGCGAGTTCGGCTATTCGCTGAAGGGCGCGGTCAACGTGCCGATCATTTCCGACATGCTGGCCGCGCGCCTCGTGCTCTATCGCCAGCAGAACCCCGGCTATGTGGACGATCCGACGATCGGCAAGGAGAATCTCAACCGCTCGACCCTCGAAGGCGCGCGTTTCCAGCTGGGGTTCCAGCCGACCGATACGCTCAGCATGAACTTCATGACGATCGTGCAGACCCAGAAGTTCGACGGCACCTCGCAGTGGGCGCCTTCGGTGGGCGAGTTCGTGTCCGAGCAGAAAGTCGCCTCGCCGGCCTACGACAAGCTGCAGCTCTATGCGCTGGAGACGAAGTGGGAGACCGACATCGGCACGCTGGCGCTGAACAATTCGTACTACCGCTGGGACGTGCGGCAGACCAACGACAACTCGGACAACTACGCCAGCATCGCGGCGTCCAATCGCTATTGCGGGCTATTCCAGAATACCTACGGCGGCTCGCTGCTGCAGGGCACGAGCGCCGGAGCGACGACCAGTTCGAGCACCTGCGCGACCGGCGCGGGGGCTGACCTCCGCGCAGTTGCGGGCGGATTACCAGAACTGGGCCGCAGGGCAGCAGCCGATCGGCAACTACCAGCCGCGCTTCGTGCGCAACTACGTCAACGAACTTCGCCTCAGCTCGAACGGCAAGGGGCCGCTGACCTACACCTTCGGCCTGTTCCGCGAGGACCGCGACGACCGCGTCGATACGCTCGTCTTCGCGGGCATTCCCGCCACTGGCGAGCCGCAGCAGCCGACCGTCGATCTCGGCTCGCGCTATGTCACCGACGTGGTCAAGCAGACCGCGGTATACGGCGAGATCAGCTATCATCTCTTCGAGCCGCTGACGCTGACGGCGGGCCTGCGCTACTACGACTACAAGAAGACCGTGGGCGGCGAGAACCTGGGCTACAACTACTTCAACGGGCAGGTTCCCAGCGCCTATGCCGAGGTGTCCGCCAATGCGAACGGGCTGATCCAGAAGTACAATCTGGACCTCAAGATCACCCCGGACGTGATGTTCTACGCCACTGCATCGCAGGGCTTCCGCCCCGGCGGCGCGAACCTGACGCCGGGTATTCCGGAATCGGCGCAGACTTACGCGGCGGACTCGCTGTGGAACTACGAGGCGGGCTTCAAGACGCAGTGGTTCGACCGCAAGCTGACCTTCAACATCGACGCCTATCGCATCGACTGGAACAACCTGCAGACCTCGGTTCGCGCGACGTACGGCAACTTCTCGTATATCGGCAACGTCGGCTCGGCGCGGATCGAGGGCGTCGAGGTCGAGGCCAGCGCGGCGCCGGTTTCGGGGCTCAACCTCAACGCGAGCTTCCATTACGTGAAGCCGCGCCTGACCGCCGATCAGGTCAGCGCCGAGGTCACGGCATCGGGCCTCAAGGGCGACATCCTGCCGCTGATCCCGCGCACCACCGCGAGCGCCGGGGCCGAATACACCTTCCCGGCCTTCAACGACTTCGAGGGGCTTCTGCGCGCGGACTGGACCTACACCGGCAAGATGACCTCGCAGATCCGGCCGACCAACAGCCTCTACCGCGAGTTTGGCAAATACTCGATGGTGAACCTGCGCGCCGGTGTGCAGAACGACCGGATGGGTGTGTTCCTCTACGTGCGCAACCTGTTCAACAAGATCGGCGTGAACTCGATCTCGAGCGCTGCGGGCGTGCCGGACTACTGGGCGACGACTGCCCCGCGCACGCTGGGCGCAACGATCTACAGCAATTTCTAAATCAGGGGATTTGACGATGCGTATCACACTGCTGGCCGCAACCGCCGCGATGGCGCTGGCCGCTCCGGGCGCGCAGGCCGCTACCGCCGAAGACAAGGCCGCCGCCACGCTGCTGGGCGGGGCGAAGTTCGCCAAGGCCAAGGCGTCGCTCAAGGGCGATTACGACAAGATCATCCAGGACATCATCACCCTGACCGAGATCGAGGCCCCGCCGTTCAAGGAAGACGCCCGCGGCGCCGCCTACATGGCGATGCTCAAGGCCGAAGGGCTCACCGACGTCGAGCGTGACGAAGTCGGCAACGTCATGGGGCTACGCAAGGGCACCGGAGGCGGTCCCCTGATCGTCGTCACCGCGCACCTCGACACGGTGTTTCCCGGCGGCACCAACGTGAAGGTGCGGCGCGAGGGCAATGGGCTCTACGCGCCGGGTATCGGCGACGATACCTCCAGCCTGCCGGTGCTGCTCGCCTTCATCCGCGCGATGAACCGGGCGGGCTACACCACCAAGGCCGACATCCTGTTCATGGGCAATGTTGGCGAGGAAGGCCCCGGCGACCTGCGCGGTTCGCGCTACCTGTTCCAGAAGGGCAAGTACAAGGACGCGATCAAGTACTTCATCTCGTTCGAGCCGGGCGAGTCGGGCCGCGTGACCAATGCCGGCACCGGATCGCGCCGCTACAAGGTGACGTTCAACGGCCCCGGCGGTCACTCGATGGGTGACTTCGGCATCGTCAGCCCCGCCTTCGCCATGGCCAATGCCATGGTCGAGTTCGGCAAGATCAAGGCGCCCGTAACGCCCAAGACGGTCTACAACGTCGGCATCCTGGAGGGCGGTACTTCGGTGAACTCGATCCCGTTCTCCACCGCGATGACCATCGACATGCGTTCCAACGGCAAGCCGGAACTGGACGCGGAAGAGAAGCAGTTCCTCGCCCTGCTGCAGCCTGCGGTGGATGCGGAGAACGCCGCGCGCTCGACCGCCAAGGGCAAGATCTCCTACGACGCCAAGCTGATCGGCGACCGTCCGGTCGGCACCACCCCGCTCGATGCGCGCATCGTCAGGGTCGCCACCGCCGTCGCCAAGGGATCGGGCGTGGAGCCGAAGTACGGCGCCGGGTCCACCGACAGCAACATCCCGATGAGCATGGGCGTCGAGGCCGTCACCCTAGGCTCCGGGTTCGACACTTTCCGCGCGCACTCGCTGGAAGAGGGTATGAAGATGAACCCGCCCGAGGACCTCAAGAACATGGCGGTCGGCCTGGCAACGGTCCTGACCCTCGCCGAAGCACGCTGACCCATCCTGACGGGGCGGGCCTCTCCAGCGGTCCGCCCCGGCTTTTTACCGTCTCTCATCCCCCGCCCGTCCGTTCCGCGCCGCGAAGGAGTAACGCCATGTCCCGTCGCAATCTTCTGCTTGCCGCCACGTGTCTTTCGTTCCCGCTCAGCATGCCGGTTCTGGCCCAGGACGCGCTCGCGACCAGCGCTGCGATCACCGCGCCCGAGAAGATCGTCGGCGGCAAGGTCGGCGCCGACTACTTCCTCGCCGACTACACGAAGATTTCCGCGTGGCTGATGCAGGTCGCCAAGGAGAGCGACCGCATCAAGGTCGTCTCCATCGGCAAGACCGCCGAGGGGCGCGAGCAGTACATGGCGATCGTCTCCTCGCCCGATAACATCCGCAATCTGGAGAAATACCGCCGGATTTCGCAGCAACTGGCGCTGGCCAAGGGCCTCGACGACGATGCCGCCAAGGCGCTCGCCGCCGAGGGCAAGGCGATGGTGTGGATGGACGCCGGGCTCCACGCCAGCGAGATCGTCAACGCGCAGAGCCACGTCCAGATCATCCATGAGATGCTGACGCGCAATGATCCCGAGACCCTGCGCCTGCTGGGTGACGACATCATGCTGTTCGTCTTCGCCAATCCGGACGGGCTGGAACTCGTCGCCAACTGGTACATGGCCGATCCGCACAAGCTGACGACGGACTCGATCCCGGTGCTCTACCAGAAGTACATCGGCCACGATAACAACCGCGACAGCTTCGCCTCGACCCAGCCCGAGACGACCAACATGAACCGCGCCGGATACCGCGAGTGGTTCCCGCAGATCCTCTACAACCAGCACCAGACAGGGCCGCTGGGCGCGGTGGTGTTCATTCCGCCCTTCCGCGACCCCTACAACTTCAACAACGAGCCTCTGGTCATCAATCAGACCGACGTGGTCGGCCAGATGATGCATGCGCGGCTGGTGGCGAAGGGCATGGGCGGCTCGGCGATGCGCTCGGCTGCGCCTTATTCGACGTGGTTCAACGGCGGCATCCGCACGATCGGGTACTTCCACAACCAGATCGGCATTCTGACCGAGATCATCGGCAATCCCACCCCGCTCAAGATCCCGTTCGTGCCGGAAAACCAGCTCCCCCGGCAGGACGAGGTACTGCCGATCGCGCCGCAGGAATGGCACTTCCAGCAGTCGCTCGACTACGTGAAGGAGATGGACCGGGCGATCCTCGACTACGCCTCGCGCTACCGCGAGACGATCCAGTACAACCGCTATGTCATGGGCCGCAACCAGATCGCCAAGGGCAGCACCGACAGCTGGGTGGTGACGCCCAAGCGGATCGAGGCGGCGAAGGACGCGGCGAAGACCATGCCCAAGCCGGGGCCGGAGGAAACCGCAGGCACGTTCGGATGGGGCAACGAGAAGATCCTGCCCGCCAGCCTCTACAAGACCGTGCTCAACGCGCCCGAGAAGCGCGCGCCGCGTGCCTACATCATCCCGGCCGGCCGCCAGCAGGACATGCCGACGACGGTGCGCTTCCTCAACGCCCTCATCAAGACCGGGATCGAGGTGCAGCAGGCGCCGTCGGCCTTCACTTTCGAGGGCAAAAGCTACCCGGCGGGCAGCTACGTCGTGCGCAGCGACCAGGCGTTCCGCCCCCACGTGCTCGACATGTTCGAGCCGCAGGATCACCCGCAGGACTTCGCCTATGAGGGCGGGCCGCCGATCAAGCCCTACGACGTCACCGGCTACACGCTGGCGCTGCAGATGAACGTCGCCTTCGACCGCGTGCTCGACGCGCCGCCTCCCGCGTTCCCGCTGGTCGCCGACGAGATCGCCGCGCCGCCGCCGGGCCGCGTGCTGGGTTCGGGCGGGGCAGGCTGGATCGTCGATCACGGCGTCAACAACAGCTACACGCTGACCAACCGCTTGCTGAAGGCCGGACTGCCGGTGTTCTGGATGAAGCAGGGCCTGACCGTGGACGGCAAGGCGCTCGCCCCCGGCGCAGTGTGGATACCCGCCTCGGCCAAGGCGAAGGCGATCGTCGATGCCGCCGTCGCGCCGCTCGGCCTCGATGCCCATGCCGTCGCGGCGAAGCCTGCGGGCGAGACGGTCGCGGTCAAGCCGGTGAAGATCGGCCTCGTCGATGTCTACGGCGGCTCGATGGCCTCGGGCTGGACGCGCTGGATCTTCGAGCAGTACGAGTTCCCCTACGAGCTGGTCTACCCGCAGGCGCTCGACAAGGGCGGGCTCAAGGCCAAGTACGACGTCCTCGTCTTCCAGAGCGACGTGCTCGGCCGGGAGGAGGGCATGTCCCGCCCGCAGCCCGCTGCCGCCGACATTCCGGTCGCCTACCGCAAGATGCTCGGCAAGATCACGCCCGAGACGACCTTCCCGCAAGTCGCCGCCTTCGCCAAGGCGGGCGGCACGGTCGTCGCCGTGGGCAACTCCACCCGCATCGGCGAGGCGCTGGGCCTGCCGGTCACCAACCTGCTCGCGCCCAAGGGGCCGGACGGCACCGTGAAGCGGGTTTCCTCCAACAGTTTCTACGTCCCCGGATCGATCCTGAGCGCGCAAGTCGACAGCAGCGATC
The DNA here is from genome assembly GCF_057376415.1 of Novosphingobium sp. NFX11. Lineage (NCBI taxonomy): Bacteria > Pseudomonadati > Pseudomonadota > Alphaproteobacteria > Sphingomonadales > Sphingomonadaceae > Novosphingobium > Novosphingobium sp. NFX11. Next base: position 2,092,194 of record NZ_CP080384.1, on the reverse strand, counting down.
CCCTGGCCTTCGGCGTCGCACCCACGGTCAACCTGTTCTACAACAACAACCCGGTCTTCCGCGCCGACGGGCCATCGGTGCGCAAGGTCAGCTGGTTCGACAAGGAGGACCCGCTCGTCTCCGGCTGGGGCTGGGGGCAGAAGCTGCTGAACGGCGGCGTGGGCATCGTCGAGGGCGGGCTCGGCAAGGGCCGCGTGTTCCTGATGGGGCCGGAAGTGACCCAGCGCGGACAGCCTTTCGCGACCTTCAAGTTCCTGTTCAACGGCGTGCTGCTTTCCGGCAGCGACGCGAAGCCCGCGGCCCCGGCGGACTGAGGCCGCGGGCCTTATTGCGCTGGTGGCAGATCGGCTTGGGCGTCCCCCAGCAGGACCGATCCGACCGAGGCCGCGACCACCAGCGCCACCGCCAGCCATTGCACCGGCACCAGATGCTCTCCCAGCAAGACGACGCCGGCGAGAGCTCCGGCAGCGGGCTCGAGGCTCATCAGCACGCCGAAGCGGTTGGCCGGGATTTGCTTGAGCGCGATCATCTCCAGCGAATAGGGCAGGGCGCTCGACAGCACCGCCATGGCAAGCCCGACGAGCATCAGTGACGGGTTCAGCAGGGTCGTTCCCGCCTCGACGATGCCGATGGGCACCACCACCAGCGCGCCGGTGGCCATGCCCAGCGCCACGGCCTGTCCGCCGGGAAGGTGCGTCGTCTTCTTGCCGAACACGATGTAGAGACCCCAGCACAGCCCCGCCATCAGCGCAAAACCGACGCCGACCGGGTCCAGCGCATGCGGTGATGCATGGAGCGGAAGCAGCAGCACCAGCCCCGCCGCCGCCATGGCAACCATCGCGAACTGGCCCGGACGGCGCGAATAGAGCAGCGAGACCGTCAGCGGGCCAAGGAACTCGATGGCGATGGCCAGGCCGAGCGGGATCGTGCGGATGGCAAGGTAGAAGCTGAGGTTCATCAGCCCCAGCACCGCGCCGTAACGCATCGTGGCGAAGAGGTCCGCGCGGGTCAGTGGTGCGCGCCACGGGCGGAAGATCAGCAGGAGCAGCAGCGCGGAAAAGCCGACGCGATAGGCGATTGCACCAGTCGCACCGACTATCGGGAATAGCTGCTTGCCGTAGGATGTACCGACGCAGAAGGCGGTCATCGAGCAGATGAGCGCCGCATATGGCGCGGCGCGCAGCAGCGACGAAGCGGCGGGGGCGGACAGGGTGCTCATGGGCTCGATATATCCTCCGCACTCTGGCGAAGGTTGGCGAATTTCGGCATAAGGTGATGAAAAAAGTCATCCATAAGGCGTCGTATGGCGGAAACAGTCGACATCGATCAGTTCGACCGGCGAATCATCGAGATCGTGCGTCGCAACAATCTTGAGCCCGCGCGCTCAATCGCGGCGCAGGTCGGCCTGTCCGAGAGTGCGGTATTGCGCCGGTTGCGAAGGCTGCGGGCAGGCGGGGTAATCGTCGCCGACGTTGCGCTGATCGATCCGGCGCGACTGGCTCCGGCGATCACGATCCACGTGCTCGTCGAACTCGTCCGCTCGGGTCTGCGCATGGAGCAGGCCTTCGCGGCGCGGCTTGCCCGCTGCCCGGAAGTGATCGGGGCGTGGAACGTCACTGGTCGCACCGATTTTCTGCTGATGGTCAGCGTACCCTCGATCGAGGCGTACCAGCGCTTTTCCGACGACGTGCTCGCCTCCGACGAGAACGTGCAGGATTTCGAGACGCTGGTGAGCCTGCGCGAGATCGTCCACTTCGATCCGCTGCGGGCGAGCCTGCCGCTTTGAGCTACCGTCCGATCAGGCCGAGGGCGTGGCGGATGAACTTGCTGCGGTCCAGAACCCATTCCGACCCGGCGGGGAGATCGGGGTCCGAATAGGTCCAGCCCTCGGGCGAATAGACCCGCTGCAGGTTGCCGCCGGTGCCGAAGGCCAGCGAGACGTAGCGCTGCTGCGCGCGGGGCGCCTCGCTGCCCTCGACATGATAGCCGTCGGTGCCGGGCGTGGTGCCGGTGGGCCTGAGCGCGAAGACATAGGGCTCGGTGCGGAAGCTCTTCACCGAGGTATTGAGGAAGACCGAGAGATAGACCTGATCCAGCGCATCGAGCGGCGAGGGCGGCATCCGCCATGCGGGAGAGCCGAGCACCGGCCAGGGATAATTGCCCGGCTCGCCGTAGCGGATGTCGGTGCGCAGGTCGACGAGGGCATCGCGCGAAGACTGCAGAGGCGCGACGCGCTCGATGCGAAGGCCGTCGGACCAGGTGAAGCCGAAGGCGGACGCGTCGATCAGCGGCATCGCCGATGGCGGCCAGTTCGTCGGTGGCCCCTGCGGCACGTTGGAGACGGTGACGTTCTCGTAGACGCGCAAGTACGCCTTGTCCTTCAGCTGATGGCCGCTTGCAGTGTTCTCCCACGCGCGCTGGCCGTGGAACCTCGTGTCCCGGAAATGCGAAACGAGGGTGCCGTTGATGTAGGTGGTGTGCTCCTGGTCGGTATTGGTGCCGACATTGCCGGCAATGTCGCTGTCCTCGATGTAGAGCATGGTCTGGCCGTTGGGCACGAACAGCGCGTTCTTGCCGCCGTAGATCTTCGCGCGGCGCAGGACGGCGGTGAACAGGCCGGGCGCCTGCGTGCCGGTGACTTCCAGATGGAGCGCCCCCTTGGCCTGGATCGCGCCGGGGAAGTCCAGTTCGACGTCGCGCATCTCGAAATGGACGCGCTGGGCGGCGATGTTGAACAGGCGCAGGTCCACTGTCGCCCATTCGTCGCCGGTGCGGAAGGCCACGCGCCTGCCGGGGATCGCGCTGCGCAGGATATACTGGGTGCCCTGGACCCGCTCGCCGATCTGAGGCAGCGATGGTGCGAAGGGGTAGACGCATGGGTTGCCTCGCGCATCCTGCGCTTCGTAGATCAGTTCGTAACCGCCCTCGACCGGTCCGTCGGGACTGTGGCCCTGATAGACTTCGCGTCCCGCCGCGCGCGAGGCATCGCACTTCACGCGATACGTGACGGCAGGCGCGCGCAGTCCGCTCATCGGCAGGTAGAAGGGGTAGAGCCGGTCGCGCTCTTCCGGAGCGGCAGGTTCGGTCGCGGCGGCGGTCCTGGCGGCCAGCGGCACGGCGGCTGCGGCGACGAAGACCGGCAGGCGGGAGACGGGGACCGTCACGTCCAGCAGCAGGGGCATGGCCAGAGCGAGCATGGATTTGGGACGGGTAAGAGGGGGCACTGGTATCTCCGCGCGGCGTGTCGGTACGAGGCGCCTAGCGCAAAAGGAAAGCAAGAAGTGAACGCGCCTCATGATCGCGCGCCTTATCCGGCGAGCGAGGTCAGGAACGGCGACACCCTTTGGCCGTTGGCGGCTGCCCGGAAGGCAAGAAACTCGGTGGCCGGAAGCGCTTTCGCATAGAGCCAGCCCTGTGCGAAGCCGACCCCGGCGGCGCGCAGGTAGGCTTCCTGCTCGCGGGTTTCGACCCCTTCGGCGACGATTAGCAGGTTGAGGCCGTGGGCGATTTCGATCACGTGCGGGACCACCACACTGGTCGCCGCTTCCCGGCCGATGGCATCGACGAAGGACTTGTCGATCTTGAGTGCGTCCAGCGGCAGCGCGGCAAGCTGCGCGAGGCTGGAATAGCCGGTGCCGAAGTCGTCGATCGCCACCATGTGACCCTGCGCGCGCGCCTTCTCCAGCGTTTCGCGCGCGGCGGCGGCATCCATGAAGCCGCGCTCGGTCGCCTCCAGCCATATCTGCCGGGGCGCGACCCCGGCTTCGGCCAGCGCGCTGGTCAGGATGGGGAGGAAGCGCCCGCTCTGCATGTCGGCGGCGGAGATGTTGATGGCGACGTGGACGCTGCGCTCGCGCCGCAGCATGTCGGCAAGATCGGCGACGACGCAGCCGATCATCATGTCGGTCAGCGGCTCGATCAGGCGGTGCTGCTCGGCGAGCGGGATGAAGACCTCGGGCGAAACGCTGGTGCCGTCGCTGCGCTGCCAGCGCAGCAGCGCCTCGGCGCCGACGCACAGGCCGGTCGTGATCTCCATGATCGGCTGATAGAGCACATGCAGTTCGCGGCGGCGGATGGCGGCCTCCAGTTCGCGCTCGGGTGTCAGGCGGCGGCGGGACGTCCACACGATCAGCGCGATCAGCAGCGCCGAGGTCAGCAGGGCCAGTGGCACGACAGCCCACAGTTCGCGCTCCATGCGCTGCTGGATATAGGCCCTGTCGGTGATCGCGAAGGCGCGGAAATGCCCGTCATGGACGGAGGCGAAGACGCGCGTGCCGATACGCGCGAAGCCGTCGCCCGCCGCGGCTTTGGCAACGGCATCGGATGGTGCGTCGCCGTTGAAGGCAACCACGCGGCCGTCCAGCGTGGCGATGCCGATGGTCATCGGCGTGTCGGTCAGGACATCGACGAAGCGTTCGTGATTGACCAGCGTGTTGTAGTCGCCATGATCCACCGCGATCACCACGCCGCCACGGCTGACTTTGGGTCGAACGTTCAGGTACAGCCCGTAGCCGCCTTCGACCCAGGTATCCGGCGTGCCGCGCCCGACGTTCTGCCGGACCACGCCCCAACTCGTGCAGGCGAGCTTGCCGCCCGCGAAGTAGCCGACTTCTTCGATCGACTGGTTGTCCACCGCGAGTTGGCGCATCCGGGCAATGTGCGCCTCATTGCAAGGCTGCCAGCGTGTCGTCTGCAGTTCCCGGAACACGTCGCGTATCCGGTCGAAATTGCGTTCGGCGCGCCGGAGCGTCCAGTCGCTGTATTCGACGAGATGCGCGCGCTCGGCTTCCACGGCGCGGTGCCGGGCATAAATCACGGCGGCTGCAAGCGGCAGGATCTTCGCGAACACGGCAAGAATGCCGGCGATTAAGACGATCCGATGCCGTTGCATGGGCACACTATGTCACAAAAACTACGTAGTTCTACCCGGAATTACCGGGATTTCAATGATTGTGGCGCGGTGTCTTCGCTGCGATGCCCCGATACTTGACAGCCATTTCCATCACGGCGCCTTCGGCCATCTGTCCGGTCTTCTCGCGGAAGAGTTCTTCCCACGGGGTATGGCTCTGCGGCACGGGCGGCGGGGTGTCTTCGGCCTTTCGGCGGGCGATCTCGGCCGGGTCCACCAGTGCGTTGCAGGTGCCTGTGCGGATATCGATGCGGATGGTGTCGCCGGTGCGCAGCCACGAGAGGCCGCCGCCCGCCGCGCTTTCGGGCGAGCAGTTGAGGATCGAGGGGCTGTCGGACGTGCCCGACTGGCGCCCGTCGCCGAGCGTCGGCAGCCACTGCACGCCCGCCCTGATGAGCGCATCGGGCGGCTGCATGTTCACCACTTCGGCGGAGCCCGGCCAGCCCATCGGCCCGGCGCCGCGCATGACGAGGATGCAGTCGGCGTCGATCTCCAGCGCGGGATCGTTGATGCGGTGGTGGTAGTCGTCGCCGCCTTCGAACAGCACGGCGCGGCCCTCGAACACGCCTTCGGAGCCGGGGCGGGAGAGGTAGCGGCTCTGGAACTCCTCGGAGATCACCGAGGTCTTCATGATGCCGAAGTCGAACAGGTTGCCCGACAGGACGAGGAAGCCCGCCTTCTCGCGCAGCGGCTCGGCGAAGGGACGGATGACCTCGCGGTCGCGGGTTTCGCGGCCCTTGAGGTTGGCGGCCAGCGTCTCGCCGGTGACGGTGAGGCAGTCCTGTGCCAGCACGCCCGCCTGCTGCAGTTCCCACATGATCGAGGGCACGCCGCCCGCGCGGTGGAAACGTTCGCCCAGGAACCGCCCGGCCGGCTGCATGTCGAGGATCAGCGGCAGGCCGTAGCCGTGCTCGGTCCAGTCCGAGGCGGTGAGTTCGACGCCAGCATGGCGCGCCATCGCCATGATGTGCGGCTGCGCGTTGCTCGACCCGCCGATCGCGCTGACGACGCGGATGGCGTTGAGGAAGCTGTCGCGCGTCAGGATCTTCGAGGGGCGCAAGTCTTCGTGCGCCATCTCGACGATGCGGCGGCCGGTCTCGTAGGCATACTGCCCGCGCTCGCGATAGGGCGCCGGGATCGCGGCGCAGCCCGGTAGCGAGAGGCCGAGCGTCTCGGCCACCGCGTTCATGGTCGATGCGGTGCCCATGGTGTTGCAATGCCCGGCCGAGGGGGCGCTGTCGCAGGCACGCTGGAGGAATTCCTCCTCGTCGATCTCTCCGGCCGCCAGCTTGCGGCGGCTGCGCCAGATCACGGTGCCCGAGCCGACTAGGTCGCCCTCATGCCAGCCGTCGAGCATCGGCCCGCCCGACAGGACGATCGCGGGGATGTCCACGGTGGATGCGGCCATGACCTGCGAGGGCGTGGTCTTGTCGCAGCCGGTGGTCAGCACGACGGCATCGATCGGATAGCCGTAGAGTATCTCGACCAGCCCCATGTAGGCAAGATTGCGATCGAGCGCGGCGGTCGGGCGACGGCAGTTCTCGAAGATCGGATGGACCGGGAACTCCATCGCGATCCCCCTGCGTCCCGGATGCCGTCGCGCACCCGCTTGGCGAGGTCGAGGTGAATCCGGTTGCAGGGCGACAGGTCGCTGCCCGATTGGGCGATGCCGATGATCGGCCGCCCCGAGCGCAATTCCGCCGGCGTGATGCCGTAGTTCATGAAGCGCTCCAGATAGAGCGCGACCATGTCCGAGCGCGCGGGATCGGCGAACCAGTCCTGCGAGCGGAAGCGGCGAGGAGTGGGGGCGTCAGTCATCGTCCTGTGCCTTGTAAGAAGGTCGTCATTTCGTATCCACTTTCGTCATTGCGAGCGGAGCGAAGCAATCCAGGGCGGTGTCCACCGCGCTGGATTGCCGCGGCTCTGCGGGCCTCGCAATGACGAAGCGGGGGCAGGCTCAACCCAGCTTCAGCACGCCGTCGATGCGGCGCGGGGCGTTCCACGGGTTGCCGTCGCGCAGGCCCTCGGGGAGCAGCGCGGAGGGCATGTTCTGGTAGCAGACCGGGCGCAGGAACCGCTCGATCGCCGAGGCTCCGACCGAAGTGGTGCGCCCGTCCGAAGTCGAGGGGAACGGCCCGCCGTGGACCATTGCGTGGCAGACTTCCACGCCCGTCGGCCAGCCGTTGACGAGGATGCGGCCGACCTTGCGCTCCAGCACCGGCAGCAGCTTGGCGACCTCCGGCTCGTCCTCGGCGTCGAGGATCAGGGTAGCGGTCAGCTGGCCTTCCAGCGCGGCGATGACCTTGAGCGCCTCGGCCATGTCGGACACGGTAATGACGAGCGAGGAGGAGCCGAAGACTTCCGCGCCCAGCGCCGGATCGGCAAGGAAATCGGCCGCCGTGGTACGGAACAGCGCGCCCTGCGCCTGGTACGGCCCGGTCGGCTCCACGCCGCGGGCGAGGGTGGTGACGGCGCCGTGGCCCGCCAGCGCGCTTACGCCCTCGACATAGGCCGAGTGGATGCCCGGCGTCAGCATGTCCTGCGCCACACTGCCGCCCATCGCCGCCGAGGCCGAGGCGAGGAAGGTATCGAGGTCCGGTCCGTCGATGGCGATGACAAGGCCCGGGTTGGTGCAGAACTGGCCGGCGCCCATCGTCAGCGAGCCGACGAAGGCCGCGCCCAGCGCCTCTGCCCGCGCGGCAAGGGCGGCGGGGAACAGCACGACGGGGTTGATCGAGCTCATCTCGGCATAGACCGGGATCGGCTCGGGCCGGGCGGCGGCGGTGCGCATCAGCGCCATGCCGCCGGGGCGCGATCCGGTGAAGCCGACCGCTTTGACGCGGTGGTCGGCGACGAGCGCGGTGCCCGCCTCACGCGAGGCGGGGAGGTAGGAGAACACGCCCTCGGGCAGATGGCACAGCGCCACCGCGCGCTGGATCGCGCGGGCGACCAGTTCGCCGGTCCCGGGATGGGCCGAGTGACCCTTGACGATCACCGGGCAGCCCGCCGCGAAAGCCGAAGCGGTGTCGCCGCCCGCGACCGAGAAGGCGAGCGGGAAGTTGCTCGCCCCGAACACCACCACCGGGCCGAGCGCGACCTTGCGCACGCGCAGGTCCGGGCGCGGCAGCGGCGCGCGTTCGGGCAGGGCGGGGTCGATGGTCAGGCCGGCCCAGCTGCCTTCGCGCAGCACTTGCGCGAACAGGCGCAGCTGGCCGGTGGTGCGGCCGCGTTCGCCTTCGAGGCGGGCGCGGGGCAGGCCGGTCTCGGCCATGGCGCGCTCGATCAGCGGTTCGCCGATGCCGACGATCTCGTCAGCGATGGTTTCGAGGAACACCGCGCGGGTTTCCGGCTCGGCCTCGGCGAAGGCGATCGAAGCGGCGTCGGCCAGTGCGCAGGCGCGCTCCACTTCGGCGAGACCCGCCGTGGTGAAGCGAGGCTCCAGCGTCGCCCCGGTCGCGGGGTTGATCGCGGCATAGCCCGCCTGCGTCTGCGCTTCGTCGCGGCCGATGAGAATGGCGCCGGTAATCATGATCGGTGTCCTCTTGAACATGGGAATGGTGATGGCCGTCAAAGCGCAAGCGGGGCGCGGCGCATAATGCGCATGGCGGATCGGATTTCGCCCGGATCGCAATGATCGCCCATCGTCCTGCTCCCTTATCGTTGATAGCGCTATCAAACATCGGCACCGGAAGGTCAAGAGGTTCCGACATGCACCTTGCACATCGCAAATTATAGCGCTAACATTTTGCGTGAGCACTCCGCCCAAGGCGCGCCGACAGGGGAGATGCGCCAGTGAGCCTTCAGGGTTTTGCCGTTTCCCGCCGTGAACTGGTTGCGGGTGGCTCCCCCTCGCGGCGCTGTCTCTGCTTGGTGCGCCGGGTGTCGAAGCTGCGGCCGCGCAGGTTTCGAGGGGCGATGACCTGCTGTGGTACCGCCGGCCCGCGAAGGAGTGGATCGAGGCTCTGCCGCTGGGCAACGGCCGGATCGGCGCGATGGTCTTCGGCGGCGTGGCCGAGGAGCGGCTGCAGCTCAACGAGGATACGCTGTGGGGCGGCGGCCCTTACGACCCGGCCAATCCGCAGGCGCGTGATGCGCTGCCGCAAGTGCGCAGGCTGATCTTCGAGGGCCGCTACGACGAAGCGCAGGCGCTCGCCAAGGACAAGGTCATGGGCGTGCCGATGCGGCAGATGTCCTATCAGGGCCTCGGCGACCTCCGGCTCACTTTCCCGGGTCTCGGCGAGCCGGAGGCGGGAAGCTATCGCCGCGAACTCGACATCGATGCCGCGCGTCACACCACGCGCTTTCGGATCGGCGGGGTGGCGCATGAGCGCACGGTGGTCGCTTCTCCGGCCGATCAGGTCGTCGCGGTCCACCTGAAGGCCGGGAAGCGGGGCGCGGTGTCGCTCGACCTGAAGATGACCTCGCCGCAAAGGGCATGGTCGGTGCAGGCGCTGCCGGGCGACGAACTGCTGCTGTCGGGCACCAACAACGAGGGGTTCGGCATCGCCGGTGCGCTGAAGTTCCAGAGCCGGGTGAAGGTGATCGCCAGCGGCGGCAAGGTCTCTGCCGGTGCCGACGTGCTCTCGGTGCGCGGCGCCGATGAAGTCACGATCCTGATCGCCATGGCTACGAGCTATCGCGCTTACGCCGACGTTTCAACGGGCGGCGCATCAAGCTCTACTCGGCGATCTCGTGGGGCTATTGGGGTTTCAACGGGCTCTGGCCGCGCCCTGACCTTGCGACCAAGGAAGTCGAGGCGGCCAAGGCGCTCGGCCTCAACTGCCTGCACTTTCACCGCAACGTCGGCAAGCGCGAGGTGCTCGACCGGCAGGACGAGATGGGCCTGCTGCGCGTGATGGAGCCGGGCGGCGGCCGCTTCGCCATCGCGGGCTACGGCAAGAACGGCGAACTCTCCGACGCCGACCGCTTTGCCCGCGACTATCAGGTGGAGAAGTGCGTGGCGATGGTGCGGGCGTTCCGCTCGCACCCCTCGCTGGTGCAGTACACGCTGCAGAACGAATTGGGCGCGGACCTCGCCAACCCCGACGTCCAGGCGGTGCTGCTGGCGATGCACCGCGCCGATCCGAGCCGCACGGTGATCCTCAACGACGGCTTCGTCCAGCGCGGCGCCTCCCAGGCGATGTACGTGCCTTATAGCGACCGTTACTACCGCTCGGACGAGGTCGAGTGGGGTGGCTGGTGGGACAACCACCAGGGCGCGGGCGACCAGTGGTACGACGCCTTCTACAAGAGCCCGGACGACTACATCCACCGCCAGACCGGCAAGCCCTTCATCGTCGAGTTCGGTGAGATGGAAGGCTGCGCCGTCGCCGACGATCACGCCGCCATGGTCGAGACGATCCGCAAGGGCGGCGGCCGCTCCTACGACCTTGCCGACCATGCGGTGATCCTCGCCAATACCGAGGCGTTCCTGGAGCGCTGGGGGTTCCGCAAGGCATTCCCCAGCGCGCAGGACCTGTTCCTGTCGGTCGGCGCCAAGAGCTACGATGCCTGGGCCAACTACATGGAGAACATCCGCATCGGCGACGAGGTGGACGTGGCGGCGATCAGCGGGTGGGAGACCACCGCGATCGAGAACCACTCCGGCATCGTCGACAACCTGCGCGGTTTCAAGGCCGATCCGGCGCTGGTGCGCGCCAGCCTGCTGCCGGTGCGCCCCGTCGCCAAGCAGCGCAGGCTGGCCTACGCGGCGGGGGAAAGCGCGGTGCTCGCCCTGTTCCTGTTCAACGATACCGGCAAGGCCGTGAGCGGCGAACTGGCGCTGTCCCTGCGCGATCCGCAAGGCGCGGTGATGGAACTGGGGCGCTATCCGGTGGGGGCCACGGCACCGGACCGGTTCAGCCAGCTGGTCGCACGCGAAGTCACGACGCCTGCTCTGGCGCGAGAGGGGAGTGGCAGGTGCACCTGTCCTTTTCCGGCGCTCCGGGCGCGAGCTTCACGCGCAGTCTGTGGGTGGCGGGGCTGCCCGCTCAGGTGGCATCCGGGCGCCGTATCGCCGTCTCCGGGATCGCGCGTAGTCTTCGGGCGCAACTGGAGGCGTTGCCCGGCCTCCGGCTGGAGGAGTTCCGGCCGGGGCAGCGGTACGATCTGGTTATCGCCTCGGGTCTCAAGGCGGACGAGATCGCCCGCCGCCAGATCGGCGAACAGACCGGCCTCGAAGCGCAGCCGAAGAAGGGCGAGAAGCCGAAGCTGGTGCTCGGCGAACTGTCGGCGCAGGTGCTCGCCGCCGTGCGCTTGGGCACACCGCTGCTGGCGCTGGTGCCGGAGGACGGCTTGTCCGAAGGCGTCGCGCGGCAACTCGCGGACCTCGGCCTGCTGGAGTTCAATGGCACCGTGGGCGACATCCGCGCGCCCTGGATGGGCAACTGGAACTACCTGCGCGCGCACCCGCTGTTCGTCGGGATTCCGGCGGACCGGGCGGCGGGGATCTTCCATCAGATCGACGGTCGCCTTTCCAACGGGCTGCTGGTGGACGGGCCGGGCGTCGAGATCGTCGCGGGCTACAGCCGCGATCACGATCGCCACAATGGTGCCGCGACGCTGGTGGCCGCGAACAAGGGGATGCGCGCGGTGATGCACCGCATGCCGGACATGGTGGCGCCGCTGCAGCGCCGTTTCCTCGCCAATGCCATCGAATGGCTGGCAGGACAGGGAGGACTTCGTGAACCACAAACTGATCTGCGCGGCGCTCGTCGCACCCGCCATGCTGAGCGCGCCTGCCATGGCCCGCACCGTCCACGTCGATCCGGCGAAGGCAGGCGCATTCCACACCGTCCAGTCCGCCATCGACGCGGTGGCGGTCGAGGGCGGCAAAGTGCTCATCGCGCCGGGAACCTACCGCGAGAAGCTGACCGTCAGCGCCGCCGACGTCACGCTGGCGGGCACCGGCAGGCGGCCGGACGACGTCGTCCTCGTCTACGGCGATTCCGCCATGACGGCAGGCGGCACCTTCAAGTCCGCGACCCTGAGCGTGACCGGCGCGTCCTTCACCTTGCGCAACCTGACGGTGGCCAACGACTGGTGGCTCGATCCCGCGCATGCGCCCTCGCAGGCGGTGGCTGTCTCGCTGACGGGCGATGCGGCGGTGGTGGCGAACGTGCGGATGCTCGGCCATCAGGACACGCTGTTCGTCAATGACGGGCAGGGCGGGAAGGAAACCCGCGCCTACTTCGAGAACTGCTACATCGCCGGTCACGTCGACTTCGTGTTCGGCAATGCCAAGGCGTTCTTCCGCAAGTGCCAATTGCACGGCGAGGCGCACGAATCCGTCATGTACACCGCCCAGAGCCGCAACGCGCCGGACGAGGACAGCGCCTTCGTGTTCGAGGACTGCCGCCTCACCGCAGACCCTGCCGCCCGCAACGTCTCGCTGGGGCGGCCATGGCGCGATTATGCCTCGGTCGTATTCCTCGCGCCGGTGCTCGATACGTCGCTCGCGCCGGGCGCGTTCACCGAATGGACGCCGGGCAAGACCAACAAGCTGCCGACGACCCGCTACGCCCTCTACGCACCGAGTGGGACCGGAACGCAGGGGCTGACGCTGGCGAAGGAGGCCACGTGGCTCGATGCCGATGGTGCGGCGGGCTGGAGGCTCGAGCGTTTCTTCGGCAACGAAAGCGGCTGGATCGCGCGCGGCCTGAAACGGTAGCACATGACGACCCTGCTTCGTCATTGCTTCGCTACGCTAGCAATGACGAACGGTGAGGCGCCTCAACTCGATCATGTCCTAGGCCGCGCAGGCCGATGCACCGGCCGGTGCGAAAGTCTCGATCGGGGCAGGGCGGGCGAAGAGGTAGCCCTGGCCGAGCTTGCAGCCCATCTCCGCCAGCTTGCGGCGTTGCTCTTCGGTCTCGACGCCCTCGGCCACGACCTGTTTGCCGAGGCCCTGGCCAAGCCCGATGATGGCGCGGATGATCGCCTCGCTCTGGCCGTCGTCCTCGAACAGGCCGAGAGTGAACGAGCGGTCGATCTTGAGCACGTCGAAGGGCAGGTGCTTGAGGTGGATCAGCGAGGCATAGCCGGTGCCGAAGTCGTCGAGCGCCACTGTCACGCCCGCCTCATGCAGCAGATCGAGCGCCTTGGCGGTCTCGTCCACCGAGCGGCCCAGCACGAAGTCCTCGGTCACTTCGATGCACAGGCGTTCGGGCGCGATGCCGTAGTCGCGTATCCGCGCCAGCAGGCGGGCGGCGGCGTAGGGGCTGTCCAGCTGCGCGGTGATGAGGTTGACCGAGAGCTTCGGGATCCGCTCGGGGTGGTCGCGCAAGGCTGCGAGGCCCATGTCCAGCACGTGCTGCTGGATCGCCAGGCCCAGCTTGCGCTCGTTCAGCATGTCGCCGAAGACCGCCGGGGTCATCAGCCCGTGGACCGGGTGCTGCCAGCGCAGGAGCGCTTCGTAGGAGCCGATCGTGCCGGTCTCGATATCGACGATCGGCTGGTAATGGAGCGAGAACTCGGCGCGCTCGATGCCCTGGCGCGCTTCCAGCCCGAACAGTTCGCGGCTGTCGAGCTGCTCGCGCAAGTGCGGGGCGTAGTCGAGCAGGCGTCGGCGGCCTTCTTGCTTGGCCTGATAGAGCGCGAGGTCGGCGTTCTTGGCGAGCACGTCGGGTTCGGCGGCATCCTGCGGGAAGCAGGCAAGGCCGATGCTGAGCGACAAGGCCCAGCTGCGGCCGCCGTGCGTCAGCGTCGCACCCTGCAGTTCGTCCAGCGCGCGGCGGATGCGCAGTTCCGCCACGGGGTCCCACGGCAGCAGGATCGCGAACTCGTCACCGCCTATGCGCGAGACGTGCGCGGACGGACCACCTGCGGCCACGAGGCCCCGTCCGACCTTGCCGAGCAGCAGGTCGCCGCCGTCATGGCCGAGGCGGTCGTTGATGTGCTTGAGATGATCGACGTCGATCAGCAGCAACATGAAGGGGGAGCGTGCGGCATCCTCGCACATCGTGCGCAGCGCGGACTGGAAGGCGGCGCGGTTGCCGAGGCCGGTCAGGTAGTCGGTCTGGGCGGCGCGGCGGAAGGTCTCGCTCTCGACCTGGGCGACCTTGCGGGCCTGCTCGGCGGTGTCGCGCTCCTTGCCGAGCAGGCGGAAGCGGTCGGCGATGGCGAGCGACAGGGCGATCGATCCGAACGCGAGCGCGGCGAAAGTGGCCATATCGACCACGTCGTCCTGCACCGTGATCCCGAAATTGCGGCTTACGCGCAGCGCGAAGACCGAGAGCACCGGGGTCCACCCGGCAAGGTAGAACCACACGACACGGCTGCGTGCCCGCAGGGCGATGCCTATGCCGACGCCGACGCTGGCGGCGCTGAGGACGAAGACCACGTTGAGCCAGCGGTCCAGCACGACCGGCGCAGCGACGGGGACGAAGGCGGCGAGAACGCCGACCACCATGTTGAGGCAGGCGCAGATCTTCCCCCACCGCACCAGCCAGCGCGGCAGCACGCCTTCCTCGATGACGGCCAGGAAGAACATGTTCCCCGCCGCGATCAGTCCGGCGACGAGCAGATAGTCGGTCGTCACCGCGAACGGGCCGACATATTCGGGGAAGGCGAAGGCCAGCACGTTGGTCCAGGTCAAGCCGTAGGCGAGGACCAGCAGCGACCACACGAGATACCAGCGCTGGAAGACCAGTCGCTGGCCGGTGTAGATCAGCAGGTTGTAAGCGAACGCGGAGAAGATGGCGCCCGCGAACACACCCATCAGCGCCAGCCAGATGCCCTCGAGCCGCAGCAGGCTCTGCGGGCTCATCGCCGAAAGTTTGCGCATCAGCGAAAGGTCGTCGAGGTTGCGGTAGCCGATGTAGACATCGCGGACGCGGGCGCCCGGCGGATCGACGGCGAAGCGTAACATGCCCCCCAGCGCCCAGTGGTCGCCGACGGCGCCGGGCGCGATAGTGGCGGTGCGGGTGCGGCCTTGGGTATCGACCACCAGCATGGTCATGCGCTCGAACCGGCTCTGGTCGGTCATCAGGAGCCAGCCCGAAGGCAGGCCGGACAGCATGCGCGGATCGCGCAGCTTCAGCCATGCCCAGCCCTTGGCGTAGGCGGGATGGTCAGGCACGCGGGCGCAGTCGAAGTTCAGCCGCGCGACCGAGGCGGCAGTGGCCGGATAGTCCGCCGGCGCGGTGGCATAGCAGACGTCGGAGCGCATCCGGACGATCTCCGCTCGCGCGGAAGACGTCCAGAACAGCGCCGCCAGAAGCAGCCAAACGAAGACGAGATGCGACCTAACCGGCATGCCCCAACCTTGATCAGGGCCATACGTATAAACCGAAGGTCACTAGAAATGGTTAACGGCAGCGACCGACCGAAGCGATTCGGCGCAATCTATGAGGACAAAAAATACCCCGCGGCGGGCATTTCCTGTTAGCCAGCCTCATCAGCTTGCCGGGAACCTATCTTTTCATGATCAGTCACAATGCCGCCCGCGACCTGCCCATCGCGATCGTGGGAGGAGGGTTCAGCGGGACGCTGCTGGCGATCAACCTGCTGCGCTACGGCGTCAAGGTCGCCCTGATCGAGCGTAATTCCGCCCAGCTTGCCAAGGGCGTGGCGTTCGGTACGCGGCGGCCGGAGCATCTGCTCAACGTGCGCGCCTCCAACATGAGCGCGTTCCCCGACGATGCGAAGCACTTCGCCCGCTGGATGGATTTCGCCGACGCCGACGAGGCGAACCGCTTCGTGCCGCGCCTGACTTACGGGACCTACTTGCGTGAACTGCTGGTCGAGGCGCTGGCGAAGGCCGGTCCCGACGCGCAGGTCATCGACGGCGAGGCATGCTCGGTCGATTTCGGCGACGGCGCGGCACACGTGCGGCTGGCCGACGGCGACGTCGTCGATTGCCGCGCGGTGGTGCTGGCCCTGGGCAACTTCCCGCCCGCGCCGCATGGCGTGCTGGAGGGGCTGCCGGGGCACCTCTACAGTCCCGATCCATGGGATCGCTCGGCGATCGAGGGCCTCCCCGCGCTCGACCACGTCCTCGTGGTGGGCAGCGGGTTGACGGCAGCCGACGTGGTGCTGTCGCTGGAAAGCTCGGGGTTCGGCGGCAAGGTCACGGTGCTTTCGCGCCGGGGGCTCAAGCCGCTCGCCCACGCCGAGAGCGGGCCGGTGGTGGTTCCCATTTCCGACCCCGATCTGCGCGGCGCGGACCTCGTCCGGGCCGTCCGGCGCCGGGCGGAGGAGATCGGCTGGCGCGGCGCGGTGGATGCTCTGCGACCCCACACCCAGAACATCTGGCGCCGCCATTCGACCGCCGCGCAGGCCCGCTTTCTGCGGCATCTGCGGCCATATTGGGACATTCACCGCCACCGCCTCGCCCCTCGGTCGCGCAGCGGCTGGAAGCGATGGAGAGCGCCGGGCGGCTGCAGTACGTGGCTGGCAAACTGTGCGGAGCCGACGAAGCCGGCGGGCAGGCGGTGGTGCACTATCGCCCGCGTGGTCAGGACGGCATCGAGGCGATCGCGGTGGACCGCGTGTTCAACTGCGCCGGGCCGGACGGCGACTTGCGCCGGGTGGAGGCGCCGGTCCTGACGCATCTGCTCGAGGCGGGACATATTCGCGGCGACGCCCACGGCCTTGGGGTGGACGTCGACCATCTCGGCCGGGTGCGCGATGCCGCTGGCATTGCGCAGGACCGCCTGCTCGCGGTCGGGCCGATCACCAAGGGGGAGGCCTGGGAGATCGTCGCCGTGCCCGATATCCGGCGTCAGGTGTGGGGCCTTGCCCGGTTCCTCGCCGACGAGCACTGGGTCGGCGGCGAGGGACTTTGAAGCAAGGTCAGGCGCCGGTGGTGACGGTCTGGCGAGCGGGCAGGGCGGCGAGGATCGTCTCGCTCTCGGTGCGGCTCAGCCAGTCGGGGCTGGCCTCGAAGAACAGCACCGTCGCGTCGGGCGCGAGGGCAAGGATGGCGGGCTGGTCGA
Organism: Novosphingobium sp. NFX11; assembly: GCF_057376415.1. Classification (NCBI taxonomy): domain Bacteria; kingdom Pseudomonadati; phylum Pseudomonadota; class Alphaproteobacteria; order Sphingomonadales; family Sphingomonadaceae; genus Novosphingobium; species Novosphingobium sp. NFX11. The sequence continues at coordinate 2,075,349 of NZ_CP080384.1, read as the reverse complement.
TCTCGTAGCTGCCTGTTCCCAGTGTCGCGCCGATCCAGGGCTGGCCGTGCGGGACGGCGGGTTGCTCGTCAGGCAGGAAGGTAATGCCAAGTTGGCGGCCGAGCGCATAACCGGGGTCCGAAGCCACGGTGAAGCCCAGGCCATGGCGCGCGATCAGGTCCCGGTCGACCGGGATCTGCGCGCTGACCGCGATCAGGCGAATGCCGCGGGCGCGCAGTTCGGGCAGCAGCGTCTCGTTGTACCACGGCAGCGCGATGTTGCAGGCGGGGCACCCACCGAAGCGGAAGAACACGAGCACCGCCGGGCCATCCGCAAGGATCGTGTCGCGCGTCAGTTCGCGCCCGTCCTGATCGATCAGCGTGAAGGGTTCGACGGTGTCGCCAGCCTTCGGTTGCGCGGACGGATCGTGCCGCTCGACGAGCACCCGGCGCTGCGCTGCATTGCGTTCCAGCTGCTCGGCGCTCCAGGTGCGCTCGCGTTCGGCCTGCAGCGCGGCGAAGCGGTCGTTCAGGGTTTCGGTCATCGGTAAGCCTCATCGTTGATCGCATCCAAAGCTATGGAAAGCCCGGCACCGCGACCAACGAGAAGCCTTGAGAGCCGCTTGAGATTATCGAATAAGCAGCGCCATCAGTTAGGAAGCCCGGCGACCACCTCGCGCGCCAGTGTGGCAAGCTGGTGGGTTGGCCCGTCGAGCCCCGGCGCGGTATGCAGCACACAGGAGACATGCGGCAGCGAGGGCAGGCCGACGTCTCCCAGCGGCGCGTCGCGCAGGAACATCCCGGTGCGGCAGGTAAGGCCGAGCCCCGCATCCACCGCCGCGCGCAAGGTGGTGAGATTGGGCGTCTCCACGGTTATGCGGAACGGGCGCCCGGCATCCTCCAGCGCGCGGATCGCCGCTTCCCGGAAGCGGCAGGGCGTCTCCAGAACGGCGAGGGGGATCGTCTCGTGCGCGGCCAGTTCCTCCTTGCCGAACCACGACATGGGCGCGGTGGTCACCGCATTGCCGTCATTCGGCGCGGCAAATCCCAGCACGATGTCGAGTTGCCGCCGCTCCAGCAGGTCGAGGAGTTCCGCCGTGCCCGCAACCCGCGAGTAAAGTTCGGCCTCCGGGTGCAAGTCCGCGAACTGGGCGAGGAGGCCGGTCAGGAGCAGTTCCGCGAAATCCTGTACCATACCGATCCGCGCCGGCCCGGCGAAATGCCCGGCGGTGACCGCCGCGACCGCTTCGTCATGCAGGGCGAGCACCTTGCGTGCATAGTCGAGCATCAGGTCGCCGTGCGCCGTCAGCGCAAGGCGGCGTCCCTCACGGTGAAACAGCGACTGTTGCAGCAGCTCTTCGAGTCGCTTGATCTGGAGGCTGAGCGCCGACTGGCTTACGAAAACCCGCTCCGAAGCATGAAGCATCGAGCCGGTATCGACGATCGCAACGAAGCTGCGCAGAAGGTTTGTCGGGAGATTCACGGGCATCGGCGGGCTTTCAAGATCCGTGTGATGGCCAGGATCCGTACGATGGCCTGCATGCATCCATGCGTTATGACTTATTCTCAATCAAAATAGTAGAGATTTAGGTAAGGCAAGCAATTCTGTCCCCATGCCCTTTTTCTGCTTTCGGCCCGGTTTTCCGCACGTCCGGGCGTCGGATGAGCGTTTCGAGGCGCCATTATGAGCGTTGCTGATAGGTCGGCACAACATTCTCCATTGAATTGGTAGACATTCAGGTGCCAGTTTCGGTTCATGACCACACGAGGCACTTCGTCCATGTCCCCATTCACCCGATTGGCCCGCTCGCTGGGTACTGCCCGCTGGCTCTCGCCGCTGTTGCTGCTGGCGGTGCTTGAGGCCGGTTCCCGGTCCGGCCTTATTCCCGAGCGGACCCTCGCGGCGCCTTCGCAGGTGCTGGCGACGCTCTGGGCGATGACGGCGTCGGGCGAACTGACCGACAACCTCGCCGTTTCCTTCCTGCGGATCATCGCGGGCCTGGCGATCGGCGTGACCACCGGGATTGTGCTGGCGCTCGTCGCCGGGCTGTCGCGGCAGGGCGAGGTCGCGGTCGATCCGCTCATGCAGATCAAGCGTACGATCCCGACGCTGGCGCTGACGCCGCTGTTCATCGTCTGGTTCGGTATCGGCGAGACGCCCAAGATTGCGCTGATCGCCTTCGCCTCGATCTTCCCGGTCTACCTCAACCTTTACGGCGGTATCCGCGGGATCGACGTGCGCCTGCTCGAAGGCGCGCGCAGCCTGGGCCTCAGCCGCGCAGCGCAGGTCTGGCATGTGATCCTGCCCGGCGCGCTGCCTGCGCTGCTGGTGGGCCTGCGTTATTCGCTCTCGGTCTCGGTGCTGGTGCTGGTCGTGGCGGAGCAGATCAACGCCACTGCGGGCCTCGGCTACCTCATCAACAACGCGCGTGACTTCATGCGCACGGACATCATCCTGGTGTGCCTGATGGTCTACGCCGTGCTGGGCCTTGCCGCCGACGGACTGGTCCGCGCGGTCGAGAGCCGCGCGCTCGTCTGGCGCCCCTCCATCGTTTCCCAATGAACCTGTTGCGTGAACCCGCTCCCCGAAAGGACCCTGCCGTGGATGCTCGCCTGAACCACTTTACCTCGCCCGCCGCGCCCGCCGTGACGTCCGAACCCGTCGTCAGTCTGCGCGATTTCACCCGCCGCTTTGGCGACAACACCATCATCTCGGGTCTGAACCTGCAGATCGCGGCGGGCGAGTTCGTCATCCTCCTCGGTCGTTCCGGCTCGGGCAAGACCACCCTGCTGCGCACGCTGGCCGGCCTCGATCCGGTAGAAGGGCAGGACGTGACCATCCCCGGTTCGCGCGCCGTGGTGTTCCAGGACGCCCGCCTGCTGCCGTGGAAGAAAGTGTGGCGCAACGTCGCCCTCGGCCTCAAGCGCGGTAATGCGCGCCAACTGGCGGAAGAGGCGCTGCAGGAAGTCGGCCTCGGCCACCGTCTCGAAGCCTGGCCGCTGACGCTTTCGGGCGGCGAAGCGCAGCGCGTTGCCCTTGCCCGTGCGCTGGTGCGTGAGCCGCAATTGCTGCTGCTCGACGAACCCTTCGCCGCACTCGACGCCCTGACCCGGCTCAGGATGCACGAACTGGTGTTGTCGCTGTGGCGTCGTCATCGCCCGGCGGTGCTGATGGTGACGCATGACGTCGACGAAGCCATCGCGCTCGCTGACCGCATTGTCCTGCTCGACGGCGGAAAAATCGTTGCACAGGAGCGAATTACCGCCGCGCGCGGCCCCGAGCGTGCGACCGTGGCGGCGCCGTTGCGCAAGCGCCTGCTCGATGCCTTGGGCGGTGTGGTCGAGGAACGGCCTGCCGGGGAGATCGTCGCGCTGCATGCCGGAGCGCGCCCGTGAACGCGTTCTCTCCGATTGCAACCGCCACGGACCTGTCGCCGCTGCGCCGGTTCGTGACGGACTTCGCCGCATTGCTTGAAGGCACAGACGACCTCGACCTGATTCTGAACGATGGCGGCGCCTTGCTGGCCCGGCTGGTCGAGCAGGGCGGCTGGCTGCCGGACGAATATGCCGAGCCGCATCCCGAACGTTACCAGCAATATCTCCTCCACTGTGACAGCGCCGAGCGTTTCAGCGTCGTGTCCTTCGTCTGGGGGCCTGGGCAGGCGACACCGATCCACGACCACCGCGTCTGGGGCCTCGTAGGGGTACTTAACGGTACCGAGAGGGTACAGAGCTTCCTTCACCGCGACTTCGACGGCGCCTTGGTGCAGCACGGCGCGACCCGCACGCTCCATCCCGGCGAAGTCGAGGCGATCGACCCGCGCGAGGGGGATATCCACCGCGTCGAGAACGGCCATGCCGATCGCACCTCGATCTCGATCCACGTCTACGGCGCCAACATCGGCGCGGTCGAACGCGCCACCTACCGCGCCAGCGGCGAGGAGCGACCGTTCATCTCCGGCTACGCCAACACCACGCTTCCCAATCTCTGGGATCTTTCGAGGAAAGCATGACCGTCACCCCCTATCAGGTCCGCAACGCGCTTCTGGCCCGCAGCGAAATCGCGCTGATCGACGTGCGCGACGAGCATCCCTTCGCCGCTGGCCACCCGCTGTTCGCCGCCCAGATTCCGGCCGCGCGCATCGCCGCCGAAGCGGCATGGCGCATTCCGCGCAAGGACGCGCCGGTCGTCGTCTACGATGACGGCGAGGGCCTTGCCGCCGCTGCGGCCGGGGAACTGCGCGGGCTCGGGTTCACGAACGTCGATCTGCTCGACGGTGGCCTGCAGGGCTGGCGCGACGCGGGCTACGAGCTGTTCGAGGACGTCAATTCCTACTCCAAGGCCTTCGGCGAACTTGTCGAGCACCGGCGCGGCACGCCCTCGCTTCCGGCCGAGGACGTGCAGGCGCTGATCGACGAGAAGGCCGACATCGCCATCCTCGACGCGCGCCGTTTCGACGAATACGCGACGATGAGCATCCCCGGCGGCCGCAGCGTGCCGGGCGCCGAACTCGTGCTGCGCGCTCCCGTCGCCGCGCCCGATCCGGACACCACGATCATCGTCAACTGCGCGGGCCGCACCCGCAGCCTGATCGGCGCGCAGTCGCTCATCAATGCGGGGCTGCCCAATCGCGTCTTCGCGCTGCGCAACGGCACCATCGGCTGGACCCTCGCAGGGCAGCAGCTGGAGCACGGACGACAGGAGAGTGTCGAAGTCGGCGGCGACGTGGATGAAGCCCGCGCCCGCGCCCGCGAAGTCGCCTACCGTGCCGGTGTGCGCCGGATCGACGCCGCGCAGCTTGCCGCGATCGAGGCCGAGACGCACCGCACCCTCTACCGCTTCGACGTGCGCCAGCCGGACGTCTACGCCGCCGGGCACCTTCCGGGCTTCCGCAATGCCCCCGGCGGCCAGCTGGTGCAGGAGACCGACCACTTCGCCCCCGTGCGCGGCGCGCGCATCGTCCTTGCCGACGACCTTGGCCCGCGCGCGGACATGACCGCGTCGTGGCTCGCGCAGCTGGGCTGGGAAGTGCTGGTGCTGGAAGCGGACTTCGCCGGTGAACTCGAAACCGGTCCCGATGGCGCGCCTGCGCCGCGCGGACCCGAGGGCCGCTACAAGCGCCCTTACGAGGGCACCGACAATCCCAAGGCGGCCATGCAGGCTTACCTCGATTGGGAATATGGCCTTGTCGCGCAGCTTCAGCGCGACGGCACCCACGGCTTCTTCGTCATCTGAAATCATACCGGAGTTCACGGCAATGACCGTCAAGTTCATCGGCTACATCGGCTTCAACGACACGTCCGAGATCCACGGCGCGGTGCGCACCCGCGTTCTCGATCGCGAATACGTGGACGCCGCCGCGCGCGAGCAGGAGAAGGGTGGTTTCGACCGCGTGTTGATCCCGTTCGGCTCGGCCTCGCCCGAAAGCCAGATCGTCGCGGCCCATGCGGCGGCGATCACCAGCAAGCTCGGCTTCCTTGTCGCGCACCGTCCGGGCTTCACGCAGCCGACGCTGGCGGCGCGCCAGCTGGCGACGCTCGATCAGCTTTCCGGCGGGCGCGTCGCGGTGCACATCATCACCGGCGGCGCCGATGAGGAAATGGCGCGCGACGGCGATGTCGGCACCACCAAGGCCGAACGCTACGCCCGCACCGACGAATACCTCGATATCCTGCAACGCGAATGGAATTCGGCGCAGCCGTTCGACCATTCGGGCCGCTTCTACCAGGCGCGCGGCGCCTTCGCGGCGATCAAGCCGGACAACCTGCCGGTGTTCTTCGGCGGCTCCTCGCCCGAGGCGATCGAAGTCGCGGGCCGTCATGCCGACGTCTACGCCCTCTGGGGCGAGACACTGGAGCAGGTCGGCGAGGCGGTGCGCACCGTGCGCCACGCTGCCGCGCAGCATAACCGCAATCCAGGCTTCTCGCTCTCGCTGCGCCCGGTGATCGCCGATACCGAGGAAGCCGCCTGGAAGAAGGCCGACGCCATCGCCGAGCAGGTGCGCGCCAACCGCGAGGCGGCGGGTCTGCCGACGTCTGGCCACCGTCCGCCCAATGCAGGTTCACTGCGCCTGCTGGAAACCGCCGCTTCGGGGCGCCGCGACTCGCGCCTGTGGACGGGCGTTGCCGCGCTGACCGGCGCTGCGGGCAATTCCACCGGCCTCGTCGGCACGCCCGAGCAGGTCGCCGAGGCGCTGCTGGAATACTACGACATCGGCATCGACCACTTCCTGATCCGCGGCTTCGAGCCGCTGGCAGACGCGATCGACTATGGCCGCGAACTGATCCCGCTGGTGCGCGAGAAGGTGGCAGAGCGCGATGAGCGCAAGGTCGCGCTGGCGGGGTGATCGGCAACTGACCTCCCGCCCCGTTCCCGTCACCCTGAACTTGTTTCAGGGTCCATCGGGCAGCCGGTGCCGGAGGGTCGGTTCGCCAACGGCGCCCTCGGTTCAATGAGCCACAGCACCGGGCCGGCGGCGAAATGGACCCTGAAACAAGTTCAGGGTGACGACTAGTATTGGGCAAAATGAGCCTCCCGAACCCATTGGCACAACTCACTTTCACATCAGCCAATCGCGTTGGTCCGTCCCGCTCCCGCCGCATAGCCTGACCTCACGACATAGGAGGAATTGACATGGCAGACAGACAGCTCAAGCTCGGCTTCATCCTGCACGGCGTCGGCCCCGGCTGGGACGACTGGCGCCACCCCGACGCGCAAGTGGACGCCAGCACCAGCCTGCCGTTCTACGTGCGGCAGGCGCAGGCGGCGGAGCGCGGCAAGTTCGACTACCTGTTCGTGGCGGACAGCGTCTCGATCAACGCGCGCTCCTCGCCGCACTACCTCAACCGCTTCGAGCCGCTGACGATCCTCTCCGCCGTCGCGGCGGTGACCGACAGGATCGGCCTCGTCGCCACCTCCACCGTCAGCTACAACGAGCCGTTCAATCTGGCGCGCCAGTTTGCCTCGCTCGATCACCTGAGCGGCGGGCGAGCGGGGTGGAACGTCGTCACATCGTGGCTGGCCGGCAGCGCCGACAACTACGGCAAGGCCGAGCACCTCGGCCATGCCGAGCGCTACCGGCTCGCCGACGAATACCTCGATGTCGTCAAGGGCCTGTGGGACAGCTGGGAAGACGACGCGCTGGTGCGCGACAAGGCCAGCGGCCAGTTCCTCGACGCCGACAAGCTGCACGAACTGGGCCACAAGGGCGAGTTCCTGTCGGTGAAGGGGCCGCTCAACATCTCGCGCTCGCCGCAGGGTCAGCCGGTGATCTTCCAGGCGGGCTCGTCCGAGGACGGCCGCACGTTCGCCGCGCGCCATGCCGAGGCGATCTTCACCCATCAGGAGGACCTTGCCGAAGGTCAGGCGTTCTACGCGGACCTCAAAGCGCGGGCGCGCGGTTTCGGGCGCGATCCGGAAAAGCTGTTCATCCTGCCCGGCGCGCGTCCGGTGGTCGGCTCGACCGAGGAAGAGGCCGAGCGCCTGCACGGCGAACTGGCGGGCCTCGTCAGTCTGGAGAACGCGCTGCGGGCACTGGGCCGCTCGTTCAACGACCACAACTTCAGCCAGTACGATCCCGATGGCGCTTTCCCCGCGCATGTCGCCGAGGAAGGCCGCAAGAGTAACCAGAGCGCCTCTGAAAAGGTGCTTGCCGCCGCCGCGCAGGGCCTGACGCTCGGCCAGATCGCGCTTCGGGTGGCAACGCCCAAGGGCGGCTTCGTGGGCACCCCCGAGCAACTCGCCGACCGCTTCCAGCTGTGGCTGGAGAAGCGAGGCTCGGACGGGTTCAACTTGTTCGAATCGCTGCCCGGCCAGCTGGAGGTCTTCGTCGATCAGGTCGTGCCGATCCTGCAGAAGCGCGGGATCTACAAGCAGGACTATGCCGGCAAGACCTTCCGCGAGAACCTGGGCCTCGACGTGCCCGTCAACCGCAATACCGCCGCGCGCCTGACCCGCTCGGCCGCCTGAAACGAGAAGAGAGGAGACAAGACAATGGCTACTTCCGCTTCCACGTTCGATACCGCCAACGCGGGCCTCGTCATCCGTCCCGTGCAGCCGACGATCGGCGCCGAGATCGAGGGCATCGACTTGTCCAAACCCCTGACCGACGAATTGCGCGCGGCGATCCGCGCTGCGGTGCTCAAGTGGAAGGTCGTGTTCTTCCGCGACCAGTCCATCGATGACGCGCAGCAGGCGGCCTTCGCGGCGAACTTCGGCCCGCTCTACACGCATCCGACCACCCGGCACGACGCGGCGAACAAGGAAGTCCACGCGATCGCCGCGAAGCATGACCGCGAGTACGAGAAGAAGCTGGGTTACAAGGTCAAGCCGGGCGAGGCCTATCACTCCGACACAAGCTGGCGTCTGGTCCCGACCTGGGGCGCGGTGCTGCGCGACGTGAACCTGCCCGAAGTGGGCGGCGACACGATCTGGGTGGACGCCGCGCTTGCCTATGAGACGCTGCCCGAGGAGCTGAAGCAGCGCCTCGAAGGCAAGCATGTGACGCACAACTTCGTGCCCGCGCTGGAACTTTCAGGCCACGAATACCCGATCGTCGCGCACAAGATCGTGCGCATCCACCGCGAGACGGGGCAGAAGATCTTGTGGGTCAACTTCTCGCAGCAGCCGCAGATCCTGGGCATCGAACTGTCCGAGAGCCGCGAATTGCTGGAAGAAGTGCTGCGCCAGTACAAGCGGCCCGACGCGCAGGCGCGTTTCTCGTGGCGGCCCGGCACCGTGGCGTTCTGGGACAACCGTGCCAGCGTGCACTTCGCGGTGCGCAACTACGGCGACTTCCCGCGCGAACTGCACCGTATCCTGATCGCCGACGAACCTTTGTGGACGGATCTCTGATTGATGCTCGACAGACGTAACCTGCTTGCAGGACTGACCACCAGCCTCGCTCTGGCCGCATGCGGCCGGGGCGGGGCTTCCGACACCGGACTGCTGCGCGTGGGCAGCCAGAAGGGCGGCACCAAAGCGCTGATGCTGGCGTCGGGCGCGCTCGACGGGGCGCCTTACAAGATCGAGTGGTCGGAATTCCCGGCCGCGCAGAACCTGCTCGAAGCGCTCGGCAGCGGGGCGGTGGACGTGGGGCTGGTGGGCGATGCGCCGTTCCAGTTCGCCTATCAGGCGGGCAGTCCGATCAAGGCGATCGGCGCACAGACCACGCAGGAACGCACCGAGGGCGCGCTGGCGCTGATCGTGCCCAAGGCCTCGACCATCCACGGCCCCAAGGACCTCAAGGGCAAGCGCATCGCCACCGGGCGCGGCAGTGTCGGGCATTATCTGGTGCTGCGGGCTATGGCGGCGGCGGGCCTTGGCGCGAAGGACGTGACGATCACCTTCCTCTCCCCCAGCGACGCGCGCGCCGCGCTGCAGACCGGCGCGGTGGACGGTTGGTCGACCTGGCAGCCCTACGTCGCGGCGGCTCTCGCGGAGGGCAACCGCATCGCCGTCGACGGGCGCGGCTTCTCGCAAGGGTACGGCTTCGACATCGCGCCCGAAAGCGCGATCAAGACCAAGCGCCCGCTGCTCGACGACTTCCTCAAGCGCGAGGGCAAGGCGCTGCAGTGGGCCAGCACCCACATCGATGAATTCGCCAAGGTCCTCGCCGCCGAGACGGGTTTGCCCCTGCCGATCGCGAAGGAATTCGCGGGGCGCGGTGCCCGTCTGCCGGTGCCGATCGATCAGGGCGTGATCGACAAGCAGCAGCTGGTGCTCGATACCTTCCGCCAGTTCGGAGAGGTCAAGGGCGAGCGTTCGCTGGCGGCTGCCTTCGCGCCGGCGGGCTGAACACTTTCGTCATTGCGAGCGCAGCGAAGCAATCCAGGGCAGCGCTACGCCGCCCTGGATTGCTTCGCTGGGCTCGCAATGACGAAGGGTAGGCGGCTTGGGCATTTCGGAACGCGGGCTCTGCTGTATCAAGAAAAACTTGAGAACGGATAAGAGATCGCAATTTCTACTAAATCAGTAGACATGTCATGAAGCTCCGGACAGACCACAAGTTCAGGGGCCATTCCAGGTGAAAATTCTCAAGTCCGCCGCGCTTGCCGCCAGCGTATCGTTCGTTCCTTTCGGCGTGGCGCATGCTGACGAGGCGCCCTCCGTGGCGATCCCGGTGGCGACTGCGGATGCCGCCGCGGAAGCTGCCGACGCCGCCGAGGGCAGCGCCATCATCGTTACCGGCGCGCGCGGGCATAGTCAGCGCTCGGTCGCCGACAGCCCGGTTCCCGTCGATGTCATCGGCCCGGCGGAGTTGAAGTCCACCGGCCGCACCGGCCTCAAGGAAATCCTCGGCAATATCATCCCCTCGCTGACGATGCCGGCGCTCGGTGGTGGCGGTACGTCCGCGAGCGTCCGTCCGATCGCGATCCGGGGGCTCTCGGGCGACTATGTGCTCGTCCTCGTCAACGGCAAGCGGCGTCACACGACCTCGCTGATCAACAACCTTTCGCGCGTGTCGGGCGGCTCCACGCCGGTGGACATCGACCTCATCCCGACCAGCGCCGTCGGCCGTATCGAGGTCCTGCGTGACGGCGCTGCGGCGCAGTACGGCTCGGACGCGATTTCCGGCGTCATCAACATCATTCTAGACAATACGAAGCAGGGCGGCGACCTCTCGCTCACCGGCGGGCAGCAGTACGAGGGCGGCGGCGATCTCTACCAGGTCGCGGGTTCCTACGGCGCAGGGATCGGCGACGGTGGCTTCGTGCGGATCGCGGCGGAGGCCAAGTATCACGACCGTGCCAAGTCCGTCGCCGAGGCAATCCCCTACGTCTACCCGCTCGTGAACGGCCAGCCCGACCCGCGCGAGGCCGATGCCGATCACGTCATCGCCGGCGGTTACGGGCGTTCGAACCGGGACAAGATCGTCAACACCAGCTACAACGCCGAACTGCCGCTGGGTGATGACACGACGCTCTATTCGTTCTCGACGCTGAGCTATCGCAACATCAAGGACGCGCGCGGCGCATACGTGGCGTCGCCGACGGGCTACGGCGGGCAGGCGAATGCGCAGGGCTCGTCAGTGCTGCCGGACCTTTATCCGGCGGGCTTCCAGGCCTATCGGCGCATCTGGGAGTGGGACTGGCAGGCGGCTCTCGGCCTGCGCACGCAGCTGGCGGGCTGGGCGGTCGACCTGTCCACCAGCTACGGCCGTGATGCGGTGAAGCTGGGGGCGGAGAACACGCTTAACCCCTCGCTCGGGCCGGACAGCAAGGCCGACTTCTTCATGGGCCGCCAGAAGCAGGACCTGTGGGTCAACAACATCGACGTCAGCCGCGAGTTCGAGGTCGGTTTCGCCAAGCCGCTCAACGTCGCCTTCGGCGTCGAGCACCGCTGGGAGCGCTTCCAGAACGTCGCGGGCGAGCCCGACAGCTACCGCGACGGCGGCTACGTGATCCCCGACGATGGCTCCGCGTTCGGAGACCTCTATGCGGGCCGCTCGCCGTCGCCGGGCCTCGTCTCGTTTACCGGAACCTCGCCCGCCGACGCGACGAGCCTTTCGCGCAACAATCTCGCCGCCTATCTCGATCTTGCGACTGACGTGACGCCGGGCTGGTTCGTGGGTCTCGCCGGGCGGTTCGAGCACTATTCGGACAGTGCGGGCAACACCTTCAGCGCCAAGGCCAGCACCCGTATCGAACTGGCGCCGGGGCTGGCGGTGCGCGGCGGCGTCAACACCGGCTTCCGCGCGCCGTCGCTGGCGCAGACCGGGTTCTCGACCACGCAGAACACCGTGACCGTGATCGGCGATGAGCGTGTCTCGACCACCTCCAAGTTCCTTCCGGTCAACTCCGTCGCGGCACAGGCGCTGGGTGCCAAGCCGCTCAAGCCGGAGAAGTCGCTGAACTTCACCGCCGGCCTGACTTACGAGAACGGCCCGCTGCGCCTGACGGTGGACGCCTACCAGATCCGCATCGACGACCGCATCGTGAAGACCGAGTTCCTTGGGACCGCCTCCAACGGCGGCTCGGCGGTGAAGGCGATTCTCGAGGCGAACGGCGTGGACGATGTCGACAGCGCACAGTTCTTCACCAATGCGATCGATACGCGCACGCGCGGCATCGACGTGGTGGGCGAGTATACGCTGGACACGGCCGCGCTCGGCACGTTTCGCCTGAGTGCCGCCTACAGCTACAATCGCACGAAGATCCTGCACGTCATCGACAATCCGGCTGAGCTGAGCAGCCTCAACGTCACGCTGTTCGGGCGGCAGGCGCAGCGCGACCTTGTCGTGGCACTGCCGCGCAGCAAGGTGGTGCTGACGAGCAACTGGTCGTCCGGCCCGGTCAAGGCGCTGCTGCGCGCGACGCGCTTCGGGCAGTACACCGAGTCCAGCAACGTCGCCGCATCGGACCGGACATTTGGGGCGAAGTGGGTGACCGATGCGGAGGTCGGCTACCAGTTCACCGAGGCGCTCGACCTGGCGGTAGGCGCGAACAACCTGTTCAACGTGCGCCCCGACAAGAACGGCGCGATCGCCTGGGATGGTTCGGGGCAATACGGCGGCTTTGCGCCCTTTGGCCTCAACGGCGGGTTCTGGTATGCGCGGATCGGCCTGAAATTCTGACTATCAACCCAACGCACGATACAGCCGGTCCGGACCCGAAGGGGTGCGGGCCGGCTCGCCGCGCAGGGAAAGCAGGGCCTCGGCTGCGGCGTGGGTGTGATCGTCATCCACGTCGAGCGCCTGCGAGCCGTCGAGCATCACCACCGGCTTCAGGCGCTGCCCGATGCGGCGCGAAACGCGCTCGGTCGCATCGCTCAGGCTGCTGGCGCGCAGGCGCAGCATGATCAGGTTGACGAAGCCGAACGCCCGCAGCACGCCGAGCGCATTGCCCGCGAAACGCCCGCCGCCGCGGAACACTTCCACCGCTCGCAACGCTTCGGGATCGGCGGCGGCGTAGAGGTTGCAGCTGGCATAGGCGCCGTCCGCGAACTCGAGGAACGGGTGCGCATGCTGCGGATGAGCGGCGAGAACCGCGTCACGCGGTGCCATGGCGAAGGCGGCTTCGGAAGAATCGAGCGCCGCGATCATCGCATCGATGGAAGCAGGCGTCAGAAGAGCATGGTCGGCCGTCGTCACCAGCAGCGGACCGTCCCAGCCCTGCGCCGCCGCCAGCACGCTGTCGACGAGGTTCTCCCGCGCCTCGACCAGCTTGGCGATGCCCCGGCCGGGTAGCTGGGAGAGAACGTCGAACAGTCCCTCGAACGCCTCGCGCTCGACGGATATGGCCAGGCTTTCGACTGCCGGGTGGATGGCGGCAGTCTGCAGCACGTGCGCGACCAGGGGGCGACCATCCAGCGGCACGAGGCACTTGTGGCTCATCCCGAAGCGACGGGCCAGAGCGTCCGTCTCGCGCGGGTGTCGACCGGCGAGCACGATCATGCGCACCGGCGGTCCGGCGTATTTCTGCCCTGCCACATGAGCGGCGGACGCGGCGTGCGTCAGAGTATCCATGGCCGGCCCTTATCGATGAGCGATGTGACGTCTCGGTGAACTTCGCCGTTGAAAGCCCGTGAATTTGCCGCCGGATTTCGCCGGCATGATTTGCACTGTCTTCCATCCGACCACCGTGCCAAGAAGCGTGGCTTGAAAATGCAGGCAGACAGGGACGCAATGGCGAACGACACGATGGACGCGCAGCAGGTGGCGGCAAGGGCTTCGGCCAAGGAACTGACGCTGCGCGGCATCCTGCTGGGCGGGGCGATCACGCTGCTGTTCACGGCCGCGAACGTCTACCTCGGCCTGAAGGTCGGGCTGACTTTCGCCACGTCGATCCCGGCGGCGGTCATTTCCATGGCAATCCTGCGCGGGTTCAAGGACTCGACGATCTGGGAGAACAACATCGTCCAGACCGTGGCGAGCGCGGCGGGCACGCTGGCGGCGATCATCTTCGTGCTGCCCGGCCTCGTCATGATCGGCTGGTGGCAGGGCTTCCCGTACTGGACGACGGCCGCGATCACCGGCACCGGCGGTATCCTCGGCGTGCTGTTCTCCGTCCCGCTGCGCCGTGCGCTGGTGGTCGATACCCCGCTGCCTTATCCCGAAGGCCATGCCGCCGCCGAAGTGCTACGCGTGGGTTCGGGCTCTCGTGAAGGTGCGGAGGAAAGCGCGAAGGGCCTCTCCGTGCTGGTCTGGAACGCGCTCGCGTCCGTGGGTTTCGCGGTGCTGACGCAGACCCGGCTGATCGTTGGTGAGGCCGCCGTGTGGTTTCGCACCGGCTCTGGCGCGACGGGGATTTCCGGCGGCCTGTCGTTCGCGTTGCTTGGCGTGGGGCACCTCGTCGGCCTGTCGGTCGGCATGGCGATGTTCCTGGGCCTCGTCATCGGCTGGTGGGTGCTGCTGCCGATCCTGACCGCGCAGAGCCCGATTGCAGGCGACGTCGGCGCCTGGGCGGGCGCGATCTTCTCGCGCGATGTGCGCTTCTTCGGCGCGGGCGTGATCGGCGTGGCGGCGGTGTGGACGCTGCTGCGGATCGCCGGGCCGGTGATCGGCGGCGTGCGCTCCGCCATGGCCGCAAGCCGTGCGCGCCATGCCGGCGAGGCGCTGGCGATCGAGGAGCAGGATCTGCCCATTACCGCCGTGGCGCTCGGCGCGCTGGCGATGATGGTGCCGATCGCGGTGCTGCTGTGGAGCGTCATCGCCGGTGGTCCGCTGGCGGGCAGCGAACTGGTGCTGATCGCGGGCGCGGTCGTCTTCGTCGTCGTCTTCGGCCTGCTGATCGCGGCGGTCTGCGGCTACATGGCGGGCCTGATCGGTGCGTCGAACTCGCCGGTGTCGGGTATCGGTATTCTCTCCGTCGTCGCTGCATCGCTGATGCTGGTCGGGTTGTTCGGGCGCGATTCCGGCGCAGAGACGTCGTCGGCGCTGGTCGCCTATGCGCTGATCGTCACCGGCATCGTCTTCGGCGTCGCGACCATCTCCAACGACAACCTGCAGGACCTCAAGACCGGCCAGCTGGTCGGTGCGACGCCGTGGAAGCAGCAGGTCGCGCTGGTGATCGGCGTGGTGTTCGGATCGCTGGTGATCCCGCCGGTGCTCGATCTGCTCAACACCGCGTTCGGGTTCGCCGGGATGCCGGGCGCGGGGGCGAACGCCTTGCCCGCGCCGCAGGCGGCGCTGATCTCGGCGCTGGCCAAGGGCGTGCTGGGCGGCAACCTCAACTGGACCATGATCGGCTGGGGCGCCGCTGCGGGCGTGGCGTTCATCGTGCTCGACGAAGTGCTCGGCAAGGCCGGACGTCTGCGCTTGCCGCCGCTCGCGGTGGGAATCGGCATCTACCTGCCTATGAGCGCGATCCTGCCGGTCGTGATCGGATCGGTCATCGGCAAGGTCTACGACGGCTGGGCGGAGAAGCGCGCCGATCCCGAATTCGCGCTGCGCATGGGTGTGCTGACCGCCACTGGCATGATCGTGGGCGAGAGCCTGTGGGGCGTCGCCTTCGCTGGCATCGTCGCCGCATCGGGCAGCGATGCGCCGCTGGCGCTTGTCGGCGACGGCTTCGAGGTTCCCGCTTTGGTTGGCGGCACCGCGCTGTTCTTCGCGCTGGTGGCGTTCCTCTACGGCCGCACGCGCAAGCTGGTGGGGTGATCGTCGTCCCGGGCTTGACCCGGGACCGCCGGGTGTCTTTAGCTATGCGCCATGGCGCAGGGGGCTTCGACAAGCTCAGCCTGAGCGGGATCAAGAACAGGTCTTCAAATCCCGCTCAGGCTGAGCTTGTCGAAGCCCCATCGGTTCAAACCGCCAGCGGTCGAACGGAGAGGCAGACTTGAAGCACATCCCCTGGATCATCCTCGCGATTGTCGGCGCGGTCTGCCTTGCGGTGCTGGCCGTATCGCGCGGGGAGGCGGTCAATGCGCTGTGGATCGTGGTCGCGGCGGTGAGCTGCTTCCTCGTCGCCTATCGCTACTATGCGCTGTATATTGCGCGGCATGTGATGCGGCTGGACCCCACTCGCGCGACGCCCGCGATCTACCGCGCCGACGGTCTGGACTATGTCGCCACCGACCGGCGCGTGCTGTTCGGCCACCACTTCGCGGCGATCGCAGGCGCGGGGCCGCTGGTGGGGCCGGTTCTGGCGGCGCAGATGGGCTATCTGCCGGGCACCTTGTGGATCATCTTCGGCGTCGTGCTGGCAGGCGCCGTGCAGGACTTCATGGTCCTGTTCATCTCGATGCGGCGCGACGGCAAGTCGCTGGGCGAACTCGTGCGCATGGAGATGGGCGCGGTTGCAGGCACCATCGCGCTGGCGGGCGCCTTCCTCATCATGGTCATCATCCTCGCGGTGCTCGCGCTGATCGTCGTGCGCGCGCTGGCGGAGAGCCCGTGGGGCATGTTCACCGTCGCCGCGACGATCCCGCTGGCGCTGGCGATGGGCATCTACACCCGCTGGATCCGGCCGGGGCGCATCGGCGAAGTCTCGGTGCTGGGCTTCGTCGGCCTGATCGCGGCGATCGTGTTCGGGCAGAACGTCGCGGCTTCCGGGGTATGGGGGCCGCTGTTCACCTTCACCCCGCAGACCTTGTGCTGGATTCTGATCGGCTACGGCGCGCTGGCCTCGCTGCTGCCGGTGTGGCTGCTGCTGGCGCCGCGCGACTACCTCTCCACTTTCCTTAAGATCGGCGCGATCACGGCGCTGGCGGTGGGTATCGTCGTCATGGCGCCGCCGCTGCGGATGCCAGCGCTGACCCAGTTCGTCGGCGGAGGCGGTCCTGCTTGGTCCGGCGCGCTGTTCCCATTCCTGTTCATCACCATCGCCTGCGGAGCGGTGTCGGGCTTCCACGCGCTGATCGCCAGCGGCACCACGCCCAAGCTGATCGGCAGCGAGACCGACGCGCCGTTCATCGGTTACGGCGCGATGCTGATGGAGGCGTTCGTGGCGATCATGGCCCTCGTCGGCGCCTCGATCCTCGATCCGGGCATCTACTTCGCGATGAACAGCCCTGCCGCCGTGCTGGGCACCGACCCTGCCAGTGCCGCCCATGCGGTGACCGCGATGGGCTTCCCGGTCTCGGCCGACCTCCTGGTCCAGACCGCGCGCGACGTGGGCGAGCACACCATCGTATCACGCACCGGCGGCGCGCCGACGTTGGCGGTGGCGATGGCGGAGATCTTCAGCCACGTCGCGGGCGGCACGGCGATGAAGGCGTTCTGGTATCACTTCGCCATCCTCTTCGAGGCGCTGTTCATTCTCACCGCCGTCGATGCGGGTACGCGCGCCGGGCGCTTCATGCTGCAGGATCTGATCGGCCTTGCGGTGCCCTCGTTCCGCGCGGGAACCTCGTGGCTGCCGGGCGTGGTGGCGACGGCGCTGTGCGTGCTGAGCTGGGGCTTCTTCCTTTATCAGGGCGTCACCGATCCGCTGGGCGGGGTGAACACGCTGTGGCCGGTGTTCGGCATCTCCAACCAGATGCTGGCGGCGGTGGCGCTGATGCTGGCAACCACGGTGCTGTTCCGCATGAAGCAGCAGCGTTATGCGTGGGTGACGGTGATCCCGACCGTCTGGCTGCTCATCTGCACACTGAGCGCCGGTTCGCTCAAGCTGCTGTCGAGTGATCCGACAGTCGGTTTCCTCGCCCACGCGGCGAAGTTCGGCGCGGCTGTCGAGGCTGGCACGGTGCTCGCGCCGGCCAAGTCGTTGGAGCAGATGCGGGCCATCGTATTCAACGACCGCGTCGATGCCGGGCTCTGCGTGATCTTCCTCGCGGTGGTGATCTCGCTGCTGTTCTTCACCGTGCGCACCTGCATGGCGGCGCTGCGTGAAGACCGCCCGACCGTCAACGAGAGCCCCGTGCAGTTGGTCCCGGCCGAATGAGAATGTTGCGCCAGATGCTGCGGCTCATGGTTGGACAGCCGCCGTATGAAGTCTACCTTGCCCACATGGCGCGCGTGCACCCGGACGCTACGCCGATGACCCGCGTGGAGTTCTTTCGCAACCGCGAGCAGGCACGCTTTGGCGGCGCGGGCGGGGGCAAGTGCTGCTAGCCAGGTTCGTCATTGCTTCGCCTCGCTCGCAATGACGGGGGTGCTTACGGCCTCAGCACCCAGCCTCCATCGACGTGGATGGTCTGCCCGGTGATCCAACGTCCGGCTTCCGAACACAGCAGCATTGCCGTGCCGACCAGTTCGTCCGGTTCCCCGCGCGAACGCAGGGCGCAGGTCATGTCGAGAAACTGGATGAAAGGGGAATCGTCGGGCACCAGCAGCTTGCCTGCGTCCGACTTGACGTTGCCCGGAGCAATGGCGTTGCAGGTTATGCCGTCCTTGCCGAATTGCTTCGCCATAGTCGTCGTTAGACCCACCAGCGCCAGCTTGGAGATGCCGTAGAGCCCCGTCGCCGGGAACGCCCCTCCGCTGGTCTGGTTGACGATCCGACCGCCACCACGTGCCCGCATCGAGGGGATCACTGCCCGGGCACAGAGCAGCGCGCCGTTGAGGTTCACCGCGAAGGCCCGGTTCCACGCCTCCAGACTGACGGTTTCGCAATTGTCGTAGCTGACGTCCACCATCAGCGCGGCGTTGTTGATCAGGATGTCGACGCCCCCGAAGGCCGCGGTCGCCGCCGCGCCCATCGCCAGCGTCGAGGTTTCGTCCGCCACGTCCACCTGCACGCCGAGGGCCTTGCCGCCGCTCGCGATGATTTCCTCGGCTACGGCCTGAGCGCCTGCACCGTTGAGGTCGGCCACGACCACGGCCGCGCCCGCTTCGGCCAGCCCGAGCGCATAGGCGCGCCCGATGGAATTGCCGCGCCCGCCCGCGCCGGTGACTACCGCCACCTTGCCGTCGAGCCGGAACTGATCGAGGGAAAATGTCATGCGTTGGGTCCTTCAGCCTGCAGTGATGCCCGCGTCGATCGAGAGGCACGCGCCATGGAAGCCGCGCCCGGCGTCCGAAGCGAGGAGGACGATCATGTCCGCCACGTCCTGCACCTCGACCAGTCCGCGCATTCCCGAGAAGCGTTTGAGCAGGTCGATGTCGCAGCCCTCCGGGGGACGTAGTTCGCCGCGATGTTCGTCATCATGCCGCCCGGTGCGACGGCGTTGATGCGGATGGCCTTCTTCTGGAATTCCATCGCCAGTGCCTTGGTCATGCCGACGAGGCCCCACTTGCTCGCGCAATAGGCGGCGGCATAGGCCTCGCCGATGTAGGAGGCGCAGGATGCCACGTTGACGATCGCGCCATGGGTTTCCAGCAGGTGCGGGATCGCCGCCTGCGACAGGAAGAACGGCGCGTTGAGGTTGACGTCGATGGTGCGCTCATAGCGCTCGCGCGGCATCTCGGGCGTGTTGGCGAGATAGATCAGTCCGGCGACGTTGCAGAGGGCATCAAGCCGCCCGAAAGCCTCGACAGCCCCGGCGACGGCGGCCTGGCAGGCCGCCGGGTCGGAAAGGTCGGCGGCTTCGCTGCGCACCTCGGCCGAGCCGAGCAGCCCGACCGTTTCGGCAAGGCCGGCGGCGTCGAGGTCGACCAGCCATAATCTCGCGCCTTCCGCAGCCAGCTTCAGCGCCGTGGCACGGCCAAGGCCCGATGCGGCGCCAGTGACCAGGGCGACCTTGCCGGTGAGATTGAGGTTCTCGAAGATCATGGTTTCTCCGTGGTGACGCCGGTGGCGTCGAGAAATGGCATTGCGGCGGCGGCGAGGGCGTTGCCGGGCTGCGCGATCGCGCCGAGCAGGTTGACGTCCTTGAACAGCAGGCCCGCGCCGTGCGCGAAGGCGGGCGGGGAGGGCAGGCGGGCATAGACCTCGAAGCCGAAGCTGCGTCCGCTCGAATGGTTGATGAGGTCGGCCAGTGCAGCGCGGTCCACGCCGATGCCTTCGGCGATCTCCAGCGCGGCGTGGGCAAGGCCCATGTTGGCGGCGAGCAGGGCGTTGTTTACGATCTTGGCCCGCTGTCCGGCGCCGGGCGGGCCGAGCAGCACGATTTTGGCGCCGAAGGTCTGCAACACGGGGAGCGCCTTGGCGAAGGCTTCCTCGCTGCCGCCGCACATGACGGTGAGCGTTCCGGCCTCGGCTGCCGGACTGCCGCCGCTGACCGGGGCATCGAGCAGCAGCACGCCGCGCTCGGCCGCTTTCACGGCAAGCGCCTCGCAGGTCTGCGGAAGGATCGTCGAATGGATCGCCAGTAGCGTCCCGGGCCGCATGGTGGGCAGCAGGCGGTCGCAGACTTCAACCACGTCGGCATCGTTGACCACGCAGACGCCGACATGATCGCAGGCCGCCCCGAGTTCCGCCACCGAAGTCGCCGCCTTCGCGCCCTTTGCGGCGAACGGGGCGAGCGCCTCGGGTCGCCGGGCCCAGACGGTCAGCGCATTGCCCGCCATCATCCGCATGGCGATCGGCGCGCCTTGCGAGCCGAGGCCGATGAAACCCACCTTAGCCATTCCAGGGAGTCCTTTCTCCACTTTGGCGATCATTTCGATCACGACGGCGTTGATGCGCGAGGCCTTGGGCCAGCCTGCGTGGGTGCCGTACTGGAGGACGAATTCCAGCATTTCCTCGGGCTGGCAGTTGCCGCTCGCCATCGCGGCGTGGATGTGGCTACGGATCGGGATGTCGGCGCCGGATCTCGCAGACGCCGACGAGCGTGATCCACCGCCGCGAGGGTTCGTCGAGGCCGCGTCGCCGCCACATCTCGCCGAAGACGAAGTTGTTGATGCCGACCAGATAGGGCGAGTTCGGCGGGCCGGGCGGGAAGGTCATGACTTGCGCGAATTCGGCATGGCCCTGGTCGTTGCGCTCTTGCGCGTCCCAGGGTTCGGCGCGGATCGGCGGCACTTCGGCGGGCGGCAGGCCCAGCGCTTCGGCCACGCGGGTGACGGCCCGGTCGAGCCTGCCGCCGTTGCCCCAGCCCGAATAGACCGCGAGGTGCAGCGCCGCCTCGCGCAGTTCGGCGAGGGTCAGCGCGCCGGTGGCGAGGGCGCCGCGCACGAAGTCCTCGACCTGCCCGTCGGCCAGCCCGCAGGTCGCGGCCGAGGCCATGGCGACGAGGAAGCGGGCGCGACGCGGCAGGCCGGGCCGCGTCCAGACCTCGGCGAAGACGAAGTCGCGCCAGGATTCCTCCAGCAGCGTGGTCGGGGCGTGGGCTTCGCGCCCGGTCACCTCGGCTTGCGTGGCGAGGCCGGCGGCGCTGCGCGCGGCGGGATCGAGCAGGCTCATTGCAGGTTGATCCACACGTTGCGGACCTGCTGGAATTCGCGCAGCCCCTCGATCCCGCCGAGGCGGCCATGGCCCGAGTGTTTCATGCCGCCGAACGGCACGCAGGGCGTCATCGCCTCTCCGGAGCCGTTGACCTGCACTTGGCCCGCCATCATCTGCCCAGCTACGCGGTGTGCGCGGGTGAGGTCGGTGGTGTGGATATAGGCACCGAGGCCGTAGTCGCTGTCGTTGGCCAACATGACCGCCTCCTCCTCGCTGTCGAAGGGCGTGACGACGAGGACCGGGCCGAACACTTCGTTGCGGGCGATCTCGCTGCCGTGGCCGACGTCGGCGAGCACGGTGATCGGATAGAACGCACCGCCCGCGTGATCGCCGCCCATGCGCTCGCCCCCGCACACGATACGCCCGCCCTCTGCTGCCCCGCGCGTGACCATGCCGTGGATGCGATCGAGCGCGGTCTCGGAGATGATCGGGCCCATGATCGTGTCCATGGCGAAGGGATCGCCGACTTTCACATGCGCCGCCATGGCCTTGAGCATCTCGACGTAGGGCTCGTAGATCGCGCGTTCGACCAGCAGGCGGGTGCCGTTGACGCAGCCCTGTCCATTGGCGCTGACGGCGCCGGATAGTCCGCGCTTGGCGGCTTGTTGTAGATTTGTGTCGGCGAAAACCAGCACCGCCGACTTGCCGCCCAGTTCGAGCCCCACGGGTTTCAGCGACTGCGCCGCGCTGGCAAGGATCCTCTTGGCGGTGGCGCCGCTGCCGATGAACTCGATCTTGTCGATGCCGGGATGCTCGACCATCGCCGCGCCGACATCCGGGCCGCCGGTGACGAGGTTGACGACCCCCGGCGGAAAGCCCGCCAGCCGTATCAGTTCGAGCAGCTTCATGATCGACCACGGCGCATTTTCGGGGGCCTTCAGCACCACGCAGTTCCCGGCCGCAAGCGCCGGCGCCATTACCATGGTGGCCGCGAAGAACGGACCGTTCCACGGGACGATGATGCCGATGGTTCCGAACGGTTCATAGCTCACGTAGTCGTGCGCAGGGCCGCCCCAGGTCGGCACGGTACGGCCTTCCAGCTTGTCCGCCCAGCCGCCGAAATAGCGGAATTTCTGCGCCGCATCCGCGCTCATGTGCGGCCCGGCAAGGAGGATGGAGCCGTTCTCCGCGCTCAGCAGAGGGGACATTTCGGCGGCGCGCTCCTCGATCACCGAGGCGAGGCGCAGCATCAGGTCACGGCGCTTGTCGCCGGGCATGGCGCGCCACGCAGGGTGTGCGGCGCGGGCGGCGGCGACGGCGCGGTCGACGTCGTCGGCGCCTGCCAGCCTGATCTCGCGGGTCACTTCGCCGCTGGCGGGATAGACGTGCGCGAAAGTCTCGCCAGTGCCGGCGGTTTCGGCGCTTTCACCGATGACATGCGCGAATTCGGGCAGGGAAACGGCGGGCATGCGGAAGCCCATGGCACTGCTCTCCTCTCTTGCGGCAACTGCTGCGCCGCTTCGATGGGAGAAAGGCTATCGACCTATAAATAGGTGGTCAATTGACTTGAATTACGTATTATGGCGCCGATAATCGATGTGAAATTGACATAATAGGCACATTATTGGGAATGCCATGAGCGAAAAGAAGGCCAGTCTGATCGTCCGCACCACCGAAGTCCTGCGCGAGCGGATCTACGCGGCGCCCGAGGGGAGCGGATCGGATCTCTGCACGAACTGGCGCGCTCGCTGGAGGTGGGGATCGTCACGCTGCAGCAGGTTGCTCGGGTTCTGGAGCACGAAGGGCTGCTGGAAGTGCGTCGCGGTCCCGGCGGCGGCTACTACGGAGTGCGGCCCGACGCCGCGGCGCTGGAGCGCGGTCTCCACGCTTACATGCGCATGAACCCGGCGTCCTACGAAGAGGCGCTCGACATGACCTCGCTGCTGTTCAACGAACTGGCGACGGCGGCAGCGCGGTGTACCGACGCGGGGTTGCGCGCGAAGCTGGCGGCATTGGCGGAGCGGCTGCCCGCCTGCGTCACCATGATGGATTGTGGCCGCTTCGAGATGGAGTTCCAGGAACTGTTGTTCCGCATGGTCCGCCGCCCGCTTTTCGAGATGCTGACTCGGGTGACGCTCCATTACTCCACCGCGCATACTGCTCCGGACCTCAAGGTCTTCGATGACGACGGTGCGGCATGGCGCGAGGGGCGGGCGAGGATCATCGCCGCGATCCTCGCTAACGATGCAGACCTGACGCGGTTCGAGGCCGATCGGCAGAACCGCGCGGTGGTCCTTGCCTACCTGGAAGCGCGGGACTGAATCAGAACCGGTAGCTCAGCCAGCCGGCGAGGAAGTCGGAACTCTTGTAACCCGCGTCGGTCAGCGCCGGTCCGGCATCGAGATGCTCGTAGCGGCCGGTAAAGGACAGGCGCGGCGTGATCGTCCATACCAGTTGTAGCCGCGCCAGTTCGGCCACCTTGCGCGCCGTGCCGTTCTGGGTTCCAGCGAACGGCTGTCCATTGGCGCGGTAGACCGCGTCTTGGATGTTATCGCGCCAGGCGAACTCGTATTCCGCCAGCACGCGCACGTCCTTGACCGGCGAGAAGCTGAAGTTCGGCGTGACTGCCCGCAGGTTCGAGGGCGTCAGGTAGAGCTGGTAGCTGAAGTAGATGTTGTTTCCGAAAGGTGAGTAGGCATTACGCAGCTTGCCGTTGCCATATCCGCCCCCGCCGCTGGCGTAGTCGAAATGGACGCCGACACGCGGGGCGGTCTTGCTCTTGCCCAGCCTGTAGGTCTGGGCGATGAAGGCCTGCCAGGCGGAAATATCCTGGTCCATGTAGTAGCCCCACTGCCGGTTGACCGACCAGTCGAGGTTTATCGCCCCCACTTCGCCGCGCAGCCAGCCGCCGAGATAGTAGCGCGTAGCCGGGCCTATGCGGCCGCCCCATGCACCGACGTCATTATGCCGCCGCCACAGGAATGCGTCGAAGGCGAGGTTCGCCTTGTTGCCAAGGATCGTCTTGGGCAGCATCACGCCTACCGAGGCGCCGGAGAAGCGGCGTGCCGGATCGTTGACGTCGTCGCCGGTGCCGAGGTCGCCATAGGCGGTGGGGCGAAAGTCGAAGGCGTCGATGCGCAGCTTCGATCCGCGCGCGTAGAAACGCCAGCCGTTCATCGTGTAGCGGATGGTGTTGTTGTCGCGCTGTGATGCCAGCAGATTGGGGCCGTCGACGAACTCTTGCCGGCCGTAGCGTACGCCGACATCGACATCGCCGATGTCGGTGCGTGCCTCGACGAAGGACTGCTGGATGACAACGTCGTTGCGCAGGGTGGCAGCAGGAGCGCCGAGGTTGCGGCCGGAAATGCCGCCATGGGCGACCTCGCCATAGAACCGCAAGTGCTCGCCGATGTGGAGATCCGCGCCGCCGACGATGCGGTTGATGTCCTGTCGTTGGGCCTCGGCTTCGCGCAGGTTCGGGTTGGTGGTCTGGTTGACGCGCAGGCGAAGCTCCCCGAGAGGGTCAGATAGATATCGCCGTCACTGTCGAGCGGGATGTACTTGAGCCGGTCGAGCGGATCGTCGCGCTTTGCCGGATCGGCCATGGAGGTCCAGTCCTCGGCCCAGCGCGAGAGCGAATAACCGCCGGTTACTGCACCGTCGCCGTTGAAGGCCTGCGGGTAGGCGGCATCTTTGGCTTGGGCCGCTGAAGGGGCCAGCGAGGCGGCCGTCGCCAGGGCGAGCGGCAGGGTGGCGGCGCGAAGCCGCGAAGTAACGGTAGTCATGGGGTGCGACCCTTGTGGCTCTGTAGTCGTTTTTGGTTTTATTCGGCGGGCGCGAGAATCGCTGCGGGGAGCGCGTGGCCGGACAGTGCCGCGTCGAGCTGCGCGTGGTCGAGCTTGCCCTCCCAGCGGGAGACGACGACGGTGGCCACCGCATTGCCGACGAAGTTGGTCAGGCTGCGGCATTCCGACATGAAGCGGTCCACGCCGAGGATCAGCGCCATGCCCGCGACCGGCACGTCCGGCACGATCGAGAGCGTTGCGGCCAGCGTGATGAAGCCCGCGCCGGTGACACCCGCTGCACCCTTGGACGACAGCATCGCCACGCCAAGAAGCAGCAGTTGCTGGCCCAGCGTCAGGTCCACGTTGCAGGCTTGAGCGATGAACAGCGCCGCCAGCGTCATGTAGATGTTGGTGCCGTCGAGGTTGAAAGAGTAGCCGGTGGGAACGACGAGGCCGACGACGGCCTTGGGGCAGCCGGCGCGCTCCATCTTTTCGATGAGGGCGGGCAGGGCGCTTTCCGAGGAGGAGGTGCCCAGAACCAGCAGCAGCTCGGCCTTGAGGTAGGCGATCAGCTTGAAGATCGAGAACCCGCACAGCTTCGCCACCGCGCCAAGCACGAAGACCACGAACAGGATCGAGGTCAGGTAGAACGTTGCCACCAGCTGCGCGAGGTTGGCGAGGCTGCCGACGCCGTACTTGCCGATGGTGAAGGCCATCGCGCCGAAGGCGCCGATCGGGGCGAGCTTCATCACGATCGAGACGAGCTTGAAGACGACGATGGAAATGTCCTCGAGCAGCGACAGCACCTTGTCGCCGCGTTCCCCAATCGCGGCCAGCGAGCAGCCGAACAGGATCGCCACGACGAGCACCTGCAGGATGTTCTCCTGCGCCAGCGCTGAGACCAGCGTGTCCGGGATCATCGCGTTGAGGAAACCGAGCAGCGAGGTCTCGTGCGCCTTTTCGGCGTACTGCGCGACCTTGCCCGCATCGAGCGTGGCGGGATCGATATTGAAGCCCGCGCCCGGCCGTACGACGTTCGCGACGGTCATGCCGACGATCAGCGCGAGCGTCGAGAAGAACAGGAAGTAGGCGAAGGCCTTCGCCGCCACGCGCCCGACAGAGCCGAGATCGCGCATTCCGGCGATACCGGTGACGATGGTGAGGAAGATGACCGGAGCGATCACCATCTTCACCAGTTTGATGAACATGTCGCCGACCGGCTTCAGCGATCTGCCGACCGCCGGGTAGAAATGGCCGAGCAGCACGCCTGCGGTGATCGCGGCGAGAACCTGGACATAGAGGTGGGTATACCAACGCTTCGCAGCGACCGGCTGAATGTGCGACGGATCATAATGCATACGGAATAAGCCTTCGTCATCCTCGTGGCACCGACGACACCCTTGGGGTGATGCTCGTGCCTAGGGTCAGACTGCAATCCGTTTCATTGCGTGCAAAGAAGAATTGCACGTTTGTAAAAATATCATAATTTCAATTATGTAATGAAAGTCTTTGAGACATCATGTCCTAAAATTGGCCCTCGCCCACGCCCTGTAGTGCAGAAACTTGCACATCGCTTCATCCTGGCCTAGGCGGATCTCGCGTGGTTCGATCACGCTATCTCTGGTGGCTTACGGCGGCGCTGGTCTGCGCCGTGGCGGTGGCATTCCTGACCGGACTGGCGGTACGGCAGGCCGGCACCACGCGGTTCGCTGCGCAGGCGGCTGTCGACGCCCGGTTGCGTCAGGCTCTGCTGGCCAGCGAGATCGCCCGCTTCCGGCTTCTCCCGCTGGCGCTGGCAGACGATCAGGACCTCGTCGCGCTCGTCGCCGGTCGTCCGGGAGCCGAAGCCGTGATGAATGCCAAGCTCGAACGGCTGTCGCGCGATCTTGGCTCGCCCATCATCTACGTGATCCGCAAGGACGGGCTGACCCTCGCAGCCAGCAACTGGCGCGATCCGCGAAGCTTTCTCGGCAAGGACTACAGCTTCCGGCCCTACTTCCGGGCGGCCCTGCGCAGCGGGATCGGCGAGCAATTCGCGCTCGGAACCGTCAGTCACCGTCCCGGCCTGTTCTTCGCGCGGCGCGCGGCGGGCGGTAGCGTCGTGGTCATGAAGATGGAATTCGACCGCGTCGAAGAGCAGTGGCGCGAGGCGAACGGAGTCACTTTCGTCACCGACCGCGACGGTGTGATCCTCGTCACCAGCCGTCGAGACTGGCGCTATGCCGCTACGCTTCCGCTGTCTTCGGAACGCAGCAGGCGCGAGCGTGAGTTGATCGGGGTCGGCGACCTCGGGCCTGTACCGTTTCGCGAGCACGGCGGCGGCCGAGTCACCATGCGCGGCGAAAAAGGCGACCATCTTCTGACCACCACCGCCGCCGATGGCTTGGGCTGGCGGGTCAGTCTGGCGCTGCCGCTGCAGGGAGCGGTGGATGCCGTGGTGCGGGCTGCGCAGATCGCGGCGGCGCTGCTTACCCTCGCCGTGTTCGCGCTGGTCGCGTTCGTGCGGGAACGGGGGCGTCGCCGCCGTGAGCATACCGCACAACTGGAGGCGGCCGTGGCCGAGCGCACCATCGACCTGCGCCGGGAGATCGAGGAGCGCGCCGCCGCCGAGGCGCACGCAGCGCAGCTTCGCGAGGGTCTGCGGCAAGCCAATCGCCTTGCCACGCTCGGGCAGGTGACGGCGAGCGTCGCGCACGAGACCGCGCAGCCGGTCGCCGCGATCCGCAATTATGCCGCAACCTCGCGGCAACTGCTGGACATGGGCGCCGAGGATGCCGTGCGTGACAATCTCTCGGCGATCGACCGTCTGGCCGAACGGATCGGCGCAGTGACCGCGGAACTGCGCGGTTTCGCGCGCAAGGGCAGCCGTGCGGGCGGACCGATCCCGCTTGTCGAGGTGATCGAGGGCGCCTGCTTGCTCCTGAAGGAGCGCTTGTCGCACGTCATCTTCGTGGTGCCGGAGGTGCCGCCGGGCCTGCTCGTGTTCGGGGGCACGTCCGGCTGGAGCAAGTGCTCGTCAACATCCTGCAGAACGCGCTCGAGGCACTGGAGGGACAGGCGGATGCCCGGATCGAACTGGTTGTGGAAGCGGGCACGGAAACAGTGCGGATGACGCTGCGCGACAATGGCCCGGGCATCGCGCAGGACGTCGCCGACCGTCTGTTCACGCCTTTCGCCACCAGCCGGCCGACCGGACTGGGGCTTGGCCTCGTCATTTCCAAGGACATCGTCGAGGACTTCGGCGGCACCCTTCAACTCGAGCCCTCCGAGCGCGGAGCCTGCTTCGCCATCGTATTGAGACGAGCATCATGAACGAGCAGGCATCATGAACGATCATGCCCCCGGACAGGCCAGGCGCGTCGCGCTCGTGGAGGACGATGCGGACTTGCGCATTTCCACGGCGCAAGTGCTGACACTTGCGGGCTTCGTCGTGGAGAGCTTTACCGCTGCCCGGCCCGCGCTCGACGCCATCGATGCCGAGTGGCCGGGAATTGTCGTGTCGGACGTGCGGATGCCGCACATGTCGGGGACCGAATTGTTCCGGGCTCTGTATGAGCGTGATCCCGAACTGCCGGTGATCCTCGTGACCGGCCATGGCGACGTGGCGATGGCGGTCGATGCGCTGAAGGCCGGGGCCTGGGATTTCCTGACCAAGCCGTTCGATCCACAGGCTCTGGTCGCGGCTGCCGACCGGGCCGCGATGGCGCGAGGGCTGGCGCTCGACAACCGGCGGCTGAGAGCGGCGGCGCAAGGCGATGCCGCCTCGGGGCTCATCGGCGAATCTCCCGCGATCCGCCGCCTGCGCGAAATGATCCCAACCCTGGGCAATGCTGACATCGACCTGTTCATCGAAGGGGAAACCGGCACCGGCAAGGAACTGCTCGCCCGGCTCATCCATCGTGCGGGCAAACGATCGCGCCAGCGGTTCATGGCGGTTTCCTGTGGCGCCTTGCCGGAGGCGCTGGAGGACGAACTTTTTGCGCCGATGGGCGAGGCGAGCATTGCTTCGGTCGCGCGCGGCACACTGTTCCTCGACGACATAGACCACGCCTCGCGGCGGCTGCAAGCGCGTCTGACCCCGCTGGTGGAGGAGCGCGTGCTCCGCAGCCCCGGCGCGCGCGAGCCGCTGCCGCTGGACTTGCGCGTGATCGCTACGGGCGGGACGGACGAGGGGGACTTGTCCGAGAAGATCACGCCCGGCCTGTTCTATCGCCTTGCGGCGCTACGCCTGCGGATGCCGCCTCTGCGTGAGCGGAGGGAAGACGTGCCGGCGCTCTTCGCGCACCTTGCCGGAGCCGCCGCGACCCGGCTACGACTGCCGCTGCCGATGATGACCGGCACCGTGCGGCATCATCTGTCGAGCCACGACTGGCCGGGCAACGTGCGCGAACTGGCGCATTTTGCAGAGCGTTTCGTGCTCGGGCTGGAAGATGCCGTGCCTGAGGCTCCAGGCGAGCCTTCCGGCGATACCCTGCCGCAGCGTCTAGACGCGTTCGAGCGTGATACGATCGTGGCGGCAGTGCTGGGCACGAAGGGGGAGATCGGCGCGGCGATCAAGCGGCTCGGCATCCCTCGCAAAACCTTCTACTACAAGGTGCACAAGCACGGCATCGACCTGACGACGCTGCGCAAGGGTGGGCGCTGAGAGCGGTCGATGCCGCACTGAAATACCCGGCATGGGCATTTTGAACGGAACTACGTCTCCACCGGCAGGCCGGTCCATGGGGCGCTCCGCCGCGCGATTGTTGCAAGACCGCGACCGCGCTGCGACCTTCTGAAATGCGTTGGCAAACCGATGGGGCCAAGGATCGGATAGCCGAAGCCTGAAATGGAGGAAGCCATGCTCCAAGGAGCGATCGAGCGGCTCGCCGACCCCGCGGCACCGCAGAAACTCTGCTTTTTCTTCAACGCTCAATTGCACCACGTTTTGCACGCGATGCCGCTGGCGATCGAACTCGCTCGCGATCCGCGCTTTGCCGTGGACGTCATGGCGATGACGGCGGAGCATATTGCCATGGCCCGCGACATTGCTCGGCGGCATGGCGTTTCAACGATCCGCTTCGTGCAGGTCGAGGGGGCATGCTCTCCGCTTTCACACGACTGGTGGGTGTCGTTACTCCGCCCAAGCTCGTTGCTCTTGCGGCGGCGCGCAGTCGGCTTGCGGCATATGACGCCATCGTCGTGCCGGAGCGCACGTCGCTGCTGCTGCGCCATGTCGGTTTGCGGCGTACTTGCTTCATCCACACCTGCCATGGTGCGGGCGACCGGGCAGTGGGCTACGACCGTCGCATCCGCCAGTTCGACTTCGTCCTTCTGGCGGGCGAGAAGCAGCGCTGCCGGATGCTCGACAAGGGCCTGATCCGCGAGGGCCACTATGCGATCGTCGGCTACGGCAAGTTCGACCTCACCGCGGATCGTGCCCCGGCCCGGCTGTTCCCGCAGGATCGGCCGGTGGTGCTGTACAACCCTCATTTCTCGCGCAAGCTGTCCTCGTGGCCGCAGATGGGCCTCGACGTGGTTCGCCAGTTCGCCGAGGATGACCGCTTCAACCTCATCGTGGCGCCGCACATCCGCATGTACGACGGTTGCCGTCGCCGCGAACGCATGGAACGCCAACTCGAGGAATTTGCCCGCCTCCCGCACGTTCACGTCGATCTCGGCAGCGCGTCGAGCGTGGATATGAGCTATACGCGCATGGCCTCGGTCTATCTCGGCGATGTCAGCAGCCAGATCTACGAGTTCGTCGTACGCCCGCGTCCCTGCCTTTTCCTCAATGCGCATGGAGCCAACTGGCAGGGCAATCCGAGCTACCGACACTGGCAATACGGCCCGGTTCACGAGGACTGCGAAGACATTGCCGACAAGGTTGCCCATGCGATCGCCTCGCATGGCATTTACGCTCCGGTCCAGTTGCAGGGCCTTCAGGACACTTTCGACACAGATGGACCTCGTGCATCCGAGCGTGCCGGGCGGGCCGTTGCAGATTTCCTGACCTCGCGCGCAAGGTGGGCCACCAAGGCACGGGCGGTAACATCGTACGGTTTCGGCCGCAGGAGCGCTCTCATCCATGAATGAGGCCGCGAGCATATGGGTGGTCGCGCGCGTCCATGCGCCGGACGAGGGTGGTGTACAGACTTACGTGAGCCAGGTCGCGCGTGCCTATGCGCGTAGCGGCCGGACGGTTACCGTCTTTGCCAAGTCATCAGCCGGGCCGCGTCGCCTTTGTGAAGACGGCATCACCCTGATCGACGTGGGGCCAGCGGCGCACTTGGTGGTCTATGCCCGGCTAGCGATGGCAATGCTGCGGGCATGGCTGGGCGGCGCGCGGCCATCCGCCATCCACGCCTGCACATGGCGCGCGGCGATCCCGGCGCTGCTGTTCCCGCGTTCCTTGCTCGTAACCGTACATGGGCGCGAGGTGGGTCGTCCGTCGAGGGGCGCGTTCAGGCTCATGAACGCGGTGCTGTCCCGGACCACTCGGATACTTGCGGTGAGCGATGCCACGCGCCGCCTGCTGCTCGATCGCGCGCCTGATCTCGCCGGTCGCTGCGTCACGGTCTGGAATGGCGTCGTCCTGCCCGCCGATGAACGGTGCGAGCCCGCAAACGCCCTGCTGCGCGTGATTACGGTTTGCCGCCTCGTCCCGCGCAAGAACGTGCCCGCAGCATTGCGTGCGGTTGCTGCCTGCCGGGGCGAGAGCATTGCGCTCGACTACGCAGTCATCGGCCGTGGTCCCGACGAAGAGGCCATCCGCGCGGCTCTGGAGCCGACCGCAGGTGGACTGGGCTCCACCGTAATGACCGGCTACGTCGATGATGCGGAACTGGCGGAGCGCCACCGGACTGCCGACATCTTCCTCCATCCTCAGATCGCGCTCGAAGATGGCGCGGAGATGGAGGGCTTCGGCATCAGTGTCGCCGATGCGATGGCGCATGGCATCGCCTGCATCGTCGGGCAGGACGGAGGCCCGGGCGAACTGGTGCGCGACGGGGTGACCGGCCTGGTCGTAGATGGCCGCGATCCGGCAGCCATTCGCGCTGCCCTGGCGTTGCTGGCGCGCGATCCGGCCTATCGGCGCCGTCTCGCCGAGAACGGGCGGCGGTTCGCGCGTGAGAACTTCTGCTGGGACCGTCACTGTCGACTTGCCCTCGAAGGTCTGGTGGCCGAAGTGGCCCACGTCGACGGCCATGGACAGGAACAACTCGCGATCTCGTTGAATTAGCATCGACGGGCGCGATTGCGGCTCGTTTCGGACCGTGCAGGCTTGAATGCCGGTATGTGGAGCGGCTAAGGCTTGCCCGGGGCGCCCTTGGTCTGAAACAACGACAGGATTTCGGCTTTTTGCGCAAGAGACCTTCAGAGCGCTGCCTTTCGCGCATTTCTCGCTTCACCGGACTGCTGGTCTTGCCGCTGCTGATCGCTGCTCCGGCGCTGGGCGATCCCGCTCCTTTCGAGCTGGCTGGACCGGACTTGCGCATCGAAGTCACGCGCGAGGGGCAGACCCTGCCGATCGGCCGCGTGCCGAGCCTCGCGCCCGGCGACAAGGTCGTCGTCCATGGCGCCTTGCCGGAGAACCAGAGCGCCCGGTTCGTGCTCATGTCCGCCTTCCTGCGCGGGGCGACCAATCCTCCGCCCAAGGACTGGGTCGATCTCGCCCGAACCTGGAAGGAGAAGGAAAAGGACAGCGCCCTGACCGTCACCGTGCCGCGCGATGCCCGGCAGATGGTGCTGCTCATGGTGCCCGAGACCGGCGGCGCGGAAGGTGTGCTGATGGATGCGGTGCGCGGGAAGCCGGGCGAATTCGTGCGCGCCAGCCAGGACCTCAACCAGGCCTCGCTCGATCATTCGCGCCTCAATGCCTTCATGGCCGCGATCCGCGCGCAGGATGACAACGGGCCGGAATACCTGCGCACGGTCGCACCGGTGCTCGCCCGCAGCCTCTCGATCAAGCTGCAGGAGGACTGCCTCAACAAGGTGATCCAGTCGCAGGCATCGTGCCTCGTGGAGAACCGCGAATCGCTGGTGCTGAACGATGTTCACACCAGTTCGCTGGCGGAGACGATCACCGGTACGCCGACCGATCTGGCGCTGCAGCTCAGCAACACGCGCGAAGCCGGGGCAGGGTATTACAGCGCTTATATCGCGGTGGCGCGGGACGTGGCGAAGATCTTCGGCGCGTTCAACAATCCGACGTTCAATTATCTGCCGACCCTGACCGTCCGCGATGCGGATCGCATGTCGCTGCTGCTCAACGCGGCCCCCTCGTTCCAGAAGCCCAAGTCGGTGATGATCGCGGCCATGCCTGCGGTTGAAGCGGACATTCCCCCGCAACTGCGCAGCTCCGCAAAGGGGCCGATCTGCATGGCGCCCGGCACCGTGCTGCCGGTCGAAGGGGCGCCGCTGGTATTCTCGACCGACTTCGCCCACGACATGAAGGTGCGCCTCACTTCCGCATCCGGACAGACGCTGGAAGTGCCGGTTAAGGCCCGCGCGGACAAAGGCGGGTACGTGCTGGCGGCCGATACGCTGCCTGTCGCCTTTGCGGGAGACGTCCGTGGCCACCTTCATGGTCTATGGGGGTTCGCGCCTTTCGATGGTCCGGATTTCCTGCTCCAGCGCCCGGGCGGCGAACCGTGGAAGGCCACTGGCGATGCCGATGGCCTGATCGTGGGGCGCGACAACGAGGTGGCGCTGGAAGGCGCCGCTCCCGGCTGCGTCGAGGACGTGACGTTGCGGCAGGGCAATGGTGCCGCCCGGCCGCTCGTGTTCAAGGCGCTGGAAGGGCGGCGCCTGAGCGTCACGGTGCCGTTGACCGATGCGGCGGCGGGCGAAGTGCGGCTGGAAATCCGGCAGCGCGGTGCTGCTGCAACGCAGACCGTCGCATTGCGCGCGCGGGTGCAGGCGAGCCGTCTGGAAGCGCTAGAACTCCATGCCGGCGACACGCAGGGTTTCCTGACCGGACAGCGGCTGGACCAGGTTCGCTCGGTCGTGCTCGGCGATGCCGAATTCCGTCCCGACGGGCTGACGCGCGAAGGCGGGACGGACCGGCTGCGCCTGCTCGCGCAGGGAGCGGGCAAGGTCCCCGTCGATACCGCTAAAGCGCCCGACAAGGCGACTGTGCGGCTGGAGGACGGCCGCAACCTGACGCTTCCGGTGCGAATCGGTGGCCCGCGTCCTCAGGCGGCGCTGTTGCAGCGCACGGTTTATCCCGCTCCGGCGGCGCAGGGCGCGAAGACGCTGGACATGGGTTCGGGCGATCTCCTGCCTGACAATGGCGAAATGGTGTTCTCTCTCAAGGCTTCGGGCGAAACGCGGTTCGGTGCCGGTTCCGCGATCGAAATCGCACCCCCATCTGGCGAGCCCGTCACCCGGCTCACGATCGGCAAGGGGCTCAATCTCGAAAGCCTCGAGGTGCTTGTCGCGACCCTGAAGGCCGACGACCTGCCTCCCGGCACCTTCGGGGCCATCCGCCTGCGCCTCGTGAGCAAGGGGCAGGGTGGACGCGAGGACCGCGGGGACTGGATGCCGCTCACCACGGTCGTCCGCCTGCCGCGGATAGAGGGCGCTACTTGCGAAGGGCAGGACGGACCTTGCACGATCACGGGACGGAACTTGTTCCTGATCGATGCGGCTGCGGTCGAGGACGGGTTCGCCAGACCTTCCGCCGTACAGCCGGGCTATACTGGCCGGACCTTGCAGGTCAGCGGCCGGCCGACCGATGGAATGTTGCGCATACGGCTGCGGGACGCCCCGACCGGCGTGGTGAAGCTGCCGCTCGACAAATAGCGCTCAGCGGCCGAGCGCGACCAGTCGGTCAGGGCTGAGCATCGCGCAATTCGGGCATCCGAGTTGTGCCATCGCCGCTTCCAGTTCGGTGCGCAGCAGGTGAATGGCATGCGCTACGCCGGGCATTCCCGCTACGGCCAGTGCATGCATCTGCGGGCGACCGACGAGCACGGCGCGGGCACCCAGCGCGAGCGCCTTGACCACGTCCGTCCCCATCCGCACCCCACCGTCGAGCAACAGCGGCACACGGCCTTGCGTCGCTTCGGCCACGCTCTGGATCAGGTCGACCGGGCTCGGCAGCCCATCGAGGACGCGCCCGCCATGGTTGGAGACGATGAGTGCGTCGGCCCCTTCGTCGACTGCGCGCGCGGCATCGTCGCCCAGCAAGAGGCCCTTGACGAGGATCGGCAGGCTCGTCGTCTTGCGCAGCCACACGAGGTCGTCCCACCCCGGAGCAGCGTTCGCGAGCGGAGTGCCGAGCAGGATCCGGCCGCCGGGCACGGAAGTCTGTGTCGGACGCGGCATTCCGGCCAGATTGACCGCACCGACGCCTTGCGGAAGCGTGATTCCGGCTGGTTTGAGCGCCGCATCGACGGTCAGCACGATGGCTTCGTAGCCCGCCGTTTCCGCGCGGCGGACGAGTTGCAGGCTGTGCTCGCGTTCCGGCTGGAGGTAGAGCTGGAACCACAATGGCGGGGCAATCTTGCCCAGATCATGCGCGAGGGCATGGGCGGCGGCGGCGATGTCCTCCAGAGGCATGCTCGACAGCGTGCTCACGACCATGCCGGTGTCGAGCGCGGTGGAGGCGCGGACGCAGGCGAGTTCGCCCTCGGGGTGGGCAAGGCGTTGGTAGGCCAGCGGGGCCAGCAGGATCGGGGAGGCATGGCGGCGGCCGAACAGCTCGATTTCCGTGCTGCCGTCGAGCCTCGCCATGGCGCGGGGAGCAAGCCGATGCGGTCGAAGGCGGCGCGGTTCTCGGACAGCGTAATCTCGCGGCCCGCGCCTTCCTGGATGTGCCGCCAGACCTCGGGCATCAGGTGGGCTTCGGCGCGTCGCTCGTAATCGGCAAGGGTGCGCAAGTCCGCGGGAATGGCGGAAAACGGCGGCTGCGGGCTCACGTTGCCGACCACTGGCGCAGCAGGTTGTGGTAGACTTGGGTGAGGGTATCGATCGAGGCATGCTCGGGATGGTCCGTCGCGACAGACTGGATCGCGCCGTCCAGTTCGAACATCAGCCGCCGCTTCTCGGGCGAGGCGACGAAGCTCTGGGTCCAGAAAAACGAGACGAAGCGCACGCCGCGCGTCACCGGCATGACCCGGTGGAGGCTGGAACCGGGATATACGATCAGGCTTCCGGCGGGCAATTTGGCCGTGTGCGTACCGAACATGTCCTCGATGACGAGTTCGCCGCCGTCGTATTCTTCGGGGTCGGAGAGGAACAGGGTGCTCGAAACGTCGGAGCGCAGGTGCTCGCCGGTTCCGGGGATCGGGAAGATCGCGTTGTCGACGTGA
Source organism: Novosphingobium sp. NFX11 (assembly GCF_057376415.1). Lineage (NCBI taxonomy): Bacteria > Pseudomonadati > Pseudomonadota > Alphaproteobacteria > Sphingomonadales > Sphingomonadaceae > Novosphingobium > Novosphingobium sp. NFX11. Next base: position 2,039,142 of record NZ_CP080384.1, on the reverse strand, counting down.
TTGCCGTAGTGGCCGCGCCCGTCGTAGCGGCTGAAACGGGGCTGCAGGACGCGGGCGGGCAGGGCGGCGGCGATGAACAGCGGGGTCTGTGCCAGGCGGGCGAGGACGCGGTCGGCTAGCTGCTTGGCCAAGGGGTGGTCGAGCGGTAACTGCTCGTTTTCCTTGACTCTTGCAGCGCGGTGACCGGCGGTGGCGCGGCCGTCCGCCCAGTCGGCGGCTTCCAGCGCACTGCGGATTTCGCGCACCTCGGCAGCGTCGAACAGATCGGGTATTTCGATGACCATGGTGCCTCTATTCGCGCAGTCCGGTGATGCTGACAATGACCTGCATCAAGCTGGAACTTCGTCCTCGGCCTCGATCATGGCGGCAAGGGCGGGACTGATCCACTCGGTCAGAGCGGTGCCACAACGGTACACAACGCGCACACAAAGGTACTCACGGGCACCCAAAGCGCTCACAGCGGCAGGCGAAAGCACGCTGAACGCGGTTGCCCAGGCATCTGCGAGCATGGCCGAGGAGTGGATCACGCTGACCGCCATGGCATGCTCGACGGGCATCCCGCTGCGCGGGTCGATACTGTGGAAACCGCGTACGTAATCGCCCGAGGTCGCCACCGCCAACTGGTGCAGCGCAACCCGCAGCGGAGCTACGCCCTGTGTCGGCGTTTCGAGGTCCACCCACCACGGATCGCCATCGGGACGCAGGCCGCGTCCGACCAGTTCGCCGCCGATCTCGACGAGCGCATGGTGACAGTCCATCCCGGCGAGCAACGCGGTCAGCGCATCGACGGCGTAGCCCTTGGCGATGCCCGACAAGTCGAGCCTGAGCCCGCCGGGCTGGCGAAGCCGCCGCGTATCCGGTTCGTAGGCGAGGCGCATGAAGCCGGAGACCGCGCGGGCCCGCTCGATCTCTTCGGTGGTGGGCGCGCGGTCGATCGTTACCGGACCATGACCCCACGCATCGACGAGCGCGCCGATCGCGGGATCGAAGGCACCGGCTGACTGCTCGGCGACGGTAAGGGCGGTTTCGATCACCGTGGCGAAATCCGCAGGTAGGGCGCACCATTCGCCCGCACCTGCCCGGTTGAACCGGCCCAGCACCGAATCCGCACGCCAGTGGCTCATCTGCGCGAGGATGTCCTCGAGCCGAGCCTCGATCGCGCGGCTCGCCGCGTCCCGGTCGAAGCCGGGGGCGGGGCGAGCCGGATGCGCCATGTCGTGCCCATGGCCTCGCCGCCCAGCGCGATCACCGGCACGCCCTGCCGCCATGTGGCGAGCGAGGCTGCGTCGATTTCAAGCGGAACGGCGAGGCGCATGGGTGGCAGGCTCAGGACGTCGTCAGGGTGCGACGACTTCGAGCGTGGTGGTGAAGGACATGCGGCGGGCGCTGGCCTTCTTGTCGGCGGGCTTGGTGTCTTCTACGCTGGCGTTCAGCCAGTACCAGCCAGCGACCGACCACTTGACCTTGACGACGCCGTCGGGGCCGGTGGTCAGTTCCTGCGCATCTTCGGCCGCGCGGTACTTCTTGCCGCCGGGGACGACTTCGACCTTGATGCCGGCGGCGGGCTTGCCGTCGATCAGGAAGCGGAAGCTGCCTTCCTCGTCCGAGACGAGTTCGTCAGGGTGCGTGACCGGATCGAATTCTAGTCCCTTGCCGGTGAGGGCGACCTTGCTCGGCTCGCCCGCAGTGACGTAGACGAAGTTGCGCGAGGTCACTTCGGTCAGCTTGATGTCGGTGGCGTTGGCGGGGATGTCGGCTACGGTCGGCACCATGCGCGGCGGCTGGCCACCCGGACCTCCGGGGCCGCCGGGACCACCGGCCGGTGCGCCAGCGCCCGGAGCACCCGGACCGCCCGGTGCGCCCTGCGGACGGCCACGACCGCCCACGCGCCATTCCTCGGTACCGACCTTGAAGGTGCCCATCACCGAGGCGCGCTCCATGCCGATCTTCCAGGTGCCCGCCTTGTTCAGCGCGACGTCGAAAGTGCCGCGATGGCGGCCCTTGGACGCGTTCTCGACTTTGCCGTCGGTGCCGTCGGGCGCCCAGACCGAGACTTGCGCCGGGTCCATGGCGACATGGTCGGGGTAGAACAGGTCGTTCGACACGGCGGCATCGACGGTGACGTATTCGTTGGTGCTGGCGAGCGTGCTGGTCGAGGGCAGCAGCCACATGCGGTGGGCAAGCGCAGGCGTCGCCAGCATGGAGGATGCCGCAGCGGCGATCAGGATGGAGCGGAAGCGCATTCGTATTCCCCTGTTATGTAAAGCGAAAGTGATTGGATCAGCGGACGGTGACGGTGCCCAGCTCGGTCTTGCCCGAGACGGAACCACCCTTGCCGCCGACGGTGAACGGCACGGAAACCAGTTCGCGCCCGCCGGTTTCGCGCGCGGCCTCGACCTTCAGGACGTAGTCGCCCTTGGGCAGGTTCGCGGGAATGGCGACGGTGTAGCTGCCGGGCGCGCGGGTCGCGCCGCTGATGCCGTCGGCGGGCAGCTTCAGCGAGCGGCCGCCCTTGCGCCACCAGGTGCGTAAGTCCGCCAGCCACTTGGTGCCCGGTTCCGCGCCGCGCTTCTTGCCGTCGAACCACACGAAGAGGGTGCGGGCATCGCCGCCGGCGACGGGCTCGACCCAGCCTGCGACGTAGGGGCGGTGGTATTCGGCCACCTTGATCTGCGGGACGGTGACGGTGACCGACGCGGCGAGCGCGGGCGTGGCGGCAAGAGCGGTTGCGGTGCCGGCGGCCAGCAGCGGCAGCGCGGGCAGGATCTTGGATCGGGTCATCACGGGCTTTCTCGTCAGTGGATGAAAAGGAGGGCCAGCAGCAGCGGGATCAGCAGGCTCAGGCCGACCATCGGCCAGGTCATCGGCCGGTGCTTCGCATGAAGCTGGAGCAGGAACAGGCCGGTGATCGTGAACACGAGACAGGCCACGGCGAAGAGGTCGATGAACAGGGACCACGCGGCACCGCTGTTGCGACCCTTGTGCAGGTCGTTGAGGTAGGAGATCCAGCCCCGGTCGGTGACTTCGGCCTGCACTTCGCCGGACGCGCGATCGATGCTGACCCAGGCGTCGCGGCCGGGGCCGGGCATGGCGACGTAGACTTCGTCCTCGGCGGTCCAGTCCGCCGCGCGGCCCGAAGGATCGAGCGGAACCGCCGCCGCGATCGCCTTCGCCACTTCTGCGGGCAGGGGATCGGTGCGGTCTCCGGGGGCAGGCAGTTTCGCCAGCAGTGCCACCGGCAGCTTGCCCTGGCTCTGCGTCACCGAAGGCTCCGCGCCGATCGAGGCGGCGTGGTTGAGCGTGATGCCGGTCGCCGCGAACAGCAGCATGCCGACCAGCGAAATCGCCGCGCTTACCCAATGCCAGGTGTGCAGTTGCTTGAGCCAGAAGGCGCGGGCCTTCTTGTTCTTCTTCTTTTTCGCTGCGGCCTTTGGCCTGGCGGGCGGCGTGATGCGGCTCGGAGCGGCTGACGCGGCGTCACGCGCGGTGTCGGCGTGGCGGTCTGGGGCGTCGGCAACTTCCAAGATGTCGCATCCTTAACTCGGGCTTCAAAAATCCGGCGTGATCACCGGGACGGCCCCCTTAGACGGAAACGTGCCGCCACACGTCGTTGCGATGTCGGGTGCCCTCTGGACGACGAGCTGCTTAGTGTATATGAAAATCACTCGCAATAGTGGTTGGCAGGAGATTACAATTGGCGACAGTTGCCGCGCTCGCGCCGGACGAACTCGCGTTCGCACCGGCTTCGGCCGTCGTGCACGAGCCGCTCGTCCTGCCGTATCCGGTCGACGAATCGCCTTCAGGGCAAGGCCCGGGGCGTTCGGTCTACAGTCCCGCCAAGGCGAACCCGGTTGCACTGCTGGCCTCGGCCGGGATGATCCTGGGCATGGCGGCCTGCCTCGCCACGCTTAATATCGTCGCGGCGCACAAGGAGCGGGCGCACCTTACCACGGTCGACGTGCAGGAACTGGACGTCACACCGCCTCCGCCGCCGCCCGAGCCTACGAAGCTGGAGACGCCGCAGGCTGCGATTACGCAGACGGTCGTGCCCAAGCCGATGATCGAGCTGCCCAGCCCTGGCCCGCAGCAGGTCATGGTGGATGCACCGCCGCCGCCTGCTCCGCCCAGCATGACCAGCGAAGGGGTCAAGGTCAGCGCGCCGCCCTCCGTCGCACCGCCCGCCGCGACTACGCTGGAAGGCGGCGATCTTTCGAGCAAGGTGCTGTTCGCCAAGCCGCCGACATATCCGGTGGATGCCCGCCGCGCGCACGAGCAGGGCACGGTGAAGCTGCTTCTGCTGGTCGGTAGCGACGGGACCGTCAAGGACATCCAGGTGGCATCGAGCAGCGGCAGTTCACGCCTTGACGGCGCGGCGCTGCGGGCGGTGAAGCACTGGCGCTGGTCGCCGCTGATGAGCAACGGCGTGGCGACTGCGGTGCGCGGCTACGTCACGATCCCGTTCGTGCTCAAGGCGGCGTAAACCCCGTCGTCATTGCTTCGCTACGTTCGCAATGACGGGTTGGTTCAGTCGCGGTCCTGCAGTGCAGCGTGCAGGGTCGTCATCGCCTGCTCCAGTTGAGTCGCGCTGTAGGGCTTGTCGAGCCGCACCGTCGGGCGATGTTCGAGGTCGGGCTCGAAGCCGCCGCTGGCGATCGCCAGAGGTACGTCGCGGGCGGCGAGTTCGGCGATGATCGGGTCGGCCTTCTCGCCCGCAAGGTTGAGGTCGATCACGGCGACGTCGTATTCGCCCGCGCAGGCTGTCGCGAGCGCGGTCGAGAGCGTCGCGAAAGGTCCGACGACCTCGCAGCCAAGATCGGTCAGCATCTCTTCGAGCAGCATGGAGACGAGGAACTCGTCCTCCGCCACCAGCACCCGCAATCCATCGAATCGAGGGGTTTCCTCAGGCATCGTGCCACCCTGAAATTGCGTTCGCGACAACGCCTTGCGCGGCAAAGTTATTGGCAGCGGTTCGCGGCGCGAGCAAGGGGGATTCAGCCCTCGATGATCTCTCGGATTCGTCCGGCGAGGAGGTCCATGGCGAAGGGCTTGGTGATCATTTGCATGCCCGGTTCGAGGAAGCCGGAGGCGAGCGCCGCGTTTTCCGCATAGCCGGTCATGAACAGCACTTTCAGGCCGGGGCGGCAGGCGCGCCCGCCGTCGGCGACCTGTCGGCCGTTGAGCCCGGGCAGGCCGATGTCGGTGACGAGCAGGTCGATGCGCTCGTCCGACTGCAGGATGGCGAGGCCGGAGGGGCCGTCCGTAGCTTCGATCGCCCGGTAGCCGAGGCCGTCGAGCACTTCGAGGATGAGCGCGCGTACGACCGGCTCGTCCTCGACCACCAGCACCACTTCACCCTCGCGTGCGGTGGGCAGCAGCAGCGGTTCGTGCGCGTCCTCGGTCGCGGTGTCGGTGCCGAGATGCCGGGGAGGAACAGCTTGATCGTGGTTCCGACGCCTTCCTCGGAATAGATTCGCGCGTAGCCTTCGGACTGGCGCGCGAAGCCGTAGATCATGGACAGGCCGAGGCCGGTGCCCTGGCCCATCGGCTTCGTGGTGAAGAACGGCTCGAAGGCGCGCACAGCGGTGTCGCGGCTCATGCCGACGCCGGTGTCACTGATCGCGATGCACACGTATTCGCCCGGCTTCACGTCCCGCTCGCGCGCGGCGTAGCGGTCGTCGAGGTGGGCGTTGCAGGTCTCGATGGTCAGCTTGCCGCCCTGCGGCATGGCGTCGCGCGCGTTGATGACGAGGTTGAGGATGGCGCTTTCCAGCTGGTTGGGATCGCAGCGCGTTGGCCACAGCCCGCCCGCCAGAACGAAGCCCAGCTCGATGTGTTCGCCGAGCGTGCGGCGCAGCATGTCCTCCATCGAGGCGATCAGCGGATTGCTGCGCACCGGTCGCGGGTCGAGCGGCTGGCGGCGGGAGAAGGCGAGCAGGCGATGGGTCAGCGCCGCCGCCCGCTCGGCCGAAGTGCGCGCGCCGCCGAGCCAGCGCTCGAGGTCCTGCGTGCGGCCCTGCGTCAACCGGGCGTGCATCATGTCGAGGCTGCCGGTGATGCCTTGCAGCAGGTTGTTGAAGTCGTGCGCGATGCCGCCGGTCAGCTGGCCCACGGCCTCCATCTTCTGGCTCTGGCGAAGGGCCTCCTCGATGGCGCGCTGCTCGGTGATGTCGCGGCCGATCGCGTGGATGCGGCGGTCGTCAGGCACAGCGGTCCAGGCGATCAGGCGGAAGTCGCCGTCCTTGGTGCGGTAGCGGTTCTCGAACGCGATCGTGCGGCGCCCGCTCGCGAGCTTGGCGACTTCGGCGGCGGTCGCCTCGACGTCGTCGGGGTGGACGAAGGAGGCGATGCGCTGTCCGAGCATTTCACCCTCATGCCAGCCCAGCAACCGCTCGCCAGAGGGGTTCACCGCCGTGATCGCGCCCTGGAAATCGCAGACCAGCATGAGGTCGCGGCTGATCGTCCAGAGCCGGTCGCGGTCCTGCGCGTAAGCGGCCTCTGCCTGCTTCTGCGCTTCGATCTCGGTATTTGTGCCGATCCAGGCAGAGATGGCACCATGGGCGTCCTTGAGCGGCATGGCCCGCGAGAGATGCCAGCGATAGAGCCCCTCGCAGTCACGCAGGCGGAGTTCGGTGTCGTAGACCTCTCCGCTCGCGACGGCCTGCGCCCAGCGCTCGACGGCGGTTTGCCGGTCTTCCGGATGGACGAGGCGAGCCCAGCCATCGCCGTCGAGGCTGCCATGCGGCTCGCCCGAATAGGCGTAAGTGCGCTCGTTGAACCAGTCCATCGCGCCGTCGGCCCGCGCGGTCCAGACTTGCGTGGGCATGTTCTGGGCGAGGGCGCTGAACTGCGCCTCGCTCTTTTCGAGGGCCAACTGGGTGCGCGTGCGGTCGGTCACGTCGCGCACCGCGCCGATCATCCGTACCGCGTTGCCAGCGGCATCGAATTCGAATTCGGACTTGCGCGCGATCACGCGCTCCTCGCCGGTATCGGGGCGACGGATGTGATATTCGACGTCGAGTGCCGCGTTCGCCGAATGGCGCCGGGCATGGTTGGATGAAAGATGCCGGTCTTCGGGAATGATGATTTCCTCGAAGACACGCACGTTTGTCTCCCCGCGCTGCGGCACTCCGAAAAGGCGGCAGAATTCGTCGGTCCCGGTAATGGTATTGGCGACGATGTCGACGGAGAACAGGCCCACGCCGCCCGCGACCTGGGCGCGGCTCAGCTGTTCGGCGCTCAGGCGCAGGGCTTCCTGCGCGTCATGCTCGAAGGTGCGATCGCGCATCAGCTTGACGAAGCCGGTCGGGCGGCCCTCGGCATCGCGCAGCGGGGTCATCTCGCTGAGGCCCCAGAAGCGCTCGCCGGTCTTGCGCAAATGCCAGCGTGCGTCATGGGCGCGGCCGCTGTCGAGCGCTTCGCGGCGCTTGGCGGCGGGCCGGCCGGTCGCCCGGTCCTCGGGCGTGAAGAACACGTCTATCGGACGGCCGAGCATTTCCGGCTCGCTCCAGCCGAGCATCGCGGCGGCTCCGGCATTCCACAAGGTGATCCGACCGTCGAGATCGGTGGCGACGATGCCGTAGTCGACCGCACCGTCGAGGATCTGGCGGTTGTAGGCTTCGCGCTCGTGCAGCAGCCCTTCGGCGCCAACGCGCTGGACATGCGCCCAGGACCGCTCGGTCACTTCGCGGATTATATCGAGTTCATAGGGTGTCCAGCGACGGGGTCTGCTGTCATGGATCGCCATCAGTGCGATGAGGCGGCCTTCCTTGACGAGCGGCATGCAGATCGTTGCCGCGATGCCGATGTCCTGGAAGGTCCGGGCCTCTTTCGGCGCGATCTCCGTCGCATTGTCGTTGATGATCAGCGGGCGCCCGGCACGGAGTTCCTTCACTGCAAGTTGCCCGAAGTCGGCGAGGCGATAGTGTCCGACGATCGAGGGGAGCCGTCGGCGTGCCAGTTGCCCCGGATCGTGAAGCCGTCCTCGTCGCCGTCCATGTCCGCATAAGCGCAGTTGGAGAGGCCGAGGTGTTGCGCGGTCATGCGCGTGGTGATCGCGAGGATTTCCTCGGCCCCGCGGCAATCCGTGATCGCCTGCGCAATGTCGTCGAGGAACCGCAGCTTCGTTTCGCTCTCTTCGAGGGCTTCACGGGCGTGGTGCGCCTCGGTGATCTCGAAGACTACGGCGATGACGCCCGCAGGCCTGCCGTCGTCACCGGGGACCGGCGAATAGTCGAGGTTCAGCCAGATCTGCTCGGGCTTTCCGTGGCGGTGCAGCGTGAGCATGTGGTCGCGATAGCTCAGTGTGCCTCCCGCAAGACCGACCTTCATGACGTTGGCATTGAATTCCGCGACTTCCTGCCAACCGTCGAGCACGTTCGAGCCAAGTAGCCGGCTGTCGCGCCCACCGGCAAACTCGGCATAGGCGTCGTTGTAGAGCATGACGCCCATCGGCCCCCACAACAGCACCAGCGGCACGCGGGAGGGAAGCATCATCGCGACGGTGTGGCGCAAGCTGACCGGCCAGCCTTCGATGGGACCGATCGGGGTGGAGGCCCAGTCGTGCGTGGCGATACGGCGCGCGAGTTCGCCTTCGAGTCCCATGAACCCGTGGCCGTTCCCTACGCTGCGCGTCATGCCCCTAACCGATCCCTTCGCGCCGGGCCGATTTTCCCGTCGATTCACCCCGTCTGTGCACGCGACAACACATCGCGCGTGCAACGGTTCCCCGTCAATGATCGGTAAGTGATTATCCTGCGGCGGCGATGGGATAGGGCAGGATTTCCGCCTGTGTCCCCGTGGCGGAGAGACGGGGCGCCGACGACGCGCGATTGCGGCCTTTGCTCTTCGCATCGTAGAGGCCCCGGTCGGCCTGCAGCATGGCGGGCGAAAGGTCCTGTATACCCGGAGTCACGGGCGCGCAGCCGATGCTGAGCGTGCCGCAGTTGCCTCCTCCCTGCCGCATAGCAAAGCCCGAACAGAGGTCTTCGGCAAGGCCGAGGCTGCGGCCTTCGTCCATTCCGGGCAGCAGCACCACGAACTCGTCGCCGCCGAGGCGGGCGCTGATCGCCGAACCCGGCAGGCGCAGCCTCAGGAATGCGGCGAGATCGACGAGCAGGCGGTCGCCGCCCTGATGGCCGAAGCAGTCGTTGATCGTCTTGAAGTTGTCGATGTCGATGAGGAGCAGCGATCCGCCCGACTGCTGCACGTCGCGCGTACGGGCTTCGAAGCCGCGACGGTTGAGCAGGCCGGTCAGCGGATCGCTTTCGGCGAGGCGGGTGGCGCGTTCCTCGCGGCGGCGTCGCAATGCCCCTGCTACCGACATGGCGAGTGCGACTTCTACGAGAATGCCTTCGAACAGGGAGATGGGGATCAACACGCCGGAATAGGAAGACAAGTCGACGAAGGCGCCCGGCACGAAGGCGCAGCCGGCCTTTACGGCATAGAACGAGCCATGGACCACGAACGTCGCGACGAGGGTGCGGGTTTCCGAACCGGTGGTGCGGCGCGCTTCCAGCAGCACGCCTGCAGCCCTGAGGCAGAACACCGCCACGAACCCGGCATTGAACAGCGACATGACCTGATCACGGTCGCCGAGGCCAGGGGCCGCCATGAGGGCAGAGCATGCCAGCGGCGCGAGGAACCAGACGCGGCTCAGCCTGCGCTGCGCGAAGGATGCGGCACCGTGGAGGAACATGAAGTGCGCGAGAGGGACCATCGAGTTCGACAGCCAGACGCCGAGGAGGAAATCCCCGCTCTGGCGCAGGGGCGCAAGGGTGCAACCCACGACGATGCAGAGGAACCCGAGCGCGAAGCTCAGGAGGAACCGCTCGCGCAGGGACCGCCATTCGATAAGAAGAAACGTCGCGGCCACGAACGCAATTGCGTTCGAAAGCAGCAACATGGTTTGCGCATCGACCGACATGAAGAACCCGGAACCCCCTTGCGCGAGGAAGTTACGCCAATCTCCTAAACAAAAGGTGGATGGGCCGTAAACCATTCGTACGGTTGCTGTTTTTCGGTCATGCCGGAAGCGGGTTGGAGCGTGACGACTTGTCCCTGAATCGTCATTGCGAGCGGAGCGAAGCAATCCAGGGCGGGCTCAAGACTGCCCTGGATTGCTTCGCTGCGCTCGCAATGACGAAGGGTGATGCACCCCAATGTCCTCGCGTTCCGTGCGCGGCGCTGCCATGGATTTGCAACCAAGACGGCCCAATGCCATTCTGTGACCTGACACCCGGCCGAACGCACGCGCGAAGGCCATCTGCAACTTTCGCATTACCGCCAAAACCGGGGAGCATATCGCATTGCGCGGCTGGATTCTCTTTCAGCATCAACTCGATCCGTCGATTCCCGAGGTGCCCGAAGTCTTCCGTTTCCAGGAGGCTGCAGGCGCGCTCGGCATCGAACTGCACGTCCTCCAGCCCCACAGCTTCGAACTGGTGGTCGGCACCGTCGGCGACTGGGCGATCAAGTATCAGGGGCGCGAGATCGAGAAGCCCGACTTCGTCATCTGCCGGACGGGCGCGGAAACGGACTACTTCACGTTGGCCCTGCTGCGCCACTTCGAGCGGCGCGGGGTGCGGCTGGTCAACGGCCCGGCAACGATCGAGACGGTGTCCGACAAGCTGCACACCCTGCAGACGCTGAACCGCGCGGGGTTGCCGATCCCGCGCACGATGCTGGGCACGTTCCCCATCGATGTCGATCTGGTCGAGCGGGAACTGGGCTTTCCAGTCATCGTCAAGACGCTCAAGGGCACGCGCGGCGCAGGCGTCCTCAAGTGCGAGGACCGCAGCCAGTTCGAGGATCTGGCGGGCCTGCTCGAAAGCGCCGAGGCCAAGGCGGATTTCATCCTCCAGCACTACGTACGCGCCAGCCATGGCCGTGACGTGCGCGTGCTGGTGGTCGGCGGGCGAGTGATCGCGGCGATGGAGCGGCGCTCGCTGACCGGCGGGTTCAAGTCCAACGTCTCGCTCGGCGGCGTCGGTGTCGCCTACAACCCGCCGCAGGAGATGGCGGAACTGGCGGTGCAGGCGGCCGACGTTCTGGAACTCGACATCACCGGCATCGACATCCTGTTCGACGAGGACGGCTACCGCATCTGCGAGGCCAATTCCGCCCCCGGCTTCCAGGGGCTGGAGCGGGCGACCGGGCTCGACGTGCCGACGGCGATCCTCGAATGGGTGATCTCCACGCAGGCCGCCGTGCAGGAAAGCAAGCCAGCCCCGGCCGAGAGCACTGCGCTGGCCGACATGGTCTTCGGCGGCCGCACCGGCCTGCGCGCGCTCAGCGACCGCAATGCCGAATTCCGGCCTTTCGCCAATGCGGTGGGCCTGCGCATGGTGGCGGCGGGGATCGGCTGTCTCGTGCAGGGCTCGTTCCCGCAACCGCTGGTGGATCGCCGCAGTCCCACCGGGATCGGCCTTCGCTCCCTCTTCGAAGGGCGCGCCAAGGTGGACCTGACGGGGCTCAACGACCGGGCGCACGAGCGCACGCTGATGGTGGTTCTGGCCGTCGCGATCTGGGCGGCGGTCATGCCGTGGCTCGCCGGGGCCGAGGCGGTGGTGAGCGGGGTGCTCTCCGTCCTCGCGCTCATCTTCCCGGTGCTGTTCCTGCTGACTTCCCCGGCCGGACGGTTCGGAGCCGGTTCCGCGCGCCGACGCAGGAGCAACGGATGATCGACTTTTCCGCGATTCCCTGGGCGGCGCTGGCGCCGTTCATCGTCGCCGGGTTCCTGGCGCAGCTGGTGGACAGCGCGGTCGGCATGGGCTTCGGGGTGATCGGCAACTCGCTGCTGATCCTGCTCGGCCTGCCGCCCGCCGCGGCGTCCTCGGTGACGCATGCGGTCGAGAGCTTCACCAGCGGCGTGTCCGGCGCGGCCCATGCCCTGCAGCGCAACGTCGACTGGATGCTCTTTGCGCGCCTCGTCATTCCGGGCATCGCTGGGGGCTGACAGGCGTGTGGGCGCTCTCGCACCTCAGCCTCTCGATCCTGCGGCCGGTCCTGCTCGTCTATCTGGCGGCGGTCGGCATTTACCTGATCTGGCGCGGAGCGCGGCGGGCGCAGGCTTATCGCCGGATGCGCGCGGTGGGGCCGCTGGGCTTCGTCGCCGGGTTCCTCGATTCCTTCGGCGGTGCCTGGGGGCCGGTCACGACGGGCAGCCTGATCGCGCAGGGGATGACCCCGCGCGTGGCGGTGGGCACCGTCAACGCCGCCGAGTTCTTCGTGACGGTGACGGTGCTGTCGGCCTTCATCGGCACGCTTGGCCTGCAGTCGTTCTCGATCGCGGCGTCGGGCCTGCTGATCGGCGGGATCGTCGCCGCGCCGATCGGGGCGCTGGTGACGCGGCGTGCCTCATCGCGCGATCTGACGCAGTGGATCGGCGGGGTGATGATCGCGCTCAGCCTGTGGGGTCTGATCTCGCTCGTCTTCGCGCCGATCCCGCTGTTCTCGCGGATGTGAGGGTCAGGCGCTTTTCAGTCGTCCCCCGCTGAGCGTCTCCGCCAGACCCGGCGCCACTATGAGCAACCCCTTGGCGATGGCCACCACCGCGCCGAGGATCAGGAACGGCTGGCCGATAAGATAGACCGGATAGAGCGGCGAGCCGAGCTTTCCGGTCAGCTTGCCGACGACCGGCCCCAGCAGCCAGATCAGGATCAGGTGCGCGCAGAAATAGAAGAACATGTAAGGCTCGATCCGGCGTAGCAGCGGCGCGGCGCGAGTGGCGACGAGGCGCCATGCCAGCCACCACACCGCCAGCGATGCGGCAACGCGCGCGGCTAGGTCCACCGCCGCCGTCGAGGCATCGTCGAACGGCCGGGCATCGCCGATCGAGACGTAGAGATGCAGCGGCATCAGCACCACGAAGGGTGCTAGCGCGACGATGGCGGGCCATGCGGCCACGCGCTCGGCGAGGTTGGCACGGCGGGCGATGATGCCGATGGTGAAGAACATCAGGATCGAGGCGCGCAGGATCACCGGCGGGCCGATGCCCAGTACGTGGCAGGTTCCCGCCGCCAGCGCGAGCAGAGCCAGCGCCTTCGACGGCAACCGCACCAGCAGCGGGGCCAGCACCATGCACAGGAACAGGTCGCGCAGGAATGGCATCTGCACGTTGATGTCGGGCGGGCGGGTGACGATGAACAGTTCCTCGACCAGCCAGCGCACCGATTGCGGCATGGGCGCGGCGAGCCCGAACTGCCATGCCGCGCCCGATACCAGCAGTACCGCCAGCGCGTTCCACAGCACCATCGGCAGCAGGATCGTGCGCGCCTTGCGGGCGACGTGCGGTCCCCAGTGACGGGTGCGCGAGGAGCCCGCGACCAGCCAGCCGGAGATCAGTCCCAGCAGCGGCACCGCGCTGCGGCCGAACCCTTCCATCAGGACCCAGCGCAAGGTCTCCTGCGGCGTCCCGCGCGCCAGATCGAGTTCGTAGCCGGAGAGTCCCGTCCAGGCGTGGACGTAGACGATGCCCGCGATGCAGATGACGCGCGCGATGCGGATCGCATCGGAGCGCCAGCTTTGCATGTCGCTCTTCGGTTCAGCCAAGCCGTGTCCCGCCCATTATCATCCATGCTCCGTATGTGCTTTTGTCATCATAAAGCCTGCGAGGCGCAGTGGTTGCCTCGCGCAGACGATGCCAAGCCTATGCGTCACGCCGCGCGGGCGGCGGGACGAGCGGAGAGGGGCGGGGAAAAGGCTTTCAGAACAGCGCTTCGTCGAGCGCCATGACCGTGGCGGGACCGGCTGCGATGCGGGCCGCGTGCAGACCTGCGCGGGGCAGCACGTAGCTCGCGTAGTAGGCGGCGATGGCGGCGTAGGTGTCGCGGCTGCGCGCATCCTCCAGCGCCGGGGCGGCGGCGAGGATGCGGACCCACATCCAGCCCAGCGACACCAGCGCGAAGAGGTTGAGGTACTCCGTGGCCGCCGCGCCGAGGGCATCGGCATCACCCGATGCGGCCGCGATGGTGGCGCTGGCTTCCTCCAGCATGGCGAGGGCGGCGCGCATCTGCACGGCGAGGTCGCTCGCGTCGCTTTTGTCGATGTCGGCCGCGATTCCGTCGAGGTAGGCGCGCAAGGGGCGCCGCCGTTCAGCGTGACCTTGCGCGAGACGAGGTCCATGGCCTGTACGCCGTTGGTGCCCTCGTAGATCTGGGTGATGCGTGCGTCGCGGACGAACTGCTCCATCCCGGCTTCGTGGATGTAGCCGTGGCCGCCGAACACCTGCTGCGCCAGCACCGTCGTCTCGAAGCCGAAGTCGGTGAAGGCCGCCTTCACCACCGGCGTCAGCAGGGCGACGTCGGCGGAGGCCGCATCGCGCGTCGCGGCGTCCGGGTGGCGGTCGGCGATGTCCATGCGAGATCGCGGTCCATGCGGCGAGGGCACGCGCGGGCTCCACGAAGGCGCGGCAGGCGAGCAGCATCTTTCGCACGTCGGCATGGGCGATGATCGGCACGGGGCCGGGGCGTCCGTCCGAGGCGCGGCCTTGCAGGCGTTCGCGGGCATAGGCCACCGCGTTCTGCGTCGCCGCATCGGCAAGGCCGAGCCCCTGGATGCCGACGAACAGGCGCTCGGCATTCATCATCGTGAACATCGCGTTGAGCCCGCGCCCGGCCTCGCCTACCAGCCAGCCGGTGGCGCCGTCGTAGTTCATGACGCAAGTGGGCTGGGCATGGATGCCCATCTTGTGCTCGAGCGCACCGACCGACATGGCGTTGCGCTCGTCGAAGGCGCCGCTGGCTCCGGGCAGGAACTTGGGGACGAGCAGCAGGCTGATGCCCTTCACCCCGGCCGGAGCATCGGGCAGGCGGGCGAGGACGAGGTGGACGATGTTGTTGCCGAAATCCTGGTCGCCCGAGGATATGAAGATCTTGGTTCCGGTCACCGCGTAGCTGCCGTCGCCGCGCGGCTCGGCGCGGGTGCGCAGCAGGCCGAGGTCGGTGCCCGCCGAAGCCTCGGTCAGCGCCATCGCGCCGCACCACTCGCCGGTGACGAGCTTGCCGAGGTACGTCGCCTTGAGTTCTTCCGAGCCGTGTGCGGCAAGCGCTTCCGCCGCGCCCCGGGTAAGGCCGGGGAACAGGCCGAACGACAGGTTGGCGGCGGACACCATCTCGTCGAGCATGATCTGCACGGTGCGCGGCAGGCCCTGTCCGCCGAACTCGGGATCGCCTGCGAGGCCGGGCCAGCCCGCCTCGACGAATTCCGCATAAGCCTCCGCGAAGCCCGGTGCGGTCACGACATTGCCGTCGACCAGCTTCGTGCCTGCGGCGTCGCCCGGCAGGTTCAGCGGGGCGAGGCGTTCGGCGCACATGCGGCCTGCCATCGTCAGCACTTCGCCTGCCAGTTCGCTCGTCACTTCCTCCAGCCCCGGCAGCGCGGCCATCTGCACGTCGAAATCGAGCACGTGCTCCAACAGGAAGCGCATCGTCGCGACGGGGGCTGGTAGGTCGAGGGCATGATCGTCTCCACGGTGGTCCTTGCGCGCTTGCGCGGCTTTGGGTGTCAATGTACCAAACGATCGTTACAATCAAGGTGGTGACGTTAGAGACCGTGAATTCCCTTGCCGATCGGCCGTCCGCGCGCCAACGCAGGGCCGATGAACGTACGCCATCCCGACAAGTCGAACCCGTCGCGCGAGGACGAGGTCGTGGCTGCCGCCGCCGCCCTCTTCGCCGAGCGGGGCTATGCCGCGACCAGCATTCGCGACATCGGCGAGCGGGTGGGCCTGCTGGGCGGCTCGCTCTACCACTACATCAAGAGCAAGGACGCGCTTTTCGTGCGCATCCACGATGCGGCGCTGCAGGCGGCGGAAGACCGCATCCGCGTGGCGATCGAGGGGTGGAGGAGCCCGCCGCCCGGCTGGCCACGGCGTGCCGGGTACTGCTGGCGATCCAGCTCGACCCGGCCTCGCTGACGATGCCGCTGATGAACGACTTTCGCGCGGTGCCCGAAGCCGTGCGCGTGCAACTGGTCGCACGGCGCGATGCGTTCGAGCGGCTGTTCGCGGACCTGATTGATGCGCTGCCATCGCAGCCGGGCCGCGATCCTGTGATCTATCGCATCCTGCTGCTCGCCACGCTCAATTCGGCGAGCGAGTGGTATCGGCCGGGGCGCCTCACCCTCGATGAAGTCGCCGACCAGATCCTCGGGGTCTACGCGGTCGGTTCCTGAGTAGGGACGGCGCGGCAGAGTCCTTCCTGCGCTACGCTGGCGACCAGCGTTCCCGCCCGGTCGTAAAGCGCGCCGCGCGCAAAGCCCCTCGCGTGGCCGGCCCAGGGGCTGTCCATCGCATAGAGCAGCCAGTCGTCCACCGGCGGAGTGGAATGGAACCACACCGCATGGTCGAGGCTGGCGACCTGCATGCCGGGCGAGAAAATGGCCTTCGAATGGGGCAGGATCGCCGTGGAAACGAGTGCGAAGTCGCTCGCATAAGTTAGCACGACGCGCCTGAGCACTTCGTCGCTGTCGATCGGCGCGGCCAGCCTGAACCACAGGAACTGGTGAGGGGTATCCGAGCCCTGCACGGCAGGCGGGCCGGGCCGGATCTCGAACGCGGCGAGGCGGTCGAGCATGGCCTGCGGGAATTTCTGGCCCGTCGCCGCGAGTGCCGTGACGAGGTCCGGGCACTGCTCGGGCGAGGGCACTTGCGTCATGGCGGCGGCGTGGGCGAAGCCGTCCTCGCGCCGATGGAACGAGGCCGCCAGGTTGAGGATCGGCTTGCCGCCCTGCATCGCCACGACGCGCCGGTTGGCGAAGCTGCCGCCGTCGAAGTCGCGCAGCACGCGGTAGATGATCGGCCGCGTCGTGTCCCCGGCACGCAGGAAATAGGCGTGGAGCGAATGGGCCTGCCGATCGCTGCCCGCCAGATCGCGTGCGGCGGCCGCCAGCGCCTGCGCCACCACGAGGCCGCCGAACACGCGGCCGGGCCGTTCCTCCGAGGCGCCGCCGCGGAACAGGTCGGTGTCGATCTCCTCGACTTCGAGGAGGGCGCGCAGTTCGGCGACGGCAGCAGCAGGGTCAGTCATCGACGGGCCTTAGCGGGGAGCCTTCGAGCCACGCAAGGGCCTGCCGCTCGATCGAGAGCAGTTCCTCCAGTGTCTGGTCGATCGCCCGCTTCTGCTTGCGCAAGTCGGCGATACGCTCGCCGACCTTGGATTTGAGGGCGCGGACCTGTTCGTGATGCTCGGGATCGACGTCGTAGAGATCGAGGAACTCCTTGATCTCGCGGATCGAGAAGCCGAGCCGCTTGCCGCGCAGGATCAACTGCATTCGCCCGACCTCGCGCCGCGAATAGATGCGGGTGGTGCCGACCCTCTGCGGCGCGATCAGGCCCTTGTCCTCATAGAAGCGCAAGGTGCGCATCGTCACGCCGAGCAGGGTTGCGGCCTCCTGGATGCCCAGAAGTTGCGGCGGTTCGGGAGCGGGCGCGGCGCTCAAGCTGCGGTTCCGCCCGAGCCTTGGCCAGAGTTTTGGCCCTCACGCTTGGCAGCTTCTTCCGCGACGAGGTCTTTTTGGACAGCTTGCCTACCATGGTCTTGGGGAGCGAATCCCGGAACTCGATCGAGGCGGGCATCTCGATCTTGTTCAGCCGTTCGCGCAGGAAGTCCAGCAATGTCTCCTGATCCAGGATGTCCCCCCGTGCAGCACCACGAAGGCCTTGGGAGCCTGCCCGCGATAGGCATCGGGGATGCCGATCACGACCGCCTCGGCGACCATCGGATGCTCGTAGAGCGCTTCCTCGATGATGCGCGGATAGACATTATAGCCCCCGCAGAGGATCACGTCCTTGATCCGGTCGACGAGGAACAGATAGCCGTCCTCATCCAGATAGCCGATGTCGCCGGTGCGCAGGGCACCGTAGATGAAGGTCTTCTCGGTGTCCTCGGGACGGCCCCAGTAGCCCTGCATGATCTGCGGGCCGCGCGCGCAGACTTCGCCCTTTTCGCCGGGCGCGCAGAGGCGGGTGGGGTCGGAGGGATCGCGGATTTCCAGCGCGGTGCCGGGGAAGGCGGGGCCGCAGGCGTTGTCCTTGACCAGTCCTTCGAGCGGGTTGCAGGCGATGATTGGGCTGGCTTCGGAGAGGCCATAGCCCTCGACGACGTTCACCCCGGTCTTCTCCTCGAACTCGCGGCGTATTTCGAGCGGCAGGGGCGCGCCGCCGGAGATGCAGACGCGCACATTGTCGAACTCGCCGTGAAGCTGCTGGTGGTTGAGCGCGGTGTAGAGCGTCGGCACCCCGAAGAACTGCGTCGGCTTCGTGCGCTTGGCGGTGGCGAGGAAGGACTTCATCTCGAAGCGCGGGAGCAGGATCATCTCCGCCGCCGTGTCGACCGAGTAGTTCAGCACCGTCGTCAGCGCGAAGACGTGGAACAGCGGGAGCACACCCAGCGTGCGCTCCTGATGCTCGGGCATGTGGCCGACATGCGCGATCATCTGCGCCGAGTTGGCGGCCAGGTTCGCGTGGCTGAGCATCGCGCCCTTGGGCACGCCGGTGGTGCCGCCAGTGTACTGCAGCACCGCGAGGTCGTTGGGATGGCGTTCGACCGGGTCCGGCTCTGCATCGCGGGCGATCAGGTTGGCCCAGCGCGCATAGCGCAAGTCGTGCGGCTCATGCGCGATGTCGTGGCGCTTGAAGAGCAGGAAGGCGCGGCGCTTGATCGCGGGCAGGGCGTCGGCGAAGGGGCAGACGACCACGCGCTTGAGACAGGTCTTGCCGACCAGCGGCTCCAGCTTGGGCAGGCAGAGCGCGAGATCGGTGGCGATCATCACCTCGCAGCCGGAGTCGGTGACCTGATGCGCCATCTCGCGCTCGGTGTAGAGCGGGTTGAAGTTCACCACGACAGCGCCAATCCGCAGAACCGCGAAATAGGCGACCACGTAGTAGGGCGTATTGGGCAGGCACAGGCCGACACGGGTGCCCTTGGTGACACCAAGGTCCTGCAGGCCGCGGGCGGCACGCTTCGCAAGCGCGCCGATTTCCGAATATGTCCACTTGCGGCCCATGAAGTCGACCGCCGACCATGCTCCATGCGCTTCTACTGCATGGTCGAGCAGGTCGGTCAGAAGACGCGGCGCGATCGGCGGCATCTCGTCCGTCGTTGAGGAGGCAGTGGCGGGAGCGACCCCGCCGATCGTCGCCGCGTCGATCATTAGAAGTGCATCCTTGCGCCGAGGGAGAAGACAAGAGCGGAAGCGTCCTTCAGCTCGCCGTTGGTGATCACCGGCGTCTGCACCGCCGTGCCCGCATAGGCAGCGGTGATGCGGTCGATCGGCGCGTCCTTGAAGGTGATGTACGAAGCCGCCGCGTCGATGGTGAAGGCCGGGCTCGGCGAATAGCTGGTGCCTGCCGAGAAGTTCCAGCGGTTGCTGTCAGGCACGCGCGCGTCGCGATTGCCGTCCTGAGTTGGGGTGATGCCGCGCTGGAAGCCGGTGCGCAGGACCCACTGCGGATTGACCTGATAATCGGCGCCGATCGCCCAGGTCCAGCTGTTGCGGTAGTTCTCGGGGATCGACTGGTTGATCGGCGCGCCGATGTCGATGGTGTCGAACTCGCTCCAGCCCATGCGCACGACCTGCGCGTTGAGGGTCAGGCTCTTGCTCATCTGCGCGCGGGCGCTGCCGATGATCATCCACGGCGTGCTGAACGAAGCCTTGGCGTCGATCGTGCCGTTCTGCGTGGCGAGAGGACCGGCCAGACCTTCGAGCGTCACCGTGCCGTCCAGCTTGTGCTTGATCGAGGACTTGTACGCGAAGCCCAGCGAGACCGGGCCGTCATGGTACTGCACGCCTGCCGACCAGCCCACATCCCAGCCATTGCCCTTGAGCGTCTGGTGCCCATCCGCCAGCAGCGGCGACAGGTTGGGAAGGTAGTTGCCCAGCGTCGCATCGACATATTCGATGTTCGCCGCGCCGCCGATGTATAGGCCCTTGGCCAGTTCCACCGCGATCGAGGGCTGGATGTCGTACGTGCGCAGCTTGGTCTTGTCGGCGCTGTAGCGCGCCCAGCTGTCGGCGTCGTAGTCGGTGGTGAACGAATAGGGTGCCGTCAGCGACAGGCCCACCGCCACGCGGCCGAACCCATAGGCGATCGCTCCCGAAGGCAGGTAGCCGTTATCGATCGGGTTCTTCGCCACCGGATTGCCGCCGACCGAGGCCGGGGCCTGCAGCGGGCGCACGATCACGGTCCCGTTGTCCACGACCTTGCCGCGCGGCAGGATGGCGCTGGCGCGCACGGATGCCTCGCCGCCCTGCATGCCCGCGATCGAAGCCGGGTTCCACCAGAGAGAATCGACGCCGGTATCAGCCGCCTCGCCCGAGAAGGCGCGGCCCTGTCCGCGGACGGACTGCTCCTGAAGGTAGAACGCCTGCGCGCTCGCCGATCCGCTCCACGCGAAGGCGACGACGCTGGCCGCGCTCGCAAGGAAGATGCGGTTGTACTTGGTATGCATTCGGTACTCTCCCTAGGTAATTGCTTTTTGGCAGCTACTTAACTGCCGCGCGGCCTACTTGATCCGCGTCCATGTCTGGGTTTTGCATAGCGGCCAGACGATGCAGCCCTTGAGCTTGAGGGTGTCCGCGCCCGCCGGGGTGATCGTGGCCTTGTAGGTGCCGCCGTCTTCCGGGTTGTAGATCGTCCCGCCCGACCAGGCGTTGCCGTCCTGCTTGAAGCCGCCGAGGATCTGAAGTCCCTTGAGGCGGCGGTCGCGCTTGGATGCGTCCTTGTTGTTGATGTCCTTGAGTTCCGGGTTCTTCAGGATGTTCTCGGAAGACACCAGCTTGCCGCAGATCGAGCCGCCGCAGCGTTCGATCTCGACCACGCCGTGCTTGGCAGGCGTGCGCCACGAGCCTGCCAGCGCGCCCGCATCCGCCGCCAGCACCGGCGATGCGGCGACGATCGCAGCGCTGGAACCCAACGCCAGCGTTGTAAGTTTAAGGAAGTGCATTTGCGACCTCTCCATCTCTCTCGCCCGGATTTCTAAGCTGGAACCGTGCCCCTGACTTCGCAGGTGACGACCGATCCCGACCGGATGGACTCAGCATATCCCAAAATTTGCTTGACGTATAGGGAAAGATCTCGCACCTTAAGGGAAGACGTTCGGGAGAACGAGGATCGCTATGGATTCGGCACTCAAGCCGGCCGGGTCCGCCCATGGAGAGGAATGCATGCAAAGCGTCGTGATCGCGGGCTACGCCCGTTCGCCGTTTCACTTGGCCAACAAGGGCGCACTGGCCCGCGTCCGCCCCGACGACCTCGCCGCGCAGGTGATCCGGGGGCTGATTTCCAAGACCGGCGTGGAGCCCGCCGATATCGAGGACATCATCGTGGGCTGCGCTTTTCCCGAGGGAGAGCAGGGGCTTAATGTCGCGCGCCTGATCGGCCAGATTGCGGGACTGCCGCAGTCGGTCGGCGGGATGACGGTGAACCGTTTCTGCGGCTCCTCGATGAGCGCGATTCACATCGCCATGGGTCAGATCGCCGTAGGGGCTGGCGAGGTGTTCATCTGCGCCGGTATCGAATCGATGAGCCGGGTGCCGATGAGCGGCTTCAATCCGCTGCCGAACCCGGCGCTGGCCAGGTCGACCGCCGCTTACATCGGCATGGGCGAGACGGCCGAAAACGTCGCCACCCAGTATCAGATTTCGCGCGGCGAACAGGAAGCGCTCGCCGTCGAGAGCCAGAAGAAGGCCGCCGCCGCGCGCGAAGCAGGCAAGCTGGCCGACGAGATCGTGCCCATCGAAACCAAGGGCGGCACCGTCAGCGAAGATGGTACGATCCGTCCCGAAACCACCGCTGAAGCCCTTGCTGGCCTCAAGCCCGCGTTCGATGCCAACGGTTCGGTGACGGCGGGCACGTCTTCGCCGCTGACCGACGGCGCCAGCGCGGTGCTGGTGACCACCGAGGAATACGCGCGCGCCCACGGCTTGCCGATCCTCGCCCGCATCAAGTCGGTGGCGATTTCCGGCTGCGCGCCCGAGACGATGGGCCTTGGCCCGATCCTCTCCAGCCAGAAGGCGCTGGAGCGCGCGGGGATTTCCGCCGGTGACCTCGACGTCGTGGAACTCAACGAAGCCTTTGCATCTCAGGCACTTGCCTGCATCAAGGATCTGGGCCTCGACACCGCCAAGGTGAACATCGACGGCGGCGCGATCGCCATCGGCCACCCGCTCGGCGCGACCGGCGCGCGCATCGTCGGCAAGGCGGCCTCGCTGCTCAAGCGCGAGGGCGGCAAGTACGCGCTCGCCAGCCAGTGCATCGGCGGCGGTCAGGGTATCGCCACCGTTCTGGAGGCCGTGGAATGAGCGGCTCCATCAAGAAAGTCTGCGTCATCGGCGCGGGCACCATGGGTGCCGGGATCGCCGCACAAGTCGCCAATGCGGGCGTGCCGGTGCTGCTGCTCGACATCGTCCCGAAGGACGGCGCGAACCGCAATGCCGTGGCCGAAGGCGCGGTGGCGAAGATGCTCAAGACCGAGCCCGCGCCGTTCATGAGCAAGGCCGCCGCCAAGCTCGTCGAGACCGGAAACATCGAGGATCACCTTGAAAAGATTACCGAATGCGACTGGGTGATCGAGGCCGTCATCGAACGCCTCGACATCAAGCAGGGCCTTTACGCCAGGCTTGAGGCGGTGAAGCGCGAGGGGACGGCGGTGTCGTCCAACACCTCGACGATCCCGCTGGCGCAGCTGGTCGATGGCCGGTCTGACGCCTTCAAGCGCGACTTCCTCATCACCCACTTCTTCAACCCGCCGCGCTACATGCGGCTGCTGGAGATCGTGACCGGGCCGGATACCGACGCCGGTGTCGCCGCCAAGGTCGAGCAGTTCGCCGACGTGGCGATGGGCAAGACGGTGGTGAAAGCCAAGGACACGCCGGGATTTATTGCCAATCGCATAGGCACTTACTGGATCCAGCTGGGCCTCAACGCGGCCTTCGACCAAGGCTTGAGCGTCGAACTGGCCGATGCCGTCGCGGGCAAGCCCATGGGCGTGCCCAAGACCGGAATTTTCGGTCTCGTCGATCTCGTCGGCATCGATCTGATGCCGCATCTGCAGGCCAGCCTTACTTCGACGCTGCCCAAGGACGACCCCTACCACGCCATCGCGCGCAGCCATCCGCTTATCGAAAAGATGATCGCCGACGGCTATACCGGACGCAAGGGCAAGGGTGGATTCTACCGACTTAACAAGGAGATGGGCCGCCGTAAGGAGACCATCGACCTTGCTACCGGCGAGTACCGCGAGACCATCCGCGCTGCCGGTCCCTCGGGCAAGGCATCGCGCGGCGACCTGCGTGCGCTCGTCGAGACCAAGGGGCCGATCGGCGACTATGCCTGGGCGGTTCTGGGCGGGACGCTGGCTTATGCGGCTTCGCTGATTCCGTCGGCGGCGGACGATGTGGTGGCGATCGACGATGCGATGAAGCTCGGCTACAACTGGAAGGCCGGGCCGTTCGAGATGATCGACAAGCTGGGCGCCGCCTGGCTGGCGCAGCGCCTTGAATCCGAAGGAAAACCCGTCCCTGAAATCTTGAAGGTCGCGGGCGACAGGCCGTTCTATCGCGTCGAAAACGGCGTGCGGCAGGCACTGGCACTCAACGGCACCTACAGTGACATTAAGCGCCCACAAGGCGTCCTCAGCCTCGCCGACGTGAAGCTGGCAGGCAAACCACTGCTCCGTAACGCCTCCGCCGCGTTGTGGGACATCGGCGACGGCGTCACCGCGCTCGAATTCACCGGCAAGATGAACGCGCTCGACGGCGAGGTGATGAAGCTGATCGTCGAGGCGATCCCGCTGGTGGCAGCGAAGTACAAGGCTCTGGTCGTCTACACCGACGCCGACAACTTCTCGGCCGGGGCCAACCTCGGCCTCGCGATCTTCGCGGTGAACATCGCCGCGTGGAGCGAGATCGAGAAGCTCGTCGCCGGTGGACAGATGGCGTACAAGGGCCTCAAGTACGCGCCGTTCCCGGTGGTCGGCGCGCCGGCGGGCATGGCGCTGGGCGGCGGGTGCGAGATCCTGCTCCACTGCGACGCGATCCAGGCCCATGCCGAGCTGTACATGGGCCTCGTCGAGTGCGGCGTCGGCCTTGTCCCGGGCTGGGGCGGCAATGGCGAATTGCTCGACCGCTGGCAGAGCAATCCGATGATGCCCAGGGGGCCGATGCCTGCGGTGGCCAAGGTGTTCGAGACGGTGTCCACCGCCTCGGTATCGAAGTCGGCCGCGCAGGCGAAGGAGATGCTGTTCCTACGCGCCGACGATGCGATCACCATGAACCGCGATCGCCTGCTCTACGATGCAAAGCAGAAGGCGTTGTCGCTGGTCGATGGCTACAAGCCGCGCGAGGCCCCGCACTTCCGCCTGCCCGGCGAGAGTGGCCGCACCGCGCTGTCGATGGCGGCCGAGGGCTTTCGCAAGCAGGGCAAGGCCACTGACTACGACATGGTCGTCTCCGACGCGCTGGCGACGGTGCTGACCGGCGGCGAGGCCGATCTGGTCGATGTGGTGAGCGAACAGGAACTGCTCAAGCTGGAGCGCGAGGCTTTCATGCGGCTGGTCCGCAGTCCGCGCTCGATCGCCCGGGTGGAGCACATGCTCGAAACCGGCAAGCCGCTGCGCAATTGAAACAAGAGAACAACGGGACGCATTGGTGACTGATTACCCCACACTCGTCATTGCGAGGCCGAAGGCCGAAGCAATCCAGGGCGGTTTGCGCCGCCCTGGATTGCCGCGCGGCCCCAAGTGCTTTTGGGCCGCTCGCAATGACGAAGAGTGGGGTGTGAAGACGCAGCGTAACCCGCGAGGAGAGTGACACATGCAAGTCTATGAGGCGCCCCTGCGCGACATGCGGTTCGTGATCCACGAACTCCATCAGGACGACGGCTTCGGCAATCTGGAGGCGCTGGAGGAATTCAGCCCCGACCTCGTCGACGCCGTGCTCGAAGAGGCGGCGAAGGTGGCGCAGGAAGTCCTGCTGCCGCTCAACCGCTCCGGCGACATCGAGGGCTGCGTGCTGGAAAACGGCGTGGTCCGCACCCCAAGGGCTTCAAGGAAGCCTACGAGATGTTCCGCGACGGCGGCTGGTGCGCGCTGGCGTCCGATCCCGAATGGGGCGGGCAGGGCCTGCCCGAGGCGGTGAACAAGATGACCGAGGAGATGATCTGCTCGGCCAACCTCTCGTTCAGCCTCTACCCCGGCCTGACGCACGGCGGCACCACCGCGATCGAGGCTTACGCCAGCGACGATCTGAAGCAGTTCTACCTGCCCAAGATGGTCTCGGGCGAATGGTCGGGCACGATGTGCCTCACCGAGCCGCACTGCGGCACCGACCTGGGCATGCTGCGCACCAAGGCTGTGCCGCAGGAGGATGGCTCCTACAAGCTGACCGGCGCCAAGATCTTCATCTCGGCGGGCGAGCATGACCTGACGCCCAACATCGTCCACCTCGTTCTCGCGCGGCTTCCCGATGCGCCCGAGGGTGTGAAGGGGATCAGCCTGTTCCTCGTGCCCAAGTACCTGCCCAAGGACGACGGCACGCCGGGACCGTCGAACGGCGTTTCAGTGGCGGCGATCGAGCACAAGATGGGGCTCAAGGCCTCGGCCACCTGCCAGCTCAACTTCGACGATTCCACCGGCTGGATCGTCGGCAAGCCGGGCAAGGGCATGGAGGCCATGTTCAAGATGATGAACACCGAGCGTGTCTCGGTGGGCGTGCAGGGGCTTGGCGTGGGCGAGGCGGCCTATCAGTCGGCCGTCTACTACGCGAAGGACCGCCTGCAGGGCCGCTCGCTGTCGGGCGTCAAGAACCCGAACGGCCCGGCCGACCCGATCATCGTCCACCCCGATGTGCGCCGCATGCTGATGACGATGCGCGCCTACAACGAAGGCTGCCGCGCGCTGGGCGGCTGGGTCAGCCGCGCGCTCGATGCCGAGAAGCACGCCACCGACCCGGCGGTGAAGCAGAACGCCGAGGATTTCATCGCGCTGATGACCCCGGTGGTGAAGGCGCTGTTCACCGACCTCGGCCACGAAAGCGCCAATCTGGCGGTGCAGGTCTACGGCGGCCACGGCTACATCGCCGAGAGCGGCGTGGAGCAGTACGCCCGCGATGCGCGCATCGCGATGATCTACGAGGGCACCAACGGCATCCAGGCGCTCGATCTGGTCGGGCGCAAGATGCCCGCGCACATGGGGCGCTACTTGCGCAGCTTCTTCCATCCGGTGTCGGCCTTCGTCGAGGCGAACAAGGCGGACGCGCAGTTCGGTCCGATGATCGCCGCGCTGGAGAAGGCGTTCGGTGCGCTGCAGCTTTCCACCGGCACCATCGCGCAGAAGGGCATGAAGGATCCCGAGGAAGCAGGCGCTGCGGCGACTGATTACCTGCGGCTGATGGGGCTGGTGGCGATGGCCTACTGCTTCGCGAAGTCGGCGCTGATCGCGTGGGACAGGCTGGGCGAAGGCAGCGAGGACGCGGGCTTCTACAAGGCGAAGCTGGCGACGGCGCAGTTCTACTTCGACCGCATCCTGCCGCAGGCGACGGCAGCGTTCCTGGCGATCAAGGCGGGCAAGGCCTCGATGATGGCGCTGGAAGACGCGGCGTTCTGATGGGGAGGGGTGGGGTTGCCCACCCCTCGTTCTAAAATCCGTCATCCCCGCGAAGGCAGGGACCCATCTGATGCCGGTGCAACAGGCTCTGTCATCAGTTGGGTTCCCGCCTTCGCGGGAATGACGACGTGTAAACGAGAGTGACCTCTCATTCCCCTCCCGCTTGGGGGAGGGGCAGGGTGGGCCTCTATTAAGCCGCTACCGTCTCCGGCCGCATCAGTTCCTCGGCCATGCGATCGGCCACGACCGGCGGCGGCAGACCGTCGCTGGCGGCGGTGTCCAGCAGTTCGCGCATGCGCGGACCAATCGCCATGACCCGGCCGCGCACTTCGCTTTCGCTCTCGCCGAGGTATTCGGCCGCGACGTTGATGATGCCGCCCGCGTTGGCGACATAGTCCGGCGCATACGCGATGCCGCGCTCCATCAGCAGGTCCGCGACATGCGGCGCGGCAAGCTGGTTGTTGGCCGCACCGCACACGACCTTTGCGTGCAATGCCTCGACCGTCGCGTCATCGAGCGCACCGCCCAGCGCGCAGGGCGCGAAGACTTCGGCCTCCACGGCGGCGATGCCCGCGATCCCCATGATCCGCGCGCCGGTTTCCTCGGCGAGACGCGCGCAGCGCAGCGGGTCGATGTCGGCAACCACCAGCTTCGCGCCCGCGCCGTGGAGCAGCCGCGCCAGCCCCGCGCCGACATTGCCGACGCCGGAGATCGCCACCGTCACGCCCGCAAGGCCGCTTCCGTAGCGGAACTCGACCGCCGCCTTCATCGCCTCGAACACGCCGAGCGCGGTCCAGGGCGAGGGATCGCCGCCGGCAAGGCCCGGCAGCGCGGTGCGGCCCGCGACATGGCGGGTATGGCGCGCCACGCACTCCATGTCGGAGACGCCGGTGCCGACGTCCTCGGCGGTGACGTAGCGGCCATCGAGCTTCTCGACCGCCTCGCCGAACGCTTCGAACAGCGCGCGGCGGTCGAAGTCACCCGCCGGGCGGCGCAGCACGGCCTTGCCGCCGCCGAGCGGCAGGTGGGCCATGGCGTTCTTGTAGCTCATGCCTTCGGCCAGCCGGAAGGCGTCGCGCATGGCGGCTTCGGGGTCGTCGTAAGTCCACAGGCGGCAGCCGCCCGCCGCAGGCCCGCGCGCGGTCGAGTGGATGGCGATGATGCCGTCAAGACCGGCGGCTTCGTCGGACAGGCGGACATATTCGATCGGCGGCATCATGCGCCGGGTCTGGGCAACCATCGTCAAGGCTCCATGCGGGAGTGGTGTTAGCACCCGCATTATGCCGGGAGAGGCGAGGGCGTTCTGACCTCATTTCGACGCTGGCGGGGAAAATCCGACGCGACGAAGGTGTTCCGCTTGTGATATGCGGTGAAAATGACCGGACTTGATCCTTATGAGCGAAAAATTCTCCGCGAACTGCAGCGCGACGCGAATCAGACAACGGCGCAGATCGCCGAGCGGGTGGGGCTGTCCCCCTCGCCCTGCTGGCGGCGCATCGACCGGCTGGAGCGCGAGGGCTTCATCCAGCGCCGCGTGGCGATCGTCGATCGGCACAAGGTGGGCCTCAACGCGCATGTCTTCGTGCAGGTGAAGCTGAACGCCCACGGCCGCGCGAACCTCGATGAATTCGCCGCCAAGATCCGCGAATATCCCGAGGTTCTGGACTGCTACGTGCTGCTGGGCTCAGTCGATTTCATGATCCGGGTGGTCGCCGAGGACATCAGCGCCTATGAGCGCTTCTTCTTCGAGAAGCTGTCCCAGCTTCCCGGCGTTCAGGAAATCACCTCGACGGTCGCGCTGTCGGAGATCAAGGCGACGACCGCGTTGCCGATCTGATGGGGCCGATTTGAACGAACGAAAGGTATTGGATGTCGCACCCCCTCACGATCGAGCCC
This sequence comes from Novosphingobium sp. NFX11, assembly GCF_057376415.1. Lineage (NCBI taxonomy): Bacteria > Pseudomonadati > Pseudomonadota > Alphaproteobacteria > Sphingomonadales > Sphingomonadaceae > Novosphingobium > Novosphingobium sp. NFX11. The sequence goes on along the minus strand of NZ_CP080384.1, from coordinate 2,010,646 downwards.
ACCCCCGAGGCCCCGCAACTGACGGACAGGATGCGCCTCAAGGCCATCGTCGCGGGCTCTGCGGGCAATCTGATCGAGTGGTACGACTTCTACGTCTACGCCTTCACCGCGCTCTATTTCTCCTCCGAGTTCTTCCCCAAGAGCGACGCGCTGGTGCAGGTCATGGCGACCAGCGGCATCTTCGCGGTGGGCTTCCTGATGCGGCCGATCGGCGGGTGGTTCTTCGGGCGCTATGCCGACCGGCACGGGCGGCAGAAGGCGATGGTCGTCTCGGTGCTGATGATGGGTGCGGGGGCGCTGCTGATCGCCGCGCTGCCGACATACGCGACGATCGGCGTCGCGGCTCCGGCGCTGCTGCTGGTCGGACGCATGTTGCAGGGCTTCTCGACCGGCGGGCAGTACGGCACGGCGGCGACGTACCTCTCCGAGATCGCCGGGCCGAAACGGCGGGGGTTCTGGTCCTCGTTCCAGTACGTCACCCTGATCGGCGGGCAGCTGACCGCGACTTTGGTGATCCTGGTGCTGCAGCAGCTGCTGGGCGATGCCGGGATGAAGGCGTGGGGCTGGCGCATCGGCTTCCTGATCGGCGCCGTCGCCGCCGGGTGCATCGTGCTGTTGCGCGATCACATGCACGAGACCGCAGACGCCAAGGACCGTGAAGGCGCCGAGGCTGGAAGCCTTGCGGAACTGTTCCGCCACTCGACCCGCGCCTTCCTGATCGTCGCGGCGCTCACGGCAGGCGGCAGCCTGATGTTCTATTCGTTCACCACCTATATGCAGAAGTTCCTCGTCCTCACCGTCGGCATGGCCAAGGAGACGGCGACGCTGATGATGACGGCGGTGCTGATCGTGTTCATGATCCAGCAGCCGCTGATGGGCCTGCTCTCCGACCGGATCGGGCGGCGTAACAACATCGTCGCCTTCGCCGCGCTGGGCGTGGTGTTCACGGTGCCGCTGTTCAGCGCGCTGGCGGTGACGAAAAGCCCGGTCACCGCGTTCCTGCTGATCGCGGCGGGGCTGACGATCTGCAGTTTCTACACCTCCGTCAGCGGGCTGTTCAAGGCGGAGCTGTTCCCCGTCCATGTCCGCGCGCTGGGCGTGGGCCTCGCCTACGGCGTCGCCAACGCGCTGTTCGGCGGCACGGCGGAGAACGTGGCCTTCGCCTTCAAGCAGATCGGCATGGAACACGGCTTCTACTGGTACGTCACTGCGTTCTGCGTGGTGTCGCTCGTGGCGGCGCTTATGCTGCCGGATACCCGCCGCGAAAATCCGCTGGACCGCGTGGCTGCGGCCTAGAGCCTGCATCGTCATTGCGAGCGCAGCGAAGCAATCCAGGGCAGTCTTGCGCCACTCTGGATTGCTTCGCTTCGCTCGCAACGACGAGAAGAAGTGCAATCCAATATCGACATGCGGGGCGGTACTATATTCTGCCGTGTATAGTTATGCTGTGCACAGTGATGAACATTACTCAACATCGCATGCAATCGTGACGCCGTAGCGCAGGGCAACTTATCCGGGCAGAGTGGGTTGATGGTCACATAGGGCGCGCCTTGGGCAAGGAAGGCGTGAACCGGCTGCGGTTTTGCCGTGGTCGTCCCTTAAAAGAAAGCATCACCCATGACGGAAGGATACGGAGCGATCTCTCGGCGCGACGTTCTCAAGACCAGTGCGACGGGCGCGGCGATCGCCGGTTCGCTCGGCCCGGGCAACGTGGCGATGGCGCAGGCCCAGACCGCCGCGCCGCCGCATGCCGCCGTCAGCCTCAAGATCAACGGCAAGGCGACCCGGCTGGAGCTGGACACCCGCACCACGCTGCTCGACGCCCTGCGCGAGCATGTGAAGCTGACCGGCACCAAGAAGGGCTGCGACCACGGCCAGTGCGGCGCGTGCACGGTCATCGTCAACGGCCGCCGCATCAACTCGTGCCTGACCCTGGCGGTGATGCACGAAGGCGACGAGGTGACGACGATCGAGGGCCTCGGCAGCCCGGACAACCTGCACCCGATGCAGGCCGCCTTCGTCGAGCATGACGGCTACCAGTGCGGCTACTGCACGCCGGGTCAGATCTGCTCGGCCGTTGCGGTGCTGGAGGAAATCCGCGCCGGCGTGCCCAGCCACGTCACGGCCGACGTCTCCAAGCCCTCGCCGATGACGACAACCGAGATGCGCGAACGAATGAGCGGCAACATCTGCCGCTGCGGCGCCTACTCCAATATCGCCGAGGCCATGGCTCAGGTCGCAGGAGTAAAGGCATGAGGCCGTTCACCTATGAGCGCGCCACGAGCGCGCAGGATGCGGCTGCGAAAGTCGCCGCGACGCCGGGCGCGCGCTTCATCGCGGGTGGCACCAACCTGCTCGACCTGATGAAGCTGGAGATCGAGACGCCGACGCACCTGATCGACGTCAACGGCCTCGGTATGGATAAAATCGAAGCCATAGACGGCGGCGGCCTGCGCATCGGTGCGCTGGTGCGCAACACCGACCTCGCCGCCGATGCGCGCGTGCGCAAGGATTACGGCGTGCTCACCCGCGCGCTCGTCGCGGGGGCGTCGGGCCAGCTGCGCAACAAGGCGACGACGGCGGGCAACCTGCTCCAGCGCACCCGCTGCCCGTATTTCTACGACGTCAACATGCCCTGCAACAAGCGCAAGCCCGGCTCGGGCTGCGCGGCGATCGGCGGTTTCAGCCGTCCGCTCGGCGTGATCGGCACCAGCGACGCCTGTATCGCCACGCATCCCAGCGACATGGCGGTGGCGATGCGCGTGCTCGATGCCTCGGTCGAGACGATCCGCCCCGACGGCACCACCCGCGCCATCCCCATCGCCGACTTCCACACGCTGCCGGGCCAGACCCCGCACGTCGAAACCGCGCTGGAGAAGGGCGAGATGATCATCTCCGTCGCCGTTCCCAAGCCCAAGGGCGGCACGCATATCTATCGCAAGGTCCGCGACCGAGCCTCTTACGCCTTCGCGCTCGTCTCCGTCGCGGCGGTGATCGGCAAGGACGGGAAGGGCGCCGTCGCCCTCGGCGGCGTCGCGCCGAAGCCGTGGCGTGTCGAGGAAGCCGACGCGCTGCTGCCCAAGGGCTCGAAGGTCGTCGCCGACTGCCTCTTCGCCGGGGCCACCCCGCGCGAGGACAATGCATTCAAGCTGACCCTCGCCCAGCGCACCATCGCGGCGGTTCTTGCGGAGGCAAAAGCATGAAGTTCGACCAACCCGCAGGGACCAACCCGATCGACCGCATGAAGGTCGTCGGCAAGCCCACCACGCGCATCGACGGCCCGCTCAAGGTCACCGGCCACGCGCCTTACGCCTACGAGCATCAGGAACTGCCGGGGAAACCGGCTTACGGCTACGTCGTCGGCTCGGCGGTGGCGAAGGGCACGATCCGCTCGATGGACACCTCCCGCGCCGAACGCGCGCCGGGCGTGGTCGCCGTAGTCACGCACCGCAACGCGGGCAAGATCGCCAAGGGCAACTTCAACACCGCGATGCTGCTCGGCGGCCCGAAGATCCAGCACTACCACCAGGCCATCGCCGTGGTCGTCGCCGAAACCTTCGAGCAGGCCCGCTCCGCCGCCGCGCTGATCGACGTCGATTATGCGCGCGACGGGGGCGCCTTCGACCTCGCCGCCGCCAAGGTGGATGCGCCGGACGCCACCGGCTCCGACGCGCCGACCGCCGTGGGCGACTTCGCGGGAGCCTTCGCCGCCGCGCCGGTGCAGCTCGACCAGATGTACACCACGCCCGACCAGAGCCACGCGATGATGGAGCCGCATGCCACCATTGCCGCGTGGGAGGGCGACAAGCTCACGGTCTGGAGCGCCAACCAAATGGTCGCGTGGGGTGCGGGCGACCTTGCCCGCACGCTCCAGATTCCCCTGAGAACGTGCGCCTGATCGCGCCCTACATCGGCGGCGGCTTCGGCGGTAAGCTGTTCCTGCGCTCGGACGTGCTCATGGCCTCGCTCGGCGCGAAGGCGGCAAAGCGTCCGGTCAAGGTCGCGCTGACGCGTCCGTTCATGGGCAACAACACCACGCACCGGCCCGCGACGATCCAGCGCATCCGCCTCGGCGCGACGAAGGACGGCAAGCTGACCGCCATCGGTCACGAAAGCTGGTCGGGCGATCTCGAAGGCGGCGGCCCGGAAAGCGCCACGCAGCAGACCAAGCTGCTCTACGCGGGCGCCAACCGCATGACCGCGCTGCGTCTCGCCGTGCTCGACCTGCCCGAAGGCAACGCCATGCGCGCGCCGGGCGAGGCGCCCGGCCTGATGGCGCTGGAAATCGCCGTCGACGAACTGGCCGAGAAGCTGGGCATGGACCCGGTTAAACTGCGCGTCATCAACGATACCCAGGTCGATCCGGAGAAGCCCGAACGCCCGTTCTCGCAGCGCAACCTCGTGCGCTGTCTGGAGGAGGGCGCCGAGCGCTTCGGCTGGGCGCGCCGCAAGGCTCCGGGCCAGGTGCAGGACGGCCGCTGGCTGATCGGCATGGGCGTGGCGGCGGCGTTCCGCAACAACCTCAACATGAAGTCCGGCGCGCGCGTCCGCCTCAGCCCCTCGGGACAGGTCACGGTCGAGACCGACATGACCGACATCGGCACCGGCACCTACACCATCATGGCGCAGACCGCGGCCGAGATGATGGGCGTGCCGCTCGCCAAGGTGACGGTGAAGCTGGGCGATTCCTCGTTCCCGGTCTCGGCCGGATCGGGCGGGCAGTGGGGGCGAACTCCTCGACGGCGGGGCTCTATGCCGCCTGCGTCAAGCTGCGCGAGGCGATCGTCAGCAAGCTGGGCCTCGGGCCGGGCGAGGCGGTGTTCGAGAACGGACAGGTCCATGTCGGCAACCGCGTCGCGGACATTGCCGCTGCGGCCAAGGGCGGCGAGATCGTGGTCGAGGACTCGATCGAGTTCGGCGATCTCGGCAAGAAGTTCCAGCAGTCCACCTTCGGCGCGCACTTCGTCGAGGTGGCGGTGGACCGCTACACCGGCGAGACGCGCGTGCGGCGCATGCTGGCGGTCTGCGCGGCGGGCCGCATCCTCAACCCCACGGCGGCGCGCAGCCAGGTGATCGGCGCGATGACCATGGGCGTGGGCGGCGCGCTGATGGAGGAACTGGCGGTCGACAAGCGCTTCGGCTTCTTCGTCAACCACGACCTTGCGGGTTACGAAGTGCCGGTCCATGCCGACATTCCGCATCAGGAGGTCGTGTTCCTCGACGAGGCGGACGACAAGGTCTCTCCCATGAAGGCCAAGGGCGTGGGCGAACTGGGCCTGTGCGGCGTCGGCGCGGCGGTGGCGAACGCGATCTACAACGCCACCGGCGTGCGCGTACGCGACTATCCGATCACGCTGGACAAGCACCTCGACAAGCTGGGCGAAGTGGTCTGAGCCTTTAGCCACTCTTCGTCATTGCGAGCGAAGCGAAGCAACCCAGGGCGGCGTAGTGCTGCCCTGGGTTGCTTCGCTTCGCTCGCAATGACGGGAAAGATGAGAAAATTTGGCAGCGGGCGACTTCCGGTCCTAGAATGCCACCCTCCTCGTATTCGGGATTACCGCATAAATGCCCTTCCGGCGTTCCGATCTTGCCGACCTTTCGTATTTCCTTGCCATCGCGCGGCACCGCAACTTCCGCAAGGCAGCGACCGAACTGGGCGTCAGCGCCTCGGCGCTCAGCCACTCGCTGCGCGGGCTGGAGGAGCGGCTCAAGGTCCGGCTCGTCAACCGCACCAACCGCTCGGTCACGCTGACGGCCGCGGGCGAAGACCTGCAGGCCGCGATCCGCGACCCCTTCGCCGCGATCCACGAAGCCGAGGACCTGCTCAACCTCCACCGCGACGCTCCCACCGGCCGCGTGCGCCTCAACGTCCCGGACGAGGCGGCGATGCGGATGCTGGCGCCGGTGCTGCCCGAATTCGTCACGCGCTACCCCGACGTGGAACTCGATATCAGCGTGGACAACACGATGGTGGACGTGATCGAGGCGGGCTTCGACGCAGGGATACGCTTCGGCGGCACCGTGCCCGAGGACATGATCGCCCAGCGCCTGTCACCGGATTTCCGCTGGGTGGTGGCCGGCGCGCCCGCCTACTTCGCAAAGCACGGCGAGCCGCAGCATCCCGACGACCTCATGCAGCACCAGTGCATCCGCCTGCGGCTCGGCAACGGGCGGATGTACAACTGGGATTTCGACCGGGGCGAGGAGTCCCTCGCGCTGGCGGTGCCCGGCGGCATCATCGTCGACAACGGCAGCGTCAGCCGCGCATTGGCGCTGAGCGGCATGGGCCTGATGTACGCGGCGGAACCGGCCATCGCCCCGCTGCTGGCCGACGGCTCATTGCGCGCGGTGCTGCAGGAGTGGGCCTCGCCGGGGCCGGGCTACTTCATCTATTATTCCAGCCGCCGCCAGGTGCCGAGGGGCCTTCGCCTGCTGATCGACCTGATCCGCGAGATGAAGCCCCTCGGCTGACGCCTCAATAATCCTCGGTGTCGATCGTGGCCTGCATCATCGGCGAGTAGCGGTGACCGCTGACCGTCTGCTGGTTGATGATCTCTCCGGCGCGCGCGATCACCTCCGGTGCGATGTCCAGCGTCATCGTCCCGTGGTTCTGGTCGAAGTGCGCGATCGAGCGGGTGCCGGGGATCGCATGCAGGTGCTCGCCCTGCGCCAGTACCCAGGCCAGCGACAGCTGCGCGGGCGTCGCCCCGGCTTCTGCGGCGAGGGCGGCAAGCTGCTCGATCAGCGCGAGGTTGGCCGGCCAGTGCTCTGCCGAGAAGCGCGGCATGCTCAGGCGGATGTCCTTGCCGCCCAGCTGCTCGGGCGCGGTGATCTCGCCGCACAGCGCGCCGCGTCCGACCGGGGAGAACGCGACCAGCGCGATGCCGAGTTCGCGCGTGGTGTCGAGCACGCCCAGCTCGACGTTGCGGGTCCAGAGCGAATATTCGGTCTGCACCGCCGCCATCGGGTGCACTGCATGGGCCTCGCGGATATGCGCGCTCGACCATTCGGAGACGCCGTAGGACCCGATCTTGCCTGCCTCGATCAGCCGGGCCATCGCGCCGACCGAATCCGCGATCGGCGTGTCGCGGTCGAGCCGGTGCATGTAGAACAGGTCGACATGGTCGGTGCCCAGCCGCTTGAGGCTGGCGTCGATCGACGCGGCGATGCTCTCCGGGCGGCAGTCGGTGCCGCGACGCTCGCCTTCCAGCACAATGCCGGTCTTGGTGGCGAGGAAGAATTCGTCGCGCCGGTCCATGATCGCCTCGCGCAGAGTCTCCTCGCTGACGCCCATGCCGTAGATGTTGGCGGTATCGAAATGGTCGCACCCGGCGTCGAGCGCGTGGCGGAACAGCGAAACAGCATCCGCGCGGCTGGGGGCCTCACCGTAGGCCCAGGCGATGTTCATGCAGCCGAGGCCGATGGCGGCGACTTCGCGGCCGGCGAGAAGGCGTTTGGTCATGGGGTATCCTGTATTCCGGGGAACCGCAGAGGTCGGCCAAATCACCTGGCCAGTCAAGCGCGTGGGACGCAGCAAGCTTGCAGAGATTGCATGTAAATATATGCAACTAAGTCGCAATAGCGATGGACATGATGAACTTGTGCCTTATCTAACCCGCTGACGACATTGCATGAGCGAAGGAGGTCTCGAAGCCATGGAAACCCGCCGCGAATCCGACAGCATCGGTGAAATCGACGTACCCGCCAGTGCCTACTGGGGGCGCAGACCCAGCGCTCGATCGAGAACTTCCCCTTCGGCGAGACCGAACGCATGCCGATCGCCATCGTCCATGCCCTGGCGCTGGTGAAGCAGGCGGCGGCGCGGGTGAATCGCAAGCACGGGCTCGACGCGAAAGTGGCCGACGCCATCGAGACGGCGGCGCAGGAAGTCGTCTCGGGCAAGCTCGACGACCAGTTCCCGCTGGTGATCTGGCAGACCGGATCGGGCACGCAGTCCAACATGAACGTCAACGAGGTCATCGCGGGCCGCGCCAACGAGATCCTGACCGGCACGCGCGGCGGCAAGTCGCCGGTCCATCCCAACGACCATGTGAACATGGGCCAGTCCTCGAACGACAGCTTCCCCACCGCGCTGCATGTGGCGGCGGCGCGCGCGGCGAACGACAAGCTCTACCCCGCGCTGGCGCAGCTCCATGCCTCGCTTCAGGCCAAGTCCGAGGCGTGGAAGGACATCGTCAAGATCGGCCGCACGCACCTGCAGGACGCGACGCCGGTGACGCTGGGGCAGGAATTCTCCGGCTACGTCCAGCAGTTGCACCTCGCGCGTGGGCGGATCGAACCGGCCGTCTCGGGCGAAGTGAGCGCGCTGGCGCAGGGCGGCACGGCGGTCGGCACCGGGCTGAACGCGGTGCCGGGCTTCGACGTCGATGTCGCGGCCGAACTGGCCAGCCTCACCGGCCTTCCGTTCCGCACTGCCGAGAACAAGTTCGAGGCGCTCGCCTCCAACGATCCGCTGGTGCACCTCTCCTCCACGCTGGCGACGCTGGCGGTAGCGCTGACCAAGATCGCCAACGACGTGCGCTGGCTGGGCTCCGGCCCGCGTTCGGGCCTTGGCGAACTGGACCTGCCCGCGAACGAGCCGGGCAGCTCGATCATGCCGGGCAAGGTCAACCCGACCCAGTGCGAGATGCTGACGATGGTGTCCGCGCAGGTGATCGGCAACCATCAGGCCGCGACCATCGGTGGCCTGCAGGGCGCGTTCGAGCTGAACGTGTTCAAGCCGCTGATCGGCGCGGCGGTGATCCGCTCGATCGACCTGCTTTCGGTCGGCATGGTCAGCTTCGCCGAGCGCTGCGTCGATGGCATCGAGCCCAACCGCGCGCGGATTGCCGAACTGCTCGACCGCTCGCTGATGCTGGTGACCGCGCTGGCGCCCGAAATCGGCTACGACAACGCCGCCAAGATCGCCAAGCACGCGCATGCCGAGGGCCAGACGCTCAAGCAGGCGGCGCTGGAACTGGGGCTGGTGGACGAAGCGACCTTCGACCGCGTGGTGCGGCCCGAAACGATGGTGTGAGTGGCGAAGGGGGAGGGCGCTTCCCCCTTTTTCGTCATTGCGAGCGAAGCGAAGCAATCCAGCGTGGCTTAGTACTGCCCTGGATTGCTTCGCTTCGCTCGCAATGACGAGACTGGAATGGGGTTGGTGCTCTCATTTTTGCAACGATCTGTTCCGATCATTGCGTTTGATCGCGCAGGTCTGGCAAGGCAGTTAGGACCCGGGTGCGGGGCGTGGACTTTGACGGTCGCGCGGCGCACCTTCCTGACCCTTCCGACCGCGCGAGACCATGGCCGAACACCCCGCTAATTCCCCCGTCCTGAAGTCCCGCAGGGCGAAGCGGAGATCGCCGCCGCGGCTGCCGCGCGCGCCTTGCCGATACTGCCCGAGTGCGCCCCGGGTGTCGCCGCCAATCTTGCGCTGCTGGCGCGCCATGCCCGCACGATGCGCGACGAACCGGCATGAGGTCGATCGCGCAAACCGCCGCTGCCGTGCGCGCCGGGACGCTTAGCGCCCGCGCCATGGTGGAAGATGCGCTGATCGCCCTGGTCGCCGACGAGCATGTAGCCGTCACCCGCGTCCTGCACGACCGTGCCCGTGCCGAGGCCGACGCGATCGATGCGATGGTGGCTGCCGGGCGCGATCCGGGGCCGTTGGCGGGCGTGCTCTATGGTGTGAAGGACCTGTTCGACCTCGCAGGGCTGCCGACCACGGCAGGCTCCACGATCTACGTCGATGCCGCCCCCGCCACGTCCGACGCCGAGGCAGTGGCCAGGCTCAAGGCGGCGGGCGCGATCTGCCTCGCCACCCTCAACATGGACGAGTTCGCCTACGGCTTCGCGACGATCAACGCGGCTTACGGCACGACCCGCAATCCTCACGATCCCTCCCGCCTCGCAGGCGGTTCCTCGGGCGGCTCGGCTGCGGTCGTCGCGGCCGGGCTGCTCGCTTTCGCGCTGGGATCGGACACCAACGGTTCGATCCGCGTGCCCGCCAGCTTGTGCGGGCTCTATGGCCTGAAACCCACGCACGAGGGCCTGCCGCTGGGCGGCGTGTTTCCCTTCGCCGAGAGCTTCGACGACATCGGCCCCTTCACCCGCTCGGTGGAGGATATGGCGCTGGTCTGGCAGGTACTCGCAGGGCGCGAGCCCGCAAGCCGCAGCGAGTTTCGCATCGCCCGCCTCGGCGGCCGTTTCCGCGAGAACGCGCAAGGCGAGCAGCTTGCCGCCATCGATGCCATCGCGCCCGATGCGCCGCTGATCGAACTGCCCGAGATCGCGCGCGCGCGCTCCGCCGCCTTCATCATCACCGCGCACGAGGGCGGCATGCTCCACCGCGAGGCGCTGGCGGCGAACGCAATGGGCTTCGACCCGCAGGTCCGCGACCGCCTGCTCGCCGGTGCCCTGCTGCCCGATGCGCTTTACGAGGAGGCGCAGGCTTTCCGAGCCGAATATCGCGCCCGGATCGAGGCGCTGGTGGCTGACTACGACGTGCTGCTCGCCCCGGCGACGCCGACTTTCGCGCCGCCGATCGCCGATCCGCGCATCCTGATCGATGGCGCGCTGTCTCCGGCGCGAGCGGATCTGGGCATTCATACCCAGCCGATCACCTTCACGGCATTGCCGTCGCTGGCGGTTCCGCTCTACCGGCCGGGCATGCTGCCGATCGGCCTGCAACTGATCGGCGGACCAGGGCGAGAGCCCGACCTGTTCGCCTTCGCCGCCATGCTCGAAGCGAACGGGACGATCGGATTTTCCATGCCGCTGGGGGCGGCGCGTATTATTGCGCCGCCTGTGGCGGCGAGGGGTAACAGGCGTGACGCAGACCGCAACCACCATCGATGCATCGGAGGTCGTGCCTTCGGGCAAACTGGACCGCTACTTTGCGCTGACCGCGCGTGGCACCACCGCGCGCACGGAAGTGCTGGCGGGCATGACCACGTTCCTGACGATGGCCTACATCGTGCTGGTCAACCCGGCGATCCTGGGCAGCGCGGGCATGCCGGTCGCCTCGGTGGCGGCGGCGACGTGCTTTGCGGCGGCCTTCGCCTCGATCCTGATGGGCTTCGTGGCCAACACCCCGCTGGCGCTGGCGCCGGGCATGGGGCTGAATGCCTACTTCAGCTTCACCGTCGTGCAGCAGATGGGCGTGCCCTGGCCGGTGGCGCTGGGCTGCGTATTCATTTCGGGCGTCGCTTTCCTGCTGCTGACGCTGACGGGCATCCGCCAGCTGATCGTCACCTCGATCCCGCAGTACCTCTTCGCGGCGGTGGCGGGCGGCATCGGTCTGTTCATCGGCTTCATCGGCCTCAAGGATTCCGGCATCGTGGTCGCCAACCCGGCGACGTTCGTGGCGCTTGGCGACCTGAAGGCGCCCGGAGCGGCGCTGGCGCTGTTCGGCCTGCTGGTCATCGGCGCGCTGTCGGTGTGGAACGTGCGCGGAGCGATGCTGGTGGGCATCCTCGCCACCACCGTGGTTGGTTGGATCGCGGGTATGGTCTCGATCAGCCCCGAACCGTACTCGCTCTCGGCGCTGACCGGCACCGCGTTCCAGCTCGATCTTGCGGGCGTCTTCGGGCTTTCGGGCAAGCATGGCCTCGGCCTGCTGGAAATCCTGTTCGTCTTCCTCTTCGTCGACCTGTTCGACAATATCGGCACCCTCGTCGCCGTCACCAAGCGCGCCGGGCTGATGGACGCGGCAGGCCGCATTCCGGGTCTCAACCGCATCCTGGTGACCGACGCTGTCGCCACGATGGTCGGCTCGATGGCGGGCACCAGCACCGTCACCAGCTATGTCGAGAGCGCCGCGGGCGTGCAAGTGGGCGGGCGCACCGGCCTGACCTCGGTGGTGACCGGCGTCTTGTTCCTGGCAATGATGTTCGTCGCGCCTTACGCGCAGGTGATCCCGCTGGCCGCGACCGCGCCCGCGCTCATCATCGTCGGCGGCCTGATGCTGCTGCCGCTGACCGAAGTGGAATGGGAAGACCCGCTCGCGGCGATCCCCGCGTTCCTGACGGTAGCGATGATCCCGCTGACGTTTTCGATCGCCAACGGCCTTGCCTTCGGCATCACCGCCCACGCCGTGCTCAAGATCGTGCGCGGGACCATCACGAAGAAGGACGGCTTCCTGCTGGTCCTGGCGCTGCTGTTCGTCGCCCGTTTCGTGTGGATGGGCGGCGCCTGATGCGCGCCGTCATCGCCTCGGCTCTTGCACTCGTCGCCCCGTGCCTCGCTGGGCCTGCGCAGGCGGACGAGCGGCTGGACCTCATCCCCCGTACCCTGGTAATGACGGCCTATCAGCCCGAATGGAACGCGCTGGTCCATGCCGTGAGCGAGCGGAAGGAATATAGCCTCAACGGCTCGACTTACCTGACCGGTACGCTGGAGGGCAAACCGGTGCTGCTGATGCAGAGCGGCGTGTCGATGGTGAACGCGGCGATGAACACGCAGCTGGTGATCGACCGCTTCTCCGTGAAGCGCATCGTCTTTTCCGGCATCGCGGGCGGCGTCGATCCCTCGCTGACGATCGGCGACGTCATCGTGGCGGAGGACTGGGGCCAGTATCTGGAAGTCAACTTCGCGCGCAAGAACGGGCGCAAGGGCTGGAAATCGCCGGAGGCCGTCCTGCCCGAAGCGCCCGGCAACTGGAACTTCATCTTCCCGCGCGGGGTGACGGTTCCCAACGCGGCGACCCCGCCCAGGCGGTTCTTCACCTTCGCGATGGACCCGGCGCTGCTCGACCTCGCGCGCAAGGTAGCGCCGACGATCGCGATGGAACGCTGCGTCCCGCCTTCGGAGCACCAGCTTCCCGGCAGCGAACTGTGCCTCGCCAAGCCGCCCAAGGTCGTCGTCGGCGGCACCGGGGTCAGCGCCGGGGTCTATGCCGACAATGCCGAGTTCCGAGAGTATCTCTACAAGGCCTGGCACGCCCGCGTGCTCGACATGGAGAGCGGCGCGGTGGCGCAGGTCGCCTATGCCAACCAGGTGCCGACGATCGTGTTCCGATCCTTGTCGGACCTTGCCGGCGGCGACAAACATAAGAACATGGAGGACACGTACGAGCGCCTTGCCTCGGTGAACTCCGCCCACGTGGTGCGCGCCTTCGTGGCGGCGCTTCCGGACTGAGAGGTTCCATGCAGACCGTAACTGCCCAAAACGGCATCGCCACTGCGCCGCACTTCCTTGCCGCGCAGGCGGGCCGCGACGTGCTTGCCGACGGCGGCAATGCGGTGGAGGCGTGCGTCGCCATCGCCGCGACGCTGGCCGTCGTCTATCCGCACATGACCGCGATCGGCGGCGACGGCTTCTGGGTCATCCGCGAGCCGGACGGCACCGTGCACTCGATCCACGGCTGCGGCGGCGCGGCGGCGACGGCCGACCTGTCGCTCTATGCCGGGCTGGAGGCGGTGCCGACGCGCGGGCCTCTGGCGGCGAATACGGTGGCGGGCACGATCTCCGGCTGGGCGGCGGCGCTGGAGGCGGAGTACTGCACGCTGCCGCTGGAGCGCCTGCTGCGCGATGCGATTGCCCATGCCGAGAACGGCGTGGCCGTGACCAAGGGCGGCGCGGCCATCGCGGCAGGGAAGGGCGACGAACTGCGCGGCCAGCCCGGCGCCTACGCCGCGACCTTCGAGCCGGAAGGCCGCCCGCTGGACGAGGGCGATACGCTGCGCCTGCCCGCGCTGGCGCAGACCCTGCGTAAACTGGCCGCGAACGGGCTACAGGATTTCTACACCGGCGAACTGGCCGCTTTGATCGCGGCCGATCTGGAAGCGCTCGGCAGTCCCGTCTCCGCCGCGGACCTCGCCGCGCACACGGCGACCCGGCCGGACCCGCTGCATACGCGCGTCGGTGGTGCGACGCTCTACAACGCGACGCCGCCGACGCAGGGCTTCGCCTCGCTGCTGATCCTGGCGCTGTTCGACCGGCTCAAGGCCGATGCCCCCGAAGGCTTCGACCACGTCCACGGCCTTGTCGAGGCGACCAAGCAGGCGTTCCTGCTGCGCGACGTGCATGTCGGCGATCCGGCGCACACGGACTTCGACTTTCAGGCGCTGCTCTCCGACCCCGCCGCGCTGCACGAACTCGCGGCGCGGATCGATCCGGCCAAGGCGCTGGAATGGCCGCAGCCGCCGCAGTGGGGCGATACCTGCTGGTTCGGCGCCGCCGATGCCGAGGGGCGGGTGGTGTCGTGCATCCAGTCCACCTATTTCGAGTTCGGCTCGGGCCTCGTGCTGCCGCAGACCGGCATCACCTGGCAGAACCGGGGCAGCTCGTTCCGTTTGGCCGAGTCCGGCTGGAATGCCCTGAAGCCCGGACGCAAGCCGTTCCATACGCTCAACCCGGCACTGGCGGTGTTCGAGGACGGGCGCGTCATGGCCTATGGCACGATGGGCGGCGAGGGCCAGCCGCAGACGCAGGCGGCGCTGTTCACGCGCTATGCCCGCTTCGGCATGGACCTGCAGGACGCCATCAGCGCCCCGCGCTGGCTGCTGGGCCGGACCTGGGGGGACGTCACGACCTCGCTCAAGCTGGAGGACGGTTTCGACGAGGGGCTTTACGCGCAGCTCACCGATGCTGGCCACGACGTCGAGCGCGTCGGTGGCCTGACTGCGACGATGGGGCATGCGGGCGCTGTGGTGCGGCTTGCTGAAGGGGCGTTCGAAGGCGCGAGCGATCCGCGTAGCGATGGCGAGGCGGCGGGATGGTGAGCGACATCCCTAGCGGCGCTCGTGCCGTCGCGCGGTGCGACGAACTGCGCGTCGCGCCCTACAGCGACATGGAGGGCGGCCTGTTCCGCGCCTACCTTACCCCGGCTTATGCCGCCGCGCAGGAGCAAGTGGCCGGGTGGATGGAGGCCGCAGGCATGCGCGTCCATATCGACGCCGCCGCCAATCTGGTGGGTCGCTATGACGGCCACCTCGGCCATGCCCCGGCGCTGGTGATCGGCAGCCACCTCGATTCCGTGCGTGACGCAGGGCCTTACGACGGGCCGCTGGGCATCATGCTCGGTATCGAGGCGGTCGCCGCGCTCCATGCCGAAGGGCGTAGACTGCCGTTCCCGATCGAGGTCTATGCCTTCGGGGACGAGGAAGGATCGCGCTTTCCCGCCGCGATGCTGACGAGCCGGGCGGTGGCCGGGACGCTCGATGCCGCCGCGCTCGATATCACGGATACGGCGGGCGTGACGCTGGCCGAAGCGCTCGCCACCACGCCAGACTATCTCACTGCCGCCCGCGCGGCCGATACCACGCTGGCCTACCTCGAGGCGCATATCGAGCAGGGGCCGGTGCTGGAGGCGGACGACCTCGCGGTGGGCACCGTCACCGGCATCGCCGCGCAGCTGCGCTACCGCGTCACCGTCAAGGGCATGGCCGGGCACGCGGGCACCGCGACGATGCGCCTGCGCCGCGATGCGCTGGCGGGTGCGGCGGCGATGGTGCTGGCGGTGGAGCAGATCGCCCGCGCGGACAACTCCGACGTCGTCGCCACCGTCGGCGTGCTGGAGGCGCTGCCTGGCGCCCCCAACGTCATCCCCGGCGAGGTCCGCTTCACTATCGACGTCCGCTCGGGCGCGGAAGAACGGCGCGACGCGGTGGCTGAGGCGATCCTCGCGCGGATCGAGGAAATCGCCGAGGCGCGCGCGCTGGAATTGGCCGTCAGCCTGATCCACGACCTTGCCGCCAGCCCCAGCGACCCTGCGCTGATGGACATGATGGACGATGCGCTCGCAGCCACCGGGCAGCCGGTGCGTCGTCTGGTGTCGGGCGCCGGGCACGATGCCATGAACATGGCCGCGCTGTGCCCCACTGTCATGCTGTTCATCCGGTGCCGCGAAGGCATCAGCCACAATCCGGCCGAGCATGTCGAGCCTGCGGACGCGGAGATCGCGTTGCGGGTAATGCTCGGCTTCATCGATCGTCTTGGAGAATCCTTTGTCGCTTGATCTCGCAGCTCTTTGGAGAGATCGACCCGCCCCAGCGCCTGCTGATGGGTCCGGGGCCGATCAATGCCCACCCGCGCGTGCTGCGGGCGATGAGCGCCGACCTGCTCGGCCAGTTCGATCCCGAGATGACCGGTTTCATGAACCAGGTCATGGCGCTCTACCGCCCGATCTTCGGGACGCAGAACCAGTGGACGATGCTGGTCGACGGCACCGCCCGCGCCGGGATCGAGGCGGCGCTGGTCAGCCTCGTCGCGCCGGGCGACGTGGTGCTGGTGGTCAACTTCGGCCGTTTCGGCCTGCTGCTGACGGAAATCCTCCAGCGCATCGGCGCGGTGATCGAGACGGTCGAGGCGCCCTGGGGCGAAGTCGTGCCGATGGATCGCATCGCCGAGGCCATCGCCCGCTGTCACCCCAAGATCGTGGCGACCATCCACGGCGACACCTCGACGACGATGGCGCAGCCGCTCGAAGGCTTCGGCGAACTGTGCCGCCGGGCGGGCGCGCTATCCTACGTCGATGCCACCGCGACGATCGGCGGCATGGAACTGGCGGCGGATCGCTGGGATGTCGATGTGGTCACCGGCGGCCTGCAGAAGTGCCTCGGCGGCCCCTCCGGCTCGGCCCCGATCACGATTTCGGACCGCGCCGCCGAGCACATCGGCAAGCGCCGTCATGTGGAGCAGGGCATCCGCGTCGCCGGAACGGTCGATGGTGCCGGCCCGCGCATCGGCTCCAACTACTTCGACCTCGCGATGATCATGGATTACTGGTCCGAAAAGCGCCTGAACCACCACACCGAGGCGACCTCGATGCTCTATGCCGCCCGAGAATGCGCGCGCATCGTGCTGGGCGAGGGGCTTGAGGCGCGCTATGCCCGCCATGCCTCGGCGGGCCGGGCAATGACGGCGGGCCTGCGCGCGATGGGGCTGACGGTGTTCGGCGACGACCGCTATCGCATGACCAACGTGACCGGCGTGTACATCCCCGAGAGCGTCGATGGCGAGGCCGTGCGCGGGGCCATGCGCGAGCTGTTCGAGATCGAGATCGGCACCGCTTTCGGCCCGCTTCAAGGCAAGATCTGGCGCATCGGCGCGATGGGTTACAACGCGATGAAGCACAAGGTGCTGCTGACGCTGGCAGCGCTGGAATCATGTCTGGTGATGCAGGGATTCGCGTTGCCGATGGGCGAGGCGGTTCCGGCGGCCATCGCGGCGTGGCCCGAAGGCGAAGGCGCATGAGGATGCGTCATCTGGCGTCGTCCCGGCGCAGGCCGGGACCGGTGGCGGTCTTTAGGCACGCTCTTTCGGCGGGGCCGCAGGCGTCCGCAGCGCGCTGGGCTGTTCACGGCCAGCGGTCCCGGATCAAGTCCGGGATGACGACGGTATGACCCGCGACCTCATCGGCTACGGCCAGACCCCGCCCGACCCGCAGTGGCCGAACGGTGCCCGCGTGGCGGTGCAGTTCGTCGTCAACTACGAGGAAGGCGCCGAGAACTCGGTGCTGAACGGCGACAAGGGCTCCGAGGCGTTCCTGTCCGAAATGGTCGGCGCGGGCAGTCACCCGGACCGGGCGATGGCGATGGAGAGCCTCTACGAATACGGCAGCCGCGCCGGGTTCTGGCGCCTGCATCGCCTGTTCACCGAGCGCGGCCTGCCCATCACCGTCTTCGGCGTGGCCAAGGCCATGGAGATGAACCCCGAGGCGGTCGCGGCGATGCTCGCGGCGGACTGGGAGATCGCCAGCCATGGCCTGCGCTGGATCGATTACCAGTACCAGCCCGAGGAAGTCGAACGCGCGCACATCGCCGAGGCCATCGCGCTCCACGAAAAGCTCACCGGCCAGCGCCCGCTCGGCTGGTATCAGGGCCGCACCTCGCCCAATACCGCGCGGCTGGTGGCCGAGGAGGGCGGCTTCACCTACGACGCGGACAGCTACGCCGACGACCTGCCTTACTGGGACACCCGGTACGACAAAGCTCAGCTGATCGTGCCCTATACCCTCGACGTCAACGACATGAAGATTGTCGCGCTCAACGGCTTCACCGAGGGCGAGCAGTTCTTCCGCCACATGCGCGACACCTTCGACCAGCTGCGCGAGGAGGGCGGGCGGATGATGTCGATCGGCCTCCACGCCCGCATCGCCGGCAAGCCCGGCCGCGCGCGGTGGCTGGCGCGGTTCCTCGATCATGTCACCGCCAGCGGCGACGCCTGGGTGGCGCGGCGCATCGACATCGCGCGGCACTGGATGGAGGTGCATCCTTATGCGGATTAATGACCCTGTCCTCCTCGCCGAAGTCACCCACGCCTTCCACGCCTACGAGACGGCGCTGATGGCGGACGATATCCCGGCGATGGACGCGCTGTTCCACGATGCCCCCACCACCAACCGCTACGGCGTGGGCGAAGTGCTCTATGGCATCGAGGAAATCCGCGCGTTCCGAAAGGGACGCGGCGGGTCTCCGCAGCGCAAGCTGGGCCGCGTGGCGATCACCGTCTACGGCGATACCTTCGCCACCGCCGATGCCGAATTCTTCCGCGAAGGCTCCGATCACCGAGGGCGCCAGACTCAATCATGGGTGCGCTTCGCAGACGGCTGGAAGGTCGTTTCCGCTCACGTCAGCCTTGAGGGGAGCACATCGTGACCGCCTTGTTCGAACATAGCCCTTGGGTGGAGGAGCGCGCCGACGCGCGGCCGTCTTCCGGCGATCGTCATGCCGATCTGATGGCGGTGCTGCACGCCGCCAGCCCTGACGAGCAGCTTGCCCTGATCCGCGCGCACCCCGAACTCGCGGGCAAGGCCGCGATCGACCGCACCCTCACCGAGGCCAGCACCGCCGAGCAGGCCAGCGCCGGGCTCGACCGCCTGACCCCTGAGGAATACGCCGAGTTCCACCGCCTGAACGCCGCTTACCGCGCAGCGTTCGACTTTCCCTTCATCATCTGCGTGCGCCTGACCGACAAGGCGGGTATCCTCGCCGCGATGGACCGCCGCCTCGCCAACGACCGCGAGACCGAAGTGGCCACCGCGCTGGAGCAGATCGGCGAGATCGTCCGCCTGCGCCTGAAAGACATGACATGAACGATGCAATCGGCCTTCCCGCCCTCGAGGCGCAGCTTGCCCGCGAGCTGGAGCTGATCGGCTTCGCTCGCCCCGAATGGGTGCGACCGCGCGCGGTAGAGGGCGCGCCGGTGCTCGATGTCGCGGTCATCGGTGGGGGCAATGCGGCCTCTCCGCCGCGCTGGGCCTGAGGCGCGAGGGCGTGACCAACGTGCGCGTGTTCGACGAGAACGAGGCCGGGTTCGAAGGGCCCTGGGAAACGTATGCGCGCATGGTCACGCTGCGTACGCCCAAGCATCTCAACCCGATCGATTTCGGCGTGCCCTCGCTGACCTACCGCGCCTGGTGGGAAGCGCAGCACGGGCTCGCCGGCTGGCAGGCGGTCGACAAGATCGCGCGCGGCGACTGGATGGAATATCTGCGCTGGTATCGCCGCGTGCTTGACCTGCCGGTGGAGAACGGCGCGAAGCTGCAGCGGATCGAGCCGGTCACGGCGCATGGCGTGCATTGCCTGCACTTCGCTGACGGCAGCGTGGCGCTGGCGCGCAAGGTGGTGCTGGCCACCGGCATCCAGGGCGGCGGCGAATGGCACACCCCGGCGATGGTGCGCGACAACCTGCCCCGGCACTTGTGGGCGCACACCAGCGAGCCGATCGACTTCGCGGCACTGCACGGCAAACGCATCGGCGTGCTGGGCGGCGGCGCCTCGGCCTTCGACAACGCCAACTTCGCCCTGACGCAGGGCGTGGCGGCGGCGGAAGTGTTCATGCGCCGCAAGGAACTGCCCCGCATCAACCCGATCCGCTTCATGGAGCGCGTCGGCTTCACCGCTCGCTACCCGGCGCTGGACGATCAGACCAAATACGCGGCAATGGACGCTTTCCTCGGTCACAACCAGCCGCCGACGAACGACACCTTCGAGCGCGCGGCGGCATGGCCCGGCTTTGCCCTGCACCTCGGCGCGCCTTGGCTGGACGTGAAGGAACATGACGGGTTGGTCCGTGTCACGACGCCGCACGGGCATCACGACTTCGACTTCGTCGTCGTCTCCACCGGTCTCCTCAGCGATCCCGGCCTGCGTCCCGAACTGGCGGACGTGGCCGACCTCATCGCCCGCTGGTCCGATCGCGTGACGCCTCCGGGCAAGCCCAATGCGCTCATCGATGCTCACCCTTATCTCGGCAACGCTTTCGAGTTCCTGCCGCGCGATGGAGTGGACGGCGCGCCGCTGCACGGATTGTTCGCGTTCAACTATTCGGCGCTGGTGAGCCTGGGGCTCTCGGCCTCGGCACTGTCGGGCCTGCACAATGCGCTGCCCCGGCTGGTCAAGGGCGTGGCCGACCAACTCTTCCTCGACGACCGGGAGGCTCTGGTGGCCGACTTTCTCGACTATGACGAGCATGAATTTCTCGGCCAGTGGCCGCGCGAGGAGGAGACGGTCGCATGAGCAGTCTGTCCACGCACGTCCTCGATACGACTCACGGCGCTCCCGCGACGGGGATTTCCCTGTGTCTCGAAACCGGGTCGGGCACGATCCTGTTCACCGGCGAGACCAATGCCGACGGCCGCTGCCCGGGTCTCCCGGCGCTGCCGACCGGCACGTATCGCCTGACTTTCGCGGTGGCCGCCTATTTCCGGGGCAAGGGGATCAAGCTGCCCGAGCCGCCGTTCCTCGATCATGTCTCGATCGATTTTGGCATTGCCGACCCCGATGCGCATTACCACGTACCGCTGCTGGTCTCGCCTTTCGGCTACTCGACCTACCGGGGCAGCTGACGTGCCGGTGCGCTTCCTTCTTGATGGCGAAGTGGTCGAACTGGACACGGTCGATCCGACCGCGACGGTGCTCGATCATCTGCGCTACACGATGCGGCGCACCGGAACCAAGGAAGGTTGCGCCGAGGGAGACTGCGGTGCCTGCACGGTGCTGGTCGGCGCGCTGGAAGGCGAGGGCGTGGCATGGCGCGCGGTCAATTCCTGCATCCAGTTCCTGCCGATGCTGGACGGCAAGGCGGTTATGACCGTCGAAAGCCTCAAGGACGATACCGGCACGCTCAATGCCTTGCAGGAGACGATGGCCTGCAACGGGAGTTCGCAGTGCGGCTTCTGCACGCCGGGATTCGTCATGTCGCTGCACGGCCGCACCATCGGCGCGCGCGGCTGCGATCTGCCGGTAGAGGATGTGATCGCGGGCAACTTGTGCCGCTGCACCGGCTATGGTCCGATCATCGAGGCCGGGGAAGGTGCCGGATCTTGCGAGCAGGACGATACGAGGGTGATCGCCGCGCTCAAGGCGCTGGAGGGCAGCGCTTCGGGCGAGTGGCGGGGCCGCCGCTGGTTCGCGCCGCGCACCTGCGATGAACTCGCTGCATTGCTGGCCGAACATCCCAACGCGCGTTTGGTGGCCGGAGCTACCGACGTGGGCCTGTGGGTCACCAAGGGCCTGCGCGATCTGGGCACCGTGATCTTCCTGGGCGGCATCGCCGAACTCGCGGCGATCGAGGAAAGCGCCGATGCGCTGACCCTCGGTGCGGGCGTGCGTTACGCCGATGCACATGCGGCGATGGCTCGATTGCATCCGGACCTCGGCGAACTCGTGCGCCGCATCGGGGGCTTCAGGTACGCAACGCCGGGACCGTGGGGGCAATATCGCCAACGGTTCGCCGATCGGCGATGGCCCTCCGGCGCTCATTGCACTCGGTGCCGAACTTACGCTGCGCAGCATGGCGGGGCGGCGGACGATGGCGCTGGAGGACTACTTCCTCGCTTACGGCAAGCAGGATCGGCAGCCTGGCGAGTTCGTCGAGATCCGTGCGTATCCCGCGCCCTCCGGCGGATACGGTGATCCTGATTTCCAAGCTCTCGCGCCGGTTCGACAGCGACATCTCGGCGGTCTGCGGCGCCTTCGCGCTGCGTGTAGAGGACGGCGTGATCGAAGAGGCGCGCGCCGCGTTCGGCGGCATGGCGGCGACTCCAAAGCGGGCCGGCACGTGCGAGGCCGCGCTGATCGGCCAGCCTTTTGCCGAAGCCACGTTCACCGCCGCTGCCGAAGCGCTGAAAGCGGACTTCGAACCCCTGACCGACGTGCGCGGCTCCTCCGCCTACCGCGTCGAGGCCGCTGCGAATCTCCTACGTCGTCTCTGGCTGCGCTCGCAGGGCGTCGCGACTTCCGTGCTGGAGGCTGTCGATGGCTGAGCGCGATCCCGCCTGGAAGGTGCTGCCCAAGCCCTCGCATCCGCACGACAGCGCGCGGCTCCATGTCGCGGGCGAGGCGCGCTATGCGGACGACCTGACCGAACCTGCGGACATGCTGCACCTCGCCTTCGGCCAGTCGAGCGAGGCGCGCGCGCGGATCGTCTCGATGGACTTGTCCGAGGTGCGTGCGTCTCCCGGCGTCGTCGCAGTCTATACTGCCGCCGACATTCCCGGCGCGAACGACGTCAGTCCGGTAGCGGGCGACGACCGGCTGCTCGCCGATGGGGAAGTCATCACCCACGGGCAGGCGGTGTTCCTCGTCGCCGCGACCAGCCAGCGCGCGGCCCGCATCGCCGCGCGTCTCGGCCGCATCGCGTACGAACCGCTCCCAGCCGCGCTCACGGTCGCCGAGGCGCAGGCTGCCGGATCGCACATCGAGCCCGCGCAGCGCATGGCCCGGGGCGATGCTCCTGCCGCGCTGGACGCCGCGCCTCACCGCCTCTCGGGCCGCTTCGCCATGGGCGGACAGGACCATTTCTACCTTGAGGGCCAAGTCTCCGTCGCGACACCGGGCGAGGACGGGCAGGTCCACGTCCTGTGCTCCACCCAGCACCCGAGCGAGGTCCAGCACCTCGTCGCGCACATGTTGCACGTATCGTCCGCCGACGTGACGGTGGAGGTGCGGCGCATGGGCGGCGCGTTCGGCGGCAAGGAGACGCAGGCCGCGCTGTTCGCCGCCGCCGCCGCGCTCGTTGCCAGCAAGACCGGTCGCCCCGCCAAGTTCCGCGTCGATCGCGACGACGACATGGTCATGACCGGCAAGCGCCATCCCTTCGATGTCGCCTACGAGGTCGGCTTCGACGACGCGGGCCGTCTGCTGGCGCTGTCGCTGCACCTTGCCTCGGCGTGCGGGGCGACGGTGGACTTGTCCCCGGCGATTAACGACCGCGCGATGTTCCATTCGGACAACTGCTACTTCCTGCCCGACGTCGAAGTCGTGTCCGAGCGTTTGAAGACCAACACCGTCTCGGCCACCGCCTTCCGCGGCTTCGGTGGGCCGCAGGGCATGCTGGCTATCGAGCGCGTGATCGACGACGTGGCGATGGCGCTGGGCCGCGACCCGCTCGATGTGCGGGTGCTGAACCTCTACGGTCCGGGGCGCGAGACGACGCCATACGCGATGACCGTCGCCGACAACGTCGCCCCGCAACTCATTGCCCGGCTGCGGCAGACGTCGCGCTACGATGAGCGGGTGAAGGCCGTGAAAGCGTTTAACGCCGCCAATCCCGTTCTCAAGAAGGGCATCGCGCTGACGCCGGTGAAGTTTGGGATCAGCTTCACCACCACCCATCTCAACCAGGCGGGCGCGCTCGTCCACGTTTACGCCGACGGTTCGATCCAGGTGAACCACGGCGGCACCGAGATGGGGCAGGGCCTCTACACCAAGGTAGCGCGCGTGGTGGCCGACGTCTTCGCGGTGCCGATGGAGACCATCCGCATCACCGCGACGCGCACTGACAAGGTGCCCAATACCTCCGCTACGGCGGCCAGTTCCGGCGCGGACCTCAACGGCATGGCGGCGCACAATGCGGCGATGACGATCCGCGACCGGCTGACGGATTTCCTCGCCCGCACTTACAGCTTGGAGGAAGGCGAGGTGCACTTCACCCCCGGCGGCGTGATCGTCGGCGCGGAGACGCTGGATTTCGCGCAAGTCGCGCGCAAGGCGCATATCGGGCGCGTGTCGCTGTCCTCGACCGGCTATTATGCGACGCCGGGGATCGAATACGATCGCTCGGTCTTCAAGGGCCGTCCGTTCTACTATTTCGCTTATGGCGCGGCGGTGAGCGAGGTCGTGATCGATACCCTGACCGGCGAGCATAAAGTCCTGGCCGTCGACATCATTCACGACGTCGGCCGATCGCTGAACGCGGTGATCGACAAGGGCCAGATCGAGGGCGGGTTCATCCAGGGGCAGGGCTGGCTGACGACCGAGGAACTGGTCTGGGACGCCAAGGGGCGCTTGCTGACGCACAGCCCCGCGACGTACAAGATCCCCACCGCCTCCGACCGGCCCAGGCATTTCACCGTGACCTTGTGGGACGGCGAGAACGTCGAGCCGACCATCAACCGTTCCAAGGCGGTGGGCGAGCCGCCGTTCATGCTGGCGATCTCGGTTTTCTCGGCGCTGAACCGCGCCGTTGCCGCGACCGTGCCCGGCAAGCGCGCGTTGCCGCAGCTCGACGCGCCCTGTACGCCTGAGCGCATCCTCAAGGCGATCGCGGCGTTTTCGGCATGACGCAGTGGATCGGTTGGCTGCGGCGGCTGGACCGGACGGTCCCGACCGCGATGGTGTCCGTGCTCGCCAGCGAGGGCTCGGCCCCGCGCGGGGCGGGCACGCGGATGCTCGTTACTGCGCAGGGACAGGAAGGGACCATCGGCGGCGGCCAGTTGGAATACCGCGCGGTCGAGCAGGCGCGCGCAATCCTGGGTCATGCGCCGGGCACGTGGAGGGTGCAGGACTATCCGCTTGGCCCGCTGCTGGGGCAATGCTGCGGCGGCCGGGTGCGGGTGCTGGTGGAGCATCTCGACACCGGGGCGCTCGACTGGCTGCATGACGCCGAGCCCGGCCGGATGCTGGTGACCAGCTTTGCCGAAGACGCCGTGGAACGCCGCGTGTTCGAGCGTGAAACGGTCACCCGCCAGTCCGCGCGCGGCGACAGGCCCGAAGTTGGCGCCCGCATCGTCGAGCCAGTGGGCGAGCGGCCGCGCCCGGTCTACCTGTTCGGTGCGGGCCATGTCGGGCAGGCCATCGCGCGGCACATGATCGGGTTGCCGCTGCAACTCGCATGGTTCGACACCCGGCCCGAGCAGGCGCATATCGACGGTGTGACCTTGGTCGCCGAGGAGGACATCGCGCACTGCGTCGCCGAGGCTCCGGCCGATGCCGCCGTGCTGATCCTGACGCACGATCATCCGCTGGACTATCATCTGACGCTGGCGGCGCTGAGGCGTGCCGAGTTGCCGGCTTTCGTCGGCCTCATAGGCTCATCCACCAAGATCGCCCGTTTCCGGTCGCGACTGGCGGCGGACGGAATTTCACCGGAGGCGCTGGAGCGCCTCACCGCGCCGATCGGCGTGCCCGGCGTCTCCGGCAAGGAGCCGGACGTGATCGCCATCGCGGTCTGCGCGCAGCTGCTGCAATTGAGAGGAAAATGATGAGTACCGCCAAGTTCCTCCCCAATGGGGGAGGGGACCATGCGAAGCATGGTGGAGGAGCACGCGCCAGACCGGCTGTCCTTGAAGGTCAGTGCGACCCCGCCGGTGCCCCTCCACCACCCTGCGGGTGGTCCCCTCCCCGTACCGGGGAGGAACGATGATCCGCGCCTATCGCGCCGAACTGCTCTCGGTCCCGCATGACGCGCCCGATGCCGTGCGCCATGAACCCGACGGCCTGCTCGTCGTCGAGGATGGCGTGGTCATCGCGCGCGGCGCTTACCCGGACCTCGCGGACAAGTATCCCGATGTCGAAATGCTGCCCGGCCTCGTCGTGCCCGGCTTCATCGACGCGCACGTCCATTACCCCCAGACCGACCGCATCGCCTCCTACGGGGAACAGCTTCTCGACTGGCTCGACAAGCACATCTTCCCGGCGGAAAAGGCGTTCGCGGACAAGGCCCACGCCGATGCCGTGGCGGCGTTCTTCCTCGACGAACTGCTGCGCAACGGAACCACCAGCGCGCTGGTCTATCCCACCGTCCACGAACAGTCGGTCGATGCCCTGTTCGAGGCCGCGCTGGAGCGGCGAATGCGCATCGTTTCCGGCAAGGTGCTGATGGACCTCGGCCCCGAAGGCCTGCAGGATACCGTCGCTTCGGGACGGGCCGAAACCGAGGCGCTGATCCGGCGCTGGCGCGGGCGGGGCAGACTGGGCTACGCGGTGACCCCGCGTTTCGCGCTCGCCTCCAGCGATGCGCAGCTGGCCGACGCAGGCGCGCTTCTGGCCAAGCATCCCGACGTGCTGATGCACACGCACTTGTCGGAGAACGTCCACGAAGTCGCCGCTGTCGCCGCGCGGTTCCCGGACAGCGCCGACTACCTCGATGCTTACGACCGCTTCGGACTGGTAACGCCGCGCTCGGTCTTCGCGCACGGCATCCACTTGTCCGACCGGGCCTGCTCGCGCCTGCACGAGAGCGGCGCGGGCGTGGCGGTCTGTCCTTCGTCCAACCTGTTCCTTGGGTCCGGACACTTCAACTTCGGACAGGCGGACCGGCACGCGCTGCGGCTGGGCCTGGGCACCGACGTCGGGGCGGGCACGTCGTTCTCGATGCTGCGCACAGCGGGCCTCGCCTACCAGGCCGCGCTGGCCCGCGAGGACCGGCTCGATCCGTTCCGCGCGCTCTATCTCGCCACGGCGGGAAGCGCCTCGCTGCTGCACATCGCCGACCGCGTGGGCGCGCTGGAAGTGGGGCAGGAGGCCGACTTCGTCGTGCTCGACAGCGCCGCCACGCCGCTGATGGAGCGACGGACAGAAGACGCGGACCTTGCCACGCGGCTCTTCGCACTCCAGATCCTCGGCGACGAGCGCGCCATTTCCCGTACTTACCTGCTGGGCGAATGCGCGTACAAAAGGACACCATGACCGATCTTGCCCAGTTTATCGCCGGCCTCCCCAAGGCCGAATTGCACCTCCACATCGAAGGCAGCCTCGAGCCCGAACTGATGTTCGCGCTGGCGCAGCGCAACAACGTCGCCATTCCTTACGCCTCGGTGGAGGAGGTGCGCGCCGCCTACGACTTCTCGAACCTGCAGGATTTCCTCGACATCTATTACGCGGGCGCCGACGTGTTGCGCACCCGCGCGGATTTCCATGACCTCGCGATGGCGTACTTCACGCGCGCCGCGGCGGACGGCGTTGTCCATGCGGAGATCATGTTCGATCCGCAGACCCACACCGATCGCGGCATTCCCTTTGCCGAAGTGATCGAGGGCCTGTTGTCGGCAATGGCGGCGGCCGAGACCGAATTCGGCCTGACGTCGCAGCTTATTCTCTCGTTCCTGCGCCATTTGCCGGAAGAGGCCGCCTTCGCCACGCTGGAGATGGCCGAGCCCTGGCTGGGCAGGATCGCGGCGGTGGGGCTCGACAGTTCGGAAGTCGGCCACCCGCCCGCCAAGTTTGCCCGCGTCTTCGCGGCGGCGCGCGAGAAGGGCCTCAAGATCACCGCCCATGCCGGAGAGGAAGGCCCGCCCGCCTACGTCCACGAGGCGCTGGACCTGCTCGGCGTCGACCGCATCGACCACGGCAACCGCGCGCTGGAAGACGAGGCGCTGGTTGCGCGCCTCGCGGCCGAGGGGATCACGCTGACGGTCTGCCCGCTGTCCAACCTCAAGCTCTGCGTGGTGAAGGACCTTGCTGATCATCCGCTAGACCGGATGCTGGCGGAGGGCTTGAAAGCTACGGTGAATTCCGACGATCCGGCCTATTTCGGCGGATACGTGGCGGACAACTACCGCGCTGTGGCTGAGGCGAGGGGCTTTCGCGCGATGACCTAGTGACGCTGGCGCGCAACAGCTTCACCGGCTCTTTCCTGCCGCAGGAGATGGTCGCACGGCATGTCGAGCGGCTGGAGGCTTACGCCGCAGGGTGAGCGCGAAATGGCGCGAGGCGGTCGAGCACAGTGGAATACTGTCGGTTCTTGTCGCCTTCGATGCGCGGGTCGCGGGGACGTTTCCGCTCGGCATCGCCGTGCCCGGCAGTGACGTCGATGTCCTCTGCCATGCGCCTGACGCCGGGGAGTTTTCCCGCGTGGTATGGGGTGCTTTCGCGGGCGCTGCGGACTTCGCGATGCATCAGTGGCTGCGTGACGAGCGGGCGGTGGTCGCGGTCTTCACGATCGACGGGGTGCCGTTCGAGCTGTTCGGCTCGCCGGTGCCGGTCGATGCGCAAGTCGGGTGGCGGCATTTCGAGATCGAGCGCCGGCTTCTCGATGAGCGCGGGCCGGAGTTTCGCGCTTCCGTAATGGCGGCGCGGGCGGCCGGGATGAAGACCGAGCCCGCCTTCGCGCACGTGCTTGGGCTGGCGGGTGATCCTTACGCGGCGGTGTTGAATATTACCGAAACCTGAGCCCTTGTCGTCATTGCGAGCGAAGCGAAGCAATCCAGGGCAGTGCTACTCCGCCCTGGATTGCTTCGCTTCGCTCGCAATGACGAAGTAGCGTTTCGTTCAAACGTCCTGCGCGCCGAGCCAGTGCTCGTTTTCGGGCGGGACGAAGTTGACGATCCGATCGATCATCGCCTCGGGGTCCTTCTCGACGATCAGCATCGCGCGGTGGCGCGGCTGGAGGAAGCCTTCCTCCACCACGTTGTCGATGAACTGGCCCAGCCCCGAGTAGAACCCGTTCACGTCAAGCAGGCCCACCGGCTTGTTGTGATAGCCGAGCTGCGTCCAGCACCACGCCTCGAACATTTCCTCGAACGTGCCGATGCCGCCGGGCAGGGTGACGAAACCGTCCGAGAGATTGGCCATCATCGCCTTGCGCTCGTGCATGGTCTTGACGACGTGAAGCTCGGTGATGCCCTGGTGGTCGTGCTCGCGCGCGCGCAGGGCCTCGGGGATGACGCCGATGACTTCGCCGCCCGCCGCGCAGGCCGCGTCCGCGACCACGCCCATCAGGCCGACCATGCCGCCGCCGTAGACGAGGCCGATGCCGCGCTTGGCCAGCAGCGTGCCGAACTGGTGCGCAGCTTCGCGATACAGGGGATTAACGCCCGCAGAGGAGCCGAGATAGACGCAGATCCGCATGATCAGCCAAGCCTCTCGGGGACCGAGCGCGCTTCCTCGACGATGGCGTCCTTGGTGCCGACCGATTCCCACGGGAACACGAACCAGCGCTTGTCCTCGTCACGGTCGATGGCGTCGACGTAGAGTTCGGCGACCGCCTTGGAACGGGTGTTATTGATCAGCACCGCGAAGCGCAGGTTTTCGGCGTCGCAGCCGTTGTCGCCCAGCAGATTGCGGATGTACTCGATGGTGCCGCCGCTGTCGTTGATGTCGTCGACGAAGAGCAGGCGCTTGCCCTCGGCGGTCATCCCTGCGACCTTGCCGAGCAGTTCGTCGGCAAAGCCGGGAACCTTGGCCGAGTGGTCGATCGACAGCATCGGCACTTCGAGCTGGTGCGAGATGTAGACCGCCGGCACGAGGCCGCCGCGGCCGACGCCTATGATGAATTCGGGCTGCCATTCGCCTTCGCGGATCTTGCGCGAGAGCACGCGGACTTTGGCGAGGAAGTCCTCGTAGTATTCGAGGTAATGCAGTTGCGGTTCTTCGGTCTGGCTCATGCGGAGCGAATCCTGTCCGGCGATGTCGGGAAAGGTGTGCCGATAGGGACACTATGGCGCAAGGGCAACCGGGTGAGCAGCATCATGCGTCGTTCTCTTCCGTCGAGAGCATCGATTCCACATAGCTGAGGCCCGCGAACCCGTTCTCGATCTCCGACAGAACGAGACTGGCCGCATAGGAAGGGGTGCGTGCGGAGTTGGTACAGAGCGCCAGCGTCATCGGCCGCAGCAGCGCGTCGGAGATGCGGGTGAAGGATACCTGGCCCGCTTGCACTTCGGTGATCACGTCGAGTGAGGACAGGATACCCACGCCCGCTCCGGCCTGCACCAGCGAGGCGATCATCTGGATGTTGTCGGAGGTCGCGATCCGGCTCATGTCCATGCCTGTCGTGCCTTCGAGGACGGCGATCTGCTGGCTGATCGCCAGAACTTCGGCCGGGACGATCAGCGGCTCGCCGATGGCGGCGGAGAAGCGGGCCTCGGACAGTTCGCCCAGCGGGTGCCCCGGCGGCGTGATGAAGCCGAGAACCACTTCCACGAAGGCGCGTACCGTCAGGTCGCGGTAGCTGTGCGGTTCGAACAGGATGCCGAAATCGACTTCGCCGCTGGCGACGGCTTTGCGGACTTCGTCGTTGGCCTGGACCTTCACGCCGACGGTAATGCCCGGATACCGTTCCTGCACCGAGCGGACGACCGAGGGAATGTAGCCCTTGGCCAGCGCGTCGATGATGGCGAAGTCCACGTGACCGCGTTTGAGCCCGCGCAAGTCCTCTATCTGCGCGCGGATGTCCTGCATGTTCTTCTGCCAGCGGTTGCCCGCCGCCATCATGATCTCTCCCGCCGCCGTCAGGCGCAGGCCGGTGGGCAGGCGCTCGAACAGAGGTGTGCCGATCTCCGCCTCGACGTTGAGGATCTGGCGGGCGATGGCCGAGGCCGAGACATTGAGCTCGTCGGCGGCCTTGCGGATCGAACCGTGGCGGCCGACGACCATGAAATAGCGCAGAAAACGGGAAAAGGCGGGCATGGCGACTTTAGACCTGCTCTAATTTTTGCAACGGACCGTGGGATTCATTGCGTTTGCTAGCACTATCTCCTGTGCCGTACCACCGCTAGCAATACCGGAAGGTGCGATCCGACGAACGCGATTTCCCGATCCTCTCCCTACAGGGGGATCGTCGGTCGCCGGAGCCGCACTTTTGGTAAGGGGGCGCGCCGGTGCCGGGTGAATCCACCGAACCTGCGCGGGTGCGCCCCGTTCTCGGGGTTCTAGTTACAATGATTGCTTATCGATCCGGCCGCCCCTTGAGGGCTTCCTTGCGTGCGCTGGCGCTTGCTGCAGCAGCGGGCCTGCTTGCGCCCGTCGCTGCGGCAGCGGCCGAGCCTGCGCTGCCGGAAATTCCCAAGGTCACGCCGATTCCGGTGAAGGTCATCGTCGTCGCCACGTTCGAACCGGGTGAGGACAAGGGCGATGCCCCCGGCGAATTCCAGGCCTGGGCCGAGCGCGAGCATCTCGACGAGGTGATCCCGGTCAAGGGCACGCTCCACCCGCTGCGCCGCAATGCGGACGGGCTCTACGGCATGGTCTGGGGCAGCCCGGACACGATGATCGGCAGCGTGTCCGACCAGCTGACCGCGCTGCTGATGGACCCGCGCTTCGATTTCACGAAGACGTACTGGCTGTTCACCGGCATCTCCGGCGTCGATCCGCAGTTGGCCTCGGTCGGCAGCGCGGCGTGGTCGCGCTGGGTGGTCGACGGCGACAAGCTGCGCGAGTTCGACGACCGCGAAGTGCCGAAGGACTGGCCTTATGGCTTGTTCGCGATCGGCGCCGACAAGCCGAACACTCTGCCCGGAGCCACTCAGGACTTCGCCGGCTTCACGGACACCCGCAAGCTGTCGATGTCGGCCGAGCTGAATCAGGGGCTCGCTTACTGGGCCTATGGTCTCAGCAAGGACATGAAGATCCCGGACTCGCCGGAGCTTCAGGCCGACCGCGCGCGCTGGAAGGGCTGGCCCAATGCGCAGAAGCCGCCGTTCGTGCTGATGGGCGAGACCTTGGGCGGCCTGCGCTACTGGCATGGTCCGAGCCGCACGCAGTGGGCGCGCGACTGGGTCAAGCTGTGGACCGGCGGCAAGGGTCGCTTCGCCATGACCAACATGGAAAGCCAGATCCAGCAGGGCTCGATCCTGATCGCGGCCAAGAACGGTCTGGTCGATGCGAACCGTGTCATGGTGCTGCGCACGGGCTCCAACCCTTCGATGCCGCCTCCGGGCGTCTCGGCGGTCGAGAGCGTCGCCAACGAAGGCGCGGGCCAGAAGGCCGCGTTCGAGGCGAACTATCTCGTCGGCGCGCCGGTCGTGCACGAACTGCTCAAGCACTGGGACAAGTACGAGAACGCGGTGCCGGAGGCCCCGTACCGTGAGGCGCCTCGTTTCCACCTTGCTGACGACGCTGGCCTTGCCTCTCGCGGCTCCGGCCGCGCATGCGGACGAGGCGGCGGCGTCTGCCATGCTCGACGAAATGGCGGGCAATGCCGGGCGGCTGCGCGTGTTCCTGCAGGCGATGCCCAAGGGCGGCGATCTGCACAACCACCTCGGCGGTTCGGTCTATGCGGAGGACTTCCTCAAGGTCGCCGCCGCCAAGGGCATGTGCGCGGACGAGGGGATTACCCGCATCGTGCCGGGGCCGTGTCCCGCCGAACTCCAGATCGGTCCGATGGCCGAGAAGGACCCGTTCACTTACGCGAAGCTGATCGACGCGATCTCTACGCGGGGCTTCCAGAAGGGCATCGGCCCGGCTCTGGTCTCCGGCCACAACCAGTTCTTCTCCAGCTTCCGCAAGTTCGGTCCTGCGGCGGACGGCGAAGACGCGCGCTGGCTGGCCGACGCCTTCGCCAGCGCGGGCCGCAACAACCTCGTCTACGTCGAACTGATGCACAATCCGGACAGCACGACGCCGTTCATGCTGTCCGCCCCGAATGCACCGCTCGACGTCGACGGCATCGCCGCCGCCTACAAGCGCGACCTTCCGGCGGCTCAGGCGTTGGTCGCGCCGGCTATCGCGGAAGTGGACGAGGAGGAAGCCTTCGCGAAGAAGCGCCTCGGCTGCAGCACGAAGGCGGCCGATCCGGGCTGCGGCGTCGCGATGCACTACATCTACTCGGCCATGCGCGGATTGCCGCGGCAGGTCGTGTGGCGCTCGATGCTCGCGGGCTTCGTGCTGGCGGACAAGGACCCGCGCTTCGTCGGCGTCAACATCGTCATGCCCGAGGACGATCCGGTCGCCTTGCGCGACTACGACCTGCACATGGCGATGTTCCGCTTCCTCGGAGCGAAGTATCCCAAGGTCAACGTCACCATGCATGCAGGCGAACTCGCGCTCGGGCTGGTGCCGCCCAAGGATCTCGAGGACCATATCGGCAAGGCCATCGCCTCGGGTGCCAAGCGCATCGGCCACGGCGTCGACATTGCCTATGAAGTCAACGCCCCGGAAACCCTCGCCCGCATGGCGCGGGACGGGATCGGGGTGGAGATCAATCTCACCAGCAACGCCGTGATCCTGGGCGTGGAGGGCGGCGTCCATCCGCTGCACCTCTACCGCTCGATGGGCGTGCCGGTGATGCTCTCCACCGACGACGAGGGCGTGCTGCGTTCCGACATGACCAACGAGCATGTCCGCGCGGTGCAGCAACAGGGGCTGCACTACGCCGACCTCAAGGAACTGGCGCGCAACAGCCTGGAATATTCCTTCGCGCCGGGCGCGAGCCTGTGGGCGGACCGCCGCTATGGGGCAGTGGTGGCGCCGTGCGCGACGGATTTCGCGGCCGGGTCCTGCAAGACATTTCTCGCAAAGAACGAGAAGGCCACGCTGCAGGCACGGCTGGAGATGAACTTCGACCGGTTCGAGCGCTCGCTCGACCGGTTCAAGGCCAGACAGGGAGCGGCGGGGGACTGAGTTTCCTTGCCGCGATCGCGGATGCTTGCCGTCAAAGCAACGGCACACCGTAAACAGGGACTGCACAGGGAAGTGCGGGAGAGGAGGGACACAACAGCACGCGGCGGGCGGCAAGGACCGTTCCCGCCGTATCAAGGGGGCATACCATGAGGGATATGATCCGTTTCACTGCGCGCAAGACGGTATTGGCCGCGGGCGCGCTGCTTTGTTGCACTGCACTGACGACACCGGCTTTCGCGCAGGCGGCCGCCGATGAAACGACCGAGGACGGCAAGGACATCGTCGTCACCGGTTCGCTCGGCGCTCTGCCGATCGAGGGTGTCGGCACCGTCTTCGGCTTCGACAAGACCGTGACCGAGACGCCGCGTTCGGTCTCCACCATCAGCGCCGAGCAGATGGAACGCTTCGGCATTACCGACATCTACGACCTCGTCGCGCAGTCGCCGGGCACGTTCACCAACTCGTTCTTCGGCGTCGGCGGCGCGCTCGACATTCGCGGTACTCCGGGCGAAATCTACTTCCGCGGCATGCGCCGCCTCGACAACCCCGGCAACTACCCGACCCCGATCGGCGCCTCCGAGCGCATCGACATCGTGCGCGGCCCGGCCTCGCCGATCTACGGTCCGTCGAAGACCGGCGGCTACATGAACTTCGTGCCGAAGTCGGCGCGCGTTCAGGGCGGCTCCTACCTCGCCAGCCCCGAGGGTGAGGTCACCATGACCGGCGGCAGCTGGCGCAAGGCCGATATCAAGGCCGAAATGCGCGGCCCCGGCAAGATCGGCACGCAGGAATTCGGCTACAGCCTGTTCGCGGAAGTCGAGGATTCGGGCAGCTACTACGACAACATGTCGACCCGTCAGACGATCCTGCAGGGTTCGTTCGACACCGACCTGACGCCCAACCTGCGCCTCGAATTCGGCGGCATGTACCAGAACTACAAGGGCCAGCAGAACGGCGGCTGGAACCGCCTGACGCAGGACCTCGTCGACAACGGCACGTACATTACCGGCTCGGCAAAGCCGCTCGACACCAATGGCGACGGCCAGATTTCGCAGGGCGAGATCAACGCGGCGGTTCCCGGCGGCATGTCGATCTTCGGCGGCTTCGCCTGCGGTGGCGGGGTGTTTGCATCGTCGATCACGGACGCATGCTTTACCAACAGCCCCGACGGTACGCCCAACCCCAATACCGCGCTCAACCTGACCAACGTGGGCACCGCCAAGCTCAGCCGCCGCAAGACGCTGACCGGGAAGAACGATCGCCTCGATAACAAGGGCAGTACGCTTTACGCTGACCTGATCTGGAAAGGTGCCGGCGATCTCGAGATCAAGAACCAGTTCTTCTTCGACTCGTACGACAACATCAACGAGAATTCCTACGGCTTCTCGCAGTTCCACGATTCCTATGCGATCGAGAACAAGGTCGTCATCTCGGACAAGTTCGAGAACGATATCGGCAAGTTCGCATTCCAGGTATCGCCGTCGATCCGCTACACCAATTTCAAGCACGGTGACGATTTCAACTACGAATACTTCCATCGCGTCGACCTGACCGTCGGCTACACCCCGGCGTCGGATCGCCTGCTCTCGACCGAGTGCGACTGCGATTACACCAACTATGTCACCGGCCACTACACCGATTACTCAATCGCCGCGCTGGCGGACTTCGACTTCAGTTTCGGTCTCGATGTGACGGTGGGTGCCCGTTACGACTACCTCAAGGCGAAGTCGGCCTACAACATCGGCAAGATGGAAGCGGCGCAGGTCGCATCCAATCGGGCGGACGGCATTCCCGACAGCGCCAGCGGTAACAAGGGCGCATGGTCGTGGTCGGCCAGCGCCAACTACAAGCTGCCCTACGGCCTGATCCCCTATGCCACGATCGCGCGCCAATCGACCGTGATCGCCGGGCAGGGTGCTGAACTCTATCCGGGCGACATCGCCGGACAGACCTTTGTCTCGGCCTCCAAGCTCTACGAAGGCGGCCTGAAGGGAAGCTGGCTCGATGATCGCCTCTATGCGGCGGTGTCGATCTACAAGCAGAAGCGCACCGACTACAACATCCAGTCGGTCACGGTGAACCAGTCGGTCGAGACCAAGGGCCTGGAAGCCGAGTTCCGCTGGTCGGTGGACAAGCACCTGCTGATCACCGGTGGCTACACGCGCACCAAGGTCTACAACCTGACCGCGCTGACCAATGGCACGCTGTTCAGCTTCTTCGGCATCGAGGATCTGGTCAACGTCAGCGATCCGTCGCTCTACCTCGGCGGCCAGCCGATCGGCCTCGTGCCGATCACCAGCAAGAGCGACTCGCGCCGTGCCGGTATCCCGACCAACCTCTACTCGCTGACAGCGACGTATGCCTTCGACAACGGCCTCGCGCTGAGCGCCAGCGGAGTGAAGGTGGACTCGGTCTACTCGGGCCAGTCGCAGGCGGTGAAGCTGCCCGCTTACACCAAGATCGACGCGGCCATCTCGTACGAGACCGGCCCGTGGCTCGCCCGTCTGGTCGTGAAGAACGTCACCGACAAGAAGTACTTCCGTGCCAACTTTACCGAACTGTTCGGTTCCACGATCGTCCTGCCGGAGCTGCCGCGCAGCTTCCAGGCCTCGTTGACGTACAAGTTCTGATGCCCCGAGAGGGAGCGTCGGCGATCGCCGGCGCTCCCTTCTTGCGGTTTGAATAGAAAGGTTACCCATGCGCTCCCAGACGCTCGCGACTCTCATGGCGGGCGCCATGCTCGCTGCGGCCACCCCGGCGTTCGCCGCCGATGCCACGGCATCGCCCCCCACGACTTCCGCCGTCGCCGACTGCGATCCCGGCGCGCCTTGCGACCATCCGCTGCCGGTCAAGGTGGTGATCGTCTCGCTCTTCGAGATCGGCAAAGACGAGGGCGACGTCGCGGGCGAGTTCCAGCTGTGGAAGGCGCGCCGCGGCCTGACCCAGCGTATTCCCTTCCCGCAGTCGTTCCACGACCTCTACTACAATCCCGAGACGCAGGTGCTCGGCATGGTGACCGGGATCGGCACCGCGCGCTCGACGGCGGCGACGATGGCTCTCGGCCTCGACCCGCGCTTCGATCTGAGCCAGGCCTACTGGCTCGTCGCGGGCATCGCGGGCATCGACCCCGAGGATGCTTCGATCGGCTCGGTCGCCTGGGCGCGCTACGTCGTCGATGGCGACCTCGCGCACGAGATCGACGCGCGCGAAATCCCGGCCGACTGGAAGACCGGCTACTTTGCCCGTCACACCAAGGGGCCGAACGACAAGACCACGAAGCCCGATCCCTCGGGCGGCGAGATGTTCCAGGTCAATCCCAGCCTCGAGAAGTGGGCTTATGAGCTGACGAAGAACATCGAGCTTCCCGACTCTCCGGCGATCGCCGTGGAGCGCGCGAAGTTCGTCGATTACCCGCACGCGCAGGAAGCGCCCTTCGTCCTTGAGGGCGATACGCTCTCCGCCATGACCTTCTGGCACGGTGAGAAGCTGACCGACTGGGCCAACGACTGGGTTCGCTACTGGAGCGGCGGGCAGGGCGAGT
Organism: Novosphingobium sp. NFX11; assembly: GCF_057376415.1. NCBI lineage: Bacteria > Pseudomonadati > Pseudomonadota > Alphaproteobacteria > Sphingomonadales > Sphingomonadaceae > Novosphingobium > Novosphingobium sp. NFX11. The sequence continues at coordinate 1,973,596 of NZ_CP080384.1, read as the reverse complement.
TCGTGACTTCGGCGATGGAGGACACCGGCGTCATGCAGGCGATGACTTACCTCGACGCCGTGGGCCGCGCCGACCGTGACCGCGTGCTGGTGGTGCGCGCCGGTTCCAACTTCACGATGCCGCCGCCGGGCGTCGATGCGGCGACCTACCTGCTGCGCGAAAACGAAGGCTATGCTGGGCTCGAGGCGGCGGTGGAGAACCTCTACACCGTGGGCTCGAAGGTGGTCGACGAACTGCTCGGCAACTGGGACCGCTACAAGGACGCGACGCCCTGAGGCGCGATCAATCCTGTATTGAAACTTTCGTCGTCATTCCCGCGAAGGCGGGAACCCATCTCCTGACGGTGCCCGTTGCCAGGACATCAGATGGGTCCCCGCCTTCGCGGGGATGACGACGATGTAATTCATTGGGGTGGGAGTTCTCAATAAGCGGGCGCGTTGCCGAACTGGAAGCCGGTCGAGACTACCCATGCGAAGGCCACGGCGATGACGATGCCGATCAGCGCCTTGACCGGCGACCAGCGCAGGTCCGCCACGTCTTCTCCCGCAGCAACCGGGCGCTTGCCGGTCACCATCGGCCGCACGAGGTTCTGGCGCTTCCACGCAAGGTAGAACACCACCGCCACCACGTGAAGCACCACCAGCGCAAGGATCACGTTGAAGATCGTCGAATGCAGGTCCGAAGCGGCCGAGGACTGGTCGAACGACACGTAAGTCGCCAGCGGCCCGTCGTAGAGCATGTCGATGTCGCTGGCGAACAGCCCCGCCGTCACCATCGCGCCGACGGCCAGCAGCATGGCGACCACGCTCCACCCGCCAAGCGGATTGTGCCCGTCGGCATGGCTCGCGGTCCGGTGGCCAAGGCCCTTGAAATAGGCCGCGACCGCACCCGGCCCGCGTACGAAGCTGGAGAACCGCGCGGTACGGGGGCCGAAGAAGCCCCAGTAGACGCGGAACACCAGCAGCGCGAGGATACCATAGCCCGACAGGCGATGGCGTTCGAGATCATGCTGTTCCCCGCTCCACCACGAAAAGGCGATGAGCGCGACCAGCAGCCAGTGGAACAGGCGGATGGTCGGGTCCCAGACGGGTGTAGTGGAGCGAGTCATGCGTATCCTCAGTCGTCGGCGCGGAACTGCTTGTGGCACGAGCCGCAGGCGCCGCCGACGGCCTTGAACTGCGCGCCGATGGCCGCGGCATTGCCGGTCCCCGCGACGGCGACCAGCTTGTCGGCCTGGGCGATATAGGTCTTCATGGCGCCGTCGAAGGCGGCGCGGTTGGTCCAGATCGCGGGCAGGGCTTCGGTCTTCACCCCGGAAGACGGACCCGAGCCGTTAGGGAACAGGCCAACCTGCGCGCGGCCGGTGGCAGCCAGCGTCTTGGCGGCGGCGACGGCCTGGGCCTTGTCGATCGAGCCGCTGGCGAGCTGGTCCTTGAGGACCTTCATGGCGCCGCCCATCTTCTTGAAGTTGGCGTGGCGGGTGGCGATGGCGGTTTCGGCGGGCGAGGCGGCGATGGCGACGGTCGCGCTCACCGTCAGAACGGCGGCGGACACGCCGAGTACGGCAAGCGAGAGCTTGTTGGAAAGCGTCATGGTTTTTCGATCCTGATCGGTTTGTTGGGATTCAAGGACGATTGGTGGCTAACACAGGCGCGGCCGTTTGGCCAAAGACTTGATCGTAGACCGCTTTTACCGTCGCAAGTCCGCCTTCGGCCATCTGCGCGGGCGTTGTGCCGCGCGCATTGGCGAGGGTAGGTTTCGCGCCGTGCGCGGCCAGCACCTTGAGCATCGCGCCGAGTTGGTCGTGCATGCCGCCGCCGATCACCAGGTGCAGCGGCGTGGTGCCTTTCGCGTCGGCGACATTGGCATTGGGGGCCAATGCCAGCGCCTCCTCCAGCGCTGCCGCACTGTGGCCCGAAGCGGCGGCGAGGACGACGTTGACGCCGTTCTCGGCGACGAAAGTGCGGTTCGCTCCGCCTGCGACAAGACGCTTCATCGCTTTGACCCGCCCGGCCTGCGCGGCCAGCAGCAGGGGCGGTGTGGGCGGTACGGGGGCGGGCGGCATGCCGAAGTTCGCCTCCGTCACCCACGTGATCCGCGAAGGGCCGGTGAGGCCGTTCACATCCGCGCCTTTCGCCAGCAGCAGGTCGATCAGCGCCGTGTCGCCGCCCTTCGCCGCGACGTGGAGCGGCTGTTCGCCGTTGCGGTCGCGCTCGGCGAGGTCGAAGTCCAGCGGCGCCAGCATTTCGGCGGCCCGCCAGTTCTTCTGGTAGAGCGCCAGTTGCAGGGCGCTGGTGTTCTCCGGCCCGCGATGGGTTGTATCGGCTCCGGCATCGAGCAGGGCGCGGGTCGCCTCGCCCGAGCCGCTGGTGATGGCGAAGAACAACGGAGTGAAGCCTTCCCCGGTGGCCCGGTTCACCTTCGCTCCCGCCTTGAGAAGCGCGGCGATCGCGCCAAGGTTCCCGGCGGAGGCGGCCCACATCAGCGGCGTCTGTCCGCGCGCATCGAGGCTGTCGGCCTTCGCGCCCTTCGCCAGCATCTGCGTGACGGTCTCTGCGCCCGAGTAGCGCGCGCAGACCGCGAGCGGGGTGACGCCGTCAGGCCCGGGCTTGCGTACATCGGCGCGAGCGTCGAGCAGTTGCACGACAATGGCCGTGCTGCCGCGCTCACAGGCGAGGGAGAGGGGAGTGAGGCCTTCGGCATCGATGACATTCGGCTTCGCGCCATGCTTCAGCAGGACGGCGACGAGCGCGGGATCCTGCGTCTCGATGGCGCGGGCAAGCGGGCTCTCGCCATAGAGCAACGGCGCGTTCGCATCCGCACCCGCCTTCAGCGCGCCCTCGACGGTGATCGGATCGGCGGTGGCGAGGGCATCGGCCAAGGTATCGGCCGGCGCGGGCGTGGCGATAAGGCAAGCCAGGGCGGTCAATGCTCGTCGTCCCGGACTTGCTCCGGGACCGGTGGCGATCTTTAGGCGCGGCGTCGCGTGATGCGCCTTGCCGGGGCGTAGGCCGTTCACGGCCGGCGGTCCCGGAGCAAGTTCGGCACGACGAGGAGGCTCACGCATCGGTCAGTTCCCGCAAGGGCGCCGTACTGTCGCCGAACCTCGCGGCGGGCACGCCCAGCGTCTGCAGGCCCGCCAGCATCAGGTTGGACATGGTGGTGCCCTTCTCGACCCGGCTGTGGCGCCCGCCCTTCACCAGCCCGCCCGCGACGATCACCGGCAGGTCCATGTAGTCGTGCTCGTTGGAATCGCCGAACGCGGAGCCCCGGATCACCAGCGTCCGGTCCAGCAGCGAGGCGTCGCCGTCGCGCGTGTCCTTCATCTTCTGGAGGTAGTAGGCGAAGAATTCCATGTGATAGCGGTTGATCTTCGCCAACTGCGCCATCTTGTCCGGGTTGTTGCCGTGGTGGCTGAGCATGTGGTGCGAATCCGGCACGCCGATCTCCGGATAGGTACGGTTCGACAGTTCGCGCCCGATCATGAACGTGCCGACGCGGGTGATGTCGGCCTGCATGGCCAGCACCTGCAGGTCGATCATCAGCTTCACGTGCTCGGCGAAGTCGTCGGGGATACCTGCGGGTTGCTGCAGATTGGCCGCCTGCGTGGTGGCGGGCGAAGCGGCGCTGCGCTGGATGCGCTTCTCGATGGCGCGGGTGGCGTCGAGGTATTCGTCGAGCTTGCGCTTGTCCTCCATGCCCAGCTGGCCCGAGAGGCGGCGGGTGTCGTCCATCACGAAGTCGAGGATCGAGGACTGGCGCCGCAACTGGGCGAGGCGGCCTGCCTCGTCGGTGTCGCCATCGCCGAACAGCCGCTCGAACACGGCGCGGGGTTCGCCTCCACCGGCAGCGGCACCGTGGGGGTGAGCCACGAGATGCCGTTGGTATAGGCGCACGAATAGTTGATGTCGCACGATCCGAGCAGGCTGGCGGTGTCGATCCCCAGTTCCAGCGAGGCGAGCGGGGTGGCGTCACCCAGGTGCTGCGCGAAGACCTGATCCATCGATATCCCTGCGCGGATATCCGGCCCTTCGGTCTGCTTGGCGTGCGCCCCGGTGAGGAAAGCGGGGCACGAGCGTCCGTGGCCGGCCGGTCGGTCGCCCATGGCAGCGGCCTGCGGATGGCCGAGGCCGCTGATGACGGCGATCTGCTCGCGGTGAGGGGCGAGGGGTTGGAGCGAGGAGGGCAGGACATAATCCGCGCCGGTCGCGGTGGGCAGGAAGTCCGGCATCGTCATGCCGTTGGGTGAGTAGAATACCTGAAGCCGCTTGGGCCGCGAGGACAGGTCGGCGGCCTTGGCGCTTGGCATCATGGCTTCGAGGAAGGGCAGCGCCATGGCGGCACCGGCACCGCGCAGCACGGTGCGGCGCGAGAGGGCGGGGCGGATCACTCTCATTTCAGGGCCTTCCGGGGAGTGGCGATCAGAGACAGGGCGGCGGGCGTTGCCGACGGGGCTTCGACAAGCGCAGCCCGAGCGGAATTGAGAGCGTTTTTGCCAGAGACATAACCCCAACCCCGCTCACCCTGAGCTTGTCGAAGGGGCAGGCGCGGGGCCTGGCCATAGGCCGCCTTGAACGGCTGCGGCACGCGGCGCAGGGTGAAGGCCGGACTTTGCGCGATCCCGCGTACGATGGTCTGGATGCGGTACTGGTCCGCTGCCGCCGCAGAGGCGATCGCGCGCACCGTGGGCATGTCGTTGGCCGAAAGGCCGCGCGCCACCGCATAGGTCATCAGCCGCTCGGTGAAGGCGCGGGTGAACTCGTCCTTGCGGTCCATTAGCACTTGCTGGAGCCCGGTGAGGCCCTCGAACTTGAAGCCGTCGGGCATCGTCGCGAGGGTGTCGATCGGCTGGCCTGCATCCACTGTGCGCCAGGCGCCGACGGCATCGAAGTTTTCCAGGGAGAAGCCCATCGGGTCCATCTTCACGTGGCAGGCTGCGCACGTCGGGTTGGCGCGGTGCAGTTCGAGTTGCTGGCGCGCGGTGAGCAGGCGGCCGTCGTGGCTGGTTTTGAGCGCGGGCACGTCCGGGGGCGGCGGGGCGGCGCGGCGGCGAGCATGTTGTCGAGGATCCATTTGCCGCGCTTCACCACGCTGGTGTGGTTGCCATAGGAGGTGACCGTCAGCACGCTGGCCTGCCCCAGCAGCCCGCCGCGATGCCATTCGGGACGCAGCGCCACGCGGCGGAAGGCGGGGCCGGAGACGCCGGGAATCCCGTAGTGCTCGGCAAGGCGCTGGTTGAGGAAGGTGTAGTCGGCACTGATGAAGTCCAGCACCGGGCGGTCGCCGCGCAGCACGTCGGCGAAGAACATCTCCGTCTCGGTCGCCATCGCCGACTTGAGGCGCGCGTCGAACTTCGGGAACACCTCGGTGTCGGGGCGCTGCTGGTCGAGGTTGCGCAAGTAGAGCCATTGCCCGGCGAAGTTCGTCGTCAACGCCTTCGCGCGCGGATCGGCGAGCATGCGGGCGATCTCGGCGTTCAGTACGGTGGGCTGGCCCAGTTTGCCCTGCTCGGCGAGGGTCAGCAGGCGGTCGTCGGGGATCGAACTCCACAGGAACAGCGACAGGCGCGTCGCCAGTTCGAGATCGGAGACACGGTTGACGCTGCCCGGCATCGCGCCTTGCGGATCGCGCTCCACCACGAAGAGGAATTCAGGCGAGACGAGCACGGCCTCCAGCGCCGCCTCGATGCCATGCTCGAAGTCGGATGCCTTGCGTTCCTCGGCGTAGATGCGCAGCAGCGGGGCGACGTCGAAGCCGCCGACCGGGCGGCGCCAGGCGCGGCGGGCGAGGGTGGTGATGATCTTCGTCGCGCAGGCATCTTCCTCGCTGGCCTTCTTCGGGCGGCAGAGGAACACGGCGCGGCGGCTTGCGGTGTCCGGCACGCCTGCCGCATCGAACGGCCCGGCGACATCGACCTGCAGCACGTCGCGCGGGAAGTTCTGCTGCGAATAGCGCTGGTGCATGCGGTAGCTGGGGACGCTCAGCGTCTTCGCGAGCTTGCCGTCGATCCAGACATCGAGGGGGAGCATCTTCGGCTTTTCGAGGGGCAGCGGTACCTTGTCCGTATCGTTGCGCAGCACCTGCACCGCCTCGGACGGGGCGATGGTGCGGCGGAACGACAGCGCCACGAGGTGCGAGCCCGCCTTCATCGGCACGCGGGCGGTGACTTTGTCCTCGGCCAGACGGTCGGTTTCGTTGTTGGTGTTGGCGTTGAGCCAGGCCGAAACGTCGTACTGGCCGTCGTAACGCGCGTAATAGCGCTGCGCATAGCCGCCGCGCGAGGCCAGCGGCAGCATCGCGCCCGCCCGCTCGTTATACGCCGGCACGCCCGAGTTCTGGACCGAGCCGTCCTTGGGCACCTGCCATGTCGTCACCACCTCGCGTCTTGAGGTGAGGCCGGTGGCCATGCGGCCGACCTTGCCTGCCACCGCGACGTAGCGTTCCATCAGCGTGGGCGAGACGGAGAGCACATCGGCGATGTTGTCGAAGCCGAAGCCGGAGTTGTCGGCAGGCAGTTCGCGGCTGAAATCGACATCGAGCGCAAGCAGGTCGCGCACCGCGTTGGCGTATTCCATGCGGTTGAGGCGGCGCAGCGCCGGGCGGCCGGGGTCGGGATTGGCGGCGAGGTAGCCCGCGCGAGAGGTGTCGAGCCAGTTCACGAAGGCGGCGCGCATCTGCGCCGAGGGCTGGGTCTTGCCGTGGGGCGGCATTTCTCCGGCGGCGACGCGGCGCAGGATTTTCTCCCATTCGTCGGCGTGTTTGCCGGTGCGGATGTCGTCGGCGCGCAGGTCTTCCACTGAGAGGTCGGCGATGTTGTCGATGTCGTTGTGGCAGCGTGAGCAGTATTCGCCCAGCATCGGCTCGACGAAGTTCGCGGCCTGCTGCGGGGTCATCGCGGCGAAATCGGGCGTCTGGTCTGGCGCGGCATCCTGAACTGCGGCGTAGACGGTGGCGGCGCTGACGAGTGCGCTGAGCGCGAGCGTCGTCCTGCCGAGGTTGTGTCGCCCGAGAAGGCTCATCGATGTTTCCGACCCCATGGCCGGGCCCGCGTTTTCGCGGGTTTCCGGCACGCCCTGTCCCGCCGAAACGGGTCCTGTTGGGCGGACGGGTTATCGGTTGGGGGTGTTGCGGTCCAACAGCATTAATCGGACATGGCGTGCGAGAAATTGGAGCGGGGTGGGCGTTCGGAGCCATTACGCGCAGGCGGGATAGCATACAACCAACCCATCGTCATTGCGAGCGAAGCGAAGCAATCCAGGACAGTGTAGTGCCGCCCTAGATTGCTTCGCTTCGCTCGCAATGACGATGGAAACTGTCATCATCATCGGTTCACGGCCAGCGGTCCCGGATCAAGTCCGGGACGACGGATGATCAGAGCGAGCCGATCGCCAGGAAGCGGTCTTCGCGCTGGCGGACCAGCTCAGCGCTCGAACGGCGGCTCAGCGCATCGAGTTCGCGGCCCACGGCATCTGCCAGCGCGCGTGCCGTGGCGGCGGGGTCGCGGTGGGCGCCGCCGGTGGGTTCGGGGACGATGCCGTCGATGACCTTGAGACCCAGCAAGTCCTGCGCCGTCACCTTCATCGCGGTGGCCGCGTCGGCGGCCTTGTCGGGCGTGCGCCACAGGATCGAGGACGCACCCTCGGGCGAGATCACCGAGTAGACCGAGTGCTCCAGCATCAGCACGGTGTTGGCGGCGGCGATCGCCACCGCGCCGCCCGAGCCGCCTTCGCCCACGATCACCGCCACCATCGGCACGCCGAGGGCAAGGCAAGCCTCGGTCGAGCGGGCGATGGCTTCGGCCTGGCCGCGTTCCTCGGCCTCGACGCCGGGGAAGGCACCTGCGGTGTCGACCAGCGTGACGACCGGCAGGCCGAACTTGCTGGCCATCTCCATCAGGCGGATCGCCTTGCGGTAGCCTTCTGGCTTGGCCATGCCGAAGTTGTGCTTGATGCGGGTGGTCGTGTCGTGGCCCTTTTCGTGGCCGATGACCATGACCTTGCGGCCGTCCAGCGTTGCGAGGCCGCCGATGATCGCTGCGTCCTCACCGTAGAGGCGGTCACCGCCCAGCGCGACGAAATCGGTGAAGATCAGGCGCAGGTAATCGACGAAGTGCGGGCGCTGCGGGTGGCGCGCCACTTGCGTCTTCTGCCACGGGGTCAGCTTGGCGTAGGTCGCCTCCAGCATGCCGGAGCTTTTCTTGGCGAGCTTGTCGATCTCGCTCTCGATGTCGAGGTCGCTGCCGTCGGCGGTGGCGCGCAGTTCGGCGATGCGCGCTTCCAGCTCGGCGATCGGCTTTTCAAAATCGAGGAACGAAATCATGTCAGTCTCTCAAATACGCTCGGCTTGGTCTTGAAGCCGGCCATTACCCTACATTCGTCATTGCGAGGAGCGATAGCCCCGCGGCAATCCAGAGCCGCCCAAGCCGCCCTGGATTGCTTCGCTTCGCTCGCAATGACGAGCGAAGGGTTCAGTCGGCGGCGCGCTTCGCCAGCCAGTCTTCCAGCCACTTGATCGTGTAGTCGCCCGAGTTGAACTCGGGGTCTTCCAGCAATGCCTGATGCAAGGGAATCGAGGTCTTCACGCCGTCGATCACCATCTCGCCCAGCGCGCGCTTGAGGCGCATGATCGCGCCGTTGCGGCTGCGGCCCGAGACGATCAGCTTGCCGATCATCGAATCGTAGTACGGCGGGATGCGATACCCGGCGTAGAGGCCGCTATCGACGCGCACGTTCATGCCGCCGGCCGCGTGGTAGCCCGTGACCTGACCCGGCGAGGGGTGAAGTTCCACGGGTCTTCCGCGTTGATGCGGCATTCGATGGCGTGGCCCTTGAACTCGATCTCGTCCTGCTTGAACGAAAGCGGCTGGCCGTCGGCGATGCGGATCTGTTCGCGCACCAGATCGACGCCGGTGATGGCCTCGGTCACCGGATGCTCCACCTGCAGGCGGGTGTTCATCTCGATGAAGTAGAACTCGCCGTTTTCCCAGAGGAACTCGATCGTGCCCGCGCCGCGATAGGCCATGTCGGCCATCGCCTTCGAGACGATGCCGCCCATGCGGTCGCGCTCTTCCGGCGTGATGACGGGCGAGGGGGCCTCTTCCAGCACCTTCTGGTGGCGGCGCTGCAAGGAGCAGTCGCGCTCGCCGAGGTGCACCGCTTCGCCGTTGCCGTCGCCGAATACCTGGAATTCGATATGGCGCGGGTTGCCGAGGTACTTTTCCATGTAGACCGTGGCGTCGCCGAAGGCCGCCTTGGCCTCCGAACGGGCCTGGCCCATCTGGCTTTCCAGTTCCTCAGGGCTGTTCACGACCTTCATGCCGCGACCACCGCCGCCCGAAGCGGCCTTGATGATGACCGGGTAGCCGATCGTCTCGGCCAGTGCGCGCGCCTCGTCGAAGTCCTCGATCGCCCCGTCCGAACCCGGGACCAGCGGAAGGCCGAGGGCACCGGCGGTGCGCTTGGCTTCGACCTTGTCGCCCATCGTGCGGATGTGCTCGGGCTTGGGGCCGACCCACTTCAGGCCGTGCGCCTCGACGATCTCGGCGAAGCGGGCGTTCTCGGAGAGGAAGCCGTAGCCGGGATGCACCGCGTCGGCCTGCGTGATCTCGGCGGCCGAGATGATGGCGGCAACGTTGAGGTAGCTGTCCTTCGCGGCGGGCGGACCGATGCAGACCGCGTGGTCTGCCAGGCGCACGTGCATCGCGTCGGCGTCGGCGGTGGAGTGCACCGCGACGGTCTCGATGCCCATCTCGTGCGCGGCACGATGGATGCGCAGCGCGATTTCGCCGCGGTTGGCAATCAGGAGGCGCTTGATGGCCATGTCAGTCCCGCTCTCAGCCGATCACGACGAGCGGCTGGTCGTATTCGACCGGCTGCTGGTTGTCGACGAGGATCGCGGTGACGGTGCCCGCCTTGGGCGCGACGATCTGGTTCATGACCTTCATGGCCTCGACGATGAGGAGCACGTCGCCCTGCTTCACGGTCTTGCCGACCGAGATGAAGTCGGGCGCGCCCGGCTCTGCGGCGAGGTAGACGGTGCCGACCATCGGCGACTTCACGGCATCGACCGGCGCGGCGGCAGCGACGGGCGCGGCCTCTGCGGCGGCGGCAACCGGAGCAGCAGCAGCGACGGGCGCGGGCGCATAGCCCATCGGCGGCAGGCTGGCGGCCATCTGCTGGACCATCTGGCGCGAGACGCGGATCTTGCGATCGCCGTCCTCGACCTCGATCTCGGTCAGGCCGGTGTCGGCCAGCAGCTCTGCGAGCTCGCGTACCAGGGCGCTATCGATATTCACGCGACTTCCTTTCGTGCAAGATAACCGAGCAGCGTTGCCAGTGTGTCTTTCAGGTCCTTGCGGTGGACCACCATGTCGACCATGCCGTGGGCATGGAGGTACTCGGCGCGCTGGAAGCCGTCGGGGAGTTTTTCTCGGATCGTGTCCTGGATCACGCGCTGGCCGGCAAAGCCGATGAGCGCGCCGGGTTCCGCGATCTGCACATCGCCGAGCATGGCGTAGCTGGCGGTGACGCCGCCGGTGGTGGGATCGGTCAGGACGACGATATAGGGCAGGCCCGCTGCGGCAAGGCGGCGGGTGGCCACGGTGGTCTTGGGCATCTGCATGAGGGACAGGATGCCCTCCTGCATGCGCGCGCCGCCCGCTGCGGTGACGATGACGTAGGCGCAGTTCTCGGCGATTGCCTTCTCGGCACCGGCGACGAAGGCTTCGCCCACGGCCATGCCCATCGAGCCGCCCATGAACTTAAAGTCCTGCACACCCAGCACGGCCCTGGCGCCGTTCATGGCGCCGAAGGCGTTGGTCAGCGCATCGGGGTAGGGGTTGGCGGCGCGGGCGGCCTTGAGGCGGTCGGGATACTTCTTGGTATCGCGGAAATTCAGAGGGTTCTCGGGAACCTTGGGGGTCGGCAGGACGGTGTAGCCGGTGTCGAGCAGCAGGTCGAAGCGGGCCTTGGCGCCGATGCGGCCATGGTGCTCGCACTTCGGGCAGACCGAAAGATTGGCCTCGAATTCCTTGATGAAGAGCATCTCGCCGCAGCTGGCGCACTTCATCCAGAGTTCGTCGGGCGTATCGCGCTTGGCGAGGCTCGATATGGAATTTCGGACTTTGTCGAGCCAACTCATTCGATTTCGTACCAATCCTGCGGAAAAAGGGCCTTCGAGACTGGCCTTCTTCCCCCTGTGTTTCGGCGCGTCTCGTGCGCGTACGGCGGCGACCCGGGAAACGCGCCGGAGCCGTACGAGGCGCGCCCATTAGAGGAATCCGCGTGATGGTCGCAAGCCAATTCGCCCGGGCCTGTGGGCAACTGCGCGGCGCGGGCATCGCCGGGGCGTAGCGGGGTGGCGATATGACAGCGCAGATTGGATACGAAAACCGGGCGTTATCGGCGTTGATGCCACTCCCGCCCTGCAATCGTATTCATACGCTTTCCCTAAGCGGAAAGGAGCGGTTTTCGTCATCCCGGACTTGATCCTGGACCGTGGGCGGTCTTTAGATGGGGGCCATCGACGGCGCTCTGGCGCAAAGCCGCGCATAAATGCCGCTCTACGCCGGGATGACGAGGAACTGCGATTGACCACCCCCGGCTCCATTCCCGTCGCTGCCCATCGCAATGCCTATGGCGACGAGCCGGGCGAGCCTTTCGAGCTTTCCGTCCCCATCGAGGCGCCCGTCGCGATCGAGACCAATGGCGTGGCTTATGCCGTGATGATGGCGACTCCGCTGGCGCTGGAGGACTTCGTCACCGGCTTCCTGATGGCCGAGGGGCTGGCAGAGGCGCACGAAGTCGGCGAAGTTGCGGTCCATCGAACCGAGGACGCGCAGTGGGGCACGGGCTACGTCGCGCGTGTCAACCTGCCGGTCGAGCGCCTTGGCCCGATCCTGGAGCGCGCCCGGCGGCGGGTGGGCGACAGTTCCTGCGGAATCTGCGGGATCGAGGGCGTGGAAGCGGCGTTGCGCCCGCTGCCATCGGTGCCTCGGGCATCGCAGGCGAGTCCGCAGGCGATCCGCCGGGCGCTCGACGCGCTGGCGGCAGGGCAGGAACTCGGCCGCCACACCCGTGCCACCCACGCCGCCGCGTTCTGCGACGAGGAAGGGCGGCTCGTCGCCCTGCGCGAGGACGTCGGGCGGCATAACGCGCTCGACAAGCTGGTCGGCGCGCTGGCGCGGGCCAATGGCGGACAGGGCGTCGATCTGTCGCTGGGGTTCATCGTCATGACCTCGCGCTGTTCCTACGAACTGGTCGAGAAGACCGTGCGCGCCGGGTGCCCGCTACTGGTGACGATCTCGGCGCCAAGCGACCTCGCGGTGCGCCGCGCACTGGCGGCGGGGCTCAGGCTGGCGGTGGTGGCGCGCGGGGATTCCATGCTCATGGTCGATCCCGGTCAGCGGTTCGTCGAAGGCGAGGGGCCGGTTATCCTTGCAGACGGGGCGGAGCGAACATAGGTTCGCGGACAACCGGGTTTTTCACGAGGATTACTGCATGGCCACGGCCACCGAAACTGCTGGCGAACTCAAGCTGACCCCGCCCGACCCCGTGCCGGTCGTCCAGCCCGAGCGGGCCGCCGGCCTTGTCCCCGTGGGCGACGAGGCGAAGAGCAAGCTGCAGGTGCGCGTCGCCGAGTTCGTCGACGATCTCGTCGCGCAGGATGCCGCCTCGCCCGAATTCGGCCGCCGGGTGGACCAGCTGACCAGCATGGGCCGCAAGGAGATCGCCGAGGCTTCGGGCCATTCCAACCGCTTCCTCGACCGCCCGGTGCGGGCGATGGACAAGGATGCGGGCGTGGGCGCGGACCTTGCCGAACTGCGCCGCACGGTGGAAGACCTCGACCCCAGCCGCAAGGGCAACCTCATGGCGCCGCGCAAGCTGTTCGGGGTGATCCCGTTCGGCTCCAAGCTGCGCAACTATTTCGACGGCTATACCAGCGCGCAAGGGCACATCAGCGCGATCCTCGCGCGGCTTCAGGGCGGCAAGGACGAGCTGCTGATGGACAATGCCGCCATCGACGTGGAGCGGCAGAACCTCTGGGCCGCGATGGGCAAGCTGGAGCAGATGATCTACATGTCCCGCGCGCTCGACCAGGCGCTGGAGGACAAGGCCAACGACCTCGACCACACCGATCCCGCCAAGGCCAAGGCAGTGCGGGAGAGCGCGCTGTTCTACGTGCGCCAGCGCACGCAGGATTTGCTGACGCAGATGGCGGTGTCGGTGCAGGGCTACCTCGCGCTCGATCTGGTCAAGAAGAACAACGTCGAGCTGGTGAAGGGCGTTGATCGCGCCTCGACCACCACGGTCGGCGCGCTGCGCACGGCGGTGACGGTGGCGCAGGCGATGGCGAACCAGAAGCTGGTGCTCGAACAGATCACCGCGCTCAACACGACGACCGCCAACATCATCGACGCCACCGGCCAGATGCTCAAGGACAACACCGCGCGCATCCACGAGCAGGCTGCGAACTCGACGATCCCGCTGGAGACGCTGAGCCGCGCGTTCCAGAACATCTACGACACGATGGATTCGATCGACACCTTCAAGGTCAAGGCGCTCGATTCGATGAAGCAGACGATCACCTCGCTCGAAGGGGAGATCGGCAAGTCCAAGGCCTACGTCGCCCGCGCACAGGGCCAGTCCGAGGGGCTGGCAGTAAGCGACGGGACCGGCGCGAAGTCGCTGCTGGAGGCGCTGGACTAAGCGACGATGGCCCAGGTTCCAGCCAAGAGCGCACAGCGCGTATCGCAGGACATCGTGCGGGCAGCCCGGCGACAGCGGGCCGCACGCATCTACAACGCGCGCAAGGAGCAGTGGCGCTTTCGCATGCGCCGGTTGCGCCGGGCATTCCTGGCGATGGCGGGCATCTACATTGCGGGTCTGGTCGCAGCGCTGGTGTTGGGCGGGGTTTCGTTCACCGCCAGCCTGCTCACTTTCCTGTTGGGGCTGGCGGTCTTCACGGTGCTCTCGATCTTTCCTGCGACCCCGCGCACGCACATCGAGGATCTGAACGCCGCCAGCCTTCCCGAACTCGCCGGATCGACCGAACTGTGGCTGGAAGGCAAGCGAAAGGCCCTGCCCAACGCTGCCGTCGATGCGGTGGACATGATCGGGGTGCGCCTCGAACAGCTTGCGCCGCAACTGGCGGTTCTCGACGAGCGCGGCCCCGCCGCGCGTGAGGTCCGCAAGCTGTTGACGGAGCATCTGCCCGAGATGGTGAACAGCTACACCCGCATTCCGGCGCAGTTGCGTGGCCGTGCGGGCGCGGGCGGCACGTCTCCCTCCGAGCAGCTGGTCGACGGCCTTTGCGTCATCGCCGACCAGATCGAAGCGATGAGCGAGGATTTGTCGCAGGGCGACGTCGATGCACTGGCGACGCGCGGGCGTTTTCTCGAAGTGAAGTACCTCGACGGGGAGTGAGCGTGGCGGAGTGATCGCCCCGGCGGCGCGCTTGCTCTCCATGGGCGGGGCATGGCCATGCTATCGCTGCCGGATGCACAAGATCCTGCTGTTCATGAGGCGGCGTCCTGACATTTCGGTCGAGGCTTTCCGCGACTATTACGAGACGCACCATGCGCCGCTGGCCGCGAAGTATTCTCGCGGAGTGACGCGATATATCCGCCGCTACGTCGATCCTCAGCCACATCCGGAGACCGGAACGTACATCGATGGCCCCGACGTCATCACGGAGCTGTGGTTCGCGGACGAAAAGGTCTACCGCGCAACGCTGGCCTACATCACTACCAGTTCGATGCCGGATGACATCATCGAGGACGAGAACAACCTGTTCGACCGGACATCCTTCCGCATTGCGACCGTAACGGAGCGGGAGACGGATTTCGGGTGAGGGCGCGTGGCCGGCCGCACCGCTGCCGGCCTGGTGCTACCACCGCACGCCTTGTTCCTTCGGCTTCCACGTGATCGGCCGCTCGTAGGAGGGATCTTCCCGGCTCCACTGGTGCTTCAGGAAGCCCTTCACCGCGTCCGAGAATACCCAGCTTGGGTCGGCATCGGCAGTCATCTCGATGGTACAGCGGCGCACCATGATGCGCCATTCACCGCCGCGTTTCTCCAGCCTGTCGAGATAGCGCCCGAAAGCGATCGAGGTCTTCTGCGAATCCTTCCAGAACAGCCCTCCGACTACGTAGCTCTCGCAATTGGCGGTATCGCCGTCGATGTCGCATATGTGGTTGGTGATGTTGTGACTGGTCGCCTGGAAGCCCCAGCGATGGCCTGCGTTGGCCCGTTCCGGGTAATCAGGGGCGAAAGTTACCACCGCCCCATGCTCATCGACACCGTCCTCCCACCAGCAGGAGGCGATCTGCTCGACATCCTGCCGGTCGCGGGCCCGGCATTCCCGGATGATGCAGTCGAGGATGTCCTGCCGGTCCTTCAGATACGTGATGGTCGCGGCAAGGTCGCTCGCGATTTCACTCATTGGCCGCTGCCCTTCGTGTTGAGCAGGCCGATGATCCCGCCATCGACACGAATATCGACGCCGCTGACGTAGGAGGCCGCCGGAGAGCACAGGAATTCCGCGACCGAGGCGATCTCGTCGCCCTGGCCCATTCGCCCCTGCGGCACGAT
This sequence comes from Novosphingobium sp. NFX11, assembly GCF_057376415.1. NCBI lineage: Bacteria > Pseudomonadati > Pseudomonadota > Alphaproteobacteria > Sphingomonadales > Sphingomonadaceae > Novosphingobium > Novosphingobium sp. NFX11. The sequence goes on along the minus strand of NZ_CP080384.1, from coordinate 1,958,006 downwards.
GTCGATCATCTTGCGCAGCTGCTCGTTGGCCTCTGCCTCCGCATTGCCCATGGGGGTCGCGATGAAGCCGGGTGCGATCGAGGCGATGCGCAGGCCCCTTGCACCGAAGGCCGGGGCGTCGCGTTCGACTATGCCGATCACCGCGCGTTTGGAAATCGCATAGGCCATGCCCGGATGATCCATGTAGCCGGCGATGCCGTCGCGTTTGCCGGTGGTGACGAATTCCCGGATCGCGGCAAGCAGTGCTGGATCGCCCAGCATGTATGCCGAGACCGAGGAGATCAGGACCGCGCATCCCCCTTCGGCGAAGTGGGGCAGCAGGCCTGCCACCAGCCTTTCGGTGGCGTCGTAGTTCACCGAGAAGATGCGTGACCCGTCACTCATCGTCGGCGAGAGCCCGGCGGTGTGGAGCAGTGCCGAGATCGGAGCGTCCTCCAGCGTGGCGACGATCCGCGCGGGAAAGTCCTCGGCCGCGATGTCGGCGGCGAGGATGTCCACTTTTCCGGCTGCGGGGCGCAGTTCCTCGGCCAGCGCCTCCAGCCTCACGGGGTCGAGGTCGCACAGCAGGAGCGGGCGGCCCTGCGCGGCGAAGCGCTGCGCAGCGGGACGGCCCATGCCGCCTGCGGCTCCGGTAATGACGACGGTTCCGGTGGTCATGCTCTCTCCCTTCGTGTCCCGGCGCGCGGGTTCGGCAAGCTCAACCTGAGCGGGATCGGAAGTGCTCCATCAAATCCGCCCGGCCAGAGCGTCTCGAAGCCCTCACCCGACCGCACGTACCTAAAGACACCCGCCGCGCCCGGATCAAGTCCGCGGCGAGGTCATCGCCCCCGCGTCAGATGAGGTCGAAGCGCGTCGTTCCCACTTTGACGCCAGGCACCGCAGAGCGCCCGCGCTGCAGGGTGGACGTGCCTGAGAGCGGTCGCCCGGTCCTCAGGCACTCGCCGGCGTCGGCAGGGACAAGGGTGATGTAGACGTCGCGGCCGTCCGCGCCGCCGAAACGCACTTGCGTCGTCGCGCCGGGCGGGGTGGGTACCGGCTCGCGTTCCTCGCCCGAGGGAGATATGCGCCGGATGATGCCGGGTGAATAGACGCCGGGAATCCAGACGGTGTCCTCGATGTCGAGGGCCAATCCGTCGCAGTCGTTGCGGTCGAGCAGGACGCGGCGGTTGGCGAGGCGCAGGTCTGGCGTCACGTCCCACGCCAATCCCTGCCCGAAAGTCTCGGAGCAATAGAATTGCGCCAATTTGGGGTTGTGCGCGATGCCGTTGGTGAACTGTAGTCCGTCCGCGAGCAATTCCGTGTGGCCTTCGCGCGTCAGCCGCCAGAGTTGCGTGGTGCGCGCCGGCCTTGCGGCGATGACGCTCTCGATGTCGAGCGTGCCGAAGAACATGCCGCCCTCGCCATCGGGCCACATCTCGTTGATGCCGTTGACCGGAACTCCGCCGAGCGTGTCGATCAGCCAGCCCGAACGGCCTGTGGCGGGATCGTTCCAGCGCACGCCGCCCTGTCCGCTCGACAGCACTGCGCCGTCCGCGTTGACGAGGATGCCACCGGTCCACAGGCGATCCGGGTCGAGCACGGCGACCTTGCCGCCATCGGGCGTCACGCCGTGGATGCCGCCGCCCACCACGTCGCTGTACCAGATCACGTCGCGCTCGTGATCGACGGCCAGGCCTTCGAGATAAACACCCTGCGCCAGCGCGGCGAATTCCCCCGTCAAAAGCTGGGCCATCGGCTGTCTCTCCCCGACCGCGCATCTCTTGTGCGCCACGAGATGCTACCAGCCTTGCGCTGGCCGACGAGCCGGGAGGGTAACGCCGGGGCGGTATCGGAAGGCCGGAACCCTGCGTGCAGGTGGGAAATGAGATACACACTCGCTCATAACCTCTTGCATCCGATGCGCTCCGGGCGTTCAATCCAGGGCAACGACGAGACTTGCAACGACAGACTGGGAGAGACCGGGATGCAGATGACGGGCGAGCAGCGGATCGCCGCACCCCGGCGGCAGGTGTGGGAGGCGCTCAACGATCCGGCCGTGCTGGCCCAGTGTATTCCGGGCTGCCAGAGCCTTGAACGGGACGGCGAAAGCGGCTTCCTCGCCGTGGCTGAAGTGAAGATCGGCCCCATAGGTGCGCGGTTCAAGGGCAACGTGACGCTGTCCGACCTCGACGCGCCCAATGGCTACTCGATCACTGGATCGGGCAATGGCGGCATCGCGGGCTCGGCCAGGGAGGGGCCAAAGTTCGGCTCTCCGACATGGAGGGCGGCGGCACGCTGATTGCTTACGACGTGGAGGCCGAAGTCGGCGGGCGCATGGCGCAGCTCGGCGGGCCGATCATCGATGCGACGGCGAAGAGCCTCGCGGGCAAGTTCTTCGGCCGGTTCGGTGAGGTGGTGGGCGCAGGGGCACCGGTTTCGGCGGCACGAGATGCCGCTGCGCCGCCGGAGGTCGCCGTGGGGGCGATCCCGGCGGTTTCGCATGAGCGCGGCACCGACGCATCGGGCGCATTGTGGGGCTGGGTGGTCGCGATCGTGCTGGCGCTGGTCGCCGGGTACATGCTGGCGGCCACGGGATCGGCAACGATGGTAGTCGTGGCGGTCCTGCTGGTAGTGACGGCCACCGCGGCCTATGAAGCCGGGCGCCGGGGGTGGGGCTCATGAAGCCCGCGCCGTTCGACTACGTCCGCCCTTCCAGCGTAGAGGAAGCCTGCCGCGTGCTCGCCGAGGCGGGCGGGGGGCTACGGTGATCGCGGGCGGGCAGACGCTGATGCCGCTGCTGGCCCTGCGCATGAGCCAGCCGTTCGTGCTCGTGGACATCAACGGTATCGCCGCGCTGAAAGGCGTGACGCGGGTGGAGGGCGGCATCCGGGTCGGCCCGGCGACGCGGCAGGCCGACGCCTTGCGTGACGCGACGCTGGCGCGGCATCTTCCGGTCTTCGTCACCGCGCTCGGCCATGTCGGGCATTACCAGACACGCAATCGCGGGACGGTTGGGGGCTCGATTGCACTTGGGGAGCCGGCGGCGGAAATGCCCGCGACGGCGGTGGCGCTGGGCGCCCGGGTCGAGATCGCCTCGGTGCGCGGCACCCGCACGGTCCCGGCGGACGAATTCTACCTCGGCCCCTACATGACCGTGCTGGAGCCGGACGAACTGGTGACCGGCGTGGTTTATCCCGACTGGCCGGACGGGCATCTGGTGCTGTTCCGCGAAGTGGCGCAGCGGCCGGGGGACTTCGCGCTCGTCGGCCTCGTCGGGGCGCTGGTGCTGGAAGGTGGTACGGTCTCGCGCGCCGGGATCGGCTGGTTCGGCATGGGGCCGACGCCGATCCGGGCGAGGCAGGTGGAAGCGGCGCTGGTGGGGACCGCGCTCGACCGGATCGACCCGCAAACGATGGCGCGCCTCGCCATCGCCGATACCGCGCCGTTCGACGACCATCACGCCAGCGCCGAATATCGCCGCACGGTCGGTGCACGCATCTTCGCGCGGGCACTTGCCGAAACGCTGGACCTCAGGAGCGCCGCATGAGCGAGCATCGCATCGACCTCACCGTCAACGGCCACCGCCACTCCGCCCGCGTCGAGGCGCGCACCGGCCTTGGCGAATTCCTGCGCGATACGCTCGGCTATACCGGCACGCACCTCGCCTGCGAGCATGGGGTCTGCGGGGCCTGCACGGTTCTGGTGGACGGCGTGGCCATGCGATCGTGCCTGATGCTGGCGGTGCAGGCGGACGGAGCGGAGCTTACCACCGTCGAGGGCCTCGCCGCGCCGGACGGCACGCTGCATCCGGTGCAACAGGCGCTGAAGGACAATTTCGGCCTGCAATGCGGCTTCTGCACGCCGGGCGTGGCGATGACACTGGCGGCCGTCACGCGCGATCATGAGGGGCCGGGACTGGAGGAAGCGCTGACCAAAGCCATGTCCGGGCACTTGTGTCGCTGCACCGGCTATCAGGGCATTCGCCGTGCGATCCGCCAGCTTGCGGGGGCATCGGCATGAACATCGAGGCGAAAATGGATGTGGGGGGCATCGGCGCCGCGCGCTACGTCGGCACGCGCCAGCCGCGCAAGGAGGATGGGCGGCTGCTCACCGGGCGCGGCCAGTTCACCGACGACGTGCGGGTGCCGGGGATGCTCCACGTCGCCTATGTGCGCTCGGCGGTGGCACGGGGGCGGATCGTCTCGATCGACCTCGACGCCGCGCGCGAGATGCCGGGCGTCCAAGCGATCTACACGCAGGCGGACCTCGCCGCCGTGCCGGTGAGCTTCCAGACCTTCTTCTTCACGCCCGTCGAGGCGCCGGTGACCCTGCTCGCCGACGGGCGCGTCGCCTGCGTCGGCGATCCGATCGCGATGGTCGTCGCCGACAGCCGGGCGCTGGCGGAAGACGCCGCCTCTCTGGTCGAAGTGACGATCGAGGAGGAAGCGCCGGTCGTCACCATTGCGGATGCGCGGACCGGTGCGCTGGTTCACCCCGAACGCGACGACAACATCGCCGCCGAGATGGGCGACGAGGACACGCGGCTGGCGATCCAGCCCTTGCTCGATGCCTCGGCCCATGTCGTTACGACCCGCGTGCGTCACCAGCGCATCGCTCAGTCGCCGATGGAGGGGCGCGCCTGCCTCGCCTCTCCCGAGGGTACGAACGAGATGACGGTCTGGCTCGGCTGCCAGAGCCCGCACCTTGCGGCCCGCTGGATCGCGCTGGTGCTGGGGATGCCGACCGAGGCCATCCGCGTCATCGCAAAGGACGTGGGCGGCGGCTTCGGCCTCAAGAACATCCCGTGGAAGGAGGAGATGGCGGTCATCGCGGCGGCAAAGCTGATGCGCTGCCCTCTCAAATGGATCGAGGACCGCTTCGAGGCGCTGACCGCGTCCAGCCATGCGCGCGACCAGGACGTGACGCTCAGCGTCGGCTTCGACGCTGACGCCCGCCTGACCGCCGCGTGGTGCGACTATGCCTGCAACAACGGCGCCTGGCCCATGGGCGAGGACGCCAACATCGCCGTCCACATGTTCATGTGGCCTTGCTACAAGCTGCCCGCCTACGGCTTCGTCACGCGCGGGTGGTACACCAATACCATGGGGCTGGGCGCCTATCGCGGGCCGTGGGCGATGGAATCGCTGGTGCGCGAGACGCTGCTGGACAAGGCGGCGCGGCGCATCGGCGTCGATCCGGTGGAGCTGCGCCGCCGCAACCTGATCTACCTTCCCGACCAGCCGCACACCTCGACGCTGGGCATTCCGGTGGAGGACATCACGCCGGGCGAATGCCTCGAAAAGCTGGTCGCCAACGTGGATTTCCCCGCGTTCCGGCGCGAGCAGGCCGAGGCGCGCAAGGAGGGACGCTACCTCGGCATCGGCGTCGCGACCTATATCGAGCCCACCGGCGCGGCCGGTTCCATGGCGCCGATGACGGGCGAGACGGTCCACTTGCGGATCGAGCCGACCGGCAAGGTCGTCGCCATGCTCTCCACCCATTCGCAAGGCCACGGCACCGCGACGACGATGGCGCAGGTCATCGCCGAACAACTGGGCGTGCCTTACGAGGACGTCGCGGTCTACGAAGGCGACAGCGCCATTGGTGCCTTCTCCCCGGGCGCGGCGGGGAGCCGACAGGGTGTCATCGCGGGCGGCGCCACGTGGAAGGCGGCGCAACTGCTGGCAGAGAAAATCAAGGTCGTCGCCGCGCACTTGTCCAACGCCAGCGTCGAGACGATCACCATCGACGGGGGCATGGTCCACGTCGCCGGGGCGCCCGAGATGTCCCGCCCGCTGCGCGAAATCGCCGAGATCGCCTATGGCGAACCCGGCCGTCTGCCGCCCGGCCTCGCCACCGGGCTGGAGGCGCAGTACCGCTACCAGCCGCCACCGATGACCATGACCAGCGCCGCGCACTGCTGCATGGTCGAGGTCGATGCCGAGACCGGCTTCGTCAGGATACTGCGCTGGATAAGTTCGAAGGACTGCGGCACCGTCATCAATCCCGGCGTGGTCGAGGGGCAGATCGCGGGCGGGCTGGCACAGGCGATCGGGCAGGTGCTGCTGGAGGACATGCCCTACGACGCGCGCGGCAATCCGCTGGCGGCGACGTTCAAGGACTACATGCTGCCGACGATCTTCGACGTGCCGGACTTCGAGTACCTCCACGCCAGCACGCCGTCGCAGACCATCGGCGGCATGCGCGGGGTGGGCGAGGGCGGTTGCATCATCGGCCCGCCGACTTTGGTGAACGCCATCGCCGATGCGCTCAGCCCGTTCGGTGAGATCGACGAACTCGTGCTGCCGCTGACGCCCGCGCGGATACTCGACGTGATCGAGCAGCGCGACGTCTCGGGCACGCGGGCGTCGGAGGTCGTGCCCGTAGCCGAGGTGACCGCGCCGGTCGAGGCCGCGCCCGTGGCTCAGGTTTCCGGGATCGACGGCGACTGGAACATGGTGCTCAAGACGCCGATGGGGCCGCAGGCGATGGTGGCGCACTTCGATTGCGATGGCGACGCGGTCTCCGGCTGGCTCGAAGCGCCGGAGGGCAGGCAGGCCTTTGCGGGCGGGGTGCTGTCGGGCAATCAGCTGAAGTTCGAGATGAAAGTCGAGAAGCCGATGAAGATCACCCTGAAATACGACCTGACGTTCGATGGGCAGACGGTTTCGGGGAAGTGCAAGATGGGCATGTTCGGCTCCGCCAAAGTGACCGGGGAGCGTGGCTAGGAAAGGCCCATCCCCGGCCCCTCCCGCAAGCGGGAGGGGAGCAGGACGTGATTGCCCTCCCGCAAGCGGGAGGGCCGCGAGACCTAGCGATTTATCGCTTGGTCGCAGCGGGGTGGGCCTGCCTCACTTCACCTTGTACCCCGCGTAGACCGGAGGTGCGGCGCCGGTGCCGTCACGCGAAGACGGCGGAAACCGGTCCGCGATATCCGTGATCCCATACTCCCGCCCAAGCTCCGCGCCGATCACGGTGCGCCCGTTGTGCCGCATCATCTCAGGGTCATTCCAGAGCGCCCAGGCGAGGTGCCCGGTATAGCCCGCCGACTCCAGCGTGCCCTCCAGATGCGCGAACCGCTCCGGCATCTGCTCCATCATCTGCATCAGCCGCTCGGTGGTGAGCGAGCCCATCCACACCGACACCGCCGCCACGTTCGCCCCGGCATCGGCGAAGTCCACGCCCATGTCGAAGGCCATCTTGTCCAGCCCCGCCTTGTGCGCCCCGTAGGCCGGGCCGAAGCAGTAGTGCATGGACCCCGGCGAGGACGTGAACAGCACCAGCCCCTTGTCCTGCGCGGCCATATGCCGCGCCGCATGCCATGTGGTGACGAAGCCGCTGCGCACGCCGATCGTGATCATGTTGCCGATCTCGACCGGCTTCTCCCAGAACTGGCCGGGGGCGGAGAGACTGTCGAGCACCGCGCAGGCATTGTTGACGAGGATGTCGATGCGCCCCTGTTCGGCGATGACCTGCTCGATCAGGGCCGCGACTTGCGCATCGTCTCCGCTGTCGCAGGCGACGGCGATGCCCCTGCCGCCCGCCTCGGTCACCTCGCGCGCGGTGGCGTGGATGGTGCCGGGCATGGAGGCGTCGCCCTCTTTCTGCGAGCGACCGGTGACGTAGACCGTGCAGCCGTGCGAGCCGAGCGCCACGGCAATGCCGCGCCCGGCGCCGCGACTGGCGCCGGTGACGATGGCGGTCACGGGGGCGATGGGAGGAGCGGCGGGTGGTTGGTCAGGCACGGCTTCTCTCCAACCCCTTTTGTGTCGTCATTCCCGCGAAGGCGGGAACCCATCTCCCGCGCCGTCGTGTTGCAACGGCGTCAGATGGGTCCCCGCCTTCGCGGGGATGACGAAGATGGGGAGGATGCGGCGCAGCCTATGCGGCGGGGGAAAGCGGTCAATGCGGCCCCGTTCATCACCGCCGCAGCGATCAACTGCTGGCGTCCTTCACCGTCTCCATCGCCACGAACGTGGACGTGCTGGCGACATGCGGCAGGCTGGAAATCTTTTCCCCAGCACCACCCGGTAGCGGCGGATGTCGGCCGTGCGCACCTTGAGCAGGTAGTCGAAGCTGCTGGCGATCATGTGGCATTCCTCCACTTCGGGAATGCGGCGCACGGCGCGGTTGAACTCGGTCAACGCGCTTTCGCGGGTGTCGGACAGTTTCACTTCGGCGAAGGCGACGTGATCGAGCCCGAGGCTGGCGGGATCGACCACCGCGCGAAACCCCCGGATCACGCCGCTTTCCGTCAGCCGCCGCAAGCGTACCTGGCAGGGAGTTTTCGACATGCCGACCGCCTTGGCAAGGTCGGTCACGGTGATCCGGCCATCGGAGCGCAGGACCGCGATGATCTTGCGGTCCAGTTCGTCCAGTTCGACCGGTTGAGCGCTCTTTGCCATGCGATATGCCTTCAATGGGGAGTCAAAAAAGTCGAACCGGATATTTCCGTGCCGTTTAAAAGGCAGAACGACAAGCGCAGATCGGCTAGCATCGCTTGCATGACCACGCCCGCCCTCTCGCCTTTTGGCCAGTTCGCCCCTGCTGTTCGCCCGATGACCCCGCTGCGCCGCGCCATCGCCGATGCGCGCCGCCGGGATGAGGCCGAGTGCCTTGCCCCGCTGCTGGGCGCGGCGACGCTGGATGCGGACCTGAAGGCCAAGGTACGCGAGACGGCCACCGCGCTCGTCACCACGCTGCGTGCCAATCACAAGGGCACCGGGGTCGAGGGACTGGTGCAGGAATATGCGCTCTCCAGCCAGGAGGGCGTGGCGCTGATGTGCCTTGCCGAAGCGCTGCTGCGCATTCCCGACCACGCCACCCGCGACGCGCTCATCCGCGACAAGATCGCCGACGGCGACTGGAGCGGGCACCTCGGCGGCGGCAAGTCGCTGTTCGTCAACGCGGCCACATGGGGACTGGTGGTGACCGGCAAGCTGGTCGGCTCGGTGGACGACAAGGGCCTCGGCGCGGCGCTGACCCGCCTCGTCGCGCGCGCGGGCGAGCCGGTGATCCGGCGCGGCGTGGACCTCGCCATGCGCATGATGGGCGAGCAGTTCGTCACCGGCGAAACGATCGACGAAGCGGTCAAGCGCGCGAGGGAACTGGAAGCGAAGGGCTTCCGCTACAGCTACGACATGCTGGGCGAGGCGGCCACGACCGCCGCCGATGCACGTCGCTACTATGCCGACTACGAGAACGCGATCCATGCCATCGGCAAGGCGTCTGCGGGCAAGGGCATCTACGAGGGCCCCGGCATCTCGATCAAGCTCTCGGCGCTGCATCCGCGCTATGCCCGCGCGCAGGCGGCACGCGTGATGGGCGAACTGCTGCCCGACGTGAAGGCGCTGGCGCTGATGGCCAAGAGCTACGACATCGGCTTCAACATCGATGCCGAGGAAGCCGACCGCCTCGAACTCTCGCTCGACCTGCTGGAAAGCCTTGCGCTCGATCCGGAGCTGGCGGGCTGGGACGGCCTCGGCTTCGTGATCCAGGCTTATGGCAAGCGCTGCCCCTTCGTGATCGACTGGATCGTCGATCTTGCCCGCCGCGCCGGGCGGCGGATCATGGTGCGGCTGGTCAAGGGCGCCTACTGGGACGCCGAGATCAAGCGCGCGCAAGTGGACGGCCTTGCCGATTTCCCGGTCTATACCCGCAAGGTCCACACCGACGTTTCCTACGTCGCCTGCGCCCGCAAGCTGCTCGCGGCGCCCGACGCGGTGTTCCCGCAGTTCGCCACGCACAACGCGCAGTCGCTGGCGACGATTTATCGGCTCGCAGGCCCGGACTTCGCTGCCGGCCAGTACGAATTCCAGTGCCTCCACGGCATGGGCGAGCCGCTCTATTCGCAGGTTGTCGGGGCCGACAAGCTGAACCGCCCCTGCCGCATCTACGCGCCGGTCGGCACGCATGAGACGCTGCTCGCCTACCTTGTGCGGCGCCTGCTGGAGAACGGCGCGAACTCCTCGTTCGTCAACCGCATCGCTGACCCGGCGGTGCCGGTGGAATCGATGGTCGCGGATCCGGTGGAAGTGGTGCGCGCCATGCCTCGCCCCGGTGCGCGCCATGATCTGATTGCCGCGCCTTGCGGCCTCTATCCGGACCGCCGCAACTCCGACGGCATCGACCTGACCGATGAGATCGCCCTCGAAGCTCTGGCGACGGCGCTGGCAGCTTCGGCAACGGCGCAATGGACCGCGGCACCGAAAGGCGCGAAGGGAGAGGGCCGTCCGGTCCGCAACCCGGCCGACCATCGCGACGTGGTCGGCACCGTGATCGAACTCGCGGCCAGCGAGGCGGCCGCTGCGGTCGCCCGCGCTGCCGCCTCGAACTGGAGCATGGTCCCGGTCGATCAGCGCGCCGCCATGCTCGAACGCGCGGCAGATGCGATGCAGGATCGCATGCCCGTGCTCATGGGGCTGGCCATGCGCGAGGCGGGAAAATCCGCACCCAATGCGATTGCCGAAGTGCGCGAGGCGATCGACTTCCTGCGGTACTACGCCAAAGCGGCCAGGGATACTTTAGGTGCCGTTAAGGCACCTTTGGGTGCCGCCGTGTGCATCTCGCCGTGGAACTTTCCGCTGGCCATTTTCACCGGCCAGATCGCGGCGGCACTGGTCGCGGGCAACCCGGTTCTCGCCAAGCCGGCCGAGGAAACCCCGCTGATCGCCGCGGAATCCGTACGCATCCTCCACGAAGCGGGCGTTCCCGCCGACGCGCTGCAGTTCATGCCGGGCGGCGGAGATCTCGGCGCCGCGCTGGTCGCCGCACCCGGGACGGCGGCGGTGATGTTCACCGGCTCCACCGAAGTCGCGCGCCTGATCCAGCGCCAGTTGGCGAGCCGACTTTCGCCGGAAAACCGCCCGATTCCGCTGATTGCCGAGACCGGCGGCCAGAACGCGATGATCGTCGACAGCTCCGCGCTGGCCGAGCAGGTGGTGGCCGACGTTATCGCCTCGGCCTTCGACAGCGCGGGCCAGCGCTGCTCCGCACTGCGGGTGCTGTGTCTGCAGGAAGATGTTGCCGACCGGACACTGACGATGCTGCGGGGCGCGCTGGCCGAACTGAAGGTGGGCAACCCGGACCGCCTCGCCATCGACATCGGCCCGGTCATCACCGCCGAGGCCCAGGCCAACATCGAGCATCACGTGGAAAAGATGCGCGCCAAGGGCTGCCGCGTCGAACAGGTTGCATTGGGTAAGGGCGCGGAAAACGGCACTTTCGTCGCTCCCACCATCATCGAGATCGCCGGCATCGATCAGTTGGAACGCGAGGTCTTCGGCCCGGTCCTGCACGTCGTGCGCTTCCGCCGCGACGACCTCGGCAAGCTGCTCGAAAGCATCAACGCGACCGGCTACGGCCTGACGTTCGGCCTCCACACCCGCCTCGACGAGACGGTGGCGCGCGTGACCGGCGCGATCCGCGCGGGCAACCTCTACGTCAACCGCAACACCATCGGCGCCATCGTCGGCGTGCAGCCCTTCGGCGGGCGTGGGCTTTCCGGGACCGGACCAAAGGCAGGCGGGCCGCTATACCTCGGCAGGCTCACCCAGCAGGCTCCGCAGGTCCTGACGCCACCCGAAGAAGCGCCCATGTTGCTGACGGTCTTTGCCGACTGGCTGGACAAGCATGGCGAGCCCGCTGCCGCCGGTCGCGCGCGTGACCTCGGCCGCTCTTCGGCGCTGGGTTTCGAGGCCGTGCTTCCCGGCCCGGTCGGCGAGCGTAACCTCTATGCCCTCCACCCGCGCGGCCGCATTCTCCTGCGACCGGCCACCCGTGAAGGTCTGCTGGGCCAGATGGCGGCGGTTCTGGCGACAGGCAACACTGCGACGGTGGAAGGCATGGACTTGCCTGAAGGTCTGCCCGCGAAGATCGCCGCGCGCTTCCATGCCAATCCGGGCGAGTTCTTCGCTGCGTGCCTCGTCGAAGGGGACGTTCAGGCGGTGCGCGGGGCGTGCGACTCGGCGGCGAAACTGCCGGGGCCGATCGTGCCGGTCCACGTCTGGACCGGGCATGACACTGGACCAAACGGGGCGTGGCTGCTGGAGGAAGTATCCACTTCCATCAACACCACGGCTGCCGGAGGCAACGCCAGCCTCATGATGATTGGCTGATTCGGTCGGCAAACTATTGTGAAAACACGTAATGCCCCGCCGCATTTCGGCGGTGGGGCTCGTGCTGTCGTAAACGGGCAACAATCCGCCGGAATCCGCGAAACCTGTACCAAAGACTGAGATTAGTCTCGTTGCGACCACACCGCGTTGGATTACAATGCAGGCGGGAGTAGGACATATGGGCAGACTGATCGTCGATGCCGCCTCGAGCCTTGATGGCTTCTGGGCTGATGCTCGCGGACGGAGCGTGTTTTGCACCTCCGAACTGCATGGTTCGGGCCTGTCCGGCAAACTGGACAAAGTCTGCGGCGCGGTGGTCATGAGCCGCCGGTCCTTCGAACTGTCCGAGGATACCGGATGGATCGCGGATGCCTATTCAGGAAAAACCCCAGTCTTCGTCGTGACCGATGCGCCTCTGGCAATTCCGCTGCTCGGGGAGTTCCACTTCGTCCCCACTTATGCCGAGGCTTTCGCCGCCGCGCAGGATGCAGCCGGGGACAGCGCGGTTCTTGTCGTTGGAGAGGCCGGTGCGGTCAATGCCGCTCTACGTTCCGGCCATGCAGATGAAATCTGGCTGCGGATGATGTCGCGCACGCTGGGTAACGGCGCCGCGCTGTTCGAGGACGACATCCCGGTCGAAAACTACTTCGTGTCCGAACTCGATACCACGGCGGATGCCGTCCACATGCATCTTGAGCGCAAGCTGGAGGCCTGACCTTTAAGCGGGGCAGGGCTGCAGCGTCTCGCGCTTGTGCAGCGAGATGGTGACCAGGAATACCGCAAGACCGCCCAGCGCCAGGCAGGCGCCGATCCAGCCGGTCGAGGTCAGCCCAAGACCGGCCGAGATGGCCATGCCGCCCAGCCACGGACCGATGGCGTTAGCCGTATTGAAAGCACTGTGGTGCGCGGCGGCGGCGAGCGCCTGCGCGTCTCCGGCCACGTCCATCAGGCGCGTCTGCAGGATCGTGCCGAGCCCGCCGCTGAAGCCGATCAGCAGCACTACGATGCACAGGGTCCAGATATTGCCCGCCATCAGCGAGAACAGTGCAAGCGACACAGCGCTGAACAGCAGGGCGCAGATGGCAGCCTTGGTCTGCGCCCGGTCGGCGACCCAGGCCCAGAACAGGTTGCCCACTGTCATGCCGACGCCGAAGATCGCCAGTACGGCGGGGACGAGCTTTTCCGAAACGTGCGTGACCTCGATCATGGTCGAGGCGACGTAAGTGTAGACGCAGAACAGTCCGCCGAAGCCGATCGCACCGGTCAGCAGGGTCAGCAACACTTGCGGGCGGCGAAGCGCGCCGAGTTCGCGCAAGGGGCTCGCGCTCTCGTCGGCGGGCTGGTGCGGGGCGTAGAGCGCGACGAGCGCCATCGTCAGGATCGCGAGGCCGGAAACGACTGCGAAGCCGCTGCGCCAGCCGATTGCCTGCCCCAGCCAGTTGGCGGCGGGCACGCCGATGATCGTCGCGACCGTCAGGCCCGACATGACCATGGCGACCGACTGTGCGCGCTTGTTCGCGGGCACCATCGATGCGGCGACGAGGGCGGCGATGCCGAAGTACGCACCGTGCGGCAGGCCGCTGACGAAGCGGCACAGCAGCAGCAGGTCATACGTCTTGGCCAGCGCGGAGATGCCGTTGCCGATGGCGAACAGTGCCATCAGGCCGATGAGCAGGCGGCGGCGCTCGATCTTGGCGGCAAGCACGGCGATGACCGGCGCACCGACCACCACGCCCAGCGCATAGGCACTGATCGCGTGACCCGCCTGCGGCTCGGTCAGGCCGAGATCGCGGGCGAAGAAGGGCACGAGGCTCATCGCCGCGAACTCGGTGGTACCGATGGCGAATGCACCCATCGCAAGCGCAAGGATGACGAGCGCGGGGTGGGTCGCGCGGGTGGAGGCGGAAGGGGGCTGAGTCATGTTGCGTTGCAACATAGAAATAAAGGCGCGGTCAGGCTAGCTACCTGGCGGTGCAAATTCCGCAACATCGCGGTGAATAAGCTGCATCGCAGGTTGCAGGGGCCGCATTCGGACGTTTGCCGGGACCGCTCCGGCACTGTAGTGGCCTTCGCGATTTCAGGCAATTCAGGCAGACCCATGGCCCGCAAATATTCCAAGCACGGACCCTACGAAGACCTGCATCGGGAGGAGGAGGAAGCTCCGGCCGAGGCCGTGCCGTGCTGGCTTTGCGGCCGCCCCACGGGCGAGACGATCGTGTGGCATCACCCGGTGCCCAAGAGCCGGGGCGGGCGCGACGTCGTGCCGATGCATCCGATCTGCCAGCAAACGGTGATCGCGAACTTCACGAACTCCGAACTCCAGCGTTTCGGTACGGACGTGGACGCGCTGTTGATTTACCCGAATATCCGCAAGTTCGTGGATTGGGTGGCCAAGAAAGATCCCGATTTCAACGCGGCGATTACGAAGAAGCAGCGGTGAGACGGCTGGTGGGGCGTTGCCCACCCCGCTGCGACTAAGGCCTTCGGCCCAAGTCTCGCTGTCCCTCCCGCAAGCGGGAGGGAAAGGCGCGTCAGCCCTCCCGTGTGCGGGAGGGCTGGGAGGCTTGAACTAGCCGGACGGGGTGGGCTTCGACGGCAACCCCGGCCGCCTCAGAACACCGGATCGAAGCCCGGGGGAAGTTCGCTGGCCGGGCCGCCCTTGTCCTCGCTGCCGGGGACGTGGATGCCGCATTCGGTCTTGTCCCAGCCCTTCCAGCGGCCCGAGCGCGGGTCTTCGCCCGGCGCGACCTTGCTGGTGCAGGGCATGCAGCCGATCGAGGGATAGCCTTCCGCTACCAGCGGATGCGCGGGTAGTTCGTGCTCGGCGATGTAGGCGGCGAGACGCTCGGCCGACCAGTCGATCAGCGGGTTGATCTTCAGGCGGCCCTGCGCGTCCGTCGTGTCGATCTCGAAGCGCGGCAAATGCGAGCGGGTCGAGTTCTGGAACGACTTGCGGCCGGTGAAAGACGCATCGTAGTGCGCCAGCGCCTTGGCTAGCGGCTTGACCTTGCGGATCTCGCAGCAGCCGTCGGGGTCCCACGACCAGCGCAACCCGTTCTCGTCCTTCTTGGCGATTTCCGCCTCATCGGGGACGAGGTTGATCAGGTTGGTCAGGCCGAGGCGCGTGATCAGGGTGTCGCGATAGGCCAGCGTTTCCGGGAAGTGCTTGCCCGTTTCGAGGAACAGCACCGGCACGCTGGGGTCCACGCTCGCGACGAGGTGGAGCAGTACCGCGCTTTCCGCGCCGAAGCTGGAAACGATTCCCACATCGCCCGCCATTCGCTCCTTCAGCAGCGTCTCGAGCATCTCGCTCGTGTCGGTGCCGCGGAACAGGCGGTTGAGACGCACCGCATCCGCCTCGGTGAACCGGGCGGAAGTGTCGATGCGGTCTCGGATACGGTCTTCGTTTTCAGCTTCGGTACGGAACATAGGGATATCCCTTCTGGCCCTTCGGGGCTTACGCCGGGTGGCGCTTGGCCCAGATGGCCTGCCTGCCGTCGATCGCGGTGGCCTGGTATACGTTGTCCCACCGCTCGAAGGCGTTCTTCGCATCGGTGGTATTGAGCGCCTTGTCGGGCGCGAAGGCATCGAAGCCGCAGCGGCGCATGTGATGCAGCATGTCGATCACCAGATCGCCCACGCCGCGCAGCTCGCCGGCATAACCGGCTTCACGCAGGATGCGGGCGGCGGAGTAGCCGCGCCCGTCGGTCCACGCCGGGAAGTTGACTTCCACCAGCGCGATCCGGTCGAGGTAGGGCAGCAGCGCGCGGGCGTCCTCGCCCGGCTCGATGCGCACGGCGGTGGCGTTTGACTGTTCGGAGAACGCATCCACGGTGACGGCGGGGTCATTGACGGCCTCGTCGTCACGGAAGCGGAACTGGACGTCAACCATAGATGGCCTCCTTGAACGGATCCATGCCGATACGGCGATAGGTGTCGAGGAAGCGCTCCTCGCCCTGCTTGTTGGCGAGATAGACTTGCGTAGCCTTTTCGATCGCGTCGACCACGCCGTCCTCGGTGAAGCCGGGGCCGATGATCTTGGCGAGCGAGGTGTCCGCGCCCTCGCTGCCGCCGAACAGGAGCTGGTAGTTTTCCAGGCCCTTCTTGTCGACGCCGAGGATGCCGATGTGGCCCGCGTGATGGTGGCCGCAGGCGTTGATGCAGCCCGAAATCTTGAGCTTCAGCTCCCCGATCTCGGCCTGCTTCTGCGCCGAACCGAAGCGCTCGGAAATCTTCTGCGCGACCGGGATCGAGCGGGCGTTCGCAAGGCTGCAATAGTCGAGGCCGGGGCAGGCGATGATGTCGCCCACGGTGTCGAGGTTGGCAGTGGCGAGGCCCGCTTCGTCGAGCGCCTGCCAGACGGTGTAGAGGTCGGCCTTCTTCACGTGCGGAAGCACGATGTTCTGGGCGTGGGTGACGCGCAGTTCATCGAACGAATACTCGGTGCCGAGCTTCGCCATCAGGCGGATCTGGTCGGCCGAGGCGTCGCCGGGGATACCGCCCACGGGCTTGAGGCTGATCGTCGCGATGACGTAGCCCGGAACCTTGTGTGCGGTGGTGTTACGCTCCACCCAGAGGCGGAAGTCGGGATCGGTGAGGTCCAGATCGTTGGACAGGCCGGTCTCGAAGGCGGGGTCGACGAAGTGTGCCTTGATCCGCTCCAGCTCAGCGAGCGGCGGCTCGATCGGCTGGGTCAGCAGGTGCGCGAACTCCTCCTCGACCTGGCGGACATATTCGTCGCGGCCCAGTTCGTGGACGAGGATCTTGATGCGCGCCTTGTACTTGTTGTCGCGGCGACCGTAGCGGTTGTAGACGCGCAGGCACGCTTCGGAGAAAGTGATAAGCTGGTCCAGCGGCACGAACTCGCGGATCAGCGGCGCGATCATCGGGGTGCGGCCCATGCCGCCACCGGCGTAGAACTGCGCGCCGATCTCTCCGGCGTCGTTACGCACCATCTTGATGCCGATGTCATGCAGGCGCATCGCCGCGCGGTCGGTCTCGGAGGCGATCACGCAGATCTTGAACTTGCGCGGCAGTACCAGGAATTCCGGGTGGAAGCTGGACCACTGGCGCAGCAGTTCCGCATAAGGGCGCGGATCGATGATCTCGTCGGCGGCGGCACCGGCGAACTGGTCCGAGCTGATGTTGCGGATGCAGTTGCCGCTGGTCTGGATCGCGTGCATTTCCACCTTCGCCAGTTCGGCGAGGATGTCGGGCGTCTCTTCCAGCTTGATCCAGTTGTACTGGATGTTCTGGCGGGTGGTGAAATGGCCGTAGCCGCGGTCGTACTTGTCCGCGATGTCACCCAGAAGGTGCATCTGAGCGCCGCTCAGCGTACCGTAAGGCACCGCCACGCGCAGCATATAGGCATGGAGCTGGAGGTACAGGCCGTTCTGCAGGCGCAGCGGCTTGAACTGGTCCTCGGTCAGTTCCCCAGAGACGCGGCGGCGCACCTGGTCGCGGAATTCCTCGACCCGCACATCGACCATCTGCTGGTCGTATTCGTCGTACTTGTACATCAGATCACCCAGTTCAGAGCGGCGGGGTCGGACGGCTTCAGCGTCAGGTCGAGGCGTACGGTCGGCCCGAAGGCGCGGATGCGCTCCTTGATGTGCGCGGGGCGCACGCCTTCATCGGTCTTCTCGCCATCGACGACATAGGCTGCGAAAACGTTCTGCACGCCCTCTTCCCGTGCGATGATCGCAGCCCCGTTGTCGCCGACATCGGCGCTGTCGTTCACGTCGAGCGACCAGCCATGGCCGGTCCACCAGACCACGGCCCCGCTCTTCAGGTCGTTGCCCGTCAGGATTTTCACTGCATTGCCTCCAGCGCCAGGGCGCGAATGGTGTTGTCCGCCGAGTCATGGTCGGCGGCGACCGAGCCGATAACGATAAGCGCGGGGCTTTGCACCTTCTGACTTTCGACAAGATGCGCAAGACCGGCCAGCGGAGAGTGCAGGACACGCATATCGGAGCGGGTGGCCTTCTCGATAATTGCCACGGGCACGTCGGGCGCGAGGCCATCGGCGATGAGCTTTTCGGAGATCTGCGCGGCCGTGGCGATGCCCATGAAGATCACCAGCGTGCGGCCCTTGCCGGCAAGGCCGGACCAGTCCTGCTCGGACAGGCCCTTGCACTGGCCCGCCACGAAGCTGACGATCGAGGCATGGTCGCGGTGAGTGAGGGGGATCTGCGCCGCCGCCGAAGCGCCCAGCGCCGAGGAGATGCCGGGCACGACCTCGACCGGGACGCCCGCCGCGTGGCAGGCCTCGGCTTCTTCGCCGCCGCGTCCGAACACGAAGGGATCGCCGCCCTTGAGGCGCACGACATCGTTGCCGGCCAGCGCCTCGCGCACCAGCAGGGCGTTGATATCCTCCTGCTTCATGGTGTGGCGCGAGCGGGCCTTGGCGACCGAGACGAGCTTCGCCGTAGGCCGGGCCATCGCCAGGATCGCGGGATCGACGAGACCGTCGTGGACTACCAGCGATGCGCTCATCAGCAGGCGCGCGGCGCGCAGGGTCAGCAGGTCCGGATCGCCGGGGCCTGCACCCACAAGGTACACCTTGCCCACGCGGGGCATCTTGGAGGGATTCGCGGTCATGGTGTGGCGCAAATGGGCGCGATGGTCGCCGGATGCCAGCCATAATGGCTTTGAGGGGGCTAAGGGGAGCTTTACGCTGGCCGGATTGCCGCGTTTCCAAGGGAATTCACAGAAAATTACGCATGGCTTCGGTGCTTCATTAGTCCCGGCTCTAACCGAGATCTTAACCTAACTTGTGGACGTTCGCCTCACACATGGAGGTGGACTGATGCCCATTGCGGCCCATTTTGAAGCGCCTGAAGCAAATGGTCGCCCGCGTGCGGAGCGTCGACGCCTGTTGCTGGAGACGCAAGGGGCGCTGGAATCGGGCGAGCACATGAAGGTTGTGCTGCACAATTTCTCCGAAACCGGTGTGCTGCTTGAAAGCAAGGTCGAACTCGAGATCGGCGAAGTGCTGGACCTCGACCTGCCGGAAGCGCCGCATGCGCGCGCGCGGGTAATTTGGGCGAGTGGTTCGCTTTACGGCTGTGCCTTCGATGCGCCTATCCCCAGCGCGACCTTGCGGGCGGCGCAGCTTCGCAGCGCTGTGCAGACCGAACTCGGGCTGGGCGCTGCGCCTGCGCCGATGGGCCCGGGTGCGATCGGCGGGGAGAGCCTGGGTGAGCGGCTTCATCGCCTGCGCAAGCTGCGGGGGCTGACACAAGGCGAACTGGCCAGTCGCCTTGGCGTGTCCAAGCCGACCGTGTGGGCCTGGGAGCAGGGGCGTGCCCGTCCGATCGAGGAGCGTCTGGACGCGATCGCCGAGGCGCTCGGGGTCGAGCCCGCGGAATTGCGGCCGAGTCGCACGGTGCCCGGCCTGACCGACCTTATCTCCCGCTGCCGGGACCAGATCGCGGCGGCCGTGGAAACGACGCCGGACAAGGTCCGCATCATGATCGAACTGTAAAGCGGCGTTCTGCCGCTTCATTTCTGCCCGCTGTTGGGCCGCCCAATTCGACGGGTAATACAGCCAACCTACATCGGCAGAATTTCGTATTTCCTATGATACCCTTAAGTGGTAAATAGAATTTTATGAATTTCATGGCGTAAGTTATATTAACTAATAAAACTAACATCCGTTTATAGTTAATAAAATATCTATGGTTAATGATATTAATTTTATCTGCGGAGTGTTTTACTCAAATCTTCAGGCGCAGATTCTAGGTGGCCCAAAGGGTCGCTGAAGGTCAGGTCGAGGCAGGCACCGGGACGTAGTCGGCATGGGCATGAACTTCACATTTCAGGAAAGCTCGGTCCTTTACGGGATGCTCGCCGAGAGTTCGACCGACGTGATCCTCAAGACTGATCCCAAGGGTTTCATCGTCCACGCCACCCCGGGAATCGTCGAACTGGGCCACCGCGAGCCGGCGCGTTCCGATGGAGGAGCACTGGTCGGCCCGCACCTCCTCGACCTCGTCGCGCCTGAGGCCAAGCAGCAGATTTCCAAGGCCCATGCCCGTGCGATGGCAGGTGAGGATATTGACTGGATAGAGTTTCCGGCTCTGACCCGGGACGACCGCAAACGCTGGTTCGAGCTGCGCTTGCGCGCTCTGCTGCGGCATGACGGAGCGCCTTACGGCGTGCTAGGCGTCATGCGCAACGTCGATGAAATGCGCTCGCTCAGCGAACGGCTGTTCACCGCGACCTATACAGATCCGCTGACGGGGCTTACCAACCGCACGGCGTTCATCTCGATGCTGGAGCATATGCTCGATACCCGCATGGAGGGGTGCCTTGCGCTCTTCAGCATCGATTTTTTCCGCACGATCAACATGCAACACGGCCAGAGCGTCGGTGACGAGGTTCTGACGGTGTTCGCCGATCTCCTGCGTGAACTGCTTCGAACTGAGGACATCATCTCGCGTATCGGCTCGGAACGCTTCGCCGTGATCCTGCCGCGGGTAACCGCTGTCGAGGCGGAAGGGATCTGCCGCCGTGTGGTCACGACGCTTTCTGAACTCAAGCAGACGATCGGTGACGGCAGTTTCGCGATGACGGCCAGCGCCAGCGTCGCTCGTGTCGGAACCAGCCTCGATTCTACGATAGAGCGAGCCGAGATGGCGCTGTTCGTCGCCAAGGCCAAAGGTCGCAATCGGCTGGAAATGGAAAAGCCCGTCCGTCTTGCGGTAGGCTGAGAATAACCGGAAAAAGAGGGGCAGCATCGTTGCCGGTGCCGCCCCTTTCGTCAGGTTGTGGTTACGGTCAGTTCAGCAGCCCGGCATAGCGATCAAGCGCGGCCAACGGCCCTTCCGGCCAGCGCGACAGCACCAGCAGGCGCTTGTGCCCGCCGCCGATGGCGAGCTCGTCGGTCACGCCCATGCCGCCATGGAACTGGATCATCTCGTGCCCCAGCGTCACCGAGGCTTCGGCGATGTAGGCTCGCGCGCCGTGGACGGCGTTTGCGAACTCGTCGCTGCCCCAGGATACGAGCGCAAGGTTGAGCAGCGCGCGGCTCTGCTCGATCACGGCATACTGGGCGACCATGCGGTGCTGGATCGCCTGGAAGGAGCCCAGTGCAGAGCCGAACTGGTCGCGCGTACGCAGGTAATCGATGGTTTCCGCGAAGATCCGTTCCATGATCCCCAGCGCTTCGGCACTGCGGGCAAGGGCGGCGAGATCGCTGGCTGCGGCAATGGCGGCAAGTCCGTCGTCGCTGAGCTTGTTGCCGGAGGGCACGATCACGTCGCCGAGTTCCAGCGAGCAGGCCACGCTGCCGTCCGCCATGTGCCAGTCATGGGCAGAGATGCCGGGGCTGGCCGCGGGCACGAGGAACAGGGCGACACCTGCATTATCGCCGGGCTCGCCGGATATGCGCGCCGAAACGATGTAGCCGTCGGCACCGCCCCCGGCGACGCAATAGGGCTTGGAGCCGGTCAGCTTCCAGCCGTCTCCCGTAGTGGTCGCCGTGGTTTCCACCCAGTCGAGCCCGCCGCGTGCGCTGGCCTCGGCATGGGCGAGTGCCAGGCGCTTGCTGCCGGTCAGCAGATCATCCAGCCAATCGCCCTGAAGCGATGCCGGGGCCGTGGCCGCGAAGAGGCGGCCGGCCATGACCACTGATTCCGCGAGCGGTTCGACCACCAGCCCCCGACCCAGTGCCTCGAAAACGGTGGCAATTCCGGTCGCATCGAGACCCAATCCGCCCATTTCTTCGGGGAAGGGGCTGCGATCAGGCCGAGTTCGCCGAGCAGTTCCCAGTTGGCGCTCGAAAAGCCGTTGGGCTCCGCCAGAAAGGCGCGGCGGCTGTCATGATCGTAATGGTCGGTGACGAAGCGCTCGGTCAGGGCCTTGAGCATTTCCTCGTCTTCGCTGAGGTCGAAATTCACAGTCCACTCCCGCAGGGATGTTCCCCCTTTGAGTGGCGGTTCTATCACCAGCAGGCCGCCTGTTACCGCTGGGCAAAAGGCTAGTCATAAAAACGCGGTAATTCCGCGCTTCAAGCGATTGTGCCCCCGGAGTCAGGGGGCTAAGGAAGAGCCTCGAGAGGACATCAATGCAACTTCTGTCACAGGAAAACATCGACGCCGTCCGCGTGACGTCGCCGGAAGGCATCCGCCCCGCAGCCGAGGCCCTGCATCGCATCGCCATGGAATGCGGCATGCGGGCCGCGCCCGCGCACGACATTGCCGATAAGCGCACGCCGGTCGATGCCGATGGCAACCTGCTCGCCACGGAAGTCTTCGGGTGGGAAGACGGCGACCGCGTCTGGTGGCGCAATTCTCGCATTGCCCTCGACAGTCCGCTGACCACCGCGTGCCGGTTTGAAAGCCAGCCGTTCTGGGCCAATGCGGAAGGTTTCCGCACGCTGGAGCGCAACGCCTATCTGTCCTCCATCGACATCGCCAATTTCGAGACGCGCTCGCTTACCCGCGCGGCGATTGGCGTGCCGGTCCACCTGCCGTTCGGTCAGATCGGGGCTGTCAGCTTCAACCCGCTCGATCGCGACAAGACCGATCTTTCGGAAGACTTCGCGCGTTATTCGGATGCGCTGGGACTTTATGCGCGCACGTTCATCGCGACCTATGTGCAGGTAATGGGTTCGACGCAGGCGCTGCCGCCCAGATCCCGCCTCTCCAAGCGCGAGGTCGAGTGTCTGCGCTGGGCTGCGATCGGCAAGACCGATCTGGAAATCAGCATGATCATGTCGCGTAGCCGCGCGACGGTGCGCTTCCACATTCACAATGCCGCGACCAAGCTGAACGCGGTCAACCGTAGCCAGACTGTCTTCAAGGCGGCGCAGCTGGGCTACATTTCTCTCCAGAACTGACGTAGCGTTTTGAAATAACGATGATTTATGAATGTCGGCGAGGCATCGCCGGCACGCTTTGCGTTACCCTCTTTCCCAAGCCGAATTTCTTGTTACACTCGGCTTACAACATAACGAGAGAGGATGCCCGTGGAACGCAAGATGCATACGGCCTTGCTATTCAAGCTTCTGGTGATTTTTGCCGCCTTTGCGGCGCTTTTTGCTCCGCTACGTTCGTGGATACTGAATTCGGTGGGGTTTTAGGCCGTAAAGGGGCGGGCGACGCATCGCGCTGAGCGATGGTCGCCACCTTTGATCCTCTGAAGGATCAGCGTTCTTCCAGCATCAGCTTCGCCCCGCGCAGGCCCACGGCCATGGCCGGCGCGTTCGTATTGCCGGTGACATGCCACGGCATCACCGAGCAATCGGCCACACGCACGCCCTGAACCCCGTTTACCCGCAGGCGCGGATCGACCACGGCCTCCGGGTCCGAGCCCATGCGGCATGAGCGGATGGCATGGAGTCCGCAACTCGACAGGCGGCGGAACATGGCGAGCACATCCTCGTCACTCTCTACTTGCGCACCGGGCACGAGTTCCTCGCCGACCATGTTGGCCAGCGGTCCCGCTCGGACATAGTCGCGCATGGACCGGACGAGGGCGATCGCGGATTTGCGATCATGCTCGGTCGTCAGGAAGTTGTGCAGGATCTCGGGGGCATCGCTGGCTTTGGGACCGGTCGCGCGTACGCTGCTCTCGCTGGTCAGGCGCAGCAGCTGGCCGTAGATGGTGACGCCGGGTTTCGGGTCGATCTTGTCGAGCGGGACCGGGTCTTTGTCGTCGCCGACCTTGAAGGTGTAGCCGCCGAGATAGAACTGCGCATCGGTGCGACCGTCCGGATGGGCGACGTTGCGGAAGGCGCCGACCTCAAAAGGCCCGGTCGCAAGCACGCCGTCGCCGCGCAGCAGGTAACGCAGCATGGCGAAGGCCGCGCCGATGCCGAAGAAGCTCTTGTTGGTGCCCTTGCCATGGTCGAGCCGGAAGGGGATCGAGAGCGAGAGGTGCTCGATCATTTTCTCGCCCACGTCCGGCGAATGCGCGACCAGCGGGATGCCCGCTGCCGCAAGCCTCGCAGCATCGCCTATCCCTGAACGCTGCAGGAGGAGGGGCTTTCCATGGCTCCGGCGCTTACGACGACCTCGCCCTTTGCCGCCAGCGCAAAGCGTTCGGGCTTGCCGTTGACGGAGGCTTCCAGTGCAATCGCACGGGTGCCGTCGAAGACGATCCGATCGGCCATGGCGCCGGTGACGACGGTGACGTTGGGCCGCTTGCGTGCCACTGCCAGATATGTACGCGCAGAGGAATCGCGCTTACCCTTGCGGATGTTGTGGCTGTAGTAGCCGACGCGCGGGCCGGGGGTGCCATTGAGGTCATCCACCCGGCGCAGGCCTTGCGCTTCGCCGGCCTCGATCATGCTTTCGGCCAACGGATACGTGTAGCAGGCCGGGTCCACCCGGACGAGGCCGCCGCTGCCGCGCATGGGGCTGGCGCCGGCCTTGTGATCCTCCAGTTCCTTGAAAGCCTCGGTCATGCTGGCGCCGTTCCAGCCGGTCGCGCCCGCCTCGGTTTCCCAGGCATCGTAGTCGGCCGGTTCGCCCCGACTCCATATCATGCCGTTGATGGAGGACGAGCCGCCAAGGCCCTTGCCGCAGATCCAGACTTCGCCCGCGCCCTTGTCATTGGCGCCGGGGTCGCGGGGCTGGGCGACGTGGTAGGCCCACATGTGCTCGGGCTTCTTGACCAGCTTGGCGACGCCTTTGGGCAGCGTGACCCAGAAGCTGTCGTTCTCACCGCCCGCCTCCAGCACCAGCACTTGCGAGCGGCCGTCGGCGCTCAGCCGCTCCGCCATGACGCAGCCCGCACTGCCCGCGCCGACGATGATGTAGTCCCACTGCTTGGCCATAATTCGTCTCTCCCGGCGCAGGGTTGTCCCAGTTGCCCTCGAAGTCGCACGAACTAGCGCAATGGCTATCCTATCGTTTTGGTGAGTCACAAATGCTGCGGGGACCGGCTTAAACCGAGATCCATGGCCGGACTTTCGATACCGGCCCAAGGTTTCAAGGATCGGGAGCGAGATGAAAGCGATAGCCGAAGGCCTGTTCACCGACGAGACGCCTGCGCGTCTGATCGGCGGCAAGGACCGGGAAACCGGCCGGATCGTCTTCCCGTGCCCGACGGCATCGACTTACGAGCCGGTGCCGCTGGCGAGCGAGGGCACCTTGTGGTCCTACACCGTCCAGCGCTTCCGCCCCAAGTCGCCGCCTTACGCCGGACCGGAGGCGTTCGCGCCGTGGGTGGTCGCCTATGTCGAACTGCCCGGGCAGGTGATCGTCGAGGCGCGGCTGAACGATGTCGCGTTCGAGGACGTGAAGGTCGGCATGCCGGTGCGTTTCGCGCCGTCGCCGCTGAACCCGGACCTCTCGGACAGCCCCTATATCCCCGCCTACGTACCCGCAGGAGGCGCAGCATGAGCGGCGACGTGTGCATCGTCGGCATCGGCATCCACCGCTTCGGGCGCACCGATGGTTTGTCCGGCGTCGATCAGGGCGTCTACGCCGTGCGCGAGGCGCTGGCCGACGCGGGCGTGGAGTGGCCGCAGGTCCAGTTCGCCTATGGCAGTTCGGACGCGGCCGGAAACCCGGACTCGATGGTCGATCGCCTCGGCCTGACCGGGGTTCAGTTCATCAACGTGCGCAACGGCTGCGCGGCGGGTGGATCGGCGCTGTTCTCGGCGCAGATGGCGATCAAGTCGGGCGAGTTCGACCTCGGCCTCGCGGTCGGTTTCGACAAGCATCCGCGCGGAGCCTTCAACGCGCTGCCGAGCGAATACAACCTGCCGGACTGGTACGGCGAAGTCGGCCAGATGGTCACCACGCAGTTCTTCGCCGCTAAGATCATGCGCTACATGAGCCTGTTCGGCATCTCGCAGAAGACGCTGGGCATGGTGTCGGAAAAGGCCTTCCGCAACGCCGTCCACGCGCCGCATGCCTGGCGCCGCCAGCCGGTGTCGCTGGAGGAAATCCTCGAAGCGCCGCTGGTGAGCGATCCCTATACCAAGTACATGTTCTGCTCTCCGGCAGAGGGCGGCGTGGCGCTGATCCTCGCCAGCGAGAAGAAGGCGCGCGAACTGGGCAAGCCGCTGATCCGGCTCAAGGCCGCGACCATGCGCACCCGTCCGCCCGCCAGCTTCGAGGTCTTCGCGCCTTCGGTGGATGTGGTGGCCGATGACACCCGCCCGCGCGGCACCGCCTCGCGCATCGCCTCCGCCGACGCCTATCGCCTCGCCGGGATCGGCCCAGGCGACATCGACGTCGCCCAGCTTCAGGACACCGAAGCGGGCGCCGAGCTGATGCACATGGCCGAGAACGGCTTCTGCGCCGATGGCGAGCAGGAGCAGTGGCTGGCCGAGGGGCGCACCGAAATCAACGGCGCGCTGCCGGTCAACACGGACGGCGGCTGCCTCGCCTGTGGCGAGCCGATCGGCGCATCGGGTCTGCGCCAGGTCTACGAAAACGTCGTGCAACTGCGGGGAGACGGCGGCGGCCGTCAGGTGCCGAATTCGCCCAAGACGGCATACAGCCATGTCTACGGCGCCCCGGGCGTCTCTGCAGTCACCATTCTGGAACGCTGATGGATATCGAACTTTCCCCTCAAGATGCTGCCTTCCGCGACGATGTCCGCGCCTTTCTGCGCGACAATCTGCCTGCCGAGGTGAAGGCAGGCGCGGCGGCTACCCCGTCCGTCTTCGTCGAGCCGGAGATCGGCCAAGCCTGGAACGCGGTGCTGAACAGGCAGGGCTGGCTGGGCTACCAGTGGCCCGCGGAGCATGGCGGCACGGGCTGGACCCCGCTGCAGCGCTACCTGTTCGAGAAGGAATGTGCCGCCGCCGGCGCGCCCAATCTCACGGTGCTGGGCCTCAAGCTGCTCGCCCCGGTGATCTACAATTTCGGTACCGATGCCCAGAAGGCGCAGGTTCTTCCGCGCATCCTCTCGGGCGAGGACTACTGGTGCCAGGGCTTCTCCGAGCCGGGCGCGGGTTCCGACCTCGCCAGCCTCAAGACCCGCGCCATTCGTGAGGGCGACCACTACCGCGTCAACGGCTCTAAGATCTGGACCACCCACGCGCACCACGCCAACCGCATGTTCACGCTGGTGCGCACCAACACCGAGGTGAAGAAGCAGGCGGGCATCTCGTTCCTGCTGATCGACCTCGACACCCCCGGCGTCTCGGTGCGCCCGATCCTGACCAACGCGGGCGACCACGAGGTCAATCAGGTGTTCCTCGAAGACGTCATGGTCCCGGCCGAGAACCTCGTCGGTGGTGAGGGCGATGGCTGGACGATCGCGAAGTTTCTGCTTGAAAATGAACGCGGTGGTTCTTGCCACGCGCCCAAGCTCGGCTACGATCTCGACCAGATCGAAGCCGCCGCGAAGGACGAGAGCGATGGGAAGGGCGGTATCCTCGCCGACCAGACCGACTGGCGCCGTCGCGTGGCGAAGGCCCGTCTCTCGGTCAACGCGCTCGAGATGATCGAACTCAAGATCATTTCGGAGATCGCCAAGGGCCGCAAGGCGGGCCCGCAGACCTCGCTGACCAAGCTGCTGGCGTCCAATCTGCGGCAGGAGATCGACCTGCTGGCGGTGGACCTCTACGGCCCCGCCGGCCTCCAGTTGGAAACCGCGCGCCCGCTCTATGGCGACAACGCGCCCGCCGCCGTCCATTCCAAGGCCGCGCAGGTCGCCTCGGCCCGCTATCTCAACAGCCGCGCGTGGACCATCTTCGGCGGCACTAACGAAGTGCAGAGCACCATCATCGCCAAGTCGGTGCTGGGCCTTTGACCATTCTGCCTCACCCTTTCTCGTCATTGCGAGGCTCGCGGGGCCGCGGCAATCCAGAGCAGCATCGCTCCGCCCTGGATTGCTTCGCTGCGCTCGCAATGACGAACGGGTGTTGTCCCGAAATCCACACCATAACTGAGAGGAATCCCTGATGCAGCTGAACCGCGAGGCGCTGACCCGCGCCTATCGGCAGATGAAGCTGATCCGCGAATTCGAGGAACGGCTCCACGAGGAGATCCAGACCGGCGAGATCGCGGGCTTCACCCACCTCTACTGCGGCCAGGAAGCCGTCGCCGTCGGTGTGTGCGAGCACCTGACCGAGCGTGACAAGATCGTCTCGACCCACCGCGGCCATGGCCACTGTCTGGCCAAGGGTTGCGACCTTGACGGCATGATGAAGGAAATCTGGGGCAGCCAGGACGGCCTTTGCAACGGCAAGGGCGGATCGATGCACATCGCCGACATCGACAAGGGCATGCTGGGCGCCAACGGCATCGTCGGCGCGGGCGCTCCGATCGCGGTGGGCGCGGCGATCTCCAACAAGATCGACGGTCCGGACGAGAACGGCAAGCTGGCCGTCTCGATCGCCTTCTCGGGCGACGGCGCCTGCAACCAGGGCACCACGTTCGAGGCGATGAACCTCGCGGTCGTCACCCAGGCCCCGGCGATCTTCGTCTTCGAGAACAATCACTATTCCGAGCACACCGGCGTCGATTACGCGGTCGGTACCACCAGGGACATCGCCAGCCGCGCCGAAGCGTTCGGCATGAAGGTGTGGCGCGGCGACGGCACGGACTTCTTCGCCGTCTACGACACCTTCCGCGAAGTGCTGGAATATGTCCGCACCCCCGGTAATGGCCCGGCCGCCGTGGAATTCGATACCGAGCGTTTCTTCGGCCACTTCGAAGGCGATCCGCAGCGCTATCGCGGCGATGGCGAACTCGATCGCCTGCGCGCCGAACGGGACTGCCTCAAGATCTTCCGCGCCAGCGTCACCGGCGCCAAGCTGCTGGAAGACGTGGATCTCGACACGATCGACACCGAGATCCCTCAAGGCCATCGAGGATGCCGTCCAGGCTTCGCGCGCCGCACCGCGCCCGCAGCCCGAGAACGTCCTTGAAAACGTCTACATCAGCTACTGACGGCAGGAGCGAGACCCATGGCAAAAATGATGTATCGCGATGCCATCCGCAACACGATCTTCCAGGAAATGCAGCGTGACGAGCGCGTCGTCGTGCTGGGCGAGGACGTCGTCGGTGGCAACGGCACGGCCGGCGGCCCCGAGGCGATCGGCGGCATCTGGTCCACCTCGACCGGCTTCTACGACGCCTTCGGTCCCAACCGCGTGATCGACACCCCGATCAGCGAAAGCGCCATCATGGGCGCGGCGGGCGGTCTGGCCCTCGCCGGCAAGCGCCCGGTGGCAGAGATCATGTTCGCCGACTTCATCGGCGTGTGCATGGACCAGCTCTGGAACCAGATCGCCAAGTTCCGCTACATGTTCGGCGGCAAGTCGGTCTGCCCGGCGGTGATCCGCATGCCGGTGGGCGCGGGCTACAACGCCGCCGCGCAGCACAGCCAGATGATCAGCCAGTTCGTCACCAACATGCCCGGCATCAAGGTGGTCATGCCGACCACCCCGGAAGACGCCTGCGGCCTGCTGCGTCAGGCGATCCGCGATGACGATCCGGTCGTGTTCCTCGAACACAAGTTCCTCTACGCGATGAGCGGCGAAGTGAACGAGGATCCGGATTTCTGCATCCCCTTCGGCCACGCCCGCCTTGCCCGTGCTGGGCAGGACGTGACCATCGTCGCCAGCGGCATGATGGTGCGCTACGCCGAGACGGCTGCGGACGATCTGGCGCAGGACGGCATCGGCTGCGACGTGATCGACCTTCGCACCACCTCGCCGCTGGACGAGGAAGCGATCCTCGATTCGGTCGAAGTGACCGGTCGTTTGGTCGTGGTGGACGAGGCCCCGCCGCGCTGCTCGCTGGCCACCGACATCTCCGCGCTCGTCGCCCAGAAGGCTTTCGCCAGCCTCAAGGCGCCGATCGAGATGGTGACCCCGCCGCACACGCCGGTCCCGTTCGCCCGCGAACTGGAAAGCGCCTACCTGCCGAGCCCGGCCAAGGTCGCCGCTGCCGTGCGCAAGACGCTCGAATACCGTTGAGGGGAGCGCTGACATGAGTCGCATCCGCGCATTCACGATGCCCAAGTGGGGCATCGAAATGACCGAAGGCACGATCGCCGAATGGATGGTGAAGGAGGGTGAAACCTTCAAGCGCGGCCAGACGCTGTGCCTGATCGAAACCGCCAAGATCACCAACGAGGTCGAGGCCGAATACGAAGCCACCGTCCGCCGCATCATCGTGGGCGGCGGCGCGGGCGAGGAACCCGTCGGCGCGCTGCTGGCGGTGTTCGACGAGGGTTCGCACTCGGACGCCGAGATCGATGCCTTCGTGGCCGATTTCAAGCCGGCCGAGGGCGGCATCGCCCAAGGTGCAGGTAAGGGGGCGCCGAGAAGACCAAGACCCAGGAGTCCGCTCCGGCTGCCGCTGCTGCGCCGGCTCCTGAAAAGCAGCGCATCAAGATCGACACCAACCGCCCGATCAGCCCCGAGGCCCTGCGCCTCGCGGAAGAAGAGGGCGTCGATATCGCCGGTATCGAGGGTTCGGGCCGTGGCGGTCGCATCACCCATCAGGACGTGGTGAAGGCGCTGCGCGGCGAGGGTGCTCCCTCGCTCAAGGGCACGGTTCCCGTCGAGGCGGACGACCTCAAGGTCCTCGCCTCGCCGCTCGCCCGCCGTATCGCCGCGCTGCACGGCCTCTCGCTGCAGGGCCTGACCGGCACCGGACCGCGCGGCCGTATCTCCAAGGCCGATGTGCTGGCGCTCGTGCCTGCGCCGAAGGCGTCGGCCGGCGGCATCGGCACGCCTGAATTCGTGGCCGGTGAGAACCGCCCCGAAGTCGTGCCTTTCGACCGCGTCCGCAAGGTCGTCGCTCAGCGGCTCACCCAGGCGAAGCAGGAGCTTCCGCACTTCTATCTGCGCATGTCGGCCAGCGCCGATGCGCTGATCGCGATGCGCAAGACCGCGAACGTCGTGCTGGGCAGCAAGGCTTCGGTGAACGACTGGATCGTCAAGGCTTCGGCCATGGCGCTGGCGAAGCACCCGGACGTCAACCTGCAGGTGCACGGTCAAGAAATTCACCGCTTCCCGCACGCCGACGTTTCGATCGCGGTCGCCAGCCCCAAGGGCCTCGTCACCCCGGTGGTGCGTCAGGCCAATCTGATGCGGATCGACCAGATCGCGGTGGAAACCCGCCGCCTGATCGACAAGGCGCAGGCCGGCAAGCTCAGCATGGACGATATGGACGGCGGCACCTTCTCCGTCTCCAACCTCGGCATGTTCGGGATCGAGAACTTCGATGCGATCATCAACCCGCCGCAGGGCGCGATCCTCGCCGTCGGCGCGGCGCTGCGCCAGCCGGTGGAGACGGATGACGGCGACGTGGCGTTCGAAACGCGCATTTCCTTCACTCTCTCGGTCGACCACCGGGCCATCGATGGCGCTGCGGGCGCGCAGTTCCTGCAGACGCTCAAGGGTCTGATCGAGGCGCCCGAGGGCCTGTTCGGCGCGTGATTGCACACTTCCCCGTCATTCCCGCGAAGGCGGGAACCCATCTCCTGAGGGTGCAGGTTGCACCGTCATCAGTTGGGTCCCCGCCTTCGCGGGGATGACGAAGTTTTGAAGGGACAGAAAATGACCGGAGAGGCCACCCAAACCGTCGTGAAGCCCGGCCCGCTCAAGCGGCTGGGCGACGTGATCCAACTCGCCTATTTCCCGACCGATTTCGATGCGACCATGAAATACTGGATCGAAACGGTCGGCGTCGGCCCGTTCTTCGTCCTCAACGACGTGCGGCTCGACGACATGAAGTACAAGGGCCAGCCCACCGACGCCACGTTCACCATGGCCATCGGCTACTGGGGGGACATCCAGATCGAGCTTATCAAGACCGATTCCGATGCCCCCTCGCTCTATTCGGGCGAGTATGCGGTGCGCGATAGCCTGCACCACGTCTGCGTCTTCGTTGAATCGATCGCCGAAGCCCGCAAGGCCTGCGCCGAAGCCGGCGCCGAGGTGATCGTGGAGGGCAAGGTCGGCGCCGATGGCGAGGTGATCTATGTCGATCCCGGTCAGGGCCCCGGCCACGTAATCGAATACCTTCAGCCGCTTACCGGCACCGAAGGTCTGTTTCAGATGATGAAGGATGCCGCCCGCGACTGGGATGGCTCCGATCCGATCCGGGTGCTGCAATAATGAGCGAGATTTCCCAATACGCCCTCGACATGGCCGACAAGGTCGAGGCTTTCGTCCGCGAAAAGGTCGCGCCCTACGAGAAGGACCCGCGCCGCGATCACCACGGCGCGCCGACCGACGAACTGCTGATGGAACTGCGCGGTCTGGCCCGCGAGGCCGGCGTGCTCACCCCGCACATCCGCGCCGACGGATCGCACCTCAACCAGCGCGAGACGGCGGTTGTGCTCATCAAGTCGGGCCTGTCGCCGCTGGGCCCGCTGGCCTGCAACACCATGGCGCCCGACGAGGGCAACATGTACCTCATCGGCCACGTTGGCTCGCCCGAACTGAAGGAGCGCTTCCTCAAGCCGCTGGTCGAGGGCAAGGGCCGCTCCGCCTTCTTCATGACCGAGCCGGCCGAATGGGGCGGCGCCGGTTCCGATCCGTCGATGATGAAGACCACCTGCCACAAGGATGGCAACCACTGGGTCATCAACGGCCGCAAGACCTTCATCACCGGCGCGCAGGGCGCGATGGTGGGCATCGTCATGGCGGCTTCGGCGGAGGAAGACACCAAGGGCGGCGCCTGCATGTTCCTGGTGGACCTGCCCGACGATGCCATCCGCATCGACGAGGTGCCGAACACCATTGACAGCTCGATGCCGGGTGGCCACGCCACCCTGACGATCGACAACCTGCGCGTGCCGGCCGAACACATGCTGGGCGACCCGGGCGAGGGCTTCAAGTATGCCCAGATCCGCCTGTCCCCGGCGCGCCTCTCGCATTGCATGCGCTGGCTGGGCTGCTGCATCCGCGCGCACGAGATCGCCAGCGACTATGCCTGCCGCCGTATGGCGTTCGGCAAGCAGCTGATCGAGCACGAAGGCGTCGGCTTCATGCTGGCGGAGAACGAAATCCTCATCAAGCAGTCCGAACTGATGATCGACTGGTGCGCCTCGGTGCTCGACACCGGCTCGCTCGGCACAGTGGAGAGCTCGATGGCGAAGGTTTCGGTGTCCGAAGCACTGATGAAGATCGCCGACAACTGCGTGCAGGTGATGGGCGGCACGGGCGTTACCGAACGCACCATCGTCGAGCAGGTGTTCCGCGAAGTTCGTGCGTTCCGCATCTATGACGGCCCCACCGAAGTCCACAAGTGGAGCCTCGCCAAGAAGATCCGTCGCGACTGGCGCAAGGCGCAGGAAGCGCAGCCCGCATGAGCGAGAATGCCTCCGACATTACGGGCGCGAATTCCGGCACCACCGCCGTGCGCGAAGGCTATGCCTTCGACGAGGCGGCGCTGACCGCATGGCTGGAAGCCAATGTCGAGGGCTTCGCCGGTCCGCTGAGCGTCGAGCAGTTCAAGGGCGGGCAGTCCAACCCCACCTACAAGCTGGTGACGCCTTCGCGCAGCTACGTCCTGCGGCGCAAGCCGCCGGGGCAACTGCTCAAGGGCGCCCACGCGGTGGAGCGCGAGGCCAAGGTGCTTTCCGCGCTCCACGGTGCGGGCTTCCCGGTGGCAAAGGTCTATGGCCTGTGCGAAGACGATGGCGTCATCGGCACCTGGTTCTACGTCATGGAAATGGTGGAAGGCCGCATCTTCTGGGATGCGACCGTCCCCGGCGTTTCGAACGCGGAGCGCGCCGCGCTTTTCGATGCGATGAACGCGACGATGGCGCAACTCCATTCCTACGATCCGGACGCCATTGGACTGGGCGATTACGGCAGGCCGGGCAATTACTTCGCCCGTCAGGTCGGCCGCTGGTCGAAGCAGTATTTCGAGGACGAGGCCGCCGGCCGCGACGCGGACATGGACGCGGTGATCGCCTGGCTGGAAGCGAACATGCCGGCGGACGATGGCGCCTCCAGCGTGATCCACGGCGACTTCCGCATCGACAATATGATCTTCCACTCCACCGAGCCGCGCGTTTTGGCGGTGCTGGACTGGGAACTGTCTACGCTGGGGCATCCGCTGGCGGATTTCGCCTACAACGCGATGATGTACCACATGCCGCCGCACATCGTGGCGGGACTGGGCGGTGCGGACATCGCCGCATTGGGCATCCCGAGCGAGGAAGACTACGTCGCCGCCTATTGCCGCCGCACCGGGCGCGAGGGGCTGCCGGACTATCGCTACTACATGGCGTTCAACTTCTTCCGCCTCGCCGCGATCTTCCACGGCATCAAAGGCCGGGTAATCCGCGGCACGGCCTCCAACGCGCAGGCGAAAGAGCGGGCCGAGGCCTTCCCCGAACTGGCGAGGCTGGCGCTGAGCTTCACGCGGGCGTAGCGTCTGGCGATGGGGCTTCGACAGGCTCAGCCTGAGCGGAATTTGAAGACCTGCTTTCAACCCCGCTCACCCTGAGCTAGTCGAAGGGTCAGGCTGAGCCTGTCGAAGCCCCTGCCGATGACACTCACCTCAAGGTAGCCTGCCGGTCGCGGATGAGGCGCCCCATTTCCTTGACTTTCCCCGCCTCTGGCCCTAACTGCCAGCCTTTCCGATCCCACAGATTCTTTACCGGGAGTGCCCATGGCGCGCGTTACTGTCGAAGATTGCGTCGACAAGATCCCCAACCGCTTCGACCTCGTCCTTCTCGCCGCGCAGCGTGCGCGTGAGATTTCGGGCGGCGCGGAACTGACCATCGATCGCGATCGCGACAAGAACCCGGTCGTCGCACTGCGCGAAATCGCCGAGGAAACCGTGGTTCCCAAGAACCTCAAGGAAACGCTGGTCACCTCGATGCAGCGCGTCCTGCCCGACGACGACGACGAGATGGACGATGTGGGCTCGCTCAGCCAGTCGGCCGAGGCCCTGCGCATCACCGCGTCGGCCCCGACCCGCAACACTTCGCTGGGCGGCGATTACGACGGCTGATCGTAACCGTTGACTGCAGCCCTGCTGCAGGCAACGATACGGGCGTGCCCGGAAAATCGAAACTGCCTCGTATTATCGGATTGACCGGGGGACCGCCCAAGAGGGCCGGTCCCCTCGTTGCGTCCGAGCTCCCCTCGGGATCAGCTGTCGAGTGCAGGGGCGCTACGATAGCCATTTACAGCGTCAAGGGCGGGGTAGGGAAGACGACCTTCTCGGCCAATCTCGCATGGTCTTCGGCGGTGCAGAGCTGCCACCGTACTTTGCTGTGGGACCTCGACGCGGCAGGCGGCTCGGCGTTTCTCTATGGTCTTGAACCGCAGGAAACGCGGCTTGCTGAAGAGGTTTTTGCGCGAGAAAGACCCGCAACCCGGCTGATCCAGCCGACAGCGTTCGAGCGGCTGGACGTGCTTCCCGCCGATGAATCGATCCGTGCGCTCGATGCGCAACTGGTGAAGATCGGCAAGCGCAAACGGCTGGCAAAACTGACAGAAGAGCTTTCGGCCGACTACCCCCGAATCATTCTCGACTGTCCGCCTGTCATGAACGAGTTGTCGGCGCAGGTCGTGCGCGCTGCGGATCTCGTAATCGTGCCGCTGCCACCATCTCCACTTTCGTCGCGTGCGTTCGATCTCGTCGTGCGCGAGATTGCTGGGAACACCAAGCGGCACCCGCCTATCCTGCCGGTGCTCTCCATGCTCGACATGCGCCGGGCGCTGCACAAGCAGGCGCATGAGACGAACCCGAACTGGCCGGCAATTCCTTACGCCAGCGTTGTCGAACAATGCGCCGTTCAGCGCCAGCCGGTCGGAGTACTGGCTCCGCAAAGTACTGCGGCTCAGGCATTCGGGAGGCTCTGGGCGGCGATTGAGAAAAAGCTGGGTCAGAGGTGCTGAGCCACGTGCGCGGCCGCATTGCGCGAATTGCGATCCCGGCATAGGTTTCGTTTCCGTTGAACGGGGGCGAACATGAGCGGGATCAGCGAAGGACTGGCGGAGCTTGGGCAGGGTGCCGCCCTGGCGGGGGCGATCGAGCCGGAATATCACGCAGGGCGCGCCGAAAGGCATGATGGGCATACCCACGAGGCGGATTGCCTTAACTGCGGGACGCATCTCGCCGGGTCGCATTGCCATGCTTGCGGGCAGGCGGCGCACGTTCACCGTAGTCTCGGCGCTTTCTTCCACGACCTGCTGCACGGCGTGTTCCATTTCGAGGGCAAGATCTGGCGTACCGTGCCACTATTGGCGTGGCGACCGGGACGCCTGACGCGCGAATACGTCGATGGTCGCCGCGCCAGCTACGTGTCACCGATCGCGCTGTTCCTGTTCTGCGTCTTTCTGATGTTCGCGGTGTTCCACGCGACCGAGGGCCACGAGGAACCTGCCACGCAAACCGGGAATTCGCAGGGCCTCGAAGCCAACATAAAGCGGCTCGAAGGCGAGATCGCCGGGATCGAGGGCACGCGCAAGGCGGCGATCGCGAAAGGCCAGCCGATCGAGAGCTTCAGATCGCAACTGGAAGGAAGACACGCGGCGCTCGACACTTTACGCGATTTGAAAGCCGAGAATGTGGACCTGAAAGTGGATCCCGCCCGCAAGGTCAGTGACATTCCGGCGCTCGATAAAGCGATAAAGAAGTTCCGCTCCAACCCCGATCTGGCGAGCTACAAGCTTCAGACTTACGCCTATAAGTACAGTTGGGCGCTGATTCCGATCTCGGTGCCGTTCCTGTGGCTGCTGTTTCCGTTCAGCCGGCGCTTCCATCTTTACGACCACACGGTTTTCGTGACGTATTCGTTGTGCTTCATGACGCTTCTGGCGATCGTGGGGATGATCGCCAGCACCGTGGGAGCAGGTGGTCTGATTGCCCTGCTGATTCTGACCCCGCCGCTGCACATGTATCGCCAGCTGCGCGGGGCTTACGGTGTCGGGCGGTTCGGCGGCCTGTGGCGAACGGCTGTGCTGTTGGTCTTTGCCGCCATGGCGCTCGGCGTGTTTTTTACGCTGATCATGGCACAGACCAGTATGTAAGCCACTCGGCGGCGGGGATCAGTCGACGATCTTGACCGCCAGGCATGCCTGGAACCTGCCGGCTTCGGGGTCTTCACGGTGCCACACGTCGATGACTTCATAGTAATGGAAGTAATCGTCGGTATTCCTGGCGATCGATTCACCGGCGCGGGGAGGAAATCGAACTGGCCGGTGAAGAGCAACTCGTCGCCTTCGCCATCATATATCTCGTCGGCCGTGAACAATGCGATGTTCGTTTCGGCGACGGGTAGATTGCGTCCGATGTGCCGTGAGGGGTTTATCGAACTGGTACGCTGCTTTCAGGCAGCGCCCATTTCGGGCAGGACTGGGGATAGCCAGGCGGCGATGAGGGCGCGCAAAAGCGCAGTCAGCCATGCGACGAGCAACCTGAGATTGTGCCCCGCGGCGACCAGGATGGCGTTGATGGCATCGCCGGTGGCACCGGCGAGGTGATTGCGCTCGAGCAGGCCATCGGACTTGGTGTGACCGATGATCGGTTCGATGGCATTTCGTCGCCTGAGCTCGCGCTTGATCGTGGGTGAGGTGATCCCGCGGGTGTGGGCGATATAGACCCTGGCCTGCCCGCCATGCTTGTGCCCCTTGTAGCCGCGATCGACATAAGCCCGCTCAACGGTGACGCCGGTCAGGCGCTCGACTTGCTCGATCTGCCCGGACAGGGTGTGGCCATCATAGGGGTTGCCGGGCAACGCCTGCATGCCGACGATGAACTGGCCGCCGGCGGTGCGGGCGTTTGTCACCGCGATCGAGGTCTTTACCCCGAACTCGTAGCGGGTCCGCGCCTTGCCCTTGGCGATGCATTCCACCTCGGGCGCGTGCAGGGCATAAAGCTTGTCTGTGCTGCCAGCCTTCTGGGTGAGGATCTTCGCCACCCGCTCGCGGACGACGGCAAAGGCGGCCTCGAGTTCCTCATTTCCGGCGATCTTGCGGCCGATGTCGCGGTCGAGCCGGCCCAGCCAGGTGCGAAGTTTGCGCACCCAACGCATCGCCTGCTTGTGACCGCGCCCGTGGATCAGCCGGGAGACATCGCGCCGAGCCTGGCGGCCCACCCGCAGGAATGACTGGCGCAGCTTGATACCGTGCTTGCGGGCAATCCGGTTCAGCCACTCGATGCCGCGTAGCAGCAGGTGGCTGTCGGTGGGATGGGCAATCGCCTTGGTCTGTACAGTCGTGTCCACCGTCACCCGCTCGCAGGCCTGCGGCGGCATTGCCCTGGTTTCCATCGCCACGCGCAGCGTCTCGGCGAGCAGAAGTTCCAGCTTGTCGGCCCCGATCCGGTTCCGCCAGCGCGTCATCGACGAACGATCCAGTGGCAGCTTGTGGCGGAAGTACTGCTCGCCGCAAAAGAATTGGTGGTACGGGTTCTCGACCCAGTGGGCGCAGACGGCTTCGTCCGACAGGCCCTCCATGTGCTTGAGCAGGTGCAGGCCTGCCATTAGCCGCGTCGACAGCCCAGGGCGGCCTTTCTCATGGTAGAACCGTCCATAGGCCGCATCGAACCGTGACCAGTCGATCAGCCCCGCCAATTTCACCAGCGCGTGTTCCATGTCGACCATGTTGTCGAGCTGACTGCGGAACAACTCGTCACTGCGCGGCGCGGGCTTCTTCGGAGGCATCGGCAAAACCTCTTCGTGTCGTCCAACTCAGTGAATCACGACCCGACTTGCGAGGAAAGCCCCTACGTGCACAGGCGCACGTAATCGCAAGCTTTTCGCCCGATTTCCCCAAAACCTTGCAAATTCGATTACTTCATATCCACCAAAACCCACGCCTCCCTGCGGGCTTCAGCGCTTTTCACAGACGACTATCTCGACTTGGGCCATAGCGTCCTCGCATTTCGTGAATGTCCGGCATTGCGATACTATACTTGCGGTGGCGGCGAGGCAGCAAAAAGATCAGATGCAAACTCCGCAATAGGTGCAAACGCAAAGGGGCGTCAGACCTGAGTCTGACGCCCCCTCCTGCATTCTCCTTTTGGGAGAACCTTGTTCTTTCCCGCTCAGGCGCCCTGCGGCGCCGTGCCGGTGAAGCGGCGGCCTGCCTTGGGGATGGCCGAACCGGACAACGGCCGTGCCGCCGAAGGACCGCGCGGCTCCGACGGGCGGTCGATCTGACCGCCTTCGAGAAGCTGCTTGATCTCGTCACCTGAGAGCGTTTCGTATTCGAGCATAGCCTGCGCCAAGGTTTCCAGCGCCACGTTCTGATCCTTGAGAATCTGCGTCGCGCGAGCGTGGGCGTTATCGACCAGAGCGCGGATTTCGCTGTCGATCAACTGGTTGGTCTCACTGGAGCCCATGGTGCGCTGCGTGCCGCCCATACCGAGGTAGCCTTCCTGGCTGTCCTCGTACTGGATCGGGCCGAGCTTGTCCGACATGCCCCACTTGGTGACCATCGAGCGCGCCAGGCTGGTGGCGTACTGGATGTCCGAAGAGGCGCCCGACGAGACCTTGTCGTAGCCGAAGATCAGTTCTTCCGCCACGCGGCCACCCATCGCCACCGAGAGGTTCGCGAGCATCTTGTCGCGGTGGTAGGAATAGCTGTCGCGCTCCGGCAGACGCATGACCATGCCCAGCGCACGGCCGCGCGGGATGATCGTCGCCTTGTGGATCGGGTCGGAAGCCGCCTCGTTCAGCGAGACAATGGCATGGCCCGCCTCATGGTAGGCGGTCATCTTCTTCTCGTCCTCGGTCAT
Organism: Novosphingobium sp. NFX11; assembly: GCF_057376415.1. Classification (NCBI taxonomy): domain Bacteria; kingdom Pseudomonadati; phylum Pseudomonadota; class Alphaproteobacteria; order Sphingomonadales; family Sphingomonadaceae; genus Novosphingobium; species Novosphingobium sp. NFX11. The sequence goes on along the minus strand of NZ_CP080384.1, from coordinate 1,918,276 downwards.
GACCATGGAGCGACGTTCCGCGCCCATCATGACCTTGTCTTTGGCGTCCTCGAACTCCTGCATGGCAACGAGGCGCTTGTTACGGCGCGCTGCGAGCAGGGCAGCCTCGTTGACGAGGTTGGCGAGATCGGCGCCGGAGAAGCCCGGAGTGCCGCGCGCGATTACGCGGGGGTTCACGTCGGGAGCCAGCGGTACCTTCTTCATGTGCACGGCGAGAATCTTCTCGCGGCCCTCGATGTCGGGCACCGGCACCACGACCTGGCGGTCGAAGCGGCCCGGACGCAGCAGCGCGGGGTCGAGCACGTCGGGGCGGTTGGTCGCCGCGATGATGATGATGCCCTCGTTCGCCTCGAAGCCGTCCATCTCGACAAGGAGCTGGTTCAGCGTCTGCTCGCGCTCGTCGTTCGAGTTGCCGAGGCCGTGGCCACGGTGGCGGCCGACGGCGTCGATTTCGTCGATGAAGACGATGCACGGCGCGTTCTTCTTGGCCTGCTCGAACATGTCGCGCACGCGGCTGGCGCCGACGCCCACAAACATCTCGACGAAGTCGGAGCCCGAGATCGTGAAGAACGGCACGCCTGCCTCGCCGGCGATGGCGCGGGCGAGCAGGGTCTTGCCGGTGCCGGGCGAACCGACCAGCAATGCGCCCTTGGGGATCTGGCCGCCGAGCTTGGAGAAGCGGGTGGGATCGCGCAGGAACTCGACGATTTCCTCCAGTTCTTCACGCGCTTCGTCGATACCGGCGACATCGTCGAAGGTCACACGGCCCGAACGCTCGGTAAGCATCTTGGCCTTGGACTTGCCGAAGCCCATCGCGCCCGAGCCGCCGCCCTTCTGGACCTGGCGCAGCGCGAAGAAGGCGATGCCGACGATCAGCAGGAACGGCAGGGTCTGCGCAAGGATGTAGAGCAGCAGGCTGCCCTGTTCGGCTTCCTTGCCCGAATACTTGACGTCGTTGCGCTGGAGCAGGTCAGTCAGGGTCTGGTCGTTGGGAACGGGGACGGTCGAGAAACTGTCTCCATTCTTGAGCTTTCCGTCGATGCGGTCTTCGGAAATCTCGACCGAGGCGACGCTGCCTTCGGCCACCTTGCTGCGGAAGTCGGAGTACGGAATCGCCGGGCCGGTGGTGGCGCGCGATCCGAACATCGAGACCACCATCAGGAGCGCGAGGAAGATGCCGCCCCATACGAGCAGGCTCTTGACCCATGGGTTGCCGTTGGGCTGGTCGTCGTTCATTTTGCGGGAATCCGTCCTTTCGCGCTCCAATGTAGGCGCATGGCGCTGAATCACAAGCTAGCGAGGGCAGGAGTAGCGTCGTTTCGGCGCGATATCCGCGATGCCGGGCGTGCCGAGGCGCATCAGGCCGTCTCTGCAAGGCGGGAAAGCGGCAGTTCCAGCGTCATCCGGGTGCCGCGAGCGCCGTTCTCCAGCACAATCTGCCCCTCCAACTGCTGACTGAGAATACGGGATATACGCAGGCCGATCGACTGCGCCGAAGCGGGATCGAAGCCGGGCGGCAGGCCGCGCCCGTCGTCCTCGACCCGTAGCAGCACGCCGTCACCGAAGCGTGCGAGGCGCACGGTGATCGCGCCGCTCTCCTGCTGGGGAAGCCGTGCTCGAGGGCGTTCGCGATCGCTTCCGTCACGATCAGCGCGACGGGAACCGCGCTGTCGGGGCGCAGGGTAATGCCTTCCTGGGCCTCGACCGCGCAGGTGATCCCGGTGCGGGCGCTGGAGGCCATGGTCTTGGCGCAGACTTCGCCGAGGAAGCGATCGAGCGGAACGAGGCGGCCGTCCTGGTGATAGAGCTGGCGCTGGATATTGCCGATGACCTGGAGCCGGCCCGCCGCGTCCGACAGCGCGCGGCGGGCGACGGGCTCGGTTAGGGTGCGCATCTGGAGCGAGAGAACGGCGCCTACCATCTGAAGGTTGTTGCCGACCCGGTGTTGCATCTCCTGGAACAGGAGTTCGGCACGCTCGGCCAGTTGCCGGCGTTCCTCAGCTAGCGCGCGTACTTCCTCTCGGGCGCGATGGAGGCGGGCGTTGGCGGCCTGCATGAAGTGGACCAACGCGATGTCGACCACCACGACGCCCGTGTAGAACGCCATCGCGGTAAGCGTGCCGCCGTCGAACGCGAAGGCCATGCGCGGCGGGATGAAGACATACCACGCAAAGAGGCTGCACAGGACGGAGGCGACGACGCCCGGCCGCGGTCCGAAAAGAAACGAACTGAGGATCACCGCCGGGAAGAAGGTCAGAAACGGGTAGCCGGGCGGGAAAGCGGCATCGAGGAACCAGCGCAGCCACAGAGCAAACAGGCAGAGTGCGACGGTCACCGTGTAACGGACCAGCGGCCGGTCGGGCAGGAATGGCAGGCGCTCGGTGAATCGGCTCAGGCTGTTCAACGCGGACCTCAATCACCTTTTCACGCGATCCATGCATGGGTTTGGTATCGCATGTGGAAGGCGCGCGAAAGGGAACGTTCATTGGATGCTGGGGATAGCGGCGCTGGGTCCACGGCCCCCTCTTGTCGCTTTTGGCGCGAGCATCGTGCATTTTGCGCAAGATGACGGTATCGGCCGAGCTTGCGCAGCCTATCGGAGCACAGAGCCGGCGATGAAGACCAGACCCCGCATCCATTCCGTCTACGCCGACATGGGCACGACGGTGTTCGAGCGGATGTCGGCGCTTGCCCGTGAGACCCGCGCGATCAATCTCGGGCAGGGTTTTCCCGATAGTCCGCCGCCTGCGCCCCTGCTCGAAGCGGCGGCGCGCGCGCTGCGCGAACAATCGAACCAGTACCCGCCGAGCGTCGGGCTTCCCGCGCTGCGCGAGGCGGTCTGCGCCCACTATGCGCGCACGCAGGGGTTAACCCTTGCGCCGTCCGAGGTCGTTGTCACATCCGGTGCCACCGAGGCCATAGCCGCCGCCGTGCTGGCGCTGGTCTCCGAGGGTGACGAGGTGATCCTGTTTCAGCCTGCCTACGACGCCTATGCGCCGATGGTGCGGCGGGCTGGAGGCGTACCCGTCTCGGTCCTGCTGCAACCGCCGCATTTCCGTTACGATGCGGCGGCGCTGGAGGCGGCGGTGACGCCCCGGACACGCGCGATCATGCTCAATGATCCGCTCAATCCCGCCGGCACCGTGGCGAGCGCCGATGAGCTTGCGATGATCGCGCGGTTCTGCACCAGGCACGATCTTGTCGCCATCTGCGACGAGGTGTGGGAGCAGGTGCGCTTCGACGGCGCGGCGCATCGCTCGCTGATGGCCTGCGAAGGCATGGCGGAGCGGGTCGTGAAGATCGGCTCGGCGGGCAAGATCTTCGGCCTTACCGGCTGGAAGATCGGCTGGATGGCTGCGAAGGGAGACCTCGGTTCTGCGCTCGCGCGGGTGCACCAGTTCCTCACGTTCACGACGGCGGTTCCACTGCAATGGGCCGTCGCCGAAGGGCTGGAGCGGGTGGACATTCTCGATGGATTGCACGCCGACTGGGCGGCTTCCCGTGCCCGGCTCAAGGCGGGGTTGGAGGCGGTGGGGCTAGCCGTCCTGCCTAACGCTGCTACGTGGTTCCTGTGCATCGACCTCGCCGCATCCGGCATCGCTCTGACCGACCGCGAATTCAGCGAGCGGGCGCTGCGCGAGGCGGGCGTGGCGACGGTTCCGGTCAGCGCCTTGTATGAGAGCGGCCAGAATGGGCAGGGCGCCCCCGAGTCATATCGTGCGCCTGTGCTTCACCAAGCCCGACGACGTGCTCGACGAGGCGCTGGAGCGGATCTCCGCATGGGTGCGCGGCCTGTGAGCGTCCTGCGCTGGCGTCCGATGCGCGCCGAAGACATCGACGGCGTCGTGGACGTGGCGCGCACGGCGTTCCCCGACCATTTCGAGGCGCGGGCGTGTTTCGCGGAGCGGTTCGCGCTGTTCGCGCCGGGCTGCTTCGTGCTGGCGGATCCGGTGACGGCAGGCGTGAAAGGTTACCTCGTCGCTTATCCGTGGCCGCTTGGGGCCATACCTCCGCTCGACAGTCTGCTCGGCACGTTGCCGGAGGAGCGGGAGGCGTTCTACCTTCATGATCTTGCCCTGCATGCGGACGCGCGCGGACTGGGACATGCAGGTCCCGCAGTGCGCCGGCTTTTCAAAGACCTGCGCGCGCTTGGCGGGCAGGAGGTTGCGCTGGTTTCGGTCAACGACACCCTGGCGTTCTGGCAGGGTCAGGGCTTTGCGGCGGTCGCTGCGGACGAAGCCTTAGGGCGCAAGCTCGCCAGCTACGGGCCGGACGCGCGTTACATGCGCCGCGCGATCTGAAAGCCCGTCTCCGTCTGCCGGAGAGCGATGAAATCAGGGGCTTGACGCCATGCTGCGCTGCGGCATTCTTCGTCCTTTCCAGACACCGGTGGGGGCCAGATGGATCACGCACAGACGCAGGCGGCCGGGGGCACGGGACGGGATGATACCCTCTGGAACGCGGACCTTGCGCCCACTGACGCAACGCAGCGAAACTGGCGCTGGTGGCACTTCGCGGCGCTGTGGGTGGGCATGGTGGTCGCCGTTCCGACGTGGATGCTTGCCGCCGGTCTGATCGAGCAGGGCATGTCGGCGACGCAGGCGGCGCTTACGGTGGTGCTGGGAAACGTCGTGATCCTTGTGCCGATGCTGCTGATCGGGCATTCCGGAACGCGCTACGGCGTGCCTTTCGCGGTACTGGTGCGGGCCTCCTTCGGCACCGTGGGGGCGCGGCTTCCCGCACTCGCTCGCGCGCTCGTCGCTTGCGGCTGGTACGGCATCCAGACCTGGATCGGGGGCGAGGCGCTGCTGACGCTGCTGGGCATTTTCCTCGGCGCCGACCTGCGGGGACGCCGCTGCCGTTCTTCGGGATCGGGCTGGGCCAGTTGCTGGCCTTCATGGCCTTCTGGCTGGTGCAGCTGCTGTTCGTGCGCAAGGGGCTGCTGACGATCCGGCGGCTGGAAACCTGGACCGCGCCGCTCAAGATCGTGGCGTGCGTGGCGCTACTGTGGTGGGCGATCGATGCGGCCGGCGGGATTGGCCCGATCTTCTCAGCGCCGTCCGCCTTCGGGCCGGGCGGGGCGAAGGAAGGGCAGTTCTGGGCGGTCTGGCTGCCTGCGATGACCGCCATGGTCGGGTTCTGGGGCACGCTGGCGCTCAATATCCCGGACTTCACCCGTTTCGCCAAGACCCAGCGCGACCAGATGATCGGCCAGACCCTGGGCCTGCCGCCGACGATGGGGCTGATCGCGCTGATCAGCGTCATGACCACATCGGCGACCGTGGTGATCTACGGCCATGCGATCTGGGACCCGGTGGCACTCGCGGGCACGCTGTCGGGACCGTTCGTGCTGCTGGGCCTGATCGTCATCGCGGTCGATACGGTGTCGTGCAACATCGCGGCGAGATCTCGTGTGCTCGGCCTACGACTTCGCTTCGCTGAGCCCTTCGCGCATTTCCTACCGCACCGGCGCGTTGATCACGGCGGTGATCGGCCTCGTCATCATGCCGTGGAAGCTGATGGCCAGTACCGATGGCTACATCTTCACGTGGCTGACCGGCTACGGCGCGCTGCTCGGGCCGATCACCGGCATCCTGATCGCCGACTACTGGCTGGTGCGCGAGACAAAGCTGGACGTCGAGGGCCTCTACAGCGAGACCGGCCCTTACGTGTACGGCAATGGCTGGAACCCGCGCGCGCTGATCGCGCTGGCGCTGGGCATCGCGCCGAATGTGCCGGGCTTCCTCAAGGTTTCGGCGCCGGGCCTGTTCGGCGGATTCGGAGAGGTGTGGTCGGTGATCTATACATATGCGTGGTTCGTCGGCGTGGGTGTTGCGCTGGCGTCCTATGCGCTGATGATGCGCGGACGCGTCGCGCCTTCGATGCTGGAGCCGCAGACGGCCTGATATTTCAGGCGTTCAGGCCGCCGTTCACGCTCAGAACCTGCCCGGTCATCCGCCGCGCCCCGTCACCGCACAGGAACAGCGCCAGAGGAGCGATGTCCTCGGCGGTCGGGAGGCCGAGGCCCGCTCGCTGCGCTGCCCTGGCCATGCGTTCGGAACCCATGCGCCGCGCGCTCTCGCTGCCTTCGACATAGCTCGGCGAGATGACGTGAGCGCGGATGCCGTCGCGCGCGGCCTCGACGGCGAAGTTGCGGATGAAGCCTATGGTCCCGGCCCGTGCTGCGCCGATCAGTGTCTGGCGCGGCGCCGCATAGATACCCGCATCCGAAACGAAGGCGATCAGCGTCCCGCCCTGCTGCGCCAGCATATCGTAGGCAGCATGGGCAAGCCGTTCGATCCAGCCGATCGAGACCTTGAGGAAATCGCCGAAGACTTCCGGCGAGGTGCCCGGGAACAGGCCGGTAATACCTTGCGGGCCGGTCGCGGTGCAGTCGATCACGGCATCGATGCGGCCGTATTGCTCGGCCACTTCGGCAACGAGGACTTCGGCGGCGTCTTCCTCCCATATGTCGGCAGCGAAGCCGTCTATCGTGCCAAAATCGGAAAGATCGACCACCATGTCCTGCAGCTTCTCGGGACTGCGGCCGTGAAGCGCGACTTTCCAGCCCTGATCCAGAGCCAGGCGGGCAATGGCGCTGCCGATGGAGCCGGAGCCACCGGCGATGAGGAGAACGCGGGTCTCGGTCATGCGCTCTCGTTCTGGCATCCTCCCCGTTGCATCGCAATGGGGAGGGGGACCGCCGCGAAGCGGGGGTGGAGGAAAGCACTACCCCCTCCGTCAGCGCTTCGCGCTGCCACCTCCCCATCGCTGCGCGGGAGGGAGGATTTGCGCGGTCAGTCGCTTTCGAATGCGGCGCGCATGTCGTCGGGGGCGAGGTCGGAGAACTTGGTGATGCGTGCTTCGAAGCGCAGGCGGACCTTGCCGGTGGCGCCGTGGCGCTGCTTGGCGATGATCAGTTCGGAGAGGCCGGTGACCTCCTCCATCTTGGCGCGCCAGGTTTCCCACTTGTCCTTGACGTCGATGCCGTCGGTGTCGCTGGGGAACTTGGGCTCGGTCGCCTTCACGTAGTAGTCTTCGCGGTAGACGAACCAGACCATGTCGGCGTCCTGCTCGATCGAGCCCGATTCGCGAAGGTCGGACAGCATCGGGCGCTTGTCGTCGCGCTGTTCCACTGCACGGCTGAGCTGCGAGAGCGCGATCACCGGAACGCCCAGTTCCTTGGCCAGCGTCTTGAGCCCGCGCGAAATCTCGGAGATTTCGTTCACGCGGTTGTCGTTGGCGCGGCCCGACCCGGACAGCAGCTGCAGGTAGTCGATGATCACGAGGCCGATGTTGTGGCGGCGCTTGAGGCGGCGGGCGCGGGTGCGCAGGCCGGCGATCGTCAGGCCCGGGCTGTCGTCGATGTAGAGCGGCAGTTCGGCAAGCCGCTGGCTGGCGAAAGACAGCGACTGGAAGTCCTCGCGGCTGATCTTGCCCATGCGCAGCGCTTCGGAGCTGATGTTGGACTGCTCGGCCAGAATACGTGTCGCCAGCTGGTCGGCGCTCATTTCGAGGCTGAAGAAAGCCACCGGCGCGCCCACCGACTTCTCGTGTGGCATGCCGTCGCGCACGGTGTCGTCGACGTAGCGCTGCGCGGTGTTGAAGGCGATGTTGGTGACCAGCGAGGTCTTGCCCATGCCGGGACGCCCGGCAAGGATGATAAGGTCGGAATCGTGAAGGCCACCGATCTTCTGGTTGACCGAGGTGAGGCCGGTGGTCTTGCCCGAGATGTGGCCGCCCGAATTGAACGCCTTTTCGATCGCCTGGATCGCGACGCGGGTGGCGGAGCCGAAGCTCTTGGCCTCGTTCTGCGTCGCGGCGCCTTCGGCCACTTTGTAGAGCGCGGCTTCGGCGTGCTCGATCTGCTCCATCGGTTCGACCGATTCGGAGGTATCCATCGCGCTCTCGACCAGATTGCGACCGACCGAGATCAGTTCGCGCAGCAGGGCGAGATCGTAGATCTGCTCGGCCAGCTCACGCGGGGCGAGCAGGCCTTGGCCGTCCGCCGTCAGCCGGGCGAGATAGGCGACGCCGCCCAGCGCCTTCAGCGATTCGTCGGCCTCGAAATAAGGGCGCAGGGTGACCGGCGTGACCACCGCCTTGCGGTCTAGCAGCTGCAGGATGCGTTCGTAGAGGCGGCCGTGGACGGGCTCGAAGAAATGGAGCGGGGTGAGCGGGGTCTGCAGTTCCTCGATCACGCGGTTGTCGATGAGGACCGCGCCCAGGAAGGCGGCTTCCGCCTCGACGTTCGCGGGCAGGGTTCGGACTTCCGCACCATCGGTACGGGCAAGGGCAACAGGCTGGACCATAAGCGCCGGACAATGCTCCGGCAGCGCTGCGCGAACAAGTCAGGCGGGGAGGGATATTAATCCACAAGCTGTGGATGTGTGTGGGCTGTGTGCGGCGCTGCCCACCCCTCTGCGACTAGGGCCTGCGGCCCAAGTCTCGCTCCCTTCCCGCAAGCGGGAGGGGTTGGGGGTGGGTTTTCTTGGAACTAAGCCCACTTGCCCGCCCATGCCGCAACCGCGTAAAGGGCGTGCCGTAATGGCCGACCCGCGTATCTCCCACATCGAACTCGACGATGCGACCATCCTGTGGCGCAATGCCGATATCGAGCAGGAACGGCGCATCGCCATCTTCGATCTCATAGAAGACAATGTCTTCAAGCCCTTGCGCTCGTCGGAGGCGGGGCACGAGGGTCCTTACCGGTTGCGGCTTTCGGTACAGGACGGGCGCTTGTCGCTGGAAATCACCGCCGATAACGGAGCGGCGCTGGAGACGCTCGTGCTTGGCCTCGCCCGATTCCGGCGGCCGATCCGCGAGTATTTCGCGATCTGCGAGAGCTATTACCAGGCGATTCGCAAGGCGACCGCGCAGGAGATCGAAACCATCGACATGGCCCGCCGCGCGATCCACAACGAGGCATCGGAACTGCTGCTCGAACGCCTGCAGGGCAAGGTCGAGACCGACCACCCCACGGCACGGCGGTTGTTCACGCTGATCTGCGTCCTGCATATCCGCGGCTGAAGGGGACATCGTGGCACGCAAGACAAGGACCGCTTCGGGCGGCAGGGGGCTGTTGCGGCGCGCGCTGGGCGCCCTCGCGCTCGTGGCGATCGTCGCCGGGGCATGGGGCTGGTGGCACTTGCGTCACTGGACGCCGGAGCGCGCCGTCTACCCGCTACAAGGCGTCGAGATCGGCGTCGATGACGGCGAGGTCAGTTGGAAGTCGCTAAAGGCCATCGGCGCCGACTTCGCCTATATCGACGCGAGCGCCAGCGCCTTCGCCCGTGATCCCGCCTTCGTCGACAACTTCGAGGCGGCCAAGGCGGCAGGCATGCAGGTGGGGGCACTCCACCGCTACGATCCATGCCAGCCGGCCGGCACGCAGGCGGCCAACTTCGTCACCACCGTGCCGCGCGACCCCAAGCTGCTGCCGCCCGCGGTCGAACTCGACATGCTGGCCGACAACTGCCCGGTGAAAGTCTCCGACGCCCGGGTCGAGAGCGAACTGATGACCTTCCTCAACCAGGTCGAGACTCACGCGGGCAAGCCGGTGATCCTGAAGGTCACGCCGGCCTTTCAGTCGCGCTACACCATCGCGCACAAGCTCGACCGCAACTTGTGGCTGGTGCAGGATCGCTTCGAGCCGGGCTATGCCGGGAGGCCCTGGACGATGTGGACGGCGAACCATTCGCTCGCCAACGAGGTTGCGCAAGGGGGCTGCGCTGGGTAGTCGTGCTGCCATGACCACCGGCATGAACGACGACACCCGCGACACCCTGATGGCGGCCGCCCGTAAGGCCGCTGCCGGAGCTTATGCGCCTTATTCCAACTTTCATGTCGGGGCAGCGCTGCTGCTGGCCGATGGTACCGTGGTGACTGGCGCCAACGTGGAGAACGCGAGCTATGGCCTGTCGCTCTGCGCGGAGACGGTCGCGATCGCCGGAATTCTGGCGAAGGGCGACCGGCCGCAGTTGCAGGCCCTTGCGGTCACCGGCGGCGCGCCGGGCGCGGCCGGGCAGGGACCTCAGGTGACACCGTGCGGGCGCTGCCGCCAGATCATCAACGAGATCGCGCAGCTTGGCGGCACTGACCCGGTGGTCTGGTGCGACGGTGCGGAAGGCGTGCTGGAAACCCGGCTCTCCGAACTGCTGCCTTACGCCTTCGGACCTGCGAACCTGGGCTGAACACCCGTTCCCGTATGGCGACGGGCAGGCACCATCCGTCGCATCTCCTATTGTCTATCTTTCAAGTTGAGATAACCTTCAGGCCAGTCGGGACACATAGAGTCGACCGGCGGAAGCTCGATCAACTGGAGATTCCCATGGCAACGCTTCGCAATTTCCCTGAACGCGAGACGCCGCTTATCCTGCTGGTGCCCGGTACGCCGCTGACTGCGAAACACTGGATGAGCCGCTGGGCCCAATGGAGCGAGCACTGCCGCGTGGTGGAACTCGGCCTTTGGGATGAGCCGCACCGCAATACCTGGGTGAACAAGCTGAACCTTGCGATCCGCCGCGCCGATCGGCCGGTAGTGATTGTGACCGACGACATCGCCGCGCTGGCACTTGCCTGGTGGGTGGAGTTCGAGGTGTCCGGGGCAGAAAGCCCGGTAATCGGCGCGCTGATCGTCGATGCGCCCAACGTGGACCTTCCGGGCGCCGACCCGCGCCTGGCAGCCTTTGGTGCCTGCCCGCGCCAGCCGCTGCCGTTCACCTCGTTCCTCGTCGCCGATCTCGACGGTTCTGCCCAGCGCTCGATGCTGCGGCTGGCGAATGACTGGGGGCTTGCCCGATCGCCGACGAGCCGCGCGGCGACTGGGGCGAGGGCTGGGTACTGCTCCAGTCCATCGTCGGCGCGCTGGGCGTGGAACTCGCCGAGCCGCACTGGGCACGCCGCACCGTGCGCGAGGAGCGTCGCCGAGCGGCGTTCTAGGATGCCTTCGTGCCGGATTTGCTCCGGGACCAGTGGCTGTCTTTAGTACCTGCCATCGGCGGGGGCTTCGACAAGCTCAGCCTGAGCGGCATCGAGATATTCTCTCAAATCCGCTCAGGCTGAGCTTGTCGAAGCCCCGCTTTATACGCCGTCAGTTCGGCAGTTCACGGCGGGCGGTCCCGGAGCAAGTCCGGGACAATGAAATGACACTCAGGCCGTTTCGCGCTCCACCAGCCATTCCAGCAGCGCGGCCATGCAGTCGCGCCCCAGCTGTGCCGACCGTTCCGGGCTCCAGCCCTGCGCCTTGTCGGCGGCGGGGTTGTGGTCCTTGAATGGCATTTCCAACGTCATCGACACGGCGCCGTAGCGCTCGGCCAACTGGTTGGTGGACATTGTCAGGTTGCCCTTGCCCGGCCGGGTGAGGGGATAGCCCACCTTGGTCTGGAAATCGGGCGTGCGGCGCTCCAGTAAATCCGCGTAAAGGGTGTAGCCTGCCTGCTGCTCCTGCTTGAGCGAGGGGATGCCCTCGAACCCTGCAAGGAATACCGCCGGGATCGCTTCGTCGCCGTGGACGTCCATGGCGAAGTCGACGCCTGTTGCGTCCATCGCATCACGGATCGCCAGCACTTCGGGGGACTTCCCGGCCGTGGGTTCGGCCCACTCGCGGTTGAGGTTCACGCCTACGGCATTGGTCCGCAGGTGCCCCCGGCGCGAGCCATCGGGGTTGGCGTTGGGAACGACGTGCAGGGTGCAGCGCTTGCGCAGTTCCCGGCCTACCGAGCTGGCGGGATCGGCGAGCAGGTCTAGCGCGCCTTCCATCCACCACTCCGCCATCGATTCGCCGGGGTGCTGGCGGGCGTAGAGCCAGACTTGCAGCGGCCCGTCGCCCATGTCGAGGCAGTCGATCGCCTGCCCGTCGAGGGTCAGGCCCAGCGAGCGATGCGACACGCCGTCAGCACCGGCAATCGCGGCGACGAGGTCGTGGTGACGCTCCATCGAATAGGGCGCGAAGTAGGCGAACCATGCGAGGTCGCCGACCGGCTCGTAGCGGATAGTAAGGGTGCCGCCGTCGCGGCTTTCGTCGAACGTGCTTTCCGCGCGGCTCCAGTATTCGCGGTCCTCGGAGACGACGGCGTCATAGTTCGGCCAGCCCATCGGATAGGCCGAGCCGTTGAGGCCGTTGATGCGCAGCACCAGTTCGCGGCCCGCCGCGCCGGAGACGCGGAAGTGGAACCACTGGAAGAAGTCCGATTCGTGATCCTTGCGGATCGCGAGGCTCGCCTCGGGGCCGGAGACGGAGAGGACTTCGATGTTGCCGGAATCGAACGAAGCGGTGATCTGGATGTCGGTCATTTTACCTGAATAGTTTCGCCCGACTGTCCCGGAAACCCCTTGAACAGCGCTTCGGCAACTTTCGCCGAGCCGAGCGGGGCCTGTGCCAGTGGCGAGATCGCCGCGTACCACAAAGCCGGCGCGGCCTTCCCACAAGGCGGTGGCAGTGGGCGCGGCGGCGCGATCGCGGATGGAGACGAACACGCGTGTCTCGACCTGCTCCTTGGGCTTGCCGGAAAGATCGAAGCCGATACCGAGGCCCACGCCCGAGCCATAACCGCCGGTCCCGCCGCCGACGCCGACCGACACCGGGCTGTTCGAGCGCTGCGGCTGGTAGGTGTTGCGCTCCAGCGTCAGCAACGCGATTTGCGCGCTGGCTGCCTGTCCGGGAAGCGGTTCGGTATAGCCGATGCGCGTCAGTTCACGCGCCACGGCGGCGGCATAAGTGCGGAATTCGAGGTTGTCGGCCTGCCCGGTTGCGGGCTCGACGCGGATTGTGCCGCGGCCGAGGCGCGACATGTCGGGCGCGTGGAAGCGGGTGACTTCGACCGGGCCGACCGGCGCGACGCAGGCGTTGAGGGCCAGCGCGGCGGTGAGGGCAAGCAGTGCGGGCAGGGTGCGCATGATTTCGAAGTCCTCTTCGCGGGGCCTTATGGTCCAGCCTCAGTGCCCTGCCGAGGGGCTTCGACAAGCTCGGCCTGAGCGGACATTATGTAACCCGCCTCGGGGTGTTGCAGTTCCGCTTTATCCCGCGCGGCCGACCCCGTCGGGACCGATCGCGTCGGCCTTGGGGAAGTTGTCGAAGAGGGCGCCCGCCAGCTTGGTGGCGATCATGCCGTCGGGCCACTTGTCGTCGCCTTCGCGGGTGGCGATCGTGGCGTAGCCTTCCCACAGCACCTTGCCGCTGGCGCGATCGACGATCTGCGCGTCGAGGCGGGTGGAGACGAGGGCCGAGCGCGGCTTGGTCATGTCGATGTTGATGCCCAGGCCATAGGCCTGCCCGTAAGTGCCCACTTCCATAGCGGCGGTGCCGCTGACCGGGCTGCGCTTTTCCTCGGCCGGGGTGAGCACCTGACGGGAGATACGCAGCTTGGTAATCTGCGGCTGCGGCGTGTCGGGATGGAGCGTGTCGTACCCGGCGCCGACCAGAGCATCGACGATCGCGGCCTCGTAGGCGCGCCGCGCGCCGGCCTCGACCCAGGCACCGTCACCCGATTCCGATTCGACCGAGACAGGACCATGGCCCAGTTCGGCCACCGCAGCGGCGTCGGGCGAGACGAAGCGGCTTACTTCGACATGACCTTCGCGCAGATCTTTGGACCGGGTCTGCATGCGCGGCGAGATCGAGCATCGAGCCGCCCCAGCCGGGCCGGTCCCAGCCGCCACCCATTCCGCCGCCCCAGCCGGGGCCGTACTGGGCTTGCGCCGAGGAAGCGAGCAACGAGGCTGCGATCCCTGCGGCGATTCCTGCGCCTTTGAGCATTTTCCCCGAGGCTTCTAGAAATTTCATCGTGTTCCGGTCCGAATTCGGTGGCGTCGCGCCCGAGTTTTATCTTATGCGGGCCACAACTTGCCCGCGCCTGAACGAAGATAGGCGTTGGCACCGGTGCCCGCAACGGCCCGCAACACTTGACTTTGTCGCGGGCTACCACTAACGGCGCCACTTCGAATTTCCGGCGGTCGGTAACCGCCACGATGACACGGACGAGATAGACCATGAAGATTCGCAACAGCCTGAAGTCGCTCAAGGACCGTCACCGGGACAACCGCGTGATCCGTCGTCGCGGCCGTACTTACGTCATCAACAAGACCAACCGTCGCTTCAAGGCCCGCCAGGGCTGATCCTGTCCGCCCGCTTCGGCGGGCGATAACAGGCGGACGGTTTCGTCGCGTGCATGAGGCCCCCGCCGATCGCGGGGGTCTTGTCATGTCTGCTGTCCGTGGAATTGATGCTGTCGTCTTCGACGTCGGCAAGGTGCTGATCGAGTGGGACATGCGCCTGCTGTTCGGCAAGCTGATCGTCGAGCCCGACCGGCTCGACTGGTTCATGGCCAACGTCGTCACGCAGGACTGGCACGTCGAGCACGACGGCGGCCGCGACCTCGCCGAGATGGTCGCCGCCCGCAAGGCCGAATTTCCCGGGCACGACGACCTGCTCGACGCCTACGCCACGCGCTTCGGCGAGACGATCCCCGGCAACGTCCCCGGCAGCCACGAGATCGTGCGCGAACTGGCTGCGGGCGGCGTCCCGCTCTTCGCCATCACCAACTTCGCTAGCGCGTTCTGGCATGAATACCGCGCCGGAGAGCCGCTGTTCGACCTGTTCGGAGACATCGTCGTCTCGGGCGACGAGAAACTGCTCAAGCCCGATGCGCGCATCTTCGACCTTGCCGCGCAGCGCTTCGGCCATGATCCGCGGGCAATGCTGTTCATCGATGACAACGCCGCCAACATCGCCTCGGCACGGGAGCTGGGTTGGCAGGTTCATCAGTTTGACAGCGCCGAGGCGCTGCGGGCAGATCTAACGGCGCGGGGCTTGTTGGCGATGCAAGACACCGCTGCACATTAACGATCAGAATCGCTCTGATTTCACCGCTTTCACCGTCGTCTTAAATTTATTTCGCACTTGCAGCGAGAGCGCTTGGCAAGTCCTGATTCCTGTTGCATCAATTGGTCAACAGGGAGTCACAATGGCGACTGCGGGCAGCAAGAACTTCGACGAGATGCTCAACGCGGACGGCTCAGTACGTCCCGCATACGAAGAATTCCGCCAATGGTTCGACGGTCAGGACACCACCTGGCTCAGGCGGCAGGATGCAGAGGCGGAGCGCTTCTTCCGCCGCATCGGCATCACCTTCAACGTCTACGGGGATGACGCGGGCGAGGAACGCCTGATCCCCTTCGACATGATCCCCCGCATCATCACCGCGCGCGAATGGCGCAAGCTGACGCGCGGGATCGAGCAGCGGGTGCGGGCGATCAACGCCTTCCTTCAGGATCTCTACCACCGTCAGGAGATCATCCGTTCCGGCCGCCTGCCGATCGAGGCGCTGCGCAACAACGAGGCGTTCCTCAGCCAGATGATCGGCTTCACGCCGCCGGGCGGGGTCTACACGCATATCGTCGGCATCGACCTCGTCCGCACCGGGCCGGACGACTTCATGGTGCTCGAAGACAACGCCCGCACGCCCTCCGGCGTCTCCTATATGCTGGAGAACCGCGAGACGATGATGGCGATGTTCCCGGAACTGTTCACTAAAGTTCCGGTACGCCCCGTCTCCGACTATCCGCGCCGCCTCGCCCGTTCGCTGCGGGCCTGCGCCCCGGCGGCCTACAAGGGCGGCAAGCGGCCGGTCGTGGCGGTGCTGACGCCGGGCATCTACAATTCCGCCTATTTCGAGCACGCGTTCCTCGCCGACCAGATGGGCGCGGAACTGGTCGAGGGCAGCGACCTGCGCGTCATGGACGGGCGTGTATGCATGCGCACGACCACCGGTTACAAGGCGATCGACGTGATCTACCGCCGGGTGGACGACGATTACCTCGACCCGCTGACCTTCAATCCGAACTCGGTGCTGGGCGTCGCGGGCATCTTCGACGTCTACCGTTCGGGCGGCGTCACCATCGCCAATGCTCCGGGCACCGGCATCGCCGACGACAAGGCGATCTACAGCTACATGCCCGAGATCGTCGAATTCTACACCGGCGAGAAGCCGATCCTCCAGAACGTGCCGACCTGGCGCTGTTCGGAGGCGGATTCGCTAGGCTACGTGCTCGACAACCTTGCGGACCTCGTCGTCAAAGAAGTGCACGGTTCGGGCGGCTACGGAATGCTGATCGGCCCGACTTCCTCGAAAAAGGAGATCGCGGAGTTCGAGCAGAAACTGCGCGCCAAGCCGGGCAATTATATCGCCCAGCCGACGCTCTCGCTCTCGACCGTGCCGATCTTCACCAAGGAGGGCCTCGCGCCCCGGCACGTGGACTTACGGCCTTTCGTGCTCGTATCGCCCGACGGAATCGACATCACGCCGGGGGCTGACGCGCGTGGCGCTCAAGAAGGGATCGCTGGTGGTCAATTCCTCGCAAGGGGCGGCACCAAGGACAGCTGGGTGCTGGACGAATGAGCGCGGTGGATATGAGCAGGGGCAAGAACTGATGCTGGGCCGAGGCGCGAACGGCGTCTACTGGATGAGCCGTTATCTCGAACGCGCGGAGAATACCGCACGGCTGATCGACGTGGGCTTTCACCTCGCGCTGACGCGGGGCAGTCGCCAGTCGCAGGACGAGGAGTGGAAGTCGGTCCTCACCACGACCGGCCAGCTTGAGGCCTATTGTGAAACCCACAGCGAGTTCACCGGCCCACAGGTGTTCAATTTTCTGCTGCGCGAAAAGGACAATCCCGGTTCAGTACTGGCGATGGTCGAGAACGCACGGACCAATGCGCGCGTGGTGCGTACCAGCCTGACCAACGCGGTGTGGGAGACCACCAACGAAGGCTGGATGAACTTGCGCGAACTGCTCGCGCGGCCGGTCCGCGAGACGAGTCTGGGTGAAGTGCTGCGCGAGATCCGCCGCACCGGGACGTTGGTGCGCGGCGCGCTCGAGGGCACGATGCTGCGCAACGAGGTGTTCAACTTCTCGCGCATCGGCACTTTCATCGAGCGGGCGGACAATACCGCGCGCATCCTCGACGTGAAGTACTACGTGCTGCTGCCGAGTGCGGCGTGGGTGGGCTCCAGCCTCGACAACGTGCAGTGGGACACGCTGCTGCGCTCGGTGGCCGGAAACAGAGCCTATTCGTGGCTCAACGCCGGTTCGATGGACCCGCGCGGCATCGCGAAGTTCCTGATCCTCGATGGGCAGTTCCCGCGCAGCCTTGTGTTCTGCTATGACAAGATCCGCAGCAACATGGCGGGGCTCGCCAAGGAATACGGTGTGGAGGTTCCGGCGCACGAACTGCTGCGCGATGCGGGGGCCAGGCTGCATCAGACCTCGATCGAGGAGATTTTCGAGACCGGCCTGCACGAATTCCTGCAGGATTTCATCGGCAAGACCATCGAGATCAGCAGCGCTATCGCCGCCGATTATCGGTTCAGCGAGTAGGAGGGCACAAGGGTGCTCCTGACCGTCAAGCACACCACGCGCTATGCCTTCGCCGGTAAGGTGACTCACGGGCTGCAGCGCCTGCGTCTCAAGCCCAAGTCGACACACGGGCAGGAAGTGCTCGACTGGCGCATGACGCTGGAGGGCGCGGCCACTCAGGCGTCCTACGAGGACCAGCATTACAATCATGTCGATCTCGTCTCGATCGAGCCGGGCGTGCCGGAGGTGGTGGTGACTTGCGAGGGCACCGTCCGGACGGTCGACAACAACGGCGTCGTCGGCCAGAACTTCGGGCTTATGCCGCTGTGGTGCTTCCTGCGGCCGACGAAGTTGACGAAGCCCGGTCCCAAGGTGCGGCAGCTCCTCGCCGGAATCGAGGCCGATCGCTCCGACCTCCTGGGTTATCTCCACACCCTGTCGAGCGTGATCGGCGAGCAAGTGGAGTACGTGACGGGCACCACCGATTCGCAAACGACTGCCGAACAGGCGCTAGCGGCGGGGAAGGGCGTGTGTCAGGATCACGCGCATATCTTCATCGCCGCCGGACGCATGCTCGACGTGCCGATGCGTTACGTCGGCGGTTACCTGCGGATCGACGACCGCGTCGAGCAGGAGGCCGGCCACGGCTGGGCCGAGGCGCATGTGCCCGGGCTCGGCTGGGTGGGCTTCGACGTTTCCAACGCGATCTGCCCGGACGAGCGCTATATCCGCGTGGCGACGGGCTGCGACTATTCAGAAGCCGCGCCCGTCACCGGTATTGCCATGGGGGCGGGAGAAACCCGACTCGACGTTCATCTATCGGTAGATGAGAATCGGGTAGGAATGCAGCAGCAGCAGTCCGCACAAGGCGGGCAGCAGCAGACGCAAGGCAGCTAGACCCTCACTGCACGGTGGGGTACGGGCGGCACGGGTTTGCACGGGGTTTGACGTAGTACCATGACTTATTGTGTCGGCATGATGCTGGATCGCGGGCTCGTCCTGATGAGCGACACGCGCACCAATTCGGGCGTCGACAACATCTCGACCTTCCGCAAGATGGTGCATTGGGAGATCCCCGGCGAGCGGATCATCTCGGTCATGACGGCGGGCAACCTCGCCACCACGCAGGCGGTCATCAGTCAACTGGAAGAGCGCACCAAGGCCCCTTCCGAGCGGCACAATTCGCTGCTCGAGGCACCGACGATGTTCAAGGTCGCCTCGATCGTGGGCAACCTGCTGCAGGACATCATCGAGGAACGCGCCACCGACAACGGCCAGAAGGCGGCCGCCGGCACCTTCAGCGCCTCGATGATCGTCGCGGGCCAGATCAAGGGCATGGAGCCGCGCCTGTTCCTCATCT
This sequence comes from Novosphingobium sp. NFX11, assembly GCF_057376415.1. Classification (NCBI taxonomy): domain Bacteria; kingdom Pseudomonadati; phylum Pseudomonadota; class Alphaproteobacteria; order Sphingomonadales; family Sphingomonadaceae; genus Novosphingobium; species Novosphingobium sp. NFX11. The sequence continues at coordinate 1,899,561 of NZ_CP080384.1, read as the reverse complement.
ACCCCGAGGGCAATTTCATAGAGGCCAGCTTCGACACCCCGTTCTTCCAGATCGGCGAGACCAAGTACGGTCGCCCGATCCTGATCCGCGGCTACGACCGCGACATGAGCTTCGAGAGTGCGGTGAAGCTGATGACGGTGTCGTTCGATTCCACCCTCAAGGCGAACCTCTCGGTCGGCCTGCCGCTCGACCTGCTGGTGATCGAGCGGGACAACTTCACGCCCCGTCACGAGCGGCGGATCGATGCTTCCGATCCATATTTCCAGTCCGTCTCGACGAGCTGGAGCGAGGCGCTGCGCAATGCGCTCGACGGGCTGCCCGATTACAGGATGGAGCCGTCGCTGAAGGAAGTGCAGGGCTGACGTTGCGGGACCGTCAGGGGCGGCCGGCTGTGGATGCCTCCAGAGTTCCATCCTTTACCCGTCATCCCCGCGAAGGCGGGGACCTAACTGATGGGCAGGCAACAGGCACTGTCAAGAAATGGGTGCCTGCCTTCGCCGGTATGACGAAGAGCGTCACCGTCAGAGCAGGGGCCTGCTGAAGACCGCCAGCGATCCGGGATCAAGTGCGGGACGACCATGCACCCGCATCCCACACCAGCGGCAGGTTGCGGATTGAGAGCAGCCCCGGAAACACCGTCGTATCCGCCCCCGGTTTCGCCCGGAATTCGGGAATACGGTTGAACCATTCCTCCAGCAGTACCCGCAGTTCGCGCCGCGCCAAGTGCGCGCCGAGGCAGATGTGGACGCCGCCGACGAATGTGAAATGCCGGTTGGCCTTGCGCTCGGGGTCGAACTTTCGCGGATCGTCGAAGCGGGCCGGGTCGAAATTCCCCGCCGGGTTCAGGCACTGGAACGAATCGCCCTTCCGCACCTGAACCCCGTGCCATTCGAAGTCCTTCGTCGCCGTCCGCGTGGACGAGAGGATCGGCTGCGTACGAAGGAATTCCTCCACCGCGCCGTTGATCAGTTCCGGCCGTTCGCGGATCGCGCGCTGGATTTCCGGCTGCAGCGCCATGCGCCGGAACATCTGCGCGATCGTCGCGGCCACGGTATCGAGACCGCCGAGCCACAGGAACCACACCATGCCGATCTTCTCGTCCTCGGTCGGGGCGCGGTCGCCGATCCTGCCATGAACGATCGCGGAGACGAGATGGTCGTCCGGCTCGCGCTCCTTCTCGGCAATGAAAGCGCGCAGAAAATCCAGTACCCCGCGCAGCGCCGCCTGCATCCTGGCAAGGTCGCCCGAGTGCAGGATTTCCCACTCCCAATCGAGGAACTGCTCAAACATCTCTTCGGGAAAGCCCATCAGGCCCATGAAGATGCGCACCGGGTAGACCCGGCCGAAGTCCCAGGCCATGTCCACTTCGCCTTTGCCGGCGACGGCATCGATCATCTCGACGACGACCTTGCGGATGCGCGGTTCCAGTTCGCGGGTGATCCGCGCGGGGCTGAAATACGGCATCAGATAGAGCCGGTACTTCTGGTGGTCCGGCGGGTCGATGGCGAGAGGGATCGACTTGAAGGTCTCGCCGATCAGGCGCTGGAACTCGGCCGTCCCGGCGTTCGAGAAGTGGTCGTTGTCGGTATAGACCCGCTCGATGTCGGCATAGTGCGAGACCACCCAGTTGCCGCGCTGGTTGCCCGAAATCGCGCCGAGGCCATGCCGCATCGGCGGATTGTAGAGCAGACGGGGAATATCCTCGCCGTTGAGCCACGCAAAGGGCTCGTAGGGATCGACGAGGTCGTTAGGCTCGCTGCCGTTCGCGAAGGACAGATCAACGATGCGGTCCTTCGGTACGTTGTCCGGCGCTTCGTAGTCCACGCGGATGTCGTCAAGCGTTCGCGATTGTGGCATGTTCGTCTCCCGGATGAATAGATGCCGGGATGGCCGCTCCGCAACAAGAGGGCCGCAAGCGAGACAAGCGACGCAATCCCGCCGTCTCGCGCCTCGCAATGCCAGTCATCGTCCCGGCGTTGCCCTGCGCGATTGTGCGAACCCGGCCCGGTTGCGAAATGAGAGGCAATTGTTTTTCGGGAGATTGAGTGATGGCCGAGTCTGACGCGCAGGAGATGGCGGCAAACGCCCGCAAGTACTGGTCGGCGGAAGGATATACCGAAGGCGGCGTGATTCGCGAGGTGGACTATGCCTCGCAGTCGGGCGGTCTCGATCCGATGTTCGAAGGTATTAAGATCGTCGATACCGACACCCACATCACCGAGGCGCCGGACCTCTTCACCAGCCGCGCACCGGCGGGCTGGAAGGACAAGATGCCGCGCGTGGAGCGGGTCAATGGCACCGACCGCTGGTTCGTGGGCGACCGTGACTTCGGCACGCTGGGCGGCAACGTCATCCGCGCCGACAATAACAAGCTGCTCGGGCGGCTGGCCTTCCCGAAGCTGGAACAGGCGCACCCCGGCGGCCACGAACTCAAGGCGCGCCTGCAGGCGATGGACGACATGGGCGTCCATGCGCAGATCTGCTTCCAGAATTCGGGCGTGACGCAGGCCGGTTCGCTGATGAGCCTGGGCGACCTCGACCTCGCGCTCAAGGTCATCCAGATCTACAACGACGCCTCGGCCGAGTTCCAGGAGACTTCCGGCCAGCGTATCTTCAACATGGCGCACCTGCCGTTCTGGGACCAGAAGGCGCTGGAAACCGAGGCGAAGCGCTGCCACGACATCGGCCTCAAGGGCTTCGTGCTGCCCGACACGCCCGAGCGCGTCGGCGTGCCCAGCTTCAATTACGATTACTGGACGCCGTTCCTCGAGATGTGCGAGGCGACCGGCATGCCGCTGAACTTCCACCTCAATGCGGCGATCGATCCCAACACCCTGACCTGGGAAGGCTTCCAGTTCGAGCAGACGCTGTCGGTGGTGGCGACGATGTTCTCGATCGGCAACGCGGCAACGCTGGGCAACTGGATGGTTTCGGGTCGTCTCGACCGGCATCCCAAGCTCAAGATCGGCCTGATCGAAAGCGGCGCGGGCTGGGTGCCCTTCGCGGTCGAGGCGCTGGAGCACCAGTTCCGCGAAATGCTGCCGATCAAGCGCGACGTGCTCAAGAAGCAGCCCTGGGACTACTTCCGCGATCACTTCTTCTGCACCTTCTGGTTCGAGAAGATCGCGCCCAAGTATCTGCTGGAGATCATCGGCGTCGACAACGTCATGTTCGAGACCGATTTCCCGCACCCGACCTCGCTCTATCCGGGCGTGCAGGAGCACCTGAAGGACGTCCTGGGCGGTTATGACCACGCCACGCGCAAGAAGGTGCTGCAGGACAACGCGGTGCGTTTGTACAACCTGCCGTTCTGAAGCCGGTGAATCCTCCTCGTTCCGCAGGAATGGGGAGGGGGCCCGCCCGCGTAGCGGGTGGTGGAGGGGAAACCCCTCCGTCAGCCCGTGACGGGCTGCCACCTCCCCATCGCTTCGCGACAAGGAGGATTTAGTGCCGGTAGAACAGCGTCACGGACGCCACGTGGTTCATTCGTGTGCGTCCGCGGGTCTGATCGATGGTCTGATTCAGATAGCCCAGTTCCAGCGTCGAGGCGCCGGGAAGGCCCACTTCCGCACCGACGAAGCTGCGCAGCTGGTCGAAGCCGCTGCGTGCGCCCCAGTCGGTGTCGTTGAACGCCACGAAACCTTCGGCATAGACCAGCGCGTTCACCGCATCGCTGCCCGACTTGAGCGGATGTTCATAGCGAATCATCTCGCGCAGTCGCCAGCCCACGTCGCTGCCGTCAGAGCGCCAGCGCTGCTCCAGCCGCGTGCGTGACGACAGTTCGCCGCCGAAGGGCTTGCCGAGCGCGAGGTTCAACTGCTGAAAACTGCGCTCCTCGTTGATGTCGCGGCCGCCGTCGACAGGGGTGATGACATGCGCATAGCCCTGGTAGAGCGTCGCCGACCGGGACAGCTTCACGCCCACCGCTCCGCGCAGCAGCAGCGCGTCGAGGCGCGAGATGCCGTCGCCCATGCGCGGCTGGAACTCGGCGAAATAGACCACGTCGCCGGAGATCGGCCCCATCGCCGTCAGGTTGATCCAGGCCTGCTCGTCCTGCGTCGTCTCTGCATGCGCGAGAGGTGCGCAAAGCGCGGCGGCTGCGATCAGGGCGAGGCGGGCGAGGCACGAATTCATGGCGCGGCGATATGGCTGGAACGTGTCGCATTCGTTGCTGGTGCGTCAGGTCTTATGTCGGAGGCGGCGTCGCGAAGCCCTCTTTCGCGATGAGCGATCCCGCACTAGTCTGACCCTCCAATAATAAGCAGGAGAGGTGTCATATGTTCGTGAAGCTAACCGGGGCAGACCGTACCGCGACCGCCATCAACGCCTCGCAGGTGACATTCGTGTCCCAGGTGACCGAAGGCACCCGCATCCGTTTCGGCGAAGGGCGTTCGGTCACCGTGGTGGAGCCGCTCGACGAAGTGATCGAGCGGCTGAACAAGACACTGTCCTTCCCGGAGACCTGAAGGGCTATTCCGGTTTCCAGCGCTTCAACCGGGCGCGGACTTCGGAGACGAGGTCCTCGAAGGCCGCGACCCGGGTGATGCCGTAACGCTCGGCGGTGATGTCGATGTTGCCCTTGCGCCAGAAGCCGTCGGGGCACAGCAGCACGATCCTGCCGCTGCGCCCGTGAAGGCCCAGTTCGAGCAGGCTGATCGGGCTCTGCGTGCCGGGCGCAAGGTACATGACGATCACGTCGGCACTGTCGAGCGCGGACAGTTCCCATTCGACCTGCTGGCGAAAGTGCGGCTCCTCGGCCACGGGCTTCCAAGCCGGGTCCCAGTCCGGGCGGCGCGGGTTGAGGAGGATCGCGGGCTGGTCGGCGAGCGCGGCGATCAGGTCCGCCTGCCAGTCCCGCGCGACGCCCATCTCGATGCTGCCGCCGAGGAATACGCGCGGCCGGTCATGCGAGGGCGGTAGCGGCGTGGGCGATACGATGACTTCGGCGGCGAGAGCAGGCGAGGAAGCGAGCGGCAGGGCCATGAGCGCGGCGGCGACGCTTTTCAGCACGGTCAGAACGAGATCCTTCGCACTGCGCAGCGCTGCGAACGTCGCCACCGCGTCGCCGGAATGTTCCCAGCGCTTCTGGAGGGCGGGGTCGTCGGCGCGCAGGAAGGGATTGGTGCGCAGTTCCCGCTCCAGCTTGGTCGGCACCGTCGGCAGGCCCTTGTCGCGGCGGCGGGTGATTTCCTCGGCGTAGGCCTGGAGGTCGGCGTTGTCGGGATCGGCATGGAGCGCGAAGCGGGCGTTCGACGCCGTATATTCGTGCGCGCAGTAGATCATCGTCTCGCCGGGCAGGGCCTTGAGGCGCTTGAGCGACGCCCAGAACTGCTCGGGGTTGCCTTCGAACATCCGGCCGCAGCCGAGCGCGAACAGGGCGTCGCCGACGAAGGCGATGCACGATCCGGGCAAGTGGTAGGCGATGTGGCCATTGGTATGCCCGCCGACGTCGATCACGAAAGCCTGCCGGTCGCCGATGGTGACGATGTCGCCCTGACCGACAGTGCGATCGACCGCCTCGATCTTGTCCGCGTCCCCGGCCGGAGCGGTTACGCGGCAGCCGGTGACCGCCTTGATCGCGGCATTGCCGCCTGCGTGATCCGGGTGCCAGTGGGTGTTCCAGATCTGGGTGATCTGCCAGCCCTTCCGGCCCGCCTGCCGCAGATATTCATCGGCGTCAGGGGTGTCGATGCAGACGGTTTCCCGGCTCACGGGATCGTGCAGCAGGTAGCCGTAGTTGTCGGACAGGCACGGGAACTGGTGGACTTCGAGCATGTCACTCTCCTTGCGGGAGCGATGTAGGTCCTCAGTCGGGCTCTGGAAAGGGCAGGGAGAGCTGCCAACTGACGCCATGCACATCGCTGAGCCACGTGAACAGAGCCGCGAACTCGTAGCCGTCCAGCGGCATCATCACCTTGCCGCCTTCGCCCAGGACTTTCGCGGCGTGGCGAAGCTGCGCCTCGTCCTCGCAGTCAACGAAGATCGACGTCGCGGGGGTGAAGGTGAAGGCGTGCGGGATCGGGCTGTCGAACACCCGCCACTCGGTGCTGCCGAGCGTGAAGCGCGCGGAGGAGAGCTTGCCCTGCGCCTCGCCGCCGGAGTGGCGCTCCAGTTCCGCAACCTCGATGTGATCGGGAAACGCACGCTTCCACAGGATCAGCGCTTCCTGCGCATCGCCCTGGAACATGAGGAAGGGAGTGGCTTGCATGGTTTTCGATCCTTGCCCGGCTCGCAGGAACAAAGCGGGCGGGGCATCGCGGTTCCCCAAAGCAAAAGCCCGTCCGGATCGCTCCGGACGGGCCTTCACTGTTTCAGCTTCGATGAAGCCGAAGACCGTTCTTACGAACGCGCCTTCAGAGCCTCGCCGAGGATGTCGCCGAGCGAAGCGCCCGAGTCCGACGAACCGTACTGCTCGACTGCTTCCTTCTCTTCGGCCAGCTGGCGGGCCTTGACCGAGAAGTTCGGCTTCTTGGAACGGTCGAAACCGGTGACCATGGCGTCGAGCTTCTGGCCGACCTGGAAGCGGTCGGGGCGCTGCTCGTCGCGGTCGCGGCCGAGGTCCGAACGCTTGATGAAGCCGGTGGCGCCATCGTCGCCAGCCTGGACTTCCAGGCCGCCGTCGCGAACTTCGAGAACGGTGACGGTGACGACCTGGCCGCGGCGCAGGTTGCCTTCGGCAGCCGAGGAGGCGCCGCCGGCGGCCGGAGCGCCACGCTCAAGCTGCTTCATACCGAGCGAGATGCGCTCCTTCTCGACGTCGACATCGAGAACCACGGCCGAAACCTGCTCGCCCTTACGGTGCAGAGCCAGCGCGTCTTCGCCCGAGATGCCCCATGCGATGTCCGACATGTGAACCATGCCGTCCACGTCGCCGTCGAGGCCGATGAACAGACCGAATTCGGTCGCGTTCTTGACTTCGCCTTCGACCTGCGAGCCGACCGGGTGACGCTCTGCGAACGCTTCCCAGGGGTTCTGCTGGGCCTGCTTCAGGCCGAGCGAGATGCGGCGCTTGTCCGAGATCGACTTCGAGAACGACCACTTCGACTTCCTGCGAGGTCGAAACGATCTTGCCCGGGTGGACGTTCTTCTTGGTCCAGGACATTTCCGAAACGTGGACGAGGCCCTCGATCCCGGCTTCCAGCTCCACGAAGGCGCCGTATTCGGTGATGTTGGTGACCGTGCCCTGCAGCTTCGCGCCGACCGGGTACTTGACGCCAGCGCCTTCCCACGGATCGCTTTCCAGCTGCTTCATGCCGAGGCTGATGCGCTGGGTTTCGCTGTTGATGCGGATGATCTGGACCTTCACGGTGTCGCCGATGGCGATCACTTCGCTCGGGTGGTTGACGCGCTTGTAGCTCATGTCGGTGACATGGAGCAGGCCGTCGATGCCGCCGAGGTCAACGAACGCACCGTAGTCGGTGATGTTCTTGACGACGCCGTCGATGACCTGGCCTTCGCTCAGCTTGTCGATCAGCTCGCTGCGCTGTTCGGCGCGGGTCTCTTCGAGCACGGCGCGGCGCGACACGACGATGTTGCCACGGCGACGGTCCATCTTGAGGATCTGGAAGGGCTGCGGCACATCCATCAGCGGGGTGACGTCGCGCACGGGGCGGATGTCGACCTGCGAGCCGGGGAGGAATGCAACGGCACCGTCGAGGTCGACGGTGAAGCCGCCCTTGACGCGGCCGAAGATCACGCCTTCGACGCGCTTGCCTTCGCCGAACTCGCTTTCCAGCTTGTCCCAGGCGGCTTCGCGGCGTGCACGGTCGCGCGACAGCATCGCTTCGCCGTCGGCGTTCTCGACGCGGTCGACGTAGACTTCGACTTCGTCACCGACCTTCAGGCCGTGGTCGTCTTCGCCACGAGCGAATTCGCGCAGCGACACGCGGCCTTCGCTCTTGAGGCCCACGTCGATGACGGCCTTGTCGTTCTCGATCGCGGTGACGGTACCCTTGACGACGCGGCCTTCGAAGCCGTCGTCAGCGACGCCGCCGAGCTGCTCGTCGAGCATCTTCGCGAAATCGTCGCGGGTCGGATTGGCAACAGATGCCATCAACACATTTCCTTCGTTCGATTTTTCCGGCCTGGCGGTTGTGTCCGCCGGTCTTTTCTCCGCTACCTGCACCATGCAGGAAAACGGGCCAAAGGGGCCGAACTGCCGCGGCGGCCGGATGCCGTTCGCGGCGCCCCTGAGGCAGATGCCTTTCGGGACCCGGGGCCATTACGCGCGAGGGGGCGGAAATGCAAGGGATTTGGCATTTTCCGTGACATCGGCGGCCCCGCAACGACCACGGTGCGCAAGCGGCGGCGTCACCCCTATCCGTGACTGATGCGCTGGCCGTCACTGTCCCCGCCTGCCTCGAGCGCGAACTGCCGGGCGATGGCAGTATCGAGCTTGTCGAGCGGGGTCAGTTTGGCGTCGCGCTTTTCGGCCGAGATGGCCTCCGCCTCCCACGCTTTCGCTGCAGCCATCGCGATACCCCGGCGGTTTTCGAGCGGCTCGCTGAGGGCTTTGGCGCGCTGCAGCGCTTCTTGCTCTCTGCAGAAAGTTGCTGACATGCGCATTTTGCTGCTCCCTTAGCGCTTCATGTTTTGAAGACCGGCGACCACGCCCGGCTTTTCGGTCGGCTTCGACGCGTTGGTCTTCGGCTTTGCCGCCTTGGGCTTGCGGACTTCGCGGTTCGATTTCTTCTGCGACTTGGCCATATTCGTTCTTCCTGTGCTGGTTCGATGGAGCGCGCCGTCAGGCGGCGACGGCGTCCGGCAGGCGCGAAAATGCGGCCGCCGGACGGTAGATATTCGCCGCTTCCGAGCACAGATGGCGTTCGAGCAGCGAGAGAATCGTGGTGTCGGTCTCTGCGTCGAACTTGCGCGCGAACAGGTCTGGACTTGCCCGCAAGCGGTCGATGTCGCGTTCGTCGTAATTGCGCGGGCGCAGCTTGATGTCGCCATCGGGGACCCAGTCTATCATCCGCAGATCGTCGTTCATGACGATGCCGTGGCCGCCGCCGTTCATCATCACGGTCTGGAAGAAGGCTTCGTCCGCGATAAAACTGTTGCGATAGAATGTCTTGAACGAGTCGGCTCGCCGATCATGGCAGACATATGCGCAGAAGCTCCGGGTCACGGCCTTCCACTGAGTGCCGATGAAGGGGTGCTGCCCGCGGGGTAGGGGCGGGCAGCACCCGGCGTCAGCTTGCCATGCTCTTCGGTGAACCGATGACTGATGCGATTCAGGGTGTCAGGCCGTTCCTTGCGCTGATCGAGCGCGCGGATGAACTGCTTGCCCGGATTGGCTGCAAAGAATTGACGGATGTAGTTCTGGCTTTTGAGAGGAAAGTCCTGGCCGGACAGATTTATGTAATGTGTCCAGCGACCGTCCATTTCGAGGAGACGAGCCATTCCGCGCAGTTCCGCATCGACGAGGCTGTAGCCACCCCACAGCGCATTTTGGGGGTCGAGGATTGCGACCCCCTGATAGGGCTGCAGAAAGGACGCAATGTCATTCGCAAGGGCCTCGCCTGAGCTTTTGTCGACATGAATTACGTATTGATTTCCCGCTTGATAGATGGCCTCGAAGAGCCGCTTGAACTGTGCCGGATAGCGGTGAACGAGCAGGAAATAAGCAATCATGCGGTTGTCCATTTCGAGCCGCGCGTGACTGGCTGTCAAAATCCAGGCAATGGCGGCAACGTTTCCTGTCTCAGGAAAGCCGATCGAAAAGTATTTTTGATCGTGAAGAGACACCGCTGGACAGGGTTGCGACGAAATAAATTGCAACAGCGTGGCGAATACATGGCTATTCGCTGGAGATATTACAAGGTTTCCCAAAGGCGATGCTTTCGCTCGATCAGGAGCGGCGCTCGCGGGCAGGGCGGGAAATTCCGTTTCTCGCGCAATCGGGCCGCCAACATCGCTGGCTGAATTTTCTCATGCCGCTATCATGCCGTTCGGGAGAAAAGAGATGTCCGAACGGCTCGTGTGCCATCTGGCGCAATATGCGGCGTATCACCGCGACCGGCGCAACGTCATGACGCACATGATCGGCATTCCGATGATCGTGCTGGCGGTCGAGGTGCTGCTGGCGCGGCCCCGGATCGAGATCGCCGGAATCGGCCTTGCAGCCGTCGACTTCGCCATCGTCGCGGTGTGCTGCTTCTACTTCACACTCGACCGCAGGCTGGCCTGTGGCATGGCCGCGGTGCTTGCGGTGGGCAAGGTGATCGGCGGCAAGCTGGCCGAGCAGGATACCGCGACCTGGCTGGGCTGGGGACTAAGCCTGTTCGTAGTGGGCTGGCTATTCCAGCTGCTCGGTCACAAGTGGGAAGGGCGCAAGCCCGCTTTCCTCGACGACGTGCGCGGTCTGCTGATCGGCCCGCTGTTCGTGCTGGCCGAGGCGGTGTTCCACTTCGGCAGGCGGCCCGAACTGCGCGGGGCAATTGAAAGGCGGCTCTCTCAGGCCGACTGAACGAGCGCGTCCACGGCGGCGATGGCGGCGGCGATCGCTTCCTCCCGCTTGAGGGTGGAGGTGTCGATCACCAGCGCATCGGCGGCGGCGACCAGCGGGGCGTCCTTGCGGCCCTTGTCGCGGGCGTCGCGGGCGGCGAGGTCGGCGGTGATCTCTTCCAGCGAAGCGTCGCGGCCATGCGCCTGCATCTCGAGGAAGCGCCGCTGCGCGCGGGCCTCCACCGAGGCGACGACGAACAGCTTGGCCTCGGCCTCCGGCGCGATGACGGTGCCGATGTCGCGCCCGTCGAGCACGGCGCCGCCGGGCTGGGTGGCGAAGCTGCGCTGGCGCTCGAACAGGGCCTGGCGCACGGCGGGGTGGATCGAGACGCGGCTGGCGAGGCCGCCGGTCGCCTCGGAGCGCAGTTCGGGATCGGAGAGCAATTCGGGCGCGAACGTGCAGGCGGCCAGCGCGTCTGCCGGATCGTCCGGATTGCCGCCGCTCAACGCGCACTGGTGGCCCACCGCGCGGTAGAGCAGCCCGGTGTCGAGATGCGGCAAGTGGAAGTGCGCGGCCAGTGCCTTGGCGATCGTGCCCTTGCCCGAGGCGGTCGGTCCGTCGACGGCGATGATCATGCGGTCAGGCCCCCGTTCCGAGCTTGGCCAGCATCGCCTCGAACACGGGGAAGCTGGTGGCGATCGGGCGCACGTCGTCTACTTCGACGCCCGCACGGCTGGCGAGGCCGGCGACCGCCATCGACATGGCGATGCGGTGGTCGAGGTGGGTGGCGATGGCGCCGTTGGTGCCGACCAGCGGCTCGCCGCCGGAGCCGGTGATGACCAGGCCTTCCTCGGTCTCGCGCACGGTGACACCGGCGGCGGCGAGGGCGGTCGCCATCACGGAGATACGGTCCGATTCCTTGACGCGCAGTTCCTCAAGGCCGGTGGTGGTGGTCACGCCCTCGGCCAGCGCGGCGGCGACGAAGAGGACCGGGAATTCATCCACCATGGCGGGCACGATCGCGGGATCGACTTCGATGCCCTTGAGCGCGGAGTGCCTGACCAGCAGGTCGGCGACCGGTTCGCCGCCGACCTCGCGCGGATTCACTTCCTCGATGAAGCCGCCCATCTGGCGCAGCACTTCGACGATCCCGGCGCGAGTGGGGTTGAGGCCGACGTTCTCGATCAGCACTTCGCTGCCCGGGATCACGAGAGCGGCGACGATGAAGAAGGCGGCGGACGAAGGATCGCCCGGAACCTCAATGGTCTGCGGCTTCAGTTCGGCCTCGCCCCGGATCGAGATAACCCGCGCGCTGTCGGCATCGGTCTCGACGGTGAGGTCGGCGCCGAATCCGCGCAGCATCCGCTCGGAGTGGTCGCGGGTGGGCACCGGCTCGATGACGGTGGTGATGCCGGGCGTGTTGAGGCCGGCCAGCAGGATCGCGCTCTTTACCTGTGCCGAGGCCATCGGCAGGCGGTAGCGGATCGGCACCGCCGGGCTGGCGCCCTTGAGGATGAGGGCAGGCGGCCGCCTTCCGATGCCTCGAAGCTGGCGCCCATCTCGGAAAGCGGATCGATGACGCGGCCCATCGGGCGCTTGGAGAGCGAGCCGTCGCCGATGAAGGTCGCGGTGATCGGGTGGCTGGCGACGAGGCCCATCAAGAGGCGCGTCGACGTGCCCGAATTGCCCATGTCGAGCGGCGCTTCGGGCTGGAGCAGCGCACCCACGCCGACGCCGTTGACAGTCCAGGCCCCTTCGTCCGTGCGCGTCACGGTGGCGCCCATCGCGCGCATGGCGGCGGCGGTGGAAAGCACGTCCTCGCCTTCGAGCAGGCCGGTCACTTTCGTCTCGCCCACCGCCAGCGCGCCCAGCATGATCGAGCGATGGCTGATCGACTTGTCGCCCGGAACCCGGATTCGCCCTTTGAGCGGCCCGGTCGGCAGGAAGCGGCGGGGGCGCATGTTCAGGGTGTCGTGGCTCACGGGGTTGGACTTTCGGGGCTGGAATGCTGTAAAAACGGGGCGGCTTTTGACAGCGCCTGTCCGCTATGGCAAGGCGCGCGCCCTGATGCGGCCTTGCGCGCCTAATCTCGCGAGACTTGATTAAGTGCGCAGGCTTTCCCATCAAGACACGCAATTTACTTTGCCCGCGCCATCCGGAACGGGCCAGACGAGGACTTTCCATGGCCAAGGCTGAATGGGGCGCCAAGCATGGCTGCCCGAAATGCGGCACCCGCTTCTACGACCTGGGCAAGGATGACCCGGTCACCTGCATCGAATGCGGCAACGAATGGACCCCCGAGCCGGTGCTCAAGTCCAAGCAGCCGATTCCCTACGAGGAAATCCAGAAGAAGAAGGAAGTCGTCGAGACCGAGGACGAGGATCTGGCCGAAGAGGATCTCGACATCGATGACGACGGCGATTCGCCGGACAACGATGTGGACCTCGGCGGTGACGACGATCTCGGCATCGGTGCCGGCGGCGACGACGAAGACCACGACAACTGATCTGACACGGGGCCGGTCCGCTTTATAGCGAACCGGCCCCGGCTGGTTCTGGGGTGCTTGTTCGGTGGCGCGCGCTGCCGCGCTTTCGCTTCTCGCCTAGGCTCCGCCTTCCTCGTCATTCCCGCGAAGGCGGGAACCCATCTCCTGAAGGCGCCTGCCCGCACTGGCATCAGTTGGGTCTCCGCCTTCGCGGGGATGACAAAAGTGTGGAGCAGGACAGTGGTGTGGGGCGGCGAACCGGTCTGCGATAGCGCCTCAAAACTCGCCGCCGAAAAAATCGACATCACGCAAATTTTCCTCTTGCCAAGTTTTCAGACCGCCCGTAGATGGCGGCCTCCCAAGCGGAGGCGCTTCTTCGAAACGCCGAAAACGAGGGAAACGGGTTGGTCCTCCCAGGGTTAACTTGCTGAAATGATTGGGGCCTTAGCTCAGCTGGGAGAGCGCCTGCATGGCATGCAGGAGGTCAGCGGTTCGATCCCGCTAGGCTCCACCATTTCGCTACATTGAAGTTTCGCATGATTGCGACACGCTGGTTGACGAGGTTTCGTCCACTGGCGTTTTTTGCTATCAGGTCATGCATCCGCCGGTCAGCGAGGTTTCGCCCACCGGCGTTTTTGGCGTGTTTCGCGCCGGATTTGAAGGAGTGAACGGCCTATGTTCGACAGTCTGTCAGATCGCCTTGGTGGCGTCTTCGACAAGCTGCGCGGCCGTGGTGCGCTCAAGGAGCAGGACGTTCTCGATGCCATGCGCGAAGTGCGCATCGCGCTGCTCGAGGCCGACGTCGCGCTCCCGGTGGTGCGCCGCTTCATCGATACCGTCACGGAAAAGGCCGTCGGCCAGAACGTCCTGCGCTCGGTCACGCCGGGCCAGCAGGTCGTCAAGATCGTCAACGACGCGCTGATCGAGACGCTGGGCGGCGAAGAGACCCCCGGCCTTGACCTTGAGGCCGTGCCGCCGATCGTCATCATGATGGTCGGCCTTCAGGGCTCGGGCAAGACCACCAGCACCGCCAAGATCGCCAAGCTTCTCAAGGAGAAGCAGGGCAAGAAGGTGATGATGGCCTCGCTCGACGTGAACCGTCCGGCGGCGCAGGAACAGCTCAAGGTGCTGGGCGAGCAGGTGAGCGTCGCCACGCTCCCGATCATCGCCGGCCAGCAGCCCACCGAGATCGCCACCCGTGCGATGCAGGCCGCGCGCCTGCAGGCCGTGGACGTGCTGCTGCTCGACACCGCGGGCCGCCTCCACGTCGACCAGCAGTTGATGGACGAGATGAAGGCGGTCGCCGCCATCTCGACCCCGCGCGAAACGCTGCTCGTGGTCGATTCGCTGACGGGTCAGGACGCGGTCAACGTCGCGCAGTCGTTCGCGGGGCAGGTGGACCTCACCGGCGTTGTGCTGACCCGCATGGACGGCGATGCGCGCGGCGGTGCGGCGCTGTCGATGCGTGCCGTCACCGGCAAGCCGATCAAGTTCGCAGGCACCGGCGAGAAGATGGATGCGCTGGAGGTCTTCCACCCCAGCCGCGTCGCCAACCGCATCCTGGGCATGGGCGATATCGTCTCCATGGTCGAGAAGGCCGCAGAAGCGGTCAAGATCGAAGATGCCGAGGCGCTCGCCAAGCGCATGGAGCAGGGCAAGTTCGACATGAACGACCTGCGCATGCAGCTCAAGCAGATGCAGAACATGGGCGGTCTCGGCGCGCTGGCGGGCATGATGCCGGGCATGAAGAAGGCCAAGGCGGCGATGCAGCAGTCGGGCATGGACGACCGCGTCCTCCTGCGCATGGACGCGATCATCGGCTCGATGACGCCGAAGGAGCGCAGCAATCCTGCACTGCTCAACGCCAAGCGCAAGATCCGCGTCGCCAACGGCTCGGGCACCCAGGTCCAGGACGTCAACAAGCTGCTCAAGATGCACCTGGAGATGTCCAAGGCCATGAAGCAGATCAAGAAGATGGGCGGCCTCAAGGGGCTGGCCGCGATGTTCGGCAAGGGCGGCCTCGATGCCGCGATGCCGGGCCTCGGCGGTGCCGGTCTCGGTCCCTCGGCCGGGGGCTTCCCCGGGCTTGGTGGCGGCGGTGCCGATCTCAGCAAATTCCTGAAACGATAATCTCAAATATTCCCAGAATTATAGAAAGGTAAGTCTCATGTCCGTTTCGATCCGTCTCTCGCGTGGTGGTGCCAAGAAGCGCCCGTACTACAAGATCGTCGTCGCCAACGCGACCGCGCCGCGCGACGGCAAGTACCTGGAGCAGGTCGGCACCTACAACCCGATCCTCGCCAAGGACGACGAGAACCGCGTGCGTCTGGTCGAGGACCGCGTGCGTTACTGGCTCGGCGTTGGCGCCCAGCCGACCGACCGCGTTGCCCGGCTGCTCGACAAGGCCGGTGTGAAGGAGCGCGCCGCTACCAACAACCCGAAGCAGGCAGAGCCCGGCAAGAAGGCCAAGGAGCGCGCTGAAGACCGCGCCACCAAGCTGCGCGAAGCCGAAGAAGCCGCTGCCGAGGCTGCTGCCGCCGCCGCTGCTCCGGCCGAGGAAGCTGCTCCCGAAGCAGCCGCCGAGGAATCGACCGAGGCCTAAGCCTTGGTTGACGGCAAGAAGGATCGCCCCGTCACGCTTGCCGCCGTTTCCGGCGCGCACGGCGTGATGGGCGAGGTTCGCCTCAAGCTGTTCGGTGAAGGCGTGGCGGCGCTCAAGCGCTACCGCGCCTTCAACGATTCCAGCCTCACCGTGGTGAAGCTGAAGGACGACGGCAAGGGCGGCGCGATCGCCCGCTTTGACGAGGTGAAGGACCGCAACGCGGCGGAAAAGCTACGCGGCACCGTGCTCACCGTCCCGCGCTCGGCGATGCCGGCGCTGGCGGAGGGGAGTATTACCACGCGGACCTGCTCGGCCTGCCCGTCGTCTCGGAAGAGGGCGAGGCGCTGGGTACGTGCGTGGCGGTCGAGAACTTCGGCGCGGGCGACGTGCTGGAGATCGAGCGCCCCGTGAGCGAGGACGGCAAGCGCCGCCGCTTCATGGTGCCGATGACGCCCGCCGCCGTGCCCGAATGGAACGACGAGCGTATCGTCCTCAACGCGGCGTTCGCGGAAGAATAGCTCGCCAGCGGGCGCGCGCCGGGTCTTGGCGTGACACCTCTTTTCGTCGTCCCGGCATGGGCCGGGACGACCTCGCGCTCAATCTGGACCTCTCTGTCCTACACGGGGCGAGATCGGTATCATTGCGCCGCATGACGCCAATGCCGCGCTTTTCCAATCTGTCACCTTGCGGTTCCGCCAAAGGTCACAGCCATGTCGATGAAAAGATAATCGTATCAAACGCTAACTTGGAAAATCGGCGGTGTTTCACACAGGCTTTCGTGTCAATTAGGCAGGGCCGATGAGCGGGCCTGAGCCCGTTGCCGGCGTCGCCGGCACCTTGATTGCCGCGCCGTGCCGGGCCAAGGGCGAGCGATGACTTTCTCCGCCACCGTGCTCACCCTCTACCCAGAGATGTTCCCCGGCCCTCTCGGCGTGTCACTGGCGGGCAGGGCGATGTCGGACGGCAAGTGGTCTATCGATCCGGTCCACATCCGCGACTTCGCCACTGACAGGCACCGCACCGTCGACGATACGCCCGCGGGCGGCGGCGCGGGGATGGTGCTCAAGGTCGATATCCTCGCCGCTGCCATCGACCATGCCCGTGCGACCAATCCGGACGCACCGGTGATCGCCATGACGCCGCGCGGAAAGCCGATCTCGCAGCAGCGCGTGCGCCAGCTTGCGCAGGGCTCCGGCGTTATCCTGCTTTGCGGCCGTTTCGAGGGCTTCGACGAGCGCATCTTCGAGGGCCGCGAGGTCGAGGAAGTCTCGGTCGGCGACATCGTGCTGTCCGGCGGAGAATGCGCCGCTTTGATGGTACTCGATGCTTGCATTCGGCTGCTTCCCGGCGTAATGGGCGCGCCTTCTAGCGGGACCGAGGAATCGTTCGAGGACGGTCTTCTCGAGTACCCGCACTATACCCGACCCCCTGAGTGGGAAGGGCGCACGATCCCTGAAGTGCTGCGATCGGGGGATCATGCGAAGATCGCCGCCTGGCGGAAACGACAGGCGGAGGACGACACACGGTCACGCAGGCCGGACCTCTGGGAGCGTCACAGGGACGCTCGGGTTCAGCCTGCCTCTGGCGCGCGGCGAAAAACGAGGATTTGGGTTCATGAACCTGATTCAGCAGATCGAAGCCGAGGAAATCGCCAAGGCTGCGAAGGATATCCCTGAATTCCGTCCGGGCGACACCGTCCGCGTCGGCGTGAAGGTCGTCGAAGGCACCCGCACCCGCGTCCAGGCTTACGAGGGCGTGTGCATCGCGCGCTCGAACCGTGGCATGGGTTCGAACTTCACCGTGCGCAAGATGAGCTTCGGTGAAGGCGTGGAGCGCGTTTTCCCGCTCTACTCGCCGAACATCGATTCGATCACGGTCGTGCGCCGCGGCGTCGTGCGCCGCGCCAAGCTGTACTACCTGCGTGGTCGTACCGGTAAGCGCGCCCGCATCGCCGAGCGTCGTATCACCGACAACGCGTAAGCGAAAGTCAGCGGCCCGGTCTTACCGCCGGGTTGCACGAAGAGGCGGTTCGGATTCGGGCCGCCTTTTTTCGTGTCTCCGATCCATTGCTATCCATGATCAGCGGATCGCCAAGCATCAGTCCTGCAAGCGAGTCGCAATGCCGGGTTTCGTCCGATGCTGCGCCGCACAACGCTTTGTCTCTGAGAAAACGGCGGAAAAACGCGATTAACTGCGAGTTTTGGCTCTATTTGGGCCTTGCCACCCGCAGGAAAAACGGCTCAATTCCGTCCCTCTCGAGGCGAGTAGAATTTCTCAACCATCCGCTCCACTGAAAGGTAAGGGGGTTCCCATAATGAACAAGAACGATCTCATCAGCGCAGTCGCCGATTCCAGCGGACTGACCCGCAGCGACGCCACCAAGGCTGTCGAGTCCGTGTTCGACGCGGTCACCGGCGCGCTGAAGAAGGGCGACGAAGTGCGTCTCGTCGGCTTCGGCACCTTCTCGGTCGCCAAGCGCAAGGCATCGACCGGCCGTAACCCCCGCACCGGCGAGCCCATGGAAATCAAGGCTTCGGCCCAGCCGAAGTTCAAGGCCGGCAAGGGCCTCAAGGACGCCGTCAACTAAGACGGACGACGGCCTGCAACGCCTCGCAGGCCGACCAGAATAAACGCCGCGCCAGCCCGTCAGGGTCGGCGCGGCGTTTGTCGTTTGGGCCTGGGCTGCATGCTTCAGGCGGCACTCAACGGCACTCAAGGTGCCCCTAGCGAGACCAAGCGATACTCCAAGCTGCTGGAGCGCTCGCCTCAGCGCGTACGGCGTCATGACGCCGTACGCGCTGAGGTGGATTTATTCCGTCTCGCGGGTCGCTGCTGCGTAGAGCGCGATGGCAGCGGCGTTGCTGACGTTAAGACTCTCCATGGCCTCGCTGATCGGAAGCTTGGCGATCGCGTCGCAGTGCTGGGTGATGTTGTGGCGCATTCCGTCTCCCTCGGCGCCGAGCACGAGTGCGACCGGGCCGGTGGGAAGGGCCTCTCCGAGCGTCGATTCGGCCGATCCATCCAGGCCGATGCGCCAGTAGCCCGCTTCGGCGATTTCCTCGAGTGCGCGGGCGAGGTTCACCACGCGAATCCAGGGGAGCACTTCGAGCGCGCCCGATGCGGACTTTGCCAGCGTGCCCGATTCGGGCGGTGCGTGGCGGTCCTGCGTGACGATGCAGCAGGCGTCGAAGGCAGCGGCCGAGCGCATGATCGCGCCGACGTTGTGCGGATCGGTCACCTGATCGAGCACCACGACCGGGCGGGCGGGGTCGCCATCGAGCACGTCGGCAAGGAACATGTCGTCGAGGGGCGCGCATTCCAGCACGAGACCCTGGTGCGGCGCGTCCTTGGCGACGAGGCGGGCGAGGTCGGCGGGCTGTGCCCATTCCACCGGGAAGTCGCTGGGCAGTTCGCCGTCGAGCGATCTCGACGCCTTCGCGAGTCGCCCAAAGCTTGCGGTGGCTGCGGTCCGGATTCTTGAGCGCGGCCTCGACGGCGTGCCGGCCCCATAGGCGCACCATGCCCGTGGAGGCCCGGCCGCTGCCGCGGCCGTTCTTCATCCGGCCCGCACGGCCGCGCAGCGCCTTACCCCGGCGGGCTTCGCCTTCGTCTCCGCCCTGGGGGCCGACGTGTCCGCCACGCTTGGTCATCTGTAGTCCTTTCGAAAAATCTAAGCGTAAATGCAAAAATCTTGCCCCCTCTGACAGGGAGGGCATTGACAGGCAAGGCTCGCTTCGGCAAAGGCGCGGCTCCTCGGCAACGGGGCACCTTCGGGGGCCTCGACCAACGCCGGATTTCCCGGGTTTTCCTTGGATTTCCAGCCGCCAGCAACTGGTGTGGACAGGTGGCCGAGTGGTTAAAGGCAGCAGACTGTAAATCTGCCCGTGCAAGCGTACGCTGGTTCAGAATCCAGCCCTGTCCACCACCAGCTGACCCGGCGAATGAACGCCGGTCCCGTTCGGGTCTTCACATAGAAAATAGATGTCTCTCGGTGCGAGGCGCCGTTCCCGTCTGGCTGTGGTCTACGAAAGATCGTGGTTCGCGGCGAGCGGGTTCTACCCGCGCTTTCCCGTGGACAGGGAACAACGGGCGCGTGGTGGCATTGCGGTACACGTGCACACTGGCTAGACGAGAACGATGCCCGGAAACATTCTAGATAATCAAGGTCGCGGCGAAGCGTCGTGGCAATGGCCCGCCATTCACAAGGAAGGTCGCAAGTTCGGCGCCATCGCGGGCGTCGTCGCTGCGATTGTCTGGATACTGTGGGGGCCGTGGTTCGGCTGGCCGCTGGCGGTCCTGACGGTCTGCGTGCTGGCGTTCTTCCGTGATCCGATCCGCGTCACGCCGCAGGACGAGCGCGCGATCGTCGCGCCCGCGGATGGTCTGGTCACCCTGATCGGCAAGGTTTCGCCGCCGCGCGAACTGACCATGGACGACGGTAGCGGTAATGCACCGATGCCGACCGACCTGGTTACCCGCATTTCGATCTTCATGTCGGTGTTCGACGTCCACATCAATCGCTCGCCGATCAGCGGAACGATCAAGCGGGTGATCTACATTCCCGGCAAGTTCGTGAATGCAGACCTCGACAAGGCGAGCGAAGAGAACGAGCGCCAGCACATCCTCGTCGAACGCGGCGATGGCCTGCGCATCTGCTTCACGCAGATCGCCGGACTGGTCGCGCGCCGCATCGTGCCGTTCGTGAAGCCCGGCGACATCATCGCTTCCGGCCAGCGCATCGGCCTGATCCGCTTCGGCAGCCGGGTTGATGTCTACCTGCCGGTGGGTGTCGAGCCCAAGGTCCTGATGGGCCAGAAGATCATCGCCGGTGAAACCGTGCTCGCCGAACTCGGCAGTGCGCCGCTGATCGAGGGCATCGCCCAGTGATCGACGATCGGCCGGGCAGAGATCTGGACGAAGCTCCCGGCGACGTACCGCGCCGGCGTCTGGCTCCCGGCCTGTCGATGCGCGCGGTGGTGCCCAATGCGATCACGGCGGCGGCGCTCTGCTCCGGTTTGACCGGCATCCGGTTCGCCATTGCCGGAGATTTCGAGAAGGCCGTTCTGGCCGTAATTCTGGCTGGCCTGCTCGATGGTATCGACGGGCGCGCAGCGCGTCTGCTCAAGGCGCAGACGCGCTTCGGCGCCGAACTCGACAGTCTTGCCGATTCGATTTCCTTTGGCGTCGCGCCCGCGCTGATCGTCTATTTGTGGACGCTGCATCAGCTTCCCAGCATGGGCTGGATCGCTTCGCTGGCCTTTGCGATCTGCTGCGTATTGCGGCTTGCGCGTTTCAATGCCCGGCTCGACATGCTCGACCAGCCGCACAAGGCCGCCGGCTTCCTGACCGGTGTTCCCGCGCCGCTTGGCGCCGGCCTTACATTCCTGCCGCTTTACCTGTGGGTGGCGAGCGGGCGGCTGCCCGAATTCGCCAACCCCATCCTTGTAAGCGGGTGGATGGTTCTGGTGGCTTTCCTGATGATCTCAAGCATCCCGACGCTCGCCTGGTCCCGCATGCGTCCACCGCCGCATCTGCGGCTTGGTGTGCTCGCGGTGGTGGGGCTGACGGTGGCGGCTCTGTTGATCGAGCCCTGGTTCACGCTTGCGGCCGTGACGATTGTCTACCTGCTGTTGATTCCGGTCGGCCTTATCACTTACGGCAAGGTCAGGCGGCAAGATCAATCGACGACGTACCCGGCCACTCCAGCCGCGCCGGCGTACGACGGGCAGGACCCTTTCTAAGCGAAGCAAGCGCAGGCAGTTGCACGCGCTCGATTACCTTCCATGTCACGACCAGCGTACCGGGGCAGGCGGCGAGCTGTTCCCGAAAGGTGAGGGCGTTCGGGCCGTAGCGGCGGATCGTCATCAGGATCGAGAATGCCGAAGCCATCGCGGCGAGGGCAAAGAGACAGGCGGCGAATACAGTCATGACCGTTCCTTTCGAACCTTCGCCCGAGCCCGGCGCCTGAACTCTGCAGGGGGGCTGTGGACAGCTTGTGGAAAACCAGAATCTGTTCTAATAATGTTCCGATAGGGGTTAGTTCTCTTTTTGTTCCATTCGAGTCAAGCGCTTTTTGAAGCCCGCAGGCGTGACGTGCTTTCAGGCGACGTGCGTGCGGTGCGGATATTGATGAAGGCGGTGGGTGACCGGCTTGGGGCGCTGCGTGCGGCGGTGGCGCCGGGATGTCCGGGTCTGGCCCTCTGTTCGGGTCGGCAGAGTCCTTACGTGGATGACCGGCGGCGAAGCGTTATCCGATAGCATCGCGTGCAACGCGCGGATGCCCGGCAGGGCAGTCGTCAGGCTTTTCCAGATCGTGAGCACAGCCGCTGCGGCGGCGAGTGTGAACAGGATGGATGCAAGGGTAGTCATGTGCGAGCGACCTTCTTATTCCGGCTTCGCCCCAACCCATCCTGTCGACGCCCCCTTTTGGCGCGAAACCTGAGCAATTTCCGATGTTTGCTGCGTTAGACAATTTATCACCAGCTTTGCCTTGAGAAAACCGTCAACTGCGGCGAGTTCCTGGGTAAGCCTTGAATAGGGCTGGAATCGGCCTTTTTGACGGTGAACTGACAAACCTTTGCGGC
Organism: Novosphingobium sp. NFX11; assembly: GCF_057376415.1. Taxonomy (NCBI): domain Bacteria; kingdom Pseudomonadati; phylum Pseudomonadota; class Alphaproteobacteria; order Sphingomonadales; family Sphingomonadaceae; genus Novosphingobium; species Novosphingobium sp. NFX11. Next base: position 1,877,443 of record NZ_CP080384.1, on the reverse strand, counting down.
GAATTGGGGCTGGATTTTGATGGCCAAGGCGTCTAAGGGCCCCGCGTTCGCCAAGAGATTGTCCGGATTGTCCGGTTCGACTCGAGGTGAGCAATCCACATGGAAGGCGCACATACCGGTGCTGTTGCGGCCAGAGTCGAAAGACTTCCGCGCGGTTCCTGCCTTCCAGAGGTTCAACCGGAAAGGAATTCTACTATGGCGGCACCTGTCGTCACCATGTCGCAGCTCATTGAAGCCGGCGCACACTTCGGTCACCAGACCCACCGCTGGAACCCGCGCATGAAGCCGTACATCTTCGGCGCGCGCAACGGCATCCACATCATCGACCTGTCGCAGACCGTGCCGCTCTTCGCGCGCGCTCTCGAATTTGTGCAGTCGACCGTCCAGGCCGGCGGCAAGGTTCTCTTCGTCGGCACCAAGCGCCAGGCGCAGGAGCCGATCGCTCAGGCAGCACGCGCTTGCGGCCAGCACTACGTCAACCACCGCTGGCTGGGCGGCATGCTCACCAACTGGAAGACCATCTCAGGTTCGATCAAGCGCTTCAAGGCTCTTGAAGAGCAGCTGGCTGGCGACACCGCCGGTCTGACCAAGAAGGAAGTCCTTCAGCTGACCCGCGAGCGTGACAAGCTTGAGCTGTCGCTCGGCGGTATCCGCGACATGGGCGGCATCCCGGACGTGATGTTCGTGATCGACGCCAACAAGGAAGAGCTGGCGATCAAGGAAGCCAACGTTCTCGGCATCCCGGTCGTCGCCGTTCTCGACACCAACGTGAACCCCAACGGCATCTCGTTCCCGATCCCAGGTAACGACGACGCCAGCCGCGCCGTGCGCCTGTACTGCGAAGCGATCGCCCAGGCCGCGACCAAGGGCGGCCGCGCTGCCGTGGTCGACAGCGGTGCCGACAGCGGTTCGTTCGACGAGCCGGTCGCAGAAGAGGCTGTTGTCGAGGCGTAATAGCCCGGCACGACGACACTTTCGTCACGGAATTGTCGCGCGCCGGGTCCATGTGGCCCGGCGCGCACCTGTTTCAAGGAGCCCGAATAAGGCTCCCCACTCAATCAAGAGGAATTGAGCGATGGCTTACACCGCCGCTGACGTGAAGACCCTGCGCGAGCGCTCGGGCGCCGGCATGATGGACTGCAAGAAGGCTCTCGACGAGACGAACGGCGACATCGAAGCCGCGATCGATGCGCTGCGCGCCAAGGGCCTCGCCGCCGTTGCCAAGAAGTCCAGCCGCACTGCCGCTGAAGGCCTGGTCGGCATTGCCGTGACCGGCACCAAGGGCGTCGCCGTCGAAGTCAACTCGGAGACGGACTTCGTCGCCAAGAACGACCAGTTCCAGGACTTCGTGCGCAAGACCACCGAAGCCGCGCTCGGCGTTGCCGGTGACGACGTCGAAGCCCTCAAGGCCTCGGCCTACCCGGGCGGCGGCACCGTGACCGACGCGCTGACCAACAACGTCGCGACCATCGGTGAGAACCAGCAGGTTCGCCGCATGAAGACCGTCGAAGTCTCGGCCGGTCTCGTCGTTCCCTACATGCACAACGCCGCTGCGCCGAACCTCGGCAAGATCGGCGTGCTCGTTGCTCTGGAATCGGAAGCGCCTGCTGCCGTTCTCGAAGGTCTCGGCAAGCAGATCGCGATGCACATCGCCGCTGCCTTCCCGCTGGCCCTGAACGCCGAAGACCTCGACGCCGAGCTGATCGAGCGCGAGCGCAAGATCGCCCAGGAAAAGGCCGCCGAATCGGGCAAGCCCGAAGCCGTGCAGGCGAAGATGGTCGACGGCGCGATCGCCAAGTACGCCAAGGAAAACGCACTGCTTTCGCAGGTCTTCGTCATGGACAACAAGACCCCGATCCAGCAGGTCGTCGACCAGGCCGGCAAGGAAGCCGGCGCGAAGATCGTCCTCAAGGACTACGTGCGCTTCCAGCTGGGCGAAGGCATCGAGAAGGAAGTCACGGACTTCGCAGCCGAAGTGGCCGCAGCGGTCGCCGGCTGATCTCAAGCCTTCTTCGCTGAAGAAACGTGCGGGCCGCAGGAGCATATGCTTCTGCGGCCCGTCTCGTTTGCAGCCCATAAAAAACATGCACGATTGACTTATTAAAGGGTCGGCGTAGCCTCCCGCATTGACCCGGCCAGATCCGGGCGCAACCGGAGAGGCCCCATGCGCGTAGAACTCGCTCCCCAGCCGCAGAATCCGATTCCCGATCTATCCGTTGAGTATTCGCCCGAAATCGTCCGGGCTTCAGGCGCCTTTGCGATGGCGCCCTACCAGTATTCCAACCTGCCCCTGCGGCTGTTCGAGGCATGCCGCATCGCCACCGCCGTCATCAACGGCTGCACCGTCTGCATGAACTGGCGCGCGCAGAGGGACTTGCGGATTCTGGGCTATGACGGCGGCGTGATCGAGCAGGGCAACGCGCCTGACGAGGCCATGTACCAGGCCGTGCTCGGCGGTGACCTCGGCAGCCTGACCGAGAAGGAGCGTCTTGCCGTGCGGTACTCGCAGAAGATGGGCACCGACCCGCGCGGGCTGGCCGAGGACGACGCGTTCTGGGCGCAGCTCAAGAGCGTGATGACCGATGCTGAGATCGTCGATCTGACGCATTGCACTGCTGCCTGGATGGCTATGGGCAGGGTGGCGCATGTGCTGGGTGTCGATGGGGTTTGCTCGATCGGCGGGCCTTTGGCGGAAGCAGCCTAAGAGGGAGGGGGCAGGGGTTTACCACCCCTGCACCCCGTATACCGTCGAGGTCTGGCACGCGGCTTCGTCATGCGATGACGCTGTGCCGGGAGACCTTCAAAGCCTGCGGCGCGGCGTTGGGTTGAGGCGGCTGCGCGCGGGGCAACGACAGTTCCGGGGTCTGGGGCGATGGCCCCAGGACTCCCTTTATCTCAATATGCTGCCGTAAACCGTTCCCTGGAATGCTTGTGCGCTTCCAGTTCATCGATCATCGCGATTGCGTAGTCGGCGAAGCTGATTTTGCTCTCGCCGGCATCGTCGGTGACCAGTTCGTCGCCGCCCGAGCGGTAGCTGCCTGTGCGTGGGCCTTCGAAGATCAGCGCGGCGGGGGAGAAGAACGTCCAGTCCACGTCGTCCACTTGTCGCAGTGCGTCGAGGAAGGTGATCCCGCCCATCGCGAAGGTCTTCCATTCCTCGGGAAAGTCCGGTGTGTCGATCAGGCGCTTGCCCGGGGCGACTTCGAGGCTGGCCGCGCCTCCGGTTACCAGCAGCCGGGGCACGCCGGCCTCGCGGATTGCCGAGAGCAAGATTTCGGCGGGGACGTCGAAGTGCAGGGCGCTGATGACGGCATCGCGTCCGGCGATCAGGGCGGCGAGAGATGCGGCGTCCGAGGCATCGCCCGTCACTGCCGTTATCCGCTCGCCGGTTGCGATCTTTTCCGGGTTGCGTGCGATGGCGAGGACTTCGTGGCCGCGCGCGGCGGCTTCCTTCGTGATTTCCGATCCGGCGCGGCCGCTGGCACCGAGGACTGCGATCTTCATTTCCATTCTCCACCAGGTATCCAATGGTGACCAGATGTGGTATTGGCGATGACCATGCAAGAAGGCACTATCACCGCACCGGGTTACCTTGAGGGAACCGCCCGCTTCGCGCCCAACGTCTATGCGGCGGACTGTCCTACGCGGCAGTTGCTCGATCGCATCGCCGACAAGTGGAGCGTGCTGATCCTTACGACGCTTGGGGCTGGTGGGATGCGCTTCAACGGGCTCAAGCGACGGATTGACGGCATTTCGCAGAAGATGCTCAGTCAGACCCTGCGCTCGCTGGAGCGCGACGGGCTGGTGCGCCGCGATGTGGTGCCGACGGTGCCGGTTTCGGTCAGTTATGCGGTAACGCCGCTGGGGCGGGAACTGCTTGATGCGCTGCAGGCGATGATCGACTGGGCGGAGAGGCGGATGGGATCGGTGGCCTCGGCACAAGTTGCTTACGATCGGCGTGAGGAAGAACTGTCCGTAATGGCGCGCTGAACCGGGTTCATCCACAGTCCAAGCCCCTTGGCAATTCGCGCTTGCCCTCCTAAAGCCGGGGCCGTTCCAGTATTCCCGGCCCCCACAGGAGACCCAGCGGCATGTCATCCCCCTACAAGCGCGTCCTGCTCAAACTTTCGGGCGAAGTGCTGATGGGGAGCCAGCAGTTCGGAATCGATCCCGATTTCGTGGCGGAACTTGCCAAGGAAGTGAAGGCGGCCAAGGAAACCGGGCTCGAGATCTGCCTCGTCATCGGCGGCGGCAACATCTTCCGCGGCATGGCGGGCGCTGCGCGCGGCATGGACCGGGCGCAGGCCGACTACATGGGCATGCTCGCGACCGTGATGAACGCGCTGGCGATGCAGAACGCGCTGGAGCAGATCGGCGTGGAAACGCGCGTGCAGAGCGCCGTGCAGATGGACCAAGTCTGCGAGCCGGTGATCCGCCGCCGGGCCGAGCGCCACCTTGAGAAGGGGCGCGTGGTGATCTTCGCCGCCGGTGTCGGCGCGCCGTACTTCACCACCGATTCCGGCGCCGCCCTGCGCGCTGCCGAGATGCGCTGCGATGCTCTTCTGAAGGGCACCAGCGTCGACGGCGTCTACGACAGCGATCCCAAGCGCAACCCCGACGCCAAGCGGTACGATTCCGTCGATTACGACACCGTCCTCGCCGACAACCTGCAGGTGATGGACGCCTCCGCCGTGGCCCTGTGCCGTGACAACAGCATTCCGATCGTCGTGTTCTCGATCCGCGAGCAGGGCAACCTGGCCACCGTCCTTGCGGGTGGCGGCACCAAGACGATCGTTCAGAAAGGAGCCTGAACCATGGCAAAGTACGACAAGGCGGATCTCGAGCGCCGCATGAAGGGCGCGATCGACGCGCTCAAGCACGACCTCTCGGGCCTGCGCACCGGCCGCGCGAACACCGCGCTGCTGGAGCCGATCACCGTGACCGTCTACGGCAGTTCGATGCCGATCACGTCGGTCGCCACGATCTCCGCGCCGGAGCCGCGCATGCTTTCGGTGCAGGTGTGGGACAAGACCAACATCGGTCCGGTCGAAAAGGCGATCCGTTCGGCGGGTCTGGGCCTGAATCCGATCAACGACGGCAACACCCTGCGCCTGCCGATCCCCGACCTGACCGAGGAACGCCGCAAGGAACTGGCCAAGCTCGCCAGCTCCTATGCCGAGAAGGCGCGCGTCGCCGTGCGTAACGTGCGCCGCGACGGCATCGAGAACCTGAAGGCCGACGAGAAGAAGAAGGAAATCTCGGAAGACGACCGCAAGCGCGGCGAAACCGAAGTCCAGAAGCTGACCGACGAGATGGTCAAGGCCCTCGACGAGGTCTTCGCGGCCAAGGAAAAGGAAATCCTCGGCAAGTGAGCCTGTTGCGCTTCGCCGAGAAGGGAGCCTGATGGCCAAGGACGAATCTCTGCGCGCCCGTCATGTCGCCATCATCATGGACGGCAACGGGCGCTGGGCGAAGAAGCGCCTGCTTCCGCGCGCGGTGGGCCACCAGCGCGGCGTGGAGGCGGTGCGCCGCGTCGTGCGCGGCGCGCGGGAAATGGGGCTGGAGGCACTGACCCTCTACGCCTTCTCGACCGAGAACTGGCGGCGGCCCGAGGATGAAGTCTCGGACCTGATGAGCCTGATGAAGCGCTTCATCCTCTCCGACCTCGACGAATTCGCGGCGGCGGGCGTCCGGCTCAAGATCATCGGCGACTATACCGCATTCAAGCCCGAACTGGTCGAACTGGTCGAAGGCGCGATGGCCAAGACCGCGCACAATACCGAGACGACGCTGGCGGTGGCGCTGAACTACGGCTCGCAGGACGAGATCGCCCGCGCGGCGACCAGGGCTGCGGCGAAGGGGCCGATCACGCCCGAGACGATCGCGGCTGAACTCGATACGGCGGACCTGCCGCCGCTCGACCTGCTGATCCGCACGTCCGGCGAGGTACGGCTGTCGAACTTCCTGCTGTGGCAGGCGGCTTACGCCGAAATGCTGTTCACCGACGTGCTCTGGCCGGATTTCACCGCCGATCACTTGCGCGATGCGCTCAGCGCCTTCACCACTCGCGAGCGTCGCTATGGCGGGCGCTGAGCCTCCGGCGAAAGGCACCTCCGATCTCAAGGTGCGGACGCTTTCGGCCATCGTCATGGTTGCGGTCGCCGGGACTGCCTTGTGGCTGGGCGGGCCGGTGTGGATCGCCTTCGTCTGCGCCGTCTCGGTCGGGGTGCTGTGGGAGTGGATCAGGCTTGCCCGTCGCATCACTCCGGGACCGGGTGCGCGGGCGGCGTGGAACTTCGTGGGGATGCTCTATGTCGGCATCGGCGCGGCCATGCTGTTGTTCCTGCATAACGACGCCTTCACCCTCGCGCCGATCCTGACCCTGCTGGGGACGGTGATCGCGGTGGACGTGGGCGCCTATTTCACCGGCCGCACATTGCGCGGGCCGAAGATCGCGCCGTCGATCAGTCCGTCCAAGACCTGGTCGGGCCTGATGGGCGCGGCGCTGGGCGCGACGCTCGCGCTCTTCACCGCCGCGCAGCTTTGGCAGGAAGGCGCGATCCGTCTTACGCCCGACGTCTCGGCGGCGAACGCGGTGTCGTGCTTCGGTACGCAGCCCTGCTGGTACGCGACGGCGGGCGCGGTTCCGCTCTTTGCGACCTGCCTTGCGGCCGGACTGCTGGTGGCGGTCTGTGCGCAGGCGGGCGACTTTTTCGAAAGCTGGATGAAGCGCCGCGCGGGGTTCAAGGACTCTGGCAACCTCATTCCGGGGCACGGCGGTTTCTTCGACCGGGTTGACGGATTGCTGGCAGCGCTGTTCCTGCTGGCGATGGCTATCGTGGTGTTGGCATGACCGGTTCTTTGCGCTCCCTGACGGTGCTTGGCGCGACCGGCTCGATCGGCGCCTCGACGCTCGATCTGATCCGCCGCAATCGCGACGAGTGGCGCGTGGTCGCGCTGACTGCGCATTCCAATGCGGCCGAACTGGCGAAGCTGGCGCGCGAATTCGGAGCCGAGGTCGCCGTCGTCGCCGATGAGGCGCACTTGCCTGCTCTGCGGGAGGCGCTTGCCGGTTCCGGGATCGAAGCTGCAGGCGGTCCCGTCGCGCTGATCGAGGCCGCTGCGCGCGGCGCCGACGTCACCGTCGCGGCGATCGTCGGCTGTGCCGGCCTTGCGCCGACGATGGCGGCGATCGAGCAGGGCGGGATCATCGCCCTTGCCAACAAGGAAGCTCTGGTTTCGGCGGGCGAAGTGATGATGGCCGCCGTCGCGCGGCATGGCGCCACGCTGCTGCCGATCGATTCCGAGCACAACGCGATCTTCCAGTGCCTCACCGGCAACGACCATGCCCATGTGCGCTGGATCACCCTGACGGCCAGCGGCGGCCCGTTCCGCGACTGGTCGTGGGAGCGTCTCAGCGCCGCCACTCCGGCCGAGGCGGTCCGCCATCCCAACTGGGATATGGGCGCGAAGATCAGCGTCGATTCGGCGACGATGTTCAACAAGGGCCTCGAACTGATCGAAGCCTACCACCTGTTCCCCGTCGGCCTCGATAAACTGCGGATCATCGTCCACCCGCAGTCGGTGGTCCATTCGATGGTCGAGTACCGGGACGGCTCGACCCTGGCGCAGCTTGGCCCCTCGGACATGCGTGTGCCGATCGCCTCGGCGCTGGCTTGGCCCGCGCGCATGGACACGCCCTGCGCCCCGCTCGACCTTGCCGAGATCGGCGAACTGACTTTCCGCAAGCCCGACGAAGTGCGCTTTCCCGCCACCCGCCTGGCGCGCGAGGCGGCGCAGGCGGGCGGGGCGATCCCCGCCGTGCTCAACGCCGCGAACGAAATCGCGGTTGCTGCGTTCCTTGGCGGTCAGATTTCGTTCACGCGTATCTCTGCACAAGTGGAAGACGTGCTAGGCTCGTATGCGCCGCCGCCGCCCGGCAGCCTCTCCGACGTCCTCGAAGTGGACACGGAGGCCCGGGCGAGGGCGCGCGTACTCGTGACCAGCACCTGAAGAGAGGCATAGCTTGACCGGTTCACCAGGAATTCTGACGACGATCTTCGCCTTCCTCCTGGTGCTGGGGCCACTGGTCCTGATCCATGAGCTGGGGCATTATCTCGTCGGCCGCCTGTTCGGCGTGAAGGCGGACGCCTTTTCCATCGGCTTCGGCAAGGAACTCGCGGGCTGGACCGACAAGCGCGGCACCCGCTGGAAGCTCTCGGCGTTGCCTCTCGGCGGCTACGTCCAGTTCGCAGGCGACATGAACCCGACGAGCGCGCCGAAGCCCGACGATGTGCGGCTGTCGGCGCAGGAGCGGGCGCAGACCTTCCATTCCAAGCCGCTGTGGCAGCGCGCGCTGATCGTCTTCGCCGGGCCGCTGACCAACCTGCTGCTGTGCGTCGCGATCTTCGCCGGGTTCTTCTCGATCTACGGCCGCGTCGTAAACGATGCGGAGATTAGCGGCTTTACCGCCAACTCGCCCGCGCAGGCTGCGGGTATGCGCGTCGGCGACCGCATCGTCGCGATTGACGGTGACAAGGTTGACGGAGCCACCGACGTGCCGGGCCGCGTCGCGTACTTCCCCGGCAAGACGCTGCCGATCGCGGTGGAGCGGGCAGGGCGCACGCTTGTCCTTCCGGTGAAGCTGGCGACGCAGGAGTTCAGCGACCAGTTCGGTAACAAGGCGAAGATCGGCGATATCGGCGTGCGGATGATGCCGCCCGTCGTCGGCGGCTTCTACGGCGATTCGCCGGCCGAGGACGCCGGGCTCGAGGTGGGCGACCGCATCGTCGCGGTGAACGGCGCCGCAATCACCAGCTTCGAGGACATCCCGGAACTCATCCGCCCGCAGGCGGGGCGCAGCGTCGATCTCTCGGTGCGGCGCGGGAATGAAGTCCGGACTTTCCCGGTCAAGGTGACCGAAGGCTCTATCCCTGACGCACAGGGCAAGCCGCAGAAGGTCGGTCAGATCGGCGTACGCGCGGGCCGCTTCGAGCAGGTCGGCCCGGTCGATGCCGTCGCCCTCGGATTCCAGCAGAGCTTCCGCGCCATGGGCAACATGGTGACCGGCATAACCCAGATCTTCACGGGCGACCGCTCCGTCCGCGAACTGGGTGGTCCGATCAAGATCGCGCAGTATTCCGGGCAGACTTTCACGCTGGGCTGGGAAGCCTTCGTGGAGTTCGCCGCTTTGATCTCGATTAACTTGGCATTCATCAACCTCCTGCCAATTCCTGGCCTCGACGGCGGACATCTGGCTTTCTACGCGGCTGAACTGGTCCGGCGCAGACCCCTGGGTGCACGCAGTCAGGAATGGGCGATAAAGACGGGTGTGGCGCTGGTGCTGGCGCTTATGGTCTTCGTCACGGTCAATGACCTGGCCTCTCTCCCTATTTTCGGGGGATAGCCTGGAGGGATTCACGAGCGATCACAATGTTGCCGGGTTTTGTCTGCTTGATTGGACCGGCTCCATCGGGCAGATGGCTGCGATTGCCTGCGGGTCTGGGTGCGCTCCCGCCGGTGGTCTGTTTTTCATCGCGAAAGCGAATACGGGATTTTGCGTAGAATGATCGGACGGGAAATGGTTCGCGGCACTGGAGCGCGCAGCGCCCGAGGCCTCTGGGGCTCGCAAGTTGCAGCAGTGCTCCTCGGGACCACTATCCTCGCGGGGATGCCCATGGAGGCTTCCGCGCAAGCGGCAAAGGCAGGCAAGCGCGCGCCGGTCCCTGCCGCACCCGCTGCTCCCGCTCCGGCTGTCGTTGCGCCGGTCGAGGAAGGCCAGCCGATTCAGACCATCGTGGTGAAAGGCGCCGAGCGCCTCGAAGCGCAGACGGTGCTGTCCTATATCAAGATGCGCGTCGGTCAGAACTACACCAAGGTTTCCGCCGACGCCGCGCTCAAGGACCTCTACGGCACCGAGCTGTTCAAGGACGCGCAGGTTGCGTTCGACAACGGCGTGGTGACGATCACGGTTCAGGAGAACCCGGTCGTCAACCGCATCATCCTTGAAGGCAACAAGCGCATCAAGGACGACAAGATCCTTCCCGAGATCAAGGTCGCGCCGCGCCAGATCTTCACCCGTTCCAAGATCTGCGCTGACGTCGCCCGCATCATCGAGCTGTACAAGCGCCAGGGTCGCTACGCCGCGACCGTCGAGCCGAAGATGGTCTCGCTCGACCAGAACCGTGTCGATATCGTCTTCGAAATCACCGAGGGCGACAAGTCCAAGGTCCGCCAGATCAACATCATCGGCAACGAGCACTTCTCGGCCGGCGAACTGCGCGGCCAGATGGTGACCAAGCAGGCGCGCTTCACCCGTCTGTTCAGCTCGGGCACCAGCTACGACCCCGACCGCATGGCCTTCGACCAGCAGAAGCTGCGCCAGTTCTATCTGACGCAGGGCTATGCCGACTTCCGCGTGGTCTCGGCCGTGGCCGAACTGACGCCGGACAAGAAGGACTTCATCATCACGTACGTGGTTGAGGAAGGTAAGCGCTACAAGTTCGGCGACGTGAAGGTCGAAAGCCAGCTGCGCGACTTCGACGGCGAGAAGATGGCCGGCAACCTGCCCATGCACAAGGGTGACTGGTACAACGCCAAGCAGGTCGAGGACACCATCGACAGTCTGAACGAGACTGCCGGTGCCTTCGGCTATGCTTTCGCCGACGTCCGCCCGCAGTACGATCGCGACAAGGAAAACCTCACCATGGGGCTGACCTTCGTGATCCAGGAGGCGCCGCGCGTCTATGTCGAGAAGATCGACATCAACGGCAACACGCTGACCCAGGACAAGGTGATCCGCCGCGAGTTCCGTCTGGCGGAAGGCGATGCCTTCAACTCGCTGCAGGTCAAGCGTTCGACTAACCGCATCAAGTCGCTCGGCTACTTCCAGGAGAAGTTCGAGGTCGAGCAGAAGCCCGGCAGCGCCGACGACCGCATTCTTCTGGAAGCCAACGTCGAGGAAAAGCCGACCGGCGAACTCCAGCTTTCGGCCGGTTTCTCCAGTCTCGAGAGCTTCATCTTCCAGGCCTCGATCCGGCAGCGCAACTTCCGCGGCCGTGGTCAGACGGTCGGCCTTTCGGGCAGCATCTCGCGCTATTCGAAGAGCGTGGAAGCCAGCTTCGTCGAGCCGTACCTGCTGGACAAGAACGTGTCGCTCGGCGTCAATATCTACCGCCGCGACTACAACAGCTTCAATTACTACAACTCCGACCGCAACACGACCTATGAGCAGTCGACCACGGGTATCCAGATCCGTGCAGGCGTGCCGCTGACCGAATATCTGACGGCCGTAGGCAGCTATACGCTGAACTACGATGACGTCAGCTTGGACAAGGACACGTATTACTCCACTCGCGTTAACGGCACGCTGCAGTGCGATCCGCTCTATGCCGGCCGCTATCTGTGCGACGCGATCGGTAAGCGCCTTAGTTCGATCGTCGGCGGCTCGCTGATCTACGATACGCTGGACAACCGCATGCGCCCGACGCGCGGAATTACCGCGTCGGTCAATGTCGATTTCGCGGGTCTGGGCGGCGATGTGAAGTATGCGCGCATCCGCGGCAATGCGTCCAAGTTCTTCAACATGGGGCATGGCTTCATCTTCTCGCTGTCCGCTGAAGGTGGCGCGATCAAGGGGCTGGCGGGGCAGGAAATTCGCCTGACCGACCGCTTCTATCTCGGTCAGCCGCAGTTCCGTGGCTTCGCCATTCGCGGCGTCGGTCCGCGCGTGCTGCGTAAGTATATCACTGATGGCGTGGAATCGACCAAGCGCAGCGATTGGTCGGACGACGCGCTGGGTGGTAACTACTACTACATGGGCCGTGCCGAGATGGAGATTCCGCTGGGCTCGGGTGCGCGTGAAATGGGCCTACGCCCGTCGATCTTCGCCGATGTCGGTGCCGTGTGGGGGACCAAGTTCAACAAGAGCGATCTGACCGATTGCAAGAACGGCTGTATCCCGACCTACTATACCAAGGACACGGACGGGAACGACACGACGACCACGACGACGTCCTCGACGGACTCCAGTGGACGTACGCTAACCGCGACCGGCAATTACGCGTACAACTTCAACGAGTATTTCGTTGGCGATACCTGGAAGCCGCGTGTCGCCATCGGCATCGGCGTGAACTGGAACTCGCCTTTCGGCCCGTTCCGCATCGACTTCTCGCGCGTGCTGCTCAAGCAGGACGGCGACGATCCCAAGGCATTCAACTTCAACGTGGGAACCCAGTTCTGATGACTACCAAGACCAAGTTCGTCGCGCTGGCCGCTGGCCTCGCGTTCGCCGCCGTCGCGGCGCAGCCCGCGCTTGCAGCCAAGCCTGCTCCGGCAGCCGCTGCTCCGGCAACCGGCGGTACGATCGTGCAGGGCCTCGGCGTTGCCAGCTTCGATGCGGTGATCGCCAACTCGAACGCGTTCAAGACCGCGGAAACGCAGCGCCAGACCACCTTCAAGGCGCAGTTCGACCAGGCGCAGACCCGGCAGAACGCGCTCAACGCCCAGATCAAGCCGCTGATCGACAAGTTCAACGCCGACCGTCAGGGCGGCAAGGTCACGCAGGCTGCACTTGAACAGCAGGCCGGTTCGATCCAGCAGATCCAGGAGAACGGCAAGGCCGAACTCCAGCGCATCCTGCAGCCGGTCGGCCTGTCGCAGGCTTACGTCAACGAGCAGATCGAAGACAAGCTGAACGATGCGGTCAAGGCAGCGATGACCAAGAAGGGCGTGTCGATCCTGATCTCGCCCGACGCGATTCTCGCGGTCAACGGCGGCGCCTACAACCTCAATCAGGACATCCTGAACGAGCTGAACACGTCGATCCCCTCGGCCCAGCTGGTTCCGCCCGCTGGTTGGGAACCGCGCCAGGTTCGCGAGCAGCGTGCACAGCAGGCTGCCGCTCAGGGCCAGGCTCCGGCCGGCGCCGCTCCGGCGACGCAGCCCTCGGGCCGCTGATCGGACGTCACGGGCATGAGCGATAACGCCGAAGTCGTGTACGACACCGCGAAGATCCTGGCGGCGCTTCCGCACCGCTACCCGATGCTGCTCGTCGACCGCGTGGTCTCGATCTCTGAGGAGGAGATCGAGGCGGTCAAGGCGGTGAGCTTCAACGAGGACTTCTTCCAGGGGCACTTCCCCGGCCGACCGATCATGCCCGGCGTCCTCCAGATCGAGGCGCTGGCGCAGGCTGCGGGCATCCTCGCGATCGAGACCCTCGGCCTTGCCGGGACCGGCAAGCTGGTGTACTTCATGGCGATCGAGGACGCGAAGTTCCGCGCCCCCGTGACCCCCGGGCACCTGCTGACACTGCGCACCGGCTTCGTCCAGAAGCGCTCGCGCGTGTGCAAGTTCTGGGGCAAGGCCTCCATCGACGACAAGGTGACCTGCGAGGTCAACTTCACGGCGATGATCGCGGACGCCTGAGGCGGAACCTCATCATTCCCCTCTCGCTTGCGGGAGGGGCAGAGGTGGGCTTCTTCACCCTTGCATTCCGGCCCGCTTCGCTGTAAGCGCGCCGCTTTCAAGCCAGGCCGGTCGGAACCGGCCACATGCGAAAGAGATAGACCCATGAAGGCCGATACGCATCCCGACTACCACACCATCACGGTGCAGATGACCGACGGCAGCACCTTCCAGACCCGCTCGACCTGGGGCAAGGAAGGCGACACGCTGGTTCTGGACATCGACCCGACCTCGCACCCGGCATGGACCGGCGGCAAGGCCCAGCTTCAGGACGGTGGCCGCGTGGCCCAGTTCAACAAGCGTTTCGGCGGTCTCACGCTCAAGAAGAACTGATTGGGCGGGGCTTCGCGCTTCCGAACATCAGCTTCACGAAGAAGGCGGTCCCTGGGGCCGCCTTTTTTGTTGCCCGCATAGCGGGCAAAATTTCATTGCCAGTTGCGATTGCCTTTCATGTGCAGGGCTTTAGGGTCGTGAATGTCCACGCGGGGCGGGGAACGTCCATGCGTGCGGCTGCGTTTCGCAGCCATCCAGCCCGAAAGACCGGAGATACGATATGAAGCGATCCTCCCGCATCCTCGCCGCCTCGGCGGTCCTGCTCTCGCTCGCCGGCGCTGCCGGTGCGGCTGATGACCATACCGGCCACTCCGCAACGACTGCGGCCGCAGCGCCGATGATCCATGCCGACCTGATCGGGCTGGACGGCAAGACCATCGGCATGGTCATGCTGCAGGAGACCCCGGCAGGCGTCCTCGTCAGCGCCGAGGCCAAGGGCATTCCGGCGGGTGAGCACGGCTTCCACTTCCACCAGAAGGGTGTGTGCGACACCGCGACCAAGTTCGACAGTTCGGGCGGCCACTTCACCGGCGGCGATCACCAGCACGGCTACATGGTCGCGACCGGCCCGCATGGCGGTGACATGCCGAATCAGAATGTCGGCGCCGACGGCCTGCTCAAGACGCAGGTGCTGAATTCCGGCGTGACGCTCTCGCCGGGGCCGAAGTCGCTGCTCGACGCGGACGGTTCGGCGCTGGTGATCCACGCAGGCTTGGACGACTACACCAGCCAGCCTTCGGGCAACGCCGGTGGCCGCATCGCCTGCGCGGTGATCGCTGCGGCCAAGTAAAAGTCCGGGCGGCCTTGGGGATCAGCCCCAGGGCCGCTCGCGATACCATTGCGTGATGACGTACTTGCGGCCCTTGCGCACCTTCATCGCGTGATGAAGCGTCGCCGCGTTACAGCTGCCGTCAGCGCGGCGGTTGTTCCAGCCGATGAGCTTGCCGGTCTCGGGCTGGATCATCTTGTCGATGACCTTGAAGCGAGTCGCGCCCCCGGCCTCGACGTCGTTCAGGTAGATCATGAAGGTCCAGGTCCGCTGGCCGGGAACCTTGCAGTATTTCTCGAAATCGGCGCTGTCGGGCTCGAAATAATCGGTGTGCGCCTTGAACTCCTGCCCGACTTCATAGCGCTGTCCCTGCAGCGGTTCCGCATGGGCAAGGTCGATGCCGGAAAGTCGGGACAGCGCCTGCGCCAGTTCGTCGACCACCGGATAGTCGCGTGACAGGTCGCAGGTCGAACTGGTCCGGAACGCATCGTCTCCGTTGTAGTCGGCGATCGTCGAGGGGCGGTTGTTGGTCTCGATCAGATCGACCAACTGCGCGCAGCGCTCGGCGTCGAGGAACTCGCGCAGGATGAACAGGTCGAGCCGGGACGATGGGAAGCGCTGAACGCCGGGGTGGGATAGCAGTCTTGCAGCCGATGATTCGCCGGGTTCGTCCATGCGCCGACCTTAGCCACGGGCAGGGCGCAGGAAAATCGCGTGCGAGGTGCCGGGCAGGTAAATTTCGCCTCTCCGCATTTTTGCTTTGCAAGAATCCGCGCGCTGTGCAAAAGGCGCGCTCCGCACCGGATGCAGCAGCGTCCGATGCCGGACGCGGCGCCTCTCGAGTGCGCCTGTGGCGATCGTAGCTCAGTTGGTTAGAGCGCCGGTTTGTGGTACCGGAGGTCGTGGGTTCGAACCCCATCGATCGCCCCATTTTCTCCCTTTTACCACAGTGTGATGCTCATAGCGGCATCATGATACCAATGCCCGATTGGCGCATGAAAAGCGCTGTGCTTTGATCTGAGTCACTTGCTCCTTTCAACACGCACTATAGAAGCGCGCCTGTCATGCACGGCTTTGCCAATCCCGCCCGTTTTCTGCGCATCGCCCGCTGGCTGATGCCCCTGTGCATGGGCACGGGACTGGTCGTCGCCTTCGCGGCGCTGGGCTGGGGGCTGTTCGTCGCCCCTGCCGAGCGCCTGCAGGGAGAGACGGTGCGCATCGTCTATCTTCACGTGCCCGCCGCCTGGCTGGGCATGGCCGGGTGGATGGGGATCGCGGGCGCGAGCTTCACCGAACTCGTCTGGCGTCATCCGCTCGCGGCCATCGCGGCGAAGGCCTGCGCGGTGCCGGGCGCGGTTTTTACCGCCGTCTGCTTACTTACAGGTTCGCTGTGGGGGCGTCCTGCGTGGGGGACATGGTGGGTCTGGGACGGACGGCTGACCTCGATGCTGGTGCTGCTGTTCCTCTACTTCGGCTGGATGGCGCTGTCTCAGGCGAGCGAGGCTGCGGACGGCGGCCAGAATCGCGCGCCCGCCATCTTCGGGCTCGTCGGCGCGGTGAACGTGCCGATCATTCATTACTCGGTGATCTGGTGGAACAGCCAGCACCAGCCGCCGAGCATCACCGTGGGCAAGTCCGCGATGTCGGGCGATTTTCTGGTGCCGCTGCTTGCCGCGATGCTCGGTTTCACGCTGATCTTCGCAGGCGTCGTGCTCGCCCGGATGCGTGCGATCCTGGCCGAGCAGCAGGCCGAGGCGCGGCTGCGCAGGAAAGCGCGCGCGGAAGTGGAGGCGTTCTGATGCGTGAAGCGATGGACCCATGGGCCTTCGTGGTCGCGGCCTATGTGGTCGGCGTCGGCGCGACGCTGGCGATGGTCTCATGGGCGCTGCTTTCGATGCGCCGCGCAGAAAAGCGCCGTGATTCCGCGAGGAACCGCTGATGGCGACGGTCGCCAAGAGCCCGATCAAGGCCAAGCACCAGCGCCTCGTGCTGCTGATCGTCGCGCTGGTCGTGCTCATCGGGGCGGCGTTGCTCGCCGCATGGGCGCTGCGCAATCAGGCGAGCTACTTCTACGTGCCGAGCGAGATCGTCGCCAGGCCGCCCGAGCCCGGCCGCGCCGTGCGCCTTGGCGGCATGGTCGAGAAGGGCTCGCTCAAGACGGCGGCGGACGGAGTGACGATCAATTTCGCCGTGCAGGACGGCAAGGCGCGCGTGCCGGTGACCTTCAAGGGCATCGTGCCCTCGCTGTTCGTCGAGGGGTCCGGCGTCGTCGCCGAGGGTAAGATGGGCACGGACGGCACATTCGTCGCCGACAACCTCCTTGCCAAGCATGACGAGAACTACGTGCCTCGCGAGATGCAGGACATGTCCAGGGAACAGGCCCAGAAGGTCATGCAAGAAACCAAATGATCGCTGAACCCAAATGATCGCTGAACTAGGTCTTGCCGCCCTCTGGCTGGCGGCGGCGCTGGCGGCGCTGCAACTCGTTTCCGGTGCGCTGGGGCTGACAGAGCGCGGCGCCGTGCTCGGCGGTGCGGTGCGCCCCGTGGCGGTGGTGCAGGGCGGGCTGGCGCTGCTGGCCTTCGCCTGTCTCATCTACGTCTTTTCGGTCACCGATCTGTCGGTGAAGCTGGTCGCGCTCAATTCGCATTCGATGAAGCCGCTGGTGTTCAAGATCGCCGGCGCCTGGGGCAACCACGAGGGGTCGATGCTCCTGTGGGTGACGGTGATGGGGCTGGGCGGCGCCTTCGTGGCGCTCGTCGAAAAGCGCTTGCCGGAACGCACCATGCTGGCGACGCTGGCCGGGCAGGCTTTCGTGAGCCTTGGCTTCTATGCCTTCCTGCTGTTTGCCTCCAACCCGTTCGAGCGGCTTTCGCCGGTGCCGATGGAGGGTAACGGGCTCAACCCGCTGCTGCAGGACCTTGGCCTCGCGTTCCATCCGCCGACGCTCTACCTGGGCTATGTGGGGCTCTCGATCGCGTTCAGTTTCGCTATCGGTGCTCTGGTGACGCGCGAGGTCGGCCCGGCGTTCGCCAAGGCGATGCGCCCGTGGGTGCTGGGCGCGTGGATATTCCTCACCGTGGGCATCACCGCCGGTTCGTACTGGGCCTATTACGAACTGGGTTGGGGCGGCTGGTGGTTCTGGGACCCGGTCGAGAACGCCTCGCTGATGCCCTGGCTGGCGGCGACGGCACTGCTCCATTCGTGCGGCGTGCTGGCGGCGCGCAATGCACTGCGCGCCTGGACGATCATGCTGGGCGTGGTCGCGTTCTCGATGTCGATGATCGGCACGTTCCTGGTGCGCTCGGGCATCCTGACGAGCGTGCATGCCTTTGCCGTCGATCCGCAGCGCGGCACGTTCATCCTCGCGCTGCTGGCAATCTACATCGGCGGCGCGCTGGTGCTGTTCGGCCTGCGCGCCGCGACCGTGACCGAGGGCGAGCGCTTTGCCTTCGTCAGCCGCGAGGGCGCGTTGGTGGTCAACAACGTGATGCTCTCGGCGATCCTGGGCATCGTGCTGTTCGGCACGCTCTACCCGCTGTTCGCAGAGGCGATGGGAGCCAAGGTTTCGGTCGGGCCGCCGTACTTCAATCCGATGAGCGCGCTGTTCGCGGTGCCGATGCTGGTCGTGCTCATGGTCGGGCCGTTGCTGCGCTGGCGGCGGGACAAGTTCGGGCGCGTCGGCCGCGAGCTGGTGATCCCGGCGATGCTGATCGTCGCGGCGGGGATCTGCGTACTAGTGCTGGGCGGCGTCGCGCTGCTGCCCTGGATCGGTCTTGCGCTGTCGGTCGGGCTCGGATGGGCCAGCCTGCTGCCGCTCAAGGGCCGCAATTTGCGCCGCACGCCGCTGCCGATCTGGGGTATGGTGGTGGCGCACTTTGGCATTGCCGTCGCGCTGTTCGGCATGAGCAGCGAGAGCGCCTTCTCCGTCGAGAAGCTGGTCGCCGTGCGCATGGGCGAGGTCACGCAAGTCGGGCCATGGGGCGTCAAGCTCGACACCGTCGAGCCTGTCGCCGGTCCGAACTGGACGGCGATGGAGGCGCGCCTGCTGGTGCGCTACGGTATCGACGGTAAGGTGACCCGCATGCTCCCGCAGTCGCGCAGCTTCTGGGCGCCGCCGCAGCAGACTAGCGAATCGGCGCTGCTGACGCGCTGGAATGGCCAGCTTTACGCCGTGCTCGGCGGCGAGGCGCCCAAGGTCGATGGCGAGAAGCAATCGCGCTGGCAACTGCGCTTGTGGTGGAAGCCTTTCGCGCCGCTGATCTGGATCGGCGGTCTGCTGATCGCGCTGGGCGGCCTGCTGGCGCTGGTGGGCCGGGTGGCGGCCGACGTGCGGCGGATCGTGGCCAAGGACAAGATCGCCTATCGGCGCGAGAAGCAGGGACGATGAGCGATTTACCCGCAAAAGCGCCACGTTGGGCGATCTGGCTGCCGCTGGCGCTGTTCCTCGGCTTCGTGGCGCTGGTGATCGTGGGGCTCTATCGTCCGGCGGACCGCAATGTCGCCTCCGCGCTCGTCGGCAAGTCGATGCCGCAGTTCGATCTGCCTGCCGCCTTGCCGGGGCGGCCCGGCCTCGACAGCAAGGTGCTCGCCAACGGCAAGCCGCACCTCGTCAACGTGTTCGCCAGCTGGTGCATTCCCTGCCGCGTCGAGGCGCCGCAACTCGGAGCGCTGGCCAAGGCCGGGGTGCCGATCGAAGGCATCTCGGTGCGCGACACGACCGAGAACCTGCAGGGCTTCCTTCAAACGAACGGCGACCCGTTCCAGCGCATCGGCGCGGACGATGACGGGAAAGTGCAACTGGCGCTCGGCTCGTCCGGCGTTCCGGAGACTTACGTGGTCGATGGTAAGGGCACGATCGTTTACCAGCACATCGGCGAAATCCGGCCCGAGCACCTCGGGGTGCTGCTTGAGAAGCTGAAGGAGGCGGGTGAGTGAAGCGCCTGATCGCTCTCGTTGCGCTTGCTCTCGCGGCTCCCGTGTTCGCGCAGGAGGAGCAGTCCACTGCGCCTTACGCCTATCGTCAGCTCGATGATCCGGCGCAGGAAACCAAGGCGCAGGACCTCATGGAGACCCTGCGCTGCCTTCAGTGCCAGGGCCAGTCGATTGCGGATTCGGACGCGCCGATCGCGGGCTCGATGCGCTCGCTGGTTCGCGAGCGGATCAAGGCGGGCGAGACTCCCGAGCAGATCCGCGCCTGGCTGATCGAGCGCTACGGCGACTACGTCAGCTATGCGCCTCAGCTCACCGGCCTGACCTGGCCGCTGTTCGCGGTGCCGGGCGTGCTGCTGCTCATCGCCTTCCTGCTGCTGCGGCGCCGCTTTTCCGCAAAAGGAGCAGGGCAGTGACCTGGGTTTTCGTGATCGGCCTAGCCGTCCTCGTGCTGGCGGTGCTGCTTTTCGTATTCAAGGTGCCGCGCGGATGCCGCGAGGCGGTGGCTTCGGCGCTGCTGCTCGGCATCGCGGGATACGTGACGCAGGGCTCCCCGAGCTTGGCAGGAGCGCCGAAGGATTCGGCCGAGTCCGTGTCCGCCGACCCCGCCGCGCTTGTCGAAGGCCGCGCCAAGGTCACCAATAGCGGCATCCCGACCAGCAACCGCTGGGTGGTGATCGCCGATGGCCTCGCTCGCAACGGTCAGTATGCCGATGCCGCCGAAGTCCTTCGCGGGGCGATCGAGGATGACCCCAAGAACGCCGACGCCTGGCTGGCGCTGGCCAATTCGCTGGTCGCCCACGCAGACAACATGCTGACGCCGCCCGCGCTCTACGCCTACCAGCGTGCGATCGACGCGGAGCCGGATGCGCCGGGCGCACGATTCTTCCTCGGCCTCGCCTATGCGCGCGAGGGGAAACTCGCCGAGGCGCGTGCCTTGTGGGTGGATGTTGTGAAGACCGCACCCGAGGATGCGCCATGGCGCCTGCCGCTCGCCCAGCAACTGATGCGCCTCGACGCCGCGATCGCGGCGCAAAACGGTCAGGCCCCGACCGAGATCGGCGCCCGTTCAGCCCGGCCCGGCCAATCCCTGAACGGAACATTGCCGCCGGGCGCGGGGATTGTAAGTATCGTTGCTTGGCCCCATTCATGCTGCTAACGGCGCAAGCCTGCCGCAGCCGCTCTAGCGTGTCTGCGAGTCCATTACAGGACGCATGAATGAGTGATTCTCCAGCAGACACACCTTACGTTCCTTCGACGGCGGGTGAGTCTCACAGTTCGGGCGGCCATCACGGCCAGGGCTCGGGCAATATCACCAAGCTCGCGCTTGGCGCGGTCGGCGTCGTCTTCGGCGACATCGGCACCAGCCCCTCTATGCCTTCCGCGAAACCTTCGTCGGCCCGCATCCGCTGGCGATCGACGAACTGCACGTACTCGGCGTCGTCAGCCTGATCTTCTGGTCGATGACGCTGGTGGTGTCGGTGCAGTACGTCGGTGTGCTGATGCGTGCGGACAACAAGGGGCAGGGCGGCAGCCTCGCGCTTGTCGCGCTGATTTCCGGCGCGATCCGCAAGTCCGGCTACGGCCCGCTGGTGGTGCTGCTGGGCGTCTTCGCGACCTCGCTGTTCTACGGCGACTCGATGATTACCCCGGCGGTCTCGGTGCTCTCGGCGGTCGAGGGGCTCACCGTCGTCCAGTCCGACCTCGCGCCCTTCGTGCTGCCGATCGCGCTGGTGCTGCTGATCGCGCTGTTCGTCATCCAGAAGAGCGGCACCGCCAAGATCGGCGCGCTGTTCGCGCCGGTCATGGTGACCTACTTCACCGTGCTCGCGGTGCTGGGCATCTACCATCTGGTCCAGATGCCCGAGGTGCTGGTGGCGCTGAACCCGTGGTACGCGATCCAGTTCTTCCTGACCGACAAAATCCTCGGCTTCCTGGCGCTCGGCTCGGTCGTGCTGGCGGTGACAGGGGCGGAGGCGCTCTATGCCGACATGGGGCACTTCGGGCGCGGCCCGCTGCGCCTGTCGTGGTTCGCCTTCGTGATGCCCTGCCTGCTCATCAACTACTTCGGGCAGGCGGCGATGATCCTGGGTCTCGACGACGCGCAGGCGGCGGTCGCGATGGAGAACCCGTTCTTCAACCTCGCGCCCGAATCGCTGCGCCTGCCGCTGGTGATCCTGGCGACCTGCGCCACCTTCATCGCCAGCCAGGCGGTGATCTCGGGCGCGTTCTCGATCACCCATCAGGCGATGCAACTGGGCTTCATCCCGCGCCTCTCGACCCGCCACACCAGCGAGCACGAGGCGGGCCAGATCTACATCCCCTTCGTCAACTGGGCGCTGATGACCGGCGTGATCGTACTGGTCCTGGTGTTCCAGAACTCGTCGAACCTCGCCTCGGCCTACGGCATCGCGGTGACCGGGGCGATGCTGATCGACACCTGCCTGATGGCGGTGATGCTGCTGGTCGTGTGGAAATGGCACAAGGCCCTGGCGATCCCGGTGATCGTCACCTTCTTCGTGGTCGATGGCGCCTACTTCGCCGCCAACGCCACCAAGATCCCCGACGGCGGCTGGTTCCCGCTGATGATCGGCGGCATCGCCTTCACCCTGCTGACGACGTGGAACAAGGGCCGCCGCCTGATGCGCGACCGCATGACCGAGGCCGCGCTGCCGCTCAACGTCTTCGCCAAGAGCGCCCACGGCAGCGCCGCGCGGGTGCCGGGCACGGCGATCTTCATGGCCTCCAGCAACATGGGCGTGCCCTCGGCGCTGCTCCACAACATCAAGCACAACAAGGTGCTGCACGAGCGCGTCGTCGTGCTGACGGTGGAAGTGCAGGACGGCCCCTATGTGGAGCCGGAGGACCGCTTCACCGTCGTCGATCTGGGGCAGGGCTTCTACCGATTGACGCTGCGCTACGGCTTCATGGAGGAGACCGACATTCCCGCCGCGCTGGCCCATGCGCCGATGTGCGGCGGCCCGTTCGAGATGATGAAGACCAGCTTCTTCCTCTCGCGCCAGACATTGGTACCCTCGGAGAAGCCCGGCATGGCGATCTGGCGCGAAAAGCTGTTCGCGTGGATGATGCGCAATGCGGCGAGCGCAATGGAATTCTTCCGCCTCCCGACGAACCGCGTGGTGGAACTGGGCAGCCAGCTGGAGATTTGATGCGTCGACTTCGGCGCAGAACCGGATCGATTGTGGCGCCGATCTGTCCTTGTCCTGTCTTGACAACGTGTTAGCCTGAAATCTCCGGACAAGGAGATCAGGCATGGTGGCGGTTGCTCTGGCAGTTCTGATGGCGGCGGCGGCGCCTCCTGCGGTCCCTCCGCCGCCGGTCGTCGCCGATGAATTCCGCCGTTCCAGCGAACGCGGTCTTGCCGCCTGGACGCCCGGGGACGTGCGCTGCGATGGCAGCGCTCTCGTCTCCGGCGCGCCGCTGCGCCGTCCGCTGAACACCATCGGCTGGCGCGGGCCGAATGCGCAGCAGTCGGTGACGCTGCGTTTCGACATCGACGCCAGTGGCCGACCGGTCTCGATCACGCGCGGGGATGCCCGCTTCGCGCCCAACGACGACATCGCGCCCGCGCTCGCCGCCAGTCGGTTCCCGTCCAAGGCGCACAGCGCCTGCTCGGTGACCTATGCGGTCGCGGTGGAGCCTTTCGCGACTGCGTCGGTGCCCGATCTGGTGTCCTACACGGTGACGCCGCTGAACGGACGGCTGCCGATGCCGGGCTGGGAGCGCATCCGCGAAGGTAGCAACTGCGCCGACGCCCCGCGCCCGCAGCCGCTGGTGCGCGCGCTCCCGGATTTCGCGAAGCTGCCCGGCACCCCAGGCATGAAGGAATGGACGCTGGTGACGTACGACACCGATGCGGGCGGCAAGCCGGTGAACGTGCGGATCGGCACCGGCACCGGCAACAAGGCGCTCGATGCGGCGGCGGTCAAGGCGATGCGCAGATCGCGCTTCACCGGCGGTGCGCGCAAGGGGTGTTCCTATCCCTACTGGCGCCAGCCCGAAGTGCTCCCCGCGCCGCCGATGCCGGAAAAGAGCGCGTTTCCCGCAGGCGACAAGTGCCCGGCCGGGCAGGACTGGGCGAGCCAGCCGGTGCTTCGCTTCCCGCAGGCCTACAACCGCCGCCGGATCGAGGGCTGGGCGGTCGTCAGCTACGACATCGCGCCGTGGGGGGCGGTGGGCAATGCCAAGGTGCTGGCCGCGCAGCCTTCCGACGATTTCGGGCGGCAGGCGCTGCAGGTGATCCAGTCGGCCAAGGCGGCGCCCTCGCAGGAAGGCCGCAGCGGCTGCATCGAACGCATCCGTTTCGCGATCCATCCCGATGCGGGCGACAGCGACGACGCGCCCGATCCGATCATCCTGGGCGGCTGAGCCCCGTTCCTCCCGGGAGCCTCACCTTCCGTCATTGCGAGCGCAGCGAAGCAATCCAGCGCAGTCTTGCGCCGCCCTGGATTGCTTCGCTGCGCTCGCAATGACGAATGGGCGCGTCGTCAGCGGCAGAAATCCGCGCCGTCCGCCTCAAGATGGAAATGGTTCTCGTGCGCGGCGTTGTAACCGGGGCCCAGCGTCGTGCCGAAGCGCTTGCAGGCGCTGTCGTGGACCACGCGCAGGAAGCGGCGTTCTGCCGGGGTGCCGCCGTTCCAGCCGGCCAGCACGGTGATGCGCCGTCCGTCGCCGAGGACGAACCCCGAGACGTCGATGGCATTGGCACTGGCATGACCCGACCGGCGTGAAGTGCCCGCGACGTTGCGGCACGAATAACTGCCGAACGTCTCGATCTTCACCAGTCGGCTGCCGAGGATCTGCTGCGCCGCGCGGTCCACGCCGTAGCGTGCCCAGCCCGCAAAGGCTGTCGAGGTTGCGCAAGTCACGGGGCCGAGCCCGGAAACGGTCACCGTGGCGTCGTCTGTGTTGAGCGCGGCCAGCTTGACCGTCCCCACCGTGGAGCAGGCGCTGCCGTACCAGCGATCTTCGACTGGCGTGAACACGGCCTGCTGTGCGCTCAGCGTAGAGAGGCACTGCCGCAGTTCGGGGCGCGGCGGCGCGGGTCGGGGGCGACTCGCCGCGTGATTCGGCCGCCGGTTCGAAGGCGCCGGACGGTCGATGCACCCGCTGAGCACGGCAAGCAGGGGAGGGCGAACAAAATTCTATGCATGGGTCCAAGCTCTTGGGGGAGTGCCTTAACCTGTGCTTATCCGTGCCTTACACGGCGGCAGGGCGCCATATGCATGCGACCGTTTTGCACAGTGAACTGGCCTGCAAGACGATTGACATCCCCGTGGGTGCCACTAGGAGCGGCTCCGGGCCACGCGGTCCCAACGCCGCGCGTGCTCTCTGTAAGGAGAGTCAGAAATGACTGATTTGATTGCCGTTCCCGCGCGTAAACCTGCTCGTCCGCAGTTCTCTTCCGGACCTTGCGCCAAGCCGCCCGGCTATTCCCCCGAAAAGCTCGCCACCGAATCGCTGGGTCGTTCGCACCGTGCGAAGATCGGCAAGACGCGCCTCGCCTACTGCATCGAACTGATGCGCGAAGTGCTGCAGCTGCCCGATACGCACCGCATCGGCATCGTGCCCGGTTCGGACACCGGCGCCTTCGAAATGGCCATGTGGACCATGCTCGGCGCGCGCGGCGTGACGACGGTTGCGTGGGAAAGCTTCGGCGAAGGCTGGGTGACGGACGCCGCCAAGCAGCTCAAGCTCGATCCCACCGTGATCCGCGCCGACTACGGCCAGCTGCCCGACCTCACCCAGATCGATTTCAGCAGCGATGTGCTGTTCACCTGGAACGGCACCACCTCGGGCGTGCGCGTCCCCAACGCTGACTTCATCCCCGACGATCGTGAAGGCCTGACCTTCGCCGACTCGACCTCGGCGGTGTTCGCCTACGACATCGACTGGTCGAAGATCGACGTCGCCACCTTCTCCTGGCAGAAGGTTCTGGGCGGCGAGGGCGGTCACGGCGTCCTCATCCTCGGCCCCCGCGCGGTTGAGCGTCTGGAAACCTACACCCCGGCATGGCCGCTTCCCAAGGTGTTCCGCCTCGTTTCCAAGGGCAAGCTCGCAGAGGGCGTGTTCAAGGGCGAGACGATCAACACCCCTCGATGCTCGCCGTCGAGGACGCGATCTTCGCGCTGGAATGGTCGAAGTCGCTGGGCGGTCTGGAAGGTCTGAAGGCCCGTTCGGATGCCAACGCCGCTGCCCTTGGCAAGATCGTCGCCGAGCGTGACTGGCTGGGCCACCTTGCGGTGGACGAGGCGACCCGTTCGAAGACCTCGGTCTGCCTGACCGTCGAAGGCGCCGACGCCGACTTCATCAAGAAGTTCGCCGCCCTGCTCGAAAAGCAGGACGCCGCCTACGACGTCGCCGGATACCGCGATGCCCCTGCGGGCCTGCGCATCTGGTGCGGCGCCACCGTCGACACCCAGGACATCGAGGATCTCGGTCCCTGGCTCGACTGGGCCTATGCCACCGTCAAGGCCGAGCAGGTCGCAGCGTAAGAACACCGTCGTCATTCCCGCGAAGGCGGGAACCCAGCTGATGACGGTGCAACCTGAAACAGCATCAGTTGGGTCCCCGCCTTCGCGGGGATGACGAGGATCTTGCTGCGCGATCGAGTTTCACTCAGCGATTTTTCACTCCGCCATGGCCCTTACGGCCAGCGTGAAGGAACCTATTCCATGACCAAGCCCAAAGTCCTCATTTCCGACAAGATGGACCCCAACGCCGCCCGCATCTTCGAGGAGATGGGCTGCGACGTAGACGTCATCACCGGCGAGAACCCGGAACAGCAGATCGCCCGCATCGGTGAATACGATGGCCTCGCCATCCGTTCGTCGACCAAGGTGACCAAGGAAATGCTGGCCGCCGCCAAGAACCTCAAGGTCATCGGCCGCGCCGGCATCGGCGTCGACAACGTCGATATCCCTGCCGCCTCGGCGCAGGGCGTCGTGGTGATGAACACCCCGTTCGGCAACTCGATCACCACTGCGGAGCACGCCATCGCCCTGATGTTCGCGCTCGCCCGCCAGCTGCCCGAGGCGAACGCCCAGACGCAGGCCGGTACGTGGCCGAAGAACGGCTTCATGGGCGTCGAAGTCACCGGCAAGACGCTGGGCCTCATCGGCGCCGGCAACATCGGTTCCATCGTCGCCAGCCGAGCGCTGGGCCTGCGCATGAAGGTCGTCGCCTTCGACCCGTTCCTGACGCCTGAGCGCGCCGTGGAAATGGGCGTCGAGAAGGCGGACCTCGAAACGCTGCTGGCCAAGGCGGACTTCATCACGCTGCACACGCCGCTGACCGACCAGACCCGCAACATCCTCTCGGCCGAGAACCTCGCCAAGACCAAGAAGGGCGTTCGCATCATCAACTGCGCACGCGGCGGTCTGGTGGACGAAGCCGCGCTGAAGGCGGGCCTCGATTCGGGCCACATCGCGGGCGCCGCTCTCGACGTGTTCCAGACCGAGCCGGCCAAGGAATCGCCGCTGTTCGGCACCCCGAACTTCATCTGCACCCCGCACCTGGGCGCATCGACCACCGAAGCGCAGGTCAACGTGGCGCTGCAGGTGGCCGAGCAGATGGCCGACTACCTCGTCAACGGCGGCGTCACCAACGCGCTCAACATGCCCTCGCTGAGCGCCGAGGAAGCCCCCAAGCTCAAGCCTTACATGAAGCTGGCCGAAGTGCTGGGTTCGATGGTCGGCCAGCTGACCGTGGACTCGGTTCCGCGCATCTCGATCCACGTCGAGGGCGCCGCTGCCGAACTGAACCAGAAGCCGATCACCGCCGCCGTCCTCGCCGGTTTCCTGCGCGTGCAGTCGGCCACGGTGAACATGGTCAACGCCCCGTTCCTCGCCAAGGAGCGCGGCCTCGAAGTGCGCGAAGTGAAGACCGAGCGCGAGGGCGACTACCACACCCTGATCCGCGTCTCGGTGAAGACCGAAGCGGGCGAGCGTTCGGTGGCTGGCACGCTGTTCAACAACGTCGAGCCGCGCCTCGTCGAGATGTTCGGCATCAAGGTCGAGGCGGAACTCGACGGTTCGATGCTCTACATCGTCAACGAGGACGCGCCGGGCTTCATCGGCCGCATCGGTACGCTGCTGGGCGAGAACGCGATCAACATCGGCACCTTCAACCTCGGCCGCCGTGCGGCTGGCGGCGAAGCGGTGCTGCTGCTCTCGGTGGACGGCGATCTCTCGGCCGGACTGCTGGAGCAGGCACGCGCGCTGCCGGGCGTGAAGACCGTCAAGGCGCTGACGTTCTGAGCTGACGCTTTAACAGGCTCCCAACGGAAGAGGGGTCGGTGCCTTGTGGCGCCGGCCCTTTTTCGTTCGGGAGGCGTCGTTCGCCTCGCGCTTCTCGATATTGTTGACTCAGTCAACATAATCGATCAAGGCTGGCGCATGAACCAGGCCATCGACGCGATCCGCACCTTCAACCGCTTCTTCACCCGGCACGTCGGCGCCATCGACGCGCGCTTTCTCGATACCGACGCGAACCTGCCGGAAGCGCGCCTCCTGTTCGAGATCGCGCGGCTCGGGCCGGTGCTGGCCAATGTCCTGCAGGCGGAGCTGGGCCTCGATCGCGGTTACCTCAGCCGGATGATCGCCCGGTTCGAGGATCGGGGCTGGGTCGCGCGGGACCGGCTCGACAGCGACGCGCGTGCCCGCCCGATCCGGCTGACGCAGGCGGGGCAGGCGGCTTTCGAGGAGATCGACGGGCGCCAGCGCGATGCCGTCGCGCACGATCTGGAACGCCTGAGCGCGACCGAGCGCGACGATCTGGTGCAGGCGCTGACAAGAGCGCGGCTGCTGCTGGATCGCCAGGCGCCCGATGCCTTCACGATCCGCGATGCGCGGGTCGGCGAAGTCAGTCAGGTGGCGGCGCGTCAATCCGTGCTTTACGCCGAAAGCCACAGTTGGGGGCACGGGCTCGAGGTGGTCGAGGCGGAAACCACTGCGGCTTTCCTGCGAAACTTCGATGCGGAGCGAGAGCGCTGCTGGGTCGCGGATCTGGGCGGTGTCATGGCCGGTGCAGTGTTCCTCACCGACGAGGGCGAAGGCACCGCTCGGCTGCGCCTGCTCCACGTAGAGCCTTTCGCGCGGCGGCGGGGCATCGGCGACGCGCTGGTCGCCGGCTGCCTCGATTTCGCGCGGGAGAAGGGCTACCGGCAGGTGGTGCTATGGACGCATACCGTGCTCGAAGCCGCGCGCCGCATCTACGCGCGCAACGGCTTCGAGTGCATCGACACTCAGGTTCACCATACGTTCGGCGAACCGGTTCAGGGCGAGACCTGGCGCGTGCTGCTCTGAAGCATCAGCGCGGCGGCGGGCCGCCCATCGGGCCATTCATGGCGCCGCCGGGGCCGCGCATGCGTTCGCCGTCCTTGCCCTTGGGGCGCAGTTCTTCCATCGACAGGTAGCCGTCGTGGTCGGTGTCCGCCGCGTCGAACAGCTTGCCTTCGTAGGCCAGCAGTTCCGCCAGCGAGACGCCTGCGTCGTAATTGGTGTTGGCGCGGGCGATGACGGTGCCGCTGAGGGGCTCGATCAACCGCGCGAGTGCGCGATCCTCGCCGACGTCGGGCATGACTGCCTCGACGATCGGGCCGCTTCGGTCACCGGTCGCGGCATCGTCGCTGGCGGCGGCCGAGCCCATCTTGCTCTGCCATGCGCTGAATTCCGCCATGGAGATAGTGCCGTTGCGGTCCGCATCGATCGCGGCGAAACGCTCCTTGATGATGACCGCGCGTCGCGCTTCGACGAGGGCGTGCAGTTCGTCTAGGGTCACGGTGCCATCGCGGTTGGTATCGGCGGCACGGAACATGTCGGTGACGATCTTGTCGAAGCGGGCGCGCTTGATGGGCTTGGGCGGCTGCGGCGGTCGGGCACCACCACCGGGGCCACCGGGAGGGCCTCCGCCGCCCATGTCGTCTCCGCCCATGCCCCTCCCATTCCGCCGCTACCCATGCCGCCATCCATGCCTCCGGGCATGCCTTGGGCGAGGGCGGGCGGTGCGAGGGTCATCAGCAATGCGGCCAGAAGCGGGGTAATCGTGCGGGCAGGGCTCATGGTCGGGCCTTTGTTGGTTGAAAGCGAATGCGTCCCGCCAGACGCATGGCTTCGACTTAGCCGCTGGACCTTCCGGAGCCGACGGAAAATTCGTCGCCAATCGTCGCAGATTTGTACATTCGACAACCGCGCTTGGGCGGGCTAAGGGCGCGGCCATTATGCAGGAAAACGACCGCGATCTTCTGCCCGAGGGCTTGGGCGACCGTCTGCCGCAGCAGGCATGGGCATCACAGACGGTGCGCCGCGCCGCGCATGACGTTCTCGCGAGCCACGGCTACGCGCGCGTCGAGACCCCGGTGCTCGAATTCGAGAAGGCGCTGGCGCACCGCATGGCGGGCGTTCAGGTGCGCCGCATGTTCCGCTTCGTCGATCCGGTCTCGATGCGGATGCTGGCACTGCGGTCCGATATCACCGCGCAAGTCGCGCGCATCGCCGCGACCGGCCTTGCACAAGCGCCGCGTCCGCTGCGGCTGTCCTATTCGGGGCAGGTCGTGACCATCAAGGGCGACGGCCTCGATCCGGCGCGTGAGCGGCTGCAGTTGGGCGCGGAACTCGTCGGCACCGATTCGACCGAAGCCGTGGCCGAAATCGTCGAACTGGCGATCGAGACGCTGCGCGCGGCAGGCGCGACGGGCGTTTCGGTGGACTTCACGCTCCCCGATCTCGTCGATACGCTGAGCGCCGGCGCGCTGCCCTTGCCCTCGATGAACATCGAGGCGGTGCGCCAGATGCTCGACGCCAAGGACGCGGGCGGGCTCGTCGATGCGGGCGGCGAGGCCTATCTGCCGCTGCTCTATGCCGTCGGCCCGTTCGATAGCGCGATCGAGCGGCTGGCTGAATTCGACGTCGGTGGCGTGCTCGCCAGCCGTATCGCCGCGCTGCGGGCGATCGCCGCGCGGGTGAGCGGCAAGGCGCGGTTGACCCTCGATCCGTCCGAGCGTCATGGCTTCGAGTATCAGTCGTGGTTCGGCTTCACGATCTACGCTGACGGCGTGCCCGGCAGCCTCGGGCGCGGCGGTACATATTCGATTCTTGGTCAGACCGGCCGCAATCCGGAAGCCGCGACGGGCTTCTCGCTCTATCCCGATCCGCTGATCGAGAGCCTGTCCGCCGCTGCGGGCGAAGAGCGCCGCCTGTTCCTCCCGCTCGGCCATGACCGCGAGGTCGCCAGTCGTCAGCGGGCGATCGGCTGGGTGACCGTCGCCGCGCTTTCGGAAGCGGACGATGCGCTGGCGCTCGGCTGCTCGCACAAGCTGGAAGGCGGCGAGGCGGTCGCGCTTTAGCCGAACACCCGGGCAAGCCAGCGGTCGACTACGCCGGTCGCGGCATAGTCCGGATTGCCCAGTTCGCGGTTGATCTGCATGTGTCCCGGCAATCCGCGTCCGGGGAAGCCTTCGCGCTCGACCTGCGTGCCCGCCTTGCGCAGCGCGGTTTCCAGTTCCTGGGCTTGCCCCACGCCGTCGGCGCGCTGGACGTGGAGGAGCAGGAATTGCGGCGCGTTGGGCGCGGCGGCCTGCAAGGTGGGCGACAGGGCGCGCTGGCGGGATGCCTCGGTTCCGAAGGCTTGCCGATATGTAGCGCCCATCAGCCGCCCGGCATCCTGCATCTGTTCGGCCACGTCATAGGCGGCGCCGTCGATCGGGATCACGCCGCGAATGTCGGCGTAGGATAGTCCGGCCTTGCGCAGATACTGTGGATCTGTGCCGACCAGTGCCACCAGATGCGCGCCCGCGCTGTGCCCCATCAGCACGACCTTGCCGCGCGCGATACCTAGCGAATCCGCCTGTTTGAGCAGGGCCGCGAGTGCATCGGCGACATCCTGCGCCTGCTGCTCCACGGTCGCGTCCGGGACTAGCCGGTAGTTGACGCTGGCGAAGGCGTAGCCCTCGCCGGTGTAGTGCGCGACCTTGTAGCGGCCGGTGGCGCTGTCCTTGTCGCCGCGCTTCCAGCCACCGCCGTGAACGAAGACGACCAGTGGGGAAGGCTTTTTGCGCGCGGCCCCGTTCTGAGTTCCTGGCCAGAAATCGAGCGTCTGCAGCGCTCCGGTGCCGTAACTCAGCGTTTCCGTTCGCTGCTGCCCGAGGGCGGGCGTAGCTACCGCCAGCAGCAGGGCACCGATCGTGATCATTGGGGTTTTCTTCATGGTCGCATGCTCCCGTGGTATGTCTGCAGGGTCGCAGGCCGGAGCGGGCAGGGGCAAGTCGCCAAGTGTAATGAAGAGTAACCCGTTCGTGCCGGTGACCCTTGACTACCGCCCCCCTTGCCCTTAGGGCGCCGACCGAAAAAGCCGGGGCCTCCTGCCCCACCGTAAATCCGTATCGTCGAGTCCTGTCGAAGGGCGATACCGGATCCACCGTGGCAGGGTGGAGGAGCATATCCATGGCAAATGTTACCGTGATCGGCGCCCAGTGGGGCGATGAGGGCAAAGGCAAGATCGTCGACTGGCTCGCCAGCCGTGCGGACGCAGTTGTGCGGTTCCAGGGCGGCCACAACGCGGGCCACACGCTCGTCGTCGGCGAGCAGGTCTACAAGCTGAGCCTGCTGCCTTCGGGCATCGTCACCGGCACCCTCTCGATCATCGGCAACGGCGTCGTGCTCGACCCGTGGCACCTCAAGTCCGAAGTCGAGAAGCTTCGCGGCCAGGGCGTCGAGATCAATCCCGAGAACTTCGCGATCGCCGACAACTGCCCGCTGATCCTGCCGGTTCACCGCGAGCTGGACGGCCTGCGCGAAGCGGCCGCCGGTGCGGGCAAGATCGGCACCACCGGTCGCGGCATCGGCCCGGCTTACGAGGACAAGGTCGGCCGCCGCGCGATCCGCGTCTGCGATCTGGCGCATCTCGATGCACTGGAGCCGCAGCTCGATCGCCTCTGCGCGCACCACGACGCGCTGCGCGCCGGTTTCGGCCAGCCCCCGATCGACCGCGAGGCGCTGCTCAACGAACTGCGCGAGATCGCGCCTTTCGTGCTGCAGTTCGCCCAGCCCGTGTGGAAGCGCCTCAACAAGGTCCGCAAGGCGGGCGCGCGCATCCTGTTCGAAGGCGCGCAGGGCGTGCTGCTCGACGTCGATCACGGCACCTATCCCTTCGTCACCAGCTCCAACACCGTGTCGGGCACTGCTGCCAGCGGTTCGGGCCTCGGCCCCTCGGCGACCGGCTTCGTGCTGGGCATCGTCAAGGCCTACACCACCCGCGTCGGCTCCGGCCCGTTCCCGACCGAGCTGGAGGACGAGACCGGCCAGCGCCTTGGCGAGCGTGGCCACGAATTCGGCACCGTCACCGGCCGCAAGCGCCGCTGCGGCTGGTTCGACGCGGTGTTGACGCGCCAGTCCTGCGCGATCTCGGGCGTCACCGGGATCGCGCTGACCAAGCTCGACGTGCTCGACGGGTTCGAGAAGGTGAAGATCTGCACCGGCTACCGCCTCAAGGGTAAGGTGCTGGATTACTACCCGAGCCACGCCGCCGATCAGGCCGCGGTCGAGCCGATCTACGAGGAAATGGACGGCTGGCAGGGCACCACCGCCGGTGCCCGTTCGTGGGCGGACCTCCCCGCGCAGGCGATCAAGTACATCCAGCGCGTCCAGGAACTGATCGAGACGCCGGTGGCGCTCGTCTCCACCAGCCCCGAGCGCGAGGACACCATCCTCGTGCGCGATCCCTTCGTGGATTGATGATGATGCGGGGCGTCCTGAGGTTCGCCCCGCTGCTTCTGCTGCTGGGCGCCACTGAAGCGCCCCGGCCTTTGAAACTGCCTGACATCGACATGATCCGCGTACGCAAGGCGGCGCGGATCATGGAACTCTGGTCCGGCGGCCGCCTCGTCGATGTGATCGAGCATATCCAGCTCGGCGACGAGCCCGTCGGCCCCAAGCGCTTCGAAGGCGACGAGCGGACCCCGGAGGGGCGTTACGTCATCGACTGGGGCAACCCGGCGAGCGCCTATCATCTCTCGCTTCATATCTCTTACCCCAACGCCGACGACCGCGCCTTTGCGGCGGGGCGTGGGCGCTCTGCGGGCGGGATGATCATGATCCACGGTCAGCCGAACGACTGGGCTGCGGGCCGTGTACCCGGCGACTGGACCGACGGCTGCATTGCGGTTTCCGACGAAGAGATTGAGGCTCTGTGGGAAGTCGTGGCCGACGGCACCCCCATCGAGATCGAACCCTGAGCCATCCTCCCCATCGCTCCGTGACAGGGAGGATCACGA
Source organism: Novosphingobium sp. NFX11 (assembly GCF_057376415.1). Classification (NCBI taxonomy): domain Bacteria; kingdom Pseudomonadati; phylum Pseudomonadota; class Alphaproteobacteria; order Sphingomonadales; family Sphingomonadaceae; genus Novosphingobium; species Novosphingobium sp. NFX11. The sequence goes on along the minus strand of NZ_CP080384.1, from coordinate 1,843,655 downwards.
GATACCAACGTCCCACTTGCGCGGATTGCAATTTCCGGCATTGCTGGTTTGTAAATCGCAAGGGTAACCCGGTTGCCCGATAATAGTTAGGAGCCTAAGTACCCGCCACCCCCGATCCCCCCAGGACCCATGACCGACCGATCGAGCCTTGCCCATGACCTCGCCACGCAACTCGCGCCTGTCGCGCGGGCGTGGCGACAGCTTGCCGACCGCATCCTTGCCTCGCTGGAGATTTCCAACTCGGCGGGATGGGCGCTGGTCCATCTCGAGCGGCTGGGCGCAGGGGCGAGGCAGGCGGATCTGGCGCGGGCGATCGGCATCACCGAAGCTTCGCTGACCACCACCGTGCGCCAGCTCGAATCGGCGGGCCTCGTCGAGCGGCTCGCCGATGCCGGTGACCGCCGGGCCAATCTCCTCCACCTGACCGGCGAGGGCGCGCGCATCGCCCGCAAGGCGGAAGCGCGGCTGGTGGCGCTGCGGGGGAATTGCTGGGCGGCATTCCGGACGCCGACCTCGAAGCGGCCGTAAAGCTGATTACCACGGTCGGCAGCCGCGCCGCCGAGATGCGGGGGCGGGCATGAACGGGCCGGTCTTCGCGCGCTGGGGCGTCCCGGCGGCCATCTTTTCGATCAAGGCATTCCTCGCGGCGATCCTCGCGGCGTACATTTCGTTTTCGATCGGGCTGGAGCGACCGTACTGGGCCTTTCTCACCGCCTACATCGTCGCCGCGCCGCTGGCGGGTGCGGTGGTGTCCAAGGCGCTGTTCCGCGTCATCGGCACGTTCATCGGCGCGACCGCCTCGGTGCTCATGGTGCCGCCGCTCGCGCACTCGCCCGAACTGTTGACGCTGGCGCTCGCATCGTGGCTGGCGCTGTGCGTCTTCGTCTCGCTGCTCGACCGGACGCCGCGCGGCTACATCTTCGTGCTGGCGGGCTATACCGCCTGCCTGATCGTGCTGCCGACGGTGAGCACGCCCGACCTCATCTTCGAGGACGCGGCACTGCGCGTTCAGGAGATCACCATCGGTATCCTGTGCGGCAGCCTGATCCATGGCGTCGTCCTGCCGGGCTCGGTCTCGACGTTCCTGCTCGGCCGTGTGGCGATGATGCTGCGAGATGCCGAGCGCTGGAGCCGCGATTCGCTTGAGCTTGAGCCCGATCCCTCGATCGAGGCGGAAAAGCGTCGGCTGGCGCAGGACGTCACCGAACTGCACCAGCTTTCGATTCACCTGCCGTTCGAGACCAGCCGCCTCGCCCCGCGCGTGCGCACGGTGCGGGCGCTGCAGGACCAGCTCTCGCTGCTCATGCCGCTGGGGGCGGCGGTGTCCGATCGCATCGCAGCACTGCGCGAACGTGATGCGATGAGCGACGAGGCCGAGGCGCTGCTGGCGGATACCCGCGCCTGGCTTTCACATATCGAGAACGACCGTGAGGAACGCGAGCGCATAGGGACCGAACTCAAGGCCCGCTGCGTCGCACTGGAGCCGCAAGTGGACGGCGCCTCGGGCTGGAACGACATGCTTGTGCTCAGCCTGGGCTCGCGGCTGGCCAGCCTCATCGAAGCGCACCTCGATTGCCGCGATCTGGCCGACCAGATGGGTACGAGGAATCGCAAGCCGGTTTCCGCGCGCATTCCGCCGCTGCTGGAAGGGCGGCGCAACCGCGAGGTTCATCGCGACTATCGCGGCGCGGTGCGCGGTGCGGCCGGTGCGGCGCTGACGATCATCCTGGGCTGCACGCTCTGGATCGGCAGCGGCTGGAACGACGGTGCTACCGCCGTCATGCTGGCGGGCGTGTTCCTGGCGCTGTTCGCCGCATCCGACAATCCGCTGTTGCCGCTGTGGATGTTCTTCAACGGCACGCTCATCGCAACGATCCTGGGCATGATCTACGCTTTCGCGATCCTGCCACGCGTCGACGGGTTTCCGATGCTCGCGCTGACTCTGGCGCCCCCTTTGCTGGTGCTGGGTTCGCTGATGCATTCTCCCCGCTACGCCGGCGTTGCGCTGCCCTCGCTGCTCGGCATGGGCAGCCCCTTCATCATCGCCGAGAAGTATACCGACAACTTCGCCACTTTCGCCAACGGCTCGCTGGCGCAGCTGCTGGGCACGCTGTTCGCGATCATCATGGCACGTCTGCTGCAGACGGCCGGGCTGGAGAGCGCCATCCGCCGCACCCTGCGCGCGGGCTGGCGCGATATCGCCGAGCGAGCCAACCTCTACGGACCGCCCGACGTGCGTGGCTGGATCAACCGCATGCTCGACCGTATCGCGCTGCTCAATCCCCGCCTTGCGCTCTCCGGCAAGCAGCCGGGCGCGCCGCTCTATGACGTGCTGCGTGATCTTCGCACCGGCGTGGCAATCGGTGAACTGCGCGAACTGCGTCTCGACCTGCCGCCCGCCCGCAGCGCGCCGCTGACCAGCGTGCTGGCCGACGTCGCGGCTTACTATCGCCGTCTCGAGCCCGATCACCGCCCGCCCGCAGCGCCCGAACTGTTGGGTGATATTGACGCGGCGCTCCACGTCTTCATCCGCGACGAGGACCGTTCGGTGCGCCGCAAGGCCGCTCTGGCGCTGATCTCGCTGCGCCGTAACATCTTTCCAGAAGCCGCCGCGCTGAAAGGCCAGCCATGAACGGCGAAGTCTCCATCCTGGGCGTCTACATGCCCGCCCTCCTGCTGATCGCGGTGATCGCCTCGGTCCTGACCATGCTGCTGATGCGTGTGGCGGACTTCGTCGGCTTCTACCGCATCGTCGCCTATCGCGCGCTCGTCGACCTGTGCCTTTATGTCATGGTGTTCGGTGCGCTTTCCTTCCTCGCCACCTGGTCCGGTCTCCACCCATGAAGAACCTGCTTCCCGCCATCGGCCGCAGCGCCGCCACTATCGTCATCGTCCTGCTCGCGGCCTTCATCGCGTACTGGATGTGGATGCATTACGAGCGCAGCCCCTGGACCCGGGACGGCCGGGTGCGTGCCGACGTGGTGCGGGTGACGCCGGACATCGGCGGCCTCGTGACTTCGGTGGCGGTGCGCGACAACCAGGTGGTCAAGGCAGGCGACCTGCTGTTCGTGATCGACAAGCCGCGGTATTCGCTGGCGGTCGAGGAAGCGCAGGCGAGCCTTGCCAGCGCGAAGGCGACGCTGGGGCAGGCGCAGCGCGAGGCTTCGCGCGACCTTGCGCTCGGCGATCTCGTCGCCACCGAATCCCATGAGCAGAACGTCGCCAAGGTCGCCACTGCCCGCGCCGCCGTGCAGGAAGCGGTAAGCGCGGTCGATCGCGCGAAGCTCGACCTCCAGCGCACGCAAGTCCATGCCTCGGTCAATGGCACCGTGACCAACCTCGACCTGCATCCGGGCGACTACGTGGCCGCCGGAAGCCAGGCCATGGCGCTGGTCGATGGCGATTCGATCCGCGTCGAGGGCTACTTCGAGGAAACCAAGCTGCCGCTCATCCACATCGGCGCGCCGGTGAGCGTGAAGCTGATGGGCGAGGGGCAGGTACTCAAGGGTCGTGTCGAGAGCATCGCGGCGGGCATCAACGACGATACACGCAGCGACTCGGGCAACCTGCTGCCCAACGTCGCTGCAACGTTCTCATGGGTGCGCCTCGCCCAGCGGATCCCGGTGCGCGTGCGCCTGACGCATGTGCCGAAGAACGTGCGCCTGATCCTCGGCCGCACTGCGACGGTGACGATCGAGCAGCATGACGGCGAACCGAAGCGACAGGCACGTCCGGTTCCGGCCCCGGCGGCGGCTCCCGCTCCCGCCGCGACGCAGAGCGCGGGAGCCCGGTGATGCGTCCCGCCCGTCTTCTCTGCGCCGCCGCGATGGCGCTGGCGCTGTCCGCCTGCGCCACCGCCGGGCCGGACTATCATCCGCCCGAGAACGCGGTGTCCGGCACGCCTTCGGCGCAGGGGGACTTCGTCGCGGCGCGCGATCCCGCCTTCGCGCAGGCGCCGCTGCCCGACCGCTGGTGGAGCCTCTACGCCGATCCCCGCCTCGACGCGCTGGTGGAAGAGGCGCTCACCGCCAACGCCGACCTGCGCGCCGCCGAGGCGAACATCCGCAAGGCCGAAGCGGTGCTGCGCGAGACGACCGGCGCGCGGGCGCTGAGCACCACCGTCAGTTCCGATGCCGATCTCGAGCGCGACTATTCCACCCAGTCGGGCGGGACCAACATCCCCGGTGTCGTGACGTACGACCTTGGCCTCTCGCTGAGCTATCCGCTCGACCTCAACGGCAAGCTGCGGCGCGCGGTCGAGGGGCGCAGGCGGACCGCGAGGTGGTCGAGGCGGCGCGCGATGCGGTGCGGATCAGCGTGGCGGCGGCGACCGCCAAGGCCTATGCCGACGTATGCGGCGCCAATTACCAGATGGCGACGGTCCAGAAGGTGATCGTGCTGCAGCAGCAGACGCTGGATGCCACCACCCGGCTGCAGCGCGGCGGGCGCGGCACCGCCTTCGACGTCAGCCGCGCGCGTACCGCGGTGGACACCAGCCGGGCCAGCCTGCCCGCCTTCGTGGCGAAGCGGCAGGGCGCGCTGTTCCTGCTGGCGACGCTGCTCGGCCGGGCGCCGGCGGACTATCCGCAGGACGTGGCGAGCTGCTCGGTCCTGCCGCGCCTCGCCCAGCCGATGCCGGTCGGCGACGGCGCCGCGCTGATCCGCCGCCGTCCCGACATCCGCCAGGCCGAGCGCACCATCGCCGGCGATACCGCGCGCATCGGCGTGGCGGTGGCGGACCTCTACCCGAGCGTCTCGATCGGCGCGGGCGTCGCCAGCAGCGGGCAGTTGCAGAACCTCGGCAAGTCCGACAGCTTCGGCTTCAGCCTTGGCCCGCTACTGAGCTGGAGCTTCCCCAATCGCCCGATCGTCAAGGCGAAGATCGATGCCGCCAAGGCGCAGGTCGATGTCGATCTCGCCAAGTTCGATGCGACCGTGCTCTCGGCCCTGCAGGGCACCGAGACGGCGCTGGAAACTTACGCCCGCGATCGGGACAAGGCCGCATCGCTGGGCCGCGCGAGCGACAGCGCCGGCATATCGGAAGGGCAGGCGGCCAAGCTGTTCCGCTTCGGGCGCAGCGACTTCCTCGACCTCCTGAGCGCGCAGGGCAGCCTCGCCTCGGCGCGGGTGAGCCATGCGGCGGCGGAAGCGGCGCTGGTGGACGACCAGATCGCCGTGTTCCTCGCGCTCGGCGGTGGCTGGGGGCAGGGGGAGGGGCAGGGGCAGGGCCAGTAGAGGCCATTCATCCACCATCGTCATTGCGCGCAAAGCGAAGCAACCCAGGGCGGTTTAATACTGCCCTGGGTTGCTTCGCTTTGCTCGCAATGACGGAAGGCGGTTTTCCAGCCTCCTCAGAAATCGATCGCGATGCCCTTCTGTACCCAGTCGCCGTAGCGGGTGGGTGAAAGGCCGTCGGGGTCCTGCTCGTCCTTGGCCTTCACGGGCGGGGGAGCGGGGTCGTTGTTCCAGTGAGCGGGCTTGGTGAAGGCCGCCGGACGTTCAGTGGCGCGCTTGGTCATGGACCCCATGTGGTGCGGGTGGCGGAAAAAGGCAATCCGGTATAGGGGCCGACGATGGACATACCCGGACTTCCTGCGCGCCGTGCCGCGCTCAACCTCATCGATGCCGTTCTGCGCAGGGGCGAGACGCTCGACCAGGCGGGCGGTTCCGCGCTCGCGCGCATCAAGGGCGATGCCGACCGCGCGCTCGCCCGCGCCATCGCCGGGGAGGTGCTGCGCTGGCGCGCCGACCTCGATGCGCTGATCGACTCCGCCACCCGCCTGCCGCTGGCGGACGACGCCAAGGCGCGCGCCGTGCTGCAGATCATGCTGGCGCAAGTGCTGCGGCTGGAGACGCCCGCGCACGCCGTCATCGCCACCGGCCTACCGCTGCTGATGGGCGGCCCGCGCCGTCTGGCGCACGGCGTGTTCTCGACCCTGACCAAGCGCGCCGTGACGCTGCCCGAAGTGCCGACCCTGCCCGAGCCGGTCATGGAGCGCTGGGGCATCCGGGCTGAGACGATCGCCGCGGGTCTCGCCGTGCCGCCGCCGCTGGACCTTGCGCTGCGCGATGCGGGGGCGACGGCGGAGTGGGCCGAGCGCCTCGGCGGCATCTCGCTGATGCCGGGTCATGTGCGCCTGCCGCGCGGGATCGCGGTGGAGCACCTCGAAGGTTTCCGCGAGGGTGCGTGGTGGGTGCAGGATCTCGCCGCCAGCCTGCCCGCGCGCATGCTCGGTGCGGGTGAGGGCCGGTCCGTGCTCGATCTTTGCGCCGCGCCCGGCGGCAAGACGATGCAGCTTGCGGCGGCGGGCTGGAAAGTGACCGCGCTCGACAACGCCAAGCGGCGGCTGGAACGCCTGCGCGAGAACCTTGAGCGCACCGCGCTGGAGGCGGAGGTGGTGCTCGCGGATGCCTTTACGTGGGAGCCGCAGGAGAAGTTCGACGCGATCCTGCTCGACGCGCCGTGCACGGCGACGGGCACCTCGCGCCGTCATCCGGACGTGCTCCACCGCATCGCGCCGCGCCAGATCGAGGAGATGGCCGAAATCCAGACGCGGATGCTGGCGCGGGCGGCCGAGTGGCTGAAGCCCGGCGGCACGCTGGTTTACGCCGTGTGCTCGCTGGAGCAGGAGGAAGGCGAGGACCGCGCGGCCGACGTCGAACTGACGCTTGCGCCGATCGCGGCAGCGGAACTGCCCGAGGGTCTTTCGCCGACCGGCGAGGGCTGGCTGCGCACCGATCCGGGAATGCTGGCCGAGGCGGGCGGCCTCGACGGCTTCTTCATCGCGCGTTGGGTGAAACCCTAAGTCGTCATTGCGAGCGCAGCGAAGCAACCCAGGGCAGTCTCAAGCCGCCCTGGATTGCTTCGCTGCGCTCGCAATGACGAGGTGTGCGGCTTCAGCGCCGGTTCGGATCGAGCGCCGACCGGCCACGCGTCGCGCTACTGCGCGGCACCGAAGCCATAGCCGGACGCGGGGGCGCCGCCCCGCCGTCCATCGCCATCAGCGCGGCGATGCGCTTCTCGGTCGCCGGGTGAGTCGAGAACAGGTCCGACACCGACGAGGGCACGATGTAGAGCTGCGCCGCCGCCGGGTTGCGCTCGACGGTGGGGTTGCGCAAGTGGGCGGCGGGCCCGGCGATCTTCTGCAGCGCCGAGGCCAGCGCGCGCGGGTTGCCGCTGATCTCGGCGCCCGCCTTGTCGGCGCCGTATTCGCGGGTGCGGCTGATCGCCATCTGCACGATCATCGCCGCGAACGGCGCCATGACCATCGCCGCGATCGCGGCCATCGGATTGGGGCGGTCCTCCGAATTGCCCATGTGGCCGAAGAACATGCCGAAGTTGGCGATCATCGAGATGGCGCCCGCGATCGTCGCCACCATCGTCATCACCAGCGTGTCGCGGTTCTTCACGTGGCCCAGTTCGTGCGCCATCACGCCCGCCACTTCATCGCGGCTGAGCATGTCGAGCAGGCCCGTGGTCGCGGCGACGGCGGCGTGCTCGGGGTCGCGGCCGGTGGCGAATGCGTTGGGCGCCTCGGTGTCGATCACGTAGACGCGGGGCATCGGCAGCCCGGCACGCTGCGCCAGTTCGGCGACGAGGCGGTGGAACTCGCTCTCCGGGCCGACCTCGCGGGCGTTGTGCATCTTCAGCACGATGCTGTCCGCGTTCCAGAAGGTGAACAGGTTCATGCCCGCCGCCACGAGCAGCGCGATGATGGCGCCGCCGGTTCCGCCCAGCATGTAGCCCAGCCCCATGAACAGCGCCGTCAGCGCCGCCAGCAGCATGGCCGTCTTCATTCCGTTCACTTTCAATTGTCTCCTTGAGCGTTTGTCCCGGCGAGATCTAGGGTCGGGCGGGAGGGTTTCAATGGCGCCCGCCGTTCCCGACACATGCAGTCACGCAAGCGAAACCGGCAGGAAAGATTGACCGCTCCCGATCCGAAACCGAAACGCCGCCGCCGCTCCTCCGAGGAAGTGGCCGACCGCATCCTCGAAGCCGCCGCCGAGGAGTTCGAGGCCTCGGGTTATGCCGGGGCGACGACTGCCGCCATCGCCCGCCGCGCCGATGTGACCGAGGCGCAGATCTTCCGCTTCCACGACAGCAAGCAGGCGCTGTTCCGCGCGGCGATCTTCACGCCGCTGAACCGTCACTTCGCGGATTTCCAGGCGCGGACCGCCGGAGCGGGCGAGGGCAAGGACGTGGCGCGGGCCTACATCGGCGAACTGCTCGATTTCATGGGCAGCCATTCGAAGATGTTCCTCTCGCTGGCGGTCGCCAACGCCTATTCGCCTGAGGCTTTGGGCGGGATCGAGGCGCTCGACGGGTTGCAGGACTACTTCCGCAAGGGCGAGGCGATGAGCCAGGCGCGGGTCGGCGACGCACCCCGGATCGCGCCGGAACTGATGGTGCGCGTGTCGTTCGCGGCGGTGCTGGCGAACCTGATGTTTCGTGACTGGCTGTTCCCGCCCGGCATGGCGAGCGAGGCTGAGATCAGGGACGCCATCGCGGCTTTCGTGATCCAGGGGATCGAAGCGAACGGGCCGGTGTAGCGCCATTCCCCCCGAGCTTGCTCGGGGAGGAATTAGACGTCGAAGCCGAACACCCTTGCCGCGTTCTCCGACAGTGTCGTGCGGGTGTCCTGCGGCGTCAGGTCCGCCGTCATCTTCAGCGCCACGTCGCGAGAATGCGGCCAGATCGTCGCCGAGTGCGGGTAGTCGGACGAGAACATCGTCATCTTCGCCAGCCACGGCCAGAGCCCGGTCCAGAATCATCTGGTAGCCGCAGTAGTCGTCCACGTTGGTGGTGAAGACGTTGCGGCCGATAAACTCGGTGGGCGAATGCCTGAGCTTCACCGGATGCCACGAGTTCTGGATTTCCCAGTGATGCTCCATGGTCTGCACCCAGAACGGCGCCCAGCCGCAGTCGACCTCGGCGCCGACCATCTTCAGGTTCGGGTACTGGTCGAAGATCCCTGCGAAGATCAGGTACGAGAACGGCTTGAGGCACGAGAAGTACCGCGTCACGATCCCGCCGATGGAGACCTTGTCCTCCTGCAGCCGGTCCCAGTCGGTGGCATCGGGCGGGCCGCCGTGGTTGCGGTGCATGCACAGCGTCAGCCCCAGTTCGTCCGCCGCCTGCCAGACGGGGTGGTAGTGCGTGGGGTGGTTGTAGGGGATCGTCGGATTTCCGGGAATGTACATCGCCCGCGCACCCTTCCTCGCGCAGCGGCGCATCTCGGCGACGGCGTGCTCGATGCCGAGTTCGGTCGGATTGATGGCGAGGCCGCAGAGGCGCTTGGGGTCGGCGGACTGGAAGTCGTCGAGGATCCAGTCGTTGTAGGCGACGAGATCCGGCGGCAGCGACTTCCGGATCGGGATGGGTATAGAACGACGGGCTGAAACCCGGATAGGTCACCGAGGCCCATACCCCGTCGATGTCCATATCCGCGAGATGCGCGGCGCCATCGTAGTTGCCCCGCCTGAGGTCCGCGTGGCGCAGGCCGGACATGCGGTATTCGCTCTTGTCGTAGCCCGCCATGCATTCGAGGCCGTAGGTGCGCTTGGGCGGCGTGCCGTCCATGCTCCAGCCTTCGCCGCCGTCGCGGCCCTCGATCACGCGCGGTGCCTTGTCCTTCAGGTGGGAGGGAAGCGGTCGATGAACAGGTTGCGGGGTTCGTTGATGTGGTTGTCGGCGCTGATGGCTTGATGCCCAGTTCCTCGATCCGATCCTGAACAGGTTCCAGAGCGGCGGTTGCCATGGCGATTCTCCCTTCTCGTTTGCAGGGGATCATACGCTTCCGAAATTATGTAGCAAGCGCTTGGTTATTCGCTGGCGCGATGCCCGCTCGCTCCCGCACCCGCTGCTTGAAGCCCCGCGCCGCATGACATAGCCCCGCATGCAACCATCGATAGGGAGCAGCGAGAACCATGCCATTCAAGACCCGCGTGACCGAGATGCTCGGCATCGAACATCCGATCGTCCAGGGCGGCATGCAGGGTGTCGGCTATGCCGAACTGGCGAGCGCGGTGTCGAACGCCGGCGGCCTCGGCACCCTGACCGCGCTGACCCAGCCCAGCCCGGAGGCGCTGCGCGAGGAGATCGAGCGCTGCCGCTCGATGACCGACAAGCCCTTCGCGGTGAACATCACCGTCCTGCCCACGATCCTGCCGCCCGACTACAAGGCTTACGCGCAGGCCGTGATCGACGGCGGCGTCAAGATCGTCGAGACCGCGGGCACCCAGCAGGTGCGCGAGATCTGGGAGATGGTGAAGCCCCACGGCGTCACCGTGCTGCACAAATGCACCGCCGTGCGCCACGCGCTTTCGGCCGAGAAGCACGGCTGCGACATCATCTCGATCGACGGCTTCGAATGCGCCGGGCACCCCGGCGAGGATGACATTCCCGGCCTGATCCTGATCCCCTCGGCGGCGGACAAGGTGAAGATTCCGATGCTGGCGAGCGGCGGGATCGGCGACGGGCGCGGCCTCGTCGCGGCGCTGGCGCTGGGGGCGGAGGGCATCAACATGGGCACCCGCTTCTGCGCCACCAAGGAAGCGCCGATCCACGACAACGTGAAGGCCAGGTACGTCGAGAACGACGAGCGCGGCACCAACCTCATATTCCGCAAGTTCAAGAACTCGGCGCGCGTCGGCAAGAACGACGTGTCCGACGAAGTGGTCGCGATTTCCGAACGGCCCGACTCGACTTTCGAGGATATCCGCCACCTCGTCGCGGGCGCGGTGGGCCGCGAGCTACTGCAGAGCGGTGATCTTACCAAGGGCATCTTCTGGGCCGGGATGGTGCAGGGCTTGATCCATGACGTGCCCACCTGCAAGGAACTGATCGAAAGGATCGTTGGCGAGGCCGAGGCAATCGTGAAGGAACGCCTGGGCGCCATGCTCGCCTGATCGACGGAGAGGGAGATTCCATGAGTTACGAGCACATCCTCTATTCGCTGGAGGACGGCGTCGCGCGCATTTCCCTCAACGATCCCAAGACCATGAACGGCGTCACCGAGGCGATGGGGCTTGAGATGGTCCACGCCCTCGACGTGGCGGCGCGCGATGCCCGCGCGGTGCTGCTGACGGGGAGGGCAAGGCGTTCTGCTCGGGCGCGAACCTTGCGGCGGCGCAGGATATGCTGGCCGATCCCATGCGCGATATCGGCGGCCAGCTCGACCGCGCGTTCAACCCGGTCATCATGCAGATCAAGACGATGGAGCAGCCGGTCGTCACCGCGATCCGCGGGCCGGCGGCGGGCTTCGGTGCGGGGCTGGCGGCGGCAGGCGACGTGGTGCTGATGGCGGAAGGGTCGTACTTCTTCTGCGCCTTCTGCCACGTCGGCCTCGTGCCCGATGGCGGCGCGACCTACCTGCTGGCGCAGGCGGTGGGCCGGGTGCGCGCCGTGCAGATGATGCTGCTGGGCGAGAAGGTCGATGCCAGGACCGCGCTCGACTGGGGCCTTGCGACCAGGGTGGTGCCCGAGGACGACCTCGACGCCGAGGCGATGAAGCTGGCGAAGCGGCTGGCCACCGGCCCGCGCTCGCTCGGCCTCATCAAGCGCATGGCGTGGGACGCGCTGGATTCCAGCCTTGAAACCGCGCTTCAGGCGGAACGGCGCGGCCAGCGTGAGGCGGGGCGGACCGAGGACTTCCTCGAAGGTGTCAATGCGTTCCTCGAAAAGCGCAAGCCCGCGTTCAAGGGACGCTGAGGCTATATCCTCCCTGTTGCGCAGCAATGGGGAGGGGGACCGCCGCCGAAGGCGGTGGTGGAGGGGTAGCAGCCCCTCCGTCAGCCCTGCGGGCTGCCAACCTCCCCATTCCTTCGGAACAGGGAGGATTGGGCGTTCACACCACCTTCGCGTCCCGCAGCGCGGCGACTTGCGCCTCGTCGTAGCCCAGCTCCGAAAGGATGGTGTCGGTATGCTCGCCCAGCATCGGCGGGGCCATGCGGATCGTCGCCGGGCTCGCCGACATCTTCGCGAGCGGGCTGGCGATGAGATCGACCGAGCCGCTTTCCGCCCATGCATGCGGCGTCGTCGCCTTCAGGCCGCGATGTTGCACCTGCGGGTCTTCCCAGACGTCGGCCAGTTCATTGTAGCGCGCCGCCGGAATGCCCGCGCCGTCGAGCATGGCCTGAACCTCCAGGGTCGGGAAGCGGCCACTCCAGTCGTTGATGATGGCCATCAACTCGGCGCGATTGGTCTTGCCGCGCTTCAGGTTGGAATCGAAGCGCGGATCGTCGTTCAGTTCGGGCTGATCCATCAGCACCGTCAGGCGGCGCCAGTGCTCGTCGGTGCCGGCGGTGAGGTAGATGATGCCGTCCGCGCAATGGATCAGGTCCGCCGGGCCGCCGCCGTTGCCGCCGTTGCCGAGGCGCGGCGGGGCGTTGCCGCTTATCAGGTAGTCCTGCATGATGTGGCTGACCATCGCCACCGAACTGTCGAGCAGGGCGATGTCGATGTACTGCCCCTCGCCGGAGCGGGTGCGGTGCATCAGCGCGCCGAGGATCGCCAGCGCGGTGTTGTGGCCGGTCACGAAGTCGACGAGGCTGGGGCCGGTCTTGAGCGGGCCGGAGCCCGGCTGGCCCTCGGGAATGCCGGTCACCGCCATCATGCCGCCGGTCGCCTGGAACAGCCCGTCATAGCCCGGCAGCGCCGCCATCGGCCCGGTCTGGCCGAAGCCGGTGACCGAGCAGTAGATGAGGCCCGGGTTGATTGCGCGCAGGCTCTCGTAATCGAGGCCGAAGCGCTTGAGGTCGCCGACCTTGTAGTTCTCGATCAGCACGTCGGCGTTCTTCACCAGATCGCGCAGGATCGCCTGCCCCTCGGGCCGGGAATGGTTCAGCGTGATCGAGCGCTTGTTGCGGTTGGACACGGTGAAGAAGCTGGAGTGCCGCGTCTCGATCCCGTCCTTGCCGGGCACCCACGAGAAGCCGTAGCCGCGCCCGTCGTCGCCCACGCCCGGCCGCTCCACCTTGATGACGTCGGCGCCGAGGTCGCCGAGGATTTGCGCGCCGACGGGGGCGGCGAAGACGCGGCTCATGTCGATGACGCGGATGCCTTCGAGGGCGGCCTTGGGTGTGCTCATTGTGCCTGTTCGCTCGTTGTCTGAGCCTTCTGACTACCCCCGTGCGTCAGCGGGGCAAGGCGGGCTCAGGCAATACCGCCCGGGCGGTTCGACGCCTGCCGGAGCGGCGGCTAACACGGCCTTGCAACGGTGGAGGAAGTCGAAGTGAAGGTAGCGATCATCACGGGTGCGGGCAGCGGCATCGGCCTCGAAACCGCGAAGATCCTGCACGGCGTGGGCTTCGCGATCGTCGGTGTCGGCCGCTCTAAGGACAAGCTGGCGGCGCTCGAGGCGGCGATCGGCAATCCCGACCACGTCCTTGCCATCAGCGCCGACCTGACCGACCCGGCTGCGCCCGGAGCCGTCGTCGCGCAGGCGCTGGCCCGCTTCGGCCGCATCGACGCGCTGGTGAACAACGCGGGCGTCGGCAGCCCCAAGCCGCTCGACGAGACGGACGACGAGACGCTCGACGACTTCCTCGACATCATGCTCGTCGCCCCGTTCCGGCTCTGCCGCGACGTCATCCCGCATCTGGGGGAGGGCGCCAGCGTGGTCAACGTGACCAGCACGTTCGCGCATATCGGCGGACGGCGCGGCGGCGCCTATTCGGCCGCCAAGGGCGGCCTCAAGTCGATGACAGAGCACATGGCCTGCGAATACGGCCCGCGCGGCATCCGTTCCAACTGCGTGGCGCCGGGCGTGACGATGACCGACATGGTGCGCCACCGTTTCGAGGATGAGGGCTTCAAGCGCGCCAACGTCGAGACCACGCCCTATCCGCGCCTGGCGCAGCCGGAGGACATTGCCTCGGTCATCGCGTTCCTGTGCCTGCCGGGGAGCGAGATGATAAACGGCCAGTCGATCGTCGTGGACGGCGGCTGGACGGCAACGAAGTATCTCTCACCCCGCGTTACCCGCACGACATGGGTGGAGCCGGAGGGGCTTAGGCCGCCACCCGCAGCACGTTGCGGCCGCTACGCTTGGCGGCATAGAGGGCGGCGTCGGCGGCTGCGAAGGTGGCCTCCGGCGACCCGCCGATGAAGGCCAGACCGGCACTGACTCCGATCGGGATCAGCGTGCCCTGCCACTCGACCCGGGTGACGAGGCGGTTGATGCGGCGGCGCACGGCGCTTTCCAGCGTTGCGGCGGGCATCGTGGCGGGCAGCAGCGCCGCGAATTCGTCTCCGCCGATGCGGGCGATCAGGCGGGCGCCGGGGAAGGCGGTGGCCAGCCGCTCGCCGAAGCGGGCGATGCAGGCGTCTCCGGCGGCGTGGCCCCAGCGGTCGTTGATGCCCTTGAAGTCGTTGAGGTCGAACATCGCCAGCGCACCGATGCGCGCGAGTCGCTCCGATCCGGCGGGAAGGTCGAGGAACTCCGACTGGAACCGCGCGCGGTTGCCGAGCCCGGTGAGCGGGTCGTTCTCGGCAAGGCGGCGGAGCTGTTCCCATTGCAGGCGCTCCTGCGTGATGTCCTGCTTCATGCCGTAAAGCTGCACCGCGCGGCCGTTCTCCACTCGCGTATTGGCGGCCAGCCGCAACCAGCGCGTCTCGCCGCCCGGCTGGACTATCTGCGCCTCCATCGAGAAGCCGGAGCACGCCTCGATCGCCTGCGCGCGCAGGCGGAGCATGATCTCGCGCGATTCCTCGTGATAGAGGGCGACGGTGTCGCGGCGTTCGAAGTGCATGTCGTGGCTCAGGCCGAAGATGTCGAACACGCCTTCGGTCCATTCGAGCTGTTCGGTCGCAAGGTCACAGCTCCATGCGCTCAGGCCGACCAGCGCAGCGGCCTGAGACACGAGGCGACCGTCGGTCAACGGGCGAATGGCGGTGCGATGCCGGTCAGTCTGCAGATACAAGATTGGCCCCCTTGCGCCATCCATCCGCCAAATGGATCCACAATGGTTTAATCTCTTATGGTAAAATGTTGCCTAACGGAACTGCCATTCATTCGAGCGCTTTGCCCGTTGGGGCAAAGTCGGGAATTTCATCCGATTGGGCCGAGCGAAGCACGCTCCATCAGGTGCGGTTCGAAAGGTTCGAGCGAGGCGGAACTTTCTGCCAGTATCCACTTCGCGGCCTCTTCGCCGATGCGGTTCCACGGCACGTGGACCGAGGCGAGCGGCGGGAGGAGGCGGTGGGCGAGGGAGGTATCGTCAAACCCGACAACGGACAGTGCTTGGGGAACCGGCACATCGTCCTGCGCCGCGGCGTGGAGGACGCCGGCGGCCATCTCGTCGTTGCAGGCGAGGATGGCGGTGGGGCGAGGGCTTATTTCCAAGAGCAGCCGTCCGGCCGCGATGCCGGATTCGAAACTGTTGTCGCCCGGTACGATCAGAGCGGGGCCACGATCGAGCCCGAGTTCGGCCATGGCGTCAAGATAGCCGAGCTCCCGCTGCCGGGCTCCGGCCGAGCTTTCCGGGCCGGCGACGAGACCGATCCGCGTATGGCCGAGCGTCACGAGGCGGCGCACGACAAGTGCTGCGCCGCCGCGCTCGTCGCAGGACAGGCCGGGCTGGGCGCCGACCCGAAGACAGCGCGCCTGTGCGCGGAGGCACAAGTCGGCCAGATCCTCGCGTGCGGAAAGGGGAGGCATCAACACCACGCCCGCGGGCCGGTGCCTTGCCAGTAGCCGTGCGAAAGCTGCGGGGATCCCGTCAGGCTTCATGGCATTCGCGCCCAGAACATGTGGGGCGAACAGATGCGTCCCGGCCTCCACGGCGTTTGCCATGGCTTTTGCCATCGCATCCTGCACGGCGTCCCGGATGGCGTGCTCGCTTCCGTCATGCACAAGCAGCACGAGGGCATGGTTCGCAGGCACCGGATCGGCGCATTCCGGCGAGCGTAATGGCCCGCGAAAGTCGGGAACGTAGGCAGCTCGTTCCATCCCGGCCCGTTCTGTCACGCACGGTTCGATAGCGGCGCGTTCGATCGAACTGGCGGGGCGCCTGCGGGTCGGCCGGGTGGCTACGGTCGTTTCGGGGGACGTCATGCCTGCGATGTTCGGCGTTTCGGCACGGCGTACCAACCACAGTTGCCTCCGGAACCGACGAAATGCGCGGCGGCATCCCGGATACCCTCTGTTACAAGCGCGCGATTGCAGAGCGGTGACAACGCGCCTAATGAGCCCCCGACAATTATACGCCGCTGCATGCGGGCACCCCTGACCCGCGTGGCGGGCCGAAGACTTGACGGATTGCGATGAACCCCGCCCCCAGCCAGCGCCACTACGGAATGGATTGGCTGCGCGTGGGCGCTTTCGTGATGCTGATCTTCTACCACGTCGGATTTTCATTCACGCCCTGGGGCTACCAGACGCCCTCGCGCGGGGTGGTGTGGTGGGCCGAAATCCCGCTGCTGGGACTGAGCGCCTGGCGGCTGGCGCTGCTCTTCGCGATTTCGGGATATGCCAGCGCGGCGCTGTTCGCGAAGGAGCGGGACGCCGGGGCCTTCCTCAAGAGCCGGTTGCTGCGGCTCGGCATACCGCTGCTGTTTGGCCTGACGGTGATCGTGCCGCCGCAGCCATACATGGGACTGCTCAACAGCGGTTACACGCATGGCTACGGCTACTTCCTGTTCCATGATGCCTTCAGCTTCCGCCGGGTCATTCACGAGAACCTGCCGGCGATCATGCACTTGTGGTTCGTGATCTACCTGCTCGCCTACACGGTGGTGCTCTGCGCGGCGCTGATGGTGCTTCCTGCACACTGGCGCGCGGGACTGGCGCGTGGGGCGGAGAAGGTCCTTTCCGGGCCGTGGCTGCTGCCGTTCGGGTGCCTTGCCGTCTACGCCGTGCGCGCGCCGGGTGATGGCTGGACCGACACCCACAGCGTGCTGACCGACTTCTGCGCGCATCTCCATTATGGCGGCATGTTCCTGTTCGGCTACCTCCTGCGCGGGTCCGAGACCTTGCGGCAGGCGATCGCCCGGAAGTGGAAGGCCGCGCTGGTCGTCGGGCTGGCCGGTTACGCCTTCGTGGCGCTGGAAGCGTGGTACTTCCCCGGCAACGTGCGGACGCCGCGCGCGTGGATGGAACCGCTGGATTTCGCCAAGTCGGTGCAGTGCTGGGGCACGGTGATCGCCCTGTTCGGGATCGCCGACCGCTTCTGGAACCGCGACGCGCGCTGGCGGGGCACTCTGGCGGAGGCGGTGTTCCCGGTGTTCATCGCGCACCAGACCGTCATGGTGCTCGTCAGCTACTGGCTGCGCGACAAGGGGCTGACGGCACTGCCGGAATTCCTGGTGCTGTGCGCGACGGTGGCGGGCGGTTCCTGGCTGTTCTACCTCGTCGGGCGGGAAGTCGGCCCGCTGCGCCCGCTGATCGGCCTCAAGCGCGCCAAATCGGTGAAGCGGCCGGGTGCGAAGACGCTGCCGTCGACGGTAGTGTGACGTCGCATTGTAACTTCAATCGTCATTGCGAGCGTAGCGAAGCAATCCAGGGCAGTTTTGAGCCGCTCTGGATTGCTTCGCTACGCTCGCAATGAAGAAGCGTGTCCACGAAAAATGGAAATGCCATCCCCGGCCCCGCAGGAGGAGAGCCCGCGAGGCCGGAGCCGTTCAGTCCTTTGCCAGCAGCAGCGCTGCCGCCAGCGGTCCACCGCCGGACGTAGCCACTGCCACCTTCGGGTCGCCCGGGATTTGCCGTTCGCCCGCATTGCCCCGCAGCTGCGTCACAGCTTCGTGCGCGAAACCGAAGCCATGCAGACGCCCGGCGCCCAACTGGCCGCCCGCCGTGTTGAGCGGCAGTTCGCCGTTTCGCGCGATACGCGTGCCGCCTTCGATGAAGCGGCCGCCTTCGCCCTTCTCGCAAAAGCCCAGGCCCTCCAGCCAGGTAATCGGCAGGTACGCGAAGCCGTCGTAGAACTGCACGGTGTCGACATCGTCGATGGTGTAGTCGGTATGCTGCCACAGGTCGCGGCCCGCATCGTAAGCGGCAGGCCACTCGACCTGGTCCCACGAATAGCGGTCCACCGAGCCTGACATCGCGGCGATGCGGATCGGCTCGCACTTGATCTCGTCGAGGGCGTCGCCCGCCGAGACGATCACCACCGTGGAGGCGTCGGAGAAGCGGTCGCAGTCGTAGAGGCACAGCGGGGTCGAGATCATCCGTGCCGACATGTAGGTGTCGAGTGTCAGTTCCGCCTTGGTGATCGCGCGCGCGCGCGGGTTGAGCATGGCGTTCTTCGAACCGTTGATGGCGATCTGGCCGAGTTGCTCGCGCGTCAGGCCATACTTGTGGACGTGGCGCGCGGCGTATTGCGCGGTCCAGCAGGCGGCCGACGTCGCCCAGAACGGGCTGGTCCACTGCGAGGCTCCCGAGACGGTGTCTGGTCGCGGCGGCATATAGGTGGCGGGGTCGGCCATGCCGCCCGCCTCGTAGACGGTGCGAAAGCACAGGACGTGGCGGCAGATGCCCTGCTTCACCGCCCAGGCCGCCATGCCGATGGCGGAAAGCTGCGCGGGCTGCTCCATGCCGCCCATCTGCCACTTCGACTTGATGCCCAGCGCCTCGATCACCTCGTCGGTGCCGACAGGCGAGAAAGCGAGGTAGCCGTTGACCTTGCCGGGGAAGGAGAACACGCCGTCGATCTGCCCGAAGGTGAGGCCCGCCTCGGCGATCGCCTCCTTCGCGGCGTCGAGCGTCAGCAGCAGCGGATGGCGCGTCAGGCGAACGCCGACCTCGGACTGGCCGACGCCGGTGATGTAGGCTTCGCGTGCCATCAGATCGCTCGCTCGAAGAGGGGATAGAATATGCCGTCCTGTTCCTCGAACAGGACGCGCACGGGGTCGCCGAACGCCACGGCATCGACCGGGCAGTTGACGATGTTGGTGGTGAGGTGAGACTCCCGGCACCCCGTCGAGCGCGACGCGGGCGATGACGTAGGGGACGGGCAGATCCTTGGCCCAGGGCTGGTGGTTGATCGTGAAGGTATCGATCACGCCGGTGCCCGCCACGGCGCTGGCAGCGATGTTCTCCGACTGGCAGTGACGGCACAGGACGCGCGGAGGATGGGTGTACTGCCCGCAGTCGCCGCAGTGTACGATCCGCAGTTCGCCCTCGGCGCCGCCGGTCCAGAACGCAGTGTTCTCCTGATCCAGCTTGGGCCTTGGCCTTGGTGGGCTCATGATCATCTCTCCCCGGCCTTTGTGCCGTTGTGTGCCGTTAAGTGCCGCTGTGTGCCTGAGGTCAAGCATGCCCCGTCAGGCATCGCGGCGACGTTCGCTCAGCGGATGGCGGGCATGATCTCCTCGGCGATCCACTGGGTGTAGTCGTAGTAGGCCGCGATCGCGGGGAGGGCCGGAATGGGTACGGAACTCCATGTAATACCAAGGGATTTCAGCCATCCGAGCCGATCGATGATCTCTTGCTTGGTCTGTCCGGGGCGGGCCGTGGGATCATCGATCACCGCATGACCCTCGCCGACACGGCTGGTGGACATGCCGTAGTAGACGTCCGCCAACTGGCCATTGTAGTCGGGCCGCGATCGGATGAAGTCGATGCGCGCAGGAATGTCCTCGGGCTTGGTCAGGAACGGCCACCAGCCCTGCGCGTAGCGGGAGACGCGCTTGAGGACCGCATCGGCGTCGCCGCCGAACCACACGGGAAGATGGGGTTTCTGCACGGGCTTGGGTTCAAAAGCGACATCTCGGAAGGAAACATATTTTCCTTCGAATTCAGGATTTTCCTGAGTCCACAGGACGATGATCGCCTGGATGTACTCTTCCGCCATGGCACCGCGTTCGTGGAATGGAACGCCCAGCAGTGCAAACTCCTCCTCCAGCCAGCCGACCGCGAAGGTGATCGTCACCCGGCCGCTGGAAAGCCAGTCCATCGTCGACAGCGCCTTGGCCGTGACAATCGGATTCTGGGCGGGCAGAATCGCGATGCACGAATTGACCCGCACCCGCTCGGTCGCTCCGGCGATATAGGCCATCGCGGTGTAGGCGTTGAAGTAGAACGGGCCCGAAAGCTCGATGTGCTTCCGCGGGATGATGTGGTGCTCGGGCACCGCGATCATCTCGAAGCCCAGCTTTTCCGCCCATTTCGCAAGGCGGGTCTGGTCGGCGCCGGTCACTTCGGTTTCCCATGGCTGCATCGTCGCCTTGAGCCGCAGCATGTGTGGCATCGCGAAGCCCAGCTTCATGTCTTTTGCTCTCCTCTCCGCCCTTGTGCGCCGCCGGCCAGTTTGGCTCCGGTCGATCACAATTCGCGCGAGAAGAGTGTCCATTCCCAGCAAGGGCGGCAACGCGATGGCGTCTCCGATCGCATGGGCGATGCGATTGCCGCAGTTTCATTCGTCAAATGAGGAACCGCTCGATCTCCCTTGCAATGACTTCCGGGATTTCGAGGTTCAGCATGTGGCCAGCGCCTTCGTGGTCGATGCGGGTGACGTCCTGGCCCATGGCGGCGATCGCATCGCCGATCATGCGGAAGTCGGCGGTGTCGCGCGCACCGGTCAGCAGCAGGGTTGGGATGGAAAGCTCGCCCAGTCGCTCGCTGTCGGGGAGGGCAGGGTGCTGTTCGTCGAGAACCCACTGGCGACCGTGGAATGCCTCGATCGATGCGCGCATGACGGCTGCGGCAGAGGTGTCACGTAGCGCATCGAACAGCGGATGGCTCCACCACAGGTCTCTCGCCCGCTGCATATCGCCAGCGCGCGCGGCGCGGCCGATGGTCTTCCAGCGTTCGATCCACTCGCTCGTCCATGTCCAGCCGACCATCAGCGGGCTCACCAGCACCAGCCGCCTTATCCGCCTCGGGTGATCGAGCGCGAAGTTGAGGGCGGTCGCCCCGCCCAGCGACATGCCGCAAAGATCGGCCTCGGCGATATCAAGTGCGTCGATCAGGGCGAGCAGGTCGTCGGCGTGGGAGTAGGGACCGCCTTCTGCTTCGGAGGCACCAAAGCCGCGCTGGTCGTAGGTGATCAAAGGGCGGTCGGGGGCAAGCCCGGCAACCAGCTGGTCCCAGTCGCGCCGCGATCCGCCGAAGCCGTGGGCCAGCACCAGAGGCGGGCCTGGACCCTCGCGTCGCTCTCCTGAAAGTACGGCGCCATCTACGGCTATGCGAAACGGAATCGGCATCCCGGCACGCTAGCGCGCGGGGATGCCGTAGCAAGCCCCCTCAGGCCGAGCCCATGTATCGGCCGCCGTTGGTGCTGATCGTCTGCCCGGTCATGTAGCTGGCTTCCTCGGAGGCCAGGAACGCCGCCGCTGCGGCGATGTCCGCCACTTGCCCCAGCCGCCCGACCGGCAGCGAGGCGCCGTAGGCATCCGCGTCGATCGGTGCGCCGCGAAGCATTGGGGTGTCGATCGAGCCGGGCGGAATCATGTTGGCGGTGATGCCGGTCTTGCCCAGTTCCATCGCCAGCGCCTTGGTGAGGCCGAGCAGGCCGCCCTTCGAGGCGACGTAATGGCTTTGCGCGAAGGAGCCCGACTGCGTGGACGAGGAGGTGATGTTGATGATCCGCCCCCAGTTCGCGGCCAGCATGTCCGGCACGATTTCCTTTGTGACCAGCCAAGGGCCCTTGAGGTTCACGCGGATGACTTTGTCGAACTCTTCGTCCTCCACGTCCATGAACGGCGTAAAGGGCGCGATACCGGCGTTGTTCACGAGGATGGTGATGGCGCCGAACTTGCCGCGTGTCTCGTCGGCGGCAGCCTTGATCGCGGCCTTGTCGGAGCAGTCGACGGTGATGGCGAGAGCCTTGCCGCCCGCTGCCTCGATCTGGCACACGGTCTCGGCGGCGCCTTCGGGGTTGAGGTCCCACACGGCGATGGCCGCCCTGTCTTCGGCCAGCCGCAGCGCGATGCCCCGGCCGATGCCCGAACCCGCGCCGGTGACCACGGCGACCTTGCCGTCAAGCGAACGTGTCATGTGAAATACTCTCCCGGATCGTAATGCTGAACATGTGAACAGCATGTAGGTCGGGAAAGTCAAACCGCCGAAGCGATACGTCGTCCCGGAGCGAGGCCAGGACGACGAAAACCCTTACATCTTCTCCGCGAAGCTGCCGTAGCGGCCGCGGTGGAACAGCATCGGTTCGTCCTCGCGCACGGTCTCCATACGCAGGATCTGGCCGAGCACGAACCAGTGATCGCCCGCTTCGGTCACCGAGTAGAGCTTGCACTCGATCGCGGCGATCGAGTCGGCGATGACTGGCAGGTTGTGCTCGGAAACCGCATATTCCACACCGACGAACTTGGCGTCACCCTTGGCGCTGACGGCCTTGCAGACCGGCCCCTGGTCGCTGGCCATGACGTTGACGCAGAAGTGGCCAGCCTTCTCGATCAGCGGCCACGAAGTCGACGACTTGTCGGGGAAGAAGCCGACCAGCGGCGGGTCGAGCGAGACCGAAGTGAAGCTGCCGACGACCATGCCGGCGGGCTTGCCCTCGTCCAGCGCGGTGATGACGCAGACACCGGTGGGATAGCTGCCGAGCACCTTGCGGAATTCTGCCGGATCGATCGTCTCACTCACGCGCCTGTCACCTTTTCCATTGCCCCGGCGGCGACCCCCGCCCACCCGGCTATCTTGGTTGTGTCGAAATCGGGCGGGCATCTCCGGTCTGGAGCGCCTCCGCGATATTGCGGCCCTCTACTGCCCGGAACCCCTGTGCCGGGCAAGGGGCGACGACTATTCTCGGGCAAATCCTCCGGCCATCGATCATTGCGTGATCTGCGCATCAAGATGATGTTTTTGCAACCTTACGATTTAATCGCTCGGTTAATTAAACTTGCGCAGGCCTCGCCAAAGGTGCAGGTGAGCAAGGTGTGTCGGATCGCCTAACTCGGGGAACGAGGGGTGATCCGGATGCCAGCGTAAACGCAGGGTCTGCTGGGCACCTGCGCGCAGAAATCTAAGGGAAGATGCACATGGCTACTGCCGAACTGATCGCCGAAACCCCCGTCGCCGCCGAAGTCGCCGAACTGGTCGCCCGTTCGCGCGCCGCGCAGGCGCAGATCGAGAACGCCACGCAGGAGCAGGTCGATACCTGGATCCGCGGCATGGTCTACGCCGTGTGCAAGCCCGGCATGGACGAGGAAATCGCCCGCGAGACCGTCGAGGAAACCCAGCTCGGCAACTACGAGGGCAAGTTCAAGAAGATCTCGGTCAAGACCCGCGCCACCCTTTACGACATCATCGACGACAAGTCGGTCGGCATTATCGACGAGATCCCCGAGCGCAACATCGTCAAGCTGGCGAAGCCCGTCGGCGTGATCGGTGCGCTCTCGCCCTCGACCAACCCCGAGGCCACCCCGGTCATCAAGGCGATCAGCGCGGTCAAGGGCCGCAACTCGATCATCATCTGCCCGCACCCGCGCGCCAAGTTCATCAACGCCAAGATCTGCAACCTGATGCGCGATGCACTGGTCAAGATGGGTGCGCCCGCCGACCTCGTGATCCCGATCGAGCAGCCCTCGGTCGAAAAGACCAACGAAGTCATGAAGCAGTGCGACCGCATCCTCGCCACCGGCGGCACGCCGATGGTGAAGGCGGCCTACTCCTCGGGCACCCCGGCGCTGGGCGTCGGCGTGGGCAACGCGGTCATCACCGTCGACGACACCGCCGACCTCGATGACGCCGCCGCCAAGATCCTGCTGTCGAAGACGCTGGACTATGCCGCTTCGTGCTCGTCGGACAATGCGGTGATCCTGCTCGACGCGATCTACGACACCATGCTCGAAAAGCTGAAGGCCAAGGGCGGCTTCATCATCGAGGGTGAGAACAAGACCAAGCTGCAGAACGCGATCTGGGAAGACGGCGAGCACATCAACGCCAAGGTCGTCGCCCAGTCCGCGCAGTTCATCGCCGACTATGCCGGCTTCGCGATCCCTGAAGGCACCGCCTTCTTCATCGTGCCCGAAACCGGCTACGGCCCGGACTACAAGTTCTCGGGCGAGAAGATGACCGTCACCATGGCGCTCTACCGCGCCAAGGACATCGACGAGGCGATCCGCCTGACCAACGCCATCCAGGGCTATCAGGGCCAGGGCCACTCCTGCGGCATCTATTCGCAGAGCGACGCCAACATCATGAAGCTGGCCGAAGGCACCAAGACCAGCCGCGTGATGGTGAACCAGCCGCAGTCGGCCTCGAACTCGGGCAACGTGTGGAACGGCATGCGCCAGACCTTCTCGCTGGGCTGCGGTTCGTGGGGCGGCAACGGCACCAACAACAACGTGACGTGGCGCGATCTCATCAACGAGACCTGGGTGTCGAAGCCGCTGGCGCAGCACAAGGTGATCCCGTCGGACGAAGCGCTGTTCGGCAAGGATATCATCGCACTGGTGGGCTGATCTTCGTGCGGCAACCGGGTAGAGGGTGGAGCGTTCCAGCACCTTTATCCGGTGCCGCGCATGGAGATGACCGATGACCCGCACGCTTCCCTTTCTTGCCCTGACCGCCGCGCTGGCGCTGGGTGCCTGCTCGAAGCAGCCTGACGCCACCGCCACCACGGCGGCGCCGACCGAGACCGAGGAAGTGTTCCAGGAATCGCCCGCCCCGGTCGAGGCGAGCGAAGCGGGGCTCGATGCTGGCGGCCTCGGTGCAGATAAGGGGGCGAGCGCATCGGAAATCCCCGAGACGATCCGCGGCCGCTGGGGCCTCGTCCCTGCGGACTGCACCAGCACCAAGGGTGATGCGAAGGGCCTGCTCGAAGTCTCGGCCGACCAGCTCAAGTTCTACGAGTCGGTGGCCAAGCTGGGCGAGATCAAGGAAGCCGGCGAAAGCCGCATCCGGGGCACCTTCGACTACACCGGCGAAGGCCAGAGCTGGACCAACGACGTCGTCCTCGACGTGCAGGACGATGGCAAGACGATGATCCGGCGGGACTACGGCAAGGACGCGATGCCGGGACCGCTTACATACACCCGCTGCGGATGACAGCGCCCATGACGAAACAGGGATAGAGATGACCGAACAGTTTGGCCTCACCGAAGACCAGCTCGCGATCCAGGAAACGGCGCAGCGGTTCACCGCCGACCGGATCACCCCCTTCGCGGCGGAGTGGGACGAGAAGCATCACTATCCCGTCGACGTCTGGAAGGCCGCGGGCGAACTGGGCTTCGGCGCGATCTACGTGTCCGAGGAAAGCGGCGGCATCGGTCTTGGCCGCCTTGACGCGGCGCTCATCATGGAGGCCATGTCCTACGGCTGCCCGGCGACCAGCGCCTATATCTCGATCCACAACATGGGCGCGTGGATGATCGACAAATTCGGCGACCAGCAGCTCAAGGACCGCTACCTGCCCGATCTCGTGTCGATGGAGAAGATCGCGTCCTACTGCCTGACCGAACCGGGCTCGGGATCGGACGCGGCGGCGCTCAAGACGACGGCGCGGCTGGATGGCGACCACTACGTCCTCAACGGCACCAAGCAGTTCATTTCGGGCGCCGGCGTCAACGACGTCTACGTCGTCATGGCCCGCACCGGCGAGCACAAGTCGCGCGGCATCTCGTGCTTCGTGGTCGACAAGGACACCCCCGGCGTCAGCTTCGGTGCGCCGGAGAAGAAGCTGGGGTGGAACAGCTCGCCCACCGCGCAGGTCGTCTTCGAAGACGCGCGCATCCCGGCCGAGAACCGCGTCGGCGCCGAGGGTGACGGCTTCAAGTTCGCGATGGCGGGCCTGGACGGCGGCCGCCTCAACATCGGCGCCTGCTCGCTCGGCGGAGCGCAGCGCTGCCTCGACGAGGCGGTGCAGTATGCCAAGGACCGCAAGCAGTTCGACCAGCCGATCGCCGAGTTCCAGAACACCCAGTTCCGCCTCGCCGACATGGCCGCCGAACTGGAGGCCGCCCGCGCGCTGCTCTACCTCGCCGCCGCCAAGGTGACGGCGGGAGCGCCCGACAAGACGCGCTTCTCCGCCATGGCCAAGCTGATCGCGACCGACACCGGCTCCTCGGTGGTGGACCGCGCACTGCAGGTCTTCGGCGGCTATGGCTATCTCAAGGACTATCCGATCGAGCGCTTCTGGCGCGACTTGCGCGTCCATCGCATCCTCGAAGGCACCAACGAGGTCATGCGCATGATCGTCGGCCGCGAACTCGTCAAGTAAGGGGCCGTCATGACTGACGAAGTGCTGTTCCGGCGCGAAGGCGTCGCAGGGATCATCTCGCTCAACCGCCCCAAGGCGATCCACGCGCTGACCCTTGCCATGTGCGAGGCGATGAGCGCGCAGCTGGCCGCGTGGGCCACCGACGACGCCGTGGAAGTCGTCCTGATCGACCACGCCGAAGGGCGCGGCTTCTGCTCGGGCGGCGACATCAACCTGCTGCGCCATTCCGCGCTGAACGACGGCGGCGTCGAAGGGCGCAGGTTCTTTTTCGAGGAATACCGCCTCAACCACCAGCTGTTCACGTACGACAAGCCGATCGTCGCCTTCATGGACGGCATCACCATGGGCGGCGGCGTCGGCATCTCGCAGCCCGCCAAGTACCGCGTGGCGACCGAGAACACCCGCTACGCCATGCCCGAGACCGGGATCGGCCTGTTCCCTGACGTCGGCGGCGGCTGGTATCTCTCGCGCCTCGACGGCCGCGTGGGGCAGTTCCTGGCACTGACCGGCGCGCGCTTCGACGGCGCGGAATGCCTTTGGGCTGGCCTTTCCACCCATTACCTACCCTCCGAAGCGCTGGTCGAGGCCAAGAGCCGGATCGCCGTGGGTGACGACATCGCGGAAGTCCTCGCCGCGCTCTCGGTCAAGGCGCCCGAACCGAAGGTTGCCGCCAATGCGGGCGCGATCCGCAAGCACTTCGCCTTCGACACGCTGGAGCAGGTGCTGGCCTCGCTCGAAAGCGATGGCGGCGAATGGGCGGCGAAGGAACTCGCCACCCTGCGCACCAAGAGCCCGCAGGCCTGCAAGGTCTCGCTGCGCCAGCTCGAAGCCTCGCTGGGGCTGGAGACGTTCGCTCAGAACATGGCGATGGAATACCGCCTCGGCGGCCGCGTGCTGGTCCTGCCCGACTTTGCCGAGGGCGTGCGTGCGGTCATCGTCGACAAGGACCAGAACCCGCAATGGAACCCGGCTACGCCCGGAGGCGTGACCGAAGAGATGCTGGACGCGATCTTCGCGCCGCTTTCCCCGAAGAGGAATGGAAGCCCCTATGAGCACTTACGAAACGATCCTGGTCGAGCAGAAGGGCGGCGTCACGCTCATTACGCTCAACCGTCCGCAGGCGCTCAACGCGCTGAACTCGAAGGTTCTGGTTGAGCTGATCGAGGCGTTCGCCGCCTTCGAGGCCGACAAGTCGCAGGGCTGCGCGGTCATCACCGGTTCGGGCGAGAAGGCCTTCGCGGCGGGCGCCGACATCAAGGAGATGTCCGACAAGCCCAGCGCCGAGTTCTATTCGGAGGACTTCTTCGCCGGCTGGACCAGCCAGGTCGTCAAGACCACCCGCAAACCCTGGATCGCGGCCGTCAACGGCTTCGCGCTGGGCGGTGGGTGTGAGCTGGCGATGATGGCGGACTTCATCATCGCTTCGGAAAACGCGAAGTTCGGCCAGCCCGAGATCAAGCTGGGCGTTGCTCCCGGCATGGGCGGATCGCAGCGCCTGACCCGCGCCGTCGGCAAGTCGAAGGCCATGGACATGTGCCTCACCGGCCGCATGATGGACGCCGCCGAGGCGGAGCGTTCGGGCCTCGTCAGCCAGGTCGTGCCGCTCGCAGACCTCTTGGAGACGGCGCTGAAGTCGGCCGCGACGATCGCCGCGATGCCGCCGCTCGCCGCGACCATGAACAAGGAAATGGTCAACCTCGCCTTCGAGACCACGCTCGACACCGGCCTCGTGCTGGAGCGCCGCATGTTCCAGGTGCTGACCGCGACCGAGGACAAGGCCGAAGGCATGGCCGCCTTCGTCGAGAAGCGCCCCGGGGTGTGGAAGGGCAAGTAACGTCGCATTCCCCTCCCGCTTGCGGGAGGGGCAGGAGTGGGCCTGATTTAGACAGGTCCACCATTAGTTTCGGGAGAAGGCCCACCCCGGCCCCTCCCGCAAACGGGAGGGGAGATATTCCATGAAGATCGCATTCATCGGCCTGGGCAATATGGGCGGCGGCATGGCCGCAAACCTCGTCAAGGCGGGCCACGAAGTCCACGCCTTCGACTTGTCCGCCGACGCGCTGGCCAAGGCGGCCGAGAACGGCTGCGCCACCTACACCGCCGTCCCCGACGCGGTGAAGGATGCCGATGCCGTCGTCACCATGCTGCCCAACGGCGGCATCGTGAAGGCGGTCTACACCGCCGACGTGATCGGCAAGGCTCCGGCGGGCGCGCTGTTCCTCGACTGCTCGACCATCGACCTCGCCACGGCGCGCGAAGTGGCCGAGCTGGCGACGGCTGCGGGCTACGAGATGGTCGATGCCCCGGTCTCGGGCGGCATCGCGGCGGCCAACGGCGGCACGCTCACTTTCATGGTGGGCGGTCCGGCAGCCACGTTCGAGAAGGCGAAGGTGGTGCTCGAACCGATGGCCAAAGCCGTCATTCTCGCGGGCGAGAGCGGCGCGGGCCAGGTTGCCAAGATGTGCAACAACATGCTGCTCGCGGTCCACATGATCGGCACCTGCGAGGCACTGGCGTTGGCCGAGAAGGCGGGCCTCGATCCGCAGAAGTTCTACGAGATCAGCTCGAAGTCCACCGGCTACTGCTGGTCGCTCAACGACTATACCCCGGCACCGGGCGTCGGCGCGGCCAGCCCGGCGGACAATGGCTATGCGGGCGGTTTCGCCTCGGCGCTGATGCTCAAGGATCTGCGTCTCGCCATTGGCGGCGCTGAGACGGCGGGCGCCACTGTGCCGATGGGCGAGCACGCGACGAAGATCTACGAAGCCTTCGTCGATGCCGGCAACGGCGGCAAGGACTTCGGCGCGATCTTCACGACGCTGTGAGGAAAATTCCTCCCCGAGCTTGCTCGGGGAGGGACCACCCGCGCAGCGGGTGGTGGAGGGGCGAGTTCCGGAAATGCCCCCTCCGTCAGCCCTTCGGGCTGCCACCTCCCCGAGACAAGCTCGGGGAGGAATTACTCGATCGCCTCTCCAGTTCGAACTTTGGCAGCTTCATGCCCTTGGTCCGGCTGGTGAGGTGATACTTGCGGCACAGCCCGCACTTGTACGGACGCAGGAGGAAGGGCGCCCGCGCGGCGACGTCCAGCGCCTCGGCCTCGCTGGCGTGGCGCGCTTTGCGCTGGCAGACGCCGGGGCTGGTGCGCATGTCAGCCGAGGATGGAGGGGCCGAGCAGCGTGAGCATCTTCACGTCGATCGCGTAACCTTCGCCGCGCCACGTTTCGAGCGCCTGTGCAAGCCCCGAAAGCGGCACGCGGTGCACCACGATGTCCTCGCTATCGACGCCGCCACCTTCGCCGACCTTCACCAGATCGTGCGCGCGGAACAAGGTGAAGCTCTCCGACACCATGCCGGGCGAGGAGTAGAACTCGCCTACCGTTTCCATGCGTCCGGCGTGGTAGCCGGTTTCCTCTTCCAGTTCGCGCGCGGCGGCGATGCTCGCGTCCTCGTCCGCATTATCGTCATGGTCGCCGACGAGCCCTGCAGGCAGCTCGATGCAGCGCTTGCCGAGCGGCACGCGGTACTGGTCGACGAGGATGACGTGATCTTCCGGGTCGATTGCCAGGATCACCGCCGCACGGATGCCGCGCGCGCGGCCGACGTATTCCCAGCGGCCCTTCTTCTTCGCGGTGATGAAGCGGCCTTCCCACATCGTCTCGACGGGGTGGTCGGCATCGTAATGATCCGGCATGCTCATAATTCGATGGTTCCGTCGGGCAGTTCATTGACGTCGTCCGGCAGGCGCGGGACGTGCAGGGAGAGGATCGCGCCGACTTTGCCGACGCCGGCGATCATGGCGTCGGCGGTGCGGCCCTCGCGAAGTTCGCCCAGCATCGCGGCGATGGCGTCGGCCCAGGTGCCGGGCTCGACTTTGCTGGCGATGGCCTCGTCGGCGAGGATCTCGACGCGGTGTTCGCGCATCGAGATGTAGATGAGGATGCCGGTGCGCCCGGTGGTGCGCCGCTCCGCGCTCATGCGGAAGGCGCGGGTGGCCTGGCCGTGGACGCGGGTGGTGCGGATGGGCGCCGGGATCAGGAAGAACTTGAGCGGCTGCCACAGCTGCAGCAGCGTCATCCCCGCGAACTTGATCGTCGCCACGCCCAGCGCCAGCGAGAGGATCATTCCGGGCGACCACTCATGGCCCCAGTCGGCGATCAGTGCGTCGTAGAGGCCCATGTAGAAATCAGGCGCGATCGCCAGCGCGGAGAGGGCCAGGAACGCCACGAAGGCCGACCACGCCAGCGCGACGTCGGTGTAGCCGTCCGATCGGTCGGTCAGCATCGTGACGATCTCGCCCGAGCTGAGCAGTTCGGCCTCGGCCACGGCGGCGCGGATGCGCTCGTGGTCCTCGGAGGTGAGATATGTGGGTCTTGCCATGGCCTACCAGTCCCCGCTTGCGCCGCCGCCGCCGAAATCGCCGCCGCCTCCGGAGAAGCCGCCGTCTCCGCCGCCCCAGCCACCGCCGCCACCCCAACTGCTACCGCCGGAATTGGTGGGGAACCAGATGATCGGTGTGTCGATGCCGCCGTAGCGGCTGCGCCGTCCGCCGCGGCTGGCCGCGCGCATGATCGGCAGGACGAAGAAGAAGATCACGAAGAGAATGAAGATGACCGTGCCGGGCGAGATGTCGTCGCCCTGATCGGCGCGCGCCTTGTCGGCCTGGGCGGCGATCTTCTGCGCCTCTTCGGGGGCAGGGTCAGTTGCCTGATGATGGCGTCGGTGCCTGCCTCGATCCCGCCGGGGTAATCGTTGGCCTTGAAGCGGGGGAGGATCTGCTGGTTGATGATGAGGAAGCTCATCCCGTCGGTCAGCGTGCCTTCGAGGCCGTAGCCGACCTCGATGCGCACCTTGCGCTCGTTGGGTGCGACGATGAGGATGGCGCCGTTGTTGTCGCCCTTCTGCCCGATGCCCCAGGCGCGGCCGAGTTGGTAGCCGTAGTCGGAAATCTCGTAGCCATCGAGCGAAGGGATCGTCGCCACCACCAGTTGGCGATGCGACTGCTTCTCCAGCGCCTCCAGCTTTTGCGTCAGTTGCGCTTCCTCGGCGTCGGGGATGATGTTCGCGGCATCGACGACGCGCCCCGTGAGTTTGGGGAACTGCAGTTGCGCGGCCTGCGCCCATGCGCTGCCAGCCCCCGAAACGAGGGCCAGCAGGCACAGAAGCGCGGCCAGCGGGACGGCCCGGATGCGGGCCATCGGATCAGAGCTTTCCTTCGAGGCTCGGGGCGGCTTCGGCGCCGGGCGTAACGGCCTTGTAGGGCACCAGCGGATCGGCTCCGCGCAGGCGCGCGCCGATCATCGAGGGAAAGTGCGGACTTCGGTGTTGTAGTCCTGAACCGCGCCGTTGTAGTCGCGGATGGCGACGCGGATGCGGTTTTCCTGACCCTCGAGCTGGCTCTGCAGCATCTGGTAGTTGGTGCTGGACTTGATGTCCGGATAGGCTTCCACGCTGGCGAGCAGGCGGCCGATGCCGGCGCCAAGGTTGGCTTGCGCCTGTTGGAACTGCTCCATCTTCTTCGGGTCGCCGAGGTCGTCGGCGCTGATCTGCACCGAGGTGGCCTTGGCGCGTGCCTCGGTGACGCCGACGAGGATCGACTTTTCCTGCTCGGCCGCACCCTTGGCGACGGCGGCAAGGTTGGGAACGAGGTTCGAGCGTTCCTGGAAAGCGGCCTCGACATCAGCCCATTTGGCCTTGGCAGCCTCCTGCTTGGTGGGCACCGAGTTGAAACCACAAGCGGACAGCGAAAGCGCGGCCGCGAGAACCAGGCCGGTCTTTGCCGAGCGGGCGTTGAAGAGCGTCATCGGACTTCGTTCCTCCACTGCACGCCGGGCGAACCGGCGGCTTCCACGCGATAGATAGCGCTCCGCGATGGCGGATCAAGGACGCCGGGCGGGCTCGGTGGAAACCCGGTCGGTTAACAAACGTTTGAGGGGCCGGGTGGAGTGTGTCAAACAGCACTCAGATTTATTTCCATTTGGCCGGCAGAAGGGGAACCAGGCGCATGGCAATCGTAGACGAATTCAAGAAGTTCATTGCACGCGGCAACGTGCTGGACCTCGCAGTCGGTGTGATGATCGGTGCTGCCTTCGGCAAGATCGTGTCGTCACTGAACGAGAACATGATCATGCCGGTGATCGGCTGGCTGTTCGGCAGCATCGATTTCTCGAAGTATTTCTTCCAACTGGGCGACGCACCGGCGGACTACAAGGGCAGTCTTACCGACTATGCCGCGCTGAAGGCGGCCGGCGTGCCGATGATCGGCTACGGCGAGTTCATCACCCAGGTGGTCAACTTCCTGATCATCGCCTTCGTGCTGTTCCTGCTGGTCCGTTCGGTCAACAAGATGATCGATTCGGTGAAGAAGCAGGAGGCCGAGGCCGCAGCAAATGCACCGGCGCCCGAGGCTCCGGTCGATCCGCAGTTGATCGCGCTCAAGGAAATCCTCGAGGAACTGCGCAAGAAGTAATCTGAAAATCCGCCGCAGCCGCAACGGGAATGCCCAGCATGGGCATTCCCCAAACAACTCATCCACTTTCACTTCACATTCAGGCGGGAGCCCCTATATGGGCTCCTGCTGGTTTCGACCGGCTATGAGGATAAATTGCGCCGTGCAATAGACGCAGCGGACCCGGGGCGGTACCCGGCGGCTCCACCATCACCCGTTTCCTTTGGGAAACAACCCTGTTGTCGCAGGGGTGATGACGGGGCCGAACTAGGATCGACGTGTGTTGAAAAGCGGTGTTTTCTTCCGGGCTGAGTAACCCGTTCAAGGCTCAAAACTCATAAGTGCCAACGACAACGAAGCACTTGCTCTCGCGGCGTAATTCTAGGGGCTAACGCCCTGAAGTTACAAAGTTAGAACACGGTTGGACCCACCGGGTAACAGAAGCGGATTCCGGGGGCTGGGGGCGAGCCTATCAACAGAATCGCCCCACCTGCCACCGCTCGGTTCCCGATTTTCGGCCGCTATAGGGAAAGGACGGGTCAGTGATGACATTTTCGGGCAGCTGCCACTGCGGCAAAGTGGCGTTCACGGTGATGGGCGAACTTCCGCACGAGGCGATGAGCTGCAATTGCTCGCACTGTCGTCGCAAGGGCTTCCTGCTCGCTTTCATACCGCATGACGCACTTGCGATAGAGCGCGGAGCCGACGAACTCACCGAGTATCGCTTCTACAAGCATGTGATCGGGCACAAGTTCTGCCCAACATGCGGGGTGGAGCCTTTCGCACAGGGCGAGGCGCCGGACGGAACGAAGATGACGGCGGTGAACTTGCGCTGCGTGCCAGCGGCGGACCTCGATGCGCTTACGATCACGAAAGTCGACGGCGCGCGATTCTGACGATCTGGTCTAGGCGGCTTTTCGCTCGAGGTCTTCTTCGGGGGATGGGCCTTCCGCCTTCGCCATCAGGGCGGCCTTCTCATACTTGATGCAGTCGAGGATCTTGGCACCCGCCATGAACACGGCGCCGGTGCACGCGAGGAACAGCAGCTTACCGCCGAAGCCCGGAAAGCGTGTGAGATAAACGCTGCCACGCTCGATCGCGCCGAGGGCAAGCGCGTAGATCACCATGTAGGCTTCCCAGTTGCTCTTGATCACGAACAGGCGACCGACTTTTCGGAGCATTTCCATCCCTTTGCAGTGGTCACAGATTAGCAACGTTCGTGCCAGTTCCGCGTTCCCGCCGAGTCTCATGCTTAACGTGAGCTTGAATGTAAGGGTTTCCGACGGTTAAGGAAATCCGGGAAAGGTCCGGATCCCGTCCCGGTCTGCAACCGTCTGATCCATGACGATACTTTCGGCGCAGTTGCCAATCGCGCGCGCATCGGTCATACGGCGCACATCCTTCCCCAGGGCAATTTGGTTTTTGACGTGGACGTGGCACGATGTTCGTGTGCGTTCGAACCAGTGCGAGGAAGGCAATGACTGACAGGGTTGATCGTTCGGGGCTGCAGGTCGATGCAGGACTGGCGAAGTTCGTGGAGGAGCAGGTCCTGCCCCCCATCGCGCAGGACGTCGCCGCGTTCTGGGCAGGCTTTGCCGCGCTCGTGGCCGAATTCGCCCCGCGCAACCGCGCGCTGCTCGGC
This sequence comes from Novosphingobium sp. NFX11, assembly GCF_057376415.1. Lineage (NCBI taxonomy): Bacteria > Pseudomonadati > Pseudomonadota > Alphaproteobacteria > Sphingomonadales > Sphingomonadaceae > Novosphingobium > Novosphingobium sp. NFX11. The sequence continues at coordinate 1,809,450 of NZ_CP080384.1, read as the reverse complement.
AAGCGCGATTCGCTGCAGGCGCAGATCGACGCATGGCACGGCGAGCGGGCAGGCAGGCCCATCGAACAGGACGAATACCAGGCGTTCCTGCGCGAAATCGGCTATCTCGTTCCCGAGCCGGCGGCATTCACCATCGGCACGCAGGGCGTCGATCCCGAAATTGCGACGATGGCAGGGCCGCAGCTGGTCGTTCCGGTACTCAATGCCCGGTTCCTCCTGAACGCGGCGAATGCGCGCTGGGGCAGCCTCTACGATGCATGGTACGGCACCGATGCGCTCGATGCGGCCCCCGCTCAGGGACCGGGCTACGATGCGGCGCGCGGCGCGGCGGTTATCGCGGCAGGACGCGCGTTTCTCGACCGGGCGGTGCCGCTCAAGACTGGGTCGTGGGCAGACCTTGCCGACCTGGACGGTGTCGAACCCGCCGATGCGGCGCAGTTCGTCGGGCGCACGAGCAAGGGCCTGCTGTTCGTCAACAACGGCCTCAACATCGAGGTCGTCGTCGATGCCGCGAGCCAGGTCGGCAGCACCGACAAGGCTGGCATCGCCGACATCTTTCTCGAAGCGGCGCTGACTGCCATCGTCGATCTGGAGGACTCGGTCGCGGCTGTCGATGCAGAGGACAAGATCGCGGCCTATGCCAACTGGCTGGGCGTGATCCAGGGCGACCTGACCGACACATTCGAGAAGGGCGGGCGCACGCTCACGCGCGAACTGGCGGCCGACAAGACGGTGACGCTTGCTGATGGGGCTGAGAAGGCGCTGTCCGGCCGCTCGCTGCTGTTCGTGCGCAATGTCGGTCACCTCATGACCAACCCGGCGATCCTGCTGCCGGACGGCTCGGAAATCCCCGAGGGCGTCATGGACGCGGTGATCACCAGCGCAATCTCGACGCAGGACGTTCGGGGCCTCACAAAGTACGGCAACAGCCGCGAAGGCAGCATCTACATCGTCAAGCCCAAGATGCACGGGCCTGAGGAGTGCGCCTTCACCAACGCGTTGTTCGATGCGGTGGAGGACCTGCTGGGCCTCTCGCGCTGCACCATCAAGGTCGGCGTGATGGACGAGGAGCGCCGGACTTCGGCCAACCTCGGTGCCTGCATCGAGGCGGTGAAGGACCGTATCGTTTTCATCAACACCGGCTTCCTCGACCGTACCGGCGACGAAATCCACACTTCGATGCGGGCGGGTCCGATGATCCGCAAGGCCGCCATCAAGGGCTCGGCGTGGATCGCCGCCTACGAGAAGCGCAACGTCGCCATCGGCCTGCGGCATGGCCTTTCGGGCGTGGCGCAGATCGGCAAGGGGATGTGGGCGGCGCCCGACATGATGCGCGACATGATGGAGCAGAAGATCGGCCACCCGAAGACCGGCGCAAACACCGCCTGGGTGCCGTCGCCGACCGCTGCGACACTCCACGCGATGCATTATCACCAGGTCGATGTCTTTGGCCTGCGCGAAGGCATCGCCAATGAGGACATTCCCGGGCTTGACCTGCTACTGTCGGTGCCGCTGGCCGAAGGCATCAACTGGTCCGAGGAGGAAGTGCGCGAGGAACTCGACAACAACGCGCAGGGGCTGCTGGGCTACGTCGTGCGCTGGATCGACCAGGGCGTCGGCTGCTCCAAGGTGCCGGACATCAACGATGTCGGGCTGATGGAGGACCGCGCGACGCTGCGCATCTCCAGCCAGCACATGGCGAACTGGCTGCTGCACGGTGTCTGCTCGAAGGAGCAGGTCATGGAATCGCTGCAGCGCATGGCCGCCAAGGTCGATGCGCAAAATGCGGGCGATCCGCTCTATGAACCGATGGCGGGCAACTGGGACACCAGCATGGCCTTCCAGGCGGCCTGCGACCTGGTGTTCAAGGGCGTCGAGCAGCCGAGCGGCTATACCGAGCCGCTGTTGCATGCCTGGCGCCTGAAGAAGAAGGCGGCCTGATCCACGTTCCCGGCCCGCCGTGAAGGCGGGCCGGGATGTTAAAGGCGATTTAACTCCGTTTTAGGCATTCATCCCGTATAATCGGACCCGGTTCTTTGCAGGGAGCGGGCATGTTCATTCACCGTCAGCGGATGGAAACGCGCACGATGCTGGCCATCAAGGCCAACATCCGCATCGGTAGCCGCGTTGCCGAGGCGACGCTGGCTAATGCCTCCTCGCGTGGTGTGCTGGCGCTGGTCGATGCACCTCCGGCACGCGGCGTCGCTGTAGAGCTTGTCGTCGGCGATCAGGTGATCAAGGGGCAAGTCCGCTGGCGCGCGCATGACCGCTGCGGCATTGCGCTCAAGGAAACCATCGACGTCGCCGAACTGATCGAGGGCAAGGCCGTTCCGGTCGTCTACGTGCCGGAGCGACTGGCCCGGCGCAGCGCGATGGAACTGCTGCGCAGCCTTCTGAATTAACGTGCGTCGAATTCTTCTCGCGCGCGTTCGACGCGCTCGAGGTTCGCTTCCGCCCACATCCACACGCCGCAGAACGCTTCGCTGAGGGTTTCGCCCAGCGGGGTCAGGGCATAGTCCACGCGCGGCGGGACCACGGGATGGACGGTGCGCGTCAGCATCCCGTCCCTCTCCATGCGGCGCAGCGTCTGAGTCAGCATCTTCTGGCTGATGTCGGGCACGGCGCGGGCCAATTGGGTGAAGCGCTGCACGCCGTTTTCCTCGAGCACTTCGAGCAGGATCATCGTCCACTTGTCTGCCACCCGCCCGATCAGCTCGGTGACGAGCGCTTCCACGCGCGGGTCGATGTGCTCGCAGTTCTTCTCGGGGGCGGGACGGGCAGCCATTGGATCACTCTCTTTCGGGTAAGTATAAATCTTTTGGGTGCCTTCTTTCGAATAGAATGTGGAGTGCTAGATCGATGGCGTCAACCAAGGAGTGTCCCCATGAAGACCACCGGAAACACCATCCTCATCACCGGCGGCGGCTCGGGCATCGGCGAGGCGCTGGCGCAGCGCTTCCACGACGCGGGTAACACCGTGATCGTTGCCGGGCGCCGCCTAGACGCGCTGGAAGCCGCCTGTGCGGGCCGCGAGAACATGCATGCGATCAGGCTCGACGTGGAAAGCGCAGAAGGCGTCGCCGCCTTCGCCGCAGAAGTGCTGGAGAGGTTCCCGGCGCTCAACGTGCTGGTCAACAATGCCGGCATCATGCGCTACGAGCGGCTGGACCGCGCCCGCGACTTGTCGGACGCCGAGGCGACGATCACCACCAACCTGCTCGGCCCGATCCGGCTCATCGACGCGCTGGTGGATCATCTCGTGGCCAGGGGCGACGGGACGATCGTCGACGTCACGTCGGGCCTCGCCTTCGTGCCGCTGCCGGGCACGCCGACCTACAATGCGACCAAGGCTGCGATCCACAGCTACACGATGTCGCTTCGCGAGATGCTGCGTGACAAGGTCGAGGTTATCGAACTGGCACCGCCCGCCGTGCAGACCGACCTCACCCCCGGGCAGAGCACGCGCGAGGGTTACCAGCCGCTCGGCGAGTTCGCCGATGAGGTCATGGCACTTTTCGCGCAGCAGCCGACGCCCGAGGAAGTGCTGGTCGAGCGCGTAAAGCCGCTGCGCTTCGCGGAAGTGCAGGGCACCATTGCGCAAGTCATGGCTCACATGAGCGCGATGACCCGCAAGATGTTCGAGCAGTTGGGGCTGTGAAGCCGTCGTCGTCCCGGGTTTGGCCCGGGACGACGGGGCATCAATCCTCGCGTGCGTCGAAAGTCGTGTATTCGCGGCGGGTGAAGCGCCACTGGCCGTCCGCTTTCGCAAGTTCGTCCACGTAGCGGCCGCGAAGGCGCATGGTCTTGCCCGAGGCCGGGTCCTCGAAGATTTCCGAGGTGTAGGAGATCGCCGAGGCCCGGTCGCCGTCGACGCGGATTTCGCCGGGGTGGGCGACGTAGACCATGGGCTTGGCGGCGTTTCCACCGAGGCCGTAGTTCTTCATCGATTCCACCCATGCGGAAACGATCGTTTCCTTGCCGGTGAAGCCGCCGAGGTCGGGAAATTCGGGCAAGGCCCAGTACGAATCCTCCGCCCAGGTCGAGGCCCATGTCTCGGCATCGCGGGTCATCACCGCGTGGGCGTAGGTATCGAGCAATTCGCGGATGAGGATGCGGTCCTCCAGCGGTCCGGTGAACGCCATGGTCGGGGTCTCCTTACCAGGCGTGCTTTTCGCCGTTCCACTTGTAGAATTCGCCGGTCTCCTCGATCGCCCAGCCGTCGGTCAGGGCCATGATCGAGGACGCGCTTTCCTGCGGGGAGATGTCGGCGCCGGGGCCGCTCATGTCGGTGGCGACGTAGCCGGGGTGGATGACGCCGACCACGATGCCGCGTTCCTTCAGGTCGAACGCAACCGAGCGCATCATGCGGTTCAGGCCTGCCTTGACCGCCGCGTAAGGCCAGTAGCCGCCGTAAGGCCAGGTCGATGCGCCGAGCTGGCTGGAGAAGTTGATGACCTTCGAACCGTCGTGCAGGCGCGGCAGGAAGGCGCTGAGCACGCGCAGCGGGCCTTTCAGCATGATCTCGATCGAATTGTCGAAGTCGTCCCAGTCGATCCCGTCGAGCTGCGGTTCCGCCTTGCCGGTGACGCCGGCGACATTGTACAGCACGTCGACTGGTTCGCTGCCGGTATCCGCAGCGCCCGAGGCGACCGAGGCATTGTCGCCCACGTCCATCGCGTGGACCGTGATCCTGCCGTCCGAGGAGGCTGCCAATTCGTTGAGCGCGGCCGCGCCCGAGGGATCGCGGGCGAGGGCGTAGACCCGGTCGCCGCGCTCGGCATGCTGCTTGACGAGTTCGTACGCGATGCCGCGCGCTGCTCCGGTGATTGCCACTGTCGCCATCGGGATATCCTTTCCTTCGATGCCCGGTTTTCGGGATTCGTTATCGGGAGCAAGTCTGGAAGAGGGATGGCCGCAGCGACACCTGTGACTTTTGAGAGAAGCGCGGTGCCTGAGAGGTCGTCGTCCCGGACTTGATCCGGGACCGCTGGCCGTGAACAGCCTACCTTACAGTATGGCGCCTTCCTGCAAGCGTCCGCCTAAAGACAGCCGCCGGTCCCGGATCAAGTCCGGGACGACGGTTCCTCACTCAGCTTTTGCATCGTGCGTGCGGCGAAGCGGCGCAGGCGGTCGATCCGCGTGTCGTCGAAGATCGGCTTGTGCAGGAGCATCCCGGCATGCATCGCGCTGGTGAAGTCATGCGCGAGCTTCAGGTTGTCCCAGTCCTCCCGCCATTGCGGGAAGGCCTCGATCATCTCGCTCGCCCAGATGGCGTCGTAGCGGCGCGCGGCGGGTTCGAAGATCGCCGCCAGTTCCGCGTCGGTGCGGGCCGCGACGGCCAGTTCGAGCCATGCCGCATAGTCCCGCGTCTGGACCGAGCGCCAGTGGGCATCGCAGGCCAGTTCGATCATCGGCTCGTCCGTGCGGCGCGAGACCGCGTCGAAGTAGTCGGCGAGGAACGTGCGCATCCGGTGGTAGACGACCTGATCGACGACGGCGGAAACGAGTTCCATTCTGGTCTGGAAGTGATGGTGCATCGTCCCGCGCGACACCTCGCTGGCGCTCGCCACCGCGGCGGTGGTAAGGCCGGGGTAGCCGCTCTCCACGAGGCAGTCGATCGCTCCGGAAACCAGCCGCTCGCGCATCATCGCGCTCTTGCGCTGCTGCCACTTTTCGGGGACGCCATTCTCCGGCAGGCGGGCATGCAATTCGGGCATGAGCGCGCTGAGCATCCGGTCTTGCAGTGCCTCGGCCTTCATCGTCCTTCCCCCGTATCCCTTTGTTTCCCTGCGCTATCAGCGGGTTCGCCCGAACCTATCCTAAGTCGCAGGTTAGCAGATGCGCCGGAGCGTAGCATAAAAACCGGCAGTTGAGCCGGTTTATTTATCGCCGGCCGCACTCAAGGCCAGAGGCGCGCAAGAAAACAGACGCGCCCTGTCCGGGAACGGGAGAGTGAAAGGCCATGCCCAGCGCACGCGAGCAATCTGTCCGGAGGCCAGCCTCTTGGACACTATGACGACCACCCGCTTCGACCTCGAGGCTGAAGTCCGCGACCTCGCTGCGCGGCGCGACATCGCCGATGCGGCGGCGCGCTACATGCGCGGTCTCGACCGGCTGGAACCGGACCTGCAGCGCAGCGCCTTCCATGACGACGCCGTCGTCGACTGCGGCCTGATGAAGGGCAGCGCCGACGAATTCGTGGCCTTCGCGCAAGGCTTCCTCGCCGACATGAACGCCACGCACCACCTGCTCGGCCAGTCGCGCATCGCCGTCGACGGGGATGGCGCCACCGGCGAGTGGTACTTCCAGGCGTGGCACTCGGTTTCGAGCGAGGACGGGGGCGTGCGCGACCTGTTCATCTCGGGCCGCTACCTCGACACTTATGCCTGCCGCGATGGCGAATGGCGCATCGTCAACCGGATGCTGGTGACCGACTGGGTCAAGGACGATCCGGGCACCCTCGACTTCTTCGCCGCCAATCCAGGAGCGCCGCGCGGCGGCCGCCGGGGCGACGATCCCAGCCAACGATAACAGCGATAATCACAGGATACCTGAAGCCATGAACATCCAGACCAAGGTTTCCCGCTACTCGCAGGAATTCGATCCGCCGGTGCGCGGCGACACCATCACCGCCGACCGCTATACCACCAAGGAGTGGATGGACGGCGAGATGAAGAACCTGTGGCCCAAGGTCTGGCACCTTGGCGGGTTGCTGGCGGAACTGGAGGAGCCGGGCGACATCATCCGCCACAACTTCGCCAAAGAATCCGTCATCATGGTCAAGCAGGAAGACGACTCGATCAAGGCGTTCTACAACTCCTGCCCGCACCGGGGTAACCGGCTCGTGCTGGGCGAGATGGCCAGCGTGCCGCGCATCGTCTGCGGCTATCACAACTGGACCTTCGACCTCGACGGCACCCTCGCCAAAGTGCAGGACCCCGACGATTTCGAAGGCGGCACGCCCTGCGGTAAGGTCCACCTTTCCGAACTGCGCTGCGAGACATGGGGCCCGTTCGTGTTCTGGTGCATGGACGACGACGTCGCCCCCTTGCACGAATGGCTTGATCCGTTCCCCGAGCGCCTGAAGGGCTACGGAATCGAGAACTGGGTGCGGGTGCTCAACGTCTCGGCCGATGCGGACTTCAACTGGAAGATCATCCGCGACAACTTCAACGAGAGCTACCACCTCCCGACCATCCACCCCGAACTGGCGACCTTCATCAACGACGGCCTGCCCGACACCCTGTTCGAGATGTACCCCTCGGGCCACAACTCGATGTGGATGAAGGGCCATCAGGCGACCACCCGCGTCGATTACCACACCTCCGAAGTGCCCGCTCCGCTGGGCGAGGCAGCGCGGGCGTGGGGCATCGATCCCGAGGAATACAACGGCCGCACGGGTGATCTGCGCGAAGCGATCATCGAGGCGAAGCGCCGCCTCGGTCCGGGCCGGGGCTACACCAATTACGACAACATGAGCGACCAGCAGCTGGTGGACTATTTCCACTGTACTCTGTTCCCCAACCTGACGCTCACCATGAGCCCCGAGCAGCTGCAGGTCCTGCGTACCGAGCCGCACCCGACCGACCCGGAAAAGTGCGTGTTCCAGCACTGGTGCCTCTATCCGCCGGTCGAGGGCATGAAGGAGGTCTTCACCCCGCTGGGCATGCTGCCGCTCCAGCATGACGCGGTGGCGCGCCACTCGGTCTACGGCGACGGCGTTTCGGTGGGCTACGTGGCGGATCAGGACCTGTCGATCGGCACCAGCCAGCAACAGGGCCTGAACTCGCGCGGGTTCAAGGGCTGCATCCTGCCGGGTCAGGAAAAGCGCATCCAGCGCTTCCACGAACTGCTCAACGATTACGTGAAGGGCGCGCCGGAATAATGGTCGCGCCCGGCGTTCCGGGCTCCCACGTTATGCAGGTGGCCTTCATGGTCGAGGACCTTGAGGCCGCCTGCATGGACTGGGTGCGTACCACCGGAATCGGGCCGTTCCTCACCGTGCCGCATGTGGTGCTGGAGGAATATTCCTATTGCGGGCGGCCTGCCTCGGGTCTGGATTTCTCGGTGGCGATCGCGCAGTCCGGTGGCGTGCAGATCGAGCTGATCCAGCAGCATTGCGACAACCCTTCCGCCTACCGCGATACGGTGGCGAAGGGGCAGGGCGGCTTCCACCACCTCGCGATCTACACCGATGATTACGATGCGGTGCATGCGCGCTATGCGCAGCAGGGCTTCGTGACGGCGGTGGATGGCAGCTTCGGCGGCTTTCGCTTTTCCTACATCGACACCTCGGCGACGCTCGGCTGCATGATCGAGCTGATCGAGGAAAACCCGCTGCAGGGCGAATTCTTCGCCCGCATCGCCGGCGCTGCGCAAGGCTGGGACGGCTCCGACCCGATCCGCCCCGGCTTTCCCGTAACGACGCAATAAGAGAGGATCTTGCTTCAATGACAGCCTGCCCCATCGAGGATCGTCTGGCGATCCAGGACCTGCTTGTGTCCTATGCCCATGCCGTCGACAGCCTGCATGACCTTGACGGCATCTGCGCCGTCTTCGTGGAGGACGCGGTGTTCGATCTATCGGGTATCGGGTTTCCCAGCCTCAATGGACACGGCGAGATCCGCAAGTTCTTCGAGGGCACCTTCGCGGCGATGGCGGCTCACGCGCATTACCTGACGAACTTCGCGATCACCGCCTACGACGGCGATACCGCGTCGATCCGCGCCTATGTGATCGGCATGGGCAAGTACAAGGCGGGCGGCGGGATCACCGTCAACGGGCGCTACTACTTCGATGTGGTGCGCACGGATGAGGGCTGGAAGGCCAGGCGCTACACGATGGATTTCCTGATCCCGATCGAGGGTTGAGGAGAAACGTATCTCCTACCTTCGTCATTGCGAGCGCAGCGAAGCAATCCAGGGCGGTTTGCGTTGCCCTGGATTGCTTCGCTGCGCTCGCAATGACGATGATTGAGGGTTGCGCGGTTTACGCTTCCAGCGTCACCCCGAAAATCTCCTTCCGCGGCCAGCCGTCATCCGCATAGACCGCCTCCGGCATGCCCGCGCCGTAGAGCTGCACGCCGAACCCGGTGATCTCCCACTGCTCCAGATGCGCGCGCATGTCGGCGTAGGGCGGGTCGGCGAAGTGCTGGAGCAGGTCCTTCTCGCTCTCCCATTCCTCGTAGACCTGGATTACGCCGGGATCGATCGGATCGACCGCCCAGGTATAGGCGAGGCAACCCTTCTCCTCCCGCGCGGCGAGGATATGGTCGCGGCCCGTGGTGATGATCTCGGCACAGGTGCTCTCGTCGCCCGCGTAGCGCAGCCAGCCGGCCACGATGATGCGCATGGATTTGTCCTCTCTTGGTTGTGTTGCGAAGGCTAGGGGCGCTCTGCGCGCCGCGCCGCTCTCACTTTGCACAGGTGGTCCGGCGCGGCGCGGCGGGCCAAGTCCCCTGGCAGAGAAAAACGGAGAGAGCGGCATGACGGGACGGATCGAAGGCAAGGTGGCGCTGGTCACCGGCGGCGCCTCGGGGCTGGGCGAGGCGATCGTCCGCCGTTACGTGGCCGAGGGCGCGGCGGTGCTGGTCGCCGATATCGACGCGGCTGCGGGCGAGCGGCTGGCCGCCGACCTCGGCGCGGCGGCGCATTTCGTCCCCCTCGATGTGACGCAGGAGGACCAGTGGATCGCCGCCTTCGCACGGGCGGAGGAACTGCACGATCGCCTCGATGTGCTTGTGAACTGCGCCGGGATCACCACCGTCGGTTCGGTGGAGGCGCTGACTCTGGACGCTTTCCGCCATGAACTCGACGTGGATCTTGCCGGGCCGTTCCTTGGCTGCAAGCATGTCGTTCCGCTGATGAAGCGCACCGGCGGTTCGGTCATCAACATCGCCTCGATGGCCAGTATCCGCGCGAGGGACTATCTGGCCGCCTACAACGCCGCGAAGGCGGGCGTCACCCACATGACCAAGTCGATCGCGCTGCACTACGCGCACGAGAAGTATGGCATCCGCTGCAATTCGGTGCACCCCGGCGTGATCCACACGCCGATCCTCGACAAAGTGTTGGCGCAATCCGACCAGCCCGAAAAGCTCTATGCCGAATGGGTCGCGGGCCACCCGATCGGCCGCCTCGGCAAGCCGGAGGAAGTGGCGGCGCTGTGCCTCTACCTCGCCAGCGACGAAAGCGCCTTCGCCACCGGCGCGGAGTTCGTGCTGGACGGCGGCTCGTCGCTCTGAAATCCGTCATTGCTTCGCTGCGCTCGCAATGACGAAGCAAAAGTCAGGCGGTTTCCTCAAGCTCCGGGGCGGGTTCGTCCTGCCCCAGCACGCCCTTCCAGAAGTGCACGATGTTCTCCGCATTGACGCCCCACGAGAAGCGGCTGACGTGCTCGGCCACTTGCGCCTGCGTCGGCGGATCGGCGAGGATGTCCTCCACCGCCGCGGCGATGGCGTCGGGGGTGCGCTCGGCGATGCGTCCGGCGCTGGCGTCGCTGACAATCTCGCGCGCGCCGCCGATGTCGGGGATGACGATCGGGGTGCCGCAGGCGAGGCCCTCCACCCACACGTTCGCCAGCCCCTCGCTGGCCGAGGGCAGCACCAGCACGTCCGCCGCGCACAGGACGTGCGGCAGCAGTTCGTGATCGACGAGGCCGAGGAACTGCACGCGCTCTGCCACGCCTAGGCGCTGGGCGAGGGCTTTCAGCCGTGCCTCGTCCTCGCCGCTACCAGCCAGCGCAAGGCGGGCTTCTGGCAGGCGACACAGCGCCTCGATCACCAGCGCCTGTCCCTTGCGCGGGATCAGCGCGCCGGGCGTCACCAGCAGCGGACCTTCCGACCAGATGCCAAGGTTCGGCATCGCCGAGACGAGAGCGCGGGCGGCGCCGCGCTCGATGGGATGGAACTTCTCGCGGTCGAGGCCGGTGTAGTGGATATCGATCCGGTCGGCGGGCATGCCGAGCTGGATCATGTCCTCGCGCAGCGCCTGACTGACCGCGAGCAGCCCGGCGGACTGGTGCGCCGCCTCCAGCATCTGTTTCAGCGCATGGGGGCGCTGGCCCCAGAAATGGATGTCCGCTCCGCGCGACTTGATTGTCAGCGGAATGCCCAGTTCGCGCGCGACGATCGCGGCGGCCGGGCCGTCCGGGAAGAAGAACTGCGCATCGACGAGGTCGAAGGGCTTCTCCTTGTGCAATTTGCGCACCAGCGGCAGCACGGTGCGGGCGATGCGCCCCGGATTGGTGTCACCGCCGACTTTCGGGAACGTGGTGAACTTGGGGTAGTGGACCTTGAGGCCCACCGCGTCGCTCACCTCCGGAATGTCCTTTAGCCGCGCGTAGGGCTCGCGCGTGGAGAGTGGCCAGGGCGGGATGCCGATGGGGCTCACCATCGTCAGTTCCACCTGACCGCTGGCGACGACTGCGCGCATCTGGTTGCCGACGAAGACCCCGAACGAGGGCTTCACCGGGTTGGGAAACAGCGTGGCGATGGACAGGACGTGCATGGATTTCCCGTGGCGGCCGAGAGTCAGAGCTTGCGGATCAGAGCTTGCGGACCAGCATTTCGGCAACCGCGAGCCAGGCGGGTTGTTCCACCGCGACCGGGCTTTTGCCAGCGGCGGGCGGCAGGAGGGTGACGGCCTGTGCACTACCCTCGGTAAGCCGACCGAACGCGAAGCGTCCGCCCTGCATGGGCGCGAGGACGTCGCGGTTGAGCAGGTCGGTGGCCTCTTCCGGACGGTGCTGGCGCAGCCACAGCTGGTCGCCCTCGCGGTATTCGCCGACGGCGGCGTCCACTGAAACCACGACCCATGGCGCATCGGCGGAGAGATCGTTGGGCAGCACGGCATCGACCGGCTTCTTCAGGGCCTCGGCGCCCTTGGTGCCCAGCGTGGCGACGAGGCGGGCGGGCTCGGCGCCTTCGGAGCGCAGAAGCGTTTCCGGCTCCACCTGCAGCGCGGCGGCGATGCGGTTCATCCATACCAGCGACAGGTTGCGCATGCCGGTTTCGAGGCGACCGATGGTCTGCGCGGTGGTCGGCGGATCGCAGGCCAGCGCCACGTCGGCCAGCGTCATGTTCTTCTGGCGGCGGATGTCGCGGATGCGGTTTATCATGCGGAGCCTCTGTAACCGATTTGGTTTGAGAGGGCTATCGGCCGATTGGCGGGTCTTGGCAAGACGGCATCAGATACTTCGTCATTGCGAGCGCAGCGAAGCAATCCAGAGTGGCGTAAACCGCCCTGGATTGCTTCGCTGCGCTCGCAATGACGAACGAGGGCAGAACAAGGGCCTCAGCTCTCGACCTGCTCAGCCAGTTCCAGCCAGCGCTCCTCGGCGTTGTCCTTCTCGGTCCGCGCCTTGGCGATGGCGTCGGTCAGCGCGGCGAACTTCTTCGGGTCGTGCGTGTAGAGCGCCGGGTCGGACAGTGCCGTCTCGTCGCGCGCGATCAGGCCCTCCAGTTCCTCGATCCGCTTGGGCAGCAGTTCGTAGTCGCGCTGGTCCTTGTACGAGAGCTTGGCCTTCTTCGCGGGCATCTGCGGCGCGGCGGCTGCGGTTTCCGCCTTGGCCTTCTTTGCCGCGCCCACGGTACGCTCGCGGCGCTTGGCCTCCCAGTCGGCATAGCCGCCCGCGATCACGTCGATGTGGCCCGAGCCGTCGAGGCCCAGCGTGATGTTCACTGTTCGGTCGAGGAAGTCACGGTCGTGGCTGACGATCAGCACGGTGCCGTCGTAGTCCGAGATCACTTCCTGCAGCAGATCGAGCGTTTCCAGATCGAGATCGTTGGTCGGCTCGTCGAGCACCAGCAGGCTGGAGGTGGTGGCGAATTCGCGCGCGAACAGCAGGCGCGAACGCTCGCCGCCCGAGAGGGTGCCGACCTTGGCCTCGACCAGACCCGGATCGAACAGGAAGTCCTTGAGATAGCCTTGGATGTGCTTGCGCACCCCGCGTACGTCGATCCAGTCGCTGCCTTCGGCCAGCACGTCGCGGATGCGCATTTCCGGGTTCATGCGGCTGCGCTGCTGGTCGATCACCGTGGGCTCCATGCTGGCGGCCTGCGTGATCGTGCCGGAATCGGGCTGCATCTCGCCCATCAGCAGCTTGAGCAGCGTGGTCTTGCCCGAACCGTTGGCGCCGACGATGCCGATGCGATCGCCGCGCTGGATACGCAGGGAGAAGTCCTTGATGACCGTGCGGTCTCCGAAGGCCTTGGTCACCTTGTCGGCGACGATCACCGACTTGGTCTTGCTGTCGTTGGCGACGACTTCCAGCTTGGCCGCGCCCTGCGGGCCGACCATCGCGGCGCGGGTGGCGCGCATTTCCCACAGCTTGGCCAGACGACCCTGGTTGCGCTTGCGGCGCGCGGTGACGCCGCGTTCCAGCCAGTGCGCCTCGATCTTGAGCTTGGCGTCGAGCTTCTGCGCGGCGCGCGCTTCCTCGGCGTAGACTTCCTCTTCCCACGCCTCGTAGCCGCCGAAGCCGATGTCCTTGCGGCGCAGGCCGCCGCGGTCGAGCCACAGCGTCGCGTTGGTCAGGCGGGTGAGGAAGGTGCGGTCGTGGCTGATGACCACGAAGGCGCCGTTGTAGCGCTGCAGCCACGATTCCAGCCAGTCGATCGCGGCGAGGTCGAGGTGGTTGGTCGGCTCGTCGAGCAGCAGCAGGTCGGGCTCCATCGCCAGCGCACGGCACAGCGCGGCGCGGCGGCGTTCACCGCCCGATGCGCTGGCGGCTTCGCGCGAGAGGTCGATGCCGAGCTGGTCGGCGATCGCCTCGACTTCGTGCCGGGCAGGCGCATCATCGCCGTGGATCGCGAAGTCGAGCAGGGTGTCGTAGCCGGTGAAGAACGGGTCCTGCTCCAGCGTGACGACGCGCGTGCCGGGCTGCACCGAGCGGGTGCCCTTGTCGGCATCGACGATGCCCGCCAGCAGCTTGAGCAGCGTGGTCTTGCCGGCGCCGTTGCGGCCGATCAGCGCCAGCCGGTCGCGCGGTCCCACGTTGATGTCGAGGCCCTGAAAGAGCCAGCCATTGCCCTGGACGAGGCCGAGGTTTTCCCAGCTGAGGATCGGTGCGAGTGCCATGGGCCGCGCCCTACAGGGGAGCGGCGGGGAAGGGAAGGGCCGCAAATCCTCCCTGTCGCGCAGCGATGGGGAGGGGGACGGCCGACGCAGTCGGTGGTGGAGGGGAATACGCGACCCCTCCGTCAGCCCTGCGGGCTGCCACCTCCCCATCGCTGCGCGACAGGGAGGATCAGGTTTGCGTTGCCCATCGGCCACACCGGAAACCTGTCTGCCACCTTCCCGCCACATTCAGGACTTGTTCAAGCCTTCAACTTTAGGCACCGAAGCCGTGATGAAAAGGATTTCGACCCTCCTTGCGGCGCTGGCCGTGCTTCCCGCTCTGATTGTTCCGGTGGCGCATGCTTCCGGCGGCGAGCAGGGCGAACTGCGGCGCGAGCGCCGCGCCGGCAACGTGCTGCCCCCGCGCGAGATCGAGCGCGAAGTACTGCCCCGCATGTCGGGAATGCAGTACATCGGGCCGGAGTACGACCCGGCGGCGATGACCTATCGCCTCAAGTTCATCAAGAACGGGAAGGTATATTTCGTCGATGTGGATGCCCGGACGGGGCGCATCATCGGCCAGTCGCGCTAGAGCGCTCGTACGGGAACGGGCCGGGAACTTAGCGACGCCCTGTTGCTTGACCGTTTCACCCTTTCGGCCCATCTCAACCTCGTTCATGTTAGGAGGACGGTACATTGCGCATCCTGATCGTCGAGGATGAGCCCACCCTGGGCAACCAGCTCAAGACCACGCTGGAGCAGAACGGCTATGCCGTGGACCTCTCCGCCGATGGCGAGGATGGGCATTTCCTCGGCTCTACCGAAGACTACGACGCGGTGATCCTCGACCTCGGCCTGCCCGAGATCGACGGACTGACCGTGCTGGGCATGTGGCGCCGCGAGGGCCGCACCTTCCCGGTGCTGGTGCTGACCGCGCGCGACAGCTGGTCGGACAAGGTCGCGGGCCTCGATGCCGGCGCCGACGACTATCTGGCCAAGCCGTTCCAGACCGAGGAGCTGATCGCCCGCCTGCGCGCGCTGATCCGCCGCGCCTCGGGCAATACCTCCAGCGAGTTGACGGCGGGGCCGGTGCGCCTCGACACCCGCTCGGGCCGCGTCACGCTGTCTGGCGAGCCGGTCAAGCTGACCGCGCAGGAATACAAGCTGCTGTCCTACCTGATGCACCACAAGGGCAAGGTGGTCAGCCGCACCGAACTGATCGAGCACATCTACGATCAGGATTTCGACCGCGATTCGAACACGATCGAGGTCTTCGTCACGCGCATCCGCAAGAAGCTGGGTGCCGATGTCATCACGACGATCCGCGGCCTTGGATACAGTCTCGACGATCCCGCCGAACCCGGCCGCGGCTGACGCCGCCCCATCTCAGGCGCCCGTGAAGCGGGCCGGTAGTACCGGCTCGCTCGCGCGGCGCATGATGCTGATCGCGGCGGGGTGGATCTCTTTCCTCCTGCTCGCGGGTGGACTGGCGCTCGACCACACCGTCACCGGCATCGTCACGCGAAACTTCGACGAACAGCTGGGCTATATGCTGACCGGCATGATCGGCTCGGCCGAGATTTCGCAGGACGGCGAGGTTTTCTTCCTGCGTCCCTTGGGCGACCAGCGGTTCCTCGAACCCAATTCCGGCCTCTACTGGCAAATTCGCGCCAAGGGGCACGAGGATTTTCCCTCGCGTTCGCTGTGGGACCGCAGCCTGAACGTGCCGGACGGCCACTTCGACGCAGAAACCCACGTCTACGATAGCTTCCAGTTCGAGGGCGAGCCGCTTCGCGTGATGGAGCGCTCGATCATCCTTCCGGGCAGCGATGCCAAGTGGATGTTCACCGTCGCGGCCAGCCGCAAGGACCTCGACGACCAGATCAAGATGATCCGCTCGATCCTGGTCTACAGCTTCGTCGCACTCGGCGTCGGCCTGCTGCTGATGGCGGGGATGCAGACATGGTACGGCCTGTTTCCGCTTCGCCATGTGCGCCGCGCGATCCAGAAGCTGCGCACCACCGGCTCCAGCCGCGTCAACGATCCGCTCCCGCGTGAGGTCGAGCCGCTGGTGAACGAGTTGAACGCGCTGCTCGCCCATACCGAGCGGCAGGCGGAGGAGGCGCGCACCCATGCGGGCAACCTCGCCCATGCCCTCAAGACGCCGCTGACGGTGGTGATGAACGCCGCAACCGCGCAGGCGCCCGACCTTGCCGACACCGTGATTCGCGAGGCGGCGGTGATGCGCCGTCAGGTCGATCATCACCTTGCCCGCGCCCGCGCCGTCGGCCGCCGCGCCGTCGGCCAGTCGCGTGCCGAAGTCTGGCCGAGCCTCGAGGCGGTGATGCGCGCGGTCGAGCGGCTCTACGACCAGACCCGCCTCGATCTCGACGGTAACCACGACGCCATCGTGGCGATGGAGAAGCAGGACCTCGAGGAAATGCTCGGCAACCTGATCGAGAATGCGGCCAAGTACGGCGGCGGCAGCGTCTTCGTCACCGTCGATGCGGCGAAGAACGAGCGGTTCTGCGAAATCTGGATCGAGGACGACGGCATGGGCATCCCCGAGGCCGAGCGCACCCGTATCTTCGATCGCGGCGCGCGGCTCGATACCGGAAAGCCCGGCACCGGCCTGGGGCTTGCGATCGTGCGCGATGTGGTGGAGATCTACGGCGGCACCGTCGAACTAGACGAGAGCGAGGATCTGGGCGGGCTGCTGGTGAAACTGAAGCTGCCGCGGACTGGGGCGTAAGACGTTTCCCGGCACATTTTTCGGGGTAACCGCTCCTGTCACGGCTTGCGGTCGCGGGCAGGGCGGCTATCTGCGCCGCATAGCCAATTCAGGAGCATTCATGAGCAAGCCCATCAACGTCCCGCTGACTTCGGACGAGATCGAAATGCTGGTCGACGCACTGGAAGTCGATCTCGAGGGTTACCTCGAATCGGCCAAGGAAGCGCGCGGCAACGGCAACCGCGATGACGTCGCGACCTTCACCGAGGCGGCGACGCGCATCCAGACGCTGATGGCGCGCCTGCAGGGTCTGGTGGAAGAGTAAGCCGGTAATTCCTCCCCGAGCTTGCTCGAGGAGGAACTCAGCCCTCGTTCTTTGCCCGCTCGTGGTGACGGATCACTTCGTCGATCACGAAGCGGATGAACTTCTCGCCGAAATCGGGGTCGAGATGCGCGTCCTCGGCCAGCTTGCGCAGGCGGGCGATCTGGCGCTCCTCGCGGCCGGGATCGGAGGCGGGAAGGTCGGTCTTCGCCTTGTATTCGCCCACGGCCTTGGTGATCCGGAAACGCTCGGCGAGCATGTGGATCAGCGCGGCATCGATGTTGTCGATGCTGGAACGAAAGCCCGCGAGGACGGGGTCGACGGTGCCGACGGTCGAGGAAGTCTGCTGAGTCATCGCAGCGCCCGCTAGCACGGGTTTCCCACTTCTGCCAATCCGGTTACGGCCACGGTTGATACCGTTTGCACTTGCGTTGCGGTCGCCTTGAGCCCAAAGCGCGCAGCGATGAGCGCAGATATCGTCCCCCTGCAGACGCGCAGGCAGCAACCCTCCCTGGCTCCCATGCTGGCGCTTACCGCGTCCGGCATGAACAGCGTCAATGCCGTCATTCTCGACCGCATGCAGAGTGAGATTCCCCTTATTCCGGCCCTTGCCGGGCACTTGATCTCGGGCGGCGGCAAGCGCATGCGCCCGATGCTGATGGTCGCGGCTGCTGAGCTGTGCGGCTACCAGGGCAACCGCCACCACAAGCTGGCCGCCGCCGTGGAATTCCTCCACACCGCCACGCTGCTTCACGACGACGTCGTCGACGGTTCGGACATGCGCCGGGGCAAGGCTGCCGCGAACATCGTGTTCGGCAATCCGGCGACAGTGCTGGTGGGCGACTTCCTGTTCACCCGCGCCTTCGAACTGATGGTCGAGGACGGCAGCCTCAAGGTTCTGCGGGTCTTTTCCAAGGCCAGTTCGATCATCGCTGCCGGCGAGGTCGACCAGTTGACCGCGCAGCGCCGGATCGAGACGAGCGAGGACCATTACCTCCAGATCATCGGCTCCAAGACCGCCGCGCTCTTTGCCGCCGCCACCCGCATTTCCGCGCTCGTCGCGGAAAAGAGCGAGGCGGAGGAAATGGCGCTCGACGCCTATGGCCGTAACCTCGGCATCGCCTTCCAGCTGGTGGACGATGCGATCGACTACGATTCGGAAGTGACCGAATCGGGCAAGGACAAGGGCGACGATTTCCGCGAGGGCAAGATGACCCTGCCGGTGATCCTCGCCTACGCGCGCGGCAATGCCGAGGAGCGCAAGTTCTGGGAGGACGCCATCGCCGGTTTCCGCACCGAGGACGAAGACCTCGCTCATGCGGTCGAACTGATCAACCGCCATGGCTGCGTCGAGGCGACCCGCGAACGGGCACGGCTCTACGCCCAGCGCGCGATCGACGCGATTGCAGGCTTCCCGGCGGGCGAGGCACGCAACGCCATGGCCGAGGCGGTGGAGTTCGCCGTCGCGCGGCGGTATTGAGCTGAGGCTCGCTCCTCCGGACGGGCGCCGGAGCCACAGTCCACAGAGATTGCGACACTCTGCAACAAAGCCGTAATTGCAGCGCGAGCACGGCTCGCTTAATGAGGCGCGCCATGCCCTCCTACGCCGACAGGGGCGGATACCAATCCGGTTCGCCTCGCCAACGCCTGATCTCCTCACTGCTGTCGGCGGCGATCATCGTGATCGCCTTGCTGATCGCGATCTATCAAACGGCGGTGGCCCCTCTGCGCGAGAAGGCGAAGAACCCCGTCACCTTCAACATCGAGGGTGAGGATGCGGATACCGGCGCTAAGTCTCCCGAACCCGCCAAGAAGGCGGAAAAGGTCGAGAAGGATCAGGTCGAACAGCCCAAGGTCGCGGTCGAGACTCCGGTACAGCCGATCGAGAAGCCGACCCAGACGGCCGAGAAGCCTGCCTTCAGCTTCCTCAAGCTCTCTAAGTCGGACATGGCGGCGGCGGACATCGGCGGCATGAAGAGTTCGGGCAGCGGTAGCCCCTCGGGCGGCGGCAACAGTGGCTCCACGTATGGCCCCGGCGAGGGCCGGGCGGCGCCACGCTCTATAATGCAGACTGGTTCCGCAGGCCCACCGATGCGCAGCTCGGCGGCTACATGCCCGCCAATGCTCCGCCCGAGGGCTGGGGCATGGTCGCCTGCCAGACGATCGATCACTATCACGTCGAGAACTGCCAGATCCTCGGCAGATCGCCACGCGGTTCCGGCTATGGGCGCGCGGTGCTCAATGCGGCGTGGCAGTTCCAGGTGATCCCGCCGCGCATCAACGGTAAGCCGCAAGTCGGCGAATGGGTCCGCATCCGCATCGATTACGGCGTGCGCCGCCCGACCTGATCCTTACCCGGCGACGGCATTCCAGCGCGCGCTGCCCGGCTGGGCGAGGCGATCCAGCACCCTCTCCAGCGTCATGGGCCGTGCGATGAAATAGCCTTGCGCCAATGAGAAACCTGCCAGCCGTGCGCTTACGAGCTGGTTCTCTGTCTCGATACCTTCGATCACGCATTCCAGCGAAAGCGAGCGGGCGAGGTGGCGGATAGCCGTGATCAGGCGACGGCCCGAGGCCTCGTCCAGCCTTACCGCGAAGCTGCGGTCGATCTTGACCATGTCGAGCGGCAACTGGTGGAGCGACGACAAACTGGAATATCCCGTGCCGAAATCGTCGAGGGCGATACGCATTCCGGTCTGTCGCAGCCTTTCGAGAGCGGCGCTGGCGATGGCGAACTCCGAGATCAGCGAGGATTCGGTGATCTCGATCAGCACGCGGCGCGGATCGCAGGCGGAGGCCGCGACGCGCTGGAGCAGGGCATCGATCGTCTGCGGGTTGCAGATGTCGTTGCCCGACAGGTTGAACGACAGGCGCAAGCCCGCCGGCAGCCGCGCCAAGGCATCGAGTGCTTTGCCGAAGAGAGTCAGAGTGACTTCGCGAGCGCGGCCTACGCGCTCCGCCGAGGCGATCAACAGTTCGGGCGCGATGTGGCCCAGTCGCGGCGAGTGCCAGCGGGCAAGGCATTCGACGCCGATGGTGTCGAGGTCGTCGGTTGCGACGATCGGTTGGTAGTTGAGTGACAACTCGCTTTCGAGGTCAGCCAACTGCAGCGCAGCGTCCAGCGATTGCTCGCTGCGTATCAGTCTTTCCAGTTCCTGCGAGAACAGCACGCACTGGCCGCGCTTGTGGTTCTTTGCGTGATAGAGCGCGAAGTCGGCGCGGTCGAACAGCAGGTTGGCACTGGCGGCGGTCTCCGGATACACCGCGAGGCCAGCTGAACAGCCGACCGAGACCAGGATATCGCCGATGCGCGCGGGTTCGCGGATGGCGCGGCACAAGTCGTTGGCGACGCGCTCGGCTTCGGGCGGGCCACTCATGACGATCAGCCCAAACTCGTCGCCGCCGAGCCGGGCGACGATGGCGTCGGCGGGGCAAGCGGCGTTCATCCGAGCGCCGATGATCTGCAGCAGCCGGTCGCCGTGGGCGTGGCCATGAGTATCGTTGATCGGCTTGAAACGGTCGAGGTCGATGAGCCCGACGCTGAAGCGGTCCTCGGGCCCGGCGTGCTCCAGCAGCCCCTCGAGCGTCGTGAAGAAGAAGCGACGGTTGGGCATTCCGGTCAGCGCGTCGGTCTGGGCGAGGCGGGCGTTCTCCTCGCCGAGCGCCTGTGCCTGTTGGCGCTCTATGGTAAGAGCGCGCTGGGATGCCTCGAGATCAACGAAGGAATGGTAGGAATCACCCAGGATCTTGAGAATGCCGATGGCCACGAGGGTAATGTTGGCGGCGATGGCGATCAGCACTTCGCCGCCCGTGATCAGCGAATAAGTGAGGAAAGTGCCCAGAACCGTGACGCAGACCGCAAGCGCCGCGCGCGGCAGGAAATTGAGGCAGAACACGCAGCCCAGTACGGTCACCGAGACGAAGACGGCGACGTGGCCATGCTCGTAGGGTCCGCCATACTGGTCCAGCGTCAGCGACCAGGCGACGAACGCCATCGAGAAAATCACGGCGAAGGCATGCGTGCGGCGCAGTCGCCGGTCGACCGCTTCGAGTTCCAGATCCGAAGGCCTGACGGGGCGGGTCCAGAGGATCATGCGCAGAACGCACGCCGTGATCAGGATGCCTGGGATGGTGTAGACCAGCAGGGGCGGAGCAAGATGGCGATGGGTGAAGGCCAGAACGGCAGCGTTGATCGAAAGCAGTCCATAGAGCGGTGGTATGTGCTCTCGCAGGCGCAGATACTGCGCGACGCGAAGGGGATACTGACCGGCAACGTTCATGGTGTGCGCGTCTGCAATTCGAGAACGGGGGCTCGCAAGCGGTCTCTGATACTATCCAAGTCTTTATGAAAAGTGCACATGTCGGGCGAAATGATCCCGTATCACAACCGATCCGGTGATTTTACGCATGGCAATAATGCTCTAAGGGCGCGTCTGTGAGCACCTTGCCGATCCATGCCGTCCTGCCTGATCTCCTGGCCGCCTTGCGCGCCGGGACGGGCGCCGTGCTCATCGCTTCGCCCGGTGCAGGCAAGACGACCGCGCTCGCGCCGACCCTGCTGGGCGAGGAATGGTGCAAGGGCACCGTGATCCTGCTCTCGCCGCGCCGTGTCGCCGCGCGGGCCGCCGCCGAGCGTATGGCCGGGCAGCTGGGCGAGGCGGCAGGCGAGACCATCGGCTACGTCACCCGTCTCGATGTCAAGCGCTCGGCCCGCACGCGTGTGGTGGTGATGACGGAGGCGATCTTCGTCTCGACGATCCTCTCGGACCCGGAGCTTCCCGGCGTGTCCGCCGTGCTGTTCGACGAGGCGCATGAGCGCCATCTCGACAGCGACCTCGGCCTGGCGCTGGCGATCGAAAGCCGCGCCGTACTGCGCGAGGACCTGCGGGTGGTCGTCATGTCCGCTACCATCGATGGGACCCGCTTCGCCCGGCTGCTGGGGGAGGGCACTCCGGTGATCGAGAGCGCGGGCAAAGCCTGGCCGCTCGACCTGCGCTGGCTCGGGCACGCGCCGGACAGGCGGATCGAGGACGCGGTCACATCGGCTGTCCTCACCGCCTGGCGCGACGCCGATGGCGATGTGCTGGCCTTCCTCCCCGGCGTTCGCGAGATCGAGCGAGTGACCGAGGGGCTGGCGCAGAAGCTGCCCTCTGCGCTGGTTCTACCGCTTCATGGCCAGTGCGAACCCGCCGCCCAGCGCGCGGCGATCCGGCGCGATCCCGAAGGCCGCCGCCGGGTAGTGCTGGCGACCGCGATCGCGGAGACTTCGCTGACGCTCGACGGCGTTTCGGTGGTGGTGGACGCGGGCCTCTCGCGCCGTGCCGAGTTCGACAAGGCAGCGGGCGTCACCCGCCTCGTCACGCACCGGGCAAGCCGGGCCTCGGCCGCCCAGCGTGCAGGCCGCGCCGCCCGTCAGCAGCCCGGCGTCGCCTATCGCCTATGGGAGGAAGCCGCGCATGCCGGGCGGCCCGAGTTCGATCCGCCGGAAATGCTGACCAGTGACCTAGCGCCGCTGACGCTGGCGCTGGCGCAGTGGGGCACGGGAGATCCCGCAGTGATGGCCTGGCTCGACCCGCCGCCCGCCCCGGCGCTGGAAGCGGCGCGCAAGGGCCTCGTCGCCCTGGGCGCGCTCGACGAAGCGGGGCGCATCACCGGTTTCGGCCGCAAGGTCGCCAGCCTGCCGATGGACCCGCCGCAGGCGGCGATGATCCTGCGCGCCTGCGAACATGGCGCCGCCGATGTGGCGGCGAAACTCGCGCTGCTCCTGCAGGAGCGTGGGCTAGGTGGTCGTAGTGACGACCTGACGCAGCGCCTTTCCCGCTGGGATGCCGACCGCGCGCCCCGCGCGCAGGCTTCGCGCAAGCTCGCGGTGGGCTGGGCTCGGCGGGCGGCGGGGCTGGTCGCTGCCGGTGCCGCGGAAGAGGTGCCCTTTGGCGTGCTTCTCGCCCTCGGCCGCCCTGACATGCTGGCGCGTCGCCGCGACGGCTCGGGCGAGACATGGCTGAGCGCGGGAGGGAGGGGCTACGTGCTCGATCCCGCCTCGCCGCTGGCCGCTCGCGAGTGGATGGTGATCGGTGACGCGCAGGGGCAAGCCAAGGGCGCGCGCATCCTTTCGGGCGCCTCGCTCGAAACGGCCGAGGTCGAGGCGTGGCTTGCCGATGCTATCGAACGCCGCACCGTGCTGCGCTGGAACGAGGCCGACTGCCGTGTGGAGGCGCGGCTGGAGCGTCGCCTCGGCGCGATCACGCTGGCGAGCGGACCTGATCCGTCGCCAGACCCGCAAGCGATCCGCGCCTTCCTGATCGAGCGCATCCGCCTCAAGGGCCTGCCCCTGGTGCCGCTGGGCAAGGGGGCCCAGAACTTCCTGCGTCGCGCGCGCTATGCGGGGATTGCGGCGTTGTCGGAAGAGGCGCTGCTGGAGGACCTTGAGGAATGGCTCGGACCGCTTCTGGGACGACGGCTTGATCAGCTCGACGGGGGCGCGGTGACGCAGGCCTTGCGCAATCGGCTGAGCTGGGATGACCAGCAGGCGCTCGACCGCCTCGCTCCCCCGAGTTCCGCAGTCCCGCCGGTTCGACGCACCCGATCGACTATGAGGACGAAGGCGGCCCCTCGGTGGAAGTGCGCGTGCAGGCCTTGTTCGGGCTCGACCGGCACCCCGGCTTTGGTCAGCCCTCGCAGCCGTTGCTGCTCAAGCTGACCTCGCCTGCCGGCCGCCCGATCCAGACCACGCGCGACTTGCCCGGCTTCTGGCGGGGATCATGGCGCGACGTGCAGCGCGACATGAAAGGACGCTACCCGCGTCACCGCTGGCCGGATGAACCTTGGACCGAAGACCCTAGCCTCAAGACGCGCAATGCCTTCGAAGCAAGTCGCAAGGCGTGATTCGCGCTTGATTTCGGCAGCGATTCGGAGGCAAAGCGCTGGCTCATGAGCGCACGCATTTATCAACGCCCGAAGAACGCCATGCAGTCCGGCAAGGCGCTGCTCGACCAGTGGACCCTCGAGTTCACACCGTCGGAGGCGAAGAAGCCCGATCCCCTTATGGGTTGGGCCGGCTCGGGCGACACGCAGCAGCAGGTCATCCTGCGCTTCCCGACTTCGGAAGAGGCCAAGGCCTATGCCGACAAGTACGGCATCGAGGCCGAGATCCACACCACCCCGCCGCGCCGCCTCAAGATCCAGGCTTACGCCGACAACTTCCGCTGATCGTCCATCGCCCCGGCCCATGTCCGGGGCGACGTCGTTCTAACTGCTTGCATTCCCGTCAAACCATCGCCATAGGGCGCTCCGGGAGTCGGACGGGCGTTTGCGTCCGCCAACTTGGTCAGGTCCGGAAGGAAGCAGCCACAACGGGTTGCGGCGGGTCGTTCGGCTCCTTCATTTTTCTACATCGCTGAATTTTCACGTCTTTGTGTCCTTCTGGACGCGAAGGCTGTGGAACATGCCGATAAGCGTGCCGCTTTCCTCCTGACATCCCGGGCGCGAACCCCTAGTTTGAGCGACGATGGACGATTCACGCGACATGTTCGGCGACACGCCCCCTGGGACGAAGACGACGCTGACGACAAGCCCGATGCCGCCGAACTGGAGGCCGCGGGGCAGCAGTCGATGTTCGGCGATCCTGAGCCGGAAGCGACGCCGGAGCCAAAGCCCGAATCTCGACCCTCCGCCGCCGAACTCGAAGCAGCCGGGCAGAGCGCCATGTTCGCCGAGGCAACCGAACCTGCCGCCGTTCCTACTCAGGCTAAGCCTGTCGAAGCGCCTTCGGCCAAGTCTACTCCTGCCGGAACCGCCTCGCAGCCCTACCGCGTGCTCGCACGCAAGTATCGCCCGCAGACTTTTGCCGAACTGATCGGGCAGGAGGCGATGGTCCAGACCCTCGCCAACGCGATCAAGCGCGACCGGCTGGCCCATGCCTTCCTGATGACCGGCGTGCGCGGGGTCGGCAAGACCTCGACCGCGCGCCTCATCGCCAAGGCCCTCAACTGCATCGGCCCGGACGGGCAAGGCGGCCCGACGATCGACCCTTGCGGCCAGTGCGAACCCTGCGTCGCCATCGCCGAGGGCCGCCATATCGACGTCATCGAGATGGACGCCGCCAGCCACACCGGCGTCGACGACGTGCGCGAGATCATCGAGTCGGTGCGCTATGCCGCCGTCTCGGCGCGCTACAAGATCTACATCATCGACGAAGTCCACATGCTCTCGCGCAATGCGTTCAATGCGCTGCTCAAGACGCTCGAAGAACCGCCGGCGCATGTGAAGTTCCTCTTCGCGACCACCGAAGTGGACAAGCTGCCGGTCACGGTGCTGTCGCGCTGCCAGCGCTTCGACTTGCGCCGTATCCCCGCGCCGATGCTGGCGGGCCACTTCGCGCACGTCTGCGCGAAGGAAGGCGTCGAGGCCGAGGCTGAGGCACTCGCGATGGTCGCCGCCGCCGCCGAGGGTTCGGTCCGCGACGGCCTCTCGATTCTCGACCAGGCGATTGCTCACGCCGACCTCGACGGCGAAGGCCAGGTCCGCGCCGACAAGGTGCGTGACATGCTCGGCCTCTCCGACAAGGGCGTGCAGCGCAAGCTCATCGCCGCGATCCTGGACGGCAAGGGCGGCGACCTGCTCGACCTCGTCGCGCACCAGTTCGCGCTCGGTGTCGAGCCGATCGCGCTGATGCGCGGCCTCATGGACCTGACCCACCGCGTCGCCGTGGCGCAAGTCAGCGGCAGCGCCGAAGCGCACTCCACCGAGGAGCGCGAGGCGATCGAGGGTTGGGCTAAGTCGCTGCGGGCGGGGCAACTCCATCGCCTGTGGCAACTGCTGCTCAAGGGGCATGATGAGGTGAAGTCCGCGCCCGATCCGCTCGTCGCGGCGCAGATGGCCCTGCTGCGGATCATGCACGCCAGCGACATGCCCGATCCCGGCGCACTGGTCCGCAAGCTGGAGGAAATCGCCTCCCGCGCGCCTGCGGCTCCCGTGGCCGAGCAGGGAAGTGCCGCGTCCGGCGCGCCTGTCGCAATGTCACCGGCTGCGATCTCGCCGCGCTGGGAAGCTCTGGTCGATGACGTCGAGCATGCGGGTGAGATGTCTGCCGCGAACACCATGCGCATGCAGGTGCGGGTGGTCGAGCTTTCGCCGGGCCTGCTGCGCTATGCCCAGCCGCCGGGCTTCAACGAGGACATCGTTGCGGTTCTGCGCGGCGGTCTGCAGGCGGCCACAGGCGAGCGTTGGCAGGTCGAGAAAGTCGCTGGAGAAGGCGCGCCCACCCTCGTCGAAGTGCATCAGGTAAAGAAGACTGCCGACGCAGAGGCGCTGCGAACCTCACCATTGGTCGAGGCGACGCTGGCGGCATTCCCCGGCGCCGAACTCATTCAGGAAGATCGCCAGGCCGCCATCGGCGGGGCGGCCGCAATTGGAGACGTTGAGATGAAGTCGATGGAAGAGATGATCCAGGCCGCGCAAGCCGCCGCCGAGACCATCCAGAAGCAGATGAACGAAACCCAGGGCAAGCTCGACCAGCTTGAGGTCGAGGGGCTGTCGGGCGGCGGTCTCGTCAAGATCCGCTGTTCGGCGAAGGGCCGCGTGATCGGCGTGGCCATCGACGACAGCCTGATGGTGGCCTCGGAAAAGCCGATCCTCGAAGACCTGATCGCGGCCGCCTACAACGACGCGCGCGTCAAGGCCGACTCGGTGGCGAACGAGGAACTCGCCAAGGCGCAGCAGGGCATGGGCCTGCCGCCGGGCTTCAAGCTGCCGTTCTAAAGCGCGTTTGCCTTTTCGGGGCTTCGACAAGCTCAGCCTGAGCGGTGGTTCGGGCTGGGCTTTTTTATCTCGTGCCAAGCCTGTCCGGTGGTTTGCTCCAAGTCCGCTCGCCCTGAGCCTGTCGAAGAGGACGCGCGCCTTTTCCCGTAGCTCTGAAACGGTGACGAATCGCCGCCCTATTACTCGAAATCGGACCCAGCTACTGGTGCCCTCGCAACGTGATGAGGGTAATTTCCTGTAGCGAGCAGGCGGGTTTCCACGGCCTTTCGCCTCGAAAAGATTGCAAGGTGGCCAAAACCACCCATATCCTGCGGGAATATGCCGGGGTTGGGCCAAGATGCAGTCCCCGTGCGAGATGATTGGACAAGTGCATTGAACCTGCTTCCGCTTCTGCCGCTGCGTGACATCGTCGTTTTCCCGGGCATGGTCGTGCCTCTCTTCGTGGGCCGCGAAAAATCCGTGGCGGCACTCGAAGCGGCGATGGCCGGCGACAAGGACATCTTCCTGCTCGCCCAGCTCGATCCCAGCTGTGACGACCCGGATCGTGACGACCTCTACGACACCGGCGTGATCGCCAGCGTCCTGCAGCTGCTCAAGCTGCCGGACGGCACCGTGCGCGTGCTGGTCGAAGGGCAGGACCGCGCCCGCCTCGAAACCCTGCGCTCCGAAACCACGGATGAGGGCGAGATGCTGGTCGCAGGAGTTGAGGCGATAGCGCCGACCGAGGCCGAGGGCACCGAGGTCGAGGCGATGATGCGCACCGTCGTCGATCAGTTCAACGAATACGCCAAGCTCAACAAGAAGCTCAGCCAGGACGCGGGCGAACAGCTCGGTGATATCGAGGATGCGGCCAAGCTGGCCGACACCGTCGCCGCGCAGCTGTCGGCCAAGGTGTCCGACAAGCAGGCGGTGCTGTCCGAATCCGACCCGCTCAAGCGACTGGAAATGGTCTACTCCTTCATGGAGGGCGAACTCGGCGTCCTGCAGGTGGAACGCAAGATCCGCGGCCGCGTGAAGCGCCAGATGGAAAAGACGCAGCGCGAATATTACCTCAACGAACAGCTCAAGGCGATCCAGTCTGAACTCGGCGGCGGCGAGGGCGACGAAGGTAACGAACTGCAGGAACTGGCCGAGCGGATCGAGAAGACCAAGCTCTCCAAGGAAGCCAAGGAAAAGGCCGTCGGCGAGCTGAAGAAGCTCAAGTCGATGCAGCCGATGAGCGCCGAGGCGACCGTCATCCGCAACTACCTTGACGTGCTGCTGGGCCTGCCCTGGGGCAAGAAGAGCAAGCTCAAGCGCGATATCTCCTCGGCGCAGGAAATCCTCGACGCCGATCACTACGCGCTCGACAAGGTCAAGGACCGCATCGTCGAGTATCTCGCGGTGCAGGCGCGCACCAACAAGCTGAAGGGCCCGATCCTGTGCCTCGTCGGCCCGCCGGGCGTGGGCAAGACCTCGCTGGGCAAGTCGATCGCCAAGGCGACGGGGCGCGAGTTCATCCGCCAGTCGCTGGGCGGCGTGCGTGACGAGGCCGAGATCTGCGGCCACCGCCGTACGTACATCGGCTCGCTGCCGGGCAAGATCGTGACCAACCTGCGCAAGGCGGGCAAGTCCAACCCGCTGTTCCTGCTCGACGAGATCGACAAGCTGGGTCAGGATTTCCGCGGCGATCCGGCATCGGCGCTGCTCGAAGTGCTCGATCCCGAACAGAACGCGAAGTTCCAGGATCACTATCTGGAACTCGACATCGACCTGTCGGACGTGATGTTCGTGTGCACCGCGAACAGCCTGAACCTGCCGCAGCCGCTGCTCGATCGCATGGAGATCATCCGTCTGGAGGGTTACACTGAGGACGAGAAGGTCGAGATCGCCGAGCGGCACCTGATCCGCAAGCAGGTGGAGGCGCACGGACTCAAGAAGGGCGAATTCACGCTGACGCAGGAAGGCCTGCGCGACCTGATCCGCTACTACACCCGGGAAGCCGGCGTGCGCACGCTGGAGCGCGAGATCGCGCGGCTGGCGCGCAAGTCGCTGCGCCAGATCCTCGAGGGCAAGGCCAAGTCGGTTACCATCACGCCGGAAAACCTCGACGAGTTCGCCGGCGTCCGCAAGTTCCGCCACGGCGTCGGCGAGGAAGAGCACCAGGTCGGCGCCGTTACCGGCCTCGCCTGGACCGAAGTGGGCGGCGAACTGCTGACTATCGAGAGCGTGACGGTGCCCGGCAAGGGCAACATCAAGGCGACCGGCAAGCTGGGCGACGTGATGAACGAGTCGATCTCGACCGCGTTCAGCTTCGTGCGTGCGCGCTCGCCCGCTTACGGCATCAAGCCGAGCGTGTTCCACAAGAAGGACATCCACATCCACCTTCCCGAAGGTGCAGTGCCCAAGGATGGTCCTTCGGCGGGTATCGGCATGGTGACGTCTATCGTCTCGACGCTGACCGGGAATCCGGTGCGCAAGGACGTCGCCATGACCGGCGAAGTCACCTTGCGCGGCCGGGTGCTGCCGATCGGCGGCCTCAAGGAAAAGCTGCTGGCGGCCTTGCGTGGTGGTATCAGCCTCGTGCTGATCCCTGAGGAGAACCGCAAGGATCTGGCCGAGATTCCGGACAACGTGAAGCAGGGCCTGGAAATCATTCCGGTTTCCCATGTCGATGAGGTTCTTGCCAAGGCGCTGACCGAACCTCTCACCGCGATCGAGTGGACCGAGGCGGACGACCTCGCCGCGGCTCCGCCGCCGCACACCGCGGCGCAGGGGGCGACGGCACACTGACCTGGATCGTCGCTCCCCTTCCTTGGGGGCGACGCCTTGCGGCTGGACGATATGCCGGGAGGTCATCTGCATGACCGAGCGTTATCTTCCGCCTTCCGAATTTCTACAGGCTGTAATCGCCGACGAGCTCGCGTTTGGCGAAGGTCCGTTCGGTGAGGCGAACCTCGGGCGTCTAATCTATATGACGCAAGATGCCGTCACGGCCAATCGTGACTGGGCGGTCATGCTGCTTTCGCAGCTTGAACTGGATCGTCCCGGCATTCGCAAGGCCCTGATCGCCTCTTCGATCGACCCGGCTTATGAGGTGCGGGCCGAAGCCATTCTCGGGCTGGCGCGCCTCGACCCCGTTGCGGCATTGCCGTTGCTGGCGCGGGAGTTGGCGGGAGAGCAGGTCTCCATGCCCTTGCTCGAAGCGGCGAGGATTGTCGCGGACCCGTCGCTGTTGAGCGATCTGTACGAGTTTGCCGGACCGTCGGACGATGGCTTCCTCGACGAATGGGTGCAGGATGCGATTACTGCATGCCTTTGCCAGTCAAATTAATACGTTCACCTGATATTTTTCCGAAAACCGAAGTGAAAGTACTTCCATCATGGCGGTAATTGTCATGAATTGGTCGGATGCATTCGATTGACGTCATTATCGCCGTCAATTACCTTCATCATAAATACAGGTGAGGGTAATCATGGCGGGGGAATTGGCTCAATTCGGTCCGGTACGTGGACGGGCGCGGATTGACGCGATCGACGTGCTGCGCGGGATTGCGATCCTGGGTATCCTGTTCATGAACATCCCTTTCATGGGCTCCAATGTGTCGTCGTGGATGCACGATTTCCGTCGCTTGTCGTGGAGTGCGGCCGACCAGACGACTTGGGCGACTATCCAGATTTTCTGGGACGGTACGCAACGCGGGCTTTTCGAACTGCTGTTCGGCGCCGGGGTGATGGTCTTTACTGCCAAGGCCATGAAGCCCGACGATCCGGTGCAGGTGGCCGACCTTTACTATCGCCGCAACCTGCTGCTCATCCTGTTCGGGCTGATCGATATCTTCGTGATCGGCTGGGTCGGCGATATTCTGCTGGCTTACGGACTGGCGGCGCTGCTGCTGTTTCCGTTCCGCAAGGCCTCACCCAAGGTGCTGCTGGCGATGGGCATGGCTTTCGCCGCCTTCGTGGCTGTCAGCGGGGTCTTCGCCTGGCAGGAGCGGGTCGAGCGCATCCACAAGGTCGAGGTCTTGCAAAAGAAACAGGCCGCAGGCGCCAAAATGTCGGCCGAAGACAAGAAGACGCTCGAGACCTGGCAGGAAAAAGTCGACCAGCACGACCTCTCCAAGCCGCCAAGCAAGAAGGACCAGATCGCGATCGACGCCGAACGCAAGGCGCGGGAAGGATGGCCGCATCAATACGTGATGTTCGCGTGGTTTATCTGGAACAAGGTGTTCGGCGATGGAAACGGGCTGTTCTTTACCGTGCTGGAGGCTGCGCCGGCAATGTGTCTGGGCATGGCGCTGTTTAAGTGGGGTGTAATCCAGGGGGACAGGTCCGGGGGCTTCTATGCGGGGCTGGCACTGGCGGGCTATGCCATCGGTTGTGGGCTAAGGGCATGGGATGTCGTTGAAATCTTCAAGTTCACGCCCTGGCCGACGCCGGGACTGATCTCGGCCGAATTCGCGCGCTTGTCGGTAACGCTTGGGCATGTCGGGCTGTTCAACCTGCTGATGAAGACCGCTGCAGGCCGAACCGTGCTTTCGCCTTTCAAGGCAGCGGGGCGCATGGCGTTCTCGATCTATATCCTGACCAGCATCGCCGCGATGTGGTTCGTCTTCGCGCCCTGGGGGCTCGCTTTGTGGGACAAGCTGGGCTGGGCGCAACTGATGGTGGCGGCCACGGTGATCGATCTGGCCATGCTGGTTTTCGCCAACGTGTGGCTTCGCTTTTTCCTGAGCGGGCCGCTTGAATGGAGTTGGCGTTCGCTGACCTACTGGAAGCGTCAGCCATTCCGCCGCCGCGATTCCATGGCGCGCGGAGC
Source organism: Novosphingobium sp. NFX11 (assembly GCF_057376415.1). Classification (NCBI taxonomy): domain Bacteria; kingdom Pseudomonadati; phylum Pseudomonadota; class Alphaproteobacteria; order Sphingomonadales; family Sphingomonadaceae; genus Novosphingobium; species Novosphingobium sp. NFX11. The sequence continues at coordinate 1,777,783 of NZ_CP080384.1, read as the reverse complement.
CGAGGAGCCCGGTGCAGGACTTGTCGCACCTATGGGACCATTGCCCGCGTGACTTCCTGCATTCCGGCCTTGCGGCGCTTGCCCTGAGGGGCGTGGGCGGGTAACCCGCGCGGCGTGTCTGCGTCCGCTTGCCCGGGCGCCTTTAAAGGGAATTTGCCATGGGTTACCGGGTTGCCGTCGTCGGTGCGACGGGGAATGTCGGCCGCGAAGTACTCAACATCCTTGCCGAGCGCGAATTCCCGGCGGACGAGATCGCCGCCGTGGCTTCCTCGCGCTCTGTGGGCACCGAAGTCGAGTATGGCGATACCGGCCGCATGCTCAAGGTGAAGAACCTGGAACATTTCGACTTCACGGGGTGGGACATCGCGCTGTTCGCCGCGGGTTCGGACGCGACGAAGATCTATGCGCCCAAGGCGGCCTCGCAGGGTTGCGTGGTCATCGACAACTCGTCGCTCTACCGCATGGACCCCGACGTGCCGCTGATCGTGCCCGAGGTGAACCCCGAGGCGATCGACGGGTACAAGGCCAAGAACATCATCGCCAATCCCAACTGCTCGACTGCGCAGATGGTCGTCGCGCTCAAGCCGCTGCACGACAAGGCGACGATCAAGCGCGTCGTCGTCGCGACGTACCAGTCGGTGTCCGGCGCGGGCAAGGCGGGCATGGACGAACTGTTCGAGCAGAGCCGCGCGATCTTCGTCGCCGACCCGGTCGTGCCGCGCAAGTTCACCAAGCAGATCGCCTTCAACGTGATCCCGCACATCGACGTGTTCCTCGACGACGGTTCCACCAAGGAAGAGTGGAAGATGGTGGTCGAGACCAAGAAGATCCTCGACCCGAAGATCAAGGTGCAGGCCACCTGCGTGCGCGTGCCGGTCTTCGTCGGCCACTCCGAAGCGCTGAACATCGAGTTCGAGAACGAGATCAGCGCCGAGGAAGCCCAGGACATCCTGCGCGAGGCGCCGGGCGTGATGCTCGTCGACAAGCGCGAGGACGGTGGATACGTCACTCCGATCGAGGCGGTGGGTGACGGCGCTACCTACGTCAGCCGCGTGCGCGAGGACCCGACCGTGGACAACGGCCTGGCGCTGTGGTGCGTGTCGGACAACTTGCGCAAGGGCGCGGCGCTCAATGCGGTTCAGATCGCGGAACTGCTGGGCCGCCGCCACCTCAAGAAGGGCTGAGGCGCGCGCTTGCAATCGGCTCGGCGGTAGCCACCTAACCTTCACCTGACACCGGGATGGAGGATTGCATGGACGCCGCCGAGACGAAGAACGCCCTCAAACTGCTGGCCGCCCGGCTGGAGACGCTGTCGGCGGTGCTCGACAAGGCCGAGGAATGGGCGGCAGAGGCGGATGTCGCGCTTGACGAACTGGCGGCGGCGCGGCTGGCCGGGGACATGCATCCGCTGGCCTGGCAGGTCGCGGCAACCTGCACGCAGCCGCTGCAGTTCGTCGTCTGGAGCCGGGGCGCGGACCTGCCCAACGAAGTGCAGCCGGTGGTCGACTGGGCAGAAGCCCGCGCGGTGCTGGCGGACACGATCGCGCTGCTGGCTACGGAAGTCGCGGCCGTCACGCCCGAAGCCAAACGGATCGTGCTGGAGCGGATGGGCGTCTACCTCGAACTGCCCGCGCAGCGTTATCTCGACGACTGGATCCTGCCCAACCTCTATTTCCACCTGACCACGGCTTACGCGATCCTGCGGATGAAGGGCGTGCCGCTCGGCAAGGCCGACTTCATGCGGCACATCGGCGGCGATATCCGGCCGCTGGCGCCCGAGCCGGCGTCATGACGCGGGCAATGACCGGCGGCTGCCAGTGCGGCCGCATCCGCTACCGCGCCGAGGTTGAGCCCGACAAGGCATACTTGTGCCATTGCCGCATGTGCCAGCGGGCGACCGGCGGGGTGTCTATCGCGTTCGTCAATGCGCCGCAATCGGCCGTGCGGTGGGAGACGGAGCCGGACTGGTACGCCTCATCGCCGATCGCGCATCGGCCGTTCTGCTCGCAGTGCGGCACGCCGCTGGGCTTCGCATTTCTGGACGGGGATAACATCGACCTGACCGTCGGCAGCTTCGACGATCCCGCGCCGTTCCGCCCCAGCCAGAACTATGCGACCGAAAGCATGTTGACGGCATGGACCGACGTGCGGCACTTGCCCGGCATGACGAGCGCCGAGAACGCGAGCGTCATGGACCGATGGAAGGCCGCCGGTCTCGAGCCGCCTGAATGACCGGAAAGCGAGTTTGCCTGTGAGCGATGTGAAGACCGATTTCGTCGAAGGTTTCGGCGGGGCGAAGCTCGCCCTGCACACCATGGGCGATACCGGCGGACGGCCGTTGGTGCTGCTGCACGGGCTGTTCTCCAGCGCCGAGGTGAACTGGATCAAGTTCGGCAATGCCAAGATACTCGCCGATGCGGGCTTCGAGGTGTTCATGCCGGACTTGCGCGCTCACGGGCAGAGCGACGGCCCGCACGATGCGGATGCCTATCCGTCCGACGTGCTGGTGCGCGATCTCAAGGCGGTGATCGGCTCGCTGGGCCTTTCGGAATACGACCTCGGCGGCTTTTCGCTTGGCGCGCGGACGGTGGTGCGCGGCGTGCTGGCGGGGCTGGCGCCGCAGCGGCTGGTGCTGGGCGGAATGGGGCTGACGGGCCTGTCGGGCTGGGCGAAGCGCAGCGCGCATTTCGTCGACGCCATCGACCGCTTCGGGACCATCGAGCGCGGCGACAAGGCGTTTGTGGCGCAGGCTTTCATGAAGTCGATGAAGATCGACCGCGTGGCCGCGCGCCTGCTGCTTGGCTCGGTGGACGACACCGCGCCCGACGCCATCGCGCAAGTGACGATGCCGACGCTGTGCGTGTGCGGCGCGGACGATCACGACAACGGCTCGGCGCAGGACCTCGCCGCGGCACTGCCGCAGGGCACTTATGCTGAAGTGCCGGGCAATCACATGTCGTCGGTGACGTTCAAGGATCTCGGCAGGGCGATCGCTGGGTTTCTGGGCTGACCGCGCCTATCGTCATTGCGAGCACAGCGTAGCAATCCAGGGCAACACCGAGCGGCTCTGGGTTGCTTCGCTGCGCTCGCAAAGACGGTGAGGATGTTTCAGGCGAAAGGCACGGCCTCTTCCGGCCAGCCGTCGAAGGTTTCGGTGAGGGCGGCCCAGTCGTCTGCGAAGCGGATATTGATCGCACGCAAGGTGGCGTCGTCCGGGCGGGAGGCCTCATGGCCGTCACCGGTCGTGTCGACGAAGACGAAGGCGTCGCCGGGGCCGCCGGTCACGCGGCGCAGGTCTCCATCCGTCACGGTGATGGTGAGGCGGCCTTCAAGGATCGTCTGGAGGCTGCCGAAGCCCTGCGCGGTATGGAAGCTGTCGGTGAAGGCAGGGCCTTCCCAGATCACCGTGCGCCAGCCCAGCGCGGGGCGCGGCGGGTCGAGGTAGGACAGGCCGCCCGCCATGGTCACGGGCTTCATGCGGGAGCGGCCTTCCGGCGTGGCGTAGACGACATGGATCGGCATGTGGAGCGAGCGTCCCCCTTGCTTGATGGAAGCAGCCCGCAGCATGGTCGCAAAACCTCGCTTCAGTGTGCCCGGCCACTCCTTTGATCGCATGGCGGCGATGCGTTGCTGCACTCGTGGCCGAGGATATTCGTCCGCCAGCGGTTGATCCCGCGCGAGGGGCGACTAGTCTCGCGGCCATTCAAAGGTTCAGAGAGGTTCCCCCCATGAAATTCGCCTCCACCGCGCTTGCCGCATTGGCTGCAAGCCTTTCGTTCGCCGTCGTCCCGGCCCATGCGGAGGATTACCCGCAGACGGCGGAGGGTGCCGCGAAGTTCGTCGCCGATGCCGAGAAGGACCTGTTCGACTTCTCGCTGGGTAACAATCAGGCGAACTGGGTCAATTACACCTACATCACCGAGGATACCGACGCGCTGGCGGCGAAGTCCAACGGCGACCTCACCGAGAAGCAGGTGAAGTACGCGGTCGAAGCGGCGAAGTTTGCGAAGGTTTCCGGTCTCGATGCGGACGTGTCGCGCAAGCTGGGCATCCTGCGTCAGGGCATCGTCCTGCCCGCGCCCAACACGCCCGGCGCGGCGGCGCAGTTGAGCGAGATCACCACGCGGCTATCGTCGGCCTATGGCAAGGGCAAGGGCACGCTCGACGGCAAGTCGATCAACGGTTCGGACATCGAGGCGGAGATGGGCAACCTGCAGCATAGCCCGGCCGAATTCGCCGAAATGTGGACCAGCTGGCACGACAACGTCGGCGCGCCGATGAAGGCGGACTACGCGCAGATGGTCGGCATCGCCAACCAGGGCGCGAAGGAACTGGGCTATGCCGACGTCGGCGCCATGTGGCGCTCCGGCTACGACATGACGCCCGAGCAGTTCGCCGCCGAAACCCAGCGCCTGTGGGAAGAGACCAAGCCGCTCTATCTGGCGCTGCATACTTACGTGCGCCGCAAGCTGAACGAGAAGTACGGCGATGCCGTGCAGCCGCGCACCGGCCCGATCCGCGCCGACCTACTCGGCAACATGTGGGCGCAGGAATGGGGCAACGTCTACCCGCTCGTCGCGCCGCAGGGTGCGGGTGATCTCGGATATGACATAGGTGATCTGCTGAAGGCGCAGGGCAAGAAGCCGCTCGACATGGTTAAGGCGGGCGAGGGGTTCTATTCCTCGCTGGGCTTCGATCCGCTGCCGGGCACGTTCTGGACCCGCTCGATGATCACCAAGCCCGCCGACCGCGAGGTGATCTGCCACGCCTCGGCATGGGACGTCGACAACAAGGACGACATCCGCATCAAGATGTGCACGAAGGTCAATTCCGAGGACTTCGTCACGATCCACCACGAACTGGGCCACAACTATTACCAGCGCGCCTACAACAAGCAGCCATATCTCTACCTGAACGGCGCCAACGACGGCTTCCACGAGGCGATCGGCGACTTCATCGCGCTGTCGATCACGCCGCAGTACCTCGTGCAGATCGGCCTGCTCGACAAGAGCAAGGTCCCCGGCGCCGACAAGGACATCGGCCTGCTGCTGCGTCAGGCGATGGACAAGGTGGCGTTCCTGCCCTTCGGCCTGATGATCGACCGCTATCGCTGGGGCATCTTCGACGGCTCGATCCAGCCCGCCGACTACAACAAGGCGTGGACGAAGATGCGCCTCGACTATCAGGGCATCACCCCGCCCTCGGCGCGCTCGGACGACGGGTTCGATGCGGGCGCGAAGTTCCACGTTCCGGGCAACACGCCTTACACCCGCTACTTCCTCGCGCGGATTCTGCAGTTCCAGTTCTATCAGGCGGCTTGCAAGCAGGCCGGGTGGAAGGGGCCGCTGCACCGCTGCAGCTTCTACGGCAACAAGAAGGTCGGCGAGAACCTGAATGCGATGCTGGCGATGGGCATGTCGAAGCCCTGGCCCGAGGCGCTCAAGACGTTCACCGGCTCGCCGCAGATGAGCGCCAAGCCGATGCTGGACTACTTCGCGCCGCTCAAGAAGTGGCTCGACGCGCAGAACAAGGGCGAGACTTCAGGCTGGTGACCCGCATGGCGCCGCGCCACAGGGCATAATCCCCGGCGTAGAAGTCCTCGATGAAGGCTTCCTGGCTGGGATTGAGCCGGATCGGCGCGGCGGCTTTATTGCTGCGGTTGAGGCGGGGCAGGGCGTCGAGTTCGTCCAGCCCCATGATGGCGCCGAGGCTGTCGATCTCCTCGTAGGGGATCAGGTTTTCGACGCGGCAGTCGCCCCTGGCGTCGGTCAGATACCAGGACTGCGGGCGGAAGATGTGGTCGATGTCGAACGGACTGCGCGCGGTGGCGAGGTGGTCGATGGCGTCGTCCACGCTTTCGAACGCGCGGTAACGCGCGTTGAAGGGGCGGGCGACCTTGCGATCGCGGGTGCCGCCGTTGCTGGCATAGGTGAAGGCCGAAAGGAACCGGCACACCGGGTCGCGCAGGATGGCGAAGCTCGGCAGGTCGAGCACGCGCGGGGCGACGCTGGCGTAGTAGCGCACGGTCTCGTGCTTGATCTGGGTTCCGTAGAGCTGGTGGCAGACCGAGGTTCCGGCGTTCTTGGGCACATGGATGAACAGCACGCCGCGCCGCTGGATGGTCGTGATGCGCTCGCGCCGCTTGGCGTTGGGCCGGTAGGGCAGCGGAGAGCGCGCCAGCCTTTCGGGCACGTCGCTGACGAGGCGGACGCGAAAGGCGGAGGCGATCAGGCGGTTGATCCCGGCAGTGCCGGTGGCGCCTGAAGTCGAAGTCTGGGAGGGCTTTGGCATGCCCCGGACGCTATGGGGCGAACTTGAACCTGCAATTTCATCAATATTTCATTCAGGCGAGCGGAAGCGCCCCTGCGGCGAGTGCCGCAAGGACGCTTTGGGTCGCCCGCGAATCGCGGTTCCTCACATCGTCATTCCCGCGAAGGCGGGAACCCATCTCCTGAATTGTCGTGTTGCACGATCATCAGTTGGGTCCCCGCCTTCGCGGGGATGACGGAAATTGGGTGGCAGCGATCGCCATCACCAGCACCCAGTTTCATCAGAAGTCGACGGTGATGCCGGTGAAGAACGTCCGGCCGTAGACGTCGTAGGTCGACGGATAGGTGTTCGACTGCTCCTGGTTGTCACCAAGGACAGGCGGCTTCTTGTTGAACATATTGTTCATGCCGATGTTCCAGGTGAAGCGCTTGGCCACGTCGACGCTCGCGCTGAGGTCGAAGTAGTTATAGGCCGGGATATGGTCGACCGCATAGCCGCCGGTGTCGTCGTCCACCGCCGAGAGGTGGCGCCATGCCAGCGACACGCTCAGGTCCTCGGTCGACCAGGTGGCGCGGCTGTTGAGGCGCCACTTGGCGTAGACGTTGCTGCAGCTCAGGCCGAACTTGCCCGCGCAGTCGACCACGAGGTCGGGCAGCGAGGCCATCGGGCGGAACGTCCAGTTCATCAGGTAAGACCCCGCGACGCGCAGGTTCAGCTTGCTGGAGTTGTTGCGGCCGAACGCCAGCGGGATGGTGTACTGCGCGTCGAAGTCGATGCCGTCGGTTTTGACCCCGCCGGTGTTGCTCAGGTTGTCGATGGCGCCGACGATGGTGCCGGTGCTGTCGCGCGGCAGCAGCGAACAGGTGCTGCTGTCGTAGGACGTGTAGTTGTTGCCTGCGTCGCCGTAGCAGGCCGTGAGCAGGTTGGCGGTGCCGACGGCGGTGATGAAGTTGTCGATCTTGATGTGATAGTAGTCGGCCGTGATCGACAGGCCCGGGATCATCTGCGGCTGGAGCACGACACCGAAGGTGTAGGTGTTCGCGGTCTCCTCGCGCAGCTTGGTGTTGCCGCCGTTGTAGCTTTCGATCTGGGTCGCGGCGGCATTGTACTGGTCGTTACCCACGTCCGCAGCGGCGACGCCCGAGGCGACGCAGGCGGCGTAAAGGTTGGAGTAGCTCGTCGCGTCCGGCGTCGAGCACGGATCGGTCGCAGTCTCGAAGTTCTGCGAGCTGCCGCTATAGAGGTCGTTCACCGTCGGCGCACGCACCGCGCGGGAGAACTGGCCACGGAAGCTGATGTCCTTGATCGGCGCGTAGACGAGCCCGGCCGAGAAGGTGCCCACCGACTTGGCCGCCGTCGAGTAGTACGAGTAGCGGGCCGCGCCGTTGAATTCGAGGCGCTCGATGAAGGGCTTGTCGGCGATCAGCGGCACGTCGATTTCGGCGAACAGCTCCTTGACGTTGCAGCCGCCCGAAGTCGCGTCGCTGGCGTTGAAGCCGACGACGTCGCCGGAGGACAGCAGTTCGTCCGGGTTGTAGCTGCCGTGCTCGGAGCGGTACTCGGCGCCGAACGCGAAACCGGCCGGGCCTGCGCCGAGGTCGAACAGGTTGTTGTTGCTGATCGCGCCGCTGACGACCTTCTCGGTGATGGTCGAGCGGTTGACGGTGTCGATCGACAGGAAGTCGACCGCCGCGTCGCTGATGTTGCCCTCGCCGAAGATGTTCACGGGCACGCAGCCGTTGCTGGTGTCGGTGCACACGAGGTTGCCGTCGGCGTCATAGGTCGTCAGCAGGCCCTGCTGCAGACGGCTGCGCGAGATGTTGCCGTACTGGTACTCGGTCCGCCGGGTGCGCGAGAAGCTGGCGTAGACGTCGTAGCTCCAGTCGTGGCCGATGTCGCCGCGCGCGCCGATCAGGCCGCGCACCGCCTTGCTGTCGGTGACCTGTACGCGGTCGCCGATCTCGCTCAGGCGGCGGTAGATGTTGGCGGTGGTGTAGCCGTCGCCGTCGGTGTCGTAGCCCTGCAGAAGCGCCTGGCTGTCGGCCGAGAGGAACGAGCTGTCGTTGTCGATCGAGAAGCTGCCGGTCACCGGGGTCGGCGCTAGCTGGTTCTTGACGCGGTTGTGGACGTACTGGCCCTCGGCATAGAGCGTCAGCGCGTCGCTGACGTCGAAGTGCGCCTGCGCGAAGACGAGTTCGCGCTTTTGCGGGACCTGCAGGTAGTTCTCGGTCGCGTAGTTGTAAGCGTCGGTGCTGCTGTCGTAGGCCGAATAGCTGCCGTCCTGCCCGAACTTGTAGTTGGTGCCGCCCAGATTCATGCGCGTCGCCGGGATCGACGAGGAGCCACCCGCGACGAGGGTGCCATCGTCGCCGTCGGTCATGGCCGTCTTGGTGTAGCTGCGCGATGCCTGCGTGATCGCCTTGCGCTGGCTGTACTCGCCGTAGACGGTGATGTTGCCGCGCCCGTCCGCGAAGTTCTTGCCCGCCAGAATGCCGCCCGTGTACTGCGCGCCGTCGCCCGCGTCGGTCAGGCGGTAGTTGGCGTTGGCCTGGATACCGTCGTAGTCCTGCTTCGTCACGAAGTTGACGACGCCGGTGACCGCGTCCGAACCGTAGACGGCCGACTTGCCGCCGGTCACCACGTCGACGCGCTCCAGCAGGGCGGTCGGGATCGTGTTGAGGTCGACGATCTGGTTGGTGTCGTACGAGACGTAGCGGCGGCCGTTGACCAGCACCAGCGTGCGCGAGGCGCCGAGGCCGCGCAGGTTGGCGGTGGCGACGCCGTCACCCGGGTTGTTCGAGGCGCCGGTCTGGTCGGGGACCAGCTGCGGGATTTCCTTCAGAACGTTCTCGACGTTGACCTGGCCGGTCGCCTTCATCTCGGCGGCGGTCACGGCCATGATCGGCGCGGCCTGCTCGAGGTTGGCATTGCGCAGGCGCGAGCCGGTGACGATGATCGCGTCGCCGGTGTCGGCCGCGTCCGTGGCGGAGGGCGCTTCGTCCTGCGCGTGCGCTGCCGCAGGCAGGCCCATCAGCAGGGTCGAAGCCAGAAGCAAACGCTTCATGTGGGGGTCATTGATGCTCCTTTCGCAGATTCCGGCGGTGCGAAATCCTCGACGCCGGAAGCAGGCGAATGCGTCTGCTCCCGTAAGGATCAGGCTGTCATCATATAATCATCGATGTGCGGATAATGAATTGATGGCGTTGTATATCGATCACATCTATTTCAATATTGGAAATAAACGTGAAATATACCTGAAATTCATTTCACATATGTTTCATTGAAAATAAGTTAATCGAATTCAGTTTCTATATTGAATGCAGGATTATTCGCGAAAGTAAATGTTCTGTGGCCGTTTGGAAGGCTTGCGATGACATTGGGAATAAGATTGCGCTTGAGCCTATCGTCGTTTCGGAATGCGGGCATAAAATTACCAACCACCAGAACATTCGCGCGAGTGCGCGTAGCGAAATTCTGCAGGCTCTCTGCGTGTTAAGCGGCGTATCACGAATATATCCCGCGAGGGAGAGTAGCCGTCCGCCGCTTTTCTGCAGGCGCAACGAAAAAGCCGACCGCCGCTCAGGTCGCGACGGTCGGCTTCGTGTTCTGGCCCGGTAGGCTGTTTCCTACCGGAACGGCGGCTCGTTGAACGCGCGCAGCTTGCGCGAGTGCAGGCGGTCACCCTGTTCGCGCAGCAGGTCGCAGGTGATGAGGCCGATCTTGAGGTGGCTGGCGATCGCCTCTTCATAGAAGCGGTTGGCCTGGCCCGGCAGCTTGAGTTCGCCGTGCAGCGGCTTGTCCGAGACGCACAGCAGCGTCCCGTAAGGTACGCGGAAGCGGTAGCCCTGCGCGCTGATCGTGGCGCTTTCCATGTCGATGCCGATCGCGCGGCTCAGCGAGAAGCGCTTGGCGGACTCGGTGTAGCGCAATTCCCAGTTGCGATCGTCGGTGGTGACGATGGTGCCGGTGCGCATCCGCTTCTTGAGGTTCGCGCCGCCTTCGCCGCTGACGACCTCGGCCGCCTGCGCCAGGGCCAGCTGCACTTCGGCGATGGCGGGCAGCGGGATCTCGGGCGGCAGCACCGGGTCGAGCACGTGGTCGTCCCGCAGATAGGCATGGGCGAGCACGTAGTCGCCGATGCGCTGGCTTTCGCGCAGGCCGCCGCAGTGGCCGATCATCAGCCACGCCTCGGGGCGCAGCACCGCGAGGTGATCGGTGATGGTCTTGGCGTTGGACGGGCCGACACCGATGTTGACCAGCGTGATGCCCGAACCGTCCTTGCGAATGAGGTGGTAGGCGGGCATCTGGTGGCGGCGCCATGCGGTGTCGGACAGGCGTGCGCGCGCGTTCTCAACCGGCGCGTCGAGATAGAGGCCGCCGGCGCCCGAAAGCGCGACATAGCCGTCCGAGCCGACTTGCGTGCCCGCCCAGTCCACGAACTCGTCCACATAGCGGTGGTAGTTGGTGAACAGCACGAAGCGCTGGCAGTGGTCCGGGCTTGTGCCGGTGTAGTGCGCCAGGCGCGCGAGGGAGAAGTCGGTGCGCAGGCCGTCGAACAGGGCCAGCGGGTGCGGTTCGTCCTCGGCGGCGAGGAAGGTGCCGTCGGCGATCTCGTCGCCGATCATCGCCAGTTCGGTGCTGGGGAAGTGGCTCGCCAGTTCCTGCGGGGTGACTGTGCCGACCGATACGCCTTCGAGCACGTAGGGGAAGGGGATCTCCTGCGTGGACGCGGCTACCTCGAATTCCACTTCGTACTCGGCCTCGATCAGTGCGAGCTGTTCCTCGAGGTAGGAGGCGAAGAGATGCGGGCGCGTAACGGTAGTGGCATATGTGCCAGCCATCTCGAGCCGCCCGAACGCGCGCGAGGCGCGGGCGTTGAGTTCGGTGCCGCGATACGTGATCCGCAGCTCCGGATATGTCCAGAGCCGGTTCGCGCGGCGATCTGAAGGGGGAGGATGCCGTTCTCTACGAAGGCGGCGATATCGGCCTTGAGAGTGGAAACGGCGGCTTCGTAAACGCGGACCAATTCCGCGATGGTTTCTTTCATCTTCTGCATGGCCATCTATTACGCATTCCGTGCTGCGGCGCAATAGGGGGCGATATGGGCAGGGTGATGACGGTGTCGTTGCGTCGTCCCGGATCAAGTCCGGGACGACGACAGCTCCAGCGAGAGATACGTCACCGTCTTGCCGTTCTCCAGCAGCGCCTCGCCGATGGGCGTGAAGCCGAGGGCGGCATGGAAGGCGTCGGAAGCCGGGTTGGGAGGATCGGAATTGACCTCGCAGACCACGCGCTCGTGGCCTGCAGCGCGTGCGGCGTCGAATAGGTGGGCGTAGAGCTTGCGGGCCAGACCCCGACCGCGCGCTTCCGGAGCGACGACAACGCGGTCGACGTAGACGAAGCTGGCATAGCGTTGTTCGAACCAGCGGTAGTTGGCGCTGTCGTATGCGGCTCCGGGCGCGAAGGCGAGGAGCAGGGCGTCCACGCTGCCGACCCGCGCGGCGAGGAATGCCTCCTCCACCAGCATCGCCATGCGCGCTTCGTCGGCGAAGGAGAGTTCGACGGCGTGGGCGTTGTTGAGCGCCAGCATCGCGCGGCGCAGGGCTGCGTCGGCGCGGTAGTCGGCGGGGGTGACGGGATGGATCATGGTTTTCCGCGTCTGCCCGGTCGAGGGGGCTTCGACAAGCTCAGCCTGAGCGGGATTTGGATTTTCATTGATCGTCATTGCGAGCGCAGCGAAGCAATCCAGAGCGGCGCTGAATTGCCCTGGATTGCTTCGCTGCGCTCGCAATGACGAAGGGGGCATCGGATGCTCTGAGAGCCTGCTCTCAACACCGCTCAGGCTGAGCTTGTCAAAGCCCCATCGGCACAAACTGCTCGACCCAAAAGGAAAAGCCCCCGTTCCGCTTGGGAACGAGGGCTTTGCTATTCCTCGGTAACCGAAGGAAAGGCTCAGGCCTGCGCCTCGCCCTCTTCCTCGGTTTCCTCGACCGCGATTTCGCCGGGTTCGGCGTTCGGGTCGTAGGCTTCGGTGAAGCCCGAGACGTCCTGTTCGAACATCGCGGCCATCACGTCCACGCCCTGCGACTGCAGTTCGGCTTCGTCGGGCGAACGGGCGACGTTCACCTTGACGTTGACCGCAACTTCGGGGTGCAGCGAAACCTTGACGTCGAAGATGCCGAGCGTCTTGATCGGGCGCTCGAGCACGATCATCTGCTTCGACACGTTCGCGCCTTCGGCGTTCAGGCCATCGACGATGTCGCGGACCGAAACCGAACCGTAAAGCTGGCCCGAGTTCGACGAGGCGCGGATCAGGACGATCTGCTTGCCTTCGACGTTGCCCGAGTTGGCTTCGGCAGCCGTACGACGCTCTGCGTTGTCGGCTTCGATCTTGGCGCGGTTGGCTTCGAAGACCTTCTTGTTCGCGTCGTTGGCGCGGAGGGCCTTCTTGTTCGGAAGCAGGTAGTTACGGGCGTAACCGTCCTTGACCGAGACGACGTCGCCGATGGCGCCGAGCTTCTCGATGCGTTCCAGGAGGATGATCTGCATGGGTAGGTCCCTCCCTTACTTCACGATGAAGGGAAGCAGGCCGATGTGGCGGGCACGCTTGATAGCCTGGCCCAGCTCACGCTGCTTCTTTGCGGAAACCGCGGTGATGCGGCTGGGGACGATCTTGCCACGCTCGGACATGAAGCCCTGAAGCAGACGAACGTCCTTGTAGTCGATCTTCGGCGCGTTCTTGCCCGAGAACGGGCAGGACTTGCGGCGGCGGAAGAATGCACGTGCCATGGAAATCAGTTCCCTTCACGTTCGCGACGGCGAGTACGCTCGCGGTCGGTCTTGCGCATCATGACCGAAGGGCCTTCCTCGTGCTCGTCGACGCGGATGGTCACGTAGCGGATGACGTCTTCGTTGATCTGCGTCTGGCGCTCGAGCTCGGCGACGACGTCGCCCGAAGCCTCGATGTTCAGCATCACGAAGTGAGCCTTGCGGTTGCGCTTGATCTTGTACGCGAGATTCTTGAGGCCCCAGGTCTCGGTCTTGACGACCTTGCCCTGGTTCGACTCGACGATCTCGGTGGCGGCGGCAGCAAGCGCATCGACTTGCGCCTGGCTGAGGTCCTGGCGTGCCAGGAACACGTGCTCATATAGAGCCACGGCAGCTTCCTTTATCTAGTCTAACCGATCGCTGGCGACTCGCGGGATTGCGAGGCCCCTCCGGCTTTCTTTGGGTTTCCCTGTGTCCTCGGACTTTGGGGAAGGGGCGCGCTTAGCGGATTTTGGACGGAATGCAAGCGCGGTGTGGGCAGAGAAGGGGAAGCCCACTCCGGCCCCTCCCGCAGGCGGGAGGGGAGAAGTGAGGTCAGCCTTCCCGCTCGCGCGAGGGCCGGAAGGCTTGGCAGCTTGCTGCCTAGCCGGACGGGGTGGGCCCTGTGACTCCCGCAGCGTTTAAAATTGCACACAACAGGTAAATTGTTGCGCGCTCACGACAGGACGTTAGCAAGGCGTCATCCCCCCATCTGGTGTGAGTCGTCCATGAAGAAACCGTATCGTCGCGCCGCGCTGGCGCTTCTCGCCGGCGTTGCCCTTCCGTTTTCCGTTTCCGCGCAGGAAGTTGGCACTGCTTCCACAACCAAGGGCGCAACGGCGGAGACGGTGACCACGCAGCTTCCGCGCAGCGTTCGCCCCAGCCACTACGACATCACCGTCACTCCCGATGCCAAGGCGATGACCTTCGCGGGCAAGGCGGCGATCACGGTCGACGTGGTCGAGGCGACGCAGACGATCACGCTGCAGGCGGCCGAACTGACGATCGCCAAGGCGGCACTGACCAAATCGGGCAAGAAGGCCGGTACGCCCACCGTCTCGCTCGACGAGGCCGCGCAGACCGCGACCTTCACGTTTGCCAAGCCCATCGCGCCGGGCAGCTACGTGCTGTCGATCGACTATGCGGGCAAGATCAATACGCAGGCCTACGGCCTCTTCGCGCTGGACTACAAGGCGGCCGACGGTTCGGCCAAGCGCGCGCTGTTCACCCAGTTCGAGAACTCGGACGCGCGCCGCTTCATGCCCTCGTGGGATGAGCCGTTCTACAAGGCCACCTTCAGCCTCAAGACCGTGGTGCCGACCGAGGAAGTCGCCGTCGGCAACCTGCCGGTGGAAAGCCGCAAGGACCTGGGGGCGGCAAGACGCTGGTGACCTTCGGCACCAGCCCCAAGATGTCGACCTACCTGCTGTTCTTCGGCCTCGGCGATTTCGAGCGCAAGACCAAGATGGCGGGCGACACCGAAGTGGGCGTGCTCACCAAGAAGGGCGATCTGGCGCAGGCGGATTACGCGCTGGGCGCCTCGGTCGACCTGCTGCCGTGGATGAACGAATACTTCGGCGAGAAGTACCCGCTGCCCAAGCTCGACCACATCGCGGCGCCGGGTCGTAGCCAGTTCTTCTCCGCCATGGAGAACTGGGGCGGCATCTTCTACTTCGAGAACGCGATGCTGCTCGATCCCAAGATCGCGTCGAACGCGCTGCGCCAGCGCATCTTCACGGTCGTCGCGCATGAAATGGCGCACCAGTGGTTCGGCGATCTCGTCACGATGTCGTGGTGGGACGACCTGTGGTTGAACGAGGGCTTCGCCTCGTGGATGGAAAGCCGCGCGGCGGCCAAGTTCCACCCCGAATGGCACCCCGAACTGACCGCCACCGGCGAGCGTGAGCGCGCCATGGACCAGGACGCCTACGTCACCACCCACCCGATCATCCACCACATCGCCACCGTGGAAGAGGCCAGCCAGGCCTTCGACAACATCACCTACGCCAAGGGCGAGGCGGTGATCCGCATGCTCGAAGCCTATGCCGGTTCGGACGAGTGGCAGAAGGGCGTGCAGGCCTACATGGCGCGCTACAAGCACTCCAACACCGTCACCGACGACCTGTGGCGCGAGATCGACAAGGCTTCGGGCAAGCCGATCAGCCAGATCGCGCACGACTTCACGCTGCAGCCGGGCATTCCGCTGGTGAAGGTGACGTCCTCGTGCGCAGCCGGCTCGACCACGCTGGCGCTGGAGCAGGGCGAGTTCACCCGCGACCGCGCCGACAAGCAGCCGCTCGCCTGGCGCGTGCCGGTCAGCGCTGCGGGCACGGACGACACCAGGGCCGAGACGCTGCTGCAGGGCAAGGGTTCGCTCAAGGTCGCGGGCTGCGGTCCGGTCGTCGTCAATGCGGGCCAGTCGGGCTACTACCGCGTGCTCTATGATGCGAAGACCTTCGCGGGTCTGGTCAAGGGCATCGCTTCGGTGCAGCCGGTCGACCAGCTCGGCATCCTCAACGATGCGGTGGCGCTCGGCTACGCGGGCAACCAGCCGATGGCCGACATGCTCGACGTGGTGAAGAACCTGCCCGCCAATGCCTCGCCGCAAGTGATGGAGCGCGCGGCGAAGGTGATCGGCGGCCTCGCCGACTTCGCCAAGGACAACGCGAAGCGCAAGGCGGCTCTCTCGCGCTTCGCCACGAAGCGCCTGCTGCCGGTGCTGAACACGCTCGGCTGGGAGCCGAAGGCGGACGAGCAGGCCACCGCCGGCGACCTGCGCGCCACGCTGATCGATACACTGGGCACGCTGGGCGAACCCTCGGTGGTCGCCGAGGCACGTCGCCGCTTCGCCGATCCGGCCTCGATCGATCCCTCGGTGAAGGTCGCGGTGCTCACCGTCGTCGCGAAGAACGCGGACGCGGCGACCTGGGACAAGCTGCACACGATGGCGCAGGAAGAGACCTCGGCGCAGGTCAAGACCACGCTCTACTCGCTGCTGGGCCGCGCCAACGACAAGGCGCTGGCCGACAAGGCGCTGGCCCTGTCGCTCACCGACGAGCCGGGCGTGACCACCAGCCCGGTGATCGTCAGCGCCGTCGGCGGCGAGCATCCCGAGCAGGCGTTCGACTTCGTCCTCGCCAACTACGATGCGGTGATGAGCCGCGTCGATAGCTCGGGTGCGACGCGCTACGTCGGGCGCCTGGCCACCGGCAGTTCCGATCCGGCGATGCCGGCCAAGCTGGACGCCTATGCGAAGCAGCGCCTCGCGGCCGGTTCGCGCCGTCCGGTGGACGAGGCGATCGCCAAGATCCAGAACCGCATCCAGGTCGGCCAGACCCGCATGCCGGAAGTGGACGCCTGGCTGGCGAAGCAGGGGTATTGAGGAGCGCTTCACCCTCCCCGTCGCGTAGCGATGGGGAGGGGGACAGCCGCCGCAGGCGGTGGTGGAGGGGAGATGACGCCCCTCCGTCAACCCTGCGGGCTGCCACCTCCCCATTGTTTCGCAACAGGGAGGATTTGGCTTTCACGCCATTGCCAGGATCATGCTGCGCACTTGCGGATAGACCTCGCGCTCCCACTTCGAGCCCGAGAACACGCCGTAGTGGCCCACCCCCGGTTGCAGGTGGTGGCGCTTCAGGTGCGGCCGCAGGCTGGTGCACAGCAGGTGCGCCGCCGCCGTCTGGCCCACTGCGCAGATATCGTCGCGCTCGCCCTCGACGGTGAGCAGCGCGGTCTTGCGGATCGCCGCGCAGTCCACCCGGCGGCCGCGGTGCACCAGTTCGCCCTTCGCCAGCTGCGCCTGCTGGAACACCCGGTCGATGGTTTCGAGGTAGAATTCCGCCGTCATGTCCAGCACCGCGAGGTACTCGTCGTAGAAGTCCTCGATCTTCGCCGCTTCGTCCATCTCCAGGTCGGCGAGGTGCTGGTAGAGCTTGCGGAACTGCGCATTGTGCCGCCCCATGTTCATCGACATGAACGCGGTGAGCTGGATGAACCCCGGATAGACCTTGCGTCCACCGCCCTTGTAGCGCCACGGAACGGTGTGGATGAGGTTGTTTTCGAACCAGTCGTAGCTCTGCGCATTGGCAAGCTCGTTCACCACCGTGGGGGATCTGCGTACGTCCACCGGCCCGCCAAGCAGCGACATGGTGCGCGGCTGGCACGGGTCGTCGTCCTGCGCCATGATGGCCACCGCCGCCAGCACCGGCACGCAAGGCTGGCACACCGCCAGCACGTTGGCGCCGCGCCTTGCCGCCGGATCGCCGATCTCCTGCAGGAAGCGAATGACGTAGTCGATGTATTCGTCCAGCCCGAACTTGCCTGCGGAGAGCGGCACGTCGCGCGCGTTCTTCCAGTCGGTGATGTAGACGTCGTGGTCGCGCAGCAGCGTCGCGACCGTATTGCGCAGAAGCGTGGCGAAGTGGCCCGAAAGCGGCGCCACCACCAGCACTTTGGGTTGCGGCGTGGTCACCTCCGGCTTGGCGAAGTGGAGCAGATCGCCGAAGGGCAGGGCCAGCGCCACGTCCTCGACCACCGGCGTCATGGTATTGCCGCAGAGCACTTCATCGATGTCGTAAGGCGGGCGCTTGTGGGTGATCGTCGATTTGTCGAACGTCTCGGCCAGAGCGAAGAGGCGGCGCGCCATCGGCATCGTCTTCGCCCCGCCCAGGAACTTGTCGCGAAAACCGGTCGCCGCGCGTGCGGTCAGGCGCGCCGGGGTCAGGACGTCGCAATAAGCCTGGTAGGCGTCATAGAGCATCCGCAATATCCCTCAGGCACCTCGCGATTCGGCGAGTGTGCACGCAAACGGTTGTACAATCATGCTGCGCTGCATCATAACCCGATGCAAGCTGAATGAAGGGGCAGGTCATGGTCGATTCCGGTGCTACGCTGACGATCTCCAGCAAGACCTATTCGGCATGGTCGCTGCGCGGCTGGCTGCTGTGCCGTCTTGCCGGGCTGGAGGTGACCGAGAAGATGGTCGCCAACGATGCCGCCAACCGCGCGGAACTGCTGCTGCTCTCGCCCTCGGTGCTGGTGCCGCGCCTGACGTGGCAGGGAGCGAGCGTGTGGGACACGCTGGCGATCGCGGAGTTCCTCAACGAGCGGTTTCCCGATGCGCAGATGCTTCCGGCCGACCCGATCGCACGAGCGCATTGCCGCTCGATATCGGGAGAGATCCACTCGGGCTTCACCAACTTGCGCTCGGCGCTGCCGATGAACCTGAAGGTGCGCCATGCGAAGTTCCCGGTGTTCTCCGGCGCGCGTCCCGACATCGAGCGGATCGAGGCGATCTGGCTCGAGTGCCTCGATCGTTACGGCGGCCCGTTCCTGTTCGGGGCGCAGCCGACCGTGGCGGACGCGATGTATGCCCCGGTGACGACGCGCTTCGTCAGCTACGCGGTGGCGCTGCCGGAACCGTGCGAGGCCTATTGCCTGACCATCGCCGAATGGGACCCGATGCGCGAATGGATCGCCGCCGCCAAGGCCGAGCCGGAAGAGATGGAAGAACTCGACGTAGAGTTCTGAGCATCCTCCCTGTCGCGAAGCGATGGGGAGGGGGACCGCCCGCGAAGCGGGTGGTGGAGGGGTTGATCCCCTCCGTCAGCGACTGCGTCGCTGCCACCTCCCCATCGCTGCGCGACAGGGAGGATATGCCTGGTCCGCTTTCCTACACCAGGCGGCATCCGATACATTGCGCCCCATGCCCTGCCGAACCGCCTCGCACTCCACAAGGTTACACCACAAGGTGACACTTCCTTCGCGTAAGGTGACACATCGTCCGCAAAATGTGTCACCTTACGCTCCTAAGGTGACACATTCCGGCCCTAAGGTGACACCTTTGCCCTCTGGACCGTGTAAACCGTGTAAACCTGTCACCTTGTGCAGACACGGAAACGCCCGACGGTCGGGGGAAACGACCGCCGGGCTTCCGGGCCTTCCGGGGGACGGGAAGGCTTGTATCCAGTCTCTTAGCGCAGCAGCGAGAGGACGTTCTGCTGGCTCTGGTTGGCCTGTGCGAGCATCGCGGTGGATGCCTGGCTGAGGATCTGCGCCTTGGCCATCGCGGTGGTTTCGGCCGAGTAATCGGCGTCCTCGATGCGGCTGCGGGCGTCGGCCAGGTTGGTGGTGGTGTTGGTCAGGTTGTTGATCGCCGATTCGAGGCGGTTCTGGCCGGCACCGAGCGAGGCGCGGGTGGCGTTGACGTCCGACAGCGCCGCATCGACGTTGGTGAGCGTGGTCGCCGCCTTGGTCGCATCGGTCACGTCGAGGGCAGTCGCCGAGACCTTGGTGCCGTCGATCGCCTTGGAGGTCAGCACGACCTGCTGGCCGCCCTGCGAGCCGGTCTGGATGTTGAAGGTGAGGTCGGCGCCCGCGGTGGTCGAGATCAGCGTGTTGCCGTTGAACTTGGCCTGCGTGAAGCTGTCGTTGATCTGCGTGGTGAGCGCGGTCACTTCCTGCTGCATCGCCGCGCGGTCCGAGGTCTGGTAGGTGCCCGAGGCCGACTGGATCGCCAGTTCGCGCACGCGCTGCAGCATGTTGCCGACTTCCGACAGCGTGCCTTCGGCGGTCTGCGCCAGCGAGATGCCGTCGTTGGCGTTGCGGATGCCTTGGCTCATGCCGCGGATCTGCGAGGTCATCGAGGTCGAGATGGCGAGGCCCGCCGCATCGTCCTTGGCCGAGTTGATGCGCTTGCCGGTCGACAGGCGCTCCATCGCGGTGCCGAGAGCCTTGTTGGCCGAATTCGAAGCGTTCGAGGCGCGGATCGCGCTGATGTTGGTGTTGATGACTGACATGTGTTGAACCCCGGTAAGCCTTTCGAGCGGCCCCGGAAGTGGAGCGCTCTTCACATGTCGAGAAGAACGGCGGGTGCGCGCAGGATTTAAGTCCGTTTCGCTTTCGCTTGATCGCAGACTGATTACCCCGCATGCAGCGGCTTCGTTCGCACTTGCAAACAAAAGGAAATAGAATGCCTTCCGGCCTTGTCGCCCTGCTTGACGACGTTGCGGTCATCGCTCGTGCCGCTGCCGCCTCCATGGACGACGTGGCGGCGGGGGTGGCCAAGGCCGGGACCAAGGCGGCGGGCGTGGTGATCGACGATGCGGCGGTGACGCCGGGCTACGTCACCGGCTTCACGCCCGATCGCGAACTGCCGATCATCTGGAAGATCACAAAGGGCTCGCTGTTCAACAAGCTGGTGATCCTGCTGCCGGTAGCGCTGCTGCTGAGCGCCTTCCTGCCGATGGCGATCACCCCGATCCTGATGGCGGGCGGCCTCTACCTCGCGTTCGAGGGCGCCGAGAAGGTGCTGGAGAAGCTGGGCGGCGAGAAGCACGGCGAGACGCTGGACGATCCGGTGAGCGATGTCACCACTTTCGAGAAGACCCGCGTTGCCGGGGCGATCCGCACCGACCTGATCCTCTCGGCTGAGATCATGGCGATCGCGCTGTCGCAAGTGGAGGATTCCAGCTTCATCGCCCGCGCTGTGGCACTGGCGGTGGTGGGCATTCTCATCACCATCGGCGTCTATGGCGCGGTGGCGCTGATCGTGAAGATGGACGACGTCGGCCTGCACCTGACCAAGAAGCCGGGCGCGAGCGCGCAGGCGCTGGGGCGCGGGCTGCTGAAGGCCATGCCGATCGTGCTCAAGGTTCTGGGCAGCGTCGGCACGGTGGCGATGCTGTGGGTCGGCGGCGGGATTATCCTCCATGGGCTCGAGGAACTGGGCGTCCCCGGGCCTGCCCATGTCTCGCACGGTATCCAGCACGCGCTGGCCGAGGCAACCGGGCCGGTGGGGCCGGTGTTCGGCTGGCTGGGCTATGCGCTGGCTTCGGCGGTGGTCGGGCTGGTGCTCGGCGCGGTGGTGGCGGTGATCGTCCACCTCGTCGCCAAGGCGCGCGGCAAGGGGCACTGAGGCGGCGTTTGCAGGCGGTGTCGTCCCGGACTTGATCCGGGACCGCTGGCCGTGGACAGCCCGGAACGAAGCGAGGCGCCCCGCTGATAGCCCTCGCCTCAAGACTGCCACCGGTCCCGGATCAAGTCCGGGACGACGTCAGGGCAAAGCTGCCAGAACATCCTTCGCAAACACCGTCAGTGTATCGTCGCGTGCGCCCATGATGACCACGCGGTCGCCGGGACGGGCGATCTCCGCGATCCTCGCGGCGCAGTCCTCGCGGGCAGGGACATACTCCGCCTTGCCGCCATGGCTTTCGATCAGCCGGACGATCCGCTCAGAGCCTTCGCTGCGATCCACGGTGCCGCCGAAGTAGACCGGGTCGCACAGGATGGTCAGGTCGTCCGGGCCCAGCTTGCGGGCGATGACTTCGGCCAGTTCGGCGCCCATCTGCCGCAAGGGACCATAACCGTGCGGCTGGAAGAGCGCGATGACGCGGCCCGGATGTACCTTGAGCGTCGAGAGCGTCGCCGAGACCTTGTCAGGATTGTGCCCGAAGTCGTCGATCACCGCGATTCCCGAGGGCGAGATGCCCACCACGTCGAAGCGCCGCGCCAGCCCTACGAAACTGCCGAGCGCGACCACCGCCTCGGCCACCGGCACGCCTGCGGCATTGGCGGCAGCGATCGCGGCGAGCGCATTGTAGAGGTTGTGGCGGCCGGGCACCTTCAGTGTCAGCGCATGCTCGGTGCCCTCGCGCCTGTCGAGGATCGTGGCGGACAGCGAAGTCGGCTCCTCGACCACGTCGATCGCGGCGATCTGGGCGTCGGGCGAAGTGATCCCGAAGGTCACCAGCGAGCGCGCCCGATGGGCTAGTGCGGCGGTTTCCGCATCGTCGAGGTTGATCGCCGATACTTCGGCGCGGGCGAGGAAGTCGCCGAACAACTCGCGCAGTTCCTCGAGGCTCTTGTGATCGAGGCTGACGTTGCCCAGCACCGCCACCTTGGGGCGATAGAGCGCGATCGAGCCGTCGCTCTCGTCCACCTCTGACACGAAGGCATCACCCTGTCCGACGCGGGCACTGGCAAAGGGCGCATCGGGGCTGACGAAGTTCTTCATCACCGCGCCGTTCATGATCGTCGGATCGCGACCTGCCGCGGTCATGATCCAGCCGGTCATGCCGGTGACGGTCGATTTGCCCGAGGTGCCGCCAATGGCCACGCCGAAGGGCGCGGCATTGAACAGTGTCGCCAGCAACTGCGCGCGGCTCATCCGGGGGCACCCGAGCTGCGTCGCCCGTACCACTTCGGGCACAGTGTCCTCCACCGCAGCCGAGGCCACCAGCGTTTGCTCGGCCGAGGTCACGCCGCTGCCGTCCTGCGGGAACAGTTCGAAGCCCAGCGATTCGAGCCAGGCGAACTTCTCGGGCGTCCGGCCCTGGTCGCGGCTGCGGTCCGAGCCGCCGATGCTCGCGCCGTGGCCCTTGAGGATCAGCGCCAGCGGCAGCATGCCGGAGCCGCCGATGCCGCAGAAGAACCAGGGGTGAGTAGTGAGGTCGCTGGAGGGCGTTGGCAGGTCGGTCATAGACCGCAAGCCGTATGCGGCCTTGCCCGCCGTGACAACCTCGATAGGAATGCATGGCATGACACGTATCGCCGTCTGCGCACCGTCCACCCCGATCACCCGCGAGGATGCCGAGGCCGTGCTCGCGCTCGCCGCTGCCGAGTTTCCCGGCATGGAACTCGTCGTTCACGAGCAATGCTTCGCGCAGGAAGGGCACTTCGCCGGAACTGACGAACAACGCCTCGGTGCTCTGCTGGAGTGCGCCAACGATCCATCCGTCGATGCCGTGTGGTTCGCGCGGGGCGGCTACGGTGCGTGCCGGATTGCGGAGGCCGCGCTGGAGCAGATGGGTCATGCGGCGGTCGGCAAGACCTACCTCGGTTATTCGGACGCAGGCTATCTGCTTGGCGGGCTCTATCGCGAGAGGATCGGCAAGCCCGTCCACGGCCCCATGCTGGCGGACATTCGGCGCGCAGGTGGCGCCGACGCGGTTCGCCGTGCGCTTGCCTATCTTTCGGGCGAAAGGGACGGCCTGGAACCCTCGCTTGGCGGCGAGCGCCACGCCGTCGCCGCCTTCAACCTGATGACGCTGGCCATGCTTGGTGGCACGCGGCTGATGCCGGGGCTCGCCAACCACGTGGTCATGGTGGAGGAAGTCTCGGAATATCTCTACGCCGTCGACCGCCTGTTCTTCCACGCGACCGCGCATCTCGGCGGTATCGCGGGCCTTCGCCTCGGCCGCGTCAGCGACGTGCCGGAGAACGACCGCCCCTTCGGCACCGATGCCGAGCAGATCGCGCGCTACTGGTGCGAACGCCACGCGATCGCTTTCCTTGGCGCGGCGGACATCGGCCACGATGCCGCAAATAAGATAGTTCCCTTCGGCTGACGAAGACGCCACTCTCCGGCTCAAACAGAACGGGAGAGACTGATGGCGCCCTTGCCGATCCGCCAGATCGCCTACTTCGTGCCGGATGTGCGCGCCGCCGCGCGGGCCCATTCCGCGGCCTTCGGCTCCGGGCCTTACTACGTGGCCGACCATATCGCGCTGACCCGCGCTGTCCATCGCGGGGTAGAGCGCGAACTCGATCACTCCAGCGCCTACGGCCAGTGGGGCGAAGTGATGATCGAGTTCTGCCAGCAGAACAATCCCGGCCCTTCGGCCTTTCATGACCTCTATCCGGAAGGCTCGGGGAGGGAGGGACTGCATCACGTAGCCTTGTTCGTCGATAATCTGGATGCAGCCGTCGCCGACTTCACCGGGCGAGGGGCTGCGCTGGCGCTAGACGCGCAGATGACCGACGGGTTCCGTTACGTTTTCCTCGATACGATAGCAACTTACGGGCACATGCTCGAATTGTACGAGCCGACCGACAACCTCAAGGGCTTCTACGAATACGTGCGGCGCAAGGCGGGCGACTTCTCGAAGGGCGTCACCCAGGACATCGCTTTCGGGTGACGTGCGTGTCTCAGGGCTTGCCCTGAGCGGCCAAGGTCAATAACCCGCCGCGCCACAATCGATTCGCAATCGGCGAGAGGCTCGCGCCCGCCGTGCAAGCCAAGGAGCGGTCGCAGATGCGTGCATTCGTTTTCCCCGGACAGGGTAGCCAGAAGGTCGGCATGGGTGCCGAACTCGCACAGGCCAGCGCCGTCGCGCGCGAGGTCTTCCAGGAGGTCGACGAAGCGCTCGGCCAGAACCTCTTCCGCATCATGAGCGAAGGCCCCGAGGACCAGCTCACCCTCACCGAGAACGCCCAGCCTGCGATCATGGCCAACGCCATCGCGGTGCTGCGCGTGCTGGAGAAGGAAGGCGGCATCAGCCTCGCCGACAAGGCGGACTTCGTCGCCGGTCACTCGCTGGGTGAGTACACCGCGCTCTGCGCCGCAGGGGCCTTCAGCCTCGCCGACACCGCGCGCCTGCTGAAGCTGCGCGGCCAGTCGATGCAGGCCGCCGTGCCGGTTGGCGTGGGCGCCATGGCCGCGTTGCTGGGCGCCGACATCGAGAAGGCCACTGCGCTCGCCGAAGCGGCGGCCGAAGGTCAGGTCTGCACCGTAGCCAACGACAATGACCCCACGCAGGTCGTGATCTCGGGCCACAAGGAAGCGATCGAGCGCGCCATCGCGCTGGTCAAGGATCACGGCATCAAGCGCGGCATCGCGCTGCCGGTCTCGGCACCGTTCCACTGCCCGCTGATGCAGCCCGCCGCCGACGCCATGGCCGAGGCGCTTGCCGCGACCCTCCGGGCGCGCTGCGGGTGGCGCTGTTCGCCAACGTGACGGCTTCGGTCGTGACCGACCCGGCCGAAGTCCAGCGCCTGCTGGTGGAGCAGGTCACCGGCCGCGTCCGCTGGCGCGAGAGCGCGATCGCGATGCACGCGGCGGGCGTGGAGCGCTTCGTCGAGATCGGCGGCAAGGTCGTCGGCCCGATGATCAAGCGCTCGGCGGGCGAGGTGGACGTCGTGGCCGCGATCTCGATGGCTGAAATCGAGGAGCTGGCCAAGAGCCTCTGATTTTCCGCATGGCCCCGGGCTTGACCCGGGGCCGCACGCCGTCAGATGAAGCATCGCCGGGATGGCGATCTAGGAGTTTCTCATGTTCAACCTCAACGGAATGACTGCCCTGGTGACCGGCGCAAGCGGCGGGATCGGTTCGGCCGTGGCCCGCGCGCTGGCGGCGCAAGGTGCGCGCCTCGCAATCTCGGGCTCTAATGCCGACAAGCTGCGCGCCTTCCGCGAAGAACTCGACGAGCACACCCCGCAGCATCTGCAGGAAGTCGACCACGTCTCCATCGCCTGCAACCTGGGCGATGCCGAGCAGGTCGAGAAGCTGGTCCCCGCCGCGCTCGAGTCGCTGGGCCAGATCGACATTCTCGTCAACAATGCCGGCATCACGCGCGACAACCTCGCGATGCGCATGAAGGACGAGGAATGGGATCAGGTGATCCGCATCAACCTCGAATCGACCTTCCGCCTGATGCGCGCCGTGACTAAGCCGATGATGAAGGCGCGCTATGGCCGCATCATCAACGTGACCTCGGTGGTCGGCACCACCGGCAACCCCGGCCAGATGAACTACTGCGCGGCCAAGGGCGGCATCACCGCCATGTCCAAGAGCCTCGCGCAGGAAATCGCCAGCCGCGGCGTGACGGTGAACTGCATCGCACCGGGCTTCATCCGCACGCCGATGACCGACGTGCTGCCCGACGCGCAGAAGGACGCGCTCAACGCCCGCATCCCGATCGGCCGCATGGGCGAGGGCGACGAAATCGCCGCAGCCGCCGTGTACCTTGCCAGCAGGGAAGCGGGCTACGTCACCGGCCAGACCCTGCACGTCAACGGTGGCATGGTGATGGTGTGATCTGATGCAACGGTGGGCACGGTTTTCGGCGCTTGCGGCTTTGCTCGCGGCGTTGGGATCGTGCTCGTCAGAGCATGAGATGACGGCCCGGATGATCGGCGGGCGGCTGGCCTTCGATGCCTTGGGCGGCTGGTGGTCGCGCGCTGATTGCTTCTATTCGATCGATGTCCGAGCACAGAGCGGACCTTCTGCGAATCTAGAGGTCGGCGATGACGAAGATCGAGTCACGTCCGGAACCTACTGGTTCGACTGGCGCGATTCCTGCGAGAACGCTTATCCGGTGTTCTACGGTCAAGTTCTCAAGGGCGGGCGCTATCGTGGCCAGAATGGAGCGGTATGGCCACATGTGTCGCCCAAACCCTTGCTTGCCAACGTCATCTACAGTGCAAGTACGCTGAGTCCCGGCTCCAGTTATGGCTCGGTCTACTTTCGGCTCGATGGCCATGGCGGCGTGCAGGTGCTCGACTGGAAGGACGTGGAACGCTCCGCCTCGCCAAGTTCTCCATAAGAACCCTTGATTTATCCCCAGATTCGCGGTTTTCCGCCCACATCCGGCTTGCCGCGCTCCGGACTCCCGTTAGAGATAGTCGTCCGAATTTAAGGGATATCCTTATCCCGTGCCCGACCAAGGGGGACTTGAGGCTGTCATGAAGGCCACTATCGAACGTTCCACGCTGCTGCGCTGCCTTTCCCACGTGCAGTCGGTCGTCGAGCGCCGCAATACCATTCCGATCCTCTCGAACGTGCTGATCGAGGCCGCCGCCGGCGGTGCGCTCAAGATCATGGCGACCGACCTCGACCTGCAGGTCGTGGAAACGCTGAGCGCGGTTTCGGTGGAGCAGGCGGGTGCGATCACCGTCTCGGCGCATCTGCTGTTCGACATCGCGCGCAAGCTGCCCGAGGGCAGCCAGGTCAGCCTCGATCTCGGCGGACAACCGCATGGTCGTGAAGGCCGGTCGCAGCCGCTTCCAGCTGCCGACGCTGCCGCGCGACGACTTCCCGATGATCGCGGAAGGCGAACTGCCGACCAGCTTCGAGGTGCCCGCCGCCACGCTGGCACAGTTGATCGACCGCACCCGTTTCGCGATCTCCACCGAAGAGACGCGCTACTACCTCAACGGTATCTTCCTGCACGTCAGCGACGAGGAACTGAAGGCCGCCGCCACTGACGGTCACCGTCTGGCGCGCTTCACCATCGCCCGTCCGGACGGCTCGGAAGGCATGCCCGACGTGATCGTGCCGCGCAAATGCGTAGGCGAACTGCGCAAGCTGCTCGAAGAGGCGCTGGACACCAACGTGCTCGTCGATCTGTCTGCCAGCAAGATCCGCTTCACGCTGGGCGGCGAGCACGGCGTGGTGCTGACCAGCAAGCTGATCGACGGCACGTTCCCGGACTACACCCGCGTTATCCCGACCGGTAACGACAAGCTGCTCAAGGTCGATCCCAAGAGCTTCTTCCAGGGCGTGGACCGCGTGGCGACGATCGCCACCGAGAAGACCCGCGCGGTGAAGATGGCGCTGGACAGCGACCGGATCACCCTGTCGGTCACCTCGCCCGACAATGGCACGGCAGCGGAGGAAGTGCCCGCGCAGTACGCCGCTGAAGGCTTCGAGATTGGCTTCAACGCCAATTACCTCAAGGACATCCTCGGTCAGATCGACGGCGACACGGTGGAACTCCACCTTGCCGACGCGGCCGCGCCGACGCTGATCCGTCAGGACGACAAGAGCCCCGCGCTCTACGTGCTGATGCCGATGCGCGTCTGACCTTCGCGGCAGGCAAGAGAAAAGGGCCGGGGCGAAAGCTCCGGCCCTTTTTCTTTGTCATGGCTAAGGGTTCAGGCCCGTCCGGTGGCCTCGATCATCTTTTCCAGTTCGACGAACTTCTCGCGCGGGGCGCCATCGCGGGCAGCGGCGACTTCGGCTTCGTCGATCTTCTGCCAGTCGGTGAACTTGACGACCTGGATGCTGCGTTCTTCCGCGAGGGCATCGAAGCCGGGGCGGCCCGGTTTGCCGGAATCGCCCTTCATGTCCGCCGCGATCTTCTCGACGATGGCAAAGCCGTCCGGTCGGTTGGTGCCGATCGTCCCGGTCGGCCCGCGCCGTGCCCAGCCCACGCAGTAGAGACCGGGGGCGATGCGGCCTTCGATGTTGGCGAAACGGCCGCCCTGCTCGTCATAGGGCACGTCGGGGATCGGCGAAGTCTGATAGCCGATGCAGGCCACGACGATCCCGGCAGGGATGCGATAGGTTTCTCCCGTGCCGATGGCCTTGCCGTTCTCCAGGCGGGTGCGCTCCACTTCCACCGCTTCGACATGGGTGTCGCCGAGGATGGCCTTCGGGGCGGCGAAGAAGTCGAATTCGACCGTGACGTCATCGGCGCGCGGGTTCTGGTTGGTCGCGAAGGCGCGCAGCAGACCGAGGGATTTGCGAAGCCCCGTATCGAGGCCCGCGTCGGCTTCCAGCGGAGGCAGGTCGGCGGCATCCACTACGGGGTGCGCGCGTTCCAGCTTGGCGAGTTCGCCCAGTTCCTTGGGCGTCATCGCGATCTGATGCGGTCCGCGCCGCCCGAGGATCACGATGCGCCGCACCGCCGAATTGTGCAGGGCGGCGAGGGCATGGGCGACGATGTCAGACCCCGCGAACTCCGCCTCCGACTTGGCGAGGATACGCGCCACGTCAAGCGCGACATTGCCGTTGCCGACGATGACGGCGGTGTCGTGGCCCAGTTGCGGGTCGAGTCCGGTGAACTGCGGATGGCCGTTGTACCAGCCGACGAAGGCGGCGGAGCCGAAGACGCCCGGCAATTGCTCACCGGGCAGGCCGAGCTTGCGATCGTGCGGCGCGCCGGTGGCGAGGACCACGGCGTCGTAAAGGTTCTGCAATTCGGCGACCGTCACGTCCCGGCCCAGCATCACGTTGCCGACGAATCGGACGTTGCGGGTGAGCGCCGTGTTTTCATAGCGACGGGCGACCGCCTTGATCGATTGATGGTCGGGCGCGACGCCGGTGCGGATCAGACCGAAGGGCACGGGCAAAGTGTCGAATATATCGACGTGCACCTCATCGCCCCACTGCTTGAGTGCGGCTTCGGCGGTGTAGTAGCCCGCCGGGCCGGATCCGACGATGGCGATGTGCCGCATGGCTATGTCTCCCGTATCTGGCCGACTTCGTTGCCGGCCGGTTGAATGGAAGCAAGCACGGCGACGAAGCGGTATCAAGTGAAATGCTTCGGATTCCGGATCGTTGCCCGATCGATTGCGGTCGCCTCGCTTAACGGTTTCGCAACGGCGGCAAAGGCATGGTCGCGGGCATGAAGAAACCGGGTCTGCGTGGCGAACGACAGGCGGCGCATTCGGGCGCCGAGCGAGGGCTCCTGCCCGCAGCGCAGGAGGCGAAGAACGATTCGCACGGCGATGCCGCTCCCGCTGCGTCCTCCCCTTCGCCGGGTTCGCTCGATGGAGCGGGCGGCCCGATGCCGGAGACTGCCTCCATTATTTCACGTGTCGCCGCTGGGTCCTGATGGGGCCGGCGCTGCTTGTCAGTGCGCTACTGATGGGCCTTATATCCGGGACATTGCCGGACATGGTGGCAGGCCTGTGCATGGCCCTCGGCATGGCGCTGTGCCTGCCTGCTTCGATCTATGCGCGCATGGAGCGCAGGGTGGTTCACAATGGATGGCAGCGCTATCCGCTGCTGTTCGTCGCGATCCTGCTGCCGATGATGCTGTTCGGCTTCGGAGCGGCGCGCTGGACGAACCTGCACCCGCACCTTGGCTGGGAGGTGACGGTCAACATCTTCGTCATCGTCGTGCTGATGGCGACGGCGTTGCTGGAGAATCGACTGACTTCGATCATTGCTGCGACGATCGGGCTATGGGGTGGCGGCTCGCTCCACGCTGGCTCGATGGCCTCGTTCACACTGCTGACGGTAGGCACGGTGATCGGCCTGCTCATGGCGATCCGGCAGGCGCGTACCGCGTCGTCGCAATCGAATCGCCACGCAGAGCGCGAGCGCGAGCAGCGCCGCGCCGAACAATTGCTGCATGAGTACGAGCAGACCGGGCAGGGCTGGTTCTGGGAGACCGACCGTCAGGGCAAGATCACGTATGTGACCCGGAGCATCGCCGCCTTGTTGGGCAGCACCGTGTCCGAGATGGAGGGCAAGCCCTTCACCGGCATGTTCATGCTGGAGGCTGCGGGGCAGGAGGGGGAGCGCACGCTGGTGTTCCATCTCAACACGCGCTCCTCGTTCCAGGACCTGGGCGTGCGTGCTGCGACGGGCGAGAAGGACGAGCGCTGGTGGTCGATCTCCGGTCGCCCCGTGCTCGACCAGTTCAACAATTTCATGGGCTTCCGTGGGTCGGGCACGGATCTGACCGAAAAGCGTCGCTCGCAGGCACACGTCACACAGCTAGCCCGGTTCGATCTCGCTCACCAAGCTTGCCAACCGCTTCCAGATGTCGGAGTGGCTGGAAAAGATCCTGACCAGCCCGCGCATAGAGACCCGCGCCTGTGCGGTATTTCTGCTCGACCTCGACCGCTTCAAGGCGGTCAACGATACCATGGGGCACCCGGCGGGCGACGCCCTGCTCAAGCAGGTCGCCGAACGACTGAGCAATACCGTGGGCGATCGCGGC
Source organism: Novosphingobium sp. NFX11 (assembly GCF_057376415.1). Classification (NCBI taxonomy): domain Bacteria; kingdom Pseudomonadati; phylum Pseudomonadota; class Alphaproteobacteria; order Sphingomonadales; family Sphingomonadaceae; genus Novosphingobium; species Novosphingobium sp. NFX11. The sequence goes on along the minus strand of NZ_CP080384.1, from coordinate 1,747,253 downwards.
CGTGTCGGGCGCCTCGGTGGCGACGAGTTCCAGGTGATCCTCCACGGCGCGCAGAACCGCGAGGGTCTGGCTCATCTGGCGCGCCGCATTATCGAGAACCTGTCGCAGCCCTACACCATCGAAGGTGCGCGGGTGACCATCGGCGCCTCGGTCGGCATCGCACTGTGCCCCGATGACGGCATGACCTCGGACGCACTCATCCGCAACGCGGACCTCGCGCTTTACGCGGCCAAGGGCGGCGGACGCGGGCGGCATCACTTCTACGATGAGGACCTGCACTCCGACGCCAAGGAGCGCCAGCAGCTGGAGCAGGACTTGCGCGACGCCATCGCCAGCGGGTCTCTCGAACTGCATTATCAGCCGCAAGTGCGCACCACGAGCGAGAAGATCACCGGTTTCGAGGCGCTGCTGCGCTGGAACCATCCGGTGCACGGCTATATCTCGCCGGCCAAGTTCGTGCCGGTGGCCGAGGAGACCGGCCTCGTCGCGCAGATCGGCGAGTGGGCCTTGCGCACCGCCTGCGCCGATCTTGCAAAGTGGCCGGAAGAGGTGCGCGTCGCGGTCAACGTCTCGCCGCTGCAGTTCGCCAACCCCGCACTGCCGGCCATCGTCACCAGCGCGATCGCCGCTGCAGGCGTCTCGCCCGGTCGCCTGGAACTGGAGATTACCGAGAGCGTGTTCCTCGGCGACGACAGGACGACCGAGGCGATGTTCTCCGCGCTCAAGAACCTCGGCGTGCGGCTGGCGCTCGACGACTTCGGGACGGGCTATTCCTCGCTCGGCTATCTGAAGAAGGCGCCGTTCGACAAGATCAAGATCGACCAGAGCTTCGTGCGGGGCGCCACCATCCAGGGCAGCCGCAACGGGGCGATCATCTCCTCGATCGTCAACCTTGCCGAGGCGCTTGGCATGGAGACGACTGCGGAAGGCGTCGAAACGCTGGACGAACTGGACCTCGTGCGCATGCTGGGCTGCAGTCACGTGCAGGGCTACATCTACGAGCGACCACTCAATGCACAGAGCGTTCTAGCGCAATTGGCCGACGGCCTCGTAGCCGTGGCGAAAGGCCCGCGTTCGGCCCGCGCGACGCGGCAGACGATGCTGCGCAAGGTCGCGCTGGAACATGGACCGCACAGCTACGAAGGCACCATTCGCAACATCTCGCAGCACGGCGCGATGATCGAGGGCCTGTGGAACGTGCCGGTGGGAACGACCTTCGGTGTGCATCTGGCGGATGACTATGTCGTCATGGCGACCTCGCGCTGGTGCAAGGAGGACCGCATGGGGCTCGAGTTCGGGCAGCCGCTGGAACTCGACGGCAATGGCGCGGTCCTGTTCACGCCGGTCCGGCCGAGGCGCGAGAAGTCGGAGACGGCACCGCTACGTCGTACCGCGTGACGCCTTGCGTACTTTTTCGCATTTTCCCGCGCCGGAGGTGATTTCACACCGGCGTAAAATGCTCTAACGGCGCTTCCATGACCGAACTCGCGCAGATCCGTAACTTCAGCATCATTGCCCATATCGACCACGGCAAGTCGACGCTCGCCGACCGTCTGATCCAGACCACCGGCGGCCTGTCCGAGCGCGAGATGAGCGCGCAGGTGCTCGACAACATGGACATCGAGAAGGAACGCGGCATCACCATCAAGGCGCAGACCGTGCGCCTGAACTACACCGCCTCCGATGGCCTGACCTATGAGCTGAACCTCATGGACACGCCGGGCCACGTCGATTTCGCTTACGAAGTCAGCCGCAGCCTTGCCGCCTGCGAAGGCGCACTGCTGGTGGTGGACGCCGCGCAGGGCGTGGAAGCGCAGACGCTGGCGAACGTCTACCAGTCGATCGAGCACAACCACGAGATCGTGCCGGTCATCAATAAAATTGACCTGCCCGCCGCCGAGCCGGAAAAGGTGCGCAACGAGATCGAGGAAGTGATCGGCATCGACGCTTCCGAGGCGGTCATGGCCAGCGCCAAGTCGGGCATCGGCATCGCCGAAGTGCTCGAAGCCGTCGTCAAGAAGATCCCGCCGCCCAAGGGCGAGCGCGACAAGCCACTGAAGGCGATGCTGGTCGATTCGTGGTACGATCCGTACCTCGGCGTCGTCATTCTGGTCCGCGTCATCGACGGTGTCATCAAGAAGGGCCTGCCGGTCAAGTTCATGCAGGGCGGCACCGACCACCTCGTCGATCGCGTCGGCTGCTTCACGCCCAAGCGCATTGACCTTCCCGAATTGGGTCCGGGCGAGATCGGCTTCATCACCGCGCAGATCAAGGAAGTCGAGCAGGCCAAGGTCGGCGACACCATCACCACCGTGAAGGGCGGCGCCACGCAGGCGCTTCCGGGATACAAGGAAGTGCAGCCCGTGGTGTTCTGCGGCCTGTTCCCGGTCGATGCCAACGACTTCGAGAAGCTGCGCGAATCGATCGGCAAGCTGCGCCTCAACGACGCGTCGTTCAGCTTCGAGATGGAATCGAGCGCGGCGCTGGGCTTCGGCTTCCGCTGCGGCTTCCTCGGCCTGCTGCACCTGGAGATCATCCAGGAGCGCCTGAGCCGCGAATACGACCTCGATCTCATCACTACGGCGCCTTCGGTGGTCTATCGCCTGACGATGACCGACGGGTCGATCAAGGAACTGCACAACCCGTCCGACATGCCCGATCCCGTGAAGATCGACTTCATGGAGGAGCCGTGGATCAAGGCGGTGATCTACACGCCCGACGAATACCTCGGCTCGATCCTCAAGCTGTGCCAGGATCGCCGCGGCATCCAGAAGGACCTCACGTACGTCGGCGGCCGTGCGCAGGTGACCTACGACCTGCCGCTGAACGAAGTGGTGTTCGACTTCTACGACCGCCTCAAGTCGATCAGCCGCGGCTACGCCAGCTTCGACTACGAGCAGACCGGTCTTCAGGAGGGTGACCTCGTGATGATGAACATCCTCGTCAACAACGAGCCGGTCGATGCGCTCTCGATGATCGTCCATCGCAGCCAGGCCGAACCGCGCGGGCGCGCGCTGGTGGAACGACTCAAGGAACTGATCCCCCGGCACATGTTCAAGGTGCCGATTCAGGCCGCCATCGGCGCCAAGGTAATCGCGCGCGAGACGATCAGCGCCATGCGCAAGGACGTCACCGCCAAGTGCTATGGCGGGGACATCAGCCGCAAGAAGAAGCTTCTGGATAAGCAGAAGGAAGGCAAGAAGCGCATGCGCGAATATGGCAACGTCCAGATTCCGCAGGAAGCCTTCATCGCCGCGCTGCGCATGGGCGAGGAATAAGTCTCACCTGACGGAGAGGCCGCGAAAAGGCCCGGCAACCGCCCCGGCGGTTGTCGGGCCTTTTCGCGTCGTTACCTCGGAACCCGATGTTTTTATGGTAAATTTTTGACTAACTATGTTTATGATTGCGACCGCGTAGTATCGCTCTGTAACGTTTAGATTAGAGCCGGGTGGGTCGCTGGCAGGATATGGCAGACAGGAATCTCAACGAGCATGGGTCGAATCGCGCTCTGGGCGCAGGGATTCTTCATGTCTTCCCCGGATTGACGTCCAAGCAGCATGAAGTGCTCCGCTTCGTATCCGAGAATCGCACCAGCAAGGAAATCGCGTGGGAACTCGGTATTTCCGAAAGCGCCGTGAACCAGCGGATCGAAGGTGTGCGCATTCGCGCTGGCTCCCCGCCGCGTGCCGAGCTGGCGCGGTCCTACCGGCAATATCTGCTGGATCAGGATGTGACCTGTAATCGGATACCAGATAAGATTCCTCAGGTTCCGGACGTGCTACCCGATGCACCAGTCAGGGCTCAGGACGAACCGGGTGTCAGCCTCGCTCTCTCGGATGCCATGACGTATACCGTCACGGCGCCGTGGCAGCGCGAGACTTACGAACGGATCGTCCCGGAGGTGCTCGATGGGGCAAATGCCGGGTTAAGCCGGACAGCCGCCATGGTCGCCATCGCCGGGGGTATGCTACTGGTGGCGATGGTGGGTCTTGGCGTCGTTCGTGCGCTGGCCGATCTGATCTGATCGGCACGGTCTTGTTTCAGCCTTCTCGAACCTGTGTTTGTGGCGCGCCCGTCGAGCCGGTCCCGCGTCAGGGGGAATATTGCCATGTCGATGACCATTGCTGCTGCTACTGCCCGGATCGCCCGCCAGCTTCCCGAGGCCGAACTCTCGCTCGATTCCGCTCTCCTTGCTTCGGCGCGTCTGATGGAATCGATGCTGCTGGCCCGCCAGGCGGACGGTATCGAGACCTTTACCGGTCAGACCGCGCTGATGCGTCTAGCCAAGGCGCAGCGCACCCTGATCGAAAGCCAGAACGACATGATCCGCGTACATCAGGAACTGCGCGGCGTCGGCCTCGAAGTGAAGGCGATCACCGACGACAAGGACTCTTGCCCGCCCAGCGGCATGCTCGACGCCGAACCGCTGCGCCGGATTGCCTGACGCGCGAACTCGTCCAGTCGGGACCGGGAGGGCATGTTCATGCCTGACCAGTCCTGGTTGGCGTTCACGTGGTCGAACAAGGATGTGGCGCAGTTCGCCATTTATGCCCTGCTGTTCCTCTACTGCCTTGTCCGCAAGCTACCTGGGCCCGAATGCATTCTCTCGGGCCTGCTGGTCGCCATGGGCACGATCGACCGGGCGTACCATTTCGCCGTCGATGGCTCGATTTTCTGGCACAAGACGAACCTTGGGCATCTGCTTATCGATGTGCTCGCAATGGTCTGTGCCTTCGTCGTCGCGCTCCACGCGAACCGGGTGTATCCACTATGGATAGCTGGAGCGCAGATCATCGCGATGTTTGGGCACATCTATCGGCTGCTGCTGACGGAGATCAACGCCTTCGCCTACGCCGTGATGTCGATCACGCCTTCATACATTCAGTTGGTGGCGATCGTTATGGGTATCATGTTTCACATGTCGCGGCGCAGGAGGCTGGGCAGCTATCCGTCCTGGCGCCGCTCTTCGTACCTTGCGCGGGCAGCAGAGCCGAGAACATTGCCCGGCGGCTGATTAGCCGTTTCGGCTCGCTGCGCACGATCTATTCGGCTTCTGTTGAGGCGCTACGCGAGGCATTGTTCGAGGCTGGCCAGCATGACGGCAGGGATTTAGCGGACGAAATCGCGCATGCGATAGCGGCCGCCCGGCGTCTTGCCGAAGCTGCCTCACGCGAGGCGATGTTGGGAGCGCCGCTCCAGACCGAAGCTTTCGCCTTCCGTCAATATCTCGTCAATAGACTTGGCAGCCGGCGCGAAGAGTGCGTACTGGTGTTCTTCTTCAATGGCGAAGGTGTCTACATCGCCGAGGACATCTACGCTGGCGGGAAACGGACCGAATGTCTTATCCCGCTTCGGCGCACGGTGCGCCGCGCTTTCGATCTGGATGCGAGGCGTATCGTGCTGGCGCACAACCATCCGTCCGGCACTGCCCGTCCAAGCAGTGACGACATCGTTGCCACGGCGAGGTTTCGGCAGATCGTCGAGCCGCTGGAAATACGGCTCGACGATCACTGCATCGTTGCGGGAAACGCGGTTGCCAGCATGAAGGCAATGGGGATTTTCTAGCCCTAGTTCTTTAGGCGCAGGCTGACGAAAAGAGTGCGCCCCTGTTCGGGATACCCATCGACGGTGGTGTAGTTCTCATCAAGCAGATTGCGCCCACCGAGGCCCAGAGTTGCCCAGTCGGTCACGTCGAAATCCACGCGCAGGTTGGCCAGCGCGTAGTCGCCGGTCTGGTAATAGCGCGTTCCCGCGGTGTTGACCGTCCAGCGCTTCGAGGCGATGTCGATGCTGGGCAGGATGCGCAGAGCTGGGATCGGCGACCACTCGGCCCACACGAAGCTCGAGTGCTCGGGAACGCCGGTGATGTGGAACGAGGCGATCTTGGACAGCGTAGGATCATCCAGCTTGCGATGTACCCAGCCGTAGTTGGCGCCGACCCGCAGCGTTTCCGCGATCTGCGCGGTCGCCGAGATGTCGGCACCGTAATAGTCGCCCGAACCGACGTTGCGGCTTTGCGCGGTGGACTGGCCCTGGTAGATGAACGGGAACGAGACGATCGCATCGTCCACCTTGGCATACCAGCCCGAGGCTTCGACGCGCAGCGGACCGAACTGGCGAGCGCCGCCCATTTCGACTTGGGTGGCACGCTCGGCCTTGAGGTCGGGGTTGGAGGTGGCGCCGCCGAAGCGGGTGCTGAAACGTTCGAAGATGGTCGGGAAGCGTGCGCGTGACGAGACCGAGAGGTGCATCGTGGTCGCCTCGTCGGGCGTCCAGAGCAGTTGCCCTTGCGCATTCCAAGCATCGCCGTTGCGCAAGTCGTAATAGACGAAGGCTCCCGAAGTATAGTCCTCGGCCCGGCGCAGATCGCGCCAGTCGTAGCTGGCGCCGACTACCAGTTCCAGCTGCGGCGTCAGCTTGTAGCCGTTCTCGATCGCGGCGCTGTAGGTTTCCTCGATCGTGGTTTGCCACGGCTCCCAGGTGCCCGAAGGGAAGCTCTGCTGGATCTCGCGGTGGCGGTCGTTGCGGAAGTGGAACGAGACGCTCAGTCGCTCGGCATCGCTGGGGTTGAGGTCCAGCTGGGCGGAGCCGCCGTAGGCACGATCGCTGTAGGCGCTGTTGAACGAACTGCGAGCGGTCTGCGTGTCTAGGTTTGCATTGTCGAAGCTGTCGAGGCTGTTCTTGAAAGTATTGTAATAGGCCCGCGTGCGCAGCGTTGCGATCTCTCCCAGCCGGGTGGTCGAGAGGAAGTAGACGTTCTGCAGGTTCCAGTACGGCCAGGTCCAGTAACGCAGGCCGGTCAGGTCAGAGACGTGCAGCGGGGCGAGCTTCTCGCCTTCCTGCCGGGTGAAGCTGATCGCATATTCGTCGGTCGCATTCGGGGTGAAGCCCAGCTTGGCGTTGACACGCCAGTCTTCCGAGCGCGACAGGTCGCGTTCGCCGCCGTCCTCGTTGTTGGTGGCATTGAACTTGTTCGGGAGGTCCCAGTGGTCGGTGAAGTTGCGCGCGTAGCTGGCCTGCGCGTACCACTTGTCGTGCCGCGTGCCGAGCGAAACGAAGCCGGTGTAGCCCGCATAGTCCGCGTCGTTGTCGAGGTTCAGGCTGAAGCGTGCTTCCGCGTCCAGTTCCTTATGCGGCTTGCGGGTGACGAGGTTAACTGCGCCGCCCATCGCACCGGGGCCGTTAAGCACCGAGACATAGCCCTTGGCGACCTGAATCTCGGCGACGTCGGGGGTCAGGAAGCGGCCATAGTCGAGCCGCCCGTCGGCGGGCAGGTAGACGCGGATACCGTCGATCGACAGCGGCACCTGATAGCGGTCGAAGCCGCGCACGTAGATCAGCCGTTCGTTGCGCGAATTTCCGGAAAGGCCGGAAGTGACGCCGGGGATCAGCTTGACCGCTTCATCCAGGGTATCGCGCGAGAAGTCGTAGATCGCCTCGGCGTTGACGGTGGACGCGGTGATGTCGCCGTTCTCGCTGCGCGGCGCGGTGACGACGATCTGGCCTAGCCCGAATGCGCTATTGGTGTCGTCCGCGGCGAATGCAGGCACGGTCGCACAGACCAGCGACGCGGCAAGCGCCGTAGTGATCGCATACTTCATGTTATCCCCCTTGAACCTTCTGTGGATCTGCGCTTGGAGCGAATCTGTATCCCGCCGTACATAATTCTGCTCGGCAGAATATAAATATATTCCTAGAGGCATAGATCGAGCACGGAGCCATGAGCATGAGACAAATCCTGGGTGCAATTATGCTCGCGATGGCAACGACCGGTTCGGCGCAAGCGGCCGAGCCGATGAGCGGGCATGATCAGGCGGCCTGCACGGCACCCGCGGCCGTTCCCGCCGATCTTGCGGGTTGGAGCGCGGCGCATCGTTCGATGAAGGCCGCGATCAAGGTCGATGCAGCATCCAGGGCGCTGCTAAAGCAGGGTGTTGCGGCCGATGCCGCGCTCGTCCCGACGCCGAAGGTGGCTTACGCGATAGAGCCCGGAAAGCCCGGCGGTTCGGTCAGCTTCGGCGGTCTATTCGCTTTCGATGTCGCGACGGCGGGACGCTATCGCGTGGCGCAGAGCGGACGTTCGTGGGTCGACGTGATCGTCGACGGCAAGGCGGTTCCCTCGGTCGCGCATGGCCGCGGGCCGGATTGCTCAGGGATTGCCAAGATAGTCGAGTACGACCTTCCGGCGGGTCGACACTTGCTGCAGATCGCGGCCAATGGAGAACAGGCGCTGACGGTGATGGTCGCGCCCGTACGATGAGCCGATCGGGCGGTTGGGCGCTGCTGCTGTCCAGCCTCGTTCTTGCGACCGGGGTGGGGGTTGCCCATGATGCCGGGAACAGCCTTGACGCACAAGTCGCGCTCGGGCGACGGCTATTCCACGACGGCGACCTCTCGATCAACGGCACACTGTCCTGCGCGACTTGCCACGATCCGCGGCACGCTTTCGCCGATGGCGTGCGGGCGCATCCCGGCGCCCATGGAGAGCCGGGGCTGCGCAACGTGCCTTCGCTGTTGAATGTCGGGAGCTTCTCGCCACTGACATGGGGCAATGCTTCCCTGACCACACTGGAGCAGCAGGCGATCGTGCCGATCGCGGGTGAGGATCCGGTCGAGATGGGCATGAAGGGGCAGGAGGCGGAACTGGCGCGCCGCCTTTCGACAAATCCTTGTTATCGGAAGCTGTTCAAGGCGGCATTCCCGGCGACGCGCGGTCGGATCGACTTTACTTCGGTTTCCGCGGCGCTGGCGGCCTTCCAGCGCACGATCGACAGCCATGAGACGGCTTGGGATTATGCAGCGGCAGGCGGTCCCGCATTGAATACGGCCGCCACGCGAGGTGAGGCGGTGTTCGCGCGCGAGTGTGCCGGATGTCATCGCGGGCGGGAATTCACCGACCTCGCGTTCCATCGCCTGCCGGGCGAGCCGGATGTTCCGGCTAACGGTGATTTCGGCCTCGGCCGCGCTACCGGGCGGCAGGAGGATCGCGGTCGGTTCCGTACGCCATCGCTGCGTAACGTGGTGCTAACCGCACCTTATCTGCACGATGGCAGCGCCGATACGATCTCAGAGGTGATCGCCCGTCACGGGATCATGCTGTCACCTGCGGAAACGGCCGAGGTGGAGGTCTTCCTGAATGCCCTGACCGATACGGCGGTAGTCGCCGATCCGCGCTATGCCCGGCCAGGCAAGGCCTGTGAGGTATCCTGAGGTCTCAGGCCACGGCGCAGCGGTTCCGACCGCCACGTTTGGCGTCGTAGAGCGGGCCGTCGGCGCGCGCGATCCATTCCTCGGCTACGGTGATGCCGCTGTCCAGCATCGCGATGCCGAAGCTGGCCGTCACTGCGATCGTGCGTGTCGGGGCGACGACGATGGGACGGGCCTCGATCGCGGCGCGGAAGCGTTCGGCGGCGGCAAGCGCTTCGGACACACCGGTTTCGGGCAGCAGCATTGCGAATTCCTCGCCGCCGAGACGTCCAAGCATGTCAGCGGAGCGCCCGGCCGTCCCCAGCGTGGCGGCAAGGTCGCGGAGCACCGCGTCACCGGCGGGGTGGCCCCATGTGTCGTTCACGGACTTGAAGTGATCGACGTCGATCAGCACCAGCGAGGCTGCCCTTCCGTAGCGATGGCAGCGGGCGATCTCCTGGTTGACCTTCTCGATGAAGCCGCGTCGGGTGAGAGCGCCAGTCAACTGATCGCGCTCGGCGATGCGACGCAGTTCCATCTCGTTGACGACGATGCGCGCGAAGTTGCGCAGGATGTCGAGTTCGCTCTCGGTGAACTCGCGCGTCTTGGTGTCCACCGCGCAGAGTGCACCCACGTTGTAGCCATCCGAGGTGACCAGCGGCACGCCCGCATAGGCGCGCACGTGCGGATCCTGAGTGACGGCAGGGTAGTCGGAAACGCGCAGAATCCTGCGTTGCGTCCGGTATGAGGAGCGGGGCGTCTTGTCGGATGGCATGGGCGCAGAACGACTCGCTGCGGGGTGTCTCCGTGGCGTCGATACCCTCGATCGCCTTGAACCACTGCCGATCTTTATCGATTAGTGTGACGGCAGAGATCGGTACACTGAGGACAGTTCGCACGAGGTTCACGACATTGTCGAACGCCTCCTCGCGCGGAGTGTCGAGAATGGCGAGGCGCTGAAGTGCAGCGAGGCGGGCGGGTTCGTCGGCCAAGGCATTATGGGCATGCATCCGGCAAGTACTCATGCGGCACGCCGACGTCCTCGGCGCAAAGTCGGAGGTTCGATCCTCGCACATCTACATAGCAGATAGTTAACGAAATCGGAACGTCTGCAACCCTGCGGTGGTTGCGGCATTAGTCGAGCTATCATTTGACAATGCGCGCCATGACACGAAAGTGTCGCTTATTGCGCACATGCCTGCAGTATACCCATTGGAGACGCTTTCCTTGACCCAGATCGTCACGGTCCCGACCACCCCCTTCGACGGACAGGCGCCAGGTACTTCCGGCCTGCGCAAGAAGGTCAAGGTGTTCCAGCAGCCGGGCTATGCCGAGAATTTCATCCAGTCGGTGTTCGACGTTGTGGAGCGGGAACCGGACGCGGCGCTGGTGATCGGCGGCGACGGGCGCTTCCACAACCGAACAGTGATCCAGCAGGCGATCCGCATGGCCGCCGCCAATGGCTATGCGCGCGTGCTGGTGGGGCAAGGAGGTATTCTATCCACCCCGGCGGCAAGCCACGTCATCCGCAAGTACGGGGCCAGCGGCGGGCTGGTGCTCTCTGCGAGCCACAACCCCGGTGGGCCGGACGAGGACTTCGGTATCAAGTACAACATCGCCAATGGTGGCCCTGCGCCCGAGAACGTCACCGGCGCGGTGCTGGATCGCACGAAGACGATCGACCGCTGGCTCACGGTGGAGACGTCCGACATAGATCTCGACGCCATCGGCGAAGTGCAGGTGGGCGCGCTGATCGTCGAGGTGATTGATCCGGTCGCGGACTACGCTGACCTCATGGAGGAACTGTTCGACTTCGACGCGATCCGCAAGGTCGTCGCCTCGGGCTTCACCATGCGCATGGATTCGATGAGCGCGGTCACCGGCCCATATGCCACCGAAATCCTGGAGCGCCGACTCGGCTTTGCTGCAGGCACAGTGGTCAACGGCTTGCCGCTGGAGGATTTCGGCGGGCACCACCCGGATCCTAACCTGATCCACGCAAAGGAACTCTACGATCTCATGATGTCCGAGGATGCGCCGGACCTCGGCGCGGCGTCAGACGGGGACGGGGATCGCAACCTCATCATCGGACGCGGGCGCTTCATCACTCCGTCCGACTCGCTGGCGATGCTGGCCGCCAATATCGAGATCGCGCCGGCCTATCGCGGACGGCTGGCGGGTATTGCCCGCTCCATGCCGACCAGTGGCGCGGCCGATCGCGTCGCCGAAGGGCTGGGCGTGCCCGTGTTCGAGACGCCTACAGGGTGGAAGTTCTTCGGCAACCTGCTCGATGCGGGCAAGGTCACCATCTGCGGCGAGGAGAGCGCTGGCACCGGCTCCGACCACGTGCGTGAGAAGGACGGGCTCTGGGCGGTGCTGCTCTGGCTCAATATCCTCGCGGTGCGCGGGATCAGCGTCGACGACCTCGCGCGGGAGCATTGGGCGCGCTACGGCCGCAACTATTACGCGCGGCACGACTTCGAGGGTATCGCCACCGAAGGCGCCAATGCGCTGATGGATGGCCTCAAGGCGCAACTCGGCACTCTGCCGGGCAAGGTGTTCGGTCCGTTGACCGTCCGCCATGCGGACAGCTTCTCCTATACCGATCCGGTGGATGGCTCGGTCAGCTCTAACCAGGGCATCCGGGTGCTGTTCGAGGACGGTAGTCGCATCGTCTTCCGCCTCTCGGGCACCGGTACGCAGGGTGCGACCTTACGCCTGTACCTTGAACGCTACGAGCCGCGCTTCGGAAACCTCGATGCGGAGACTTCGGCGATGCTGGAGCACCAGATCGCCGCCGCCGAGGAAATCGCCGGGATCGTCGCGCATACCGGGCGGACGGCTCCGGACGTGATTACCTGAACTATGCCCTGAGCAGCACTTTATCCCGGGCTTGATCCGGGACGACGATACGCTCCGGCGATGAATTGGATATGATGCTTTCCAGATTTGGCTGAAATTCGCGGATCACCCTGCTTGGTATCCGCTCATTGTATACATTGACCTTGCGACCTCTTTCTGCCCGCTCCATCACGCGTGCAGGAGAGGCACACGCATGAGCAAGCACATTCATTTGGTCAGCTTTCTGATCAATTCGCCTATCAATCACACCGTGCTGAGCTGGGCGCAGCCGGGCGACAACCGCCTCGACGCGCTGCACGGCCTCAGGCTATGGCAGGATCTTGCGCGAACACTGGAGCGCGGTCGCTTCGACGGCATGTTCTTCGCCGACACGCCCGGCGTCTTCGACCGTTACCGCGACAGCCACGAGGACGCTGTGAAGTACGGCGTGTGCTGGCCATCGCTCGATCCGGTCGTGCTGCTGTCGGCGCTAGCGGCTGTGACCACGCACCTCGGGTTGGCGACGACGATGTCGACCAGCGCTTACCAGCCCTGGACCATCGTACGCCAACTGGGAACCATCGACTACCTGTCCGGCGGCCGCGTCGGCTGGAACATCGTCACCGGGCACTTGCGCGGCGAGCATCGTGCACTCGGGCTCCAGCAACTCGACCACGACCGCCGCTACGATCGCGCCGACGAATACATGGAGGTCTGCTACAAGCTCTGGAATTCGGTGAAACCGGGGGCCATCCTGGCCGACCGGGATGCCGGGGTGTTCGCCGACCCGGCCAAGGTCGAGTTCATCGACCATGCGGGCGAGTTCTTCTCTTGCCAGACCGTCGCGCCGGTGCCGCCTTCGCCGCAGGGTCGCCCGGTGCTGTTCCAGGCCGGCAGCTCCGGGCGGGGGCAGCAGTTTGCGGTGAGCCACGCCGACGTCGTTTTCTCGATCCAGCCCAATGTCGCAGGGATGAAGCGCTTCATGGCCAACCTTGCTGATGCGGCGCAGGCGGCGGGCAGGGTGACGCCCGGGGTCAGCTTCGGCATCCAGCCCATCGTCGGCGGCACCGAGGAAGAGGCAAAGCGCAAGCTCGCCGACCTCGTAGAGAAGCTGCCTATCGACGGCTGCCTCGCCCGTCTCTCTGGCACGATGGGCGTCGACTTTGCGGGGATGGACCTGGACCAGCCGCTCGCCGAGATCGAGACGCAGGCCTCGCAGGGATTGATGAAGGCCTTCGCCAAGATCGAGGGCGATAAACCCCTGACCCTGCGTGAAGTCGCGATCCGCTGGGGCCTGGCGGTGGGCAAGCCGCAGATCGTCGGTACGCCGGAACAGGTCGCCGCCGAAATGGAGCGAATCTGGCGCGAAACCGGGTGCTATGGCTATAACGTGACACCGACGGTCATGGCCAGTTCGGTTACCGATTTCGTCGATCAGGTCGTGCCGGTGCTCCAGAAGAACGGCGTCTATCGCACCGATTACGAAGGCACGACCTTCCGTGAAAACCTGGGTCTGGCGTGAGGGGCAAGTCTCACAACATCGCGCAAGTACGGGAACTGGCGAAGCGTCGCCTGCCGCGCGCGATCTGGGAGTTCATCGAGCGCGGCACCGAGGACGACCTGCTGATCAAACGCAACGTCGCGGCGCTGCAGGCGGTTCAGCTCCTGCCCCGCACCTTGTGCGACGTGGCTCGGCGCTCGGCCGAGGTCGAGCTGTTCGGCCGCCGCCAGCCCCTGCCGCTGGTTATCGCGCCGACCGGGGTATCCGATCTGCTCTGGCACCGAGGCGAGCGAGCGATTGCACGGGCAGCGGCCTCGGCGGGGATACCCTTCACGCAGACGACGAGTTCGACCACCAGCTTCGCCGACATCGCGAAATGCGCGACGTCTGGCCACTGGATGCAGATGTACTTGTGGGAACGGCGCGACTTGTCCTGGCGGGTGGTCGAGGCCGCGCGGGAGAACGGGGCGGACGTGCTGGTACTTACGGTCGACACGCCGATGTGGCCGCTGCGGGAATTCAACAAGCGAGCGGGCATGTCCAACCCGATCCGACCGAACGCGACGCTTGTGTCGGACTTCCTGAAGCGGCCCTCGTGGTTCACCTCGGTGATCTGCCGCTATTACCTGGAAGGCGGGCTGCCGCAGTTTGCAAATTATCCGAGCGAGGTCGGCGGCAAGCTGACCGGCACCGTCAGCCGCGTAGCGAATTCGGCTTCGGTGTGCTGGGACGACGTCGCGCAGCTGCGCCGCCGCTGGCCGGGCAAGCTGGTCGTGAAAGGCGTGCTGAGCGTTGAAGATGCGCGCATCGCGATCGATTACGGGGTGGATGGCATCGCGGTGTCGAATCACGGCGGGCGCAACTTCGACAGTTCGCCTCCCGCCATCGATGTGCTTGCGGGCATCGTCGATGCCGTCGGGGACCACACCACGGTGCTGTTCGACAGCGGCGTGCGACGAGGGGCGGACGTGCTCAAGGCGCTGGCGATCGGCGCGAAGGCTGTATTGGTCGGGCGCGCAACGCTCTACGGCTGTGCGGCGGGTGGAGAGCACGGCGCGCGGCACGCGATTGATCTGCTTGCCAACGAGATCGACGTTGCCATGGCTATGGTCGGCGTCAGCCGACTGGAGGAACTGGACCGCGGCTACCTGATGCCGGGGACGTTCAGGAGCTAGGCGGTCCCTTCCTTGCTTCATCTAGCGCTCGCAAGCGTCCGGCTGTCGCCGGTGCCTGCAGCAGTTCCGATAGCGGAGCGGTCAGGCGGCGGCGCCAGTTGGGATGCTCGGTAATCGTTCCGGGCAGGTTTGGTTGCTCGGGCTCGGCGAGAAGGTCTTCCAGCGGCGCGATCGCCAGGCCACAGGGAGTGGCGCCAATATGGCGCAAGGCCGCTTCGATCACGGGAGCAGGATCGTCAGGGAGGGGCGCGGGGCGGCGTTGCGGGTCAGTGAAGCCCAGAGCAACCCGCGATCCCAGGCACGCCGGGCCTCGGCTTCTTCCATGGTCATGTCTTCAGGCAGACGGCCGAGGCACTGCGCCCATTGCAGGTCGCGCCCGCTCCACCAGCCGGCGACGGTGGGCGTGTCGTGTGTGCCGGTCATCGCGACAGCCTGTGCATCGTAATCCGCCGAACCGATGAAGCCGTCGTCGGCTGCGCGCTCGAACCAGAGAACGCGCATGCCCAGCATCCCGCGCGCGGTGATCGCAGGGCCGAAACCATGCGGCATCGTGCCGAGGTCTTCCGCGACGATGAGCGCGCCCGCCAGATGCGCCTCGAGCGCGACGAGGCGGATGAGGTCCGCGAAGGGGTAATGCAGGTAGGCCCCCGCGCTCGACGGCTGGCCCTCCGGCACGACCCATAGCCGCGCGAGGCCGAAGGCATGGTCGATCCGCAGCGCGCCCGCAGTGGACAGCGCCGCGCGGATAGTTGCGATCCACGGCGCATAGCCGCTGCGCGCGAGCCCGCGCGGCGAGAAGCCGGTCAGCATCCAGTTCTGCCCCAGCGGCCCGAGCGGATCGGGCGGCGCGCCGATGGTCAGGCCCTGCAGCAGCGTGCCGCCCATGGCCCATGCATCCGCACCGCCGGTATGGACGCCGACCGCGAGGTCCGCCAGCAACCCCACCGCCATGCCAGCGTCGCGGGCGCGTCGTTGCACTTCGCGAAGGCTCTTGTGCGCCAGCCACTGGGCGAAGAGGTGGAACTCGACCTCGGCGGCGTTGTCGCGCGCGAAGGCGGCTACGGCTTCACCCTTCGGGTCATGGAATTCGCGTGGCCAGTTCTGCCAGCCCTTAGCACCTTGTTCGCGCAAATGGACGTCGAGCGCATCGTAGAGCGCCTGTCGCTGCAAGCTTTCGCCTTCGCGGGCATTGTCGCGGGCTATCCGGTTCCGTGTCGTTGCATCAAGAGCCGCGAAGAGCACCCGCATTTGCGCGAGGCGATGGGACAGGGCCTTTTCCCAGTCTATCAGCGGCCCGTCTTCCGGCTGATCGGTGGGCAACGACGGAAGGCCAACAAGCCCCGGATCGCCCATGGCTGCGTTCAGGTAAAGGCGGCTCGAAGGCGAGTAGGGGCTGAAATCCCGTCCGTCGCCCGCGAAGAGGGCATGGACCGGGTTGATCGCGAGAGCATCCGCTCCCTGAGCGGCGAAGGTTTCGACCGCTTCGGCCAGTTCCGCGAAAGTCCCGAACGCATCGGGGCGCTCGCCGCGCAGGGCGGGGATTTGGACCGCCGCGCCCCAGATACGGCCCTTGCCCAGCGAGGCGACGGTCGGGCAAGAGTGCGGCGCGACCGCCAGCGTCAGGACATGGCCGCTCACGGTCAGTGGATAGTAACCGGGCGTGTCGATCGCCGGCAGCGTCCAGCGCGTGGTATCGAGGCGTTGGACCGAGCCGTCCGGCAAGGTGAGTTCGGCGCCTGCGAGACTGGGCGGCAACGGCGTTTCCATGCCGACGTCGGTGACGATCATGGCGGGAGGGCTTTCAGCTTCGGCCTTAATCCGGCCGAGGCTGGCAGCGATCTCTGCAGAATTTTCGGCCGGGTAACTCAGCGCCGCCGCTATCGCGCGCAGCGAGGCGTCGGTTACGACCTGCTCTCTGCCGTCGACGTCCCACCATATCCGTTGCAGGCCGATCGCCTCGGCAAGTGCGTGCAATTCCTGCATCCGTCGGGCGGCTCCTCGCTGGTAGCGGGAGGCTAGCGTGTGCACAGCACGGCGGCAATCACGCCTTTGCGCGAGCCACGCGATCAGGTGGAGATGAAGGGATGTTATCCCGGCCGTTTCCCATGTTCTGCGCACTATATCCCAGGCTTATCCACAGGCTTGCTCGCATCTGCCGGGAGCGGGTAGGGCGCAATGATGGACATCGATCGCTACCTCGCCCGCATCGGCCTTTCGCACACACCGTTGGCGGATCCGGACGGGCTTGCCGCCCTGCAGCAGGCGCATCGACAGGCGATCGGGTTCCAGAACCTGGACATTTCGCTTGGGCGCGGCATCCGCATCGACTCCGCGAGCGTGTTCGACAAGCTCGTGGTGCGGAGGCGCGGCGGATACTGTTTCGAGCAGAACCGGCTCTACGGCGATGTGCTGGCAGCGTTGGGCATGGCCAACCGCCCGCTTCTGGCGCGTGTGCGGATGGGGCTGGCCGAGGATGCGCCGCCACCGCCGCGTACGCATGTGCTGCTTTTGGTGCGCGCGGAGCCGGGGCGGGCATGGATTGCCGATGCCGGTTTCGGCGGGAGCTACGTGCCGCCGCTGCCGCTTGAAGACGGCGCAGAGGCGCGGACGCGAGATGGCGCGGCGCACCGCCTGCGGCGGATCGGCGAAATGGGCGGACAGCACGGCGAATGGCTGCTCGAACGCGCCGGGCCGGTGGAGGCGACCGACGGTCGCGCTGCGCCGCATGGCGAATGGCAGGCGCAGTACACGTTCGACCTTGCCAAAGTGGTGCCTGGCGATCTGGAAATGGTCAACCACTGGACTTCGACCCGACCCGACACGCGCTTCACCATGCTGCATGTGGCCAGTGTGGTGCTGCCCGAGGGCTTCGCGGCGCTGAGCGAACGAGCGTTGCGCATCCATCGCGGTGGTATTACCGAAACGCGCGAAATCGCAGATGCGGCTGACTATGCGACGACATTGCGCGATTTGTTCGGCATCGCCCTGAGCGAGGCGGAGGTCGCAAGGCTGCCGCTGTTCGCTTAGCTTTCCAGCAGGCGCGGCATCAGTTCCACGAAGTTGCAGGGGCGGTTGCGGCTGTCGAGCTGTTCGGCGAGGATGCCGTCCCAGCCGTCCTTTACCGCTCCGTTGGAGCCAGGCAGCGCGAACAGATAAGTGCCGCGCGCGACGATGGCCATGGCACGGCTCTGCACCGTGGAGGTGCCGATCGTCTTGTAGCTCAGCCAGCGGAACAGTTCGCCGAAGCCGGGAATTTCGCGCCCGCCCAGCTTACCGAGCGCTTCGGGGGTAACATCGCGCCCGGTCAGGCCCGTGCCGCCAGTGGAGACGATCGCATCGACTTCGGCGTCGTCGATCCATTCGTTAAACAGTTCGGCGATCCGGTTCGCATCGTCCCGTTCGATCGTACGACGCGTGAGCTTATGCCCGGCATCGACGATACGCTGGGCGAGGATATCGCCTGAAGTGTCGTTCTCGGCGGTGCGGGTGTCGGAGACGGTCAGCAGGGCTATGTTGATGGGCTTGAAAGTACGCTCAGGGTCGATGGCCACGCAATATCGCTCCGTTCGCGGCCATGCGAACGCCTTCCGATCCGGCGAGGCCGGGAAAGGTCGGCCACATGCCCTGCACCAGTTCCATGCGGCTCTCCGAAGCGCCGCCCGCCTGGCGTTCGTACATCCAGTAGTTGCGCATCACAATGTTCACGTAGCCGCGCGTCTCCCAGTAGGGGAGCGATTCGATCCACAGCAGCGGGTCGCCCTGGCAGTTCACTTCCGTGGCCCAGCGGCGCACCGGCACCGGCCCGGCGTTGTAGGCGGCCATGACCTTGGGCAGCAGGCCCTGCGTGCCCGGATCGTTCTTCAGCGTTTCAAGGTGGCGCTGGCCGAAGGCGAGGTTGACTTCTGGCTTGTTGAGGTCGGAGGCATTGCCGTTGTAGCCCAGCGATCCGGCATGGTCCTGCGCGGCGGCGGGCATGATCTGCATCAGGCCGCGCGCGCCAGCGGGGCTGACGGCTCCGGCGCGGAACACCGATTCCTGCAGCGTATGCGCGTAGACCAGCGCGGGATCGACCTTCCAGCCGCCCACTGGGGTCCACTTGGGCGTGGGGAAGCGCGTCGCGGGTTCGGGCTTGCCGCCGTACGGCGCGTTGTAGGCCATCCACAGCTGGGTGCCGGGCAGGCCGAGATCGCGCGCGAGGCGGGTCAGCGGGGCATATTGCGAGGCATCGCCGATGCGGGCCTGATGGCGCAGCACTTCGTCGGCAAGGCCGTCCTTGCCGATCTCCGCCAGTTCGACGGCGGTGCGGACATTGGGGCTGGCGCGCAGGGCCTGCCAGTCGGCCTGCGTAAAGTCAGCGGCGGCGTGCTGCTCGGGCAGCTTGAGGCCGAGCTGCTCGGCGGCCAGCATCCCGTATAGCGTCTCGTCGCGCGCGGCGGCAAGGCGCAGCGCGGCGCTCGCCTGCTCGGGCTTGCGGCAGCGCACCAGCGATCGGCTGTTCCAGTAATGCGAGGCGGCGGTCAGTTCGGCATTGTCGGACGAGCGTGCGGCCTTGGCGAAAGCATCGGCAGCACCGTCGCAGTCGCCCAGACGCCATGCGGCGAGCCCGGCAGTCCACCATGCCTCGCCCACCCACGGGCCTTGCCCCAGCGCGGCGATCTGCGCCATCTGGTATGCATTGGCATCCTGGTTCTCGATGTAGAAGCTCCACGCCACCTTCTGGCGCCACTCGGCCTGCGAGGAGGGCGAGAGGTTGGCGTCGATCCCGTCGAGCAGCAGGCGCGCGCCCATCGGATCGTCGTTCTTGATGCGGTCGTTGATGCCGTTCGCGATCCCGGCGGGCATCGTGCCGTCGTCGATCGAGGAGGGGCGAACCCGCTTGGCGATGGTCGGCAGGCGCGCGAAGCTCTGTTCGGCTGGGAGCGAGGGAGGCCGACAGCGCCGCGCTTGAGCGCGAGGCGGCTGATCTGGTCGGCGCCGGGCAGTTCGGTGCCCTGCGAAAGCCATGTCTGCAGGTCGTTCAGCTGGATCTTGGGCGATCCGGACGCGAGGTAGTATTCTGCGCGGGCCTGCTGGTGTAGCGGGCCATCGGGGCGGTCGGCCAGCATCTTCTGGACGGTGGCCCAGTCCTTCGCGTCGATCGCGTCGAACATCGACTTGTAATAGGTTCGATCGTCCTGGCTGAGCAGCGAAGGGACGGCGGTACGGTCGGCGCGGGTGCGGAAGTAGTCCACAGCAGCGCTGTTGGCGAAGGCCGGTGCTGCCGATGCGCAGGCGGCGATACACGCGCCCGCAAACAGTCCGGCCCTGATAAATCGTTTCAAAGGTATTCCCCGCGATCCTGTGCGATCTCGCCTGCTCCGGCTGACCGATGGCCGCATCTCTCAGGACGCGGTCCAATCCAGCCAGGCCCTCCAGAGCACCGGCTTTGCACGCGGCTGCGCGAGCAAGGCAGGCAGCGCCCAGGAGGCGAGCAGGGGTATCGATCCCCTTCATGATCGAAAGTCCTTAACATGGCAGGACGATGCGGCGATTCGTGGCCGATTAGCGGCAGGACGTTTCCACCAAGGACAAACAGCCTCTTCGGAGCCACCAAACTCACGTGATGCCGCAGAACCTGCCCGATTCCGCGCTCGCTCATTGCCGCCCAGTCTGCGCCCGGCGTATGGCGGGGCAGGGCGCTGGCAAGGTAAACGTCCTCGCGCCCGGTGCCGAACGCGGTAAGGATGGCGTCCAGCAGCTTGCCTTGCTGGCCGGAGAGCAGTGTTTCGCTGTCCTCGGCCTCGGGTTCCTCGACGACGATCATCAGTTCGGCACCGGCCTTGCCCTGCGGCGCCACGCGTGCGGCGGGGCCGCCTTCGCACAGCAGCGGTTCGCACAGCCACCACGGTGCGAAAGCCGCGAGGTCGGCGGGCAGGCTGGCGGGATCGAGCTTGGCGGGCGGCGGCGGGGCATCCGGATCGGGCTTCGGATCCGGGCGGCGGCGCGGCGGCGAGGCGCCTTCCAGTTCGGGCGGGGCGAGCCATTCGACCGGCTCGTCGAGAAAGTCGCAGTCCACCCCGGCGTCCCGCCACCAGTCGAGCGCACCTGTGATATCGTCCAGAAATTGCGGATTTGGCGGTTGATCCATCGCGCGGGTCTTGACCTTATGCGCGGGAGCAATCAAGGCATTCGTGAATTTAATCGCTCGACTAAACACGAAAAGAATGCACGGGGCTACCATGATCGAACGCGAAGAGATGCCTTACGACGTTGTCGTCGTCGGCGGTGGACCTGCCGGTCTGGCGACCGCGATCCGCCTCAAGCAGGTGGACCCGGAACTGCAGGTCTGCGTGCTGGAGAAGGGCTCGGAGATCGGCGCGCACATCCTTTCGGGTGCCACGATCGACCCCAGGGCGCTCGACGAACTGCTGCCGACCTGGCGCGAGGACGGCTGCCCGCTGGCGGAAACCCCCGTGACGGACAACTGGCACTGGCACCTGACGAAGAAGGGCAAGTTCTCCCTTCCGCACATCATCCAGCCGCCCTTCATGTCGAACAAAGGCAACTACACCGGCTCGCTGGGCAACTTGTGCCGCTGGCTGGCCGAGCAGGCCGAGGCGCTGGAGATCGAGATCTTCCCGGGCTTCCCCGCCGCCGAGATACTCTATGACGATGCCGGCGCCGTGATCGGCGTGCAGACTGGCGACATGGGCGTCGACCGCGAGGGTAATCCCAAGGGGGACTACCAGCCGGGCATGAACCTGCTGGGCAAGTACACCGTGTTCTGCGAAGGCGCGCGCGGCCACCTGACCAAGCGCCTGAAGGCAAAGTACAACCTCGAAGCCAACAGCGAGCCGCAGATCTACGGCATCGGCATCAAGGAACTGTGGGACATCCCGGCGGACAAGCACGTCCCCGGCCGCGTGATCCACACCCAGGGCTGGCCGATGAGCGAGAACGACGCCTGGGGCGGCGGTTTCCTCTACCACCAGGCCAACAACCAGGTGGCGCTCGGCTTCGTGACCGCGCTCGATTACAAGAACCCGTACATATACCCGTTCGAGGAATTCCAGCGCTGGAAGCAGCACCCGGAAATCCGCGCGATCCTCGAAGGTGGCAAGCGCGTCGCCTACGGCGCGCGCGCGATCAACGAGGGCGGCTGGCAGTCGGTGCCGCAACTGGCGTTCCCCGGCGGTGTGCTGGCGGGCTGCTCGGCGGGCTTCGTCAACGTGCCGCGCATCAAGGGCACGCACACCGCGATGAAGAGCGGCATGCTGGCGGCCGAGATCCATCGCCGCCGCCATCAAGGCGGGCCGTGAGCAGGACACCCTGCAAGACTACGACGACGCGGTGCGCTCCAGCTGGATCGCCAAGGAACTCAAGCTCGTCCAGAACGCCGAGCCGATGGTGGCGAAGTGGGGCGGCGAACTGGGCACGATTCTCGCGGGCGCTGACATGTGGCTGCGCACGCTGTTCGGCTTCGGCCTCGCCAAGCCGATGAAGCATCACACCGACGCGAGCGAGACGCAGCGCGCCGACTTGTACAAGCCGATCGCCTATCCCAAGCCCGACGGCGTCATCAGCTTCGATCGCCTGACCAGCGTGTCGTATTCGTTCACCAACCATGAGGAGGACCAGCCGGTCCACCTCAAGCTGAAGGACCCGAGCATCCCGACTGCGGTGAACCTGCCGGTCTATGCGGGGCCTGAGGCGCGGTATTGCCCGGCGGGGGTCTACGAGTTCCTCGACGCGGGCGATGGGCCGAAGCTGCAGATCAACGCGCAGAACTGCGTCCACTGCAAGACCTGCGACATCAAGGACCCCACGCAGAATATCGAATGGGTCACCCCCGAAGGCGGCGGCGGCCCGAACTACCCGAACATGTAAATCCTCCCCGAAACGGGGAGGGGACCATGCGAAGCATGGTGGAGGGGCACAGGCGGCTTACGTGACGCGAATTTAACGCGCCACGCAGCCGCCACCCCGATAGCCTCGGCCTATGATTACCGGCCCGCGCCGCAGCGTAAGGCTCGCCCGCAAGCTGCGCGGCGAGATGACGCTGCCCGAAGTCCTGCTCTGGCATGAACTGCGCAAGCGCCCGGCAGGCTTCAAGTTCCGCCGCCAGCATCCGGCGGGAAACTTCATCCTCGATTTCTACTGCGCCGCCGCTTCGCTTGCCATCGAGGTTGACGGTTTCGCGCACGACTCTATGCGCGCAGCAGACCGGGACGCGGCCCGCTCGCACTTCCTGCGCTCGCAGGGCGTGGCGACATTGCGGGTTCCCGCGAAGGTCGTGCTGGAGGACGTGAACGTGGCGATTATACGCATTGTCGAGGTCTGCCGGGAGCGCTTGCGGCGAGGGCGCGAGGTGCGGCCTGTGCTCCTCCACCATCCTGCGGATGGTCCCCCTCCCCGCAGGGGAGGATGGCGCGTGAACGAAACCGCCTATGCCAAGATCAACCTCGCGCTGCATGTCCGTCGTCGGCGTGAGGACGGGTATCACGAACTCGAAACGCTGTTCGCCTTCGTCGATGACGGCGACCGTCTGAGCGCCTCCCCGGTTGAGGCTGACCGCCTCTCCACCCATGGCGAGTTCGCAGCCAAGATCGACGATCCTTTCGGCAACATCGTCGCCAAGGCTTTGTCTGCATTGCCGCACGGAAAAGGCTGGGCCGTCGACCTCGAAAAGCGCCTCCCCGTCGCGGCTGGCCTCGGCGGTGGTTCCGCTGACGCGGGCGCGGTGTTCCGCATGGTGGAGCGCAGCCACGGCCTCCCCGACGACTGGCAGGCCCGCGCCGCGAACCTGGGTGCCGACGTGCCCGCCTGCGTCCTGTCCACCACCTGCATCGGCACCGGCACCGGCACCGACCTCCAGGCTATCGAGAGCGACCTGACCGGCACACCGGTCTTGCTGATCAACCCGCGCGTGGGCGTGCCGACCGGCCCGGTCTTCAAGGCCTGGGACGGCGTCGACCGCGGCGAAATGCCGACAGGGTCCGTCCGCAAGATCGCGCTGGAAGGCCGCAACGACCTGGAGGCTCCGGCCATCGCGATATGCCCTCCGGTCGCCGATGTGCTGGCAGCTTTGCGGGCGACCGAGCCGTTCCTCGCCCGCATGTCGGGCTCGGGCGCGACGTGCTTTGCGCTTTACGACAGCGAGGCGCAATTGCAGGCGGCGTGGGATAAGCTGGCCGAAACTCAACCCCACTGGTGGAAAATGGCGGGCAAGTTGCGGTAAGGTCGCGGCGCGCAACCTTCGGAGGCAGACTTGGAAACCGAATACCACCGCCTGCTCGGCACGCCCGTTACCGGCGGCGTTCTGGTCGTATCGGACCATGCCTCCAACCGCGTGCCGGACGACATCGACCTCGGCATAGAGGACGCGCTGCTCGACGAGCACATCGCCATCGACATCGGCGTCGCCGCCATCGCCGAACGCATGGTGCAGGCCGGAACCGCCGCGTGGCTGGGCAACGTCAGCCGCCTCGTCTGCGACTTCAACCGTACGCACGACGTTCCCGGCATGATGCCTGAGATCAGCGACGGTTACGTCATCCCCGGCAATGTCCTCACCAAAGAGGAGCGGCAGGCGCGGGTGGACCGGCTGTTCGATCCCTACCACCAGGCCCTTGCCGCGCAGCTGCGGGAGACGCCCCCGGCGCTGATCCTCTCGCTGCACAGCTTCACGCCGGGCCTTGCCACCTGCACCAAGCCGCGCCCATGGCAGGTCGGCGTCCTCTACAACCAGGATGAGCGCGCCGCGCGCATCGCCATTCCCTGGCTGGAGGGGCAGGGCTTCGTTACCGGCGATCAGGAGCCGTACTCGGGCAAGCTGCTCAACGCCTCGATGAACCGCCATGCCGAACCGAACGGATTGCCTTATCTCAGCATCGAGATCCGCCAGGACTTGATCGCCGAGGAAGAGGGGCAGGCGGAGTGGGCCGACGTGATGACGCGGCTCTGCGCGGCAGTGGTCGAGAAACTCGCATGAAATATAATTGCAAAAACTCACGTTGAATTGAAATCAATCACCGTGTAGGGGCGGCTCCAACATAGTGTGAAAACTTGCGCGAAAACCCGCGCCCATGACTGCTGGAGTTCCGACAATGCCCGCCCTTCGTTCACGCACCTCGACTCACGGCCGCAACATGGCGGGTGCGCGCGGGCTCTGGCGCGCGACGGGCATGAAGGACGGCGATTTCGGCAAGCCGATCGTCGCGGTGGTGAATTCGTTCACGCAGTTCGTGCCCGGCCACGTCCACCTCAAGGATTTGGGCCAGTTGGTCGCGCGCGAGATCGAGGCGGCGGGCGGCGTCGCCAAGGAATTCAACACCATCGCGGTCGATGACGGCATCGCCATGGGCCATGACGGCATGCTCTATTCGCTGCCCAGCCGCGACCTCATCGCCGACAGCGTCGAGTACATGGTCAACGCCCACTGCGCCGACGCGATGGTCTGCATCTCCAACTGCGACAAGATCACCCCCGGCATGCTGATGGCCGCGATGCGCCTGAACATCCCCGCCGTGTTCGTCTCAGGCGGGCCGATGGAGGCAGGCAAGGTGGTGCTGCGCGGCAAGGAGCACGCGCTCGATCTGGTCGATGCGATGGTCGCCGCCGCCGACGAAAGCTATACCGACGAGGAAGTGAAGACGATCGAGCGCTCGGCCTGCCCGACCTGCGGGTCGTGCTCGGGCATGTTCACCGCGAACTCGATGAACTGCCTCACCGAAGCGCTGGGCCTCTCGCTGCCGGGCAACGGCTCGACGCTGGCGACTCACTCGGACCGCGAGCGCCTGTTCCTGGAGGCGGGCCGCGTCGCGGTGGACATGTGCCAGCGCTATTATGAGCAGGACGATGCCTCCGTGCTGCCGCGCAACATCGCCAGCTTCGAGGCGTTCGAGAACGCCATGAGCCTCGACATCGCGATGGGCGGCTCGACCAACACCGTGCTGCACCTGCTGGCTGCCGCGCACGAGGCGGGCGTGGACTTCACGATGGCCGACATCGACCGCCTGAGCCGTCAGGTGCCGTGCCTGTCGAAGGTCGCTCCGGCCAAGGCCGACGTCCATATGGAGGACGTCCACCGCGCCGGCGGCATCTACGCGATCCTCGGCCAGCTGGAGCGGGCGGGCCTGCTGCACACCGACCTGCCGACCGTCCACACCCGCACGCTGGGCGAGGCGATCGAGCGCTGGGACACCAGCCGTACCACCGAGGCTTCGGTCCAGGAATTCTACAAGGCCGCGCCCGGCGGCGTGCCGACGCAGACCGCGTTTAGCCAGTCGGCGCGCTGGAAGGAACTCGACCTCGACCGTGAGAACGGCGTGATCCGCTCCAAGGAACACGCCTTCAGCCAGGACGGCGGCATCGCGGTGCTCTATGGCAACATCGCGCGCGACGGCTGCATCGTGAAGACGGCGGGCGTGGATGACTCGATCCTGAAGTTCACCGGCACTGCGCGGGTCTACAGAATCGCAGGACGCGGCGGTGGCGGGCATCCTCGGCGGCGAAGTCGTGGCGGAAACCGTCGTGGTGATCCGCTACGAGGGACCGCGCGGCGGGCCGGGCATGCAGGAAATGCTCTACCCCACCAGCTACCTCAAGTCGAAGGGACTTGGGAAGGCGTGTGCGCTGCTGACGGACGGGCGCTTCTCGGGCGGCACTTCGGGCCTCTCGATCGGCCACGCCTCGCCCGAAGCGGCGGAAGGCGGCGAGATTGGGCTGGTCGAGAACGGCGACACGATCGAGATCGACATCCCCGGCCGTACCATCAACCTGATGATCTCGGACGAGGTCATGGCGCACCGCCGTTCGCAGCAGGAGGCGCGCGGCGCCGATGCATGGTCGCCGGTGCACCTGCGCCCGCGCAAGGTTTCGGCGGCGCTACAGGCTTACGCGGCGATGACCACCAGCGCCTCGAAGGGCGCGGTGCGCGACGTGACGCAGCTCAAGCGGGGTTGAGGTCGCTGCGCCCGTGTTTGGTGCGCGGGGACATTTTGGGGTTGGACCGTTTGTGGTTATCGGGGCGTGCGAACGATGACCCCAATGGCAGGAATGGGTAGAAAGTTGCCATATATCCTCCCTGTCGCGCAGCGATGGGGAGGTGGCAACCCGCAGGGCTGACGGAGGGGTTTCCCCCTCCACCACTCGCTGCGCGAGCGGTCCCCCTCCCCATTGCTTCGCAACAGGGAGGATGCAACAAGGCCCGCAACGGGGCGCATCCGGAAAGGCCGGTTTCGGCTCAGCATTGAGGATGGCGGACGAAAGGGCCTGCGAGGGAGCTTGTTCGGGATGCCTGAGCCGGCTGTGCAATGACGATGTGGTGATCTCGCAGCCTGACATTGCCCCGCGCGTTTCGGGCGTTATGATTTATGCCATGACCGCCAAGCTCCCGCCGCTGGCCTGTGCCGTCCTCCTTCTCGCCGCCTGCTCGCGCAGTGACGAGCCCGCTCCCGTTGCCGTAGCGCTCGAGCACATCGACTGCGCCGTGGGAGGAGAGCCCGAACTCAAGCCCGCCTGCTCGGTGGAGCGGGTCGAGAAGGACGGTGCGCTCACGCTTGTCGTGCACCACCCCGATGGCGGTTATCGCCGGTTCGCGGTCGCGAAGGGCGGTGTGGGAGTGACCACCAAGGACAGCGCCACGCCGCCGAAGGTGCGCCTTGCCGGCGACCGGCTCGACGTTACCGTGGGCACCGATCGCTACCTCTTTCCCGCGACGGTGAAGCACGATGTCCCGCGATAGACAGATCCTCAAAGCCGGGCAGATGCGTGCGGCGGAGCAGGCGTTGATCGACGCCGGCACCAGCGTCGATGCGCTGATGCAGGTGGCGGGGCGTGGCGCCGCCGAATGGATCTGGCGCATGGCGGGGCGGCACAAGGTGACGGTGCTCTGCGGCCCGGGCAACAACGGCGGCGACGGCTACGTCATTGCCGAGGCCATTCGCGAGCGGGGCGGCCATGCCGTCGTCGTCGCGGCGGCCGAGCCTGCCACCGACGCCTGCCGCAAGGCGCGCGCGCTGTTCGGCGGAGACGTGGTCGAGACCGATTCCGAGGCGAAGGGCGAAGTGCTGGTCGATTGTCTTTTCGGCACCGGACTGACGCGGCCGTTGTCTCAGGAGCACCTCGCCTTGCTCACGCGGCTGGCCGAAACGCATCCGCGCCGCGTGGCGGTGGACATGCCGAGTGGGGTACAGTCCGATTCGGGCATGCTGCTGGGTGAGGGTTTGCCCGCCTACGACCTGACCATCGCGCTCGGCGCATGGAAATTCGCGCATTTCCTGATGCCTTCTAGCGCCCGGATGGGGCGGCTCCAGCGCGTGCCGATCGGCGTCGACGCGGTGCGGGGGCTGCCCTCGCAGTCGCGCGACCGCAGTTGCGCGCTCCGGCGCCGGATGCGCACAAGTACCGGCGCGGGCTGCTGGCGGTCGTCGGCGGGGCGATGCCCGGCGCGGCGGTGCTCGCAGGAATCGCGGCGCAGCGGGCAGGGGCGGGCTACGTGAAGCTCTTCGCCGAGAGCAAGCGCAATGTGCCCGCCGACCTCGTCGTCGATCAGGGTGCGCTGAGCGAGGTGTTGGCCGACGATCGCCACACGGCGGTGCTGGTCGGGCCGGGCCTGGGGCGCGATGCGACCGCGCGCGAACGGCTGGCGGTGGCTCTGGCGGATGGGGTGCCGGTGGTGGTCGATGCCGATGCGCTGGTTCTGCTGGCGCCGCGTCACCTCGCAGGGCGCGAGGCCTCCGTCATCGCCACGCCGCACGAAGGCGAACTCGTCGCGCTGGAGCGGGCTTTCGATCTCGACGGTGCGGGGACGCGGCCCGAGCGTGCTCTCGCGCTGGCGGAGGCGAGCGGGATGGTGGTCGTGGCCAAGGGGCCGGATACGGTGATCGCCGCGCCCGACGGCAGGCTCGCTTGTGCGATGCGGGCAAGCTCGTGGCTCTCAACTGCGGGCACCGGAGATGTGCTGGCGGGGGTGATTGCCAGCCGTCTCGCCACGGGACGGGAGGCGTTCGACGCTGCCTGCGAGGGCGTCTGGCTGCACGGTGAGGCGGCGCGGCTCTGCCCGCCTGCGTTCACGGCGGGGCAACTGGCCGAGGCGGTGCCGCTGGCGCTTGCTGCGTGCCTGTAGGACAAGCCCACCCCGGCCCCTCCTGCAAGCGGGAGGGGAGCAGGTAGCGCGCTCTTTCTCTCCTCCTGCTTGCGGGAGGGGCTGCCCCATATTCTCCCTCCCGCTTGCGGGAGGGGCTGGGGTGGGCATACGCGCGGGAACCATGACCGAGATCCGAAGAGATCCTGCGCATCGCCTCCAAGGGCGACGGCGTCACCGCGTCCGGCCGTTTCGCCTGGGGCGCCGCGCCCGGCGACAAGCTGCGCATCGACGACACGCTCGAATGGGGGCCGCATCATGTCGAGCCGCCTTGTCGCCACTTCGGCCAGTGCGGGGGTGCCAGCTGCAGCAGCTCGACGAAGAAAGCCTGACGGCCTTCGTCGAGGCGCGGGTGGCCAATGCCGCCGCCTCGCAGGAATTGGGGACGCAGGCGCTCGCCGCGCCGCATCTCTCGCCGCCGTCGTCGCGCCGCCGGGCCTCGCTGCGCGCGGAAAGCTCGGGCGGGCGCGTGGTGATCGGCTTCCGCGAGGCGAAGTCGCACCGGCTGGTCGAAGTGCAGGAATGCCACGTCCTCGTGCCCGAGATCGTCGCGTTGCTGGGGCCGCTGCGCAAGCTGCTCATCACCATGGGCAAGGCCGCGCCCGTCAAGAAGGGGCGCCATGGCAGGCCCGCGCCTGGCAAGGTGCAGGCGCGCATGGCCGCCGACATCGAGATGACGCTGGTGGACCAGGGCATCGACCTCGGCGTCAAGGGCCTCACCGCCGAGGGCCTTGCGGCCACCGAGGCGATGCTGGACTTCGCGCGCGAACACAAGCTGGCGCGCCTGACGATGGACGGCGGCTACGGCTTCGAGACGGTGTGGGAGCCGGTGCCCGTCACGGTGACGCTCGGCGGCGTCAAAGTGCCGTTTCCCCCGGCACCTTCCTGCAGGCGACGCTGGATGGCGAGGAGGCGCTGGTGGGCGCCGCGCGCGAGTGGCTGGCGGGCGCGCCGACGGTGGCGGACCTGTTCTCGGGGCTGGGCACGTTCGCCTTCGCGCTGGCCGGGCCGGAGACCAAGGTGCTGGCCGCCGAAGCCGCGCGCGACGTGCACTATGCCTGCAAGGCGGGCGCCGACCGCGCGCAGCTGCCGGTGTTCAGCGTCCACCGCGACTTGTTCCGCAACCCGCTGCAGCCCGACGAACTGAGCCGTTTCGCCGCCGTCGTGCTCGACCCGCCGCGGGCCGGCGCGCGCGAGCAGGTGGACTGCATCGCCGATTCCACCGTCAATCGCGTGGTCTACGTGAGCTGCAATCCGTCGAGCTGGTCACGCGATGCCGCGCGGCTGGTCGAGGCGGGCTTCCGGCTGGTGGAACTGCGTCCGGTCGGCCAGTTCCGCTGGTCCACTCATGTAGAACTGGCGAGCTATTTCGAGCGCGGTTAATCCGCGCCCATTTGCGCCATCATGTCCATGAAATCGCGCGCGGCGTTGCGTTCGTCCTCGGTCTCGAACGCGACGTCGAGGTCGGGCGCGGAGCCGAGGATGTACATGAAGGTCCAGAGCGCGAAGCGGCGGCCCTTGTCCTGCTCCATGCCGAAATCGACCTTCATCCGCTCCACCCCGGCCTCGATTGCGGCGGGGGTGACGGTGGAAAGGTCTTCGGTGGCGAAGTAGCGGCGCAGCTGGTCGTCGAAATCCATGGTGCCGTACTAGCAGGGGTTCAGCTGCGGTTCCAGCCGCAGCACCCGCAGAACACCGGATAGGCGACCGCGCCCCAGGCACTGGCGATGAAGCCTATGAAGAACACGCTCCAGCCCAGTCCCCAGTTTTCGCCGAGAACGACGTCCGCCAGCGCTGCCAGCGTGATGCCGATGAAGAACAGTTCCACGCCGATGAAGACGATCTTGAACGGCTTCAAGGCAGGGACGGGCAGTCCCTTTTCCATGGCTATACTCCCGAAGTTTCTTATCCTTGTATCGGGAATATATCGCGCAACCGTTGCCGGTTCCATCGGGAGTTTGCAGCACCGGGCGTTCAATCCCGGGACGAAAGGACTTTGGCGAAGGCCGCCGCATCGGTATTTCCGCCCGAGAGGATGACGGCGCTACGCTCCCCAACTCCACCTTGCCCGCCAGCACCGCCGCCAGCGCCGCCGCGCCGCCCGGTTCGAGGACGAGGCGCAGCTTCGCGAAGGCGAGGCGCTGGGCCGTGCGGACTTCGGCAGGCGTCGCGACCAGGCCGAACGGGCAACGGTCCTTGAGGATCGCGAAGTTGATCGGCCATGTGGCGGGCGTCTGCAGCGCGTCGCAAGCGGTGGGCGGCGCATCGGGGCCGACCGGCACGATAGTTCCGGCGGCGAGGCTGCGGCACACGTCGTCCCAGCCTTCGGGCTCCACCGGCACGATCCGGGCATCGGGGCAGGCGAGGGCGAGCCCCGCCGTCAGCCCGCCGCCGCCGCAAGGCGCGACGATCAGGTCCGGCCCGGCAAGGCCCTGCTCGGCCAGTTGCGCCGCGATCTCGAGGCCCGTGCTGCCCTGTCCCTCGATCACCCACGGGTCGGCATAGGCGTGGACCAGCGTGGCGCCGCGCTCGGCGCAGAGGGCTTGCGAGACTTCGTCGCGGTCCTCCCCGCCGGGGCGGTCGTAGAGCACGACTTCGGCGCCGAGCGCGCGCGTGTTGGACAGTTTCACCTCGGGCGCGTCCACCGGCATTACGATCGCCGCCCTGATGCCGAGGCGCCGCGCGGCCCAGGCGACGCCCTGCGCGTGATTGCCGCTGGAGACGCCGACGACGCCGCATGCGCGTTCCTCGTCGTTCAGCGCGGACAGGCGGTGCCAGGCGCCGCGGATCTTGAAGGCTCCGACCGGCTGCAGGCTCTCGGCCTTGCACCAGATCGTTCGGCCATCGACCTCGAGCGGGAGCAGCGGCGTGCGGGGCAGGATTTCGGCCACCTTGCGGGCGGCGAGGGCGATGCCTTCGGGCGTGGGGATGCGCTGAGTCATGCTGCCGGTGTTAGCCCGCGCGGCGGCGGGGGCAAGGGTCAGCCGATTCGTCGCTTACGCTTCCTTGAACGACCTGGCGTTTTGCCCAGCCCCTGCGACTAACTTAGGGCTAAGCAAGCTAGCTGTCCTTCCGGCAAGCAAGAGGTGAAATGCCTACTCAGTCAGACTGCAAGGACGAGAGGTTGGGAGCTTAGCGCGCTAATCCAATGTCCGTTGTGCAACTCTTTCCGTCATTCGCGCGAAGGCGGGAACCCACCTCCTGACAGGGTTCGGGTGGCGCGCGCCACATTCCCAGTCTTTGCAGGGATGACGCAGCCGCTCAATCGTGCGGCGGGTTCTCGACCAGTTCTTCCTTCGCGCTCTCGCCCATGCCGTGCTTCAGTACCATCGGCAGCTGCGAGAACGTGAACAGGAACGAAAGCACCGTGAAGCCCCAGAGCTTGGCCTGCAGCCACGTGTCGAAGCTGACGGTATAGACCAGCACCGTGTTCAGCACCGCCAGCACCAGGAAGAACCACGCCCAGTTGCGCGACAGGATCATCCAGCCGGCGTCGTCCAGCCCCTCGAAGGCGGCCTGCAGCAGGTACTTGAGCATCGCCTTGCCGCGCCACAGCCCGAAGAACAGCACGGCCGAGAACATCAGGTAGACGGCGGTGGGCTTGAGCTGGATGAAGATCGCATTGCGGAACACCACCGTCAGCGCGCCGAAGCCGAGGATCAGCACCGTCGTCAGCCACAGCATCGGCGAGACATGGCCGAGCCGCCACTTCGACACGATCAGCGCCGCCACGGTCGCTACCATGAAGGCGATCGTGCCCTTGATGACGGCGGTGACGGTGGCGATCGAATTGCCGTCACCCTCGGGCGAGAAGTGCCGGTAGGCGAGGAAGAACACCAGCAGCGGCCCGAAATCGACGACGAGGTTCAGCCAGCTGGATTTGGGCTTCTTGGCAGCATCGGCGCTCATCACGCGATCCCCGCGATGACCCGCGCGAGCAGGTCGGGGTTGAAGGGGCGCAAGTCGTCGATCTTCTCGCCGACGCCGATGGCATGGATCGGCAGGCCGTACTGCTCCGCCGCCGCGACGAGGACGCCGCCGCGCGCGGTGCCGTCGAGCTTGGTCATGATGAGCCCGGAAACGCCAGCCACTTCCTTGAATATCTCGATCTGCGAGAGCGCGTTCTGGCCGTTGGTGGCGTCCAGCACCAGCACCACGTCATGCGGCGCGGCGGGGTTCAGGCGGCCGAGGACGCGGCGGATCTTGGCCAGTTCGTCCATCAGTTCGCGCTTGTTCTGGAGGCGCCCGGCGGTATCGACGATCAGCGCGTCGATGCCCTGCTCGGTCGCGGCCTTGAGGCCGTCGAACACGATCGAGGCGGGGTCGCCGCCTTCGGGGCCGGTGACGATGGGGATCGACAGGCGATCCGCCCAGACCTTGAGCTGGCCGATCGCGGCGGCGCGGAAGGTGTCGCCCGCCGCCAGCATGACCGAATAGTCCTGCTCCTGGAACAAGTGCGCCAGCTTGGCGATCGTGGTGGTCTTGCCCGAGCCGTTGACGCCGATGACGAGGATCACCTGCGGGCGCGGGAAGGCCACGATGTCGAGCGGCTTGGCGACCGGGCGCAGGATCTCGGCGATCTCGCGCGCGACGACTTCCATGATGGCGCGTTCGTCGGCGTCCCGCTCGAAGCGTTCCTCGGCCAGCCGGTCGCGGATGCGGGCGGCGGCGCGGGGGCCTAGGTCGGACATGATGAGCGCATCTTCCAGCGCGTCGAGCTGCGCCGGGGTCAGGCGGGTGCCGCCTCCAAGGCCGGCAAGATTGCCCGCGAGGCGCTGCGAGGTCTGGCGAAAGCCTCCGAAGAGACGGTCGGACCAGTCGCTTGATGCCCCCTCGTTCTGCTGGGGGTCAGGGGTACTCATGCTTCCAGCATTCCTTCGACAATTCGGGTCGGGGTCACTTCCACCAGCGCGCCGGGCGGCGTGCCGGGGGAACCCGGACGGGCGCGAAGTCGGCCGCGTGGCCGCTCCCGCCCTTTTCGGCGAGCACCCATAGCGGCAAGCCCAGATGCGCGGCAAGCCAGGATGCGCGGGTTTCGGCTACCTTTGCGCGCAACTGCGCGGCGCGGGCGCGGATCGTCGCGTGCTCCACCTGCGGCATGCGCGCGGCGGGAGTGCCGGGGCGCTGCGAGTAGGGGAAGACGTGGCCGTGGACGACGCCCAGCGCCTCGATGATCGACAGGTTGGCGGCGTGCGCCTCGTCGTCCTCGGTGGGGAAACCGGCGATGAGGTCGGCACCGATGGCGATCTCGGGGCGGCGGGCGCGCAGGGCTGCGACGACGTCCACCGCATCGGCGCGCGAATGGCGGCGCTTCATGCGCTTGAGGATCAGGTCGTGGCCGTGCTGCAGCGAGAGGTGCACATGGGGCATGACCCGGGCCTCCGAGGCGAGGAGGTCGAACAGCAGGTCGTCCACTTCGGCGCCGTCGATCGAGGAGAGGCGCAGGCGCGGCAGGTCGGGGAACCGGGCGAGGATCGCTTCGGCGAGCGCGCCGAGGCGGGGTTCTCCGGGAAGGTCGCCGCCCCATGAGGTGAGATCGACGCCGGTGAGGATCACTTCCTGCACGCCTGCGTCGAGGTGGCGGACCACGTCGTCCAGCACTTGCGCCACGGTGCGCGAGCGGCTCGGGCCTCGGCCTTGCGGGATGATGCAGAAGGTACAGGCGTGGTCGCAGCCGTTCTGGACCTGCACGAAGGCGCGGGTGTGGGCGCGGGTGTCTGGCGCGCGGGTGGCCAGCGGCACGTTCCAGGCGCGCGGGTCGAGCTTGGCGGTGTTGGCGATGAGGCCGTCCACCTCGGGCATCGCCGCTAG
Source organism: Novosphingobium sp. NFX11 (assembly GCF_057376415.1). Taxonomy (NCBI): domain Bacteria; kingdom Pseudomonadati; phylum Pseudomonadota; class Alphaproteobacteria; order Sphingomonadales; family Sphingomonadaceae; genus Novosphingobium; species Novosphingobium sp. NFX11. The sequence goes on along the minus strand of NZ_CP080384.1, from coordinate 1,712,614 downwards.
CGCCTCGCGCTCGACTTCGGCCGCGCAGCCGGTGACGAGGAGGCGCGCGTCGGGACGGGCCTTGCGGGCGCGACGGATGGCCTGGCGGGTCTGGCGCACGGCTTCCGCCGTGACCGCGCAGGAGTTGATGACGACGAGGTCGTCCGCCTCACCCAGCATCCCGCGCAGGGACTCGCTTTCGGCGAGGTTCAGGCGGCAGCCGAGCGAATGGACCTCGACGGTCAAATGGCGATCCTGATGTGCGCTCCGAAATCGGCGGCGTCGAAGGAGCCGCGGAAGGCTTCGGTCGCGGGGCCGGTCATGACGATCTCGTTGTCCTCGCGCCACTCGATCACCAGCGGGCCGCCGGGCAGCGTCACGGTGACGCGGCGGTCGACGAGGCCGCGCTTCATCGCGCCGATCGCGGTGGCGCAGGCGCCGGTGCCGCAGGCGCGCGTGAGGCCCGCGCCGCGCTCCCACACGCGCAGGGTGATCGCGTCTCGCGCGGTGATGCCAGCTACGTTGACGTTGATGCGCTCGGGGAACAGCGGGTCGGTCTCGATCATCGGGCCGATGCGGGCCATGTCGATCGCGTAGGGATCGGCGACGAAAAAGATGACGTGCGGGTTGCCGACGTTGACCGCGATCGGGTTCACCAGTTCCTCCCACGCGACGGGCATGGCGTGGGTGTCCATGGCGTAGGCGAGGGGGATCGCGTTCCAGTCGAAGCGCGGCTTGCCCATCTGGACGCTGATGCCGCCATCGGTGGGCGTGGAGATGACGAGCCCGCCGAGCGTCTCGATCCGGGCGGGTTCACCGTGCAGCAGGCCGACCGCGCGCGTGGCGTTGCCGCAAGCCTCGACCTCGCTGCCGTCGGCGTTGAAGATGCGCATGCGGAAATCGGCGTCCATCGAGGGTTCGAGGACGATGAGCTGGTCGCAGCCGATCCCGGTGTGGCGGTCCGCCAGCGCCGAGGCGAAGGCGGCGTCCACCGGGGGCAGCGCGTGCACGCGGCCGTCGAGCACGATGAAGTCATTGCCCAGGCCGTGCATCTTGGTGAAGTCGATCCGCATGCGCGCGATTTAGGTGGTGCGGGGGGAAGGTCAATTTCCCTGCCGTTTTCGTCGTCCCGGACTTGATCGGGGACCGGTGGCTGTCTTTAGGCGGATGCGGTCGGCGAGACGCCTTGCCGAGAGCAAGGTCGCTCAAGGCAAGCGGTCCCGGATCAGGTCCGGGACGACGTCAGGCGCGCTTCACTTCCGGTGTATCATCCGGGGCGACTTCGGTCTTGGGTTCCTCACCCAGCCATTCGCCGAGTTCGGCCGCGGGGCGGGGGCGGCCGTACAGATAGCCCTGGCCGGTGATCCCGCCGTACTGGCGCAAGTGGTCGAGCACGGCCTGCGTCTCGATCCCCTCGGCCGTTACCGGCATGTGCAGCCCTTCGCCCAGCGTCGCCACGGCGCGGACGATGGCGGCGCTGTCCTCGTCGTCGAGCATGCTGGAGACGAAGCTGCGGTCGATCTTGATGCGGTCGAACGGCAGCTGCTTGAGCTGCCCGATCGAGCTGTAGCCGGTGCCGAAATCGTCGAGGCTGATGCGGATGCCCTGGTTCTTGAGGCTGGTCACCAGCGTGCGTACCTGGCCCAGGTTCTGGTGGAGGCAGCTTTCGGTGATCTCGATCTCCAGCCGCTGCGGCGGGAAGTTGGCCTCCACCAGCATGCGCAGGAGTTTCTGGGCGAACCACGGGTCGCGCAGCTGGATGGGCGAGATGTTGACCGCCAGCGTCAGTTTCGGGTCCCACAGCTTCGCGTCTTCCAGCGCCTGTGCGATCACGCTGCGCGAGAGTTCGGTGATCGCGCCGATCTCCTCGGCGACGGGGATGAAGATGTCAGGTGCAACGATGCCGAATTGCGGCGAATCCCAGCGCGCCAGCATCTCGAAGCCGGTCAGTTCGCCCGTTTCCAGATCGACCTGCTGTTCGTAGAACGGCACGAATTCGCCGCGCGGAATGCCCTGGCGGATGCCTGCCTCAAGGTCGGCGCGGAAACGCATCTCGTGCGCCATCTGCGGCTCGAACCACGAGAACTGGTTCCGGCCCTGTCGCTTGGCGTGGTACATCGCGACGTCGGCCATCTCCAGCAGCGCGGGCGAGGAAGTCGTGCGCGATTCGGCGCGGGCGAGGCCGATCGAGGCGGTGACGTCGATCGTCGCGTTGCTGATGCGCGAGCCCTCGGCGATGGCCTGCACCAGGGCCGCGGCGATGCTGTCGACGGTTTCGCTGTGACGGGGCTCGAACGGAACGGCTACGGCGAATTCGTCGCCGCCGATGCGGCCGACGATGGTGCCTTCTGGAAGCGCGGCGGTGATGCGGCGGGCGCATTCCACCAGCAGGCGGTCGCCGGTGGCGTGGCCGTTGTAGTCGTTGACCTGTTTGAAGTTGTCGAGATCGATCATCAGCACCGCCACGGCCCGCCCGGCCGTCGCGCTGCGATCGATCAGCGCGTCGACGCTCAGGTTGAAGCTGCGGCGGTTGTGGAAGCCGGTGAGCGAATCGGTTTCGGCAAGTCGCCGCGCTTCACGCTCGGCGGCGCGGCGCAGCATGATCTCGTCGCACAATTCGCGGTAGCGGCTCCAGCCGAAGATGATGATCGCGATGTTGAGCAGGAAGGCGTTGAGCAGGAAATGGTCCGGCCCCGGCCCTTGTCCGGTAAGCGAGTTGACGACCGCCGGGCCGATTTCGCTGCCGGTGGCGACGAAAAGAATGATCGCCGCGGTAACGATGCCGAAAGCGACGATGTCGACCTCGCTGCCTTCCGTGTCACGCCGGGAGGAAAGGATACTTGCTGCGTGCACGAAATGGCCCCTCCAAGGGCGTGGCTTGTAAGCCGTTGGAGCTACGCAGTTCCTCTGAAATATCAGTTAACGAAAAAGCCCCGGCCTGCATCAGCGGGCCGGGGCTTGGGCTATTACAGAGTTTTAATCGGCGCCGTTCACATCTTCAGACCGATCTCGCGCAGGCGCTCCTGCAGGTAGTCGTCGGCGGTGATCGAGACCGGGTAGCGGTCCGGGTTCTCGTCGCTCACGCACTCGGGCAGGGTGACGAAGCGGAAGTCGCTGCGCAGGTGGAGGAAGAACGGCATCGAGTAGCGGCTGTGCCCGGCACGCGCGCCCTCGGGGTTGCGGACGCGGTGCGTGGTCGAGGGCAGCACGTGGTTGGTCAGGCGCTGCAGCATGTCGCCGATGTTGACGACGATCGCGCCCTCGGGCGGCGCGACCGAGAGCCAGCGACCGTCCTTGCTCAGCAGTTCGAGGCCCGCTTCCTGTGCGCCGAGCAGCAGGGTGATGAGGTTGATGTCCTCATGCGCGCCGGCACGGATGGCGCCTCCGGATTCAGCGGAAACCGGCGGGTAGTGCAGCAGGCGCATCACCGAGTTGCCGTCCTCGATCCCTGCGTCGAACCAACCCGCATCGAGGCCGAGGTCGACGGCGATCGCTGAGAGCACCTTGGCGCCGGCCTCGTCGAACTGGGCGTAGAGTTCGCGGAAGGTCTCTTCGAAGCCTTCAACCTCGGTCGGCCAGATGTTCGGCGGCATCGAGGCGGCGAGCGGCGAATCGGCGGGAACGTCGCGGCCGACGTGCCAGAATTCCTTGAGGTCCTTCTCCTTGGCGCCCTTGGCGACTTCGGTGCGGAACGGCGTATAGCCGCGCGCGCCGCCTTGGCCGGGGATGAAGTATTTCTGCTTGGTCTCGACCGGGAGGGCGAAGAATTCCTCGGTCCTGGCCCAGGCCTGGTCGATCAGCGACTGGTCGATGCCGTGGTCGCGGATCATCGCGAAGCCGAAGGTGCGGAAGCTCTCGCCGATGCGCGCGGGCAGGTCGGCACTGTCGGCCACGAGGCTGAGGACGGGGATTTGTGCGAGGTCCATGGTAGTGCAATCCGTAACGAGTCGGTATGCCGCCCCTTTAGGCGCCCCGGCCGTCACAGTCTAATTCGGGCCGGAAATTTACGATGGAAGGTGCGGGCATGGCATACTGGCTGATGAAGTCTGAACCCGATGCTTACGGCTGGAACGATCTTGTGAAGGAAGGCGAGGGCACATGGGACGGCGTGCGCAACCACCGCGCCGCCAACAACCTGCGCGCCATGGAAGTAGGCGACGAGGTGTTCTTCTACCATTCCAACATCGGCAAGGAGATCGTCGGCATCGCTACGGTGAGCAAGGCCGGGATCACCGATCCCAGCGATCCCGAGGGCAAGTGGGCGGCGGTCAAGGTGAAGCCGGTGCGCAAGCTGAAGCGGCCGGTGACACTCGCGCAAGTGAAGGGCGATCCCAAGCTGGCGGAGATGGAACTGGTGAAGTTCTCGCGCCTGTCGGTGGGTGTGGTGACGCCGCAGGAGTGGGACTACGTGCTGGGGCTGGCAGGGGAGTGACGACATATCGCCGCTAAGGCACGCCTCGGCGCAGGCGTACGAAACTTAGCGACGGAGCAGCGTGTTCTCTTCACGTGACGGCAGCGAGATGTTTCGCCGCCGAGCTAAGGAGATACCGCCGTGGGTGAACTCAAGGACACCGTGAAGGGACTGGGCAACGAGATTGCCGGTAACGTCAAGCAGGCCGCAGGCAAGGCGCGCAACGACCCGGCCCAGCAGGCAGAAGGCAAGGCCCAGGAAAAGAAGGGCGAGCTTCAGCAGGGCATCGGCAAGGTCAAGGGCGCGCTCGGCGACCGGGTCTGACCTGACCTCTTCCTGACGGAAACCAGCGAGAGGGCTGCCTTAGGGCGGCCCTTTTTCTTTGGGTTTCCGATGCTTGCAAGAACGAATCGTCCCGTTTCGGGAAGGGTTCGCCAAGCGCTTTGCGCAATGGTAAACAAATCGTTAATGCGTGACTTATGCGAAGCATGACACGTCGCGCACTCGTCCTCACGCAGGAGTCGGCCGGGCACTGGTTCCGCCGCTCACTGCCGCCCCACGTCTTCACCGAATCGCTTGAGGAGGAAGACGAAGATGTGGAGGCCGCGCGCAAATGGCGCCTCAGCGGCGGCGACTGGCGGGGGTTTCTGACCGCCTACTGCGCCAGCTTCGTGGCGATCACGCTGTTCATCGCCTGATACGGCGAGGCGTCGCCATTTACCTGTAGCGTCATTGCGAGCGTAGCGAAGCAATCCAGGGCGGTTTAAGCTGCCCTGGATTGCTTCGCTACGCTCGCAATGACGAAGATAAGAGGCTCAGCCCGCCTTGGGGCATTTCTCGGCGCGGAACAGCAGATAGCCCAGCCAGGCCGAGGCTACGCAGCACAGCGAGACGACCAGTAGCTGCTGCGCCACCGCCACGCCCATCAGCGTCATTACGCCGGTCGCCAGTGAGCCGACGACCATCGCGCCCGAGTTGACGATGTTGTTCGCGGCAATCGTGCGCGCGGTCTGCGACTTGGGCACGAAGGTGGTGAGGAAGGCGTAGAGCGGCACCACGAACATGCCGCCGCAGATGGCGATGCCCAGCAAGGTCAGCATCAGCGGGATCGCCAGCGGCTGCACCACGAAGATGCCGACGTCCATCAGCGTGCCCGTCCCGCTATGCGGCGGCCAGATGCGGCAGACCTGCTGGAAGGCGACGAGGAACACGCCCATGCCGATCACCGAGATCGGCGACCAGCGCGCGGAAACGGTGCCCTTGAGCAGCGCATTGATCGCCATCGACCCGATCGCGACGCCGACCGAGAAGATCACCAGGAACAGGCTGGCCACTTCCTTGCTGGCCATCAGCATGTTCTTGGCGAGCGGCGGGAACTGCACGAACAACACGGTGCCGATCGCCCAGAAGAAGCTGATCGCGCAGATGGCAAGGAACACGCGGCGGTCCTGCATCGTCGTGCGCACAAGGCGCACGGAAGCGCGGATGACGTGGTAGTCGAGCGGCTCGATCTTGCCGAGCGGCGGGGCGGAGGGGACCTGTCGCCCGGCGAACCAGCCGATTATGGCGACGACGATCACCCCGATCGCGGCGGCATCGACGCTGATCCAGCCCGCGACGATCGTGCCTGCGAGCACGGCGATGTACGTACCCGCTTCGACCAGCCCGGTGCCGGACAGGACTTCACCGTCCTTCAGGTGCTGCGGCAGGATCGCGTACTTGATCGGTCCGAAGAAGGTCGAGTGCACCCCCATCGCGAACAGCGCCAGCAGCATCAGCGGGATCGCCACGGCGTCGAGCGCCTGCCCCTGCCACGCAAGGGCAAGGCCCGCGCCGCCGACCAGCATGATGCCGATCTCGCAGGCCTTGATGATGCGAATCAGCTTCGCCTTGTCCCGCATGTCGGCCAGCTGCCCAGCCAGCGCCGAGAGCAGGAAGAAGGGGATGATGAAGATCGCCGAGGCCATCGCGCTGAACCGCGCCTCCTGGCCTTCCGAGTGATACACCTCGTAGACGACGAAGAGCACCATCGCGTTCTTGAACAGGTTGTCGTTGAACGCACCCAGAAGCTGGGTGACGAAAAGGGGAGAAAACGTCGCGCCCGGATGAGTTGGGTCGTCGTGGTCATGATCTAAGTATGCCGCCGGCCTTGCTCATTGGTCGTCGGGACACTTAATGGCATGGGGCGGGGGCACAAGCCCTGTTCACCACTTTATTCCCGTAGCGATTGCGGGCTATGGCATTCCCATCATGCTGACTCTGCCGAACATCCTGACGCTTTCACGCATCGTCGCCCTTCCGTTGCTCGCCTTCCTGCTCTGGTGGCCCAGATGGGAATTCGGCTACGGACTGGCTTTCGGGCTTTACTGCCTGATGGGACTCACCGACTATTTCGACGGCTATCTCGCTCGTTCGAGCGGGACGGTGTCGAAGCTGGGCGTATTCCTCGACCCCATCGCCGACAAGATCATGGTGGCGACGGTGATTCTGGTGCTGACCGCGCAAGGCATCCTGCGTGGGCCTTTCGTGGGCGACATGCACGTGATCGCGGGCCTCGTCATCCTCGTGCGTGAGATCGCCGTGTCGGGCCTGCGTGAGTTTCTTGGGGGCTGCAGGTTTCGGTGCCAGTCAGCCGCCTTGCGAAGTGGAAGACGACGTTCCAGCTGATCTGCCTGGGGGCGCTGATCCTTGGCGTGGCGATGCCGTGGTGGAATCTCGACCTCGGCGCGCTGGTAATCAACGTGCCGCATACCGTGGGCCTGACGACGCTGTGGGCGGCCGCCGCACTGACGGTGGTGACGGGCTGGGACTATCTGCGGGTCGGCCTCAAGCACATGGACTGAACCCCTTGCGCTTGCGGTGCGGGCAAGCGGACTTGCGTTCCCCGCACTTGGTCTGACGCGGCTCGAGGGCCATTTGCGCTCGGAGCGGGGGCTACAGCACGAAGGATTTCACCATTACCGTCGCGTCCAGCACCATGTCGGCGTCCAGTGCCGTCAGCGGCCCCAGCCGCCCGGTCGTCTTCTCGCTGGCCGTCGCTGCCGGGCTGACCGTCGCCAACATCTACTACAACCAGCCGATGATCGGGCTGATGGAGCGCGACCTTGCGGGTGCGGCGGCGACTTACGTGCCGACCGCGACGCAGCTCGGTTACGCCTTCGGCCTCGTCGTGTTGGTGCCGCTTGGCGATCTGGTGGAGCGGCGGAGGCTGATCGTGCTGCAATGCCTGGCGCTGACCGCCGCGCTGGCTCTCGTCGCCATCGCGCCGAGTGCCGGGCTGGTGCTGGCCGCATCGTTGCTGGTCGGGCTGCTCGCTTCGGTTGCGCAGCAGATCGTGCCGTTCGCGGCGAATCTCGCCCCTGACGAGAAGCGCGGCGCAATCGTCGGTACGGTGATGGCCGGTCTCCTGTGTGGTATCCTGCTCAGCCGTACGCTGGCAGGCTTCGTTGCCGGAACGCTCGGGTGGCGGGAGATGTTCTGGCTCGCGGTTCCACTGGCGCTTTTGACCGCACTGCTCATGGCGTTCCAGCTTCCGCGCAGTCGTCCGCAAGACACCGGACTCGGCTATGTCGGCCTGCTGCGCTCGCTCTGGAGTCTGTGGCGCGAATTTCCCGCGCTGCGGCTGGCGACTTATACCCAGTGCTGCCAGTTCGGCGTCTTCAGCGTGTTCTGGACCATTCTTGCCCTGCGCCTGCAGGAGCACTTCGACCTTGGGCCGGAAGCTGCGGGACTGTTCGGTATCGTCGGTGCGGCGGGCGTGCTTGCAGCACCGGTCGCAGGACGACTCGCCGACCGTCGCGGTCCGCATCCGGCTATCGTGCTGGGCACGGTGATGACGCTGGCGGCCTGGCTGATCTTCGGTTTCTGGCACTCGATCGCCGGGCTGATCGTGGGGGTACTGGTGCTCGACGTGGCGGTGCAGCTCAGCCAGATCTCCAACCAGAGCATCATCTACGCGCTGCGGCCTGAGGCGCGCTCACGCATCAACACCGTCTACATGGCGATGATGTTTCTGGCCGGGGCAGCCAGTTCGGGCGCGGCGACGGCGACATGGCATCAGTGGGGCTGGGGCGGGGTCTCGGCGCTCGGGATCGGCATTTCGGTGCTCGGCGTGGCGCTGCAGGTGCTGCGGCGGCGCTAGGACGCCGGGGCTTCGACAAGCTCAGCCTGAGCGGTATTGAGAGCTAGTTCTTGAACCCCGCTCAGGCTGAGCTTGTCGAAGCCCCCTCAGGCTACAAAGCCAGGTCAACCAGCCCGCAACTCGTCCGCCAGCATCCGGAATTCCTCTGCACGCGGGGAATTCTTGCGCCACACCAGCGTGATCTCGCGATCTCGCGTTGGGCGAGATCAGCGGCCGGGCGACGACGTTGGTTCCATTGAGAATCCCTGCGTCGAGCGCCATTTCCGGCAGCATCGTCAGGCCCAGCCCGTTGTCGACCATCTGCACCAGCGTATGCAGCGAGGTGCCGATCATCGTCGCGCTGGCCCGCAGTTCGGGCCGGTTGCAGGCGGCGAGGGCATGGTCCTTGAGGCAGTGCCCGTCCTCGAGCAGGAGCAGGCGGTTCTCGTCGATCACGTCGGGGCTGACTTCGGCGGGCGGATCGCGCGGATCGTCGCGGGGAAGGCGACGAAGAAGGCGTCGAGTTCGATCGTCTCCTTCTCCACCTCGCCGGTCGCATAGGGCAGGGCGAGCAGCACGCAGTCGGCGCGGCCATGGTGGAGCGATTCCATCGCCGCCTGGCTCGGTTCCTCGCGCAGGAAGAGCTTGAGATTCGGGCGTTCGCGGCGCAGGCGTGGCAGCATCCGGGGCAGCAGGAACGGCGCGATCGTCGGGATCACGCTCATGCGCACTTCGCCCGAGAGCGGCTTGCCGCTGGACTGGACGAGTTCGGACAGTTCCTCCGTCTCGCGCAGGATGCGGTGGGCCTTCTCGACCACGGCATTGCCCAGCGGCGTGAAGCGGACGGCGCGCTTGGTGCGCTCCACGAGGACTACGCCAAGCAGCGTTTCCAGATCGCGCAGACCCGCCGACAGTGTCGATTGCGACACGAAGCAGGCATCGGCGGCACGGCCGAAATGGCCGTGCTCGTGGAGCGAGACGAGATACTGGAGCTGCTTGAGCGTCGGTTGGTAGACGGTCATGTGGTGGCTATTGCACGGTGGGAGCGGTTCGCCAAGCGGCGTTGTGCAATGCGGAAGAAGGAGGAAGGGAGCCCACTCCGGCCCCTCCCGCAAGCGGGAGGGAGGAAAATCGCAGCGTTGCCCCTCCCGCTTGCGGGAGGAGCGAGACTTGGTCCGGAGGACCTAGTCGCAGCGGGGTGGGCTTATTCGGCCACCGTATCGTCGACGACGTCTTCCACGCGCGTCATCTTGAGCTTGCCGTTCTCCACCGCGAAGGCGAGCTTGCCCTCGACGAGATCGAGCGCATCGCGGCCGAACACGTCGTAGCGCCAGCCCTGCAGCAGGCTGAGGTTCTTGCGAACGCCCGCCGCGAGCAGTTCCAGTTCGTCGCTGCGCGCCAGCAGGCGGGCCGCGGCATCGATTTCACGGGCACGGATCTTGAGCAGCAGCTTGAGCAGGTCGGCGACCAGCGAGCCTTCCTTGCCGAGCGGCGCGCCGCGCGGGGCGCGGGCGGGCATCTCGTCGTCGGTCAGTGGCTCCGCCTTGGCGATGGCGGTCATCAGGCGGCGGCCGATTTCGTTATCCTTCCAGCCTTGCGACAGGCCGCGCACTTTAGCCAGATCGGCCTGGCTCTTGGGCGGGTGGCTGGCGATGTCGGCCAGCGTCTCGTCACGGGCGATGCGGCCGCGCGGGATGTTCTTGCCCTGCGCTTCCAGTTCTCGCCATTCGGCGATCGCGCGCAGGCGGCCAAGCACTTGCGGGTTGCGGCCCGGCGCCTTGATCCGGTGCCAGGCTTCCTTGGGGTCGTTCCGGTAGTTCTCCGGATCGGCCAGCTTTTCCATCTCCTGGTCCAGCCAGGCACCGCGCCCGGTCTTGATCAGGCGCTTGAGGATCTTGGGGAAGATCTTGGAAAGATGCGTGACGTCGCCGATCGCGTATTCGATCTGGCGGTCGGTCAGCGGGCGGCGCGACCAGTCGGTGAAGCGGGCGCCCTTGTCGATCGTCAGGCCCTGCCACGATCTCGACGAGGTTGGAATAGCCGATCTGCTCGGACTGGCTGATCGCCATCATCGCGATCTGGGTGTCGAATATCGGGTGCGGGGTGCGGCCGGTGAAGTTGAAGATGATCTCCACGTCCTGCCCGCCCGCGTGGAAGACCTTGAGGACGTCCTCGTTCTGCGTCAGCAGGTCGAGCAGTGGGGTCATGTCGAGGCCGTCCGCCAGCGGATCGATCGCCGCCGCTTCCTCGGTATTGGCGATCTGCACGAGGCAGAGTTCGGGCCAATAGGTGTTCTCGCGCATGAACTCCGTGTCGACGCTCACGAAATCGGACTTCGCGAGACGCTCGCACAGGGCGGCAAGATCTTCGGTTTTCGTTATCAGCGGGTGAATTTTCATTGAACGAGGGCGTTACGCCTAACCGCGCGGGGGATCAACGCCCCGTGTTACCGTTTTGTCGCAGTTTATTTCCGACCGAGGAGCCGCTGCCACAGGCTGGGCTTCTTGATGTCGGCCAGTTCGGCAATGCTCTCGGCCGTCACGAAGCGGTGGCGCAACTGCGATCCGGTGGTGTGACCGTAGGGGAGGGGAAGGTACAGGCCCTCGGGTTCATATCCCGGGTCCGCTTCCGGATCGGCGAGTTCGCGCAAGTCGAGCATGGCCGGAAATTCGGCCTCGACCGAAGCGCTCGCAGGCGCGGAAACCGGTGCGTCGGCCCATTCCTGGTACTGCGCCGCTTTCCCTTCGTCGGTCGGGTGGAAGATGGTTTCGTCCAGCTTGCCGTCAGCAAACATCTGCATTTCCCGGTTTTTGGTGTGGCGACCCGTGCGCGGGAGCATAATCGCCAAATGGTTTATTTGGAGTTACCGCCGTCATCCCGGCGCGGGCCGGCACCTCTGGCGATGAACAGCCCACCTTGCATCGAGGCTCCCGGCCAATGCCTGAAGACCGCAAGCGTTCCCGGCCTGCGCCGGGATGACGGGGATTTTACGCGAATCCCCATCTGGCAATCGCTGCGGCACTCCTTTAGTGGGGCCGCAACTATTCCATTCGACCAAAAGAGCCCGTCATGACCCATCCCTACCGCTCCCACACCTGCGGCGCCCTGAGCGCGGCCGAGGTCGGCCAGACCGTGCGCCTCTCGGGCTGGGTCCATCGCAAGCGCGACCACGGCGGCGTCCTGTTCGTCGATTTGCGCGACCATTACGGCATCACCCAGGTCGTGACCGACAGCGACGGCCCGGCGCTCGCCGTGCTCGATCCGCTGCGCGCGGAGAGCGTCGTGACGGTCGAGGGTACCGTGAAGGCGCGTTCGGAAGGCACTGTAAACCCGAACCTCGCCACCGGCGAGATCGAAGTCTACGCCCGCGTCGCCACCGTGCTGGGCAAGGCCGAGGAACTGCCGATGCCCGTCGCCGGCGAGCAGGAGTACCCGGAGGACATCCGCCTCAAGTACCGCTTCCTCGACCTGCGTCGTGAGACGCTGCACGCCAACATCGTCAAGCGCACGCAGATCATCCGCGACATGCGCCGCCGCATGGAAGACACCGGCTTCACCGAATATTCGACGCCGATCCTGACGGCTTCCAGCCCCGAAGGCGCGCGCGACTTCCTGGTGCCGAGCCGCATCCACGCCGGCAAGTTCTATGCGCTGCCGCAGGCGCCGCAGCAGTACAAGCAGCTGCTGATGGTGGCCGGCTTCGACCGCTACTTCCAGATCGCGCCGTGCTTCCGCGACGAGGACCCGCGCGCCGACCGTCTGCCGGGCGAATTCTACCAGCTCGACCTCGAAATGAGCTTCGTGACCCAGGAAGAAGTCTGGGAAACGATGGAGCCGGTGCTGCGCGCAACCTTCGCCGAGTTCGCGGGCGACAAGCCCGTCACCCCGGCCGGTGAGTTCCGCCGCATCCCGCACGCGCAGGCGATGCTGGACTATGGTTCGGACAAGCCGGACCTGCGTAACCCGCTGCTGATCAAGGACGTGACCGAACACTTCGTCGAATCCGGCTTCGGCATCTTTGCGGGCATCGTCGCCAATGGCGGCACGATCCGCGCGATCCCGGCTCCGGGCGCGGGTGCTGGCAGCCGCAAATTCTTCGACGACACCAACGTCTGGGCACGCGGCGAGGGTTACTCGGGCCTCGGCTACATCAACATCAAGGACGGCGTCCCCGGCGGCCCGATCGCCAAGAACCACGGCGAGGAAAAGACCGCCGCGCTGATCGCGGCGCTCGGTCTCGGCCCGAACGACGGCGTGTTCTTCGCCGCAGGCAAGGAAGAGCAGGCCGCCAAGCTGGCGGGCCTCGCGCGTACCCGCGTGGGCGAGCAGCTGGGTCTGATCGACAAGGACCGCTTCGAGCTGTGCTGGATCGTCGACTTCCCGTTCTACGAATGGGACGAGGACAACAAGAAGGTCGACTTCGCGCACAACCCGTTCTCGATGCCGCAGGGCGGCATGGACGCGCTGGAGAACCAGGACCCGCTGACGATCAAGGCGTACCAGTACGACCTCGTCTGCAACGGCTTCGAGATCGCCTCGGGCTCGATCCGCAACCAGTCGCCGGAACTGATGGTCAAGGCGTTCGAGATGACCGGCCTAACGCAAGCGGACGTGGAGGATCGCTTCGGCGGCCTCTACCGCGCGTTCCAGTACGGCGCCCCGCCGCACGGCGGCATGGCCGCCGGTGTGGATCGCATCGTGATGCTGCTGTGCGGTGCGCAGAACCTGCGCGAGATCACGCTGTTCCCGATGAACCAGCGCGCCGAGGACCTCCTCATGAACGCGCCGAGCCACGCCGAGCCCAAGCAACTGCGCGAACTGCACTTGCGTGTGGTGGAGCCGGTCAAGCAGGGTGCTCCGGCAGCAGCCAAGACTGCTGTGCCCGACGCGGGGTGATCTACCTGGGAGCGGGAGGAACCCGGCCGCGCGGTCGGCGTTCTCCCGCTCATGCAGCAGCAGATTTCCGTCATCACCCTCGGCGTCGCCGACATGGCCCGATCCAGAGCGTTCTACCGCGACGGCTTTGGCTGGGAGCCGGTGTTCGAGATCGATGAGATCGCATTCTTCCAGATGAACGGGCTGGTGTTCGGCATCTGGAAGAAGGAAAAGCTGGAGGCGGACATGAACCGTCCCTGCGCACCGACAGGCAGCTTCGCTCTGGCGCACAACGTCGAAAGCAGATCTGCGGTGGACGACGCCATGACCCGTCTTGCGGCGGCGGGCGGTATCGTTCTGCGCCCGGCCGATCGCCCGCCACATGGCGGCTATCGCGGTTATATCGCCGATCCGGACGGCCATGCGTGGGAAATCGCTTGGAATCCGGCATGGACCGTGGATAACGCGGGACATGTCACATTCGGGGCCTGATCCAAGGCTCTTGCCAGCGCGCCGCCCAGTCTTTAGGGCGACTAGCGTAATTCAAACCCGCCTATTTTCGAAGGGGTCTATACAAATGAGCGATACCGCCGATCGGGTTAAGAAGATCGTCGTCGAGCACCTCGGCGTTGAAGCCGAGAAGGTCACCGAGGACGCCAGCTTCATCGACGATCTGGGCGCCGACTCGCTCGACATCGTCGAGCTGGTCATGGCGTTCGAAGAAGAATTCGGCGTCGAGATTCCGGACGATGCCGCCGAGAAGATCAGCACCGTCTCCGATGCCATCAAGTACATCGAAGAGAACAAGGGTTAATCCCTTCGGTCTGATTTCGGGCCTGCATTTCGGCGCTCCGCTCGTGAGGAGTGGGGCGTGAATGCAACACCGGATTGAAATCGGCAGGCTCGCCCTTTAAGGGGGCGGGCCTGTCGCCGTTTTCGGGCCGTCGGTTTCGCGACGACCGGATGCGGCTATTTGAGATTTTCGGAGAGCATATGCGTCGTGTCGTCGTAACCGGACTTGGTCTCGTCACCCCCTGGGCGCTGACGTGGAGACCGTTTGGGCCAACATCCTCGCGAGCAAGTCGGGCGCAGGTCCGATCACCAAGTTCGACACGACGGGCCAAAAGTGCCTGATCGCGTGCGAAGTGAAGCCCGCCGATCACGAATACGGCTTCGACGCCGGAAAGCGCGTCGACCACAAGATCCAGCGCCAGGTCGATCCCTTCATCGTCTTCGGCATCGACGCCGCGGGCCAGGCGCTCGAGGACGCGGGCCTGACCGACATGAGCGAGGAAGACAAGCTCATGGCCGGCTGCTCGATCGGCTCGGGCATCGGCGGCCTGCCTGGCATCGAGAGCGAATCGCTGGTGCTGGCCGAGAAGGGCCCGGGCCGCGTCTCGCCGCACTTCGTCCACGGACGCCTCATCAACCTGATCTCGGGCCAGGTCTCGATCAAGTACGGCCTCAAGGGTCCGAACCACGCGGTCGTCACCGCCTGCTCGACCGGCGCGCACTCGATCGGCGATGCCGCGCGCATGATCCGTGACGGCGACGCCGACATCATGCTGGCAGGCGGCGCCGAATCGACCGTCTGCCCGATCGGCATCGCCGGTTTCGCGCAGGCCCGTGCGCTCAACTGCAGCTATAACGACCGCCCGGAACAGGCGAGCCGCCCCTACGACAAGGACCGCGACGGCTTCGTCATGGGCGAGGGCGCCGGTGTCCTCGTTCTGGAAGAGTACGAGCACGCCAAGGCGCGCGGCGCCAAGATCTACTGCGAAGTGATCGGCTACGGCCTGTCGGGCGACGCCTACCACGTCACCGCCCCGCACCCGGACGGCGACGGCGCCTACCGCTCGATGCAGATGGCGCTGAAGAAGGCCGGCATGACGCCTGCCGACATCGACTACATCAACGCCCACGGCACCTCGACCATGGCCGACACCATCGAACTGGGCGCCGTGCGCCGCCTGTTCGGCGACGCCATCGGCAATGTCTCGATGAGCTCGACCAAGTCGGCCATCGGCCACCTTCTGGGCGGCGCGGGTGCGGTCGAATCGATCTTCTGCATCCTTGCGCTGCGCGACCAGATCGTGCCGCCGACCCTCAACCTCGACAACCCGGACGAGGGCTGCGAGGGCGTCGACCTCGTGCCGCACGTCGCCCGCAAGCGCGAAGTGCGCGCGGTGCTCAACAACAGCTTCGGCTTCGGCGGCACCAACGCCAGCCTCGTGATGCGCAAGATCGACTAAGCCCATGATCTCCCGGCGCGGATGCGGCCTGGCGGCAGTCGTCGCCGTACTCTTCGTCGGGAGCCTCTGGGCCTTCTTCGGCGGCTGGTACGGCTCCGGCCCGCTGGAAGAAGACAAGCACTTCGTCGTCCCCACCGGCGCCAGCCTTGGGGACGTTGCGGACAGGCTGGAGAAGCAGGGCATGATCGCCTCCGCTTCCGGCTTCAAGCTGCGCGCGCGGGTGTTCGGCGGCGGCAGCGGGATCAAGGCGGGCGAGTTTGCCATTCCCGCCCATGCCAGCCCCTCGGCCGTGCTGGCGATCATCTCCAGCGACGAGATCATTCGGCGCTTCGTGACGATCCCCGAAGGCATGCCCTCGGTCATGGTCTATGATCGCCTCAAGGCACAGACGGCGCTGACCGGTGACGTCGCGGTGCCGGAAGAAGGCTCGATCCTGCCCGACACCTACAACTTCGAGAACGGCGAGGCGCGCGAGGAACTGGTGCGGCGCATGCAGGCGGCGATGAGCCGCACGCTCAAGGAACTCTGGGCGAACCGCGCCAAGGGCCTCGTCGTAAAGACGCCGGAGCAGGCGATCGTCCTCGCCTCGATCGTCGAGAAGGAAACCGGCAAGCCCTCCGAGCGGCGCATGGTGGCAGGGCTCTACTCGAACCGACTGCGGACCGGCATGCTGCTTCAGGCCGACCCGACGATCATCTACCCCATCACCAAGGGCAAGCGCCTCGGCCGCCGCATCCTCCAGTCGGAGATTCAGGCGGTCAACGGCTACAACACCTACACGATGGTCGGTCTGCCCAAGGGGCCGATCACCAACCCCAGCCGCGAATCGATCGCGGCGGTGCTGAACCCGGCCAAGACCGACGCGCTCTACATGGTCGCGGACGGCACCGGTGGCCACGCCTTCGCGGGCACTCTGGCCGAGCATAACCGCAACGTCGCCAAGTGGTTCGCCATTCGCCGCGAGCGTGGGGAACTGTAAGCTAGCTCAGAGTTCCGTCCTTCGCCTTCGCCCGCGCATAGAGCAGCGAGGTGAGGGCGATGGCGAAGATCACGGCCGGGAACACCGCCGTCGACCACCCCTTGGCCGCGATCATCCCGAAGCCGAGGAAGCTCCAGCCGAACTGCACCACCACGCCCGCCAGCGAGGCCGCGAAGAACACCCACGCGATCTCGCGGCGCATCAGGAGCAGGATCGCGCCCAGCGTGCCGCCCCAGACCGCCACGGCATAAGCGGCCCACGCCCATGCGGGCATCGAGCCGAAGGCCTGTGCGGTGACCGGGTCCGTCTTCGCGACATCGTCGAGATCGGCGTTGACCTGCATCAGATAAGCGGCATCGCCGATCAGGTTCCAGATCAGGATCAGTATCGAGATCACGCGGAACGTTCGCATCTGCTTCCCCCTTCATGCACTCCCGGCGCGAACTTTGCCCTGCGTCGCTCTTTCTGGCAATCGGGGCGGATTCGGGACGGGCAGCGGAGTTTCACGATGACCGAACAATCGCCTGACTGGCCCGCCAAAAACTGGGTCGCGACCGGCCCGCGTAAGGCGGGCGCACCCTTGCTCGTCACTGCGGAACTGCCGTCCGACGTGCTGGGCTGGGCGGACGCCCTCAGGCGTGCGCATTACCCGCCCGAGCGTAATCGCCTGCGCGCCCATGTGACGCTGTTCCATGCGCTGCCGCCCTCGGTCGAAGAGGAACTGATCGACCTTCTGAGCGACCTCGCCCGTGCCGCGCCGCCGCCAGCGCGGATCGAGGGGCTGATGAAGCTGGGCACTGGCACGGCTCTTTCCATCGAAAGCCCGGAAATGGTGGCGCTCCACGCGGAGATCGCCGAGCGCATGCACGGCCTGCTCACCCAGCAGGACGCACAGCCGCTACGCCTTCACGTGACGATCCAGAACAAGGTGACGGCGCAGGCGGCGAGGGCGCTGCAGGCGGAACTGGCGCAGCAATTGCAGCCGCGCACATTCCGTTTTCGCGGCTTCGGACTCTATGCCTGGGAGGAGGGCCTGTGGCGCCCGATCCGCCTCGTATCTTTTCGGCGTTGAAGGTGCTTTTTCGGTGTTGACCGATGCGAACCTTGCCCCTAGAGGACGCGGCCTGCCCCGCAGCAACGGGGCACCAGATCGGAACCGCTGTTAGCAGCGGAATGGTATGGCGGAGTAGCTCAGTCGGTTAGAGCAGCGGAATCATAATCCGCGTGTCGGGGGTTCGAGTCCCTCCTCCGCTACCATAATTCCTGAATCATCACATATAATCTGTTAGCGGCCTCACGCTATGAGGCTTGGGTTTGCATGTCCTCTCCCCTACCACGGCGTGGCGGGTGAGATCGAGGTATGTGAATGGCCCTTATGCGGCAATGGCAGGTAACGCTGCTTACAATGACCGGCCTGGGCGCCGCAGCTTTCGGACTGATTCGCGCCAATCGGCTTCCTCGTCGCCGTGCTTCTCCCGACTTGCCGTCTCCTGCCAATGCAGAGACCACGCTTTGGCGCGTTGCGCGAGAGCGGGCAGCCCGACGTCCAGGGCTATCGGGCTTGCATCTCTTGCCTGACGCGGTCGATGCCTTTGCGGCGCGTCTGCTGCTACTGAAGGCGGCCGAGCGCACGATCGACCTGCAATATTATATCTGGCATGGTGATCGCACCGGGACGTTGCTGCTGGAGGCCGTGCACGAGGCCGCCGAGCGTGGGGTGCGGGTGCGGCTGCTACTCGATGACAACGGCATCGCCGGGCTCGATGGCGTGCTCGCAGGGCTCAATATGCATCGCAATATCGAGGTGCGCCTCTTCAATCCTTTCCGTATCCGCTATCCCAAGGCGATCGGTTTTCTTGTGGATTTCGGCCGGCTTAACCGACGAATGCACAACAAGAGCTTCACGGTCGATGGCGCGGTTACGATTGTCGGTGGCCGCAACATCGGCGACGAATATTTCGGAGCGGGCGACGGTGCGCTTTTCGCCGACCTCGACGTTTTTGCCATCGGCCCCGTCGCGCGCGACGTGGAAGCTGACTTCGAGCGCTACTGGACCAGCGAATCGGCCTATCCCGCGCGCCAGATCCTGCCGATCGTAGGGCGCCACAAGCGTGCGAAGCTGCGCTCGCGAGCCTCGGTGGTGGAGAGCGATGCGTCCGCTCGCCGCTATGTCGAGCGTATCCGCAGCCTGCCGCTCGTGAAGGAGGTGGTCGAAGGCACGCTCACGTTCGAATGGGCGCAAGTGCGGATGATCAGCGATGATCCGGCAAAAGTCGTGCGCGACATCGAGTACCGCAATCTGCTGGCGGGAAAGCTCGACGAGGCGATTGGCCGGCCCGCGCGGGAAATGACAATCGTATCAGGCTATTTCGTGCCGGGTGAACAGGGGTCACGTCAGTTGGCGGATTATGCCCGTTCGGGTATAAAGGTGACGGTCCTGACCAACGGCTATTCCGCGACCGACGTAGCGTTGGTCCATGCTGGATACGCACCCTGGCGCAGGCGGCTTTTGCGCGCGGGTGTGCGATTGTTCGAGACGGTGGCGGAAGTGCGAGATGCGCCGTCGAAGAAGCAGCGGCGGCAAGGTAACCGTCTCGGTATCGGTAGCCGTCTGCGACCAAGCGGGAGCGGCTCGTTCGCGGCTCTGCGCTCGGGCGCGGCGACAATCCATGCCAAGACGATCACTGCGGATCGAGAGCGGTTGTTCGTCGGCTCGTTCAACTTCGACCCGCGTTCGCTCCGGCTTAATACGGAATTGGGCTTCGTGATCTACAGCCCCGTACTGGCCGGGCAGGTGGCGGAAGCGTTCGAGACGATCGTTCCTGGCGCGGCCTATCAAGTTACTCTCGACGAGCGGGACAGGCTGCACTGGACAGGCGAGCGGGGCAGCGGCGCGCGTGAGCCGGGGCTGGGCTTCCTAGACAGTCTGCTCATCGGCTTTGCATCGCGTTTGCCGATCAGCTGGTTGTTGTGATCACGGTGCGCGGAGGCTTTCGAGTCCACCGGAGAAGAAGCGTAGGGCGGGACCTGCCATGTCTTCCAGGCGCGCGACCGAGTGGTGACCCTGGCTGATGTCATCGAGAAAACCGGGATCCTGGACCATGAACACGAGTGCTGCCTCGATAAGGTAGGTTCCGGCCAGCAGTTCGCGTTCGGGGATGTCGGGACGGTACTTGCGCAGGCGGTCGATCAGGAGCTGCGAAACCACCGACAGCTTGGCGAGGATCGGGCGCAGTTCAGGCAGGCGGTATGAACTCATCAAGTGCGAGGTCATGACAATGTAGTTGCGCAAGGGGTCGTCGGAGCGCGAGGCGGACTGCAGGAAAGGCAGGATGAACGCTGTGACGATCTGTTCCAGCCCCAGCTTCGGCCCGAGCCCCGGCTTGTCAGATCTCGTTCGCGACCTTTTCCCTGGCCCCGTTTTCCTCGGCGCGTGCGAAGCTGGCAGCGATGGTGTCACGCAGCAGATCCAGCTTGCGCTCCAGCACTGCATCGAGGACCAAGTGCTTGTTGCCGAAATGGTAATGCACAAGTCCCATGCGCACGCCCGCTTCCTGGGCGATGTCGCGCAGCGAGGTGCCAAGATAGCCGCTTTGGGCGAACAGCACTTCGGAAGCGTCGAGAATCTGATTGCGCGTCGCTTCTCCCTTGGCGGAAATGCGCTGCGTCTTTGCGGGCTCGATCATATTGCGCATTATGCCCGGTACAGAGCAGTCAGCCAGAGGGCAGAAGACAAAATGTGGGGCAAATTACCCACAGAGAAACAGGTGGGGCGGGTCGAGGCTCGACAATTCCCGTACAAGCGGCAAACTGGAGGTATCGTCCCGGGTTAACAGGGTAGGGCATGGCGTTCGATATCGGGGAAATTTACGACGCAGCCTTTGATCGTACGCGCTTTCCCGGACTGATCGAGCGGCTTGGCGTCGCAATGGGGGCGCAGGCAGGTTTTATCGGCTGGAGCGATCCGGACCGGCAGGTCGGGTTTCAGTTCCAGTACGGCAACGATCCGGTCTGGTTGAACCGCTATGTCGAGACTTATGCGGCGCAGGACGTATTGTTGCCGCACCTTCATGCCATTCCGGAAGGCGAATGCCAGCCGGCCTGGGACTTGCTGCAGATGCCTGAAGTGCGCGATAGCGCGTTCTATCGCGAATATCTCGCTCCGCAGGGCATCGTCGACAACCTGGCTGTGAACCTTATCAAGCGGCCAGGCATCGTTGCCAGCCTTGCGCTGCTGCGCCGCATGCCGTCAGAGCGTTACACTAGAGCGGAATGCGCGAAGCTTGCGGTGCTGGTGCCGCACTTGCGGCGCGCCATCTATATCCAGAGCCATCTCGTGCGTGCACAGGAACATGCTGCGGCCGATCGTGCCTTTGCAGGAAGTGCGGGGAGTTCCGTCATGCTGCTGAGCGCTGAACACGTTCTGCTTGAGGCGGCCCCGGCGCTCGTACCCCTGCTGCGCCTGCGCATCGGAGAGCCGGTGGGCGAGGGCGTCCTGGGCAGCGCCATCGCGCGGACGATCAAGCACGAGGAGCCGGTCGCGGCGGAAGTCGTACTCGGGGACGACGTATCCACGGTTCGTGTGCTGCTCGAAGCGCGGCGGCTCGACACGACTCGCTTCGGCGATCTTGCGGATGGGCCTGCGGCGACGTTCGCGGTGCATGTGACCCGCGTGGATTTGCCCCGCGCCATCGCTTTCGATGCGATCGGTAGTCTTTACGGACTGACTGCCACGGAATTGCGGGTGCTGAAGGATGCTGTCGATACTGGCGACATCACCGCGATCGGCGATCGACAGGGTATGGCGCGCGCGACCGCGCGCACGCATCTCCATCGAATTTACGAAAAGACGGCAACACGTAGTTTCGCCGGACTTTCCAGTCTGGTGCATCGTTTCGGGACGATTTCTCCGGTCTGAAAAGATGCCGGGCCTAAACAGATGGTGGATGCGGTGTTCGGGATTTGGAGCCTAAACATTTGGTGGAGGGCATCAGGGGGTGCCCCGAAAGCGAAATGGTGGGTTCCATGATGAACGTGCCGTCGATGCGAACCGGTTCAGGTGGGGGCACCAGGGCAGGTGTCGCAAACAATACAGCGTCGCCGGGGAATTTGCCTCCGCGCGAATCTTCCGATGACATGCCGGTATCCGCACTGCGTCCTTTTGCGGCTTTCGAGGGCGTGCTGATGGCGGCGGCGTTGCTTGCCGCGGCAGGCATGTTCATGGCCGCTGCGAGCAATACGTACACGATAACCGGAAGTGCCTCGGCGGCGACGGGCGTTCCTTCGGAATTGCCGTCCGACCCGACCATCGGCGGACGGTTGCTGGTGGCGCAGGATCTTGTCGCTGATCGGGAGACAGCCGGGCTGGAACGGGCCATCGGGCTGCTCGAAGGGGTGACGGCGCAGGCTCCTGGCTTCGCGCCGGGTCATGCAGGTCTTGCCGAAGCGCTGATCCTCTCGCGCGAGTTTGGGGGAAGGGCGGATGCGGATGCCTTCAGGCAGGCGCGGGAAGCTGCTGCGGCGGCGGTGCGCTTGGATCCGGACCTAGCCTCCGGGCATCGCCTGCTTGGATTTATCGCCTATTGGCGGGATCGCGATTTCGCGCTGGCGCAGAAACGTTTTGCGCGGGCGCTTGCCCTCGATCCGAACGATGTGCTGTCGCATTTCTGGTACGGTAATATTCTCAGTGACCATGGCGACCATGGTCCGGCGCTGGCGCAACTGGAGCGCGCGGCAATGCTGGAGCCGGACTCGATTGCAATCCGCACTGATCTTGCCTGGGCGCGGTGGTCGGCAGGACAGGATGCGATCGCCACCGCGACGCTGAAGGAGATCGCTGCAAGCCATCCTGAATTTCCGGTTGCCCAGGATTGTCTGGCAGTGATTGCCCTCGTCGATGGAGACGGTGTCGGCTACGTGCGTCACTTTACCCGGTTCGCGCAAGTACGGGCCGATGATCGACTGCTCACCAAAGCAGCGGAACTGGTCCGTGCAAGGCAGGGGCGGCTGCTGGATGTAGTCTACAAGCAGGCACTGGCCGACGTAGCCAACGGGTCGCGCAGCCGGGCATGGCCGGTGCTCGTCGCATCTTTGCAACGCGAACGAGCTTCGGTTGTCGATCTCCTGCAAGCGGCCGATCGGGCGGAAGAGGCGTGGGGCGACGCCGCGCTGATCCCGCGGATTCTGCGCCGTGTGGAAGGATGATCCGGAAATTGCAGCGATGATAGACCGGCGGGTGGGCGTAAAGGCGCTGCGCCTAGCTTCCCGCTGAGGGAATCTGACCGCCGAGAGCCTGGTAGACCTGCACTTGGGCGACAAGCCGGTTGTAGCGGTTTTGGATGAGGCCGCTGCGCGCACTGCGGGCACGTTCCTGCGCGTCGAGCCAATCGCGCAGGGGAATAAGTCCGGCGCGGTACTGGCGTTCATATAGCGCCTCTGCATCGACGGCGGCTTCGTAGTTCTGCGCTGTGAACTGAGCCTGCCGGATGTACTGGTCGCGTGCCGAGAGTGAGACCTGCGTGTCGCGCAGGGCATCGTAGAACGTCTGGCGGAAGTCCTGCACGGCGATGTCGTAGTCGGCCCGCGCGACGCCGGTGGCGAGGCGCACCTTGGCCGGGTTCAACTCCGCCAGCGACAGCGCGCCGCCGAAGCTCGCGACCGGGTTGGTGAAGAACTTGAGCAGCGAGGAACTGGCCGTGCCGAGCGCGCCGGTCAGGCTGAAGCTGGGGTAGTAGCTCGCCACCGTGGCGTCGCTCGTTGCGAGCGTGAAGCGCAGGCGCAGTTCGGCTGCGGCAAGGTCTGGGCGGTTGGCGAGCAGCGAGGCCGGGACGCCCGCCGCGATGGCGGGCAGGTCGGCCTGAGGCAGCGCCTGCGGTTCCTGCCCTTCGTAATCCTGCCGGGCGAGCAGCGCGGCGATGGTCTTGAGCGCTTCGACGCGGGCCTGCACCAGCTGCGTTTGCGCGGACTCCTGCGACGCGACGGTCTGCTGCGCGTCGCGCAGTTCGAGGCGGGAGACGGCGCCCGCATCGTATTGTCGCTGCACCAGTTCCAGCGCCCGGCGTACATAGGCAAGGCTTTGTTCGCCCAGCGCGATCTGTTCGTTTGCATAGGCAAGCTGCCACCATGCCTGAACCGTGGTGCTGACGAGTGCGAGGCGGGTTTCGGCAAGGTCCTGCGCGGTGGCTTGCGCTTCCCAGCGGGCGGCGTCGGCCTGGGCATCGAGGCGGCCGAACAGGTCGATCTCCCAGGAGACGCCAAGCGTGGCGGAACTGCTCTTGTTCCATGCCGACCCGCCTTCCAGCGCCTTGGATGCGTCGGATGAGGCGCTGGCGGAGAGGCTGGGCAACAATGCCTGCCGTGCGAGGTCCGACGACAGCTTCGCGCGCTTGAGGCGTAGCCCGGCGGCGGCGAGGTCGGCATTGTCGGCAAGGACCCGGTCGACGAGTGTGGTCAGCGCGACATCGTCGAACTCGTTCCACCACGGTGCGCCGACCTTCTGCGGCGCGCCCAGTACACCCGCATCCCAGTTCGCGGCGACCGGCACGGCGGGCGCGGCATAGTGTGAACGGACCACGCTGCCGCAGCCTGCGGTCAGCGGCAGCAGGGCCAGCGCGGCAAGGAGGTGAGGGCGCATCGTCGTCAGTCTCTCGAAAGGGCGTCGACCGGATCGAGCCGGGCCGCACGGCGCGCGGGCAGGAAGCCGAACACGACGCCGATGAGGGTGGAACAGGCGAAGGCGGCGACGATCGAGGTAGTCGAATAGGCCATCGCGAAGTCGGAGGCGAAGTAGGAGAACACCACGCCCAGCGCCAGCGACAGGCCGACGCCGATGACGCCGCCGATCAGGCAGACGAGGATCGCCTCGATCAAGAATTGCTGGAGGATGTCGGACTGGCGCGCGCCCACCGCCATGCGCACGCCGATCTCGGCGGTGCGTTCGGTGACCGAGACCAGCATGATGTTCATCACCCCGATGCCGCCGACGACCAGCGAGATGACCGCGATCGCGGCGACGAGAAGGGTCATCGTCTGCGTGGCGCTGGTGATCGTGGCGCGGATGTCGTCGGAGTTGCTGATGAAGAAATCGACGGTGCCGTGCCGCTGGGTCAGCAGCTGCGTCACGGCGTCCTGCGCCGCCGAGGTCGAGACGTTGTCGCTGATGCGCACGGTGATGCTGGAGACGTAGCTCTGGCCCAGCATCCGGCTCATCGCGGTGGTGTAGGGGACATAGGCGGTCAGGCTGTCGCTGCCGCCGAAGCCCTGCTGCTGGGTGCCGACGATCCCGACGATGCGGACGGGCACCTTGCCGAGCAGCACGACTTTGCCGAGCGGGTCCTCGCCATCGGGGAACAGGGTCTTCTGGGTGTTCTCGTCGATCACCGCGTCCTGCGCCAGTTCGCGCACTGCCTGCGTATCGAACAGGCTCCCGGAATTGAGCGTCAGGCCGCGCACGCGGAAGTAGTCGGCGCCGACGCCGCTGACCTGTGCGGTCGCCGCGACGTTGCGGTATCGTGCGGTCACGCTGGTGGAGACGCTGGGCGTCACGCTGTCGATGTAGGAGAGCTGGCCGAGCGCCTCGGCGTCGCTGTCCTTGAGCGTCTGGATCTTGCCCGATCGCATGTCGCCGAAGCTCTTGCCCGGATAGACGGTGAGCGTGCTGGTCCCGAGCCCCGATATGTCGGAGAGGATCTTGGCCTGCGAGCCGTTGCCCAGCGCCACCACCGAGACCACCGAGGCGATGCCGATGATGATGCCCAGCATCGTCAGGAAGGTGCGCAGCTTGTGCGCCGACATGGCGAGCACGGCCATGTGGAACGCCTCGCGGAAACGGTCGGCCAGTTGGCCGAAGCCGCTGGCGCCGGTCGGCGGTGGGGCGAGGGCGGGCGCGGTCTTGGGTTCGGAGGTGCGGCGATCGTCGATGATTGCGCCGTCGCGGATCTCGATGATGCGCTCGGCGTGCTCCGCGACGTGCATGTCGTGCGTGACGATGATGACCGTGTGGCCTTCGGCGTGAAGTTCGCCGAGGATCGCCATGACTTCGACGCCGCTGGCGGAATCGAGCGCGCCGGTGGGTTCGTCGGCGAAGATCACCTCGCCTCCGTTCATCAGCGCGCGCGCGATCGAGACGCGCTGCTGCTGGCCGCCCGAAAGCTGGCCCGGCCGGTGCCCGGTCCGCTCGCCGAGGCCGAGACGGGACAGGATCTGTGCTGCGCGCGACGCGCGTTCGCCGCGCGGCTTGCCCGCGTAGATCGCCGGAACCTCGACGTTGCCGAGCGCCGAGAGGTCGGTCAGCAGGTGATAGCGCTGGAAGATGAAGCCGAAGTGCTCGCGGCGCAGCGCGGCCAGTTCGTCGGGCTCCAGTTCTGCGGTGTCCCGGCCGTTGACCCGGTACGATCCCGAGGTCGCCCGGTCGAGGCAGCCCAGGATGTTCATCAGGGTGGACTTGCCCGAACCGGACTGGCCGACGATCGCGACCATCTCGCCGGCCTCGATGGTCAGGTCGATGTCCTTGAGCGCCGCGAAGACGCCGTCACCCGAAGGATACTCGCGCCGGACGTGCGAGAGCGAGAGGAGCGGGGCGGGTTCCATCACCCGCCTCAGAAGCCCGGCGGCCCCATGCGGCGGCGACCGCTCGTTCCGCTATCGGCCTTGGCCTCGCCGATGACGACGTTCTCGCCTTCCTTGAGGCCTGACAGGACCTCGACGTTGACGTTGTTGTTGAGGCCGATCCTGACCTTGCGGCTCTCGATTGTCCCGTCTTCTGTCTTCACGCGGACGGCATAGGTGCCATCCTTGCCCTTCGCGCCGAGCGCGGTGGCCGGGATCGTCAGCGCATTGGCGCGGCGGTCGAGGACGATGGTGACCTTGGCGGTCATCAGCGCGCGCAGGCGGTTGTCCTCGTTGGGCACCTCGAACAGTGCGTTGTAGTAGATCGCGGTGCTGGACGACGAACTGCTCGACGAGGAACTGCTGGAACTGGAGCTGACTTCATCGACTATCGATTCCGGCGCCGGTTCGATCATGCGCAGCTTGGCTTCGTAGCGCTTGTCGGGATCGCCGAGGATGGTGAAGTAGACCGGCAGGTCGGGCTTCACGTTGATGACGTCGGCTTCGGAGACCTCGGCCTTGATCGTCATCACGTCCAGCTTGGCGAGGATCACGATCGTCGGTGCCGACTGGTTGGCGTTGACGGTCTGGCCCTGCTTGGTGACGACGGCGACGACGACGCCGTCCATCGGCGCGGTGATCTTGGTGTACCCCAGCTGCACTTCGGCGGTGTTGACGCTGACGCTGGCGGCGCGGATCTGCGCTTGCAGGGCGTCGTAGCTGGCCTGGGCGGACTGCAGTTCCTGCCGTGCCGTCTCGAAGTCCTGCTGCGATGTCGCCTCGCCGGCGCCAAGCATCTTCTGGCGGTTGAAGGCAAGCTGCGTGCGCGCCAGCGTGGCCTTTGCCGATGCGGCCTGCGCCTGCATGTTGGCAAGGTCGGCGCGGGCGGTCTCCAGGCTGTTGGTCTGGGTGCGCGGGTCGATCAGGCCGATGAGGTCGCCCTTGTGGACCACGTCGCCGATCTCGAAGTTCAGTTCGTCGAGACGGCCGGACACCTGCGCGCCGACGCTGACGAGTTCCTTCGGCTCCAGCGTGCCCGTCGCCTCGACGGTGCGTTCGAGCGCCCCGCGCGCGACCTTCACGGTCGCGACGTCAGGCTCGGCCGGAGCGGCGAGGAACAGCTTCCAGACGAGAAGGAGAACGCACGCGCCGAGTACGACGCCGCCGATCACGATGCGACGAGTGGTGAACATGCTGCTTCGTATGGCCGCTGGAAGGCAGCTTGTAAGCAGGGATTTTGGTAGCAATGTGTAACGGTTGCGCCAATCCCTGCGACAAAGAGCAGCCTTGGGGATCAGCCCTGATAGATGCCGGAGGGAAGACCCGTAACGCCCGCATCGACCTCGTAGAGCGCGCCGTCGAATTCCGATTCCGGCAGGCCCGTTGCCGCAGAAGTCACGAACATGCGGTCGAGGTTCTCCCCGGCAAAGGCGATGTTGGTGATGCGCCTGGCGGGCAGCTCGATCGAGCGGTCGCGGGTGCCGTCCGGGGCGAAGCGGCTGATGCGGCCGCCGTCCCAGTGGGCGACCCAGAGGAACCCTTCCGCATCGGTGGTCATGCCGTCGGGATAGCCGTCGTCCTCGGAGAAGCGGATGAATTCCTGCCGATCACGGGCGCCGGTTTTGTCGAGGGCTAAGCGGTAGATGGTACGGCGGCCGGAATCGGTGTGGTAGAGCCAGTTCCCGCACGGCGAGAACGCCGGACCGTTGGTCACGGTGTAGCCGGTGTCGACGACCTGCCATTCGCCCTGCGGCGAGAGGCGGTAGAACGAGCCGGAGACTTCCTCCTCGGCCATGTCCATGGTGCCGCACCAGATGGCGCCGTGGCGGTCGGCCTTGCCGTCATTCATGCGGTTGCCGGGCAGGTGCGGTTCGGGATCGGAGCGCTCGCCGATGGTCAGCGGATCGAGGGTGATCGCGGCGACGCCGTCGCGGAAACCGCCGAGGAAACCGCCCGAGGCGCGCGGAGCCACCCAGCCGAGCGGCGCGGGCATGTCCCAGCGTTCGATGGCGCCGGTGGCCAGCGTTAGCCGGTTGAGGGCGGGGGCAAGGATATCGACCCAGTAGAACGCGCGGTCCCGCTCGCACCACAACGCGCCTTCGCCTAGGGTGTCGCGCGTGTCGCGCTCGATCTTGCGCCAGAGGGTCATCGTTCTCTCTCCCATGTCGAGGCCGCTGATCTGTCGGCCCATAAAAACCTCGTCATCCCCGCGAAAGCGGGGACCCATCTGACGTCGGTGCAACAGGCACTTCCAAGAGATGGGTCCCCGCCTTCGCGGGAATGACGAGGTTTATGCTGGATCAGTGGTTGTCGCGCGGCAGGCCCATGGTCTGGGCGATGCGCTGGTACTTTTCCGCACCCTCGAGGATCGCGCCGGTATCCATCTGGCCCACGAGGGCGCGCTGGATTTCCTGCCACGGCGTCTGCGAGGCGGGGTACTGGTAGCCGCCGGCGGCTTCCAGTTCGGCACGGCGCGTTGCCATCTCCTCGTCGGAGATCAGCACGTCCACCTTGCCCGCCTTGAGGTCCATGCGCACCCGGTCGCCGGTCTTCAGCAGCGCCAGACCGCCCATCGCCGCCGCTTCCGGAGAGGCGTTGAGGATCGAGGGGCTGCCCGAAGTGCCCGACTGGCGGCCGTCACCGATGCAGGGCAGGGCGCTGACGCCCTCGGTGATGAGGTAGGCGGGCGGGCGCATGTTCACGACTTCGGCCGCGCCGGGGTAGCCGATGGGCCCGGCGCCGCGCATGAACATCAGCGTCTCGGGGGTGATGCCGACCGAGGGATCGTCGATGCGGTGGTGATAGTCCTCGGGACCGTCGAACACCACGGCGGGGCCTTCGAAGGCGTCCGGGTCGGCGGGGTTCGAGAGGTAGCGGTCGCGGAATTCCTTGGAGATCACGCTGGTCTTCATGATCGCGGCGTCGAACAGGTTGCCCGACAGGACGAGGAAGCCCGCCTCCTCGACCAGAGGCTGGTCGAAGGTCTTGATGACCTTGTCGTCCTCGATCGTGGCGTCGCGGCAGTTGTCGCCGATGGTCTTGCCGTTGACGGTGAGGGCGCTCTCCTGGATCAGTCCCTGGCCGATCAGCTGCGCGACGACGGCGGGGACGCCGCCCGCGTGGTAGTAGTCCTCGCCGAGGTACTCACCGGCGGGCTGCAGGTTCACCAGCAGCGGAATCTTGTGGCCGAGGCGCTCCCAGTCCTTGAGCGGCAGGTCCACGCCGACGTGGCGGGCCAGCGCGGCAAGGTGGATCGGCGCGTTGGTCGAACCGCCGATCGCGGCATTGACGACGATCGCGTTGTGGAAGGCGTCGAGCGTCAGGATGTCGGAGGGCTTTAGGTCCTCCCGCACCATGTCCACGATGCGCTTGCCGGTGTGGTAGGCACATTCCTGGCGGTCGCGGTAAGGCGCGGGGATCGCCGCCGAACCGGGCAGCATCATGCCCAGCGCCTCGGCCAGCGAGTTCATCGTCGTCGCCGTGCCCATGGTGTTGCAGTAGCCGGTCGAGGGTGCCGAAGACGCGACGAGCTTGATGAAGCCGTCCGCGTCCAGTTCGCCCGCCGCCATCATCTGGCGGCCCTTCCACACGATCGTGCCCGAACCGGTGCGCTCGCCCTTGTGCCAGCCGTTGAGCATCGGGCCGACCGACAGCGCGATGGCGGGGATGTTGACGGTGGCTGCAGCCATGAGCATCGCCGGGGTCGTCTTGTCGCAGCCGGTGGTCAGCACCACGCCGTCGAGCGGGTAGCCGTAGAGCGCCTCGACGAGGCCGAGGTACGACAGGTTGCGGTCGAGCCCGGCGGTGGGGCGCTTGCCGGTTTCCTGGATCGGGTGGACCGGGAATTCCAGCGCGATGCCGCCCATCTCGCGAATGCCTTCGCGGATGCGCTCGGCCAGCACGAGGTGATGGCGGTTGCACGGGCTAAGGTCGCTGCCCGACTGGGCTATGCCGATGATCGGCTTGCCCGAACGCAGTTCCTCAAGGCTGAGGCCGAAGTTCAGGTATCGCTCCAGATAGAGCGAGGTCATGTCGATGTTGTCGGGATTGTCGAACCAGGCGCGCGAGCGCAGCTTGGGAGCAGGGGTTTCGGTCATGGTTGTTTTCTTTGGTCCGGTTCAGCGCGGAGAAGTGGTGACGCGGTAGATCATGACGTGCCGGTACGGCTTGCCGGGATCGACGCGGGTGCTCGGGAAGTTGGCGTGGTTGGGGCTGTCGGGGAACTTCTGCGGTTCCAGCGCGATGCCGTCGCCCATGCGGTAGAGGTGGCCCTGCTTGCCGATGAAGGTGCCGTCGAGGAAATTGCCGGAGTAGAACTGGACGCCGGGCTCGGTCGTCAGCAGTTCCAGCACGCGGCCCGAGACCGGGTCTTCGAGGCGGGCGGCGAGTTCGGGGGTCTTGGTCTGGCCCTTATCTAGCGCGAAGTTGTGATCGAAGCCGCGGCCGTAGACGATCTGCTGGTCGTTGCCGTCGCGCAGGCCCACGGCGACCGGCTTGCCCTTGCGGAAGTCGAACGGGGTGCCCTCGACGGGGCGCAGTTCGCCGGTCGGGATCAGCTTTTCGTTGACGGGAGTGTACTTGCTCGCCGGGAGGGTGAGCACGTTGGTCATCGCGTCGCGCTCGGAGCCTTCGCCCGCCATGTTGAAGATGGCGTGGTTGGTCATGTTGAGCACGGTCGGCTTGTCGGTCGTCGCGTCGAAGACGATCTGCAGGTTGCCGGATCTCGTCGAGCGAATACGTCACCTTGGCCTTCACGGTACCGGGATAGCCGGAATCGCCGTCCGGGCTGACGAGCGAGAACACTGTGGTCGCCACCTTGCCCGACTTCACCGATTCTGAGCTTCCAGTTCTGCACGTCGAAGCCCTTGCCGCCGCCGTGGAGTGACTGGCCATGATCGTTGCCGGGCAGCTGGTAGGTCTTGCCGTCAAGCGTGAACTTGCCGTCGGCGATGCGGTTGCCGTAGCGGCCGATGGTGGCGCCCCAGAAGTTCGGGCGCGTATCGAAGTCGGAGAGCTTGTCGTAGGCGACGAGGACGTCGGCGGTCTTGCCGTCGCGGTCCGGCGCGTTCAGCTTCCACAGCGTCGCGCCGAAGGTCAGGATAGTGGCCGAAACGCCGTTGCCTGCCGTCAGAGTCACCGCGGTGACCTCGCTGCCGTTCGACAGCTTGCCCGCGCTCGCCTGCGTCGCTTCGGTGGCCAGCGCGGCATTGGCGCTAAATGCCAGTGCCAGAACGGACGCTGCCGTCGTGATGGCCTTGACCGGATTCCTCATTCCCTTAGCTCCCGCATTTCGGTGAGATTTCGATTCTTGTACGAAGACGCGCCCCATTGACGACGCCGCTTCGCGCATATAGTCCGACAAATAGAAAGAGCGCAAGCCGGTTCACGGTACAAGTGGTCGTCCGGCGTCGCTATCGAGAGGAATGTCATGCCCCCAGTGGTCTCATCCACCGACGCCCCGGTGCTGCACGCCCAGCCCGCCGGCGTGCGCTACGGTCCCGCGCTTACGCTGCTCGCCAGCCTGTTCTTCATGTGGGGCTTCATCACCGTCATCAACAATACGCTGCTGCCGCACCTGCGCAGCGTATTCGAGCTGAGCTACACCCAGACGACACTGATCGAATCGGTATGGTTCATCGCCTACTTCGTGGCCTCGATCCCGTCAGCCAAGCTGATCGAGCGGATCGGCTATCAGAAGTCGCTCGTCGCGGGCCTGCTCATCATGGCTGCAGGCGCATGCGGCATGATGCTGGCAGCCAGCATCCCGTCCTACGGCGTCACGCTCGTCATGCTGTTCGTCATCGCCAGCGGCATCACGCTGCTGCAGGTGGCCGCGAACCCCTACGTCGCCGTCGTCGGCAAGCCCGAGACCGCGTCCTCGCGCCTCAATCTGGTGCAGGCGCTGAACTCGATGGGCACGATGCTGGCGCCGCTCTTCGGGGCCTACCTGATCCTCGGCCGCTCCAAGGGCGGCACGGCCACCGCCGGGACCGTCCTGACCGAAGCCGAACGCATGGCGGACGCCCACTCGGTGATCCTGCCTTACGCGCTCGTCGCCGTGGTGCTGGTGATCCTCGCGGTCATCATCGCCAAGTTCCCGCTGCCCGCGATGGGCTCGGCCGGTTCGCGCGTCGCCAAGGAACAGCGCAAGCACCTCTCGCTCTGGAACCACCGCAACCTGGTGTTCGGCATTCCGGCGATCTTCATCTACCTGATTGCGGAAATCGGCGTCGCCAACCTCTTCGTGAACTTCGTCAGCCAGCCCGACATCGCCAACCTGACGCACGAGCAGGCGGGCAAGTACCTGAGCTTCCTGTGGGGCGGCATGATGGTCGGCCGCTTCGCCGGCTCCGCCGTGATGCAGCGCTTCGATGCCGGCAAGGTGCTGGCGTTCTTCTCTGTCGGCGCCTTCGCGGTGATGATGGTGACGGTGTTCGCCCATGGCGAAGTGGCGATGTGGTCGCTGATCCTCGTCGGCCTGTTCCACTCGATCATGTTCCCGACCATCTTCACCCTCGGCATCAAGGGCCTCGGCCCGCTGACCGAGGAAGGCTCCGGCCTGCTCGTCATGGCGATCGCAGGCGGCGCTCTGGTCGTGGTGCAGGGCTGGCTGGCCGACAACTACGGGCTGCAGACCTCGTTCCTGCTGACGGCGGCTTGCGAACTCTACGTGCTGTTCTACGCGCTGTGGGGCAGCAAGGTCACCAACGCGGTGCCGCCGCCGGAAGCGACTTTCGAATAAGCGCGCGGCAGATAGGAAATGAGCCCCGGCGAGAGATCGTCGGGGCTTTTTTGTTTAGAAGGGAAGAGAAGGGCAGGGGTTTACCACCCCTGCACCCCGTGGACTTGGCGGCGTGATGCGCGCAGCAGTCTCGGTGCTCTATTGCGCCGCAGGCTATTCAGTCTCCCGGCTCGCCGTTGTGCCTGAGGAGGCGGCGCGCGTGCCCTCGACGATTACGGGGTGCAGGGGTGGTAAACCCCTGCTTTTCCCCTGTTCAATCTTCCATCGAGCTACGCGTATCTTCCAGAGCCAGATCCACCAGCACGTTCATCGCCTCCGCAGCGGCAGCCGCATCCCCTGCGGCGATCGCGTCGTAGACCTTGACGTGATCCGGGATCGGATTGCGCGGCAGGGCGCGAGCGCGTTGCTTGAACTGCGTGGTCCAGTTCACCGCCGCGCCGATTGAGGCGCTGAGCGTGAGGAGCGCGTCGTTGCGTGTCGCCTGGAGGATCGCCTTGTGAAAATCGCGGTCAGCGGCGCGTCCGGCCTCGGTGGTGAGGGTGTGGCGGCGCATGGCGGCGAGGGCGTCCTTCATCGCCTTGAGGTCCGCCTTGTCGCGGCGCTGGGCGGCGAGGCGGGCGGCGGCGGGTTCGACGATGGCGCGCAGTTCGAACAGGCTCCGGACGAATTCGATGTCGGGCTCGCCCGCGAAGGCCCAGCCGAGCACTTCGGGGTCGAGCAGGTTCCAGCGATCACGCGGGAGGACGCGGGTGCCGGCCTTGGGGCGGCTCGCGACGAGGCCCTTGGCGGTCAGCACCTGGATCGCCTCCCGATAGGCGCTGCGTGAAACCTGCAGTTCCTCGGCGAAGGCGACTTCGCCCGACAGAATGTCGCCGGGAGCATATTTGCCTGACAAGATGGCAGTACCGAGCTTGTGTGCAATGGCTCCGTGCAGTCTGCGGCCGGGGCCTCGGGCTTCTTCGCCCTGTTTGGTGTTTTCGTCGGCGGTCGTCAAATCGGCATCTGGCACAGGTAAGGGCTCCTCCGGGAGCGAAACTAACAGCGGTTTGCGCGAGAAGGAACGACAAACATTGCGTTTCGCTCGCACAGGAAATATGTCGGAGTAAATAGGGAGTGCCCAATGACTGAATTTCGTTCCATCGTCGCTGCTACCGGTGAGCCTCAGGGTGAGCCGCTCGCCATCAGCACCACCGCCGATGTGGCCGCTGCCTGCGCTGCCGCGGCTGCTGCGTTCGATACCTATCGCGCGACCGATCGCGAGACGCGCGCTGCGTTCCTCGAGCGAATCGCCGACGAGATCATGGCGATCGGCGAGCCGCTGATCGAAGCCTACATCGCCGAGAGTGGCCTGCCGCGCGGGCGCGGTGAGGGCGAGCGTGGCCGTACCTGCGGCCAGCTGCGCCTGTTCGCCGACGTCGTGCGCAAGGGCCAGTGGCAGCAGCTTCGTATCGATCCCGCGCTGCCCGACCGCGCGCCGCTGCCGCGTCCGGACCTGCGCCTGCGCATGATCCCGGTCGGTCCGGTCGCAGTGTTCGGCGCCTCGAACTTCCCGCTCGCGTTCTCGACGGCGGGTGGTGACACCGCTTCGGCGCTGGCGGCGGGCTGCCCGGTCGTCGTCAAGGGCCACCCGGCGCACCCGGTCACCGGCGCGCTGATCGCTGCCGCCATCACCAAGGCGGTGAAGGATGCGGGTCTGCCCGAGGGCGTGTTCCAGCACCTCGTCGGTCCCTCGAACGAACTGGGCGCGGCGCTCGTGCAGCACCCGGCGATCATGGCGGTCGGCTTCACCGGTTCGCGTGGCGGCGGTCTTGCTCTCGCCAAGGTGGCGCAGGCGCGCGAAGTGCCGATCCCGGTCTATGCCGAAATGTCGAGCATCAACCCCGTCCTGCTGCTTCCCGAGGCGCTTAAGGCGCGCGGCGAAGCGCTCGGCGCGGCTTTCGTCGGCTCGCTGACGATGGGTGCAGGCCAGTTCTGCACCAACCCCGGCCTGATCCTCGCCGTCGAGGGTGAGGGGCTGGACGCCTTCGTGACCGCCGCAACCACTGGCGTGTCGGAAGCCAAGCCGCAGACCATGCTGACCACCGGCATCGCCGCCGCGTACGCCAAGGGCGTCGCTGCGCTCGAAGCTCTTCCCGGCGTCGAAACGCTGGCCAAGGGCGAAGAGGGCAGCGTCACCACCGGCGGCGCGATCCTGTTCCAGACCTCGGCCGCGCAGTTCCTTGCGGACAAGGCGGCGGGCGACGAAGTGTTCGGCGCCTCCTCGATCGTCGTGCGCTGCAAGGACGAAGCCGAGTTGCTGACCGTGCTGGAAGGCCTTGAAGGCCAGCTGACCGCCACCCTGCACATGGACGGCGCTGACGAGGGCGCCGCCGCCCGCGTCCTGCCGGTGCTGGAGCGCAAGGTCGGCCGCATCCTCGTCAATGGCTGGCCCACCGGCGTCGAAGTGTGCCACGCGATGGTTCACGGTGGCCCGTTCCCCTCGACTTCCGACCCGCGCACCACGTCGGTCGGCAGCATGGCGATCGACCGCTACTTGCGTCCGGTCAGCTACCAGAACTTCGCGCAGGGCCTGCTTCCCGCTGAACTGCGTGACGATGCCTTCGGCGACGGCGCCCCGCGCCTGATCGACGGCACGCTGACCCTCAACTGATCTGATCCATCCATCCGGGCGGCGCGCTCTCAAGAAGCGCGCCGCCTTTGGGAGAGTACCCATGACTTATCTTCGCCTGCTCCAGCACCTGAGCGCCGAGGGCGTTCGTTCCGTCATTCTCGCCGACGGTGATGCCGCGCATTTCCTGCCGGGCGTCGCTTCGGTGCGTGAACTCGCGCTCGGCGCGATCGCTGCAGGCCAGACGCTTGCCGACGCCGCGAAGGATGCCGGGCAGGGCGAAGCTGTCGACATCGCCGCCGAGTTCGCGGCTGGCCGCCTGCTCGCGCCGATCGATCACGAGGACGGCGCACATCTGCTGCTCGCGGGCACCGGCCTGACTCACCTCGGTTCCGCCGAGGGCCGCGACAAGATGCACAAGGCGGCCGCTTCCGAGGAGAAGCCGACCGACTCCATGCGCATGTTCCTGGAAGGCCTCGAAGGCGGCAAGCCCGCGCCGGGCGAAGTCGGCCAGCAGCCGGAATGGTTCTACAAGGGCGACGGCTCGCAGCTCGTCGGCCCGACCGACGATCTCGAAATGCCCGCCTTCGCCAAGGACGGCGGCGAGGAGCCGGAACTGGCAGGCATCTACCTGATCGGCGAGGACGGCACGGCCTACCGCCTCGGCCTTGCGCTCGCCAACGAGTATTCGGATCACGTCACCGAGCGCCACAACTACCTGTGGCTGGCCCACTCGAAGCTGCGTCAGGCCGCGCTCGGCCCGGAGCTGCTGCTCGGCACGCCGCCCTCGCACATCGAGGGCACCAGCAAGGTCATCCGGGGTGGCGAGACGATCTGGGAAAAGCCCTTCCTCTCGGGCGAGGGTAACATGTCGCATACGTTCGCGAACCTTGAGCATCACCACTTCAAGTACGACCTGTTCCGCCGCGCGGGCGACGTGCATGTCCACTTTTTCGGCACCGCGACGCTTTCGTTCAGCGACGGCGTGCAGACGCAGGAAGGCGACGTGTTCGAGATTTCGGCCGCGCCCTTCACGCTGCCGGTCGCCAACAAGCTGGTCCGCGTTCCCGAACGCGCCTTTGCCGTGAAGGCGCTCTGATCGATGGACCCGATCCGCATTGCGGTGGTGGGCGTGGGCAAGATCGCCCGCGACCAGCACCTTCCCGCCATCGCCGGGAACAAGGCGTTCAGCCTCGCCGCCACCGTCAGCCCGCGTGATCCGGGCGTCGAGGGCGTGCCCCACGCGAAGAGCCTCGACGAACTGATCGCGAATGGTCCGGCGGTCGATGCGGTGGCGCTCTGCACGCCGCCGCAGGTGCGCTACGACCTCGCCGTGCAGGCGCTGTCGAAGGGCATGCACGTGTTCCTCGAAAAGCCGCCGGGCGCGACGCTTTCCGAAGTCGTGGCGCTGGAAAGCCGCGCCGAGAAGGTCGGCGCGACGCTGTTCGCCTCGTGGCATTCGCGCTTTGCGGCAGGCGTGGCCCCGGCGCGCGCGTGGCTGTCCGACCGCAGAATCGAGAAGGTCTCGATCGTGTGGCGCGAGGACGTGCGCGTGTGGCATCCGGGCCAGGCCTGGATCTGGGAGCCGGGCGGCCTTGGCGTGTTCGATCCGGGCATCAATGCGCTCTCGATCGTCACGCACATCCTGCCGCGCCCGATGTTCCTGCAGGGCGCGACGCTGGAAATCCCGGCCAACCGCGCCGCGCCGATCGCCGCCGACATCGAGTTCCGCGACACCGCAGGCGCGCCGATCCACATGGACCTCGACTGGCGCCAGACCGGCCCGCAGTCGTGGGACATCGTCGTCGAGACGGACGAAGGAACCCTCAAGCTGTCGAACGGCGGCGCGGTGCTGACGCTTCCGAGTGGCACCGAGCATGCCGAGGACATGGAATATCCGGGCCTCTACGCGCGCTTCGCCAGCCTCATCCGGGGTGGCCGCAGCGACGTGGACGTGGCGCCGCTGCGCCTCGTCGCCGACGCATTCCTGCGCGGCCACCGCAAGCTGGTGGACGAATTCCACGATTGATCCCTAGGGAGGGGACTGAAATGACCAAGTTCTTCCGCCGCACGTCGCTCGCCATGCTGATGGCAGCGACGGTGCTTTCCGCGCCCCTGAGCCAGACGGCTTCGGCCGATACGGGCGGCCAGCCCACCACCGCCACGATCGAGGGCGGCAAGCCCGGCCCGGTCTACAACAAAGACGTCTTCACCCAGTTCGCCGAGCATCTGGGCGAGGGCATCTACGGCGGCCTGTGGGTCGGCAAGGGGAGTAAGATCCCCAACACCAACGGCTTCCGCAACGACGTCGTCAAGGCGCTGAAGGACTTGTCGGTGCCGGTAATCCGCTGGCCGGGTGGCTGCTTCGCCGACGAGTACAACTGGCGTGAAGGCATCGGCCCACAGGCCAAGCGCCCGGTCAAGATCAACACCCACTGGGGCGGCGTGACCGAGCCCAACGCGGTCGGCACGCACGAGTTCTTCGAGCTGATCCGCCAGGTCGGCGCGGAGGCCTACGTCGCGGGCAACGTCGGCAACGGCACGCCGCGCGAAATGGCCGAATGGGTCGAGTACATGACCTCGCCCGCCGGTTCGCTGGCCGATGAGCGCGCGAAGAACGGGCACAAGGAACCTTGGAAGGTCAAGTACTTCGGCGTCGGCAACGAGCTGTGGGGCTGCGGCGGCAACATGCGCCCCGAGTTCGCGGCGGACGAGACGCGCCGCTACGCCACCTTCATCAAGCCGCCCGCCGGGACCAAAATCCTGAAGGTCGCGGCCGGCGCCAACGTCGATGACTACAACTGGACCGAGACGATGATGCGCGTCGCGGCGAACCAGCTCGACGGTGTTTCGCTGCACTATTATGTCCACCCCGCCGGTGGCTGGCCCCCGCGTGCGCCTGCCGTCAACTTCGACGAGCATGGCTGGGCCGATGCGCTGAACGGCGCGCGGCACATGGACGAGCTGATCACCAAGCACTCGGCGATCATGGACAAGTACGATCCCGAAAAGCGCGTCTTCCTCGCGGTCGACGAGTGGGGCTCGTGGTATGCGCAGGACGAGGGTACGCACCCCGGATTCCTGAGGCAGCAGAACACCTTGCGTGATGCGCTGATCGCCTCTGTGCACCTCGACATCTTTGCCAAGCACGCCGACCGCGTGCGCATGACCGCCATCGCGCAGATGGTGAACGTGCTGCAGGCGATGATTTTCACGCAGGGCAGCAAGATGGTGCTGACCCCGACCTACCATGTCTTCGAGATGTACAAGCCCTGGCAGGACGCCACCGTTCTGCCGCTCGAGATCAAGTCGCCGTGGTATTCCAAGGACGAGTTCACGATGCCTGCGGTCAGCGGTTCGGCGGTGAAGGCGAAGGACGGCAAGGTGCATGTCGCGCTGTCGAACCTCGATCCGAACCAGTCGAACACGGTGACGATCAAGCTCGACGGCGTTAGCGCAACGGCGGTTTCCGGCCGTATTCTGACGGGCTCGGCGATCAATTCGCACAACACTTTCGACGCGCCCGACGTCGTCAAGCCCGCCGCCTTCACCGGGGCGAGCGTGCAGGGCGGCCAGATGGTCGTGACGCTGCCGGCGAAGTCGGTTGTGGTGCTGGAACTGCAGTGATGAAGGCGGCCTTCCTTGGGCTCGCGGCGCTGGTTCTTGCCGGTTCCGCGAGTGCCCAGCAGGTCGGCGAGAAGGGGGCCGGGACGCTGAATTCGCAGCTTTCCGGTGACCTTGTCGTGCATGATCCGGTCATCATCCGCGAGGGGGACACGTATTACGTGTTCAGCACCGTGGGCAAGTATATCGGCATCAAGACCTCGACCGACCTGAAGGTGTGGAAGGATGCCGGTTCGGTGTTCTCCGAAATACCGGCGTGGGCGAAAGATGCGGCTCCCGGAACTGAAGGTATCTGGGCGCCGGATATTTCGTATGTGAACGGCGAATACCGACTGTACTATTCGGTCTCGACCTTCGGCTCCAACCGTTCGGCGATCGGTCTCGCGACCAGCAAGACGCTGGGGCCGAAGGCGAAATGGCAGGATCATGGCCTCGTCGTCATGTCCACGAAGGACGATGACTTCAACGCCATCGATCCCAATTTCGTTGTCGACGCACAGGGGCGCCAGTGGCTGTCGCTCGGCAGTTTCTGGAGCGGTCTCAAGCTGTTCCCGCTCGACGCGAAGACCGGCAAGGTCGTGCCCGGCACCGAGCCGTACGCGATCGCACGCCGCCGCGCGCCTGCGGGAGCGGCGGCGCCGGTGGAGGCGCCGTTCATCATTCCGCACGGCGGATGGTACTTCCTGATCGCGTCCTACGACTATTGCTGCAAGGGCGTGAACTCGACGTATTACACCGTCGTCGGTCGCTCGAAAAAGATCACCGGCCCTTATCTGGGCCGTGACGGCAGCTCGATGATGGAGGGCGAGGGAACTATCCTGCTGCGCTCCGACTTGCAGGAAAAGCAGCGTTTCCGCGGGCCTGGCCATGCCGGAGCCTTCACCGACAAGGACGGCACGACCTACCTCG
This sequence comes from Novosphingobium sp. NFX11, assembly GCF_057376415.1. Classification (NCBI taxonomy): domain Bacteria; kingdom Pseudomonadati; phylum Pseudomonadota; class Alphaproteobacteria; order Sphingomonadales; family Sphingomonadaceae; genus Novosphingobium; species Novosphingobium sp. NFX11. The sequence continues at coordinate 1,672,509 of NZ_CP080384.1, read as the reverse complement.
TCTACCACGCCTACGACAAGGAGGCCGACGGCCGCCCCACGCTGCGCATCGCGCCGCTGCGGTGGGACGCGGACGGCTGGCCTGTTGCCGAATACTGAGAACACCCACCTGAATACGCCCCGGCCGCCTATCGATACTTGGCCGGGGCGTCTTTTCGGGTGGCACTGAGCGGCACCTAACGTACCCCTAACGCTACCACAACGCACCAGAACCGCCGGAGAGGCCATGATGAACTTCCCCTGTCGCGCCGCAGCTTCGCCACCAGTCTTGGCGTCGGCGCATCGCTGCTTCCGATCGCCTGCACCGCGCCGGGCAAGAGCGTGATCGGCACCTCGAAAAGCCCGCAAGCACCCGCCGCGAGCAACCCGCTCATCAAGCAGCGCGCCGACACCCAGATCTTCCGCCACGACGACGGCTGGTACTACGCGATGGGCTCCGTGCCCGAGTACGACCGCCTCGCGCTGCGCCGGTCGAAGACGCTGGCGGGCCTGACCGATGCCGAGGAGCGGGTGCTCTGGCGGCATGAGGCGAGCGGGCCGATGTCGGGCTTCCTGTGGGCGCCCGAACTGCACTACGTCGACGGCAAGTGGATCGTCTACTTCGCGGCCGGCCCCAGCGGCGGCGGCGAGGACGTGTTCCGCATCCGCACTTTCGCCGTGGTCTGCGATGGACCCGATCCGATGACCGGCAACTGGTCCGTCCTCGGCGAGTTCAAGGCGCCGTGGGACAGCTTCAACCTCGACTCGACGATCTTCACGCATCGGGGCGTGCGCTACTTCTCGTGGGCGCAGCGCGAGCCGGGGATCGAGACCAATTCCAACGTCTACATCGCGCCGATGAAAGACGCGCTGACGCTCGCCTCGGCGCCCGCGCGGCTGACGGTGCCGACGCTCGACTGGGAAGTGCGCGGCTTCAAGGTGAACGAGGGCTCGGCCTTCCTCAACCGCAACGGCCGCCTGTTCATGACCTACTCGGCCAGCGCCACCGATGCGCGCTACTGTATGGGCCTGCTCAGCGTGGACGAGACCGCCAACATCATGGACCCGCGCAACTGGGTGAAGTCTCCCCGGCCGGTCTTCGAAACCTGCCGTGAAACCTCGGTCTACGGCCCCGGCCACAACAGCTTCACCGTGGACGAAGAGGGGCGCGACATCCTCGTCTACCACGGCCGCGACTACGAGAAGATCGAAGGCGACCCGCTGTTCAACCCTGACCGCCACACCCGCATCCAGCGCATCTATTACGATGCGGACGGTGTGCCCGACTTCGGCGTGCCGGTGGGCAACGGCGCGATCCCCGAGCGCTTCATCCCGGCCGTGCGTCGCACCGTGCGGATGGCCTGCGACGGCATGACCCTTTCGGTGAGCGATGCCCCGCTGCCGCAGACCCAGTTCCGTTCGATCGAGGCGGGCGAGGGCACCGTGCAGCTCGTGCCGATCCTGCGGCCCGAACTGTGCCTGGCCGCCGGCCCCGACGGAGCGGTGCGCCTCGCCCCGCGCGACGTGGTCAGCGACGTCGCCGCCGAGGACCGCTTCCGCCGCGAGGTCGGCCCCGCCACCGGCACCGTGCGCTTCGCCTCGGTGGCTTACGAGGGCAGGGCGCTCGCGCATTCGGGCGACCGCGTGGTGCTGGCCGACGACTACGACGCCAGCGTGGCCTGGCTGGCGGATTGAGGCCCTGGGGTGATCGGAGCGCCACGAGCCGATCACCCTCCATCTCGTCATTGCGAGCGAAGGGAAGCAATCCAGAGCGGCGCAACACTGCCCTGGATTGCTTCCCTTCGCTCGCGATGGCGATCGATAGGGGAGGCTTATTGTCTGATTAATTGGGTGGAAATCGGCCAGCACGTTCAGGAGATGCCGCCAAGGTGCGCCCCATATGCCACATATCCCCGCCCTTTTTGTCGGAGCAATGCATTTTCCGCTTGCGCCTAAATAGTCCGACTAATAATCAGGCGCCACAGTTTATCGGGGCATGGTAATCGGCCAGCCCCCATGGGAGGGTTGATCCATGGCGCTCAAGCCATTTGCATTCTGCACCGCATCCGTTCTCGCACTCGGCCTTGCTACCGTGGCGCAGGCCCAGGACGCTGCGCCTCAGGATACCGCGCCTCAGGCCGCCGCCGATGATGCGAGCGCCGAGGACATCATTGTCACCGGCGTGCGCGCCTCGATCGTCGGCGCGCTCAACGTGCGCAAGAACAGCGTCCAGATCGTCGACTCGATCGTCGCCGAGGACGTCGGCAAGCTGCCTGACAACAACGTGGTGGAGGCGCTGCAGCGCGTCACCGGCGTGCAGGTGACCGACCGCGCCGGCGGCGAGGCGGGCACCGTCACGATCCGTGGCCTTGCCGATCCGCTGACCACGCTCAACGGCCGCAACATCTTCACCGCCGCGGGCCAGTCGTTCGCGCTGCAGGATATCTCGGCGAACCTCGTCAAGCAGGTCGACGTCTTCAAGACCCGCTCGGCCGACCAGATCGAAACCGGCCTTGCCGGCCAGATCGACGTCCAGACCCGCCGCCCGTTCGATTTCGACGGCTTCGCGATCTCGGGCCTCGTGCGCGGCATCTACAACGAGCAGGCGGACAGCTACAACCCGAACGCCGCGCTGCTGGTGTCCAACCGCTGGGAAACCGGCATCGGCGATATCGGCCTGCTGGTGAACGGTTCGTGGAGCCGCACCAAGTACCGCAACATGTCGACGACGGCAGGCGCGCTGGTGCCGTTCGCCACCGAGAACCCGGCCGACGGCACGGGCCTGTCGCCGCTGGAGCGCATCTTCCCCGGTCCCGACAACGAGAACTGGACGCCTGGCCTCAACGCCGGCCTTTCGACCGCGCCGGGCTCGACGCTGAACATCAACGGCGTCGATACCCCGTACTACCTCTCACGCGATGCGGTGTTCTCCTCGGACCTCTACGGCAAGCGTGAACGGCCTTCGTTCAACGCCGCGCTGCAGTGGGCGCCGAACTCCAGTTCGGTCTACACCGCCGAAGTGTTCTACGCCGGTTTCCGCGGCGAGACCTTCAACTCGCTGCAGTTCAGCTTCGTCGACTACTGGGCCGATCCGCAGTCGCCCACGCTTTACGACGGCACCAACATCGTGAAGTCGCGTACTGCCAACAGCGTCTACGGCTTCAACTCGGGTGACTACACCAAGAGCAGCACCGACAGCTACGTCTATGCCCTGAACGGCAAGTGGGATCTGGGCGATCGCGGCAAGATCATCGGCGACGTTGCGTACCAGACCAGCGTGAACAAGTCTTCGTTCATCGCCATGCGTACCGACCGCGTGGCCGACCAGATCAACGTCGATTTCAACGCCGGTGGCGGCGTGCCTTCGTACCACTTCAATGACGATTCTGCAGCTGAACGACACCAGCCTGTGGAACGTCGCGCAGCTCTACGACAACGCCGACCGCAACAAGGGCGATGCCATCACCGGCAGCCTCGACGGCTACTATACCTGGGACGAGGGCTTCCTGCGCCGCATCAAGGCGGGCCTGCGCATCGACCGTCGCACCGCCACCAGCTACACCCGCACCCAGAGCGCCAACAACCTCGGCGTCAGCCTCGCCTCGCTGGGTGAGGATGCGGCCTTCACCAACTCCGACTTCATGTCGGGCGTCGCCGACGTGCCGCGCAGCTGGACGCTGGCCAACGGTTACTGGCTGCATGACAACGCCGATTACGTGCGCGGTCTCTACGGGTTGCCGACCTCGGACGCGCTCTCGCTGGCGAAGACCTTCGACATTGAGGAAACCACGATGTCGGGCTACCTGCTCGCGGACGGCCAGCTGACGATCTTCGGGCGTCCGCTGGATATCCAGGGCGGCGTGCGCTTCGTTTCGGTGGTGACCAACTCCAGCTTCTTCGACCGTTACGCCAACGGCGCCCTGACGCGCGGCGGCAGCCAGTCGGAGAAGTTCCTGCCGAGCTTCACTGCCCGGTACGAGATCGAGCCGAACCTGCGTGTGCGCTTCAACTACGGCGAGACGCTGCGCCGCCCGAACTTCGGCGACATCAACCCGACCTATGCGCTGACCGGCGACCTCACCAATGTCGGCTACGGCAGCGGCACGGTCGGCAACGCCAGCCTGAAGCCCACGCATTCGAAGAACTTCGACCTTGCGCTGGAATGGTACTTCGAGCGCAATAGCGCGATCACCGTCACCGCGTTCCGCCGCGAGATCAGCGGGCTGGTGGTGCCGCTGACCTCGATGGACTACATCCCGAACAACGGGATCGAGGCGGGCGCGACCGACTACTTCTCGGTCACCCGTCCGGTGAACGCCTCTGACGGCGTGCTCAAGGGCGTGGAAGTGGGCCTGACCTATTACCCGACCTACTTCCCCGGCCTGCTCGACGGCCTCGGCTTCCAGGGCAGCCTGACCGTTCTGGACTCGAGCCAGAACATTCCCGAGGCGGACGAACTGGGCAACATCACCCAGACGCAGTCGCCGTTCTTCAACGTCTCGAAGCTGTCGTACAATGCGACGCTGGCCTACGATCACGGCCCGGTCAGCGCGCGCCTGTCGTACATCTGGCGCAAGGGCTTCCTGCACAACAACGAGGCGCGCCTCTTCGCCAACCCGATCGGCGTGTGGTACAAGTCGGAAGAGAGCCTCGACTTCCAGCTGACGCTGAACGTCATGGACAACGTCGGCATCACCTTCGACGCGGTGAACCTCACCAAGTCGAAGCAGCAGAACTACTACAAGTACGGCAGCGCGGGTAATGCCGAGCAGTTCAACCTGGGTACTTTGCAACTGGCCCGTACTTTTGCGGTGGGTGCACGCTTCACGTTCAAGTAATTGCCACTTCGGCCGATCCCGGTGCGCTTGCCATTCTGCGCGCCGGGGCCGGCTCAGGGCGGCCGCGTCCGGTCGGGATACTTCCTCTCCCAACACCCCGGCCTCGCGCGGCCGTCCATTTGACTGTGCCTGACAGTGTCTTCAGGCGGGGGCTTCGACAAGCTCAGCCTGAGCGGGTTTGAGAGCAGGTCTTTAAATCCCGCTCAGGCTGAGCTTGTCGAAGCCCCTCAGCTTGGGCCGTTCACGGAAGGACCGTTGACGTGCGCAAGAAACTGGCCCTCGCGGCGCTGCCCTTTATGGCGCTGCTTGCCGCTGCCGCCAGTCCGCCGATGGACCACGAGGCCATCGCCGAGGCCCGCTACGGCAACGATGCGGCGTGGTACGAGGGGCGCATTCCCTTTTTCGAGATCCTCGGACGCGAAGATCGACGCGGTCTACTACTACCGCTGGGGCCTGTTCCGTGCCCACCAGCGGGATCTCGGCAAGCAGGGCTATATCACCACCGAGTTCGCCGACGACGTCGACTGGCAGCGCGAACCCTACGCCAGCCTCAACGACGCGAGCGGCTTCCACATCGCCGAAGGCCGCTGGCTGAACGACCGGCGCTTCACCGACGACTACATCAACTTCATGTACGAGGGCGGCAACGACCGCCACTTCACCGACCACATGGCGGACTCGGTATGGGGCCGCTACTTGGTCGACGGCGACCGAGAGGCATTGCTCGCGCACCTGAAGACGATGCGACACGTCTACCGCCTGTGGGACGAGAAGTTCGACTTCGACAAGGGCCTGTATTTCGTCGAACCGCTGCTGGACGCGACCGAGTACACGGTGTCCTCGATCGACGCCTCGGGCGGCAAGGACGGGTTCCGCGGCGGCGATGCGTTCCGGCCTTCGGTCAACGCCTACATGTTCGCCAATGCCCGCGCCTTGTCGCGCATGGCGCAGATGGCGGGCGACGCGGCGATGGCGAAGGACTATGCCGCCCGTGCCGAGGCCTTGAAGGCGCGTGTGCTGGCGGACTTGTGGAACCCGAAGCTGCAGCATTTCACCGACCGCCACCAGATTACCAACGAACACGTCAAATACTGGGAGCCGATCCGCAATCGCGAACTGGTCGGCTACCTGCCGTGGATGTTCGATCTCGTCCCCGACGATGCGCAATATGCTGCAGCATGGGGGCACCTGACCGACCCGCAGTCGCTGGCGGGCAAGGCCGGGATGCGCACGGTCGAGAAGAGCTACGAATACTACATGCGCCAGTACCGCTACCTCGGGCCGGATCCTGAGTGCCAGTGGAACGGCCCGATCTGGCCTTACCAGACGACGCAGGTGCTGACCGCGATGGCCAACCTGCTCGACCATTACGAGGCGCACGGTCCCGTCTCCCGTGCCGACTGGATGGCGATGCTGCGCCAGTACACCCAGCTTCACTATCAGGGCGACAAGCTCGACCTCGAGGAAGACTACGACCCGGAGACCGGCAAGCCGATCGTCGGGCTGGACCGCAGCCACCACTACTTCCACTCGGGCTACATCGACCTGATCCTGACCGGCCTCGTCGGCATCCGCCCGCGCAGCGACGATGTGCTGGAGGTCAATCCGCTGCAGCAGGGTCTCGACTGGTTCCGCATCGAGCGGGTACCGTACCACGGGCACGAAGTCTCGGTGACATGGGATGCGAAGGGTACGCGCTACGGCAAGGGCCTCGCCGTCATGGTGGACGGGGTGGAAGTGGCCCGCCGCGCCGACCTTGGCCGGATCGAGGTGCCCGTTACGCGCAAGGCCAACGCGCCGATCGTGCGTGAGGAAAACCTTGCGGTGCAACTCGTGCGCAGCGGTTTCCCCAAGGCCAGCGCCTCGTCCGGCAACGATGCGGAGAAGTTGCACGATGCGGTCGATGGCCGCGCGTGGTTCTACCCGGAACTTCCCAACGGGTGGGATTCGGACGCCTCGGGCAAGGCGCAGTGGTACGCGCTGGACTTCGGCAAGGCGGTTTCGCTGGGCAGCGCCGAGCTGGCGTTCTTCGCCGATGCTGCACGCTTTGCTGCACCTCGCAGCGTGAGTGTCGAGGTCTGGCGCGAGGGTCGCTGGCAGCAGGTCGGCGCGCCGGTGAAGCCGCTTGCCAACGGGGTGACGCGGGTGACGTGGCCTGCGGTCGAGACCGGGAAGTTGCGCGTGTCGATGATTCCGGCAAAAGGCCGCGCGATCCGTCTGGCGGAGGTGAAGGCTTTCGCGCGCTAGGCCCCAAGTTTCGTCATTGCGAGCGTAGCGAAGCAATCCAGGGCGGCGCTCAACTGCCCTGGATTGCTTCGCTACGCTCGCAATGACGAGGGGTGGTGCCTCTGGGCAGGTGGTTCAAACCCGCTCCAGCGGCACCACCATCGCCGAGCCGCCGCCGAACTCGATCCGCCCGGTCACGCCGTAGACCGCGCGCAGCCGGTCGCTCGTCAAGACCTCCTGCGGCGATCCTTGCGCCACCAGCATGCCGCGATCGACCAGCAGCAGCCGCTTGCAGTAGCGCGCCGCCATCGTCAGGTCGTGCAGCACCGTCACCACCAGCGCGCCCGAATTAGCCTCGGCGGCAAGCAGTTCCATCACGTCGATCTGATGCCCCGGATCGAGCGCGGCGAGCGGCTCGTCCGCGACCAGTCCCGGCGCGCCCACCGCCAGCGCCCGCGCCAGCATCACCCGCGCCCGCTCGCCGCCCGACAGTTCGGTAGCGGTGCGCCCGGCAAGGTGCAGCACGTCGGCCCGCTTCATGGCGGCATGGACGGCGGCGAGGTCGTCCGCGCCCAGCCGCGACATCGGGCCGAGTCCCGGCAGGCGGCCGAGCGCCACCAGTCGCTCGACGCTGAGCGGCCAGTGCAGCGCCTGTCCCTGCGGCAGGTAACTGACCAGCCGCGCCAGCGCCTTCGGCGTCATCCGCGCGATGTCGTGCCCGTCGATCTCGACCGCGCCCCGCGTCGCCGGGATCAGCCCGAGCAGCGCGCGCACCAGCGTCGACTTGCCCGCGCCGTTGGGGCCGATGATCCCGGTCAGTTCACCGGGGCGCAGCGTGGCGCTGATCCCGTGCAGCACCGCGCGGTCGCGCAGGTCCACAGAGAGGCCATTGAGGGTCACGGTCACCACAGGCGGCGCTCCTTCAGCAGATGGACAAGGAAGACGGGGACGCCGAGGAACGCCGTCACTACGCCCAGCTTCAACTCGCCCGCGGTCGGGATCAGCCGCACGAGAATATCGGCGCCGGTGAGCAGCGCCGCGCCGCCGAGGAACGAGGGCAGCAGCACGGCGGAAGGGCTGCGGTCGGTCAGCGGGCGCACCAGATGCGGCACGATCAGCCCGACGAAGCCGACCGAGCCCGACACCGCCACGGCGCCGCCGACGCCGATGGCGACGCCCAGCAGCAGCCGCGCGCGCGTGCGCGCCAGGTCCACGCCGAGCGAGCGCGCCCCGTCCTCGCCCAGCGACAGCGCGTCGAGCGCGCGCCCGTCCCACAGCAGCAGCGCCGCGCCGCCGACGATGCAGGGCAGGGCGATCCAGACGTGGTCCATCGCCCGGTTCTCGATCGAGCCGAGCAGCCAGGCCATGATCTCCATCGCCGCGAAAGGATTGGGCGAGAGGTTGAGCGCAAGGCTGATCCCCGCGCCCGCCAGCGTCGAGACGGCGATGCCCGCAAGGATCAGCGCCAGCGGCCCCTCGGCCCGGCCCGCGAGCACGAACAGCAGCGCGAGGCTCGCCAGTGCCGCGAGGATCGAAAGCACGGGCAGCACGGCGGGGCTGTAATCGCCGATGCCGAAGTAGATCGCTGCGACCGCGCCCAGCGCCGCCGAGTTCGACGCACCGAGCACCGAAGGTTCCGCCAGCGGATTGCGCAAGTACCCCTGCAGGGCTGCTCCCGCGAGGCCCAGCATTCCGCCCACCATAAGCGCGACGAGCGTGCGCGGCAGGCGCAGTTCGAGCAGGATCGCGCGCACCACCGGATCGCCATGGCCGAGCGCAGCATCGAGCAGTCGCGCGGTCGGGATCGGCACCGCGCCCAGCATGAGTGAGGCGATCGCCACCAAGGCGATACCCAGCAGGAGAAGCGGAATCAGCGCCCGGTTACGGGCGCGCAGGACGGGAATTTCGGGCACGAGCACCTCTGGCTGGATCGGCTCCCCGTCACGCTTGTGTCCCGGGGTCGTGTTGCTATGGAAACGCGCATATGGCGCTTTCGACTACTCTTCGTTCGGCTTCGGTCGGCCTGCTTGGACTGGCTGCAGTCTGCGGCGTTTCCGCGTCGTCTCCCCCTGTATCGAGGGGGCTGTAGCGGCTCCGAAGCGGATCGTCTCGCTGAACTTGTGCGCCGATCAGCTGGTGCTGGCGCTGGCCGACCGCGAGCAGATCGCCGGGCTCACTCGCTATGCCGCCGATCCCGCCATGTCGGCCGAGGCGGTGCGGGCGAAGGGCCTGCCGATCCTGCGCGGCGCGGCGGAGGAGATCATGGCGATCGACCCGGACCTCGTCGTCGGCATGCCCGCGCGGCGTAACCCCGCGATCAAGGCGCTCAAGACGCGTTATCCCGCCGTCGATCTCAAGTCCGCCGATGGCTACGACGCGATCCTCGCGTCGATCCGCAAGGTGGCGCTCGCGGTCGGCCATCCCGAGCGCGGCGAGGCCCTGATCGCGGGCATGGAGCGCGACCTTGCGCATATCCCGCGCGCGCGGAAAGGCCCCAAGGGCAAGATCGTCGCCGCGTACTGGCAGCGGCGCGGTTATCTCACCGGCACCGGCACGCTGATCGACGACCTGATGACCCGCGTGGGCGTGACCAACCTTGCGGGCAAGCTGGGCAAGCCCGCGCTCTCGCAAATGGGGATCGAGGAACTGGCGGCCGCGCGTCCCGACGTGATCGTGGTCGATGCCGCGACCGACAAGGTGGTCGATCAGGGCACGGCGATGATGCACCATCCGGTGCTGGACGGCATTCCGCGCGTCGCCATTCCGCAGGCCTGGACGGTCTGCGGCGGCCCCGCCTACGTCAAGGCGGCGCGGGCGCTGGCGAAAGGCGTCAACGCTCGCTGACATGCGCGTGTCCGTCGAGCCGGGCTTGCCAGCCCTTGCGTTCGAGTTCGGGTACGTCGTCCGGTTCCTCGGGATAGCCGAGGCAGAGCAGGGCGACGAAGCGCCATGATGGCGGCGTTTGTAGCAGGTCGGTGACCGTTTCCGGTTTGACGATCGACACCCAACCAAGCCCGAGCCCTTGCGCACGGGCGGCGAGCCACAGCGTGTGGATCGCCATGACCACCGACCATTCGCGCGTCTGCGGCATCGTCGCCGCGCCAAGGCCCATGCCGATGGGGGTGGCCTCGTCGCAGAACACCGCGATCACTTCGGGGGCGTGGTCGAGCGCGTGGAGTTTCAGCGCGGTGTAAGCGGCGTGGCGCTCGCCCTCGTAGGCGGTGTCGCCCGCGCGGGAGACTTCGCCATCGGCATGCGCGGCGAGCACTTCGCGCAAGGCGGGAGAGCGCACGCGCACGAAGCGCCAGGGCTGCGAATTGCCGACCGAGGGCGCCAGTTGCGCGGTGGCGAGCAGGTCGGCGACGAGACTCTCGTCCAACGGATCGCGCCGGAAATGCCGGACGTCGCGCCGCCATGCGAGCAGCGCGGCGAGATCGCTCTGGAACGAGGGGAGAAGGTGGGAGCGGTCATGCAATCAGAGACCAAACCAAACCTCGTCATTGCGAACGTAGCGAAGCAATCCAGGGCACCGCAAACCGCCCTGGATTGCTTCGCTACGCTCGCAGTGACGAGGAGGAGCATCAGAACTCGATCCCCGTCTGCGCCTTCACGCCCTGCTCGCGGAAGGGGTGCTTCACCAGCGTCATCTCCGTCACGAGATCCGCCGCGTCGATCAGCCCCTGCGGCGCATTGCGCCCCGTCACGACGACGTGCTTCATCTCCGCACGCGCGGTCAGCACCTCAAGCACTTCCTCAAGCGGCAGGTAGTCATAGCGCAGCACGATGTTCAGCTCATCCGCCAGCACCATGTCGTAGGCCGGATCGGCGACCATGCGCTTCACCTCTTCCCACGCTTCACGAGCGAGGGCGATGTCGCGGGCGCGGTCCTGGGTGTTCCAGGTGAAGCCTTCGCCCATCGCCTTGAACTCGACGTTGTTCGGGAAGGCGTCGAAGACGGCCTTCTCGCCGGTGGTCATCGCGCCCTTAACGAACTGGACGACGCCCACCTTCTTGCCATGCCCGATCATGCGCACCACCATGCCGAGCGCGGCCGTGGTCTTGCCCTTGCCCTTGCCGGTGTTGACGATCAGCAGGCCCTTTTCCACGGTCTTGCCCGCCATGATGCGGTCATGCGCGGCCTGCTTCTTCTTCATCTTCTCGGCGTGCTGTTCGTCGGTGCGTTCGGCCATCATCATGCTCCTGAGACTTGGGCGAGCAGCAGGCCCGCGCTGTTCGATCGGGGTTTCCAGAGGCCGCGCTCCAGCGCCTCGGCCAGCCGCGCGGCGGTCTCGCGAAGCGCGGCGGGGTTGGCCTGCGCCATGAATTCCCGCACCGCCTCGTCCTCAATGAAGGCGGCGTGGACGGCATCGAAGTGGTGGTCCTTCACCGCGCTGGTCGTAGCGGCGAAGGCGAAGAGGTAGTCCACCGAGGCGGCGATCTCGAACGCGCCCTTGTAGCCGTGACGCATCACGCCCGCGATCCATTTGGGATTGGTCACGCGCCCGCGCACGATGCGGCCGATTTCGTCCGCCAGCGTACGGATCACCGGGCGTTCGGGGCGCGAGTGGTCGTTGTGGTAGCTGACCGGCGCGCGGCCCTTCAGGTGCTCGACCGCAGCGGCGATGCCGCCCTCGAACTGGTAGTAATCGTCGCTGTCGAGCAGGTCGTGCTCGCGGTTGTCCTGGTTCTGGACCACCGCGTCGGCCTGGGTCAGCCGCGCGGCGTAGAGATCGCGTTCGGCATCGCCCTCGACGCCCGCGCCATAGGCGTAGCTGCCCCAGTCGAGGTAGACCTGCGCGAGGTCGGCGCGCTCGTGCCACAGCTTCTCGTCGATCATGGCCTGAAGGCCGGCGCCGTAAGCCCCCGGCTTGGAGCCGAACACGCGGGCTCCGGCGCGGCGGGTGGCGACGGTCTCGTCCTGGCCTTGCGCTGCGAGCATCGCGGTTTCGGCGCGGTGGCGGGCGGCGGCGGGATTGTCCTCTTCGCTTTCCTCCAGCGCCATGACGGCGCGGGCGGCGCTGTCGATCAGGTCCATCTGCTCGGGAAAGGCGTCGCGAAAGAAGCCGGAGACGCGCAAGGTCACGTCCACGCGCGGGCGGCCCAGTTCCGCCAGCGTCATCATCTCGAACCCGGTGACGCGGCCCGAGGTCCATTCCCAGCGCGGCCGCACGCCCATCAGCGCGAGGGCCTGCGCGATGTCGTCGCCGCCGGTGCGCATGTTGGCGGTGCCCCATGCGGAGAGCGCGATGGCCCTTGGGTATTCGCCTTCGCGCTGGAGGTAGTCCTCCACCAGCAACTCTGCGGAGCGCTGGCCGAGATCCCAGGCGACGGCGGTGGGCACGGCGCGGGTGTCGACGGAGTAGAAGTTGCGGCCGGTGGGGAGCACGTCCGGGCGGCCGCGCGTGGGCGCGCCGGAGGGGCCGGGGGTGACGAAGCGGCCGTCGAGCCCTGCGAGCAGGGCGGCGCTTTCGGCGGGGCCGCAGGCGTCCACGCGCGGGGCGAGGTCGGCGGCGATGGCGTGGAGGACGGCGGCGGTGCGCGGCAGGTCGTCGTCCCGGACTTGATCCGGGACCGCTGGCAAGACTTGGGGCGGGACCTTGCCGGGCGCGCCGATGAGTAGGCTGTTCACGGCCAGCGGTCCCGGATCAAGTCCGGGACGACGGGATACCCATTCCGCCGCCAGCAGTTCCAGCCGCTCCACAGTATCGCCGAGCGTGCGCCAGGGCTCACCCGAAACCGCCGCCAGCACTTCCGGCCTCGGGCCATCCCAGCGGTCCGCCATACGGCAGTCGAGCGGGTCGAACCCCAGCGCGAAATCCTCCGCCATCGCCCGCAGCAGCGAGGCTTGCCCCGGCCCGTCATACCCGCGCGGCGTGCGTGCCAGCGCCACCAGCAGATCGCGCCGCAAGCGCCCCTCCGGCGATTGCCCGAAGACATGCAGCCCGTCGCGGATCTGCAGTTCCTTGAGTTCGCACAGATAGTTGTCGATCGCCGACAGCGCATCGTCGCCGTCACCCTCGGCACCGGCGTCCTTGTCCAGACCCTGCGAGCGGGCGAGATCGATGATGTCGCGCCGCAGCCGCTCCAGACGGCGCGGGTCCATCCCGGCGGCGAGGTAGTATTCGTCCACCAGCGCTTCGAGGTGCTTGAGCGGTCCGTAACTCTCGGCGCGGGTGAGGGGCGGGGTCAGGTGATCTACGATCACCGCGCCGATGCGACGCTTGGCCTGCGTGCCCTCGCCGGGGTCGTTGACGATGAAGGGGTAGAGCTGCGGCAGTGGCCCGGCGCAGATCTCGGGGAAGCACTCGGCCGAGAGCGAGATCGCCTTGCCGGGCAGCCATTCGAGATTGCCGTGCTTGCCCACATGCACCAGCGCTTGCGCGCCGAACCGCCGCCCCAGCCAGACGTGGAAGGCGAGGTAGGCGTGCGGCGGCGGCAGCGCCGGGTCGTGGTAGGTTTCCTTGGCGTCGATGTTGTACCCCCGCGCCGGTTGCACGGCGACGCAGACATTGCCGAAGCGGTGGACTGCCAGCCGGAACGCGCCGTCCTTCACGAAGGGATCGGCAGAAGGCGCACCCCAGCGCTCCAGCATCTTCTTGCGTGCGCTTTCGGGCACTCCGGCGAAGGCGGCTTCGTAGTCGGCCAGCGGCAGCGAAATCTCGCCGGGTCGATCCAGTGATGTGAGGTCGTTGGTCACCCCGCCGGTCATCAGCCGCATCAGCGCCTGCCCGTCCTCGGGCGCGCCGCCGGTATCGTATCCGGCGGCACGAAGGCTGGAGAGGATCGAGGCCGCGCTGGCGGGCGTGTCGAGGCCGACGCCATTGCCGATCCGCCCGTCGCGGTTGGGATAGTTGGCGAGCACCAGCGCCACCTTGCGCTGCGCGGGCACGGTACGGCGCAGGCTCGCCCAGTTGGCGGCGAGGTCTGCTACGAAGGCCACGCGATCGGGCGCGACGCGGGGGACGACGATGCCGCACTTCGTCACTTCGTCGAAGCGTTCGGCGGCCTTGAAGGCGACGGCGCGGGTGAACAGGCGGCCGTCGAGTTCGGGCAGCGCCACGTTCATCGCCAGATCGCGCGGGCCTAGGCCGCGTGCGGCGGCCTGCCAGTCGGCTTCCTCGACACCCGCGAAGGCGACCTGCAGGATCGGGCAGTCGGCGCGTTCGAGCACGCCGCCGACGCGCGGTTCTCCCGAGGAAGAGGAGGCGAAGCTGGTGGCGTTGACGATCACGTCGGGCGCAATCTCGGCCATCAGGCCGCCGAGCCAGTCGATGGCGAAAGGCTCTCGCAGCGCGCGGACATGGACGGCGGCGACGTTGAACCCGCGCATTTGCAATGCGGCGACCATCGCGTCCACGGCGTCGAGCGTGCCCGCGATCATCAGCGCGCGGTAGAATACCAGCAGCACGACAGAGGCGTCGGGGCGCCATGATGCGCGCAAGTCGGCCAAGCTCGGCCGGTCCACGCCTTGCAGATAGAGCCCCGCGTCGGCCACCGGCACCGGGTCGTCCGGCTGGCCGCAGTCCTCGCCGATCAGCCGCGCGGCGGTGCGGAGGAACGACAGGGCATTCGCGCTGCCGCCCTGCCGCAGATAGTCGCGGAGGTGCTCGACCGTCTCGGCGGGGAGGGTGGAGGCGACTGTCAGCGTCGGATCATCCTCGCGCCCGTCGGCGATGGCGGCGAAGGCGATGCCCTTCTCGCGGGCGATCAGGGCGATTTCGTCGATGCCGTAGGGCCAGTAGCTCTTGCCGCCGAGCAGCACCACGCACACGAATTTTGCGTGGGCGATCACCTTCTCGACGTAGAGATCGACCGAATACGGGTGCCGCAACTGCAGCAGGTTGGCGAGGCGGACGCTGGGCGCGCCCTCCGGCAGCCCTGCCGCTGCCTTGGCGAAGCAGGCGAGTTCGCTGTCCGCCACCGTCAGGATGACGATGTCGCCCGGAGGCTGGTCGAGGTCGATCGCCTCCTCGCCGTTGGAGATCGTGCCCGGGGTGGCGGAAAGCAGGTGCATTAGGCGGCGCTCGCCGGGCTGACGGCAGAGCTAACCGCCCTGGATTGCTTCACCCGCTGCGCGGGTTCGCAATGACGAAGGAGGGGGTAGAGCCGGAGGTCTTCGTTCAACGCCCGTCCGCTTCCCAACCGCTCGTCATTGCGAGCGCAGCGAAGCAATCCAGGGCGGTTCGCGCGGCTCTGGATTGCCGCGCGGCTGCGCCGCTCGCAATGACGAAGGGAGAGAGAAGGAATCACGCCGGGACCGAACCCAGCACGCCTGCCAGCGCGGCTTCGATGGCGGCCTGATCGAGCCCCTTCTGGCCGATCACCACCAGCTGCGTGCGGCGCGGTTCTTCGGGCTTCCACGCGCGGTCGAAGAAGTGCTGGATGCGCGGGCCGACGCCCTGCAGCACGAGGCGGCTGGGCTTGCCCGCCAGCGCGACCATGCCCTTCACGCGCAGCACGTCATGCGCGGCGATCTGTTCCTTCATGCCCGCCAGCAGCGCGTCGAGATCGGCCACTTCGCCGCCGTTCAGGATGAAGGTGTCGAAGTCGTCATGGTCGTGATCGTCGTCGAGGCCGTCGATGTGCGACTTGCGGCTGTCGAGGTCGTCCTCGGCCGCCGCGACGATGCCGAGCAGCGCGGCGATGTCGACCGCGCCGTGGTCCGCGCGCACGATCTTGACGCCGGCGCGCGTCTCGGCGGCGACGGTCTTCTCGACTTCGGCCAGCACGTCCGCATCGACGAGGTCGGTCTTGTTGAGCACCACCATGTCGGCGCAGCCCAGCTGTTCCTCGAACAGTTCCTCGAGCGGGCTGTCGTGGTCGAGGTTGGGATCGGCGGCGCGGGCGGCGGCGAGGGCTTCCTCGTCCGTGGCGAAGCGACCGGCGGCGACGGCATCGGCGTCGATCAGGGCGATCACGCCGTCCACCGTCGCGCGGGTGCGGATGTCCGGCCACTGGAAGGCCTTGACCAGTGGCTTGGGCAGCGCGAGGCCCGACGTCTCGATGATGATGTGGTCGGGCGGGGTCTCGCGGTCGAGCAGCTTCTGCATCGTCGGCAGGAAGTCGTCGGCCACGGTGCAGCAGATGCAGCCATTGGCGAGTTCGAGGATATCGTCCTCGGGGCAGGCCTCGTCGTTGCAGCCCTTGACCAGTTCGCTGTCGACGCCGACGTCGCCGAACTCGTTGATGACGAGGGCGAGGCGGCGGCCCTTCGCGTTCTGCAGCAGGTGGCGGATCAGCGTGGTCTTGCCGGCGCCGAGGAAGCCGGTGATGACGGTGGTGGGTACTTTGCTCAAGGCTCTCAACTCCCGCGCCGGCGACTTCTCGCGGCGGGGCGTACCGGCGCTTTCGCGCCGGCGCGGGGCAGGGGCGACGGACAGGCGCGAAGACGCCCGGCGACCTGCTCCGCTGCGGCCCCTAAGCCGCATGCGTGTCGTCGCTCAGACGGTGAACCGTGCCGCAGCCATCCCCTGGACCAAGGCAAGAGCGACCAGACGCCGGCAGGTCTCCTGGCTCGCGGGTCAACGCATCGATGCACGGCCTTCCCGAAGCCTCGCATGTCGCAGCGTCCGGCCTCAGTGGCTGCCTCCCCGCACGGTGAGGGGGAAGCGATGTGCATCGCGCTCGCCGCTTACAGTTGCAGGGACAGCTGCGGATCTCGAACGGCGAACCGTTCCCACCGCCTTCCCTTTTAAGCCCCTTGCGGGGCACCGGCGCGATCTTGTTCCCGGCGGATACCGGGAGGCAGGGGTGGGCGCAAGTGTTGGTTTCAGCGTGCCGGAAGGATGCGGGCGCGGCATTCTCCGAAACCGATGGAAACGAAGCCCTCAGCGGCGGCGGTGGCGGTGATGGAGATTTCGTCGCCGTCCTCCAGGAACGTGCGGGTCTCGCCACTGGCCAAGGTGAGGGGCGACTTGCCGCCCTGCGACAATTCCATGAGGCTGCCGAAACCCTCCCGCTCGGGAGCGGAAATCGTGCCGGTGCCGAGCAGGTCGCCGGGCGTCAGGTTGCAGCCGTTGGATGCATGGTGCGCGACCATCTGGTTCACCGTCCAGTACATGTTGGTCGCCGGGCCGTGGCTGAGGCGATGGGGCGGAAGCCCGGCCTTGCGCATGGCCTGCGTGGTCAGGTGGACCTGCAGCATGACGCCCAGCGCGCCGTGGGCCTGATCATCCGCGTCAGACAGATAGGGCAGGGGCTGCGGGTCGCCTTCCGGTCGGGGCGGCTGGGCCGCGCGGAAGGGCGCGAGGGCTTCGGGCGTGACGACCCATGGCGAAATCGTCGAGTGGAAGTTCTTCGACAGGAACGGGCCGAGCGGCTGGTATTCCCACCCCTGCACATCGCGCGCGGACCAGTCGTTGAGCAGGCAGAAACCGGCGATATGCTGCGCAGCATCGGTGATCGGCACGGGCTCGCCGAGGTCGTTGCCGCGGCCTATCCAGACGCCCATCTCCAGTTCGTAGTCGAGCCTTGCAGTCGGCGCGAAGATCGGCGCATCGGCCTCGGGCGGCTTGCGCTGGCCGGTGGGGCGCACGACCGGAACACCCGAGGGACGGATCGAGGACGCGCGGCCGTGGTAGCCGATCGGCACATGCTTGTAGTTGGGCAGCAGCGGGTTGTCCGGGCGGAACTGGCGGCCGATGTTGTTGGCGTGATGGATACCGACATAGAAGTCGGTGTAGTCGCCGATGCGTGTCGGCAGGTGCAGCATGCAGGCTTCGACCGGGTGCAGCATGGGCTCGATGACCGGGCGGCGGGTTTCGTCGCAGAGCAGGTCGGAGAGGGCATGGCGCAGGGGGCGGCGGTCTTGCGCGGGGATGGCCAGCAGGCGGGCCATGTCCGCATCGCTGCAGATTTCGGCGAGGTTTGCGGGGACGAGGCCTGCTGTGGCCAGTGCACGGATGTCCAGGATCTGGTCGCCGATCGCAACACCGATCCGCGTCGGTGTCTCTTCTGAGGTGGAGAACACACTGAAGGGCAGGTTCTGGACCGGGAAGTCGTGGTGGCCGTCGGCGCTGTCGACCCAGCTTTTGCGGGCAGGGTCATGGGTTTCGTCGATGGTCCACCAGTTCACAGGTCGCTCTCCATATTCTCTCATCGTCCCGGACTTGATCCGGGACCGCTGGCCGTGAAAAGCCCACCTTTCGATGGGCCGTCCCGCGGCAAGCTCGCATCTAAAGACTGCCAGCGGTCCCGGATCAAGTCCGGGACGACGATCTTCGTCAACCCATTGGCGGCTGGGGCACATCCAGGCGCGCGATCAGGCCGCCTTCGGGCGCGGCGGCGAAGGAAAGCTGGCCGTCGAAGCGCGCCATCAGCCGGTGCGCGGTCGGGATGCCGAGGCCGAAGCCCTTGGTGTCCCGCGCCCGCGCCGCGTCGAGGCGGAAGAACGGGTCGAGGATCGCCTCGAAATAGGCGGAAGGGATGCCCGGTCCGGAATCGGCGATCTCGATGCGCCAGTGCCCTTCGTGGCGGAGCACGGCGACCTGAGCCTCGCCGCCGAACTGGATGGCGTTCTCCACCAACGCCGCCAGCGCCAGTTCCACCGGCTCGCGGAAGGTCCGGGCGAGGGTGGGGACGGAGGCATCGAAGCGGGCGCGCGTCCCGTAAGGGTGCAGCACGTGCGCGACCACTTCGGTGAGGTCCAGCGTCTCGGGCTCGGCGTCGAGATGCTGCGCGCGCAGGAAGCGCTGCAGCGAGGCGAGCAGGGCCTCCATCTCGTCCACGCTGGCAAGGATCACCCCGCCCAGTTCGGCATCGTCGATGAGTTCCGCCGCGACCTTCTGGCGCGAGAGCGGCGTGCGCAAGTCGTGGCTGATCGCCTCGAACGACCTGGCCTGATCCTGCAGCAGCCGCGCGATGCGCTCCTGCATGAGGTTCATGGAGTGGGCGAGCTGGCGCAAGTCCGGGGTGCCACCCTCGGCGATGACCACTTGCCGGCCCCGACCGATGGCGTCGGCGGCATCGCTCATGCGGCGCAGCGGGCGGGTCAGCACGTGCAGCGCAGCGAGGCCGATGGCGAGGAAGGCCACCGTCGTCGCAAGCGTCAGCACCGTCGCCCGCAGCGCCACCGGCCACATCGCGTTGATATCGCGCGAGCGGAAGTTGAGCCAGTGCCCGTCCGCCAGCCGGATCGCGCCGACGAGATCGCACTTGCCTCCCGGCGGTCCCTGCATGGCCAGCCGCAGCGAACGCCCGCCGAGCGAAGGCTCCCACTCGATGATGCGCCGCTCGATGCGGATGAGGGATCTCGTCGGTCGTGGCGGTCGCCACGCTGGGCGCATTGCCAACGGCGGCGGCGAGGTGACGCGTGCTCATGGTCGGCGCGGTCAGGCGCGGATCGGCGGAGTGGATGCGGTCGCTGACGACGAGCAGTTCGCCGATGCGGCGCGCGTGGTCCTCGTTCAGCGTCTGCCGGTCGATCGACTGGTAGAACACGAGGCTGGCAGCCAGTTGCAGCACGCCGAGTAGCATGAACACCAGTGCGACATAGACCGCGAAACGCGGCGCGAAGGGACGGGCCACCTCTTGATCCTCTCCTGCAGCATACCGCCCGGCCGCACGGTGCCGATATGCCTCTGCGGATTTTGCACACACCCGCCCGGCTCCCGCGTCAACTGGAGGAGGAGGTGTAGCAATGATTTGATACGCAATCGGACGGATGCGCAACGGTTGCCCGGAGGTAAGGAGCGCTTTTGGCACCTGTTTTATCTGACAGGCATGGCCTTAAACCCGCCGCGCTAGTCTTCCTCCCGCAGCGCCGAGTCCCCGCGAACCAATCGCGGCGCGGGCGCGATAGGGGAGAGACCGATGATCCGTCACGTCGTGATGCTCAAGTTCAAGAAGGATGCCGATCCGGCCAAGATCGACCTCTTCATCGAGGAGGTGAAGAAATTGTCGCATCTCAACCGCGAGGTGCGTGACTACAGCCATGGCAAAGTCGTCCACACGCGCTTCCACTCGGGCGATTTCGACTTCGCCAACTGCTGCGACATAGACACCTACGAGGCGATGGAGCGCTACATGTCGCACTGGTCGCACTTGCGGATGACGCCGTTCCTGCCGGACATCCTCGAGAACATGATCTCGTTCGACTGGGAGATCGACTACCACGGACCCGAATTCGACGAGACGCTGGCTGCCGAGGAAGCAGAACGCGAGAATGCGCGCGTGCTCAGGGTGCACGAGGACCCGGCCAAGGCCTACGTCCCCGAAGTGCGCGGCCAGACGCGTGAGCGCGCGCGCGAGATGTGCGCGGCCGCCGGTGTCACGCTGTCGGAGGACGAGGAGGAGATCATCGGCTCGGTCTGGGCACCGAACCGGATCATGTTCGTCACTCCCGATGCCGGGACCGAAGTGCCGAAGGGCTCCGAAATCCGCATCGGCATCACCGGCGACTGGCTGACCGGCCCTGCCGTCCCCGGCGGCGATGCCCCCGCGTGGTAACGAGAGGAACCTCACGATGATCATTCTTGCCGGACACCTGAAGACCGCTCCCGAGCTCGTCGAAGACCTTGCCGCGACCTTGCGCGGGCTGGTCGAGCCGACGCTGAAGGAGGACGGGTGCCTTAACTACCACTTCGCCATCGATGATCCGGCAGCAGGGACGGTGCTGGTCTTCGAACGCTGGCGTGACGAGGCTGCACTGGCCACGCACCTTGCGCAACCGGCAGTGACGGCCGTGCTCGGCGGCTGGGCCGAGCGCATCGACGTTTCCGGCGTGCGCAAGTTCGATGCGTTGAACGAGCGGGGGTTCATGGACTGACGGGGCGTCCCCTCGCTTCGTCGGCGTCCTTCGTTTCGTCATTGCGAGCGCAGCGAAGCAATCCAGGGTGGCTCGAGACTGCCCTGGATTGCTTCGCTGCGCTCGCAATGACGAAGGTGGGGAGGACTGGAGGGGATGCCGCCGCACCTCAGCCCCGGCTGTCGCCCGGCCAGGTCTTCTGCGCGGCCCATTTCTCGACGCCGAGGCGGCCGAGTTGCTGTTCAACCGTGCGTGCCATCGCGGAGCCTTCCGGCGAACGGCAGCCCATGTTGTACGTGAGCGCGGTGCGGCGGCCGTCCGCGCCGATCCACTCGACGGTCACGCTCGACATGTCGGTGGCGGCCTCGGTGCAGGCTTGGGCACGCTCTTCGCCGGTCTGTGGACGCATCGGGGCGAGGGCGCGGCGCACGTCCTCGTACGTCGCGCGGCCGACCGAATGGGCACGCTGGCCCAGCACGGCGGTATGCCGCTCGCCGGTGAAGTCCACGCGTCCGGCGGGTGTCACGGCCACCTTGTACACCGGGCAGAACCCGAAGCACGGACCGCGCGATATGCGCAGTTCCTCCCCGCCGGAGCGGGGAGGAGGCGGCGCCGGGCCGCACGCGGGGGCGCAGCTTAACAGCAGCCCGGCGCCCAGTACGATGCCGCAGAGGAGTGGTCCACGCATCGTCCTGTCCTTACCAGCCAATGGTCACGGAGCCGCGCAGGGCGAGATCGACCCGGCCGTGGCGATCCTCGGCCGAGAGTTCGCCGCCCATCGTGAAGCCCGATGAGCCGCCGATCGCACGCAGGCGCGCGAACCAGCCGCTTGTCGCGCCGTCGCCTTCGAGGGTGAACTTGTCGCCGCCCTCGAAGTGCGCGGTGGTCGAGCCGATGCCGCCATTGACGATCTCGCGCCAGCCGCCTTCGGTTTCCATGCGGAACCAGTTCTCGTCCCGTGCCTTCATGCCGAGGAAGTCGATGCCCACGGTCATGCTCGGGTTCACCGCCAGTTCGTCGCTGGTGCGCGAGGCGACGGTGAGGTTCAGCTTCTCGCCGCCGGTTTCCGAGTAGCCGTCTTCCTTCAGGCGCACGTAGTCGACCGTCACGCCCGGACGGAAGAAGAAGAACTGCGAGCCGCCCTCGATCGCGGCGCCGCCTGCGAAAGTGACGAACTTGCCGTCCCACTTGGCGTCCATGGTGCGGCGCACCGTCTCCGAGCCGACCATGCCGTAGAAGTTGCGCTCGCCGTCGAACTTGGCTGTGCCGGCCGAGCCGCGCGCGAAGGCGCTGACCGGGCCGAACTTGCCGCGCCAGTGCGCCGCCAGTTCGAAGGCGTCCGAGTTCACGTCGGTCAGTTCGCCGTTTTTGTGGTTGTTGTTGATGTAGGCGACGGTGCCGCCGAACTTGCCGATGCCGGTCTGGTACTCGGCGGTCGCCGACCAGGCATAGCCGTTGAGCTTGTAGGCGGCGGTGTTGCCCGCTTTCCGGTCGCTGCCCCAGATCGCCATGTTGAGCGTGGTGGAGAAGCGGCCGCTCGCGGTGATCGGTCCCTGTGGGTCCTGCATCTGGCGGGCGAGGGCGCGAGTGCCGAGGCTGATACCCTCGAAGCCGCCGCCCGCGTGGTCGGGCAGCATCTGGCCCACGGCCGAGCGGAAGGCATCGCCGTTGGTCAGGCCGAGGAAGACCTGCTCGATCTTGTCGTCCTTGGCCAGCTGCTTGAACACCGCGTCATAGGCGGCCGCGCCCGAGCGGTTGAGGCCGAGTTCGCTGACCGTGCGGCGCGAGACGTCGACGACGATGGTGTTGGCCGCCGCGTCCTTGTCCAGTTCCGCCTTGAACATGAAGGGGACGAGGTCGGTGTTGGTGGTCAGTTTGTCGCGGCCGGTCAGACTACCTGCGGTTAGGACCTGGTACGTGCCCTCGGCGGTCGAGACGTCGGCCAGGCGGATCGCCAGCTTGGAGCCTTCCGCGAAAGTCGCGTTGCCCGAAACGGTGTAGGACGAACCGGCACCCGCCGTCTTGTCGAGCGTGACGAGGACGACACCGGTGCTGCCGATGTCCAGCGAGGCCACCGATGCCGGCTTCTGCATATCGAGCACGCCGCCCGAGACCTTCACCGCGAGCTGCGCCGAATTGGTGATCGAGCCGGAGAAGTACGCGCTGCCCGAGATGTTCAGCACGTCCGCGCCGCCGCCGAAGTCCATGGCGCCGTTGAAGCCGCTGGTGCCCGCCAGCGAGACGGTGTCGGTGCCCGCGCCGAAGCTCACGTTGCCGGTCTGCACCGCGTCGCCCGAGAGGTTCAGCGTATTGTTGCCGGCACCGAAAGCGACGTTGCCGGTGAGGGTCCCATCGGCGAGGTCGAGCAGGTCGTTGCCGCCCGCGAACAGCACGTCGCCGACGATGGCGGGCGCGGTCACGCCGGAGGCCACCTGCGTCTGCCTGACGGTGACGTCGCCGGTCGCGGCGCGCAAGTCGATGGCGATGTTGCGCGCGCCGTCCTTGGCGCCGGTGGCCGAGATGGTGCCTGCGTTCTCGATCAGGTTCAGGGTGCCGCTGGCGTCGACGATGGCCGTGGCCGAGCCCTTTTCGCCGGCAACGGCCTTGATCGTGCCGCTGTTGCGGATGGTCGGCAGGTTGCCGCCCGCGTCGATGCGCACGGCAGTCGCCAGCGCATTGTCGGCATTGCCCGATGCTGCGGCGATGTTACCGGTGTTCTGCAGCAGCGGCGTCGTCGCGCCGGCGCCGATGCGAAGGGCGGTGGCGTTGGCACCGTTGGCGGTAGCGACCACCGCTCCCGATACGCCGATGCCGTTGGCGATCGTCACCGCGCCGCCGCGTCCGCCGATGACGAGGCCATTGGCGGCCACGCCGGAGTAGAGGCCCTGACCCTCGACCGAACCTTCGATGATCAGGCCGAACTTGCTGCCGGTGTTGGCGACAGGGCCGATGGTGACGGCGTGATCGGTCGCGCCCACCTGCATGGCGGCGGCGTTGCCGTAGGAGACGACCTTGGCGGTGCCTTCCTTGCTGTCGTCGATGCCGTCGCCATCGGAGTCCGGCTTCGCGGGGTCGGCCTTGGGCGCGGCGGCGAGGATGATCCCGCCGGTCACGTTGCCCTCGACGATCAGCGCCGAGCCGCCCTGCAGCAGGTCGTCGGCATCGAGCTTCGACGGATCTGCGGGCGGGGTGGTGTAGCGATAGCCGGTCGCGGCTACCGTGCCCTGCACGACCATCGCGCCGTTGACGTCGCCTGCGAAGCGCGCGCCGATCGCGTCCTTGCCCTGCGCCGAGACGGTGCCCGCAAGGCGCACGTTGCCGTCGATACCCTGCGCCGAAACGCCGATGGTGCGGTCGCCGACGATGGTGGTGGAGCCATCATGTGTGAAGGCGCCGGTCAGCTTGCCGCCAAGCTGGATACCCGCCAGATCGTTGCCCTCGACGATGATCTTGCCGTTCTGGGTGAGCTTGCCGGTGTGGTCGCCCTGGGTGCGGATGCCGACGCGGTTCGATCCCAGCGCGAAGGGACCGTCGAGGTCGCCATCCTTGTCGGTGTCGGTCGGCGTGTAGGTCTCGTCGACGGTGATGGTGCCGGTGTTGGTGATGTCACCGCTGGCGCCTGCGACCGAATTGATGCCGACTGCGCCGTCGGAATTGGTGATGGTGATAGTGCCCGCGTTGGTGACCGCGTGGTTGCTGTCCTGCGTGACTGCGGTGCCAGAGGTCAGGACGACCGAGCCTTCGGCGGTGATGTTGATGGCATCCGCCGCGCCGCTCTTGATGGTTGAAGTGCGGATGGGGGCGGTGAGCTTGGTCTTGACGTCCTCGGCATGCGCGGCGGTCGCGAAGGCGAGCACGGCGGTGGTGGCAAGCAGGGTCCTGGCGGTAAGCTGGGAAGGCATCTTCGTCCCTTTTAGGTCTGTAGTCTGACCCTTGAGACGGAGGCGCCGGGAGGCAGCCTTGGAAAAAGTTCCGGCGTGCCGACATTTCATTTCGTGCCGCTGGGTTTTGGCGCGAAATTCGGCGGATGGCGGGGGTTGGACTTCGGGATACGGGCAGGGCGTGTTTGCTACGCAGAGAAGCGACGCCAGCGGAGCGGCGGTTGTGGCGATATATTTCCCGCTCGGCGCTGGGGGCAAAATTCAGCAGGCAGATGCTGGTGGGGCCATACTTCGCCGACTTTCTGTGTCGCGAGTTATCGCTTGTGGTGGAGCTTGATGGCTAATCCCACGGGCTTCGCTTGGACTACGATGCTGCGCGGGATCGGTGGATGGCGGAGCAGGGCTATCGGGTGCTGCGCTTTTCCAACGAAGCGGTGTTCGGTCAGCTTGACGGGGTGCTTACCGTGATCCGCATGGAGATCGAGGCGCTGCGCTCTCGCCCACCCCGTCCGGCTAGGCGATAAATCGCCAAGCCTTCCGACCCTCCCGCAAGCGGGAGGGTGACCCCGTCTTTCCCCCCTCCCGCTTGCGGGAGGGGCCGGGAGTGGGCCTTCCTTCTTTCCTAAAACCGCGCGTCCAGCCCGACCCGAACCGTACGCGGCCGCAGCGGCGTCGTCTGGTCCCGCCCGGTCCCGAACGGCGTCCCGAGCGAGAAGCGATTGCCCCGCGAATTGGTGATGTTGCTGAGCGTCAGCGTCACACCGTAACGCTCGGTCCCGACCCGCAGGTCAGCACCACTGTCGAGGTAATCCCCCTGCGGATCACCCAGTTCCGGGCCGATGCCGAGGCGCGACTTGCCGACATAGCTGGCCCAGCCATTGGCGGTCAGCCGCAGGTTCTCGCCGATCTCGCGGTTCCAGCCGAGGCTCATCCGGCCCGAGAACTGCGCGATGTTCGGCACCTGCATCGACCGGGCGAGCGTCGCGTCGAGCAGCCCCGACGGCGACATGTCGACGGCCGACATCGATCGCGCAACGAGCCCGAGCAGCTCGGCGGGTGGCTGGTCGACCTTGCTCTGGTTCCACGTCGCCCCGGCCTCCAGCCTCAGGCCTTGCAACAGCTCGACGCCCCCGTCACGCTGGCCGACCAGACCCGGCCATCCCCGATGTTGGCGGTGCTCGGCAGGCCCGAATTGTCGATGAAGTCGGCCTGGATATCGCGCCAGCGCGTGTAGGAGACGCTGGCCGCAAGATCGAAGGGACTGACGCCGGGCTGGCCGTGCTTCACGCCGAACTCGAAGGTTCGCGTCCGGTCGCTTCGGAAGCGGCGCACGAAGTCGCTCTCGATCGCGAAGCCGCCGGGGCGGAAGCCCTCCTGGTAGCGCATGTAGAGGTTCGTGGCCTCCATCACTTCGGCGTTGAGCGCCAGCGAGGGGAGCACGGTGGTGGTCGTGCGGTCTGCCGTGACCTGCGCCCGGGCCTGCGCCATGGCGAAAGACACGGCAGGCATCACGTCTTCACCTGAGCCGTCAAGCCGCGAGTGGGTCAGACGCCCGCCCGCAGTCGCGGTAAGACCGGGGCGGATGCGCAGGCTGGCCTCGGCGTAGAGGGTGAACTCGTCGATGGTGTTGCGCACGCCGGTGGCGGCGGTGGTCGTCACGAAGTTCTCGAAACTGCGCGTCAGCACCGTGCGGTTGTGCGTATAGCTGGCGCCGACCAGCCAGCCGAAACCGCGGGTCTCGGGCTGCCAGATCCGCGTCTCGTGCGCGATCATGCGCGTGCGGTTCTCCTGCGAGAACAGGCGCGGTGCGTCGGGATCGACGGTGGCGTCGTAGCGTTCTTCCAGATGCTGGCGCACCGCGCCGGTGGTCGAGCGCACGCGCACTTCGCCGACGCGGCCGGAGATCACCAGTTGGCCCATCAGGTAGTCGGCGTCCGAACCCTCGCGAACTTGCGCGCTGCTGGTCAGCGGCGGGCGGGCATTGCGGCCGGCGTACTGGCTGTCGCGCGCATCGGTGGACTGGCCGAGGCCAATGAGATCGACCGTCCAGTCCGGCGCGATCTCCGCGCGAAGACCGGCGCGGCCGCCCAGAATACGTGTGCGGTTGACATCCTTGCGGCCGAGCAAGGGCTTGTCGATATAGCCGCCCAGCGTCGCCGCATCGAAGTTGGCGCGCAAGGCCACCGAGTTGCCGAGCGGCACGTTGACCATAGCCGCCGCATCGCCGCCGGGCGCACCGCTCTGCGTCAGCGAGCCGCCGACCGAAATCGCGCCTTCGGTCTCGCCGACAACCGGTGCATTGGGCACGAGGCGGATGATGCCGCCCAGCGATCCGGCGCCGTAGAGCGTGCCCTGCGGCCCCTCCAGCACTTCCACCCGTGCCATGTCGGACAGGCGCAGGTCCGGGTCGGGCGCGTTGTAGCTGAGCCTGAGGTCGCCGAGATACTGCCCCACCGTTGCCTGCGTCGGCCCGGTGAAACTGGAATCCGCGATGCCGCGAATGAACAGCTTGTTGCGCCCACTGCCAAGGTGCGTGGATGTGACGGTGGCGACGCGCTGCGTGATCTTCTCCGTGCCGCCGACGCCGCCGACCTCCAGCGATTCCCCGTCGAGGATGGTGACTTGTCCCGGCAACTGTCCGAGGGTGAGGTCGCGTTTGGAGGCGACGACGACGATCGGATTGGCCGCCTCGGCTTGGACGGTTACAGGCATTGCCGCGCGGGCAGGGGTAGGGCGGGGAGCGGGCGGTCTGACGGTAGCTGTGGCCTCGATGCGCCAGGCGCCGGGCGCGACGGCGATGGCCCGGCCGCCCGCCCTGCGCGCCAGCAGCCGCACCGCCTCCGCGGCCCCCATCCGCCCGCGCATCGCCGGGACCATGCGGGAGGCCACTACCGGATCGGACACGACGATGCTGGAGCGGGTCTGGCGCGCAAGATCGATCGCGACCTGCCCGACCGATCCGGCGCGCGTATCGACAGCCACCTCCTGCGCGGAGGCGGTGCCGGGCATGGCCGCTGCGGCCGCCACGATGCAGATGGCGCCGCGCATCGCCTCAGCGCGAGCCGATGATCCAGCGTCCGTTTTCGGACCGCACCGACAGTCCCAGCAGAGGCCCGATCGAGCCCGGGTCCTTACGCAGCGGCGCCACGAGGATCGAGCCGGAAACCGCGCCCGAAGCGCTGGATGCAGCGACATATTCGATGCCGGTGGCCCGCTTGAGTTGTGCTGCGACGTCCTCGAGCGAAGCGCTCTCGAAAGTCAGGCGACCTTCGCGCCATTCGCCGACCTGCTCGGTGGGCAGTCGGGTGAGCGTATAGTCGCTGGCTCCCGCCGGGCGGCGCAGGACTTCGCCGGGCGATACGCGCACGTCGGCGCCGTCTGGATCGAACTGCACGGCGCCTTCTGAGACCGCGACGCTCAGTCCCAGCGCATCGTGGCGAACGTCGAAGACGGTGCCGATGTCGACCAGCCGCTCGTTGCCGACGGCGACCTCGAAGGGATGCGCGGCATCGTGACGCACGGTGAACAGCGCCTGCCCGCGTTCCAGCCGGGCATAGCGCTTGTCCTTGCGGTCGAACTCGACTGCGGTGCCGCCTGCGAGTTCGATGCGGGTATCGGCATCGAGCGTCACGCGGCGGGTTTCGCCCAGCGCCGTCTCGACGGTGTAGAGATCGCGTTGCTGCCCCTGGAAGGCCCAGAACCCCGCCACGACCGCAAGGCTCGCGGCGATCGCACTCGCCAGCCAGGGGCGACGGCGGCGCGCGGGTTCGGCGGAAGGGGCATCGTCGTTGGCCGGGCCGGAGGCGGCCACGAGTTCGGCCGCGTCGGCTACCGAAGCCATGACTTCGTCATAAGCGCGCGCATGCGCCGGGTCGGCCTCCAGCCAGAGGGTGAACGCCTCCCAGTCGGCGAACGCGGGGTCACCCGCACGCACCGCCCAGCCGAGCGCCGCGTCCCGGATACCATTGTCACTCGCCATTTCGTTCGCCATCGGGCGCTCCTTCATCGGCGATGACGGAGACGATCGGCTGCAGCCTCATCGCGGGCCTCATTTCGACCGTTCCTTCCATTCCGCCAACGCCCGGTAAGCGATCCGCAGATCGCTTTCGACGGTGCTTAAACTGAGGCCCATTTCCGCCGCTACGACCTTTTGCGCCGTGCCTTCGATACGGTGGCGGCGGAAGATCGTTGCCGTCCGCGTACCCAGCCCGTCGAGCAGGGCCAGCACGCTGGCGGCCTCCTGCGCGGCGGCCATGCGGCGTTCGGCGGAGGGTTCTGCGGAAACGCCCGGCGGATCACCTGCATTCACGTCGGACCAGTCCCGGTCACGCACGTCCGCTTGCCTGGTCGAGCGGAAACGGTCGATCATCAGCAGGTCGGCGGTGCGGAAGAGATAGGATAGCGGTGAAGCGACCGGGCCGAGGCGGCTGGCGCTGATCTTCAGCCAGACCTCCTGCACGAGGTCTTCGGCCGCATCCCCGGCGCCGCGCGCGCGCAGGAAGCGCAACAGCTTCTCCCGATGTTCGAGAAAAGCCGCTTCGAGGCCGGCTGTGGGGGAGGTTTCTGCGGTCACGAAGAAAGGGCGCGGATGTCTTGGGCTACTCTTGATCGGGCAGCCTGATAGACGTTCGCACGCCTTCGGGGAAGTGCCGTCATCCCGACATTGATCGCGATGTCGGGATGACGGCGGAGCAGATCAAATGATTTCAGTTCACCGCGCGAATGTGATGACCCGGCTCGATCGCGGCTGGCGGAGCCGCTTCCAGCATATGGTCATGTTCGGCGAAGATACGCTCGATTTCGCTGCGTTTGTCGAAAATCATGCGGGCGACGCCCGACGTCATCCCGCCTTCGTCTCCCACCCGGCCCAATACGCCGGCAAGGTCTTCGAGCGTTGCGCGTTCAGGGCTGCTGTGAAGCCCACCCTTGGAGTCGCGGTAGGCAGTGCATTCGCTGGCCATGACCATTCCCCTTCAATGTTTGCCGTCTCAGTTAACGCGCATTTCCCTTTGGAGTTGCATTTGGGAAACTCCATTCGCCGCAAGAATCTGCGCGAGACCGGCAATATCCTGTGCGAAGCGCGCATGTTCGCGTGTGCGTGCATCGCCATCTAGGCGAAGCAAATAGCTTGGATGCGCGGTAAGCCAGATTAGCGTGCCATCGGAAAGGCGGATGGCTTGGCCGCGCTCTCGTCCGATCGCCGGCGTGCGTCCCAGCAACCCCCGTGCACTGCTCGCGCCGAGAGCCAAAACGACCTTTGGCTTTACCAAGGCACGCTCTCCGTCCAGCCACCAGCGACAGATGTCGATCTCCCCGGCAGTCGGGGGCTGATGGAGACGCCGCTTGCCGCGAGGCGTGAACTTGAAGTGTTTGACCGCGTTCGTGACGTAGGCTCCGGCGCGGTTCACCCCGGCCTCGCCAAGTATCTGATCGAGCAATTGTCCGGCCGGTCCGATGAAAGGCCTGTGCTCTCGCTCTTCGGTATCGCCGGGCTGTTCACCGACTATCATGAGGTCCGAATTCGGGGGCCTTCGCCCATGACCGCCCGAGTGCCGTTGCAACCGATCGCACAGCGGCGGCACTGCGCAATTCCTCCTGCGATCGCCTGTAGGCTGGCGGGTTTGGCTTCTCTTTCGAACAAGTCGGCGCCGGTGGCGATCATGGCAGCCTCGCGCTTGTGTGCCCCGGCGATGAGATCGGGAATTTGGCGCGCCTCAGGCAGGTTCTTCCAGTAACGCCGGGGCATCTCCTTGAGCATCATGCCCACCTTGAGTCGCGCCGGGTTGAAGATCGAGCGGTAATAGCCGAGCCAGAGTTCCTCGGTCGCATCTTCTGCCGGGGCGTCCCCGCGGGAGACGGCCGGGCCTTCCAGAAGTTGCTCACCGTCCCAGTGCAGTGAAAGGCGCGGCGTCAGAATCGACCAGCGCTGGCTGGCGAAGCGATTGACGAAGAAATCGGCATTGGCACGCTCGATCCGATGCTCGGGCTCGAACCAGGCGACAAATCGTTCGATGCCGTCCTGATCGGGCGTGGAGCGGAACCGGACGAAGGCGCGCATCTTGTGAATGTCGCGGCGCACCTGCTTCGCCATGCCTTCCAGCGTCGCGACGTCGCGATCGGCCAGATCCTCGATCAGTCGAGGGTGCTTCTGCAGTCTCCACAACACGCGATAGAGCAGGCTCAGCCGGGTCGGATCGCGGTGCAGGATGACGCACCGGGCGAGGTCGAGAAAGGCCCGGCTGGCGCGGACTTGGGGCAAGGGATCGGACGGCAGGTTAGGTAGGACGGCCGTGGCGAAGAGATCCGCCGGCCCATCCGGTTCTCCCCAGGCGGTCGCGTCAGGCGAGACTCCGCGTGCCACCAGTCGCCGCGCTTCATCGCGCCATGCCTCGAAATCGTCGGGCTGCACCATAGCCGCCGCGATCACGCGAAAAGTTCCATCTGCCGGGCCTGTGGCGCGAGACGGGCGCGGAGATCGGCGCGGTCGAGGAGCAGAGTAGGGCGCCAGTCATCCGTGACGATGAACGGGCGCAGCTTCTTCACCGAAACACTGAGCCGCGCAAGATCGTCCAACCGGATCGACCGATGCCGCCGCGCGACCAATATGGCGTCGACTGCCTTTACGCCAAGCCCCGGCACCCTCAGCATCGCCTCGCGCGGAGCACGATTGAGATCGACCGGAAACCGGTCGCGGAACTTGAGTGCCCAGGCCAACTTGGGATCGATGTCGAGCGGAAGCATGCCGTCGTCTTCCGTCGCTTGCTGCACTTCCTGTGGAGCGAACCCATAGAAGCGCATTAGCCAGTCCGATTGATAGAGCCGATGCTCTCGCATCAGCGGGGGCGTTTGAGCGGCAGCACGGCGCTGGCCTCGGGAATTGGACTGAAGGCGGAATAGTAGACACGCTTGAGAGAGAAGCGGTCATAAAGCGTGCTGGCCTTACCGACGATCTGCGCGTCGCTTGCACCGTCCGCGCCGATGATCATCTGGGTGGATTGCCCCGCCGGCGCGAAGACAGGTGCTTTGCGAAAGCGAGAGCGGGCGTCGTGTGCCTCGGTGATGGCGCTTGAAAGCCTGCCCATGGCGCCTTCGATCGTCTTGCTGTTCTTGTCGGGAGCCAGACGGGAAAGCCCGGCGTCTGTCGGCAATTCGACGTTGATCGATACGCGATCCGCCCACAACCCTGCCTGCGCCACGAGTTCGGGGTCAGCTTCCGGGATAGTCTTGAGGTGGATATAGCCACGAAAATCGTGCTCTTCGCGCAAGATGCGCGCAACCTCTATAAGTTGTTCCATCGTATGCGTGGACGACTTCACGATACCCGAACTGAGGAACAGGCCCTCGATATAGTTCCGCCGATAGAAAGAAAGCGTCAGATCGACCACTTCCTGCGGCGAGAACCGCGCGCGGCGTACGTTGGAGCTCTTGCGGTTTATGCAGTAATGGCAATCAAAAATGCAATGGTTGGTCAGCAGAAGCTTGAGCAGGGAAATGCACCGTCCGTCGGGCGCATAAGCGTGGCAAATTCCCATCCCCTCGGTCGAACCGATGCCTCGTCCATCGCGGCTGTGACGTTTCGTGGTCCCGGAGGAAGCGCATGAGGCATCGTACTTGGCGGCGTCGGCAAGGATTTCGAGACGATCCATGATGGAGGTACGAGACATTTGTTCCTTGTATGTTCCAATCCAGTTCTTTGCAAGCTCGTCGATGGTGAGTCCGTATGTCCGTTTAATCCGGATTGGTGTGCTTGCGCCGACGAACGAGACTGATGGTGCTGCCGACGGGTCAGCAATGCTAACCCCCTGTCAAACGGCAGCGGTCGCGGCGATCGGTATCCGGTCGCCGCGGCCTTTCATTTCCGGAGGGAAGC
The DNA here is from genome assembly GCF_057376415.1 of Novosphingobium sp. NFX11. Taxonomy (NCBI): domain Bacteria; kingdom Pseudomonadati; phylum Pseudomonadota; class Alphaproteobacteria; order Sphingomonadales; family Sphingomonadaceae; genus Novosphingobium; species Novosphingobium sp. NFX11. Next base: position 1,639,972 of record NZ_CP080384.1, on the reverse strand, counting down.
ATTTTGGGGAGACAGTCAGTTTCTGGCTCCTGCGTTTTGCTGGGGAAAGCGCGACAGATGGAGGGGGCGCATGTAGTCCGCGTGGATCGACATCCACCACAACGCCGTAGAACGCGCATTTACAGGGCACGTCAGAATTGTCTCATCTGGTCGAGGGATAAGCGAGCGCGGCGCGTATAAGAGGGCATGTCGATCTTCGAAACTTGCGCCCGAAGCGCCGTCCCCCGCCGTAAATTCCTGGCGATGGGGGGGCTTTGGCTGGCAGCGTCGGAATGGCAGGGCTGTTTCCCGCATGGGCGCGCAGCGGAACCGGGGGATCGCGGATGCCAGCGCCGGTTCGGGGGTGTTGTCGGGTGACACCATCGCGCTGCAGATCGGGCAGAGCCACTTTGCTACCGGGGGGCGTACCGGCCATGCGGTGACGGTCAACGGCACGCTGCCCGCGCCCTTGCTTCGCCTGCGCGAAGGACAGACGGTGCGGATCGCTGTCACCAATAGGCTGCGCGAACAGAGTTCCATCCACTGGCACGGGCTGCTGGTGCCGTTCCAGATGGACGGCGTGCCGGGTATCAGCTTCCCCGGCATCGATCCGGGCGAGACTTTCACCTACGAGCTTCCGCTGACCCATTCGGGAACCTTCTGGTATCATTCGCACTCGGGCATGCAGGAAGCCGAGGGGCTGTTCGGCCCGATCGTCATCGACCCCGCTGGAGAAGACCCGCTTGCCGGCGAGCGCGAACACGTGCTGGTCCTGAGCGATTGGAGCCCGCTCCACCCCCACGAACAGATGCGTCGGCTCAAGATGATGAGCGGCTATTTCAATCGCCAGAAGCAGACGCTGGCAGGACTGATGGCGGGGGCGAAGGCGAACGGGGACCAGTCGCTGCCGGATCGCCTCGCCTGGGGGCAGATGCGAATGGATGCGACCGATATCTCGGACGTAACGGGTTCGACTTACAGCTTCCTGATCAACGGCCATGGCACGGCGGAGAACTGGACCGGCCTGTTCGCAACCGGTGAGAGGGTGCGGCTCCGCGTGATCAACGCCTCGTCGATGACCAACTTCAATTTCCGCATTCCCGGCCTGCCGCTGACCGTGGTGGCGGCGGACGGCAACCCGGTGCAGCCGGTCGAGACCGACGAAGTGCAGATCGCGATTGCCGAGACTTACGACTTCGTCGTTACACCGGGCGAGGCGGAAAGCTATGCCGTCATCGCAGAGGCGCTCGACCGTTCGGGGCAGGTCCGCGCGACGCTGGCGCAGCGCATGGGCCTTGTCGCCGCATTTCCTCAGATCCGCAAGCGTCCGCTCCTGACCATGCGTGACATGGGTATGGACATGTCCGGCATGGACATGGGCGAGGCCGGCGAGATCGACCTGTCTAAGCCCGCCAATGCCGACATGGGCGGGCATTCGATGAAGATGCGCGATGCATCGGTTGCGCCCTCGGTGAAGATGGGGCCGGGTGTCGCCACGTTGGCGCCAATGCCGGTGGACCGGCTCGCCGATCGCCCGACCGGGCTGGAGGACGCCGACCACCGGGTGCTCACTTATGCGGACTTGCGCTCGCGCGATCCCAACCCCGATCCACGCGTGCCGACGCGCGAGGTGGAGGTCCACCTTACCGCCAACATGGAACGCTACATGTGGTCGATGGACGGCGTGGCGATGTCTGAGAACCCGGCGCCGATTCCGTTTCGGCTCGGCGAGCGGGTCCGCGTCACCCTGATCAACGACACGATGATGCCGCACCCGATCCATCTGCACGGGCATTTCTTCGAACTGGTGCAGGGTGAACCCGGCCACCGCGTACGCAAGCACACCGTCAACGTTCTGCCCGGCGGCAAGGTCGCGTTCGATCTGACGGCGGACGGCGAGGGAGACTGGGCATTTCATTGCCACATGCTGCTGCACATGCATGCGGGGATGATGCGCGTGGTCACCGTGCGACGCGAGCAGGCGGAGAGACAGGGCTGATGGCGCTGCACCCTGCCTCTCTGCAGTCGATCCCGGCCCTGCTGATGATCGCTGTGCCTGTCCCGTCGTGGGCACAGGATCATGCAGGCATGGACCACTCTCATATGGATCATTCGGGCATGAACCATGACATGTCCGGCATGGATATGTCGCAGGATGCAGCTCCGGCGATAGACCATTCCGCACACTCCATTCCCGGTGCGACCGTGGCCGATCAGCCGGGCGACGCGCCCGCGCCGCCGGTGCCGGCAGACCATCCCGCCGATCTCTTCTTCGCGCCCGATCGCATGGCCGCCTCGCGCAAGGCGATGGTCCGGGAGATGACTTTCTCCACGTTTGCGCTGCAGATCGACCGGCTGGAATATCGCGCCGCAAATGGCAAGGATGGTTTCGGCTGGGAAGGGCAGGCATGGTATGGCGGCGACATCGACCGCATGGTCCTCGCCAGCGAAGGCGAGGGCAGCTTGGGCAAGCGGGCCGAACGCATCGAGTTGGCCGCTTATTGGCGTCACGCGCTCGACCCCTGGTTCAACCTGCAACTGGGCATGCGCCACGATTTTCGGCCTGATCCGCAGCGCACTTACGCGCTGGTCGGCATCGAGGGGCTGGCGCCCTACTGGTTCGACGTGACAGGCCAGTTGCTCGTGTCGGAGAAGGGGGACGTCCATGCGCGTGGCAAGGCGGGCTACCAGCAGCGCATCACCCAGTCGCTGGTGGTCGAGCCGGAAGCCGAAGTCGATTTCGCGTTTCAGGACGTGTCCGCGCTGAACGTGGGGGCCGGCTTCGAGCGCTTCGAACTCGGAGCGCGCCTGCGTTATGAGCGGAATCGTTCGTTTGCGCCTTACGTTGGTGTGCATTGGGAGCGCAAGCTTGCTGGCACCGCCCGGCTCGCGCGTGCTTCAGGTGATGACGTATCGGGCGTATCCGCCGCGTTCGGCATGCGGATGATGTTTTAGTCGGGGCGGACGAATTGAGCCGGTATCTGACGGTGGCGATATGGACCATGCTCATGAAGCTGGTTGCAAGCTGATCATAGCGGGTGGCGATGGCCCGTTTGATTTTTAACCGCCAAACATGTGCTCGATGCAGCTGCGTTTCTTGTAGAGTGTACGGCCATGTTCAATCTTACCGCGGCGGTTTGATCGGCCCACGATGACCGCCTGGATGCTACGGCTCATCAGGTCTGCGCGGATTGCATCGGCACCGTAGCCTTTGTCGGCGAGAAGCGCCTTTGGCTGCTGTTCGGGCAGGTGATCAGCGCATCATAGACCTTGATCCGTCGCTTCTCCAACCGTCACATGAAAGGCGACTGGTCGTCTTTGGGCTTCAGCCAGACAGCGAAGCTTACTGGTGAACCCGCTCCGCAAGCGGCCAAAAGCTTGTCGATGGGCGCCTCCTTTCCGCCCGCTGTCGAAACTTGGGTGCGAAGCGTGGTGCTATTGGTCTGCGCACCAGACTAACCTGGAAGATAAAATATTAATCCTCACTATAGTGCCCATTTTATAAAAAGCGGATAGCATGATGACGTTCTTCATAGATCGTCGCGCGGCTTGGCTTTCTTGTTCCAGCGAATGTATGCAAGGTAATCGGCGATCCATGCTATGAACGCCATATCGTGAGACTTCGCATCCGAGCCACTCACGGCTGAGGGATACAATGTGCCCCCGCTTGATGCAGGAGCGCACATCATGTGCATCAATCAGATATTCAAAGATGAACAGCTTGCCATGATGCGTTTCACTCGCGCTACGGACGCTCGTGAGATTGCAAATTGCGAAGGGCAGTTCGTGGTTTCCAAAGCCAGCTTCGCGTCGATCCCTTACCCCCATCGCCCGTTTTTTGCCGCCTCGCGTGGAATGGCGCTCTATCCGAGTGAGGTCACCCGTCCGCTTGTCGCGACATCCGAGCCAGTTTCCATGCAGGGAGCAGCCTGAAATGGCAAAATCGCAAAAGCGCAGCAACCGCGAAGTCCGCAAACCGAAAGCGTCCAAGCCCAAGCCGCCGGTCGGGCTGCCTTCGGCAGATGCCTCACCAGTCCTTTCTGTAACGCGTAAACAGAAAGGGAAGCTCTGAGACAAGCGTTCCCTTCCCGGATTGCGGATTGCCTTTATCGGTAATGCCCTGCCGCGTCGCTGCGGCATCGCCACATTTACCACCGACCTTGAACTGGCTGTCCGCAGCCTGGACGATGTGGCTCAGACCGCGATCATCGCCATGTGCGACCCCGGCGGTCAGTATGCATTTCCACCTCACGTCCGATGGTCGATCGCCGAGGAAGATGCCGGAGGCTATCTTGCGGCGGCAGACTTCATAAACGGTCAGAACTTCGACGTCGCATGCCTCCAGCATGAGTTCGGAATTTTCGGCGGTGAGGCGGGAGAACTGGTGCTTGGCCTGATCGCCGCGCTTCGCGTCCCGCTGTTCACGACTCTGCATACCGTATTGGACAGCCCCACCAGCGCGCAACGCGCGGTAATTGACACGATCCTCGCTGCTTCGGCGCGTGTGGTGGTCATGGCGCAGGAAGGGCGCAGGGTTCTGATCGACTGCTATGGTGCCGATCCCGAAAAGATTCTCGTCATTCCGCATGGCATCCCGGACGTTCCGCTGGTCATCCCGCAAGGCGCAAAAGAGCGCCTGGGCTTCGCCGGTCGCCGCGTCATCCTCACGTTCGGCCTGATCAGCCCCAACAAGGGCATCGAAACGATGATCGAGGCGATGCCTGTCGTGCTCGAGCAAGCGCCTGATACGATCTATGTAGTGATGGGGGCTACCCACCCCGTGCTGCTGCGCGAAACGGGTGAAACCTATCGCGACAGCCTTATCTCAAGGGTTCACGAACTGAATCTCGACGGCCATGTGCTGTTCCTCAACCGCTTCGTGGACCGCCCCGAACTGCTTGAGCACATCGCGATGTGCGACGTCTATGTGACCCCCTACTTGGTAAAATCGCAAATGACCTCAGGTACGTTGGCCTATTCGCACGGCATGGGGCGGCCCGTTGTGTCCACGCCCTACTGGCACGCGGAGGAATTGCTGACCAACGGCTCGGGCATACTGGTGCCGTTCGGGGACCCTGATGCCCTTGGCGCGGCGGTTGCCGACCTGCTGATCGACGACGAGGCGCGCCTGGCCATGGGCGGGAAAGCCTATGCGGCAAGCCGGGCGACGACCTGGGGAATTCTGCCAGACGCTATCGCGATGCGTTCCGGGCAGAACTGCGTCGGCGTTGTGGGAAGGCTTCCGCAAGCGCTTTGCCCCCTCTGGCCCTGGGGCACTTCGCAGCCATGTGCGACGATACGGGAATGTTCCAGCATGCGGTCTATGGCATCGCCGATCGCAACCATGGCTACTGCATCGACGATAACGCGCGGGCCCTGTTGCTGTGCTGCGGCATGGCAATCGATGCGCCGGTGCCCTCATTCGAAACGATGACCCCGCGTTTCGCGGCTTTCATCCAGCATGCCTGGAACCCGGACCAAGGCCGTTTCCGTAACTTCATGGGCTTCGACCGCCGCTGGCTTGAACCGGCGGGTTCGGAAGACAGCCACGGTCGCACGCTCTGGGCGCTTGGCGCCGCCTCGGCGGGCACTAATGATCCGGTACTGGCACAATGGGCCACAGCTATGTTCACGAGCGCGCTGGCTTCGGTCGAGGCGTTCACATCGCCGCGCGCGTGGGCCTTCACGTTGCTGGGACTCGCCGCGTTCTGCCCGGCACATCCGAACGGCAGTGAAGCGAAGGGCTTTCGCCTGGAGTTGGCCATACGGCTGGAAAATCTTCTGCTCCAATGTGAAAGCCCTGACTGGCTCTGGTTCGAGGATCGGCTTTCCTATGACAATGCTCGCTTGTGCGAAGCGCTGATCGTCACCGGTGCAGCCATCGGCGCAGACCATCTCGTCACTCAGGGATTGCGCACTCTGCGCTGGTTGACGGGCATCCAGACCGCACCCGCACGGCCTGGGCAGGACGCGCACTTCCGTCCGGTCGGATCGCAAGGGTTCATGCTTCGGCACCGCGAACATCCATTGCCTTTCGACCAGCAGCCGGTCGAGGCATGTGCAACGATCGCTGCTTGTCTCGCCGCTATCACCGTCGATCCGGCAGGGGAGTGGAAAAGAGAAGCGCTTCGGGCCTTCGCATGGTTCATGGGCGAAAACGATCTTGAAGTGCCGCTGGTCGATTCTGACACGGGCAGTTGCCGTGACGGACTGCACCCCGACCGAGCCAACGAGAATCGCGGCGCGGAATCCCTGCTTGCCTATCTGCTCGCCCTTGTCGACATGCGAAGGATCGAGCGAATGGATGTCACCGTCTCAACGCTGCGCCCTCTGGATGCTGCATCTCTTCACAATCAGTTATCCAACTGAGAAACGGCGTGGAACAGCATCCATTCTTCAATCGCCAGGCGCTGTACCTGCGACCCGATCCTTCGCGCGTAGTGGTTCGCCCCTTCCGACCTTCGATCGAGCCACGCGACCACAATCCTCTCGACAAGACTCGCGTCAATCATATCGTCGATTGGGTATTAGGTCTTGGCGTGGACGAAGTGGTCTCCCTGCTGCAGGCGACTCTGGACAGCTTCGACGATCGCCACCACAACCTTCCCGAAATCTTCGAACGACGCGCCCGGGAAATGGAAGTGTCCTATTTCGGAGATGCTTCGCTCTCTCTTTCCCAGCGTCAGTTGATCGGCGCTTATTTCCTAAATGAATACAGCTTCGAAGCCGCCGCGCTGTTTAATCCCAGCATCGTTCCTCACCCATGTCAGACCGGCGCGAAGCTCGGCTGCATCCGCGTAATTCTCTCTTTGCGCGCGGTTGGCGAAGGGCACATTTCCTCCCTGACGTTTCGCTCCGGAACCATAGGCCCTGACGGAGCAATGGACATCGACCCGCCTGCGCGCCTTGCCAGATTGCCGGCCGTCACGGCGTGTGTGGGAGACCGGATCGAACTGTCCTTCATGCCCGAAAGTGATCCATCGGAAAGAGTGATCTTCCCGATTACGGATGCGCAGTCCAACGGCATAGAAGATGCACGCTTCGTGGCCTTTGAGCACGAAGGAACGATCACATATTACGCCACATACACCGCTTACAGCGGGCGTTCGATCCGCTCCGAACTGCTGGAAACCGCCGATTTCTTATCGTTCCGGCTGGTCCCGCTCAAAGGCACTGCGGCCGAGAACAAGGGCATGGCCCTGTTTCCCCGCAAGTTGAACGGGCGATATGCCATGATCGCGCGGTACGACAACGAAAATCTTTACCTGCTCTATTCTGACAACTTGTCCGAATGGACTGGTGGGACGCCTTTATTGGCGCCGAAGTTTCCTGGGGAATTCATCCAGATCGGCGCTTGCGGATCGCCCATTGAACTCGACGAGGGATGGCTACTGTTCATCCACGGGGTGGGACCGATGCGGCATTATTCAATAGGCGCGGTCCTGCTTGACAAGGAGGATGTGACCCGGGTGATCGGCCGTTCTCGTGAGCCCCTTGTGGGGCCGGAAGCCGCAGAGCGCGAAGGATATGTTCCCAATGTGGTCTACTCTTGCGGGGCCATGCGCTTCGGTGAGCGGATCGTTCTGCCATACGCCATTTCTGACACCTTCTCGACGTTTTCTACCGTGAAAGTGACAACGTTGGTCGAGCTTCTCAAGAATGATCTGTAGATGATATTTGTTTCATTTTTGTTAAATTATAACAACAATAGAGTATTAAATTATAAAATATCGCACAGATTTATTTATATATCCATAATTGTGACGCGATTTTTATTTTAAGTGTTTGATTTTGTGTTTTCATCACAGGAAATTATGAACAGTGCCTAGATATTTTTTCCATGTTCTGGATGGTAAATCATTTCCTGATCTTCAAGGAACTGTCCTGGAAGGTCTTGCCGAGGTGCGTCTCGAGGCAATCAGGTTTGCGGGAGACCTTCTTGTCCATGCAGAAGGAACATTTTGGCAAAGTGATGAATGGTCAATTGAAGTCAATAATTCGGCTGGATCCCTTATTCTTTCACTTAATTTCAAGTCTATCTCTGAAGTTCCAGAAATTACATAAAAGCAGGGGGTATCGATGAAAGACCTGAAACTTCGCCTCACGCCGAGAGAATGCGAAATCATAAACCTTATTGCCGCGGGTAAGTCTGCAAAAGAAGTCGCGAGAGTCCTCCTAATTGCGCCTTGCACGGTTGAACGGCATGTTGAAAACGTGCGTCTCAAGACCCGCACGCGCAACCGGGCCCACATGATTGCGGTCGTGTCCCGCGGGGTGGTGTAGGAACCGTCGATCTACGGCAGGATCAGGTTCAGGTCAGGCGGCCAGTGCTGGCAAGCTGACAATAGGGTTATGGCTCACCGAGCCGAGAGTTTCCAGTGTCATGTAGCGGCGCGATACCGCCCACTCATCGTTCTGCTCCAGCATGAGCGCTCCGACGAGACGAACGACGGCAGCGTCATTCGGGAATATGCCGATCACGTCGGCCCTTCGCTTGATCTCCTTGTTGACTCTTTCCAGCGGGTTGGTGGACGCGATCTGCGCCCAATGATCCTTGGGGAAGGCCATGTAGGCGAGCACGTCTTCGCGTGATGCGTCCATCATGTCGGCCAGCTTTGGAAACTTCTCGCGCAGGGCATCAGCAACTTGGTCCCACTGCTGGTGCGCTGCCTCGGCCGTTTCCTGCGCGAAGATGGTCTTGATCATGGCAATGACAGCGGGTCGTTGTTTCGGCGCGGCATGGGCAAACGCGTTGCGCATCCAGTGCACCCGGCAGCGCTGCTGGGTTGCGGCAAATACCTTGCTGGCCGCGGCGCGCAGCCCTTTGTGATCGTCGGAGATGACCAGCTTCACACCTCGCAGGCCGCGATCCGCCAGCGAGCGCAGGAAGGCTTTCCAGAAGGGTTCGGCTTCCGACGGGCCGGTGGCTACGCCCAGAACCTCGCGCCGGCCATCGGTGTTGACGCCCACCGCGATTATCGCCGCCGTCGAGACAATCCGTCCGCCCTCGCGCTCTTTGAGGTAGGTGGCGTCGATCCATAGATAGGGCCACTCACCTTCAATGGGCCGCGTAAGGAAGGCATTCACCCGCTCGTCTATCTCGGCAACCAAACGGCTGACCTGGCTCTTTGATACACCGCTGGCGCCCATAGCCTTGACCAGATCGTCGACCGAACGGGTCGAAACGCCGTGGACGTAGGCTTCCTGGATCACTGCCGCCAAGGCCTTCTCGGCGGTGCGGCGTGGCTCCAAGAAGCTCGGGAAGTAACTGCCTTTGCGCAGCTTCGGGATTGCCAGATCAATCCGGCCAGCTCGCGTATCCCAACTGCGCTCGCGGTAGCCGTTGCGGTGGTTCAGCCGCTCCGGGCTGCGTGATCCGCAAGGCACGCCCGTCTTCGCCTCGATCTCCAGATCCATCATGCGCTCCGCGGCGAAAGCCAGCATCTCACGCACCAAATCGCTATCAGCCCCTTGCTCAATTAGCTCGACAAGGGCCATTCTGTCGTCGGTCATCGTCTTCTTCTCCAGGTTCGAGTTCGCATCCGAACCCTACCAGAAGATCGACGGTGGCCACCCTCTCAGGGAAACCTTCCTACACCACCCCGCGGGACACGACCATGATTGCTCATTTCATCTGCAATTATGAGCAGGACCCGGACGCCTAAGCTCGACTTTGTACGATCAGGTAGCGAAGCATAGTGCCTGAGCCATACGTTTTAGGCGGGTTGTGGGAATATAGTTCGGTTCTGGGTGCGGCGGGGAGTGTTGATTAATGTCGCCGACCCAGAGTTGGAGACGGGCAGCTCCGATGGCGTCACTGAATGTCAGGTTGGTTTTTCGATACCAGGCGGCGGAATAAGGGGTGCTTTTAATGGTCAACAGATCGCAGGCCCATAGCGATATTAGGCTGTAGAGACCCAGCAGCGCCGGCGTGGTTCGCGCTATGGCTTTGTCGGTCCACTGGCGCTGTGTTTCGACACCAAGGTGAGCGCGGGTTTCTGCAAAGGTGACCTCGATCTGCCATCGGCGGACGTAGAGGGCGATTATCTCGGCGGGCTCGAGGGTGATGTCGGTACTGAAGAAGGCCTGCGGGTCGCGCTTTGCGTCAGGATCGCGAACCAGGACCCAGCGGACCGGCAAGACCGGGGTGCCGGGCCTGTACCATAGGGCGATGTCAGATGTGATCTCGAGCGTCTTGCCGCCCGCATGGCCATACCAGGCAGAGACGAGAATGCTGGTCCAGCGTGTCGCCGGGTTGGCGAGCAGGGTCTTGAGTTTTGGTAATGCTCGCCCTTTCTGTGCGGGGCGCCCCATCGTGCGTGCCGTTCGCCCCGCAGGCTGTGCAAACAAGTTGGCATCGAGCCGCAGTCGGCTGATGAGTGTGGCCCGGCGGACAATTGCATGTGCCAGTTCGTGGACAGCAAAGCTGCTGTCGCCAATGAAGATGATCCGCCGACCCGGCAGCCAGCGAGACAGCTGTAGCGCGCCCTGCCGCGCCCAGTCCGTCAGCAATTTATGACGACAGCCGCGTTGACGGTTCGATCGTTCCGAAGGAGCGAGCAACGTCAAGACTGGCAGCGCTTTGATCAGGCGGGTCCATGACACCGGGGTGAGCACCATAAAGCTGAGCCAGCGCAGTCCGCTAGCTTTGACGAAATGGCCGTGACTGGAGCGGACCGGGTCGCGGTAGATACCCCGTGCGGTGATCCGGCGCCCCCATCGCCGCTCAATGGTGTCGTCCATACCGATGACCACAGGACCATCGGGCACGAGCCGTTCGACCACAATGCCCAGTAAACGCCTGGCAACGGCACGGGAGCTCCAGCGGGCGCGGTTGAGGATCTGGTGATAGGTTGCAAAGTTGGCAGCATCGCCCCGGCCGGTCACGCGCAGGCAAGACGTGACGGTCCGTTTGCCCGTGGCCAGCACGCCCCCCATCACAAGAACAAGTACATGCTCCCAACTGGGAGCCGTAAAGCAGGGACGCCATGCCTGCAGCCATTGGCGCAGGATCTGGGGGACGGGATCGCCGATCACGGCCTTGTTCTGGTCCAACATCCCATGCTTCGAGTCCTGACTGAAGCACGTTGCAACGCTTAGGCTGTTGCCATGCGGTGAGATGACTCGGATATGCTGTGACCTGACGGCGGCAATGGATGCACCATGAAAGACGAGGAAATCATTCTGCGCATCGAAACGTTCGACGCGGCCAACGGCGGCGGCGTCGGATGGTATGAGAACAAAGGCGCTTACCATCTCTATCTGCTGGCAACCGAGGCACCGATCGCCCGCCTCAAGCCTGTCGGCACGCGTGACGAAGTCAGGCTCGGCTACTGGTCACACCAGCGAAAATGGGAAAATATCGATGATATGGGCGGATGCGTCTTGCCCCTCGATCAAGCACTCGACCACGTTGCTGAAAACAGCATCTTCTGGACCTGGACCTGACCAAAAACGTACAAAGTCGAGCTAAGAGCCTGTTTGAGAATGCTCATGGATGGACAATTCTTCGGAGCATGAGGCTGCCGAGAGCGACATGGATCATCGCGTACGAGACGCCTATCCGTTGCTCGTAATCGCAAACGAGCCGTTTCCAGCGGGCCATCCATACGAAAATGCGTCGAGGACCCAAACGCCTTGGCAGTACTTTGAAGCCCGGTTCCTCGTCGGCATGACGGATGATCTTGAGGATGAAGTCGTGATAGGTCGCGGCATCCATAAGGCGACGGACGCGGCTCATGCAGTTTCCTCTATCAGGGCTGGCGGGAAGATGATCTCGCTCGCGAGGTTGGCGGCTATTGCGCCGAAAATCTAGGGCGCGCCAAATGCTGGCACGCAGGTGGGAGCGATCCCGGCGAAGCTGTTGTTCAGCGCTGGCGACAGTGATGGCGAAATTCGTAAAGCTGGTGGAAGATGTGAACTAGTAGGCAGCGATGCAGCGCACGCTCGTTCTACCCCGAGTTGCGGCTGAGGATCATCGCCATGTCCAGCCAATTCGAGCCCCAATCAACCCCGGTTTGCCTCCCGCCCAGCGTGGCTCTCCTACCTTGATTTTGAGCTAGGACCTGTGCCGGAGCAACTCATAAGGCGGCGTAATCGAACCATTCTGTACCCAATGCAGCCAAAGCAAGGTGCTTTCTTGCGCCGCGTTTCAGTTAGAGTAACCTGAAATCGCCACAGCGCTTTGACCGATAATAAATTATCCAGATAAAAGGACCCTTAATGGATCGCGCCTCGTCCGTGTGAGCAAGAACAAGCCGGTCCACGAGGAAAACGTGCCTCGCGATCAGTCGGGGGCGAACTATCATCGGTGAGCGTGGACAGCGTTTGCCCGGAGGGAGAGACAATGAAGAAGACCGCGCTGGTGCTCCTGGCATCCACCACGCTTGCGACGATCCCGCTACAGGCGGCTATCGCTCAGGATCAGGGCGGGGACGACAACGCCGGATCTCCTTCTGCGGGCGACATCATCGTCACCGCGCGCCGCGTCGAGGAACGCCTCCAAGACGTGCCCATCTCGATGACGGTGTTCAACCAGAAGGCGCTTGATCGCCAGAACGTGTTCTCCGCGAAGGATCTCGCGACCTACACGCCGTCGCTGACGGCAAACTCGCGGTACGGGGCCGACTTTGCCTCCTTTGCCATCCGCGGTTTCACCCAGGAGGCGCGCACCACGACCTCGGTTGGCGTCTATTTCGCGGATGCGGTCGTGCCGCGTTCCTCGCCTTTGAGCGCCTCGGGTGACGGTGCGGGCCCGGGCCATCTGTTCGACCTGCAAAGCGTCCAGGTTCTCAAGGGGCCGCAGGGGACCCTGTTCGGTCGCAATACGACCGGCGGCGCGGTTGTCCTCGTCCCCAATCGTCCGACCTACGACTTCGAGGGATATGTCGAGGCGTCCGCAGGCAACTACGATATGAAACGCGTGCAGGCAGTGCTCAACCTGCCCGTGGGCGAGAGCTTCCGACTGCGTTTCGGCGTCGATACCCAGGAGCGCGACGGCTATCTGCGCAACATCTCGGGTGTCGGTCCCCGCGATTTCGCGGACGTGGGCTATGTCGCCGCGCGGGTGAGCGCGGTCGCCGACCTCTCGGACAACGTGGAGAACTACACCGTCATCTCCTATACCCGCTCGAAGACCAACGGCGCGGCCTCGAGGACGACCGACTGCTATGCCAGCAGTGCCGCCGGCGTCACCACCAACGGTCCCAACGGGTACAGTTGCCAGCAAATCCAGCGCGAGCGTGATGCCGGCGACCTCACGGTGACCAACGCCCTGCCATGGGCGTACCAGAAGCTGGAGACCTGGCAGATCGTGAATTCGCTGAAGTGGCAAGTCAGCGACAACCTCACGATCAAGAACATCAACAGCTACGGCCAGATCATCCAGGACCAGGCCATCGACCTGTTCGGCGTGTGGGTTCCGCTCGGCAACACGCTGCGGGTTCCGATCAGCACCGCGCCCTATTTCAGGACCGTCAACGTGCCCAGCCAGTATGTCGGGAAGGGCTGGGGCAGCGACACATCGATCAGCCCGCCGGGCCTTCACAGCGGACAGCAGGAGACGTTCACGCAGGAACTGCAGTTTCAGGGCACCAACTTCGGCAGCAACCTGACTTGGCAGGCAGGCCTCTACTATGAGCGCAGCCTGCCGCTCGGCTGGGCGGGCTCGCAGAGCATGAACGGGGTCTTGTGCGACAGTGAAGCGGAGTGGGCGGAATTTGCCTGCACCGATGCCTCGGCCGTCACCGGCGCGGCGACCGCCACGGGTAGCAGAAACTTCAATGTCGGCCGCGTGGCGTTCCGCAACATGGCCGCTTATGCGCAGGGCAGCTACAAGTTGACCTCGGCCCTGACTCTGGATGCGGGCATCCGCTATACCTGGGACAAGACGACGGGCAGTTCCACCAACATGGTGGCGTCCTATGCCGCAGCCACCGGCTGGAACACCCCGATGTTCACGTGCACCAATCCCGCCCTCACGTATGGCGGCTCACCCGCGACGTGCCTCGAGCGCTATAGCCAGAGCTCGAAGGCGCCGACATGGATGATCGGGCTGAACTACAAGATCATGCCGGACATCATGGTCTACGCGAAGTATGCAAGAGGCTACCGGCAGGGATCGGTCAGCCCGCTGGCGGCAGTAGGTTTCAAGACTTACGAGCCCGAGCGCGTCGACGTCTATGAAGGCGGAATCAAGACGAGCTGGCACGGGGCGATGCCGGGCAGCTTCAATCTTTCGGGGTTCTATAACGACTTCCAGGACATGCAGCTGCAGGTCTCGTTCGTCGATACCAACGGCATCGCGCCGAACCTGCCCTCTGGCCCGGCCGTGGTCAACGCCGGCAAGGCGCGGATCTGGGGCCTCGAAGCGGAAGCGTCGATCTCTCCCTTCGAGGGCCTCACGCTTCAGGCCAGCTACGCCTATCTCAACACGAAGCTGCTCGAGTTCATTGCGCCGGATCTCTCGACGCAGCCGGTCGGCGGCTACAACCTCGTGGCAAGCACTCCGATCGAGGGCAAGCGCCTGCAGTTCACGCCGAACCACAAGCTGTCGGTCACGGCCAACTACACGCTTCCGTTGCCCGGCTCGGTGGGCCAGGTCAGCCTCGGTGCTACGTATGTCTACACTGGCTCGGTTTTCTACGGCGCCGATGCGTCCTTGCCGAACCGGGTCTACAGCGTATTCGCCCCCTCGGATCCCAATTACGACACGCAAGTCGCGCCAAGCTATGACCTGGTCAACTTCAACCTGAACTGGGAGAAGCCGTTCGACGCCCCCGTCGATCTCCAGGTCTTCGTGACGAACGCATTCGACAAGCGGTATTACGAGGCACGCAGCCTTTCCGGTTCGCGCGGCTTCACGTCGCGGTACTACGGTGATCCGCGCATGTATGGTGCGAGAGTGCGCTACACGTTCTGACCGGCAGACTGCACGGTGACGGGGCCGAAGCGGGCATTGCCGCTTCGGCCCTCAATTGAAGGCATGTGCTTTCGCCATGCCGGTGTTCCTTCCGGGATTACCGGCACGTGGGCATGCGCCCGAATCCCGCAGGCGGCAGCACGGATCTCGCGCGCAACTGCGATACGGATTCGCGAGCGCGCGCCACTTCGTCCTCGGCGTGGATGTCGAGGACCGCTGCAAGGACCCGGTCGTGCTCGGCCCTGAGTTCCCGGCCCGCCACATCGTGGTTGCCGGCCTGCAAGGCCGCCAGAAGCCGCCTAAGGGTTTCGTGGTCGGCAAGCGATCCCGCCAGCCACGCCCGCTGGACAAGACTGTGCGTTGTCGAGGTGCCAAGGCGTACCTGCCAAAGCTGCCCGATCATGAGGTTGAGGACTTCGTTTCCTCCCGCTTTCGCGAGGGTGACGTGGAATTCCGCCAGACCATGGTGCCAACTTTCGAAGTCGGCATCCGCGCGGATTGCCTCTTCCAGCCTTTCCGCAAGTGCGTCCAGCAGTGTCTTGTCGGTTAGGCCTGCAGCATGAAACAGGGCAGAGCATTCCAGAGTCGAGAGGGTGCCGAGAACTTCGAAGGCGGAAGCGTGCAAGACTTGATTGCCGAGGTCGCGATGCGCATCGACGACATACGTGCCCGATCCCACTCGCGTCTCGACCACGCCGAGCAGGTCGAGCGCGTGCAGGGCTTCGCGAATGATGGGGCGGCTGACACCCAGAGCCTGCGCGAGAACGCGTTCCGCTGGCAACCGTTCTCCGCGTTCGTACCGGCCATCGCGCAGATCCTGCATCAGACTGTGCAGCACCGATCGCGAGAGGCGCGCGGGTTCCTTGCCGCCGTGAGGCGGAGGCCGCGTTGACGCACCATTGATCCTCACCCTGATTGACTAATTAAAGTACACTGTATTTCTATTTCGGGCTCTGAGCAAGGGTCTGCAATATGATTTCTCTTGGCTCACATGGAGTTGAAAGGCCGTGCCGATCGTTTGCGGCTAAAGGCATGAGCGGTCGAAGGTTGCCGCCGTTTGTCCGGGTCAATTTCTCAGGAAAGTAGATCGTCTCCGCGATCTTGCTGCGTGTTCCAGGTCCGGCATGAAGCGGGTGGTGTATTTTTCCGCTCATTCCGAATGTTTGCTTCAATTGGGCGGCAGGAGTCCGTCGGTCGATCGACTTGACATATATAAAGGATACTGTTTTTAATCCACGTGCCGAGACGGTCTTGTCGTTCGGCCGATGAAAAACAGATAGTGGAGTGGAGCGGCGATGGCTCGTCTACCGTGGGACTTGCAGGGGCGAGTCGTGGTTATTTCCGGGGGCAATGCCGGCATCGGCCTGGGTTTTGCCCGCGGCATTGCAAAGGCCGGCGGCGACCTTGTCATCTGGGGAAGGCGCCAGGACAAGAATGAAGTCGCGGCGGACGAGCTGCGCGGCCTGGGCGCCAAGGTGTTCACGCAGGAAGTCGATGTGTCCGACGAGAACCGGGTGATCGAGGCTTTCGCACAGGCCGTATCGACGATGGGCCGCGTGGATGGTGCCATCGCCAATGCCGGCCTGATGATGAATCAGGGCTGCTTCACCAACATGACCGGCGAGGCGTGGCATTTGCTGCTGTCGGTCAACCAGCACGGCGCATTCTACCTCGCCCGTGAGGCCGCGCGCCATATGCGGGGGCGCGCGGAGGCGGGCGACGCCGGCGGATCGATCCTGTTCTGTGCGAGCCTGTCCGCCGTAACCGGCTCGATCGGCATGCAGCACTACAATGCCTCGAAGGGCGCGATGGCGTCGCTGGCCCGGGGGATCGCCGTCGATCTCGGCAAATATGGCATTCGCGCCAATACCGTCTGCCCCGGCTACACTGAGAGCGAGACCGTCAAGGACCAGGGCCCCGATTCCCCGCTCGGCTCGCAAGTGCGTGAGCGCTGCCCGATCCCGCGGTTCGGCACACCCGAGGATTTCGAAGGGATAGGGGTCTACTTTATGAGCGATGCATCGCGTTACCACACCGGCGATCTGGTTAAGGTCGACGGCGGCTGGATGGCCAATGCCGGCAAGCTCAATACCTCGCTGGAGCGCCGAGCATGAGCACGTCCGATACCGTAACCGAGGTCAAGACCAAGGTTTTCCGCGTCGAGCAGTTCCGCGACCCGGTGCTTCCCGCCGAGCGGCGGGCCGAGCTGGAAGCCGCCGAGGCCGAGCCGCTGGACATGACCGTCGAAGCCGTCCTCGCAGCCGCGCAGGCTCAGACGGGCTTGTCCGACTTCGGGCCGGGCGATTTCACCGAACGTCTGGGCCTGTTGCTGGAAGAGGTCGGGAGCAATCCCAACCTGTGGCGCTTCGCCAAGGCGAACTTCCGCGCCGCCTGCGTCAAGCAGGTCGCGAACCGCCTGAAGAACAAGGCCTACCTCGATGCGCATCCCGAGGTCGATCGCGAGGTCATCGACCGCCCGATCATCATCGTCGGCCTGCCGCGCTCGGGCACCACGCATCTCGAGAACCTGATCGCCGCCGATCGCCGGCTGCGCCACCTGCCGGTCTACCTCGGCTCCGAGGCAGTGCTCGCGCCCGGCGAAGCGCCGGGGCCGGACGGGGTCGATCCGCGCTGGCTGCGTTCCAGCGCGCACTGGGACCGGATGAAGCAGAACGCCATCATGGCCGCGATGCACGAGCATTCGCCGGACCACGCCTGCGGCGAGAACGAACTGCAGATGCCCGATTTCACCACCTATCAGTGGGAATGGATGGCAGAGGTGCCGCGCTGGCGCGATCATCTGCTCGGCCACGACCAGACGCCGCATTACGCCTATGGCAAGCGGATGCTCAAGGCCATCGCTCACCAGTTCCCGTCGGACCGGCGCTGGATCCTCAAGGGCAACCAGCATTCCGAGCAGATACCCGCGCTCGTCGCCAACTATCCGGACGCCTATGTCGTCCAGATCCACCGCGACCCGCTGGCATTGCTGCAGTCGGTGCTGACCATGCGGGGCCTTTCCGTCCTCGCGCACCAGAAGCAGCCGGATATCCAGGCGCATGTCGCCTACTGGGTCGATCGCATCGAGCGCATGCTGCGCGCGTACCTGCGCGACATGGACACGGTGCCTCAGGGCCAGCGGCTCGACATCCTGTTCGGCGACGTCATCGCCGACGATGTCGGGACCGCGCAGAAGGTGCTGGAGTTCGCCGGGCTCCCCTCGAGCGAGGACAGTATCGCCGACATGCGCGAATACATGGACAGCCATCCGCGCGGCAAGGACGGACGGGTGGTCTACGACCTCGCCGGTGACTTCAACCTCGACATCCCGGCGCTTCGGAAACGCTTCGCATTCTACCTCGATCGCTTCCCGGTGCGGGTGGAAGTGAAGGCCTGAGCAGCCGATTTCGCTGCCGCAAAGAAAACAAGACTTCGGGAGAATGGACATGACCCAGACGGCTCGGGACGCCAATGAACCCCTCAATGCCCAGATCATCAACGACGGCGCCGGGCGGCAGGATGCGGTCGATCTCGGCCATGGCATCTTCATGTCCAGAGACGTGTCCAATCTCTATCTGGTGACGACTGCGGACGGCAACGTCCTCGTCAATACCGGCATCATCTATAGCGCGGCGGAGAACAGGCGGCGCTTCGATGCCGTCTCCGACCAGCCGATCCGCAGGATCGTCCTGACGCAGAGCCACGAGGATCACATCGGCGGCTGGCCGACCTTCAGCGGCCCGGACGTGGAGACCATCGGCCAGGCTAACCTGCCGTTCGTGCGCAAGCAGTACCGCGACCTCGGCACCGCCATGGGCGCGCGCTCTCGCCGGTTGTGGAGCCGCGACCAGAAGCGCGAACTGACCGAGCGGCCCGAGCCGGTGCTGACCACCACGTTCCAGGACAGTCACCGCTTCGAACAGGGCGGCCGCGCATTCGAGCTGCTGTCGGTGAAGGGCGGGGAAACGGTCGATTCGCTTGCCGTCTGGCTGCCGCAGGAGCGTATCGTCTTCACCGGCAACATGACCGGGCCGATCTTCGGCCACGTGCCCAATCTCTACACCGTGCGGGGCGAGCGCTATCGCTATGTGCAGTGGTACATCGACAGCGTGCAGCGCGTCATCGATCTCGAAGCCGAAGTGCTCATCACCGGTCACGGGGAGCCGGTGCGCGGCGCTGCCGAGATCCGCTCTCGCCTGACCCGCATGCGCGATGCGGCGCAGTACCTGCGCGACCGGACCTTCGAGGGCATGAACGCAGGCAAGGGCCTGTGGGAACTGATGGATACCATCCGCCTGCCTGAGGAACTCGCCATCCCGCAAGGGCACGGCAAAGTGCCCTGGATCGTGCGTTCCATCTGGGAGGAGCATCTGGGCTGGTTCCGCTACAGATCCTCCACCGAACTCTATTCGGTTCCGCCCCAAGCCGTGTTTCCCGAACTCGTCGCGCTCGCGGGAGGCCATGCGCCGGTGCTCGGGCGGGCGAGGGCGCTGCTGGAGGAAGGCAAGCCGCTCCACGCGCTCCATCTGGCCGAGGCCATTCCCGCCGGGGTGCCCGGGCATCGTGACGCGCTCGGCGTCCAGCTTGCGGCCCAGCGGGCCGTGCTCGAAGGCGCGGGGCGGGAGAACTTCAGCGAAGTGCGCTGGCTGGAAAGCGAGATCCTCCGGCTGGAGACGGCCCTGGGTGAAGCGCAGTGACCCATCCGCGTCTGTCTCTGGATGCCATGTGCACGTTCCGGTGGCCGTTCGAGCGCGAACTGGCACTGTGGAAGGACGTGGGCGTCACGCACGCGGGCCTGCTGATGAACAAGATCGCGGACGATCCGGAGCGCCACCTTGGTGCTCTCGACGATGCCGGTATCCGCATCAGCACGCTCATCACCGCAGGCTTCCAGCTCGCCGCGCCCGAGACGTGGGATGCGACGCGCGAAACGCACAAGGCGATGATCGATCTGGTCGCGGCGCATGGCGGCCATTCGATCTATTTCACCAGCGGCCGGACGGTGCGCTGCGACTGGGACGAGGATGTGGCGCTGTTCGCGCAGGCTGTTGCGCCGACCGTCGAGCATGCCCGCGCAAACGGCGTGATCGCTGCCTTCGAACCCAGCTTGCGGACCAGTGTTTCGTTCTGCACGCGCCTTGCCGACGCAGTGGATATCGCCGAGCGAACCGGGCTCGGGATCGTTTCCGACTTCAGCAACAACTGGATGGAGCGGGGCCTTGCCCAGACCCTGAAGCGCGCCATGCCGCACATCGCGCTTGTCCAGATCGGCGACATCGCCATCTCCGGACCGGGCGGGCGCTTGCATGTCGGGCAGGGCGACCTGCCGCTCGGCCGCATGATGAACGACGTGCTGGAAGCCGGTTACGAGGGTGTGTTCGACCTTGAGGTCGTGCCTGCGGACTACACCGCAGACACCGGAGAGGCCGAGTTTCGGGCGGGCATCGAGGCGGCTTCGGAGCTGCTTTACGCGGCCGGGATCTGAGCGCCGGTCGCGAATAATAACGGGAGAGGAACGGGAAGATGTCTACATTCGAAGGCAAGACGGCACTGATCATCGGCGCCGGGCAGAACATCGGTCGCCAGATCGCCCTCGAATGGGCCCGCCGCGGCGCCCGCGTCGCGGTTGCCGACATATCGAGGGATGGGGCCGAAGAGACCGCCGAACTCGTGCGCGCGCTGGGCGCGGAGAGCACCGGGCTGCATTGCAACGTGCTCGACGAGGCGTCGGTGCTGGAAGCCATCGATGCCGCCGAAGCCGCGCTCGGTCCCCTCGACATCCACATGAACAATGCCGGGATACTCTCGGGCGGCAATCCCGAGGACATCCCGCTTGCCGAATGGCAGCGCATGTTCGACGTCAATCTCTTCGGCATGGTGCGCGCCAACAGCGTCGTGGTTCCGCGCATGATGGGACGCGGCGAGGGGCACATCGTCAATACGGCCAGCTTCGCCGGCCTCTATCCGTTCGCCGCGAGCCGCATTCACTATGCGGCGTCCAAGGCGGCGGTGCTGTCGATGTCGCAGAACCTCGCGCTCTATCTCATGCAGTTCGGAATTCGCGTGAGCTGCCTGTGTCCCGGCCCGGTCATGACGACCTCGCCCGATGCAATGAAGCACTTCAGCGAAGGCTACACGATGCGGGCGCCGGGAAGCCATCTGTTCGTCAAGTCGCAGCCCGAGACGGCACGGATCCTGTCCGATGCGATGGAGGGCGGGGAGATCGTCGTGCCCACCCACGAGGAGGTCTGGGCGACGCTGGCCGAGGTCGCCGCGAACCCCGATGCCTTCATCGAGAAGAAGCATGCCGAATTCATGGCGGGCGATCCCGGCAAGCCGGGCATCACCCAGGCCGTCATCGATTCGATCCGGGGCTGAAGGGACGATAATGACCTTGCTCGATCCCCACGAACGTTCGGCGCGCGGTGCGCAGGTCGCGGTGCGCGTCACGGCGCGCGAGCACGAGGTTCCGGCCACGCCGACCGAGGCGAGCTGGCGCGATTTCATCTTCGCGGAAATCTGGGCGCGACCGGGCCTCGAGATGCGCGCCCGCTACCTGATCTCGATCGCCAGCGCGGCCAGCAGCAACGGCCCGGCCGATCTTGTCGAGGATTACATTCGCGGCGCTCTGGTTACCCGTGAACTGACCCAGCCGGAGCTGCGAGAGGCGGCGTTGCACCTCGCCGTCTATGCCGGGTGGTCGCGCGGCGTGGAACTGGATCGGGCGATCACCCGCGTGACGATGGCGCTGGGGCAGCAGGTCAGCGAATACGACGCGATCAGGGCCGAGCCCTGGGATCCGGATTTCCGCGTGCGGGACGGCATAGACGAATTCAACACGGTCATGGGCTTTCCGGGACCGCCGCCGATGACCCCGTATTTCGAGGCGGGCATCGATAATTTCGTGTTCGGGGAAATGTGGAAGCGCGGTGCACTGGACCAACGCTCGCGGCGATGGATCACGCTGGTCGGCGTTTCCGAAAGCTGCGCGGCGACGCCGATCAAGACGCACTTCTACGCGGCGCTTTCGAGCGGCAACTGTACCGCGCACGAGTTGCAGGAGTTCGTCCTGCAGTACGCCGTCCATGCAGGGTGGCCGAAGGCTTCCGTGATCCAGGGCGCGGTGCTGACGATGATCAGGAACCACCGGGAAGGTCTGCCGTGGGACGCATGATGAACACGCAGCCCATCCGGACCGCCTTCATCGGGCTGGGCAGCCAGGGCGCGCCTATGGCCGAGCGTATGCTCGCCGCAGGCTTCCCGCTGACGGTCTGGGCGCGGCGGCCGGAGGCGCTCGCCCCGTTCGTGGCGCAAGGCGCTCTGGCGGCGGCATCTTTGCCGGAACTTGCCGCCTGGGCCGACCACGTGGGTATCTGCGTGGTCGACGATGCCGGCGTTGCCGCTATTTGCGAGCAATTGCTGCCTGCGATGCGGCCGGGCAGCCTGCTGGCGATCCACTCCACGATCCTGCCCGAAAGCTGCGAGCGCCTGGCGCGCCGCTGCGAAGCGGCCGGGATCGCATTTGTCGATGCCCCTGTCAGCGGCGGCGGCGGGGCGGCGGCGGCAGGCTCCCTGACGGTGATGTGCGGCGGCACGGAGCAAGCCTTTGCGCAGGCGAAGCCGGTTTTCGAGGCATTCGCCGGGCTGCTTTTGCACCTCGGGGGCGCGGGGGCCGGGCAACGCGCGAAGATCGTGAACAATTCGCTGATGGCGGCCAACATGGGACTGGCTCATGCCGCCCTCGCGGCAGCCGAGGCGCTCGGCATAGACCGCAAGGCGGCGGCAGAGCTGATCAAGGGCAGCAGCGGCCGCAGCTTCGGCTTCGAGGTCTATGCGCGACTTCCGCGTCCCGAGGACTTCGAGCACGGCGCGGCGCTCCTGCGCAAGGATGTCGCCCTCCTGAGGGCAAGCCTTGGCGTGAACGGACCGGGTCTCGTCCTGGACGAGGCCGCCGCCGACTTTCTCGATGCGGCCGTGCATCGCGCCTAGAGCATTTTCTAATCAGGTGGAATCACCTGATGACTCGGAAAATGCGGCAAACGAGTGGCTTAGAGCGGCTATCGCTGAGGATATCCGAGCGCGGCGGCAAGCCCGCCGTCCACGAGAAGATCGGTCCCGCTGATGAACGATGCGCGATCGGAAGCCAGGAATTCGACGGCGTCCGCGATTTCCGACATGGCGCCTTCGCGCGACAACGGGGTCTGTGCGAACATTGCCCGCTTGCCCGCGCTCTTCTCGTAGGCGAGCGCCCCCATGGGCGTCGAGATGAGGCCGGGCGACAGCGACACGATACGCGCGCCGACCCGGCCCCAGTCCGCCGCCTCGCGCCGTGCCATCTGAAGCAAGCCGACCTTCGAGAGCGCGTAGGCGGTCGCAGG
Source organism: Novosphingobium sp. NFX11 (assembly GCF_057376415.1). Classification (NCBI taxonomy): domain Bacteria; kingdom Pseudomonadati; phylum Pseudomonadota; class Alphaproteobacteria; order Sphingomonadales; family Sphingomonadaceae; genus Novosphingobium; species Novosphingobium sp. NFX11. The sequence goes on along the minus strand of NZ_CP080384.1, from coordinate 1,616,695 downwards.
CGTGGCATTCTCGGCACCCAGTACCCCCGCGACGCGGTCGGCGAGGTCCGGTGCGGCCGGCATTTCAAGGACTTCGATCACGGCCGGTGAAGGGCGGAAGCTGTGGGCGGCCAGCGACGCGATGAGGATGGCGCTTGCACCCGGCCGGGCGAGCGGCCGCAACGCTGCCGCAACCAGCGCTGGTCCACGCAGGTTCACCGCCAGTATTCTCGCAAAATCGTCGGCCGCGATCGACAGGCCCGCAATGTGCACCAGACAGCGAAATCCGCCCAGGCCCTCCGCCATGCAGGAGAGTGCCGCGACCGCGTCGGTGTCAGTGACATCGCATGCGAGCGGATGGACATCCGCGCCGTCACGGGCGAGTGCATCGGCCTGTGCACGGGCTGCCTCACCATCGATGTCGGCCAGCAGCACGCGGTGGGTCTGCGCCATGCGCCTTGCTACGGCCGAGCCCATCCCACCGGCACCGATGACGACCGCCAGCGGAAGGTCGGGCCTCCGGGTCCGGCCCGGAACGCCGCTCATTCTGGGGCGCCTTCGTCATTACCGCGCAGGGCGGGCGTCCAGTCCGGATAAGCGCCGAGGCTGAGCACGATCAGGCCACTGACGATCGAAATGCTGACACCGGTGAGGAGAAGGGGGAGTAACTGCCGAAGGCGTCGTGCGCCACGCCGGCGGAAAGCGGGCCGATGGCCGAGGCCAGCGCGATCATGCTCGTCATCACGCCGAAGATCGCACCGTAATGGCGAAGGCCCGCGTAGCGGGCAGTCAGGTAGCTGCACAGCTGCATCTTCGTGCCGGCCGCATAGCCGCTGATCATCATGCCCACGACGACCAGTGCGGGAGTGGCGACCCCGTCCATGAGCAGGGGCCAGGCGATAGCGGTCGATGCCAGGGTCAGGCCGCCGATCCAGCGGGCATGAAAGCGGTCGACCAGGGTTCCGGTGATGAGTTTGCCCGCAACCCCGGCGATCCCGGACAAGCTCACGAGCCAGGCGGCACTTTCGCGCGAGACCCCGGCCTCGACCAGAATGGGGAACTGATGCACCACGACGGCGATGGTCGCGGTCAGGATAAGGAAGGTGGCGATCGCGACCTTCCAGAGCGCGACACTGCGCCACGCCTGCGCGATCGTCAGGCCGGGCACGTCCGAGGCCGGTGCCGGTTTCTGGGCTCGCCGGTCACCGGGCGTAGCGGCCGCGCTTTTCCCCCTGAGGAACAGCACGGACAGGACAAGGGCAACGCCGCCCCAGCCCAGTCCCAGAATTACGAATGCTTCCCGCCAGCCGAAATGCGTGATCAGCCAGTTGCTGAGGGGCGGCGCGATGACCTGCGCCAGCGCGGTGCCCGACATGGTTATGCCAAGGGCCAGCCCGCGGCCCTTGGTGAAAGTGGCCGCCACGGCGGTGGACCACAGCGTCGACTGGACGAACAGGACGAACACGCCCCACACCAGCCACAATACGATCCACTGCACGAACGAACCCGACGCGAGCGCGAAGGCGCAGATGGACGCGGTCGTGAGCACAAGGCCCGGCAAGGCGATGCGGCGCACTCCGCTGCGGTCGATCAATGCCCCGATGAACGGCGAGAGCACGATGGAAATCAGGGCAGCCGCGGCAAGGCCGCTCGAAAGCTGCGTGCGGTCCCATCCGAAGTCGCGCGCCAGCGGGTCCATGAACACCCCGGCGGCGGGGGTCATGAACGACATGAACGAGAAGCCGATCGAAGAGGCGAGCACGACCGGCCAGTAGCGACGCCACTCGGCCGATGCGGAAACGAGCTCTCCAGTCATATGCAACCTCTCCCTTGTGCCCAGGCTTGTCGCGGTGCGCGATTCTTCTTTGGGAGATCAGTATGGGGCGAGGACAGCGGTCGTCCACTAAAAGTATCCTCTTTTAGGGGGTCAGTACAACGCTCAAGCGATATGCGCGGCTGGACGGCGAGATTTCATCTACTATTCGCCGCTACGCCCATTGGATGCATCATCGATCAGCGGCGGAATAAAGGGTTCTTAATTTGCATCCCGCCGCCGCGCGTCATCCGCGTTGCCCGGTAGAAGCTGACGTATCAGCGGCTAGAGCGACGAAGCGGCGCTTCAGGCGCGAATGCCAGATCTTGCGGCTCAGCTGGGCGCCGAGTACCGCAAGTTCGCCGTCACCGAGGCCAATCGCGGTAAGTTCGAGCAGTTTCGCGTTCCGCCACTCGCGCACGAACACGCGATGCTCGGCGCTGTCGTTGTCCTCGATCGGCTCTGCGAACCGCCGACGGGAGAAGGCGGAATTGATATCGAAGATGAGCTTGATGTATTCGCTCTGCGCCAGCGCGAAGATCGCATCCTGCGTCTCGCGTTCGAGCACCCTGACCGCATCGAAGGTGGCCTCATCCTTGAGCGCCGCGATCTTTTCCTTCAGGCGGCTGCATGTCGGCTCGATCACCTGAGGATTGCGGCTTGCGGCCTTGCGCACTGCCTCCACCCACAGCGCCGAGGCAAGCACGGTCACGTCGCTGGGCTCCATGTCGAGCGTCTCGAGATACGCGCTGACGGTCGCTTCGATCGTGTCGGCGTCCGGGCGTGCACTGAAGTACCCGCCGTTCATGCCGCGCCGCACGCGCAGCAGGCCTTCACGCTCCAGCAGGCGGGCGACCTGACGCACCGTGGCGCGCGCACAACCGAGCTGAACGATGAGCGCCTCTTCGCTCCCGAGAAGCGTGCCCTCCGGACTGGCGAGCGAAATTTCGCGAAGGCGTTCCGCGGCGACTTCCAGGGGGTACGGGTTTTGGCGGCGATGCTCATGGATGCATCTCAAGCACAGAACGCGCGGGGCGGTCCAGTGCGCGTGTTTCAGAACAGGGCACGGACCTGCCGCATCGCCCGCCCGGCGTAGTCTTCAAGGCTGGCGATATCCGGTGCCTCTTTCCGGTTTGGCGCTTCGAGACAGACCGGGACATGCGGGGGAAGGGCAGCAGCGAGAGCCTTCAGGGGGAGTTCCCCTTCGCCGGGAAGGGATCGTTCGAAGCAGGCCTCTTCCATGTACGGCTTGCCGGGGCCTACCATCGCCGCATCGGACATCTGCACGCGTCCCAGAAGCTGCGGATCAAGCTGCGCGACCTGTTCCGCGCTGTTGCCGCAGCGAAACAGGTGCATAGCGTCGATGATCAGCTTGGCGTGCGGCGATCCCAGCGCGTCCAGTGCGCTCAAAGCGTGCTGAAGGCCGGGAAAGGCGTGAGGAGGCGCAAATTCGAGATAGAGGCCGAGACCGCGATCGTGTGTCATCGATGCCAGTATCGCCAATTCATCCATGGCGCGCATCGGGTCCGTTTCGATGGCTACCGTGCCGATTGCGACCACACCCATTTCAGCCATGAAGTCGAGATCCTTGTCGAGCGCGGCGACGGAGGAGCCGGGCCGGATCGCAAATCCCTCACCGAGTGACAGGCTTATCCCTTTGTCATTGGCCTGTTGTACCACCTCGAGCCGCGCGGATCGCTCGTCGCGCAGCGACCATGGTGCGAATTGCGGGAGCCGCCATGGGACCGGCGCAAGGCCAATGGAGATGTGCCCGCAGCCAAGCCGCGCCGCCAGATCGATGTGGTCCCCGGGAGGCATTCCGAACACCGTTTGTGAATCGATTCCAAGCCGGTTCATGCCCTTAATTCCTCATTGCCTCGCCGATGGATTTGGGCTCATCGCATCGACAAGGCTACAATACAGGATACTTTTTTGGAGTGCGGCTGAACGATATCGCCACGATGATGCGAACATTTCTTCTAAAGTATGCTCAATGGCCGCATGCTCCCGGGAATGCCGGTGCTATGGGCACCCATCCCAGGAAGATGGTGAGAGATGCGGGCTGAGGATATCGTCGCGGCAGCGGGTAAGCTGACCGGGTTGAACGAGTTTGGAGATCCTGCGATTCTGGATGGCCTGACGGTGCTCCTGAACGCCTACGAGCAGGAAGCCAGGTTCACCGAAACGGGCATGAAGCGGTCCGTGGACGCGCTGGTGTCGGCCATGGCCAACAGGATGCGGGTCGAGGACTGGCTGGCTCGTCACCCCGAACTTCTGGATCGTCCGGTCGAAAAGCCTCTCTTCGTATTCGGGCTGCCGCGAACCGGTACGACTCTGGCGATCAACCTTCTCGAAGCGGATCCCGCCCGTCGGTCGTTCCTGCGGTGGGAGGCATTCGACTCGGTGCCTCCGCCGCGCCCCGACGAACTGCACGCCGGACCCCGTTTCGATGCCTGTCACGTGAAAACCCAGCAGGGCCTTCAATTCGCCCCGCAGATCGCCGCGATCCACTACGAGGATGCCGATAGTCCGACCGAATGTCAGTTCGCGATGTCCGCCTCGTTCTGCGCCCAGATATTCGATTCCCAGGCCGACATCCCCAGCTATCATCGCTGGTTCCTCCACGAGGCCGACTACGGCCCCGCGTTCCGCTACGAGAAGCGCCTGTTGCAGCTTCTTCAGGCGGAATCTCCGGGGCGCTGGACGCTCAAGAACCCGTGGCATCCCCTGTTCCTCGATGCGCTCACGGCGGAATTTCCTGACGCGCAGCTCGTCATGACCCATCGCGATCCTGTGGAGGTCGTTGGCTCGGCATGCAGTCTGCTCAAGGAAGTGCGGCGCATGTACAGCGACCAGGTCGATCTCAGGGCCATCGGCGAGAACCTGATGGACACATTCGACCTCATGATCGCACGGGTGAACGACTACCGAGAGCGGCACGGCGCTGACGCGGTCTTCGATGTGCAGTACCGCGACCTCGTGCGCGATCCCCTCGCGTCGATCGAGTCCATCTACCGCCGCTTCGACGAGCCCCTGACACCGGCCGCGCGCACGGCCATGGAGGCCTACCTCGCCCGTAACCCCAAGGGCAAGCACGGTTCTCACAAGTATGATCTGGCCGAGTACGGCCTGAGCCAGGAAGGCGTTCGCCGCCATTTCCGGGATTACATCGAGCAGTATCAGATCGCCGTCCGCGCCTGAACGCCCCCCAAATAGAAATGCGAGGGCGGGGCCCCCGCTTATTCGCGTGGACGATGCAGTTCAGTTTTGCGCCCCGCCTTGGCGCCTACACTATCCGAGGATCGAAACAAAAACACGGCAGGGGAGAGAAAATGGGACGTTCAGCCAGAGTTCGTTCGCGATGCGGTCTGGGTACGGCGATGTGCATCGTCACCGGACTGCTTTTGACTGCCGGTGCCATTCCGGGCGAAGCTGCATCTCCGGCGCCAGAGGCGATTGCCTGGCCCGAGGCCGTTCCGCCGGGAGCCGCCGCCGATCCCCTTTTCACCAAACCCTATGTCGACATCGACGAATGGCGCGATGCACCGGTGCGGCACCGTTACGTGCATGGCGGCTTCACCGGCACCGACATGCGTTTTTCCTTCTACCTCCCGCCCAAGGAAAAGTACGAAGGACGCTTCTTCGAATACGTCACCCCGGTGCCGGACAGCGAGAACCTCGCGCAGAAGGACACGCGCGATGGCGGAGGCAACATCGGTTTCGCGGTCAACCATGGCGGCTATTACATCGAAACCAACGGCGGCGGGGCCAGCGCCAACTCGGGGCCTGCATACGCGACCGACCCGACCATCGGGGCCTACCGGGCCAATGCGGCTGCAGCCCAATTCTCCCGCGTCGTCGCCGCCCGGATGTATGGGGGCAAGCGCCCCTTCGGTTACATCTGGGGCGGCAGCGGCGGCGCCTATCGGACCGTAGGCAGCATCGAGAACACGGCCGGTGTCTGGGACGGGGCGGTTCCCTTCGTGATGGGCTCGGCGATGGCGACGCCGTACAATTTCACCGCGCCGCTCTACGCCTATCGGGTCCTGGGAGACAAACTGCCCGGCATCATCGACGCTTTCGACGTCGGCGGAACGGGGGACCCGTACAAGGGGCTGGACGCCGAGCAGCGCTCGGCGCTTCGGGAGATTCTGGACTTCGGCTATCCCTTGCCCGAGTTGCGCGCCCTCGCACGCGGCTACGTCGGCGCCTTTCCGGTGCTTTATCCGGGCATGCTCGCGGCCGACCCGACGTACTTCACCGACTTCTGGGCCAAGCCCGGCTATGAAGGGTTCGATCCGCCCAAGTCCTTGCGCGACGCCCGTATCCAGCAAAAGGCGAAGGTCGTGCGGCTGATCATGGCGGCCGATGCTAACCGGCTAGGGATCACGCTCAAACCGCAGATGGGTCAGGCCCGGGGCACGGCGGAGCTTGCGTGGCAGGCGCTCCTTGGTCCGGGAGGCAGCGAACTGCCGGTCGCCATCGAACTCGACGCCGTTCCGCAGCGTGACTTCGGCAGCGCGGCCGACCTGAAGGTCAACAGCGGCGCAGCGGCGGGAGCCCTGCTGCGGCTGCAGCGCGTCGACGGGAAGATCGTAGTCCTGCAGAGCAACGATCCGGCCGTTCTCGCCAAGCTTGCCGCCGGGGACGAAGTGCAGATCGACAACTCGAACTGGCTGGCCGCGCAGACCTATCACCGGCATCAGGTCCCGACCCCGGACTTCTACACCTGGAACCAGTATCGCGGCCCGGATGGCAAACCGTTGGGACCCCAGCGGCCCAAGCTGCTCGGTCCCCAGTTCGCCATCGGAGCGGCAGGCGCCGTGCCCACCGGCAGGATCGGGGCGAAGGTCATTCTCGTCGAAAATCTCTCGGACACTGCGGCATGGCCGTGGGGTGCGGACTGGTATCGTACCAAGGTAGGCGAGCACCTCGGCAAGAAAGCCGACGACGCCTTCCGGGTCTGGTTCACCGAGCATGCCGAACATGGAGGTCAGGGCAGCGCCGAGCTGGTGACTTTCACCGGCGTGCTGCAGCAGGCGCTGCTCGACGTCAGCGCCTGGGTGGAAAAGGGCATCGCACCGGCGCCGAGCACCGCTTATTCCATCAAGGACGGACAGGTTATCGTGCCGCCGACGGCAGCGGCGCGGCTGGGCATTCAGCCGGTGGTCGCGCTGCGGGCCAATGGCGGCCTGCGCGCCGAGGTCGCCGCCGGAAAGCCGGTCACCCTGACCGCCGAGGCTCGCCTTCCAAAAGGTACTGGCCGCATCGTCGGCGGGGAGTGGGATTTCGAGGGGAAGGGCAGTTTCAGCGATCCTGCGGTTCTGGAGTTTCGCAAGGACGGGAGCGCCGCAGTGAGCGTCACTCACGCTTTCGCGGTGCCGGGGACCTATTTCGTGGGACTGCGCGTGACGGCCCAGCGGGAAGCGGAAGTGGGAAGTCCGTATGGACGGATCATGAACCTCGGCCGGGTTCGTGTCGTGGTAAAGTAGTCACGACGCGCCATCTTTTCCGATCAAACAAGAACGGCTCCGGGGAAGACCCCGGAGCCGCATTTTTCGCCCTGCTCGGTCGGGGCCGGACCAGTGGCCCGGCCTCGCCGCGCACGGTCAGAAGTTCTTGCGCACGCCGAACTGCACGATGCGGCCGATCGAGAAGGCGGAACCCTGGGTCGCGTCGTAACCCAGCCCGGTAGCGCTGCGGAACTCGGGCGGTTCGGTGTCGAACAGGTTCTGGACGTTCAGCGTGAACGACAGGTTGCTCGTCAGGACCGAATCGGACTTCACGTCGTACTTGAAGAACAGGTTGATGGCGTCGAACGCGGATATCTTGGTCTGGCCGAATTCGACGGTGCCGCGCTTGTAGCCGGAGGTGTGGTTCCAAGTGACTTGTGCGCGAAGGCCGCCAATCGTCGTTCCCAGCGTGCCCTGCATACGGAACACGGGCGTATTGAACGCCAGGTCGTCCGCGATCGGGAGCGATGGCAGAGCACGGGACTTCTGCGACAGTCGATAGTTGCCCGATGCGCTCGCATCGAACGAGGCGAAGCTGGTGTCGAGCACGTAGTTGGCGCTGAAGTCGATGCCATCGAGCTTCGCGGTCCCAAGGTTACGCGACCGGGTATCGAGCGAAACCAGTACGGGAGTGGTGACCCCGCCCGCAGTGATCAGCGCCTGAGAGGTCGAGGTGGGGTTGGCGACCGTGAAGTTGAAGTTGGCCGGATTGAACTGCGTCAGATAGGCTGCCAGTTCCTGACCAGTGGGCCGCACCGAGTAGAGCTGCGGGAAGTTGGCATAGTAGTCGGTGAGATCGGCGCTCGTCACCGGCCGGCCGATCGTGCCGGACAGGTCGATGTTGTAGTAGCTGGCGTTGAGGGTGAGCCCCGGCACGAAAGGCGGCTCGATTTCCAGTCCGGCCGACCAGTTGGTCGCTTTCTGCGGCTGCAGGCCGGGGGCCGTGCCGGACACGAAGAGACCGACCTCGCCGGGCGCTGCGGTCACGCCGGGCGGCGTGCGCAGGAACGCGGCAGGCACCGTCGCGACCGCCGATGCCAGAACGCCAAGCTGGTCGACAGGTGATGGTGCGGTAAAGGACTTGCCCCAGTTGCCGCGGATCGCGATCCATTCGACGGGGCGCAGCGTGGCGGCGAACTTGGGATTGAAGGTGTCGCCGAAGTCGCTGTACTTGTCGTAGCGGGCCGAGGCGGACAGCGACAGCTCGTTGAGGAACGACATTTCGTTACCGCTGCCGACGATCGGCACTTGCAGTTCGCCGAAGACGGAATCGACCTTCTGCGTGTAGCTGGTAGGGTCCTGGAAGGCGTAAGTGGTGGCGTTGGTCGTGCGCCGCTGGAAATTGTCCTGCATGTGCTCGTAGCCCACGGCAGCCTTGACCGAGCCGCCCGGGAGGGCGAACAGCGGGCCGTTGGCGATTGCGCGATAATCGAACAATTCGTTGCGTCCCACGCCCTCGGCGTAACGCAGCAGGCTGGCGGCCGTGGCAGGGCTGGCGGTGCCCACGTCATAGGGGTTCAATGCCCCGGACGCGAGTGCGCTGGCCTGCGCGGTCGTGCTGATCTGTGCGTTGCGGAACGAGGTGGTGGCGATGCCGTAGCTGAACAGGCCGCTCAGTTCCCAGTCGGAGCCGAGTTCGATCGAGATCGACGGCGCGATGCGCCATGTTTCCAGATTGGTTTCCTGCGTGGCAGAGCGAGCGCCGAACAGGGGGCTGTAGTCGTACCGAACGACTTGCGGCAGGCCGGTGTTGGCATCGCCGGTGGGGCGGTAATACGGCGAAGCGGCGGTCAGCGTCGCCTGCGCTGTGGCTCCGGTGCTCAGAGCGCCGGTCCCCAGCGTGCCGCCGACGGCCTCGATGGCACGGTTCGCATAGAGTGCGGTCACGTCGAAACGAACCGAGTCCGACAGACGCTGGTTCAAACGGGCGAAGACCGTGTGCAGCGTCGCGGTGGGATAGATGGCAACCGTGTCCGAGAAGTCGCAGACATTGGGGCCACCGGCCGCCAGCCCGGGGCCCGACGGCACGTAGGTTGCCGTGCCGACGCTGACGTTCGGAGCGGCGCAGTTGCGACCGGTCGGCACCTTGGTGTCCCAGTTGATCTGCTTAACCCAGTCCCGGTCCGAACCATAGACGCTGTCATGGTGCGAATAGCCGTAGGCGACGTAGAAGCCGCCCGAGCCCCAATCCTTGCCTGCCATCGCACTGGCATCGACCGACTTGTAATTTTCGCCCAGGCCATAGCGGGCGTCGACCTGCACGCCGTTGAAGCGGTCGCGGGTGACGAAGTTCAGCACGCCGCCAAGCGCGTCCGAGCCGTAGACGGCCGAGCCGCCATCGGTCATGGCCTCGACGCGCGCGATGACGCCGGGCGCGATGATGTCGGGATCGACCGCAACCTGCTGGATGCCTGCACCGACCACACGCTGGCCGTCGAACAGCACGAGCGTCTGGGCGCCGCCGCTGGTGTTGGCACCGGGCAGGTTGCGCAGGTTCGGACGGTTGATCGGATTGGAGGCGTTCGCTCCGGCCTGGGGCGACACACCGGCGGGCAGGGCGTTGAAGAAGTTACCCACTTGCGGAACGCTGGCGAGAACCTGGCTCGTCGATGCGGCGCCGGTTGCGGTGACCTGTTCGCTGGTGACGCCGATGACGTTGTTGCCCGCCGGTGCGATGCCGCGGATCAGAGTTCCGGTCACCACGATCGGCTCCGACGTGATCTGGTCGGCCGAGGTGTCCTCGGCGGGCGGCGCTTTCTCCTGTGCCGCCGCCATGCCCGGGATCAGGGCGATCCCGGCCACGCCGATCGCAAAACGCCACGCGGTGCGCTTCTTATTGAATTTCATCATATTATCCTCCCCTTCTTGGTTGAAAACCATCGCTCGCCGGCTCTTTCCGACCGATCGGGCGCAACACGAATTGTCAGGTCTGCATGGCGAGCCTTTCTGCCGCGACCCGGCGCAGCTCGCTTGTCTTGATCTTGTTGCTGCCGGTGACGGCCAGATCCTCGGGCGCGAAGAACAGCACCCGGCGTGGAACCTTGTAGCTGGCCAGCCGGGTTCGGGCGTGAGACCGCAGGTCTTCCTCGCTGACCTGCGCGCGCTCGTGAAGGGCGACGCAGGACACCACGATCTCACCCAGCGTATCGTGCGGTACGCCGACCGTCTGGGCGACCTTGACGCCTGCGCATTCGCGGATGACCTCGTCGATCTCCAGCGGGGAGACGTTGGCCCCCCGGTCTTGATGATGTCGTTCAGCCGGCCTTCCCAGTGCAGCCGTCCGGCATCGTCGAGCCACCCGCCGTCCCCGGTGCGCAGGAAGCCCTCCGCGTCGAGCGTGTCGGCAAGGGCCACGCCGAGGTAGCCGAGCATGAGCGTCGGCCCCTTGACCGCCAGTTCCCCGCGTTCGCCCAGCGGCATGGTCCGGCCGGTCAGAGGATCGACGATCTTGAGGATATTGCCCGGCAAGGGCAGCCCATGGCTTTCCGCCGCTTCTTCCCGCGACGTCTGGGCAGGGTAGGCGGCGCTGAGCGTGAAGGTCTCGGTGTTGCCATAGCAATGCCGTGGCTCGATCCAGTCGACCTCGACCGTCGGATGCCGGGCGATCGGCGAGGTCTCGTCGACATAGACCAGCGAGGACAGATCGACTTCGGCCCAGTTCGGTGCGGCGATCAGTTGCTCCCACTGATGCGGCCAGGCGAAGAGGAACTGAACTTTGTGGGCCTCCATCAGCGCCAGCGCCTCGGCAGGCTGGAACGTGGACTGCAGGACGATGGTGCCGCCTTTCGCCAGCGTGCCGCCCACGATCATCGCGAAGTTGCCGGACCAGAAGAAGCCATTCGCGGTCCAGCTGCGGACGCCATCGCTCAGTCCTTGCTGCGGCCCCATGCGCCACATCTGCAAGGTCACCCCGCGATGCGAGGATACGATGCCCTTGGGAAGCGCGGTGGACCCTGAGGAAAAGAACAGCACGCCGGCATCGGCCGGAGAGACCGCAGCGGCACGCGCGGCAATACTCGCCTCCGCGATCGCGTTGCCCGCCGCGAGGAAAGCGGACCAGTCCTGCACCGCTCCGCAGGCCCCGTCGCCGACCATGACCAGCGTCTTGAGAAAGGGAAAGCGCAGCGAGGCGAAGCTATGCGGCGTGGCCTCGGTAACCCGGGTATCGAGTTCGGCCAGTGCCACCAGGAAGTCCTTCTTGAGCACGGTGCGCTCGAACAGCAGCGTTGAGATCGCCGATTTCTCGATGAGGTAACCAAGCTCGGCGGCCGTCGAGAAGGTCCCGATCGGCGCGGCGACACCTCCGGCGAGCGCGATGCCGAAAGTGGCGGATAGGAACTCCGGCCGGTTCGTCATCAGAACGCCGACCCGCTCGCCGTGCGCAAGCCCACAGGCGACGAGCGCTTTGGCCACCGCATTGGCTTCCCGCCAGAGGTCCGCATAGGACCAGCGCTCGGTCGTGCCATCCGGCCGGGAATGGACCAGTGCCTCGCGGCTGCAATATTGCGCCGTGACTTCGCGCAGGAAGCCCCCGAGCGTCAGTGCGCCCAGACCGGTCTCGTCGCCGAGCGGCAGACCGCAGGAGACGGACAGGGCCTGATCGGCTATGAAGCGATGCTGGGTCACGGCGCCGATCCGGTCAGTAGGGAAGCTGGACTTCGTTGACCGAAGTGACGACCGTCTTGCCGTCCTGGTTGGTCATCCGCACCTCGATCCGCACTACCGGGAAGCCCCAGTCCGATTCCGCGATCTTCTCGACCACTTCACCCTCGATCCAGGTGACGTCGCCCTCGAACGCAGGACCGCGAAACTCGGACTTGGCGTGGCGGACCATGCCGTCGTGACCGGCCCAGAAGGCCAGGTAGTCGGTGTTCCACGCGGCCATCGTAGCGCCGTAGCCGTAAGCACGGTGCATCCCGATCTCGCTCGCCCGGCTGTCGTCGATGTGGCCGCGCGATGGGCCGAGGTAGAGCCCGTCACGCAGGCGCGGATCGATCATCGCCCCTTCCTCGTCGAAGCTGAACCCGTCGATCCACCCCATGTCCTGATTGACCCAGCAGTCGGGCACGCCATCCACGCCCTGCCAGTAGAAGCTGCCCCAGATGTTGAACACGAAAGCGCGGTATTCGGTGGTGAAGCTCGCGATCGAGTGCGGGCCGATCACCCGGCGCGGCAGCTTGTCGCCCACCGCGACGTCCTCGAAATGCGGTGACTTGCCGTCGCGATTGGAAAGAAACCAGTCGCGCCGCACCTGGTCGATTTCCGCCAGTTCCGCCTGTGTCCATTTGTGCGGCGTGCCTGCGGTGGAGGCATACATGCCCCGCTTTTCGGCCTCCTTGGCAAGATAGCGGATCACGGTAGGGCAGGATTTGGCGATGAGGTCACCGCGCTGATTACGATGGATCGTGTCGCCGCGCTGGAACAGGGTCGGACCGGCGAACTTGGTGTCTGTCAGCTTGTAGCCGGTGAAGATCCGCTCATGGCTGATCTGGTCGCCGGGCCAGACGTTCACGCCGTACCACCACCATTCCTCGCCGCCGAAGATCATGTGCTGGCCATCGATCCGGCCCACGCAGGCCTGATTGTTGCCATGCCCGTAATCGAGTGCGACCAGCATGGATTGCGGTGCGATTATGTCCCCGAATTTGGACGCCGCCGCAAATCGCTGGTCCCAGTGGATCGGGTTGACGTAGTCCATCGCCATGACCCAGCGGCGGATGTCGGTCTTGTTGCACGGCTCCCAGAGCTCTCCGCCGCCGACCTGATGGCCAAGACGCCATTCGACGTCGCTGATATCCATTTCGATCCTGGGATCCGCTTCGGCCATGTCCCGCTCCTCCTCGCGAAACCACGCGACGCAGGGCAGGCCTGCAACGTCGCTGGTTCGTCGTTGACGGGCATAGTCGCGCAATCAGACGCGTATGGCTTGACCTATCAGGACAAAGTTCCCCTTGCCGTTGCAGACTTAGGCGCCGCGCGCAGTTGTGAAGGCGATTGCCCGGACCAGCGACGGCAGCTTCGCGAGAAGACGGCCTTTTCCGCGAAGGCCAGCTTTTCAGATATGCCCCTGAAATCCAGCCGGGTTTTCCGCAGATAATAGAGAGACAGATCGCGGTGCAGGTCGTCCTTCACGTCCTGAAACGTTGTCCCTTCATCCTTGAGGCGGCGGCGCAACGTACGATGATGAATATTGAGGGCATGCGCCCCATCGCCGCTTGCGCAGTCGCGGTGGGTAAGCCGGCAGATAGTTAAAGATACTGTCGCACTTGCTCTGGTATGCGCGAGTGGAGGAGGTTAATTACTTTCGATATGAAAAAATGTGGGAAAGTATTGTGAGAGGAATTAGCCAGAATACTGCTGATTATTGACCAATTCACGCGAATCTGGAAAGAAAGGAAACAGTATTTCGATATGAAGATGCCGTATGATCCTTGATAATCGAACGAAGATAAGATCGGCGATCCATGCTTGCTACCTTACTCACCTGGCGCACAGTTGACAGCTTTCACCTGCTCACAGAAAGATTTCCGCTTACAAGGTATCAACCCGGCGCCTCTCGGCAGCGAGGTCCCGCCTGTCGAGTGGCACATAGCCATCATCTTCTGACATATGGTGTGCAATGATAGCCTGCCCTTCCACAGAGAGCATGAACCGCAACAGGCCTTTGATTTCCGGATTGATCGACTTGCCCGGCGCCTTATCGATGTAGATGTTGAGGAAATAGGATATCGGCCAGGCGCCCCGGTCCGCGCCCTCTTGAGGCAGGACGTAAGGGCCGCCGTCGCGTGCGGACAGCGGCAGGACTCGCACGCCTTCCGGTGCCTCGCCCGCGTCGATCCATGTCGCATAGCCGATGCCGTGAGGGTCCGCCGCGACGGCGGCGAGGATCGCCTTTCCGCTCGGCATCGCCTGGTAGCGGGCGCTGAACGGCAGCCCGTCGAGCTTCGAGGCGCGCATGGCCGAGCCGAACCCGCCATCGTCGCGCGCGCCATAGACGTGGATCGCGCCTGCCGCGGCGCTCAAATTCGACCAGTCGGCAATGTCGCCGCCGGATGCGCCTGCCGCGAAGACGCGCTTCACTTGCGCCATCGATAGTCCGGCAAGCGGGTTGCTCGCGTTGACGTAGATCGCGGGCGGCGTCTTGCCGCCCGCGCGGGGGCCGTGACTGGCATAGGCGATGCGGATGCGCACCGGATCGTAGCCCTTTACCTGCCGGAAGCCGTCGAGGTCGTTCTCCCACAGCTCACGGCCCATCGGCGCGAAGATCGTGGTTCCGGCCGTCAGCGCAGGCATCGCGGTGGAGGAGCCGCGCAAGTCGGCGGTGAAGCGCACCTTGGGCGCGTGACGCGCGTAGGCGGCGAGCATGTCGGGCATGATCGTCGTCAGCGTATCGCTGCCGATGATCGAGAGGCTGCCGTCCGGGGCGACGTAGCCCGCCTCGCGCCGCGGGATCGTGATCCCGTGCAGCCTTGCGATCCGTTCCCGCGCATCCGCCAGCGCGGCGGCATCGAGCGGCTTGTATGTCGCCAGCACCGCCTTCAGGCGCGCCTGCCCATCGTCCGAGAACAGCGCCTGCAGCACCGGCTTCACCCACTCATCGAGGGCGCCGTCCTTGTCGCAGCGCACATAGAGGTAGAGCCCCTGCATCACCGGCACCGCCAGCGGCAGGCCGCCGGAAAAGCGGCGCACGGCGGCGCGCTCGATCACGGTCATCTCGCGCGGGATCACGGCGAGCGCGATGGCGCCTTGCGTCAGCAGCGGCATCGCTCCGGCAGGGCCGACGATGCGGGGGGACAGGCCGCTGGCTGCCGCTGCGATGGCACCGGCTTCCGGGCCGCCGCCGACAGCGAGGGCGCCGTCCGCCAGCACGTAGCGCGCCAGCAGCGGCTGCGCCTCGGGGATGGGGCCGCTGTCCTGCGCCGAAGCGGAGCCGGCGAGCAGGGCGGTTGCCAGCGCGAAGCCAAGCGCGCGTCTCACTTCTTCACCTTGCACACTTTCGCGCCCGCGCGCGCCCATTGGATCGCGGCGTCGAACAGCTTGCGGCCGGTATCGGTCATGCGGGTGAAGCTGTTGTTCTCCATGCCGATGAACACCCGGCGGGCCGGGGCGAGGTGGTCATGGTCCATCGTCGCGCCCGCCTCGTAACCGAACAGGGTCGCCTTGTCCGGCTCTCCAGGCCAGGTCATGATGACGTCGGCGCCGAGCCCGGGCCTGCCCCAGCCTGCGGGCGTGCGCGCCTCGGTCCAGGTGCCAAGGCCCGCCGGAATGCCCGCCGCCATCGGATGCGGCGCGCGCACCAGCCAGAAGTAGTGGCCGGTCTCCAGTTCGCCGAAGTCGGTGTCGCGGCGCAGCCCGGTCATCCACAAGTCGTCGAGAAGGTCGTTCTCCCAGGTCACCAGCGGCACGCCCATGTCGCGCCATCGCGCGATCATGGGGCGGTTGGCGGTGAACTGGTTGGAGCGCACCGTCGAGGACATGACGACAAGGTCGAACCCGCAAGGGTCCGGCGCGCCGTCCAGCCCCTCGCTGGTGGTGACGGCATAGCCCATCGCCTCCAGTCGCGCCTTGACCGCCGGGTCGGCCGAACCGCCGGGGGATCGGCGCGCATCAGGAACAGCACCTTGCCGGCATCCGCCGCCAAGGCCGGGGCGGGAGCCGTGCCAATGGCCAGCGCCAGCAGCGCGGCGGCGAATGCCTTGGTCATCCTCAGAACCCTCCGCTCAGGCCGACGAGGAAGCTGCGGCCCTCGCCCGGCGTGATCTGCGCGCGGGAGACGGTGCTGGCGATGTAGTACTCGTTGGTGATGTTCTTGACGTTCACCGTCAGGCGCACCTTGTCGGCCAGCTTGTACCACAGGCTGCTGTCGAAGCGGGTGTAGCCGCCAACCGAGAAGGTGTTCTCCAGATTGCCCATGCGGTTGCTCGCCGCAACCACGCCGCCGCCGAGGCCGAAGCGGCTCAGCGGGCCGTCCACCGGCTCCAGCGTCACCCACAGGCTGCCGCTCCACTTGGGCACGCCGATCAGCTTGTTGCCCTTGGCGTAGTCGGTGGAGGAGCGCACGGCGGCGTCGGTATAGGCGCCGTTGGCGATGACCTTGACGCTCGGCGTGATCGCGCCGGACATGTCGAACTCGACACCCTGCGAGCGTTGGACGCCCGCGTTGATGTTGTAGCCGACGTTGTTGGGGTCCTGCTGCGTCACGTTCTCACGCGTCAGCTGGTAGACCGACAGCGTGGAGGCAAGGCGGCCGCCGAACAGTTCAGCCTTGATGCCGGCCTCGTACTGCTTGCCCTTTTCCGGATCGATCGGCTTGCCGTCGATGGTCGGCTCGGGCTTGGACTGGAACGAGCGGGTGAAGTCGGCGAACAACGAGACGTTCGGCACCGGCTTGAATACCACGCCCACGCGCGGCGACCATGCCTTGTCGTCAGAGGCGTACTGGGTGGTGCCGTGGTCGGACTGCTGGGCATGGTCGTAGCGCACGCCGGCCAGCAGGTTGATCTTGTCGCCGATATCGATCTGATCCTGCAGGTAGCCGGACAGCGACTTGGACTGCACCTTGCGGTCGGCGGCGGGAACCCAGGTGCCCGGCGTGGCGCCATAGACCGGATCGTCGATGTTGATCGCCGCCAGCGTGGCGCGCGCGAACGTACGGAAGCGATAGGACTTCACGTACTCGCCGCCAAATACGACCGTGTGCCCGATCCCGCCGGTGGAGAAGCGCGCGACCATGTCGGCCTGCGCATCGTAGTTGTGGTTGTTCTCGTGCTGCTCGACGGCGGTGCGGGTAACGGTGCGCGCGCCGGTGGTGGCATTGACCGCGACGCTGCTGCCGTAGTTGATGCCGAACAGGTCGAGCTTGCCCTCGTCGTAATGGCCGATCTGGCGGACGGTCAGCCAGTCGGCCAGTTCATGCTCGATGCGGTAGTTGAACTCGTAGCGGCTGGATTCGGTGGTCGCCCACTCTTCGCCCAGGAACCGGTCGCGCGGGAGGTTGACGACGAGATCGCCGTCGGCGTCGGTGGTGGCGACGATGCCGCGATCGGTCTGGTTCTTCTGGTGCGCATACGTCAGGCTGGCGATGACGCGGGTGCGGTCGGTCGGCTGCCACAACACCGAGCCGGACAGGAACTGGCGGCGGTAGGGCTGGAACACGTCGCGGAAGGTGTCGCCGGTCTGCGCGGCGGCGATGAAGCGCACGGCCAGCGTCCTGGCGGCATCGACCGGACCGGTCACGTCCACCTGCCCGCGCATGAAGTCGTTGCTGCCGCCCTGGACGGAGAAGTTCATCCCCCGCTCGAAGCGCGGCTGCTTGGTGACGATGTTGATCAGGCCGCCCGGATCGCCGCGGCCGTAGAGCACAGAGGCCGGACCCTTGAGCACTTCGATGCGCTCCACGTTGGCAAGGTCGCGGTAGCTGTCGTTGGTCTCGATCGCCGGGCTGAGCATGATCAGATCGATGGCGTAGTAGGAAGAGCGGAAACCGCGGATGGTGAAGCTCTCCGACCGATTACCCGCGTCGGTGCCAGCCTGAATGCCGCTGACGTTGCGCAGCGCGCTGGTGAGATCGAGGATCTGCTGATCGTCGATGACGTCGCGCGGCACGAACTGGATCGACTGCGGCACGTCCATGATGCTGGTGCCGGTGCGCGTGGCGGTGGTCAACTGGTCGACCTTGTAATCCTTGCTGCGCGCGCCGAGTACGGTGATTTCCGAGGAGCTGACGTCCTGCGGCGCGCCGTCGGCGGCGGCTTCTTCGGCGCATACGGGCGCGGCGTTAGCGATAGCCAGAACAAGCGCAAGTCCGCTCGCCCCGGCGCTAAGGCGGGAATGGGTATGATACATTATGTGGTGCTCCCCGAGGGTGATCTCGATTGTGCGGCGCACATATTGCTACTGCGAATTGATTGCAAGATTTTAGAGGTGCCGTCGGGAGGCTGGAAGGCACGGCTGTGGAACCTGATTGACAGACTCGTCGATCTGTTCAAGCACCACCGAGTACGCCAACTACTTCAGCTCTAGCGGATATGCCCGGAATGAGTGGGGACCGCTCCAGTGGCTCGTACACCGAACTTCCCTCATAACAGTGGATATAAGCTGAGATTTTTATATCATTTTAGAACTAGCGACGGTCATCAATTGACGTTGAGTATATTTGCGTCCGCTTGCTGCTGTTATTCAAGCTTTAAGCATTCATCTTCGAAGGAGTTGGCGTCTATCGCCGAACACGCAGGAGGTTGCGCTATGGATGCAGGTACGCAGACCGTTTGCTCAGGCTTCCCGCTGTTCTCGAGCGTATGGGAATGTCTCGTGGCACGCTCTACACAAAAATGGAGGCGACCACATTTCCCGCAGCGCTATCGGATATCGGCGCGCTGCAGTGCGTGGGGAGAAAGTGACGACGAAATTTGGCAGCACTCACTGTTTCCTGCCCAGCGGCCATGGTTGGCCTTGCAAGCCACCGGAAGTTTAGGACAATTTGGAGCGGTATGAGCTGCGCTGAGACGTTATGAGTTGGTCGGGGAGACAGGATTCGAACCTGCGACATCTTGCTCCCAAAGCAAGCGCGCTACCGGACTGCGCCACTCCCCGACCTGGGGTTGTCGATGCTGCTGCCGGAAAGGCAGCAACCGGCGAATGGTGGGCCCGGCAGGATTCGAACCCGCGACCTAGCCGTTATGAGCGGCCAGCTCTAACCGCTGAGCTACAGGCCCCCGTGCCGGACCCGACCCCATCGACGATGGCCGGGTGCCAAGCCCGTTAGCTTGGCAATGCGTATGACGCAAGCGCGGTTCTATCCGCGTTGCACACTGTTCATGATTTCATGCACACTTGTCGGCTTCACACCTCGTCGCGCGAGGTGCGTGAACAGTGTGCGCCACCAGTCGTAGAGCGCGTCGAGATCTGCTTCGCTTCGCACATAGGGCGTGTGGCCCGTAGCCAGCGACGGGCTGTGGAACGAGAACACAAGTACCGGTAGGCCCTCATCGATGGCGATATCAACGCCGCGCAGTGCTTCCTCCGCGGTGATGCCCTCAGGCGTTAGGGGGATGCGTTCCAGCAGGCCTGCGCGCGCGAGGACACCGCGCATTGTCGGGGCGCGCCACAAGTGCGGGTAGATGACATTGCCGACCTGCCGCAACGGCCCCCAATATACGGTGGTGAGCGGCAATTCGAGAAGTTCGCGCTCCTTGCCGACCCAGTAGGGGTGGAGCGGATGCTCGCGATAATTGGGGCCGCCGGTACCGCTATAGTCGAAGCGCGCCCGTACCGAGGTATCGATGGCTATGCCGCATTCGAGAAGGATTTCTGCCGTGCGCGTGCCGAGGCCGTAGCGGCCGGCGCGGTAGATGCGCGGGGGCGTGCCGAAGGCGCTTTCGATCCGGTCACGCAGGGTGTGCAGCTTTTCGCGTTCCAGTTCGAAGGGCAGATTACCCGCGTAGCTGTTGAGTTCGTTGACATCCTCGACGAACGGCGGGTTTACCCAAGGGTGAAGCTGGACGCCGACTTCGGCACGCCCAGATAAAACCGCATCGCCGATCGCTTCGGGGGCGAAGGCGGAATCCGCGACCGGCCAGTCGATGAGGTAGGACGGGACAACACCGAACCCTTCGCAGAATTGCTGGAATTTGCGCAGGGCGGGTACGGCGACGACGCTGTGCGCCTTGCGGTCGAGCGGAGCCGACCAGTCGAATTCCTCTTCGGTATCGACGGTGACGATGAAGCGCTGGCCAAAGTCGTGGCAGAATGCGGCGAAGGCCTGCCTGCCGGGCGGCTGCAGAAGGTTCGGAACTGGCAAAAAGTCTTTCCCTCTGCGTCGCATCACCAAGGGATTACTGCGAAAAAGTTGCCGAAGTGCTATTGTGTGTGGCCCGCTCGGTCAAGGTAGGCAGCGACAGGTGAAGGTTGTTTGTTACACGTTGCAGCGAGCCGCCGGCCGCCGCGGCTTCTGCTGCGGCAAGGCGCAGAGTGAAGCCAATACCGAACATGCCTGCAGCAAGCGATTGGCCGCGTTCGCCGGCGACAGGATCAAAAAGCGCTTCCGGCGCGCGCTCGGCCAGAACCGCGGGCAGCGCAACTGAAAGCTCGATCATCGCAGATTTTGGATCGGTACGTTGATTCCAGCGCAAGTCGAGCGTTTCACCCGGTAGAGTCGATCCGGCGAGGGCGGCGAACAGCCGCCAAACCAGTCGTTCCACTTCGGGCCGGGCTATGCGCACCGGCAATGTCGTTGCCGAGGGATCGGCGAGCATCGAAAACCCACTGCCGCGCGGCTCGGTCCAGGCACGCAGGCGCACGATGGTCTGGGCAAGTACCCGAGCAAGATCGCACTCGCCGTCCTCGAGCCGCATCGCACCCGATTCGAGCTTCACCAGCCGGTCGAGTTCCTCGAAGCCAGCCAGAATATGCGCGCAGTCGCCGGCGATGGCGGCCGCCAGCGCGCGGTACTCGTGCGGGGCCGGGCCGTAGAGTTGCTGCTGAATGATCTCGGCCGCTACCTGGATTGCATTGGCGGGCGTGCGTAACTCGTGAAGAACTTCGCGCATGCGATCGGCCTCTGCATGAGCGGCGACCGGCGCTGCGAGAGCTTCCGCAGGGGCAGCAAGGCGACGAAGGCGGCCGCAGTATCCGGCGAAGCGGCCATGTTCGAAGCGGGCGATGGCATCGATTTGCCAAGGGCCGCTAACGGCAGGCGCACCGGTGATGATGATTCGGGTCTCGCGCAGAGGCAGGCAGTGCTCCATGGCATGAGATATCTGCGCGGCTTGCGGATCATGCGTGCCGAGCGAAAGTCCGACCACGGACGGCGCATGTGGGCCATCCGCCCAGTCGATGCGTCCTTCAAGCCCGGTGGTGAAGTCGATGGCGGTAGCAAGTCGCTGGGTTGCGAGGATGGTCGTGTCGCCCAGCGGCAGGCGTGGCGAGATCTGCATGGATTTCGGGCGGCCCCTTGGCCTCGCGAGCCTTTCGAAATTCCTCGATGCGCCGGACGATCGCCCCGATTCCAGCTTCGCGAGGGCTGGACGCGGGGGCGGTGGCGACCTTGTGCTGCAGGTCCTTGTGCTGCTGAGCCGCGCGCGCGCGGGCCCATTCGCTCAAGGAAGTCGGCGGTGGCGGCGCATCCGCCATATCGAGTAGTTCAAGTACATCATCCGACATGTCCTGATCGACGGCGATGTTGCCCGTGGGTCGCTGGAGGCGCGATTGGGGCTCTGGCAGAGAATCCTCCGGATGTGGGTCGGCCGGGCCCGCAGGCAGCCCGCGATCGTACACGCCGAGTTGTTCCAGCAGAGCATTGACCCGTGGCGACAAGTCGCGGCGGTGGCGCAGGATGCCGCGAGCGCGGACCGGAAGGCGCGGGATGAGTCCGAGCCACGCCGCATCATCGAGGTCCGCAGAGGCAATCCCGGCGCAGGCGACGTCGGGTTCGGCGTCGGCCAACCATTTCAGCAGCCGCGGGTTCGTCATCGGCTGCAACGGCCCACGAAGCAGTCTTACGCGCTCGGCCGCGGGAAGTTCTCTGCCGAGTTGATCGAGCCGAGCGTAGGCGGCTTCGACCGTCTCGCCCGTCTCCTGCGAGATCGGTCGCACGTCCGAGAATGTCGATGAGCTGCCTGAACTGGATCCGCGCGAGACTGTCCCCCGAGGACGGGAGGCGCAGGACCGTGGCAAGGCGATCGTCGAAATGCATTCCATCTCCAGACGCGAAAGGCGCGCCTCGGGTTACGTGGCAGATTCGGTCCTATGCCCGCGTGATGTTTACCATAAGGAAAACACCGGGTCGCTTTTTCGTAGCAAAGTGCGTCGGGATCGAAAGAGCCGAGTTTCGGCCGTTGCAAAGCGGGACGATTACGCTATGGGCTAATAATATTACGGCGCGCTCGCATTTTCGATGTAGATGTTGCAACAAGGCGAAGCGAGAGGCGTGTGCCTGGGGAATTTGAATGATCAATCTCGATGAAATCGACCGTCGCCTGCTGGCGGAATTGCAGGCGGAAGGTCGCATCACCAATGTCGAACTCGCCCAGCGCGTGGGTCTGACCGCGCCGCCGTGCCTGCGCCGCGTGCGCAGCCTCGAGGAAGCGGGCGTGATCCAGGGCTATCACGCCGATCTCGACGCGTCGAAGCTGGGCTTCACGATCACCGTCTTCGCGCTGGTCAGCCTCAAGAGCCAGGCCGAGGAATCGCTGCGCGCCTTCGAGGACCACATGAAGGGCCTGCCCGAAGTGCGCGAGTGCCACATGCTCAACGGCGAGATCGACTTCATCCTGAAGATCGTCAGCCGCGATCTGCAGAGCTTCCAGGAATTCCTCACCAGCAAGCTGACGCCCGCGCCCAACGTGGACAGCGTCAAGACCTCGCTGACGATCCGCACGGCCAAGAGCATCCCGGGCGTTCCGCTGGGCTGAGGTTGGAGCGATGCGCGTGACGGGACGGTCGAAGCGTACGCCGCTGCTGGTAGCGGCGGTGGCGTTGCTGGTGGCGGCGAACGCCTGGTGGTTCTGGCCGCGCGGCGATGCGCAGAATACAGCGGCTTTCCAACTCGCCGACAGCAGCGACTACGGGCGAGGTTCAGTGGCGGCAGGCATCACGCGTGCGGACATTGACGCCGCGCCGTTCTATGACGCCGCTGCCGACCGCTGGTTGGTGCAGGGCAAGCCGATTGCCGATCTTCACGGGCATATGTTGCCAGCAGAACCGCGCGGCAAGCGTCCGGGTTTCGTCATCGCGGGATTGGCGCAGCAGGCGACCACCGAGGATGTGCGCAAGGCGCTCCTCAATCTTACCGGGCAGGGTATTTGCCTTGTTGCGCTGCCCGATGCGGTCGATCCGCTGGGCGTGTCGGTGCACCGGATCGTTGCGGTTCGCGATGGCCGGGGGAATTGCGTCACTGCAAGGAGTGACGTACCGAAGTCGCCTTCATAGCGCCCGTCATCCCAGCGAAGGCTGGGACCGCTCTCGTCAGAGCGCGCGCTATCTGCAAGACCCCGCAAAATCCGCGCTGCCCTGCCGATAGGGCGTAACATGGTCATAGCGGCCCCAGCCTTCGCTGGGATGACGATCGTGCTGCCGCTCAAAGCCCCGCAGCAGCCTCCAGCGCCAGCATGTAGCTTTGCGCGCCGAACCCGGCGATCGTGCCCTTGGCCGCCATGCCGACCCATGACGTGTGCCGGAAGTCCTCGCGCGTGTGCGGGTTGGAGAGGTGGACCTCGATCACCGGCGCGGTGATCGCGCGGATCGCGTCGAGCAGCGCCACCGATGTATGCGTATAGGCCCCGGCGTTCAGCAGCACCGCGTGGGCGCCCGCGTCCTCGGCCTCGTGCAGCCAGTCGACGAGGTCGCCTTCGTGGTTGGACTGGAAGAGCACGATAGTGATGCCCAGCGCTTTGCCGCGTTCCTCGAGCATCGCGCCGATGTCATCGAGGGTCTGCGATCCGTAGATCGCCGGTTCGCGCTTGCCCAGCCGGTTGAGGTTGGGGCCATTGAGCACGTAGACCAGCTTTTCCGTCATGGACTTGGATACCTTCCGCCAATGCAGCGCGCGTTGTGTGGCGCGAGGTTTAGCGGGCCCTGCGCAGGGTGCAAGCCGGACGGCGCCCCGTGTCATTCAACCTTGGCGTGTCATTCAACCTTGCCGATGCCGGGATCGGGCGCGGCCGGCGCGCTGCCGACGCTGGGTGCCGGGGGCGCCGGGGAGGCGGCGCTGCGGCGGGCGGCGGGGAATTGCCCGATGCATCTTCCTTTTTCGGGGCTTCTTCGCTTGCAGGGGCGTCGCCGCCGTAGAAGGCGGCGAGCTTCGCCTCGCGCTCGGCCCTGGCGCGGGCCTTGGCTTCTGCGGCCGCGTCCTCGGCGGAGTTCTCGGTCGGTGCGGGTGCAGGCGGTTGGCTGCAACTCGCGAGCGAAAAAGCCCCGCAAGGCCGAGGAGGGCCTTGCCGAGCGGACGGTGAAGGATGGAGCGCACGATCATGTGCGCAGGATAGCGCGAAAGCGTTAGCGTTTCGCTTACCGGTCGGAGCCCTTGGTCTTGCCCCACTGGCGCATCGCCGAATAGCCGAGGTAGCCGGTGCCGAAGAGTGCGTAGAGCGGTTCCGGAATCCCCGCGAGATAGCCGTTCATCCCCGCGCCGATGGCCTTGGCGAGCCCCGGATTGAACGCCGCGACCACGCCCATCGGCAAGGCCCAGAGGATCACGAGGTACATCACGTAAAGAAAGCTCGGCCGCGCGCGGCTGGTCCAGGGATCGGCGCTGTTGGCTTCGGCGACTATGGCCGAAAGGCTGGCCTGCAGCATTTCGAGTTCCTGTGTGTTCTCGAGCTTCAGCAGTTCCAGCTTGGCGCGATCACGCGCCTCCGGGTCGGGGACGACCTTGTCGATGATGCGGGTGACGGGGCCGAGCAGCAGATCGAGGAGGGCCATGGCAGGATCCTTTGTAAAAGTGACCCGCTTTCAAATGACCATATCGGTTCGTGTAGGAAAATGAATTCTTGGGCGCGAGCGCTGGGTTAGCGCCGCTGCGCAGGCTGGCACATCGAACCGGCTTCTTTCGCCAGCGCGAAATCTCCGGCCCTGAGCGCCGCCTTTCGCGCATCCGCGCACTTGCCGTCAGCGATCAGCGCGCCGACTTCCTCGCGCAGACCCTGTTCCTGACGGACCGCCTCGCGCTCCTCGTTCTTGTCGCGCAGGCGCTCGACTTCTTGAAAGCCCGAGTATCGCTGCTGGGCCGGATTGTCGCCCATGGTCCGGGTGGTCGTGCACGATGCGACATTGCCGAGGCGATAGCACGACGCGGTCTGCGCCATCGCAGCAGAGGTCGCGAAGGCGGACAGCCCGAAGGCGGCGACTGCAAGTGAGAGCTTCATGTTCACCCCGACATGTCAGACCATGGAAGGTGTCCGGGATGGCTGCGCAAGGCTATCTGGTCAAGTACGGGGAGCCGATGACGGCTAATGTCATGGCCCCATGATCGTTGCCGGAACGAAAAACGCCGTCTCCCGCATGAAGCAGGAGACGGCGTTTTTGATTGGTCGGGACGAGAGGATCCGAACCTCCGACCCCCACACCCCCAGTGTGATGCGCTACCAGGCTGCGCTACGTCCCGACCGGAGCGCGGCCTATAGGCAGGTCTTTCGGGATGCGCAAGCGCCTCCGGCATAGTTTTTCATCGCGTTGTCCACTCGCTTGAACGAAGGCGTGCGCGCCCTATCTAGCCCAGACACAGTGGGGGAGGCGCGGGAAGCCCGCGTTGCCAGCGCTTCGCTTTATTGCTAACCGCCCGCATCCGCCTGCGCGCAGGCTGCGGATCATACCGTCATGCGCGTCAGGCCCGGTCGGCACACGATTCGCCGTCCGACACGCGACACGAGAAGGCCCATCATTTCCATGCAGACCTCGATCCTCGCCCAGCTTGCCGCAGCCGCCCCCGCCGGTGCGCCGCCGGCCTGGATGACTTACCTGCCGTTCGTGGCGATGGCCGCGATCTTCTGGTTCCTTATCCTGCGCCCGCAGATGAAGCAGCAGAAGGAGCAGAAGAACAAGCTCGCGGCGCTCAAGAAGGGTGACGAGGTGCTGACCGGTGGCGGCCTGATCGGCAAGATCGTCAAGGTCGACGACAACTACGCCGAAATCGAACTGGCGCAGGGCGTGAAGGTCAAGGCGCTCAAGTCCACGATCGTCGACGTGATCCCACCCGCAGGCTCGAAGCCCGCGAACGACTGAACCGACCGGACGCTCCTTTGGGAAAGCGATTAGGCGATGCTTGAATTCTCGATCTTCAAGAAGGTCTGGTACTGGGGGATAGCGGCGGTGCTCTGCCTGCTGTCCGTACCCACGCTGCTGACCTTCACCAATATCCATCTGCCCGCAGGCGTTCCCGCGCCCAAGGTCAACCTCGGCCTCGATCTTGCGGGCGGCTCGCGCCTGTTGCTGGAAGCCGACCGCAACCAGGTCGTCCAGCAGCGCTTGCAGGGCATGGAGGAATCGGTCCGCACCAAGCTGGGCGCGGCCGAGCCCGCCATCGGCATCGGTGACGTATCGAGCCGGGGCGGCCGTCTGACCTTCACCGTACGCGACACGTCGCAGGTGGACGCCGCGCGCGAGGCGCTGCTGCCGCTGACCAATGGCGCGGGCCTGACCGGCCAGCGTGACTGGGACATCTCGGTGGTCAACGGCAACCAGTTCGTGCTGGCGCCGACTTCGGCAGGCATCGACCTCGAAGTCAGCAACGCGATGGAAACCGCCGTCGAGGTCGTCCGCAAGCGTATTGACGCGCTGGGCACCAAGGAGCCCGACATCCGCCGCCTCGGCGGCACCCGCATCGACGTGCAGGTGCCCGGTCTGCAGGATCCGGCGGCGCTCAAGGCGCTGCTCGGCCAGACCGCCAAGCTCGAATTCAAGATGGTGGACGAGACCGCATCGCCCGCCGACCTCGCACAGGGCATCGCGCCTCCGGGCGACGAGATCGCGCCTTATGCCGAGGGCATGGCTGAAGGGCCGAGCCCGGTCATCGCGGTCAAGCGCCTCGGCGGCATCACCGGCGACCAGCTGACGAACGCCAAGCAGGGCTTCGACCAGCAGAACAACCGCGCGGTGGTGAACATCACCTTCAACCAGCAGGGCGGCGAGAAGTTCGCGGCGCTGACCAGCGCCAACGTCGGTAAGCGTTTCGCCATCATTCTCGACGGCAAGGTGCTCTCGGCGCCTTCGATCAACGAGGCGATCCTGGGCGGCAGCGCGCAGATTTCGGGCAGCTTCACCACCAAGTCGGCCACCCAACTGGCGATCGCGCTGCGTTCGGGCGCGCTGCCTGTGGACCTCAAGGTCGTCGAGGAACGCACCGTCGGTCCCGACCTCGGCGCCGAGGCGATCCACAAGGGCGCCGTCGCGATGGGCGTCGGCACGCTGGCGCTCGTGCTCTTCATCATCCTGACTTACGGCCGCTTCGGCATCTATGCCTGCATCTGCGCCCTTGCGATCAACATCCTGATGATTCTGGGCGTGATGGCGGTGTTCGGCACCACGCTGACGCTGCCGGGCATCGCCGGCTTCGTGCTGACGCTGGGCGCGGCGGTGGACGCCAACGTGCTCATCAACGAACGCATCCGCGAGGAACGGTCCAAGGGCCGCCGCGTGGTGCAGTCGGTGGAACTGGGCTACAAGGAAGCGAGCCGCGCGATCTTTGACGCCAACATCACCAACTCGATCGCGGCGCTGCTGATGTTCGCGTTTGGCTCGGGTCCGGTGCGCGGCTTCGCGGTCGTGCTGATGATCGGTATCGTCACCTCGGTGTTCACCGCCGTGACCCTGACCCGCATGTGGGTTGCCGGATGGCTGCGCAAGGCGCGCCCGTCGGACCTCAACCTGTAAGCGCGGAGAGAGACAATGAAGCTCCTCAAGCTCATTCCCGACAACACCAACATCCACTTCCTCAAGTGGCAGTGGCCGTTCTTCATCAGCAACATCGTGCTGATGGTCGCCTCGGTGGTGCTGCTGTTCACGCACGGGTTGAATCTGGGCGTCGACTTCGTCGGCGGACAGATGATCCGCGTGACCTTCGAGCGCAGTGCGACCGCCCCGGTGGACGCGCTGACCAAGACCGTCGACAAGCTCGGCTACGGCGAGCCGGTGGTGCAGAACTTCGGCAAGCCCAACGAAGTCTCGCTGCGCATGCGGCTGCCCGAGGGCACCGAGGCGCAGCCGCAGTTGGCCGACGCGATGGCGCAGAAGATCACCACCACGGTCAAGCAGGCATTCCCGGATGCGCGCATCGACGGCGTCGATTCGGTCTCAGGCAAGGTCTCGGGCGAACTGCTCAAGACCGGCGTGCTGGCGCTGAGCCTGGCGATGCTGTGCATCTCGATCTACATCTGGGTGCGCTTCGAATGGCAGTTCGCCGCAGGGGCCCTGTTCGCGCTGATCCAGGACATCCTGCTGACCGTAGGCATGTTCTCGCTGACGCAGATGGAGTTCGACCTCAACATCGTCGCCGCGCTGCTGACGCTGCTGGGTTATTCGCTGAACGACAAGATCGTGGTCTACGACCGCATCCGCGAGAACCTCAAGAAGCACCGCCGCATGCCGATGGCCGAACTGCTCGACCTTTCGGTGAACGAGACGCTGTCGCGCACGGTGGTCACCTCGCTGTCGATCCTGATCATGCTGGTGGCGCTGCTGCTGTTGGGGCCGGACGTGATCTTCGGCTTCACCGCCGCGATCACGCTGGGCATCTTCATCGGTACGTACAGCTCGATCTTCATGTCCGCGCCGATCCTGATCTGGCTGGGCGTGAAGTCGGACAGCTTCGTGCAGACCGAATCGGCGATCGACCGTCAGGAGCGTCTGGCCCGCGAGCGCGGTCAGCCGCAGCCCTGATCTTCCTCGGCGGCTAGAGAAAAAGGCCCGTCCCGCGCGATGCGGGGCGGGCCTTTCGCTGGCGCGCGCTATAGCGGCTCAGGTTTGGAGAATACGATGAGCAATCCGTCGAAGGCGTGGGACGCGCCGCAAGTGCGCAAATGGCTGGAGCGCCGGTTCGAAGCGGCGAAACTCGACCAGGCGGACGCCGACAGGCGCGGCTACGAGGCGCAGGACGACTACGACAAGGCGGCGGCCGAGGAATGGGTCTGCCGGACGCTGAAGGCGGCGGACTGCGTGGACGACCAGACCGCCTTCGCCGCGCGGATCAAGGAACTGATCGGCCAGGACGAATACCGGGTGACGGGCATCTACGACGATGCGCGCTTCCAGCGGAACGTCCGCGGCCAGCTACGCAAGCTGGCCAAGATGACCAAGGCGAACGAAGGGTTCGAAAAGACGCTGCGGTATCAGTGAGCGCGATGACATTGGATTGAACCACCCTTCGTCATTGCGAGCGAAGCGAAGCAATCCAGGGCAGTTTTGGATCGCCCTGGATTGCTTCGCTTCGCTCGCAATGACGATTCAGGGTAAAGTGATCACGCACCAAGCCCGACGCTGCACTCGCGTCGACGGGCGATCAGGCTTTCGTCAAAGCCTTGGCCACGCTCACGAACTCCGCGACCGACAGCGTTTCGGCCCGGCGCTGGGCGTCGATGCCGAGGGCTTCCAGTGCATCCAGTGCGCCGGGCACGCCCTTGAGGCTCTGGCGCAGCATCTTGCGGCGCTGGCCGAAGGCGCCCTCGGTCACGCGCTCCAGCACGCGCATGGAAACGCCCTCGGGGGCTTCGCCGGGCACGACGTGGACGATCGCCGACATGACCTTGGGCGGCGGGGTGAAGGCGCTGCGATGCACCTTCATCGCCAGCTTCGCCTTCGAGCGCCACTGCGCCAGCACCGCAAGGCGGCCATAGGCGGAAGTATCCGGCTCGGCGACGATACGGCGGGCCACTTCCTCCTGGAACATCAGCGTCAGCGAGGCCCACTGCGGCGGCCATGCCTCTCCCGATAGCCAGCCGGTGAACAGCGCTGTGCCGACGTTGTAGGGCAGGTTGGAGAGGATGTGATACTCGCCCGCGAACAGCGTCTTCGGATCGATCTTGAGCGCATCGCCCTCGATGACCTTGAGCTTGCCGGGGAATGCCTCCGCCAGTTCGGCGAGGGCGGGCAAGCAGCGGCGGTCCATCTCGATTGCGGTGACGTTGGCGCCCGCACGCAGCAGGGCGCGGGTCAGGCCGCCGGGGCCGGGGCCGACTTCGAGCACGTCCTTGCCGTCCAGCGATCCGGGAATCGCGGCGATCCGGTCGAGCAGTTGCTCATCGAACAGGAAGTTCTGGCCGAGCGCCTTGGAGGCCGAAAGGCCGTGGCGGGCGATAACTTCGCGTAAGGGGGAGGGTGGTCATTCGGAAACGCTTTTCCACCTCAAAACACCGCTCATGCTGAGCTTGTCGAAGCATGCAGTCGACGTAGCGCGCCGCTCGGGTGCTTCGACAAGCTCAGCATGAGCGGGGACGCGAGGATGATGGAGGCTGATCATGCGGCCCTCCGCGCAGCGCATTCACCCGCCATGCGGATCGCGGCGATCATCGCGCCCGCGCTCGCCAAGTGCTTGCCGGCAATGGCGAAGGCGGTGCCGTGGTCGGGCGAGGTGCGCACAATCGGCAGGCCGAGCGTCACGTTCACGCCCTGATCGAAGTCGAGCGTCTTGATCGGGATCAGCGCCTGATCGTGGTACATGCATAGCGCCACGTCGTAGCCCTCGCGCGCGTGGGCGGCGAACAGGGCGTCGGCGGGATGCGGGCCGGTGACGGCCAGCCCCTCGGCCTGCAGGGCGGCGATGGCGGGGATGATGACGTCGCGGTCCTCGGTGCCCATGCGGCCGTCTTCGCCCGCGTGGGGGTTGAGGCCGGTGATCGCGATGCGCGCCGACGGCAGGCCGAAATCGCGGGCGAGGGCGCGTGCGACGATGCGGGCCTTGCTCTCGATGAGGTCGCGGGTGACGAGGCCCGGCACTGCCGCCAGTGCTTCGTGGACGGTCAGCGGCACGGTGCGCAAGGACGGCCCGGCGAGCATCATAACGGCTGCCTCGTGGGGCAAGCCGCAGGCGTCGGCGAGGAATTCGGTTTGCCCGGGCTGGGTGAAGCCGACTGCGGCCAGTTTCGACTTGGCGATCGGGCCGGTGACCACGCCGCCCGCCTCGCCCGACAGCGCGAGCGCGGTGGCCTTGGTCAGCGAGTGCAGGGCGAGCGCCGCGCCTTCGATGGTCGGTTCGCCGAATGCCGGGGCACAGTCCTCGTCGCCCAGCACGGGCAGGGCCGAGCCGAATACGCTTGCCGCTTCACCAGGCGCCGAGATCGACGCGACAGGCAGGTCGATCCCGCGCGTCGCCGCTGCTGCACGTAGAACAGCCGCGCCGCCTACGACGAAGAACGGCGCGAGGGCCATTTCCCGGCGCCGCACCCAGCTTTCGGCAATCACTTCGGGGGCGATCCCGGCGGGATCGCCCAAAGACACGGCGAGTGGAGCCGTCATAGTCCGATCAGTTGTATTCGATGACGGCATCACGGCGCAGGTCGCGCAAGTAGGTCTGCGCGCGCTTGTTGACGCGGTCGTCCTCGAGCTGGGCCTGAAGCTGTTCGAAGCTCGGGCCGCTCTCGGTCTGCGGGTCGTCGCGGCCGCAGAGCATGAGGATACGCACGCCGTCTTCCAGCGAGCCGAACGGCGGCAGCGTTTCGCCGGGCGAAAGCTGCAGGATCGAGTTCTGGATCTGCGCCGGAAGGTCGCGCGCCTTGACCTGGTCGTTGGTGACGACTTGCGCGCCGAGACCCTTGGCCACGCCATCGACGTCGCCGCAACCCTTGGCCGCCTTCATCGCGGTCTGGAACGCCTCGGCGCGCTTGCCGGCCTCGGCCTCGCTCACGCCCTTGGGGAACGGCAGCGAGATCTGCTTGAGCGCGAGAACCGCATCGCGCGGATCGGCGGTGAGGACCTGGCGCTTGTCGATCAGGTAGAGGATGTCGAAGCCGCCGGGAACCTCGATCGGGCCGACCAGCTGGCCGGATTCCATGTCGCGGGCAACGGCCTGCAGTTCGGTGGGCAACTGCGCAAGGCGCACCCAGCCCAGGTCGCCGCCGACTGAGGCTGTGCTCGCCTGCGAGTACTGGCGGGCATAGGCGACGAAGCTGCCGCCACCCTTGAGCTGCTGCACGATCTGCGTGGCGTTTTGGTAGACCTGATCGCGCGCCTCGGGCGAAGCGGCGAGGTAGATTTCACCGAGGCGGTACTCGTCGGTGCCCTTGGCGGCCTTGAGGCGGGCCAGCACGTCGTTCACCTCGTCGTCGGAAACGTTGATGAAGGGCTGGACGTTGCGCTGGAGCAGGCGCTGCCACGAAAGCTCGCCGCGAGATCTGGCGCTTGAGCGAGTCCGCCGACGAACCGACGCGCTTGAGGTAAGCGTCCATGGCGGAGGTGTTCTGGCCGAAGTTCTGCTGCGCGACGCGGGCGTAGGACTGGTTGATCTCGGCATCGTCGACGGCAACGTCGGCGGCCTTGGCCTCCTGAATCTGCAGCGTCTCGTCGATGAGATTGCGCAGCACCTGCAGGCGCAGGCGCTTGAGTTCTTCCTCGTCGATCTT
Source organism: Novosphingobium sp. NFX11 (assembly GCF_057376415.1). NCBI lineage: Bacteria > Pseudomonadati > Pseudomonadota > Alphaproteobacteria > Sphingomonadales > Sphingomonadaceae > Novosphingobium > Novosphingobium sp. NFX11. The sequence continues at coordinate 1,584,347 of NZ_CP080384.1, read as the reverse complement.
GCCCTGGTTGGCCGCGACGATGAGAGCGAGGCGCTGGTCGACGTCGGTGCCGGTGATGACATCGCCGTTCACGACCGCAGTGGCGCGGCGCATGTTCGGGTTGTCGTTGCCGAAAATCTTCACGTCGTCGGGGATCGAAATCTCGCCCTGCGGGGCGGATTGAGCCAAAGCCTGCTGAGAATACACGGTGAGCGCGGAAGACATCGCAGCGAGGCCGCCGACGCAGAGGAGGGCGCGCTTGAGGAACTTGCGGTTAACTGCTTGCACCGTTGTATCAATCCCGTTTTCGACCGACCCGTGGGGCCGGTGCATCAACGGCGGAAAGTCCCGAAGCCGGGAATTGCCGCCGCATTTATCAAAGTCACACCTGCCGGGAGGCGGCTTAACTGAAAATGAGCACACCCGATAGCGGCTTTGCCGGAATGTGCCAATCTTTGCTCGAATGCATCACGAGTTGCACCGGGGCACGAAGGTCTAGCTGCCCCCGCCGATGTTCTTCAGCGCGAAGCCCAACTGGAACGAGTCGCCGCGCTTCACGTCGCCGAGAGCCACGTAGTCGCGGCGCCAGGTCAGCGAAATCTGGACGCAGTCGTCTTCGTAAGCCGCGCCGAAGCGGGTCCGCAGCGGCTGGAAACCGTTGGACCCGTATTCCGGGTTGTCCTTGCGGCTGGTCATGTTGACGACGGCCGAGCCGAACATCGACCAGTACCGCGCGAAGGCGATGCGGCCTGCGGCGCGCAGTTCCTCGCGGTCCTGCAAGTCCTCGATATCGTTGACGATATTGCGGTTGAGGCGGGTGTAGCCCAGTTCCAGATAGCTCTGGGTGTTGCCGATCACCGCATCGAATTCATTCCGGCGAACGGCCATCGTGTCCTTGTCCACGCGGAAGCGGTGGATGAAGTTCAGGAAGTCCCGGTAGCGGATCTCGGTGCGGCCGACGATGTCGGAAGTCTTGTTGGAGAGGCCGGTGCCGTCGGGCAGCACGGTGTTCTGGTTGCTGAGGCGCACCGACTGGCCCACGGTGGTCTTGATCTTCCAGCGCGGCCGCTCGAACTGCCAGTCGAAGCCGTATGTGAAGCGCACCCCGTCCTCGACCCGGTCGTAGCCCGGGAAGCGGTTGAGGGCGAAGAGATTGCCGGTGTCGAGGTCGACCGCACGCAGATCCTCGTTGGGGATCGCCAGGTTCTTGACGTGCGGCGAAGCGACCAGCTGGACACGCGGGGTCAGCACCTGGGTGCCGCCGAAAGCCTGTCCCACCAGCGGCCACTTCACATCGACCGCAGCCGTGGCGATGCCGCGCTGCTGCCAGCCGGAAAGCCCGCGATAGAGGTCTTCGGTGGTCAGGGCATTGTCGGACGAATGATAGACGTCGCCGCGTACGAGGCCGGTAAAGGTGATCTCCTGACCCATGTTCGTCAATTGGCGCAGCGACCACTGGGCGCTGGCGAAGGCGCGCTGGGTGTCCTGTCCATCGGTCCGGCTGATCGCCAGCGAGTTGGCCTGCAGCTCGAACTTGCCGCCAAGCAGGGGATCGTCGATGCGGCGGCGATAGTCGATCATCGGCAACGCCACGGGGATCAGGCCCTGAGTGCGGTTGGCCACCATCGTCTGCGTCGCATAGCCTGCGATCGTGAAGTAGCTGTCCTGGTCGATCCGCTCCACTTCGACCATCGAGCGCAGGCGGTCGTCGCGGTTGTTGTCGTAGCGGCGCAGGAACGTGCGGTCGGTCGCGCGCCGGATCGAGGCGGTTACGCTCCAGTTGTCGTCGAGCTGGAACTTGCCGTTGGCGAAGATGTAGCCGCGGAACGAACGTTCGCCGCTGGTGATTTCCTCGCCCGTGCCGCTGTAGATCGGGATCCTGCTGCTGGCGGTGGCCAGGCCGGTGATCTGGTAGGCGCCCTTGTCGGTCAGCGCGCGGTACTGCAGCGATGCCATCGGTGCGGCTTGGGTGAAGGCCGAGACCGTGCCGGTAAGGTCACGATTCTCTGCGAGCTTCCAGTAGTAGGACTGCGCGATTTCGATGCCGTTCGACGGGCTCGATTTGAGGTCGGGCATCAGGAAGCCGGAGACCGCGTGGCCGTCTGTGCTGATGGTCAGGCCGAGCAGCGGCAACTGCACTACGCCGAACAACTCGATCCGCGCGTCCTTGAAGCGCACGCGCTTCTGCGTGTCGGAATAGATGACCTGCTTGGCGACGATGCGCCAGCTGGGCTTCTTGGGGCAACCGTCGTCGTCGGTGACGTCGCACCCGGTGTAGGCCGCCTTGTTGAGGATGACGTCGCCGTTCGCGATTCGCTCGCCCTTGAGCGCGGCGAGGCGGCCACCTTCGCGCATGACGAGGAGCAGGTTCTCCATCATGCCGGTCTTGAGTTCGTCGGTCAGCTCGACTTGTTCGGTGTAGAGCTGGTTGCCGTCCTGGTCGACCATGCGGACATTGCCGTCGGCAAGGATCTTGCCACTCTGGCGGTTCCAGGTGACCTTGTCGGCGCGGACGGACTGGACCTGGCCCTTGTCGTCGCGGCGGCGCAGGACGACGTTGCCGGTCGCGGTGACGACTTCGCTGTTCTGCTCGTACTGGACGTCGTCGGCCTCGAAGGCGACGGGCTCGGTCTCGCCGGTGGAGACGGGCGGAGCGGCGGGCGCCCCGGCGATCGGGCCGGTATCAACGGGGCGGGCCACGTCTTGCGCGAAAGCGGCGTGGGGCGCGCAAAGCGTCGCGATTCCGAGGGCGAGCGCGTGCAGCGAAAGCGGACGCAAGCGGCGGAACGGGGCTTGCAGCGAAGTCTGCACGGCTGGGAGCATGGGTTGCCTATCGCATCGCCTGTGCCTAACTGCAATCCAGTCATGCGGTGAAGCGCACAAGATCGGCGTTTCACCGGGGAAATCCAGGAGAATCCATGAAGATCCAGTTCCTTGGGGCGGCAGATGAGTCGAACTCCGGCGTCATCGCGCGTCTCGTCAATCAGGACGCGGTGCCTGCAGACCTCGAAGCGGTGCTGGCGGAAGGCGCGAAGCGCGCGCGTTTCACGGGCAAGGCGGGCCAGGTCTTCGAAGGTTTCGTCGAGCGCAGCGGTAAAGCCGTGCGCGTGGCGCTGGCCGGGATCGGTGAGGCTTCGGCAAGGGACCGCAAGGCTGCGGTGGAAAAGGCCGGCGCGGCCGTCGTCGCCAAGTACCTCACCAGCGGCGAGACGGTGTTGACGCTCGACATCACCGGCGCGGGTCTCTCGGCCGAGGAAGCGGCAGGGGCACTGCTCGGCGCGCAGCTGCGTTCGTGGCGCCATGACGTCTATCGCACCAAGCTGGCCGCCGATGCGAAGCCGAGCCTTGCCGAAGTTTCGCTCGTCGGCGCGCCCGAAGGCACCGAGGCGGTTTGGGAGATCGAGCAGGCGATCGCGCAAGGCGTTTCCTTCACCCGCGAACTCGTCACCGAACCCGCGAACATCATCTACCCCGAGAGTTTCGTGGAACGCTGCAAAGCGCGCATGGAGGGCTCGGGCCTGACCATCCGCGTGCTCGACGACAAGGAGATGGCGGCGCTCGGCATGGGCTCGCTGCTCGGCGTTGCGCAAGGTTCGGTTCGCCCCGCGCGCCTGCTCGTCATGGAGTGGCTGGGCGGCGAAGAGGGCGCAAAGCCCGTGGCCTTCGTCGGCAAAGGCGTGACGTTCGATACCGGCGGCATCTCGATCAAGCCGGCAGGCGGCATGGAAGACATGAAGTGGGACATGGGCGGCGCCGGTGCGGTTGCGGGTACCATGCTCGCCCTCGCTCTGCGCAACGCCAAGGCCAACGTCATCGGCGTGTGCGGCCTCGTCGAGAACATGCCTGACGGGAATGCCCAGCGTCCGGGCGACGTGGTGACTTCCATGTCGGGCCAGACCATCGAGGTCATCAACACCGACGCCGAAGGCCGCCTCGTCCTGTGCGACGCGCTGACCTGGGTGCAGCGCGAATATGCGCCTGCCAAGGTGATCGACCTCGCGACCCTGACCGGCGCGATCATCCTCAGCCTCTCGCACGAATATGCGGGCCTGTTCTCGAACAACGACGGTCTTGCGGCCGAGTTGAACGCGGCGGGTGATGCCTCGGGCGATCGCCTGTGGCGCATGCCGATGGGGCCGACCTACGACAAGATGATCGACAGCCCGATCGCCGACATGAAGAACGTCGGCCCGCGCTTCGGCGGCTCGATCACGGCGGCGCAGTTCCTGCTGCGCTTCATCGAGAACGATACGCCCTGGGCGCACCTCGACATCGCGGGCACCGTGTGGACCGACAAGCCCGGCGCTACCTGGGACAAGGGTGCGACCGGCTTCGGCGTGCGCCTGCTCGATCGCTTCGTGCGCGACACGATCGAAGCCTGAGCCAGAAAAGGACGCGGCCAGGTGCAGGTCATGTTCTATGAACTCAGCCGCGACCCGGCCCATGCGGTCGTACCGCTGCTGGCCCGGCGCATCGTCGAGGGCGGGGGCGCGTGCTCGTGGTCTCCGCCGACGAGCAGCAGCGCGGCCGGATTTCGGCGGCGCTGTGGTCGCACCGGCCCGACGGCTTCCTCGCCAACGGCCAGATGGGCGAGGGGCACGAGGATCGCCAGCCGGTCCTCCTGTCCGACATTCCCGACCCGGCGAACGGCGCCCGGTTCCTCATCATCGCCGACGGCGTATGGTGCGAGGGCGAAGAGCCGTTCGAGCGCACCTTCTACCTCTTCGACGACGAGACCAAGCCGCAGGCGCGCGAGGTCTGGCGCGACTTGCGCGGCCGCGAAGGGGTTAAGAAGGAATACTGGGCGCAGGAAGACGGCCGCTGGGCCAAGAAAGCCGAAGAATAAGGCGGAAAGTCGTCTTCACGGACATGTTCGGAAAGTCGACAATGGGCTTGCTGAAGAATGCGGTGATGGGCACAGGCACGCTCCCCCGAAAAGTTGTTTACGGAGTGAGAATGCAGAAAGTCCTGCGGGTCGTGATCGTGGTCGTCGTCGCTGCGTTGGTGATGTTCGGCGGTCGCTGGTACATGTATGTGGCGCAGGGCAGCAGCCCTTATGACGAAGTGGGCATCGCGTTGAATGGCTATGCCCCGGGGCCGCTGCGGAGTTGGGGGTGTCACAAGATGCAGACCCGTTTTCCTGGCCAACTGCCTCCTTACGGTTGCGGTTCCGCCGATGGGCGCGACTGGATCTGAAGTCCGCGCCTGCCGGTCCTGCAAAGGTGTCAGATGTTCATCGCTTCCATGTGCTGAAGGCGCCGGCTCTTCGTTTGAACGCGGACAGTTCAGTGTTCTGTATTTCCAGTTTGGTGCCCACCTTGCGGACAACCCCATTCCCGGCTAGGGGCGCGCCCAACAATAACGCCCTTGTCCAAGGAATAGTCCCATGGCGGTTACCCGCACCTTTTCGATCATCAAGCCCGACGCCACCCGCCGCAACCTGACCGGCGCCGTCACCAAGATGCTCGAGGAAGCCGGCCTGCGCGTCGTCGCCTCCAAGCGCATCCAGATGTCGAAGGAACAGGCGGAGGGCTTCTACGCCGTCCACGCCGAGCGTCCGTTCTTCAACGACCTGGTTTCGTTCATGATTTCCGGCCCCGTCGTCGTCCAGGTGCTCGAAGGCGAAGACGCCGTGAAGCGCAACCGTGACATCATGGGCGCCACCAACCCCGAGAACGCCGACGCCGGCACCATCCGCAAGGAACTGGCCGAATCGATCGAAGCCAACTCGGTCCACGGTTCGGATTCGGAAGAGAACGCGGCGATCGAGATCGCCTACTTCTTCAAGCCGGAAGAGATCGTCGGCTGAAGCTGACGGTTAAATCTTCGTAATTCGGGAGAAGGTCGCCGGTTTCGGCGGCCTTTTTCTTTTGGTGCTTGTGTGTCGGGTGCTTATTCTATGGGTAATTCGTTACAGCGGAAATCCTGATGGCCAAGACGATCCTGATTGCGGCATCCCTCTCGTTCTGCGCAGCGGTGTTGATGTCTCATGTAGCCAGTACCGATCCGGTAAGGCCGGGCGCGGGCATGCAAGCGCGGGCGGCGACGCAGTACCGTTGATCCCACGAACTGAGTCACACGATCGAGTTATCGGCGCCGCGCTGTTCACGCACCGAGTTTCGATTTGATCCATCGCGGCTCACTGCTGTACGTTCGTAGCAGAGGAGAACCACGATGCAGGGAATGGGCGAAACCGGCGAAAGCTGTCCCTTCGAATTCAACTTCGACGAAAAAACCTTCAAGGTCGGCGACACCGTCAGTTTCCGCGTCAACGGCAGCCTCGAAGGCTTCCCCTTCGCGGGCACGCTGACGGAAGTGCATGAGGATTACGTTCTGATCGCCGGAGACCCGCAGGACCCCGGCAAGCGCTATCGCGGCACGCGCGAGAGCAGGCCGCAAGTCGACTACACAGAAATTTGACGCCGCCGCGTAGGTTTACGGAGGGCGGGAGCAAGCCTCGGTTTACCATCGGCGGCGAGGATCAGTCATGCGGGGCGGGCTGAGGAGACCGCATGACTTTGAAGCATATCGCAGGCGCAACCGGTCTGATCATGGCATCGTGGCTGCCGTCGGTCTGTCATGCGCAGGATAAGCCCACTGGCGTGACTGTCGCCGCGACCGGTGGTTCGCTGGGCATCGGGCCGGAAGTGGGCTTTCGACCTTCGCCGATCATCGGCGTTCGGGCGTCCGCGACTTTTCTTGGGCTTGGTCACAATGTCGATGTCGACGACATCAACTACCATGGCGACCTCAAGCTTCGATCATGGGGCGCTAACGCGGATATCTATCCCTTCCGCAACGGCTTCCGGCTCTCCGCGGGGTTTCGTGTGAGCAGCAATCGAGATCGACCTTGTCGCGACGCCGACCGAGGCGGTGACGGTCGGCCAGCGAGTTTACACGCCCGAGGAAATCGGCACTATCGAGGGCAAGGTCCGAGCCCGCCGGTTCGCGCCGACGTTCACCGTGGGGTTCGCGAAGAACCGGGATAAGGGCTTTGCGTGGAGCCTCGATGCAGGGGTGATGCTCCACGGAAGGCCCCGGACCGAAGACGTCGTCGCTACGGGTGAGCTGGCAAGCAACCCGCTGTTCCAGGAAGATCTCGCCCGCGAACGCGCCGAAATCGAAGGCGAGGTGGACAACTACAAGGTCTACCCGATCGTCCAGCTTTCGGTGGGCTATACCTTTTAGAACTGTCCGGCTGCATCCATCAGCGCGGTGAGCCGCTTGGGCGCCACTGCCCGCCACGACAGCCAGAGCCAGTCGGCGATCGCCTCCCAGTCGGTGTCGCCGCGATCGAGGCGAATGCCGAGCCAGCCGTCGCCGAAGTAGGCGGGGCGGAAGTATAGGTCGTCGTCTTGCTCGATCAGCATCGCCTGTTCGTCGGCGCCGCTGATCTTAATCAGCAGCGCGACGCGGCCGTCCCCGTGATGGTCGGCGCTGAAGTAGGCGAACTTCTTGCCCTTTATCACGCCGAAGCAGGCCATGCCGTGGCTGACCGTCTCATCGCTCTCGGGCAAGGCGAGGGCGCGTTCGCGCACTTGCTCAAGCAGCCATTCGGGCCGCGTCTCTCGCGTGACGAGGTCGGCGAGGCAGCGCGAGTAGAGCTGGTGCTCGGCGATCAGCACACGGCCCGCGAGCGTGTCGGCGGTGTCGCCTGGCAGGATCGCCACCGGCGTCTGGCCGAGGATCGGGCCATCGTCGAGTTCGGCGGTGACGAGGTGAACGGTGACGCCGCCATGACTGTCGCCCGCCTCGATCGCGCGGTCATGCGTGTGCAGGCCGGTGTACTTGGGCAGCAGCGAGGGGTGGATGTTGACCATCCGGCCTTCCCAGCTGCCCACGAATTCCGGCGTCAGGATGCGCATGTAGCCCGCCAGCGCGACCCACTGCGCGCCGCTGGCGCGAATCGCCGCGTCCATCGCCGCGTCGTGCTCGGGCCGCTTCATGCCCTTGTGACTGAGCGCGAAGGTCTTAACGCCTTCCGCTTCGGCGAGCCGCAGTCCCTTGGCCTCGGGATCGTTGGCAGCGACCAGCACGATCTCGTAAGGGCAGTCGGCCGCGCGGCTCGCATAGAGCAGGGCGGCCATGTTGGTGCCGCTTCCGGAAATCAGTACGGCGACTTTCTGGCGGGTCATTGCGTAATCCCGAACCGTCATCCTGAACTCGATTCAGGATCCATTGCGCCTTCCGGCATGACCGGGGTGTGGCGCACCATGGACCCTGAAACAAGTTCAGGGTGACGCAGCGTGTGAGGAGGCGTGGCCTCGATCAACCGATGTGAACGGCTTCCCACGGCTCGCGCGCGGACCACGCCTCGGCCGATCCTGTCACGGTGCAACCCTTTTCGCCCGGCTCGATGCGGCCGATGGTGAAGACGGTCTCTCCGGCGGCTTCGAGGTCGGCCTTGAGCGCCTCGGCCTCGTCGGCCGCGACCGCCAGCACCATGCCGACGCCGCAGTTGAAAGTGCGCGCCATCTCGCCCGGCTCGATGTTGCCCTGCGCCTGCAGGAACGCCATCAGGCGCGGCTGCGGCCAGGCATCGGCGTCGATGCGGGCGTGCAGGCCCTTGGGCAGCACGCGCGGGATGTTCTCCAGCAGGCCGCCGCCGGTGATGTGGGCGAGGGCGTGGATCCGGCCCGCGCGGATGAAGGGCAGCAGGCTCTTCACGTAGATGCGGGTGGGCGCGATCAGCGCGTCGATCAGCAGGGTGTCGGCATCGAACAGGGCGGGGCGGTTCAGCTTCCAGCCCTTGTCCTGCGCGAGTCGGCGCACCAGCGAATACCCGTTGGAATGGACGCCCGAGGACGCGAGGCCCAGCAGCACGTCGCCGGCCGCGACCTTGTCCCCGGTCAGCTGCTCGCCGCGCTCCACCGCGCCGACGCAGAAGCCCGCGAGGTCGTAGTCGCCCGCCGCGTACATGCCCGGCATTTCCGCGGTTTCACCGCCGATGAGCGCGCAGCCCGAAATCTTGCAGCCCTCGGCAATGCCCGCCACGACGCGCTCGGCGACGCCGTTCTCCAGCTTGCCGGTGGCGAAGTAGTCGAGGAAGAACAGCGGCTCCGCGCCCTGCACGATAAGGTCGTTGACGCACATGGCGACGAGGTCGATGCCGATATGGTCGTGGCGGTCGTGGTCGATAGCCAGCTTGACCTTGGTGCCGACGCCGTCGTTGGCGGCGACCAGCAGCGGATCCTTGTAGCCCGCGGCGCGCGGATCGAAGAAGCCGCCGAAGCCTCCCAGTTCCGCATCGGCGCCCGGGCGCGCGGTGGATTTCGCGAGCGGGGCGATGGCCTTGACCAGCGCGTTACCGGCCGCGATCGAGACGCCGGCCTGCTCGTAGCTATAGCTCTTCTGGGAGTTATCGTCGGACATGTGGGCGCGCCTAGCGCTTTGTGACTTGGATTTCCATCTTCGATTGGGCACAAGGCCCCCGGTTTCGACATGGCAATCACGATTTCCCCAAAAGCCTGCGGTTCAGCCGCAAGGGTGCCGCCTCCAGGGCCATGTTGTGGTGGGGCGGCGCGGCCGTTCTCGCAGTGGCGACGATCACCGGCGTCCAGCTTCTGGCGCAGATCGAGGGCGATCGCGGTATAGCTCCGCTCGCCAATTCGCAGGACATCCAGGTCAACGGCATCAGCGTCGACGTGACCGCGAAGACCGGCGCGCAGGCCCGGATCGACGGCTGGAAACTGGCGGAAAAGGAAGCCTGGAAGAAGCTGGGCGGCCCCGACATGCCGACAGAATCGATTGATGCGATGGTGACCTCGGTGGTCATCGGCCACGAACAGGTCGGCCCCAAGCGCTATATCGCGACGCTCGGCGTCATTTTCGACAAGGCCAAGGCTGGGCAATATGTCGGCGCTGGAGCGGGCTCCGGTCCGCGTTCGGCGCCGCTGCTGCTGATCCCGGTGCTCGATTCGGGCGGTGTCAGGCAGGTCTTCGAGGTGCGCGGGCCGTGGCAGCGCGCCTGGGCCGAGTTCCAGGCTGCCGCCAGCCCCGTCGATTACGTGCGCCCGACCGGCTCGGGCGGCGAATCGCTGATTCTCACCGCCGGACAGACCTCGCGCCGCAGCCGCCTGTGGTGGCGTACGGTGCTCGGCCAGTTCGACGCCTCTGACGTGGTGATGCCCGTCGCGCGGCTGGAGCGGCAATGGCCCGGCGGCCCGATCAAGGGCACCTTCACGGCGCGCTACGGCCCGGACAACAAGTTCCTCGGCGGCTTCACCATGGATGCCGCCAGCGAGCAGGACCTGCCGCGCATGCTGGAGCAGGCCGTCACCCGCGTCGACGGCCTCTACCGCGACGCGCTGGCGACCGGCGAACTGCGCCCTGACCCCTCTATCAACGCAGGCGGAGAAGCGCTGGACCGCGCCTTTGCCGAACTGCGCGAAAAGCTGATGCCCAAGGGCGAGGCACCCGTGGTGGTGCCGACGCCGATCCCGGTGATTCGCACCGAAGACGTGTCGGGCGCTCCGGTCGAGACCGTAACGGTCCAGTTCGCTACGCCCGATGCCGCTGCGGTAGACGCCGCGCTCGCCGCCGTTCGCGGTGTGCCGGGTGTGCAGGGCGCCGCGACCGTAAGCCTCGCGATCGGCGGCACCTCGGTCATGCGGGTCACCGTATCCGGCGGTGGCGAGCGGCTTGCGGGTGCCTTGCGCGGGCAGGGTTGGAAGGTTTCCGGCGGGGGCACCTCGCTTAGGATCAGCCGCTAGGATCCTCGCCATGCGACAGATCGCCCTTCCGCTGTCCGCCGCGAGCGACAGTCCGCCGCGCATTGTCGTGGGTGAGGCCAACGCGCCTGCGATCGATGCGCTGATAGAGCCGGGCCAGTGGCCTTTCCGCACCGCGATCCTCTCCGGCCCGCCGCGCTCCGGCAAGTCGCTGCTGGCGCGCTGGTTCGTCGAATCGGGCGCAGGCGATGCTGTCGATGATGCGCAAGGCATGCCCGAGGACGCACTGTTCCACCGCTGGAACCGGGCGCAGGAACTGGGCCGTCCTCTGCTGATCGTCGCAGACAAGCCTTTCGCACCGGGCGTAGGCGACAGTGATGGCGAACGCTGGCGGGTACGCCTGCCGGACTTGTCCTCGCGGCTTGGTGCCGCGCTGAACCTTGCGATCGGCGAGCCGGACGATGCGATGCTCATCGCGCTGATGGAAGTTCATGCCGAGATGCGCGGGCTGGTTCTCGATCATTCGGCAACGCAATATCTTGTAGGACGTTGTACCCGTAGCCATGTGGGCGTCGAACGTCTGGTCGCCGCCATCGACCGGCTCAGTCTCGAGCGCAAGACGGCCCCCACAATGGCCATCTGGCGCGACGCGCTGGAAGAGACTAAAGGTGGCGCCCAGACTTAAGGGTTTGTCTGGAAAATGCGCTGCATTTTCCGGGCGGCTGGTGCCGCGAAATGCGCATATCGCGCATTTCCAGACGGTAACGTGAGGGCGGCTTTGCAACAAAAGTTGCAAAGTGGAACGATTGATGGGAATTTCCGGCGATGCTGGGTAATATCATCCGCTATCTGGACTCGGTTGTCGCACGCGATCCTGCGCCGCGTTCGCGTTGGGAAGTGCTGCTTTATCCGGGCGTATGGGCTCTGTTCTGGCACCGCATCGCGCATGCCCTGTTCCAGGCGGACCTGTTCTTCCTCGCCCGCGTGGTGAACCACCTTGCGCGCTTCCTGACCGCGATCGACATTCATCCGGGCGCGCAGATCGGCCGCAACTTTTTCATCGACCACGGCTTCACCGTGATCGGCGAGACCGCGGTGATCGGCGACAACGTGACGATCTACCAGTGCGTGACGCTGGGCGGTTCCAACCCCACCAACGGCGTCGGCGGCAAGCGCCACCCGACCCTGCTCGACAACGTGATCGTGGGTTCGGGCGCGCAGATCATCGGCCCCGTCACCATCGGCCGCCGTGCCCGCATCGGCGCCAGCGCAGTCGTGACCGAAGACGTGCCCGAGGGTGCGACGATGATCGGCCTCAAGGCCCGCTCCACGCTGGTCAAGGCGGAGACCTGGGCCAAGGAATTCATGCCCTACGGCACGCCTTGCAAGGAACCCTGCGAGCCCACCGGCGGCGCCCAGCGCGTCGAGGATCTCGAACAGCAGGTGGCCTTGCTGCGCGCTCAGGTGGAGGAACTTATCTCCGAGCGTCAGCACGCAGCGCGCGAAAACGAGCGCTGGTGAGCCGCTGAATGGTGGCAGGCGGAATTACCTCAGGTAGCGTCGTCCCGTTTCCCGGCGTCCAGCCGTCGCAGGTCGGGTTCGACCGGCTGGAACTCCAGCGAATTCTCGATCTCTACGGCCGGATGGTCGCGGCCGGGCTCTGGCGCGACTACGCGATGGATTTCGCGCGCGAGGCCGCCAGTTTCAGCGCTTTTCGCCGCGCCGCCGAACGCCCGCAGGCGCGGATCGAGAAGCGCCCCTCGCTGCGCGGCAAACAAGGCATGTGGACCCTGTTCGGCGAAGCGGGGCAAGTGCTCAAGCGCGGGCACGAACTCTCGAATGTGCTGAGTTCGCTGGAACGCAAATTGCTCAAGGTTGTCGAGGACTGAGCGTTCTCGGTTGAAAGCCCGTCATCCCAGCGCAGGCTGGGACCGCTTTCGTCATATCGCGAGGTCTCGGCAAGGCTGCGGCGAAACTACACCGGCCCGTCGATAGGGCGCTTCATGGCCATAGCGGTCCCAGCCTTCGCTGGGATGACGGCAAGTGTATCCTCCCCGTTGCGAAGCAATGGGGAGGGGGACCGCCGACGCAGTCGGTGGTGGAGGGGCAGCGGCGCAAACACCCCCTCCGTCAGCAACTGTGTCGCTGCCACCTCCCCATTGCTTTGCGACAGGGAGGATGCTTAAGCCGAAGCGGGTAGCCGTTCGCGCCAGCTTTCCGGCGCCAGCGTCAGCAGGGCGCGGCGCAGCGGGGTCCAGAACACCGACAACGCGAGCAGCGCCGCACCGACGAACAGCGTGGAGATCGCCAGGTTCATCTCGATCGTACCGGCATTGCGCAGGAGGCCGTTCAATGCCGCCAGCACGTAGATCAGCGCCGACACCAGCAGAGCCCGCCGGTCCACCAGCAGGGCGACGAGCGCAAATGCCACATAGGTGACGAGCACCCCTGCGGCATGGCCCGGAGTCACGTCGTCGCCGTTCAGCACGCCCAGCCAGTAGAACAGCGAATGCGCGATCAGCGGCGCGGCGAGCAGGTGGAGCCAGAACGCGATGTCAGCGCGCTGGGTCCGCCGAGCCCGGTCGGACAAGTCCCAGCGCATGGCGAAGGCGAAGACCGCCAGCCCGCACAGGAAGGCGGCGGGCGCGAGGACCGGGTTGGCCGCCAATGCCTGCCCGGTGGCCCAGGCGATCGCCGAAAGCAGGAGCAGCACGACGGCGCCGGTTCCGGCCGCAATCGTGATCGCCACGTGGAAACGCAGCCAGTGGAGCAGCGCCCCGACTCCGGCCGCTATGGCGGCGCTCAGCATGATGGCTGCGTCCTGCCAGGGATAGCGCTCCATCCGGTGCCAGGTGTGCCGCTCGCCGTTGAACTCGTAATAGACCGGCACCCGATGCTCGGGCATGGCCTCCGCGACGAGCGCTCCGGCAAAAAGCCCGAGGCCGACGACGAACGAGGCGAGCACGATGATCGAGGGCAGGGCCATGCGGCGCTTGCGCGTGAAGATCTCGGCCATGAGCCAGCTGGCCATGGCGACGAGCAGGCCGGCCATCCACCAGCGCTGGTCGTTGGCGCCCGCCGCGTAAACGCCGGAGAAGATCACCAGCAGGCAGGCGATGCCCACGAAGATGTCGTTGAAACTGGTGACGAGGCGAATGTTTTCCTCGTCCGCCATCGGCACCACGCGTGTCGTAGCCACATGGGCGCGCAAGGCGTCCGCCGCCTCGGCGCTGATGGCTTCGGCACTGACGGCGGATTGCAGATCGTCTTCGGAATACAAGGCGTTCCCCTTAAGCGGCTGCGAAGCTGCCCGCGTGGGCAGGCACCGTCAATCGCAATTGCCTCCGCTTGTTAAGGCGCCCGCATCAGCATCGACAGCGCGTGATGTGCCTGGTCCATGCCGGTCTCGAACGGATGGTCGCCCGACCGGTCGGCGATGCGCGGCCATGCGGCGGCGACGTCCTCGGCGCTGCGGGCGGATTCCGGGAGCAGGACGCCATCGTTCATGGTGATCCACGTGCCCTGGAACACGCCGCCACCGGCCGCGAGGATGGTGTCGGTCGGCGCCTCGGGAGAGACAAGGAACACGGCGGCGGGCACGACATTGCCGGGCTCGAACGCCTTGTAGGCTTCCTCGGGGAAGATGTCGGCGGTCATGCGGGTGCCGGCGGTCGGCACAATGGTATTGACGCGGATGCCGTACTTCGCGCCTTCCAGCCGGAGCGTTCGGGCGAGGCCGAGCACGCCCGCCTTGGCCGCGCCGTAATTCGCCTGTCCGAAATTGCCGCCAAGCCCGGTCGAGGACGTGGTCATCAAGACGCGGCCGTAGGTCTGCTCGCGCATCGTCTCCCATACAGCCTTCGTCGCGAAGGCGCTGCCGAGGAGGTGGACACGCACGACCAGCTCGAAATCGGCGGGGTCCATCTTGGCGAACGTGCGGTCGCGCAGGATGCCGGCGTTGTTGATGAGGACATGGATGCCGCCCCAGGCTTCCCTCGCGCGGGCGGCCATCGCTTCCATCTGTGCGTAGTCGGAGACGTCGCCGCCATCGGCCATGGCCTCACCGCCCAGGCTACGGATTTCCTCGACGACCTGCAGAGCCGCGTCGGACTGGCCCGATCCGTCCCGCGCCGCGCCGAGATCGTTGACCATGACTTTGGCCCCGCGCCGTGCCAGTTCGAGCGCATAGGCGCGGCCGAGCCCGGTGCCTGCTCCGGTAACTATGGCGACCTGATCGGTGAAGGAAATGGATGCTGCGCTGCTCATCGCCCGGTGATGGCAGGTCGCAGGTCGCCATTCAACAGGCCGCCCATTCGACGGCGCGTTCAACCTTGCCCCGGCGGCTGCGAAGGGTCATAGGCGCATCCAACGAGATCTGCCCGCTATCCTGCGAAAGGCCTGCCAGATGAAAGTCCGCGTCCACGTCAGCCTCAAGCCCGGTGTCCTCGATCCTCAGGGTCGCGCGATCCACCACTCGCTGGAGGGCCTCGGCTTTTCCGGCGTCAACGACGTGCGCGCCGGCCGCCTGTTCGAGCTGGACGTTGCCGAGAGCGTCACCGACGAGGCGATCGACGACATGTGCCGCAAGCTCCTCGCCAACATGGTGATCGAGAACTACCGCATCGAGAAGGTGGCCGCCTGATGGCCTTCACCTCCGCCGTCATCACCTTCCCGGGCTCGAACTGCGACCGCGACATGGCGGTGGCGCTGGAAAAGGTTTCGGGCACCGCGCCCCACCGCGTCTGGCACGGCGACAGCGAACTGCCCGAGGGCCTCGACTTCATCGCGGTTCCGGGCGGCTTCTCCTACGGCGATTACTTGCGCTGCGGCGCGATCGCCTCGCGCTCGCCGATCATGCAGGCGGTGATCGCGGCAGCGGACAAGGGTGTGCCGGTGCTCGGCGTGTGCAACGGCTTCCAGGTACTGACCGAAAGCGGGCTGCTGCCGGGCGCGCTGCTGCGCAATGCCGGGCTGAACTTCGTGTGCCGTGAAGTCGGGCTCGAGGTCGTGAACGCGCAGTCGCTGTTCACCAATGCCTACGAAGCGGGGCAGGTCGTGCGCATTCCGGTGGCGCATCATGACGGCAACTACTTCGCCGACGATGAGACGCTGAACCGCCTCGAGGGCGAGGGCCGCGTTGCCTTCCGCTATGCCGAGGAGGTCAACGGTTCGGCGCGTTCGATCGCGGGCGTGCTCAATGATGCGGGCAATGTGCTGGGCATGATGCCCCACCCCGAGCGCGCGATCGAGACCACGCATGGCGGTACGGACGGGCGCGGCCTGTTCGAAAGCGCGATTCGCGGGCTGGTCGGGGCCTGACCTCCCGAACATGAGGCTTCAGCCGCGCGTTCCCCTGCGGAGCAGCGGCTGGAGACATTCGGCATAGCTTGGATCGCGCTCTGCGAGCCCCAGCAGGCCGCTGCCGTCGAACGGACGGCGCAATTTGAAATCATACGTCACGACCCGCCTGGAGAAGCGCCACCGCCCGTCGGCACAGCGCCGGTAGTTGTCGATGTAGCGCACGGCCATGAAGTCCTCCTCGCGCCCGCCTTCGCGGGTTGGGATGAGGTGCCAGGCCAGGCCGTAGACCTCGCCGCTGCCCACGTCTCCATCGACCGCGATCAGGTGGTTGCACACGTGATGCCCGGAGTAGGGCATGTGCGGAAAGGCACGGGCGATGAAGTCGCAGTAGTCCCCGCCGGACCGTCGAAGCTGTCGCCATGGGTGTCGGTGGCATCATCGGTATAGAGGTCGCGCAGCAGGGCGATGTCCTGCCGGTCGATCGCACGCGAGTAGAGCAGCACCAGTTCGCGAATCGCTTCCTTGTCGATGAGTGCCTGCACGGCAGTTTGGTCGATCATCGTTTATCTCCCGTCAGAGCAGGGCGCCGCCGTCCACGGGGTAGACCTGCCCGGTGATGAAGCTGGCCCGCGCCGAGGCCAGAAAAGTCACCATCGCCGCCATTTCCTCAGGCGCCGCAAAGGGACGGCCGACGAACGTGCGGCGTTGGCGCAGCGCGCGGTCCTCTTCGCTGACGCTGGCGGTGCCTTTCGAGAACAGCCCGGTTTCGGGGTTGAAGCGGCTGCCGCTGCTGAGGCTGGCCGGGTCGGTCGGGATCGTGGCGTAAGGCGCGACGGCATTGACGCGAGATCCCGTGGGCGCCGACTTCCTTGGCGAGCACCACGGTGAAGCTGTGCACCGCCCCCTTGGCGGCCGAATAGACCGGCAGCATGTAGTCGCCCACCAGTGCGGCGGTTGAACCGACGTTGACGATCGCCCCGGCCTTGCGGGCGATCATGCCGGGCAACACGGCATGGGTCATGCGCAGCACGGTGCCGAAGTTGAGGTCGATGTCCGCCATCCATTTCGCCGGATCAGGATCGACGAAGAGGCCCTGATCGACGTTGCCGCCGACGTTGTTCACCAGCACCGAGATTGGGCCGAGCGCTTCGGCGGCCTTCAGCACTATCGCGGGAGAGACAGGGTCCAGCATGTCGGCGGCGACGAACACCGCCTCGGGTGCGCCGCGCGCCTTGCAGTCGGTGACCAGCCTTGCGCCTGCCTCGTGGTCTCTGCCGACGAGGACGGGAAGGGCGCCCTCGGCTGCGAGGTCCAGCGCGACGGCGCGGCCGATGTTCGCGGTCGCGCCGGTGACGATCGCGACCTTGCCCTGCAGTTGAAGTTCCATCGCCCGCTCCCGGAGTTTTCCGAGAGCTAGGGCCGCCCTATCTCAAGGGCAAACCGCCGGAGCGATCAGCGGCGCGAACTGCGAACGCAGCGCATTTCGCCGTCGCTGCCGTTGTCCTCGACCTTGCGCAAGTACGTGTCCTTGAGCCGGTGCAGTTTGAGGCCCTTGAGCTTGCCGCCGGTCATCGTCACGTAGTCGCCTGTCAGCAGGTAGCTGCCGCGAATGCCGCCCGCCTTGTAAGCCGAGGCATTGACCACGCGGAACTCGTAGTCCGGCAAAGGCTTGCCGACGAGGCCGCCCGCGTCGCCCGCCATCTCGCAGCTGTAAGTGCCGATGGGCAGGGTGGAGATCAGCCCGCCGCTCACCGGAGGCGGGGCAGGCTCTGCGGAGGCGCAGCCGGCGACGAGGGCCAACAGCACAACGGGAAGGGAGGCACGCTTCATGGCATTCAGCTAGCATCGGCGCGAAGCAATTGCCATGCCTCGCGACCTCGTCTAAGGGCGCATCCTTTCGAGGGTCGCGCCTGCTGTGGCCCCACGATTCAGCTCTTTCCCATCCTGAAGGCCAGAACCATGAAGATCAGTGGCGTCGATATCCGTCCCGGTAACATCCTTGAATACGAAAAGGGCATCTGGAAGGTCGCGAAGACGCAGCACACGCAGCCCGGCAAGGGCGGCGCCTTCATGCAGGTCGAGATGAAGAACCTGATCGACGGCCGCAAGACCAACGTGCGCTTCCGCAGTGCCGACACCGTCGAGCGCGTCCGCCTCGACACCAAGGACTTCCAGTTCCTCTACGCCGAGGGCGACGACCTGGTGTTCATGGATACCGAGAACTACGACCAGATCTCGCTTCCCGCCGATTTGCTGGGTGATGCTGCCGCGTTCCTTCAGGACGGCATGCAGGTGAGCCTGGAAATGTGGGAAGAGCGCCCGATTTCGGTCCAGCTCCCCGAGCAGGTCGAAGCCACCATCGTCGAAGCCGACGCCGTGGTGAAGGGCCAGACCGCCTCGTCCAGCTACAAGCCCGCCGTTCTCGACAACGGCGTGCGCGTGATGGTGCCGCCGCACATCGAAAGCGGTACGCGCATCATCGTGGACGTCTATGAAAAGACTTACGTGAAGAAGGCAGACTGAATGAACAAGCTCGTCCTGACCGTCGCGACCGCCGCCCTGGCGATCGCGGGAACTTCCTCCGTTGCTTACGCTGCTGCCCCCAAGGCTGCTGCAAAGAGCGCCGCCAAGCCTGCCGCTGCGGCACCCGCAGGCGGCGACTCGCAGGCACAGCACGCGATGCTCTACCTCAAGGTGCTCATCAGCGGGTTGCAGTCGGACAAGATCGAGGAACCGGTCAAGGGCGCGCTCGTCGGCTGCATCTACGACAATTCGCTCGGCAAGATCACCGAATCGATGGACAAGGTGATCGCCGAGAATTCAGGCAAGATCAGCCGTGACAATCCCAGCGAACTGCTGAGCGTCATGGCACAGATCTGCGGCTACAAGCCGACTGCGCCTGCCGCTGGCGCGGCCCCCGCCAAACCCGCGCCGCAAGGCCGCTGACAATCGGGGCCGATGTCGGCCCACAGGAGTGAAGTACAGTCATGGCCGCCATTTCCGGTCTCATCCGCGTCATCGAGAAGGCCGCCCGCAAGGCCGGCAACCGCCTGCGTCGCGACTTCGGCGAAATCGAGCACCTGCAGGTCAGCCGCAAGGGCCCTGCGGACTTCGTGTCGAAGGCCGACCAGGCTTCCGAGCGCACCATCTGGGACGAACTGCGCGCCGCGCGGCCGGACTGGGGCTATCTGTTCGAGGAAGCCGGCGAGATCGAGGGCGACCCGACTAAGCCGCGCTTCATCGTCGATCCGCTCGACGGCACGACCAACTTCCTTCACGGCATCCCGCACTTCGCGATCTCGATCGCGGTGCAGGAGCCGCGTCTGGACGGGAAGGGCTGGGGTGAGGTCACCGCCGGCCTGATCTACAACCCGGTCACCGACGAAAGCTACTGGGCCGAGAAGGCACGCGGTGCGTGGCTGCACGACCGCCGCCTGCGCGTCTCCTCGCGCCGTCATCTCGACGAGAGCCTGATCGCAACCGGCATTCCGTTCGCGGGGCACGGCGATCACGGCGTCTGGACCAAGATCTATCACGGCCTCGCGCCGCAGGTGGCGGGCATTCGCCGCTTCGGATCGGCCGCGCTCGATCTCGCCTGGGTCGCCTCGGGCCGCTACGAGGGATTCTGGGAATCGGACCTCAAGCCGTGGGATACCGCAGCGGGTTGCCTGCTCGTGCGTGAGGCCGGTGGTTTCGTGTCGGACTGGAAGGGTCGTTCGAACCCGATCTGCGACACCGAAATCCTCGCGGGTAACGACGTGCTGCACTCGCGCCTGCACAAGATCGTCGCGACCGCCCTCAAGGCATGATTTCATCACCCTCTGGGGCACGTTTCGGCGTGTCTCGGAGGGTGATTCTCTGAACTGAAACGAAACCGTCGCGGAATTTTCCGCAAACGGGTGTAAAACGCCGGGACATGGAACGCCATGTCCCTCGCCGTTGCGCCCTTGCGCTGCTTTTTGCGGCGGCGCCTTCGCCTGCATTTGCCGAGCAGCCGGTGCCTCTGGCGAAGCAACGGCAATTCGACCTGACCGCCGTGCCGACGATCAACGCGCGCACGTCGCTGCGATCGCAGGCGGTGGGCGAGATCGAGCTGCTCAAGCCCGAGAAGACGTGGCTGAAGCTGACATATCAGACCGACGATGATGGTCCGCGCTTCGAGATCGGGACGCTTGGATCGCGCAAGGGGGCGATGAAATCGCGTCTTCTCCACGTCGCGATGGACTGGATCTTCTGAACGGGCTTGAACCCTGACGAAGTGCCGTCTAAGCGTCGCGCCTCGTTTCCGTGCCCCTGTGGCGGAATGGTAGACGCGAACGACTCAAAATCGTTTGTCGAAAGGCGTGCCCGTTCGAGTCGGGCCAGGGGCACCACTTCCTTCGATCGTCCTCAGAACAATGAGGCGATGACGAGGACCAGCAACAGCGCGACGACGATTGCCGCTACCCACTGTACCAGCGGGTAGGCCGCGATCAGCCGCGTCAGCGCCCAGGCGGCCACGGCGCCGAGCACGGTTCCTGCGATCATGCCGCCAAGGACGCCCCGCTCGCCCATCATCCACAGCAGGACTAGCGCGAAGACGCCGACCGGGAAGAATCCCGCCAGCGCTCGGGCGAGTGTGGGGGCAAGGTGCGCCAGTTCATCGAGCGCCGCGTGGGAATGCCGTCAGCCATGGCCGCAGAGTAATCCTGCTACGCCCCCGCCGCCAGCCGGAGCGTCGCGCAGATCGGGCGGTATGGCTAGTTCAAGCCCTGCAGCCAGTCAGCGATCATCGCGCGCCCCGCCGCAACCGCGCCGGGGCCGAGTTCGTCGTGTCGCTGGCGGAGGGCCTGAGGGCAGCCTCCCGCCTCGACGACGGCTTCGGGCCACTGGTCGATCCAGGCGTCGAAGCGCGGGTCCTCGCCCATTTCGGCATGGAACTGCAACGCCAGTTGGTTGCGGCCCCGGCGGAACGCCTGATGCTCGTAAAGCGAGGTCGAGGCGAGGAATTCCGCGCCCTCCGGTTTGGTGAACGTGTCGCCGTGCCAGTGCAGCACCGGCACTTCGCGCACATGGCGCAGCGGGCTGTCGGCGGCGTGCTCGTGAACCTGAACGGGGTGGAAGCCGACTTCCTTCGCCGGGCCGGGAAACACCCTGGCGCCGAGCGCGCTGGCCATCATCTGCGCGCCGAAGCACACGCCCAGCGTCGGACGGTCCGCCTCCAGTCGCATAGCAAGGCGGCGTAGCTGGCAGCCGATCCAGGGATGACGGTCCTGCTCGTAGACGCCCATCGGCCCGCCCATCATGATGAGCAGGTCCGGCTCGCGCAGATCGAGGGTTGAGAATTCCGGGTCGGTGACGTCTATCCGGCTGACTTCGTAGCCGGCGTCCTCGATGGGCTTGCGATAGCCTGCGACCCCTTCGTGGGGAACGTGGCGGATGATGAGCGCGGTCTTCACGGGCCTACTGTGTCACAAGTGATGTTAACGGGCGACATCGAACTCCGGCTGGAGAGATGCGGATTTCGATGCCGCCCGATGGGGTCATTGCAGAAGCCTCACAGGCCGAGGCGGGACCAGAAGTCGCCCGCGCTGCGGATCGTGGCCGCGCCGCCTCTCGGCGGCGAATCGGTGGCGCCGCGCCACGAGGGATGTGGCAGGCGCACGTCGGTACCGGGCCGGGCACGCAGGACTTGCGAGGTGATGCGGGGGATCGAGTTGAACATTTCGTATCTCCATCGGGAGGCACGAAGCCCGGCGTTGTCGCCTTGCGGTTTCGTGCGCTTTAGCGGTTGGTGACGCGGAGCAAGCTGACAGCCATCAAATGCCGCGGAAGAACAGGCGAACCCTGCGCTTCGAGGGTCAATCTATTTATTTGGTAGAGAATGTCTATACGGAGTTTCTATCGGGCCTATGAGAAAAACTTCACGCCGATTGCGGAGCTGACGGGGCTGACGTAGCTTTCGCTCATGCGCGCCGTTCTCCTTGCATCCGCCTGCGTTCTTGCGAGCGTTTCCCTGCCTGCAATGGCAGAGCCCGTTGCCGATACAGTGGCGCGTGACCTGCCGGGGCTGATGGAGACTTATCGCGATCTACACGCCAATCCCGAACTCAGCTTTCAGGAAGTGCGCAGTGCCAAGATCATGGCCGATGCCGCGCGCAAGGTGGGTTTCACGGTCACCGAGAAGGTCGGACGCACCGGCATAGTCGCGGTCCTGAAGAACGGGCCGGGGCCGACCATCCTCATCCGCGCGGACATGGACGGGCTGCCGGTTATCGAGCAGACCGGGCTGCCCTTCGCGTCAAACAGGCGCGGCACGTCCACGGCGGGCGTGGAAAGCGGCATCATGCATGCCTGCGGTCACGACACGCACATGACCGCCTGGATCGAAACGGCGCGTCTCATGGCCGCGCGCAAGGGCGAATGGTCGGGCACGCTGGTCATGATCGGCCAGCCGGCCGAGGAGATGGGGCTGGGCGCGCTGGAGATGCTCAAGGACGGGCTCTACACGCGCTTTCCCAAGCCTGATTACACGCTGGCGTTCCATGACACGCCGGAGCTTGCCGCCGGTGTCGTCGGCGCGGCGAAAGGCTGGGCGCTCGCCAATGTGGACAGCGTGGACATGCTCGTGCGCGGGGTCGGCGGGCACGGCGCCTACCCACAGACCACGCGCGACCCGATCGTGCTCGCGAGCGCGATCGTGATGAAGCTGCAGACGCTGGTGAGCCGCGAGACCAATCCGCTCGATCCCGTAGTGGTGACGGTCGGGTCGTTCCACGCCGGGACCAAGCACAACATCATTTCCGATCAGGCGAAGCTGGAACTGACGGTGCGCAGCTATTCCGACGAGACGCGCCAGCGGCTGCTCGACGGCATCGCCCGCGTCGCGCGCGGGGAGGCGATCGCGTCGGGCCTGCCGGACGCCCTGATGCCGCAGATCCAGGTCAAGGAGCCGCACACCCGCGCGACCTGGAACACGCCCGAGTTCGCCGAGGAGGCCGTTGCCGACCTCAAGGGGAAAATGGGTGCGGACAACGTGGTGATCACCCCTTCGGCGATGGGCGGCGAAGATTTCGGCGAGTTCCGCCGCGCCGATGAGGCGCACATCAAGTCGGTGATCTTCTGGGTCGGCGGGGCCGATCCCGCCAAGCTGGCGGCGGCGAAGGCCGGAGGTCCGCCGATGCCTTCGCTGCACAGCCCGTTCTGGGCACCGCAGGCCGACAAGGTGATCGCCTCGGGCGCACAGGCCCTCACGCTGACGGCGCTGCGCCTTATGGCGAAGCAGGGGATGTAAGGCGCTCCGACAGCGCAGTGTTTCAGGTTTTCGGCAAAAATACTGATTTTATTGGCACACCTGTCAAGGTAACCGACATTTTACGCCTTTAGCCTAGGCCATCGTTCGAGTGCCGGAATTCGGCCACGAAGGATGGCGCAAGCGACGATGATTCGTCTGTTCAAACACTATATCCCGCATGCCGTGGTGCTGCTCTGGCTGGTCGACGTGCTGTTGCTGGCGGCGGCCAACGAGACATCATGGCGGCTGCGCGCCCAGCAGATCGGCATCGACCCGGCGCCGCTGGCCGACCGGCTTATCGCGCATGGCGCCTTCGCCGCGGTGATCTCGCTGTCGATGGTGGCGGTAGGCGTCTATGGAGCCGACGCGCTGCGATCGATGCGGTTCGCGGCGGCGCGATTGCTGGTGGCGATCTCGCTCGGCGTCATTGCACTGTCCTTCGTGGACTTTCTTGTCGGCGGGCAGAATTTCTGGCGCTCGACGCTGGCCTATTCGATGGCCTTCGCAATCGTGCTGATGATCTTCAACCGGCTGCTGCTGGGCGGTTTCCTCGGCACCAGCGCCTTTCGCCGCCGGGTGCTCGTGCTTGGCGCGGGCGAGCGCGCGCAGCGCCTGCGGGTGCTGGGAGAGCGTCCCGAGAGCGGCTTCGTTATCGTCGGCTACGTCGCCATGAGCGAAAGCGTGCCGGTGGTCGAGGAGGCCATCTCCCGCTCGGCCATCAACAACCTGACCCGCTACGTCGAGAACCTCGGAGTCAGCGAAGTGGTGCTGGCGCTGGAGGAGCGGCGCAACGCGCTGCCATTGAAGGACCTGCTGCGCATCAAGACGGCGGGCGTCCACGTCAACGAGTTCTCCAGCTTCCTGGAGCGCGAGACCGGCCGCGTCGATCTCGACACCGTCAACCCGAGCTGGCTGATCTTCTCCGACGGTTTCTCGTCCGGCCGGGCGATCTCCAGCGCGGCCAAGCGCGTGTTCGACATCGCCGTCAGCCTGCTGTTGCTGGCGGCTACCGCGCCGGTCATCCTGATCTTCGCGCTTCTGGTGAAAGTCGATAGCCGGGGACCGGCCTTCTATCGCCAGCCGCGCGTCGGTCTGTTCGGCCAGCATTTCGACGTCATCAAGCTGCGCTCCATGCGTACCGATGCCGAGGCTGCGGGCGCGCAGTGGGCATCGAAGGACGACCCGCGCGTCACCCGCATCGGCAAGTTCATCCGCAAGGTCCGCATCGACGAACTGCCGCAGGCCTGGACCGTCCTGAAGGGCGAAATGAGCTTCGTCGGCCCGCGCCCCGAGCGCCCGGAGTTCGTCGCCGATCTTGAGGATCAACTGCGCTATTACGCCGAGCGCCACATGGTGAAGCCGGGCATCACCGGCTGGGCGCAGATCAACTACCCTTACGGCGCCTCGATCGAGGATTCGCGCAACAAGCTCGAATACGATCTTTATTACGCCAAGAACTACACGCCTTTCCTCGACTTCCTGATCATCCTCCAGACCTTGCGCGTGGTGCTCTGGAGCGAGGGCGCGCGATGATGAAGGCCTCCGCCGTCTGGGCGACGATGGGCGTCGGGCTCGACCTGACGGGGGCCATCGCGCTGGCGAGCATCGCAATCTGGCTGTTCTCCCGCCGCGACCGGTTCGGCGCTGCGGGCACGGCCATGGTCGTCGCGCTGCTTTTTACCGGCTTGTGGAGCCTGGCGTGCGCTTTCGGCATCGGTACGCCGGAAGTGACGTTCCTGCCTGCGCTTTCGGAAAGCGCCCGCAACCTCACCTGGCTGGTGGTGGTCTATCGCCTGTTCGCGAGCGACGGGCGCGATGCCAGCGTGGCGCCGATCCGGCCGGTGATCTTCGCGCTCGGCGCGGTCGAGATCATTCATCTCGTCGTCAATTCGAGCCTCTCGCGGCTGGAAATCGACAGCGACGTTCTCAGCTTCGCGTTCCAGTTCAACGTGATGTTCCGGCTGCTGGTGACCGTTGGCGGTCTCGTTCTCGCGCACAATCTCTATGCGGGGGCGCCGCGCGAATCGCGGGGGCCTTGCGTTGGCCCGCGATGGGGCTGGCGGTGCTCTGGGCCTTCGACCTCAACCTTTACACCATCGCCTATCTCGCGGGTAACTGGCCTTACGAGATCGCCGCGATTCGAGGCCTCGCCGCGATCGCCGTCGCCGTCTGCATCGCAATCGGCGGGGCGAAGAACCGTGACGACCTGCGCCTGCGCCCGTCGCGCGCGGTGACGTTCCAGACCTTCTCGCTGATGGTCATCGGCGTCTACCTCGTCGCCATGGTGGCTGTGGCGCAGTGGCTGTCCTACGCGGGCGGCAACTTCGCGCGGCTGGTGGAACTGGCTTTCCTGACGCTCGGCAGCGCCTTCGCCCTGGTCGTGCTGCCCTCGCGGCGGGTGCGGTCGTGGTTCAAGGTCATCCTCGCCAAGCATTTCTTCCAGCACCGCTACGACTATCGCGAGGAATGGCTGCGCTTCACCCGCACCATCGGCTCCGACCAGAGCGCGGCCCTCGGCGAGCGCGTCGTCCAGTCGATGGCCGATGTCTTCGAGAGCCCGGCGGGCCTGCTCCTTACCCCCGGCGAGCACGGCGAACTGACCCTTGCCGCCCGTTGGAACTGGCGCGAGATCGAGGTGCCCGCAGTCGCGATCCCGGTGCAGGACATCGCCCATTTCGAGCGCACCGGCTATATCGCCGATCTCGACGATGTGCGCGCGGGTCGTGAGAGCGGAACCACGATCCCGAACTGGCTGATCGACCACCCGCGCGCCTGGGCGCTGATCCCGCTTGTTCACTACGACCGCCTCGTCGGCATGGTGGTGCTGGCCCGGCCGCAACTGGCGCGCAAGTTCGACTGGGAGGACTTCGACCTCCTGCGCGTCATCGGCCAGCAGGTAGCAAGCTATCTCTCGGAGAATGCCAGCCAGCTCGCGCTCGCCGAATCCGCGCGGTTCGAGGACTTCAACCGTCGCATCGCCTTCGTGATGCACGACATCAAGAACCTCGCCAGCCAGTTCAGCCTGCTGGCGCGCAATGCCGAACTTCACGCGGAAAAACCCGCCTTCCGCGCCGACATGCTGGTGACGCTGCGCAATTCCTCGGACAAGCTCAATGCCCTGCTGGCGCGGCTCTCGCGCTACGGTTCGGGCGGCGTGGACCGGGTCGAGCAGGTGGCCGCGACCGAGGTGCTCGGGCTGGTCATGGAACGCTTCAAGGACAGCCCGCAGGTCGTCCTCGCCGAATCGCGCGACATCATGGTCACCGCCAGTCGGCATTCGCTGGAGCAGGTGCTCGTGCACCTCGTCCAGAATGCCGTCGATGCCAGCGAGCCGGAGAGCCCGGTGTTCCTGTCGCTCGTGGTCGAAGGGATCAACGCCCGCTTCGAGGTGCTCGACAGCGGCACCGGCATGAGCGCCGACTTCGTGCGCAACCGCCTGTTCAAGCCCTTCGTCTCGACCAAGTCGGGCGGCTTCGGCATCGGCGCCTTCGAGGCGCGCGAACTGGTGCGCGCGATGCGCGGCCGTCTCGACGTCGAATCGCGCGAGGGGCTGGGCTCTCGCTTCACGGTGCGCCTGCCGCTGGCGGCGGCGACCGACATCTATCCGAACTACGCCGAGAAGGTGGCCTGATGACTGAATCTCTGCCCAAGCTGCTCATCGTCGAGGACGACGCCGGGCTTCAGGCACAGCTCAAGTGGGCCTACGAGGATTTCGAGGTCTTCGTCGCCGGGGACCGCGCCAGCGCCATCGCGCTGCTGCGCTCGGAGATGCCGGACGTGGTGACGCTCGACCTCGGCCTGCCGCCGGACCCGGACGGCACCACCGAGGGTTTTGCGATCCTCGACGAGATCATGGCGCTCAAGCCCGACACCAAGGTCGTCGTCGCATCGGGCCACGGGGCGCGGGAAAGCGCGTTGCAGGCGATCGCGCGCGGGGCCTACGACTTCTACCAGAAGCCGGTCGACATCGATGCGCTCGGTCACATCGTGCGCCGCGCGCTTCACCTGCACC
This sequence comes from Novosphingobium sp. NFX11, assembly GCF_057376415.1. Taxonomy (NCBI): domain Bacteria; kingdom Pseudomonadati; phylum Pseudomonadota; class Alphaproteobacteria; order Sphingomonadales; family Sphingomonadaceae; genus Novosphingobium; species Novosphingobium sp. NFX11. The sequence goes on along the minus strand of NZ_CP080384.1, from coordinate 1,557,112 downwards.
GGCTCGAGGAAGAGAACCGCCGCCTCGCCGGCAAGGTGGAGAAGGACGAGAAAGTCCTCGGCCGGATGATCACCGCCGCGCCGGAAATGGTTAAAGTGGCGCGCACCATAGAGCGCGTGGCGAATACCAGCGTATCGGTGATGCTGCTGGGGGCGAGCGGCACCGGCAAGGAACTGCTGGCGCGCGGGCTCCACGAGGCCAGCGGCCGCGCCAAGCGCGAGTTCGTGGCGATCAACTGCGCGGCGATCCCGGAGAACCTGCTCGAAAGCGAGCTGTTCGGGCACGAGAAGGGCGCCTTCACCGGCGCCGTGAAGACCACGCCGGGCAAGATCGAGCAGGCTGCGGGCGGCACCCTGTTCCTCGACGAAGTCGGCGACATTCCGCTGCAACTGCAGGTCAAGCTGCTGCGCTTTCTGCAGGAGCGCGTGATCGAGCGCGTCGGCAGCCGCCAGTCGATCCCGGTCGATACCCGCGTCGTCTGCGCCACGCACCAGAACCTCGAGGGGATGATCGCCGAAGGGCGGTTCCGCGAAGACCTGTTTTATCGCCTCGCCGAGATCGTCGTGCGCATCCCCGGCCTCGCCGAGCGGCCGGGCGATCCGACACTGCTGGCGAAGGCGTTCCTGACCCGCTACGCCAAGGAGATGAACCCGCGCGTGCGCGGCTTTTCCGCCGATGCGCTGGCGGCGATCGATGCCTGGGGCTGGCCCGGCAACGTGCGCGAGCTTGAGAACCGGGTGAAGCGTGCGGTGATCATGGCGGATGAGAAACTGGTCTGTGCCAGCGACCTCGACTTGGCCAGTCCCGACGAGCAGGTGGCGACGGCGCTGAACCTCAAGACCGCGCGCGAGGCGGCGGACCGCAAGGTCATCCGCCATGCTCTCGCCCGCAGCGAGGGCAACATTTCCAGCACTGCCAAGATGCTCGGGATCAGCCGGCCGACGCTGTACGACCTGCTCAAGCAGTACGACTTGCAGCCGTCCTGATCTTCGATGCGCGGGGGCGTTTCTGGAGATTTGTCAGGTGGGGCGCGGCGGTGATACCGCCGCTGCTGGTGCTGGCCGTGTGCTTCTCGCTGGTGCTGACGACCGCGACGCCGATAGCCGTCGGCGAGATTTCCCGCGCCGACAAGCTCATCGGGCAAGGCCGCAAGGCCATCGCCCGGGGAGACGGCATCGACGCGGAAATGAAGCTGCGCGCGGCGCTCGAACAGGGAGCCGCACCGCCGGAGGTCAACGCCTACATGGGCGAGGCATTGCTCGCGCAAAGCCGCCGCGACCGCGCGCGGCCCTATCTTGCCCGCGGCGAGTTCACCGAGGCCAGCGCCGCCGAGGGCTGGCGCGCACTGGGGCTGCTGGAGCGGCTCGACGGCAACCTTCCGGCTTCCGGACGTGCCTACGACCGGGCACTGGCGATCACGCCGAACGATGCCGGGCTCTGGGTCGAGGTCGGGCGTCTGCGTTATGCGGGCGGCGAGCACCTGCTGGCGATCGAGGCGGCCGACCGCGCGCTTGAGCTTGATGGCAATAACGTGCGCGCGCTGGAATTCCGGGGTCAGCTGGTGCGCGATCGCTACGGCCTGCTGGCTGCGATCCCGTGGTTCGAGCGCGCGATCACGCGCGACCCCAAGGACGTCTCGGTCCTGCTCGAATATGCCGCGACGCTGGGCGAACTGGGCCACGCGAGCGAGTGCCTGACGATCACCCGGCGCGTACTCGAACTCAGTCCGAAGAATCCGCGCGCCTTCTACCTGCAGGCGGTGCTGGCGGCGAGGGCGGGCAACTACGGCCTCGCGCGCGGGCTGCTGGCGCGGACAAAGGGCAAGCTCGACGACCAGCCCGCCGTGCTCATCCTGCGCGGCATCACTGAGATCGCTGCCGACAACCCTGAAGCGGCGGCCGAGGCGCTCGAAGCGGCGCTGCGGCTGCGCCCGGACAATATGCACGCCCGCGAACTGCTGCTGCGTGCGATCGTCATGGCGGGGCAGTACCGCTATGCCATCCTGCGCTTCGCCGACGACATCGCCGACGGCGACGCATCACCCTACATGCTCACCACCGTGGCGCGGGCGTGGGAAGTTCTCGGCGATCGTCAGCATGCAGGGGAGTTGCTTGATCGGGCGGCGAGGGGACAGGGCGCGCAGCTTCGGGTACTGGGCGAGAGCGGCCGCATCGGCCAGATGTTGCATCTCGGCCAGACCGGCGAGGCGCAAGTCGCAGCGGAGGCGCTGCGCCGGTCCGACCCCGGATTCTACGATGCGCAGGCCCTCGCAGGCGACGTGCAACTGGCGATGGGTCACGCCGCCGAGGCGCAGGAGCGCTACGCGCTGGCCTCGCAGATCCGGCTGCCGGAAAGCCTCTTCGAGCGCCGGTTCGCGGCCTATGCGATGGCGCACGACCAAAGGGCGCGCGCGAACTGGTCACCGCTTACCTCGGCCAGAACCCCACAAGCCGCCCGGCCTTGCGCGCGGCGGCGGAACTGGCGGTCGGCGCGGGCGATCTCGGGCGCGCCCGGACGATCCTGGCGTGGCTGCGCAACAATGGCGGCGAGGGCGACGTGGATCTGCGCGCAGACCTTGCCATGGCGGAGGCCGGCACCGGTGACCTTGCCGCTGCGCGGGAGAATGCGCTCGCGGCCTATCGCCTCCAGCGATCGAATCCGCTTGCGGCGCAGGCCCTGGGATACAGCTATGCGGCAAGCGGGGACTATGCCCCACAAGCGCGGGCGCTGCTCGACAAGGCGCAGGCGCTGCTTGGCAATACCGCGCCCGTCGCCGAGGCCCGTCGCCGGTTGCAGGGCAGGGCGGCACGCTAGGCGCCGGGTATGCTTCCGCGCCGTATTTTCGACGGCGACTACAGCTGAGTGGGTGGGAAATGGACGTTGCCCCACCCACCCCGCTCATGCTGAGCTTGTCGAAGCATAGGGAACCTTACGCCCTGCCTCGGGGCCTTCGACAGGCTCAGGCTGAGCGGGGTGGGTGGTCTGATTGGGGTGGTGAGCGGTAGTTCATCCTCCCTGTTGCGAAGCAATGGGGAGGTGGCAGCCTGCAGGGCTGACGGAGGGGTTCTACCCCTCCACCACCCGCTGCGCGGGCGGTCCCCTCCCCATCGCTGCGCGACAGGGAGGATAAACCACCGCAACGGGCGAAACCGGAAAAGCTGGTTTCGCGTGGGTCACCTGACCCGGTCACTTCGGCTGGTAGGTCTGCTCGATGCCGGGGAAGCTGCGATCGCGCACTTCTGCGGCGTACTGCGCGGCTGCTTCCGAAACCACCGAGCCCATGTCGGCATACTTCTTCACGAAGCGCGGCACCCGCTCGAACATGCCGAGCATGTCTTCGGTAACCAGCACCTGCCCGTCGCACTGCGCCGAGCCGCCGATCCCGATGCTGGGACAGGCGATGGCGCGGGTGGCCTCGATGGCGATCGTCTCGACGACGCCCTCGATCACGATCGAGAACGCCCCGGCTTCGTCGAGCGCCTTGGCATCGGCGACGATCTTGGCCGCCTCGGCCTCGCTGCGGCCGCGCGCATTGTAGCCGCCGAGCACGTTCACCGCCTGCGGGGTCAGGCCGATGTGGCCCTGCACGGGGATACCGCGCTCGTTCAGGAAGCGCACCGTTTCCGCCATCGCCGCTCCGCCTTCGAGCTTCACGCCCGCGCAGCCGGTTTCCTTGAGCAGCCTCGAGGCATTCGCGAAGGCCTGCTGGGGCGACTGCTCGTAAGTGCCGAAGGGCATGTCGACGATGACGGCGGCATGGTAGCTGCCACGCACGACGGCGGCGCCGTGGGCGATCATCATCTCCAATGTCACCGGCACGCTGGAGGGCAATCCGTAGATCACCTGACCGAGGCTGTCGCCGACGAGCAGGAGGTCGCAATGCGCGTCGAGCAACTGCGCCTGCCGTGCCGTGTACGCCGTCAGCATGACGATCGGTTCTTCGGTCACGCCGTCCTTCTTGCGCCGGCGAATCGCCGGAATCGTCAGGCGCTTCATCGGTGCCGGAGTGGGATTTGCGCGGCTGGTCGCGGTGTCGATCTGGAATGTCGTGGACATGGTGGGGCTTCTAGCGCCCGATCTGGTCCCCGGCAAATCTTCAGAATGGCCCGTGCGATCGCGGGTCGCTCCGGATATACCGGATTGTTGTAAGAATATTACAATGCTGGGGAATTTAGCGGAGGGGGCTCTTGCCAAGCGGCTCCTTGTCGTTAGCCTCCCGTCATTCGCAATTCGGGGGTCCAAATGTTCGGACGCGTAAAGCCGCTCGACGCCATTCTGGCGACGGCGGAAAAGAAATCTCTTCACCGATCACTGGGTCCTGTCCAACTGACGCTTCTGGGCGTCGGCGCCATCATCGGCACCGGTATCTTCGTGCTCACTGCCGCAGCTGCGCAGAAGGCCGGTCCCGGCATGATGTGGAGCTTCATCATCGCCGGCGCGGTCTGCGCCGTCGCGGCGCTTTGCTATTCGGAACTGGCCTCGATGGTGCCGGTTTCGGGCTCGGCCTACACGTACTCCTATGCCGTCGTCGGCGAAGTGCTGGCCTGGATGGTCGGCTGGGCGCTGATCCTTGAATACGCCGTCGCGGCTTCGGCGGTCTCCGTCGGTTGGTCCGGCTACTTCATGGGCCTGCTCAAAAGTCTGACGGGGTTCGAGCTACCGGCGATGCTGGCGGCCGGGCCGACGTGGTCGCTCACCGGCGTCGACTTCTCCAGCGGCATCATCAATGTGCCCGCCGTGGTCGTGGCACTCGCGGTGACTTTCCTGCTGATGCTGGGCACCAAGGAAAGCGCGACTTTCAACGCGGTTCTGGTCGCGATCAAGGTGGCGGCGCTGACGATGTTCGTCATCCTTGCGCTGCCGGTGCTCAATACCGAGCATTTCGCACCCTTCGCACCCAATGGCTGGTTCGGACCGGCCGGCACCAGCGGTCTCGGCATAGTCGGGGCCGCTTCTTCCATCTTCTTCGCCTATGTCGGCTTCGACGCGGTTTCGACCGCTGCGGAAGAGACGAAGAACCCGCAGCGCAACGTGCCGATCGGCCTGATCGGAAGCCTCGCGCTGTGCACCGTGTTCTACCTGCTCGTCGCAGCCGGCGCGATCGGTGCCATCGGCGCCCAGCCGACCGCGCTGGGCACGCAGCCCGGCTCGGCAGAGTTCACCGCGCAGTGCGCGGCGCTCGCCGCCAAGGGCAGCCAGCCGCTGGTCTGCTCGCAGGAGGCGCTGGCGCACGTCCTGCGCTCGATCAACTACACCCGCGCGGGCGACCTCATCGGCCTCGCAGCGAACCTGGCGCTGCCTTCGGTCATCCTGATGATGCTCTACGGTCAGACCCGCATCTTCTTCGTGATGGCGCGCGACGGTCTGCTGCCGGAGAAGCTGGCGACCATCCACCCCAAGTGGAAGACGCCGCACATCGTCACCCTGATCACCGGCGTCTTCGTGGCGATCGCCGCGGCGCTGCTGCCTGTCGGCCAGCTGGCGGACATCTCCAACTCGGGCACGCTCTTCGCGTTCCTGATGGTGTCGGTCGCGGTGCTGATCCTGCGCGTGCGTGATCCGCATCGCCATCGTCCGTTCCGCACGCCGCTGGTGTGGGTGGTGGCTCCAATCGCGATCATCGGCTGCGTGACGCTGTTCTTCAACCTGCCAACGGAAGCGATGCTGGTGCTGCCGATCTGGGGCGCGATCGGCCTCGTGTTCTACTTCGCCTATGGCTACCGCAAGAGCCACGTCGGGCGCGGGCTGGTCGAAGTCCATGAGGAAGACGCGGACGCGCCTTCGCAGCCGGTGCCGCCGATCTCCTGAGGTCGGCTGCTTCACTGGATCGAAAAGGGGAGTGCGATGCGCTCCCCTTTTTGCGCGTTATATCCACGCGTTTTCCACAGGCTTGCGAACAGCCTCCGCGGACTTGCCCATGGGAGGCAACGATAGACCGGCGCGAGACTTATCCAGGGGTATGACGCTGGCTCTGCTCGACCGCATCGCCCTGACACTCCTGCTGCTGGGCGGTGTCCTGCTGGCGGGACGGGCATGGCTTCACGACCATCCGCAGCATGATCCGTGGGCGCCTCTTTCGCTCGACGATGCCGATGGCTGGGCGACGGGGCGCAAACTCGCTGCCTTGCGCGCGGACAGGCAGCTTTGCCGCACGTTTCTGGAGCGTTCGGGCATCGATGGTACGGCTCTGGCACCGTTGAGTGCCGCTGAGTGCCGCCGTGACGACCGCAAACGGCTTTCCGCGCCGGAGGCACTGGGCGTAGAGCTGCGCCCGGCCGGAGCGCAGGCGACCTGCGCCGTCGATGCCGGTCTGGCATGGTGGCTGCGCCATGGAGTGCAGCCCGCTGCTCAATCCGCATTGGGTACGAAGGTGGCGCGCATCGAGCATCTCGGCACCGCAAACTGCCGCAGGATCGGCGGCGGCAAGGAAGGTCGCTGGAGCGAACATGCGACCGGCAACGCAATCGATGTCGCCGCCTTCGTGCTGAAAAATGGGCGTCGAATCAGCGTTTTACGTGATTGGGCAGGAAGAGATTCCGCAGCATCGCGCTTTCTGCACGAAGTCCGCGACAATGCCTGCGGCACCTTCTCCACGGTGCTGTCACCCGACTACAATGCCGCGCATGCCGATCACCTGCACCTCGATCAGGCGCAGCGAACAGGAGGTTGGGGAGCTTGCCGGTGATGGGCGAGGCGCTTGATACACCGTGATAAATGGTGACCCCTACGGGAATCGAACCCGTGTTTCAGCCGTGAAAGGGCCGCGTCCTAGACCGCTAGACGAAGGGGCCATTTGGCCATTTCAAACGACTTTTCCGGAAAATTCCGGATGGTGACCCCTACGAGAATCGAACTCGTGTTTCAGCCGTGAGAGGGCCGCGTCCTAACCGCTAGACGAAGGGGCCATAAAGCCGTTTTGTTACCTCCCACCGTGACCGATGGTGACCCCTACGGGAATCGAACCCGTGTTTCAGCCGTGAAAGGGCCGCGTCCTAGACCGCTAGACGAAGGGGCCAAACCGGGTTGCGCCGGAGGCAGGACCGGCCCTCTAAACGCGGGCCCAAGGGTGGTCAACCCTTATCTGGAAACTTTTTTGAACCTTTCGTTTCAATCGCAGAATGCTGCGTCGTCGAGGTGCAATTCCGCCGCCGGACGGCTGCCCCAGTCGTCGATTTTCGCCCGGCCCGCGAGCCAGAGCTTGCGGCCGTGGGTGGCGTGGAGAAGGGCCTGGCCCATGTCGGTTTCGGCACTGCGGAAGGCCATCGCCTTGAACCGGCCGCCGTCGGGACCGGAGACGATCAGCCGCAGGTGGTCGGCGCCCACGACGTCCGCCTTGACGATGCGCACCGGGCCGACCGCTACGCGTGGGCCCGGCCAGCCCATGCCGTAAGGACCGGCGCTTTCGAGTGTCTCTATAAGCGAGGGAACGAGACCGCCCGGTGCCAGCGCCAGATCGAGCAGCATGTGGCGGTTGGCGCTGGCCAGGGATACGTCGGCGGCGAGACGGTCATCCAGCCAGTCCGACAGCGCATCCAGCTTGTCGGGCGCGATGGTGAGACCGCAGGCCATGGCATGTCCACCACCGGCCTGCAGCAGCCCTGCCTCGCGCGCGGCGATGATTGCAGCGCCAAGGTCCACGCCGGAGATCGAGCGGCCCGATCCCTTGCCGTTGCCCGCATCGTCCGCGCCGAGCGCGATGACGAGGGCAGGCTTGCCGGTCTTTTCCTTGATGCGACCGGCGACGATGCCGATCACGCCGGGGTGCCAGCCTTCGCCCGCGCAGATGATGACGGCACGGTTATGCTGCCGTTCGATCTGGGCTTCGGCCATTTCCTGGACTGCCTGCTCGATGGAGCGGCGCTCGTCGTTGAGGCGGGAGAGTTGTGCGGCGATGTCGCGTGCTTCGTCGACATCGGTGCTGGTGAGCAGGCGTACCCCGAGGGTTGATTCGCCAACGCGCCCTCCGGCGTTGATGCGCGGGCCCAGTGCGAAACCAAGGTCGCTGCAGGTGGGTGCCCGGCCGAGACGGCTGGCATCTATCAGCGCCGACATCCCGATGTTGTCGCGCTTGGCCATGACCTTCAGGCCCTGCGCTACGAGGGCGCGATTGAGGCCATGCAGTGCGGCGACGTCGGCAACGGTGCCAAGCGCGACGAGGTCCAGCAGGGCGAACAGGTCGGGCTCGCGGCGGCTTTCGAAGTAGCCGCGCTTGCGCAGCGTACGGACCGTCGCGACGGCCAGCAGAAAGGCGACGCCAACGGCGGCGAGATGGCCGTGGGATGCCGCCAGGTCGTCTTCGTCGAGCCGGTTGGGGTTCACCAGCGCGGTGGCGCGGGGCAGCACCGGCGAGCACTTGTGATGATCGACGACTATCACGTCGACCCCTGCCTCGTGGGCCATGTCGAGCGCTTCGTGCGCCATCGCCCCGCAATCAACGGTGACGATCAGGCTGGAGCCTTCGCCGGCGATCTTCACCAGCGCCTCACCCGAGGGGCCATAGCCTTCGAGCAGCCGGTCAGGGATGTAATAGCGGGCCTGGTGGCCAAGCGCGCGCAGCAGCAGGATCAGCAGCGCCGCGCTGGTCGCTCCATCGACGTCATAGTCGCCGTAGACGGTTGTGGTCTCGTTCGTCATGACCGCCTGCGCCAGCCGCTCCGCCGCGGCGTCCATGTCGCGGAAAGCCGAAGGGTCGGGCAGGAACGCGCGCAGGCTGGGATTGCGATGGCGCTCGAGATCCTCGCGGGCGACGCCGCGCGAGAGCAGGAGCTGGGTGACGATATCGTCTTCGAGACCGGCCGGACCTCTGCCGAAGCTGTCGGAGAGGTCCATGTTACCGCCGCGCCAACGCCAGGCTTTGCCGGTCAGCGAGCGGTCGATCCCGAAGACACAGGCGGATCGTGATTCCATGAGGCTGGCGTTACCCCAGCCGTCCTTCGACGGGAAGTGGAAGGGTTTCGTCGATCCCCGCATTTCGTGACGGCATTTGTCGTTAGCCCGCCGTTCCTCTCCCAAGTAAAACGTAACCAACGGGTAGGAGAGCGGATGATGCCGTGGAGTAACGGCTTCAGGTTTTCTTTGATTTCATTGCCTTTGGCGGCAGTCCCGGTTGTCGTGGTGGCGGCAAGCGATCCCGCGCCAATTGCGCGCTACGACATGCGGGCCGGGACGGTATCCGGATTCGGCGGCATGGGACGTGGCTCCGGAGGCGGTATGGGGCCTGCGATGAGCATGATGATGGGAGGTGGCGGCGGGAGCGTGCAGCATGAACTCTACCTGCGTCTGGGTTCCCAGCAGGCGCCGGTCGGCGGGAAGGCCAAGGCCGACCATTTCGTGCCGCCGGCGGCCAGGCTGGGCAAGTCGGTGGCGCTGGTCGCTCCGCCGCGTGAGCAGGCAGCGCCGGACCTCCTGCCCGAGAAGCCCAAGGGGCGCCTGCTGATCTTCTGGGGCTGCGGCGAACATGCGCCCAAGGGGCAGCCGGTCGTGCTGGACTTCGCGAAGATCGCGGCCGGACAGATGCCTCCCGGCATGCCCGGTTCGGCAGTGGTGCGTGACTGGGGGCCCACCCCGGACAATTCGCGCAGCTTCGCCCGCTGGCCGGCGGACGATCACAAGTTCGTCAAGGTGGACAGTTCGCTGATCGGTGCGCACAAGGTGGTGAGCACTTATGCGCCGGAGATCAGCTTCACGCTTGCGAAGGATTTCATGGCGCCGATCACGTCGCGCACGGCGACGCTGCCGAGCGAGGCTTCGCGCCTGAGCTGGACGGGTATCCCCGGTGCGACGGCCTGGCTGGCCTTCCTGACCGGTGGCAAGCAGGGACCGAACGGGGACGCCAGCGGCGACGTGGTGATGTGGACAAGCAGTGCCGACAAGCAGTTCGGTGGGGGCCTGATGGATTGGATCACGCCCGAACAGGCAGCATCGCTGGTGACGAGCGGAACGTTGATGGCTCCCACGAGCACGAGCTGCGTCATCCCGGCCGAGGTCGTCGCGGCATTCCCGGACTTCCGCTTGGGCACGCTGACGGCGTTCGGTCCGCAGGAGAGCTTCGCCTACCCACCGCGCCCGGCGGATACGAAGGTCGTGTGGAAGCCGGAATGGACCGCCCGAATTCGTCACCGATCGACGACGAACTGGATGCAGGCCCAAGGCATGGAAATGGGGGGCGTGGGCGCGAGCGCTCGGGAAGAAGGTCAGGACGGCGTACAGCAGCCTGAATGCAAGCCGAAAAAGAAGGGGTTGGGTGGCATGCTCGGTGGGCTTGGAGGTATGATGGGCGCAGGCAACAAGGGGTGTTGATTCTCTGCTCGCGATTATCTGGCACAGTCGTACCGGCGCAGCGCGCGCCATAGCCGAGGCGCTGCATGAAGGCGCGGGCGCAGATGCGTGCTTGATCGCTGCTTCGGATGTATCTCCCGAAGACCTGCTGGCCGCTTCAGGCTACGTTTTCGTCTGCCCGGAGAACCTGGGTGCGATGACGGGCATGATGAAAGAGATGTTCGACCGTTGCTACTATCCGCTGCTGGGGCGCGTGGAAGGCAGGGCCTATGCGACCGCGATCGCGGCCGGTTCCGACGGGCGCGGTGCGCAGGCGCAGATCGATCGTATCGTCACAGGATGGCGTCTCAGGCGCGTGGCGGACCCGATGATAGTCAACCTCGGCGCCCAGACGCCCGAGGCGATACTTGCCGAGAAGCATGTGCCGCAGGACCGGCTGGATGCCTGCAGCGATCTCGGCGCCGCGATGGCCGAAGGGCTGCATCTGGGGATTTTCTGAGGAGGGCTTTCACAGTGCCGAATGGACTCGACGCTACGCTGGAAATGATGCCTATTTGTCCGATGCCGCAGGGAGCCGACAGGACCACAGGGCTGTGCCTGTTTTTCGATCACGGCACGCGGCCGGATGCCGATATCGTGGCACGACTTGTCGCGGCTTCGGCGGATGCGGGATTGCCAGCCAGCGTCAGCCATCGTCCTGCTCCGGAGGCCGGATGGCTTGAGTTGCTGGCGAGCGGACTGACGTTCGATCTGATCGGGCTCGACCCAGGAGCTCCTGGCCGGATGACGCAGGTACAGCAGCATTTCGGCTTCGGCGAGGACGATGTTCCGGGGAAGGCGAAGCGGTCGAGCTTGTGCCTTCAGGACACATCGTTTCCGGGGCTGGATTGCAGCCGGTCCTGCGCACGATGATGGGCCTGGCGGCAAACCTAGCGCTCGAACTGCCGGTGCGTGCGGTCGGCTGGGCGCCTGCGCAGACCTGGATGGAGCCGCGCTACTTTTGCCGCAGCGTGCTCAACTGGCTGGGCGGCGGTGCTTTCCCGGCGCTTGGCCTGACGGCGCTGCTGCAGGCGGAAGACGGCAGCCTTGCCAGTCGGGGGCTCGCCCATTTCACGGGGCAGGAAGTGCAACTCGAAGGGCGACGGGGTGAGGCCGCGGCAGATACCGTGAAGCTCGCGGTTCGGGTGATCGACCAACTCGTGCGCCGGGGGCGCATCGTGGAACCCCTGCGGATCGACGCCGGTGGGCAGGCGCTGCTGCTGGAGCCGTCGCAGGTGGGTAAGCTCCTGCTGGTGTGGCGTGAGGACGAGGGCTGAGCGCACTCAGGGGATACCTCTCCTTCCGCGCCGTCAATCGCAGCGACGCGCCCGGCTACGATCCCGGCCTGCAACGCCATCATCTGCTGCCGCGCCAGTTGCTTGGGCAGTCGGCCTTCATGCGGATGCTGGAGAGTATCGGTGGTCATCGGCACCGCTTCGAAGATTTTCGCGAGAACGGCCTGCTCCTACCCTGTGATGAGCCGGCGGCGCTGCGCATGGGGTTGCCGCTACATCGCGGGCCGCATCGGCTCTACAGCCAGCTTGTCGTCGAGCGGGTGGGGCAGATCGAGAGCGGCTGGGCGGCAATGTGCGACAAGGATCCACAAGGCGCCGCCATATAGGCGCATATGCGGCTTGACCTGCTGCAGCGCGCCTTGCGACGCTATCTGCTGGACGGGCAACGGCGGCGGTTGAAATTGAACCGCCGCGATCCGCTGGGTGTGGGTGTGGATTTCACCGAACTCGACGCCATGGTCGATGCGCTGTGGGGCTCCACGCGCGTCGCCACGGCGCCGCTGGTTCAGGCAATGCCGGCGCGAATCCGCAACTCGTCCTTCGCAGACTGATACTGGGCCGCGAGGCGCTCCACCCGCTCGGCCACGGTTTCGACGGCGCGAATGGCTCCGATGCCTTGTCCGGAACCCCAGATGTCCTTCCAGGCTTTCGCCGCAGTATTGCCGCCGGAACCGAAGTCCATCTGGCTCTTGTCGCCATGCGGAAGATTGTCCGGGTCCATGCCCGCCGCGACGATCGAGGGGCGCAGGTAATTGCCGTGAATCCCGGTGAAGAGACTGGAATTCACGATGTCAGCGGCATGGCCATCGACGATCGCCTGCTTGTAGCCCTGATCCGCATTGGCTTCTGTCGTGGCGATCCACGGTGTGCCGATATAGGCGAAGTCCGCGCCCATCGCCTGCGCGGCAAGGATCGAGCGTCCGTTAGCGATCGCACCGGAAAGCGCCACCGGACCGTCGAACCAGCTGCGTATCTCCTGCATCAGCGCGAACGGCGACTGCGGCCCGGCATGGCCGCCCGCTCCGGCCGCGACCGCGATCAGCCCGTCAGCGCCCTTTTCCACGGCCTTGCGGGCGAACATGTCGTCGATCACGTCATGCAGGACCATGCCGCCCCAGCCATGCACCGCCGCGTTGACTTGCACATTGGCGCCGAGCGAGGTGATCACCAGCGGCACCTTCCACTTCTCAAGCATCGCAAGGTCTTCCTCCAGCCGCGTGTTAGTGCGGTGGACGATGAGATTGACCGCGAAAGGCGCGGCGCATCCCCGGGTTTCCTCGGTGATGCGGTGAAGCCATTCGTCGAGCTGGCTGGCGGGCCGGGCATTGAGCGCCGGGAAGCTGCCGACGATCCCGCTGCGCACTTGTGCGATGACCAGCTCCGGATTGGAGACGATGAACATCGGCGCCGCGATCACGGGCAGGCGCAGAGATTTGGACAGCGCGGAAAGGGGCATCTCGTCTCCATTTAATCGTTCGATTAAATCATCGCATAATCCGGTCCATCCATGGTGTCGAGTGCAGACCGCCGTACCGCCCCCGCGTTTCTGGCGGGCGCAGGCGTGACGTTCGTTGACGACTGAAATAGACACCACTGTCGATTAACAGGCAGAAGCGGAGAAGGAGCACACCATGTCGGATATCGGGGAAGCCACGTTCGATTGTTCGGACATCGACCAGTATCTTGGCACCGTCATCGACAGTTCGCCGATCCGCGAGCCGCTGGGGAACAACGATATTCGGCGCTGGGTGCAGGCCATGCACTACCCCAATCTCGCCCATTACGACCCGGCCTTCGCGGCCGCGAGCCGCTGGGGCAAGCTGGTGGCGCCGCAGAGTTTTCCGATCGTGATGGACGACAGCCACGGCACGTCGTCCTCCTGCATGGGCGGCATCGCCGAATCGCACCTGCTGTTCGGCGGCGACGAGTTCTGGCACTACGGCCCGCGCGTGTTCGGCGGCGATACCATCACCAACGAGCGCATTCCTTACGACTACAGCGTCAAGGATACCGGGTTCGGCCCGACCTGCTTCCAGCGCGGTGACAACTATTACCGCAACCAGCACGGCGAACTGATCGCCAAGCAGCGTTCGACTGCCATCCGCTACCGCGCGGCGGCAGGCGGTGCGCGCGTCGATACCTCCGAGTTCGAGGAACCGGAGTGGACGGACGCCGAGATCGAGAAGCTCGAGGAGCGCAAGTTCGGCTGGATCAAAATGCTGCACGATCTGGGCCACGGCGAACGCTGGTGGGATGACGTTAACATCGGCGACCAGCTGCCCGAGCGCGTGTTCGGACCCCACACCGTGGCCAGCTTCACGACGGAATGGCGCTCGTACCTGTTCACGGTATGGGGCACCCTAGATCGCCGCACGATCGACCTGGAGGCTCTTGGCTTCACCAAGGAAATGGCGGGTCACGAGAACGATCCGGTGATGGAGCGGATCAATCCGGAACTCACTGACGGCGCGTACTACGGCCCGTCACGCGGGCACCTGTTCCCCAGGTATGCGCGCAAGATCGGCATGCCACGCGCCTATGGCTACGGCGCCTCGATGGGGGCGTGGGTGACCGACTATCTCGCCGGCTGGGCAGGCGAATGGGGCATGGTGGTGCACTCGACCGCCAATTATCGCGGTCCTGCCCTTAGCGGCGACGTCACCATCCAGACCGCCGAAGTGGTCGACAAGATGGTCGATGAGGACGGGCGCCATCTGGTTCAGGTCAAACACCTCATGCAGAACCAGAAGGGCGTCAAGATGTGCATGGGCGTGGCCGAGATCGAACTGCCCAAGAAGAAGTGACGCGAAAGGAGGCGGCCCCGGCATGGGCCGCCTCCTCCCCCGTCGCGTCACCGCAGCAGGGTCGCAGCGTGTCCTCCCTGGGGAGGGCAACAGAGCGGAAGGACACGCGGACCTTCATCTCAATTGCCGGTGCTTCCTCCCAGTAATCCGCCAAGCAGTCCGGTGACGGGGGCTAGTGCGTCGCCCCCGAACCTGTCGTTCCGCCCAACAATCCTCCGCTGACGGTTCCGGTCAGGGTGCCGCTCAAGCTGACGTTCAGCGTGCCGACGACACCGTTCACAAGCCCCGTAACGGGCGCCAGGACATCGCCCGATTGGGCCCCGCCGGTAACTCCGCCGAGCAGTCCATTGACGAGCCCGGTGACTGGCGCGAGGGCTGAACCTGCGCCGCCGCTGCCGACGCCGCCCCCGATACTCCCCACCACGGGGCCGACAGCTCCGTTCATGGCATCGAGCACTGGCGAGGCGACGGAGTTCACCACGCCCGTCACAGGGGCCACGACCGGTGAAAGTCCGTTGGTCAGTTGCGTGACCCCGCTGACGACCTGCTCGCCCAGCAGCGCACCGGCGAGGTTGCCCACCGGCGCAAGCCCCTGCGCCACGCCGTCGGCCGTGGTCGGCAAGGTGACATCGACAACCTTGTCGGCCGACAGCACATCGGCCGTCAGCAGGGTTCCGGAGACGAGTCCGGGATCTTCGGACAGTACGTTAGCACCGATGAGCGTGCCGCTCGTGCTCGGACCTGTCAGCGCATTGTTGCCCAGATCCAGACCTACGAGCGGCCCGGTGTACGTCGGCGCCGGGCCGGAGCCGCCGCCTGGCAACGCGCCGGTCAGGCCATCGACCAGACCGCCAAGCTGTCCGGAAACCGGGGCAAGCAGTCCCCCTTGGCCCAATACCGGCGCCAGCACTCCATCGACCGTGCCCAGCAATGGATTGGTCACCTGGCTGACCGTCGAGGTAACCACCGCCACGGTCGGGGAAAGTCCATCCGTGACGCTGTTGACGATGGAGCCGACCTGAGGCCCCAGCAGCGCTCCGGCAATGGCGCCCACCGGAGCCAGCGCTGCCTGGGTCGCCTGCGGTGTGGTGGGCAGCGTAACTGCTATGGCCTTGCCGTCGCCGCTGAGAACATCGACGGCGAGGCCGCTGGTGGACTGCCCTGCGGCGGGCGGCGCCACGTTGACGTCGACCAGTGTGCCCGAGCCGCTCGGCCCGAGGATCGAAGTGCCGCCAATGGCTACTCCGACGGCCGAACCGGTGTAGCTGGTGGTCGTGGGGGTCGGCGTCGGGGAAGGCGTCGGGGTTGGTCCCGGGGTGGGTGTCGGCGTGGGGCTCGGTGTAGGCGTCGGTCCCGGTGTAGGTGAGGGGCTGGGGGTGGGCGTCACACCGGAGCCGGGATTGAAGCCGTTTCCATCGGCACAGGCGCCCAGCAGCAGAAGGGGGATCGCCGCCGCGCCCATGAGGGTTTGCCGGAAGGATCGCGATGAATTGATCGACATGGTGTTGCCTCCGTAAAATGCTCCGTAAGCAGGGCGTTAGGCCTGTTGGGGACAGACGCCGCGGACAGACGGAGCCGTGTCGATCGTTTGTGCCGATGCTTGTGAAACGGCCCGATGCCCCCGTTATGAAATCCGGGCTGCGGCTTCGGCAAATCCGGGATGCGGACCGCATATGCTTACGCAAGACCGGTTTCCTGCGGTTTTTCGAACACGCAATGCTGCGTGAAGGGCACGCAAAAGGGGGCAACGCGGTTTGCCGCCATAGCGGCTGCAACTTCCTCCCGGTCGATGGAGATGCTTTTTCGGATTCATGAAAAGGCCCGGCCGTTGCCGGCCGGGCCTTTTTCGAATGCGATGCCGAAAAGGGATCAGGCCGCGTTGGCGGCGCTCAGAACGGCGCGCACGCTGGCGGTGGCGACGTCCTCGTCGATGCCCACGCCCCATACGGTGCGACCGTCGGGCAGGGCGCATTCGACGTAGGCCGCGGCGCGGGCGTCCGTGCTCTTGCCCATCGAGTGCTCGGCATAGTCCTTGACGTCCAGCTGCACGCCGAAGCTCTCGGCCAGCGTCGCGGTGACGGACGAGATCAGGCCGTTGCCCTTGCCGGACACCGACTGCTCCTTGCCCTCGACGCCGATCTTGCCGGCGAAGACGCGGGTGTTGTCCGGGCCCTTGGCCTCATCCCAGTCGATCAGCTGGAAGCGCTGCTCGCCGCTCAGGCGGTAGGCCTTCTGGAACACGTCCCAGATGTCGCCCGCCTGCAGTTCGCGGCCGAGTTCGTCGGCCAGTTCCTGCACGTGCTTGGAGAAGTGCGCCTGCATCCGCTTGGGCAGCCTGAGGCCCTGGTCCTGCTCGATCACCCAGGCGAAGCCGCCCTTGCCGGACTGCGAGTTGACGCGGATCACCGCCTCGTAGCTGCGGCCCAGATCGGCCGGGTCGATCGGCAGGTAGGGCACCGACCAGATCTGGTCGTTACGCTTCTCCTGCGCGGCGAAACCCTTCTTGATCGCGTCCTGGTGCGAGCCCGAGAACGCGGTGAAGACCAGTTCGCCGCCGTAGGGATGACGCTCGGCGACCTTGAGCTGGTTGCAGTATTCGACCGTCTGGATCACTTCGTCGATGTCCGAGAAGTCCAGTTCCGGGTTCACGCCCTGCGTGTACATGTTCATCGCCACGGTCACGAGGCAGCAGTTGCCGGTGCGCTCGCCGTTGCCGAACAGGCAGCCCTCGACGCGGTCGGCGCCCGCCATCAGGCCCAGCTCCGCCGCCGCGACGCCGGTGCCGCGATCGTTGTGGGTGTGCAGCGAGATCACCGCCGCGTCGCGGTTCGGCAGGTTGCGGCAGAAGTACTCGATCTGGTCAGCGTAGATGTTCGGCGTCGCCGCCTCGACCGTCGCGGGCAGGTTGAGGATGATGGGGTTCTCCGGCGTAGGCTTCAGGATTTCCATCACCGCTTCGCAGCACTCGATCGAGAAATCGAGTTCGGCGGTCGAGAACGTCTCCGGCGAGTATTCGAAGTGCCACTTGGTCTGCGGGTACTTCGCCGCCTGATCGCGCATGATCTTCGCGCCGGTTTCCGCAATGCCGCGGATTTCATGCCGTTCCATGCCGAACACGACATTGCGCCACAGCGGCGAGACGGCGTTGTAGAGGTGGACGATGCCCGCGTGCACGCCAGCCAGGCTCTCGAACGTACGCTCGATCAGGTCCTGTCGCGACTGGGTCAGCACTTGCACCAGCACGTCCTCGGGGATGCGATTCTGGTCGACGAGGCCGCGGATGAAGTCGAACTCGGTCGCGCCCGCGCTCGGGAAGCCGACCTCGATTTCCTTGAGGCCGACTTTCACCAGCAGGTCGAAGAAGCGGTTCTTCTTCTCCGCGCCCATCGGGTCGATCAGCGCCTGGTTGCCGTCACGCAGGTCGGTGGAGAGCCAGCGGGGCGCCTTGGTGATGACCTGCGAGGGCCACTGGCGGTTCGGCAGGTCGATCTGCGGGAAGGGGCGATACTTGACCGAAGGGTCTTTCAGCATGGTCATGGGGTATTCTCGCTCGGTAATTCGTCTGCAGGCAATGTCGGTTCAGGTCCCCTTGAGCGCCGAGCGCGCCGCAGGCCGACGCACTACTTCACGCCCAAGGGCGGATAAGTCGCAGGGTAAGGCCGAGCAGAAGGGTCATGCCCTCGCCTATGGGCACGCGCGCGCGCCGTGTAAAGAGGCAATGCGGCGACGGCGGCGCAATTTCGCTTTCCGTCGCCGAGGTGGGCTTGCCGAATGTTGCGCCGGGATCAGGAGCAGTAGAAGCGTTTGATCGCGCCGCTCTCGTCGACATCGACGTTGAGACGTTCGGCGCGGTAATCCATCGTTACCGCCATGCCGGGTTTGATCACGCGGATCGGCTTGTCGCCGCGCTTCGACTGGATGGCAGCGATCGTGGCATCGGTGGCGGGCTGGCCGACATAGCTGGCGAACTGATCGGCGCCGCAGGTCGGTTCGACTTCCGCAGCAGGGGGCGGGGCGGCTTCAGGCGGGGTCTGCGTGGCGCAGGCGGCCAGCGTCATGGCCATGGCTACAGGGGCGATGAAGGCTTTGGGGGACATGGGTGCTCTCCTTTCCCGGCCCGCTAGCCTAGCGAAGCTGAACGAGGACGCAACGCGCTATCCGGCGCAGGCAGAGAACACCGTATGCACCTGCTCGCCGTTATGATCGTAGATCGTGAAACGGCGCTGCTTGCGGCAGGTGCGGGTATAGGCATCGACCATCGCCACCGTTGCCTCGTTGAGCGGCGAGGAGGGCAGGGGCGTCTGCGCAACCACGGTCTCCGGACGGACGGCGAGGATACGGCGCACTTCGCGCCGTTCGTCGAGGCCGGTCCACTCGCGCCCCTCGTAGAGATGCGGCGAGAAGGCGAGCGGGCTCACCGGATCGGCGCCGATCTTCGCATAGAGGTAGTTCGGGGCGCCCCATACGAGGAGGCGCTTCTGCGGCGTCTCCTTATCGACGTAGCCGACCAGCGCTGCGGCAGCGGGCCGGGCACGCCAGCGGTCGTGCAGGTGGAACGTGCCGGACAGGGCAAGGCTCAGACCGATCACCGCGACAAGGCCCGGCCAGACCGGGCGGCGATGGGCGAAGTACCCGGCGCACAGGATCGCCAGCGGGGCCAGCGCGGACTGTGCGTAATGCACGTAGATGTTGGGGAACGAGAATATCAGCGCCAGCGCGACGAATGCCCAGAGCGCAATCAGTCGCGCGACGGGGCGGCTCTCTTGTCGCCGGTGTAGCGCGTGAAGCCCGATCCCGGCGAAGACCATCGGGATGCCCAGCATCCCCGCCATCGTGAAGATCCGCTGCACCCGGATCGCCGGGTCGGCATAGCCGCGCGCGAAGTTCGAGGTGGCCATCGCGTTCCACAAGTCGGCGAAGTGCCCGTCCATCCAGTAGAACAGCCCGGTCGCCAGCATCGGCAGGCTACCTGCGAGCGCCAGAAGCCCGGCCCTCCAGGCGACGCCGATGACGGATCGGCCGCTCCGGGCGAGCAACAGGATCGCCGTCAGTCCGAACAGCGCGCCTTCCAGCGCCACCGTCTGCTTGATCGCGATTCCCATCCCGGCGCAGAAGAATCCTGTTAGCAACCCTGCGTCGATGCGCCCTTCGCGCAAGCGATCGAAGCGCGAGAGAAGCAGCCATGCCGCAGCGATGATCAGCGTGTTGAAGAAGACTCCCGCTTCCAGATTGTCGCCCTCGAAGCGGCTGAGCAGCGCGAGATAGGAGAGGGCCGCGAGCATCGCGCTGCCCGGCGTTGCGATCATCCGGGCGATGCGGTTGACGCCGTAGGCCCCAGCGCCGCCGAGAGCGTGGCCACCAGTTGGTAGGCCAGCATCGTTGGCGAGACGAGAGCGATCGCCGTGAAGATGAGGTAGAGCAGCGGCCCCTTGCGATCCCAGATATCTACGTAAAGCAAGTCGCCCTTGGCCAGCCGTTCCCCGACGAGGGCGTAGAACTGGTCGTCGATGCCGAAATTCCACTCGCCCCATGCCGGGCAGCGGATGAGGGTGGCAAAGGCTAGCAGGCAGGCGAACTGGGCAAGGCGACTGTCGGCGACGATGCGCGCAAGGCGTCCCGCGCGTCCGGCATCCGGTGTCTCCATCGTCATGCCCGCCATCGAAATCCCCGCAAATTCACGGGGCTTCATAGTCAAGAAAGTCTTACCATTTGGCGAATGCCGACACCGAGCCGGTGCGGTGGAGGTTTCGCAAGGTGGGGCTATAAAACCCAGCTTCCAACCCCGCTCAGGCTGAGCTTGTCGAAGCCTCCTGAGGCGTGGCGCTGTGCCTCCCATCCTTCGACAAGCTTAGGATGAGCGGGGTGCGTGGAGCAAAAGCAAAGGGCGCCGCCAGTTTCCCGGCCACGCCCTTTCGATAAGCCTGTCCGCGAGGATCAGCCTTCGACGTGCTCGGCCAGCACGGTCAGGCCCGCGTCACCCACTTCGGCGAAGCCGCCGGTGATGCGGATTTCCTCGGGCGCACCGTTCTCGGTCTTGTAGACCTTCAGGGCGCCATCGGCGATCGTCGACATGAAGGGCGCGTGGCCCGCCAGCACGCCGAACTCGCCTTCGGTGCCGGGGACGACCACCATGTGGACGTCCTCGGAACGGACCAGCTTCGCAGGCGTGACGAGTTCGAAGTGCAGGGGCATATCAGGCGTCCGCCGCCAGCTTCTTGGCCTTCTCGACCGCTTCGTCGATGCCGCCGACCATGTAGAACGCGGCTTCCGGCAGGTGGTCGTACTCACCGTCGACGACGGCCTTGAACGACTTCACGGTGTCTTCCAGCTGGACGAACTTGCCCGAGATGCCGGTGAAGACTTCCGCAACGTGGAACGGCTGCGAGAGGAACTTCTGGATCTTGCGGGCGCGGGCGACCGTGACCTTGTCCTCTTCCGACAGCTCGTCCATGCCTAGAATGGCGATGATGTCCTGCAGCGACTTGTACTTCTGCAGGGTTTCCTGAACGCGGCGGGCGGTCTGGTAGTGCTCGGCACCGACAATGCGCGGTTCGAGAACGCGCGAGGTCGAGTCGAGCGGGTCGACGGCCGGGTAGATGCCCAGCTCCGAGATGGCGCGGTTCAGCGTGGTCGTCGCGTCAAGGTGCGCGAACGAGGCAGCAGGCGCCGGGTCGGTAAGGTCGTCCGCGGGAACGTAGATCGCCTGAACCGAGGTGATCGAGCCCTTGGTGGTCGAGGTGATGCGCTCCTGCAGCGCGCCCATGTCGGTCGACAGGGTCGGCTGGTAGCCCACGGCCGAAGGAATACGGCCAAGGAGAGCCGACACTTCTGCGCCCGCCTGCGTGAAGCGGAAGATGTTGTCGACGAAGAACAGGACGTCCTGGCCTTCCTGGTCGCGGAAGTATTCGGCCATGGTCAGACCCGACAGGGCGACGCGGGCGCGGGCGCCCGGGGGCTCGTTCATCTGGCCGAAAACGAGGGCGACCTTGGAACCTTCCGAGGTGGCGTTGCCTTCGGCGTCCTTGGCGATGACGCCGGCGTCGAGGAACTCGTGGTAGAGGTCGTTGCCCTCACGGGTACGCTCACCGACGCCCGCGAAGACCGAGACGCCGCCGTGGCCCTTGGCGATGTTGTTGATCAGTTCCTGAATGAGAACCGTCTTGCCCACGCCCGCGCCGCCGAACAGGCCGATCTTGCCGCCCTTGGCGTAAGGGGCGAGAAGGTCGATGACCTTGATGCCGGTGACCAGGATCGAGGCTTCGGTCGACTGGTCGATGAAGGCGGGAGCCTCGGCGTGGATCGGCGAGAACATGTCCGAGCCGATCGGGCCGCGCTCGTCGATCGGGTCGCCGACGACGTTCATGATGCGGCCGAGGGTCTTGGGGCCGACCGGCACCGAGATCTGCTTGCCGGTGTTGGCGACTGCCTGACCGCGGGTCAGGCCGTCGGTGCCGTCCATCGCGATGGTGCGCACGGTGTTCTCGCCGAGGTGCTGGGCGACTTCGAGAACCAGCTTCTGGCCGTTGTTCTCGGTCTCCAGCGCGGAGAGGATGGCGGGCAGCTCGCCTTCGAAGGTCACGTCGACGACAGCGCCGATGACCTGGCTGATCTTGCCGGTAGTGGTGAGGTTGAGCACGGGTGCAGTGGCCATTTCGGTTTCCTTAGCCTGCGGTTCTTAGAGCGCTTCCGCGCCCGCGATGATTTCGACGAGTTCGGTGGTGATCGCAGCCTGACGGGTGCGGTTGTAGACGATCGTCAGCTTCTTGATGAGGTCGCCCGCATTGCGCGTGGCGTTATCCATCGCCGTCATCGACGCACCCTGTTCGGACGCGGCGTTCTCCAGCAGCGCGCCGAAGAGCTGGGTCTTCAGGTAGCGCGGGAGCAGGGCGGCGAGGATTTCCTCCTCATCGGGCTCGTATTCGGTGACGGCGTCGGCAGTCTGGGCAACCGCCTTGGGGGCCGGGACCGGGATGATCTGCTGGTCGGTCGGTTCCTGCAGCAGCGCCGAACGGAACTTCGAGTAGAACAGGTGCGCCACGTCGAACTTGCCCGCCTCGTACATCGCGACGAGTTCGTCGGCGACGCGCTCGGCTTCGTCGTAACCGGGGTTACGCACGTCCGAGGTGTCGAACATGTGGGCGATCTGGTTCGGGTGTTCGCGGCGGATCACCGCGCGGCCCTTGCGGCCCACGAGGTAGAACAGCACGGTCTTGCCCTGCGCCTGCAGATCACGCGCCTTGGCGAGGGCCGCCTTGACGATGTTCGAGTTGAACGCGCCGCACAGGCCCTTGTCCGAGTTCGCGACGACGAGCAGGTGCACCTTGTCGCTCCCGGTTCCGGCGAGCAGCTTGGGGCTGTTATCGGAGACGGTGATCTTCGACGCCAGCGATCCCATCACTTCGGCGAGACGCGCCGCGTAAGGGCGAGCGTCTTCGGCGGCGGCCTGCGCCTTGCGCAGCTTGGCCGCGGCGACCATCTGCTTGGCCTTGGTGATCTTCTGGGTCGACTTGACCGAGTTGATGCGGCCTTTGAGTTCCTTGAGCGAAGCCACTCGTTGTTCCTCGTTGCGTCGTCCCGGACTTGATCCGGGACCGGTGGCGGTCTTTAGGCGGGGCCTTTCAGGAAGGCTGCTTCAAGACCGCCTGCGATCCGGCTTTCGCCGGGATGACGGTTTAACTTAAGCGAACTGCTTGGCGAAGGCGTCGAGCGCGGCCTTGGTCTTGCTCTTGGCTTCGTCGCCGAAGTCCTTGGTCGAGCGGATCAGCGCCAGCACGTCGGCATGTTCCGAGTGCATGTAGCTGAGCATCTCGGCCTCGTACTCGGTGACCTTCGAGACCGGCAGGGCGTCGAGGTAGCCGTTGGTGCCGGCGAAGATCGACACGGTCTGCTCTTCGAAGGCGAGCGGCGAGAACTGCTTCTGCTTGAGCAGTTCGGTCAGGCGCGCACCGCGGTTGAGCAGCTTCTGGGTCGAGGCGTCGAGGTCCGAACCGAACTGGGCGAACGCCGCCATTTCGCGGTACTGCGCCAGCTCCAGCTTGATCGAACCGGCGACCTTCTTCATCGCCTTGGTCTGGGCCGAACCGCCCACGCGCGACACCGACAGACCCACGTTGATGGCCGGACGGATGCCCTGGTAGAACAGGCCGGTTTCAAGGAAGATCTGGCCGTCGGTGATCGAGATCACGTTGGTCGGGATGTAGGCCGAAACGTCGCCGGCCTGCGTCTCGATGACGGGAAGGGCGGTCAGCGAGCCGGCACCGTTCTCGTCGTTGAGCTTGGCCGCGCGCTCCAGCAGGCGGCTGTGGAGATAGAACACGTCGCCGGGGTAGGCTTCACGGCCCGGCGGACGGCGCAGAAGGAGCGACATCTGGCGGTAGGCGACGGCCTGCTTGGAAAGGTCGTCGTACACGATCACGGCGTGCATGCCGTTGTCGCGGAAGAATTCGCCCATCGCGGCGCCGGTGTAGGGCGCGAGGTACTGCAGCGGAGCCGGCTCCGAAGCGGTCGCGGCGACGACGATGGAGTATTCCATCGCGCCGTTCTCTTCGAGCTGACGCACGATCTGCGCGACGGTCGAGCGCTTCTGGCCGACTGCGACGTAGATGCAGTAGAGCTTCTTGCCCTCGTCGTCGCCCTGGTTCGCTTCCTTCTGGTTGATGAAGGTGTCGATGGCTACGGCGGTCTTGCCGGTCTGGCGGTCACCGATGATCAGCTCGCGCTGGCCACGGCCGACGGGAACGAGAGCGTCGATCGCCTTGAGGCCGGTCTGCACGGGTTCGTGCACCGACTTGCGCGGGATGATGCCCGGAGCCTTCGATCTCGACGCGGGCGCGCTTGTCGGCAACGATCGGGCCCTTGCCGTCGATCGGGTTGCCGAGCGCATCGACCACGCGGCCGAGCAGGCCCTTGCCGACGGGAACGTCGACGATGGTGCCGGTGCGCTTGACGCTGTCGCCTTCCTTGATCTCGGCGTCCGAGCCGAAGATCACGACGCCGACGTTGTCGGCTTCGAGGTTGAGGGCCATGCCCTGCACGCCGTTCGAGAATTCGACCATCTCGCCGGCCTGGCAGTTGTCGAGGCCGTGGATGCGGGCGATGCCGTCACCGACCGACAGAACCGAACCGACTTCCGAAACCTGGGCTTCGGTGCCGAAGCTGGCGATCTGGTCCTTGATGACCTTCGAGATTTCTGCTGCGCGGATATCCATTGTTCTGCCTTTCTTAGCCCTTCATGGCCTGGGCGAGCGAATTGAGACGGGTGCGGATCGAGCTGTCGATGCGCTTGGAACCGATGGTGACGACGAGGCCGCCGAGCAGTTCCGGATCGACGCTGGTCTTGATCTTGACCTTGCGACCCTCACGCACTTCCAGCTTCTGGCGAAGCTGTTCGACCTGCTCGTCGGAAAGCGCGTGGGCGGATGCGACTTCGGCCGTCGCTTCGCCGCGCTGGGCGGCGGCGATGCTGGCGAAGGCGCGGATGATCTCGGGCAGGGCCGACAGGCGGCGATTGCCTGCCAGAACGCCGAGGAAGTTCTTGGTGAGCGGCGAGGTGCCGAGCACGCCCGCGACCGCTTCGATCGCCTTGGCGGCGGCATCGCGGCTGATTTGCGGATTGCGAATCAGCGCGGCAAGCTCGTCGCTCTCGCGCAGGGCCTGGCCGAGGTTGTCGAGGTCGTTCTCAACGGCCGAAACCGAGCCGTTCTCGCTCGCGAGATCGAACAACGCCGAAGCGTAGCGTCCCTGCAAGCTGGCCTTGATGCCTCCGGAATTCTCCACGCCTGTCCTATCCTTACATCGCAGGTGGGTTCGGGTCGGGGACGCAACAACAGCGCGTGCTCCCCAGCCCGCTGACGGGGCGCGCATAGCGACGATACCGTTACAACGCAAGGTGCCCCTTTGGCCCTGGGGACAAAGGACAGGTAAACAGTTTAAAAGCAAGCGGCAGGAAGCCTGCCGGCGAAGCGGCGTGCAATGTCGGGCACGAATTCGCTGCGGAGTATTCCGACAACCCATCGAATCGAGGGTCTGGCCCGCGCCGTGCCGCCAGTTGTATTACGGCTGACGGCCAGAGAACTTGGGTGAACGGACGCCTCGGTGCATGGCCGTCGATGCGGATCGGTGCTTCTTTGCAGCGTTACTCTGGACGATGCCGACGGAGCAGCGATGCCGACCATTATGCGATGGCTCGAACTGAGATGCGGCCCTTTCGCGGCGAACCGCCTATGCGATATGTCGTCTTGGACGGCATTGGGGAATGCGGACCCGTTTGGCGGAATGTCGCTCGTCGTCGCAGGGAGGACATTTTTCATGCTATCCGGTTCACGGGCGGCGCGGATGAAATGGGAGGCCCCGATTGCTGGCGAGCAAAAGGGCACCGACTTCCGGCTTCCGCTCGACAGTCATCGAAACTTCCGCTTCAAGCCCCGGGGCAGGAGCGGGGGCGGTATGACAAACGCTATCGATGAAGCAGGGCAGGAACGTGGCAAATGGGAGCCGTTTCGCCGCTTTCTTGCGCATCCACTGGTGCTTCTGCCGATCGGCGTGGTTCTGGTGGCTCTTGGCGCGATCCTGCCGGGCTTCGTCATCAACGCGCTTCATATCGATCGTTCCTCGCCGCTGCGGGCGCTCTCGGGCTTGCTGGTCGGGATTTGCGGACTGCTGGCTTATCATGCCTTCCTGCGCTGGATCGTGCGGGAGCCGCGCAATGGCGTCCGGCCCGGGCGCGCCGGAGGAGAACTGACAGCGGGTGTGCTGGGCGGCGTGATCCTGTTCAGCCTTGTCGTCGGAGCGGTCGCACTGCTTGGAGGGCTTTCGATCGTCGGGCTGCGAGGCACGGGCGACTTGTGGGTCTGGTTCGGGATCGCATTCTATAGCGGTATGGTGGAGGAGGCCGTGTTCCGCGGCGTCATCCAGCGCCAGCTCGAGGCAGTTTTCGGAACATGGGCGGCGCTGGCGCTGACGTCCGCATTCTTCGGATCTCGCCCATCTCATGAATCCCGGTGCCAGCTTGTTTGCCGCCTTCGCCATCGCTTGCGAGGCGGGGATCCTGCTGGGTGCGGCCTATCTTGTAACGCGGCGACTATGGGCGCCGATCGGGCTGCACATGGGCTGGAACTTCACTCAGGGGTGGATCTGGTCGATCCCCGTTTCCGGGGAGGGACGCCGCGCGGGCTGGTGGAGACGCGCCTCAGCGGGCCTGAACTCCTGACCGGCGGGGCGTTCGGGCTCGAAGCCTCGGGCGTGGCGCTGGTGGTGGCGACGATCGCGGGCGTCGCCCTGCTGCGATACGCCTACCGCAAGGGGAGTTCATGCCGCCGCGCTGGAAGCGGTGTCACACGAACGAGTAGGGGTCGATGTCGATGTTCACGCGCACCCCGCGTGGAAACTCGAGCGGATCGAGCCATTCGCGCAATGTTTTCTGCAGTTCCGCCGAGCGGCGCGCGTTGATCAGCAGCCGGAAGCGATGGCGGCCACGCAGCAGGGAGAGCGGAGCGGGGGCAGGGCCGAGCACCAGCATGTCGGGGAGGTTCGGCGCTGTCCCGCCGATCGCGCGGGCGGCGGATAGTGCCTCGGCCTGGTCCTCCGAACTGACGATGATCGCAGCCCAACGCCCGAAGGGCGGCGCCCCAGCGTCGCGGCGGGCTTCGGTCTCGGCGGCATAGAAGGCGTCGCGGTCGCCGTTGGCCAGGGCGGCGATGACGGCGGCTTCGGGGTGGCGGGTCTGGATGAGGACTTCGCCGGGCTTCTCGCCCCGTCCCGCACGGCCGGCGACCTGGGCGATCTGCTGGTAAGTCCTTTCACCGGCTCGCAAATCTCCGCCTTCGAGGCCGAGGTCGGCGTCTACCACGCCCACCAGCGTCAGGTCGGGGAAGTGGTAGCCCTTGGTCACCAGCTGGGTGCCGATGATGACGTCGATCGCCTTGTTTTCCGCCATCGCGACGAATTCGCCGATCGCGGCGGGGGTGTTCATGGTGTCCGAGGTGACGAGGGCGGTGCGCGCTTCGGGCAGGATTTCCGCCACTTCGTCGGCGATGCGCTCCACCCCGGGGCCGCAGGCGACGAGGCAGTCGCCGGTGCCGCAATCGGGACAGGCTTCCGGCACGGGCGTCTCGTGGCCGCAGTGGTGGCAGGCTAACCTCTTGGAAAACCTGTGTTCTACCAGCCATGCAGTGCAGTTGGGGCACTGGAAGCGGTAGCCGCAGTTGCGGCACAAGGTCAGCGGCGCATAGCCCCGGCGGTTGAGGAACAGCAGCGATTGCTCGCCCTTGGCCAGCCGGTCCTTCATCGCCTGCACCAGTCTTGGCGCGATCCAGCGGCCGCGTTCGGGGGCCTCTTCGCGCAGGTCGAGGATGTTGATCGCGGGCAATGTCGCGCCGCCGAAGCGCGAGGGCAGGTCGATCTTGCGGTAGACCCCGGCTTCGGCCAGCTGCATCGATTCCAGCGCCGGGGTGGCGCTGGCCAGAACTATAGGAATTCCTTCGAATTTCGCGCGCATCACGGCCACGTCACGGGCGTTGTAGCGCACCCCGTCGTCCTGCTTGAACGAGATTTCGTGCGCCTCGTCGACCACGATCAGGCCCAGATCTGCGTAAGGCAGGAACAGCGCAGAGCGGGCACCCACGATGACCTTAGCGGCACCTAACGATACCGCACGCCACGCCCGGCGCCTTTCGCTGGACTTCAAGGACGAATGCCACAGCACCGGCGGCACCCCAAAACGATGCTCGAAGCGGCGCAGGAAATTTTCGGTCAGCGCGATCTCGGGGAGCAGCACCAGCACTTGCCGCTCCATGCGTATCGCTTCGGCGACAGCCTCGAAGTAGCACTCGGTCTTGCCCGAGCCGGTGACGCCGTCGAGCAGAAAGGGGGCGAACTTCTTTGCCTTCACCGCCTCGACGAAAATGTCGGCGGCGTGCTGCTGGATGTCGTTGAGCTTCGGCTCGGCGAATTCCGGGCGGGCAGGGGGATAGGGCCGGTCGAGATCGACCGTCACCGCCTCCAGCAGTCCCGCGCCGACCATGCCGCGCAGCACGCCCTCCGATACGCTGGCGAGTTCCGCCAGCTCGCGGATCGAGCCTTGCTCCCCCTGCAGCGCATCGAGCGCTGCTGCGCGCTGGGGCGTAAGGCGGGCGGGCTCCTCGCCGGTCAGGCGGTATTCGGTGGTCGTGCCGCCGCCGCGCAGCGCCGACATGCTGCCCAGCGCCATGCGCGCAACCGACGACAGCGGGGCGCAGTAGTAATCGGCGGTCCATTCGATCAGTCGCCGCAACCGCTCCGACAGCGGCGGCGCGGGCATCACGCCGAGCAAAGGTCTCAGTTTGCTTTCAGGCACTTCCTGCGCATTTAGGCGTTCTGGTTCCCAGACGATGCCCAACACCTGTCGCGGACCGAGGGGGCGACGACGATCGATCCGAATTCGATCGTCATTCCCTCCGGCACGCGATAGTCGAGGACGCCCAGCGCGGCGTTGAAGACGAGGAGTCGGACACGTTGCATCTGCGTTCATATAGGCGCGGGCAAACGGGGTCGTGAAGGAGTACGCGCAGATGAATGGGGGATCGAGCATGCAGGCAGTGGGACGACGGGCAGTTTTGGCCGGATTTCTGGCTACGGGCGTCATGGCACTACCGGGCTGCACCACGATCGGGCGGCCCAGCTATACCGATATCATCGAGAACCTGCTGATGCTTTCCAGCCAGCGCGCCTTCGCGCGGCTGACGCAGCCCGACGGTTTCTGGGACAGCCAGGTCGCCCGGATCAACATGCCGGTGCTGTTCGGCCGTCCGGGGTCGGTGGCGCAGAAAATATTCCGCTCGCCGCTGTTCAAGGAAAAGCTCCAGCGCGAACTGAACCGCATCGCCGAGGACGGCGCGCGCGTCGCGGCACCGATCGTCTACGACGCGGTCCGCTCGCTGACGGTGACCGACGCGCTGGCTCTGCTGCGGGGCGGGGATACTTCGGCGACGACGTTCCTGCGCCAGTCGATGGGCTCCGGCCTCGTCAATGCGATGATCCCGGAACTCGACCGGGTGATGCGCATGGCCGAGGACCCGATCCTCAATACCGCCGTCAATGCGCTGACCGGCGTGAACATGGCGGACGCGGCGCATGCCCTGGCGCTCGAGGCGGACAATGCGATCTGGTACGAGATCGGCGCGCAGGAAGCGGATATCCGCGCGCATCCCG
This sequence comes from Novosphingobium sp. NFX11, assembly GCF_057376415.1. Classification (NCBI taxonomy): domain Bacteria; kingdom Pseudomonadati; phylum Pseudomonadota; class Alphaproteobacteria; order Sphingomonadales; family Sphingomonadaceae; genus Novosphingobium; species Novosphingobium sp. NFX11. Next base: position 1,527,510 of record NZ_CP080384.1, on the reverse strand, counting down.
AAAGCACCAATGACGGCGCGCTGATCGCGGCGTTGAAGCTGGCTAAGGGCATTTAATCGATAAAGCCCCGTCATCCCAGCGAAAGCTGGGACCGCTGGCCGAGCCAAGCCCAACCCTCGGCGGGGCTGAGTTCGAACGCGCGTTGGCCGTAACAGGCCAGCGGTCCCAGCTTTCGCTGGGATGACGAGGGTGTGCGCGCATGCCAACACGGGTGGCACCCCGGCGCGGCATTGCCTATAGGGGCGCCCAGAATCGCCGCCCCCGTCGCGGCGCCGCAGGGATACGCACGCCATGAAGTTCTTCGCCGACACCGCCGAAATCGCCGACATCAAGGAACTGGCCGACACCGGCCTGCTCGACGGCGTGACCACCAACCCGTCGCTGATCGCCAAGTCGGGCCGTGATTTCATGGAAGTCACCGCCGAGATCTGCAAGCTGACCACCGGCCCCGTCAGCGCCGAAGTCGTCGCGCTCGACCACGCGGGCATGATGCGCGAGGCCGAAATCCTGCGCAAGATCGCCGACAACGTCTGCATCAAGGTGCCGCTCACCATCGACGGCCTCAAGACCTGCAAGGCGCTGACCGGCGAAGGCACCATGGTCAACGTGACGCTGTGCTTCTCGGCCAACCAGGCGCTGCTCGCCGCCAAGGCCGGCGCGACCTTCGTGTCGCCCTTCGTCGGCCGTCACGATGACAACGGCTTCGACGGCATGGCGCTCATCAGCGACATCCGCCTGATCTACGACAACTACAACTTCGCGACCGAGATCCTCGTCGCCTCGGTGCGCCACGGCGTTCACGTTCTGGAAGCCGCGCGCATCGGCGCCGACGTGATGACCGCGCCGCCGTCGGTCATCAAGGGCCTGTTCAAGCACGTCCTGACCGAAAAGGGCATCGAAGGCTTCCTCGCCGACTGGGCGAAGACCGGGCAGTCGATCTGATCTGACGGGGCGGGGTCTGCCCACCCCGTCCGGCTAGGCCTTGCGGGCCAAGCCTCCCGGCCCTCCCGCATGCGGGAGGGCAAGACGCAGTGCTCTCATTCCCCTCCCGCTTGCGGGAGGGGGCAGAGGTGGGCTTCAGCCTCACGCCCCAAACCACCCCTCTCACATCGCCCATTTGAGCCAGCCGCGCCAATGCGCTAGGCACCTCGGGCAATGTCCGACGAATCCCCAACCGATCGCTTCAAGTCCGTCCTCACCGGAGCCTCGCGCGCCATCGCGCAGGAGGCGGAGGTCGAAGTGAACTGGACCGCCGATGCGCCCAGTTCCACAGGCAACACCTTCCGCGTGCCGATGCCCGGCCGCAGCCTGCCGCGCGCCGCCGCGATGCAGGCGCGCGGCTTCGCCGACAGCTTCGCGCTCAAGCTGCGCCACCACGACGACAAGCTGCACATGCGCAATGCCCCCGCCGAGCCGACCGCGCGCGCCGCGTTCGATGCGGTGGAGACGGTGCGCTACGAGGCGCTGGGCGCCAATGCCTACGACGGCATGCGCGACAATCTGGACGCCGCGCTGCTGACGCGCATCATCTCCGACCCGATCAGCCGCGCTGACACGCCCGACGCCGTGCCGGTCCCCGCCGCGTTGGCCTTGCTGCTGCGCGAGCGCCTGACCGGTCAGGAAATCCCCGAGATCGCCCGCCCCGGCGTCGAAATGGTCCGCAAGTGGATCGAGCGCAAGGCGGGCACCGACTTCGATGCCCTGGCGAATTCGCTGCACGACCAGAAGGCGTTCCAGAGCCTGTCGCTCGACATGCTGCAGCACCTCGAACTCACCCGCGCGGAGGAAGTGCCGCAGGAACCTACCGACATGGAGGACATGGACGGCGAGGAAGAGACCGAGGAGCAGGAGGAAGGCGGCGAAGAGGGCCAGGACCAGAACCCCGCCGAAATGGCCGCCGAACCTTCGCAGGGCGACGACGAAGGCGAGAGCGAGGCCGAAGGCGAAACCTCCGACGACATGGAGGAGGGCGAAGAAGGCCAGGAAGGCGAGGAGGGCATGCTCCCCGTTCGCCCGAACCGTCCATGGACGGACATCCCGGACAGCTTCGATTACAAAGTCTTCACCGAGGCCTTCGACGAAGTCGTCGGCGCTTCGGACCTTTGCGACGAAGAAGAACTGACCCGCCTGCGCGCTTATCTGGATGCGCAGCTCAAGGGCCTGCAGGGTGTGGTGACGCGGCTTGCCAACCGCCTGCAGCGCCGCCTGATGGCGCAGCAGAACCGCTCGTGGGACTTCGACCAGGAAGAGGGCCTGCTCGATGCCGCGCGTCTGGCGCGCGTGGTCGTCTCGCCGGGGCAGTCGCTGTCCTACAAGATCGAGCGCGACGTGGAGTTCAAGGACACCGTCGTCACCCTGCTGCTCGACAATTCCGGCTCGATGCGCGGCCGCCCGATCTCGATCGCGGCGATCAGCGCGGATGTGCTGGCGCGCACGCTGGAGCGCTGCGGCGTGAAGGTGGAGATCCTCGGCTTCACCACCCGCGCGTGGAAGGGCGGCCAGAGCCGCGAAAGCTGGCTGGCGAACGGCAAGCCCGCGCACCCCGGCCGCCTCAACGACCTGCGCCACATCGTCTACAAGAAGGCGGACGAACCCTGGCGCCGCGCCAAGAAGAACCTCGGCCTGATGATGCGCGAGGGGCTGCTCAAGGAGAACATCGACGGCGAGGCGCTGCTCTGGGCGCACAACCGCATGCTGGCGCGTCAGGAGGACCGCCGCATCCTGATGGTCATCTCCGACGGCGCGCCGGTGGACGATTCGACCCTCTCGGTGAACTCGGCGGGCTATCTGGAAGCGCACCTGCGCCGCGTGATCGAATGGATCGAGAGTAAGTCCCCGGTCCAGCTGGTGGCGATCGGCATCGGCCACGACGTGACCCGCTACTACCGCCGCGCCGTGACGATCATGGACGCGGAACAGCTCGGCGGGACGATGATCGAGCAGTTGGCGGGGTTGTTCGAGGAGGAGTGAACGATTTTTAATCGCCAGATTGCGATTGCCCGGAAGTTTAACTTGAACTAATTCTCGATCCTCTTCCTGGGGCAGGAAGAAACGGGGGTTAGATGAAAAAGTTTTTGGCGGTTGGCCTTGGGCTGGCCTTTGCGGTTGGCGTGGCGCCGACGGCATTCGCGCAAGCAGGCGCGCAGTCTGGCAATACCCTGACGCAGGGCATGGTGCAGATGACCCTGGAGGTGGGAAAGACCTCGCAGGGCGAAGTGCTTGAGACTTTCGGGGCGCCCAACATCACGACTGTCGATGGTCAGGGGAACGAGATGTGGGTCTATGACCGGCACGCTACCGTGACCAGCAACAAGTCCGGCGGCTTCTCGATCGGCCTGGGTCTTGGTGCCGGCGGTGACGGCGTTGCTGGTCTCGGCGGTCTCGGCTTCGGCAAGAAGAAGTCGTCCTCAGAAACGTCGCAGCGCACCATGACGCTCATCATCAAATTCGACCGGGCGAAGATCGTTTCCGATTTCCGCAGCCGTTCCAGCTCTTTCTGAGGCTTCACATCATGAATATCACGAAGTCTGTCGCAGCGCTCGTCGCTGCAACTGCGATCGCTTGCGCCGTTCCCGCCATCGCAAAAGACAAGGCTCCCGAACTGTCGGGACTGGAGCTGCAGCAGATCCAGAGCCACGATGTCGAGGCCGACAAGTCGATTGTATTCAGCTCGGTGATGAGCGTGCTGCAGGATGCCGGTTATCGTATTCAGGCGGCTGATCTGGATACAGGTCTTATCACCGGTCTTGGGTCGTCGAAGGGCAAGCTGACCTACAATCTCCTGACCGGGTTCGGAAAGTCGAAGAAAACGCCTTTCGTCAGTGCCTATATCGAGAAGATTGGCCCCGCTATCACGCGCATTCGCTTGAATTTCGTCATGGCCAAGATGAAATCGACGATTTATTCCTCGCAGCCGCAGGACGAAGAACCGATCCTTGATGTGGCAGTCTACAAAGACGCCTTCGAAAAGCTCGACCAGGCGGTGTTTCTACGCCAGTCGATGAACGCGGCCCCTGCGGCACCGGCCTCCGTACCTGTCGCGGCGACGACTGTTCAGGCCACTGTCAAGTAATCTGTCAAGCGGGAGGCGTCCTGCGCCTCCCGCTTGACTGCCGCGCGCCTCCGCCTATTCGGCAAGGCATGACCGACGCATCCCAACTGACGCTGTTCAACAGCCTGACCCGCAAGCTCGAAATGTTCGAGCCCGTCCACCCGGGCGAGGCGCGCGTCTATACCTGCGGGCCGACGGTCTACAACTACCCACACATCGGCAACATGCGCGCCTACGTCTTCGCGGACATTCTGGGCCGGACGTTGAGCCACAAGGGTTACAAGCTCACCCACGTCATCAACATCACCGACGTCGGCCACCTGACCGACGATGCCGATGCGGGCGAGGACAAGATGGAGAAGATGGCGCGCACGCAGTCCCAATCCATCTGGGACATCGCAGAGCATTACACGCAGGCCTATTGGGCCGACATCAAGGCGCTGGGCATCCGCCAGCCTGCGAAGTGGTCGATCGCCACCGACTACGTTCCGCAGATGATCGAATTCGCCGAGAAGATCGCGCCAATCCATTGTTATGAATTGGAAAGCGGTCTCTACTTCGACGTCTCCACCGTCGCCGATTACGGCCGCCTCGCGCGCGCCGTCACCGAGGAGGGCGAGGGGCGCATCGAGGCCGTGGACGGCAAGCGCAACGCCGCCGACTTCGCGATCTGGCGCAAGACGCCCGAGGGCGAGAAGCGGCAGATGGAGTGGGATTCGCCCTGGGGCAAAGGCGCGCCGGGCTGGCATCTCGAATGCTCGGTGATGAGCGGCGATCTGCTCGGCTTTCCGTTCGACATCCACACCGGCGGCATCGACCACCGCGAGATCCATCACCCCAACGAGATCGCCCAGAACCAGGCGTTCTGCTGCAACCCCGGAGACTCCTGCGGCCTCGACGTGCCCGCAAATTCGGGCGCCAAGGTGTGGATGCACAACAATTTTCTTGTCGAGCGCTCAGGCAAGATGAGCAAGTCCTCGGGCGAATTCCTGCGGCTGCAATTGCTGATCGACAAGGGCTACCACCCACTCGGCTACCGCATGATGTGCCTGCAGGCGCATTACCGCAGCGAACTGGAATTCAGCTGGGAAGGTCTTGCGGCCGCACTGGTGCGTCTCAAGCGCATGATCATCGTCGCCGAGCGTCTTGCCGACGTGGAAGCCGGTGAACCCTCGCATCCCAAGCTCGCGCCGATGCTCGAAACGTTCGAGAAGGCGATCGGCGAAGACCTCAACACCGCGATCGCGCTGACCGCGCTGGAAGAGGTGTTGGCCGCGAAGAAGGTCGATCCCGCCGCCAAGCGCGCCGTGGTCGAGGCAATGGACGCGGTGCTCGGGCTCGACCTGTTCGGCACCGCGCGCGCCGATCTGCGCCTGCGTCCCAAGACGGCGGCAATTACCGAGGCGGAGATCGAGGACGTTCTCGCTGCCCGCAAGCAGGCGCGTGCCGACAAGGACTTCGCGACTTCCGACGCCCTGCGTGACGAACTTGTCGCCAAGGGTGTCGAGGCGATGGACGGCGATCCGCTCGGCTGGGAATGGAAGCTGGCCTGATTGTTGCCATGAACGTAAGGGCGAATGCCGAACCCGCCCTTGTCTTCCCGCGCGGATGCTCCGAGGCTGGCAAGCTATTGTAGTTGCCCGGATTAGGAGTGCCCCATGACCGCCGCGCTGATCAATGCCAACTCGCGCCCATGGCTGGAGGGCAAGCTGCCCGAAGGCGTCGAGCCGCTGTGGTTCGAGGATGCCGACCAACTCATGGCGCTGGCACCTCGCGCCGAAGTGGCATGGCTGGATATGATCGCACCGCCCAAGGCCCGCGAGGCATTGCCCCTGATGACCGGGCTCAAGTGGTATTGCGCCATGTCCTCGGGCGTGGACTGGCTGCCGCTCGACCTTTTCCGGGAGCGCGGCGTCGCGCTGACCAATGGCGCGGGAATCCATGCGCAGAGCGTATCCGAATATGCGCTCATGGGCATGCTGACGATGGCCAAGGGCTGGCGCGAGGTCGTGCGGGCGCAGGATCGCCACGAATGGCTGCCCGATTCGCCGGGCAAGCGCGAGTTGCTGGACAGCGAAGTGCTGGTGATCGGCGCGGGCGAGATCGGCGCGAAGATCGCCGGGATGCTGTGTGTATTCGGCGCCAAAGTCACCGCCGCGCGCCGCACGCCGGGTGAAGGCGAACTCGGGCAGGACGAATGGCAGGGCGCGCTCGGGCGGTTCGACTGGGTGATCCTGATCGTCCCCTCGACGCCGCAGACGACCGGCATGTTCGGCGCGGAGCAGTTCGCGGCGATGAAGCCGGGCGCGGTCCTGCTCAATTTCGCGCGCGGTACGGTGATCGACCAGGACGCGCTGCTCGCCGCGATCGATTCGGGGCATCTGGGTGGGGCGTTCCTCGACGTGACCACGCCCGAGCCGCTGCCCTCGGACCATCCGCTGTGGTCGCGCGAGAACGTGCATATCTCCATGCACTTGTCCGGCCGCGCGCAGGATGCATTGTTCGCGCGCGGCTCGGCGCGGTTTCTCGGTAACCTCGGGCGCTATTTACGCGGAGAGCCGCTGGCGCATCAGGTCGATCTCGCGCAGGGTTACTAGCTCTGCTTGCCCCCGCCTGATATTTTCTACGGCGAGGCTGATTAATTCATCAGGGACGGTCCTGAACAGAATCGCGTATCAGCCTCGATCAAGACGGCCGGGCATCAGGGACCGGCGGCAGGAAGAGGGAAAGCTGGATCATGGCCGAGAGCGACAAGCGCAAGGCGTCGGACCTGTTCATCGAATGTCTCGAGCAGGAAGGTGTCGAGTATATCTTCGGCGTGCCGGGCGAGGAAAACCTCGATTTTCTGGATTCGCTGTCGCGTTCGAAGCAGATCAAGCTGATCCTGACGCGTCACGAACAGGGCGCGGGGTTCATGGCCGCCACTTACGGGCGCCACACGGGCAAGGCTGGTGTCTGCCTCTCGACGCTGGGGCCGGGCGCGACGAATTTCGTCACCGCTGCCGCTTATGCGACGCTCGGCGGCATGCCGATGCTGATGATCACCGGCCAGAAGCCGATCAAGAAGTCGAAGCAGGGCCGCTTCCAGATCCTCGATGTCGTCTCGATGATGCAGCCGATCACCAAGTATGCGCACCAGATGGCATCCTCGGACAACATTCCGAGCCGCGTGCGCGAGGCGTTCCGCATCGCCGAGGAAGAGAAGCCGGGTGCGACGCATATCGAGCTTCCCGAGGATATTGCCGACGAGCACACCGATTCGCGCCCCGTTCCGCGCTCGATCGTGCGGCGCCCGACGGCGGACGTGAAATCGATCGTCCAGGCCGTCGATGCCCTGCAGACGGCGAAGCGTCCCGTTCTCGTGATCGGCGCAGGCGCGAACCGCAAGATGACCAGCAAGATGTTGAGCGAGTTCGTCGAGAAGACCGGCATTCCGTTCCTCACCACCCAACTCGGCAAGGGCGTGATCGACGAGCGCCATCCCAAGTTCCTGGGCTGCGCTGCGCTGTCCTCGGGCGATTTCGTGCACCGCGCGATCGAGGACGCCGACTGCATCGTCAACATCGGCCACGACGTGATCGAGAAGCCGCCGTTCTTCATGCACAACGACGGCACTCGCGATGACCGCACGGTGATCCACATCTCGACCAAAACGGCCGAGGTGGATCCGGTCTACTTCCCGCACATCGAGGTGATCGGCGACATCGCCAACGCCATGTGGCAGATCAAGGAGGCGATCACGCCTTCGCCCAAGTGGAACTTCGATTCGATGCTGCGCTTCCGCGCCGCCGAGGTCGAGCACACCGCGAAGCTGGCGGCGGACGAGCGCTTCCCGATCTTCCCGCCCCATGCCGTGCAGCAGGTGCGCGACGCGCTGCCCGACGATGCGATCGTCTGCCTCGACAACGGCGTCTACAAGCTGTGGTTCGCGCGCGGCTATTGCGCGATGAAGCCCAACACGGTGCTGCTCGACAACGCGCTGGCGACGATGGGGGCAGGGCTGCCCTCGGCGATGGCGAGCGCGATGGTCTATCCCGAGCGCAAGGTCTTCGCGGTCTGCGGCGACGGCGGGTTCATGATGAACAGCCAGGAGATGGAGACGGCGGTGCGCCTCGGTCTCAACCTGACGGTGCTGATCCTGAACGACAATGCCTATGGCATGATCCGCTGGAAGCAGGCGAACATGGGCTTCGCGGACTTCGGGCTGAACTATGGAAACCCGGACTTCGTGCAGTATGCGCAGAGCTACGGCGCCAACGGCTACCGGGTTGAGAGCGCCGCGCACCTCAAGGAACTGCTCGCGCACTGCCGTAATACGCCCGGCGTGCACCTGATCGACTGCCCGGTCGATTATTCCGAGAACGATCGCATCCTGAATACCGAGATCAAGGAACTCTCGCGGGCTCTGTAAGGCCTTTCGCCATCGCGAATGAAACGACGCCCCAGGGTAGCATCAGGCTGTCCTGGGGTCTTCGTTTCGGGTATTCGTGCAAGGTACCTTCAATCATATCGCTGTCATTCCCGCGAAGGCGGGAACCCAACTGATGATCTTTCAACAGGCAATGTCAGGAGATGGATCCCCCCTTCGCGGGGATGACGAGGAAGGTTTAAACAGCGCTCTGGCGGCGATGCCTCAGTAATCCACCAGCACCAGTACTTCGATGTGCACGGTCATGCGCGGCAGGTCCTGCCTGTGCTCGACCGACGTTACCGCTGCATCGGCCACGAGATGGCGCGGGATGGTGAATTCGTGGTCGGGCAGGGCAGCGATGAATGCCTCTCCCTTGGTCACCGCTTCCGCGCCTTCGAAGGCCAGCACGATCGTATGGCGTGCGCCGGAGAACGTGGCGCTGGCCCAGTCGCGCTCGGCATGGCTCAGCAAGTCGGCTTCGGAACCGGCGAGGCCGAGCACCTCGGACAGCAGCCGCAGCCAAGGACCGCGTGTCGGGGCCTTGGCGGGCACGAAAGCACGGCGCATTTCCCGCGTGAGTTCAGACTGCATGGCGGTTCTCCCCGGCGCCGGTAAGGTAGGTCTGCATGAATCGCTCGACTCGCGCGGCGGTGTCACCGCGCGGCACCCGGCCGTTGCGCAGATCCGCCACGAAGCGCGGGTCCTGCGCGGCGAGGCGGCCGAATTTGGTCCACGGCATGTCGGTCTGGCGTAGGAAGCGCTCGATCTCGCGCAGGAGCATCCGGTCTGGTCCTTTCATGTAGGAATTCGCTTGATGTTTCCATTTTGTTCCGTTCTAAATCCTACATGTCTAGGAAATTTCCTACGGATACGGATTACAAAATGGTAAGCGACCCGACCCGTCTGCGCCTGCTGGAACTGGCCGAGAAGCGGCGCGTGAGTTTGTCCAAACTCTCGGCCATGCTGGGCAAAAACCCCGCCTATCTTCAGCAATTCATCCGCAAGGGTAGTCCGCGCAAGCTGGAGGAGCACGATCGCGGGATGCTCGCGCGGTTCTTCGGTGTGGATGAGGCGGAACTGGGCCAATCGAAGGAAATTTCCTATGCCGTTCCGGAGCAATCACGCAGACGCAGCTGGATCGATGTTCCGCGCTTGGCGGTGGGTGCTTCGGCGGGGCCGGGGGCGACGGCCGAAGGAGAGCAGGTGGTGGACACCATCCGCTTCTCCGGGCGCTGGCTGCGGTCGATGGGGCTACAGCCGGAAAACCTCTCCACCATCGTGGTGAGCGGCGATTCGATGGAGCCGACGCTGCGTGACGGCGATGAAATCCTCGTCGACCGGACCTTGCGTGCCTTGCGCGACGGTATTCATGTCGTTCGGCTGGGGGACAGCCTGCTGGTGAAGCGCATCGACGTCTCGCGGCCGGGGCTGGTCGTACTGATCAGCGACAACCCTGCCTATCCTCCGGTCGAATGCGGCACCCGCGACGTCGAGGTGATCGGCAGGGTGGTCTGGAAGGGTGGGCGCATCTAGAGTTTGTTCTGTTGAAGCGGCACCGGCCCACGCCCCCACCCGACCTCCCGCTAGTGTATCCTTGATGGGAGGTCGGGTGGGGGCGTGGGCCGGTGCCGAATCCGCCTGAAGCGGACAAACTTCAGCCCGGTTGCATTCGCGGCGCTCTGCGGCCATTTCCAAGGGCATGACGCAAGGCACCGAACAACAGATGCGCGTGGGGATCATTCCCGTCACGCCCCTCCAGCAGAACTGCTCGCTCCTGTGGTGTACCGCCACGATGAAGGGCGCGCTGGTCGATCCCGGCGGTGACCTGCACAAACTGAAGCAGGCACTGGAGAAGACCGGAGTGACGCTGGAGAAGATCCTCGTCACCCACGGCCACCTCGACCACTGCGGGCAGGCCGGCGTGCTGGCCAAGGAGCTTGGCGTGCCGATCGAGGGGCCGCAGGAGGAAGACCGCTTCTGGATCGCGCAGCTCGACGACGACGGGCCGCGCTGGAACATGGAGGCGCATACCTTCGAGCCCGACCGCTGGCTGGAGGATGGCGACAAGGTCACCGTAGGCGAACTGGAACTCGACGTCGTTCATTGTCCGGGGCACACGCCCGGCCACGTCATCTTCCATCACGAGCCCAGCAAGTTCGCCATGGTCGGCGACGTGCTGTTCCAGAACGGCATCGGCCGCTGGGACTTCCCGCGCGGCAATCTCGACGATCTGGTGCACTCGATCACACAGAAGCTCTGGCCGCTCGGAGACGACGTCACATTCGTCCCCGGCCATGGCCCGGTAAGCACTTTCGGGCAGGAGCGTCTGACGAATCCCTACGTCAGCGACGAGGCGATCAAACGCGGGCTACCGGTCTAGAATCGCCCCGTCGCGATCAGCACGGCCATCAGTGCGAGTCCCAGCAGCGTCAGCACCGAGATGATGAAGCCGGCCGCGCGCAGGGGAGATTTCTCCGCCTTGTCCATCCCGATCCCGTGGGCGATGCGCGCCAGCAGATAGAGTGCGCCGACGATCGCAAGCCATTGCCCGGCCTTGCCGGAAAGCTCGATAGCGGCGACCAGCATCAGCACGAAAGGCGCGCTCTCGCCATAGTTGGCCTGAGCGCGCATGCGGCGCAGAAGCACGGGATTCTCGCCGTCGCCGTGCCACACCTTCGCCGCCATGCGCGCCTTGCCGGTACGCACCGCCAGCCAGAAGGCGACGACGGCTGCTGCGGCGGACATGCTGAGGGTGGTCTGCAGAATCATATAGGCGTACTCCCGATTGGTGACGGCTTGATGGTGGAGGGAGTAACGGGTTGCAACTCGCGTGAAATGGGTTATAGGCGCGCCTTCGCAAGCCGCCGTGTCCCTACCCGGTCACCGGCGGCCTTTTTGACAGACACGTATTTGCAGGAACAGGTGCCGAAATGGCTGTCCCTAAAAGAAAGACTTCGCCCTCCCGCCGGGGCATGCGCCGCAGCCATGACGCGCTGAAGGTTGAAGCATTCCACGAATGCGGCAACTGCGGCGAACTGAAGCGCCCGCACAACCTGTGCAATTCTTGCGGCCACTACAACGGTCGTGAAATCGTCGCGGTCGAAGTCTAAGACTTAGATCCTACGACGTATTTCGGAGAAAGCCCCATGAGTTTGCCGCGTATCGCTATCGATGCGATGGGCGGCGACGAGGGCGTGCGCGTCATGATTGAAGGCGCCGCGCTTGCGCGCCGCCGTCATGACCGTTTCAAGTTCCTGCTCGTCGGTGACGAGGTGCGGATCAAGGCCGCGCTCGAAAATCATCCGAACTTGCGGACCAGCTCCGAAATCCTGCACACCGATGGCGTGATCAGCGGTGAGGACAAGCCCAGCCAGGCGCTTCGCCGGGCCAAGGGCACGTCCATGGGCCGTGCGATCGAAGCGGTGAAGCTCGGCCATGCCGGGGCTGCCGTCAGCGGCGGCAATACCGGCGCGCTGATGGCGATCTCCAAGCTGACCTTGCGCACGATGCCCGGCATCGATCGTCCTGCACTGGCGGCCCTGCTGCCGACGCTGGGCGACAACGACGTCATCATGCTCGACCTCGGTGCCAATACCGAGTGCGACAGCCGTAACCTGGTCCAGTTCGCGATCATGGGCGCGGCTTATTCGCGCGTGGCCACCGGCCGCGCCGAACCGCGTGTGCGTCTGCTCAACATCGGCACCGAAGAGACCAAGGGCACCGAGGAACTGCGCGATGCAGCCGCTGTGCTCAAGGGCGCGGCCGAAAACCTTGCGATGTCCTTCGACGGCTTCACCGAGGCGGACAAGATCTGCCGCGGCGACGTCGATGTGGTCGTGACCGACGGTTTTACCGGCAACGTCGCCCTCAAGGCGGTGGAAGGCACGGCGCGTTTCGTCGCCGACCTGCTGCGCCGCGGCTTCAGCAGTTCGCTGCGCTCCAAGATCGGGTTCCTGATCTCGAAGCCGGCTACCGACCTGCTCAAGCACCACCTCGATCCCAACAATCACAATGGCGCGGTCTTCCTTGGCCTCAACGGCATTGTCGTGAAGAGCCACGGCAGCGCCAATGCTGCAGGCGTGGCCAATGCCGTGGCGGTCACCGCCCGGCTCTTGGAGGAAAACGTGACCGAGCGTATCTCTGCCGACCTGGCCCGTCTGGGAGGGTCGACCTGGCGCATGCCTAAGGGGCTGACCGGCGTACAGGAAGAGCGCGCCTGATGATTCGTTCGGTACTGATCGGAACCGGCTCCGCGCTCCCGCGCAATGCCGTCAGCAATGCCGAACTGGCAGAGCGGGTCGATACCAGCGACGAATGGATCGTCGAACGTACCGGCATCTCCAACCGCCACATCGCCGAGGCCGACGAGACCACCTCCAGCCTCGCCACCGAAGCGGGGCGCAAGGCGATCGAGGCTGCGGGCATCGATGCCGATTCGATCGACCTGATCGTGCTGGCGACTGCCACGCCCGACCAGACGTTCCCCGCCAGCGCCACGATCGTCCAGAGCCGGCTCGGTTGCCGTGCGGGCGGAATCGCCTTCGACGTTGCTGCGGTGTGCTCGGGCTTTCTCTATGCCGTCGGCGTTGCCGATTCGATGCTGCGCACCGGCATGGCCAGGCGTGCGCTGGTCATCGGGGCGGAGACTTTCAGCCGCATTCTCGACTGGGAAGACCGCACGACTTGCGTGCTCTTCGGCGACGGCGCGGGCGCCGTGGTGCTGGAGGCGCAGGAACAGGTGGGTGAAACTCCCCGAGGAATCCTCGCGACCCGGCTTCACGCCGATGGCGCGCACAACCAGTTGCTCTTCGTCGATGGCGGTCCCTCGACCACCGGTACGGTCGGCAAGCTGCGCATGAAAGGCCGCGAGGTTTTCCGCCACGCCGTCGTCAACCTTGCGGAAGTCCTGCGTGAAGTCATTGAAGAGGCTGGCCTTTCCACCTCCGACATCGACTGGCTCGTGCCGCATCAGGCCAATGCGCGCATCCTTGATGCGACGGCCAAGAAGCTCAGTCTGCCGCCCGAAAAGGTGGTGATGACGGTCGGCCAGCATGCCAATACCTCGGCTGCGTCGGTTCCGCTCGCACTCGATGTGGCAGTGCGCGACGGTCGCATCAAGCAGGGCGATCTCGTCATGCTGGAGGCCATGGGTGGCGGATTTACGTGGGGTGCGAGCCTGATTCGCATCTGACAAGCGACTGCACCGCACGGGTTGCGTTCAATATTGGACGCACCGTTGATTTCTTCCCTGTTTCTAATATTATGCGTCACATCGGCGCACTATGGGGATGCGGGATTGATGCGCGCTACGGATACTTTGACAAGGGCTGAGATTGCCGAGGCGATTCATCGCAAGCTGGGCATATCCCGTGCCGAGTCGCTTGCCATGGTGGAAGCGATCCTGCAGCACATGACGACGGCCCTCAGCGATGGCGAGAACGTCAAAATCTCGGGCTTCGGCACTTTCCTGCTGCGCGACAAGGGCGAACGGATAGGCCGCAACCCGAAGACCGGCGTAGAAGTGCCGATCACCCCCGGCGCGTCATGACCTTTCGTGCCAGCCAGATGCTGAAGGACCGTATCGCCACAGATTGACGGGAAAGTTCCGTCGGGAAAAGGCAGGTATGGACGTTTCAGCACCCGGTGCGCCTGTAAGGGCAGCATTTTTCGAAGATGCCCCGCTTTTCGAAGACGGGAAGGAGCCGCAGGCGCTACGCACGATCGGCGAAGTGGCCAAGGCGCTCGCGATCAGGCCCCATGTGCTAAGGTACTGGGAAGAGCAGTTCGCGTCGCTCCAGCCGATTAAACGTAGCGGAAATCGACGATATTACCGTCCGGAGGACGTTGAGTTGATCCGCGAGATCGATCGGCTTGTCCATCGTGAGGGTTACACCCTGCGCGGCGCAGCCAAGGCGATCAGCGACAAATCGTCACTGGCGGTAGCAAGTATTGCGGCACCCGAAATGAGCAATCGGCAAGAATCATCGGCAGAAGATTTCTTCCGTAGACTTTCGGAGATTCGCGAAGGGCTCGCGGGCGCGCTCATGCGAGCCTGATCATTCCTCAGTCCCGCAATATCTCGAGAACCTGACCGAGCAGCCAGTCCTGGGCATCGGGTTCGACATAGCTGTGGCTGGCTTTGCTGCAGATACGGATGCGGTCGTCGGTCTTGTCCCAGTGGGAAAGGAAGGCCAGTCCGGTACGATCGCGTCCCGCGATCAGGAAGCGCACCGACCCTTTGAAGCCTGCGATACCTTGCGCTATTTCGGCAGTCAGCCCGCTCAGTGTCGAAGGCGCGGGGCGGGTGGCGGTAACCAGGCTCCGGGCCAGCTTTGACAGTGAGACCTTGCCGGTCAGCAATCGCTTGATTGCCGCTGGATCAGCGAGACGCCGCCGGTAGTGATCGCGCACGATCTCGGCAGGGGCTTCCTCGTCGGAACTCTCGATGGTCCAGGGGTTTGAAAGCACAAGGCCGTCCAGACCTGCGCCTCCTGCAAGCATCAGGGCACTGGCAGCGTCGCAATTGCCGAAACCGATGACATGCTGAACATGGGGGCTTGGCTTCGCAGGGCTTCCAGCGCCGCGGCAATATCCGCAGAACTGTGCCTGAATCCAAGATTTTCGCCTTCGCTGTCACCCACGCCGCGTCGGTCGAAGCGCAGGACTGGAAAGCCGTGGGCAGCGATTCGGGCGGCGAAGCGGGCTTGACCGTTCCACGCTCCGGCGCGCACTTCGTTCCCGCCCGAGACGAGCAGGATTGCGCAGTTTCCTTGAGCTTCGTCTAGAGTAGCTGCGAGCCTTTGACCGGCACAGGCGAAAAAGAGGTGCCGTCGCTTCATGCCCTGAGCGCTCCTGTCAGCAGGGCGGCAAGGGCGTCGGCCTGTGCACCATTCTCATCGGGCTCCGCGCGTAGCCAGAGGCCGCTTCCACCGACTTCATCCTGCCCGATGATAGTGGGGAGGGCGTCCGGCACCATCGGTTCGAAATCGCGGTAGAAGTCGGGACCGATTTCGTAACCGGCGAGGGTTATGCCGCGCGTGACCGCTGTTTCAGCGAGAGCTTCGCGGTTTTCCTCCCGCCCGGCTTCGCGGGAGGAGAGGATGCGTGCGCGTACCAACTGGCGCAGGATCGTCGCTGCCTTGACGGGGGCATAGTGGAATGCGGGCAGAGACTTCGGAGTAAACAGGCTGCCGCCGCGCATGCCCAGCACGTGGGTCGCCCTGAAATGCCGGGCAGCGGAGGTCATGGCATCCAGCCAGCCCGCCGGATTCTGAATGACGAGGGGCAGCATGCTCTCGTTGCAACCGGGGAGATCGGGCAAAACGCTGTCGATCCTGGCAAGTTCGAGTCGCCGCATGACCTCTACGGTGAAGCGACGCAGCTTGTTCCCCTCATCGAAGAGGGCGGGTATGATCAGCAGGCGATGATCGCGCCCCGCATCGCAGGACAACGCGAATTCCTCGCTGGTGCCGCCGCCGGGGAGCGGGCAGGGCCAGCTTGCCGGAACCATCAGGCGCCGCGCTTCGCCTCTACGAACGCGAGCAGGCCGCCGTAAGTCTCCAGCATCTCGCCTTCGATCTCGTCGTCCTCGATGATGATGTCGAGGCGATCCTCGAGTTCAGTCAGAAGGCCGGCCACGGCCATCGAGATCCAGTTCGGGAAGGTGCCCGAACAGGCCTGTGTCATCATCGAACGTATCGGCCTGACCCGGCTTGAGCCCAAGCACATCCGTCAGGATGCGGCGCAGCAGCAGGTCGGTTTGGTCTGGCATGGCCCCTCGGCAATCTGTCATTCTTGACGGCGCCCTCTAGCCGCGCTTCGCACTTGCGGCAAGTGACCGCAGACCGATCCCGGCAAGAGAAGCCCAATTGCGCGCATCGAAAGGGCGGAACATGTCGAGCCGGTAGCGGGGCCGCTGGGTTTCCATCCAGTCCTGCTTGTAGGCATCGTCGCCGGTGCCGAAATCGACGAGATCCACGCGGTCGATCTCGATCACGTGGCGCATCAGCGCCGCCGTCAGTACGGAGCCGGGAGAAAGCGGCTTTGCGGCCTCCCGGTGGGCGAGCTTGTGGATGAACGCGGTGCCCCCTCCACCGTCCACATCTGGGCGGCAATGGCAGGGCCTTCGGGAGCATCGGCAGCATGGGCCAAGGCAAGGCGCAGGCGGCCCGCCGTGCCCTCTGCCTCGGCAAAAGTACGCAGGAAGGCGGGCGAGCCTTCCTCGGGCTTCCAACTCTCGGAGTAGATTGCTTCGTACTGTTTCCAGGCTTCGGCGTCGAAGCGGGAGAACACCCGGGTCGTGACTTTGCCCGACTTGCGCTTGAGGGTCGTGCGCAGCTTTCCGGGGCGGCCGGCGAGATAGTCCTCGAAACTGCGCTCCATGACCGGAAGCACGCGATTGGTGTCGCAGACTTCGCGTCGAACGAGCCACCCGGCGGCCTTGAATGCTCTGGTGAGGGTGGACATGCTCCCGTCCTCTTCCGGCAATCCGTGAAGCGTCACGCGGTGTGTCCGGCGGGCCAGATCGCGAGCCAGAGCCTGCAGGGGAGCTTCGCCGCTGAGGATCGGTCTGAACCGGAAAGTGTACCAGTTAGCCAGTGCCGAAAGCTGGCCGCGATGCCCGCAGAGCGGAAGAATCGCCACGCCATCAGCTGATTTCGCCACCGCAAGCACTGGCAGGATGCCGCAGTGTTCGACCAAGCCCTGCCACCAGGCCAGTCGATCGAAGGGCGCATGCTGCTGCGCGTCGGAGAGCAGCCGCGCAAGCGCTTCATCCGATTGCACTTCCTTAAGATCGGAGTGATAGTCGATCTGCAAACTCGCCACGTACCCCTCGCGGAGCCTTTCCTTCTCATGCCCGGCCCAACAACGCTCGGCCCAATGTCCGATAGCGCCGAAAATCCGATCCTGCCGCTCGATCACCTCGTGCTGCGAGGGGTCGATTCAGATGACGCGCTAGTGCTGCGCGAAGGCGTGCTTAGCTGGAAGGATTTAAGAAGGCGTGTCTCTCTTCTTGCCGCTTGGCTGGCTAGCGAGGTTCCCGAGCGGGGCGCGCGGGTGGCGACGTGGGCGGCCAAGGGGGAACTCACCTGCCTCATGCCGATGGCGGCGGCGCGGGCGGGGCTGGTGCATGTTCCGGTTAATCCGCTGCTCAAGCATGCACAGGTCGCGCATATCCTTTCGGATAGCGGTGCTGTGCTGCTGATCGGAACGCCGGCCCGGCTCAAGACGCTGGAAGCGGACGACGTTCCCGCGCATTGTCGGCAGTTGGGGGAGGCAGAGGCACTTTCGACTGCGGCCGAACTCGACGGTGATATGCTACCTTCCGAGGCTGATCCCGATGACCTGGCCGCAATTCTGTACACCAGCGGATCCACGGGGCGCCCGAAGGGGTCATGCTGAGCCACGCGAACATGTGGCTCGGGGCCGAAAGTGTCGCGGACTACCTAGGTCTGGCGCGGGACGACCGGACCTTGGCGGTGTTGCCGCTTTCGTTCGATTACGGGCAGAACCAGTTGCTTTCGACTTGGCATGCGGGGGGCTGTGTAGTCCCGCTCGACTATCTGATGCCGCGCGATCTGGTGAAGGCGGTGGAGAAGCATGCCATCACGACACTGGCGGCCGTGCCCCGCTCTGGGTGCAGGTCACCGAAATGGAATGGCCGGTGCAAACGGCATCGCGCCTGCGGCGCCTAACCAACAGCGGCGGCGCCTTGACCGTGGACCTCGTTCGGCGACTCAGGGCGCTGTTCCCCCAAGCTCGGCTGTTCCCGATGTACGGCCTGACCGAAGCTTTTCGCTCGACATATCTAGACCCCGATCTCGTCGATACGCATCCCACGTCCATGGGCATGGCCATTCCCCACGCAGAAATACTTGTTATCAATGACTTGAATACTGTATCTCAGGATGGAGAAGAGGGGGAATTGGTCCATTGCGGACCACTGGTGGCGCAAGGATACTGGCAGGATCCGGCGCGCACCGCCGAACGCTACAGACCGGCGCCTGCCGCCTCGCGATATGGCGGGATCGCCGTCTGGTCTGGGGACCGCGTGAAGCGCGAGCCGGACGGTTTGCTGTATTTCGTCGGTCGCCGCGATGCGATGATCAAGAGCGCAGGCAATCGCATTTCGCCTCAGGAGGTCGAGGACGCCGCGCTTGCGACCGGGCTTGTCGCTGAGGCGGTCGCTCTGGGCGTGCCGGACGAACGACTGGGGCAGGCCGTTCATCTGGTGGTCCGGGCCTCGCCGGAAACTTCAGACGCAGTCGAAGAACTGCCACGTAAACTCATGCAGGAACTTCCGAATTTCATGCAGCCCAAAGTGATTCACTGGCGTGAAACGATGCCGGTCAGCCCGAATGGAAAGCTCGATCGTACCGGTCTTGCCACCGAGATCGTGCATGGGATCGAGCAAGGGGGCAGCCGCATGAAGCCGCTGGGGCCGATTCCGGTCGGGTACGAAGCCATCGGCGGCACGCTTGCTATCGGTGGCCGACCCGTGACGCATTGGGTCGAGGAAGCGGCGTCGACGCCATTGTTTCTCTATAGCAGCGACCTCATCCGTGGACGTGTGGCCGCGTTGCGCTCGTCGCTGCCTGGGCGTGTCGCTCTCCACTACGCAGTCAAGGCCAACCCGTTCCCGCCGCTGTTGGCGCTGATGGCCGGGCTGGTCGACGGGTTCGACATTGCATCGGGAGGGAGCTCGAAATCGTCCGCGATGCGGGCCTCCCTTTGCATCACGTCAGTTTTGCCGGGCCGGGCAAACGCGACGCCGAACTGGAAACGGCGATCCTCTCCGGCGTGACGCTCAATCTGGAATCCGAGGGCGAAGCAGTCCGCGCCATCGCCATCGGTGATCGGCTGGGCATCGCTCCCCGTCTCGCCATTCGCGTGAACCCGGAGTTCGATCTCAAGGGATCGGGAATGAAGATGGGCGGCGGCGCCAAACCGTTCGGTGTCGATGCCGAACGGGTGCCTGCGCTGGTGCGCGAGGTCGTCGCCAGTGGTGCGGAATGGCGCGGGTTTCATATTTTCGCGGGAAGTCAGGCGCTCGATGCCGAGGCGATCGCCGAGACGCAGGGCCAGGCGCTGGCGCTGGCGGCTCGGCTCGCCGAAGACAGTGGAACGCCACTCCCGCACTGCAATCTGGGTGGCGGGCTCGGTATTCCCTATTTCCCAGGGGACACGCCGCTTGATCTTTCGCTCCTCGGCGAGCGCTTGGCTGCGCGACTGGAGACACTTCCCGAGGTGCTGCGGGACACGCAGTTCTGCATCGAACTGGGGCGCTATCTCGTCGGTGAAGCTGGCGTCTATATCGCGCGTATTGTCGATCGCAAGATCAGCCACGGCGAAGTCTTTCTCATCACCGATGGCGGGCTGCATCATCAGCTTGCGGCTTCGGGCAATTTCGGGACCGTGGTGCGGCGCAATTACCCTTCGGCGATCGCCACTCGTTTCGGCGCGGAAGTGGAGGAGGAAGCCTCGATCGTCGGATGCCTCTGCACGCCGCTCGACAAGCTGGCGGACAAAGGCGGTTTCCCTCGCGCCGAAGTGGACGACCTGATCGCGGTGTTTTGCGCCGGGGCCTATGGTGCCAGCGCCAGTCCGGCCAGCTTCCTCGGCCAGGGCCCCGCGAAAGAAATGCTAGTCTGACCGTACGTTAACGCCTGAATCGCTCGCGTCCCGATTTGGGACCGCCGTGGAATTAGCCTTGCAAGGCTAACGCAATATTCACCGTTTGCATCGATACGGGGGACTGAATTTTGCCGGGCCTGACTTGCGCGCATGGCGTGCGAAGCGGGCCGGGCGCAGGACGAGGACGTTTTGATGCCGCATCTTCCAGCCCGACTTCTGGCCGCTACCGCGCTTGCCAGCGTCGCCCTGACCGGATGCGGCGCCTCCGGCGGCCCTGCCCGGGAATTGCCGCCCGCGTCTTTCGTGTCGATGCAGGAAGGGCCGGGTGAGGAATACGTCATCGGTCCGCTCGATCAGTTGACCGTCTTCGTCTGGCGCAACCCCGAACTCGGCGCGAAAGTGCAGGTTCGCCCCGATGGCCGCATCACCACGCCGCTGATCACCGACATGCCCGCCGTGGGCAAGACGCCTTCGATGCTGGCCGAGGACCTGCGCCTTCAGCTGTCGCAATACATCGAGGACCCGCTGGTTTCGGTCATCGTCGACGGGTTCTCGGGCACGTTCAGCCAGCAGATTCGCATCGTCGGCGCCACCGAGAAGCCTGCGTCGATCCCGTACCGGGCGAACATGACCGTGCTCGACGCGATGATCGCGGTGGGGGCTTTCCGAATATGCCTCGGGCAACAGCGCGCGTCTGATCCGCTTCGACAAGACGGCGGGCAAGCAGCAGGAATACAAACTGCGCCTCGGCGACCTGCTCAAGAAGGGCGACAGCAAGGCCAACGTCATGCTGTCTCCCGGTGACGTGATCATCATCCCGGAAAGCATGTTCTAAGATGGATTCGCTCTACGAAGAACTGCTCGCCGGACTGCACAGCATCTGGCATCGTCGCTGGATCGCGCTGGCTGTGGCCTGGGCGGTCTGCCTTGCGGGCTGGCTGGTCGTGGCGCTGATCCCGAACAGCTACGAATCGCACGCGCGCATCTTTATCCAGCTCGACGACGCCCTGGCTGAGCAGGTCGGTATCGGCGTGGCGGACAAGAAGCGCGACATCGAGCGAATTCGCCAGACCCTCACCAGCGCCGTGAACCTCGAGAAGGTCGTTCGGGCGACGCGCCTCGGCGACACCATCGAGAACCCCAAGGCGATGGAAGCGGCGGTCCTCAAGCTGGGCAAGAACGTCAAGGTCGTGAGCCAGGAGGACAACCTCTTCGAGATCACCGCGACCGCCAACGACAGCTCCTTCTCCGATGCCGAGAACGCCAAGCTGGCGCAGAGTGTTGCGCAGAAGCTGATCGATATCTTCCGGGAAGAGAATCTCTCCGGCAATCGCGGCGACATGGTCGAGACGCTGGAATTCGTGAACCAGCAACTGCGCGCGCGTGAACGCGAGCTGGAATCGGCCGAGAGCAAACGCACCGCCTTCGAGGCGCAGCACCCGGAAATGGCGCTTGGCGGCGCCGCCGTGGCGCAGCGTCTGGAGAGCGCGCGTTCGACGCTGCGCGATATCGATGCCGACCTTTCGGCGGCGCAGAGCGCTTCGGCAGCGATCGACGGGCAGCTTGCGGGCACGCCGCGCACGATCGCGGGCGGTGCCGCGGATGGCGGGGCGCAGTCCTCGCTGGCGCGCGCACAGGCCGATCTCGCGGCGATGCGGGCGCGCGGCCTCACCGAGAATCACCCCGACGTGATCGCGGCCAAGAACCAGGTTGCGGCCTTGCGCGCTCCGGCGGCGCAGGAAGCGGCGAGCGGCGGCGGCACCATCAACCCGGCCTATTCCTCGCTCCAGTCGATCCGCGCCGAGCGGCAGGCGAGCGTGCAGGCGCTGCAGTCGCGTAAGGCCGCGACGCAGTCCGACATCGCCTCGCTGACTGCCTCCGCGATCTCCGATCCCGAACTCGCGACCCAGGCCCAGCGCATCAATCGTGACTACGACGTGCTTCGCCAGCAGTACGACAAGCTTCTCCAGGACCGCGAGGAACTGCGCCTGCGCGGCGAAGTGAAGACCGAGCGCGAAGCGGTGAAGTTCCAGGTCGTCGATCCGCCGACGAGCCCGCGTACGCCGGTCGCGCCGAACCGTCCGGTGCTGCTGCTGGGCGTGCTGATCGTGGGCTTCGCGGGTGGATGCGCCGGCGCCTTTGCCTTGAGCCGGGTGCGTTCGGTCTTCGCCACCACTGCGGGGCTGGAGAAGGCGACCGGCCTGCCGGTACTGGGCGCGATCTCGCACAGCCTGACCGATCGTGCACGGGCGCTGAGGGCCAAGCGTCTCAAGTATTTCTATGCCGGGACGGCTGCGCTTTGCGGACTGTTCGTGGTGCTGCTCGCCGCCGAGTTCATCCAGCGCGGCATGGTGGCGTGAGGGGACTGACATGACCGATCATCGCAAGATCCCCGTACCTGACCAGCCCGATGAACCCGAAGGCAGATCGCTGTTCGAGCGCGCCAATGGCCGGTTCGACTTCAACACGCTGATTGCGAAGCCGGTGGCGTTTCCGGAGCGGCCTGCAAGGCGCGCGCCCGCAAGGTCAGAGCCCGTTTCCGCTCGACCCGCACACGCGCCTGCAGCCGTGGTTCCGGCTCCGGCGCCTCAGCCCGCCGCAGAACCGGCGCCTGAGCCCGCACGCTTCAGCGATACCGTGCATCCCGTCGATCGCGAGCACCTGCGCGAGCAGGGCCTGATCGTGCCCGAAGGCGCGGTCACCGAGCTTCTGGAGGAGTTTCGCATCATCAAGCGCCAGCTGCTGGTTCAGGCTGCAGACCTGCGCCGCCAGAAGGCGGGGCCGATGGCACAGCGCGTGCTGATCTCCTCGCCGCATCCGGGCGAGGGCAAGACTTACTGCGCACTCAATCTCGCGCTATCGATCGCGGCGGAGAAAGAGAGCGAAGTCCTGCTCGTCGATGCCGACTTCGCCAAGCCTTCGATCCTCTCCGCGCTCGGCCTTCCGGGCGGTCCGGGGCTGATGGACGCGCTGATGGACGAGACGATCGACGTTGCGACTTGCGTGCTCGGCACCGACATTCCCGGGCTCTGGGTGCTCCCCGCCGGAGATACGACGGCGCATGATAGCGAATACCTGTCCAGTTCACGCACCGCCCGTATTCTCGACCGGCTGACGCAGGGTGCGGCCAACCGGATGGTGATCTTCGATTCGCCTCCGGCGCTGGCGGCTTCGCCTGCAGCCGAACTTGCCAAGTATGTCGGCCAGACCGTCGTGATCGCGCGCGCGGACAAGACCGGGCGAGGGGCGCTCGACGATGCGATCTCGCTGCTGGGCGCATGCCCGAACGTGCAATTGCTGCTCAACGCGGCCCAGTTCAGCCCGAGCGGTCGCCGGTTCGGCTCCTACTACGGATACAAGGGATGAGCCGCATGAAGCAGGCATCAGGCATGGTGGCGCTGGCCGTGATCGCTCTTGCGCTACCGGCAGCCGGCCATGCCCAGTCGACCGGCTATGGCGGCGGCATGAGCGGAGGCATGGGGAGTTCCGGTGCCGGGATGGGCGGCGACAGCACATCCGACACAGCTTCCGGCAAGTCCGACCGCGCTTCGCGGCGCGGTGCCAAAGGGCAGGGCGGCAAGCGCATCGAGATCGCGCCTTATATCGAGGTCGACCAGATCGTGACCGCCGAACTGTCCCCCGGTAGCGACGTGCTGACCTACACCCAGGTCGCGGTCGGCGTGGACGCCTCGATCCAGGGCCGCAACAATGGGGCTTCGGCCTCGGTGCGCTATCAGCGCCAATTCGGCTGGGGCAAGAAGGCAGGCGACGGCGACGCTATCAGCGGCGTCGTGCGCGGCTACACGACCATCGTTCCGGGTGTGACGGTCGAAGCGGGCGCGCTGGCCTCGCAGGTCAACGTCGAGAACGGCGGTTCCGCGCTCGCCGCCGGGCCGCTGTCGGGCAACGGCAAGTCGACGGTCTACTCTGTCTACGGAGGCCCTTCGGTAACCAAGCGGATCGGCGATCTCGATGTGGGCGCCAATTACCGGGCCGGTTTCACCAAGGTCGAGCAGTCCAACGCCGCGCGCAATCTCCAGACCGGCGCAGCGGCCGATGTCTTCGACAAGAGCGTCGTCCAGTCGGCGGACGTCCAGGCGGGCTTCGCGCCGGGCACGGTGTTACCGGTGGGCGTGGGCGTCGGCGGCAGCTTCTATCAGGAGGACATCTCCAACCTCGACCAGCGTGCCCGCGACATGCAGGCCCGTGCGATGGTCACCGTGCCGGTCAGCCGCACCGTGCAGGTGGTCGGCGCGATCGGCTATGAGGACGTGGAGATTTCCAGCCGCGATGCCGTGCGCGATGCAAACGGCCTGCCGGTGCTGGGCTCCGATGGCCGCTACGTGACCGACAAGTCCTCCCCGCGCGTAATGGCCTACGACGTCAGCGGCCTCATCTGGGACGCCGCCGTCATGTGGCGCCCGAGCCGCCGAACCTCGCTGTCGGCCCATATCGGCCGCCGCTACGGCTCGACCAGCTTCGGCGGCACGCTAGCCTATGCGCCGAGCGACCGTGCCCAGTTCAACGTCGCGGTCTACGACAACGTCTCGGGCTTCGGCGGGCAGGTCAACCGCGCGCTCGACCAGTTGCCGGATGACTTCGAGGTCGTGCGTGATCCCGTCACCGGCGAATTGCGCGGCTGCGTCGCCTCGCTGGAAGGCGGCAGCTGCCTGTCCGGCGCACTTGGCTCGCTGCGTTCGTCCACTTTCCGGGCGCGCGGCGTGACGGCGAGCTACTCGATGAAGTTCGGCCGCATGCGTGCAGGTCTCGGTGCCGGATACGACCGCCGCAAGTACATTGCCGCGCGCAACACCGTCCTCGCCTCCGCAAACGGCGTGCTGGACGAGAACTGGTGGCTGGCGGCCTATGTCGGCGGCGATCTGGGCCGCGACGCGGGCTGGTCGGCCAACGTCTACGCCAACTGGATCAGCAGCAACGACCCGCTGACCGGCGACGTTGCCGGCTACGGTGCTTCGGCCAGCTACTACAAGATGTTCGCGCCGCGCCTGCGTGGTACGCTCGCTGTCGGCATCGACGGGGCGAAGTACGATACACCCTCCATCGACGACCTGTGGACCGCCTCGGCGCTCGCGGGTCTGCGCTATACCTTCTGAGGAGAGAAACCCGATGTTCGACGACTTCTACGGGCTCGACGCCAGGCCTTTCCAGCTGACCCCCGACCCCGCGTTCTATTTCGAGAGCAGCACGCACAGGAAGGCGCTGTCCTACCTCGGCTACGGCCTTGCCCAGGGCGAGGGCTTCGTGGTCATCACCGGCGAGGTCGGTGCGGGCAAGTCCACACTCGTCGCCTACCTGATGGCGACCATCGATCCGGCGCGCATGACCGCCGCCAACGTCGTGACCAGCGCGCTCGACGGCGAGGAGATCGTCCATGTCGTCGCGCAGTCGTTCGGGCTGCCGGTGCAGGGCCATGACAAGGCCTCCGCGCTCGGCACGCTGGAGGCGTTCTTCCATGACGAGGCGCGCGCCGGCCGCCGCTGCCTGCTGATCGTCGACGAGGCGCAGAACCTCTCGGTCAGCGCGCTGGAGGAGCTGCGCATGCTCTCCAACTTCCAGCTCGGCTCGCACCCGCTGCTGCAGACGTTGCTGCTCGGCCAGCCCGAGTTCCGCGAGACTCTGCTGGAGAGCAACCAGCTCGAACAGCTGCGTCAGCGCGTTATCGCGACGCACCACCTCGGCCCGATGCACGTGCGCGAGGTCCAGCCTTACGTCGAGCACCGCCTCGGCTGCGTCGGCTGGAAGGGTAACCCGAGCTTCGATCCGGCACTGTTCCCGGCGATCCACGAGGCGACCGGCGGTATTCCGCGCCGCATCAACCAGATCGTCAATCGTTTGCTCCTGCTGGGTGCGGTGGACCGCCGAGAGCACCTCGACGCCGCGATGCTCGAGCAGGTGCTTGACGAGATGAATGACGACGGCGCGCTGGCAGTGGTCACCAAAGTCGCGGAGCCCGAGGTTGCCGCTGCGCAACCGGTGGAAGCCGCGGGTTTCGCAAGTGCGCCGGTGCAGGCGATCGATACCTCCGTTGTCATGGCGCTGATCGAGTCGGCACTCGCCGATCGCGAGGCGCTGGATACGGAAGGCGCGACCGCGCTCATCGAGGCGGCGCTCGCTCATCGCGACATGCTCGACACCGCCGGCGCCAATGCGCTGATCGAGGCGGCCATGGCCGGGCGCGACGCGCAGTTCAGTGAGCTGCACTCGGCGATCGCACAACTCACCGCTGCTGCCGAAGAGCGCGAAGCCTCGGCACGGCAAGCGCAGGGCGAGCAGTTCGGGGCGCTTGAGCAGCAACTGGCGGATGCCATCGCCCGCTCGGACAAGCTCGAGGCGCGCCTCGGCGAGACCGAGCGCACGCTGCGTCACACGCTGACCATGCTGATCGAGTGGATCGAGAGCGGCGACGGCCAGCGCAACGTCGCCTGAGGGAGTTCTACCCCATGTCGGTGCCGATCAACGGCCTGTCGGTCGATGTCGAGGACTGGTTCCAGGTCGGCGCCTTCGAGAAGGTGATCGACCGGGAGAACTGGAACTCGCTGGCCACGCGCGTCGAGCGTAACTGCGACGAAATCCTGCGGCTTTTCGCCGACGCGGGGGTGAAGGGCACGTTCTTCACCCTCGGCTGGGTGGCGGAACGGAATCCCGCCTTGATGCGGCGGATCGCCGAAGAAGGCCACGAGGTCGCCAGCCATGGCTGGGATCACGAGCGCGTGTTCCGTCTCGGCAGGGAGGCCTTCGCCGCCGACATCAACCGTGCCCGCAAGGTGATCGAGGACGCCTCGGGCCAGGCGGTCAAAGGCTACCGCGCGCCCAGCTTCTCGATCGATGCCCGTACGCCCTGGGCCTTCGAGGTGCTGGCGGAGCAGGGCTATGTGTATAGCTCCAGCGTGGCTCCGATCGCGCATGACCATTATGGCTGGCGGGAGGCTCCGCGCTTCGCGTTCCGGCCTATCGTCGATGCTGAACTGATCGAGATCCCGGTCACGACCGCCCGGTTCGCCGGACGGCGGCTGGCGGCAGGCGGCGGCGGCTTCTTTCGGGTGCTTCCTTACGGGTTCTCGCGCTGGGCGATCCGGCAGGTGAACCGCGATGATCGGCGGCCGGCGGTGTTCTACTTCCATCCGTGGGAGATCGACCCCGATCAACCCCGAGTCGAAGGCGCGCCGCTGCGCTCGCGTTTCCGGCACTATACGAACCTGTCGGTGATGGCCGACAAGCTGGAGCGACTGGTCGGCGAATTCCGCTGGGGCCGCATGGACGAACTGGCCGCGCGCGAAGCCTTGCGCGCCGAACCGCTGGCCTTCGCCGCGTGAACGCGCCCTTCGTGCCACTGACAGCGCAAGTCCGCCTCGTCGATCTGACCGACCCGGGTGAGGTCGCGCGCCTTCAAGGCTTCGTGGCGCGCCATCCGCAGGGGACGCCGTTCCATCGCCCCGCATGGTTCGTCTCGGTGGCAAAGGCGACCGGCAACCGCGCGCTGGCGCTCGTTCAGGAGAAGGGGGCGAGATCGTCGCTTTCCTGCCGCTCGATGCCATTCATTCGCCGGTATTCGGCCGACTGCTGGCCTCTACCGGGTTCGCGGTCGGTGGCGGGCTGCTGGCGACCGGGGACGCCGATACCACCGCCGTATTCGCCGCCGTTGAGGAACTGGCACTGCGCCTCACCTGCCCGACGATCGAACTTCGCGGCGGGGTACTTCCTCCGGCGGGCGATGGCTGGGCACTCAAGACCCGTTCACACGCCAACTTCGCCCGCCCGCTCGCGGCTGACGACGAAGCGCAACTGCTGGACATCCCGCGCAAGCAGCGCGCCGAAGTGCGCCGCTCGCTGGGCATGGACCTGACGATCGAGATAGGCACTGCGGAAGCGGATCGCGCCGCACATTACGCCGTGTTCTGCGAAAGCTATCGCAACCTCGGCACGCCGGTCTTTCCCCGAGCGCTGCTCGATGCGATCATCGATGGTTTCGGCGACGATGCGGACATTCTCACGGTGCGGCATCAGGGCGTGCCGGTGGCGAGCGTCATCAGCGTCTATCATCAGGGCGCCGTCATGCCGTATTGGGGCGGCGGAACCTGGGACGCCCGGCGCCTCAGGGGCAACGACCGGATGTACTACGAACTCATGCTCCACGCCCGGCGGCGCGGCTGCACGGTATTCGACTTCGGCCGCTCGAAGACGGACAGCGGGGCCTATAATTTCAAGCGCAACTGGGGCTTCGAGCCGGAGCCGCTGACGTATGCGACCTGGACGGCTCCCGGCATTGCCAGGCGCGATGCCGACCCGACGAGCGGCAAGCTCTCGCTTCAGATCAAGCTGTGGCAGCGCCTGCGCTCTGGCAGTGGCCAATCGCCTCGGCCCGCTGATTGCACGCGGTATCGGCTGATGGGTGAAATTCTGTTCCTGGCGCACCGCATCCCGTTTCCCCCGGATCGCGGTGACAAGATACGCTCCCATCACGTGCTCAAGGCGCTTGCCGCACTGGCTCCGGTGCACGTGGCCACATTCTGCGACGACGAGCAGGACCGTGCGTTCGAGCCGGACCTTGCCAACCTTGCCGCAAGCTATCGCCTGGTCGAGCGGTCCAAGTCGCTGCCGGTCGCCGGAGTGCAGGCACTGGCCAGCGGTCGGCCGATCAGCCTCACCGCGTTTTACGACAAGCAGCTCGAAGCCTATGTGCGCGACCTGCTTGCCGAGCGGGACATCGATACCGTCTACGTTTTCTCCGGCCAGATGGCCCAATACGTGCCCGGCGAATTCCGTGGCCGCGTCGTTGCCGACCTGGTGGACGTCGACTCCGCCAAGTTCGAAGCCTACGCCGCGAAAGGACGTGGCTTTCGATCATGGATGGAGCGGCGAGAGGGCCGCCTTCTGCGCCAGGAAGAGGCGAGGATATGCGCAGGTGCCTCCGTCACGTTGCTGATAAGCGGCGCCGAAGTGGGCCTCCTGCGTTCGCGCCTCGCCAGTGATAGCCATGGAGAGCGTTACGGCGAGCATGGCCGCGTGCGGGCAATGGGCAATGGCCTTGACGCCGCATATTTCGACCCCGGCGCAGTAAGCCCGGAACCGCGCATGATAGAGAAGGGCGCGCCGCGCATCGTCTTCACCGGACAGATGGACTACGCGCCCAACATCGAGGCCGCCACGCGCGCCATCGATCGCGTGTTGCCGCTCGTGCGCCAGACCTGTCCCGACGCCACGCTGCATATCGTAGGCCGCAATCCGCCACCGGTTCTGCGGGACCGCTCGGGACGGGATGGCATCGAAGTCTGGGGCAGGGTGGATGACATCCGGCCGTGGCTCACCGCTGCGGATGTCGCCCTGGTGCCGCTCGAAATCGCGCGCGGTGTGCAGAACAAGGTACTTGAAGCGATGGCGATGGGCTTGCCCGTAGTTCTTTCCCCTGGCGCGGCGATCGGCATCGACGCGCTCGACGGGCGGGATTTCGCGATGCGTGACGGCGATGCCGCGATGGCACAAGCCGTCCTCGACCTCGCGCGCGCGCCAGAGGCCGCGAAACTGATGGGTGCTGCTGCCCGGACGTGGATCGTCGGCAATGCCAGCTGGGAGGCCGCACTGGCGCGCCTTCCCGAATATCTCGGAACGATGAGCGAGGCGCTTACGGATGTCGCCTGAGCTGGCCGCATCCATTGCGGGGCCCGCCCGTGCGTGGCGCGCTCTTTCGCCGCAATGGCGCGGCGCTCTCCCGCGCCTCGGCGCGGCATGGCTGGTGCTGCTGGCCGGCTTTGCGGGAGACTGGGCGGCGATGGCGCGGCAGTGGTGGGACATTTCCACCTACAACCATGTCCTGCTGATCCCTGTGATCCTCGGCTGGCTAGTCTGGCAGCGCTGGCCACAGTTGGAGCAGCTTACGCCCCTGG
This sequence comes from Novosphingobium sp. NFX11, assembly GCF_057376415.1. Classification (NCBI taxonomy): domain Bacteria; kingdom Pseudomonadati; phylum Pseudomonadota; class Alphaproteobacteria; order Sphingomonadales; family Sphingomonadaceae; genus Novosphingobium; species Novosphingobium sp. NFX11. The sequence continues at coordinate 1,497,512 of NZ_CP080384.1, read as the reverse complement.
CCTGGTGGCCGGGCCTGGCCTTGCTTTCGGGCGCGGCGTTCCTGTGGTTGCTAGGGGCAATGTCGGGGCTGGACCTTGCCCGGCAGGCGGGAGTCGTGGCCATGCTGGGGGCATGCGTCCCCTTGATCCTTGGTGTCAGAATCAGCGCGGCGCTGGTGTTCCCACTCGGCTATCTTGTGTTCTTGGTCCCCGTCGGTGAGGAACTGGTAAACGTCCTGCAGACGATTACCGCCGAGATCACAATCGCCCTGACGCACCTCAGCGGCATTCCCGCCGAGATCGACGGTGTCTTCATCAATACGCCGGCCGGTCTCTTCGAGGTCGCTGAAGCCTGTTCGGGCGTGAAGTTCCTCATTGCCATGGCCGCATTCGGCGTTCTTGCGGCCAATGTCTGCTTTCTGAGCTGGCGTCGCCGTACGGCGATGCTGCTGGCCTGCGTGGCCGTACCTATCCTGGCGAATGGCGTTCGTGCCTGGGGTACGATCTATGCCGCCCAGATTTTCGGTATCGAGGCGGCGGCGGGCTTCGACCATATCGTCTACGGCTGGTTCTTCTTCGCGATCGTGCTGGCGCTGGTGATCGCGTGCGCCTGGCGATTTTTCGATCGGCCCCTGAATGCTCCGGTGATCGACCTTGTCGCCATTGAGAATGCCTCCTGGCTGGGTCGTCTGGAGGGCTTCGCCTTTCCCGGCACTGCAGCGTTGGTCGGGTTCGCGCTCGTGCTGGGCGCGGCGCGGTGCTGGGCGCTTGCGGCGGATACTATCGCCGCGCCGATGCCCGCGCGCATCGACCTGCCTGTAGTCGAGGGATGGACCCGCGTGGACTACGCGCCGGCGATTTGGTGGGAACCGCGCGCTCAAGGCTCCGATCATCGCCTCCTCGGGCGCTACCGCGATGCCAGGGGGCATCAGGTCGATGTCTTCGTCGCGCTCTATGCCAGTCAGGGAGAAGGGCGCGAGGCCGGCGGTTTCGGCCAGGGCGCGCTAGTCCCCGCCAGCGCCTGGGCGTGGCAGGCACCCGGGCCCTCTCTCGAAGGTGGAAAGGGCGAACGCCTCCTCGGCAACGGCAGTGTCGAGCGGTTGGCCATGACGTGGTATCGTCAGGGCGCCCTTTTGAGCGGGAGCAATGCCGGGCTCAAGCTCGCGGTGATCGCCGACCATCTGCTGTTCCGGGCGGAACCCACGACCATGCTGATTCTTTCCGCCGAAGACATGCCGCGTGGCATGGCCGAGCAGTCGATCGCTTCCTTCCGCGCCTCCACCGGATCGCTTGCGCGCTGGATGGACGGTATCGCTCAGGTCAGGTAGGTCGAGCGACGATGTGCGGGATCGCTGGAATCTATCATCTGGAAACGCCCAAGCCGGTCGATCGCGCCCGGGTCGAGGCTATGTGCGACGCCATCGCGCATCGTGGGCCTGACGGGCAGGGCGTATGGACGGCACCGGGCGTTGCCCTGGGGCATCGCCGCCTGTCGATCATCGACCTGGCAGGCTCACCGCAACCCATGGCCTCTCTCGATGGCCGCGCGATGCTCGTCTTCAATGGCGAGATCTACAACTACCGCGAACTGCGGCATGATTTGAAGGCGGCTGGGGAGCATTTCCGCACCGATGGCGACAGCGAGGTCATTCTGGCAGCCTGGCGGCGCTGGGGGCCGGATTGCGTCACTCGGCTGTTCGGCATGTTCGCCTTCGCGATCTACGATCTGGATGCACGCACGCTGTTCCTTGCGCGCGATCGACTGGGCGTGAAACCGCTGTACTACGCGCAGTTGAGCGACGGAAGCCTGGCCTTTGGCTCCGAACTCAAGGCCCTGACCGCTCATCCGCTGCTACGGCGGGAGATCGACCCGCTGGCCGTCGAGGATTACCTCACCTGGGGCTATGTCCCTGACGATCGCGCCATCCTGAAGGGCGTCTCCAAACTGCCGGCGGGACATTCTTTGCTGCTGCGGCATGGGGCGCCGATGCCGCGCCCGGCGCAGTGGTGGGACGTCTCCTTTGCAGAACGGCGCAAGGGTAAACCCGCCGACCTTGAAGCCGAACTGCTGCATCTGATGCGCCAGGCGGTGTCATCTCGCATGGTCGCCGATGTCCCGTTGGGCGCGTTCCTGTCGGGCGGCGTCGACAGTTCCAGCGTCGTCGCATTCATGGCCGAGGCGAGCGGCAATCCGGTACGCACCTGCTCGATCGGATTCGATGTCGCCGGGCTCGATGAGAGTGCCTATGCGACGAAGATCGCGCAGCGCTTCGGCACGAACCACGCCTCTCGGATCGTTTCCCCCGACGACTTCGCCGCCATCGACCAGCTCGCGGGCATGTTCGACGAACCGTTCGCCGACGCCTCTGCCCTCCCGACGTGGCGGGTCTGCCAGCTGGCGCGTGAATCGGTTACGGTGGCGCTGTCGGGGGACGGTGCTGATGAGGCGCTCGGTGGCTATCGCCGGCATGTGTTCCAGGCCGGCGAGGACAGGGTCAGGGCGTTGTTGCCGCAATCGCTGCGGGGGCCGGTATTCGGAGCGCTTGGTAAGGTCTATCCGAAGGCCGACTGGGCTCCGCGGCCGTTGCGCGCGAAATCGACCCTTCTCGCGCTGGCGGGTGATTCTGCGCAAGGCTACGCGCGTTCCATGGCGTTTCTGCCGCCCGAATTGCGCGACCGCCTCTATTCCGACGAGTTCCGCCGTCTGCGAGGCGATTACCGCGCCGAGGACCCGGTGCTCGCGCTGATGCGCGGGGCGCCGGCTCGTTCCGGGCTCGATCGCGCCCAATATGCAGACCTCAAGGTCTGGCTGCCGGGCGACATTCTCACCAAGGTCGATCGCACGAGCATGTCGGTCAGCCTCGAGGCGCGCGAGCCGCTGCTGGATCACCGCCTGATCGAATTCGCGGCGAGCTTGCCGGAGCGGATGCGCGTACAGGGCGGGCAGGGCAAGTGGCTGATGAAGCGGGCGATGCGGCGCTATCTGCCCGATGACGTGCTCTTTAGGCCCAAGCAGGGCTTCGTGACGCCGATCGCGCAATGGTTTCGTGGTCCGCTCGCCGAAACGGCCCGTGACATTGCGGGAGGAACTGCCTTGGCGCGCACCGGCTGGTTCAATCAGCGGCGCCTCTTGGGTCTCGTCGACGCGCATGTATCGGGAACTTCGGACAATTCCCGATTGCTCTGGCAGATGCTCATGCTTGACAAGGCATTTACCTCGCTGGGTGTCAATTAATCGGCCCGCTTGACGGCCCTTTGCCCGGAAATTCGGCGTTTCGGGCCGACCACGCCATTAACTACACAGTTTCTTAGTACCTTTGCGATAGCTCATGCCCACCAGAGCCTCATTTGCAGGGCATGAATGAACAGAATCGGTCGCCATCACCAGTATTCAGAGCGGAAGCCTGCCGCGCTGGTGAAGTGCGCCTGGGGCAACCTCACGGTTCGGGCAGGGGAAGGCCATGACCGACGTGTGGGGGCAGTTCCGCAGCTTCTGGAAAAGGCCGCGTGTCCGGATCGTTTTCTGGGCAGCGTTGACGGGCCTTGCGATGGGTATCAGCGGTCTTGGTCTGCCGCTTGAGGACTACTTGCGCAACGTGCGCTGGATGTCCCGCACACAACCGGCGAGCGGCGACATCGCCATCGTTCTGCAGGACTCTCAGACTCTTATTCAACTCGGCGCCAATGACATCTCTCATGGTAACGACGCAGATGCGATCAACCAACTCTTTGCTGCAGGCGCAAAGCGAGTCTTCTTCGACCGGTCGTTTTCGATGCCGGGTAACGCAGCTGACGATGCCAAGTTTGTGGCAGCGCTGAAGGCGAACCATGGAAAGGTGGTGCTGGGTGCTGCGGTGGACAGCAATGGCCAGATGGGTAACTTTGCCGGCAAGATTCCGCTTCAGGCTTATCGCGACCATGCCGGAGTGGCATCGGTGCTGGTTCGCCATCGCCCACTCAATCAGAACGTCCAGCTTCCTTATGCATCTGGAAGCCCGGTGGGCAAGATTCCCTCCCTTGCAGCTGCGATTGCCGGGGTGAATGGCAGCACCGACGAACTGTTCTTCCCGGACTTTTCAATCGCCGTCAGTTCGTATCCCACTTTAACTTATATCGATGTGATGCGCGGTCATTTCGATCATTCGCTTGTTCGCGGCAAGAATGTTCTGATTGTTCCGGCTGCAGTAACCTTCAATGATATTCATTCGATCCCCGGTCAGGACGTTAACGCACCGGGGGCTATTTCCATGCGATTGGCGCCGATACTCTGAAGCTTGGCATGCCGCGTGAGTATGGCTGGTTTCCTGCATACCTGCTGGTTCTGGTCGTTATTGCATCGGGTCTTGGCCGAGGGCGCGTCCTTGACGTCTACCGTTTTACGGGCCTGGTTGCGGTGGTGGGTGCTGTGCCGTTCCTTTTGGACTATGTAAATGTCCAGGTTGAGGTCATTCCTGCCTTTTCCGTGGCGCTGGTGGCTGTCATTCGTATGCGGAACCTCGACAGGGTCGAGGAGGCGGGAGAAACCAACACAGGTTCGGGCTTGCCCAGCGTTCAGGCTTTGCGCAATTCGCCTGATCTGTCCACGCGCATTCTGGTTGCCCTGAAAATCCGCAACTACGGTGGGATCATCGGCAGCTTCGCCGAGCATGTCGAAGCGCAACTCGCCAAGGAGATCGTGCGACGTATCCGCATCAGTGACGAAAGCGTCCTGATCTATCACGAAGGCGGAATGTTCGTCTGGCTGTCATCTATCCGCAGCACTTTCGACCTCTTCGAGAATCTCGAAGGTTTGCACAGGATCGTCCAGAATGGCATCCAGGTAGGTGGTATCGACATCGACCTGTCGTTCAACTGCGGCATCGACTCGGATTTCGATCGTCCGCTTTCGGGCCGGGTCGCCAGCGCCATGCAGGCAGCCGAAGAAGCCGTGCGAAATGACGAACTGGTCTATCAACACGATGCCCGCAAGCATGAGGCGCAGTGGGAAATCTCGCTGCTGACATCGCTGGATCGCGCGATCGACAACGGGGAAGTCTGGGTGGCCTACCAGCCTAAGCTCGACTTGCGGTCGAACCGCATCAGCGGAGCCGAAGCTCTGGTTCGCTGGACTCATCCCGAGCGCGGACCGATTAGCCCGGATAAGTTCATCCGCATTGCCGAGGAATTTCACCGGATCGAGCGCATCACCCGTTTCGTCATCAACGACGCGGTGAGGGTTGCAGTCGAACTGGAGCGCCATGGGTACGAGATGACGATGTCCGTCAATATTTCGGCCCAACTCCTGCGCAATCCGGGCTTGCCTGGAATGATCGCGGAAATTCTCGCGGCGCATGGCCTTTCGCCTAACCGCCTGATTCTTGAAATCACTGAAACCGATCGTCTCGATCGCAGCTCCAAGACGTTCCAGATGCTCCAGCGCCTGGTCCAGTCCGGTTTGCGCCTTTCGATCGACGACTTCGGCACCGGTAACGCGACGATCGATTATCTGCGCTACCTGCCTGCAAGCGAAGTGAAGATCGACAAGACATTCGTGTCGTCGATGGAGGGTAGCAAGGAAGATCTGCTGCTAGTGCAGTCGATCATCGAGATGGCGCACTCGCTGGACCGCGTCGTCGTGGCCGAAGGTGTCGAGACTGCTAAGGTTTTGGAGATGCTGTCAGGCCTCAATTGTGATCTAGTTCAGGGTTATCATGTGAGTCGCCCTGTCCCATTTCGGGATTTCTTGGACTTCGTATCCGGCCGGAGGGCGCGTTTGATTGGTTAAAAATTCCTTGATGACTCGTTAACTAACTATTATCCATGAGTTCGACCGTAGCAATGCGGTCGTTCACATGGGGAATGAAGATGAACAAGGACATCTGGGGCGGTGGTTGGTGGGGCGGCGGTCTCTAATAGAGATTTCCGTTGCACTAGTCCGAGATAATTGACTCGGATCACTGCGAATAAAAAGAAGCGCTTTCCAGAAGAACTCCTGTCTTTTGGAAAGCGCTTTTTCTTTATCTACTGCATATGTTTGTGCAAATGGGAATGAGTAATAGCGCCAGATGTGCATGCAAACCGCCGCCATTAGTTGGTTAACCAACTAATATATCGGACGATGCCGCGCAAAATTATGCGGCTTCGGCATAACGAAGCGCATCCCGATTCGGGACTTGTTAACGAAGTTTAGCCTTCGCCGTGGCCGAGTGCGAGGTAATCTGCGCTCTGCATTTCATTAAGGCGGCTGATCGTGCGGTCGAATTCGAACCGTCCAGTCCCGGATTCATACAAATCCTCAGGAGCTGCATCAGCAGCTGCAATCAGCTTGACCTTGTTTTCGTAAAGTGCGTCTATAAGCGTCACGAAGCGTGCCGCCTCATTTCGACGGTCCGGCCCCATCTTCGGAATGCCGACGAGGATCACCGTGTGATAGGCGCGGGCGATCGCGAGGTAGTCCGCCGCACCGCGAGCCTCCCCGCAGAGCCGCTTGAAGCTGAACACGCCGACGCCCTTGAGGCTCTTCGGGACGTGAAGCATCCGGCCGCCGCCGACGTCGATATCCGCCGACGGAACATGTTCGCTGTCTTCGGGGGTAGTCGGTGAGACGGTAGAACGCCTCTCGCGCAGCTTCCGTCGAAGGTTCTCCGAGCGGTTCGTGCCAGGTCGCCATGCCACCGAGGCGCTGCATGCGATAGTCCGTCGGGCCGTTCAGGGTTAGGACGTCGAGTTCCTGCTCGATCAGTCCGATGAACGGCAGGAAATGCTCGCGGTTGAGACCGTCCTTGTAGAGCTCGGAGGGCGCGCGGTTCGACGTCGTTACGATCGTCACGCCTTCGTTGGCGATCAGGTACGTGAAGAGCCGGCTCATGATCATCGCATCGGCCGAGTTGTTGACCACCATCTCGTCGAAGGCGAGGCAACGCACGTTTCTAGCAATGGCGGCGGCGACCGGCGGGATCGGGTCGCCGGTTTCCTTCTTGCGCTCGTCGCGCAGGAGCGCATGGACTTCCAGCATGAAGGCGTGGAAGTGCACGCGGCGCTTGCCGGGAATGTCGAGCGTCTGGACGAACAGGTCCATTAGCATCGACTTGCCGCGTCCGACACCGCCCCACATGTAGACGCCGCGTGGCGTGACGGCCTTCTTGCCCAGCAGCTTGCCGAAAAGACCGGTCGAGGACGACGACTTGTAGAATTCGCGTTGCAAACGGCTCAGTCGCTCGGCGGCCGCTGCCTGCTCCGGATCGGAGCGCAGTTCGCCGGTCGCGACCAGCGCCTCGTAGCGTTCGAGCATCGCGCTCATCGTGGCGCGCCCGGCTTGCGCAAGGTACCCATGAAGCTGGCGACGAGATGGTCGCCCTGCTGCACGGTGCCGCGCATAAATGCGAGGCGACCGGTTTCTTTCATCACTTCGGACACGACGTCGAGCGGCTCGCCGATGCGGCCGGCGCCGATGAACTGGTTGGTCAGTTCCAGCGTCACGCCGCCGATCATCGCCGGGCCGACGATAAGGCAGGCGGCGGCGAACATGCCCACGTCGATCATCGCCAGGGTGACGCCGCCGTGGATCGCATCGAGGATGTTGCTGTGCCGCTCGTCGACTTCAAGCAGTCGCAAGCACGCGCTCCGCGGGCCTTCGGGGCGGACGATCATCCGGCCCAGCCCATGGGAGTTGAACCGAGGTCCCTCGTTCAGTTCCCATGTGTGCCAGCCCGGAAACTCCGGGTCCGGCTCATGGACGAATGCATTCTGCACCACGGCGACGCAGCCCGATCAGACCTGTCCTGTCAGACCTGTCGCTCGGCCTGCATCTTCTTGATTTCGGCGATGGCGCGCGCGGGAGAGAGGCCCTTGGGGCACACGTTCGCGCAGTTCATGATGGTGTGGCAGCGGTAGAGGCGGAAGGGATCTTCCAGCTCGTCAAGGCGCTCGCCGGTCATCTCGTCGCGGCTGTCGGCCAGCCAGCGGTAGGCCTGCAGCAGGATCGCCGGGCCGAGGAACTTGTCGGAGTTCCACCAGTAGCTCGGGCACGAGGTCGAGCAGCACGCGCACAAAATGCACTCATAGAGGCCGTCCAGCTTCTCGCGCTGTTCGGGGCTCTGCAGGCGCTCCTTGCCCGACGGGGTGGTTGAGACGGTCTGCAGCCAGGGACGGATCGAGGCGTACTGCGCGTAGAAGTGCGTGAAGTCGGGCACGAGGTCCTTGATCACGTCCATGTGCGGCAGCGGAGTGATGCGGATGTCACCCTTCAGGTCCTCGATCGCGGTGGTGCAGGCGAGGCCGTTCTTGCCGTTCATGTTCATCGCGCACGAACCGCAGATGCCTTCGCGGCACGAGCGGCGGAACGTCAGCGAGGGGTCGATCTCGTTCTTGATCTTGATGATCGCGTCAAGGACCATCGGACCGCACGCATCGAGGTCGATCTCGAACTGGTCGTAGCGCGGGTTTTCGCCCGAGTCCGGGTCGTAGCGGTAGACGGTGAACTTCTTGACCTTGGTGGCGCCCTCAGCCTTGTGCACGTTGCCGCGCTTGCTGATCTTGCTGTTCGCCGGGAGGGTGAAGGTCGCCATGGTAGAATCCCCGTGATCTTGCAGTGCGGCATGAACCGCTTTGTGGTCCCCCTCTAGCGATTCGTCCGCATAGGGCAAGAGGTGACTATGGAGAGGTGAGCGGTGGAATATCGGGAAATGCACCGATATCGGCGCTGCAGCGGGCCTTGCGGGCGCATGGCGCGCAAGTGCCGTTGCGAAAGTCGCGGGCGTCGAGGTTTACACGGTTTACACGGTCCAGAGGGAAAAGGTGTCACTTTGCGCGGTCTGGCCGCTGCCATCCCACGAAAATCCGCCATTCCTGTGCTGGAATGTGTTACCTTGTGTGTAACCTTGCGGCGCCGATGTGTCACCTTGGGTGTCACTTTACGATCCCGGGGTGTCACCTTGCGGGCCGGACCTGTCACCTTGCGACGGAAAGCCGCGAGCCGGAACACGGTGCCTCGGATCGAAAACAAAAGAGTGAGAACGCAAGAGGACATGGCCGGAAAAATACTCCGCCCATGTCCCTGTAGGAAAGCTGCGGTCAGTAGTTCGGCAGATGCGTGCCGAGGTGCTTTCCGGCGATGTAGCCGAAGGTCATGCCCGGACCGAGCGTGCCGCCTGCGCCTCCGTAGGCCTCGCCCAGCACCGCCGACATGACGTTGCCCGCCGCGTAGAGGCCCTGTATCGGATTGCCGCTCCAGTCGAGGACCTGCGCATCGGCGTTGGTCTTCGGACCACCGGCGGTGCCGAGCGCCCCGGCTTCCATCTTCACCGCGAAGAATGGCCCCTGATCGATCACGCCGAGCGTGCGGTAAGGCGGTTCGAACTCCGCATCGCCCCACATGTAGAAGTTGTCGTAGGTGTTGTCGCCGCGGTTGAAGTCGTCGTCGTGGCCCTTGCGGACCAGATCGTTGAAGCGCGTCACCGTCGCCGCGAGCCCCTGCGGATCGATCCCGGCCTTTTCGGCGAGTTCCTCCAGCGTGTCGGCCTGCATCATGAACGAGGGCACGGGACCGCCCGGGGCGTGTTGAAGGTCTGGTACTTGCTGCGATAGCGCTGGTCGATGATCAGCCAGTACGGCAGGTTGGCGTAGGCGTGCGTACCTGCATCGAAGGCGTGGAGCGCCTTGCCCATGGCGTTGTAATTGGCCGCCTCGTTCACGAAGCGCTTGCCCGCACGGTTGACGAGGATCGCGCCGGGGCGCGCGCGTTCGTCCGAACCGAGCAGGTAGTTCGGCTTGGCGGCGCGGTGCTGGGGCTGGAATTCCAGTACGCTCTGCTGCCAGAAGGCGTGCTGCATGTTGCCGAGCTGGGCGCCCGCCTCGATCGCCATGAGCAACCCGTCGCCCTCGTTCTCGGGCACGCTGACGGGGCCGGTGAGGGGCCGCGCAGGAAGGTCTTCACCAGCGTCTCGTTCCACTCGAAACCGCCGGTGGCGATGACGACGCCGCGCCGGGCGCGCACGCGGTAGTCGCGGCCACCCGCATCCTCGGCGACGACGCCGATCACCCGATCGCCGTCCTTCACGAGCTTGCGGGCGCGCTTTTCGAACTCGACGGGAATGCCGCGATCGATCACCGCGAGGAACAGCGATCCCGCCAATGCCTGACCCAGACCGCGATAATCGCCTGCCTCGCGCTCGGCGAGCGTCGCTTCGTCCAGCGTGCCGTTGATCGCTTCCATCAGGCTGCCGCGCACCGGGTAGGCCATCTTGGTCGGGTTCACGCGGGTCGCCCATTTGCCGAGCCGTTCGAACGAGAAGGCATCGTTGTCGAGCGAGCGGCCGCCGTCGGGCTTGGCGCCGGGCATATAGGGCTGGTAATCGGGGAAATCGGCATAGGCGTGGAAGCGAACCGGCGTCTTGTCCGCGAGATAGCGGATCATCTCCGGCCCGGTTTCCATGAAGGCCATGAGCGTATCGGGATCGAGCGCGCCGGGTGCCAGCGAGTCGAGATAGGCGACGACATCTTCGTCGTCTTCGGTGATCCCTGCTTCGAGCTGGTGGTGGTTGCCCGGAATCCACAGCATGCCGCCCGACATCGCGGTGGTGCCGCCGACCATGCCGGTCTTCTCGAGGATCACCACGTCCTTCGCGCCGAAATCATGCGCGGCGATCGCTGCGGTCATGGCCGCGCCGCCCGATCCGAGCACGACGACGTCGGCCTCGAGATCCCAATTCGCGTCTTGTGTCATCCAGTCCGTCTCCCAACAGGCCGTTCGCGGACGACAGGATCGGCGGAAGACCGCCTGCGCCGCTTGTTCTTTATGCGGGCACTGTAGGTTTCGGCGGGGACCGACAGCCACTCCGACATGTCATAGGGCAGGGTGGGTTCGGACCTCCCAAAGTGACGTCATTGCGAGTGCAGCGAAGCAATCCACGGCCGCGTAAACCGCCCTGGATTGCTTCGCTGCGCTCGCAATGACGAAACAGGGGAATCTGCCCTGAACGCAAAGACGCCGCGCGTGACCCCGTGGGATCGCGCGCGGCGCCTGCGTTTTCAGACTTTTAGCGATTACTCGCCGAAAGTGCGCTGCCACCAGCCACGGCGCGGCGTCGGAGAGGCTTCCGCGTCAGCCGGAGCAGCCTCAGCGGCGACCTCGGGTTCGGCAACCGGCTCGGGAGCCGGAGCCACGGCAGCTTCTGCCTCGACGTCCGCCTTCTTGCGACGGGTGCGCTTGGGCTTTGCCGGAGCTTCCTCGGCGACCGGCTCGGGAGCCGGAGCCACGGCAGCTTCTGCCTCGACGTCCGCTTTCTTGCGACGGGTGCGCTTGGGCTTGGCAGGCGTTTCCTCGGCGACCGGCTCCGGCGCTGCGGGCGCTTCGACGACGACTTCTGCCTCGACGTCCACCTTCTTGCGACGGGTACGCTTGGGCTTTGCCGGCGCTTCCTCGGCGACCGGTTCGGGCGCTTCGACGACGGCTTCGGCTTCGACGTCCACCTTCTTGCGGCGGGTGCGCTTGGGCTTTGCAGGCGCTTCTTCGGCGACCGGTTCGGCCGGGACGATCGGCTCGGCGCTGATGCCGCCATCGGCGACCGGCAGCGCGGCTTCTTCGGCAGCCAGTTCGAGACCTTCAGCGCCGATCACGGCGTCCTCGCCCTCTGCGCCGTTCTCGGCCTCACCTTCACCGCGACGACCGCGACGACGGCGACCACCGCGACGGCGGCGCTTCTTGGGTGCGTTGGTGTTGTCACCCTCGGCCTCGGTGCCCTCGGCTTCGACGATGCTCTCGCCTTCGTCTTCGGCGTCGTCGCCTTCGTCCGAAGCGTCGGCAGCTTCGACCTCAGCGGTCTCGGCACCGTCCTCGCGGCGATCGCGGTTGCGGCCACGGCGGCGCTTGCGGCGCTTGCTGCGGCGGCCTTCACCGTCCTCGGACGCTTCGGTGCGCTCGGCAGCCTCTTCGGCTTCCAGCTCTTCGTCCTCGTACTCTTCCTCGACGAAGTCGTCCTCGACGTCCTCGGCGATGGGCTCGAAGCGGGGCACGAACTCGTTGCGCGGGCCCGACGACATGACGCGCATCTTGGCGCCTTCGTTCTCACCCTCGGGGATGACTTCGACGGTGACGCCGTAGCGCTCCTCGATGTCGGCGAGGTCGGTGCGCTTGGCGTTGAGCATGTAGACCGCCGCCTCGGTGGAGGCGAACAGCGAGACCACGATGCCCTTGCCCTTGGCCGCTTCGTCCTCGATCAGACGCAGCGCCGAGAGACCGGCGGAGCTGGCGGTGCGGACGAGGCCGGTGCCGTCGCAGTGCGGGCACGAACGCGTGGTCGCTTCGAGAACGCCGGTGCGCAGGCGCTGGCGGCTCATTTCCATCAGGCCGAAGCTGGAAATGCGGCCGACCTGAATGCGGGCGCGGTCGTTCTTGAGCGCTTCCTTCATCGCCTTCTCGACCTTGCGGACGTTGGAGCCGTACTCCATGTCGATGAAGTCGATCACGACGAGGCCGGCCATGTCGCGCAGGCGCAGCTGGCGGGCGATTTCGGCAGCGGCTTCGAGGTTGGTGGCAACCGCCGTCTGCTCGATCCCGTGCTCCTTGGTGGCGCGGCCCGAGTTGATGTCGATCGAAACCAGTGCTTCGGTCGGGTTGATGACGATGTAGCCGCCCGAACGCAGCTGCACGACGGGGTCGTACATCGCGGTCAGCTGGTCCTCGGCGCCGAAGCGCTGGAACAGCGGGACGGGATCGGCGTAAGGCTTAACCTTGCGGCCGTGGCTGGGCATCAGGAGCTTCATGAAGTCCTTGGCGGCGTGGTAGCCGGCCTCGCCCTCGACGATCACTTCCTCGATGTCGCGGTTGTAGATGTCGCGGATGGCGCGCTTGATGAGGTCGCTGTCCGAGTGGATCAGCGCAGGGGCAGCCGAGCGCATTGTCTGTTCGCGCAGCTCGTCCCACAGACGGGCGAGGTAGTCGAAGTCGCGCTTGATCTCGGTCTTGGTGCGCTGGAGGCCCGCCGTGCGGACGATGCAGCCCATCGAGCGGGGCAGGTCCATCTCGGCGATGATCGACTTCAGGCGCTTGCGGTCCGAGGCCGAGCTGATCTTGCGGCTGATGCCGCCGCCGTGGCTCGAATTCGGCATGAGCACGCAGTAGCGGCCCGCGAGGCTGAGGTAGGTGGTGAGAGCCGCGCCCTTGTTGCCGCGCTCTTCCTTGACGACCTGGACCAGCAGCACCTGGCGGCGCTGGATGACGTCCTGGATCTTGTAGCGGCGGCGCAGTGCCATGCGCTTGGCGCGCAGGTCGTCGGCTTCCTTCGAGCGGCCCGAGGGACGGCCACCCTGGCGGCGACGGCCACGGCCGCGACGGTTATTGCCTTCGGACTCTTCGTCGCCGTGCTCGCCCTCATGCTCGCCGTCGTCGTCGGCGTGGAACGGGTTCTCTACCGCGCCGTCCTCGATCGTGGCGACATGGTCCTTTTCGGACGTATCGACCTCGGTGAGGCCGCCATCGTCGTTGTAGTCGCCGTCTTCGTCCTCGTCGTCACCTTCGGTGGCGCGCAGGGCGGCTTCTTCCTCGGCATGGGCGGCTTCTTCCGCCAGCAGGGCCTCGCGGTCCTCCTTGGGGATCTGGTAGTAGTCCGGGTGGATTTCGCTGAAGGCGAGGAAGCCGTGGCGGTTGCCGCCAAAGTCCACGAACGCGGCCTGGAGCGAAGGCTCCACGCGCGTCACCTTCGCGAGGTAGATGTTACCCTTGATCTGCTTGCGTTCGGTCGACTCGAAGTCGAACTCTTCAATGCGGTTTCCCTTGACGACCGCCACCCGCGTTTCTTCCGGGTGGCGCGCATCGATCAGCATGCGGGTTGCCATTTGGTATTCTCCGTGCGCGTCGACGCCGGGCCGGATCAGCCTGGCGGATGCGCGTATGTTCACTGTAGGCGAATGCGCCCCGCAGAATCACGACGCGGCCACTTGGGGCGGCGTTCCAAACTGAGGGGGCGAGTTTTGGCGCAATGGTGGAGCAATCCAGCGCTCCATGCGCGGCGAAAGTAGTGGCTGCCCCAGTAGCATGTGTGGCAGCATGTGCGTCTGCGAGCGAAGACACGCGCGGCGTATTAGAACGCGCGGAAAGTTGCGACCACGCCGCCCGCGCCCTTTCGGGCGTCGAATGGCAAGGCGGCAACTGGCTTCTCATGGCTCACTTCAACCTGATAAGGCGCTCCGGAAAAAGGATTATTTCCGGCTCCCTGGGCCGAGGCTTGCGTCTGGCTCTGCCGGTCCTGTCCGGCGCCATATGGTTATGGTATTGCCGGATTGCGAGGACCGACGCGCATTCCTCGCCTCGGTTCTGCTGGCCTAGCATTCATGACGCAAGACGGCAAGTTGCTTGGACCGTTGGAATTTGGCGGGCATCGGCCCGGGGCGGAGCGGCTGACCAGCCTGTGGGAAAGCGCGGGGGCGCAGGATTGCCCGCCCGCCAAACGCGGCTTAGTCCTTGGCGCAAATGTCGCGCACCTTGCAGTTGATCCTCGTCTTCGTCGCGCCGCTGGCGGTGCTTGCCGCCGCGTTCGCGGTGAGCGGGGCATGGCCGGTGCGGGCCGGGGGCTACGACTACGTCATCCGCTTCGACCTGCCCGGGGTGAACGCGCCGATCGACCTGCCGCGCGTCGATGGGCCGCCCGACGCCAGCCGTCCGCTGGTGGTCATCGATCCGGGCCATGGCGGCTTCGATCCCGGCGCGGGGGCCGGAGCGCTGAAGGAAAAGGCCGTGGCGCTGCAGATCGCATTGGCGCTGCGCGAGAAGCTGCTGGCAAGCGGCGGCCTGCGCGTGGCCCTGACGCGCGACACCGACCGCTTCATCGCGCTCGCCGATCGCCCTGACATTGCCCGGCGGCTGAACGCGGACTTGTTCGTCTCGATCCATGCCGACAGCGCCGAGGCTGATTCGGCGCGCGGGGCAAGTGTCTATGTCCTCTCGGAAAAGGGATCGAGCCAGGCCGCCGAGCGGTTCGCCGAACGGGAAAACGGCGCCGACCGCGTGAACGGCGTCAAGCTGTCGAAGACGAGCGCGCAAGTGGGCGCGATCCTGCTCGACCTCTCGCAGCGCGGGGCGCAGGCGCGCTCTACGCAAGTCGCGACGCTGCTGCTGCGCGAACTGGGCGACGCGGGCGTCGGCATGCACCGCGACCGGCCTGAAGCCGCCGCGCTGGCGGTGCTGAAGGCGCCCGACATGCCCTCGATCCTGTTCGAGACGGGCTACATCAACAATCCCGACGACGCGCAGGCGCTGGGATCGAAGCAGGGGCAGCAGGTGCTGGCGGAGGCGGGCGCGAAGGCGATCCGCGCCTATTTCGCAAGGAACCCTGGTGGTTGAGCGGGCTGAACGCGTCGTCCCGGACGTGATCCGGGACCGGTGGCGGTCTTTGGGCGGCAGGCCGCGGGCAGCTTCGTGCGCTGTTTACGGCCAGCGGTCCCGGATCAGGTCCGGGACGACGAAGAGTTGCGACGAGAGTGGTTTCCTTGCGCCAAAACGCCGTGCTAGAGGGCGCACGCAATGACCGACGCGATTGATCCCGGCGAACAGCCGCCCGAAGACGCGACCTACCGCATCCGCCGCGATGGGCCGGGACGCCTTGCCGCTCTGCGCAGGGCTTGGCACGAACGCAAGTGGATGCGCCGTTTCGGCTATCTGTGCATGGCAGGCTTTGCCGGCATCGCCGCGTTCTGGGTGTTCCTTGCCCACGACCTGCCGGACGCCAACAAGCTGCTGGAATACCAGCCGCCGCTGCCGACGATGGTGCGCGGGATGGACGGCGAGATCGTCTATTCTTACGCCCGCGAACGGCGCGTGCAGCTGCGCTTTGTCGATTTCCCCAGGCCGATGGTCAACGCCTTCCTCTCGGCCGAGGACCGCACGTTCTGGACGCACGGCGGCGTCGACGTCGGTGGTCTGGCGGGCGCGGTGGTGGATTATGTCACCAAGTACGGCTCGGGCGTGCGCGCCAAGGGCGGTTCGACGATCACCCAGCAGGTCGCCAAGAACATCCTGATCGGCGACGAATATTCCGTGACGCGCAAGCTCAAGGAAATGATCGTCGCCCGCCGTATCGAGGGCGTGCTGACCAAGCAGCAGATCCTCGAACTCTACCTCAACGAGATTCCCTCGGCCGCCGTTCGTTCGGCGTGCAGGCGGCATCGCGCGCCTATTTCGACAAGGACGTCGAGGACCTGTCGCTCAGCCAGAGCGCGTTCCTCGCAATTCTGCCGCGTGCGCCGGAAGTCTACGGCCGCAAGAAGAACGAGGACCGCGCGATCGAGCGCCGCAACTGGGTGCTCGACCAGATGGTGCGCAACGGCTGGGCCAGCGCGCAGGACGCCGCCGCCGCCAAGGCGGAGCCGCTCGGCCTCGTGACACAGCGTACCAGCACGTACGAGCCGTCGAACGGTTACTTCCTGGAGGAAGTTCGCCGCCGCCTGATCGGCAAGTACGGCGAAAAGGCCGAAGACGGTCCGAACAGCGTTTATGCGGGCGGTCTTTGGGTGCGCACTTCGCTCGATCCGCAGATGCAGGTCGCGGTGCGTGATGCGCTGCGCAAGGGGCTGCTGCTCTATCACGGCAATCGCGGCTTCGTGCGGCCGATCGCGCATCTGAGCGACCTCGAGAACTGGCAGAGCCAGCTCGTCGTCGCCAACAAGACGATCGACTACAAGGACTGGCGCGTCGGCGTCATTCTCGATGCCTCGGGCAGCACGGGGCGCATCGGCTTCTCCGACGGCAACGTTTCCACGCTGACCGGTATTTCCGACAAGGCCAAGGTCGGCGATCTGGTCGCGGCCCAGCCGATGGGCGGCAGCACCTGGGCGCTTCGCGGCATTCCCGAAGTCTCGGGCGGCATGATCATCGAGCAGCCTGGTTCGGGTCGCATTCTTGCCATGCAGGGCGGCTTCGATTCCGGGATCGACAGCTTCAACCGCGCGACGCAGGCCGAACGCCAGCCCGGCTCGACCATCAAGCCCTTCGTCTACGCGACCGCGCTGCAGAACGGCATGACCCCCGCCACGCAAGTGCTCGACGGCACCTTCTGCGTGTTCCAGGGCGCGGGTCTGGGCAACAAGTGCTTCCGTAACTTCGGCGGTGCGGGCGGTTCGGGCAGTCATACGCTGCGCTGGGGCCTCGAACAGTCGCGCAACCTGATGACTGTGCGCATCGCCAACGACGTGGGCATGGCCAAGGTCACGCGCACGTTCCACAACATGGGCATCGGCGATTACCAGAAGTACCTGTCGTTCGCACTCGGCGCGGGCGAGACGACGGTGGGACGCATGATCAACGCCTATGCGGCGCTGGCCAACAACGGCGTGCAGTTCTCCGGCTCGGTGATCGACTACGTCCAGGACCGCAATGGCAAGGTGATCTGGCGGGCCGACAAGGGCACCTGCAACGCCTGCAACATGGCGCAATGGGACGGCAAGCCGATGCCGCGCATCCAGCGCGTCGGCAAGCAGGTGATGGACGCGCCGACGGCGTACCAGACCGTGCACATGCTCGAAGGCGTCGTCACCCGCGGCACGGCGGAGCGCCTGCGCGACCTCAAGCTGCCAATGTTCGGCAAGACCGGCACCACCAACGGCCCGACCGACGTGTGGTTCATGGGCGGCAACCAGGACTACGTGGGCGGCGTCTACATCGGCTACGACACGCCGCGCTCGCTGGGCGGTTACGCGCAGGGTGGCCGCATCGCCGCGCCGATATTCAAGGACGTGGTGCTGGCGACGCCGGGCCGCTGGTCGCACCAGCCTTTCGTGGCGCCGCAGGGCATCCGTATGGTCCGCATCGACCGCGTGACCGGCAAGCGCGTCATGGGCGTCGAGCCTACCGACGAGCCGAAAGCCTCGGTAATCTGGGAGGCCTTCAAGCCCGACACCGAACCGCGCCAGTACACCGCCGAGGACGAGTTCAGCCGCCGCCGCGACGCGCTGGTGGCCTCGATCCGCAGTGCCCGCGACGCGCGCGATGCGAATGCGGCGGCAGCGGCGGGTGACATGGGCAACTTTGCGGAAGAGCAGGGCGGGGTATACTGATCCCCGCCGGGGCCGGACGGGACATGCGCCGCCGGCCGAACAGGAGGGAAGTCGATGAAGAGAATGGCGGGTATGCGCGGCATTGCAGGCTGCGGAGTGATGGCCCTGATGCTGGCGACGGCGCCGGTCGCGTCCGGACAGGCAGCTCCTGCGGCGCAGGAAACGAGCGCCGCGCCCGATGTCCGCCCGGACGTCGCGGCCTATCTCAAGGCGTTCTACGCCAAGCCCAACCCGCCTTTCACGCGCGAACTGCTGATGCAGATACACAAGCTGCCGCCTGCTGCGCTGGCGGCGATGGCGCAGCAGGATCTGCCGATCGGGAACGTTACCACGAAGGACGTGACGATGCCCGGGCCCGGCGGGCCGATGGCGCTGCGCCTGTTCGATCCGCGCCCCGAGCGCGGTCCCGGGCCGGTTGTGGTGTTCTATCACGGCGGCGGCTACGTGCTCGGCAGCATCGATACTCACGCCGGCCTTGCGGCGGAGATCGCGCGGCAACTGGACCTGCCGGTGGTGTCGGTCGAGTACCGCCTCGCGCCCGAGAACCCCTGGCCCGCCGCGCCGGACGACGGCGAGGCGGCGGCGCGCTGGGTGGCGGCCAACGGCAAGGCGTTCGGGCGCGCGTTCACCGGCCTGATCCTCAGCGGCGACAGCGCGGGCGGTAACCTCACGCTGATCACGGCAGCGGCCCTGCGCGACAAGCCTGCGGCGGTGCCGGTGGTGATGCAGATCCCGATCTATCCGGCGACCGATTTCGGCAAGCTCTATCCCTCTTCGAAACTGTTCGCCGAGGGCTACATGCTCGACGCGAAGAGCATGGCGAGCTTTACCGAGCACTATGCGGCCGATCTCGAAGAGCCCACGCACCTCGCCGATCCTCGGTGATCTGGCGGGCCTGCCGCCGACGGTGCTGGTGACGGCGGGGCTCGATCCGCTGCGCGACCAGGGCCGTGCCTATGCCGCCAAACTGGTCGAGGCCGGGGTGCCGACCGCCTACTTCGAGGGCAAGGGTCTGATCCACGGCTTCGCGACGTTCCGCAAGGCGATCCCTTCGGCCCAGACCGACACGGCGGCGTTCCTCCATGTCGCCCGGGCGATGCTTGACGAGGCCGCGCCTCCAAAGAAATGACACGATCGTGTCAACATGACACCCCGTTTCCATGGAAACGGGAGTATCTGAGTCGCGTCATCCGCTGGTAGGACTGGTCGATGAGACCATCCGCCTGAACGGCCGCCTGCGCAGCGTCTTCGGCGAGGCGCGGGCGGGATGCGCGCTCAACGACAGCGAGCACATGGTGCTCACCGCGGTGGTGGAGGCGCAAGATGCCCCCACCGTCGCGCAGATCGGCCGCTCGATGGGCCACGCGCGCCAGCTGGTGCAGCGCGCCGCCAATGCCCTGCGCGATGCCGGGCTGGTCGAGACTTTCGAAAATCCCGCACACAAGCGCGCCATGCTGCTGCGTCCGACCGCGAAGGGCGCCGCGCTCAAGCGTCAGATCGACGCGCGCGCCGATGCACTGGCTGCGCGGTTGGTGCTCGATTCCGAAGAAGTCGCGGCCGCGACGACCGCGCTGCGCGCGGTGCGCAGGCAGATAGAGGCGCATTTCCGCGCTCGCTGAGGAGAGGATGATGGACGCCGATCTCGACCGGCTGGCCCCAGTCGGGCCGCTGACCGAATGGCTGGACGCCTTCGTGCCCGAACTGGGCAAGGGGCCGCTGCGCACCGCGGTACTCTCGGGGGCACGTCGAACGTGGTGCTGACGATCGACCGGGGCGAGAAGCCGATGGTCATGCGCCGTCCACCCGCCGTGCCGCCGCCGGGAGCGGAGAAGGGCGTGCTGCGCGAGGCGCGTATCCTGACGGCACTCAAAGGCACTCAGGTGCCCCATCCGGTGTGCTACGGGTCCTGTTCCGACGACAGCGTGGTCGGCGCGCCGTTCTACGTCATGGAGAAAGTCGAGGGCTGGGCACCGAACTTGCGCGGCGAGAAGATTCACAACGAGCCGCCCTTCGATACGATGCCTTGCGAATACGGCATCCCCTTTGCCATCGTCGACGGGCTGATCGCGCTCGCCAACGTCGATCACGAGGCGATCGGGCTGGGGACTACGGCAAGCCGGGCCGGTTCCTGGAACGGCAGGTCGATCGCTGGGCGGGCCAGCTGGCGTCCTACAAGGAGCGCTACGGCTACGAGGGCCGCGTGCTCGAAGGCTATGCCGAAACCGAGGACTGGCTGCGGCACGCGCGGATGCCGGAGGAAGTGCGCGGGATCATCCACGGCGATGTCGGCACCCCCAACATGATGTTCCGCCACGGCCCTCCGGCGCGCCTTGCGGCGATGATCGACTGGGAACTGTCCACCATCGGTGATCCTATGATCGACATGGGCTGGTTCACCGGCGGCATGCGCGACGAGGACGATCCGGACCGGGAGTTCCCGACCGCACTCAACAACCCGGCCAACTTCCCGACGAAGCAGGAGCTGGCGCGCTATTACTGCGCGGGCACCGGGCGCGACATTCGCGACTTCGAATGGTTCTCGGTGCTCTCGAAATTCAAGTCCGGGTGCCTGCTCGAATACAAGGTGGCGCAGGCGGAGGCGGGGATATTGCCGAAGGAGACGGGGCGCTTCTTCGCGCGCATCGTCGAGCAGTGCTTCCGCGATACCGCCGCGCAAGTGGCGAGAATGCAGTGAATTCCTCTCCGGTACGGGGAGGAATGGGAGAGAACGATGATCGATTTTTCGACGGACCCGGAGTTCCAGGCCAGGCTCGACTGGATGGACCGCTTCGTGCGCGACGAGTGCGAGACGATGGACCTGCTGTTCCCCGAACAGGGCGCGCAGTTCGATCCCTCCTACGCGGCCGCCCGGCGGCACCTGAAGCCGCTGCAGGAGCAGGTGAGGGCGCAGGGGCTCTGGGCCTGCCATCTCGGCCCGCATCTTGGCGGTCCCGGCTACGGACAAGTCAAGCTGGCGCTGATGAACGAGATCATCGGCCGCTCCACTTGGGCGCCGACGGTGTTCGGCACCGCCGCGCCCGATACCGGCAATGCCGAAATCCTCGCCCTGTTCGGCACGGCGGAGCAGAAGCAGAAGTACCTCGGCCCGCTGATGGCCGGCGAGATCGTCTCGTGCTTCTCGATGACCGAGCCGCAGGGCGGCGCCGACCCCGACGTCTTCACATGCCGCGCCGTGCAGGAAGGCGACGAATGGGTGATCGAGGGCGAGAAGTGGTTCTCCTCCAATGCCCGGTTCGCCAGCTTCCTGCTGGTCATCGCCGTGACCGATCCGGACGCCCCGCTGACCGAGCGGATGAGCATGTTCGTCGTTCCCGCCGACACGCCGGGGATCGAGATCCTGCGCAACGTCGCCATCGCCGGGGACTTCGATCCCGAGAACGGGCATCACGCGCATATCCGCTACAACCGGGTCCGGGTGCCGCTCGATCATATGCTCGGGGGCCGGGCGAAGGATTCAAGGTGGCGCAGGCGCGGCTGGGTGGGGGCCGCATCCACCATGCCATGCGCACGGTGGGCATGTGCAACCGCGCGCTCGACATGATGCTGGAACGCGCCGTCTCGCGCCGCACCAAGGGCGCGATGCTGGGCGATCACCAGTTGGTGCAGGCCAAGATCGCCGATTCGGTGATCGAACTGGAGCAGTTCCGCCTGCTGGTGCTCAAGACCGCATGGCTGATCGACGAGATCGAGGCGGGCCGCCTGAAGCACGGCGCGGCGCGCAAACACATCGGCATGTGCAAGGTGGCGATGGCCTCGGTCTATGCGAACGTCGTCGGGCGGGCGCTGGAGGTGCATGGATCTCTGGGCATCTCGCTCGATATGCCGCTGGCCAAATGGTACGGCGGCAACATGGCGCTGGCCTTCGCCGATGGGCCGACCGACGCGCACCGCTCGCAACTGGCGCGCGCCTATCTCAAGCGGGTGCGGCCGGCGGAAGGGATGTTTCCGACTGAGCATATCCCGACGCGCACCGCGAAGGCGCTGGAGCGCTACCCGAATGCGAGAGATGCCTGAGATGGACCCGCTGTTCGACTTCACCGGCAAGGTCGCGCTCGTCACCGGCGGGTCGCGCGGGCTGGGCTACCAGATGGTCCGCGCTTTCGCCGAGCGCGGTGCCGACGTGATCGTCGCCAGTCGCAAGCTCGATGTCTGCGAGGCGGTCTGCGAGGAAATGCGCGGTGTTGGCCGCAAGGCGATGGCGATCAGCGCCCACGTCGGCCGCTGGGACGAATGCGAGCGGCTGGTCGAGGAGGCCTATGCGGCTTTCGGGGCTGTGGATATCCTTGTGAACAATGCGGGGATGAGCCCGCGCATGCCCAGCCACGAAGTCAGCGAGAAGTTGTTCGATTCCGTGCTCAACCTCAACTTCAAGGGGCCGTTCCGCCTTTCGACACTGGTGGGCAAGCGCATGTTCGACCGCGCCGAGGCAGGCGGGCCGGGCGGTTGCATCATCAACGTGACCTCCTCGGGCTCGATGATGCCGCTACCGCAGGTGGTGACTTATGGATCGTCCAAGGCCGCGCTCAATGCGATGAGCCGCTCGCTGGCGTGGGAATATGCGCCGCACGTGCGGGTCAACACGCTCTCGCCGGGCGCATTCCGCACCGATATCGTCGAGGCATGGCCCGACAAGGGGCAGGGGCCGATCCCGATCCCGCGCGGGCATGCGGCGAACCCGGAGGAGATCGTCACCGCCGCGCTGTTCCTGGCCAGCCCTGCCTCGGTCAACGTGACGGGCTCGATCGTGCGCTGCGACGGGGGCAGCATTGAGCCCGCGCGCGGTCATCGGCCGCGCCTTCGGGCCGCCGGAGAGCTATGTCCTCGAAGCGTTCGACCCCGGTGCTCCCGGCGAGGGTCAGGTGCGCGTCGCCATCAAGGCGGCGGGGGTGTCCTACGTCGATGTGCTGACAGCGATGGGGCACTACCAGTTCAAGCCGCCGATGCCCTTCATCCCCGGCAGCGAGGCGGCGGGCCTGGTCGAGGCGGTGGGGCCGGGCGTGACGCACCTCGCCCCCGGTGACCGCGTGTTCTGCGGCGGGCTCGGCGGGTTGTTCGCCGAGGCCAATCTCTTCGCCGCCGCCAACATGGCGAAAGTGCCCGAGGCGATGACGTTCGAGCAGGCCGCTGTCTTCGCGGTGAACTACCAGACCGCGTACTACGCGCTGGCCGATCGCGGGCGCGCGAAGCCGGGCGAGACGCTGCTGGTGCTCGGCGCGGCGGGCGGGACCGGATACGCGGCAATCCAGGTCGGCAGGCACCTTGGCTTGCACGTCATCGCCTCGGCATCCAGTCCGGAGAAGCAGGCGGCGGCACTGGCGGGCGGGGCGCATGCGGTCGTCACCACCGGCGCGCAGGACTGGCGCGATCAGGTCATGGCGGCGAACGACGGCAAGCCCGTCGACATCGTCTTCGATCCCGTGGGCGGCGAGGCCAGCGAACCGGCCTTCCGCAATCTCGGCTACGACGGGCGCCATCTGGTGATCGGCTTCACCGCCGGGATCGCGGCGCTGCGCACGAACCTGCCGCTGCTCAAGAGCGCCAGCCTCGTGGGCGTGCAGATGCGCGATCACGCGCTGCGGCGTCCCACCGAGGCCGCCGCCCTGCGGCGCAAGGTGATGGAACTGGCTGGCGAGGGTGTGTTCTCCCCCGCGATCGCCGAACGCTATCCGCTTGAGCGTCATGCCGAGGCGATGAACGCGGCCTTCTCGGGCAAGGCTGCTGGCCGGGTCGTGCTGGTAATGGAGTAACGCCCGGGCGATGCTAGACGGCCGTGTACGCAATGCCGGTCGATTTGCCGACAATGTCGGGTAGCATCCCGCACAGGTGATACGAATGGTGGGGAGCACCGACGCCGACAGAAGCGCCTCGGTCCCGCCATCGGGAGAGAGCCATGGCGGAGACTCTGTTCACGTTCCAGATGCGCGAGCACCGCGATTGCCTGTTTCACGGCAGTCGCGGGCAGGAATACTGCCGGGGTGACATCTGGATCGCGGACGATGCGGCGACCGCCGACTTGCATTCGGAGCGCAAGGCAGTCGGTGCAATCTCGATCATACGGCGACGTTCGGCCGCCAATCTGTTCTTCCGCCGCTCGCGCCGTCATATTCGCGAGGATGCGACGGACCTCTCGATCCTGTGGTTCGTCAAGCGGGGGAACTCGCCGTCTCCAACCAGTGCGGCGGCAAGGTGGCGAAAGCCGGGGACTTCCTCATCACCCGCTCGATGTCGCCGTTCTGCGTGGAGTGCCGGATAGGCCAGGACGGAATGCACGAAGTGCTGAACCTCGCCGTGCCCACCCACATCCTGCGCGGCTTCGTGCGGCAGGAATTCAACAACGGCCTGTTCATGGCGATGGAGCGCGCCGAACTCGCGCTGGCCGAGACTCTGCTGGACGAAGTGCTGGCCGACGAGGGGCGCATCGGCGAGGCGTCGGCGCGGCTTCTGGTCGATACCGCGCTCGGCCTGATCGGCAATGCCATCCGCGCGGGGAAGACACCGCGCCCGCCCGCCTGTCGATCGCCGAGCGGAGGCTGGAGCAGGTGCTGCGGTTCATTGAGGTCCACCTCGCCGATCCCCTGCTGTCGACGGCGATGGTGGCGAAGGGCTGCGGCATTTCTCCGCGCTATCTCTCGTTCCTGCTGCGGATGCGCGACACCTCGTTCTCGGAACTGGTCTGGGAGCAGCGACTGGCGAAGGCGAGGGACTGGCTCGCGGCTTCCGACCCGCGCGAGGTGTCGATCGGGGAGATCGCCTATGGCGTCGGCTTCAAGAGCCCCGCGCATTTCAGCCGCATGTTCAAGCGCGTCTTCGGCGCCAACCCGCGCGAGTATCGCGGAGAGAGCGCGGTGCAGGAGATGATCGCGGTGAGTGCGGAGGAGCCGTTCGGATCGTGTCCGGTGTTCGCCAGGGACGGCGGGGCGATGCTTTCGGCAACCGGATAGTGGCCGCTTGCATCGGTGTCGGGGCTGGCCAATCCTCGGCGGCAAGAACGTCTGGAAGAGAGGAATTGCCATGAAGATGAAGCTCGTCGCGCTCACTCGCCCGCAGCCCGGTCGCGAGGCCGAGTATCACGAATGGTACGACACCAAGCACTTGCCCGAACTGGTCAACACGTTCGGCATGGCGGGCGCCCAGCGCTACAAGCTGGCGGCGCGGCTGATGGGCGCGGATCCCAACGAATTCCTCGCGATCTACGACATCGAGGCGGATGACCCGATGGCCTTCCTCGGCGCGCTGGGCGCGGCCTCGAAGTCGGGCGAACTGACGCAGAGCGACGCGCAGGACATGGGCACCTGCTACACCGCGCTGTTCACCGAGCACGGCGAGCGGGTGGTGCCGGGCTAACCCTTCCTCATCATTGCTACGCTGCGCTCGCAATGACGAAGTGAGGAGACTCAGCGGCCCACGAACTTCGGCGGCCGCTTTTCCCTGAGGGCCTGAATGCCCTCCAGATGGTCCATGCTGCGGACCGAGACGCTTTCGTAGGCGATCCCCGCGTCCATCAGCGCCGTCGCCAGCCGCTTGAGTTCGAGGTTGGTGAGGATCTTGGTCGCCCGGATCGCCACCGTCGCGCCTGCCAGCAGCTTCGCGCAGAACGTATCGACCGCCGCGTCGAGTTCGCCCGCCGGCACGCAGTGATTGATCAACCCGATCTCGGCCGCTTTGCTGGCCGTAAGCAGGTCGCCGGTCAGCAGGTATTCCTTGGCCCGCGTCAGGCCGATGCGCTGCGCCCAGATCACCGCGCCGCCGTCCCCCGCGACGAGGCCGAGGCCGACGTGCGGGTCGCCGATCTTCGCGCCCTCGGCGGCGAAGATCACATCGCACAGCAGCGCTAGCGTCGCGCCGAGGCCGACCGCGTGGCCGTTCATCCGGCACACCACCGGCTTGTCGATGTCGAGCAGGGTAGAGACGATGCGCTTGGCTACCCGCGTCTCGTGGTCGAAGAGATGTGGGTTGCGCGCATTGTTCTCGATGTGGTCGAGGTCACCGCCCGCCGAGAAGGCGCGGCCCGCGCCGGTCAGCACGACGACGTCCGATCCGGTATCGACCTGTGCGAACCACATCGCCTCGGCCAGATCGTCGTGAAGCTGCAGGTTTACCGCGTTCAGCGCCTCGGGCCGGTTGAGCGTGATGCGCAGCAGCCGTCCTTCGCGGGCCATTTCGATCGTGGCCAACTGCGGCAGGGCGGGCGCGGTATCGGTCATTTCGGCAGGTCTCCTCTTCCCTCCAGCGTCATAGGCCGGGCGGTATCGAGGGCCATGCGAAAACGCGATTTTGCCCAAACCTTTCGCTCCGGCGAAACCTTTGCCCCTCGCGTTGCCAAAGCGGGCGAAGTTCGATCTACCGGGCTGAACGCATGCGCAGCAGCGCGGCTAGGCGGAGAGGTTACGGCACGATGACGCAGTTCGACGAGACTTTCGACTGGGTGGTCGTGGGCAGCGGCGCAGGCTCGATGGCTTCGGCATTGTTGATGAAGCAGGCGGGCAAGACCGTCGTGATCCTCGAGAAGGCGCAGTGGGTCGGCGGCACCACGGCGAAGTCCGGCGGGGTCATGTGGATACCCGGCAACCGCTTCATGGACCCCGGCGAGGACAGTCTGGAACGCGCCTGTCAGTACCTTGATGCCGTGGTGCCCGACGATGCGGAATCCCCGGCACCAGCCCGGCGCGGCGCCGCACTTATGCGGTCGAGGCGCCGAAGATGCTGGACTTCATCGTCGCGCAAGGCGTGCGGATGGAGCGCGGCTCCCGCTTCTGGCCCGACTACTACGACGAACTCCCCGGCGGCATGAAGACCAGCCGCACCGTCACCGCGCTGCCCTTCGACAAGAACGAACTGGGCAAGGAATGGGCGGCCAAGCTGCGCAAGGGCTTCCTCGAAGTGCCGGTGAAGCTGGACGACGGGATGAAGCTGCCGTTCATGAAGCATTCGTGGGAACTCAAGCGCGTCTTCATCAAGATCGCCTTCAAGTTCGTCGCCGGAAAGCTCACCGGCAAGCACTGGGTCACGGCGGGTGCGGCGCTGCAGGGCCGGATGCTGAAGGCCGTGCTGGACAAGCAGGCGGCCGACATCCGAGTGAATTCGCCCGTCAGCGAAGTCATCATGGAAGGCGAAAAGGCCGTCGGCGTCGTCACCGAGAAGGACGGCAAGCCATGGCGCATCGGCGCGCGGCTGGGCATCCTGATGAACGCGGGCGGGTTCTCGATGAACCAGGCGATGCGCGACACCTACATGCCGGGCACGCAGTCGAAGTGGTCCAACGGCATTGAGACCGACACCGGCGACATGCACCGCGAACTCGCCGCGAAGGGGCTGCGCTGGCGCAGATGGACCAGATGGTCGGTTTCCAGATGACCGACGCGCCCGGCTGGGACGCCGACTACGTCAAGCCGGGCACCCAGAGCACCACCGCCAAGCCGCATGCGATCCAGGTCGACCAGTCGGGCCTGCGCTACATGAACGAGGGCGGCTCCTACGAGGCGTTCTGCGAGACCATGCTGGTGCGCAACCGCACCGTGCCCGCAGTGCCGAGCTGGGCGATCCTCGACCAGCAATACATGGACGAATACGCCGTCGCCGGTAAGGGCACGGCCAAGAAGAACATGGCCAAGTGGCTCGCCTCGGGCTGGATGCGCAAGGCCGACACGGTAGGCGAACTGGCCGGGATCATCGGCGTCCCCCGGGTGCTCTGGAAACCACGGTCGCACGCTGGAACGGCTTCGTGCGCGGCGGCCGCGACGAGGATTTCCAGCGCGGCGAGCGGGCCTACGACAACTTCCTCGGCGATCCGTTCTTCAAGGACGGCCCGAACCAGACGATGGGGACGATCGACAAGGCGCCGTTCTATGCCTTCCCGGTCTATCCGGGTGACGTCGGGACTTACGGCGGCGTCGTGTGCGACTGCGATCTGCGCGTTCTGCGCGAGGACGGCTCGGTGATCGAGGGGCTCTATGCATGCGGCGTCACCACCGCATCGCCGATGGGCCGCGTCTATCCCGGCGCCGGCGCGAGTGTCGGCCCGTCGATGACCTTCGGCTGGATCGCGGCCAAGCACGCGGCCGGCCTCGGCAACCAGGTGTCCTGAAACGCAGATACCGCAGGGCGGTTCACTCGCCCTTGCCAGCGGGGCCTGCCCTGAACCAATGTTCAGCCATCCCAGCAGCCACGAGCTGTCCGAGAGAGGAATCATGAGCGAAACGCCAACCAACCGGGCCATCCCCGACGCCGCCACACAGGTCGACATCTACCGTCGAATGATCCGCATCGAGCGCAACGACGACCTCACCCGTCAGCAGATCCGCCGCGGCCGCATCACCGCGCCGTATTATTCGGCGCGCGGGCAAGAGTGCATTCCCTCGGCAATCTCGGTGCTGCTCAACAACGACGACAAGATCTGCACGATCTATCGCGGCATCCACGACATGGTCGCCAAGGACATGCCGCTGCGTCCCCTGTGGGCAGAAATCTGCGGCCGCGTCGACGGCACCTGCAAGGGCAAGGGCGGCCCGATGCACCTCACGCATCCGGAAACCGGGGTGATGGTGACGACCGGCATCGTCGGCTCCTCGATGCCGATCGCCAACGGCTTCGGCTGGGCGGCGCTGCTCGACGGGACGAAGCAGGTGACGGTCGCCTATTTCGGTGACGGCGCCAGCAACATCGGCGCCTTCCACGAGGCGCTGAACCTCGCTTCGGTGTGGAAGCTGCCGGTGATCTTCGTGTGCCAGAACAATGGCTTTGCCGAGCACACCCGCTACGAGAACGGCACTTCGGTGGACTTCATCGCCAAGCGCGCGGCCGGTTACGGTATGCCGGGCTACACGGTCGACGGCAACGATCCGCTCGACGTTTATGCCCATGCCCACGCCGCCATCGAGCGCGCCCGCGCCGGTGAAGGGCCGACCTTGTTGGAGTGCAAGACCTTCCGCTTCATGGGCCACGTCTTCGGCGACAACGACGCCTACATGACCAAGGAAGAAAAGGCCGCCGCGATCGAGGCCGATCCGCTGCCGCGCTTCCGCCAGAAGCTGATCGACGACGGCGTCGCCTCGGCCGAGGAACTCGATGCGCTGACCGCGAGGATCGAGGCCGAAGTAAACGACGCCATCGACTACGCAATGGCCTGTGAATTCCCGTCCGACGACGAACTGCGCCGCGACGTCTTTGCCGAGGAGATTCCGGCATGAGCACTGAAACTCTCGAAGCCCCCGTCGTCGAGACGGTGAAGATGAACGGCTTGCAAGCCATCAACGCCGCGCTGAGCGAGGCGATGGAAGCCGATCCCAAGGTCCTCGTTCTGGGCGAGGACATCGCCGACAACGAGGGCGGCGGCGTCTGCGGTGTGACGCGCGGGCTGTCGACGAAGTTCGGCACCAGCCGCGTGCGCTCCACCCCGATCTCCGAACAGGCGATCATGGGCGCGGCGATCGGCGTGGCCATGGCCGGCTACAAGCCGGTGGCCGAGATCATGCTGATGAACTTCACGACCGTCGCCATGGACATGATCGTGAACCACGCGGCCAAGCTGCGCTTCATGTCGGGCGGCCAGAGCCAGGTGCCGCTGGTGATCCGCACCATGACCGGCGGCGGCAACCAGACCGCCGGGCAGCACGCCGACTTCTACGAGGCGTGGTTCGCGCATACCGCGGGCATCAAGGTGGTGATCCCCTGGACCCCGGGCGACATGAAGGGCCTCTATCTCTCGGCGATCCAGGACCCCGATCCGGTCATCATCATCGAAAGCGTCAAGACCCTGTTCGTGCCGATGGACACGCCGGTCAACCAGGGCCCGATCCCGCTGGGCAAGGCCAACGTGGTCGTACCGGGCAGCGACCTCACCATCGTCTCCTACGGGCAGATGATGTTCACGGTGATGCAGGCGGTCGAGGAACTGACGGCGGCAGGCGTCTCGGTCGAAGTGGTGGACCTGCGCACGATCTCGCCGTGGGACAAGGAAACGGTGCTGGCCTCGGCCGAGAAGACCGGACGCCTGCTGGTGGTGCACGAAGCGGGCCGCAACTTCGGTCCCGGCGCGGAGATCGCCGCAACGGCGCAGGAAGTGCTGTTCGGCAAGCTCAAGGCTCCCGTCGGCCGCCTCGGTGCGCCGTACTGCGCGGTGCCCTTCGCGAAGAAGCTGGAGGATGCCTATCTCGTGCAGCCGCCCGAGATCGTCGCGGAGGTTAAGCGGCTGATGGCGATCTGATACCCACCCCGTCCGGCTAGTTCGCTGCGCTCTCAAGCCTACCGTCCCTCCCGCACGCGGGAGGGCGGAGCGCAGGTCTCTCATTCCCCTCCCGCTTGCGGGAGGGGGCAGGAGTGGGCCTTACTTAACCCAGCACCGCCTGTTCGCGCTTCTCGGGCCGGATGTAGATCGAGGTGATCTTCGGTGACAGCGCCTTCATGCGCATCTCCAGTTCCTCGATCAGCGTTTCCGCCTCGCCCATCGGCAGGTCGTCGGCAAAGTCCGCGCTGATCGCCACGAACACCGCGTCCGGTCCTGTGTGTACGGTGCGCACATGGTTGACCGAGGTGATGTGCGGGTTGCCTTCCATCACCCCGCGCAGCCCGGCAATCAGTGCCGGGTCGGCGGCCTCTCCGATCAGCAGGCCCTTGGACTCGCGCGCCAGCAGCACCGCGACGGCCGCCAGCACCAGCCCGATCACCACCGATGCCGCGCCGTCGAGTCTTGGTTCCGCAAAGTGGCCGCTCGCCCAGATGCCCGCCGCTGCTATGGTGAGGCCGATGAGCGCTGCGCTGTCCTCGAACAGGACGATGAAGCCCGGCGGGTCCTTGGAGCGGCGGATTGCCTGCCACCAGCTCTGCCCGGCGCGGCCCGCGTTGAACTCCTTCACCGCGATGGCCCAGGATGCGCCCTCCATGAGGAAGGCGATGCCCAGCACGATGTAGCTGAGCGTCGGGTCCTCGACGGCGCGCGGCTCGCGGATATGGGCGATGCCCTCGTAGATCGAGATGCCCGCGCCGCCCGCGAAGATCAGGATCGCGACCACGAAGGCCCAGAAATACAGCTCGCGCCCGTAGCCGAAGGGATGGGCGGCGTCGGCTGCGCGCTTGCCCTGCTTCTGGCCGTAGAGCAGCAGGATCTGGTTACCGCTGTCAACCAGCGAATGGACACCCTCGGTCGCCATGGCGGAAGAGCCGCCGATACCTGCCGCCACGAACTTGGCGACGGCGATGCCCATGTTCGCCGTCAGCGCACCGTAGAGGACGATGTTGTCGCGGATGTGTCCGGAAGTCTTGGCCATGCCCGGCACAACGAGCGGCGGGGCAGGGCGTTGCTTACCGTCGTCCCGGACTTGATCCGGGACCGCTGCCCGTGAACAGCCTACCCGTCGCTTAGATAACTTGCCGCATGAACTGCGCCTAAAGACAACCACCGGTCCCGGATCAAGTCCGGGACGACGAATTGCTCCGGCCGATCTGTCAGCCCAGCGCCTCTCGCCCCGTCCGCTCGTTCCACAGGTCTGGCGATCCGCAAAGCTGCAGGTTCAGCATCGCGCGTTTCATGAAGCGGTGGATCGGGTGTTCCTCGGTCAGGCCGATGCCGCCGTGAAGCTGGATCGCCTCTTCGGTGACGAATGCGAAGGCCTCGGCCGCGAGCGTCTTCGCCGCGCCGCACTGGACGAGGGTTGCAGCATCGTCGCGCACCCGGTTCCACAGGAGCGCCTCGGCCACGGCAATGCGCGCCTTCATATCGGCGGCGCGGTGCTTGAGAGCCTGGAACATGGCGATGGGCCGGTCGAACTGGCGGCGCATCTTCATGTACTCGATGGTGAGTTCCAACGCGGCATTCGCGGCACCGAGGCAGTCGGCGGCGACGGCAAGGTGCGCTTCGGGCGCCAGCGCGTCGTGCAGCGCTGCAGCGCCGTCCGCATCGGTGAGCATGAGTGCCGGATCGGGCGCGTATCCATCAAGAACGATGTCGAACAGGCGCCGGCTGGGGTCCCAGATCGCGCGCTCCACGATAGAAACACCCGGCGCATCGGTCGGCACGAGGGCATAGCCGCTGGGCAGCTTCGCAACGACCGCCATCGCCATGTCCGCATCGAACACACCGCCGACTACGCCCGAAAGCGTGCCGTTCGGTGCCGCCTCCAGCTTCGCGGGGAGCAGGTGCAGGGGGCGTATTCGCCACCCGCCAGCCGTTCCAGCCACTCGACCCGCGCCGCAATCTCGCTCGCCAGCACGGCCTGCAGGCCCAATTGCGCCGGGATCAGCGGCGTCGTCGCCAGCACGCGGCCCATCTCGAAATGGATCGCGGCGGAAGCCTCTCGATCAAGGCCGAGGCCGCCGTCTTCCTCGGGCAGGCGCACCATCAGCCAGCCCATCTCCGCCACCAGCCGCCAGCTTTCGTCGCGGCCGGGGGAGAGTGCATCGGCAGGAAACGCCTTCTGCGCGGCGTCGGTCAGTTCGTTCAGTTCGATCATGTCAGGCCACCCAGGCTTTCGGCTCGCGTGGCATGTCGAGCATGCGCTCGGCGATGATATTACGCTGCACTTCCTCGCTGCCCCCGGCGATGGTCCAGGCATAGGAGTTCATGAAGTCCGCCATCCAGTTGCCGGTATTGAGGTCGCCGAAGGTGATCGGCGCTACGTATTGCTCCGCGATGCCGCCAAGGCGCAGGCCCAGCTTCGCATAGGCCCTGAGCGCGCGGCTGTAGCTGTTCTTGATGATGGAGGCGTCGCCAATGCGCTCGATGCCCTTGATCCGGTTGTCCAGGAACTGGTCGGCGACGGCGCACACGGCGTCCACTTGCGTCACCAGTTCGCCGAAATCCCGCAGCACTCCGCGATCGTCCTCGTGTCCGTGCTCGCGGATCAGCGAGGCAACGCGTGCAAGGGCGCCGCGCATCCGGTAGGACAGCTCCATCAGCGTCAGTCCGCGTTCCGAGGCAAGCGTCGCCTGCGCCACGGCCCAGCCCTTGCCTTCCTCGCCGACGCGCTCGGAGACGGGGATTTCCACGTTGTCGAGGAAGATCTCGGCGAATTCCTCGTCGCCCTGGATCTGGTGGATCGGGCGGACAGAGACGCCGGGTGCCTTCATGTCCATCAGCAGGTACGTGATGCCCGCCTGCTTGGGGCCGTCCGAGGAGGTGCGCACCAGCAGCAGGCACTTGTCGGCAAACTGCGCCATCGTCGACCAGACCTTCTGGCCGTTGACGACGTAGACGTCGCCCTTGCGTTCCGCCCTGGTCTTGATGGCGGCGAGGTCTGATCCGGCGCCGGGCTCGGAGAAGCCCTGGCACCATGTCTCGCCCTCGAGGATGCGCGGGAGGTAGCGGTCCTGCTGCTCCCGGGTCGCACATTCGTGCAACGTTGCGAAAGCATGGTACGTCGAGACGAAGGAGAGCAGCAGGCGCGGGCAGTCTGCCTTCGCCAGTTCCTCGTAGATCACTTTCTGCTCGGCCAGGCTGCGGCCGCCGCCGGGGAATGCGGCGGGCCAGTGCGGGATGGCGTAGCCTGCCGAAACCAGCCGCGTAAACCAGTCGCGCTGGGTGCGGACGAAGTCGTCCTGCGTGCGGCTCGCGTCGCGCCAGCCGGTCGGCGCCTCGGCGGCTAGGAAGGCGCGCACTTCGCGGCGCAGCGCTTCGAGATCGGGCGTATCGGTCATGGACACCGTCCAAGCACGGGGCACGGCGGCGCGTCCATAAGGGGCGGTACGCGCGGGCGATATCGGGAGGTTAGACCGCCACCTCGATCACGTCGCCCTTGATCCGCACTTCATAAGTATCGATCGGCATCGAGGCGGGCGGGTTTATCGGCTTGCCGGTTTCCAGATCGAAGCGCGCGCCGTGAACCGGGCAGGAAATCCACCCCGCACGCACGCGGCCGCATTCAAGCGTTTCGTAGGCGTGGCTGCACAAGTTGCGCACCGCGTAGACCTGATTCCGCGCGCCGACGAGGAGCACGCTGATCCCGCCCACCTCGACCACTTTCTTGCCGCCCTGCGGAACTTCATCGAGTTTCGCCACCGCGACGAATGCCTTCTCGCTCACCCGTGTCCTTTCTTATCTCTTCGCTGTGTCCTTGCGGTACTCCGCAGGCGATTTCCAGCACAAGTGGTCGATGCGCAATCGCGCCAGCGATTCCAACGCCCCGGCGGTTGTGGGGCGAGGCTGCCTGTGCCTAACGAAAGGCTGAGAGGAGGGCGCCGCCCCGATGCAATTCGAATGGACCGCCGGGCAGGACGCCTTCCGGCACAAGATCCGCGACTTCCTGCACGCCAACCTGCCTGCGGACTGGGAGAAATTCTCGGAACACGGCCCTGCGTCCCCGGCACTGACCGCCTTCGCGCGCGACTTCTGCGTCAAGCTGGCCGACGCGGGCATTCTCTTCCCGCACTGGCCGCTCGAGATGGGCGGCGAGGGCCTGGGTCCGTGGGAGCAGCAGATCCTTTCCGAAGAGATGTGGATCGCGGGCGAGCCGCGCGGCGGCCAGTACATGAACGTCAACTGGATCGGCCCGACGCTGGAGAAGTACGGCACGCCCGAGCAGAAGGCCCGCTACCTCGAGCCGATCACGCGCGGGGAATCGCTGTGGTGTCAGGGTTTTTCCGAGCCTGACGCCGGGTCGGACCTAGCCTCGCTGCGGACGCGAGCCACGCTGACCGAAGGCAACTACGTCATCAGCGGCCAGAAGATCTGGACCAGCTATGCGGGCCTTGCCGACACCTGTTTCCTGCTGACGCGCACCAGCGACGACCGCAAGAAGGGCATCACCATCATTCTGGTGCCGATGGATACGCCCGGCATCACCGTGCGCCAGATCCCCTCGCTGATCGGCGAGGGCGACATTCACGAAGTCTTCTTCGACGACGTGACCGTGCCCGAGACCGCCCGCTTCGGCGAGGAAGGACAGGCTTGGGAGATCGTCGCCTATTCGCTGCGCAATGAGCGCCTCGGCATCCCGCGCTTCACGCTGGCGCGCGCCGCGCTGGACCGGGCGGTGACGATGCTGCAGGAGCAGGGCCGTTTTGCGCGCGAATATGTGCGGATCGAGGCGGCGCGTTGTGCCGCACTGTGCGAGGCCGCGGGCACGGCGAACTACGCCGTCGTCCAGAAGCGCGTCGATGGCCTCGCCATCGGTGCGGAGTCCAGTTCCGCGCGCTACGCCACCGTCATGGCCGAGCGGGCGGTGTGCGAATTCGTCGTCGAGTTCCTGCCCGAAGCGCTCGCGGGGGCCTCGCCGTATCTCAAGATGCATCACCAGCGCGGGATCGTCGCGGGCGTCGCGGCGGGGTCGGCGGAAATCCAGCTCAACATCATCGCCAGCGACGTGCTGGAACTGCCCCGGGAGCCGCGCTGATGCATCTGTCTCTCAATGAGGACCAGCGGCAGGTCCTCGACTTCATCGACAGCCTCGCGCGGCCTTACGCGGGCGTGCCGCTGCACGATGCCGGTCTCACGCTCGAAAGCGCGGAACTTGACGCGGCGCTGGTCGAGAACGGTTTTCTCGACGTGCTGATGGTCGAGGAACTCGGCCCCGTCACCGCCGCGCTGGTGGTGGAGAAGCTGGCGCGGCTGCCCTTCGCGGTGGAGGCGGCGGCATCGTCCTTCGTGCGCCCCCTTATCGATCCGGACCTGCCGCGTCCGCTGTGTCTGGTCGAGGAGGGGCGCACAGGTGGTCCGGTGCGTTTCCTGCGGCCGGGGGCGAGCGTCGTGATCGTCGGGCCTTCGGGCGTGCGCAGCTTCAAGGCTGACGAGAGCGTGATCGCGGGAGCGCAGGAGGATGCGCTTTATGCCTATCCCGTGGCGTTCCTGACCGGTCTTCCGGATGCGATGACCGCGCATGAGGTCGATCCCGCCGAAGTGCTGCGGTCGTGGCGCGTGGGAATCGCGGCCGAAGCCGCGGGCCTGCTGGGCGCGGCGCTGGCGTCTACGGTGACTTACGTGTCAGAGCGCAAGCAGTTCGGCCGTCCGCTGGCCACCTTCCAGGGCATGCGGCATCGTCTGGCCGAGGATCAGGTCATGACCAACTCGGTCTACTGGCTCGCCCTGCGTGCGGCCGGGACCGGCGATCCCGGCGACGCCGCGCTGGCCCTGCTGCATGCGCAGGAGGCGGCGAAGCGGGTGTGCTACGACTATCACCAGTTCCTCGGCGGCATGGGCATGACGCTGGAACATCCGCTGCACTTGTGGACCTATCGCCTCAAGCTGCTGACCGCCGAACTGGGCGGGCGCGGCGAGCAGGGGCTGGCGGCGGCGGAGGCGCTTTGGGGGTGAACCACATAGCGCCGTCATTGCCAGCGAAGCGAAGCAATCCAGGGCGGTTTATGTGGCCCTGGATTGCTTCGCTTCGCTCGCAATGACGGTTGAACGGCTATCCCATCACCGCCACGCTGTCGCTGACCAGCCGCACCAGTTCCGCTTGCCCGCGTACGCCCAGCTTGGCGTAGAGCCGCTTGGAGTAGTTGCGCGCCGTTTCCAGCGTCAGGCCCATGTTTTCGGCCGCCTCGGCGATAGACTGCCCCTCGTTCAGCGCGATCGCCAGCTGGGCCTCGCGCGGGGGCAGGTCGAACAGGCGGGTGAGGCGCTCCACGCTCGCCGGCGTTCTGGCATTGGGCAGGCGGCACAGCGCCAGCATCGAGGGGCGCGGCATGTCGCTGGTGGCCGTCAGCAGCGCTTCCAGCCGGGGTCCTCATGCAGCATTACCGCACGCGGCGGGGGCGGTGTCGACGAGGCGAACAGCACGGCTGCCCCGCCCAGTTCACGCTCCGCATGGACGCCGAGATCGCGCAGGCGCTCCCCACGCGCGGCGTGTAGCCGAGATTCCCGCGCATCCATGCATCGAGGCGCGGGTCGATCGCCAATAGCCGCGCCTCGCGGTCGAACACCATCCACGCCGTAGCGCTGCGCGCCATGCCCTGCGCACTGACGCTGGCGCGGATGCGGTGGTGCTCCAGCGCGACATAGCTGCGCAGCGCCGCCTCCACGTAAGGCGCGAGCGAGGAGAGCAGGGCGCTGTCCGCCGCCTCGCAAGGTTTCGCGCGGGCGAGGATAAGCCATGCATCGGTCTCCGCGACACGCGGCAGGCGCACCACCCGCTCGTCGGCGATACCGAGGCGCGCCATCTTGGCCAGGCGGTCGGCCCGGAAGACGGGATCGTGGTCCACGAACTCGCCGACGCTGTAGACGCGGCCCGGGCGCAGCTGGTCGTAGCGCAGGCGCTCCAGCGCATGCATCTCGAACGGATCGAGTTCGCGCGCCTCGCTGCGCAAGTCGCGTCCGGCGTGGAAGTCGGTGATCTGGGCATGCGGGCCGTCGCCCTGCTTCATCACGATGCTGACGTACTCGGCATCGCTCCGGCGACGCAGGCGCTCGAGAAACTCGGCAAACTGCGCCTTGTCGCCAATCCCCGCTATCAGCGGCAGCAGCAAATCTGTCTCGTCGTTGGATGTCAGAGCCATACCTCCCTCCCATATGGGAGGTTCTGCGATTTGTCATCCTTGCAAAGAGCGATCTGAGCCCAACAAGAGGGCGACCCTGCGAAGGCCAAAGGACCAGAGATCCTGATGAAGACCCTGACGCACCTCGACAGACTCGAGGCCGAAGCCATCCATATCATCCGCGAAGTCGTCGCCGAGGCCGAGAAGCCGGTGATGCTCTATTCCGTGGGCAAGGACAGCGCGGTGATGCTGCACCTTGCGCGCAAGGCGTTCTACCCCTCGCCGCCGCCGTTCCCGCTGCTTCACGTCGATACAACGTGGAAATTCAAGGCGATGTACGAGCTGCGCGACAAGATGGCGCGCGACAGCGGTATGGAGCTGCTAGTCTACCAGAACCCGGAAGCGGCCGAGAAGGGCATCAATCCGTTCGACCACGGCGCGCTCCACACCGACATGTGGAAGACCGAAGGTCTGAAGCAGGCGCTCGACAAGTACGGTTTCGACGCGGCTTTCGGCGGCGCCCGCCGCGACGAAGAGAAGAGCCGCGCCAAGGAGCGCATCTTCTCGTTCCGCACCTCTTCGCACGGCTGGGATCCGAAGAACCAGCGTCCGGAACTGTGGAACCTCTACAATGCCCGCAAGGCGCGCGGGGAATCGATCCGCGTGTTCCCGATCTCCAACTGGACCGAGCTGGATATCTGGCAGTACATCCACCTCAACGACATCCCCATCGTCCCGCTCTATTTCGCGGACAAGCGCCCCACCGTGGAGCGCGACGGCATGCTGCTGATGGTCGATGACGACCGCTTCCCGCTGCAGCCCGGCGAGGTTCCGGTAGAACGCTCGATCCGCTTCCGCACGCTTGGCTGCTACCCGCTGACCGGCGCGGTGGAGAGCGAGGCGAAGACGCTGCCCGAGGTGATCCAGGAAACCCTGCTCACCACGACCAGCGAGCGGCAGGGCCGCGCCATCGACAAGGACGCCGGCGGTGCCGGCATGGAAGTCAAGAAGCAGCAGGGGTACTTCTGATGGCCGACATCGACACCAAGGAAGCGGTCTACGTTACCGACAAGCTCATCGCCGAGGACATCGACGCCTACCTCGTCCAGCACGAGCACAAGACGATGCTGCGCTTCATCACCTGCGGCAGCGTCGACGACGGCAAGTCCACCCTGATCGGGCGCCTGCTCTACGATCTCGAAGATGATCTTCGAGGACCAGCTCGACGCGCTCACCGCCGACTCCAAGAAGGTCGGCACGCAGGGGCAGGAGATCGACTTCGCGCTCCTCGTCGACGGCCTTGCTGCCGAGCGCGAGCAGGGCATCACGATCGACGTGGCCTACCGCTTCTTCAACACCGAGAAGCGCAAGTTCATCGTCGCAGACTGCCCCGGCCACGAACAGTACACCCGCAACATGGTGACCGGCGCCTCGACCGCCGACCTCGCGGTGATCCTGATCGATGCGCGCAAGGGCGTGCTGGTGCAGACGCGCCGCCATTCGTACTTGTGCCACCTGATCGGCATCAAGAACATCGTCCTGGCGGTGAACAAGATGGACCTCGTCGACTACGACCAGGCCGTGTTCGACGGCATCGTCAAGGACTACGCCGAGTTCGCCAGGTCGATCGGGATCGACAGCTTCACCGCGATGCCGATCTCCGGCTTCAAGGGCGACAACATCACCACGCCTTCGGCCAATACCCCTGGTACAAGGGGCCGACGCTGGTGGAGCACCTCGAAACCGTCGAGGTTCTCTCCTCGGTCGATGCCGACAAGCCGTTCCGCCTGCCGGTGCAGTGGGTGAACCGTCCCAACCTCGACTTCCGCGGCTTCTCGGGCCTCATCGCCACCGGCAGCGTCAAGCCGGGCGACAAGATCCGCGTCCTGCCCTCGGGCAAGACCAGCGCGATCACCCGCGTCGTTACCTATGACGGCGATCTCGACGAAGCCGTTGCCGGCCAGTCGGTTACGGTGTGTTTCGAAGATGAAATCGACTGCTCGCGCGGCTCGGTCATCTCGGTCGCCGACAATCCGCCGCAGACCGCCGACCAGTTCGAATCGACGATCGTGTGGCTGGCCGACGAGGCGCTGATCCCTGGCCGCGCCTACTGGCTCAAGCTGGGCACACAGCAGGTCTCCGCCACCGTGGCCGAGCCCAAGTACACGGTCAACGTCAACACCATGGAGCACATGGCGGCCAAGACGCTGGACCTCAACGCCATCGGCGTGGCGGAACTGACCACCGACAAGCAGGTCGTCTTCGAGCCTTATGCCGAAAACCGTACGCTCGGCGGCTTCATCCTGATCGACAAGATGACCAACGCGACCGTCGCAGCGGGCATGCTCAACTTCAGCTTGCGCCGTTCGCAGAACGTGCACTGGCAGGCAGTCGACATCGACCGCAAGCAGCATGCGGGCCTCAAGAACCAGAAGCCCGCCGTGCTGTGGTTCACCGGTCTTTCGGGTTCGGGCAAGTCCACGATCGCCAACATGGTCGAGAAGAAGCTGCACCGGATGAACCGGCACACCTTCCTGCTCGACGGCGACAACGTGCGCCACGGTCTGAACAAGGATCTGGGCTTCACCGAGGCCGACCGCATCGAGAACATCCGCCGCGTGGGCGAAGTCTCGAAGCTGATGACCGACGCAGGGCTGATCGTCATCACTGCCTTCATCTCGCCGTTCCAGGCGGACCGCGAGATGGTGCGCGCGATGCTGCCCGAGGGCGAGTTCATCGAGGTGTTCATCGACACCCCGCTGAAGGTCGCCGAGGCGCGCGACGTCAAGGGCCTCTACAAGAAGGCGCGTTCCGGTGAGCTGAAGAACTTCACCGGCATCGACAGCCCTTACGAAGCGCCGCGCAATCCCGAGGTGCGGATCGACACGACGGTGATCTCGCCGGAGGAAGCGGCTGAACTCATCGTCAACACCCTGCTGGGAGACGCCTGATGTCCTATACCGACGGCGATCTCGCAGCGAAGCTGGCGGATGAGGCGGGCAAGATCCTCCTCAGCGTGCGCGGCTCCGGCCTGTTCGGCGGGAAAGCACTGGGCAAGGCGGGCGACCAGACCGCCAACCAGTTCCTCTGCCACGCCCTGCGTGAGCAGCGTCCCGAGGACGGCCTGCTCTCCGAGGAAGAGAAGGACAACGCCGAGCGCCTGGCCATGAGCCGGGTGTGGATCGTGGACC
Organism: Novosphingobium sp. NFX11; assembly: GCF_057376415.1. Lineage (NCBI taxonomy): Bacteria > Pseudomonadati > Pseudomonadota > Alphaproteobacteria > Sphingomonadales > Sphingomonadaceae > Novosphingobium > Novosphingobium sp. NFX11. The sequence goes on along the minus strand of NZ_CP080384.1, from coordinate 1,456,896 downwards.
CCGTGGACGGCACCCGCGAATACGGCGAGGAGCGCGCCGACTGGGCGGTCCATGTCGGCCTTGCGGTGGACGGCGTGCCGGTGCTGGGCGCGGTGGCGCTACCGGGCGCCGACCTCGTGCTGCGCTCGGACCAGCCGGGCGAGGTTCCGCCCGCGCCGGAAAAGCTGCGCATGGTCGTCAGCCGCACCCGGCCCGCGAAGGAGGCCACCAGCGTTGCCGAGACGATCGGCGCCGAACTCGTGCCGATGGGCTCGGCCGGGGCCAAGGCCATGGCGATCCTGCTCGGGCAGGCGGACATCTATCTGCACTCGGGCGGGCAGTACGAATGGGACAGTTGCGCGCCGGCCGCCGTGGCGCTCGGCTGGGGGCTGCACGTCTCGCGGATCGACGGTTCGCCTTTGGTCTACAACCGCGAGGACGTCTACATGCCCGACCTGCTGATCTGCCGGAAGGAACACGCCGACATGGTGCTGCGCGAGGTCGCGGCGCTGGTTTGAGCGCGGCCCCTTCATTCGCCCACTGCGTCGTCATCCCAGCGAAAGCTGGGACCGTTGTGGCCATCATGCAAGCCTGCGTGAGGCCGCAGCGTCATTCGCCGAAGCCTCGGCGCAAGCTCTCGTCAGGCCGCCAGCGGTCCCAGCCTTCGTTGGGATGACGGGCGGTCTGACGCAAGAACTGCATTCGCGGCACAACGCCCCCACGGCATTTTGCTATCGATTGTGTATCACATCTCAGTCAACATTGCTGTTCAGTGACGCCCCCGCTATAGCCGCCCCCTTTTACGGGTAATCGGGGGCAGACATGGAAGCGAGGACCAGGCGCAGGGTCAGGGACCCGATTGCGACGCGCGAGACGATCCTCGAGGCGGCCAGCAACCTGCTGGCAAAGGACGGGCTTGAGGGGGTCAGCCTCTCAGCCGTGGCGCATCTGGCGGCCGTCAACCGGGGCACAGCCTACCAGCACTTCGAAACGCGCGAGAAGCTGATCGAGGCGACGATCCAGTGGGTCTCGGACAAGCTGTTCCGCGCCGTGTTCGGCGATCCCGAGACGATCGGCGATCGCCGCGTCGAGGAAGTCGACACCGCCGCGCTCACCGACCGCCTGTGCGATTTCGCCATGGAGAACCCGGAAATCTGCCGCGTCTGGCTGCAGCAGGTGCTGGCGTCGCCCGACCCCAGCCAGGACCCGTTCTGGCGCGAGTATGCGGGATCGCTGCAGCGCTTTGCCGATACCAAGCTGGCGATGCCGGGGATCGATGCCGAGGTGTTCTCGGTGATGAACCTTGCCGGCGTGTTCTTCTGGCCGATCTTCGCGCGCGCCCATGCCGCGAACGAGGAGGAGCGCAATGCGCTGACCAAGCGCTTCAGCCACGAGATATTGCGCCTCTCGATGTACGGCTCGATGAACGCCTCGCACTTTCCCGAAGTGGCGGCGCGGCTGGCGGCGGAGGATGGGGCCAAGCGGGACTGAGAGAGGAATCATTCCTCGTCCGTTATCCTCGGTACTCTATCGCCGTCATTGCGAGCATAGCGAAGGGATGGTTGGGTTACCGGCCCCGCACTTCCATTTCGCCTCCGCGATGCCATGTCCCGCCGGCATTGACGCATGGGGTCCGAACCCGTCAGCACGGCAGGCGAGTTCGACCCCGTATCGGGCCGAAGAGGGAGTTCGCCAGAGATGTTTTCCGCCATCGTCATCGACAAGACCGAACAGGGCCAGACCGTCGGCCTGCAGCAGCTCGACGAAAGCGCGTTGCCCGAAGGCGACGTGACCATCGACGTCGCCTACTCGACGCTCAACTTCAAGGACGGCCTCGCGATCACCGGCGCCTCGCCGGTCGTGCGCAAGTTCCCGATGGTGCCCGGCATCGACCTCGTCGGCACTGTGACCGAAAGCAGCCACGGCGAGTGGAAGGCGGGCGACACCGTCGTCCTCAACGGCTGGGGCGTGGGCGAAGTCCACTGGGGCGGTCTTGCACAGAAAGCGCGCCTCAAGGGCGACTGGCTGGTGCCGCTGCCTTCGGCCTTCACCCCGGCACAAGCCATGGCGATCGGCACGGCGGGCTACACGGCGGCGCTGTGCGTCGATGCGCTGGTCGATTTCGGCGTGACCCCGGATCAGGGCGAGGTGCTCGTCACCGGCGCCACCGGCGGCGTCGGCTCGGTCGCCATCGCGATCCTCAAGAAGCTGGGCTATTCGGTCGCCGCGCTGACCGGCAAGCCGGGCGAGGCGGACTATCTCAAGGCGCTCGGCGCCGAAACCATCATCGACCGCGCCGAACTGGCCGAGAAGGGCAAGCCGCTGCAGAAGGAGCGCTGGGCTGGCGTCGTCGATACGGCTGGCAGCTTCACCCTCGCCAATGCCTGCGCGCAGACGAAGTACGGCGGCGCGGTGGCGGCCTGCGGTCTGGCGCAGGGTGCGGACCTTCCGGCGACGGTGATGCCGTTCATCCTGCGCGGCGTGGCACTGCTCGGCATCGACAGCGTCATGGCGCCGAAGGCCAAGCGTCTGAAGGCATGGGACCGTCTGGCGAAGGATCTCGATCCCGCCGCGCTCGACACCATCGGCCAGACCATCGGCCTCGGCGACGCGGTGGAAGCGGCGAAGAAGTTCATGTCGGGCGAGGTCAAGGGCCGCTTCATCGTCGACGTGAACGCCTGACCGTGAAAGGCGGCGGGCCGCGAGCCCGCCGCTTCACCATAATGAAGAGGATGGCATGACGGGTTCGGTCAAGGTGGCGGATGGTCTCTCCGTGGTCCACGGCATTCCGCTCGGCGAGGAGCAGGGCATAGGCGCGCTCACGCTGGGCGGCTACGTGCGCGAAATCGCCGCGCGCTACGGCCCGCGCGAGGCCGCGGTGATCCACCTTGACGCTGACGCAGTGCGCTGGACTTACGACGATCTCTACTCCCGCTCGCTGGAGGTGGCGAAGTCGCTCATCGCGCTGGGGACGGGGAAAGGCACGCGCGTCGGTGTGCTGATGACCAACCGGCCGGAGTTCCTGTCCGCCGTCTTCGGCGCGGCGCTCGCGGGCTGCGTGGCTACGCCGGTCAGCACGTTCTTCACGCCTGCCGAGCTGGAAGTGGTGCTCAAGGCCTCGGGCGTGTCGGTGCTGCTGCTGGAGCGCTCGGTGCTCAGGAAGGACTTCGCCCAAATGCTGGCCGGGCTGGAACCCGAAGTCCTGACCGCCGAGCCCGGCACGCTCGCTTCGCGCAAGTTCCCGTTCCTGCGCTACGCCGCGATGATCGACAGCGAAGAGGCCTTCGGCATGATCGAGGGTTTCGCCGCCTTTGCCGCGCGCGGCCGCAACGTGGCAGAAGACCTCGTCCTTGCGGCGAGCGATGCGGTGGCGCCGTCGGACCCCGGCATCCTGCTGTTCTCCTCGGGCTCGACCGGCAAGGCCAAGGGTATTCTCAGCGCCCACCGCGGCGTGTGCCTGCAGCTCTGGCGCTGGCCGCAGTGGTACGCCATCCGTGACGACCTGCCCGCCCGGACGTGGTCGGCGAACGGCTTCTTCTGGTCGGGCAACTTCGCATCGGCGCTCGGCGGCACGCTCTCGCGCGGAGGCACGCTGGTATTGCAGCGCTGGTTCGACGCGGCCGAGGCACTTGACCTCATGGCGGCGGAGCGGGCCAACATGGCGCTCGCGTGGCCGCATCAGTGGCCGCAGCTGGAGGCCGCGCCGAACTATCGCGACGTCGACCTGTCGTCGCTGGTCTACGTCGATGCGAACATGCCGATCGCCCGTCAGCCCACCGTATCGACCACCTGGCGCGAGCCCGGACAGGCTTACGGCAATACCGAGACATTCACGCTCATCACCGTCTTCCCCGCCGGAACGCCCGAGGCTGTCGCGGGCAAGTCCCACGGGATCCCGACGGCGGGCTCCACGATCAAGATCGTTGATCCGCTCACCGGCGCCACCATGCCGCTGGGTGAACGCGGGGAGATCGCGGTGAAGGGGGCGACGGTGATGCTAGGCTACCTCGGCATTCCGCTGGGCGACTCGACCGATGGAGACGGTTTCCTGCGCACTGCAGACGGGGGCTATGTGGACGCAGAGGGCCGCCTGTTCTGGGAAGGCCGCCTCAACGACATCATCAAGACCGGCGGCGCGAATGTTTCTCCGCTGGAGATCGACGAGGTCATCCGGGCGCATCCGGAAGTGAAGGTCTCGCAGACGGTGGGCGTGCCCGACGAACTGCTAGGCGAACTCGTGGTCTCGTGCATCGTGCCGGTCGAGGGAACCAGCCCCAGTCCCGAGGCGATCCGCGATTTCGCGAAGGAGAAGCTGGCCAGCTACAAGCTGCCCCGCCGCATCCTCTTCGTCGCCGAGGACGATCTCAAGACTACCGGCAGCTCCAAGATCAAGACCGCCGAACTGCGCAAGCTGGCAGCGGAACGGCTGGCGGACGCCTGAGCGGTGGGCGAGCCCGACTTCGCCGACTGGCTCGCCCTCTGCAACCTCAAGGCCGCCTATTGCCGCCTGCTCGACACGAAGGACTGGGAGGGCTGGAAACAGCTTTTCACCGAGGACTGCGTGCTCGACACGACAGCCAGCGGCGGCACCCGGGAGCAGGGCCGCGACCGTTTCGTCGCGCAGGTCAGCGAGGCGCTGGCGAACGCCCGGACCGCGCACCAGATTCATTCGCCCGAGATCGCCATCTTCGGCGACCGGGCGCAAGTAGTATGGGCGATGCAGGACCGGGTCATCAAGGGCGACTTCGCGCTCACCGGCTATGGCCACTATCACGAGATCTGCGTGCGCACGCCCGGAGGGTGGAGAATCGCCGAGCAGGTGCTGACGCGGCTGATCCTTGAGGTCGCGCGGCCTTCCACATGACGTCATCGCTCTGATGTAATCGCTGGGGCGCGTCGTCCGGCGATAGGCGGGGCCAGAGCGAGCCGCTATGGTACTCTCCGAAGCAGCCGACCCTCATGCAGCGGGCGGCGAAGGGAGCGGAGGAAGCGTGGGCAAGACCATCGTCATCACAGGTGCCGGAGCAGGCCTCGGCAAGGCTCTGGCGCAGCGTTTCGCCAGTGAGGGTGAAACCGTGATCCTGCTCGGCCGCACCTTGTCCAAGGTGCAGGCCCTTGCGGACGAACTGGGCGGGCCGGCCCTGGCGATCGAATGCGACGTCGCCGATGCGGGCTCGGTACGCACCGCCTTCGCGCAGATCGCCGAGGCGCATCCGAAGATCGATGTCCTGATCAACAATGCCGGGATCTACGAGCCATTCACCGTGGCCGAGGCGACCGACGAGCAGATCGACGGCATTCTGAACACCAATCTCAAGGGGCCGATCTACTGCTGCCGTGCGGCGATCCCGATGATGGAGAGCGGCGGCCTGATTATCAACGTGGGCAGCGAGTCCGTCGCTGTGCCGTTCGTGATGCTCTCGCTCTACCAGTCGAGCAAGGCGGGGCTGGAGATGTTCACAACCGCGCTGGAGGCGGAACTGGAGGAATCCGGGATCCGCGTCGCCCTGCTGCGCGCCGGGCCGATGTACGATGACGGCAAGTCCTCGCCGAATTGGGACCGCGATGCCGCCATGCGGTTCCACATGGGCTGCGCGAAGAACGGGCTGGACCTGCGCGCGCGGCCGGTTTCGCATTCCGCGTCGCCCACTTCCGTGTTCCGCGCGGTGATCGACCTGCCGCCAGACGTGCGCGTCAGCCACGTCTCGATCGGCGCGCGCAAGATCTGACCATCCGGGCCTGACCCTCTCTTGAAGGACATGACATGACCACTCTTCCCGAAGCCCGGCTCTACATCGACGGCAAGCTGCGCGATGCCACCGGAGGCGCTACTTTCGACGTCATCAGCCCCTGGACCGGCGAGCCCGTCGGCAAGGCGGCTGACGCCACTGCCGCCGACGTGAACGAAGCGATCGCCGCCGCCCGCCGCGCCTTCGACGAGACCGACTGGTCCACCAACGTCGAAAAGCGCGTCGCCTTGGTCAAGAAGTATCGCGAACTGTTCGAGCGTGAACGCCCCCGCCTGGCACAACTGGCGATCCATGAGGCCGGCGCGGCGCAGGGCGCCGTGGGCCGCGCTCATGTCGGCATGGCGATCGACGGCTGGGACGATTACATGGCCGTGTTCGACAAGCTCGAGTGGGAGAAGGACTACGGCGAGAAGCCAGCCTTCGGCATGATCCACAAGCGCCTCGGCGTGCGCGAGGCGGTGGGCGTCGTCGGCGCCATCACGCCGTGGAACGTGCCGCTCTACGTCAACATCGGCAAGGTCGTGGCAGCGCTGCTGGCCGGTTGCACGGTGATCCTCAAGCCGGCGCCGGATACTCCGGGCATGGGCGCGATCTTCGGTGAGCTGGCAGCCGAGGCAGGCTTCCCGGATGGCGTCATCAATGTCGTGTTCGGCGCCGACGCGGCGCTGGCAGGCGAGATGCTGGTTACCGATCCGCGTGTCGACCTGATCTCGTTCACCGGTTCCACCGGCGTCGGCAAGCGCATCATGGAGCAGGGCGCGCCGACGCTGAAGCGGGTGTTCCTCGAACTGGGCGGCAAGTCGGCCAAGATTGTGCTCGACGATGCGCCCAACTTCGCGATGGACGTGGGCATGACCATGCTGGTCTTCCACGCCGGGCAGGGCTGCGCCGTCCATTCGCGCCTGCTGGTTCCGCAGAGCCGCTACGAAGAGGCCAAGGCCATCCTCAAGGGCGCCTACGGCAACTTCGGCGACAACTGGGGAGACGTCGAAAACCCGGCGCACATCATGGGCCCCGTCGTGTCGAAGCGGCAGATGGAGCGGGTGAAGAGCTACATCGACCTAGGCCAGCAGGAAGGCGCGACCTTGCTTGCGGGTGGCAACATCCGTCCGGACAAGGGCGGCGGATATTTCGTGGAGCCGACATGCTTCGTGGACGTTACCAATGACATGCGCATCGCTCAGGAAGAGATCTTCGGCCCCGTTCTGGTCGTCATTCCCTACGAGGACGACGAGGATGCCATCCGCATCGCCAACGAAAGTTCCTACGGCCTTTCGGGCGGCGTCTCGGGCAGCCACGACCGCGCGATCAACATTGCGCGCAAGGTGCGCACCGGTTCGATGAGCGTGAACAACGGCATGTGCATCGCCGGCGACATTCCCTTCGGCGGCTTCAAGGCCAGCGGCATGGGCCGCGAATGGGGTCTGGAAGGCATCGAGGAATTCACCGACGTCAAGCTGCTCGCCTGGCCGGTCGGGCAAGTGGAAGCCGCCTGAGACGCGATGATTAGACGGGTGGGGCCTGAAGAGAGTGTAGAGACCGATCACTTCGCGGGTCTGCCTCAGCCCCTTGCGGCTGCGGTGATCACCGCCTGTGCTGCGGTCAGCCACAATCTCAACGGACAGCGCCTAGGCCGCAAAGGCAGGGTGACGCGTGAGCGCATCCTGGCTGCGGCGATAGAACTGATCGAGGATTCGGAGGAGCCGGTGACGCTCGCCCGCGTAGCGCGGGGGCGTCGCTGGGCATGACCTCGGTTTACAACTACTTCACCGACATGACCGAACTGTTGCTGGCGGTGCTCGACCCGGTCATGGCGACGGCGGAGAACGATTACCTCTCGCTCGCTCGCGAGCGCTGGGCGGACGAGGAACTCTACGCGCGCTGCTATGCCTTCGTGCGCGCCTACCATGGTTTCTGGGCAAGGCATTCACGGCTGCTGCACTTGCGCAATGCGCTGGCTGATCAGCAGGATGCGCGCATGATGGCACATCGTATCCGCAGCAGCCGTCCTATCATCGCGCTGCTCGTGCGGCAGATGAGCGACGAGCCGGTCGGTCTCGGACCCCATACCTCAATGGCAACGATGGTGATGATCGGCATCGAGCGTTCCGTGACACTGGTGACCGACCGCGAACTGCGCAAGCTCGTCGGCATCGAGCCGGAAATGAGCGAGGATCGTTATCTGGTGCCCGGCGCAAGGCTGATGGAATTCGCGATCAGCGATGCGCGCAGATAAATCCTCCCCCACCGGGGAGGAATCGGACCTCACTTGCCCTTGCCGCCAACGCCCTTGAGGTAGGCTTCCATGCCCTCGATGTAGTCGGGGTTCAGCATCAGCGCGCTGTTCGCCATGCGCTCGACATGGCGCGCGGAATCGCGGCCGACTTCGGCGCACAGTTCGATCGCCACCTTGGCGGCGCCCATCTGCTCGCCGTTCTGCTTCGCCAGGTGGCGGCAGAAATCCATCACCTCCGCCTCGAACTCCGCGTCCTCGTAGACCTGATGGATGAGCCCCATGGTGAAGGCCATGTCGGCGCTGGCAGGTTTGTTGGCCATGATCAGCCAGCGCGCCCAGTGCGGCCCGCAGATCCGCGTCAGTCGTGAGACGCCACCCGAAGCGGGCAGAACGCCGAACAATCCTTCCGGGAAGGCATAGGCCGCGCTCTTCGCGGCAAGGCGGAAGTCGCACGAAAGGCTCATCTCCAGCCCGCCACCCACGCACATGGCGTGATGCGCCGCGACGATGGGCTTCTCGACGTGCTCCATCTCGTCCCAGAGCTGCTGCATGTTGTTGAGGTTGAGCCGATGGTTTTCGCGCACCTTGCTGGCGGAGTTCGCCGCGACGTTGGCTTCGGACACGATGTTGCGGTTGCCGCCACGCAAGTCCGCGCCTGAACTGAAGTAGCGCCCGGCCGAGCGGATCAGCATGACCTTGAGGTCCGCCCGTTCGCGTAGCCGCAGCACGGCTTCGGTGAGCAGGTCCATCATCTCGCGGCTGATGGCGTTGAGCTTGTCCGGCCGGTTGAGCGTGGCGACGAGAATGCCGTCGATTTCTTCGGTCAGAAGGTGCGGTGCGTCTTCGGTCATTGTTATCTCCCTCAACCGCGAGTGCGCGGCAGGCCGAGCCCGCGTTCGGCGACCATCGAGCGGTGCACTTCGCTGGTGCCGCCGTAGATCGTCGTGCCCGCCGCGTGACGGTAACACTGGTTGAGCAGCGCGACTGCCCCCTCGCGCTTGGAAAGCGAGAGCGGTGCCGTCAGGTCTAGCAGGTCGCGGCTGTCGCTGAGGAACTTCTCGGAGGAGTACATCTTAGACATGGGCCCGAAGGCATGGTTCGGCTTCTTCTCGATGCTGGACCACTGCGCGCGGTAGGTCAGCATGTCCGATATCCACAAGTGCGCCACGCTGCGGGCAAGGCGGCACTGGGTGCGCACCTCGCCGTCGATGCCGAGTTCGCGGGTCACTTCCTCGGCCGCCTCGATCATGGCCTTCATGACCTTGGAGAAGCCGCCGCCGTGCTCCAGTTCCAGCGCTGCACTCATCGTCTTCGTGCCGCCGTCGATCTCGCCGAGACGCCAGGAATCGGGGATCACCACGCCGTCGTAGAAGGTGATGTTGGTGCGCTCGTCCTGGAAGGTGTGGACGGCCTGCACCGTCACGCCCTCGGTCTTGAGAGGGACGATGAACATCGTCAGGCCCTTGTGCTTCGCCACGTCGGGATTGGTACGCGTGAGCATCAGCACGTAGCTCGAAAGGTTGGCGCCGCTGGTCCACATCTTGGTGCCGTCGATGCGCCAGGAGCCGTCGTCCAGTTGCGTCGCCTTGCACTGTGCGGCGAAGACGTCCGAGCCGCACGAGGGCTCCGAATAGCCCAGCGAGCACAGCACGTCGCCGCCGACGATCCTGGGCAGGACCTCGGCCTTGAGTTCGTCCGACCCGTACTTGTCGATCATCATCGCCACCATCGCCGCGACATTGGCACCCGGCGTGTTGTAGCCCTGCCGCTCCATCTCGCCCATCGCGGCAATGCGTGCGTAAGGAGTGATATTGCGGCCGGAGAGATGCTCGGGCAGGCCGGGGAACAGCAGGTTGTGCTCGGCCAGCATCTTGTGAACCTCAGGCACGTAGCCTTCCCAGGAATAGTGGAACCTGGCCTTCTGTTCCTGCGTAACCTTGGTGGCGAACAACTCGGCGATCTCGGCGCAGACCTGGCGAGCCTCGTCGCCGAGATCGAAATCGAGCGGGACTTCGCCAGAAGCGGGCAGGGCGACCGTCTCTACGGCATAAAGGCGGCGTCCGGCTTCTTCCAGAGCGAGTGCGGGGTCGCCGGCGACCAGTGGCCATGCCTTTGCGCGCAGGTTGTAGAGGTGTACGTCGTATTCGTTCGACAAGCCGTAGCCGCCGAAAGTGTGCAGGCCCTGCGCCACCGATCGTGCCGCAGCATCGCAGGCGTACCAGTAGGCGAGCGAGATCGTGGCGGCGGCCGCGTCGGAGCCGTCGTAGATGTCGCGGATCGCCTTCCAGGCAAGGAACTTGGCGCCATCGACGTCGCACAGCAGGTCGGCGAGGGGATGCGAGATGCCTTGGAAGGTGCCGATGAGCTGGCCGAACGCCTTGCGCTCACCCGCGTAGACGGCTGCCATCTGCAACGCCTGCCGGCCGATGCCGGAGAGCGCGACCGCCATGTAGAGCTTCCACTCCTCCAGCCCGGCGGCGAAGAGGGCTAGCGCCTCCTCGCCGGAGCCGAGCACGATCGTCTCGCCTGCGGCAAGATCGATCTCCGCGATCGGCGTGGTGGCCAGGTTGGCTTCGGCCTTCGCACCCGCAGGTGTTACCAGCACGACATCCCGGCCACGCCGCGCGACGACCGCCTTCGCCACTGCTCCGCCGGCGATCCACTGCTTCGAATGCTGCGCAGCATCCTGCATGGCGATCGTCACGACCGACTCACCGCCGATCGTCGCTTCGAGAAGATCGTCCTGGCCACCAAGCTGAGCGAGCAGGCGTGCCGACACCAGCGTTTCGGCCAGAGGGCCGGAGACGAGCGTGCGCCCGGCCTCCTCCATCAACAGTGCCGCGTCGAACAGGCCCAGGTCCATGCCGCCCGCATCCTCCGGCACGCGCATGGCGAAGGCGCCGAGTTCGGCCAGACCGCTCCACAGCGCCGCATCGAAGCCATCGGTCTCCTGTGCCTTGCGAACGCGCACGGTGCTGGAATGCTCGTCGAGAAAGCGCGCGAATGTGTCGCGCATCATTTCCTGTTCGTCAGTGAGATCGAAGTTCATGGCAGGCTTTCCCGGAGCTTATCGTTTTCCTTCACCATTGGTCCTGAACACAGGTTGGAAGGGCGTTCAATCCGGCCTCGGCGGCAATCGCGGGCACGATGCGGATGACAAGGAACGGGGCAATCGCACAAGCGATGGCTCGGGCTCGCGAGTGGCTAGCGGGGCGTGGGAGCGATAGTCTCGACGGCAATAAGACAAGCGGGGCGAAGCACCGGCGAACGCACTCACGGGAGACGAGAGATGGAAATGAACGACATGGTCATCATCAGCGTCGATGACCACATCAGCGAACCGCCCGACATGTTCCGGAACCACTTGTCCGGCGCACTCCTCGAATCCGCGCCGAAGATGGTCAAGGACGAGAACGGCAAGGACGTCTGGGTCTATCAGGGACAAAGCTTCGCTTCGGTTGCGCTCAATGCCGTGGTGGGGCGGCCCTTCGAGGAATACGGCATGGAGCCGACCTCGCTCGACCAGCTTCGCGAAGGGGTCTACATGGTGGACGAGCGCGTGAAGGACATGGACGTCAACGGCGTTGCGGCCTCGCTCAACTTCGGCTCGGTGTTTGACTTCGCCGGAGGGCGCCTGCACCGGGTGCCCGACCGCGATCTGGCGGTGAAGCACGTCAGCGCCTACAACGATTGGCACATCGACGAATGGTGCGGCGCGCATCCCGGGCGCTTCATACCCTGCGCTATTCTGCCGACCTGGAACATGGACGCCACGATCGCCGAACTGAAGCGCGTGAGCGCCAAGGGCTGCCACACCGTCTCGATCAGCGAGAACCCGACCTGCCAGGGCCTGCCGAGCATCCACAACGAATACTGGAAGCCGTTCTACAAGGCGATCGCCGATCTCGACATGACGATCTGCATCCACATCGGCGGCGGCAATCCGGCGCCGCATGCATCTATGGAGACACCGATTGAGGCATGGATTTCGACGATGCCGATGACGATTGCCTATGCGGCGTCGGACTGGCTGCAACTGGAGGCACTGCACGAGTATCCGGACATGCGCATCGCGCTGTCGGAAGGCTCGATCGGCTGGGTGCCCTACTTCACCGAGCGGGCCGATTTCTCCAACTCGCGCCACAAGTACTGGACGCATTCGCGTTTCCAGGACCTGAAGCCCAGCGAGATGTTCCGGCGTCATTTCCTGAACTGCTTCATCGACGATGCTTTTGGCCTGCAGAACATCGGTTTCATCGGCGAGGACAACATTGCTTACGAATGCGATTATCCGCACTCGGACACGCTCTGGCCCGAGGTGCCGGAGAGGCTTTGGCCGACGATAAATCACCTGACCAACGTGCAGATCGACAAGATCACGCACGGAAATGCCATGCGCTGGTTCCGCTTCGATCCGTTCAAGCATCACGCCAAAGCAGACCTGACCGTCGGCGCTCTGCGGGCCAGGGCAGCGGCACAAGGCGTGGATACAAGCCCGAAGTCCTCGCTCGGCGAGCGTCCGCTGGAGCAAGGCGAAGTGCGGCCGGTCACATCGGGCGACATCATGAAGATGTTCAGGCGCCACGAGGACACCGATCGTCTCGGCCGCATGGCCGGACAGGAGGCGTAAGCAAACGACAAATGTGAGCAAACGACAAGCGTGAAGGGAGGCATCGTCCTGGAGAAAATTCGGGACGATGGATGGCAAACAAAAGAAAAGGCCCCGCGAGACGTGCTCGCGAGGCCCTTTCCCGTTGGGAAGTGTGAATTCAGGCAGCGTGCGAGAACTGCTCCACGCTGGACTGCGGGTGATGGGCCACGGGATCGGGCAGGCACGCGCGCATGGCGTCGCTCAGGCACTGGAACAACGCTTCCGGGTTCACCTTGTCATCCTTGCCGTAAACGATGCTGACGACCAGCGGGTGCCCCTCTGGCTGGCGCGGGACGAGGCCGCTGAGCGCATCGGCGCCCGTGGAGAAGCCGGCCGGTCCGAACAGGTGGCGCGGATCGCGGCAGGCGTCGATGCGGGCCATCATTTCCGAGAAGGCGAACTTGTCCTGCTCCGCCGCTTCGGCGTTGAGGCGGCGCACCATGCCTTCGCAGCGCTGGCGGGTGACGGTGGACAGCATCAGCCAGCCCGGCGCGTTGCGTGCCAGAGGCTCCTTGACGCCGCCAGCCAGTTCGCGGGTGGCAGCGGGCGCGCGCGGCCCATGGCGCCAGTTCACGATCTGCGCGTCGAGACCGACCATCGAGTGCAACGCCACCGAAAGCCCGGTCTGCGCGACGAGGCGGTCCATCAGGCGCACGATGCGGCCGTCACGCACCAGCTCGGGCTGGCCGGAAGTGCCGATCAGCGCCGCGCGAGGGGTAAGGCTGTAGGCGCGTGAGTAGGGATCCTTGTGCAGCAGACCCAGCTCGACGAGGCTCGAAAGCAGTTCCGAGGTACTCGACTGAGGCCGGTTATACCGGCGCACGATATCCATGACGGTCGCTTCGCGGTGCGCGTCGTCGAAGTACTCCAGTACCTCGATCACCCGGCGTGCGATCTTTGCCTTGTTCGATGACGTTGCCTTGCCAGCCATGAGGTCTCTCTCCTTCCCTCTCGCGTGGTTGATGAACTCGATCGTTAGCGTCGAGCTTGCCTCAATCCCCGAGTCGTAATCCCAGATAACTGAGTCATTCTCGTTTTTTGCTGACTTTGGTTAGCATCAACAACGCTGTTCATCAAGCGTCCTTTTTGTATACGAACGTTGAAAGAGAGACGAGCGCGGTTTTCCGCCGGTCGAGCCGAGCTGATGGCGCGGAAAAGGCCGGTAAACTGTGTCGGTCGGTGGAGGGGCTGGTCAATTCAATCAGGGCGGTTCATGCCTGTACGGGACGAACGGAAATCAGCAAGGAGTCATATGGAGAGCCGGGGAATATACGGTTTGACCGTTCCTGCGACTGATTTTGTCTCTGGCGGATTCGTGCTGGTCGAGCCGATAACCTTCATCGATAGCGATAGCTTTTCGCCTGATTTCCACCATCTGGGCCTGCCGCCTTGGCCGGTGATCGCGAAGGGAAAGTGGCACGATGCCTTTGCAAAGTTGGATACTTTCGTCGAGGATGGCTTTGATGCGAGACAAATCCGCAGAGCGGTCGAAGCCCGCCCGATCGCTGCGGCGACTCTGGTGCAACTGCTGCGCCTGCTGCCTTCGCTGAGTCTGGAAGATGGCCTTGTGGCCGAGTCGCTGGCCTATGCCACGCTGCAGGGGAGCAGCGAGCACTGCAAATGGCAGGCGGGGCGAGTGCGGGCGGCGGACGGACGAGCGCCCGGTGCCGTCCTGCTGACTCGCGAAGGTGATGCCGTGACGGTGACGCTCGACCGTCCGGATGCGGGCAATGCGATCGACCGGCCGATGCGTGATGCGCTGCACGAGGCCTTCGCGCTTGCGAACCTCGACACCACGATCACCTCGGTCACGTTGCAGGGGACGGGGCGCTGCTTCAGCCTCGGCGCTGACCTTGACGAGTTCGGCACGACGCTCGACCTGGCGATGGCGCATGCCATCCGGCGTCGCACGTTGCCCGCCAACGAGGCGCTGCGCTGCGCCGATCGCTTTGTGGCCGAGATCGACGGTGCCTGCGTGGGGTCGGGACTCGAACTGGCCGCGTTCGCATCGCGTATCACGGCAACGCGTCGCTCGTGGTTTCAACTGCCGGAACTGGCGATGGGAATCATTCCCGGCGCCGGAGGTTGCGTCTCGCTCACTCGCCGTATCGGGCGTCAGCGGACCGCCCTGATGGTGCTGTCAGGCCGACGCATCAGCGCGCAAAAGGCGCTCGAGTGGGGACTGGTCGATGCGCTGGTGGACTAGGTTTCCGCCTGCGATCACCATTCTTACGTCGCTTTTGTTGAGGCAGGCGCGAACTTCGGACCATGGGCGGTCCATAAGGCACAAGTCGGCCATTGCGCCGACCGCAATGGCGCGTTGGCGTGAGAAGTCGGCCGGTTCCGTTAGATAGAGCGCCAGCGCCTCCTCCGGCGTCAATCCTTCATCGGCACCGATCACTGCCCCGCTCGGGGCGCGGCGGTTGACGGCGGCGGTCATGGATTTCCATGGATCGGCTTCGCCATAAGGTGCGTCGCTCCCTCCGGCGAGGGGCAGGCTTGCGGCGGCCAGGCTGCGCAGGCGATAAAGGTCTGCGTGGTGCCTCGGATCGACGTCTGCCAGATAGCGGTCGCCACGCTCGGCAATGAAATGGGGCTGGACACAGGCTGACAGGCCGAGGTCGCGCATGCGGGAGACGAGATCGGGAGAGGCTACGGACACATGTTCGATCCGGTCGCCGCGGACGCTGCCGGCCACTTCGAGCACGGCGAGTGCGAAGACCAATTCCACCTCGGTCACGCAATGAACTGCGACCGCGCGGTTCTGGGCATGTCCGGAACGCACAAGAGCGACAGCCTCGTCGAAGTCGGGCAAGGCGTTCTCGTGGAGATGCAGCTTGAGCGGGCCGAGAGTGCATCCGGGCGGCAGATGTTCCCCCAGCGCAAGGCTGCCCGCGATCATCGACGACTGCAGGAGGCGCCCGTCACTGCGTTGCTGCGCGAAATGCCTAGCGACGCCGGGATCGTTGCGCGGCGACATGTCGGTTATGCCGGTCACGCCGCAGCGGGCAAGCCGGGCACTGGTCTGCGCGAAATCGGGAAGCGACCCTCCGAGCGTGCGGCTGAGCCATGCGTCCTCTTCGAACAGACGGCCGGTAAAGCGTCCGCCGGCCCTTTCCAGCCCTGGCGGCGCGTCCGCGATCGCAAGCAGTTCCTCCAGCGCGCGCGAGTTGAGCAACCACATTCGCCCGGTGCGATGCTGCATGCGCAGCGGACGATCGGCAACCATGCGGTCCAGCATCGCCGCATCGGGCAACACGCCGTCGAGGACGCTTTCATGGAAGCCGACGCCGCGCAGCCATCCTGTGCCGGGCGCCTGGAGGGCCCGCGCCAATTGTGCCGAAGTCAGGACATCGGGTTGTCCGCAGGAAATCGAGGATTGCTGCGCGGCAAGCGCTGCAAGATGGATGTGGTGATCGTGCAGGCCCGGCAGCAGCAATCCGCCTCGTGCGTCGATGACCTGCTCATCGGAGCGGGGAAGCAGGGTGCCGATCGATGCGATACGCGGGCCTTCGATCCTCACGTCGCCGGGCCCGGTGCCCCATATCTCGGCATTCCGGATCAGCATCGTGCGAAAGCGTTCAGATAATGCGCCGTGTCGGCGCCGATGGGTCGCACGGGTGCGGTCAGTGCGCGCGGGCTCACTGTGGGGAAAGGGGCGCCGATCGCCTGTCCCCATGCACATAGTTCGGCGTCGATCATCGCGCGATCATGCGCCCGTTCCTCGGCGAGTGCCATGGCGCAGATCGCGCTCATCGACAGGCCGATTTGCTGGGCCACGCCGCTGCGCAAGGCGGAAAGCCCTTCGCGCGCGGCGACGATGCCGGTGAGGGGTCGGCAATGGCATCGCCCACGTAGCCGATGCCGCCACCCGCATCGGCCATTGCGCGGGTAAGGCCGCCCGCCACGCCGCAGTCGTTGCCGATGCCCACCCAGTCGGCGGGATCTCCGCTCGCTCCGTGACCCGTGATGGAGAGCCAGACCAGCCCCGGCGTTTCGCGCATCAAGGCTCCCGCATCAATGCCGAGATGCCGCAATGCGCGCGGTCGCGAGGCTTCGATCACGATGTCTGCCCGCCGGATCAGCGCCATGAGGGCCACCTTCTGCGCATCGTCGGTAAAGTCGACGAGGAGGCTGGCCTTGCCTTGGTTGATCCGGTCGAAGGTCTCCGGATCGTCACGACGGATCAGGTCCGGGCGGGTGAGGCTCTCGACTTTCAGAACTTCCATGCCTGCCTGCCAGAACAGGTGGCCCGACAGTGGCCCGGCCCAGATCGCGGAGAGATCTACGACTAGTGGCCGATGCCCTTCCGGCCTGTCGCGGCGTTCGCCGCGCAGCATGACGTCGATTGCGGGCGATGCCGGAGTTTCATCGACACGGGCGACGGGTAGACCGAGCGTGCGCCCGGTCTGCACGAGGTCCCTGGCGTCATGGCGCAGCACGGCTGCAGCAATCGCCTCCCAGTCGCCCGTATCGATCGCAGCATCGCCGAACAGCGCGGGTAACAGCTCGCGGTCCACCTCGCGGATCAGGGTGAGCGCAAACCATTCGCCGTCACGCGCAGGCATGAGCCTGCTGCCGCCTAGCCCGGCCGAGGTGGTGCCCGTGATCGTGTAGCCGCCGTTCGCCCCGCGTTCGCCCATCAATGTGGCACCATCGAGCCTGGGCAGCCCATGCCAAGTCGTCATGGCCTGCAACTGCCGGTCTGCCCACCGCGCGAGCGGGATCGCAGGAGCGGGGGAGTGCGGTCAGCCGGCAAGGACTTCCTTTACCTTACGGCGCAGCAGCTTGCCCATCTCGTTGTAGGGAAGCTCTGCCAAGAAGGCGACTTTCTCCGGCACGCGCGAGGAGCGCAGGCGCGAACGGACGAGGTCCTTCAGTTCGGTTTCGGCTGGAGCCTCGAACCCGTCGCGCGTGACGATGGCAATGCCTACCGCCTCTCCCCATTCGACCGAGGGGATCGCGCAAGCGCAGGCATCGGCGATGGCGGGGTGCGTGAGCAGCACGTCCTCGATCTCGCCCGGCGACATGTTCTCGCCGCCACGCACGATCACGTCGTCGGCGCGGCCGGAAAGGAACAGGTAGCCGTCCTCGTCCATGTAGCCGGCGTCGCGCGTGGGGAACCAGCCTTCTGCATCGAGCGCGCTCTTTTCCTTGTACTCACCGGAGACCTGCTCGCCGCGCACGTAGATCTCGCCAGCCTCGCCGAGTGGCAGGACTTCGCCGCTCTCGCTGCGGATTTCGATCTCGACCGTCGGGATCGGCTTGCCGAGCGAGGTCAGGCGGGCGCGGACTTTCGGATCTTCGGAGGCGAGCGCCTCGCGGTGATCGTCGGGGCCAAGCAGGGCGATGGTGGAACTGGTCTCGGTCAGGCCATAGGCGTTGGTGAAACCCGCTGCCGGGAAACGTTCGAGAGCCTTGTGGATGACCTCCAGCGGCATCTTGCCGCCGCCGTAGGCGATGGCGCGCAAGGATGCGGTCCGGACGACCGCGCCTCCATCCGCAGCCTTTTTGTCCATGGCATCGACGATGCGGGCCAGCATGGTCGGCACGACGAAGGCGTTGGTGATCGCCTCCGCCTCGACGAGGCCCAGCCAGCCCTCGGGCGAGAATGCGGGCAGCATGACGATCTTGCGCTGGGCATATATCGAGGACAGCAGCGCCGAGATTCCCGCGATGTGATAGGGCGGCACGACCACCAGCGCGGCGTCGGCCTCGTCGGCACTGGCGAACTCGACGGTGCCCAGGATATAGCCCAGCAGGTTGGAATGGCGCAGGATTGCCGCCTTGGGCGCTGCCGTGGTGCCGCTGGTGAACAGCTGGATCGCCACGCCCTCACCCGGATCGTACTCGCGTGCATCGTCGGCAGGGACGGTTTCCTGCGCTTTAAGGGTGAATTCCTCGCGCGAAAGGATCGTATGGCCCTGACCCCCTGCTATGCGCGTAACGCGCTCCTCGTCGCCGATGACGAGGGCCGGGGCGATGCGCCCCAGCAGCGCGGCGAGGTCGGCGTCGGGCAGGCGGTAATTGAGCGGGCAGTAGGGCACTCCGGCTAACGCCGCGCCGAAGACCGCGATCACCGCCGCTTCGCTGCTCTCGTCGAGGAGCGCGACATATTCGGCGCCGCTATTCTGAATGATCGAGAAAGCGCCGCGCGCGGCGGCTAGGAGGTCGCCATAAGTCCAGCGCTTGCCGTCGCAGACGAGGCCTACGCGGTCGGGTGCGGCCTCGGCCGCCATTTCGAGAAGGAGAGCGATGTTCATCGGAGCGCCGGTTACCTTGCGTGTCAGTCCGAGGCTGGGAGCGGCTTGGCGTCCTTGACGACGAGCGCCTGCCCATCGACAGAGAGTGAGCCCTTGCCGGGCTTCACGCAGAGCAGTTCGTACTGGCCGGCGGCATCGACATAGCGCTTGCCCATCAATGTGCCGGCCGAGAAGTCGGCGGCGAGGGGGCTGCCTCGGCGGGCTTGGCCTCACCCATCGGCGCGCCGCCGCATTCGATCTGGCCTTCGGCCGCGCGGATCACCATGACTTCGGTGTCGCAAGCGGCGCTTTTCAGGCGGGTTCCAGGCTTCATCTCGGCTTCCTTGTTCTCTTGTGTATCGTATGCTCGGGCCGTGGTGCAGGCAGTCACGGCTCAGGCGATCGCGCCCTTGGCCTTCCATTCCTCGATCCGGTCCCACTCGACGCCCATTTCCATGAGCACGATCTCGGTGTGCTCCGAGGCCTGCGGCGAACGAGTGGTTTCCACCGCCTCCCCGTTCCACTGCACGGGGCCGCGCACCAGCTTGAGCGGGGCCCCGCCGTCAGCGCCTTCCACCTCGATGATCATGTCGTTGGCAAGGGCCTGCTCGTCGGTCAGCAGCTCATGGAAGCTCTGGATCGGCGCCCACTGGCCCGAAAACGTCTTGAGGTGCTGGCGCCAATATTCGAAGGGCTGCGCACCGAAGGCTTTGATGAGGATGTCGCTGGCGGCGCCTGCATTCTCGAACAGCGCGCGCGGTTCGGAGAAACGCGGATCGTCGGCCGCTTCAGGCACGCCGAGGTGCTCGAACAGGCTGCGGATGTGGCCGGTGGGCGAGATCGTGCACAAGTTGATCGTGCCATTGTCGCTCGTCTGATAATTGCCCATGAACGGGTTGCGCGCCGCGCCGCCGGTGCCGGGCATCGGGTTGCGCGTCAGCACGCCGGTCTCGGCCACCTGTGCGATCACCGCGCCCGAAGCCCAGGCAGCGGTGCTCAGCAGCGAGACGTCCAGTTCGACCGCCTCGCCGGTCTTCTCACGGTGGAACAGCGCGGCGGAGATTCCGCCGGCGATGAACATGCCGCCGATCGAATCGCCGAACGCCGGGATGCCCTGAGAGATCGGTCCGGGTAGTTCCTCGGGCGTCATCGAATAGGCGATGCCGCTGCGCGACCAGAAGCAGGTGCCGTCGAAGCCGCCGACCTCACGCTCCGGCCCCTTGTTGCCGAGCGCCGAGCCGCGCGCGTAGATGATGTTGGGATTGACCGCGCGGATGTGCTCGACGTCGAACTTGTTCTTCTGGCGCACCTGCGGGAGGTAGTTGGTCAGGAACACGTCGCATTGCTTCGCCAGTTCGTAGAGCACTTCCTGGCCCTCGGGCGTGGACAGGTCGATGCCGACGCTGCGCTTCCCGCGATTGGGGTGTTCGAACAGCGTGTGGCGCAGCGGGTCGAGCGTGACACCGCCCATGTTGAGGAAGCCGCGCTGGGTGTCACCGCGCACGGGATGCTCGATCTTGATAACGTCCGCGCCCCAGTCGGCAAGGACGCCACCCGCTGCGGGCGTGAAGGTGAACTGCGCCACTTCGAGGACGCGGACGCCCTGCATGACCTTTGTCGACATCTGCTGCCAATCCCCGTGATTTTCTGTCTGGCGCCCGGGTTTTCCGCCGTTTCGCCTGTGGTCCCGGTGTGCGCGTAAAGCCGGGAGGGATCAACCGGGTGGCCCATCGTGCCGACGATCATGCCTGCAAGCGCCCGCTTTCCAAGGGTTTCGGACGGGCCCGCAAGCAGGGCAGTGGAGAATGCCGCAGAGGCGATGATGTTGCTCAAAGCGCTTTTTAAGATGCGAATTTCGCAATTGACCGGGTGTTCAAAAAATACTAACCCAGCTTAGTAAGTAAATAAGTCCGACCGTTCAGGTTCGCAGTTTTCGGAGAAACGCCATGAAGAAGTTCGCCACCCTCGTCGCTATCGCCACCATCGCTTCGGTGCCTGCCGTCGCCTTCGCCGAGACCACCCAGGTCCGCGAAGCCACCGAGGAAGCCGCTGCAGGCGCCGTCTCGGTCAACGCCGGCAAGATGCTCTATGCCGCCGATGGCTACCGCATTGCCCCGATCTATCGCGTTACCGCCGATGGCAACCCGCAGGTCATCCTCAATGGTCGTCTCGTGACTGTTCCGGCCTCCAGCCTCAGTGACAACAGCGGCAAGGTGACTACTTCGATGTCGAAGAAGGAACTTGCTGCCGCGAAGTAAGTTTTCGCGATACTCTCAAGAAGAAGAGGGCGGCGCCGGATGGCGTCGCCCTCTTTTTGGGATGGGTGGCAGGTAGCTCCGCTTGCTCGACGAAGCAGGGTGGCGAAAGGCCCTCAGCCCCGGCTGACGTTCTCGTAGATGCGCGTCATGAAATCGAGGAGCGTATCGACCTCTTCCTCGGAGAATCCGGCAAACATCTTCTGCTCGCTCTCGGTGGCGATGGTACCGAGCTTCTCGAGGAGCGGTTGCGCCTGTTCCGTCAGGTAGACGGCGCGGGCGCGGCGGTCGTCGCGGCGGTCGCGACGTTCCAGCAACCCCTCGGCGCAGAGGCGGTCGATCAGGCGACCGGCGGATGCTTCCGACATCTCCAGGTATTCCGCGACGGTCCGTTGCGTCGAGCCGGGATAGCGCGCCACGATCGCAATCATCGCCCACTGCGAGCGCGTCACGTTGAGCGCGGCGACCTTGCGGTCGAAATTGTTGCGTTGGAGCCGCGACACGATGGTCATGCGCAGCCCGACCTGCCGCGTAGGGCTCTCGTCGCGCATGTTGAAGGGGTTGCTGATCGTTCCCATCGGCTTTTCGTCGGCTTCGGTCGCCACTAGGTGCTCCTTGTACTGCGCCTTCAGACGCGCTCGATGATTATGGCAGGGGCCATGCCGCCCGCCGCGCACATCGTGATGAGACCGTAACGCCCGCCGGTGCGCTCGAGTTCGTCGAGAGCAGTGCCGATCAGCATGGCGCCGGTGCCGCCGATCGGGTGGCCGAGCGCGATCGACCCGCCATTGGGATTGACCTTGGCGCGGTCGAGGTCAAGGTCGCGGATGAACTTCTCGACGACGACGGCGAATGCCTCGTTCACTTCGAAGACGTCGATATCGTCGGTAGTGAGCCCCGCCTTGGCGAGCACCTTGCGCGCCGCGGGCACAGGGCCGTTGAGCATGAGGGTCGGACAGTCGCCCGTCTCCGCCATTGCGACGATGCGGGCACGCGGCTTCAGGCCGTGTGCCTCTGCGTACTCCTTCGACGCCAGCAGGATCGCCGAGGCACCATCGACCACACCCGAGGAGATGCCGACGTGATGGATCGGCTTGATCTCGATCTCGGGATAGACCTGGTTGATCAATTCGCCGTAAGTCTTCCCGCCGGGCGCGGACGGCATGTTCAGGAACATTTCGAAAGCCGGCTTGAGCTGGGCGAGGCTTTCGGCGGTGGTTTCCGGGCGAGGGTACTCCTCGTGGTCGAGGATGACTTTGCCCTCGTCGTCCTTCACGACGATCGTGGACTTGTCGAAACGCCCTTCCGCCAGGGCGACGGCGGCCCGGCGTTGGCTCTCGACACCGAGTGCTTCGAGTTCCTCGCGGGTGATGCCTTCCATCGCGGCGATCGCGTCGGCGCAGACGCCTTGGTTCGACTGCGGGTGCCTGGCCTGCAGGCGCGTATTGCCTGCCCCCATGCCGGCACTGCCGACCCCGGCCTCGCGCATCTTCATACCGTACATATTGGCGTAGGAGAGCATGTCCATGCCGCCGGCCACCATGAGGTCGGCCATGCCCGACTTGATCATTGCCGCTGAGAGGCTGGTGGCGGTGAGGCTCGATCCGCAGAAGCGGTTGAGTGTGACGCCGCCCGCCTTCACGTCGTAACCGGCGTCCAGTGCCGCCATGCGCCCGATGTCGCCCGCCTGCAGTCCCAGTGCGGCCGAGACGCCCCAGATCACGTCGTCGACGTCCGCGGTTTCGAGCCCGTTGCGATCCTTGAGCGCGGCGAGGACCGTTGCCGAAAGATGTTCGGGATGCATCTGCGACAACGCGCCCTTGCCCATCTTGCCGATCCCGCGAGGGGTGCGCACGGCGTCGATGATATAGGCCTCGGTCAAGACAGGTCTCCTCGCGTTCCTTCGCGCAGCAAAGCGCGGTTTTTCGCGTGATGCGGGCCTGCTGCCCGATTTGCAATCTAGGTAGCGGGCGCTATCGCCGCAGCGATTGCTGACTATGGTTAGTATGTCGGAATTGTGTTCGCTTGCGTCAATGGATCGTCTTCGCGATGGGCAGGTTGACGGCTGCGCCGGTGCGTTCAACATCGGCGGACAGACATAACAACAGGGGATGAGCAGCCATGGCGACGGCGCAGGATGAGGAGGCAGGCGGCGCCTTCGCACCGCTTCGCGAACGTACGTTCCGCAATATCTGGACCGCCAGCCTGTTCTCCAACTTCGGACAGCTCTTTCTGGGCGTCGGCGCGCAATGGGAGATGACGCGGCTGAGCAATTCGGCGAGCATGGTCGCGCTGGTGCAGACGGCGATGATGATCCCGCTGATGCTGGTGACGCTTCCGGCCGGCGCCATCGCCGACATGTTCGATCGCCGCCGGATCGCCATGACCGGCCTTACGTTCAGCGCGGTGAGCGCGGCGGTGCTCGCAGCGGTGACCTTTGCAGGACTGACGACGCCCGGAATGCTGCTGGCGTTCTGCATCCTGATCGGCGCGGGCGTGGCGCTGTTCTCGCCTTCGTGGCAGGCATCGATCCCGGAGCAGGTCTCGCGCTCTCACCTGCCTGCCGCTGTAGCGCTGGGGACGATTAGCTACAATGTCGCGCGCAGCTTCGGTCCCGCATTGGGCGGCCTGATCGTGGTGCTCTACGGCGTGAAGGTCGTGTTTGGCATGACCGCACTGCTCTACCTGCCGCTGCTGACGGCGTTCTTCCTGTGGCGGCGGACTCATGTGCCTTCGCGGCTGCCGCCCGAACGGATAGACCGGGCGATCCTGACCGGCGCGCGCTATGCGCTGCATGCGCCCGCAGTGCGTACTGCGCTGCTGCGTGTACTGGGATTCGGGCTGAGTACGGCTACGGCTTCCGCGCTTGCCCCGTTGATTGCAAAGGATTTGCTGCACGGAAATGCTGCAACGTTCGGTATCCTGCTTGGCGCTCAAGGCGTTGGCGCGGTGGGCGGCGCGCTGTTCGTCAGCCAGATCCGGGCGATGATCTCTACCGAGTGGGCGGTGAGGCTGTTCGCGATCATGAGCGGGGCGGCGCTGGTGGCGATCGGGTTCAGTCACTCGCTTACGGTCACATGCCTCGCGTTCCTTTTGGTGGGCGCGGGCAATATCCTGACTATCGCGATGCTGAACGTGACAGTGCAACTGTCGGCCCCGCGATGGGTGACGGCGCGGGCGCTGTCACTGTTCTCCTCCGCGATCACAGCGGGGATCGGCGTCGGCGCCTGGGGTTGGGGCGTGGTCGCCGCGCGGCATGACGTGGCCTTCGCGCTGGTGGCCTCTGGCATGGCCGTTGCCGCGACGGCGCTCCTCGGTACGATATTGCCAATTCGGGAGGATCCCGAGGCCGATATGGATTCGGTCGAGATCGGCCATGAGCCCTCAGCCGCGCTGCCGCTGACCTTGCGGTCCGGGCCGCTGGTCGTCGAGGTTGAATACGACGTCGATCCCGGGCAGGCCCGCGAGTTCTACGAAGTCATGATGACGATGCAGAAAGTGCGCAAGCGCAACGGCGGCTTCGACTGGACGATCTCGCGCGACATCGAAAACCCGGCCCTCTGGACCGAGCGATACCACTGCCCGACCTGGGGAGACTACCTGCGCATGCGCGGCCGCTACACCCAGAGCGATTTCGACATCCAGGCACAGGCGGACGGCTTCAACCGCAGCAATCATGGCCGCCGGGTGCGTCGTCTTCTCGAAAGGCCCTTCGGTTCGGTGCGCTGGAAGGCGGAGTCCTTCGATCCGCGACAGGAGACGATCGGCTACATCACGCCGGGAACCTGATGTCGCGTGAAATCTGCCAGCGCGATATATAAGCTGGATCTCGGTCCATCACTGGATCGCGTGACGGCCTCGTGTAGCCTCGCTGCAAAAGCAGTTGGGAGGGATACCGTGAAGATAGCAGGGGCTTGCACGTCCGTGTTCGCACTGGCGATGCTGACGCCGATTTCAGCGCATGCGCAGGGCGCGCAAGAGGCCGCCACGGCTGAGGAGGGCGCGATCATCGTTACCGCACAACGCCGCGCGGAGGCGCAGGTCGATGTGCCGATTTCGATCACCAACCTTTCGAGCGACGCGCTAAAGACCGCCAGCGTCCAGCAGCTTGCCGATATCGGCAAGGTCACTCCGGCGCTGCGCTTCGACTTCGCGGGTGGGTTCTTCCAGCCCACCATTCGCGGCATCGGTACGGCGGTGACGACCTCGGGCGGCGGTGGCAACGTCGGCATCTACATCGACGGGTTCTATTCGCCGAACCCGCTGGCGGCCGACTTCGATCTCATCAGCGTCAGTTCGATTCAGGTGCTTAAGGGGCCGCAGGGCACGCTGTTCGGTCGCAACACCACCGGTGGCGCGATCCTCGTCACCACCCGCGAGCCGTCCACTTCGGGCAATGCCTTCGAGGGCCGCGTGACTTACGGCCGCTACAACGAGGCCAAGGCGGAAGCCTTCGCCAACTACGTCATTTCCGACCGCGTGGCACTGAGCCTCGAGGGCCAGTATCGTCGCGGTGACGGCTGGCAGCACGATATCTCCAATAACGATCGGCGCGTTGGCGACTACGAGAACTGGTCGTTCCGTCTCGGCCTCAAGGCGGAACTGACCGACACGGTGGACGTGTTGCTGCGTTACAAGCACGGCCAGGTGGACGATCCCTCGACCATGCTGGCGTCCAGCCTAAACACCTCGGACTTTGGCCTCGGCGCGCCGTTCGGCGGAGTGCCGGGGACTTACACCACGGCGAAGAACCGCATTGCCAGTGGCTCGGTGCCGGAAGTCTTCCGCTCCAACACCGACGTAGTGCAGGGCACGATCCGTGCGGACCTCGGCTTCGCGGACCTGACCTCCTACAGCCAGTACCGCAGCGAGAACTCGCTGATGTCGCAGGACCTCGACTATTCGGGGCTCGACCTGTTTCAACTAGGCCTGCCCAATCTCAACGAGACCTGGAGCCAGGAACTGCTGCTCACGTCGAAGGCGGGGCCGAAGCTGCAGTGGACGGCGGGGCTGTTCTACTTCCAGAATAGCGACACTTACATCACTTACATCAACAATGGCGGCAACGCGCCCGACCAGCGCATCCGGCTCGGCGGGTCGAGCACCACGGTCAAGAGCTACGCCGCCTTTCTCGACGCCACCTACGAGATCACGCCGCAATTCTTCCT
Organism: Novosphingobium sp. NFX11; assembly: GCF_057376415.1. NCBI lineage: Bacteria > Pseudomonadati > Pseudomonadota > Alphaproteobacteria > Sphingomonadales > Sphingomonadaceae > Novosphingobium > Novosphingobium sp. NFX11. The sequence goes on along the minus strand of NZ_CP080384.1, from coordinate 1,430,615 downwards.
GACGGCCGGCGCGCGCTATTCGATCGACAAGATCGTCGATGCCTACTGGAACCAGCAATTCGCTCTCACCGAGATGCCGGTGCCGAACATCTCGAACAACAAGCTGACCCCGCGCGTGGTGCTGCGCTACAAGCCGACCGACCGGACGAGTATCTACGCCTCGTTCACGAAGGGCTACAAGGCGGCGATCTCGGACGTCGGAGGTTCGTGCCAGATCCCCGACACAAACTATACCTGCAACCGCGTCAAGCCCGAGGATATCAACGCCTACGAAGTGGGCTTCAAGTACGAGGATCGCGGCTTTTCGTTCGAGGCCGCCGCGTTCTACTATGATTACAAGAACTTGCAGGTGTCGATTTACCGCACCGGCACGGCGGAGATCATCAACGCCGCGACCTCGGAAATCTACGGGCTGGAAGGCGCATTGCACTATCAGGTCACGCCTGCGTTCCAGATCAACGCTGGCGCCTCCTACGTCCATGCACGCTACAAGCGATTCAACAACGCGCCGGTCTATGTGCGCTGCTCCGAACTGGGCGAGGAAACCGCCGCGACTTGCGCCGCCAACGGGGTCAGCTTCGTCGTGGTGCCCACCACGCTGGAAGACGTGACGATGCAACGCACCCCGGAATTCACTGGCTTCGTCGGCGCGCGCTACGAGACCGATCTGGCGGGCGGCGAACTCGCGCTGTCGGGCAACCTGTTCTACTCGTCGAGCTTCTTCTTCGGCCCCTCGGGTGTCCAGTTCGAGCAGGGTGGCTACGAAACCCTGGCCCTTCGGGCGCAATGGAACGCCCCGGATGACGGGTTCCACGTAGCGGTCTTCGGGGACAACGTCACCAACAGCCGATACCTCACGCAGGCGCAGTATTCGAGCTTCGGCATTGGCGCGAACTGGAGCAAGCCGGTCACGTACGGCGTGGAACTGGGCGTGAAGTTCTGAGCAGAGGGCGTTCCCTGATGGGAATTGCCACATGCAACGACAGTTGCTGACCTGCCGGTTTCAGGCTGAACGCAGCACAAGGGAGAGATCGATGCCGCAAGATGCAAACAGGACCTGGCGTGTCGTCCAGTGGGCGACCGGCAACGTCGGCAGTCGGGCCTTGCGCATGCTCATCGAGCATCCCCGGATGGAACTGGTGGGCCTGTGGGTCAGTTCGCCGGAGAAGGTCGGCAAGGACGCGGGCGCACTCTGCGGTCTTGCGGAAACCGGCATCAAGGCGACGAATTCGCTTGAGGAGATCGTCGCCCTCGATGCCGACTGTGTCCTGTTCATGCCGCAGGGGACCGACTGGGACGCCCTGTGCGCGCTCCTTGCTTCGGGCAAGAACGTGGTGACGACGCGCGGCGACTTCCATTATCCACCTCTCATGGATGCCGGAAGACGCGCCCGGGTCGAAGAGGCCTGTACGGCAGGGGGTACGTCGATCCATTCCACCGGGTCGAGCCCCGGTTTCGTCACGGAAGCGCTGGCGATCCCTCTGTTGTCGCTCCAGCGCGAACATGGTTTGCTCACGATCGACGAATATGCCGACGTGTCGAGCCGCAATTCGCCCGACATGCTGTTTCACATCATGGGCTTCGCGGCGCCGATGGCACCATTCGACCAGTGCCGGGCCGAGCATCTCAAGGGGGATTTCGGCAGCTCGCTTTCGCAGGTCGCCGAGGCCATGGGGCTACCTTGCGATGATATAGAAGCGGTCGGCGAACTTTCCGCGACGCGCGGTGACCTCGATATAGCGGCCGGCAAAGTGCCCGCCGGCACCGTCGGCGCGATGCGTACAACCATCACCTGCAAGCATCAGGGTCGTCCGATCCTGCGCTTCCGCGCTAACTGGTACGTCACCACCGACATCGAGCACGAATGGGACTTGCGCGAGTCCGGATGGCGGATCAGCACCGAGGGCGACACGCCTGTCAAGGTGGACATTACTTTCCCGGTCGCGGAGGAAGACTACGCCGCCTACACGCCCGGCTTGACCGCGCATCGACCTATCAATGCCATTCCAGCGGTCTGTGCGGCCGCGCCGGGCATTCGCACTACCGTCGAACTGCCGCAGATCGTCCCGCTTTACGGCTGAGTTGCCGGCCCCGCCACCGTCGGCGTCGACTGATCGCCACCCAATACGCGGTAAAGCGCTATCCGGTTGCCCGCCTGTGTCAGCCGCACCGCGATCTCCGCCTGCCGCGCGGAATAGAGGCTGCGCTGCGCATCGAGGTTGTCGAGCGAGCCGACGATACCTCGGCGATAGCTCGCCTCGGTGAGCGTAGCGGTGTCCTGTGCCGCGCCGGTGAAGGCCGTCGCGGCGCGCAGGCGTTCGGCGAGGGTGCCCTGGTCGGCGAGGGCGTCGGCGGTTTCTTGGAAGGCGGTCTGGATCGCTTTCTCGTAAGTCGCCAGGGCCGCGTCGCGCTGGGCCTTGGTCACCTCGACATTGGCCTTGCGGCCCCCTGCGTTGAACACCGACCAGCTGCCATCCGCACCCAGCGTCGTCGTGCGCGAGGCCGTGTCGAACAGGCTCGATAGCGACTGGCTGGCGAAGCCGATCAGGGCGCTTAGCGATATCGTGGGGAAGAGCTGTGCCCGTGCGACACCTATGTCGGCATTGGCGGCGCGCAGTTGGTATTCGGCCTGAACCACGTCCGGGCGGCGCAGCAATACTTGCGTCGAAAGCCCGGCAGGCACTTCGCCGAGGCTGGCGTTGACCTCGTCGATCCCGGTCGGCAGCAGCGCGCGATCGAATTCCGCACCTACGAGAAGGCGGATCGCGTTGATGTCCTGCGCCAGCGCGGCGGTCTGCGTGGCGAGGTCGCCATTGGCGGTTTCGAGAACCTGTTCGGCCTGCCGAAGTTCGGTACGCGCGGCGACGCCGCCCTTGAGACGGGCGGACGACAGCCGCACGCTATCCTTGGCGTTGGCCGCAGTAGCCTGTGCCAGCTTGAGCAAGTCGGTGTCGGCGGCATACGTCGCCCAAGCCTGCGCAAGATCGGCGACGAGACCAAGGCGAACCGTGCGCGCTGCCGCTTCCGTCGCCAGCGCTGTATCGCGGTCCGAGCGGGTGGCGTTGGCGAGCTTGCCGAACAGGTCCAGCTCGAAGCTGGAGATACCGCCCTGTACCGAATAGCTCATGCCGTTGAGGCCGAAGCCGCCGCCGGTCTCGGTGTCGGTGGCGGAGCCGCTGATGCCGACAGCCGGGAACTGGTTCGCCCGAGTTACGCGCACTTGTGCCCGCGCCGCCGCGACGTTCGCCGCCGCCACGCGCAAGTCGCGGTTGTTGGCCAGTGCCTCCTCGACGAGCGACTGCAGGCGAGGGTCGCGGAATATGTCCTTGTAGGACACCTCCGGCAGCGAAGCCTCGCTCTGCTGCAGGTATGCGTCGCCAACCGGCCACGAGGTCGGGACGGGCAGGTCGGGCTGGACGTATTTTGGAGCCAGCGAGCAGGCGCCAAGGGCCAGGGCAGGCAGGACGCCCGCCATCAGGCGGATGCTCATGCGCTTCATGCGGGGTCTCCCGAGCGCCCGCGGCGCTGCTGCAGTTTCTCTCGTGCTGCGGCAAGACCGTCGCGCACGCTGCGGCGCACGAGCACGAAGAACAGCGGTATGTAGAAGATCGCAAGGATCGTCGCGGTGAGCATGCCGCCGACCACCGCCGTGCCGATGGCGACGCGGCTGTTAGCGCCCGCGCCGGTAGCGATGGCAAGCGGCAGCACGCCGAAGATGAACGCGAAGCTGGTCATCAGGATCGGGCGCAGTCGGATCTTTGCGGCCTCCAGCGCGGCGTCGATGACGCGCTTGCCTTGCCGTTCCGCCTGCTCGGCGAATTCGATCATCAGGATCGCGTTCTTCGCGGCAAGGCCCATGGTCGTGAGCAGGCCGATCTGCAGGTACACGTCGTTCTCCAACCCGCGCAGCGTGACGAAGGCGATGGCGCCCAACAGGCCGAGCGGAATGACGAGGATTACCGCAACCGGGATCGACCAGCTCTCGTAAAGCGCCGCAAGGCACAGGAACACGACCAGCAGGGACAGGGCGTAGAGGATGGGCCCTTGTCCGGACGACAACCGCTCCTGATACGAGGAGCCCGCCCATGCGACGCTCACGCCGGGAATATCGGCGACGAGTTGCTCCATCACGTTCATCGCCGTGCCCGAGCTGACGCCGGAACCGGCATTACCGGAGAACTCATAAGCGGGCAGGCCGTTGAAGCGCGAGGTGGAACTCGGCGCCGTCGACCATCCGATCGTCGAGAACGAAGAGAAGGGCGCCATTTGCCCGTCGGAGCCGCGAACGAACCACTGCGCCAGATCTTCCGGGCGCGAGCGGAACTGCGCATCGCCCTGTACGTAGACGCGCTTGACGCGGCCCTTGTCGATGAAGTCGTTGACGTACGTACCGCCCCAGGCCGTCGAAAGCGTGGCGTTGACGTTGCCGGGGGTCAGGCCGAACGCGGTGAGAGCGCGGATGTCGGTGTTGATCTTGAGGGTCGAGACGTCCGGCAGGTTGCTCAGGCGCACGCCCGACAACTGGTCGTTCGCGCCAGCGGCGGCGAGCAGCTTTTCGCGAGCGGCCATGAACTTGTCGTCCGACAGTCCGCTGGCGTTCTGCAACTCCATCGTGAAGCCCGCCGAATCGCCGAGGCCGCGAACGGCGCCCGGCACCAGCACGAAGACCTGCGCGTCTCGAAGACTGCGGAAGGCGGCGCTGGCGCGCTGAACGATGGCGTCGGCGCCGTCCTTCGGGTCGGTGCGCTGCGACCAGTCGGTCAGGTTGATGAAGCCCTGACCGCTGTTCTGGCCGGATGCACCGCGCCCGCCGCCCGCGACGGAGAACATGCCCGCGACGTTGTGCTTCTCGTAAGTCGTGAAGTACTTCTCGATTTCGCGCTGCACTTGCTCGGTACGCGAGCGCGGGGTGCCGGCGGGCAGGCGCCATTGTACGCTTATGTTGCCCTGGTCCTCGTTCGGCAGGAAGCCTGTCGGCAGCCGCTGGAACAGCAGGAACGTACCGACGCAAGTAACCGCGAACAGCGCGAGCCAGCGCCACTTGTGGGCAACCACGACGTCCACCTTGCGCACATAGGCATCGGTAACACGCTCGAAGCTGCGGTTGAACCAGGTGTGGAACTTCTCCCAGCCGCGCGCGAGCCAGGGCAGGTGGCGTTCGATCCAGTTCGGCTCGTGATTTTCCTCGCCATGGGGTTTCTTGGCCTTGAGCAGCGTCGCCGTCAGCGCCGGGCTGAGGATCAGCGCCACCAGCACCGAAAGCACCATCGCGGTCACGATGGTCAGCGAGAACTGGCGGTAGATCACGCCCGTCGAGCCGCCGAAGAAGGCCATCGGCAGGAACACCGCCGAAAGCACCAGCGCGATAGCCACCAGCGCTACCTGGATCTCCTCCATCGACTTGATGGTGGCGTCGCGCGGGGACATGCCGGGGTTCTCTTCCAGCAGGCGCTCGACGTTCTCGACCACGACGATGGCGTCATCGACCAGCAGGCCGATAGCCAGCACCAGCCCGAACAGCGTCATCGTGTTGATGGAGAAGCCCATCACGTAGAACACCGCGAAGGTGCCCAGCAGCACCACCGGCACCGCGATCGCCGGGATCAGCGTGGCGCGCCAGCTCTGCAGGAACACGAACATCACGATGACAACGAGGATGATCGCCTCGAACAGCGCCTTCTCGACCTCTTCGACCGAGAGCTTGATGAACGTCGTGGAGTCACTGCCGTAGATGTACTTCACGCCGTCGGGCATCTCTGCCGCGAGGTCCTGCATCTTCGCCTTGACCGCTTCTGCCGTGCGCAGGGCGTCGGCGCCGGGCGCCAGCGAGATCGAGATGCCTGCGCCGGGGTGACCGTTGACGCGGCTGACCGAGGAGTAGCTGTCCGCGCCGATCTCTACCCGTGCGACATCGCCAATGGTGACGACCGAACCGTCCGGGTTGGTCTTGAGCACGATGGCGCGGAACTGGTCGGCGGTCTGCAGGCGCGAACCGGCGGTGACGACGGCGTTGATCGCCTGATCGTCGACCGCAGGCGTGCCCCCGATCTCGCCCGCCGCGACTTCGGTATTCTGGGCGGTGATCGCTGAGGTCACGTCGCTGGGCATGAGCGCCACGGCGGCAAGCTTGCGCGGGTCCAGCCAGATACGCATCGCGTGCGGCGCGCCGAACACGTTGACGTCGCCCACGCCCTGGACGCGCGAAAGCGGGTCCTGGATGTTCGAGGCAAGATAGTCCGACACGTCCTGGTTGGAGCGCTGGTCGGTCTCGTCGTAGACCGCCACCAGCAGCAGCTGGTCGGCGTTCGACTTGGTCACGGTGACGCCGCGCGCCTGCACGGTCTGCGGCAGGCGCGGGATCGCCGACTGGACCTTGTTCTGGACCTGGACCTGCGCGATGTCGGGGTCGGTGCCCTTGGCGAAAGTGGCGCTGATGCTCGCCTGCCCGCGATTGCTCGATTCGGAACTGAAGTAGAGCAGGCCGTCGATGCCGGTCAGTTGCTGCTCGATGATCTGCGTCACCGAGTTCTCGATCGTCTGCGCCGACGCGCCCTGATAAGTGGCGCGGATGTTCACCTGCGTCGGCGCGATGTCCGGGTATTGCTCATTGGGCAGGAAATTCAGCGCGCCGAGGCCGGCGAGCATCACGATGATCGCCAGAACCCAGGCGAAGATCGGGCGATCGATGAAGATGCGGGACATGAACCGTCAGCCGCGCTTGTGGCCGGATTGGCCTGCCTCTGCGCCGCTTCCCGCACCCTGGCCTTCCTTGCGCGGCTCGACCTTCTGAGGCGCCGTGCTCACGACCGGCTTGATCGGAGCGCCCTGACGCAGACCGTTGAGCCCTTGCGTGATGACCTTGTCGCCTTTCTTCAGCCCGCCGGTCACGACCGCGAACTCATTGTACGTGCGGTCGGCGGTGACCTTGCGGCGCTGCGCCTTGTTGTCGGCGCCGACCAGCATCACGAAGGCGCTGCCGTCGAAGTCGCGCTGCACGGCGTTCTGCGGGATGAGGAAGGCGTTCGGGTCCGAAGCCTGGTCGAACATCGCCGTCACGAACATCCCGGGAAGCAGAATGCCGTCGGGGTTAGGAAAGCGCGCGCGCAAGGTGACGGTGCCGGTGGTCTGGTCGACCGTGACTTCGGAGAACTGCACGGTGCCCGCCTGCGGATAGCGGATGCCGCCGTCCAGCATGAGGTGGACCTCGGTGCTGCCGGGGTCACGCCGCCTTCGGCAAGGCGGCGACGCAGGCTCGTCAGCTCGGCGGCGGACTGCTGCATGTCGACGTAGATCGGGTCCATGCGCTGGATCACCGCGAGCGGATCGGCCTGCGTGGCGCTGACGAGGGCGCCGACGGTGAACAGCTGGCGTCCGATCTTCCCGCTGATCGGCGCGGGAACGGTGGTGAAGCGAAGGTTGATCTTTGCCGTGTCGAGCGCGGCGGCGTTCTGCGCGATGGCGGCCTTGGCTGTCCTCGATTCCGCCAGGGCGTCGGTATAGTCCTGCTTGGCGATCGCTTCCATGTCGGCGAGCGGGCGATAGCGATCCGCTTTGACCGAGGCTGCATCCGCCGTGGCGCGCGCGCTGGAGAGGTTCGCCTGCGCCTGGTTCACCGCCGCGCGGTAGAGGCTGGGATCGATCTCGAACAGCGGTTGCCCTGCCTTGACCGTGCTGCCCTCTGTAAAGAAGCGGCGCTTTATCACGCCGGTCACCTGCGGACGCACCTCGGACGTCTCGAAGGCGACCGTACGGCCGCTGAGCGTTGCCGAGAGGGGGACGCTGCTGGTCTGCGCGACAATATAGCCGACTTCGGCAGTGCGCTGCTGCTGACCTTTTGACGATCCGCCGGAGCATGCCGCAAGCGACACTCCGGCAAGCGCGAGGGCGGCAACAGGCAGGAGCGGCCAGCGCCAACCGGAGGGCCGGCGAAGGGCATAAGGGGGAAGCTGTTCAAGTCGCACGCCTTGTTGGATGTTGCCCTGTCCTATTCAGCAAAACGGTGTGCGAGCAAGCGCCCATTTCGCAGATGCGACAATTTGCGACTAAAGATCAAAGTCGCATGGCAATCCGGCTGAACGTGCCGAAATCCATCACAGTTTCCCGTAATGGAGATTTATTTCGGGCGCGACACCAAAGGAAAGGAAATGGTGCCCGAGGGCGGATTCGAACCACCGACACTGCGATTTTCAGTCGCATGCTCTACCAACTGAGCTACTCGGGCACTCGTTCGGCGGCGGCCTCTGGAAGAGACCGGCGAGCGGTGTGGGCGGGCCTATGAAGAAGGTGGCCGACCTTGGCAAGCCCTAAATGACGAAGAAATTTCAATCGTCCTGTGGATTGTTTTTTCCTGCCCGACGAAGTCCTCGGGATCGTGGCGCTGGCCAGGCAGGGCGTAGCCGTCGTCCAGCCACTTCAGCAGGTCACGATCGCGGCACTGCTTGGAGCAGAACGGCGTGAACTCGGCGGCGCGGGGTTTGCGGCAGATCGGGCATTTGCGTTCGGAGAGGGTCATAGCGGCACCGCCTGCGCGAATCCGGCGGCCAGCGCAAGCGTGCGCTCCTCCTGCCAGCGGATCGTGCGCCCGGTGCGCCGCGCGAGGTCGGCGAGCCATTCCTCGCTCATGGCGGCCCGCACGGCGGGGTGCGCGGTGAGCAGCAGCGCGCCCGGTTCGGCCACATGTTCGGCACTGCGCAGAAGAAGGCGCGCGGCGGCGGCGGCGGGGGCGGCACGCACCCGCTGCGGGATCGAAGGGCGCTCCAGTCGCGCGATGAGCTGCACGAAGCCGAAGCCGTTCATCGCCGTGCGCTGGTGCGGCCAGTGGTCGAGCGCTTCGGCCAGAGCATCGTCCACCGCGCGGCGGTCGTCCTTGCGCTCCAGTGAGGGAAGTCGATGCCGATCGAGCCGGCAAGGTCGAGCCGCCCGACCGCGTCGGCGATCGCGGGCACGGCGGCCAGCGCCAGCGCGGCGAGGGGAGGATGCCGTCGATGTCGATCAGCGTCATCGCCGGGGTCGGCGTCACCACCAGCGATCCGCCCTCGAAGGCGATCACGCCGTCAAGCGCCTCGGCCACGATCTCGGGCCAGGGATCGTCGGAAAAGCGGCGGACCTTCCTGACCGGCAGTCCGCCGCCACGCAGCGATTCGGCAAGGGTGGGGGCAGGTCGGAGGGCAAGATCGCTGGCGCGGGTCTGGGCCAGTTTGTAGCGGCCGGTCTCGGCCATCGCTGTGCGGGTGACGATCACCCGCTGGCGTGCGCCTTCGCTGGCGGACTTGGGGAGGCCGTCGACGAACGCCTCCTCGCCCGAATCGAAGCGAACCGTCCCGCGTGAGGCTCCGGCGCGGCGCGATACCAGCACTGCGTCAGCGACTTCACCGGCGGTCAGCCGGCCCGGCCATTCCAGCCTTGCGGCAAGGACATGGCCGTTATCGACGAGAATCGCGCGGGTTTCGCCGATCCCCTCTTCGACCAGCCATTCAGCCAATGGGGAAGCCTGCGCCCTTCAGCAGGGCGCGCGTCTCGAACAGGGGGAGGCCGACGACGCCTGAGTGGCTGCCGGAAATCCACGCGATGAGGCCTTCGGCGCTGCCCTGGATGGCATAGCCACCGGCCTTGCCCTCCCACTCGCCGCCGGCGATGTAGGCTTCGACCTCGTCTTTTGACAATTGCTTGAAGCGCACGATCGTCTCGTTCAGCCGCTCGTGCAGGGTGCCGCCGGGCGCGCGCAGGGCGATGGCGGAGAGGACGCGGTGCCGCCTGCCCGAAAGCAGCGCGAGACATTCGCGCGCGGTCTTCTCATCTTCGGCCTTGGGCAGCACGCGGCGGCCGCAGGCGACTACGGTATCGCCAGCCAGCACGAAAGCATCGCCGGGAGGCAGCGCAAGCGCCTTTTCCCGCGCCATGCGCCGGGCGTAATCGCGCGGTACCTCGCGGGGATGCGCAGTCTCGTCGATGTCTGCAGCTTCCACCGTGAAGTCGCTCATCCCGATGCGGGAGAGCAGTTCGCGGCGTCGCGGGCTGGCGGAAGCGAGAACGAGTCGGGGGCGCCATGCCCCGCCGACAAATCTGCCGCAGTCAGGTCAGGACCCGAACTGGCCAGGGCCGCCACGGCCCGGCATGAAGCGGTAGGTGATGCGACCCTTGGTGAGATCGTAGGGGGTCAGCTCGCAGAGCACTTCGTCGCCGACCAGCACGCGAATGCGGTTCTTGCGCATCTTGCCTGCGGTGTGGCCGAGGATTTCGTGGCCGTTCTCCAGCTCGACGCGGAACATCGCGTTGGGGAGAAGTTCGACCACGCGGCCGCGCATTTCGAGGAGTTCTTCTTTCGCCATTGGCGATCAGTTTCCATTGTTCTGGTGTGTCATCGGCGCGCGACATAGCCACGACTCCGCGAAAATGGAAGCCTTGGCGGCATTTTTGCCGTTCGTGTGACTGCTTTGTCGCCATTTGCGCATCGCGCCATGGCCCGCAACGACTTCGCGACGATGCGTACAGCAGCAAGGGCCGCCGGTTCATGTTCGCGCAAGACGATTGCGACAAAATGATACCGCGCCCCAGCTTGTGGTCCGCAAGAGGCCAAGGCAATAGCGCGGGAGGGGAAGGAACACATCACTATTTCACAGATGCACCTTGGCGGAGACTGCACTTGCGTTCCTTACCTCTGATCAGCCTCGTGGCGAGCCTCGCCATGCCGATGCCTGCGTTCGCGGCGGAAGCGGCGGCTGACGCACCCAGCGTGCCGGTCATCAAGGATGACGACACCGATCCCGACAACCCGCTGGAAGTCCATGGCAACGAGATTCTCGTCACCGCGCCGCGCGTGATTGGCTCGATCGACGTGCCCCAGCAGCCCATTGCGGTCTTCGACGAGAACGACATCGCGTCCTATGGCGTCGCCTCGATCGAGGAACTGCTGGATGCGATCAGCCCGCAGACCGGCAGCGGCCGCGGGCGCGGCGGCTCGCCGGTCATGCTGCTCAACGGCCAGCGCATCTCCAGCTTCCGCGAGATGCGCGGCATCCCGCCCGAGGCGATCCGCCGGGTCGAGGTGCTGCCCGAGGAAGTGGCGCTGCGCTTCGGCTATTCGGCCAACCAGCGCGTCGTGAACATCATCCTCAAGGACCAGTTCTCGGCGGTGACGACTTCGGGCGAATACAATCGCCCGACGCGCGGCGGCTACGACAATTACGAGCTGGAAGGCGGCCTGTTCAAGATCGCCGGGCCGCGCCGCTTCAACGTCAACGGCAAGCTCGACAACACCAGCATGCTGACCGAGGCCGAGCGCGGCATCACGCAGGACGAATCGCGCGTTTCCCAAGTCGCGGGCGATCCCGATCCGGCGCGCTATCGCAGCCTCGCCGCGCAGGACCACGAACTGACGCTGGAAGGCACGATGACGCAGGGGCTGGGCGAGAAGGGCCTGGCCGGGGCGATCACCGCGACCGGCGGATATACCCGCTCGAACACGCTCTCGCTTTCGGGCCTCGACACGGTTCCGCTGACCTATGACGGCCAGACGCTGCGCCGCACGCTGGCCGATCCGCTGCGAAACCGCTCGATCACCGATACGTTCGAGGGCGGGCTCGGCTACAGCACGATGCTCGGCGAATGGCAGGTCAGCGCCACCGCCAATGCGACGTATACCGACACGAATACCCGCGTCGATCGCCGTCGCACCGAGACGCAGTACGGCGACCTGCAGGCCGAAGTCGCATCCGGCGCGCTTTCCATCACCGGAGCGCTGCCCAATGTGCCGGGCGCAGGCGTGGACGTCGCGACCACGCGCCAACTGACGCTGTCCAACCTCGTCACCCTGTCGGGCAAGCCCTTCCGCATGCCTGCGGGCGAGGCCAACCTGACGGTCAAGGGTGGGTACGATTACGACCGCTCGATGAGCGAGGACACCCGCACCACCGTGGGCAACGTGACGCTCCGGCGCGGCGATCTGCTGGGCGGCGTCAATCTGGCGTTGCCGCTCACCAGCAAGGGAGAGGATTTCCTTGGCGCGGTGGGCGACATCACGCTGAATTTCAGCGGCGGACTGGACCACCTGTCGGACTTCGGAACGCTGACGGACTGGAGCGCGGGCGTCACATGGGCGCCGACCGAAACGCTGATGCTGCAGGCGAGCTATATCGTCGATCAGGCCGCGCCCAAGCTGACCCAGCTGGCCGCGCCGATGGTCGAGACATACAACGTCGCGGTCTACGACTTCACGAATTCGCGCACCGCGCTCGTCACCACGGTGACCGGCGGCAATCCGGACCTGAAGAAGGAAACCCAGCGCGACTGGAAGATCTCGGCGCAGTGGAAGTTGCCGTTCTTCCAGCGCTCAAACCTGATCGTCGAATACTTCCGGAACCGGTCGAGCAACGTCACCCAGTCGTTCCCGCTGCTGACCTCGGCGATCGAGGACGCCTTCCCGGACCGCGTGACGCGCGACGCGGACGGCAACCTGACCCGCATCGACCGGCGCGCGGTGACTTTCGACGAAGTGAAGACTTCCTCGATGCGCTGGGGCTTCAACATTTCGGGCAGCCTTGGCGGTTCGTCATCGGCTGGCGGCGGTACGCCGGCAGGCCAGCCCGCGCCGATGAGCGCTGCGCCGACGCAGTCGGTCACCGGTCCGAATGGGCCGATGGCGGGCGGTCAGGTGTTGAATGGCGGGCAGGCGACTGGTGAGGCGGGGCGTCCGAACTTCGATCCATCGCGCTTCGCCGCGATCCGCGAAAAGCTCTGCGCGCCCGGCGCAGGCGATCCCGATCCGGCGGGCCTGCCCGAAGGATTGCGCAATCGTCTCTCCGGTGCGGACGGCAAGATCGACCCGGCCAAGCTGGCCGAGTTCAAGCAGCGTGCCTGTTCGGCCGAAGGGCAGGGTGCCACTCCCGGCGAAGGCGGCGGCCGAGGTCCGATGGACCCCGAGCGTTTCGAACGCATCCGTACCGCGCTCTGCGCGGGCGGCAGTGGCCCACCGGACGTGGCGAGCCTGCCCGACCGCATGCGCGAGCGCATCATGGGCGCCGACGGCAAGGTCGATCCGGCCAAGCTCGCCGAACTGCGCGAGCGTTTCTGCAATGCGCCGACGCCGGCCCCCGGCACGACCCGCGCGCAGGGCGAGCAACCGATGTTCCCGCCCCCGGGTGCTTTCGGGGGCAACCGCCGATGGCTTCCAATGCAGGCGAGCGGGGCGCCGGTGGGACGCGTGCTGAATCTGGCGGGCGCGGACCGGGCGGTGGACCGGGTGGCCCTCCGGGCGGCGGCTTCGGCCCGCCGGGTGGACGGGGTGGCAGTCGCTGGAACCTCTCGGTTTATCACACCTGGCGCTTCACCGACACGATCCTGATCGCTCCGGGCGTGCCGGTGCTCGATCAGCTCAATGGCGATTCCACCACGGCGGGCGGCACCCCGCGCCACACGATTGAGGCGGAGGGCGGCCTGTTCAAGAACGGCTATGGCTTGCGTTTGAAGGCCGAGTGGAATGCCGCCGCGCGGGTCGATGGCTCTGGCGCGCCGGGGAGCCAGGACTTGCGGTTCGGCAGCACCTTCGACGTATCGCTGCGGATCTTTGCCGATCTCGGCCGCAACGAGGCGCTGGTGGCGAAGATGCCGTTCCTCAAGGGCTCGCGCCTGTCGCTCCGGGCCGACAACCTGCTCGATCTGCGCCAGAAGGTCACCGACCAGAACGGCGCGACGCCGATCGCCTACCAGCGTGCTTACCGCGAGCCGCAGGGGCGCGTGCTGGGGATCGACTTCCGCAAGATGTTCTGAGGACAGGCAAGGTCCACTCCCAGCCCCTCCCGCATGCGGGAAGGGAGAAATGAGCGGTCCCCCTCCCGCCTGCGGGAGAGGCTGGGGGTGGGCGCGTTCGGGCACTTCCCCTTCGCGCGAACCTTCCCTATCTGCACGAACATGGCGAGAACACCAGCCGGCACTCCTGAGCAGCCCAACCATCTCGAACGCTTCAACGAGGAGCGGGCGACCTACACCGTGCGCGGCTCCGACCAGCCCGACCTGCAGGCCGGCGTCGAGGTGATCCGCGACACCGTCCGCACGCTACCCGCCAAGCCCGGCGTCTACCGCATGCAGGACGCGCGCGGCGATGTGCTCTATGTCGGCAAGGCGCGGGTGCTGAGGAACCGCGTCGCCAACTATACCCAGTGGGAGCGTCTGCCCGGCCGCCTGCAGCGCATGGTCAGCCAGACCCGCTCGATGACGATCGTGACGACCAATTCGGAAGCCGAGGCGCTGCTGCTCGAAGCGCAGCTCATCAAGCGCTTCCGGCCCGCGTACAACGTGCTGCTGCGCGACGACAAGTCGTTCCCGTTCATCCTGCTGCGCACCGATCACGAATTCCCGCGCATCATGAAGCATCGCGGCGCGCGGCGGATGAAGGGCAATTACTACGGCCCCTTCGCCAGCGCCGGATCGGTCAACACCACGATCAACGCGCTGCAGAAGCTGTTCCTGCTGCGCAGCTGCACCGACAGCTTCTTCGCCCGGCGCGACCGGCCTTGCCTGCTTTACCAGATCAAGCGCTGCTCGGCGCCCTGCGTCGATCGCATCGACGAGGCGGGCTACAAGGAACTGGTGCAGGAGGCGAAGGACTTCCTCGGTGGCAAGTCCAACGCGGTCCAGCGCAAGATCGAGGCGCAGATGGCAGAAGCCGCCGCCGACCTCGACTTCGAGCGTGCGGCGATGCTGCGCGACCGCCTGCGCGCGGCGACTTTCATCCAGGGCAGCCAGGCGATCAACGCGGAAGGTCTCGACAATGCCGACATCTTCGCGATGGCCAGCAAGGGCGGGCAGGTCGGCGTGCAGGCCTTCTTCATCCGCGGCGGCCAGAACTGGGGCCACCGCGCCTTCTTCCCCACCCATACCGAAGGGCTGAGCGAGGAAGAGGTGATGCAGGCGTTCCTCGCGCAGTTCTACGAGGAAGTGCCGCCCGCGCGCTGCATCCTCGTCGATCGCGAACTGCCCGAGGCGGACCTCATCGCCGAAGCCCTGCGCGAGAGCGCGGGCGGCAAGGTGGAAATCTCCGTCCCCCAGCGCGGCAACCGCCGCAACCTGATGATGCAGGCCACGCGCAACGCGGTGGAAGCGCTCGACCGCCGCCAGGCTGAGCGCGGCACGCAGGCGAAAGTCTGGCGCGAGATGGCTGACTTCCTCGAGCTGCCCGACCTGCCGCAGCGCGTGGAAGTCTACGACAACAGCCATATCTCGGGCACCAAGGCGCTGGGCGCGATGGTGGTGGCGGGGCCGGAGGGCTTCCAGACCAGCCAGTACCGCAAGTTCAACATCAAGTCCGCGCAGACCGACGACGATTACGCGATGATGCGCGAGGTCATGACCCGTCGCTTCGGCCGCGTGCAGGAGGAAGACCCCGAGCGCACCGGCGGCACCTGGCCTGACCTCGTCCTGATCGACGGCGGCAAGGGCCAGATGAACGCGGTGAAGGACGCGCTGGAGGAACTCGGCATCGAGGACGTCAACCTCATCGCCATCGCCAAGGGGCCGCATCACGGGCGCGAGGGGCGCGAGGTGTTCCATTTCCCCGACGGGCGGGAGAAGATGCTGCCGGTGAACTCACCCGTGCTGTTCCACCTCCAGCGCCTGCGTGACGAGGTCCACCGCTTCGTCATCGGCGCCCACCGCGCCAAGCGCAGCCGGGCGATCACCGCCAGCCCGCTCGATGAGATTCCCGGCATCGGCCCGGCCCGCAAGCGCGCGCTGCTGCTGCACTTCGGCACGGCCGGCAAGGTGCGCGCGGCGAGCCTCGAAGATTTGCGCCGCGCGCCGGGTGTCAGCGTGGCGGTGGCGCAGACGATCTACGACTTCTACCATCCGAACGGCTGAGCGGCGCGACACCTGCGGCGGGCCGCGCAACTGACGATCATCTCCCCGGTTGAAGTTTCCGTAGGACGGAGGCGGGAAACGGGAGATGCAACGTGGTTACACTTAGTCCGCTCGCCATAGCCGTCGGCCTGATCGCGCTGACCGTTCTGGTCGGCGTTGTTGTGACAGTCATGCGCAGTCGCCATACAGCGCGGTTGCGTGATCGATTTGGCGACGAATACGATCGCACTATCGACCAGTCCGGCAGCATGTATGAGGCCGAGACCGTGCTCCATGAGCGCGAGCAGCGCGTCGCCGCCTTCGACATTCGCCCGTTGGAGCCCGCCCGGCGGGAAGCGTTCGTGCGCGCATGGCTGGAAGTTCAGGCCCAGTTCGTCGATGACCCGGCGGGTGCCGTCCAGCGCGCCGACGTGCTGCTTGCCGACGTCATGACGGCGCGTGGCTATCCGGTGGCGGACTTCGACCAGCGCTACGAAGACTTGTCGGTGGATCACGGCGAGGTCGTCGCGCATTATCGCACCGGCCATCACATCGCCGCCAGCCATGCCCGCGGCGAGGCAGGCACCGAGGAACTGCGCCGGGCGATGATCCACTACCGCGCGCTGTTCGACGATCTCGTCAACGAGCCGGAAAACTTCAGCCCGGTGATTGAGCATCGCGGCGGCCGCATCCATGACTTGCGTAAGGAAACGACCCGGCGTTCCTGATCCTGCATCAGCCCGCGGCGTGGTGGTGCGTCAGAAGGTTGCTGAACGACGCGCCGCCCTGCCATGCGCGTTCGTGGAAAAAGAACACGACGGCATTCACCAGAGGTTCGATCAGGGCGATCCCACCCGCCATAGTGATCGATCCGGTGACGAGATAAGCGACTATGAAGCCCACCATCAGGTGCAGGGCGAGGAAGCTGAAAGTTTTTGCAAAATCGCGGGTCATCGGGCGATCCTTTCGATAATCCCTTTAATGCGACTTATCTGCAATAATAAACCGGCGATGCTGAGAACTGTGATCGCCTGAACCGATCCGCATCCACCGACGAATGGAGGGCGGACTATTTACAGGCCCAGCTCGCGCGCGATGCGCCAGCCCGTCGCCTTGATGCGGTTGCGATCCGGCCAGCGTCCTGGCGGCTTCGGCTTGAGCCCGCAGCGGCGCAACAGGCCGTTGAAGGCCCGTGCGTCGGCTTCGGCAAAGCTCCACTCCGAACGCCAGGTGATCGACAGCGAAACGGACGGCTCCGGCCCGTTGCGGACGAAATGCGGTGCCATCACCGGCACGTAGAGCGCTTCTCCCGGCCCAAGCGGGAATTCGCGACCCCCGGAGAGCAGCTCTTCACGCCACTTCAGTTCGCGGCCGCCGCCGGTGTGATAGGTCTCGTGGACTTCGTCCGGCGCGAAGGTCGGATCGCCGGCCGAGAACTGCGTCATGACTTTCGAGCCGCGCACCTGCATCAGGATGTTGTGCTCTGGATCGAAGTGATAGGGCGTCACGCCCCCAGCGCTGGTCACGAAGACGAAGGCCTGCGTCTTGAGCATGCGCCCGGTGCGCGATCTCGATGGCCGGGCGGATTTCCGCCAGCAGTTCGGAGAGAAGAGCGGCATAGGCCGGGTCCTGCTCGACGTTCTTGAGCACCGCCCAAGAGCGGGTCGTCTCAATCTGGCGGATCGTTTCCCCGATGGGGATGCCGGTCGGCGCGGGCTTGCCTTCGACGCCGATGGGCTGGTCGCTGGCATTGTATTCGACCGAGGCTGCCGGAAGCCCCTCCGCCAGCCGCGCCAGTGCCTCCAGTTCCATCAGCGGATGCGCACCGAGGGCATGAGTCAGCTTGTGCGGCACTTCGGGATAGTGCGATGCGAAGGCGTCGCGCGCGGCATCCGGGAACACCGGACCTGTTTGGAGGATAGTTGGGGCGTTCATGCTTCCTGTCCGGCGGGATGGCGCGCGGTTTCTGCGCGCACGAACTGTCGGAAGACGGCACGGCGCAGCTTTCCACCGATGGCGATGGAGAGCCGCCCGATACCTCGGCGCTCGCGCCAGAGGTGGTCGATCATCGGATGGTCGGCGCTGGCGCAACTGTCGGTCCAGACGATCTCCGGGCGGTCCAGCATGGCTAGGTTCTCGCGTTGGAGCAGCACGCCCGGAGAGAAGCGCGCATACGTCTCGTCGAATGCGGTCTTGTACGAATAGGCGCCTGGCGCGGTCAGGAACGTCGCCAGCATTGCGACGGGGCGACCGTCGAGCGTCAGCGATAGCCTCTCCAGCCTTCCGCGCAGGGCGGCGCCTTCGAGGCTTTCGCGGAACATCCGCTCAGTCCGTTCGGAGCTTGCCAGCGCGGAACCGCCCTGTCCCTTCCAGCCCGCAGCCTCCAGAGTAAGGAAGTCCGTACTCCACTGTGCCACGTCGCGCGCATCGGTGCGGTGCTCGAAGGCGAGGGCGCCCTCCTCTCCGAGACGGTTGGCCTGACGGCGCAATTCCTTGCGCTTCTTGCCGGAAAGTGCACTTTCCAGATAAGCGTCCGACGATAGGTCCGACGCAAGCATGGCACGTGCCTCGCGGTGGACGATCTCCAACTGTCGCGAACCCTGTGCCGCCACGGCCTCCAGCGCGGCGTAAAGCGGCCCGCCCAGTACCATGCCGCGCAAATGCAAGAACAGCGCTGCGCCCGGCCGTGCGTCGGCCCATCGCAGTACGGCCTGCCAGAAAGGTACTTCGGCACCCTTCGCAACCAACGGCACGCCGCAGAAGCAATTTGCGTGGAGCCAACTCGACAAATGCGGCATCGGCCAGCGGTAGTAGCGCCGGGGATGAGCGATCGGCAGCAGGCCGGCGAGGCGGCCGTCCTGTTCGAAGCGCAGAATCGTCACGTCATCGGTATTCGGTAAGTGGCGCAAGGAAGGCAGAAGATACCAGCTTTCGAAAAAGGGATTGGGCTCGCTCGCGTCGAGGGCAAGGCCATCCCAGGCTTCGACCTCGCTTTCCAGCGCGCGCCAGGGCAGAGCAGAAAGGTTGCTAGAAGACGGGCGCACGGGTGCAGGCTCGGCTTCGAGCACCGGTGGAGCCTCTTTGCGGTATGCCTCGCCAGCCACTTGCAGAGCGAATCCTGTTGCCGGAACGTTGCGTGTTCAAGGCCTGAACTAGTGGCGAGAAATCAAGGAAACGCTAACGGCACCGCGCCTGTATCGCGGGCGCGGTGCCGCCGTGATCAGCCCTTCGCCATCGCCGCGAGCAGCAGCAGCGCGACGATGTTGGTGATCTTGATCATCGGGTTCACCGCAGGGCCGGCGGTGTCTTTATAGGGATCGCCCACGGTGTCGCCGGTGACCGCGGCCTTGTGGGCCTCCGACCCCTTGCCACCGTGGTTGCCGTCTTCGATGAACTTCTTGGCGTTGTCCCAAGCGCCGCCGCCCGAAGTCATCGAGAGCGCCACGAAAAGCCCGCCGACGATCACGCCCAGCAACAGAGCCCCAAGCGCCGCGAAGCCATTCTCCGGCCCCGCGACCCAGCTGATCGCATAATAGACCACAATCGGCGCCAATACCGGCAGCAGCGAGGGGATTATCATCTCCTTGATCGCCGCTTTGGTGACAAGATCGACAGTCCGCGCATAGTCGGGTTTTTCGGCGTAAGTCATGATCCCCGGTTTCTCGCGGAACTGCTCGCGCACATCGACCACCACGTCGCCCGCCGCGCGGCCCACCGCCGTCATGCCCATCGCCGCGAAAAGGTAGGGCAGCAGCGCGCCGAGCAGCAGCCCGACGATGACGTAGGGGTTCTCCAGGCTGAAGTTAACTTCAAGCAGCGGGAAGAACTCGCGCAAATCGGTAGTATACGCGGCGAACAATACCAACGCGGCAAGGCCAGCCGAGCCGATGGCATAGCCCTTGGTGACGGCCTTGGTGGTATTGCCGACGGCGTCGAGCGCGTCGGTCTTTTCACGCACGGCGTCGTCGAGGCCGGCCATCTCGGCGATGCCTCCGGCGTTGTCCGTCACCGGACCATAGGCGTCCAGCGCCACGACCATGCCGGCCAGCGCCAGCATCGCAGTGGCCGCATAGGCGATCCCCAGCAATCCGGCCAACTGGTGGGCGATGATGATACCTGCGACGATCACGAGGGTCGGGAGCGCCGTCGCCTCGAGGCTGATCGCGAGGCCCTGGATCACGTTCGTCCCGTGGCCGGTGACGGAGGCCTTGGCGATCGAGCGGACCGGACGGTAATTGGTCCCGGTATAGTATTCGGTGATCCAGATGATGAGCCCCGTGATGGCAAGACCGACGAGCGCGCAGTAGAACAGTGTGCGCCCGTTGAAGTCGCCGCCCGGAATGACGGTCTCCATGTCGCCGAGGGCATGGGACACGGCCCACCAGATCGCCGGGATCGAAAGCACTGCTGTCACCAGGAAACCCTTGTACATGGCTCCCATGATGTTCTTCGAACCGCCGAGACGCACGAAGTATGTGCCTATGATCGAGGTGACGATGCAGACGCCGCCAATGAGCAGCGGCAGCGCCATCATCGTGGCGAGGCTGTCTGTGCCTTTGAGCAGCAGTGCGGTCAGCACCATCGTCGCGCCGACCGTGACGACATAAGTTTCGAACAGGTCGGCAGCCATGCCGGCGCAGTCGCCGACATTGTCGCCGACGTTGTCGGCGATCACGGCGGGGTTGCGGGGATCGTCCTCGGGAATGCCGGCTTCCACCTTGCCGACGAGATCTGCGCCGACGTCTGCCGCCTTGGTGAAGATGCCTCCGCCCAGGCGCGCAAAGATCGAGATCAGCGAGGCGCCGAAGGCGAGGGCGGTCAGCGCCTCGACCACGGTGCGGTCCTCTCCGCCCACGGTATGTGCGGCCGGACCGGTGAGATACCAGTAGAATACCGCGATCGCGAGCAGCGCGAGGCCGGCCACCAGCATGCCGGTGATGGCACCCGCTCGGAAAGCCAGCGTCAGACCGTCCTGCAGTCCTTTCTGCGCCGCTGCGGCGGTACGGACGTTCGCGCGTACCGAGATGTTCATCCCGATAAACCCGGCCAGGCCTGACAGGATCGCGCCGATCACGAAACCGGTGGCCGAAACGGCCCCGAGCGTGAAGGCGAGGATGACCGCGACGATCACGCCGACCACGGCGATGGTGGAATACTGCCTCTTCAGGTAGGCTTGCGCCCCTCCTGAATGGCGGCGGCAATCTCCTGCATCTTTTCGGAGCCTGCGGGAGAACTGAGCACCTGGCGACTGGTGATGATGCCATAAATGATGGCAAGAAGTGCCAGGACTATTGAAATCGTGACTAGATCCACGAAGACGTCCCCTTCCCAATATGTTGTAGCGGCGGGTTTTCCCGCTCGCGACGACTAGGGCTATAGACAAGCCGAATGGGTGGCAAGCGGGGATGACACCGTACCACCGGCAATCTCGAAGAGAGTCGCTTACGGCCTAGTGCTGGTAACCGAGGCGGTCTGGCAGTGACAGCTGCCTGCCGTCAATCGACAGGGACAAGCCTGAGCCATCCTCTACCGAGCCTATCGGCGTGACCTGCCGGTCCAGCGCGCTGGCTGTTTCCAGAATGCGCGCGGTATGCTCCAGTGGTGCGGTAAACAGCAGTTCGTAGTCGTCCCCGGCTGTCATTGCGGCCATTCGCGCTTCTACCGTCTCACCGGCAATGGCGACCAGTGCGGGGGAAAGGGGCACGGCGCCAGCGTCCAGTGCAATGCCGACACCGCTCGCCTCAGCCATGCGCAAGGCATCGACGAGCAACCCGTCAGAGACATCCATCATCGCATGGACCAGTGGTACAAGTGCCACGCCGAGGCGCGGCTCGGGCGAGGGGCGTCGATAGCGTGCGAGAAGTGCCGCGATGGTGGTTTCCGGGCCTTCAAGCCGACCCAGTGCGGCCGCGAGGCCTGGTCCGGCGTCACCGATGGTCCCGCTCACCCAGAGCCGGTCCCCGGGTTTCGCGGCGCTACGCGAGGGCACGGGGCAATGCTGTCGCCCGGTGCCTAGCGCGGTGAGGGAAAAGCTGCGGGGCGCGCCTTCGGGCATGCGCACGGTGTCCCCGCCCAGCAGCGGAATGGCGAACCGGCGGCAGGCATCGTCCAGTCCGGCGAGGAACGCGGCGTCCCAGTCGGCATTGCCGAGCGCGTGCGAATAGAGGCACCCTACCGGCGTCGCGCCCTTGGCGGAGAGGTCGGAGACGTTCACCGCCACCAGTTTCCAGGCGACGTCTGCAGGCGGATCGCCGGGCAAGTAATGAACGCCTTCGACGACGGTATCCATCGTCAATACCAGCGCCTCGCCACCGATCTGGAGCACGGCGGCATCGTCCGCCAGCCGCCGTGCGGCGGGGTCGGTGGCGATGGCGCGCAGCGCGTGGATGAAGGCGTGCTCGCCGGTCATCCCGGAACTATGCCGTCAGCGGACCGACTTCGCTACTGAATCGAGGACGCCGTTGAGGAACTTCGCCTCGCGCGGGTCGAAGAAGGCATGGCAGACGTCGAGGTATTCGCTGATCGCCGCGCCGGTCGGAATGTCGGCGCGGGCTATGAGTTCGTAGGCGCCCGCGCGCATGATCTGCAGCATCGTCTTGTCGAGACGGCCGAGCGACCAGCCCTCGGTCAGCTTGGAGGCCAGCAGTTCGTCGATCTCGTCGCGGCGGGCGATGGTACCCTTCACGACGTCGTCGAAGAACGCGACTTCGGCCTGCGCGAACTGCGCGTCGTCGATCTCCATGCCGAGGCGGTGGCGGTGGAATTCGTCGAGCAGGGAGGCCATCGGGGTGCCCTCCATGTCGAACTGGTACAGCGCCTGGACGGCGGCGAGGCGCGCGGCGGCGCGCTTCTGCTTGGGATTGCTCATGAGTTCAGCCTTACGGAAATGGAGCGCGCGTGCGCGGGAAGCCCTTCCGCTTCGGCAAGGGCGACGGCGGCGGGGCCGATGGCCTCCAGCGCCGCGGAATCGAGCTGGATGAAGCTGGTCCGCTTCATGAAATCGAGGACCGAGAGGCCCGAGGAGAACCGCGCGCGGCGCCCGGTGGGCAGGACGTGGTTGGGCCCGGCGACGTAATCGCCGACCGCCTCGGGGGTCATGCGGCCGAGGAATACCGAACCAGCGTGCCGGATGCGGCGCATAAGGCTTTCGGGATCGTCAGTGGCGATCTCGACGTGTTCGGCGGCCAGCGCGTTGGCGAGCGCGGGCGCTTCGTCGAAGCTGGCGACGTCGACGATGACGCCGTTGACGCTCCAGCTTTCGCGGGCGGTCTTCTCGGTGGCGAGCGCGGCCAGTTCGATTTCGACTGCCTCAGCCACCGCATCGGCATAAGCCGCGTCGTCGGTGATGAGGATTGACTGCGAGGTCGGGTCGTGCTCGGCCTGGCTGAGCAGGTCGGCGGCGATCCGGCGCGGCTCGTTCTTGGCGTCCGCGATGACGAGGATTTCGCTCGGCCCCGCGACCATGTCGATGCCGACGACGCCGTAGAGCTGGCGCTTGGCCTCGGCCACCCAGGCATTGCCGGGGCCCGTTACCACATCGACGGGGGCGATGCGGTCGGTGCCATAAGCCAGCGCGCCGACAGCATGGGCACCGCCTACGCGCCACACTTCGTCCACGCCCGCAAGATGCGCGGCAGCGAGGACGAGCGGATTGACTTCGCCCTTCGGCGTAGGCGTGACGACAACGAGACGTTCCACGCCTGCGACCTTGGCGGGAATGGCGTTCATCAGCAGCGAGGACGGATAGGCCGCGCGCCCGCCGGGGACGTAGAGACCCGCCGCATCCACCGCGTTCCACGTCGCGCCAAGGCGCACGCCGGCGGCATCGGTGTAGTCACGGTTTTCGGGCAACTGCGCGGCGTGGTAGGCGCGGATACGCTCTGCCGCGAGTTCCAGCGCTGCGCGCAAGGTCGGTTCGAGCGCGTCGAAGGCGGCCTTGCAGGTAGCGGCATCGACGTTCCAGCCGGTCTGGTCGAGGTCATGGCCGTCGAACTTCGCCGTGAGATCGGCAAGCGCTGCATCACCACGCTCGCGCACGTCCCGGAGGATCGCGGCGACGTCAGCGGCCACGTCAGCCGCGCTTTCGCGGCGGTCGGACACGACGCGGGCGAACGCGTCGGCAAAGCCGGGGTCAGTGCTGGACAGGCGCAGCATCAGGCGGCTTCCTTCTCGGCCACCAGCGCGCGGAAGGCCTCGACCAGCGCGGCCACGCGTTCGTCGGTCTTGAGCGCAGCGCGGTTGACGATCAGGCGCGCGGAAATGTCGAGGATGCGGCTCGTTTCGACGAGGCCGTTCTCCTTGAGCGTGCGGCCGGTGGAGACGAGATCGACGATCCGGCTCGACAGGCCGAGGCACGGCGCCAGTTCCATCGCGCCGTTCAGCTTCACCACCTCTGCCTGCACGCCCAGCTTCTCGAAGTGGCGGCGGGTCAGGTTGGGATACTTGCTGGCGATGCGCAGGTGCGAGGGCAGCGCGCCGCCGGTCTCGCCCACCTTTTCGGCGACCGAGAGGCGGCAGTGGCCGATGTTCAGGTCTACCGGCGCGTAGAGATCGGAGTAGGCGAATTCCTCCACCACGTCCGAGCCAACGATGCCGACTTGCGCAGCGCCATGCGCGACGAACGTGGCGACGTCGAAGGCGCGCACGCGGATCAGGCGCATATCGCTGTTTTCGCAAGCGAAGGAGAGCGCGCGAGACTTCTTGTCATGGAATTCCGCCTCGGGAATCACACCGGCGCGCGCCATGAGCGGCAATGCTTCGTCGAGGATTCGGCCCTTGGGCACGGCGAAAGTCAGAGGTGTCGGCATGGTGCGCGCCTTAGTCGGGCAAGGCGCAAAGGGCAACCGGGGTGTTTGCCCTGAGCAAGCTACAGGGCAACACGCCGTCATCCCAGCGAAAGCTGGGATCGCTGGCCGTGAACAACCCACCCAACGGCAGGGTGTTGTTCGGCCAGCTATCGCCTAAAGCATTGCCAGCGGTCCCAGCCTTCGCTGGGATGACGGGTGTATGTCTGCGGGCTTCGCTCTTATTCCCCCGGCGCGCTGGCCTTGATCGCCACCGCATGGACGCGATTGCCGGGAATGTCGCCCAGCGCCGCATTTACCAGTCGCTGGCGCTGCAGACGTGAGACACCGGCGAACTGCGGGCTCTCGATCAGGATGGTGAAGTGCGATTCGCCGCTGCCGTCATCGCCGGTATGGCCGCGGTGCGTGGCGGAATCGTTGACCACGTCAAGCGACGTGGGAGCGAAGGCGGCGGTCAGAAGCTGCCGCATTTCCTGTTCGAGTGGTCCAGACATGGGGTTCCATTTAGGCGATCGATGTCCCATCTGGAAGCCGGTGAGACAGCATAGATTTCATGGAAGGTTCAGAATCCACCGGTCACGAGTGCGCCTGGCCGGGGTGCGATGAGGCGGGCGAGTTTCGCGCTCCGGGCGGTCGGCCGTCCGGGTTCGATGGGCCGGGCGACTACCGCTGGTTCTGCCTCGAGCATGTGCGCCAGTTCAATTCGGGCTACGACTACTTCGAAGGCATGGAAGCAGAGGAGATCATGCGCGCGCAGTCCCCGCTCCACGGTTGGGAAACGCAGACCCGTGCGTTCCGGCCTGATGCGGGCGTGGATCAGGCGCCGAACTGGGCGAACTTCTCCGACCCGCTTGAGGCGATTCAGGCACGGGCGAGGGCGCATGTGAAGCGGCGCAGGGCTGACCTGAAGCCCGAAAACGCGCGCTTCACTCCGAACGAGCGCAAGGCTTTGGAGACGCTGGGGCTGGACGGGGACATCGACCGCAAGACCCTGCGGTTTCGCTATACGCGGCTTCTGCGGCAGTATCATCCCGACCACAACGGCGGCGATCACAGCCATGCCGCGCGGCTGCAGGGGGTGGTCGAGGCGTATCAGGTCCTCAAGAACGCGGCGGCTTTCGGGTAGGACCCATCTTGGCCCTACATTCCCCGTCACCCTAAACTTGTTTCAGGGTGACGAAGTGGAAAGAGGAGCAGGGCGCGTTATTCGTCCTCGCCCTCGCAGATCGCTGCCAATTGGTCCGCACAGGCGGCCCAGCCTTGCGTAAAGCCCATTTCCTCATGCTGCTTGCAGGTATCCGCGCTCCAGTGGCGGGCGGTGGCGGTATAGCGCGTGCCTTCGCCTTCCGGAGCGACTTCCCAGATGCCGATCATGAACGGCCCGCTCGGTTGGAGATCGTCCACCACCGCATCGGTCGAGGCGAAGCGGCGGCCTTCCTCATAGGCAAGGTAGATGCCGTTCTGGGGCATGACTTCGCCGTCAGGGCCGTACATCGTCATCTTGCAGACGCCGCCGGGGCGCTTGTCCTGTTCATCGACCTCGGCGCGCCATGGGGTAGGGCACCACCATTCGTTTTGGCGGTTGGCCATGACGCCCCACACTTTCGCAGGCGGTGCGGCAATGTAGCGGGTGACGGACAGTTCGTTGCTCATCGTTGTTCTCCTCAATCTCGATCAGGCGCGCCAAGAGGGAAGAACGCGCGGTACGGGCGGGCGGCCTCGACGCAGGTGCTGACCGGCGGCAAGGCGAGCAGATGGGCGCGCCATGCCTTCAGGCGCGGAAAGCTGTCGGCGATGGGGAGGACCCAGTCGGCGTAGAACAGCGAGGGCGCGGCGGCGCACTCGATCAGGGTAACCTGGCCTTGCGCCGGGTAGTACTGAAGCCAGCCCTCCAACCAGGCGTAACTGCGTTCCAGCCGTTCCCGCGCTTCGCCGATGCGGGTCATGTCCGGGTTTTCGGCATCGCGAATGTGTTCGTTCACGACCTCCTGCATGTTGCCCATGACGTAGTTGTCGAAAACCCGGTCGAGCATGCGTACGCCGATCGCCGCTTCGGCATCGGAGGGCAGCAGGACATCCGGCTCGACATGGTGCAGTTGCAGGTGCTCGATGATCGAAGTCGCCTCGAAGATCAGGTTCTGGCCGTCCTGCAGGACCGGGAACTTGCCCGCTGGTCCGGCCATGGCGACGATCTTGCCATGATCGGGGTGATCGCCGTCGACGATGCGGAACTCATGTTCCAGCCCCGATCCCAGCAGCGCGATCTGCGCCTTCCAGGTGTAGGACGAGAAGGGGTGGCCGTAGAGTGCCAGCATCAGCCTTTCACCGCCGCCTCGATCGCGGCGATGTCGATCCTGCGCATCGTCATCATCGCTTCCATCGCGCGCTTGGCGGCGGCGCGGTCGGGGTTCGCCATGGCATCGGTGAGGGCGCGCGGGGTTATCTGCCAGTTGAGGCCCCACTTGTCCTTGCACCAGCCGCACATGCTTTCCGCCCCGGCGTTGCCGACGATGGCGTTCCAGTAGCGATCGGTCTCTTCCTGCGTGTCGGTGGCGACCTGGAACGAGAACGCCTCCGACTGCGGGAACTGCGGCCCGCCATTGAGGCCGATGCACTCGATCCCCATCACCGTGAATTCGACGACAAGTACGTTGCCCTGCTTGCCGTCAGGATAATCGGCGGGCGCGCGCTGGACGGAATCGACGCGGGTGTCGGGGAAGACGGTGGCGTAGAAGTTCGCAGCGTCCTCGGCGGTGCCGTCGTACCAGAGGCAGATCCGGTTTTTGGCCGTCATTTCTTCATCTCCTCTATCAGCTTGCCGTCGATGCCCTTGGCCGTGCGGTAGGCGGGGCGTTCCTGACAACGTTCGGCGTAAGCGACGAGCGGGGGCAGCGGCGGGATGATGCCGAAGGTCATGCCCCAGTCGATCGCGCTGCCGACATAGACGTCGGCCATGGTGAAGCGGGTGCCGCAGACCCAGTCGTCCTCGGCCAGCTTTTCCTCGATGGCGGCGAGGGTGCGTTCGAAACTGCCCCAGCCGGCCATCATCTCCTGCTGCGGCGTCGGCTCGAACTTGAGCGCGCGCGAGGTGATCGCCTGCTCGATCGGGCCGGAGGCGAAGAAGGTCCAGCGGTAGTAGTCCGCCATCTCGCCGTCGTTGGGAAGCAGGTGCGCTTCCGGGTTCATCTCCGCCAGGTAGAGGCAGATCGCGGCGGCCTCGGTGATGACGCGGTCGCCGTCGTCGGCATGGTGGATCAGCGTCGGCACCTTGGCCATCGGGTTGGCGTCTAGGAACGCGGCGGGCTTGTCCTTCCAGTCGACGAGAACCTGTTCGTAGTCCGCCCCGGCCTCGTGCAGCGCCCAGCGGGCGATCTGTCCGCGCGACATCGGGTTGGTGAAGAAGGTGTAGTCGGCCATCGGGATTCTCCCTTAGATGAGGGTGGAACATTGATGGAACGAATGGACGGCGTCAATCACCGTCCGCCCGGTTATCTGCGCGGCCCGACGAGGCCGAAGTAGGCGCCTTGCGGATCGAAGGCGTGGACGGTGTATTCGCCGGTGGGGATCTGCTGCGGATCGCCCATAGGCTTGCCGCCGCCGTCCTTTACTGCGGTCAGTGCGCGGTCAATATCGTCCACGCCGATGTAGTAGGTCCAGCCTGGCACCGGCATGAAATCAGCCTGCTTCATAACCGCGCCGATCTGCACGTCCTCCAGCTGGAGGAAGCGGTAGTCGCCGAGCGGCCCCATCGGCATCGCGCCTTGCTGGGCCCAGCCGAAGTGCTTCGTATAGAACGCCACCGCCGCATCGTCGTCCGGCGTGACGAGTTCGTTCCAGCGCACCGTCTGCGGCTTGTCCACGCTGAACACGTCGCTGGTGGCGTCGGGATCGTCGGCGGGCGGTTCCGGCGTCATCACGTAGAACGCGGCGCCCTGCGGGTCGGTCACCATGGCGAAGCGGCCGACGCCTTCCATGGTGGTGGCGGGGACGTGGATGGCGCCGCCCTCAGCCGTGATCTCGGCCACTTTTGCATCGACGTTGGGGACGTAAATGTAGCCCATCCACGCGGGGCTAGCGCCCTGTCCGATCATCTCGTCGTCGAGTGCGAAGACGCCGCCGGTATAGCCGCAGCCCGCGCCGCCGCCATCGATGCGCTCGATCATGCGGTAGTCCATGCCGGAATCGCCGGTCATTTCCGGCATGACGTTGGCGCCGATCTTCCAGCCGACGACACTGCCGTAGAAGGCGGCCGCGGCGTCGGAATCGCTGGTCATCAGCTCGTACCAGATGAAGCTGCCTACAGGGTTGCCCATGGCTCAGCCTCCCAGCGTGACGACGGGCTGGAAGCCGCCGTAGATCATGCGCATGCCGTCGAAAGGCATGGGGTTCTTCTCCGGATCCATGCGCGGGTCGGTGTTCATCGCGTCCATGACCGCAGCCATGCCCTTTTCGCGAGTCGCCTTGTCGGGCCATTCGATCCACGAGAAGACCACCGCCTCGTCCTCCTTGCACTCCACCGCGCGGAAGAAGTCGGTCTGCTTGCCTTCGGGCACGTCGTCCTGCCAGCATTCGAGGACGCGGGTGGCGCCGTGCTCCATGAAGACGGCGTCGCCCATTTCGGCGTGAGCGATGAACTTGTCCTTGTTCGCCTTGGGGACGGCGATCACGAAACCTTCTACGTAGGTCATGTCAGACTCCTTCCTTGGCAGGGTTTTCGGCCTTGGCTTTGGTCTTCGGATCATGCTCGGCGAAAGGCGCGAGTTGCGCCTCCAGCGCACGCTGGAATGCCGGGCGAGCCGTGCCGCGTTCGACGTACGCCGCGAGCGCGGGCGTCGGCGCCAGCACGGACGGGTCGGGGATGGCGCGCAGGATCGTGGTCATCGCGATATCGGCGATCGAGAAGTCCCCGGCCAGCCACTCGTCGTCGCCCAGCGCCGTTTCGAGGCGCTTTAGGCGGCCTTCCAGCGCGGTAGTGAGGGAAGGACGGCGCAGCGGCGCCCAGTCCTCCTTGCGCGAGAAGAACGTGCAGTTGACGAACTCCATCACGAAAGGCTCGATCGAGTTGAACGCGCCGAACAACCAACTCAGGACTTTTGCCCGTTCCTGCGAGCCGGTCGGAGGCAGGGCGCCCGCCTTCTCGGCGAGATGGATGAGCGTTGCGCCGCTTTCGAATATCCCGACCTCGCCGTCACGGACGAAGGGCACCTGCCCCCAGGGCTGGTCGTCATAGTACCATTCGGGACGCTCGATCGCGCTGATCAGGCGCACCTTGTAGGGCAGGGCGTATTCCTCGCAGGCCCAGCGCGGGCGCAAGTCGCGGACCTGCCCCTGCGCGAAGGAGGGCACCCATTCGTAGGCGGTGATCTCTATCTGTGAGGTCGGATCGATAGGCATCGTCTTCTCCCTCTCCCGTTTCTTTATGTCACGCCGTGGTCGGGATTTCCATTTCCCCCGAGGCGGCGGCAGGGTCCATCCACATCGTCTCCCAGACATGCCCGTCGAGGTCGGTGAAGGCGTGGCTGACCATGAAGCCATAGTCCTGTGGCGGATTGATGTCGGGCGTGCCGCCTGCCGCCGCAGCCTTGGCCTTCATCTCCGCGGCCTCTTCCTTGCTTTCACATGCAAGGCAGAGCGCCACTTCGCTGGAGCCGGTGTCGGGGATCGGGCGGTCGGTGAAGGTGCGCCATTTGTCGTGCGTCAGGATCATCACGAAGATGGATTCCGACCACACCATGCAGGCCGCCGTGTCGTCAGTGAAGCGCGGCTCGTTGGTGAAGCCTAGCGCGGTGTAGAACGCCTTGGAGCGCTCCAGATCGGTGACGGGGAGGTTCACGAAGATCATGCGTGCCATCTGCTCTCTCCTTCAGAAGGGCGAATCGCCTCTTGCCCGAACCTGACCTCAGTGGTAACTAAAAGCAACCATGAAGTCACAAAAAGAAACCATACGTTCGGAAAGCGCGACGGATAGTGTGAAACGCGCACATGGCCGCTGGTATGGGGATGCCTGCGGGGCGGCTTTCGCGATGGAACTCATCGGCGAACGCTGGTCGCTGCCGATCATACGCGAGATGATGCTCGGCCCGCGCCGTTTCTCCGAGATCCGCGCCGAACTGCCGGGCCTGAGCGCCAAGACGCTGACCGAGCGGCTGGAGAGCCTCGAAGGGACGGGTATCGTCACGCGCGAAGTGCTGCCGCCGCCCGCTTCGGTACAGGTCTATCGACTCACCGAATGGGGCCTGGCGCTGGAGCCCGTCATGCAGGAACTGGGGCGATGGGCGGTGCGCTCGACCCTCCACGATCCCACGCTGCCGATCACGCCGGTCTCGCTGATGCTCTCGCTGCGCACGATGATCCATCCCGAGCGGATCGGCGATCTGGCACTTACGGTGCGCTTCGAGGTGGGTGTCAGCAAATTCACCGGGCGGCTGGGGCAGGGCGAACTGGCGATCCATCCCTCCAGCAATGGCGATCCGGACCCCGATCTGGTCTTCGCGGCCGAAGGCGGTTTCCCTTTCCTCGCGGTATTCTACGGCAAGTGGCCGCGCGAGGAGGTTCAGGCACTGCGGATCGAAGGCGACCCATCGCTGGTCCAGCGCTTCGTCGATCTGTTCAGCCTCCCTCCCAAATGCGCGAGTTGAGCAAGGCAAGTCACCCAAACCTTATTGCGATGCAGCGGCCGGTCCTAT
The DNA here is from genome assembly GCF_057376415.1 of Novosphingobium sp. NFX11. Classification (NCBI taxonomy): domain Bacteria; kingdom Pseudomonadati; phylum Pseudomonadota; class Alphaproteobacteria; order Sphingomonadales; family Sphingomonadaceae; genus Novosphingobium; species Novosphingobium sp. NFX11. Next base: position 1,399,297 of record NZ_CP080384.1, on the reverse strand, counting down.
ACGCGATGCCCTACGATGACTGACTCCAAGACCCAGACCGAGAATCGCGACGCCACCGTACTGGCCGCTCCCGACATCGAACTCGACGTGCGCGAGACCTTCGGGATCGACATCAACATGAAGGTCCCGGCCTTCTCCGTGGCCGACGAGCGCGTCCCCGACCTCGACGAGACTTACGTGTTCGACCCGGACACCACGCTCGCGATCCTGGCGGGCTTCGCCTACAACCGCCGCGTGATGGTGCAGGGCTACCACGGCACCGGCAAGTCGACGCACATCGAACAGGTCGCGGCGCGCCTCAAGTGGCCGTGCATCCGCATCAACCTCGACGCCCACATCAGCCGCATCGACCTGATCGGCCGCGACGCCATCGTCCTGCGCGGCGGCATGCAGGTGACCGAGTTCCGCGAGGGCCTGTTGCCATGGGCACTGCAGCACCCTGTCGCGCTGGTGTTCGACGAATACGACGCGGGCCGTCCGGACGTGATGTTCGTGATCCAGCGCATCCTCGAAACCGAGGGCAAGCTGACCCTGCTCGACCAGAACCGCGTGATCCGTCCGGACAAGCACTTTCGCCTGTTCGCGACCGCCAACACGGTGGGTCTGGGCGACACCTCGGGCCTGTATCATGGCACGCAGCAGATCAACCAGGGCCAGATGGACCGCTGGAACCTGGTGGTGGCGCTCAACTACCTGCCCCACGCCACCGAGACCGGCATCGTCGCCGCGAAGGTGCCGCAGATCGACAAGTCGGTGATCGCCAACATGGTCAAGGTCGCGGACTTCTCGCGCCAAGGCTTCATGAACGGCGATATCTCGACGGTGATGAGCCCGCGCACGGTCATCACCTGGGCACAGAACGCGGCGATCTTCAACGACGTCGGCTTTGCCTTCCGCCTCTCGTTCCTCAACAAGTGCGACGAGACCGAGCGCATGCTGGTGGCCGAATACTACCAGCGCGTATTCGGGCAGGATTTGCCGGAAAGCGTCGTCGCCAAGGCGTAAGCCTGAAGGTGTTCGAAGATGCAAAAAACGGGCGTGCTCCCAAGGGAGTGCGCCCGTTTTTTCATGTCACCGGTGGAGATTGAAATGGCTGGGATGATATTCACGGTTCCCTTGCTGTTGGCGGCGCAGGGCTTAGCGGTGAGCGGCGTTCCGGTTTATTTCCCGGCTTCGCTGAGTGAGCAGATCCCGCAATGTCGGCATCAGGGCAAGGTCCGAAGCGCGGCACAGCTCAGTGCGTTCGAGCGGGAATGGTATTCACGCTTCCTGTACGCGGCAAAGGAGCCGTCGCTTGCGGAAATGGCGGGCACCGGCAACGCATCGGGCAGCGTGATCCGTTTTACCTGGCTACGAAGCTTCCATGCACCCGTAGTAGTGCGTGTGATGGGGCTGGGGACAGCGGCACCGCAGCTGGTCGCGACCGCGCTGACGGGACGGGGCGGCTATGACCCCGGTGTGCCCGGCCCGGTCCTCGATCGTCCGTTGCGCAAGGAGGAAGCCGCCATGCTGCAAGCTGTATTGTCGGGATCGCGGCTGACAGAGGCATCCTCGGTCGCGAACCGTCGGCCTGTCCTCAAGGAATGCGGCATTGCCGATCCGCTGGGTACGGATGGCGCGGAATGGGTGCTTGAGGCGGTCGACGCCAAGGGCTACCGCTTCGATAAGGCGTGGAGCCCCCGCATCGGCAAAGTGCGCGACATCGGATTGGCGATGCTGAAGCTGACCGGCTGGTCTATCGATCCGATCTATTGAGGCGTTCTGCTCGGCCGGTTCACGCCTCGGGATAGACCGCCCGGACGAAGTAGAGCCCGTCCGGCGGTGCATTTAGGCCGAGCTTCCGGCGATCGCGCGCCGCGAGCGCCTCGCGCAGATCCTCCTCGCTCCACCGTCCCATGCCGACGAGTGCGAGGCAGCCGACCATCGAGCGCACCTGATGATGCAGGAAGCTGCGCGCTTCCGCCTCGATCAGCACCATCTCGCCTTCGCGTCGCACTTCCAGCCGGTCGAGCGTCTTGAGCGGCGAACTCGACTGGCAATGCGCCGAACGGAACGTGGTGAAATCGTGCAGTCCCACAAGTATCTGCGCGGCACGATGCATAGCATCGGCATCGAGCGGCTTGGGCACCATCCATGCCTTGCCCCTCTCCAGCGTCAGCGGCGCGCGTCGATTGGCGATGCGGTAGATATAAGCGCGGCCGACGCAGGAAAACCGCGCGTGCCAGTCGTCCGGCACGACCTCGCAGGACAGGACCGCGATCGGATGAGGCCGCAACCTGTCGTTGAGTGCCCCCAGCAGTTTATACGCCTCGAACGGCTTCGCGATGTCGATATGGGCGCGCATTCCGAGCGCGTGGACTCCGGCATCGGTGCGCCCGGCCGCGTGCATGATGGCGCGCTCGCCGGTGACCATGAAAGCCGCATCCTCGACCGATTGCTGCACCGAGGGACCATGGGCTTGCCGCTGCAGCCCCATGAACGGGCTGCCGTCGAATTCGAGAGTGAGCGCAAAACGGGTCATTTCGCCCCGCCGATACAGGACTGGTGCCGCCGCGCAATGGGCTTGGCGTCCTGCGCATCCGGTGTCACCATCCGCTCACCGGGAAAGGAGCCTGCCATGGCCGAGAACAAAGAGCCCCGCTTCCAGATCTTCCGCGGCGCTGACGCTCCCGCGCTGGAAGAGTGCGACTGCATGACTTACGAGGGTGACACGCCCAACCTCGTCGCCGCCCAGCCATTGCTGATGGAGGCGATGCAGGTGAGGGGCGAATATGCCGACGTCCCCTACCGCCGCGAGGATATGAGCCTCGCGCGGCTATGGGTGAAGAGCGGTTTCCCGCTGCCGCTCCACAGCCACGACTGCGATTGCCTCTATTACATCGTCGCCGGCTCGATCCGCATGGGCACCGAGACGCTGGCTGCTGGCGACGGCTTCTTCGTCGGCGCCGAAGTGCCCTATGCCTACACCGCAGGCCCGGAAGGCGCCGAAGTCCTCGAATTTCGGGGCACCGACCGCTTCAACATCCGCGTCCGCGACAAGCCCCTCAGCGCATGGGAAAAGACCGCCGCGACCTTGCGCGAAGGCCACGCCCGCTGGGCCGACGAAGCGCCGCCGCAGCGCCGGATGCCCGAGAAGGCCTGAACTCAACCCAGCTTCGTGCCTGCCGGAATGGGGCGTCCGCGCAGCAGGTCGGCTACGTCCATGGTCGGCTTGCCCGCGCGCTGGATGCGGGTGACCTGCAGCGCCTGTTCCCCGCACGCGACCGTCAGGGCATCGTCGAGCGTGCTGCCCGCCTCGCCGGAGCCCTCGACGATCCGCGCCGCCAGCACCTTGTAGCGCTCGCCGTCCAGTTCGAAGAACGCGCCCGGCACGGGCATGAAGGCGCGCACCTGGCGCTCCACGTCGACCGCGCTTGCGGTGAAATCGAGTCGCGCTTCGGCCTTGTCGATCTTGCGCGCGTAAGTCACCCCGTCCTCCGGCTGCTTCACCGCGCGGTGAACGGCGAGGTCGCGTAGGGTGCCGACCAGCAGTTGCGCACCCCGTTCCGCAAGTTCGGAGGTCAGTTCCCCGGCCGTCTTCGCGTCGATCGTTGTGCGCAGCGTCGCCAGCATCGGTCCGGTATCGAGCCCGGCTTCCATCTGCATAATGGTGATCCCCGTGGTCGGATCGCCCGCCAGAATCGCCCGCTGGATCGGCGCCGCACCGCGCCATCGCGGCAGGATCGAGGCATGGATGTTGAGGCACCCGAGGCGCGGCGCATCCAGCACCGCCTGCGGCAGTATCAGCCCATAAGCCGCGACGACGGCAATGTCTGCCTCCAGCGCGGCGAAGGCGGCTTGCTCTTCCGCCCCCTTCAGCGAAACCGGATGGCGCACTTCGATCCCGCGCGCTTCGGCTTCCCGTTGCACGGGCGAGGGCGTCAGTTCCTTGCCCCGCCGTCCGCCGGGTCGCGGTGGCTGCGTATAGGCAGCCACGACCTCGTGCCCCGCCTCGACAAGAGCCACCAGAGCGGGGACCGCAAAATCGGGCGTTCCCATGAAGATGATACGCATGATGTGGGGAACTCCTGAGCGGGCTTTCTAAGATCAGGCGCAGGCCCTATCTCCCGATCCATGGCATCGCAAGAGATCGAGACGCTGACCGCCGCCCTGTCGCGCCTGCCCGGCCTCGGCCCGCGTTCGGCGCGCCGTGCCGTCCTGTGGCTGATCAAGCGGCGGGAAACCGCGCTGGTGCAACTCCTGGAGGCGCTGGACGCCGTGCGCGAGGCGCTGGTCGAGTGCCGGACCTGCGGCAACGTCGATACCACCGACCCTTGCGGTATCTGCGCCGACCCCCGCCGCGACGCACGCTCGATCTGCGTGGTCGAGGAAGTCGCCGACCTCTGGGCGCTTGACCGCGCGCGCCTGTTCACGGGGCGTTACCATGTGCTTGGTGGACGCCTCTCGGCGCTGGACGGCGTCCGCCCCGAAGACCTGGCAATCGACAGCCTGCTGCGCCGGATCGGCGAGGGCGGCATCGATGAAGTGCTCCTCGCGATGAACGCCACGCTCGAAGGCCAGACCACTGCGCACTACATCGCCGAGCGGCTTGAAGGCTTCCCGGTGCGGGTAACGCAACTGGCGCACGGCCTGCCGGTCGGCGGCGAACTCGATTATCTCGACGAGGGCACACTGGCCCAGGCGATCCGCGCTCGTCGTCCTGTCGCCTGACGCGATTTCGGCCTGCGGTGCCTGATCTTGCGAAATCGGGCTTTCGCGATTATCTGGCGCAGATGGCTATCCGCGAAATCCTCGAAGTTCCCGACCAGCGCCTCAAGCAGGTCTCGGCCCCCGTCGAAAAGTTCGACGACGAGCTTAAAACGCTCGTCGATGACATGTTCGAAACGATGTACCACGCTCCCGGCATCGGTCTCGCCGCGATCCAGGTCGGCGTTCCTCTCCGTGTACTGGTGATCGACCTCCAGCCTGACGACGAGGACGCCGAGCCGGAAGTCTGCACGTCGCATGGCGATCACCACCACACGCATCAGCCGACCAAGAAGGAACCCCGGATCTTCATCAATCCGGAAATCCTCGATCCCTCGGACGAGCACATCGTCTATCAGGAAGGTTGCCTCTCGGTCCCCGAGATCTTCGCCGATGTGGAGCGCCCCTCGCGCATCCGCGCACGCTGGCAGGACCTCGACGGCAAGGTGCACGAGGAGGACATGGACGGTCTTCTCGCGATCTGTCTCCAGCACGAGATGGACCACCTCGAAGGTATCCTCTTCATCGACCACCTCTCGCGCCTGAAGCGCCAGATGGCGCTCAAGAAGCTCGAAAAGCTGCGCAAGGCCGCCTGATTTCTTCCGGGGCGTTTCGCGCCCCGGTGGAAAATCGCCGTCGAGGACTGGAGTTCCTGAAATGTTCCGGCTAGGCTGGAGCCATGGAACTTGTAGTCGCCACGATTCTCGCTCTCGTCATCGGCCTCGCTGCAGGCTGGTTTTTCGGTTCGCGCCCGACCGCGCAATGGCGGGCGCAAGCCGAAGCGCGTGAGCGTGAGGCACGCGAAGGCGACGCCAAATATTTACGTACTTTCGCCGATCTTGAAGCCGCGCGCGAGCGGGCCGGGCGGGCCGATGCGCTCGAGCAGGCGCTCGACCGCGCACGCACCGACCATGAAGCCCTGACCGAACGCCTGCGTCATGACGGCGCCGCAGCGGTCGAACGTACCCGTGCAGAGCTGACGCAGGTTCTCGACAAGACCCGCACCGAACATGCCGCACGCGTGGACGGGTTGCTGCGTGAACAGCGCATTCTGTCTGATGAACTCTCGACCTTGCGCGAAAAATCGGCGAATTTCGACGAGCAGAAGCGCCTGCTGCTCGAAGCGCAAGAAGCCTTGCGCAAGGAGTTCGAGAACGCCGGTGCGAAAGTGCTTGCGGGCGCGCAGGAGGCATTCCTGCGCCGCGCCGGCGAGCGTTTCGAGCAGAGTGAGAAAGCCAGCGCCGAACGCCTCAATTCGATCCTCACGCCGGTTGGCCAGCGCCTCAAGAGCTACGAGGATCAGGTTGCGGCATTGGAAGCCAAGCGTGTAGATGCCTTCGGCCAACTGACCGGCCAGATCGAGGCGCTGCGCGTCGGGCAGGAACTGGTGCGCGCGGAGGCCGTGCGGCTCGGTAACTCGCTGCGCAATGCGCCCAAAGCGCGCGGACGCTGGGGCGAACAACAGCTCAAGAACGTGCTGGAACAGTGCGGGTTGACCGAGCATACCGACTTCGAGACCGAGCAGTCGATCAATACCGAGGAGGGCCGCCTACGCCCCGATGCGATCGTGCGCATTCCAGGCAACAAGCAACTGGTGATCGACGCGAAGGTCTCGCTCAACGCCTATCAGGATGCCTTCGAGGCCGAGGACGAAGCTGGGCGCCTCGCCTTCATGGGCCAGCATGCGGCATCGATGCGCAACCATATCCAGACGCTCGGCGCCAAGAGTTACCAGAGCCAGTTCGAGAATGCGCCGGATTACGTGATCATGTTCGTGCCGGGCGAACACTTCATCGCCGCCGCCCTCGACCACGATTCGGGCCTCTGGGACTTCGCATTCGACCGCAAGGTGCTGCTGGCGAGCCCGACTAACCTCGTCGCGATCGCCCGCACGATCGCGCAGGTCTGGCAGCAGGAAGGGCTTGCCCGCGAGGCGCGCGAGATCGGCAAGCTGGGGGCAGACCTCTACGACAGCCTCGCCAAGACTCAGGACGACTTGGCCAAGGTCGGTGTGCACATGGGCCGCGCGGTCAACAGCTTCAACGACTTCGCCCGCACTTACGAGGGCAACGTGATGAGCCGAGCCCGCCGCCTCAGCGAAAAGCACATCAAGATTGGCAAGCGCGAAATCTCCGACGATGTCCCCTCGATCGAGGCTGCGCCGCGTTATGCCGATACCGGCGTTCAGATCGAGGATAGTAGCGAGGAAGCTGCGGAGGCTGCGGAGTAAGTCACCGGATCAAGCGTATATCGTCGTCGTCATTCCAGCGAAGGCGGGAACCCATCTTCTGACGGCGCCGATCGAACCTGCGTCAGATGGTTTCACGATGAGGGCGGGTGCCTCGATTTGATGGTCTGACGTGATCTACCCTTCGTCATTGCGAGCGCAGCGAAGCAATCCAGGGTGGCTCAAGACTACTTTGGATTGCTTCGCTGCGCTCGCAATGACTATTCTACGTAAAGTGTAATGCTCTTGAGGCGCCCGGCTTAGTCGGCCGCGCGCGTCAGTTCTGCGATGTGGCCACTCGACTGCAGGATCATCCGCTTGCCCTCCACCGTCACGCGCGGCGTTGCGGCGAGCAGGGCGCTGACGGCATTGCCCTGTTCCCATGAGGCACTTGGGCAGACGGCTTCGGTCTGGTCGAAAGGCCCGGCGATCAGGCGTTCCGCCTCCATCCGCCAGGGTCCCTTGAGCTGGTTGCAGCCGACCTGCACCAGAAGGTGCTCGCCTTCGAACGCGACTTGAGCGCTAGTGTCCTCAGGGGCGCGGCCATCGATCGCGGCGAAGTGCCATTGGCTGCCCACCCAGTTTTCTCCCGCAGGACCGCGCTGGGTGAGGTGCCCCGCGTCGGAGCATCCAGCCAGAAGGAGCGGACAGAGAAGGAGGGCGAGTCGTCGCATCACCCATCGAGTCTTACGCCCGAGAGGTGAGGATGGGATGAACGTGGAGCCTCAGGATCTCCGCAGATGCGCGAGGGCCTCATAGGCAAGCACCGCACCCGCGACGGCGGCATTCAGGCTGTCGGCGCGGCCCAGCATCGGCATGGTGACGCGCAGATCGCAGGCTTGCTCGTAATCGGCCGGAAGCCCCTGCGATTCGTTGCCGACCATGAGGAAGCACGGCGCAGCATAAGGCGCCTGCCGATAGTCGGTCGGGTCGCGCAGCGAGGCTGCAACCAGTTGGCCGTCACCGCCGCGCAGCCAGTCCTGGAATTCCTCCCAGCGCGCGATGGCGATCTTCTGGGTAAAGATCGCGCCCATGCTGGCGCGTACCGCCTCGACCGAGAACGGATCGGCGCAATCGTCGATGAGGATGAGGCCGCCCGCACCCACGGCGTCGCCGGTTCGCAGCATGGTGCCGAGATTGCCCGGATCGCGCAGCGCCTGCGCCACCAGCCAGATCGGCGAACTGGCTCGGTCGAGGTTCGCGAGGCGCGTGTCGAATTCGGCGAAGACGCCCGCGACGGCCTGCGGATTATCCTTGCCGGTGACTTTGGCGAGGATTTCCACGTCCATCTCGACGATCTCTCCGCCCGCCGCCGCGACGGCGGTTTCGAGCGCATCGAGCAGCGGATGCGGATCGCGGCCGATGGCCATGACCAGCATCTCCGGCAGCACGCCGCATTCGCGCGCGTCGGTGAGCAGGCGCAGGCCTTCCGCCAGAAAGCGCTTCTCGCGCTTGCGGTGCTTCTTGTCGCGAAGCGAGCGCAGGAACTTGACGAGGGGATTGGAAAAGCCGGTGATCGTGCGGCGTTCGATGCCGCTCGGCGAATAGGGGTGCTCACTCTTCGCCGAAGCCGTCGCGTACCAGGCCCGCCAGAACCGCCAGCGCGGCATCGGCGCCGTTGCCCGAGCAGGCGATTTCGATGGTGTCGCCCTTTGCCGCACCGAGCATCATCAGGCCGAGGATCGAGCCGCCTTCAGCGGACATTCCGTCCTTGCTGACCGTCACCGAAACCCCGCCCGGCAGATCGGCGACGTGGCCGACGAACTTGGCGCTGGCGCGGGCATGGAGGCCGCGCTTGTTGACGATCAGCACCGAATCGCGACAGTCGATCATGCGTCCTGACCCAGATATTCGCTGGCGATCGTGATGTAGTTGCGGCCTGCATCGCGCGCGGCGGCGACCGCTTCGCGCACCGGCATGCAGCCGCGCGCCTTGGCGAGGCGGATCAGCATCGGCAGGTTGATCCCGGCGATCACTTCGACCTTGCCCGCCTGCATCAGCGAGATCGCGAGGTTGGAGGGCGTCCCGCCGAACAAGTCGGTGAGGACGATCACTCCTTCGCCGCTGTCCACCTTTTCAATGGCGTCGGCGATTTCGGAGCGGCGGCGTTCCATGTCGTCGTTCGGGCCGATACAGACGGTCTCGACATCGGCCTGATCGCCGACGACGTGTTCCATCGCGTGTACGAACTCCTCGGCGAGATTGCCGTGAGTAACCAGAATCATGCCGATCATGCCGGGAGTGCGCTCCGAAATTCCTGCAATCGCACCCGGTTCATGTCTCTATTTTCCACGCCGCAGACCCCCTTCGAGAAGATCCGCCGCCCGTGAGCCCAGGTTGCGGTGCAGCAATGTGGGCGAAAATCCCGATTGACGCAAGACCGCTGCGATCTGTTCTGCGGTGAATACCGAACGATGTTTCCCTCCGGTACAGCCGAAGGCGATGTGGACATAGGCTTTGCCCTGTGCCCGGTAGCGGGGAAGCAGCAGGAGGATGAGATCGCGGATGCGGGCGAAGGCCTCGTCCCAGGCCGGGTCCTTGCGGATATAGTCGCCTACAGGCGCGTCCTGCCCCGTCTGAGGGCGCAGTTCGATGTCCCAGTGCGGGTTGTCGAGAAAGCGCATGTCGAAGACGAGGTCGGCGACCGGCGGCATCCCGCGAGAGAAACCGAAGCTGGAGACGGTGACGGTGAGTTCGTCGGCGGTGCTCTCGGCGAAACGCTCGCGAATCGACCGCTGCAGGTCGTTCGAGGTGAATTCGGTGGTCTCGATCAGCAGGTCCGCCCAGCGGCGCAGCGGCGCCAGCAGTTCGCGTTCCGCGCGGATGCCGGTGGAGACCGGCGCATCGGCGGCGAGGGCATGGCGGCGGCGCGTTTCGTTGTAGCGGCGTTCGAGTTCCTTGCTGGAGCAGTCGAGGAACATCGTGGTGATTTCGAGGTCGCGGCGTTCGCTGAGGCTTTTGACCTGCGCGATCACGCGCTCGGGATCGAAGCCCCGGGTACGCGAGATCGAAACCGATGGCGAGCGGCGTGGGATCGCCTTCGGGGGCGCCGTCGATGAGCGCTTCGAGCATGCGGACCGGGAAATTGTCGACGATTTCCCAGCCAAGGTCTTCCAGCACGCGCAAGGCCGTCGTCTTGCCCGCACCCAGCATGCCCGTAACCAGCAGCAAGCGCTGCGGATTTCCCACTTTAGTCCCCATTGTCGCTATCTGCGCCTTGCCGCCGGGAAAGGGAAGGGGCCAAAAGGCCGTCCCCGCCGTGCGAGGGGTTTTATACGGGCAGCCCGTAGCGTTGCAGGGCAAGTTCCGCCTTGATCGCGAGCACTGCGTCGTGTGGTGCAAGGCGGATGAGGGGCGCCTCGACGCCGCCGATCGCGATGCTCTCAGCCTTTTCGATGTAGCGCGGTGCGGAGCCGTCGAGATGCAGGACGAGCGCGACCGCGACTTTCTCGGTGCAGTCGTGCGGGACCAGCCCGAGGTTGCGGACTTCCAGCAGGCCGCGTGTGTGGGGGTGGGGGCTGGCGAAGAGCCATCCGTCGCGAGCTTCGAGCATCACGGAGTCGTCGCCGACCAGCATTGCGCCCCGGTCGATCAGGGCCAGCGCAAGGCTGGATTTTCCCGAGCCCGGAGCGCCTTCGATCAGGATGGCGCGGTTGCCGATGGCAACGCAGGTCGATTGCCGGGCTTCGGCGCTCACGTCTCGTTCTCCCAGCGCGGCAGGGAGATGACCAGCCGTGCGCCGGGCTGGCCGTCGGTGCGGTCGGTGGCGATCAGGCGGCCGAAGTGGGCTTCCACGATGGTGCGCGCGATGGCGAGGCCGAGGCCGCTGTGGGTGCCGAATTCCTCGCGGGAGGGGCGCAGCGAGTGGAAGCGTTCGAACACGCGTTCGCGCGATGCTTCGGGAATGCCGGGTCCGTGGTCGGCGACGGCGATCTTCACGCGGTTGTCGATGTGCGACAGGGTGATCTCGATCGGGCCGTCCGGGGGTGAGAACGACACGGCATTATCGATGAGGTTCTGCAGGACGCGTTCGAGGCGCGGCGGGTCGCCGGGGACGGTCAGTTCGGCATCCTCGATCGTCACGGTGACCGGGCTGGAGCCGTTGACGCCGCGCTGGTCGCGTTCGGCGACGAGGTTCTGGACGAGGCGGCCCATGTCCAGCGGCTCGAACGTGGTGCGGCTGAGCTGGGCGTCGATGCGGCTTGCGTCCGCGATCTCGGTGACGAGAAAGTCGATGCGGCGCACGTCGTCCTGCGCGATGCCGAGGAGCTGGCGGCGCAAGTCGGGCTGGTCGACGCGGTCGAGCGTTTCCAGCGCGCTGCGCAGGGAGGTCAGGGGGTTCTTGAGCTCGTGGGCGACATCGGCGGCGAAGCTCTCGACCGCGTCGATGCGCTGGCGCAGGGCGCCGCTCATGTCGGAGATGGCGCGGGCGAGAAGACCGATCTCGTCGCGGCGATCGGGCAGGCGCGGGACGATGACGCTGCGGTCGCGGCCGAGGCGCACGCGCACGGCGGCGCGCACCAGCTTGCGCAGCGGCTCGACGATGGTGCGGGCGAGGAACAGCGAGAGCAGGATCGATACACCCAGCGCGCCGCCGACGATGATCGCGAGGGTCTGGCGCGCCATGCGCACGTTCTCGGTGATGTCGCGGGCGTTGCGGGTCACCAGCAGCGCGGAACCGTCGGTGCCGACGGGCGTGGCGGCGATGATGACGGGGGTGCGGTCGGGCGCGGCCTTGTGGTTGATCCAGGTTTCCCGGCCGACCAAAGCCGCGCGGACTTCGGGCCAGCCGCGCGCGCTGGTGTCGGTCGGGTCGCGGTAATCGGCGATTTCCGGGGCACCGAGGATGAAGTCCATCCCCCGGTCGAGCATTCGCGCGGCGTCCTGCAACCAGGGTTCGGAGGCCGGGTCGATCAGGCGATAGGAGGGCGGCGCCAGCGTGAAGCTGTCGCCTACGAGTTCGCCACGGCTGTCGAACAGGCGCAGGCGCAGATCCTGCTCCGTGCCGATGCGGGTAATCAGTTCGAGACGACCGGTCGGGCTTTCATCGGCAAGCGCATCAGCGGTGATCTCCGCCTCGGACTTGGCGAGCCGGTAGCGCTCAGCGAGCAGTTCGTTGCGATAGCTGTCGATATAGAACAGGCTGCCGGCCATCAGGGCGAGGGCGATGAAGTTGACCGCGAGAATGCGCGCGGTCAGCGATACGCGCCAGGACAGGAGCAGCCGTGCCGGACGTCGCCGGCGGGAGCGGGATCGCTCAGCCATCGGCGAAGGAATAGCCGGCGCCGTAGAGCGTGTCGATCGCGCCGAACTCGGGATCGACGGCGCGGAACTTGCGGCGCAGGCGCTTGATGTGGCTGTCGATGGTCCGGTCGTCCACGTAGACGTCGTCGCTGTAGGCGGCGTCCATCAGCTGGTTGCGGCTTTTTACGACGCCCGGGCGCAGCGCCAGGGCTTCGAGGATCAGGAATTCGGTGACGGTGAGCGAGACGGGCTTGCCGTCCCAGGTGACCTGATGCCGCGCCGGATCGAGCGCAAGCCTGCCACGCAAGACGGGGTCGGGCATGTCTGCCCCGGAGGCTTCCTCGGGCGGCGCCTTGGCCAGTTCGCTGCGGCGCAGGATGGCCCGGATGCGCGCGACGAGCAGGCGCTGGCTGAAGGGCTTGGCGATGTAGTCGTCGGCGCCCATCGCAAGGCCCAGGGCCTCGTCCGGCTCCTCGTCCTTGGACGTCAGGAAGATCACCGGAAGCGACGACTGCGCGCGTAGCACCTTGAGCAATTCGAGGCCGTCCATGCGCGGCATCTTCACGTCGAAGATCGCCAGGTCGGGCGGGTTATCGAGGAGAGCCTTCAGCGCCGTTTCGCCGTCCGCGTAGACGCGCGTGGCGAAACCTTCGGCATGAAGACTGATCGACAAGGTGGTGAGGATGTTGCGGTCGTCATCGACGAGCGCGATCGTCTGCTGGCGCGGCGTGTCGGCGGGAGCCACGGGCGGCAGCATCGGCGCATCGTCGGCAGGAGCATTCAAAGGATCGGCCATTGGCGCGGCGACGGTGCTTTCTGCTGCGTGGGCCAGCCTGACTAGCGGCTCTCCATACACATGGCAAATTCTCGCGCTGCGGGCATTAAATGTAAGGTCCAATAACCCTTGATGGTTCCAATTGAAGTCAATTTGACGGAAAAGAGAGCTCCGCTTAGTCGGCGGCACGATTCTTGCGCAGGAATCGACTTAGCGTCAGCGGGAATACCCGTAGCGACGCCATCTTTTGGAGGAGATGACATTGACCACCCTTAACCATCCGCTCTCGAAACAGGGCATAGAGACGAAGGCCCAGATCTTCGCGAACCTCGGTACGGCCCCTCTGGTCGAGCATGCGGTGAAGAACGGGGAGGGCGTGCTTTCGGCCGATGGTCCCTTCGTCGTCGCCACGGGCAAGCACACCGGCCGCTCGGCGAAGGACAAGTTCATCGTCAAGGACGCCGAGACGGAAAGCACCGTATGGTGGGGCAAGACCAATGTGCCGATGACGCCGGAGCACTTCGCGGCGCTCAAGGAGGATTTCCTCGCGGCGCTGGGTGAGAAGGACACGCTCTACGTCGCCGACCTGTTCGGCGGTTCGCAGCCGGAACACCGCGTCAACGTGCGCGTGATCAACGAGTTCGCGTGGCACAACCTGTTCATCCGCACCCTGCTGGTGCGTCCGAGCGCGTCCGAGCTGGAGGGCTTCGCGCCGGAATACACCATCATCGACCTGCCGAGCTTCCGCGCCGATCCCGCGCGCCACGGTTCGCGTTCGGAAACGGTGATCGCGGTGAACTTCACCGAGAAGCTGATCCTGATCGGCGGCACCGCCTATGCGGGCGAGATGAAGAAGTCGGTCTTCGGCATCCTCAACTACCTGCTGCCGGTGAAGGGCGTGATGCCGATGCACTGCTCGGCCAACATCGGCCCGGACGGCGATACGGCGGTGTTCTTCGGGCTTTCGGGCACCGGCAAGACCACGCTTTCGGCCGACGCCTCGCGCACGCTGATCGGCGATGACGAGCATGGCTGGTCGGACACCGCCGTGTTCAACTTCGAGGGTGGCTGCTACGCCAAGATGATCCGCCTGTCCGAAGAGGCCGAGCCGGAAATCTACGCCACCACCCGCCGCTTCGGCACGGTGCTGGAGAACGTCGTGATCGACCCGGTGACCCGCAAGATCGACCTCGACGACAACTCGCTGGCGGAGAACAGCCGCGGTTCCTACCCGATCGACTTCATTCCGAACTGCTCGGAGAAGAACCTCGGGCCGGTGCCGCAGAACCTGATCTTCCTCACGGCCGACGCTTACGGCGTGCTGCCTCCGATCGCGCGGCTGACGCCCGATCAGGCGATGTATCACTTCCTCTCGGGCTACACCGCGCGCGTCGCGGGCACCGAGATCGGCGTGACCGAGCCGGAAGCGACGTTCTCGACGTGCTTCGGCGCGCCGTTCATGCCGCGTCATCCCTCGGTCTACGGCAATCTCCTCAAGGAGCGCATCGCCAAGGGCGGCGTGAAGTGCTGGCTGGTGAATACCGGCTGGTCGGGCGGCAAGGCGACCATGGAAGGCATCAAGCGCATGCCGATCAAGGCGACCCGCGCGCTGCTCAATGCCGCACTCGACGGCAGCCTGAACGATGCCGAGTTCCGGGAAGATCCGAACTTCGGCTTCGAGGTTCCGGTGGCGGTGCCGGGCGTCGACACCAAGCTGCTCGATCCGCGCGGTGCGTGGGCGGACGGCGCGGAGTACGACAAGACCGCGCAGACGCTGGTGAAGCAGTTCATCGACAACTTCGAGCAGTTCGAAGAGCACGTCGATGAGGGCGTCCGCAAGGCGGCTCCCGTCGCGGCCTGAGGCTGGCGGTAACGCATGAGAAAGGCCCCGGAACTGCGGTTCCGGGGCCTTTTTCTTGAGGGCGAAGCACCCCAGCCTCGCTACTACCATAAGCTGATCAACCCACCGTTCGTCATTGCGAGCGTAGCGAAGCAATCCAGGGCAGTTAAACGCCGCCCTGGATTGCTTCGCTACGCTCGCAATGACGAAGTTATCGCTTACGGCTGCACGGGTTCCGGCACGATGGACGGAGTGGGTGCGGGAATCCCCGGCGTGCTTGTTGTAGGGGAGAGGCTTCCGGCACTGTTGCCTCCGGAGTAGGCGCTTCGGCAGTCGGGGCGTCCGGTGCGGCTTCTTCCGCAGGCTTCGCCTTGCCCGCCGTCTTCATGCCGGGGCCGTAGACCGGCACGACGCCCGGCGTAACCCGGCCGTGCAGGGCCTCGATCTCCGCCTTGCGCTGTTGCAGGTAGAGTTCGCGATAGGCTGCGTAAGGGTTCTCTTCCTCGCGGATGCGGCGGATTTCCTCGTCGAAGGCGGCGCGCTCGCCCAGTTGGCTGAGGATCGTCGAGGGGATCACCACCTCGGGCTTGTTGAACGGCGAGCCGACCACGGCGGGCAGCAGCGCCTTGTCCACGGTGTCGCCGATGATGTCGCGCAGCGTCGTCGGGCCGACGATCGGCAGGTAGAAGTACGGCCCCGGTCCAACGCCGTAATAGCCCAGCACGTTCGCCAGACCATTGGGACGGTACGGCAGGTTGAACGGCTTGCGCTTGGCCATGTCGACGAAGCCCGCCGCGCCGATCGTGGTGTTGATCGCGAAGCGGCCCACCGTCTCGGCGGCCTTGCCGGGCTTCAGTTCCAGCAGGTAGGCGACGAAGACGACCGGCTCGGTCAGGTTCGAGAAGAAGTTGCGCAGGCCCTGGCGCACCGGGCGCGGCAGGCCCTTGTTGTAGACCTTCGCTACCGGTTCGAGCACGGCCTTGTCGACCGCCTGCACGGTCTGGAACGACTTCTCGTTGATGCGCTCCAGCGGGTCGCCCGGCGGGGGCGGCTTGCGCGGCATCACGATGATTTCATTGCCGGCCTGCGCGGTATCGGCAGGTGCTTCCGCCTGCTCGGCCGGAGCGGGCACGGCGGCGTCAGTCGTCGGCTGCGCAGGCGCTGCCTGTGCATCGGCGGCCGCGTCTGCAGCGGGCCGGGAAACGGTCGTCGCTTCGGTCGTTACCGGGGGCGTAGCCGGAACACCGGCCTCGGGGGCGACCGAGCTTATCATCACCGCGACAGCGGCAGCCGTCAGGCTCATGCGTTAGTCCTTGTCGGGCTCTCGCGCCCACAGCGTCAGAATACACCCCGGCTCAGGCTGCCCCCAACCATACGCAAGTGTGACTAGGAGCGCTATCCTCCGCTGCCCTATTCGTCAATTGCGTGCCTTGCATCTTATCCCCGCGAAAGGGCAGGCAGGCGCGCGGGACATGGGCGGCGAACGGGGACATTTCATGCCTTCCGTTCGTCACGCCATGGTCCCATATTCAACGGGTCCATCATTGGAGTGAGACACATGGGACTTTTCGACGGCATTCTCGGTCAGGTCAGCGAACACGCGGACGTGACCAATCTCGCGACGAAGCTGGGGCTCGATCCGGCCGTGGCGGAAAAGGCGATTGCCGCACTCGGCATCGCGCACCAGCAGGACGGTGACACCGCGCAGCTGGCGGCGGAGCGCAGCGGCCTCGACCTGGGCACGATCCAGCAACTGATCGGCCAGATCGGCGGCGAAGGTTCGCTGACCCAGTTCGCCAGCGCCATCGCCTCCGACCCCGGCAAGGCGGCCAGCTTCTTCGACAAGGACGGCGACGGCAGCGTCATGGACGACCTCGCCGGCATGGCGAAGGGCCTGTTCGGCAAGTCGTGAACTCACGAACCCTCCCGGATTCCGTCCGGGAGGGTACCGTGCCTACCGCTTCTTCGTAGCGATATATTCGCTGACGTTCTGCGCCAGCACGTCGAGCGGCACGTTGCCACCGTCCACGATCGTCTGGTCGTAGTCGCGCAGATCATAGGCCGAGCCCAGCGCATCCTGCGCGCGCTTGCGCTGTGCCACGATCTGCGAGTGGCCCATCTTGTAGCCGCAGGCCTGTCCCGGCCATGAGCAGTAGCGGTCCACCTCGTTCACCACTTCCTCGCGCTTGTTGCCGTTCTTCTCCATGAAGAAGCGCACCGCCTCCTCGCGCGTCCAGCCCTTGGCGTGGAGGCCGGTATCCACCACCATGCGACAGGCGCGGAACGCCAGCGACTGCAGGTAGCCCAGCCGTCCGACCGGATCGTCGTCATAGGCGCCGAGTTCGTCGGCCAACTGCTCGCCGTAGAGCGCCCAGCCTTCGGAATAGGCGTTGAACGCCAGGATCGAGCGGATCAGCGGCAGGCGGTTGGCATATTCGCCCTGCCAGACGTGGCCGGGGATCGCCTCGTGGTGGACGAGGGTGGGCAGGTCGTACTTGCGATGGAGGTCGGTGGTGCGCAAGTTGATCCACATCTTGCCGGGCACCGTGCCGTCCTTGGAGCCCGCGCCGCCATAGGCGGTCGGTGCGCCGAGCTCTTCGGAGAGCGGCAGGCGGCGGACCTCGACATTGCCGGGCACGAGTTCGCGGAAGGCGCGCGGCATCTGCGCGCGTATCCAGTCGACGCGCTTCTGGATGAACGCGAGGATCTCGGCGCGGCCGGGGTCGCCCTCGGCGAACAGGAAACGCTTGTCTTCGCCCAGCGCGGTCATCCGGGCGCCGACAGTGCCGACGGTATAGCCGAGCGACTTCAGGATCGGGTCCATCCGGGCATGCAACTCGGCGAGTTCCTGCAGGCCGCGCTGGTGGACGTCCTCGGGTGGCACGCGGGTCGTGGTGCTGGCGCGCAGTGCCCAGGCGTAATATTCGGAGCCTTGCCGCCTTTCGCGCATGCCGGGATCTCTCTTCGCGAGCCCGCGCTGGCGCTGGAGTTCGGCAAGCTGGCGCTCCAGCGCAGGTACGACGTCGGCGGCGATGATGCGGCGGGCGTCGGTGGCCCAAGTGCCGCTCATCTTGCCCGTACGCCCGGCGATCGAGGCGGCGAGGCTGCCGCCGTCCTTGCGCGCGTCGGCGATCGTGCTGGTCATCTGCGCGATGGCGCGGTCGAGCAGGAAGTCGGGCGGCACCAGACCTTTGGCGGCGGCATCGATGATCCGGCCGCGCTCGCCTTCGAGCTGGTCGTCCAGTTGCGACAGGCGCGCGATCCACGCATCGGCGTCGGCAGGCGTGTTGACGGGATGGTCGGCATCAAGGAAGCGCGGGGCGTCGAGGTAGGCGCCAACGTTCTGGATGACGACGTAAGGCGTATTGCGCCAACCGCCCACCGCGACGTCGCCATAAGGCAGCGCGAAGCCCTCCAGCGCGGTGGCGAAGGCGCTTTTCACTACGGCGATGCTGGTGCGCGTGGAGTGGTCGAGCCCCTTGGCATCGAACGCCTCGATCTGGGCGAGGCCCTTGCGCAAGGTGGCGGCATAGGCATCGCGCCCGGCCTGCGAGCGGTCCTCCATGCGCGAACGCAAGGCGTTGTGAGCGCCGGTATCGACTCCGAGCCCGGTGGCGCTTTCGGGAACGTGGTCGAGGAGGCTCCAGGCGATCTCGTCAAGCAGCGCGGCGGCACCGGGCCGGGCGGGAGAGGTCGCGAAAACGCGGGCCGGCAGGGCGACGGCGGCGGTTCCGGCCGCGAGCAGGTGGATCGCGCTACGGCGGGAAATTGAATGGGGGTGTGGCTCATGCCCGGACGATGGCGAGGCGGTTCGCGGGTGTCAAACCGCTGGATGGGGTGGGGTGTCCTGCTTCCAGAGCACACCGCTCATGCTGAGCTTGTCGAAGCATCGGGCCATGCGCCCAGCCTATGGGCCTTCGACAAGCTCAGGCTGAGCGGGGATGGAGAAGCTGAAGTACGAGACGGTTCGCCTTCGCGCGATCTTGCGCTAGGCAGGGGGATGGACATCGCTCTCTCGCTTCTCGTGCTCACCGTCGTCGCGCTCGTGCTGGGAGCGATCGCGCTGCTGCGGCGCGGCGGCTACCGCAAGCAGGCGGCGCTGATGCTGGTGCTGGCAGGGGTGATGATCGTCAACATCGCCATCTGGACGCTGCCGGGCCGCGATGGCCGGTCGCTGTCGAGCGAGGCGAAAAAGGAACAGGCGCCGGAGTGATGCTCCGACGCCTGTGATGTAATTTGCCTAGCCTGACGGATTACTTGATCGGGCAATCCGGCGCGAGGCGCATGTCGAGGTAGTTGTCGACCGAGCGCATCAGTTCGGGCGTCTCGTGCTCGAAGAAGTGGTTCGCGCGCGGAATTTCGTCGTGGTGGATGGTGATGTGCTTCTGCGTGCGCAGCTTGTCGACCAGCTTCTGCACCGCGTTCGGCGTGACGACCGTATCGCCGGTGCCCTGGATGATGATGCCCGAAGCCGGGCAGGGCGCGAGGAACGAGAAGTCGTACATGTTGGCCGGCGGCGCCACCGAGATGAAGCCGCAGATCTCCGGACGGCGCATCAGCAACTGCATGCCGATCAGCGCGCCGAACGAATAGCCCGCGATCCAGGTGGTCGAAGCCTCGGGATGGATCGACTGCACCCAGTCGAGCGCCGCCGCCGCATCGGACAGTTCGCCGATGCCGTTGTCGAAGCTGCCCTGGCTGCGGCCGACGCCGCGGAAGTTGAAGCGCAGCGTCGCGAAACCGCGCGCCACGAAGGTCTTGTACATGTGCTGGGTGATGCGGTCGTTCATCGTGCCGCCCGCCTGCGGGTGCGGGTGGAGGATCATCGCCACCGGCGCGCGCGGGCGCGTTGCGGGCTGGAAACGACCTTCGAGACGACCTTCGGGACCGGGGAAGATGACTGCGGGCATAGGTGTTTGCGGCCTGACTTGTTGAAACTCCCGCGAGTCGCTGTGCAGCGATCCGTCGCGGGAGTGGAAAAGAGGAAGGTTGGCTATATAGAAATATTCGTCCCAAAAACAACTTCGCAAGCAATGTCTCAGGCAATGGCCCTCCCGAACATCTATCTCGACCACGCGGCGACCACGCCGATGATGCCCTGTGCACGCGACGCCTGGCTGGAGGGAGCGGCGATCTGGGCCAATCCGTCGAGCCCCCACGCGGCCGGTCGCGGTGCCCGCGCGGCGCTGGAGGATGCCCGCGCGCGGGTTAAGGCGGCGCTGGACTGGCAGGGCGAGGTGATCTTCACTTCGGGTGCCAGCGAGGCGCTGGCGCTGGGTCTCGGCCGGGCCAAGGCGGAGCGGCGTCTGGTCTCGGCGGTGGAGCATGATGCGGTATTCCGCGCGGCGCCGGATGCGCAGGTCATTCCCGTCCGCGAGGGCGAGGTGGATCGCGAGGCGCTTGCCGCTGCGCTTGCCGGGGCCGGACGGGCGGTGGTCGCGGTTCAATCGGTCAATTCCGAGACGGGGACGGCGCTGCTGTCCTATGCGGACAATCCATTGGTGCAGCAGGTGCGTGAGAGTGGTGGCCTGTTCCTTGCCGATTGTTCGCAGTCGGCGGGGAAGTCCGCTTTGCCCGATGCCGACATGGTGGTGCTTTCGGCGCACAAGCTGGGCGGCCCGATCGGCATCGGCGCGCTGCTGGTGCGCGACTTCGCGATGATCGAGCCCAGTGGCGGTCAGGAGCGTGGCTACCGTGCGGGGACCGAGAACCTGCCGGGCGCGCTGGGTTTCGCGGCGGCGCTGGAGGCGTGCGGCGTCGAAAGCTGGGCCACCAGCGCGGAGCAGCGCTTCGATTTCAGGAACCGACTGTCCGAGCATGGTGAAGTGATCCAGCCCGGCGTGCAATGCTCGCACATCTTCGCCGTTGCCGCGCCGAAGATGTCGGCGACGGCCATGCTGATCCGCATGGACGCCAAGGGTTTCGCGATCTCGGCCGGAAGCGCCTGTTCGTCGGGCACGCTCAAGCAGAGCCGGGTGCTGCAGGGCTTCGGTATCGATCCCGATACGGCAAAGCGCACGGTCCGCATCTCGCTGGGCTGGAGCACGACGCCCGACGAACTGGACGCCTTCGCACAGGCCTGGGCCGAGGTGAACGCATGATCTACCTCGATTATCAGGCGACCACGCCGCTCGCCCCCGAAGCGCGCGAGGCGATGCTGCCCTGGCTGGCCGGACCGGAGTGGGAGCGCGGCGCGGGAGGTTTCGCCAACCCGCATAGCCCTCATCGCCCGGGCCGGGCTGCTGCCGCCGCCGTCGAGGTGGCCCGCGCGCAAGTCGCCGCGCTGATGCCGCCGGGCGGCAGGGTGATCTTCACCTCGGGGGCGACCGAGGCGATCAACCTTGCAATCCTCGGCAGCGGTGCAAGCCGCCTCGCGGTTTCGGCGATCGAGCATGCGGCGGTGCTCGATACCGCGCGCAGCGTCGATGCCGACCTGACCGTGCTGCCGGTCGATGGCGAGGGCCTCGTCGATGGCGAGGCGGGAATCGGAAATGCCGATCTCGTCGCGGTGATGCAGGTCAACAACGAGATCGGAACCGTCCAGCCGGTCGACCGTCTCGCCGAGCGGGCGCAGGCTGCCGGTGCGCTGTTCCTGTGCGACGCGGTGCAGGGCGTTGGCAAGGTCAGGGTGCCGCTGGGTGCCGCTATGGTAGCGTTGAGTGCCCATAAATTCCACGGTCCGAAGGGCATCGGCGCGCTGTGGCTGCGTGATGGGCTCGACCTCAAACCGCTGATCCGGGGCGGCGCGCAGGAGCAGGGATTGCGCTCGGGAACGTTGAGCCCGATGCTCTGCGCAGGCTTCGGCGCCGCCGCTAAGCTGGCGAAAGAACGCATGGAGGAGGATGCCGTTCACGTTGCCGGTTTGTGGGAGCGGGCGAGGGAAATCCTTTCGCGCTGGACACTTAACGGATCGACGACGCAGCGCTGGCACGGCAATCTCAACGTGCGCCTCGACGGACTGGACGTCGCGCGGCTGATGTCGGACCTGCGCGACCTCGCCTTTTCGGCAGGATCGGCCTGCGCCAGCGGATCGGGTAGACCGAGCCACGTACTGCAGGCACTGGGTCTTTCGGATAGAGATGCCAAAAGCTCTATCCGTCTGGGATTCGGGCGATATAGTGAACTAAGGGAAATTGAGGATGCCTGCGCCAGAATAGAAGCCGCTGCGGCGGCGCAGGGAGTATAACTTGGTTGATGTCCTGTTTGTGAATATCGACGGATCGCGGGTCTCGGCGCAGGCCGAGCCGGGATCGCGCCTGCTGGAAGTGGCTCAGAACGCCGGGATGCCGCTCGAAGGAACGTGCGAGGGGCAGATGGCCTGCTCGACCTGCCACGTCATCATTTCGCCCGACTGGTTCGACAAGCTGATCCCGGCTTCGGACGACGAGGAGGACATGCTCGACCTCGCCGCAGGGGTGACGCGCACCAGCCGGCTCTCCTGCCAGATCCAGCTGACGGATGCGTTGAACGGCATCGCGGTACGCATCCCCGGCGTCGTCAGGGACATGCAGATCGGCTGACCCTCATCACTCGGCCGAAGAGCGCCCCCGCCAGCGCAGCACCGCCCAGCGAATGGCGAGGCCGACGAGACCCAGCGGAATCGTAACTGCGCCCAGCATGATCAGCATGGCGACGATCGTGCCTAGTACCGAGCCGACGCTGCCCAGCGCTCCCCGGATCGGCGCGAGGAAGCCGCCACTAGCGGGCGATCCCGCTTCGTAAGTCAGGTTCACGCGGCTGAAGTTCACGCGGTTCTGCATTTCCGCCAGCCAACTGCGCGCCTGGTCGATTTCCTCGTTCACTTGCGCGACGCCGCGCTCGGCCTCGACCAGTTCGGCGACGGTGCCCTTGCGCGTGGCGAGCACTTCCATCAGCCGGTCGCGCAGCACGGTGCGGGCGCGAAGCCGCGCTTCGGTATCGACCATCTGCTTCGACAGGTCCTCGCCCGAGATGCCGCCGGACGCCTGCGAGCCACCGGCGCTCCCCGCGACCCGGCCGAGTTCCGCTCCGAAGGCGCGTGCACGTGGTGCGGCGACTGCCAGCGACAGCGAGCCTGAAGCGTAGTTCCCCTCCGCGCTGCCCTGTTTCATGTCG
Organism: Novosphingobium sp. NFX11; assembly: GCF_057376415.1. Taxonomy (NCBI): domain Bacteria; kingdom Pseudomonadati; phylum Pseudomonadota; class Alphaproteobacteria; order Sphingomonadales; family Sphingomonadaceae; genus Novosphingobium; species Novosphingobium sp. NFX11. The sequence continues at coordinate 1,376,371 of NZ_CP080384.1, read as the reverse complement.
AGGATCTGGCACTGCGTCGGTCCCATTCGCTCGCACATGTCAGCCTGCTTGCGCTGCACCTCGGCGATGCGATCGGCGGGCAGGCGGTAGCCGTACTCATAGATATAGGCGATGCGAGGGGCGTTGGGTGCGCTGACGGAGATCGCTTCGGACTTCTTGCCCTCCGCTCTCTGTCCGGCCTTCGGCGGCTCCTCGCGGATGTCCACGGTGGTCGCCTGCTGTTCGGAAGCAGGCTCGCTGCCGCAGCCGGAAAGCGCGGTGGCGAGCAGGATCGGCAGCAGCAACGAATGATGCATCTTCATCCTCTTGAAACTCCCGCGATCTGCGTTCGAAGCTATCGCAGTCGCAAGTTCTGGAAAACGGCTGAAATCGGCTTTGGCCCCGGGCAGGGCGCTGCTAGGGTCCCGCCACCATGGTGACCACGACAGACGACGAGATCCGATCCCTTCGACGCCATCGTCGATGCGCCCTTCGATGCGGCGCTGTCCGAGCGCTATCTCGTCTATGCGCTGTCGACCATCACCGCGCGCTCGCTGCCGGACTTGCGCGACGGCCTCAAGCCCGTCCACCGCCGCCTGCTCTGGGCGATGCGCCAGCTCAAGCTGGACCCGGCCAGCGCCTACAAGAAGTCCGCCCGCGTCGTCGGCGACGTCATCGGCAAGTACCACCCGCACGGCGACGCCTCGGTCTATGACGCGATGGTGCGCCTCGCGCAGGACTTCTCGCTGCGCTATCCGCTGGTGCAGGGGCAGGGCAACTTCGGCAACATCGACGGCGATAACGCGGCCGCCTACCGCTACACCGAAGCGCGCCTGACCAAGACCGCGATCCAGCTCATGGCCGGGCTGGACGAGGGCACCGTCGATTTCATCCCCACCTACAACGGCGAGGAGAGCGAGCCGGACATCTTCCCCGGCATCTTCCCGAACCTGCTGGCGAACGGCGCCACCGGCATCGCGGTGGGCATGGCGACCTCGATTCCCAGCCACAACGTCGCCGAGATCATCGACGCCACGCTGCTGCTGATCGACAATCCCCATGCCGAGCACGCACAGTTGATGGAGGTCTTCAAAGGCCCCGACTTCGCGACCGGCGGCCTCGTAGTCGACAGCCCCGAGGCGATCAGCCATGCTTACGAGACCGGCAAGGGCGGTTTTCGCGTGCGGGCGCGTTTCTCGACCGGACGCGGTGCGGACGGAGCGTGGGAAGAGACCGGCATCGAAAAGCTGGGTTCGGGCCAGTGGCAACTGGTGGTCACCGAAATTCCCTACATGCTGCCGAAGGGCAAGCTGATCGAGCAGATCGCCGCACTGATCGGCGACCGCAAGCTGCCTATCCTCGAGGACATCCGCGACGAGAGTGACGAGGAAATCCGCCTCGTCCTGGTGCCCAAGAGCCGCAACGTCGATCCGGAATTGCTGAAGGAAAGCCTTTACAAGCTGACCGACCTTGAAAGCCGGTTCAGTCTCAACCTCAACGTGCTCGATTCTCACCGCACACCGGGCGTTCTGGGGCTCAAGCTGCTGCTGTCGGAGTGGGTCTATAGCCAGATCGACATCCTGCTGCGCCGCACCCGGCACCGGCTGGAGAAGATCGCCTCGCGCCTCGAACTGGTCGCGGGCTACATCATCGCCTACCTCAATCTCGACCGGATCATTGAGATCATCCGCACCGAGGACGAGCCCAAGCCGGTGATGATCGCCGAGTTCGAACTGACCGACCGCCAGGCCGAAGCCATCCTCAACATGCGTCTGCGCAGCTTGCGCAAGCTGGAAGAGATGGAACTGCGCAAGGAGCACGAGGAACTGCTGAAGGAGCAGGACGACCTCAACAAGCTGCTCGAAAGCCCGGCCCGCCAGCGCACCCGCATCAAGCGCGACCTCACCAACTTGCGCAAGGACTATGCCGAGGACACCGCGCTTGGCCGTCGCCGCACCACGATCGCGCAGGCGACCAAGACCGTCGAGTTCTCCATGGACGCGATGATCGAGAAGGAGCCGGTCACGGTGATCCTTTCCGCGCGTGGCTGGATCAGGGCGGCAAGGGGCCATGTGGCTCTGGATGGCGACTTCAAGTTCAAGGAGGGTGATGGCCCGGCCTTCGCGTTCCATGCGCAGACCACCGACAAGATCCTGATCGCGCTGGACAACGGCCGTTTCTACACGCTCGGCGCCGACAAGCTGCCCGGAGCGCGCGGCTTCGGCGAGCCGATCCGCACGATGGTCGATATCGATGCCGAGGCGCATATCATCGAGGCGATCGTCTACAAGCCCAAGGCGCAACTGCTGCTGGCTTCCAACATCGGACGCGGCTTCGCGGCGGAGATGGACGAACTGCTCGCCGAAACCCGCAAGGGTCGCGCGGTCATGTCTACCAAGCCCGGCGTCACGCTGACGACCGTGCGCGAGATTCCGGCCGAGCACGATCACGTCGCAGTTGTCGGCGACAACCGCAAGTTGGTGATCTTCAGCCTTGAGGAATTGCCGGTCATGGCAAAGGGGCAGGGGGTCACTCTCCAGCGCTACCGCGATGGCGGCATGGCCGATGTAACGACGCTCAAGCTGGAGGATGGGCTCTCTTGGACGATGGGCGGCGAAAGCGGCCGTACGCGCACCGAGAAGGACATGGCGCTCTGGAAGGTCGCGCGCGGTGCGGCCGGGCGCTTGCCGCCGAACGGGTTCCCGCGGGACAACAAGTTCCAAGGGTAGTCGTAGAGCTGGGCATGATTTGAAAACAGGTCGTCATTCCCGCGAAAGCGGGAACCCATCTCCTTACAGTGCCGATTGCGCCGACATCAGATGGGTCCCCGCCTCCGCGGGGATGACGAGGATAAACTCGCTGTCGGAGTTAGTCGCAGCGAGGAGGAGCTCAGGCCTCGGTTTTCTCCGCTTGCGGATGATGCGGCACCAGGATCAGCGTCCTGCCCTCCACCCGCCAACTGGCGAGCCGCGACAGCAGGTTCATGCCGATGACATTGGCGTCGCCGAGCCCCGGCGCGACCACTGCATCGATCTCGCGCGCAACGACATTGCCCATCCGCAACTCGTCGATCACCGCCAGTTGCGCTTCCACCGTGCCATTGGCCGTGCGCATCAGCACCGAGCGGTTGAGCGGATTGGCCTTCAGCCCCGCCTCCTGCGCCGTCGCGGGGGATATCGCGGTCAGCGTGGCGCCGGTATCGACCAGGAAATCGCGCTTCACGCCGTTGACGGTAGCGCTGATCCAGAAGTGACCGTCCGGCTGCATCGGCACGCGCGTCTCCCCGCCCGCGACGTTCTGGCGCTCGATGCCGAGTTGGGGCAGCGCGAAGTCTGCACCCGTGGTCAGGCGTGTCACCTGAGCGATCGTCAGCAGCATCGCGGCCAGCAGGCCGAGATTGCCCACCCCGCGCAGCAAGCCGCCCAGCAACGGAAGCGCGCGTCGCAGCATTCCCCGACTACGCTTGCGACGATGCCTGCAAAGGCGAGCGCCAGCAACGGCTGTCCGGCAAGGAATTTCAGGATTTCGGCAATGTCCATTACGGCAGCTCTATCACACGGCGGCTTTCGCGACGCTGACTGTCACTTCGGTTTTGGCGTCAGGATGAGCCGCCGACCCTCAACCCGCCACGCGGCCAGCTGCGACAGCAGATTCATGCCGATGACGTTGGTGTCGACTTCGGTGTCGGGGCCGATGGCAACCGTCAGGGCGTTCGCTTCGATGCCGCCGAAACGCAGGACGTCGGCCGTACCCCGCCGCGCGACGATCGAGCCGTTGGCGGTTTCGAGTATCATGCCACGATCCTCGGGATCGGGCTGGATACCGACCCGATCGGCCACGCGCTGCGAGATGCCGGTGTAAGTCGCGCCGGTGTCGATCAGGAATTCGACCGGCTCGCCGTTCAGTTGCGCCTCGACCCAGAAATGCCCGTCAGCGCGCATGGCGATGACGGTTTCTTTGCCCACGATCTCGGCCGGGCGGGTGGCGTCCAGCCAGAGCGCCGCCTCCGACCGCCCGTTGTGTCCGGCCAGTTCGGCCACGGTCAGCAGCAGGGCGGCGATCAGGCCGAGATAAGCGCAGTTGCGCATCACGTGCCCGAGGCGGGGATTACCCGCAGCGACCATCCCGGCTGCCACTGCCAGCAGGATCGCCGCGATCGTCAACGAAAGCAGCGGCTGCCCGATCAGGAAGCTGACGAGATCAGGAAGGTTCACGCTCGCGGTTCCGCCAGGACTTGGTCGAGCAGCGCATCGACGCGCTCACCCTCGGGGAAGCCCTCGGCGATCCAGCGATCCTCGACCCGGCGCAGGATGCGCGCCACGTCAGGCCCCGCGCCTACCCCGCGCGCGACGATCTGGCCGCCCTTGAGCGGCATCGTCGGCACGTCCCAACCCGTGAGCGGGGATACGTCCGCCCCGGCGATCAGCAATCGATCGAGCGCTGCCTCGCGGCCCAGGCGGTAGGCGAGAGCACGCGGTTCAGAAGGTGATGCTTCGCGCGCGGCGGCAAGCGAAAGGCGCTTCTTCTGGGCTGCGGAGAGGCGAAAGCGCGCGGCGACATGTTCGGCCAATGCCGGTTGCGCGGGCAGCAGCGCCGCCAGCCGACGGATCGCCTCGGGTGCGATGCCTTGCGCCCGCTCGACCGCGACAAGCGCGGCAAGGGCTTCAGGATCGGCTTCGGGCAGGATGACCTGAAGCACGCCGAGTTCGTACATCCGCTGCACGGTCGGCGCCGGGTCGGGGAGGCCGAGCAGGTTCATCGTCTCCATGCCGACCCGCTCGCGCGAGAGGCCCTTGAGCGTCGCGGCCAGTTCCGAACAGGCGGCTTCCGCCTCGGCATCGGCGGGCGTGGAGCCGAAGCGAGCCTGAAAGCGGAAATAGCGCAAGATGCGTAAGTGATCCTCGCGGATGCGCTCGCGCGCGTCGCCGATGAAGCGGACGCGGCGGATCGATAGGTCGGTGAGGCCGTCGAACCAGTCGTGGACCTCGCCGCTGCGCGGATCGGCGTAGAGCGCATTGATCGTGAAGTCGCGACGTGCCGCATCCTCGCGCCAGTCCTGCGCGAAGGCGACCGTCGCGCGGCGTCCGTCGGTGGAGACGTCGTGGCGCAGGGTGGTGATTTCCACCGGGCCGAGGGGAAGAACGGCAGTGACGGTGCCGTGCTCGATACCGGTGGGGACGTTGCGGATGCCGGCGGCATTCAGCCGCTCGATCACCGCTTCGGGCAAGAGCACCGTCGCCATGTCGACGTCCTTGACCGACAGACCCAGCAATGTATCGCGCACGGCTCCGCCGACATAGCGGGCATTGCCTTCTCCCAGCACGGCGACGAGCCCGGCGAGGTCTTCGCGGTGCATCCAGGGCGCATTTAGAATCTCAGGCATTCGATTGTCTTTCGAGCCAGTTCAGGCGACCGGCAAGGTTGTGGAGGATCGCGCCGGTGACGCCCCAGATGACGTGGTCCTGGCGGCAGTCGTTCCAGACGATCTCGATGAAGCTGTGGCGTCGGCCTTCAAACTCGATGTTGCGGGTAGCCTGGTTGGCGGGGTCGAGCACGAAGTCGACTGGCACTTCGAACCACTGTGCCACTTCGGCGGGATTGGGCCGGATTTCGAGGTCTGGCGGAACGATGCCGACGACGGGCGTGATCTCGTACCCGCTGCCGGTGCGGTAGACGTCGCTGGTGCCGATGACGCGCACGTCGCCCATGCGGATGCCGAGTTCCTCGTTCGCTTCGCGCAGGGCTGCTTCGACCGCGTCCTCGCCTGGGTCGAGGCGGCCGCCGGGAAAGGCGATCTGGCCGGGGTGTGCGCGCATGGTGGACGGACGGTGCAGCAATAGCATGCCGGGGCGCTCGCGCTCGGTGATGGCGACGAGCACGGCTGCAGGCTTGAAGCTGGCAATGTCGTGGATGCGCGGATCGCTCCACAGACGCGGCGGCGTGGCGGCGTGACCCGCCTTCAGGCGGCGCGAAACCTGGTCGAAGAGTGAGCTCATGCGGGAACCAGCGAGAAGCGGGCGCCCTGGCTGGTCACGGAAAGATCGTCGCTTTCCAGGGCGATCTCGATCAGTTGCGCGTAAGTGCTGCGGTTGAGGCGGGCGCGGGTGCCGTGACGGACGGCGACGTAGATAGCCGGCGTCTCGGCATTGCCTTCGACGGTGACCGGATGCTCGGGCCCGGCCATGACCAGATCGTCGGTATTGAGCCGGAAGACGAGAGTGTCGGCATCACGCTTGACGTCGACGGCGATGAATGCTGCATCCTCGACCGCGATCGAGAGTTTCTGGGCGGGCGTGACCAGCCAGTGCCGCCCTTCTTCATCGGAAGTCAGCAGCGAAGCGAAGGCGCGCACCATGGCCGGGCGGCGGATCTCGCCATCCTGATGGAACCAGCGCCCATCGGCGGCGATGCGCATCTCGCTGTCGCCGGTTTCGGCGCCAGTCTCGGCAATCGACCACTGATCGACCGGTGGAAGTTTGCGCGCGGCGACAAGCCCGGCCACTTGGTCGAGGCTCAGCGCAGCAAGTTCGGGGGCGGTTCGTAAGGCATCGTCTCGCGATGCCAGATAGGGTCTCGCGCGCCAAGGTCCAGTGTGGTTAGCGGTGCGGCAAGCGGTGCTTCAGCGCAGCCACGGCCCCAGCATACCGCGCTCCGGAAGTACCGCGATGTTGGCGCAACGTACCAGCAGACGGCGGCGCTCGAACGGGCCGGGCAGATCCCAGCCCTCGGTGCCCTCGTTGGAAAAGCCCCAGAAGCGGCCGTAATACTCGGGATCGCCGATCATGACCTGTGGCAGCGGCGCGCGGTCGTCGATGCTGGCCATGCTGGTCGACATCAACGCCTGCCCATAGCCCATGCCCTGATGACCGGGCATTACGGCGACCGGACCGACCATGATCATAGGGAAAGGGCGACCCTCCGGCGTATTGAGCGCGACCGGCCAACACTGGATCGTCCCGACCAGCATCTCATTGGCATCGAGTGCGGCGAAACTGAGAGCAGGCAGCCAGTCCGTACCTTCGCGGATCTTGTAGGCGGTGCGCTTGTGGCGCGCTGGCTCGAAGGCCGCATCAAGCAGGTCCTCGACGAGTACGGGATCGACGTTGTCGAGGGGAATGATCGTGGCGGCTTCGGACTGGATCTCTGTCATGGCGCGCGCGCGATAGGAGTGGCGCGCCGATTTGTCGATTCAATTTGCATTTCCGGACGCGGGAGTGAGGCGAAGCAGGTGGCCGCTTTCCGGCCCTTCGCCGTCCTCCAGGAGCCAGATCGCGTCGTCCGGTCCCTGCCGCACTTCGCGAATGCGGTTGTCCATGGGGTAGCGGGCCTCCTCGGTGGCGTTGTCGCCGTTGATTGATACGCGGACCACGCCCGCTGCAAGGCCAGCGATGATCGCCTGATCCTTCCACGCGGGGAAAAGATCGCCGCTGTAGAAGATGAAGTCGCCCGGCGCGATGACGGGGTTCCAACTGATGGCCGGCTTCGCGAGATCGGGACGGGTGGAATGGCGCGGGATCGGGCGGCCGTCATAATGGTCGCCGTCCGAAACCAGCGGCCAGCCGTAATTGGCGCCCGGCTTGACGAGGTTCAGTTCGTCACCGCCTGCCGGGCCATGTTCGAGATCCCATAGCTGACCTTTCGCGTCGAAAGCGAGGCCCAGGATGTTGCGATGACCGTAGGACCAGATCTGGTTGGTCGGCGCAGGCTTGTCCGCCCAGGGATTGCCGGGGGCAGGGGTGCCGTCCGGCAGCAGTCGTACGACCTTGCCGAGATTGGTGCCGAGATCCTGCGCAGGCGTGAATTTCTGCCGCTCACCCGAGGCGACGAAAAGGTACTTGCCGTCGGGCGAGAAGCGCAATCGGTGCGAATAATGCCCGGTTCCGGGCACCTTGGGCGTCTGGCGCCAGATCACCGCGAGGTTTTCCAGCGCGCACTGCGTAGGTGTGCTGCAGACGAGGTTCGCCTTGCCAACCGCCGCGCCGCGCGTGTCGCCCGATCCGGACTCTGCCCAGCTGAGATAGACCACGCGTCGGTCGAGCGCGGTTCCCGCCTGGCCCGGAGCGAAGATGAAGTCGCCGAGGCCGCCTTGGCCGCCGTAGTCGACCTTGGGCATGCCGCTGACCTCGCCGATCCGGCCGTCCGGCGTGCGGATGCGGATCGTGCCTTTCTTCTCGGTGACGACGAGCGTTCCGCTGCCTTCGTCGAAAGCCATCGCCCAGGGTTCGTCGAACTGAGCGATGGTTTCGATCCTGAACGGCGCCGCTGCCTCGGCCTCCGGCGCCTTTTCCCCGGTGGCGGCATTGCCGCAGCTTGCGAGTGTCAGCGCCAGCGGCGATAGGGCGAAAAGGAGACGTCTTGCGAACATGCCGAGCCCAATGCTTGCACCTTTCACGAGTTCCCCGAGCGTGCCTTCGGCAACGAAACGTTACGTGATCGGTGTCGACGAGGCCGGTCGCGGCCCGCTTGCAGGGCCGGTTGTTGCAGGCGCGGTCATGCTCTGCAAGCCGCGCCCCTCCGGACTGGACGATTCCAAGAAGCTTTCCGCGATGCGTCGCTCCGAACTGGAGGCAACCATCAAGCGCCGGTGCCGCTGGGCGGTCGGTGTGGTCGATGTGGAGGATATCGATCGCCTCAACATCTTCGGCGCGACGATGCTGGCGATGACGCGCGCGGTGGCGGCGCTATGTGCTACGCTGGGCTCGGAGCCGCACGAGGTGCTGGTGGACGGCAACATGACGCCGCATGGTCGCCGCGAGGAATGGCGCTGGAATGCCCGCGCGATCGTCGGCGGGGATGCGATCGAGCCTTGTATCTCGGCGGCATCGATCATCGCCAAGGAGCACCGGGACCGCCTGATGCGCGATCTTGCGCTGGTGCATCCGCATTACGGGTGGGAGCGCAATGCCGGTTACGGCACGCCGCAGCATCTTGCTGCACTGCGAGAGCATGGGCCCACCCCGCATCACCGGCGCAGCTTCGCGCCAGTGGCTCAACTCACGCTGCTTTAGGCTGCGAGCGCGAGGTCTTCGGACTTCGGTGCCTCGATCCTGGCTTCCGGAACGGCGGCGTCCTGCGCGGGTTTCTCGGCCAGACCGGCGACGTAGCGCTCCGCAAGGAGCACGTCGCGGCGATACGAGAAGTAGAGTGAGATAAGCGAAAACATCTGACGACCTTATATGGATATGTGCTTGCTGCGCTGCAGCGTCGAGGGTCATTTGGGCTTCACGGCCGATTGCTGCAAATGCAACGTATCGGATGGGTGTTGCATAAAACTGCACTATCAATTCCGGGGTGTGACAAAAAGTTATCCACGAGTCGCGTCAGTCACACCCACTACATCTTGAGTCATGGCGATTCGCGGCGACTCAAGATGTAGTGCTGGATCTGTTTTGTTCCGCTTGACTGAACACGTGAATCACAAGGATTCACCACGAGTCGCGGCTTGACGGCGAGTCCCGGATGAATCACTTAGGGGTCATATCCACAGTTTATCTCATCGGAGCAGTCATGGGTCAGATCTTGGTCAAGGAACGCATTCGGGCACGGGCGCCTGCGCCCACCCCGAAGGAGCTGCTTCCGCTCGGCCGCATCCTGGCCGGGGACTGCATCAAGGCGATGCGCACCATTCCCGACGCTTCGGTGGACATGGTCTTCGCCGATCCGCCGTACAACCTGCAGCTCGGCGGCGACCTCGCACGCCCGGACGGCAGCCACGTCGACGCGGTGACGAACGACTGGGACAAGTTTTCCAGCTTCGCGACCTACGACCAGTTCACCCGCGACTGGCTGACTGAAGCGCGCCGCGTGCTCAAGCCCGAAGGCTCACTGTGGGTGATCGGTTCGTACCACAACATCTTCCGTCTAGGCGCGATCATGCAGGACATGGGGTTCTGGATTCTCAACGACATCGTGTGGCGCAAGGCGAACCCGATGCCCAACTTCAAGGGCACCCGCTTCACCAATGCGCACGAGACCCTGATCTGGGCGAGCATGGGCGAGAAGTCGAAGTACACCTTCAACTATCGCGCGATGAAGACGCTCAATGATGAACTGCAGATGCGCTCCGACTGGGTGCTGCCGATCTGCAACGGCGCCGAGCGTCTGAAGAAGGGCGGCCGCAAGGTCCACCCGACGCAGAAGCCCGAGGCGCTGCTCTACCGGGTGATGCTGGCGACGACCAACAAGGGCGACGTCGTGCTCGACCCGTTCTTCGGCACCGGCACCACCGGCGCCGTCGCCAAGCGCCTCGGCCGCGAGTGGATCGGCTGCGAGCGCGAGAGCGACTACCGCGAAGCCGCGCTGGAGCGCATCGAGATGGCGCTGCCGCTGGACGAGAGCGCGCTCAAGACCATGCAATCCAAGCGCACCGCGCCAAAGGTGGCGTTCGGCACGCTGATCGAAACCGGCTGGATACAGCCGGGCACTGAGCTGTTCGACAAGAAGCGTCGCCACGTTGCATCGGTGCGTGCGGACGGCTCGCTGGTGGCGGGCGACCTCAACGGCTCGATCCACGGCGTTGGCAAAGATTTGCAGGGCGCGCCCTCGTGCAACGGCTGGACGTATTGGCATCTGGAGCACGAAGGCCAGATCAAGCCGATCGACGCGATCCGCCAGCTGTACCTGCTCGCGACAGAGCCGTGAGGTGGTGCAGCGCCTGGGTTGATGCTATCTACCAGATATGACCGAGAACGTCGAAAATCTGCTACTCGAGCCGCTGAAGAAAATTCAGGCCGAACAATCGGTCGCGCGTGCGCGCGACCGGGAGATCATGACACGTCTCGGTTCGCTGGAATCGATGATTGCGCGCATCGGCCGAGATAACGCTCATGCGTATGAAGAGCAGATCGAGGATAGGCACGGCTGGACGCTTTGAAAGAGCGTGTCGAGCGTTTGGAACGGCGCCTCGAACTCGGGAACTGAGTTGGTTCCTTATCGTCGTGACCCGCGCTAAGGCGCGGTCATGACCCGCAAGCTCTATATCCGCCCGATCGCCCTCGCCGACAGCCCGCAGAGCGAGGAGGGCGAGGCCGTGCGTCTCGGCGGGGCGATGGTCTGGGCGAGCCGCTTCGCGCTGATCGTGCGGGAAGACGGCAAAGTTATCTCGCGCGAGCGGGTGTCCGCCTCGCAGATGCTCGCTGCGTTGGCCGCGCTCCCCGCCGACCTCGGCGCCATGGCAGAGACGCAGTGGGCCAATCTGCGCAAGGTCCATGCGCCCATCCAGTGCGGCGCCCGGATGATCCGGCTCGAGCAGCCGCAAGTCATGGGGATCCTCAACATGACGCCCGACAGCTTTTCCGACGGCGGCAGGTTTCTCGACAATCTCGAAGTCGCCGCCGCCCATGCCTCGGCCATGCTGGAGGCGGGCGCGGCGATTGTCGATCTTGGCGGAGAATCCACCCGTCCCGGAGCGGCGGCCGTATGGGAGGGCGACGAACTCAAGCGCGTCGTGCCGATGGTCGAGCGGCTCGCCGCGATGGGCGCCGCGATCAGCGTCGATACCCGGCGCCCGGCAGTGATGGAAGCGACGCTGGCGGCGGGCGCCCACATCATCAACGACGTCTCGGCGCTGCGCTACGATCCGCGCAGCCTGGAACTGGCGGCATCATCCGGCGCGCCGGTTGTGCTGATGCATGCACCGGGCAAGGCCGACGACCTGCATTCGGGCGCGGATTTCGACGACGTGGTGCTCGACGTTTTCGACTGGCTTGAGGCGCGGCGCGATGCCTGCCTTGCCGCGGGTATCGCGCGCGAGCGGATTATCCTCGACCCCGGCTTCGGATTCGGGCTCTCGCTGGCGCAGAACCTGGCGTTGTTCAATGCGCTGCCGCTGTTCCACGCGCTCGGCCAGCCGTTGCTGGTGGGGGTGAGCCGCAAGCGCATGATCGGAGCGCTATCCAACGAGGCTCCGGCGCATCAGCGGCTTGGCGGCTCGGTGGCGCTGGCGGTGAAGGCGATGGATGCCGGCGCGCATTTCCTGCGTGTCCACGACGTGTCCGACACGGTGCAGGCGGTGCGCGTTTGGCGGGGCCTGCGAGACGCGGCGCTGACGGACTTCTCGCAGTTGCCAATCTGAGCCTGCAATTTCTGCACGCCGGATGAACCGGAGATTTCCGCCAGATTAACGACCTTCGCAAGTTGTGTGACCGGGTTATCACAACGGCCTGCTGCACTGCAAAACGTCGCGCCGAACGCCCGCTTCGTCCCTTCTGCGGAGGCCAATCGCGCTTCGGCCCGTTTGTCCCGTCGAGCGTGAGGCAATTCCGCCCCGCGCATGGAAAGCGACAAAGGGGATTCACCCATGAAGCAGACCACCATCATTCGCGCTGCTGCCGTGGCGCTCGCCATCATTCCTGTTTCTGCCATGGCTGTTGTGCCTGCAATGTACGAGGAGCGCGTCGCCCGCGTCGAGGAGAACCGGATCATCCAGTCTCCCATCGGCGGTATCGAGGGCAAGCACTGGTTCAACTACCGCGCCAACGTGAACGAGACCCAGAAGGAACTCGCCACCGATTTGCGTAAAGCTAGCGACATCGAGGACCAGCGCGACGCCTGGGAGGAGTATGGCAGCGAACTGCGCCATGAACGCGGCACCTATGCCAAGGCAATGGCGAAGCGCGGCTATCGCATCCCGTCGGTCATGATCGAGGGCCTCTGAGTTCTTCCGACAACTCCCCCGGACTATCAATCAGGGCCGCGCGTCCGGCGCGGCCCCGGTTCTCGTATCCGTCGATCTCGTCAGGCGACTTCCACCCGCAGCCGTTCGATGCGGGTGGTGCGCAGCTTCCAGCCCTCGTCGTCCCGCACGTAAGTTTCGTGGTAGCGTCCCCAGCCGGTCAACTGTGCAAAAGGGCCTCCCGGCGGCAGGAACAGGCGATCGGTAAAGGCCCATATGCCGCTAGCGGCGGTCTCGCTTTCAATCGTGATGTCGGAGTCGTGGCCCTGATGGACGGTCACCATGGCCGGTCCGGCTGATGCCGGCGCATCGGGCCAGCTGGAGCGGCTTTCCATTACCTTGTTCATCGCGGGCAAGTGGTCGATGCCGCTGACCGGGTCGGTGCAGCACCCGCGATAGTCGAGCATGCAGTCTTCTACCAGGATCGAGCGGACGAGCGCAGAATTGCGATCGTCCACGCCGCGAAAATACCGGGCCTCCACTTGCCTGATCGCCTCGATCGCGGCGAGGCGTTCCATCGTATCCACGTTCATCTCTCCCACTTTCCTGTGCGAGAAGTCTGGGCGGGTCAGGCGGCGTTGTCGATGCCCAGCTCAGACAGCTTGCGGTAGAGGGTGGAGCGCCCGATGCCGAGGCGACGGGCTACTTCGGTCATGCGGCCACGGTAGAGACCGATGGCAAGGCGGATGACGTCGGCCTCGATCTCGTCCAGCGGTCGCAGGTTCCCGTCGGCGGTATAGAGCATAACGCCGGCGCTCTCCGGCATCTGCGGGGCTGTGGACAAACCTGTGCCCAATATGTTGAGAAGTTGCGGAAAATCTTCCGACGTCAGCGCATCACCGTCGCAAAACACGGCTGCGCGGAACAGTACCGCCTGCAACTGACGCACGTTGCCCGGCCAGTCGTAGGCGGCGAGCAACGAGAGCGCGCCGTCGGCGATGCCCAGTTCGCGAAGCCCCGGCTGCTCGCCTATCCGGGCGAGGAAGAAGCGGGTGAGCGCGGGAATATCGCCCGTACGCTCACGCAGGGGTGGCAGCAGCACTTTGGTGGGCGACAGGGCCGTCAGCAGTTCGGGCATGAAGTGGCCCTGGTCGGAAAGGTCCGCCAACGGGAGGTTGCTCGCGGCAATCAGGCGGACATCGACGCGGAACGAGTGGCGGGCACCGATCGGGCGACAGTCGCCCTTCTTCACCGCTTCGAGCAGGCGTTCCTGTACCGATTCGGGCAGCCGGTCGATCTCGTCGAGGGCGAGGGTGGCGCCGTCGCAATGCTGGAGCGCACCGATCTGGCGGTCGAACGCGCCGGGGAAGGCGCCCTTTTCATGGCCGAACAGGACCGACTCGATGGAGTTGGCTGGTACGCCGCCGATGTTGATGATCCGCAGCGGCATGCGCGAACGCGGGCTGGCGGCATGCATGGCGCGGATGAGCATTTCCTTGCCCGATCCGCTCTCGCCCTCGATCAGCACCGGGGAATGGCCGCGTGCCGCCTTGGCGGCGACGGCCAGCGCCTTGCGGAAGTTGGGCGCGGCGCCGATCATCGATCTGAAATCGGGGTTCGACGGCATCTTTTCCGTCAGCGGCGCGAGTTCATCGCGCGGTGCCTCGCGCGTCGTCGCAGAGCGCAGGGCGTGCATCAACCGGTCGGGGGCGACCGGCTTGACGAGGTAATCGGTCGCCCCCGCGCGCATCGCCTCCACCGCGAGCAGCGGCGAGGTGCTGGCGGTCAGCATCAGGATCGGGAGGGCCGGACGGCGGGCCTTAAGCTCGGAAATCAGCGCGCAGGCGTCGTCGCCGGGCACCCACTGGTCGAGGATAATTGCCGAAAGCTGCATGCCCTGCCGGGTGCCGAGCGTGGCGATCGCCGTCTCGGCATCGCGCACGATCAGGGTACGCCACCCCTCGCGCGAGGCGAGTGCGGAGATCAGGCGGCTCTGGGCCGGCTCATCGTCGATGAGCATGAGGAGGCGCTGGTCAAGGTCCGCCATGGTGGTGTCGCTTCGTGTCGCCTCTTCGCTTTCTGGAACTTGAACTTACGGCAAACGGGTAAAGAGCGGATTAAGGCTGCGGTTGGAACGCGCGGAACCGGATGTTCATGATCGGTTAGTGACGCCGTCATGGACCTTCTTCGCCCTTGAGCGGCAAGCCCGGCCCGGTTAGTGTCCACTGGAAAGCAAACAGTTTTGGGGAAAAGAGACAATGGCTTCGGGTAACGACATCAAGGCCGCGACCGAGACCTACAACGGCTTCATCAAGGCCGCGACCTGGAGCACCGGGGTCATTATCGTCATTGCGGCCTTGGTCGTCGGTCTGATCGCCTCCTGAGCGGGGCGGCTGCTTGACGCTCCAGCGCCGCATCGCGGTCCTCGCCGAACGGGCGCCGGGTGAAACGCGCGTTGCCGCCACGCCCGAGACGGTTCGCAAGCTCTCCGCTCTCGGTGCCGTGCTGGCAGTGGAGAGCGGGGCCGGACTGTCCGCCAGCATCTCCGACGAGGATTATCGCGCTGCCGGGGCCGAAGTCGGTCCCCTGGACGCAGTTCTGGCGAATGCGCAGATCGTCTTCGCGGTGCAGGGGCCTGATCCCGCGCTGCTGGGCGGCGTGGCTTCCGGGGCGTGGGTCGTCGCGATTATCGATCCGTTCGGTCAGCGTGCCCACGTGGATGGCCATGCCGCCGCCGGATTGGAGGCGTTGGCTATGGAGTTCATGCCGCGCATCACCCGCGCGCAGTCGATGGACGTGCTTTCCAGCCAGTCCAACCTTGCCGGCTACAAGGCGGTGCTGGTGGCGGCGGGTGCCTATGGCCGCGCCTTCCCGATGATGATGACCGCGGCAGGCACGGTTAGTGCGGCCAAGTGCTTCGTCATGGGTGTCGGTGTCGCGGGCCTACAGGCCATCGCCACCGCGCGCAGGCTGGGCGCACAGGTTTCCGCCACGGACGTGCGATCGGCTACCAAAGAACAGATCCAGTCACTTGGCGCCAAGCCGATCTTCGTCGAGAGCGTAGCCGGGATCGAGGGTGAGGGCTCGGGCGGCTACGCAGGCGAAATGAGCGAGGAATACCAGCGCGCGCAGGCGGAACTGGTCTCCGCGCACATCGCCAAACAGGACATCGTCATAACTACTGCACTGATTCCGGGCCGCGCGGCACCGCGCCTCGTGACCGACGCGCAGATCGCCTCGATGAAGCCGGGCAGCGTGATCTTCGACCTTGCCGCGCCGCAGGGCGGCAATGTCGAGGGGACTGTGCCGGACCAGGTGGTCGAGCGCCACGGAGTCAGGATCATCGGCTATTCAAACACGCCCGCGCATCTCCCGGCCGATGCTTCGGCACTCTATGCGCGCAACCTGTTCAACTTCGTCTCGGCCTTCTGGGACAAGGAACAGGGTGGTCCTGTGCTGGACGAGGAGATCGGCGAGGCCATTCGCCTGACACGCGGCGGGCAGGTGGTGCATCCGAGGTTGCAGGAACAGGGCGGCTAGCATGGATTTCGTCTCGATCCTCTCGATCTTCGTACTCGCCTGTTTCGTGGGCTACTATGTCGTGTGGTCGGTGACGCCAGCGCTGCATACGCCGCTGATGGCGGTGACCAACGCGATCTCTTCGGTGATCGTGGTCGGCGCGCTGGTGGCGAGCGCGGCTTCGGGATCGCCGGTCGGGAAATGGCTGGGGCTGGGTGCGGTCGTGCTGGCCAGCGTCAACATCTTCGGCGGCTTTGCGGTGACCGAACGCATGCTGGCCATGTACAAGAAGAAGGACCGCAAGTGATGGAGGCGCACTCCGTCAGTCCATGGGTCGCGGTCGCATACCTGATCGCCGGGGTCTGTTTCATCCTCGCGTTGCGGGGGCTGTCTTCGCCGGCTACGAGCCGCAGGGGCAACCGCTACGGGATGCTCGGCATGGGCATCGCCGTCGTGACAACGCTGGTCACGCACGAGATCGCCAGCTTGCCCGAAATCCTCGTCGCCATAGCGATCGGCGGCGGTGTCGGCTTCGTCATGGCGCGCCGAATCCAGATGACCGCGATGCCGCAACTGGTGGCCGCGTTTCACTCGCTCGTCGGGCTCGCCGCCGTGCTGGTGGCAGTGGCCGCGTTCCTCAATCCCGAGGCGTTCGGAATCCTTGGCGCCGATGGCAACATCATGCCCGTCAGCCGGCTGGAAATGGCGCTGGGCGTGGCCATCGGTGCGATCACGTTCTCCGGGTCGGTCATCGCCTTCGCCAAGCTCAACGGCAACATGAGCGGATCGCCGATCCTGTTGCCCGCGCGCCACGTCATCAATCTGGGTACACTGGGCGCGATCCTCGTGCTGACGGCGCTTTTCGCGCACTCCGGTGCGGCGGGACCGGGGAGAACCCTCTGTTCTGGATCATCGTTGGACTGGCCTTCGCGATCGGCTTCCTGCTCATCATCCCGATCGGCGGCGCCGACATGCCGGTCGTCGTCTCGATGCTCAACAGCTACTCGGGCTGGGCAGCGGCGGCGATGGGCTTCACCTTGCACAACACCGCGATGATCGTGACCGGCGCTCTGGTGGGTTCATCGGGCGCGATCCTGTCGTACATCATGTGCAAGGCGATGAACCGCAGTTTCCTGTCGGTCATCGCCGGAGGCTTCGGCGCGGAAGCAGGCGCGGGCGGCGGTGAGACGCAGGAGCAACGCCCATGGAAGCGCGGCTCGGCCGAGGATGCGGCGTTCCTCATGAAAGAGGCCGAGAATGTCATCATCATCCCCGGTTACGGCATGGCGGTGGCGCAGGCCCAGCACGTGCTGCGCGAGATGGCGGACCAGCTCAAGAAGCATGGTGTCGGCGTGAAGTACGCGATCCACCCGGTCGCCGGTCGCATGCCCGGGCACATGAACGTCCTGCTGGCCGAGGCGAACGTTCCCTACGACGAAGTCTTCGAGCTTGAGGACATAAACGGCGAGTTCGCGCAGTGCGACGTCGCCTTCATCATCGGCGCCAACGATGTGGTGAACCCGGCGGCAAAGACCGACAAGACCTCGCCAATCTACGGCATGCCGGTGTTCGACGTAGACAAGGCCAAGACGATCTTCTTCATCAAGCGCTCGATGGGCGGGCAGGGCTACGCTGGCGTCGACAACGACGTGTTCTACATGGACCAGACCATGATGCTCCTCGCGGACGCCAAGAAGATGGTCGAGGACATCAACAAGGCGCTGGCGGAGTAAGATCTGGATCGCTGGTGGGGTATTCGATGGAGCGGGGAAATGGCGGCAAGCGCTCCATGGCGTACGTTGCTCTTTGCCCACCCCGCTGCGACTAACTTTGCCTTTGGCTCAGTAAGTCTCGCTGCCCCTCCCGTAAGCGGGCGGGGAAAGCGGTGTTCGCCCTCCCGCTTGCGGGAGGACCGATAGGCTACGGCTGGGCAATGCGCAACGTCCTCTTCCCACCCATCTCTGACCTCATCTGCTGCATGTCAGGTGCAGGATATTTTCCCTGCAGGCACATCCTCGACAGTATACGGGGTGAGGGGTGGTAAAGCCCTGCCTGCTTCTTCCTTGCATGGTGAGTGTTTCTCTACGGCCGTCCCCGGTGTAATGCCCGTCCCATGATCCGCCTCATCAAGACCGCCGCTTTCATCGCTGTCCTGTGCCTTGCCACGTGGTTCGGTGCCCATTGGTACGCCGAGTACCGCGTGCATACTGCCTTCGCCGAGGCGGGCCTGAGCGACCGGGCGGCCGCGTGCATGGGGCAGCGCCTCGTGCGCAAGCTCTCGCTTCGGCAAATCCAGAAGCTCACCGCGCTGCAGGATGCGGCGCACACGCCGGAGGGGATGGTCGAGGCCGCGCGTCGGATCGACGATCCGCGTGTGGTCAAGGTGACGGCTACTTCGCTGCTCTTGTGCAGCACCGGCCTCTCCCGCTAGGGCACGCGGCGACAGTCCTGTCGTCGCCTTCCTCGCGGAGTTCCGTTTGACACTTGCTCCTTACGCCTCCGACCCGTCCCGTTCGCGCGGGCGCGAATTCTCGATCGAGAACGGCATCGCCCGGGGGCACGCAGCCCTTACCAGCGCGACCGCGACCGGATCATCCATTCGATCGCGTTCCGTCGCCTGCGCTACAAGACGCAGGTGTTCGTCGCGCCCGACGGCGATCACTATCGCGTACGCCTGACCCACAGCCTCGAAGTGGCCCAGATCGCGCGCGTCATCGCCCGTATCCTCGGTCTCGACGAGGATTTAACGGAGGCACTGGCGCTGGCGCATGACATCGGCCATCCGCCGTTCGGCCATGCGGGCGAGGACGCGCTCGACGCTGCGCTTCACAAGGCCGGAGGGTTCGACCATAACGCCCATACCCTGCGCACGCTGATGCGGCTCGACAGTCCGTACTGCGAGCACGACGGCCTCAACCTGACTTGGGAGACGCTGGAGGGCCTGGCGAAGCACAATGGTCCGGTGGCTTCGCCGACATGGGCGCTGGCCGAACTCGACGCGGCGTATAATCTCGACCTTGGTACGCATGCGTCGCTGGAGGCGCAGGTCGCCGCGCTGTCCGACGACATCGCCTACGACAACCACGACATCGATGACGGCCTGCGGGCAGGGTTCCTCGATCTCGACGAACTGCTCGCGCATCCGTTCGTCGTCGATCACTGGAACGAGGTGGAGCGCCGCTATCCGGGCGTACCGCTCGACCGCCAGCTTGCCGAACTGATCCGCAGCCAGATCGGCGTCATGGTCAACGACCTCGTCGGGCAGACGCAGAAGAATCTCGTCGGCATCGGCAGCATCGATGAAGTCCGCGACGCGGGCAGGGCGCTGGTGGCCTTCTCGCCCGAGATGGCCGAGGGGGAGCGGGCCTTCAAGCGATTCATGTACGACAAGCTCTACTATCACCCCGAACAGCTCGATACGGCGAAGCGCGCGCGGGCGCTGCTGGCAGAACTCTATTCTGCCTATTCGCAGGAGACGGTGCTGATGGAGGAAAGCTGGATCGATACCATGCCGCGCTACGAGCCCGCACGCAGCCGCCACATCGCCGACTACATCGCGGGCATGACGGATCGCTTCGCCATCGCGCGCCACGCCGAGATCTACGGCCGCACGCCGGAAGGCCTGAGCAATGTGTAAGGCCTGAAAGTGACGCAGGGGGTGACACGGATCTGCCTGGTCGGGGCGACCGGGCTGGTCGGCTCCGCCTTGATGGCGGAGGCGGTGGGGCGCGAGGATGTTCGCATCATCGGGGTCGGGCGACGCGAGGCGGCGTTGCCACCCGGCGCGCGCATGGAGATGCTGGTCGGTGAGCCGATCGACTGGCCGGAACTAATCCGCGCGGCGCAGGCCGACGTGCTGGTCTGTGCGCTGGGAACGACCATCGCCGCGGCCGGCAGCCGGGAGCAGTTCCGCGCGATAGACCATGACCTCGTCCGCTTCACCGCGGAGGCCGCGCGATCGGCCGGAATCGAACACATGGTCGTGGTCTCCTCCGTCGAGGCGGATCGGGAGAGCCGCAATTTCTATCTCTCGGTAAAGGGGGAGACGGAGGAGGCGCTGGGCCGCGTCGGCTTCCGGCGGCTCGATGTGCTGCGCCCCAGCCTGCTGCGCGGCGAACGTGCCGAGCGCCGGCCGATGGAAGCGGGCTGGCAGATGGTCGCGCCGGTCGTCGATGTGCTGGTGCTGCACGGTTCGTGGCGCCGGTTTCGGTCCATCCGCGGACGCGATGTGGCGCGGGCGATTCTCGGCTTCGTGCGGGAACAGGCCGAGGGGCGCCATGTTCATGAGCACGATGCGCTGAAAGTGGCGGCGGGCCGAGCTTCCGGAAAAACATGGCCTCGCCGGGGAATAGTTCCCGAATTGACCAAACCTTGCGTTGACTTACACCGGCCTCTCACCCAAGGCTCGGCTCACTCGCTGACACGCGCGGGAGAGACCTCGGACCGATCTCGTCGGGTAAGAGGCGCCGAAGGAGCAACCGCCCCGGAATCTCTCAGGCAAAAGGACCGCGCAGCGTCGACAGCGAGCCTCTGGAAAGTGCCCCGCCCATCTGGTCGTGGCCGCCGACGGTGTAACCCGGCCCATCCCATTGGGGATGACGCGGGGGAAGCTCTCAGGTTTCCGTGACAGAGGGGGCACCTTATTGGTGTACCATGTCTGCTCGCGGAGTCGTGTCTTGAGCGAATATCCTGTTTCCGATGACGATCTTGTCGAAGAGATCGTCACGCTGACTCCTCCCGCTCGATGCATGGCATCGCGAGAAGGGCAGTCGTATGGTTGAGTTCGCCGGCTACTGGATGCCTGTCCAGTACGAGGGCATCATGGCCGAGCACCTCTGGACCCGCGAGAGTGCGGGCCTGTTCGACGTCAGCCATATGGGCCAGGTCTACATCTCCAGTGAACATGGTGTGACCGCTGAGGTGGAAGCCGCGGTGGAAGCCGCACTTCCCATCGATCTTGGCACGTTGAAGCTCGGCGCGCCGCGCTATTCGCTGCTTCTGGACGAGGACGGCGGCATTCTCGACGACCTGATGGTGACGCGCTGGGCGACCGGTTTCTATCTCGTAGTCAATGGCGCGACCAAGTGGGACGATATCGGTACTCTGCGCGAACTGCTGCCGGACGATGTGACGCTCAACCATCTCGACGAAAGTGCGCTGCTGGCGCTGCAGGGGCCTAAGGCTTTCGCTGCACTGGAGCGTCATGTCGAAGGCGACACGCCGCTTTCCGAACTAAAGTTCATGAAGGGGGCTGCGTTCAAGCTGGGCGGCGTCGATGCCTGGATCAGCCGTTCGGGCTACACCGGCGAGGACGGTTTCGAGATCGCCATTCCGGGCGAATCCGCGGCGATGGTCGCCGACCTGCTTTGCGGCGAGCCGGAAGTGAAGCCCATCGGTCTCGGCGCGCGCGACAGCCTGCGTCTGGAGGCGGGACTGCCGCTCTACGGCCATGACCTTTCGCCCGAAACCAGCGTCATCGACGCGGACCTCAAGTTCGCGGTCAACAAGCGCCGCCGCACCGAAGGCGGTTTCCCCGGTTCGGACCGCGTGCTGAAGGACTTCGCCGAGGGCACCGCGCGCAAGCGCATCGGTCTTATCGTCGAAGGCCGCATGGCCGCGCGTGAGGGCGCCAAGGTTTTCTCCGGCAATCAGGAAGTTGGTGTGGTGACTTCGGGTGGTTTCTCACCCTCGCTGCAGCAGCCGATCGCCATGGCTTACGTCGATATCGCCCTCACCGCAGAGGGCACCGCGCTTACCATCGAGATGCGGGGCAAGAAGCTCGACGGCAAGGTCGTGTCGATGCCCTTCGTCCCCCACCGCTATCACCGCTGAGGAGCTTTCCCATGACCCGCTATTTCTCCGAAGACCATGAGTGGATCGAAGTCGAAGGTGACCTCGGCACCGTCGGCATCACCGACTACGCGCAGGGCCAGCTTGGCGACATCACCTTCGTCGAAGTTCCCGCCGAAGGCGCCAGCGTCAGCAAGGGCGATTCCGTGTCGGTGGTCGATTCGGTGAAGGCCGCGTCTGACGTCTACACCCCGGTTTCCGGCACGATCGCCGCCGTCAACGAAGCGCTGGCCGATCAGCCGGAACTGGTGAACACCGAAGCCGAAACCGGCGGCTGGCTGTTCCGCGTGACCCTCTCCGACGCCGCCGAACTCGGCACGCTGATGGATGAGGCCGCGTACAAGAGCTACGTCGACAGCCTCTGAGCCCATTCCTCCCCGAGCTTGCCTCGGGAGGGGGACCGCCCGCGAAGCGGGTGGTGGAGGAATAGCCCCTCCGTCACCGACTGCGTCGGCGCCACCTCCTCGAGCAAGCTCGGGGAGGAATTAGAAAGACCCAGGAACCCGCCTCATGCGCTACCTTCCCCTGACCCCGGCCGACCGCGCCTCCATGTTGGAGACCATCGGCGCCGCTACGGTCGATGACCTGTTCATCGACGTGCCCGCCGAGGCCCGGCTTGCCGGTCCTATCGAGGGCCTGCCCGCCCACGCCAGCGAAATGGCCGTCGAGCGCCACATGTCCGCGCTCGCCGCGAAGAACCTGAGCGCGGGGGCCGCGCCGTTCTTCCTCGGTGCCGGTGCCTATCGCCATCATGTGCCGGCCTCGGTCGATCACCTGATCCAGCGCGGCGAGTTCCTGACCGCCTATACGCCCTACCAGCCGGAAATCGCGCAAGGCACGCTGCAGGTGCTGTTCGAGTTCCAGACGCAGGTGGCGCGCCTGTTCGGCACCGATATCGCCAATGCCTCGATGTACGACGGCTCGACCGCGTGCTGGGAAGCGATCCTGATGGCTGCGCGCATCACCCGCAAGGGCCGCAGCGTGCTGTCGGGCGGCCTGCACCCGCACTACGGCGAAGTCGTGCGGACGATGGCGAAGTTCACCAAGGATGACATCGTCAGCCTCGCGCCCGAACTGACCGCCGATCCCGATGACGCCGCCGTGATCGCGGCGATCGATGCGACGACCTCGTGCGTCGTCGTCCAGTACCCCGACGTCATGGGGCGCATCCCCGATCTCGCGGCGATTTCCGAGGCCGCGCATGCCGTGGGCGCACTGGTCATCGCCGTCATCACCGAGCCGGTGGCGCTCGGCCTGATCGAAGCACCGGGTATGCTGGGTGCCGACATCGTCGTGGGTGAGGGGCAGTCGCTGGGCGTCGGCCTGCAGTTCGGCGGTCCCTACCTCGGCCTGTTCGGCTGCCGCGAGAAGTTCGTGCGCCAGATGCCGGGACGCCTTTGCGGCCAGACCGTCGATGCCGAGGGCAAGCGCGGCTTCGTGCTCACCCTCTCGACCCGCGAGCAGCACATCCGCCGCGAGAAGGCGACGAGCAATATCTGCACCAATTCAGGGCTTTGCGCACTGGCCTTCAGCATTCACCTGACCCTGCTGGGTGGTGAGGGCCTGGCTCGTCTCGCCGCCGTGAACCATGCCCGCGCGCAGCAGACCTTCGAGCGTCTGGCCAAGGTTCCGGGCGTCACGATCCTCAACACTGCTTACTTCAACGAGGCGACGGTGATCCTGCCGCGCGACGCGCGCGAAGTGGTGCGCGAACTGGCCGACCGTCAGGTGCTCGGCGGCGTGTCGCTGGGCCGCCTGTTCCCGGTGGCCGATGGCCTGCACAACGGGCTCCTGGTCGCCGCGACCGAAACCACCACCGACGAAGACATCGAGGCTTTCGCCACCGCGCTGGAAGCCGTTCTTGCAGGAGCGAGCGCATGAACGCCCCCAACGCATCCGGCTGGCGCCCCTCCATGGGTGAGGCTGGAGAAGCAAAGTTCGCAACCTCTTCAGGCGATTACGGCCTGATGCTCGAAGAGGCGCTGAGCTTCGAGCTGGGCAGCGCCGACAAGTGTGGCGTCGATATCGACGAGCCGAGCCGTGCCCCCGCTGCGGGCCTGAGCAAGTTCCTGCGCAAGTCCACGCCCGCGCTCCCGGGGCTGACCGAGCCGGAGACGGTGCGCCACTACACTCGCCTGTCGCGCCAGAACTACGCGATCGACCTCGGGCCGTTCCCGCTCGGCTCCTGCACGATGAAGCACAACCCGCGCCTGAACGAGAAGATGGCGCGCTTGCCGGGCTTCGCTGACGTTCACCCGATGCAGCCGCAGACGACGGTGCAGGGCGCGCTGGAAGTCATCGAGCAGCTGGCCGACTGGCTCATCACGCTGACCGGCATGGCCTCGGTGGCGATGAGCCCCAAGGCGGGTGCGCATGGCGAGCTGTGCGGGCTGCTCTGCATCCGCGCCGCTCTGGACGCGCGCGGCGAGACGCGCGACGTCGTGCTGGTGCCCGAGAGCGCCCATGGCACCAACCCCGCCACCGCCGCCTTCGCGGGCTTCAAGGTGGAATCGATCCCCGCGACCCCGGCGGGCCGCGTGGACGTGGCGGCGCTCAAGGCCAAGCTCGGCCCCAACGTCGCGGGCGTGATGATTACCAACCCGAACACCTGCGGCCTGTTCGAGCCCGACATGCGCGAGATCGCCGATGCGGTCCACGCGGCGGGCGGCTACGTCTATTGCGACGGCGCGAACTTCAACGCCATCGTCGGAAAGGTGCGCCCGGGCGACCTTGGCGTCGATGCCATGCACATCAACCTGCACAAGACCTTCTCCACCCCGCATGGCGGCGGTGGTCCGGGTGCCGGTCCGGTGGTGCTGTCCGAAGCGCTGGCGCCTTTCGCGCCGCTGCCCTTCGTGACGCGCGGGGCTGATGGCTCGATCCACCTCGTCGAGGAGGAGAACGCCGCCGAGGGCCATGCACAGGCATTCGGCCGCATGGTCGCCTTCCACGGCCAGATGGGCATGTTCACCCGCGCGCTGACCTACATCCTCAGCCACGGCGCGGACGGTCTGCGCACGGTGGCCGAGGACGCGGTGCTCAACGCCAACTACGTGCTGCGTAGCTGCGAGGACCTGCTGCCCGCTCCGTTCGCCGACAGCGGCCCGTGCATGCACGAAGCGCTGTTCAGCGATGCCGGGCTTGCCGAGGGCTTCTCGACGCTCGACATCGCCAAGGGCCTGATCGACGAGGGCTTCCACCCGATGACGGTCTACTTCCCGCTGGTGGTCAAGGGCGCGATGCTGGTCGAGCCGACCGAGACCGAGAGCAAGGCGGGCCTCGACCGCTTCATCGCCTCGCTGCGCAGCCTTGCCGAGCGGGCTAAGGCGGGCGACGAGAGCCTGCACTCCGCGCCGCACTTCGCGCCGCGCAGGCGGCTTGACGAAACGCTCGCCGCGCGCAAGCCTGTGCTCGTATGGCAGGGTGAACCCGGTATTCCGGGCACACCCTCGCTGAGCGAAATCGGGGAAGCTGACGCATATGGGGGAAGGTGGACGCGGCCTCGTCACGTATCTGCCGCTGGCGATTTTCGTTGGCATCATGGCGCTGCGCATGATGCGGATGAAGAAGGCCCGGCCGCTGCGCCTTCCCCTTTGTGGATCATGCCGGTGATCGTGGTGCTGGCGGTGTCGCTGGCGCTTGCGGGCATGCCGCCGAGCGGGTTGGGATGGCTATGCTTGGCGACCGGCGTGATCGTCGGCGGTGCAATCGGCGCGCAGCGGGCGCGGTTGATGCACCTGCATATCGACGGCGAGGGTGACAAGGCGCGCGTGATGATGCGCCAGTCGCCGCTGGCGATCCTGCTGATCGTCGCGGTGTTCCTGGCGCGAAGGTTGCTGCTGCCGAGCGGGTTTCAGGGCGGCGTTCAGGCGGGACACCCGGTCGGCAACGCGCTCCTGATGATGGACGCGACGCTGGGCTTCGCGCTCGGGATGATCGTGGCGCTGCGGCTCGTGCTCTGGCTGCGGGCGCGAGACATGGTGGCGAACCACGTCTTCGACGCCTGAGGCGCTCAGTTTATCGCGTTCGATCCCGCCTGACCGACCGACTCGATGTCGCGGCCGAGGCCCTTGACGGTGTTGCAGGCGGTGGCGGTGAAAAGTACGCCGCCAAGGATGATGGCGGCGAGAATCTTGCTGGTCATCGAACGCATGTTCCTTCGTTGTCTGCGGCGATTAGCGCAGGAAACGTGTCAGGAAAAGCGTTCGTGAGACGGATGCAGGCAGGCTCCGGTCGGTGGCTTGGAACCTGCCTGCAGAGCACGTTACTTGATGGCGTCTTCGCCGGCCTTGCCGACCGACTCCACGTCGCGGCCTGCACCCTTGACGGTGTTGCAAGCGGCGGCGGAGAAAACGATGCCGCCCGCGACGAGGGCGAGTACGAGCTTCTTGACCATTTCGGTGTTCCTTTTTCCGGTGCGACGGGTGCTGCCACGCCGCGCATCGGGGTGAACACACATAGGCAGGTCAGGTTCCCTGAGCGCCTTCTTCCGCAGCGCTTTCATCGATCGCCGAGGTGGGCGAGACACGCCGTGCGAGGAAATGCTCGCGCGAGGTGATGATCAGGCCAGCCGCGACGATGATCGGCGCGCCCAGCCACATCGCCGCCGAGGGCACATGTCCCCAGATCGTCCAGCCGTAGAGTGTAGCCCAGATCAGCGCGGTGTAGTCCATCACCACCACTGTCGCGACCTGCCCCAGGCGCAGGGCCGAGGTGATGAGGAACTGCGCCAGTGTCCCGGCAAGCCCGATTGCAACGAGCAGTAGCCATTCGTAAGTCCCGTGCGCCGTGCCATAGAGTGGCAGCAGGATCGCCGCGAACAGTGAGCCGTAGAAGGCGAACCAGAAGACGCAGGCGATCGGCGGCTCGGTGCGCGAGAGGTCGCGGATCTGGAAGCTGACCACGGCGACGATCAATCCCGCGCCAAGCCCCGCCGCCAGTCCGAGCGCGGGGACGGGCGCACCGCCGGGCTGTGCGATGACCAGAACGCCGACGAAGCCCAGCACCACCGCCGTCCAGCGCCACGGGCCGACCTTTTCGCGAAGGACCAGCGCGGTTATGATCACGGCGAACAGCGGCGTCGTGAACCCGAGCGTCGTGCCGACCGGCAAGGGCAGCAGCGTAGCGGCGCCGATGTTGCAGCACAGACCGGCGGTGCCGCTCGTCGCGCGCATGGCGTGGCTGCTCATGCGGCGGGTGCGCAGGAGGCCGAGATTGCCGGTCGCCGCCAGCCAGCCGAGGATGATCGGCACCGCCATCGCCTGTCGCCAGAACACCAGTTCGGGCAGCGAGACCCCTGCTTCTCCTGCCAGCTTCACCAGCATGAACATCGTCGAAAGCATTACCATCGCGGCAAGGCGCAGGGCGATGGCCAGCATCGGGCGGTCTTTGCGAATGATGATGGAAGGTGCGGTCACGAAAGGGCGCTTTAACTCCGCCGCGCGCGAGGGCAAGGCGGGGCATGGACGATTCTCTGCATTGGATGACCATTTGCGGCAGCCTCGCCGCGCTGGTCGCGGTGATTGCCTGGCTGGGCGATCACCGGCGGCATCGCCGCAAGAACATCGAGCGGGTGGGTTTCATGCCGTGGACGCCCATCTTCTTCTTCTCGCTGATGGTGGCGGTGCTGCTGCTGGGCCTGTCGGCGCGGGAGTGGCTGGGCGGTTGATATTAGGTCGACTTGTTCGACAAACCTGAACAAGTGGATCGATTTTATCGGGCTGGCCGTAAGGGATCGGCAATGGGATCAACGCGCAAGCATTGACCTTTCCCGCCTTTCCTTTCGGAGAATTCGAATGAACCGCTATCTTGCATCGGCTCTGGCCGCTGCATCTCTCGTCGTTGCCGCCCCGATCGTGGCGCAGCAGGCCGATACCAATGCCGCTGCCGTGCAGGCGGGCAACTATGCGCTCGACAGTGCGCACACGCTGGTGCGCTTCACCGTCGATCACTTCGGCATCAGCGAGTTCTTCGGTACCCTGCCGGGCGCGTCGGGTACGCTGTCGCTTGATCCGAAGAACCTCGCCTCGGCGAAGCTGGATGTTTCGGTTCCGGTGGCTTCCGTCTCGACCACCAACAAGACGCTCGATGAGGAACTGGTCGGTGCCGAATGGTTCGACGCCGCCCAGTACCCGACGATGCGCTTCGTTTCGACCAAAGTGGTGAAGACCGGCGCCAGCACCGCCGACGTCACCGGCAACCTGACCCTGCACGGCGTGACCAAGCCGGTGACGCTCAAGGCGAGCTTCAAGGCGGCCAACGTCAATCCGATGAAGAAGGTCTATACGCTCGGCTTCAACGCGGTGGGCACGATCAAGCGCACCGAGTTCGGCGTCACCAAGTACGCGCCGCTGGTTAGCGACGAGACCCAGATCGCCATCACCGCGGCGTTCGAGAAGCAGTAAGAGAGATAGGGGAGGCGTTCTTTGGCGCCTCACCCTTCCGTTCGTCATTGCTTCGCTGCGCTCGCAATGACGAGGTTTGGGTGCAGGCTTGAGGTGTGCCCACGCCCTTTCCTACATCCGCGCGATCGCGTTTAACGTGGTCGATGAGCCATCCTCCACACCGCCCCCGCCACATCCGTGTCCCCGCCTTTCCACCCGTGCCCGTCCGTCCGCGCAAGGACGGGTGGACGCCCGCGCGGCAGGCGGCCTTTCTTGGCGCGCTAGCACAGGGCCGCTCCGTCGAGGCGGCGGCGCGCCGCGTGGGGCTTTCGCGCGAGAGTGCTTATCGCCTGCGCACGAAGCCCGGCGCGGGCAGCTTTGCCGCCGCCTGGGACAAGGTGACAGGCAAGCCGCCGGTAAAGCGAAAGGTCACACCCGAGGAGCGCGCGGTGCGGGCTCGGTTTGGTCTGCTGAAGGTGCGGATGTACGGCGGTCGCCATGTCGCGACCGAACTAAAGCCCGATAATCGCGCGCTTTTGTCGTTCCTCGCGCAGCTTGATCGGGCAGGCGGCAGCGATGGCCCGGGCGCCTAAGGTGACAGGTGTTTCACTGCCTCGTTTGTGTAAACCCCGGGGTGATCCGCCGGGGGTGCACTTCGTTACAGACAGGCTTCGAGATAGGCCTGGTCGAAGCCGAACTGGCGGGCCTTCTCCAGCGTGTAGGGGCGCAGGCCCGAGGGGCGGAATTCGCCGATGATCTTGCCGTCGTCGGTCTCGTCCAGATACTCGAACTTGAACAGTTCCTGGGTGACGATGACGTCGCCTTCCATGCCGATCACCTCGGTGATGTTGGTGGTGCGGCGCGAACCGTCGCGCAGGCGCTTCACCTGCACGATGAGGTCGACCGATTCGGCGATCTGGCGGCTGATCGCTTCCTTGGGAATCTTGATGTCGCCCATCAGGATCATGTTCTCCATACGGCCAAGGCATTCGCGCGGGCTGTTGGCATGGAGCGTGCACATCGACCCGTCGTGGCCGGTGTTCATGGCGGCGAGCAGATCGAAGCACTCGGCGCCGCGGATTTCGCCGAGGATGATGCGGTCAGGACGCATACGCAGGGCGTTCTTGACGAGATCGCCGATGGTGATCGCGCCCTGGCCTTCGAGGTTGGGCGGGCGGGTTTCCAGCGGCAGCCAGTGCGGCTGCTGCAGGCGAAGTTCGGCCGCGTCCTCGATCGTCAGCACGCGCTCGCCCGGGTCGATCATCTTGGACAGGGCGTTGAGCATCGTCGTCTTGCCCGAACCCGTACCGCCCGAGATCACCACGTTCATGCGGCAGGCGCCGGCGATCTTGAGCGCGGTGGCCATCTTCTCGCTCATCGAGCCGAAGCCCTGGAGCATGTCGATGGTGATCGGCTTCTCGGAGAATTTACGAATGGAGATGGCAGTTCCGCGCAGCGACAGCGGCGGGACGATCACGTTGACGCGGCTGCCGTCCTTGAGGCGGGCGTCGGCCAGCGGCGTGGTCTGGTCGACGCGGCGGCCGACCTGATTGACGATGCGCTGGGCGATCTGGAACAAGTGCTGCTCGTCGCGGAACTTGGTTGGCGCGAGCTGCAGCTTGCCCTTCTTTTCGATGTAGGTCTGGTTCGGGCCGTTGACCATGATATCGGAGATATCCGGGTCGTTGAGCAGTTCCTCCAGCGGCCCGAAGCCGAGCAGTTCGTCAATCAGCACCTTTTCCAGCGCGAACTGTTCGCGGCGGTTGAAGGTGATCTTCAGCTCGGCGAGGACCTCCATGATGATCGGACGGAATTCCTCCGACAGCTCATCCTTGGTCAGTGTGGCGGCGGCTTCGGGATCGACGCGCTCCAGTAGGCGCGGCAGAACCTGCTCCTTGATCTTGTGGATCGAGGCCTCGAAGCCGTTCTGCTCCGACTCTGCGTGGACGGCGTTGGCGCGATCGGCCAGACGCGACATGGCGTCGTCGCGCGACGGGATGAGCGAATCGCCGGACATGGACGGAAACTGGTCGCCAGGTACGGGAGCGGAGCCCGGAAGGGCAGTGGTTGCATCGCCTCCGCTCTTGAGCGGCTTGGCCACACCGAAAGCAGGGCGCGCGCCCTGACCCATACCACCGATGCCGTTGCGCCGACCGAATGCCGTCATGAAACCGTCAACCTCAAGCGCCGCCCTTGGAAGGGGGCGATCCATGCCTAATTCCAGGCACTGTTAAGGTTGAAACTTTGATAACTTACTAATGCGCTGCACCGGAGGGCGAAGTGGACGATGACGATCGCACCTGCTGGCTGTGCGGACGGCCGCTGGGGCGCAAGGTGGAATGGCATCACCCGGTGCCCAAGAGCCGGGGAGGGCGCGAGACGGTGCCGCTTCATCCGATCTGTCACCGGACGATCCACGCGGCGCTGGGCAATGTGCAACTGGCGCGGATGAAGCCGGAAAGCGCGGAGCTTCTGAAGGTGGAAGAGATCGCGCGGTTCGTGCGCTGGGTGGCGGGAAAGCCGCCGGATTTTCATGCGCCGACGCGGCGGAAGTGGTGAGCCAAAGCAAAGCGGGCGGGCAGCCTTTCGACCACCCGCCCGCCGCAAGGATTCGGATGAACCTTAGTTCTTGGTCTTGTCGACCAGGGCGTTGGCGCCGATCCAGGGCATCATGGCGCGCAGCTTGGCGCCGGTTTCCTCGATCGGGTGACGCTTGGCGGCAAGGCGCGAAGCCTTCAGCTCGGGCTGGCCGGCGCGGTTGTCGAGGACGAAGTCCTTCACGAAGCGGCCCGACTGGATGTCTTCCAGAACGCGCTTCATTTCCTTCTTGGTCTCTTCGGTGATGATGCGCGGACCGGTCTTGATGTCGCCGTATTCGGCGGTGTTCGAGATCGAGTAGCGCATGTTGGCGATGCCGCCTTCATACATCAGGTCGACGATCAGCTTCAGCTCGTGGAGGCACTCGAAGTAGGCCATCTCGGGAGCGTAGCCGGCTTCCACCAGCGTCTCGAAGCCGGCCTGGACCAGCGCGGTGGCGCCGCCGCAGAGCACGGCCTGCTCACCGAACAGGTCGGTTTCGCATTCCTCGCGGAAGTTGGTCTCGATGATGCCCGAACGGCCGCCGCCGACGCCCGAAGCATAGGCGAGGGCAATGTCCTGCGCGTTGCCGGTGGTGTCCTGGTGGATCGCGATGAGGCAGGGCACGCCGCCGCCGCGCTGGTATTCGCTGCGCACGGTGTGGCCCGGGCCCTTCGGCGCGATCAGGAACACGTCGATGTCGGTGCGCGGCTCGATCAGGCCGAAGTGGACGTTAAGGCCGTGGGCGAAGGCGAGCGCGGCGCCGGGCTTCAGGTTCTCATGGATGTCGGCGGCGTAGATCGCGGCCTGATGCTCGTCGGGGGCGAGGATCATGATGACGTCGGCCCATGCGGCGGCGTCCTTGTTCGACATGACCTTGAAGCCTGCAGCTTCGGCCTTCTTGGCGGTGGCCGAACCGTCACGCAGCGCGATGGCGACGTTCTTGACGCCCGAATCGCGCAGGTTCTGGGCATGGGCGTGGCCCTGACTGCCGTAACCCAGGATCGCGATGTTCTTCTCGGCGATCAGGTTGATGTCGCAATCGGCGTCGTAATAGACCTTCATCGTTCTTCCTTCCGTCATCCCGGCAGGCCGGGACGGTTATTGTCCAAGCGCCGCCCGGCCGGGCCGACGCAATTTTGAAATTCAGGCTTCTTCCGGCCCGCGGGCCATGGCGACGATGCCGGTGCGGCCGACCTCGACGAGGCCGAGATCGCGCATCAGCGCCACGAAGCTGTCGATCTTGTCCGGCGCGCCGGTCATCTCGAAGATGAAGCTCTCGGTCGTGGTGTCGACGGGCCTTGCGCGGAACACGTCGGCGATGCGCAGGGCCTCGACACGCTTCTCGCCGATGCCCGCGACCTTCACCAGCGCCAGTTCGCGCGCCACATGCGGGCCGACTTCGGTGAGATCGACGACCTTGTGAACCGGCACCAGACGCTCGAGCTGCGCGTGGATCTGGTCGATCTGGCTGCGCGGGCCGTGCGTCACGATCGTGATCCGGCTCACCGAATGGTTGTCGGTGATGTCGGCCACGGTGAGGCTGTCGATGTTGTAGCCGCGCGCGGTGAAGAGCCCTGCGATCTTGGCGAGAATACCCGCCTCGTTGTCGACCGTCACGGTCAGGACGTGCCGTTCCTCGGCTTCATGCTGGATGTGCATCATGGTTCGTCTCTTGTCCTCAGACCAGCGCTTTGGCTTCGTCGTCCATCGTGCCGGCAACGCTGTCGCCGTAGAGGATCATGTCGGTATGCGCGGCGCCCGAGGGGATCATCGGGAAGCAGTTGGTTTCCTTGTGGACCAGGCAGTCGACGATCACCGGACCGGGATGGTCGATCATCGCCTGGATGCCCGCATCGAGCTCGCTCTCGTTCTCGATGCGGATGCCCTTCCAGCCGTAGGCTTCGGCAAGCTTCACGAAGTCGGGCAGGCTATCGGAGTAGGAATTCGAATAGCGGCTCTCGTACGTCAGTTCCTGCCACTGGCGGACCATGCCCATCCACTCGTTGTTGAGGATGAAGACCTTGACCGGCAGGCGGTACTGCGTGGCGGTGCCCAGTTCCTGAATGTTCATCTGGATCGAGGCGTCGCCCGCGATGTCGATGACGAGGCTGTCCGGGTTGCCGCACTGCGCGCCGATCGCTGCGGGCAGGCCGTAGCCCATTGTGCCCAGCCCGCCCGACGTCAGCCACTTGTTGGGCTTGAAGAACGGGAAGTACTGTGCCGCCCACATCTGGTGCTGTCCGACTTCGGTGGAGATCACCGGGGCCTTCGACTTGGTCAGCTCGTACAAGCGCTCGATCGCCAGCTGCGGCATGATCGCTTCCGCGTTGGCGGGGTAGGCGAGGCTCTTGCGCTCGCGCCAGCCGTCGATGCGGGCCTTCCAGCCCGTGAGATCCTGCCCCTTGCGGGTGCCCCACTCGGCCAGCATCTGGTCGAGGACGGTGGCGCAGTCACCAATGATCGGCAGGTCGACCGGCACCGTCTTGTTGATCGAGGCGCGGTCGATGTCGATGTGGATCTTTTCCGAATTTGGCGCGAAGGCGTCGAGGCGGCCGGTCACGCGGTCGTCGAAGCGGGCGCCGACACAGACGATCAGGTCCGCCTGGTTCATCGCCATGTTGGCCTCGAACGTGCCGTGCATACCCAGCATGCCCAGCCAGTCGGCGTGGTCGGCCGGGAAGGCGCCGAGGCCCATCAGCGTCGAGGTGACGGCCGCGCCGGTCTTCGCCTGCAGTTCACGCAGCAGCGCGGTTGCGCGCGGGCCCGAGTTGATGACGCCGCCGCCGGTGTAGAACACCGGCGCCTTGGCATTCGCCAGCATGGCGACCGCGCGGGCGATCTCGTCCGGGGTGCCTTCGGTGCGCGGGCTGTAGCGCTGCTTGCGCTGGATCGGGCCGTCGCTCCACGTCGCCATGGCGATCTGGACGTCCTTGGGAATGTCGATCAGCACCGGGCCGGGGCGGCCGGTGGTGGCGATCTGGAACGCCTCGTCGACGATCGCGGCAAGGTCGGCCGGGTCCTTCACCAGATAATTGTGCTTGGTGCAGTGGCGCGAGATACCGACGGTGTCCGCTTCCTGGAACGCATCCGAGCCGATCAGCCCGGTCGGGACCTGGCCGGTGATGACGACCATCGGAATCGAATCCATGTAGGCGTCGGCGATGCCGGTGATCGCGTTGGTCGCGCCCGGGCCCGAGGTGACGAGCACAATGCCGGGCTTGCCGGTCGAGCGTGCATAACCTTCGGCGGCGTGCGCCGCACCGGCCTCGTGGCGGACGAGGATGTGGCGAAGTCGTTCGTCACCGAAGAGAGCGTCGTAGATCGGTAGCACGGCGCCGCCGGGATAGCCGAATACGAACTCGACCCCCTGCTTGACCAGGCTTTCGACCAGGATGCTCGCGCCGCTGCGCTCTTCACTCACAATACATTCCTTCATTAATTCGTTCGGGCGGGAGCACCGGCAATTCCGGCTGCCTCCCTAATGAATCCGACCCGGCACGTCGGCTTGGGCGTACCGGGTCGTCTCCTCTCCTCCCCGCATAACTTCCATCAGCGAGGTAGGATCGGCCTCTAGGCATGTGGATATGTCAGGTCAACCCGGAAAGCGCAATAAAATATCATTTATGGCATTTGAGTTGTAATTTTCACATTGCAGGCGATGCCATTCCGCAGGGGGCTGGTGCCTCAGCCACGTAAATTGGCGCTTGGCGTAGTTGCGCGTTGCCTGCGATCCGCGTTCGATGGCGGTTTGCAGCGTCCATTCGCCCTTGATGACGCCTGCGAGTTCCGGAACGCCGATGGCGCGCATCACCGCGAGGGCGGGGTCGAGATCGCGGGCGAGGAGCGCCTCCACTTCCGCCAGGGCGCCGCGTTCGACCATGCGCTCGAACCGCAGGTCGCAGCGCGCATAAAGCCACTGGCGCTCGGGCAGCAGAATCGCCGGGTGAAGCGCGACCGCGTGGCCGATGCCGCCTTCGGTCTGTGCCTGCCAGTGCGTGAGGCCGTGACCGGTGGAGCGCACGACCTCCAGCGCGCGTGCGACGCGCGTGGTATCTGCCGGGGAGAGGCGAGCGGCACGCTCGGGGTCTTCGACGAGGAGCGCGGCGTAGGCCTCGGCGACGGGCAGGGCGCGCACCGCCTCGCGGATGTCCGGATCGATCCCAGGGATCGGCGCGATCCCGTCTAGCAGGGTGCGGATATAAAGCCCGGTGCCGCCGACGAGGATCGGCACCGCGCCCTCGGCATGAACCTGCGCGATGGTCGCGGCAGCCGCGCGCGCCCAGTCGGCCGCGGAGCAGCTTTGCGCGCCGTCCCAGGCGCCGAACAGGCGGTGCTCGATGCCGCCCATGTCGTCTTCGGTCGGGCGCGCGCTCAGGACCGTCAGGTCGGCGTAGACTTGCGAGCTGTCCGCGTTGACCACCACCGCGCGGCGGCCCCGACGTTCGAGTTCCTGT
Source organism: Novosphingobium sp. NFX11 (assembly GCF_057376415.1). Classification (NCBI taxonomy): domain Bacteria; kingdom Pseudomonadati; phylum Pseudomonadota; class Alphaproteobacteria; order Sphingomonadales; family Sphingomonadaceae; genus Novosphingobium; species Novosphingobium sp. NFX11. The sequence continues at coordinate 1,340,993 of NZ_CP080384.1, read as the reverse complement.
GCCAGGGCGACCGCACAATCGCTCTTGCCGCTGGCGGTCGGCCCTGCGATGAGCGCCAGCGGCGGCCGGTCTCCGGCTGAGATATCGTATGGCGCATCAAGGGAATTCGCAGTGCTCATTGCCCGGCTGATAGCAGAACCGGATCATCTTTCGACCAGTCTCGAAGCCGCGAAAGCGCAAATGGCTGAAGGCGGCGTGCGGATCGCGGATGCGACGATGCTCGATTTCTGCGGGCAGACGATGCAGATCGACTCGCCTGATGATGATGCCGAAGTCCTGCGCGCCGCGCTCGACGCGCATTTCGGCACGACCGACGGCCTCGTCACCGCCGATGAACCGGTGGTGCCCAAGGTGTTCATCTCCGACATGGATTCGACCATGATCGGGCAGGAATGCATCGACGAACTCGGCGATTTCGCAGGGTTGAAGGAGCGCATCGCCGACATCACAGAGCGCGCCATGCAGGGCGAACTCGATTTCGAGCAGGCCCTGCGCGAGCGTGTCGGGCTGCTGAAGGGGCTCTCCACCAGCGCCATCGACGAATGCCTCGCCACGCGAATCCGGCCGATGCCGGGTGCGAAAGTGCTGGTCGAAACGCTCAAGAAGCTGGGCTGCCATACCGTGCTGGTGACCGGTGGCTTCCACCACTTCGCCGACCCCGTGGCGGAGATGCTGGGCTTCGAGCATGTCGTCGGCAACCGGCTTGAAGTTGCGGACGGCAAGCTGACCGGCGGCCTCGTCGGCGGGATCGTCGATCCGTCGGTGAAGAAGGCGACGCTGCTGGCCGAACTGGAAGCGGCGGGCGAGGGTGTCACCAGTCTCGCGACCGGCGACGGTGCGAATGATATTCCGATGTTGGAGACGGCGACTTACGGCATCGCCTATCACGCCAAGCCCAAGGCACGCGCGGCCTCGAACGGCTGGATCGATCGCGGCGACCTGACCAGCGTGCTGCGCCTGCTTGGTATTCCCGAGAAAGACTGGGTGCGCTAAAACTATCCTCTCGTCATTGCGAGCGAAGCGAAGCAATCCAGGGCGTCGTGGTGCTGCCCTGGATTGCTTCGCTTCGCTCGCAATGACGAGAAGTTGGCGGGTTATCCCGCGCTGACTTCCAGCACTTCGATCGCCTCTTCCCGGCCGTTGAAGTCCACGAAATCGCCGACCTCGGCGCCCAGCAACGCCTTGGCGAGCGGGGCGACGAATGCAAGCCGGTCGTGTGCCGGATCGGCCTCGTCATGGCCGACAATGACGATCTCGCGCGCCTTGTCCCCCAGCATGAAGCGCACGCGGCTTCCGAAGCGGACGATGCCGCCCTCCGGCACCGGCTGCACCTGCGCCGTGTCGAGCCGCGCCTGCCAGTAGCGTAGATCCCGCTTGGCGGAGTTGAGGGCGGTCTCCTCGGTCAGCGCGGTAACGTGCGCCTCCAGCTCCGCGATCTTCTCTGCGATCAGTTCACGGCCTCGCGCGGTGACGAGGTTGGGCCCGGGCGGGATCGGCACCTCGAACTTGGGTTCCAGATGCTCCTCATCCCCGTCGCGCCGGAAGGCGACGCTCATTTCCCGCGGCCCATCAGGGTTTCGAGTTCCTCGTGGACCTCCAGCCATTCGGTCTCGGCCAGTTCGAGGGCTTCCGCCGCCGTGCCGTGCAGCTTGCCCAGCGCGCCGACCGCGAGGCCCTTGAGATCCCCTTCGCCGAGGCCGGATCGGCCAGCGCGTCGAGCAGGCTGTCGACGTGAGCCTGTGCCCGCTTCATGCGCGTCTCGGCCGCCGTCACCTTCTTGCGCAGTGCCTTCAGTTCCTCGCGCGCGATGGCGCCGCTCTTCTTGACCGGCGCATCGCCGCCCTTCGCCGAGACCGCCTCGACCTTGGGCTGGTTCCGGCCGAGCACGAAGTCGATGTAGTCCTCCATCGACCCGTCATAGTTCTCGGCCGTGCCGCCCTCGACCAGCACCAGCCGGTCGGCCGCCAGTTCGACCATGTGGCGATCGTGGCTGACGAGGATCACCGCGCCCTCGAACGAATTGAGCGCCTGCACCAGCGCCTCGCGTGCATCGACGTCGAGGTGGTTGGTCGGTTCGTCGAGGATCAGCATGTGCGGCGCGTCGCGCGTCACCAGCGCCAGTGCCAGACGTGCGCGTTCACCGCCCGAAAGCGTACCGGTCACCGCCGTTGCGCGGTTGCCGGAGAAGCCGAAGCGCCCGAGTTGCCCACGCACCGCGAGCGGCGGCTTGCCCTCCATCGCGCGGGTCATCAGTTCCAGCGGGGTGGAATCGCCCGGCAGTTCCTCCACCTGATACTGCGTGAAGTAGCCGATGCGGATCTTGGGCGAGAAGGTGATCCCGCCTTCCATCGGCTCCAGTTGGCGTGCAAGCAGGCGCGCCAGCGTGGTCTTGCCGTTGCCGTTGCGGCCCAGCAGCGCGATGCGGTCCTCGGGATCGATGCGCAAGTTGAGGCGGCGCAGGATCGGCTTGTCCTCGACGTAGCCCACGGCGGCGAGGTCCAGCGTGATGAGCGGTGGGCGCAGTTCGTCGGGGCTGGGGAAGTCGAAGCTAAGCGACGCATCCTCGGCCATGGCGGCGATCGGCTGCATCTTGGCCAGCATCTTGGCGCGCGACTGCGCCTGCTTGGCGGTCGAGGCACGCGCCGAATTGCGCGCGACGTAATCCGCCAGCTTCTTCTTCTGCGCTTCCTGGTTGGCGCGCGCGGCGGCGGCCTGGGCAGCGCGTTCGGCGCGGATGCGCTCGAAGCTGTCGTAGTCGCCGGGATAGAGCGTCAGCTTGCCCTGCTGCAGGTGCAGGATGTGGTCGACCACGGTGTTGAGCAGGTCGCGCTCGTGGCTGATAACCAGCAGCGTCTTGGGGTAGCTCTTGAGGAAGTTCTCCAGCCACAGCGTCGCTTCAAGGTCGAGGTGGTTCGACGGTTCGTCGAGCAGCATCACGTCGGGCTCGGAGAACAGCAGCGAGGCGAGCGCGACGCGCATCTTCCAGCCGCCCGAGAAACTGTCGAGGGGGCGCGCCTGCATCTCCTCGTCGAAGCCGAGACCGACGAGGATGCGCGCCGCGCGGGCAGGGGCGGTGTAGGCATCGATCGCGATCAACCGCTCGTGCACGTCGCCAAGGCGGTTGGGATCGGTGCACGTCTCGGCCTCGGCCAGAAGCGCGGTGCGCTCGGTGTCGGCTTCTACCACTGCCTCGAATGGGGTTCGGGTGCCGTTGGGTGCCTCCTGCGCAATGTAGCCGAGACGCGCACGGCGCGGCATCTCGACCGAACCGCCGTCGGGATCGAGTTCGCCAATGATGGTCTTCACCAGCGTGGACTTGCCGGCGCCGTTACGGCCGATCAGCCCGATCTTGCCGTTCTGCGGCAGCGTGGCCGACGCGCCGTCGATGATGGTGCGGCCGCCAAGGCGCACGGTGATATCGCGAATGCTCAACATGGCGCGAGCGCCTAGCAGGCTTGGCGGGAAAGCGGAACAAGATCAACAGAAGGAATCTGGGGCCATCGTCCCAGACCCCATACGGTCGTCGTTGTGCGTGCAGCCTTGTCAGCCAAGATGGCGCCGAAGGCTATTTTGTCTTCCATCTCACCGTCGGGCGTAAGAATGCGTCGCGCGTGACCTCGACGGTATACGGGGTGCAGGGGTGGTAAACCCCTGCGTCCGTTAGGCGCTCTTAACGTCGTCTAGTTAACACTTGACGCCTTGCGAAACTTATCAACACGAAAACTTTGCCCGCATGTTTCCAGCACTTCTCCTCCACCTGTCGCAAACGGCAGGAATCCTTTAGAGTTTGGGCTTGCAACCCCGAATCACATGTGATTCAAGCGACATATGCGGACCGTGCGACAGGACACCAACATAGCCAGAGAACGTCTCGTGAAGGGCCTTGCCCTCGCGCTGCTGTTGCTCATGGGTCTCTGGTGCGTCGCCGGACCCAGCGGCTTGCTTGCCTGGGGTGAGAACCAGCGCCTGCTCGATCAGCGCGAGAAGCAACTGGTCGATCTCAAGGTCGATCGCGATCATCTCAAGAACCGCGTCGCACTGCTCGATCCCAAGAAGATGGATCCCGACCTCGCGGGCGAACTGGTCCGCAGCAACCTGAACGTCGCGCGTCCCGACGAAATGGTGATGCAACTCCCCTGAGGTCTCGCGCGTTGCCTCTCGTTGGAGAGATGTCGCAATGCCGTTTTTTGCAAACCTCGTTGCAAAAAAGTCCACGTTCGGAGCCCGTTTTCGAGCCTGCGCGCTTTCGCTTTGGCTGCGTCCTTCCTATACCGCCCTCACTGAAACGATCGCACCAACGATGGGGAGCACCCGTTGCCCAAAGCAAAGACCCCGGCAGTAGAAACCGCTGCCGTAGAAGAGGATTTCGCGCTCCACAGCCTCCAGCAAGCCCTGGACGCGGACAAGCGCTACAAGCCTTCCAAGGAAGAGCTCCTGCATTTCTATGAGCAGATGCTGCTCATCCGCCGCTTCGAGGAAAAGGCCGGCCAGCTTTATGGCCTCGGCCTGATCGGCGGCTTCTGCCACCTCTACATCGGCCAGGAAGCTGTCGCCGTGGGCCTGCAGTCCGCGCTCGACAACGACAAGGACTCGGTGATCACCGGTTACCGCGACCATGGCCACATGCTCGCCTACGGCATCGATCCCAAGGTCATCATGGCCGAGCTGACCGGCCGCGAAGCCGGTATCTCGAAGGGCAAGGGCGGCTCGATGCACATGTTCTCCGTGGAGCATCGCTTCTACGGCGGCCACGGCATCGTCGGCGCGCAGGTCTCGCTCGGCGCGGGTCTGGCGTTCGCGCACAAGTACCGTGAAGACGGCGGCGTCGCGATGGCCTACTTCGGCGACGGCGCGGCCAACCAGGGCCAGGTCTATGAGAGCTTCAACATGGCGGCTCTCTGGAAGCTCCCGATCATCTTCGTGATCGAGAACAACGGCTACGCCATGGGTACCGCCGTGAAGCGCGGCTCGGCCGAGACGCACTTCCACCGCCGCGGCACCGCGTTCCGCATCCCCGGCATGTCGGTGGACGGCATGGACGTTCTCGAAGTCCGCAAGTCGGCCGAGATCGCGCTGGAGTACGTGCGTGCAGGCAACGGTCCGGTTCTCATGGAACTGAACACGTACCGCTATCGCGGCCACTCGATGTCGGACCCTGCGAAGTACCGCAGTCGCGAGGAAGTCCAGGGCGTGCGCGAAAAGCGCGACCCGATCGACCACGCCAAGACCGAACTGCTGGCCATGGGCGTGACCGAGGAAAGCCTCAAGGAAGTCGACAAGCGCATCCGTGCGCAGGTCGCCCAGTCCGCCGACTTCGCCGAGAACTCGCCGGAGCCCAGCGCCCCCGAACTGTATACCGACGTCCTGGTGGAGAGCTACTGAGATGGCGATCGAACTGAAGATGCCCGCTCTCTCCCCGACGATGGAAGAGGGCAAGCTGGCCAAGTGGCTGGTCAAGGAAGGCGACGAGGTTTCCTCGGGCACCATCCTTGCTGAAATCGAGACCGACAAGGCGACGATGGAATTCGAATCCATCGACGAAGGCACCGTCGGCAAGATCCTCGTCGCCGAAGGCACCGAGGGCGTGAAGGTCGGCACCGTGATCGCGATGCTGGCCGGTGAAGGCGAGGATGCCTCCGCCGTCGAAGCGCCCAAGGCTGCCGAAAAGGCCGAGGAAGCTCCGAAGTCGGAAGAGAAGAAGCCGGCCGAGAGCGGCACCGCCAATCTCGCCAGCGACCTCAAGACCGCACGCGACCCGCAGCTGCCCCACGGCACCAACATGAAGACCTCGACCGTCCGCGACGCCTTGCGCGACGCGATGGCCGAGGAAATGCGCCGCGACAGCCGCGTCTTCGTGATGGGCGAGGAGGTCGCCGAGTACCAGGGCGCCTACAAGGTGACTCAGGGCCTGCTCGAAGAGTTCGGTCCCACCCGCGTCATCGACACGCCGATCACCGAATACGGCTTCGCCGGCATCGGCACCGGCGCGGCGATGGGCGGTTTGCGTCCGGTCATTGAGTTCATGACGTTCAACTTCGCCATGCAGGCGATCGACCACATCATCAACTCGGCCGCCAAGACCAACTACATGTCCGGCGGCCAGATGCGCTGCCCGATCGTGTTCCGTGGTCCCAACGGCGCGGCCTCGCGCGTGGGTGCGCAGCACTCGCAGAACTACGGTCCGTGGTACGCCAACGTCCCCGGCCTCGTCGTCATCGCGCCTTACGACGCCTCGGACGCCAAGGGCCTGCTCAAGGCGGCGATCCGTTCGGAAGACCCGGTCGTGTTCCTCGAGAATGAGCTGGTCTACGGCCGTTCCTTCGAACTGCCCGAGCTGGACGACCACGTCCTGCCGATCGGCAAGGCGCGGATCATGCGCGAAGGCAAGGATGTGACGATTGTGTCCTACTCGATCGGCGTCGGCCTCGCTCTCGAGGCGGCCGAGCGTCTGGCCGAAGAAGGCATCGACGCCGAAGTCATCGATCTTCGCACCCTGCGCCCGCTCGACAAGGAAACGGTGCTCGCCAGCCTCGCCAAGACCAACCGCATGGTCGTGGCCGAGGAAGGTTTCCCGGTCTGCTCGATCGCCTCGGAAATCATCGCGATCTGCATGGAAGACGGCTTCGACAACCTCGACGCGCCGGTCGTGCGCGTGTGCAACGAGGATGTGCCGCTGCCTTACGCCGCGAACCTCGAAAAGCTGGCGATCATCGACGCCGACCGCATCGTCGCGGCGGTGAAGAAGGTCACCTACAAGTAATCTCGCGGCCCTTCGGGGCTTGGGATGATGCGGGGGCGGCGGTGTTTCGGCACCGTCGCCCGTGTCGCGTTTGGGGTTTCGCCGCGCTCCGGCACCGACTAGGGAAACCGGGTGACCGACTCCCCAACTCCCACGATTTCCGCCTCCAACGAGGATATCCTCTTGCAGTCGCTGCCCACCGTGTCGCGCCTGGCGCTGGTCTATGCGCCGAAGTCCGCGCGTGGGCAGACGCTTGCGCTGCTGGCGCTCGATGCGCGCCTTGCCCATCTGCTGCGGCATTCGCGCGAGCCGATGATGGCGCAGCTGCGTCTGGCATGGTGGCGCGAATCGCTCGGCCAGTCCGTCGAGCAGTGGCCCAATGGCGAGCCGCTGCTGGCGCTGCTGAAAAGCTGGAACGGCCATCACGGCGGTCTCGCCGCGCTCGTCGATGGTTGGGAAGCCATGACCGGGCCCGCGCCGCTTTCAGCCGAAGCGCTCGAGACCATGGCGCAGGGCAGGGGCGAGGCGTTCGCCGCGCTGGCCGACGCTCTCGGCCGGAGCCAGGAGCGCGAGGCCGCGCTGAAGCTGGGCCGCGCCTGGGCACTCAACGATCTGGCGATGCGGCTCGGCCATGCCAGCGAGCGTGAGACCGCGCGCGAACTTGCACGGGCGAGCAGCGGCGTTCGGGTCTCCCGCGCGTTGCGGCCGCTGATGGTGCTGCATGGCCTAGCCGCGCGGCGTCTCGCCAAGGGTGACGAGATCCGGCGCGACTTCGCCCGCTGCCATGCTCAAGGCGATGCGGCTCGGGCTGCTGGGCTTCTGATTGCAGCGTTGTAATTTCCGCTCGCGCGCCGGGTGGTTCTAGGATCGCGGGGTCATGGATACCGCGCAATGAATCGCTTTCTGCTCGGCGGCCTCGCCGTTTTCGTACTCCTGGGCATCGGCCTGTTCTGGTGGCAGGGACACGCCGAAGTCGAGGCTGCCGCGCCTGCTGCCGCGCCGATGGCGACGGAGCCTGCCCCGCTGCCGAGCGCCGATGTGGGCGACATGGTCGGCCCCGAACTTCCCGAGGCGACCGAACTCAGCCGTGAGCAGCGCCGCTTCGGACGCTACGATCGCGACCGTGACGGACGGATTTCCCGCAACGAGATGCTATCGACGCGTTCTGACATTTTCCGCAAGCTCGACAAGGACGGCAACAATCTGCTGACGTTCGAGGAATGGGCCGTGGCAACCGTCGACAAGTTCGACGGGGCGGACGGGGACCGCGACGGCTATCTCACGCCCGCCGAATTCCGCAAGACGGCGCCGCCGCCCAAGCCGAAGCCGAAGCCGAAATGTTCGTGTTGATTTTTGCGGTAGGGTGGTGCCCACCCCGCTGGGACTAACTCGCTACGCTCGCAAGTCTCGCTGCCCCTCCCGTAAACGGGAGGGGGTAAGCGCAGGCCTCTCATTCCCCTCCCGCTTGCGGGAGGGGGCAGAGGTGGGCCACGCTAGCGTCAGACCGCCATGCTTTCCAGCCACGGCACGATTTCGGCCTTGGCGCGTTCGGTGTAGGCTTCCTTGCGCTGCTTCTTCTTCACGTCGTGCAGCGGCGGGAACAGGCCAAAGTTGACGTTCATCGGCTGATACGTCTCGGCCTCGGCATCGCCGGTGATGTGCGAGAGCAGGGCGCCCATCGCAGTTGTGCGCGGCGGGGCCTGCCATTCGCGGCCCGCCAGCTCAGCCGAGGCCATCAGGCCCGCCATCAGGCCGACCGCGGCGCTCTCTACATAGCCTTCGCAGCCGGTGATCTGCCCGGCAAAGCGCACATTCGGCGCGGTCTTCAGGCGCAGGGTGCGGTCCAGCAGCACCGGCGAATTGAGGAAGGTGTTGCGATGCAGGCCGCCGAGCCGGGCGAACTCGGCGTTTTCGAGGCCGGGGATGGTGCGGAACAGGCGCACCTGCTCGGCGTGCTTGAGCTTGGTCTGGAAGCCGACCATGTTCCAGATCGTGCCGAGGTTGTTGTCCTGCCGCAGTTGGACCACCGCATAGGCCCAGCGGCCGTTCGGGTGCTCGGGCGTAGCCCAGTGCGGGTTGTCGAGGCCGACCGGCTTCATCGGGCCGAAGCGCAGAGTATCGATGCCGCGTTCGGCCATCACCTCGATCGGCATGCAGCCGTCGAAGTAGGGGGTGTTCTCCTCCCACTCCTTGAATGCGGTCTTCTCTCCGGCGACCAGACCGGCGTGGAATGCCAGATACTGGTCCTTGGTCATCGGGCAGTTGATGTAGTCCTTCGTCTCGCCCTTGTCCCAGCGCGAGGCCATCCAGCACACGTCCATGTCGATGGTGTCGCGGTAGACGATGGGGGCGATGGCGTCGAAGAACGCGAGGCTGTCGGCGCCGGTCGCCTTGCCGATCGAGCCGGCCAGCGCTTCGGCGGTCAGCGGGCCGGTGGCGACGATCACCGGCGCATCGGCGGGCAGGGCGTCGATGCGTTCGCGCACGATCTCGACGTTTGGCAGGGCGGCAAGGCGCGCCTCGACTTCGGCGGAGAAGATCTCGCGGTCCACGGCCAGCGCTGACCCTGCGGGCACTTCGGCCTTGGCGGCGGCGTCCATGATGAGCAGAATCGCACTGGCGCATTTCGTGATGGAGCAGGCCCACTGCGTTCTTCTCGTGATCGTCGGAACGGAACGAGTTCGAGCAGACCAGTTCGGCGAGGCCGTCGCCCTGATGGGCCGGGCTGCGTTCCCCGGTCCCGCGCATTTCCGAGAGGCGCACCTTGAAGCCCCGGCGGCCGAGCTGCCATGCGGCTTCGCTGCCGGCGAGGCCGCCGCCGATGATGTGGATCTGATGGGTCATGCTGGCCGCCTAGACCCTATCGCAGCGATGGAAAAGCCCTGCGGCATCTGTCATGGCAATGCGGCAACCTCAGGAGGATGAATGCCGCACCGCGCCCTGATCGAACGCCGTCCCTGGCTGCTGGCGAGCATCGTCCTCGCCGTGGCATGGGTATGGCTGCGCGGGAGCACCCTGCCTGGGCTTTACCTGATCGTGCTGAAGGGCGCGCCGCTGGCTTTGCTGGCGGTCTATGCGGTACTGCGGCATCGGGGGACCGACACGCGCTCGCTGGCGGGGATGCTGGCGCTGGAGGCGGTCGGCTCGGCGCTGTGGTACGACGTGCCGGTGATCGGGCTGAACGCAATGCTGATCGCCTTCCTGATCGGCCTTTCGCTGTTCCTGATGCACCGCCGTGCGGTGATGGACGGCGGGCGCAAGGTGGCGGCGCTGGCGCTGACGCTGGGGACGCCGCTGCTGTGCTTCTTCGCGGCGGACCGTGCGGGCGTAGGCGTGCCGCTGTTTCTTGGCCTGGCCTTGGGCGGCATGGCGGCTTCGGCGTGGATCAGCACGTTCGCCCGCTCGCGCGTGGGTCTGGGCGCGGCGCCGATCGTGGCGGGGGTGGTGCTGGAGATCGCGGCCTCTGGCGGCAGCGCACTGCTGGCGATGGTGGCCTGGCCGTTGTTCTACATCGGCAACCTGGTGCTGGCGACCGGGGTGACCGGAGAACTGCGCATGCGCGGAGAGGAGTTCTGACGGCGGCGGGGAGGGCGCTTCGACGGAACTAAAGACCTGTTCTCAACCCGCTCGGGCTGAGCTTGTCGAAGCCCCTGCGGCGCGCGCTGTGCTCGCAATGACGAGGTCATACGACAATGCCCGCTGGCGAGTGCGGGCCTAACGCCGGGGAAATCAACGCATCCGAGAGTGAACATCGGGTCGGCGCCGGGAGCGTCCAAGCAGGGACGCGGGGGTTTGTTTTCCACCTGCTCTGGCGAGCGGCCGGGTAGCGGTGGTCAGCCCGGCTCGACCTGCATTCCATCGAAGTGTCCCATGTGGCCGTCTGTTAGGGCTCGCAGCGTTATCAGCCGATGGCTATCCGGGATGGTCGTCCCAAGTCCTGCGTCAAGTCGCAGGAACGTATGGACGGCTTTTCCAGTAGCTCGGGGGCACTTCGGGTCTTCGAACGGACGCGTGGTTTGCGCGATCGCGGCTGAAGCCGCATCCCGGCCCACGACGCCGACCCGATACACCGGGACGATGTGATCTGCACCGCTCCGGATGCTGGGGCATATAACCTATGTGGTTATAAATGTCAAGATGATGCTCAAGCAACGTCGTCATCCCGGCGCATGCCGGGATGACGATCAATCGATCAATCAGCGTGGAAGCTGCAGCGCTCCGTCCGCGTCGCGCAAGGCCGGGCTGTGCGCGATCACCGCCGACAGCGGCAGGTCGGCATAGATGTGCGGGAACAGCGCTCCGCCGCGCGAGACTTCCCATTTCACCGTGTCGCCCAGCGCGGTCAGATCGACGGCGGCGACATGCAGGTCTTCCTGTCCGGCGAAGTGCTTGTCCAGCGTGCCTTGCGCCTGATCGGCGGTGGACATGTGGATGTAACCATCCGCCAGATCGACCGGCGCCCCGGTGAAAGTCCCGTCGGCGAGCAGCCGCGCAAGCTGCTCGCCCGTCAGGATTTTATACGCGATCGTATCGCTCACGCTTCGGCTTCCGGAACCTCCGGCGCGGCCCCGTCGGCCGCCGGGGTTACGACTTCCGGTTCCTCGTCGAGGCGCACCGCGCTGACGACGTGTTCGTTTGCCGAGACGGTGAACAGGCGTACGCCCGCCGAACCGCGACCGATGACGCGCAGCGAATCGAGCGGCAGGCGGATCAGCTTGGCCTGGTCGGTCACCAGCATCAGCTGCTGGGCGCGGGTGGCCGGGAAGCTGGCGACGACCGGACCGTTGCGGCCGATGTTGTCGATATTGGTGATGCCCTGACCACCGCGACCGGTGCGGCGGTATTCATAGGCCGAGGACAGCTTGCCATAGCCGTTGGCGCAGACCGTCAGGATGAACTGTTCGCGCTCTTCCAGTTCGGCCATGCGCTCTGCGGACAAGGTGGACTCGCCCTCCTTGTCGCCCTTCCACGGGGCGAAGCGCAAATACTGCTCGCGGTCTTCGGCATCGGTGCCGACGCGGTGGAGGATCGAGAGCGAGATGACCTCGTCGTCGCCCTTCAGCGTCATGCCGCGCACGCCGGTGGACGTGCGGCTCGTGAATTCGCGCACATCGTCGCCGGGGAAGCGGATCGCTTTGCCCTGGCGGGTGGCGAGCAGCACGTCGTCGCTGGCCTCCAGCAATGCCACGCCGATCAGGCGGTCGTCGCTGCCTTCGTCGAAGCGCATCGCGAACTTGCCGTTGCTGGGGATGTTCGCGAAGGAATCCATCGAGTTGCGGCGCACGTTGCCCTTGGCGGTGGCGAACACGACCGACAGCGCGCTCCACTCCGTCTCATCCTCGGGCAGGGCGAGCACGGTCTGGATCGTCTCGTCCTTGTCGAGCGCCGGCAGCAGGTTGACGATCGGGCGTCCGCGCGTGGTCGGGCCGCCTTCGGGCAGCTTGTAGACCTTGAGGCGGTAGACTTTGCCCGCCGTCGAGAAGAACAGCACCGGGTTGTGGGTGGAAGTGACGAACATCGTCGTCACCGCATCCTCGTCCTTCGTGGCCATGCCGGCGCGGCCCTTGCCGCCGCGGTTCTGGGCGCGGAAGGCGGAGAGGGCGGTGCGCTTGATGTAGCCGTCCATGGTCACGGTGACGACCATGTCCTCGCGCTCGATCAGGTCCTCGTCATCGATGCCGTCGAAGGCGGCGGTGATCTCGGACAGGCGCGGGGTGGCGTAGGCGTCGCGCACGGCCTGCAGTTCCTCGCGCATGACGGCGTAGAGCTTCACGCGGTCGGCGAGGATGGCGAGGAATTCCTCGATGGCGATCGCGAGCTGCTTCAGCTCGTCGCCGATCTCGTCGCGGCCCAGTGCCGTGAGGCGGTGCAGGCGCAGGTCGAGGATCGCCTTCACCTGCACTTCGGACAGGCGGTAGATGCCGTCGGCAGCTTCGGCCTCGGGCTCGATCGCCTCGACCAGACGGATGTACTGCGCGATGTCGCCGATCGGCCATTCCTTGGCGAGCAGCTTGGCGCGGGCGTCGGCCGGATTGGAGGCGCCGCGGATGATCTTCACCACCTCGTCCATGTTGGACACGGCGACGACGAGGCCGAGCAAGATGTGCGCCCGGTCGCGCGCCTTGTTCAGTTCGAACTTGGTGCGGCGGGTGATGACCTGCTCGCGGAACTGGATGAACGCCTGCAGGATGTCGCGCAGGGCCATGATCTCGGGGCGGCCGCCGCGGATCGCCAGCATGTTCGCGGCGAAATTCGACTGTGCCGGGGTGCTGCGCCACAACTGGTTGAGCACGACTTCCGGCGAGGCGTCGCGCTTGAGGTCGATGACCACGCGCACGCCTTCGCGGTTGGATTCGTCGCGGATGTCGGAGACGCCCTCGATCCGCTTGTCCTTGGCGGCCTCGGCGATCTTCTCGACCAAATTGGACTTGCCGACCTGGTAAGGGATCGAGGTGAGGACGATCGAGCGCGAATCCTTGCGGCTGCCGCGCCCTTCCTCGACGTGGCTGCGGCAGCGCTGGATGATCGAGCCGCGCCCGGTGGTGGCGGCGAGCCGGGCGCCGTGCTGGCCCAGGATCAGCGGGGCGGTGGGGAAATCGGGGCCGGGAATGATCTGGAACAGTTCCTCCGAGGTGATCCCCGGATTGTCCATCATCGCGAAGCAGCCGTCGATCACTTCGCCAAGGTTGTGCGGCGGGATGTTGGTCGCCATGCCGACCGCGATGCCGCCGGCGCCATTGACCAGGATGTTCGGGAAGCGCGCCGGAAGCACCGTCGGCTCCTGACGCGAACCGTCGTAGTTGTCCGCGAAGTCGACGGTGTCCTTGTCGAGATCGTCGAGCAGCGAGTTGGCGACGCGAGCGAGGCGCGCCTCGGTGTAGCGCATCGAGGCCGGCGGATCGGGGTCCATCGAGCCGAAGTTGCCCTGACCGTCGATCAGCGGCACGCGCATCGACCAGTCCTGCGTCATGCGCGCAAGGGCGTCGTAGATCGCGCTGTCGCCGTGCGGGTGGTAGTTGCCCATCACGTCGCCGACGATCTTGGCCGACTTGCGGTAGGGGCGCCCGGCGACGAAGCCGCCTTCCTGCGAGGCGTAGAGGATGCGGCGGTGCACCGGCTTCAGGCCGTCGCGCACGTCGGGCAGCGCGCGGCTGACGATCACGCTCATCGCGTAGTCGAGGTAACTCGTCTTCATCTCGTCGACGATGTCGATGCGGGTGAATTCGCCCTCGGGGCCTACGGGCTGGATATCGTTGGTGTCGTCGCTCACGCGGGTTGGATCGCTTTTGCTACGGAAAGAGAATGATGGACCGCACTAGGCCATGCTCGGGGGAAAGCCACCGGAACCGGGGGTCGGGCAGGGCGATGTGCGCCGTTTTCCACATATAAGGAACGCGCGCGTGCGGGGAACCTGAACGGCTGCGACGAATTGCATTCAATGCGCGTTCAGTGGCGCAAACCTATTTGCGGCGAGAGGTTGCCAAGGGTCTTTTTCCCCGCCAAACCTTCTCGGCCTTTTTCATCCTGCCTGGGCAGGATATCGTTTGTCTTGAGAGGAGTAGCCTTGATGGCTCGCAAGTTCCTTGTTTCCCGTGTCGCTCTTGCTGTGGCGCTGTCGAGCGGTCTGGCGATTACGGTCGCCACCCCCGCGATGGCTGCGAAGAAGGAGAAGGAAGCCGCAGGCGGCAAGTTCTCCCCGAATTCGTGAAGGCCGCACAGCCGCTGCAGAAGGCCATGGAAGCCGCGATCGCCGCGCTCGGCGGCCAGCAGACGCCCGAGGCGATGGCCAAGGCCAAGGCTGCCTTCGACGGCGCCGTCGGCGGTGACGGCAAGGCCGCGTTCCAGGCCGCTGTGCCGACCGCCACCACGCCCGACGACAAGAACGCGCTCGGCTCGATGATGCGCAACTTCGGCATCATCTCGCAGGACCTCGCTCTCAAGCAGGAAGGCAACAAGATGCTCCTCGGCAGCGGCAAGCTGCCCGCCGAGGAAGTCGGCAAGACCAACTACGACGCGGGCATTACCGCCTACCAGCTCAAGGACTACGCCAGCGCTGCGACGTACCTGAAGGCGGCCAAGGACGGCGGCTTCGTTGATTCGTCGGGCCAGCTCGATGCGGTCCTCGCCGATGCCTATAAGCGCAACAACAACCCCGAGGCCGCCCTGCAGATGGCCAAGGACGATGTCGCCGCCGCGCAGGCCAAGGGCCAGGCGCCTTCGGAAACCGCGCTGCGCTCGGTCCTCCAGCAGACCTACACCGCCAAGCAGCTCGCGCCGTCGACCGAATATGCGGCGATGCTCGGCCAGTATTACCCGGGCACCTGGAACACCGCGATCTCGGTGGTGCGCCAGTTGGCCTCGCTGCCGCGCGACCAGAACCTCGACCTGATGCGCCTGATGTTCCTCACCGGTTCGATGAACGACAAGCGCGACTACTTCGAATACCTCGAGAACGCCGATCCGCGCGCGTTCCCGGGCGAAGCAAGCAAGGTCATGGCTGACGGCATCGCGAAGGGCAAGCTGACCGCCGGAGACGTGCCGGACAAGGCCAACACCGATGGTCGCGTCGCAGCGGACAAAGCCTCGCTGCCCGCCGCTGAGCGTGACGCCAACAAGCCGGGCGCGACTGCTGCTACCGTGGTCGGTGCCGCAGACGTGTTCCTGAGCTACGATCAGGCCGCCAAGGCCGAGCCGCTTTACGCCAAGGCCGCGGCGATGCCGGGCGTCGATGCCAGCAAGGTCGCGCTGCGTCTCGGCATGTCGCAGGCTCTGCAGGGCAAGTACGCCGATGCGGAAGCGAACTTCGCCAAGGTTACCGGCACCCGCGCGCCTGTCGCCAAGCTGTGGTCGGCCTATGCCAAGAGCAAGGCGTCGCCTGCTGCGGCGACGGCTCCTGCAGCGAACTGAGCTTTCGCTTCTGCCTGAACGAGAAGGGCGCCGGAAAACCGGCACCCTTTTTGTTGGTTCGAGGTGAGGGCAGTCCAAGTAGCTGCAATTCCTCCGTATTGCGATCGTCTGGTCGAAAGTCATACCCTTTCGCTCTCTTGTCGCCTGTTCAGGCATGTCTGTTGGTCCATGTGGTGAGAGCTTCTGTCTCCCGTTCGGAGCGACAATTGAAGAGCGACGTTTACCTGCAGAAGACTTCAACTTGTATTGCGTGCGGAATCCTGCCGCAAAATTCGTCATTTACGAAGGCGATGTCCGTTAGGGCGTTGGGGTTCCCCTCGAACGCACTGCGCTTCTTGCTCGCCAAATCAGCTACTTCGGAGCTTCTGCCTGCAATCCGCGTTGTCATCATGATGGGTATTGGAAATCAGGCATTTCGGCTCGTGGTTCTGCCGTTGGCTTGGTCGAACCTGCCCAGAACGACATAGAGAAATTTTTCGGGCGGGAATGATGCGAAAACACGCGATGGTATTGTGGGGGCTCGCTCTCTTGGCAGGCTGCGGCAAGGAAACCCCTGCCGAGGAGGCGGCCGAGAACGCGCATGATGTCGCCATGGTCGAACGCATGAGCAAGGAACCCTTCAAGCCCATCGTGCCGATCCCGATCACCGAACTCGACATGGACCGCTATGGGCTCGACAAGCCCGGGTGCAATTTCGAGAAGGACGTGGTCGAAGAAGAGGACGCCGGAAAGCGTGGCCCGATCTTCATCGCCACCAGCGGTGAAGGTTTCATGCGCGTGGGAGCCGACCTCAAGCGCTTCGCCGCGAAAGACGAGAGCGCCGATCTGCTGGGCGGTGCGCGCACGACATATGTTGGGCTGTCCAGTTGGGTGGACATCGTACGCCTGCCTGATTCAGGTAACGCCAGCGACCAGAAGACCTGGCCTGCGCGCCTGATCGTCCACGATTCGCAGGAGCGCGTGGCTTACCGCGCCGACGGCGTCATGCGCTGCCGGACCTGAGGACAGTCACCCCATGGCCATCGGTTTCAGCAGCATCCACAGCGCCATGGCGACCATGAACACGTTCTCCATCAGCGACACGAAGCCTAGCGGCACGCTGCCCGATCCGCCGACGCAGGCGCATTTCAACTCGCGCTTCTGGACGTAGACCGCGTAGAATACCGAGGCCCCGCCGACGCCGCCGATGACCAGCGCCACCGGGATCGACAGCCAGTTCAGCACGCCCGCCGCCATGAAGGCGCCCGCGAACCATTCCAGGAACGGATAGGCATAGGCGTAAGGCACATATCGCCGCGCCAGCAGGTCATAGCCCAGGAACATCGAGGAGAACGTCTCGATGTCCTGCAGCTTGAGCATCGCCAGCAGCATCATGGTGATAGCCACGAACCACTCCGCCGCATGGACCGTCAGCGGGGAGCCGAGAGAAGCCCAACTGGCGGCAAGCGCGACGGCCGCGGCGGTTCCGAACACCCAGAGCACCGGCGCATAGCTCATGCGCTTGGCCTGATCATCGAGCCCGAGGAAGCGCTTGAGGTCGGAATGGCCGCCGATGCGTTCGCCATCGATGAAGATCTGCGGGGTGGTGGCGACGCCGTGCTCTGCCTTGAAGGCGTCAACTTCGTCGCGGTTGGTCAGCCAGTGGTCTTTGACGCGATAGCCCCGGCTTTTCAGCAAGTGGCGGGCCTTGAGGCCGTAGGGGCAGACGTGTTTTTCCATGACCATGCGATACAGCACGGCGGTTCTGGCGGGGGCTTGGTGATCGCTCATGCCATGCTTATAACTTCCGTACCCTAGTACGGAGTCAAGCGTGGCCCTGACGATTTCCCAACTCGCCCATGCCGGGGGCGTCGGTGTCGAGACCGTGCGCTTCTATCAGCGCAAGGGCCTCCTCCACGACCCGCGCCCGGCCAGCACCGGGGGTGCGAAAGGCCAGCGGCATTACGGCGAGGAGGACGTGCGGCGCCTGCGTTTCGTGAGGGCAGCGAAGGATGCGGGGTTCATCCTCGACGAGATCGCCGAACTGCTCGGCCTCGACGCCAGCGACGACCGCGCGCGGGCGCGGGCCATGGCGCAGGCGCGGATCGCGCATCTGGATGAGGAGATCGCCCGCCTCGAACGGGCGCGGGACGCCTTGCACAAGCTGGCTCGGGAATGCGCCGGAAGCGACACCGGACCATGCCCGATCATCGCGGCGTTCGAGGAGGGGAGTGTTGCCGTTAAAATAGAACCGTCATCCCCGCGAAGGCGGGGACCCATCTGATGCCGGTGCAACACGAACCGTCAGGAGATGGGTTCCCGCTTTCGCGGGAATGACGACGATGGAATTGAAGGATCGCCGCAGGGCGCATCCTTGACAAGTCGCGCCTGAAGACCGCCAGCGGTCCCGGATCAAGTCCGGGACGACGGTTATGCTGCGTTTACTCAGACGTTGAAGCGGAAGTGCATCACGTCGCCGTCGGCGACGACGTATTCCTTGCCTTCCTGGCGGAACTTGCCGGCTTCCTTGGCACCCGCCTCGCCCTTGCAGGCGATGAAGTCGGGATAAGCGATGGTTTCGGCGCGGATGAAGCCGCGCTGCATGTCGGAGTGGATGGTGCCCGCAGCCTCGGGGGCCTTGGCGCCCTTGTGCACGGTCCAGGCGCGCGCTTCCTTGGGGCCGACGGTGAAGAACGTCAGCAGTTCGAGCAGTTCGTAACCGGCGCGGATGATGCGCGCGAGACCGGCTTCGGCAAGGCCCATTTCCTCGAGGAAGACCATGCGGTCCTCCATGTCCATGCCGGTCAGTTCCGCCTCGATCGCGGCCGAGACGATGACGGCGCTCGCGCCTTCGGCCTTGGCCTTCTCGAATACCCGCGCGGAGAAGGCATTGCCCTCGGCGGCGGCTTCTTCCTCGACGTTGCAGACGTAGAGTACCGGCTTGGCGGTGATCAGCTGCGCCTGCGCGAAGACGCGCGCTTCGTCCTCGTCCTTGGGCTGCGTCAGGCGGGCGGGCTTGCCGTCGCGCAGCAGGTCGAGTGCCTGGCCGAGCACGGACGCCACGATCTTAGCCTCCTTGTCGCCCTGCGTCGCCTTCTTCTGGGCAGCGGGCACACGCTTCTCCAGGCTTTCGAGGTCGGAGAGCAGCAGTTCGGTCTCGACGGTGTCCGCGTCGGCGATGGGATCGACCTTGTTGTCGACGTGCTGGATATCGTCGTTCTCGAAGCAGCGCAGGACGTGGATGATCGCGTCGACTTCGCGGATGTTGCCGAGGAACTGGTTGCCGAGGCCTTCACCCTTGGACGCGCCGCGCACGAGGCCGGCGATGTCCACGAACGACAACTGCGTCGGGATGATCTTGGCCGAACCCGCGATTTCCGCCAGCGCATCGAGGCGCGGGTCGGGCACGCCGACCTGCCCGACGTTGGGCTCGATCGTGCAGAACGGATAGTTGGCCGCCTGCGCCGCCTGCGTTTCGGTCAGCGCATTGAACAAGGTCGACTTGCCGACATTGGGCAGACCCACGATTCCGCAACGGAAACCCATCGAAAACTCCGAAAACTGTTTAAGGCGCGCCCATAGCCGGGTGCGGGGCGCTTGGCCAGAGCGAGAGCGGTTGCAGGCGGTTGACGGAAATTTCAGGTCTTCCACGTAAGCCCGCCGTCATGAAGAGCACCATGCGCCTAGCCCTTCCGCTCGTCGCCCTCGTCGCCCTGGCGGCTTGCGGAGACAGTCCTGAAACCCTTTACGCCAAGGCACGAGAGGACTTCGCCGCCGGGAACTACCAGCGGGCGCGCGTGGAAGTGGCCTCCGCGCTGAAAGACAGGCCCACGGACGCCGCGATGCTGACGCTGCTGGCCGAGACGCAGCTGCGGCTTGACGACCCGGACGGGGCCGAAGGGGCGATCGGACGGCTCGAACGGGCAGGGGGCAAGGATACGGCCCGAATGAAGGCCGAAGTCGCCCTGCTGCGTGGTGACGCAAAGGCGGCACTGGCGACGCTTGGCAACGAGACCTCGGTGGACGGATGGCGCGTGCGCGCCGAGGCGCAGCTGGCGCTGGGAGACGAAGAGGCCGCCCGCGATGCCTTCGAAAAGGGAATGAAAGCGGGGGCGATATCCGGCTGGCGCAATCCTACGCCCGCTATCTGCTGGAGAACGGTGACCTGGCGCGCGCGGCTTCGCTGCTTGGAGAGATGCAGCGCATCGCGCCACGATCATATGAGGCACTGGTGATGGCAGGCGATCTGGCATCGGCGCAGGGCCGCGAAGAGGATGCCGCGCGCGCCTATCGCACAGCTATCGATGCTTTCCCCGACCGTGCGGCGCCGATGCTGGCGCTGGCCGAGCATTACGACGGTTTGGGCAAGCTGGACGAAGCATCGAAGCTGGTCGATCAGGCTGCCGAAGTGGCGCCTGACGACCCGGAGGTGAAGGTAATGCGAATCCAGCTGCTGTCCGAACAAGGGCAGTGGGAGAAGATCCGCACCACGCTCCAGACGCGCGAATCCGAACTGGCGGCAGGGTCCACGCTGAGCATGCGCTATGGCGAGGCATTGCTGCAGCTGGGCCATGCGGAGCAGGCGCGGGTGATCTTCAGGCGGGCGGTGCTGGCGCTTCCGGGCAATCCCTATGCCCGGCTGATGCTGGGTGAGTCGCAGCTGGCGACCGGCGACGGTCAGGGGGCATGGGCAACGCTGCAGCCGCTCGCGGCATCGACGCTGGCCGGGCCGCAGGTGCTGGAAGCTGCCGAACAGGCTGCCCGTGCGGTCGACGCACCCGAGGCGGCGGCGCTGCAGGCGCGGCTCGATCCGGCGCGGCTCAAGGAGACGATGGCCTTGGTCGGCCAAGGCAGATCCGCCATCGCCGGGCAGCGCTGGGCCACGGCGGCGGGAATCTACGAGAGACTGCTGATGCGCGGTGAGGACCCGGAGGTGCTCAAGCGCCTCGCATTCGCGCGAAGCGGGCTGGGTGAGGGGGATGCCGCCATCCGCGCCGCCGACAAGGCGGTTGCGCTGGGCAGCGACAATCCGGACTATCTCTATGTCGCCGGACTGGTGCGCGTCGTGGTGGGGCGCGATCTCGGCGAGGCGCAGCGACTGCTTGAGAAAGCCGCCGATCTCGATCCCGCCAACCGTGCGATCGCGCGCGAGCTGAAAAAGGCGAAGGCCGCCGCCGGGCGATCCGGCGACGGCCTTTTGCCAGATTAGGTAGAACCCGCCACCACCCCTCCCGCTTGCGGGAGAGAGCGAGACTTAGGCCAAAGGCCTTAGTCGCAGCGGGGTGGGCACCAGTGCCGAAATATCAGGCGCGGGCCTTGCGGCGGCGCGCGTAGGCCAGGCCGATCAGGCCTGCACCCAGCATGCCCAGCATGCCCGGCTCCGGAACCGCGGTGCCGCCCGAGGAACCACCGCTCGAACCGCCCGAGGTCGAGGTGGTGCCGCCGGAGGTCGAACCGCCCGAAGTCGTCGTGCCACCCGAGGTGCTGGTCGTGCCGCCCGAAGTCGTCGTGGTGCCGCCCGAAGTCGAGCTGCTGGTGGAGGTGCTGCCGCCGCACATCTTCCTGCCGGTCTTGTCGCCGCAATCGCAGGAGTGCGTATGCTTGCCCTTCGAATAGGTCGCCTGCGCGGGCGAGGCCATGGCGACGGTTGCGCCGGCGGTGATCGTAAGTGCGATCAGAGTCTTGCGGATCATCGTAGTCTTACCCCAGTTACCCGTGTTGGTTGACCGCCAATACGCAACCACCGTGCCAATCGCCAATTTCCGCCAATTTCATTGAATCAGGCAGGGGTGAAGCGATCCATATGTAAGCTAACTCGACACCCTTCAGTCCTGCTGGCGCAGCGCCACGTCGTTCATGAAGCGGGCGTCGTCGCCGTTCGCAAGCCGATCCGCTTCCGCCGCCACCGCGCCCAGCATGTCGGCCAGCGGGTCCATCTCGGCCTTGGCGTAGTTGCCCAGCACATAGCCGTGGACGCGGTCCTTGTGCCCAGGATGGCCTATGCCGAGCCGCACGCGGCGGAACTCCGCCCCGAGGTGCTGGTCGATCGAGCGCAGCCCGTTGTGCCCGGCATGGCCGCCGCCCTGCTTCACCTTCACCTTGAACGGCGCGAGGTCGAGTTCGTCATGGAAGACGGTGAGGGCGGACAAGTCCAGCTTGTAGAAGCGCATCGCCTCGCTCACCGAGCGGCCGCTCTCGTTCATGAAAGTGGCGGGCTTGAGCAGCAGCACTTTGTCGCTGCCGATGCGGCCTTCCTGCAGCCAGCCCTGGAACTTCTTCTGGACCGGGCCGAAGCCGTGAATCTCGGCGATCGCGTCGGCAACCATGAAGCCGACGTTGTGGCGGTTGAAGACATACTGCGGACCGGGATTGCCCAGACCGACCCAAAGCTGCGTGGCCATCCGTATTCCTTGCCTGCGTCCTTGCGGTTGCATGAAAAGAAAAGGCCCCTCCCACGCGGGGTGGGAGAGGCCGTTTTCTACCCGAAAGCAGGAGAAGCTTACTCGGCCTCGGCCGCTGCTTCGCCTTCTTCGCTGCGCAGGGCAGAGGGAGCAGCGATCGTCGCGATCGTGTAGTCACGGTCGGTGATCGCGCTCTCGACGCCCTTGGGCAGCTTGACGTGGCTGATGTGGATCGATCTGCCCACGTCGAAGCCGGTCACGTCGATGGTGATCTCGTGCGGGATCTTCTCGGCGTCGCAGACCAGTTCGAGGTCGTGGCGAACGATGTTCAGCACGCCGCCGCGCTTCAGGCCCGGCGACAGCTCTTCGTTCTTGAACACGACGGGCACGTTGACGTGCACGGTCGCGCCCTTGGCGAGACGCAGGAAGTCGGCGTGGAGCGGACGGTCACTGACCGGGTGGAAGGCAACGTCCTTGGGCTGGGTGCGGAACTTCTTGCCGTCGACTTCGACTTCGATGATCGAGTTGAAGAAGTGGCCGGTTCCGAGCTGGCGGGCCAACTCCTTTTCCTGGACGTGGATCGCGAGGGGCTCTTCGTTGCCACCGTAGATGACGGCGGGGACGCGACCTTCACGACGCAGTGCACGGGAGGCTCCCTTGCCAGCCCGATCACGCGTCTCGGCCGGCAGGTTAAGCGTATCGCTCATGGATCTTGCCTTTCAAAACTGGATAATAATGCGATGACGCGCCGCTCATCGGTGCGCACCGTCCTGCCACGCCTCCAGGGATGACCATGACAGGAAGGCGCGGCCCTTACTGGGAGACGGGCGGAAAAGCAAGCCGTTCGTGCGTCCGTGGGCGGGATGTCGCGGCGTTTGAGGGGGCGGTTGCGACCCTTCGACAAGCTCAGCCTGAGCGGGGTTGGAATAAATCTCCCAATTCCGCTCAGGCTGAGCTTGTCGAAGCCCCCAAAGCCTCACTCCACCCGCGTGACCGTGAACCCCTCGGCCGTCAGCATTGCGGGCAATCCCTCAGGCCCGGCCATGTGCGCTGCGCCGACAGCCACGAACGGCTTGCTGCCCGAGCGAACCGCCCGTGCGATCCGGCCGGTCCAGCGCCGGTTGCGGCCGGTGAACAGCACTGCGCGCAGTTCCGGGTCGGCGAGCAGGCCCGAGCGGGTCTCCGCCTCGATCGCGTTCATGTCGCCCTTGCGCCAGCTGGCCGAAAGATCGCGTTCGGGATAGGCGGCCTCGGCGACGACGGCGGCGAGGAGGTCGCGCTGCTCGCGCTCGGGCAGGGCGTCGAACAGGCCGAGCTGCGCGGCAGCGCCTTCGAGTTCGACCACCGGCCTTTGCCCCGCCGCCGCGATCACGGCGCGGTCGACACCGTTGCGGGTATCGCCTTCGTCGGCTCCAGCGCGGGCGAGCGTCAGGGCTGCGGCCCAGGTATCCATCGCCGCGAAGTCGCCGTCGCCCCGGCCGCTCTTCTTGAGTAAGGCGGTGAGGGCGGCGCGGTCTTTCGGCGGTACGCGTTCGGAAAGCGGCGGTTCGTTCTCGCTGCGCGCGAGGCTTTCGAAAGTGGCGGCGACTTCCGCCTCGTTCGCGAGGTTGCCGACTTCGACCATGATTGATCCGGCTTCGTCCAGTGCGGAACTGACTTTCGCCGTGCGCCACGCAAGGGGCGCTCGGCGCTGTGGATCGTGCCGAAGAGCCAACCGGCGTGGCCCTGACCGTCCTCGACCCGCCACAACGCGGGGTTGGCCTGCTGGGGCTCGCTCGAACAGGCGACCAGCCCGGCGATCGCCAGTAGTACCGCAAAACGACGGATCATCTACTGCACCCGGGTCGAGGAAACGCCCGCTGCGGCAAGCTGGTCCTGCACGCTGCCCGGCCCGGCGAGATGCCCGGCGCCCACCGCGACGAACACCGTGCCCGGCTTGTCGAGGCGCGTCTTGAGCCACTTCGCCCAGTTGGCATTGCGGTCGGTGATCAGCACCTTGCGGATTTCCGGATCGCTCTCGTCTTCGTTCATCAGTTCGGCGAGGTGGTCGGCATCGCCCGCCTTCCACGCGGCGACCATCCTGTCGACATCGGTTTTCACGTCGGGCAGGGCCTCGACCACTTCGTCGAGATAGGCGCGCTGGGTCGGTTCGGAGAGGTTGTCGAACAGGCCGATCTGGTAGTCGACGGTCTCGAAGGCATGGTTGGCCAGATGCCGCGCCCGCGCCCTTGCCGCGACCTGCTGGTCGATGCCGGTCTCGGTGTTGTAGCCGGCGGTCTTGAGCGGGATCAGCGTCAGCATCAGAGCGGCGAACCAGGCATCGTTGGCATCGAAAGCCTGCGCCGGGATGCCGATGGATGTCAGCGCGCCCTCGTAGGCGGTGCGCTCCTTGGCGGAGAGCATGTCGCGCAGGGACTTGCCATCCTTGCGCGCGGCCATCTGCAGGATCGTGCCCTGCGCCTGTTCGGTGTCGTCTATGGGTATCTCGGTCACCAGTTCCTGCGCGCTGTCGAGCGCCTTGGCGACCGGACCGGCGTACCAGTCCACCTGCTCGGGCAGGACGTGGATCGTGCCGAACAGCCAGATCGTGGTGTCCTCGTCCGCGACTTTCCAGAGCGCGGGGCGAACGGTGGAGCTTTGTGCGGCCTCCTGCGCCGAGGCCAGCGGCGAGGGCAGGGCAGTGAAGGCGAGCAGGGTGGAGCCAAGCCAGTTGCGAAGTTTGATGCGGGCGGGGGTCATGGCATTCCTATCGGGCAGGAGACTGTAAGGATGAATGAACGGATCAGCGCCAGCGGCGCCAGCCCCACCCGACGCACCAGACGATGCAGACCATCAGGCAGATCGCGACGCCGTTCGGTTCGGGCAGCAGCCCGCCGCGCCACGCCAGCCACCACGCAGGCGCCACCGTGACGAAGGCATAAAGCCCGGCCATCGCACCGAATTCGTATTCGGCGCGCTCGATTTCATCGAGGGTGGTGTGCCAGTAAAGCGACAAGGCGACCGTGACGATCCACGCAGCCAGCACTGTCAGCGTAAGCGGAAGGCTCAAGGGCGTTGCTGAAAACATGTTCGCAATGCCATGCGCCGGATCGGCGTGACTGACTTGCATCTGCCATGCAAACCCGGCGGCCACTCCGATAACCGTCGATATGCCGAGCGAAGCATAAAGCGCGATCCGTGAACGTCGAACCTGCGGACTGCGCGGTAACGCGAGAGTGCCTCGCGCCGAGAATATCAGCCATCCTCCGCCAACGAGCGCCAGCGCGGCCAGCCCGAGGCCGATCACGACGCCGGTGCGGAACTCACCATGCTCGCGCCATGCGGCGATCACGCCCGCAGCGATCCCCGCTCCGAAGATCGCAAGGAAGAACCCGCCGCCAAGCCTCAGGGCGACGCCGACGGTGCCGAGCGGCTTCTTGGTTTCAGCGATGTCCGTCATCGAATATCTCCTCGATGGAAAGGGCGAACAGCCGCGCGATGCGGAAGGCGAGGGGGAGCGAGGGGTCGTGCTTGCCGGTTTCGATCGCGTTCACCGCCTGGCGGGATACGTCGAGGCGCTCGGCAAGCTCGGCCTGGCTCCAGTTGCGCTCCGCGCGCAGCACTTTCAGCCGGTTGTTCACATTCAGGCCAGCGGGGCGAGGACCACGATGCGCGAGACCGGCTCGGCATTGTGCGTCTGCGACCGGGGGCGGCATCCGCCTCGAAAGCGATCAGCGCCACGGCGAGTGCGGTCAGCGCCATCGCCAGCAGCACGATCACCTTGTGCTCGGCGCGCGGCGCGGGGTGACCCCAGCACAGGTAGTTGCGGCGTTCCTCGGCGGTGGCGCCGGGCTTGCCGAAGAACAGGGTTTCCAGAACGCTGCGGACGGTGACGCTCTTTGCGAAACGGGTCATGATGCACCTCGTCATGAAGTCCTGACTATATGTCAGGTATGCCTTACTTTATGTCGCGATTCTCTGACTGTGTCAACAAAACCTGACATTGCCCGATCGCGGAGGCTGAACCGCAATGCTTTGTGTTGTTGATTTGACAGCCCCGATCCGCCAAAGGCCGCGCATTCAAGAATTCGACGGAACCGCAATGACCGCCGCCAAACAGCCGCTCAGCTTCCAGGACATGATCCTGACGCTCCACAACTTCTGGAGCGCGCAGGGCTGCCTCATCCTGCAGCCTTACGACATGCGCATGGGCGCAGGCACCTTCCACCCCGCCACGACGCTGCGCGCGCTCGGCCCTGAGCCGTGGAAGGCCGCCTATGTCCAGCCCTCGCGCCGCCCGACCGACGGGCGTTATGGCGAGAATCCGAACCGGCTGCAGCACTATTATCAGTATCAGGTGATCCTGAAGCCGAACCCGGAGAACCTTCAGGAACTGTACCTGCAGAGCCTCGCCGAGATCGGCGTCGATCCGCTGGAGCACGACATCCGCTTCGTCGAGGACGACTGGGAAAGCCCGACGCTGGGCGCCTGGGGTCTGGGCTGGGAGGTGTGGTGCGACGGCATGGAAGTGACGCAGTTCACCTACTTCCAGCAGATGGGCGGCTTCGACTGCAAGCCCGTCGCGGGCGAACTGACGTACGGCCTCGAACGTCTGGCGATGTACATTCAGGGCGTGGACTCGGTCTACGACCTTCGCTTCAACAACGAAGGCGTGAGCTACGGCGACGTCTTCCTCGCCAACGAGCAGCAGCAGTCGAAGTACAACTTCGAGATCGCCGACACCGATGCGCTGTTCGCCGGCTTCAAGGCCGCCGAGGCCGAGTGCATGCGCTGCATCGACGCCAAGGTGCCGCTCGCGGCCTACGATCAGGCGATCGAGGCGTCGCACCTGTTCAATCTGCTACAGGCGCGCGGCGTGATCTCTGTGCAGGAACGCGCCAGCTACATGGCCCGCGTGCGCGATCTCGCCAAGGGATCGTGTCAGGCGTGGATCGACGTGAACAAGGACAAGTGGGAAGCCAAGTTCCCCGGGTGGACCGTATGACCGACTTCCTTCTCGAACTGCGCAGTGAAGAAATCCCCGCCCGCATGCAGGCGGGCGCGCGCGCCGATCTGGAAAAACTGTTCCGCAAGGAACTCGCGGCCGCAGGCGTCACGCCCGGCCAGATCACCGTGTGGTCCACGCCGCGCCGCCTCGCGCTCATCGCCAATGGCATGCCGGACGTGACCGAGGCCGTCAGCGAGGAGACCAAAGGCCCCGCCACCAGCGCGCCCGAGCAGGCGCTCGAAGGCTTCCTGCGCAAGACCGGCCTGACCAAGGACCAGCTTGAAGTCCGCGACGTCAAGGGCAAGGACACCTACTTCGCCGTCGTCGAGAAGCCCGGCCGCGCCGTGAAGGACGTGCTGGCCGAGGCGATCCCTGCCATCGTGCGCGCTTTCCCTGGCCCAAGTCGCAGCGCTGGGGCGCCGCGTCGATCGGCACGGATTCGCTGCGCTGGGTGCGCCCGCTCTCCGGCATCGTCGCCATTCTGGGCGAGGACCTCGTCGAGTGCGAAGTCGGCGGCATCCGCTCGGGCTATGCCACGAAGGGCCACCGCTTCCACGCGCCCGGCGAGATCACCATCGGCGGCGCGCATGACTATGCCCGCAAGCTGTCCGCCTGCCACGTCATCGTCGATCATGTCGAACGCCAGGACCTGATCCGCGACGAGGCGCGCAACGTCGCTGCCGCCGCCGGTCTCAAGCTGGTCGAAGACGAGGGGCTGGTGATCGAGAACGCCGGCCTCACCGAATGGCCGGTGCCGCTGCTCGGCCGCTTCGACGAGGCGTTCCTCGAAGTCCCGCCCGAGACAATCCAGCTGACCGCGCGCGTCAACCAGAAGTATTTCGTCTGCGAGGACGCTGACGGCAACCTTGCAGACGCCTTCGTCTGCACCGCCAACATCGACGCCACCGACGGCGGCGTGGGCATCGTCGCGGGCAACCGCAAGGTTCTCGCCGCGCGCCTGTCCGACGCGCGCTTCTTCTGGCAGCAGGACCGCAAGGTTTCGCTGTCGGATCAGGCGAAGAAGCTGGCCCGCATCACCTTCCACGAGAAGCTGGGCACCGTCGCCGACAAGGTCGAGCGCGTGGCCAAGCTGGCCGAGTGGCTGGCGGCCGAGGGCATCGTCCCGAACTGCGATCCCGTACTGGCGCGTCAGGCGGCGGAATTGTGCAAGGCCGATCTCGTCACCGAGATGGTCGGCGAGTTCCCCGAACTGCAGGGCCTCATGGGCGGCTACTACGCCCGCGCCGAGCGCCTGCCCGACGCCGTCGCCGACGCCATCCGCGACCACTACAAGCCGGTTGGGCAGGGCGACGAAGTGCCGACTGCTCCGGTGACCGTGGCGGTGTCGCTGGCGGATAAGTTGGATACGCTTGTCGGATTTTTCTCGATTGGAGAAAAACCAACTGGCTCGAAGGACCCCTTCGCGCTTCGGCGAGCGGTTCTAGCGATCATTAGAACATTGGTAGAAGGCAACATTAGAATGCCGCTTACCAATGCATATGTTCATGCATATGCATCGTTTGTAGTCATCGATCTTATCGAGAATGTTACCTCGAAGCGGCAGGCCGCGCAGGATGCGTTGACGCAATTGCTCGGTAAATCAATTGATCCATTCTCGTTAGGAGACGCTAGCGAAGGACCGATTAGGGATCAGTTTGCACAGCAGTTGTTTGCGGGGCGTGAGGCAGCCGCTTCGCTTCTCGACTTCTTCGCCGACCGCCTCAAGGTCCAGCAGAAGGAAGCGGGTGTTCGCCACGACCTGATCGACGCGGTGTTCGCGCTCGGCGGCGAGGACGATCTGGTTCGCCTGCTCGCCCGGGTTCATGCGCTGCAGGCGTTCGTCGGCAGCGAGGACGGCGCCAACCTCCTCGCGGGCTACAAGCGCGCCGCCAATATCCTGCGCAAGGAGAACTGGTCGGCGTCTGATGCTGCACCCGCGCACCCGCACACCGGCGACGAGGACCCGCTCGAAAACGTGGACGATCCCGATATGCAGGAAATCTATGCTGCGGCAGGCTCGGGGCTCGGCTATGCGGCCGAACCGGCGGAACAGGCGTTGATCGACGCGCTCGATGCTGCGGAACCTCGGGCAGCCACAGCCGTTGCTGCAGAAGATTTCGCAAGTGCAATGAGTGCGCTGGCATCGCTTCGCGCACCTATTGACGGGTTCTTTGATCAGGTGACAGTCAACGATACTGACTCCATAAAAAGAACATCTCGTCTTGCACTGCTTGATCGCTTCCGTGCTGCGGTGCACAACGTAGCGGATTTCTCGCGGATCGAGGGGTAGGAGGGTTTCCCCACGGTCTGCATTCTTGCGCAAAAATCCCGGAGATTTGGGACTAATGACTAAGCAGGTCTACACGTTCGGCGGCGGCGTAAAGCACGACGATCCGCGCGCGAAGGACAAGGTGATCACCGGGGGCAAGGGTTCGAACCTTGCCGAGATGGCCGGAATCGGCCTGCCGGTGCCTCCCGGCTTCACCATCACCACCGAAGAATGCGTGAAGTATCTCGCGGAGGGCGCGAACTTCTCGGACGAACTGCGGGCCGAAGTGGCCGAGGCGCTGGCCCATATCGAAAAGTCGGTCGGCAAGTCCTTCGGTGATTCTACTGATCCGCTGCTGGTCTCGGTCCGCTCGGGCGCGCGCGTCTCGATGCCGGGCATGATGGACACCGTGCTGAACCTCGGCCTGAACGACGTGACCGTGGAGGGTCTCGCCGCTACTTCGGGTGACGACCGCTTTGCATGGGACAGCTACCGCCGCTTCATCCAGATGTATTCGGACGTCGTTCTCGGCGTCGAACATCATCTGTTCGAGGAAGCGCTGGAGATCGCCAAGGAAGACAACGGGTACGACAACGACGTCGAACTGACCGCGAACGACTGGCGGGGGCTGGTCAAGCAGTATACCGCGATCGTCGAGCGCGAACTTGGCAAGCCGTTCCCGCAGGACCCGCAGGAGCAGCTGTGGGGCGCGATCCAGGCCGTGTTCGACAGCTGGGACGCCGACCGCGCCAAGGTCTACCGCCGCCTCAA
Organism: Novosphingobium sp. NFX11; assembly: GCF_057376415.1. Classification (NCBI taxonomy): domain Bacteria; kingdom Pseudomonadati; phylum Pseudomonadota; class Alphaproteobacteria; order Sphingomonadales; family Sphingomonadaceae; genus Novosphingobium; species Novosphingobium sp. NFX11. The sequence goes on along the minus strand of NZ_CP080384.1, from coordinate 1,310,940 downwards.
CGACATCCCCGGTGACTGGGGCACCGCCGTCAACGTGCAGGCCATGGTCTTCGGCAACATGGGCGACACCTCGGCAACGGGCGTCGCGTTCACCCGCGATCCGGCGACCGGCGAGCGCGCCTACTACGGCGAATGGCTGGTCAACGCGCAGGGCGAGGACGTCGTCGCCGGCATCCGCACCCCGCAGTACCTGACCAGGGCCGCCCGCGAGCGCGCCGGGGCCAAGCCACTGTCGATGGAAGAGGCGATGCCCGAGGCATACGCCGAACTCGCCGCGGTGTTCGACCTGCTCGAAAAGCACTACCGCGACATGCAGGACATCGAGTTCACGGTGCAGCAGAACAAGCTGTGGATGCTGCAGACCCGCTCGGGCAAGCGTACTGCCAAGGCTGCGCTCAAGATGGCCGTCGACATGGTCGAGGAAGGCCTGATCGACGAAGCCACCGCGATCAAGCGCGTCGATCCGATGGCGCTCGATCAACTGCTTCACCCCACGCTCGACCCCAAGGCGCCGCGCGACATTCTCGGCAAGGGCCTGCCCGCATCGCCGGGCGCGGCTTCGGGCGCGATCGTGCTCGACGCCGACACCGCCGAGAAGCGCGCGGAAATGGGCGAGGCGGTCGTCCTCGTCCGCGTGGAAACCTCGCCTGAGGACATCCACGGCATGCACGCGGCGAAGGGCATCCTCACCGCACGCGGCGGCATGACCAGCCACGCGGCGGTCGTGGCGCGCGGCATGGGCCGTCCCTGCGTCTCGGGCGCATCGGGGCTGTCGATCGACATGAAGACCCGCACCCTGCGCATCGGCAACCGCGAGCTGAAGGAGGGCGACCTCATCACCCTCGACGGCGCCAACGGCGAGATCATGGCGGGCGAAGTCGCCACCATCGAGCCGGAACTGGCAGGCGATTTCGGCACGCTCATGGAGTGGGCCGACAAGCACCGCCGCATGAAGGTGCGCACCAACGCCGAAACGCCCGCCGACTGCAAGATGGCCCGCCAGTTCGGTGCCGAGGGCATCGGCCTGTGCCGCACCGAGCACATGTTCTTCGACGCAGGCCGCATCTCCGCCGTGCGCCAGATGATCCTGGCCGAGGACGAGAAGGGCCGCCGCGAGGCGCTGGCCAAGCTGCTCCCCGAACAGCGCGCCGACTTCCAGGCGATCTTCGAGGTGATGGCGGGCCTGCCCGTCACCATCCGCCTGCTCGACCCGCCGCTGCACGAATTCCTGCCGCACAGCGACGCGGAATTCGCGGAGCTGTCGGACGCGATCGGCATCGGCGTGGATACGCTCAAGCGCCGCGCGGACGAACTGCACGAGTTCAACCCGATGCTCGGCCATCGCGGTTGCCGTCTCGGCATCACCTTCCCGGAGATCTACGAGATGCAGGCCCGCGCCATCTTCGAGGCAGCCTGCGACGTCGCCTCGGCATCGGGTGAGGCGATCGTGCCGGAAGTGATGATCCCGCTCGTCGCCACCAAGCGCGAGCTGGCGATCCTCAAGAAGGTCGTCGATCAGGCCGCGGCCAAGGTGTTCGAGGAGAAGGGCAAGACGCTCGACTATCTCGTGGGCACCATGATCGAGCTGCCGCGCGCAGCCCTGATGGCGGGCGAGATCGCGGAAGAAGCGAAGTTCTTCTCGTTCGGCACCAATGACCTGACGCAGACCACGCTGGGCGTCTCGCGCGACGATGCCGCGCGCTTCCTCAGCCCCTACGTTGAGAAGGGCATCTACCCGCGCGATCCGTTCGTCAGCCTCGACATCGAGGGCGTGGGCCAGCTGGTCCAGCTCGGCGCCGAGCGCGGCCGTGCGACTTATGCCGACCTCAAGCTCGGCATCTGCGGCGAGCACGGCGGCGACCCGGCCTCGATCGCGTTCTGCGAGAAGGTGGGTCTGGATTACGTCTCGGCCTCGCCCTACCGCGTGCCGATCGCGCGTCTGGCGGCGGCTCAGGCCGCGCTGGCGTAAGCAAGCCAGCGTTCGTCATTGCGAGCGAAGCGAAGCAATCCAGGGCGGTTTGGGCCGCTCTGGATTGCTTCCGACCTTCGGTCCTCGCAATGACGATGAGATTTACGGGTTCAGCGCTTCCACCCGGACAGCGTCATGATCTCGAACCGCTCTACCGTGCGGCCGCCCTCACCGGCGGCCGCAAACGCATCGTGCGCCCGCGCCCGCGCCGCCTTGCCCAGCTGCGGACCGGGATCAGCGAGCACATTGGCGAGACCCTGCGCGCGCAAGTCGCCGACGAGGCGTTCGAGGCTGCGGAACCCCACGTCCAGATGGCGATGGTCCGCCACCGGGTCGGCATAGAGCGTGCGCTGGAGCAGTTGCGCTCCCGCACGCACGTCCACCGAGGGGTGAAGGCGCGGGGCAGGGCGCTCGCCGTCCGCCGCCAGCATGACCTCGCGCATGACCGGCAGGCTGCCGGAGCCGAGGAAGCTGGCGATCAGCAGTCCGCCTGGCGCCAGCGCCTTGCGTGCGTGGACGAAGGCGCCGGGAAGGTCGTTGACGGTGTCCAGCGTGCCGAGGCTGGCGATGAGGTCGAAGCCGTCGAACGGCCAGGGCTGTTCCTCAACGAAGCCGATGGCCGGGTCCACCTCGGTCACTTCCACGCCCTGTGCCCGTAGCGCCGCGGGAAGCGCCCTCGAGTAATCGCCGACAACCAGCGCCGTCTTCGGCTCGAAGCGCAGGAAGGAGAGGCGTTCGAGCACGTCCTCCACCATGTCGTCGATCAGGTAGCGCGGTGCATCCGGCTGTTGCTGGAGGCGCAGCATCCGGCGGCGCAGGGCGGCGCGGCGGGCGGGGAGAAGATGCGGGGGGAGCCTTGGTTGCCATGGATGCTCCCCTGCCGCGTCGATGAAAACCTTGCAATGCCCTCGTGGCGTGCTTGTCGTGCAACACGGCGTGCATAGGATCGCGCCATGGGCCTGGGACACGTACTTTCACCGCTCGTCGATCTCGTGTTTCCGCCGCGGTGTCCGCTGTGCGGGGCGGCGATCGGTTCGGCGGCGGGCCTCTGTGCGGATTGCTGGAGTACGCTGGTGATCCCGGGCGATCCGGCCTGCGCGGCCTGCCAGCGGCCTTTCGGCGATACGATGCCGGAGGGCGGCACGTGCGGCCCGTGCCTTGCCGATCCGCCGCGCCATGCCGGGATCGCGGCCGCGACGCTCTACAACGAACCTTCGCGCAAGCTGGTGCTGGCGTTCAAGCACGGGAATCGCATCGCGCTGGCACCGATGATGGCCGGGCTGATGGTGCCCAAGCTGCCTTTCGTCGATGCCGACTGGCTGCTGGTGCCGGTGCCGCTGCATCGCTGGCGGTTGTGGAAACGCGGTTACAACCAGGCGGCCGAGCTGGCCCGCCAGATCGGGCGGTGCAGCGGCGCGGGCCTCGCGGTCGATGCGCTGGTGCGGCGCAAGGCGACTCGCTCGCTTGGCGGCATGGGCAAGCTGGCGCGCAAGCGGGCCTTGTCGGGTGCGATTGCCGTCCATCCGAAGCGAAAGGCGGCGCTGAAGGGTGCGAAGGTTGTGCTCGTCGATGACGTGCTGACCAGCGGTGCCACCAGCGATGCCTGCGTATCGGCGCTGAAGCGGGCAGGGGCGGAGCGGGTAGTGATCGCCTGCTTCGCCCGCGTGCTGGATGAAGCGCTCGATGCGGCCTGAGGCGATTCGCCCTGAATACGAAAACGCCCGGAACCTTGTGAGTTCCGGGCGTCCTCGTGACGAAACTGTTTGAACCCTGCTTGCGCAGTTCAGCGGTGCCCCTGATACCGCCTGGTCCGATCCCTCATCAAAGCATTCCCTGAACCGTGGCCCGCTTTCCGTTTCAGACCGGTGTTCCTTGCCGAACACTTGCCTGCGAGCGACCTGTGGGTCAGAAGCAGCCCCCAGCTGCAAAGCCAGAATTCATCGAATCGTCTTTTTGGAAAGAGACTTCGCTGACTGACGTGGATTTTGGTCCCTTGCTGTGGCTGTGGTGCAACAATTATGCCGCTGTTAGCGGGAACAGGGATTAGTCCGAGGATGACAGACGTGATAGCCGCCGAGCGTGAACTGGGAACAGCGTTCCTGCCGCGCTTCGACGCCCAGGGATTGCTTATCGCCATCGCCGTCGATCCGCGCTCGCGCGAGATCCTGATGGTAGCTTACATGGATGCCGAGGCGCTGGCGAAGACGCGTGAAACGGGGCTGGCGCACTTCCATTCGCGGTCGCGCGGCAAGCTGTGGCTGAAGGGCGAGACCTCGGGCCATTTCCTGCGCGTCGAGGAAATTCGCGTCGATTGCGATCAGGACGCGCTGGAACTGCGCGTGACGCCGGAAGGTCCGGCCTGCCACACCGGTGCGCGCAGCTGCTTCTATCGGCGGCTTGATGGCGAAGTGCTGGAGCGCACCGGGGATCATCCGCCGCATTCTTGACATTTATCGCCAAATAGGTTATATGCCGCAACATCCGGAGCGGCGCCGTACACGTCGCTTCGGTGTATCGGGTCGGCGTCGTGGGCCGGGATGCGGTTCCAAGCCGTAGCTACGCAACTCACGCGTCCGTTCGAAGACCCGGACTGTCCCTGAGTTCCCGGAAAGCGTCATCCGCCCGTTCCTGAGATATACGTCAGGACACCGGATGTCCCCGCCGGACAACCATCGGCCGATAACGCTGCGAGCCCTAACGACGGCTACATGGGACTTTCCGATGAAATACAGGTCGAGCCGGGCTGCACCGTGAGTTACCCGGCCGCTCGCTAGAGCGTCACGGAAAACAAAACCCCGCGTCCCAGCTTGGACGCTCCCGACGCCGACCCGATGTTCACCTCGGTTGCGTTGACTTTCCCCGGCGTAATGGCCCGCACTCGCCAGCGGGTATTGTCGTATCTGCAAACCCCAAGTTCGTCATTGCGAGCGCAGCGAAGCAATCCAGGGCCGCGTAAACCGCCCTGGATTGCTTCGCTGCGCTCGCAATGACGAACTGGTGGTCAGCCCAGGATTTCGTCGAAGAACGACAGCATCGAGGCCCACGACTGGCGATCGGCGCTGACGTTGTAGTCGAGGAAAGCCATGCCCTTGTCCGGGCTGTGCGGGTCGGTGAAGCCGTGCTTCACGTTGCCGTAGCTGTGGAAGTGCCAGTCGGCTCCGGCCGCATCCATTTCCTCCCAGAACGCCACGACATCCGTGCGGGGCACGAGCGGGTCGGCATCGCCGTGGCAGACGAGGATGCGGGGCTTGATGCCGCCGGGCTGGGCCGGGGCAGTGGTCGGCAGGGTGCCGTGGAAGCTGACCACGCCGGCCAGATCCTCACCTGCGCGGGCGGCTTCGAGCACGGCCTGACCGCCCATGCAGTGGCCGATGGCGAAGAGCTTCAGCCCATCTGCAAGACCACGCAGCGCCTCGATCCCGGCGATGACGCGGGCGCGGTAGTAGGCGTTGTCGGCGCGCAGCTTCTCGGCGACGGGGAACGAAGCCTCGAAGCTCTCGATCGGCTCGCCGTAGAAGTCGGTGATCATCACCAGATAGCCCTCTGCGGCGAGCTTGCGGGCGCGCTCCTCCATCAGCGGGATGACGTTGGCGATCGTCGGGAACAGGGCGACGGCCGCGCGGGCCGCGCCTTCGGGGCGGGCGAGCCAGCCGGTGAGGGCGACACCGGCGTGTTCGTAGGAAACGGGCTCGAGGGTGGGGGTAGTCGTCACGATGGATATCACTCCGGCAGGAAGTCGGGCACCGAGAGATAGCGCTCGCCGGTGTCGTAGTTGAAGCCGAGGACGCGGCTGCCTGCGGGCAGGTCCTTCAGCTTCTGGGCGATGGCGGCAAGCGTCGCGCCCGAGCTGATGCCCACGAGCATGCCTTCCTCGGTTGCGCAGCGACGCGCCCAGTCCTTGGCGTCGGCGGGGTCGACCTGAATGGCCCCGTCGATCGACTGGGTGTGCAGGTTGCCGGGGATGAAACCGGCGCCGATACCCTGGATCGGGTGCGGGCCGGGCTGGCCGCCGGAGATCACCGGCGAGAGCGTCGGCTCGACCGCATAGGCCTTCATCGAAGGCCAGCTGGCCTTCAGCGTCTCGGCGCATCCGGTGAGGTGGCCGCCGGTGCCGACGCCGGTGACGAGCACGTCGATGGGTTCATCGGCGAAGTCCTTGAGGATTTCCTGCGCGGTCGTCTTCACGTGGACGTCGACGTTGGCGGGGTTGTCGAACTGCTGGGGCATCCAGGCGCCAGGCGTCGCCTCGATCAGTTCCTTGGCGCGCTCGATCGCGCCCTTCATGCCCTTTTCGCGCGGAGTGAGGTCGAACTTGGCGCCGTAGGCCAGCATCAGGCGGCGACGCTCGACCGACATCGATTCGGGCATGACGAGGACAAGGGTGTAGCCCTTGACCGCTGCCGCCATGGCGAGGCCGATGCCGGTATTGCCCGAAGTCGGCTCGATGATGGTGCCGCCGGGCTTGAGGCTGCCGTCGGCTTCCGCCGCCTCGATCATGGCGAGGCCGATGCGGTCCTTGATCGAGCCGCCAGGGTTGGCGCGCTCCGCCTTCACCCAGACCTCATGGTCCGGAAACAGGCGGGAGAGGCGGATGTGCGGGGTATCGCCGATGGTGGCGAGGATGCTGTCGGCCTTCATGATTTCTGCTCCCAACGGGTTTCGAAGGTACGGGCGCGGCGCAGTTCCGGGAAGAACCAGGCCCAGGCAAGGGTGATGACTATGGCAGCGCTGCCGCCGAAGACAACTGCTCCGGTAGCGCCGAGAAGGGCTGCGGCGAAGCCCGACTGGAACTCGCCCAGCTCGTTCGAGGCCGAGACGGCGAGACCGGAAATCGCCGAGACGCGGCCGCGCACGGTGTCGGGCGTGCGCAACTGGACGAGCGAGCTGCGGATGAACACCGAGATCATGTCGGCGGCGCCGAGGCAGGCGAGACAGGCGAGCGACAACAGGAAGTGGCGCGAGAGGCCGAAGCCGATCGTCGCGGCGCCGTAGGCCACGACGGCCGCCAGCATCTTGACGCCGACGTTCGACTGCAGCGGGCGGAACGAGAGCCAGAACGCCACCACCGCCGCGCCTGCCGCCGTCGCCGCGCGCATCTGGCCCAGGCCCTCGGGACCGACGTGCAGCAGATCGCGGGCGAAGACCGGCATCAGCGCGGTCGCGCCGCCGAGCAGCACGGCAAAGAGGTCGAGCGTGATGCAGCCGAACAGGAAGCGCTCGCTCCAGACGAACCGGAAGCCCTCGACGATCTGGCGGATCGGGTGAGCCTTGGCCGGATCGCGCGGGATGGCGGGCAGATGGCGGATCGCCTGGATGGCAATCGAGGCGCCCAGCGTGAACAGCGCCGAGCACCAGTAGGGCAGGGCGTGGTGGGCCGCGAACATGAAACCGTAGGCGGCAGGGCCGATGATCGTGCCCGCCTGCATCGCGATCGAGTTGAAGCCGATCGCGCGCGGGATCAGCTTGGGCGGCACGATGTTGGGCGCGATCGCCGACATGGCCGGGCTGATGAATACGCGGACCATGCCGTGCATCACCGCGAAGGCATAGAGCACCGGCAGGCTGCGGATTTCCAGCGTGGTGACGATGCCGAGGCCCAGCGCGACGCACATGTCTAGCAGGGCGGCTGTTCCGGCGACCTTGCGGCGGTCGAAACGGTCGGCGACGACGCCCGCCACCGGGGTCAGCAGGAACACCGGCAGGAACTGTGCGAAACCGAGCAGGCCCAGCTGGAACGAGGCCTGCGTGATCGACATGGCGTAGTCGGTTCGGGCGACGTCGTAGAGCTGGTAGCCGATGATGACGACCGTACCCGTCGTCGCCAGCACCGCGAAGAAGCGGGCCAGCCAGAACTTGCGGTAGTCGGCGATCTGGAGCGGCGAAGTGGGGGCGCCGTCGGGAGAAGGATGGGGAGACTCACGCGGGCTGCATGGCAGCGTGGCCTCCCCTTGCCAAGACATGCCTATATTGATTTTTCTTCTTTGATTTTCTCAATAGATGGACTTGGCGCAGGGCTCGGGCGGTTTCGTCGAACGGGGATATTGCGAATTGATTATCGGCGAGGGCGCAGGCGGGGATTAGGCTGCAGTGTATCGACCAGTTTCAGAAAGTCATCGACACGGATTATGCGCTCGAACTGGAAACCGGATCGGCCCTCGTGAGTCCAGATCATGTGGGCCTCTATCCGGCCCACTACGGGCAGCCGCATAACAAGGCGTTCACCGCGCTCCAGCGCCATTTCGCCTTGAATCATGAAGCCTTGGGCGGAGATGTTGACGATGTGCAGATCGAGGTCGCCGAGTTGGCGGTGCTCGGCGATCACGGTGTAATCGACGGGATGACGCGCTGCGCGCCGTTTGTCGGTTACAGTGAGCTGCGCTCCTGCACTCATGGTTTCATGCCTTTTGATCTTTGCCGTCGAAGAACTCTAGGCTCAAATGGCAAACAAGCAGTTAATTCCGCCGACCCTGCCCGGAAGGACAGCCCGAAGGAGCCCGGGCAGGAGTCGGCGGACTGAGTTGTCAGATACCCTTGATGACGCCGTGCTTTTTCTTGCCGACACTGAGCTTGCGGCTTTCCCCGCTGGCCAACGTGATGAGCAGGGTGGGATCGTCCATCGCCACGTCGTCGAGACGCACGGCGCCTTCGGCGATCTTGCGCTTGGCCTCGCCATTGGAGGCGACGAAGCCGAGTTCCACGCAGGCCGCGCCGAGGCGGATGCCGTCGGCGCCGACTTCGATGGTCGGCAGGTCGCCGCCCATGCCGCCGCCCGCGAAGGTCGCCTGCGCGGTGGCTTCGGCGGACTTCGCGGCTTCTTCACCGCGGCACAGCTTCGTCGCTTCGTTGGCGAGAACGATCTTGGCGGCGTTGATTTCGTTGCCTTCAAGGGCTTCGAGGCGCTCGATCTCGTCCAGTGGCAGGTCGGTGAACAGGCGCAGGCGCTTGCCGACGTCGCGGTCGTCGGTGTTGCGCCAGAACTGCCAGTAGTCGAAGTGCGAAAGCTGGTCCTCGTTCAGCCACACCGCTCCGCCGACCGTCTTGCCCATCTTGGTGCCGTCGGCATTGGTGAGCAGCGGCGTCGTCAGGCCGTAGACCTGCGTGCCGTCGACGCGGCGCGAGAGTTCGACGCCGTTGACGATGTTGCCCCACTGGTCCGAGCCGCCCATCTGCAGGCGGCAACCCGCCTTGCGCGACAGTTCCAGGAAGTCATAGGCCTGCAGGATCATGTAGTTGAATTCGAGGAAGCTGAGAGACTGCTCGCGATCGAGCCGCAGCTTGACCGAGTCGAAGCTGAGCATCCGGTTGATCGAGAAGTGCTGCCCGATGTCGCGCAGGAACGGGATGTATTCCAGCTTGTCGAGCCAGTCGGCGTTGTCGACCATGATCGCGTCGCTGGGGCCGTCGCCGAAGGTCAGGAAGCGCTCGAAGACGCGGCGGATCGAGGCGACGTTCTCCTTGATGAGATCCTCGGTCAGCAGCTTGCGCGCTTCGTCCTTGAAGCTGGGGTCGCCGATCTTGCCGGTGCCGCCGCCCATCAGGACGATCGGCTTGTGCCCGGCGCGCTGCAACTGGCGCAGCATCATGATCGAGACGAGGTGCCCGACGTGCAGCGAAGGCGCCGTCGGGTCGAAGCCGATATACCCCGGCACCACCTGCTTCGCGGCGTAGGCGTCAAGGCCCTCGGCATCGGTGAGCTGGTGGATGTAGCCTCGCTCGTCGAGGAGGCGCAGCAGGGTCGAATTGTAGGTCATCGGTTCCGCTTCGTTTTAAGGGAAGCGCGCGCCTAGCACGGGGAGGGGGAAATAAATGGATGGTCTGCCGCCGTCGTCCCCGACCTGATCCGGGATTGCCTGAAGACAGCCTCCGGTCCCGGCACACGTCCGGGACGCCGCATATCGCCGGAACCGCATTGCCACACGGCCCCGTCAGCGCATAGCGAGTGGTTATGACCGAACTCGTCTTCCACCCCGCACATCCTCCGCTCGCCGTCCGCAGTTTGGAGGCGCGGATCATCGGTCATGACGCCGAGTGGTTACGCGCGCGCTGGAAGATCATGGGTGCGGCACAACTGGTCGTCCTGCCGTTTGCAGGCAAGGGCAGGGCGGATGGCCTGTGGCAGACAACCTGCTTCGAACTGTTCCTCCAGCACGGAGACGGACCGGGCTACACCGAGATCAATCTTTCTCCCTCCGAGCGCTGGAACGTCTACGACTTCACGGCCCGGCGCGAGGGCATGGTCGAAAGGCCGATGCCGCGCGAACCCGAGTGCACGATCCGGCAAGGCACCGACATGGCGATCTTCGACGCCGCGATCCCCGCCGCCGGACTGCCCCCCGCTCCGTGGCGCTGCGGCTTCACGGCGGTGATCGAGGAGCACGGCGGCACCAAAAGCTACTGGTCGCTCGCCCACAGCAGCGATGCACCCGACTTCCACGATCCGGCTTGCTTCACGGCAACCATTGCGGCACCGAGCGCACCATGAAATTCGGTATAGACCGCCTGCTGGCGGACCCCGCACTGCGCGCTCCGCTCGAAGGCAAGCGCGTTTCGCTCGTCGCCCATCCGGCCTCGGTGACCGAGGGCCTTGTCCATTCGCTCGACGCGCTGATCGCGGCCGGGGTCAACGTGACCAGCGCCTTCGGCCCGCAGCATGGCCTCAAGGGCGACAAGCAGGACAACATGGTCGAGACGCTCGACGAGACCGATCCGGTTTACGGCATCCCGGTGTTCAGCCTCTACGGCGAAGTGCGTCGTCCGACGGGCCAGATGATGTCCACCGCCGACGTCTTCCTGTTCGACCTGCAGGACCTCGGCTGCCGCATCTATACTTTCGTCACCACGCTGCTCTACCTGCTGGAAGAGGCCGCCGCGCAGGGCAAGAGCGTGTGGGTGCTCGATCGGCCCAACCCCGCCGGTCGCCCGATCGAGGGCACCACGCTGCTGCCGGGGCAGGAGAGCTTCGTCGGCGCCGGGCCGATGCCGATGCGCCACGGCCTGACCCTGGGCGAGATGGGCCACTGGTTCATCCGCCGCTTCGGCCTGAACGTCGATTACCGCGTGATCGCGATGGAAGGCTGGGAGCCCGAGGCCGCGCCCGGCTTCGGCTGGCCGCAGGATCGCATCTGGATCAACCCCAGCCCGAATGCCGCCAATCTCAACATGGCCCGCGCCTATGCCGGGACAGTGATGATCGAGGGCGCCACGGTCTCCGAAGGACGCGGCACCACGCGCCCGCTCGAAGTCCTGTTCGGCGCGCCGGACATCGACGCCAAGGCGGTGCTCGCCGAGATGCAGGCCTTCGCGCCCGAATGGCTGGCGGGCTGCGCCATCCGCGAATGCTGGTTCGAGCCGACCTTCCACAAGCATGCCAAAAGCCTGTGCAATGGCCTGATGATCCACGCCGAGGGTGCGTTCTACGATCACCATGCATTCCGTCCCTGGCGGTTGCAGGCGCTGGCCTTCAAGGCGATCCGCCGCCTCTATCCCGACTATCCGCTCTGGCGCGACTTCCCGTACGAGTACGAGTTCGAGCGCCTGGCCATCGACGTCATCAACGGCGGTCCGGCCCTGCGCGAATGGGTGGACGATCCGGCCTCCACGCCCGACGATCTCGAAGCCATCGCCGTCGCCGATGAAGCGGCATGGCGCGCGGAAATCGCGGGCCTTCTGCTCTATCCTTGAGGCTCAGGGCGAGGTTAACTCTCCGTCCACCAATCCGACCTAGGGAATTGCCCGTGGTTCGGATCGGAGGGCAGCATGACCGAATGCAACATGTGCGGCAGTGCGAGCGCGAAGCCATTGTTTCGCGCCAAGGGCTACGACCTCGTGCGCTGCGTTCAATGCGATCTCGCCTACGTTTCCAATCCGCCGGATGAGAATGCGCTGCGCAAGCTCTACTCGGCGGGGAGAGCGATTACCACTCCGAACTGCATGATCCCGGCAGCACCGCCTCACGCCGGATGGCTACCATCGCGGCGCGGCACCTGAAGTTCACGCGGCGCTTCGTTGCATCAGGCCGACTGGTCGACGTCGGCTGTTCCTCCGGCGAGTTCTTGCTGCTTGCCCACGAAGCCGGATTCGACTGCTCCGGCATCGAATTCTCGCGCAGATCCGCCGAGGAGGCACACCGCCGCACCGGCCTCGGGATCGAGCGGGGCACATTGCACGATACCACTCTGGCTCCCGGTTCGTGCGACGTACTCACGCTGTTCGACGTGATCGAGCATGTCCCCGATCCTTCCGCCGATTTGCGCGCTGCCTTTGACCTCCTCGCACCGGGCGGGTGGCTGGTGCTGTCGACGCCCAACATCGACGGGCTGTTTCCACGCCTGTCCTACCCGCTGGCGAACCGGCTGGACTACTGGCCCCATCCCGAGCCGCCGCATCACCTGTTCCAGTTCTCGGAGGCGACGCTGGCGAGGATGGTGGAGTCCGCGGGCTTCCGGGTGGCGGGCACCCGCCATTGCAACATCGACCTCGCCTATACCTTCGGCGCCCCGGCGACGCTGGCGCGCATGCCCAAGCGGCTCGCCTATGCGGCCCTGTTCGCACCCGCCGCCAAGCTCGGGCCGCTCGTGGGCATGGGTGACTGGCTCTATCTGGCCGCGCGCAAGCCGTCTGCGAACTGACTGCTCACCCCTTCTTGCGGGTCAACTCGCGCATGGCCGAGTCCAGCCCGTCGAGCGTCAGCGGGTACATCGCTCCGCCCATGATCTCGCGGATCATGCGAGTCGAACCGGAATAACCCCATTGCCGCTCCGGCGAGGGGTTCAGCCAAACCGTCGCCGGATAGGTCTGCACCACGCGGTTCAGCCAGACCGTGCCCGCTTCCTCGTTCATGTGCTCCACCGAGCCGCCGGGATGGCTGATCTCATAGGGGCTCATCGCGGCGTCGCCGACGAAGATCACCTTGTAGTCGTGGCCGTACTTGTGGAGGATGTCCCAAGTCGGCGTGCGCTGCGACCAGCGGCGGCGGTTGTCCTTCCATACGCCTTCGTAGAGGCAGTTGTGGAAGTAGAAGAACTCCATGTTCTTGAACTCCGCCGTAGCGGCGCTGAACAGGTCCTCGATCAGCCTGATGAACGGGTCCATCGAGCCGCCGACGTCGAGAAACAGCAGGACCTTCACCGCATTGTGCCGCTCCGGCCGCATGACGACGTCGAGCCAGCCCTGCTTCGCCGTGCCCGCGATCGTGGCGTCGAGATCAAGCTCCTCCGCCGCGCCTTCGCGGGCGAAGCGGCGCAAGCGGCGCAGCGCCACCTTGATGTTGCGGGTGCCGAGTTCGCGGGTGTTGTCGAGATTGGCGAACTCGCGCTTTTCCCAGACCTTGATCGCGCGGCCCTGCTTGCCTTCCCCGCCGATGCGCACGCCTTCGGGGTTGTAGCCCGAGTGCCCGAACGGCGAGGTGCCGTTGGTGCCGATCCACTTGTTGCCGCCCTGATGCCGCTTTTCCTGCTCCTCCAGTCGCTTCTTCAGCGTTTCCATGATCTTGTCCCAGGAACCGAGCGCCTTCACCGCCTCCATCTCCTCGGCCGAGAAGTAGCGTTCGGCGAGCTTCTTGAGCCAGTCCTCGGGAATCTCGACGGGTTGCTGGCCGTAGTCGCTGAAAATGCCCTCGAACACCTTGCGGAACACCTGGTCGAAGCGGTCCAGCAGGCCCTCGTCCTTCACGAAAGTCGCGCGGCTGAGGTAGTAGAACGCCTCGGGCGTCTGCTCGATCACGTCCTTGTCGAGCGCTTCCAGCAGCACGAGGTGCTCCTTGAGCGAGGCCGGAATGCCCGCGCTGCGCAGTTCGTCGATGAAGTTCAGGAACATGGCGCGCTGCCTCTGCGGGTTGACACGGAACGAGCGGTGAAAATGTGTAACCTTACTCCCGAAACCTCCGGTTTTCCGGGCCTTTTCAAAAGTGCCGTGTGACCTTTCGGTGCACCGTAAGGTGACAGGTTGGAGAGGGGCGGCAGGCAGTTCATGTGGCGCATGCTACCGGTCCTGCGCGGTGTAGGAAAATGCCTCGGCCGTCACGCGTGACTTGGGGCGATGCACGGCCGCGACCAGCACGAAGGAAATATACATCAACAGATACCACGCGCCCAGCTTGCCGAAGTGGACCATCGCCCAGCCGCTGCGCTGGCTCGGGTAGATCCACGCGTGCGAGAACGTCGCGAGGTTCTCCGCGAACCAGATGAACAGCGCGACGAGGAACCAGCCGAGCAGCAGCGGCATCCACCGATCCTCCCGCCAGACACGGAACCAGATGCGGGTGCGGGCGAAGCACAGGGCCAGCATGGCGAACAGCGCGAGCCGCAAGTCGGGCAGCCAGTGATGCGCGAAGAAATTGACGTAGATCGCCAAAGCCAGCACCACTGAAAGCCCCTCGCGCGGGTAGCCGGTGAAGCGGAAGTCGAAGATACGCCAGACGCGGGCGATGTAGCTGCCGACGGCCGCATACATGAAGCCCGAGAACAGCGGCACCCCGCCCACCCGCAGCATCGCCGCCTCGGGATATTCCCACGATCCCACAGAGGTCTTGAACAGTTCCATCACGGTGCCGACGACGTGGAAAGCAAGGATGACCTTGGCTTCGTCCAACGTCTCCAGCCGCAGCGCGAGCATCGCCAACTGGATGGCGAGCGCACTGATGGTCAGGAAATCGTATCGGGCGAGCGGCGCATCGTCGGGATAGAACAGGTGCGTGCCAAGGAGCAGCGCGAGCAGCAGCCCGCCAAACAGGCAGGCCCAGCCCTGCTTGAAGCCGAACAGCAGGAACTCGTAGACCCACGCGCGCCAGCCCGGACGCGGCGTGAAGCCCTCGAGCCGCGCGCGGATCACGGCGAAACGGGTGTGCGTGGTCGGCCCTGCGGTCATGACCCGGTGCCGCCGATCAGTCCTGCGGCGTGGGAGCCGGGGCAGGGGCTGCTGCGGCCAGCGTTCCAGCGCCGGATCGATCACCGCCCAGTCCGGTGCGTCGTCCGTCCAGATCGCCATCGCGGGCTTCACGCCGTGGTCGCCTTCGAGCAGGCCGATGCGAATGGTGCGGAACTGCGGGCGCGCGCTCGATCGGCCGAGGACCGGACTGCCGCAGGCCACGCAGAACTCCTGCGTCAGCGTATTGCCGCTGGCCGCGACGTAGACGAACTCGCCGCGATCCCCGGTCAGCGTCACCGCGTCGGTCGGGAACATCGCGTTGTGAGTCGGGCCGCCACCGGCGGCCTTCTGGCACTGGCGGCACCAGCATTGGCGCGTGGCAACCGGCTCCGCGGTGATTTCGACGGTAACGGCACCGCAGTTGCAGCGCCCCGAATACGATGCGGTCATCTCAGCGGTTTCCCCGGGCCATGAAGGCCAGTCGTTCGAACATCATCACGTCCTGCTCGTTCTTGAGCAAGGCCCCGTGCAGCGGCGGGATGGCCTTGGCGGAGTCCCTGTTCTGCAGCACGTCGAGCGGCATGTCCTCGTTCATCAGCAGCTTGAGCCAGTCGAGCAGTTCGCTGGTCGAGGGCTTCTTCTTGAGGCCGGGCACTTCGCGTAAGTCGTAGAAGATCTCCATGGCCTTGCGCACCAGCACCTTCTGGATGCCGGGGAAGTGAACGTCGACGATCGCCTCCATCGTCTCGCGGTCCGGGAAGCGGATATAGTGGAAGAAGCAGCGGCGCAGGAAGGCGTCGGGCAGGTCCTTCTCGTTGTTCGAGGTGATCACCACGATCGGGC
The DNA here is from genome assembly GCF_057376415.1 of Novosphingobium sp. NFX11. Taxonomy (NCBI): domain Bacteria; kingdom Pseudomonadati; phylum Pseudomonadota; class Alphaproteobacteria; order Sphingomonadales; family Sphingomonadaceae; genus Novosphingobium; species Novosphingobium sp. NFX11. The sequence continues at coordinate 1,295,264 of NZ_CP080384.1, read as the reverse complement.
GCTCGACGGCGGCGACATGCTCGCCGGTCTCGTAGACGTCGAAGGCCATGCGATCGAGTTCGGCGAGGAGATCGTTGGGAAACTCGATGTCGGCCTTGTCGATCTCGTCGATCAGCAGGACCGGCAGGCGCGGCGAGGTGAACGCCTCCCACAGCTTGCCCTTGCGGATGTAGTTGCCGATGTCGTGGACCCGCGCATCGCCGAGCTGGCCATCGCGCAGGCGGGCGACGGCGTCGTATTCATACAGGCCCTGATGCGCCTTGGTGGTGGACTTGACGTTCCAGGTGATGAGCGGCGCATCGAGAGCCTCGGCGATCTGTTCGGCCAGCACGGTCTTGCCGGTGCCGGGCTCGCCCTTCACCAGCAGCGGGCGGCGCAGCAGCACGGCGGCATTGACGGCGACCTTGAGGTCCTCGGTGGCGACGTAGTTGCTGGTGCCTTCGAAACGCTGCATCGGCTCATCCTGTGACTTTAACCGTTTGATTAAGCCTTATGGGGTGCGATGCTGCAAGGCAATATCGATCCGGATACGACGGGCAGGCGATGGACTTCCCCGCGCGAGCGTTGCAGAGCAGAGCGCATGGGGCTCGATTTCCTGCGAAAGATGGACTGGCTGGGCGCGGCGCGTTGCGGCGCTTACTTGCGGATTCTCGCGCTGCTCAATGTCGCGATGCTCGCTTGGCTGGTGGCGAGTTCGCATGGCGGTGTCGATCGCAACGGCTTCCTGCTGGGGAGCGATTTCATCAGCTTCTGGACGGTCGGGCACATGCTTCGGGCAGGCGCGGACGTGTACGACGGCGCCGCGCATATCGCCGCGCAAAGGGCCTTCTTTGCATCCGAGGGCGGTTACACCGCCTTCTTCTATCCGCCCTCGTTCCTGCCATTCTGCTGGCCGCTCGGCGGGCTGGGCTATTTCCCGGCGCTCGCCGCGTGGCTGGTGACGACGGGGGCGGTCTATGTCGCGAGCGTGCGGGCGTGGTGGCACCGGTTTTTGTGCCGGTTCCTTTGTGGCTGCTGCTCCTCGCGTTCCCGGCGGTGCCGATCGTGGTGACGCACGGCCAGACGGCGTTCCTCGTCGCGGGATTGCTCGGGGCTGGATTGTGGCTCGTGCCCACGCGGCCGGTGCTGGCGGGCGTGCTGCTGGGGCTGGCGACGATCAAGCCGCAGTTCGGGCTGCTGCTGCCGATCGTGCTGCTGCTCACCGGTCAATGGCGAACGATCCTCGCAGCCGTCCTCACCGCCGCACTGCTTGCCGCCGCCTCGGCGCTGCTGTTCGGTGGCGAGGTCTGGTCAGGCTGGCTCTCCGCCAGTGCCCGCGCCGAGGAGGCCATGGCGGCAGGCGCGGTCGGCTACGCCAAGATGATGAGCCCCTTCGCGGCGCTCAAGCTGCTGGGCGCCGCGACATCGATTGCCTATACGGTGCAGGCGGTGGTGGCGCTGGTGATAGCGGGCCTGTTGGCGCGGGCAGCATGGCGAAGGGGTTGGTCCGATGGTCTGGCCGCCCTCGCCCTCGCCGGAGCGCCGCTGGTGACGCCCTTCGTGCTCGACTACGACATGGTGCTGCTGGCGTTCCCGCTACTCTGGCTGGTGGGGGAGGGCTGCGCCGCGGCTTCGCCGGGTGGGAGAAGCTGGCGATCCTCCTCGCCTTCGCCGCGCCAGCCTTCGCGCGGCCGTTGGCGATGAACCTTGCCCTGCCGGTGATGCCGCTCGTGCTGGGCCTGTTGTTTGCAGTGCTGTGGCGACGGGTCAGCCGGCCAGCTTCGCCAGTCGCAGCATGAGCACTTCGAAGCGTTTGTTGTCGATCGGCGCCTTCAGATCGTTCCAGCTTCCCGTCACCACCGACCACGCTCCCGACTTGCCCTGCAGCAGCCAGGTCATGCTCATCACGCCGTCTTCCGAGCCGCCCTTGTAGCCCACGTAGGCCCGCGTGCGGGCGGTGGCGCTATCCATCGCCGGGTTGATGGCGAGGATGTCGAACGCCTCGCGGCTGTCGAGGCGGCGCAAGTCGTTCATCACGCCCGCAAGGTCTGCGGGGAGGCGAACCATTCGATGCGGTCGATCGCTACCGGGCCATGACCGAACACTTCGCCGGGGTCGGCCTCGGAGACCCGCGAGAGGTCCAGCGCATCGAGCTGGCGCTGGCGTTCCTGCGGCGAGGCGCTGGCATACCGCTCCGTGACCGCGTCACCGCCACGCTTGAGGGCAAAGAGCTGCGCGGTCGTCATTATCGGCGCCATCGCCTCGGGCCTTGCGTGCCGGGCGAGGCGGACTTCGCGTGCCAATGCCTCCTGCCCAGCAAGGCGCACCAGCATGTCGGTCGCGGTATTGTCGCTGATGGAGATCATCAGGCTGGCGAGGGTATGCACCGTCACCGGCGCACCGTCGGGGAGGGTGTGCACGGTGCCGCTCGGGAAGGACTTGCCCGATACGGGCACGACGTCGCTCCAGCGCCGCTTGCCTTCCTTCACCTGCCGCGCCAGCGCCGCGAGGACGTAGAGCTTGAACGAGGAGCCCACTGCGAACGGTGTCGTCACCTCGCGGCCTTTGGCGAGCACCGGCGCGTCATCACCGAGGCGATAGACCGCGAACCCGGCCTTTCCCGGCAAGGCTGCGAAATCCGCATCCAGCTTGTCGAGGCTGTCGCCTGCAGGCGTCACCGCGAAGATACGAAAGCCCGCCACCAGGGGCTTGTCGCCCGATCCCAGTTCGATCCGGGCGGGCGCGGTGCCATTGGCGAGTTTCAGGGTGAAGGTGGCCGAACGCTGCTGTTCGCGCTTGAAGTCCGCATATCCTTCCACCGCACCGCCCTGCGCCGCGATCTGCGAGGTGAGGGCACGAAGGCGCTCGGCCGGAACTTCGTTCAGGAAGCGGGCGTCGAAAGTCTCTGCGGCATCGCGCTTGCCCTGCATGACCGCGACGACCTCCGCGACACGCTGCTTGAGCAAAGCCTTGGTATCGTCCTGCGCATGTGCCGTGCCGCTACCCAGAACGAGTGCCAGCACGAAACTGAGAAAACCCCGCCATCCGCTCATTGCCTGCCCCCGGCCTGACCATCGCGGGCAGGCTGACGGCAGGCGGGATGAAGGTCAACGGATGTTCATCGGGCGGTATCCGTCAGGCGTCGATCAGTTCGCGGTCGAGGTCGCCGGCGCGGTTCTGGATGAAATGGAAGCGATGTTCGGGATTGCGGCCCATCAGGCGGTCGACGAGATCCTTCACTGCGAATCGGCCCTCGCTCTCCTGCGGCAGGGTGATGCGGATCAGGGAACGGGTGTCCGGGCTCATCGTCGTCTCGCGCAACTGGCCGGGGTTCATCTCGCCAAGGCCCTTGAAGCGGCCGACTTCGACCTTCTTGCCCTTGAACTTCGTCGCTTCCAGTTCGGCACGGTGCGCATCGTCGCGGGCGTAGGCGGAGGTCGCGCCCGAGGTCAGGCGGTAGAGCGGCGGCTGCGCGAGGTAGAGGTGCCCGCGCCGCACGATGTCCGGCATCTCCTGGAAGAAGAACGTCATCAGCAGCGTGGCGATGTGGGCGCCGTCGACGTCGGCGTCGGTCATGATGACGATGCGGTCGTAGCGCAAGTTGTCGGCGTTGCAGTCCTTGCGCGTGCCGCAGCCGAGCGCGAGGCCGAGGTCGGCGATTTCCTGGTTGGCACGGATCTTGTCGGCCGTGGCCGATGCGACGTTGAGGATCTTACCGCGGATCGGCAGGATCGCCTGCGTCTTGCGATCGCGCGCCTGCTTGGCCGAGCCGCCTGCCGAATCGCCCTCGACGATGAACAGTTCGGTTTCGCCGTGGCCTTCGCCCGAGCAGTCGGTTAGCTTGCCGGGGAGGCGCAGCTTGCGGGCGTTGGTAGCGGTCTTGCGCTTGACCTCGCGCTCCGCCTTGCGGCGCAGGCGTTCGTCCATGCGCTCCATCACCGAGCCGAGCAGGGCCTTGCCGCGATCGAGGTTGTCGGTGAGGAAGTGGTCGAAATGGTCGCGCACCGCCGCTTCGACCATGCGCGCTGCCTCCGGAGAGGTCAGGCGGTCTTTGGTCTGGCTCTGGAACTGCGGGTCGCGGATGAAGACCGAGAGCATCACCTCACTGCCGGTCACCACGTCGTCCGGCGTGATGTCCTTGGCCTTCTTGGCCTGACCGACGAGGTCGGCGAAAGCACGAATGCCCTTGGTCAGCGCGCCGCGCAGGCCCTGCTCATGGGTGCCGCCGTCGGGCGTCGGGATGGTGTTGCAGTACCACGAGTACGAGCCGTCGGAGTAGAGCGGCCAGGCGATCGCCCATTCGACGCGGCCTTGTTCGGAGCCGTCCTCGCCCTTGGGGAAGTCCTGTGATCCGGAGAAGAACTGCGTGGTCACGCATTCGCGAGTGCCGATCTGCTCGGCAAGGTGATCGGCAAGGCCGCCGGGGAACTGGAAGGTCGCCTCCGCCGGAACCCCGTCCACCGCGAGTGCAGGCGCGCACTTCCAGCGGATTTCGACGCCTGCGAATAGGTACGCCTTGGAGCGCACCAGCTTGAACAGACGCGCGGGCTTGAACTTCTGGTCGCCGAAGATTTCGGTGTCGGGCGTGAAGGTGACGGCCGTGCCGCGCCGGTTCGGCGCTGCGCCGACACGCTGGATCGGGCCGAGCGTCACGCCGCGAGAGAATTCCTGCGCGTAAAGTTCCTTGTTGCGCGCCACTTCCACGCGCGTCTTCACTGACAGCGCATTGACCACCGAGATGCCGACGCCGTGCAGGCCGCCCGAGGTGGCGTAGGCCTTGCCGGAGAACTTGCCGCCCGAGTGCAGGGTGGAGAGGATGACCTCCAGCGCCGACTTGCCCGGGAATTTGGGATGCTCGTCCACCGGGATGCCGCGGCCGTTGTCGGTGATGGTGATGCGGCCGGCGGTGCCGGGCTCCTCTTCCAGCGTCACCTCGATGCGGTTGGCGTGACCGGCGACGGCCTCGTCCATCGCGTTGTCGAGGACTTCGGCCGCAAGGTGGTGCAGCGCGCGCTCATCCGTGCCGCCGATGTACATGCCCGGACGGCGGCGGACGGGTTCGAGCCCCTCCAGCACCTCGATCGCGGAACCGTCATAGGACTCGCCGGTGGCGGCGGGGAGCTTGTCGAAGAGGTCGTCGGACATAGCGGCCACTATAGGGCGCGCGGAATCGTGGGGGCAAGCAGGGGTTTGCGCTTTATCCGCAGTGTCTGAGGCGTCGCGTCGGAACCGGCCCGCCCTCAGCCCCTCCCGCAAGCGGGAGGGAGTTCATGTCGTTTTTGCCCGCCCGCTTGCGGGAGGGCCGGAAGGCTTGGCAGCTTGCTGCCTAGCCGGACGGGGTGGGCAGAGCCTTACTCCCCGAACTTCACCGGCGCCGGGCTGACCACCTTCACCGTGCCCGCGCCGACCTCACGCACTTCCAGCGCGCGCTCGATCAGGCCGCCCTTGGTGAAGCGGAACGCGCCGTCCACGCCGAGGAAGCCACCGGGAAACGCCTTGGTGTCGCGCAGGGTATCGGCCGGGAAGCGGGTGCCCGGCTTCCAGTCGCGCGCGACGCGAAGGGTCAGGAGCACCGCATCATAGCCGAGCGTGGCGATACGGAACGGCTGGCTACCGAAGCGCGCGCGGTAGCTCTTGGAGAACTGTGCGAAGCGCTGGTCGGACACGGTCGAATACCAGGCGCCTGCCAGTGCTGCCGAGGCGTTGACGTCACGCTCGCCGCTCCACAGTTCGGTGCCGAGGATCTTCACGCCGGGCGTCTTCGCGGCGCCCTTGAAGGCCGTGGCGGCACGAACCGAGAGCGATCCGCTGTCGGCTATCAGCAGGGCGTCGAAACCGCCCTTGGCCTTCACGCGCTGCGCGGCCGAGGCGATCGAGACGGCGCTGCGTTCGTAGGGCTCCAGAGCGATCACGGAACCGCCACTGGCGCGTACCGCCTGCAGCAGCGCCGCACTGGTGCGGTCGCCGTAGTCGCCGCGCGGGACGAGCGCACCGAACGTGGAGATGCCCTGCGAACGGGCGTACTGCACCGTGCGCGTCACCGACTGGCCGGGCAGGTTGCCCATGATGAGGACATCGCGGTTCGCCGCCTGCTCGTCATTGGAGAACGAGATGACGGGAACCTTCGCCGCCTTGGCGATGCCCGAGACGGCCGGGATGTCGTCGGCGAGCAGCGGGCCGAGGATCAGCTGGTTGCCGTCCGTCACCGCGCGGCGGGCAGCTTCGGCCGGATTGGCGCTGGTGTCGTACGTCGTCACGCGCAGGTTCTTCGCGGCGGTGTCGAGCAGGGCCATGTTGGCGGCATTGGCGATCGCCTGGCCGACACCGGCGTTGGCGCCGGTCATCGGCACCAGCAGCGCGATGCTGTGACGGTCCTTGTCCACCGGCAGTTCGCTCTGCGAGGGAGGAGGCGTGGGCGCGGGCGGCGGGCCGGGCTGAGGCGCCTTGGGCACCACGGTACAACCGGCGACCAGAGCCATGGCGGCCGCGGCGAGAAGACTGCGACGATTGAGGCGCCCGTTCCCTTTAAGGTCGAACATAGCTTGCCGCTCCCTCGGTATCTGGGCCATGAGTCTGGCCGATGGAAAACACACTCTTGCCGGGCCTTTACATAGTCGCAACCCCGATTGGCAACCTGGGGGACATTACCCTCAGGGCAATCGAGACCCTGCGCGGCGTCTCCGCAGTCGCCTGCGAGGACACCCGCGTGACGGGCAAGCTGTTGCATCACCTCGGTTTGAAGAAGAAGCTGGTACGCTACGACGACCATGCCGGAGAGGGCGATCGCGAACGGCTGCTGGCGCTGATGGAAGCAGAGCCGGTCGCACTGGTCAGCGATGCGGGGACACCGCTGATCTCGGACCCGGGCTATCGCCTCGTGCGTACCGCAAGGGAGCGGGGAATCGCGGTAACCAGCCTGCCGGGGCCGAATGCGGCGGTCGTGGCGATGACGCTTTCGGGCCTGCCGAACGACCGCTTCCTGTTCGCCGGTTTCCTGCCGAACAAGGCCAAGGCGCGCGAGGACATGCTTGCTGAACTGGGTAAGGTTCCCGCCACGCTGATCTTCTACGATACGGCGCCGCGCCTTGACGCGTCGCTGGCCGCGATCGCCTCGGTGCTGCCGGGGCGAGAGGTTGCCGTGGGACGGGAACTGACCAAGAAATTCGAGGAATGCCGCAGCGGTTCTCCACAGGAACTGTCGGAATACTACGCCGCGCACCCGCCCAAGGGCGAGATCGTGCTGCTGATCGCACCGCCCGGAGAGGAACCGTTGGGAGAAGTGGACGTCGATGCCCTGCTGCGCGATGCCCTGGCCACCGCCAAGGCATCGCAGGCGGCAGCGGCGGTGGCGAAGGCGACCGGGCTCGACCGCAAGACGCTCTATGCCCGGGCACTCGAACTCAAATGAGCGAGCGGCGCAAGCGGGCCGAGCGCCATGGACGACGGGGCGAATGGCTCGCCGCGCTCTACCTCTGGCTCACCGGCTGGCGCGTGGTCGGGCGGCGGGTGAAGACCCGCAAGGGCGAGGTGGATATCGTCGCGCGGCGCGGCCGCACGGTCTGCTTCGTCGAGGTGAAGTGGCGGGCGACGCAGGCGGAACTCGCCATGGCCATCGATGAGCGGCGGCTCAGGCGCGTGGCCGATGCCGCGCAATTGATAGCGAGCCGCTATGCCCGTCCCGGCGACGACCAGCGCATCGACGTGATCCTGATCGCGCCTTGGGTTTGGCCCCGCCGAATCATCAATGCCTGGCAGCCAGGAGGCTGACGCGGACTTGAAACTCGCGATTGAGGTCGCACCTAGGCGCGAACGCGGCTAGACCGCCGCCGACCAAAGTACCCCCGACTCCGAAAGGCCCGAATCCGCCATGACTTTGCGCGTCGCCGTCCAGATGGACCCGCTCGAAACGATCAAGATCGCGGGCGATCTCGAGCTTCGCCCTGATGCTCGCCGCGCAGGCGAGGGAGCACACCCTCTATCACTACGACGTGCGCACGCTGGCCTACGACACCGCGCACGGCGCTGGCGGCCGCCTGACCTGCTGGGGCGCGCCCGTCACCGTCCAGCGCGTCGAGGGCAATCACTTCACGCGCGGCGAGTATCGCCTGATCGACCTCGTCGAAGACATCGACGTGGTGCTGATGCGCCAAGACCCGCCGTTCGACCTCGGCTACATCACCGCGACGCACCTGCTGGAAAGGCTCGCGGGCAAGACGCTGGTGGTCAATGATCCTGCTTCTGTGCGCAATGCGCCGGAGAAGGTCTTCGTGCTCGACTACGCGCGGTTCATGCCGCCGACGTTCATCGCCCGCCGGATCGAGGACGTGAAGGCGTTCAACTTGCGCCATCCCGGCGACCTCGTGATCAAGCCGCTTCACGGCAACGGCGGCAAGGCGGTGTTCCGCGTGCCCGCCGACGGATCGAACCTCGGCGCGCTGATCGAGATGTTCGAGAACGCCTGGGTCGAGCCGTTCATGGTCCAGCCCTTCCTCCCCGACGTGTCGGAAGGCGACAAGCGCATCGTCCTCGTCGACGGCGAGTTCGCGGGCGCCATCAACCGCAAGCCGGGCGAGGGCGAGTTCCGTTCCAACCTCGCGGTGGGCGGCTCGGCCGAGGCCAGCACGCTCACTTCGGCGGAAGAGGAAATCTGCGCGGCGCTTGGGCCGGAACTCAAGGCGCGGGGGCTGGTTTTCGTTGGTATCGACGTGATTGGCGGAAAATGGCTGACGGAAATCAACGTGACTTCGCCCACCGGCATCGTGGCGATCGACCGGTTCAACGGCACAGATACGGCCGCGCGCATTTGGGATGCGATCGAAAGGCGGCATGCCGCGATGTGATCTTTTCTCCTGCCCCTTCAGGGGCGCGATACGCAGGCTTGGCCGCTCAGCGGCCCAGCCGAAGTTGGGTGGGGCTGGTGGTCAAGCTCCGCTTCCAAGCTGCGCTATCCTTCCCCCTGACAGGGCAAGGACAACCGGGTGTCGCTCATCGTGGGTGAATGGATCTACGAAATCATCCGGCAGGGCGGCTATCTCGGCATCATGTTCCTCATGGCGCTGGAGAATATCATCCCGCCGATCCCCTCCGAAGTCATCATGGGCCTCGGAGGGATCGCCGTCGCACGCGGGGACATGCATTTCTGGCCTCTGCTGTTCTGGGGAACTTTAGGCTCGACCCTCGGCAACTACGTGCTGTTCCTGATATCCGACCGCCTCGGCTACGAGCGACTGCGGCCGTTCATCGACCGCTGGGGCCGCTGGCTGACGCTGGAATGGCACGATGTCGAAGTGGCCGGACGCTTCCTGCGCAGGCACGGGCACTGGGTGGTCTTCGTGTTCCGCTTCATGCCGATGTTCCGTTCGGTAATCTCGATCCCGGCCGGGCTGGCCCACATGGGGCACGTGAAGTTCTTCGCCTTCACCTTTTTCGGCGCGGCGATCTGGAATGTCCTGCTGATCATCGGCGGCAAGTGGCTCGGCAACACGCTGGCACAGGCGGAGCAGTGGCTCGGCTGGGCGACGCTGGCGGTCGCGGTGGTGACCGTAGTGTTCTACGTCTGGCGGGTGCTGCGCTGGAAGCCGCGGTCGGAATAGTCAGTCGCGTTCGCGCGGGTGGGCATTGCGATAGACGTCGAGCAGCGTCGCCGCATCGACCTTGGTATAGATCTGCGTCGATCCCAGCGAGGCATGGCCCAGCAGTTCCTGCAATGAGCGCAAGTCCGCCCCCGCACCGAGCAGGTGCGTGGCGAAGCTGTGCCGCAGCGCATGCGGGGTCGCGCTCGCCGGCAGGCCCAGCCATATCCGCGCCCGCGCCACTGCCTTCTGCACCATCCCCTGCGACAATGGCCCACCCTTGGCGCCCCGGAACAGCGCATGATCGCGTTCCACCGGCCACGGCGACTTGGCGAGATAGTCCATCACGGCATCGCGTACCTTCGGGAGCAAGGGCACGACCCGCTGTTTGCCGCCCTTGCCGGTGACCATCAGCGTCTCGCCCAGCGGCAGCGCCGCGCCGGTCAGCGAAAGTGCCTCGGCGATGCGCAGGCCCGCGCCGTAGAGCAGCAGCAGCACCGCCCGGTCCCGTGCACCGATCCATGGCTCAGAGGCGTCGTCCTGGACCCCTTCCGCAAGCCCCACCGCTTCGTCAGGGGTGACGGGCCGGGGTAGTCCCTTCTTGACGCGCGGCCCCTTCACGCGCGGGGCCGACGCCTGCGCTACCCCGGCTTTCTCCCGCGCGAAGACGAGGAACGCCTTGAGCGCCGAAAGCTCGCGCGCGGCCGAGACATTGCCGATCCCGTCCTGCCGCCGCGACGCGAGATGCCCGCGCAGCGCCCCCGCATCGAGGGCGGCCAGCCGGTGCCAGTCGCTTTCTCCAAGACTGTCGAGCAGGCGCCCCGCCGTCGCCACGTAAGCGCGCACGGTATGCGGGCTGCGCCGCCGTCCTTCGGCCAGATGTCCGCCCCATGCTTCGAGCAGGTCGGCCTTGTTCGCCATCAGCCTGCGACCAGTTGTTCGGGCACCAGTTCGCTCAGCAGCCCGTCGAGCAGAACCATGCCCTCGCCGTTAACGCCGACGCGCGCGCCGTCGCGCCAGACCAGGCCCTGTCCTTCGTAGAACCGGGCCTTGGCGGGATCGCACAGCTGATCTGCAGTCAGGCCGAAGCGCGCCGCCATTGCGCCGAGGTCCACGCCTTCGCGCAGGCGCAGGCCCATCAGCATCGCTTCGCTTGCCTGTTCGGGGATGGCGAGAGGGCGTTCCTCGACAATCCCATGCGCGGATTGCGCCATCGCGGCGAGCCAGTTCTCCGGCTTCCGATGGCGCACCGTCGCCACACCGCCGCGGCGTCCATGCGCGCCGGGGCCGATTCCGCAATAGTCCTGATAGCGCCAGTAGGTCAGGTTGTGGCGGCTTTCCTCGCCGGGACGGGCGTGGTTGCTGATCTCGTAGGCGGGGAGCCCCGCAGCCACCGTCACTTCACGGGTGAGCGCGAACATATCGGCGCAGGCGTCCTCGTCCAGCGGAACGAAGTCGCCCTTGCGCACCATCGTCTCGAAGCGCGTGCCCGGCTCGATGGTCAACTGGTAGAGCGAGAGGTGTCCGGTGCCGGAGGCCAGCGCGCGGTCCAGTTCGGCGCGCCAGTCGTTCAGCGACTGGCCGGGACGCGCATAGATGAGATCGAAGCTGACGCGCTGGAAATGCCGCTGCGCCACTTCCAGCGCTTTCAGGCCTTCTGACGCATCGTGCAAGCGGCCAAGGAAGCGCAGCGTCGCGTCATCCAGCGCCTGCAGGCCCAGCGACACGCGGTTGACGCCGACTTGCGCCAGCGCCGCATAGTTGGCCGCCTCGACCGAGGAGGGATTGCCCTCCAGCGTGATCTCGATGCCGGGCGCGAAGCCCCAGAGCGCCTCGGCCTCCTGCAGCAGACGCGCGACCAGCGCGGGTGGCATCAGCGAGGGCGTGCCGCCGCCGAAGAAGATCGACTCCAGCGGCTCTCCGCCTGCAAGCGCGTGCTCATGGCGCATGTCGGCGAGCAGCCCGTCCTGCCAGCGCGCGTGATCGACACGCTCGCGGACATGGCTGTTGAAGTCGCAATACGGGCACTTGGCGAGGCAGAACGGCCAGTGAATGTAGAGGGCGCGGGCCATCGGCCTAACGTATCACGCCGTGGACTGATCGGGGAACTGGTCCGCGACGAGCTTCGCGAAAGCGTCGGCGCGGTGGCTGATCGTCTGCTTCTCGGCGACCGTGAGTTCGGCGAAGCTGACGTCGCGTCCTTCAGGCACGAAGACGGGGTCGTAACCGAAGCCCATCGTCCCGCGCGGCGGCCACGAGAAGGTGCCGGTCACCCGCCCCTCGTAGATTGCCTCGTCGCCCTCGGGCCATGCGATCGCTAAAACGCTGGTGAACCAGCATGAGCGGTCCACATCCGGTCCCTGCTGGCTGAGCAGGCCCTCGACCTTGCCCATCGCCATGTACCAGTCGCGCCCTTTGTAATCCTTGCCCGGCTCGCCTTCGAACCACTGCCGCTCAGCCCAGTCGGCGGTATAGACGCCCGGCCGTCCGCCGAGCGCCGTCACCGACAAGCCGCTGTCGTCGGCCAGAGCGGGCAGCCCTGCCGCCTTCGCAGCGGCATGGGCCTTGAGCAGCGCGTTCTCGACGAACGTGGTGCCGGTCTCCTCCGGTTCGGGCAGGCCGAGATCGCCCGCCGAGACGCAGTCCACGCCAAACGGGGCGAGCAGCGCGGAAATTTCGCGCAGCTTGCCTGCGTTGTGCGTGGCGATGACCAGCTTCGTATCGCCCAGCTTGCGCGTCATCAGCGGCCGACCGCCTTGGCCTGCGCCGCGAAGATGCCCTCGCAGCCGATGCGGGCGAGGCGCAGGAGGCGCAGCAGGCCTTCCTCGTCGTACGTCGCGCCTTCGGCGGTGGCCTGTGCTTCGGCGATCAGGCCGCCTTCGATCAGCACGAAGTTGGCGTCGGCATCGGCGCCGCTGTCCTCGATGTAGTCGAGGTCGAGCACCGGGGTGCCCTGGTGGATGCCGCAGGAGATCGCCGCGACGCGCGCGGTGATCGGGTCTTCCTTGATCTTGCCGTCGGCCATCAGCTTGTCGACGGCAAGGCGCAGCGCCACCCAGGCGCCCGAGATCGAGGCGGTGCGGGTGCCACCATCGGCCTGCAGCACGTCGCAGTCGAGCACGATCTGGCGTTCGCCGAGCTTCTTCATGTCGACCACGGCGCGAAGCGAGCGGCCGATCAGGCGCTGAATTTCCTGCGTGCGGCCCGACTGCTTGCCCTTGGCGGCTTCACGGCTGCCACGGGTATGCGTGGCGCGGGGCAGCATCGAGTATTCCGCCGTCACCCAGCCTTCGCCCTTGCCGCGCAGGAACGGCGGCACCTTCTCCTCGACCGAGGCGGTGACCAGCACGCGGGTGTCGCCGAAGGAGATCAGGACAGAGCCTTCCGCGTGCTTGGTAAAGCCGGTCTGGATGTCGATGGCACGCATTTCGTCAGGTGCACGGCCGGAAGGGCGCATTCTTGGGAATCCTCGTCGTGAAAATACCCGCTCGCCCTAGGCGCATTGGGGTTGAGGGTTCAAGGGGATTGCCTAGATTGACACGCGATATGCCCACGCCCCCGATCACCGAACTGACCACCCGCGCCCGCGACATCTTCCGCCTCGTCGTTGAGGGGTATCTGGCGACCGGCGTGCCGGTGGGCTCGAAGACGCTCGCCGGCCCGGGTGGGGTGAGCCTGTCGTCCGCCTCGATCCGTTCGGTGCTGGCAGACCTCGAAGGGTTGGGCCTGCTCGCCGCGCCGCATACCAGCGCGGGACGCCTGCCGACCGAGGCGGGGCTTCGCCTGTTCGTGGACGGCATCATGCAGGTGGCCGAACCCACCGCCGAAGAACGGCAGGCCATCGAGCGCCGCATCGCCGCGCCCGGGCCGATCGAAGCGGCGCTGGAGGCTACCAGCGCCCTGCTTTCGAACCTCTCGTCGGGTGCAGGCGTGGTCATGGTGCCGCGCCGGGAGCCGCGACTCACGCACCTGCAACTCGTGCCGCTGGCACCGGGCCGGGCGCTGGCGGTGCTGGTGGGCGAAGATGGCGGTATCGAGAACCGCGTGCTGGAACTGCCGATGGGCCTTCCCTCCGGCGCGCTGGAGGAAGCCTCCAACTACATCTCCGCGCATCTGGGCGGTCGCACGCTGGCGCAGGCTGCGCGAGCGATGCGCGCCGAAATCGCTTCGGGCAAGTCCGCCCTCGATGCCGCCAGCAGCGATCTCGTGGAGCGCGGTCTCGCCGTGTGGAGCGAGGATGCCACTGCAAGGCCGGTGCTGATCGTGCGCGGGCAGGCCAACCTGCTCGACGAGGCCGCGCTGACCGACCTCGAACGCGTCCGTTCGCTGCTCGACGACCTCGAGAACAAGCAGTCGGTCGCCGACCTGCTCGACACTGCGCGCGAAGCGCAGTCGACGCGCATCTTCATTGGCTCGGAGAACCGGCTTTTCGCGCTTTCCGGGTCCTCGGTCATCGCTTCGCCCTATCGCGACCGTGAGGGCAGGGTGGTCGGCGTGGTGGGGGTAATCGGCCCGACTCGGTTGAATTATGCGCGCGTCGTCCCCATGGTGGACTTCACTGCCCAGAGCCTGGGCAAGCTCATCGGATAGCTGGAACCAAAGAACAAATGACCGACGACAAGACGCAGTCGCCCGCCATAGATCCCGCAGTGGCAGAGGAACTTCAGGGCGTGCCGGAGGACTTCGTGGACACCAAGGGCGAGAACGAGGAAATCGCGAAGCTGCGCGAGAAGCTGGCGACGGCCGAGCAGGATGTGCTCTACGCCCGCGCCGAGACGCAGAACGTGCGCCGCCGTCTCGAAAAGGACATCGCCGACACCCGCGCTTATGCCGCGACCGGTTTCGCGCGCGACATTCTCTCGGTGTCCGACAACCTCGCCCGCGCGCTGACCGCGATCCCCGCGGAACTGCGCGAAGATGACAAGCTCAAGGGCCTCGTTGCAGGTATCGAGGCCACCGGTCGTGAAATCGACAAGGTCTTCGCCAGCCACGGCATCACCCGCATCGCCGCCATGGGCCTGCCGCTCGACCCCAACCAGCACCAGGCGATGATCGAGCTTCCTCGGCGGATGCCGAGCCAGGTACGGTCCTGCAGGAAATGCAGGCCGGCTACATGATCAAGGACCGCCTGCTGCGCCCGGCCATGGTCGCGGTGGCCAAGAAGCCGGACTGATCGGGTTTCTCCATTAAGCTGAACATACGGCCCGCCTCCGCAAATACCGGAAGCGGGCCGTATCGTATTGTTGCCGGGGAACCTCACGCGCGCGCTTCCGTTCACTTGTGCATAGGCTACAGAATTTTCGGAGAACATCGATGCGCAAGCTCATCCTTCCCATTCTGGCCGCCGGTGCGCTGAGCATCGGTGGCTGCGCGAGCAACTATGCGGGCGAGGGCGCCCTTGCAGGCGGTAGCGCTCGGCGCGGGCGTCGGCGCGATCGCGGGCGGTGACGTCGGCACCGGCGCTGCGATCGGCGCTGCGGCTGGTGCCGTAGCCGGTTCGCAGGCCAAGAAGAACGATCGCGGCTGCTATCGTTATGATCGTCGCGGCGACCGTTACTGGGATCGCGATTGCTGATCAGGCAGTCAGGTTAATTCGAGCAGGGCGCGGGCGCATAAGTGCCTGCGCCCTGTTTCGTAGAGGCTTGTTCTACGATTTACATGCGCCTTTGCGAGTTACATCGTCATTGCGAGCGCAGCGAAGCAATCCAGAGCGGGGTGGAACTGCCCTGGATTGCTTCGCTGCGCTCGCAATGGCGTTATAGTTACGCCCCGAACGGCAGAATCCCGCGATAGGCTGCCAGTTCCGGCGCTCCGGGAAAGTGCAGCCCCTCACGCAGCAGAAAGACGTGCCGCACGATCTCCGCCTGCTGCTCGATGCCATAGCGATCGAGTGTCCAGCCCGGCCTCAGCACATAATCGTAACGACATAGCGGATGACGCATCAGAGGCAGATACCAGCGTCCCGTGCACTGGGTTTGCCACACATGGGTCATCTCGTGGATGAACAACCCCTGCAGTCCCGGCGCAGCGCGCGAGAAATCATCCAGATAGAGATCGCTGCGGGGATGGAAGTGCAGGTGCCCGCAAGGCGCCATGACCGTGTTGACGGGCTGGAACGGGAACCATCGGCGGCGACGGACACGCACCGGCGTGCAGTCCACCGCATTCCCGAAGATCGAGCGGACGAGATCGACCTCGCCCGCCGTCAGCGCCCGCTCGCCCCGTTGATCCACGGCCGGACCGACGATCAGTGCTGCATTCCTTCCATGGAGCCGTGATCCATGCCCTCATGGTTCATGCCACCGCCCCCCGTATGGCTCCCCAGGGCCTCGACCTGCAGCGGCATCGACAGCTTGTCGCCATCGGAGAAGGTCAGCGTCAGCTCCGCCTTTCCGCCGGGCTTGAGATCGGGCGAGACGTCGAAGACCATCACGTGAAGGCCGCCCGGCGCGAAGACCATCGAGGCGCCCGGGTCGATCGGCAGGCTGTCGACCTTGGCCATGGTGCCGCCGTTGCTCTGGTGCATCTCCGCCTTGGCTGCGCCGGAGACATGGACACCTGCCAGCGTAACCGGCTCGGCGCCGTCATTGCGCACAGTAAAGTAGACTGCGCCTGGACGGCCCGCGACGATGGGCAGCACCAACTTGCCGTCGCTCGCCACCATGCCGGGCTTGGCGTTGGGGCCGGAGAGGGTGGCGTCGTTCGATCTGGTCGGGCTGTCGGGCGTCTTGCCGCAACCGGCGACCATGGACATCAGCGCGACGGAGCAGATCAGGGCGACTGGCAGGTTACGTTTGGTCACAGGCATTTCCCTTTGTTATGCCCCGTTTCTGAATCGTTGCGCCTAATGCCATTCACACAGGCTTGTTCCAAGCGAAACGTCACCTATATCCGGCCTCGACGACTTGGAACGTCACCGAGCCGTGCAAGCTGCCTTGCCTTGTGTAAGGGAGGCGATCCGCACGGTGTCACCCACTGACGTGAGGAATGGGGATAATGGCTAAAGTAATTGGTATCGACCTTGGCACCACCAACAGCTGCGTCGCCGTCATGGACGGCGGCAAGCCCAAGGTCATCGAGAATTCAGAAGGCGCGCGCACCACGCCCTCGATCGTCGCTTTCACCAAGGATGGTGAGCGCCTGATCGGGCAGCCTGCAAAGCGCCAGGCCGTGACCAACGGCAACAATACGATCTTCGCGGTGAAGCGCCTCATCGGCCGCCGCTTCGACGACCCGGTGACCAAGAAGGACACCGAGCTGGTTCCATACCACATCGTCAAGGGCAAGAACGGCGATGCCTGGGTCCAGGCCGGTGGTGAGGATTACTCGCCCTCGCAGATCAGCGCCTTCACGCTCCAGAAGATGAAGGAAACCGCCGAATCGTATCTGGGCGAGACGGTCACGCAGGCGGTCATCACCGTGCCTGCGTACTTCAACGACGCCCAGCGCCAGGCGACCAAGGACGCCGGCCAGATCGCCGGTCTCGAAGTGCTGCGCATCATCAACGAGCCGACCGCGGCGGCGCTGGCCTACGGCCTCGACAAGCAGGACGGCAAGACCATCGCGGTCTACGACCTCGGCGGCGGCACCTTCGACGTCTCGGTTCTGGAAATCGGCGACGGCGTGTTCGAGGTGAAGTCGACCAACGGTGATACCTTCCTCGGCGGTGAAGACTTCGACTCGAAGGTCGTGGAATGGCTGGCGGACAAGTTCAAGGCCAAGGAAGGCCTCGACCTCAAGACCGACAAGCTGGCTCTGCAGCGCCTGAAGGAAGCGGCTGAAAAGGCGAAGATCGAACTGTCGTCCACCGCGACGACCGAAGTGAACCTGCCCTTCATCACCGCGCGCATGGAAGGCGGCGCCACCACCCCGCTGCACCTCGTCGAGACGATCACCCGTTCCGACCTGGAGCGCATGGTCGCCGACCTGATCCAGCGCACGCTGGAGCCCTGCCGCAAGGCGATCGCCGATGCCGGTCTTTCGGCCAAGGACATCGACGAAGTCGTGCTCGTGGGCGGCATGACCCGCATGCCCAAGGTGCGTGAAGTCGTGAAGGACTTCTTCGGCAAGGAACCGCACACCGGCGTGAACCCGGACGAAGTCGTCGCCATGGGCGCGGCGATCCAGGCCGGCGTTCTGCAGGGCGACGTCAAGGACGTGCTGCTTCTCGACGTGACCCCGCTGTCGCTGGGCATCGAGACGCTCGGCGGTATCATGACCAAGATGATCGACCGCAACACGACGATCCCGACCAAGAAGAGCCAGGTCTACTCGACCGCCGAGGACAACCAGCAGGCGGTGACGATCCGCGTGTTCCAGGGCGAGCGCGAGATGGCGCAGGACAACAAGCTGCTCGGCCAGTTCGACCTTGTCGGCATCCCGGCGGCGCGTCGTGGTGTCCCGCAGATCGAAGTGACCTTCGACATCGACGCCAACGGCCTCGTGAACGTGTCCGCCAAGGACAAGGGCACCGGCAAGGAACAGCAGATCCGCATCCAGGCCTCGGGCGGCCTTTCGGACAGCGACATCGACCAGATGGTCCGTGACGCCGAGAAGTTCGCCGAAGAGGACAAGAAGCGCCGCGAGATCGGCCGAGGCCCGCAATCAGGCCGACAGCCTCGTCCACGCGACCGAGCAGCAGCTGACCGAGCACGCCGACAAGATCGACGCTTCGCTCAAGGCTGAAGTCGAGGCCGCGATCGCCGCGACCAAGACCGCTCTGGAAGGCAACGACGCCACCGAAATCAACGCCAAGGCTCAGGAACTGACCCAGGTGGCGATGAAGGTCGGTCAGGCCATCTACGAGAAGGAGCAGGCTTCCGCTGCTTCGCCGGAAGCCGCCAAGGCCGACGACGACGTGGTCGACGCCGAGTTCTCGGAAGTCGACGAAAACAAGGGCTGACAAGTCCTGATGAAAACCCTGGCCGCCACCTGTGCAAACCGCGCCGGTGGCGGTTAAGGTATTCCGACGGGGAAATATCACGTGTCAGCGACTGAAATCGACTATTACGAACTGCTCGAGGTAGAGCGCACTGCGGACGACAAGGTCCTTAAGTCGGCCTACCGCAAGCTCGCCATGCGCTTCCACCCGGACAAGAACCCGGGCTGCGCCGATTCCGAGGCGCGCTTCAAGCAGATCAGCGAGGCTTACGACTGCCTCAAGGACCCGCAGAAGCGCGCGGCCTACGATCGCTATGGCCATGCCGCGTTCCAGCAGGGCGCAGGCGGCGGTCAGGGCGGCGGAGACTTCGGCGATATCGGCGACATCTTCGAATCC
The DNA here is from genome assembly GCF_057376415.1 of Novosphingobium sp. NFX11. NCBI lineage: Bacteria > Pseudomonadati > Pseudomonadota > Alphaproteobacteria > Sphingomonadales > Sphingomonadaceae > Novosphingobium > Novosphingobium sp. NFX11. The sequence goes on along the minus strand of NZ_CP080384.1, from coordinate 1,276,436 downwards.
ATCTTCGGCAGCGCCTTCGGTGGCGGTGCTCGTCAGCAGCAGCGGCGCGGCGCCGACTTGCGCTACGACATGGAAGTCAGCCTCGACGAAGCGTTCCGGGGCAAGAGCACCGAGATCACCATCGAAGTCTCGCAATCGTGCGAACCCTGCAACGGTTCGGGCGCACAGCCCGGCACCGGCAAGCGCGGCTGTTCGATGTGCGGCGGCCACGGCAAGGTCCGTGCGCAGCAGGGCTTCTTCGTGGTCGAGCGTACCTGCCCGACCTGCCACGGCCGGGGCGAGGTAATCGAGAAGCCGTGTCGCTCGTGTGGCGGCGAGGGACGGGTGGACAAGCCGCAGACGCTGCAAGTGGACATTCCGCCGGGCGTCGATCTGGGTACCCGCATCCGCCTCTCCGGCAAGGGTGAGGCCGGGCCGTTCGGCTCGCCCCCGGGCGACCTCTACATCTTCCTCCACGTCAAGCGCCACCGCGTGTTCGAGCGTGACGGGACGACGCTGGTGACCAAGGTGCCGATCACCTTCACCACGGCGGCGTTGGGCGGCTCGATCGAGATCCCCGGCATCGACGGCGAGGCGATCCAGCTCGACATTCCGGCAGGCATCCAGTCCGGCAAGCAGTTGCGCAAGCGCGGCGAGGGCATGCCGGTGCTGCAGGGCCGCGGCCGCGGCGACCTCGTGATCGAGATCGCAGTGGAAACCCCGACCAAGCTGTCGGCACGCCAGAAGGAAATCCTGCGCGAGCTGCAGTCGACCGAAACCGGCGACGAATGCCCGCAGTCAAAGGGCTTCTTCGACCGCATCAAGGACGCCTGGACCGACCTGACGGAGTGACTAAGGCGGGTGGGACGCGTGCTCCACCCGCTTTTCTCACCCCACCTCGTCATTGCGAGCGCAGCGAAGCAATCCAGGGCGGCTCAAGACTGCCCTGGATTGCTTCGCTGCGCTCGCAATGACGACCTTCAGGTGTCCTACTTCCCCGCCAACACTTCGCGCCTGATCCGGCGCAGCAGTTCGGGATCCGCACGCAGGCGCTGCCTCTCCTCATCGAGGATCGCCAGAAACGCCCGCCGCTTGAACCCGAGCAGTTCCGGCTGCGTCATCGCATGTTCGACCGAGAGCGTGGAAGCGATGAGGTCCATCATCCGCTCCGCACCATGCAGGCGCCCCCACAGGTAATCGTTCTCCCGGTAACCGCGACTGAAGAACGCGCCGAAGTTGAAGAACTCCTTGCCGCGCAACGTCTCCTCGCGAATTCCGTCGCGGATCGCGTGGCAGTCCTCGGGCGAGATGCGATCGACCCGCACCGGATCGAACTCGGTCAGGCCCTCGCCGCGCAGCAGCGGCAGGGTCACGGTATCGTAGAACGGGAAGCCGAGATAGGCGAGCAGCACCCTGCGACGCAGCGCCTGCGGCATCGCGGCGAGGGCTTCTGCCAGCAACTCGTCCACCGCGTTGTCGGTCTCCAGCAAGTTTCGAGCTTCGGCGAAATGATCGACGACTGCCTGCGGCTCCTCGAAAAAGCGCGCGGCCACAGCCGGAAAATCCTCGCCCAGCGCCGCCAGCGGCTCGCGGTCGATATAGAGCGACAGCGCCTTGTAGATCGCGGTGCGCGCGGCATCGCGGTCCTGTTCGGTGACATCGGGTTCCGCTTCCCACTCCTGAGTCACGCGCCGAGCAAGCAGGCGCAGGCGCCGTATGCGGAAGGCAAGATCGTGGTTGCGAAAGAACTCGATCATCATCGGCGAACCGGCCTCGCGCAATGCCTGCGCCCGGTCGAGGCCTTGCGCCGCCAGGTGCGCGATCAGCCTTAGCCGCACCGCTTCCGGAGAAGGCAGGTCGAGTTCGGGCGCCGCTTCCAGCACCATCCGGGCCATCATCGCGGTGATACCGCTGAACTTGACCTGCGCGTAGCCGTGATAGGCGAACCCCGCCTGCTCGAAAGCCGCCCCCTGCGCCTTGGCGCGCCATGCCGCGAGCCGCTTGGGGGTAGGGCGGTCGAGGAAGAAGGTGTGCCCGAACAGGCGGTCCACCGTCTCCTCTATCTCCGGCCGCAGGGCCAGCACGATCTCGCGCAGCGACGCCATCTCGCGCGAGCGGGCTTCCAGCGCCTCCAGATTGTCGCGGATAGGCTGCTCGCGGGGGATCGCGGAGAGCGAGCCGAAGATCACCGAGAAAAAGCCCGGCAGGCTCGCATCGCGCCGCATTTCCGCGCCGAGATGATCGGGTGTCGGATCGACGTAGACGAAGCGGCGATCCACTTCGCGCGCGGCGGGTCGGTCCCGCAGGGCATGCATGGCATCGGCGAAAGGCGCATTGACCAGCACCGCCCCGTCGATCAGCGATACGCAGTCCAGGTCGCCGCGGCGCGCATGTTCGGGCATGATCCGCGCGAGGAAGGCATCGCGCGTCAGCCATGTCCCGCCCTGTTCGTCCACCAGCCGGTCGATCTCGCCGATCTGCAGCGGCGGGAAGGCGCCGGGGAAACTGGCCGAAGCCCGGGCCGCCATCACCAGTTCTGGCAAGGGCGCCAGCGGCGCTCCTCAGCGCCCGCCTTGACGTGAAAGCCGAAGGTCATCCGGTGTTCGCTTTCCAGCACTTGCTGCGGCGAATGGAGCCGCAGCGTTTCCAGATGCCCCTTGAAGTCGGTCGAGGTCAGGAACACGTCGAGCGGATGGTGCTCCGGCAACAGCGGCGGTCCGGCCGGAGTTTCGGCCATGGCGGTCAGAGCGCGGTGCAGCAGCCTCGAAAATCCGATGCCACTGAACGGCGGCTCGAACCACCGCGAGCGGATCAGGCGTGAGAGCTTCTCGCGAACTTCCGTCCGTGTTTCCGGGGCCACGCTCGCACTGACGGCGTTGCCCGGCCGATGAAGCAGGTACGTCACCAGAGGGCTGGCCCAGAACTTGGCCGCACGCGAGCCGGGGCGGGCGTCAGGATCGAGCAGCACGTCGACGTCGGCCGTCTCCAGCCACAAGTCGGTCAGTGGCTCCAGCGACTGGCCCGAATGAATGGCCTGCGCGAGGAACAGCGAGTTGATCCCGCCCGCGCTGGCCCCGGCGGCAATGTCGGCCAGTATCCGCAGCTTGAGATTGCCGCTGCTTTCAAGCCTGCGCAGCAAGTCGAGATAGACCGCCGGGCTGCCTTGCAAGCCGGCTTCGCCAGGCAGATCGGCCCAGGCGGCGCGGCTCGCCTGCAGGGCCTTCCACAGCTCCTTGGTGACGCCGTGCATGTACACGGCGAGGCTGACGCCTCCGTAACAGACCAGAGCGATCCGCAGTTCTTTTTGCTGCATATCGGTATCTTACCGAGGGTTACAGGATTGGCAATTGCGTTCTCATTCCGTTCCGTTTACGCGGGCGGCATGGCTAAACCCAAGCGTCGATATGTGTGCCAATCCTGCGGCGGCGTCTCCACCCGGTGGCAAGGCCAGTGCCCCGACTGCGGGGAATGGAACACGCTGGCAGAGGACGCGCCGCAGACGATCTTCTCCGCCAAGCACGACTTGTCTTCGGGCGGCCGGCCGATCCGGTTCACCCCGCTCGACGCGCCGGGTGAAGTGCCCAAGCGGCAGACGACTGGCATCTCGGAATTCGACCGTGCTCTGGGCGGCGGGCTCGTACCCGGCTCGGCGATCCTGATGGGCGGTGATCCGGGCATCGGCAAGTCCACGCTGCTGCTGCAGGTTTCGGCGAATGTAGCGATTAAGGGCGGGCTTTCCGTCTACGTGAGCGGTGAGGAAGCGGCCGGGCAAGTGCGTCTGCGTGCCGAGCGTCTCGGTCTGTCAAAGGCGCCGATCCAGCTGGCGGCGGCGACCTCGGTACGCGACATTCTCACCACGCTAGGAATGATGGACAAGCCCTCGCTGCTGGTGATCGATTCTGATCCAGACGATGCACTCCGACCAGATCGAGGGCGCGCCGGGCACTGTCAGCCAGGTGCGCGGCTGCGCGTTCGAACTGATTCGCTATGCGAAGGAGAACGATGTTACTTTGGTCCTCGTCGGCCACGTGACCAAGGACGGCAACATCGCGGGCCCGCGCGTGCTGGAGCACATGGTCGACGTCGTCATGAGTTTCGAGGGTGAGCGCAGCCACCAGTATCGCATCCTGCGCTCGATCAAGAACCGCTTCGGCCCGGTGGACGAGATCGGTGTGTTCTCGATGGAGGGCTCGGGCCTCGCCGAAGTCGGTAACCCCTCGATGCTGTTCCTTTCGGGCCGCGAAGAACCGATGGCGGGAAGCGCGGTGTTTCCGGCGATGGAGGGCACACGGCCCGTACTCGTCGAAATCCAGGCGCTGATCGTGCGGTTGCAGAGTGGTGCCACGCCTCGCCGCGCGGTCGTGGGCTGGGATTCGGGCCGTATGGCAATGTTGCTGGCGGTGCTGGAAGCGCGCTGCGGGCTCAGTTTCTCGAACGCGGAAGTCTATCTCAACGTCGCGGGCGGCTACCGACTCGGCGACCCGGCCGCCGATCTCGCGGTGGCGGCGGCGCTGGTATCCGCGCTGGGCGACAAGCCGCTCTCCACCGATGCCGTGTGGTTCGGCGAAGTTTCGCTCGCCGGAGAGATCAGGCCGGTGGCTCATGCTTCGATCCGGCAGCGCAGATCCGCCAAGCTGGGGTTCTCGAAGGCGTTCGGTCCGTCGAACGGACCCGTGCCGGAAAAGGGCCTGTCGTTTTCTGGCCTCACGATGCTGCCCAACCTCGTTGACCGCATCCTGTCCGATGCCTAATTCTGCCGGTCTATGACTGGCTTCGACATTGCCGTTCTCCTGTTCGTGGGACTCGGCGCCATTACCGGCTTCATTCGCGGCTTCGTGCAGGAAATCCTTGCACTGGCGGCGTGGATTTTCGCCATCTTCGCCATCCGCCTTTTCCACACGCCGCTGACGGCGGTGCTCGGCGCTTACATCAGTTCGGATTCGGGAGCGGCAGTGCTGGCCTTCGCGCTGCTGCTGGGCATTCCGTTCCTGGCGGTGAAGCTGGTGGCCAAGTGGGCCGGCGCCAAGAGCCGCGCCTCCGTGCTCGGCCCGATCGACCGGGTGCTGGGCTTCGGGTTCGGCGCGGTGAAGGGCGTCATCGTGATCGTGCTGGGCTTCTCGGTGCTGGTCTTGGGCTACGATACGATCTGGGGCATCGGCGGCCGTCCCGAATGGATCACGCAGGCCCGTACCTACCCCTTCATCAACGCCAGCAGCGAAGCGCTGGTCCAGCTCATCGCCGAACGCCGTGCCGAGGCCCATGCGGCCGCAGCAGCGCACGAAGCGCAGTAAGACCGGCGTGTCCACGGCCGTACTTTATACGCCGGACGTTCTCGCACTCGCGATCGAACTGGCCCGTCATCCGCTGACCGACGACTTGCCCCTGCGCGGCGAAGCCCGTTCGCGCAGTTGCGGCAGCACGATAGCGCTGGGCCTCGCCTTCGACGATGCCGGTGCGATCGCGCGCGTCGGGCTGCGCAGCCATGCCTGCGCGATCGGGCAGGCATCTGCCGCCATCTTCGCCCGCAATGCACCGGGCGCGTCCGTCAAGGACATCCTTGCGACGCGCGCCGCCGTGGTAGCGTGGCTGGCAGGCGAGGGCGCATTGCCGCAATGGCCCGGATCTCGCCGCGATCTCCGCCGCGCGGGACTATCCTGCGCGGCACGGTGCGGTCCTGCTGCCATGGGATGCGGCGGTCGAGGCGATCTCCCGCATCTGAGCGACTGCAGCCGAGTTGCCCCGGCACGACAGCTGGGTCTATGGGCCATCACGTGACTTCGTATTCCGACCTGCCCGCTCCGGCGCTCCGCCTGGACCTCGACCATGACGCGCTGCAATCCAACTGGCGCGCACTCGACCGCATGTCGGGCGGCGCGCGGGCAGGGGCGGCGGTCAAGGCGGATGCCTACGGCCTTGGCGTGCACAAGGTCGTACCTGTGCTGCAAGCCGCTGGATGTGACGATTTCTTCGTGGCGCACTGGTTGGAAGTCCGCGCGGTACTTGAAGTGGCGAGCCCCGGCTCGCTGTCTGTTCTCCACGGACCGCTGACGCCGCAGGACGCCGCTTATGCGCAGGCGACGGACGTGAAGCCGGTCATCAACTCGCTCGAACAGGCGCGGCGCTGGATCGACGCCGGAGGCGGGCGCTGCGACCTGATGGTCGATACCGGGATGAACCGTCTGGGCGTGACGCTGGACCAACTGGGCGAGCCGATGCTGGCACAGCTCAAGATCGACGTCCTGCTCTCGCATCTCGTGGCCGCCGAGGAAGACACGTCGCTCAACGCCATCCAGTGCGAACGCTGGAACGATGCCCGCACGCGGGTTCGCCACAAGCGGGCAAGCCTCGCCAACAGCGGCGGCATCGCGCTGGGCGAGGCCTATCACGGCGATCTGACCCGCCCCGGCATTGCCCTTTACGGCGGAGTGCCCCGGCCGGAGATGGCGCCCATGCTGCGCCAGGTCGTTCGCCCGCAGACCGCGATCCTGCAGGTCCGTCATGTCGAAGCGGGCGAGACCATCGGCTACAACGCGACGTTCACCGCGCCTGCCGCAATGCGGGTAGGGACGATCGCCCTCGGCTATGCCGACGGCTATTTGCGGTGCTGGTCCGGCAAGGGACGCTTTTGCGCTGCAGGAACGATTCTGCCGGTACTCGGCCGGGTGAGCATGGACCTCACCGTCGTCGACCTCACCCATGCTCCCGACGTGGCGGAGGGCGACTGGATCACGGCGGACTATGCGCTGCCTCAGGCCGCGGTAACCACGGGGCTGTCGCAATATGAGCTGCTGACGTTGCTCGGCAGGCGGTTCGGGCGCTGAAAATCGCGGAATTTCCGCCGATTTCCTCTTTTGCTGCGCAGCAATTTGTGTTGCAATGCGATATCCCGGAATGGTAACTTAACTATCCGGCAAATGGGGACTGGAAATGACTGAAACGGCGTCTGGCGAAGACAACACCGTAATCATCAAAAAGTACGCTAACCGGCGGCTCTACAATACCCGTTCGTCAAGCTACATCACGCTCGATCATCTCTCGAAGATGACGCGCGAAGGGGTGGACTACAAGGTTCTCGACGCCAAGACCGGCGCCGACATCACGCACACGATCCTCACCCAGATCATCATGGAAGAGGAATCGAACGGCGAGCAGATGCTTCCCGTCAACTTCCTGCGCGAACTCATCAGCATGTACGGCAACCAGATGCAGTCGCTGATCCCGCACTATCTGGAAGCCTCGATGGAGAACTTCCGCGCCAACCAGGCGAAGCTCGCCAAGGCGTTCGAGGACAGCCTGGGCAATAATCCGCTCGCCAAGCTGGCTGAGCAGAACATGGCGATGTTTCGCGCTGCGTCCTCCGCCTTCATGCCCGGCGCGGAAAAGCAGCCGGAAACCAAGGCGCCGCCCGCGGAGGATGCAGGCGATCTCTCCGCGCTGCGCGACCAGATGGCTGAAATCCAGAAGCGCCTCGACGCGCTGGGTAAATAATTGCGGGCAAGTAAGCAGGCCGAAGAGGCGAAGTGATGACCTCCCGCGTCGCTCGCCCTGCCGCGCGTATCATCCTGCTCGATCCGGCTGAGCGCGTACTGCTGTTCCGGTTCGACCCGCCCGACCGTCCCCCGTTCTGGTGCACGCCGGGCGGGGCGGTCGATCCCGGCGAAAGCTACGAGGATGCGGCAAGGCGCGAACTGCTGGAGGAAACCGGCTTCGTTGCAGAGCCGGGGCCGCAGGTGGCGCAGCGGATCGCCGATTTCATCACCATCGAAGGCGTGCCGGTGACGGCCGACGAGCGCTATTTCCGCGTACGCACGCCTGCGGGCGCCGATCCCGAGGCGATCGATACCGGCGGCCACACCGAACTGGAACGCTCGGTGATGCGCAGCTGGCGCTGGTTCGACCGCGCGGCATTGGCCGCGCTGGAGGAACCGTATTTTCCGGAAGATCTCGCTGAGATGTTCTAAGGTCGCGCGGGCTTTCGGGGGCTTCGACAAGCTCAGCCTGAGCGGGTTTTGGAGGTTTGCACTACCCCCGGCTCACCCTGAGCCTGTCGAAGGGTCGTGCCGAGCGTGTCGCCATTCATTTGAACCTTGCGCCAAGTCCCGCTAACAGGCGCGCCATGAATCAGAAGACCGCGATCCGCCACGCCCTCTCCACCAAGCGCGAAGACGATTTCGCCCAGTGGTATCAGGAAGTCATCTCTGAAGCCGAAATGGCCGAGGAATCGGGCGTGCGCGGCTGCATGGTCATCAAGCCGTGGGGCTACGGCGTGTGGGAACGCATCCAGCGCCTGATGGACGACCGCATCAAGGCCGCGGGCGTGCAGAACTGCTACTTCCCGCTGTTCATCCCGCTCTCCTACTTCGCCAAGGAAGCCGAGCACGTCGAGGGCTTCGCCAAGGAGATGGCGGTCGTCACCCATCACCGCCTCGTCGGCGACGGCAAGGGCGGCCTCGTGCCCGATCCCGAGGCGAAGCTGGAAGAGCCGCTGATCGTGCGCCCCACTTCCGAAACCGTGATCGGCCAAGCGATGGCGCGCTGGGTGCAGTCGTGGCGCGACCTGCCGCTGATGGTCAACCAGTGGGCCAACGTGGTGCGCTGGGAAATGCGCACCCGCATGTTCCTGCGCACCAGCGAATTCCTCTGGCAGGAAGGCCACACCGCTCACGCCGACCGGGACGATGCGATGGCCGAGACGCTGCGCGCGCTCGAAATGTACCGCGACTTCGCCGAGACCGAGCTGGCGATGCCCGTCATCGCCGGTGAAAAGCCCGAGAACGAGCGCTTCCCCGGCGCCGTCGCGACCTATTCGATCGAGGCGATGATGCAGGACGGCAAGGCGCTGCAGGCAGGCACTTCGCATTATCTCGGCACCGGTTTCGCCCATGCGGCGGGCATCACCTTCCAAGACCGCGAGGGCACGCAGCAGTATGCCCACACGACCAGTTGGGGCACCTCGACCCGCATGATCGGCGGTCTCATCATGACGCACGGCGACGACGACGGCCTGCGCGTGCCGCCCGCCGTGGCGCCGCACCAGATCGTCATCCTGCCGATGCTGCGCGACACGCCCGAGGACGACGCGCTGCTCGCCTACTGCGAGGAACTGCGCAAGGCCCTCGTCGGCCAGTCGGCCCTTGGCGAAAGCGTGCGCGTGCTGCTCGACAAGCGCCCCGGCAAGGCCACGCAGAAGCGCTGGGCCTGGGTCAAGAAGGGCGTGCCGCTGATCCTCGAGATCGGTGGGCGCGATGCGGCGGGCGGTCAGGTCTCGATGCTGCGCCGCGACAAGCTGTGGACCGAGGCGGGCAAGGCGAACTTCGTCGGCCTCGCCAAGGACGAGTTCGTGGCCCGCGCTTCGGCCGAGATCGAGGACATCCAGGTCTCGCTCCACGCCGAAGCCAAGGCCAGGCGCGACGCGAACATCTCGAAGGCATCCAGCTTCGATGAACTCGCGGCGTTCTTCTCTGACGACAAGCGCTATCCGGGCTGGGTCGAAGTCGAGTGGGCGCGCCCGACCGGTGATGAACTCGAAGCGGTGGTTCAGAAGCTCAAGGGCCTTAAGCTCACCATGCGCAATACGCCGCTGGGCGCCGAACCCGCGACCGGTAACTGCATTTTCACGGGACGTGGCGCCGTGGAGAAGATATACGTCGCCCGATCCTACTGAATGGGGTCTTACTGATTTCACACGGGGGCTCCGGATGATCGCAGCGATTAAATACAACCTCGCGAACCTGACCAACTTCAAGGGACGCGAGGGTCGCTCGGCCTTCTGGTTCTATTTCCTGTTCCTGGCGATCATCCAGATCGTGATTTCCATCGTGATCTCGATGGTGATGACGGCACCGATGATGGCCGACGTGTTCGAGGCTGCGAAGCAGGGGCTGAGCGAAGCCGAGATGCAGAAGCGCATGTTCAGCCGCCTTTCGGGGATGATGCGCACTTCGGTCTGGGCTTCCGTCGCCAGCACACTCGTGCTGACCGGTCTGCTGGTCGCCTCGTTCACGCGGCGGCTGCACGATTCCGACAAGCCGGGCTGGATCGCCGGGCTGACGGCGCTGATCCAGTTCGCGGCGCTGGGCATGGCGGTCGCTTCGGTCGACAAGGTCGCCGAGATGATGATCATCGCCCAGAGCGGCGACATGGTGAAGCTGCAGGAGGCGCAGGCCAGCGTGATGATGAACGGCATGCTCGGCTATGTGCCGCTGCTGCTCATCATCGTGTTCGGCGTCTGGCCCTCGAGCGACGGAGCCAACCGTTACGGTGCGGAGCCCGATCACATCTGAGGGCCACAGTTCGTCATTGCATCTCTCTATTTCGTCATTGCGAGCGCAGCGAAGCAATCCAGAGCCACGTAAACCGCCCTGGATTGCTTCGCTGCGCTCGCAATGACGAGACGGGTGGCGATGAGGCGGGGTGAACCCGGAGCTTCCGGGGGCAATTCGCGCCTGCGAGATTGCATTGCACGGCTGCAGGGGGCATCTGCGAGGAATGCCCGCAAACAACCGCCCCGCCAATAACCGAACCTCTGGCAATCGGCTCACCGTCAACCGTCCGGTCAAGGATCGTTCGGCAAAGGATCGTCCCACGCCGGGACTGCCCACCCGCAAGCAGATCCTCGACTTCATCCAGAACGCGACGGAGCCTGCGGGCAAGCGCGAAATCTCGCGCCATTTTGGCCTCAAGGGCAATGAAAAGATCCAACTCAAGGCGCTGCTCAAGGACATGGCCGAAGAGGGCCTGATCGACGGCAAGCGCACCGCCTTCCACAAGATGGGCGGGTTGCCCAAGGTCACCGTCCTGCGCGTGATCGACATCGACGAGGGAGAGGCGATCGCCGTCCCCGATACCTGGCAGCCCGATGACGCCACCCCGCCGCCGCGCATCCGCCTGATCGAGAAGGGGCGCGGCTCGGCGCTGCGCAAGGGCGACCGCGTGCTGTCGCGCACCGAGGAAAGCGCTACCGGCTGGCGCGCCTTCCCGATGAAGAAGCTGGAACTGCGCGCCGACCAGATCCTCGGCGTCGTCGAGATCGACGGCGGCGGCAAGCCCTGCCTGGCCCCGGTCGACAAGCGCATCCGCAATTCCTCGCCGATCTCCGATCTTGGCGAGGCGAAGGCGGGCGAACTCGTGCTCGGCGTGCCGATCGGCCGTTCGGCGCGGCCTTCGGTCAAGGTGACCGAAGTGCTGGGCGAACCGCTGGCGCCCAAGTCGTTCAGCCTGATCGCCATCCACAAGCACGGCATTCCCAACCACTTCATCGAGGAAGTGCTGGAAGAGGCGCAGGTTTCGGCCAAGCTGCCGCTCAGCGCCGAGCACCGCGAAGACCTGCGGCACCTGCCGATCGTCGCCATCGATCCCTCCGACGCGCGCGATCATGACGACGCGATCTGGGCGGCCCCGGACGGGCAGGGCGGCTTCGATGCGCTCGTCGCCATCGCCGACGTGTCGTTCTACGTCCGCCCCGGCGGCCAAATCGACCGCGAGGCGCGGCGGCGCGGCAACTCGGTCTACTTCCCCGACCGCGTCGTGCCGATGCTGCCCGAAGTGCTCAGCGCCGACGTCTGTTCGCTGCGCTCGGGCGAGGACCGCGCGGCGATGGCCTGCCACATGAAGATCGACGCCGAGGGCAAGATCACCGACTGGCGCTTCACCCGCGCGATCGTGCGCATCGACGAAGTGATCGCCTACGAAGAAGCGCAGGCGCGCATCGACGAGGGCCGCGCGGCCGAGCACCTGACCAATCTGTGGGCCGCGTGGAAGGCACTCGCCACCGCGCGCGCCAACCGCGATCCGCTGGAACTCGAACTGCCCGAGCGCCGCGTGAAGCTGGACGAGAAGGGCCGCATCACCGAGATCGCGATCCGCGAGCGGCTCGACGCGCACCGCGTCGTCGAGGACTTCATGATCGCCGCCAACGTCGCCGCCGCCAAGGCGCTGGAGGCCAAGACCGCGCCCGTCGTCTACCGCATCCACGAGACGCCGAGCCGCGAGAAGCTGATGGCGCTCAAGGACTACCTCGCGACGTTCGGCAAGAAGCTGGCGATGGGGCAGGTCATCACGCCCAGCCTGTTCAACCGCATGCTCAAGGACGTGACCGACGAGACCGAGAAGGCGCTCATCATGGAAGCGGTCCTGCGCAGCCAGACGCAGGCCTATTACGGCCCCGCCAATGCCGGCCACTTCGGGTTGGCGCTGGCGTCCTACGCGCACTTCACCTCGCCGATCCGGCGTTATGCGGACCTTCTGGTACACCGCGCATTGGTCGATGCCTATGGGCTGGAGCAGCCGAAGCCAAAAGCCGACATTCCGGCGCTGTCGGGCCTGTCGGAGCGTGACCGCGAAGACCTCGGCCGCGTCAGCGACGCGATCAGCCAGGCCGAGCGCCGCGCCATGGAAGCCGAGCGCGAAACGATCGACCGCTACGTCGCCGCCTGGCTGGCGAGCCGCGTGGGCGAAGTGTTCGACACGCGCATCACCGGCGTCCAGAAGTTCGGCTTCTTCGCCACCATCGTCGGCCTCGGCGGCGACGGGCTGGTGCCGGTCTCGACGCTAGGGGACGAACGGTTCACGTTCGATGAGAAAGCCAAAGTGCTGGTCGGCGACGAGACGGGCACGGTCTTCTCGATCGGCCAGATCCTCAAGCTGCGACTGGCGGAGGCCAATGCGCTGACCGGCGCGCTCAAGCATGAGCTGCCCGACGGCGGCGGCCGGATCGAACCGCGCGGGAATGCTCCGGCGCTCAAGCACAAGGGCAAGCACTTCGTCGGCCAGCGTGGGCGGCCGAAGAACATCCGGCATCAGGGGCGGGGCAAGCGGTAACGCCCCTCACTCGATCCAGCCCCTCATCGTCATTGCGAGCGTAGCGAAGCAATCCAGGGCAGAGCAAACCGCCCTGGATTGCTTCGCTACGCTCGCAATGACGAAGTTGTGTGGGGCAATGGACCGTTTGTGGCACCCTTGAGTGCCGTTAGGTGCCGCCCAGTGCCGCTCAACTCAACCGTTCGATCGCCTCGGCATCGAGCCCGCCGGGGACCACGAACACCGGGCAGGTCATATGCGCCATGCCCGGCCCGGTGAAGTGCGCGACCAGAGCGCCCGGTCCGCCTTCCTTCGCCGCGCCGAGCACCAGCGCCGAAACCTCGGGGTGCTCCTCCAGATATTTGCGCACGATCTTGATGTCTTCTCCCATGTGAACGGAGATGACCGGCATCTTTGCGCCTTGCGACAAAAGGTTTCCGGCCGCCGCCGTCACCAGCGTCTCGGCGCGGGCGCGGGCTTCTTCCTCGATGGTCGCCTGAACCCCCGCGAAGGCGTTGAAGGGCTGCGGCGGGACGAGCGCCAGAAGGTGCAGCGCACCGTCGGTCTTGGCCGCGCGGCGGGCCGCGAACTGCAGGGCGACGAGCGCTTCCTCGCTCTCGTCGACGATCACCAGGTAGATGCGCATGGGTGGTTCCCTCTCCAACCGGCTTATCGATACGCGAAGCCTGCAAGACAAGCCACCACTGTTGCGAAAAAAGAAACTGCAAGGTTCTTGAACGCAACGCTCAAGCCGTCCAAGGAAGGGGCCAGCGCCCGAAAGCGGCCTCCCTACGGACAATAAGGAACGTACAGTTTCCATGCCCATCGAGATCAAGATGCCCGCCCTGTCCCCCACCATGGAAGAGGGCAAACTGGCCAAATGGCTGGTCAAGGAAGGCGATACCGTCTCCTCCGGCGACATCATGGCCGAGATCGAGACCGACAAGGCGACCATGGAATTCGAAGCCGTCGATGAAGGCGTGATCGGCAAGATCAGCGTCGCCGAGGGCACCGAAGGCGTCAAGGTCGGCACCGTCATCGCCGTGCTGGTCGAAGAGGGCGAGGACGCCTCGGCGATCGACGCACCCAAGGCCGCAGCCCCGAAGGCCGCCGCCAAGGAAGAGGCTCCGAAGGCCGAAGCCAAGGCTGAAACCAAGCCCGCTCCCGCAGCCGCGCCGAAGGCCGCAGCTTCGGGTGATCGCGTCGTCGCCACCCCACTCGCCAAGCGCATCGCCGATGCCAAGGGCGTGGACCTCTCGGGCGTCGCCGGCTCCGGCCCCAATGGCCGCATCGTCAAGGCCGACGTCGAGGCCGCACAGGGCGGCACCGCCAAGAAGGCGGCTCCGGCGCCCGCAGCTTCGGCCCCGGCCGCTGCTCCCGTCGCTGCCGCGACCTCTTCGGTCGAAATGGCCGACGAGACCCGCGCCCTGCTCGATGCCCGCGTGCCGCACTCGGTCGAGAAGCTTTCGGGCATGCGCAAGACCATCGCCCGCCGCCTCGCCCAGTCGAAGCAGGAAGCGCCGCACATCTACCTCAGCGTCGATGTTCAGCTCGACAAGCTGCTGGAACTGCGCTCGCAGATCAACGCCACGCTGGAGAAGCAGGGCGTGAAGGTCTCGGTCAACGACATGCTGGTCAAGGCGCTCGGCATGGCGCTGGTCGCGGTGCCCGAGTGCAACGTGACGTTCGCGGGCAACGAACTGATCAAGTACGAGCGCGCCGACATCTCGGTCGCCGTGTCGATCCCCGGCGGTCTCATCACCCCGATCGTCACCGCCGCCAACGAGAAGTCGTTCTCGGCCATCGCCAAGGCGACCAAGGATCTCGCGAGCCGCGCCAAGGAAGGCAAGCTCAAGCCCGACGAGTACCAAGGCGGCACCGCCTCGATCTCGAACATGGGCATGATGGGCATCAAGTCGTTCTCGGCCGTGATCAACCCGCCGCAGTCGACCATCCTCGCCATTGGGGCAGGCGACAAGCGCCCCTGGGTCATGCCAGACGGGTCGCTGGGAGTGGCGACTGTGATGAGTGCGACGGGCAGCTTCGATCATCGTGCCGTCGACGGCGCCGACGGCGCGCGCCTGATGGCCGCGTTCCGCGAGTTCGTCGAGAACCCGCTGAGCATGATCGCCTGATATGGAGTTCGAGGCCGGAGAGCTGGTCATCCGCGTCACCGCGATGCCCACCGACCTCAACCCCTATGGCGGCGTTTTCGGCGGCTGGCTGATGAGCCAGCTTGCCCTTGGCGCCGCCTCGCTGGTCACCCGCCGCACCGGCCACAAGGCCGTGGTGGTGGGGGCGACCGACTTCACCTTTCCCGGCGTCATGCTCGTGGGCGACGAACTCAACGTCTATGCGAGCGTGCAGCGGACGGGGCGCACTTCGATGACGATCGCCACGCGCGGCTTTGGCCGGGCGCGGGCGAGCGAGCATCAGGTGGAAGTCGCCACCGGGCTGTTCACATTCGTGACGCTGGATGAAAACGACCGCCCCAGGCCCATCGCCGCGACTTCGGAGATCGTCTGAAATGGCGGAAGAATACCGCGAACCCGTCATCCGCATCACCGCGATGCCCGCCGATGCCAATGCTTATGGCGACATCTTCGGTGGCTGGCTGATGAGCCTGATGGACATGGGCGCCGGCCTGATCGCCGCGCGCCACTCGCATGGCCGCGCGGTCACCATCGCGATGGACGGCATGCAGTTCCACAAGCCGGTCAAGGTGGGCGACGAAGTCAGCGTCTACGGTGAACTCAGGAAAGTGGGCCGCTCCTCGATGACCATCGGCATCGAGGCCTGGCGGCGCCACCGGCATGAAGAAGAACAGGTGAAGGTGACCGAAGCGGTCTTCACCTTCGTCGCAATCGACGACGCGGGCCGCCCCCGCGCGATCGAACAGGAGAGTTAAGAGTGGCTGATTCTTACGACGTCATCGTTCTCGGTTCCGGCCCCGGCGGCTATGTCGCGGCGATCCGCAGCGCGCAGCTTGGCCTCAAGACCGCCATCGTCGAGCGCGAACTGCTCGGCGGCATCTGCCTCAACTGGGGCTGCATCCCGACCAAGGCGCTGCTGCGCTCGGCCGAGATCCTGCACCACATGAAGCACGCCAAGGACTATGGCCTCGCGGCGGAAAACATCACCGCCGACCTCGACGCGATCGTCGAGCGCTCGCGCGGCGTGGCCAAGCAGCTCAATCAGGGCGTCACGCACCTGATGAAGAAGAACAAGATCACCGTCCACATGGGCACCGGCAAGCTGGTGGCTCCGGGCAAGCTGGAAGTGACCGGCGAGAAGGGTGCCGAAACCCTCTCGGCCAAGCACATCATCATCGCCACCGGCGCCCGTGCGCGCGAACTGCCCGGCGCCAAGTCGGACGGCAACCGCATCTGGACCTACCGCCATGCGATGACGCCCAAGGAAATGCCGACGAAGCTGCTGGTCCTCGGCTCGGGCGCGATCGGCATCGAGTTCGCCAGCTTCTACAACGACATGGGCGTCGACGTGACGGTCGTGGAGATGATGGACCGCATCGTCCCGGTCGAGGACAAGGACGTCTCGGCCTTCCTCGAAAAGGCGCTGACCAAGCAGGGGATGAAGATCCTCACCGGCGCCAAGGCGAGCGACGTCAAGGCTTCGGACAAGGGCGTCTCGGTCAAGATCACCCCGAAGGGCGGCAAGGAAGAGACGCAGGAATTCAGCCACGTCATCGTCGCCATCGGCATCGTCCCGAACGTCGAGAACATCGGCCTGGAAGAACTCAAGATCGAGCCGGACGAGAAGTTCTTCGTCAAGGTGGACGACTATGGCCGCACCAACGTCCCCGGCGTCTGGGCGATCGGCGACTGCGTGAAGGGTCCGTGGCTTGCCCACAAGGCCAGCCATGAAGGCGTTACCACCGCCGAATCGATCGCCAAGGAACTGGGCAACAAGGAAGTGCACCCGCACGCTCTGGACCGCCGCAACATTCCGGGCTGCACCTACTGCCACCCGCAGATCGCCTCGGTCGGCCTGACGGAAGCCAAGGCCAAGGAAGAGGGCTACGAGGTCAAGGCCGGCACTTTCCCGTTCATCGGCAACGGCAAGGCGATCGCGCTGGGCGAGCCGGAAGGCTTCGTGAAGACCGTGTTCGATGCCAAGACCGGCGAGCTGCTCGGTGCCCACATGATCGGCGCCGAAGTGACCGAGATGATCCAGGGCTACGTCGTCGGCAAGACGCTGGAGACCACCGAGGCGGAACTGATGAACACCGTGTTCCCGCACCCGACGATCTCGGAGACGATGCACGAGGCGACCCTCGCCGCCTACGGCCGCGCGATCCACATCTGATCGCGCCGCAAGGTCTGGAAAAACGAAGAGGGCGGGCCGCAAGGTCCGCCCTTTTCGTATCAGCCGGCGGCGCGCACGATATGCTCGAACACGGCCACGTGCAGGGGCTCGGCGAATTCGCAACCGACGGCGCCTTCGCGCACCCAGCAGATGCGTGCGCTTAGCAACTGCAGGCCGGGGATGCGGATACGCAGCGGCACTTCCATCCGGGCATCGGGCAACATGCCGATGCGGAAGCCTCCGGGCGACAAGTCCTCCAGTCGCGCCGGTTTCCACGGACGGGTTCCCTGACGCACCTCGCACAGGATCGACACGCCGACGCGTGCGGAACGAGGGGTCCGACTTTCGGCCGGGCCGGGCTTGAGGGAATCGCGCATGGGGTCTCCTTGGGGGAGAACCCCATGCCGCAAAACAGGTTACCAGCGCGTTAGCATTCGGGCGCGCGTACGCTGCCACCCTATTCAGCGGAAGGTCTTTTCCAGTACGACCAGCCCGGGATCGCCGTCGAACGGTTCAGGCCTGAAGCCCCTTTCGCGTTCGAGGTCGATGGCGGCGCGATTGTCACGGCTCTCGATGGAAATGGCGCGGCGACAGCCACGGACCTTGGCCTGGGCCGAGAGGTAATCGAGCATGGCCCAGCCGATCCCTTTGCCGCGGTGATTGCCGCAGACCGAAATGGCGATCTCGCCGGTATCCAGCGGTCCGTCACAAGCCAACAGCCCCGACGCGACGATCTGCCCGCTGGCCTGGTTGATCCCGACCCACGATCTGGTCCGGAAGTGGTCGGCGTGGACCAGCGGCTCCAGCAATACCGGCCCGACGTGCTCGGTCGCCGACAGGAAACGGAAGCGGCGATCCTCGTCCGTCACGCGGGCGAAGAAATCGGTCAGCGCGGGTGCATCCGCCTCGGTCGCCGGGCGCACGTCGAGGTCATGCCCGAACGGGTGGGGAGGGTGACGATCATGGAAGGCGTACCTTTCGATGGAATGCCGAATCTCTAGACCGCGATCATGCGATGCACCTTGATCGAGATCAGATCGCCCGCCATCTTCGTCGAAACGGCACGAGATTCCGCCCGGCCCGTTCTACCATTGTCCAATGGGAACGGCCCGGGTCCATTGTGCTATGCAACATGCAAGGCCGGGAGAGCCCGACCCTACGATATGAGAGGAGAATCCGCATGGCCGAGGCCGTCTATCCCGTTCCCGCCGAGTGGAGCCGGAACGCCCTGATCGACGATGCCCGCTATCAGGAGATGTACGAAAGGTCGGTTTCCGAGCCCGAAGCGTTCTGGCGTGAGGAAGCGCGGCGGATAGACTGGATCAAGCCCTTCAGCGTGGTAAAGCAGACCAGCTTCCACGAAGAGGATTTCGGCATTTCGTGGTTCACCGACGGCACCCTGAACCTCTCGGCCAACTGCCTCGACCGTCATCTCGTGGAGCGTGGCGACCAGATCGCGATCCTGTGGGAGCCGGACAGTCCTACCGCTCCCGAGCGCCGCATCACTTACCGCCAGTTGCACGAGCAGGTCTGCCGCTTGGCCAATCTCCTCAAGGCGCGCGGCGTCCGGAAGGGTGAGCGCGTCACTCTCTACCTGCCGATGGTGCCGGAAGCGGCCGTTGCCATGCTGGCCTGCGCGCGGATCGGCGCAATCCACTCGATCGTCTTCGCCGGGTTCTCGCCGGACGCGCTGGCGGGCCGCATCCAGGATTGCGACAGCCGCGTCGTCCTCACTGCCGACGAGGGCCTGCGCGGGGGTAAGAAAGTCCCGCTCAAGGCCAATGTCGATGAGGCGCTCAAGGCCTGTCCCGGCGTCGACAGCGTGATCGTCCTCGCGCACACCAAGTCCGGCGTACCGATGGCCGAGGGTCGCGACATCGACTGGGCCTCGGCCATCGCCGACCAGGCCGCCGAATGCGAGCCGGTCGAAATGAGCGCGGAAGACCCGCTGTTCATCCTCTACACTTCGGGCTCCACCGGAAAGCCCAAGGGCGTGTTGCACACCACCGGCGGCTATTCGGTATGGGCCTCAATGACCCACGAGTACGTCTTCGACTACCGCCCCGGCCAGATCTACTGGTGCGCGGCCGACATCGGGTGGGTCACCGGCCACAGCTACGTCGTCTACGGCCCGCTGATGAACGGTGCGACCACCGTGATGTTCGAAGGCGTCCCCAACTTCCCCGATCCCAGCCGTTTCTGGCAGGTCGTCGACAAGTTCGGCGTCGAGATTTTCTACGGTGCCCCCACCGCTCTGCGTGCGCTCATGCGCGAAGGCGACGACTGGGTGAAGAAGACCAGCCGCCAGTCGCTGCGCCTCCTCGGCTCGGTAGGCGAGCCGATCAACCCGGAGGCATGGTCCTGGTATCACGAGGTCGTGGGCGAGGGGCGTTGCCCGATCGTCGATACTTGGTGGCAGACCGAGACCGGCGGCGTGATGATCTCACCGCTTCCCGGCGCGACCCCGCTCAAGCCCGGCTCCGCCACCCGCCCGATGTTCGGCGTGCAGCCGAAACTGCTCGACAACGACGGCAAGGAGATCGAGGGGCCGGGCGATGGCTGCCTCGTCATCACAGACAGCTGGCCCGGCCAGATGCGCACCGTCTGGGGCGATCACGAGCGCTTCTTCCAGACCTATTTCAGCACCTTCAAGGGCACGTACTTCACCGGTGACGGCTGCCGCCGGGACGAGGACGGCTACTACTGGATCACCGGCCGCATCGACGATGTCATCAACGTCTCCGGGCATCGCATGGGCACCGCGGAGATCGAAAGCGCACTCGTCGCTCACCCCAAGGTGGCGGAAGCGGCGGTTGTAGGCATGCCGCACGAGATCAAGGGGCAGGGCATCTACGCTTTCGTCACCTGCAACGCCGAAGTTGAGCCCGACGACGCCTTGCGCAAGGAACTCATCGCGTGGGTGCGCCACGAGATCGGCCCGATCGCCACGCCAGACGTAATCCAGTTCGCACCGGGCCTGCCCAAGACCCGCTCGGGGAAGATCATGCGCCGCATCCTGCGCAAGATCGGCGAGAACGACGTCTCCAACTTGGGGGATACCTCGACGCTGGCTGATCCGTCGGTGGTCGACAACCTGCTGGCAAACCGGCCCCAACCCGTCAGCGCCTGAACTGAGACGCAACGATGAGAGCCCGCGCCGAATGGCGCAGGCTCTCACTATTCGCGGCGCCTTGCTCTTCCGCAAATGCACGGAGAAATGCGACGGATTTGTTTCGTTGAGCCTGAAGGGGGCGGCGAATTATCTGGTCTCAATTTTCTGCATGTATGGGGGCTAAGCGTGGCTTTCGGGCGCTTTTTCTGTTTGTTCAATCGCCATCGCCCTCGCCGTTCGGTTGAATGGGATGGCTCGCACTATCGCAGCGATTGCCGCCGCTGCTCCCGACCGATCACGCGGCTTGCTCGTCACAAGTGGCGCATCGAGAGACAGAGCAAAGGCGGCGATAGCGGATGACGAAAGCAAGTGGCGGACAGGGTGGGATCTCGAACCCACGGTGAGCTTGCACCCACGGCGGTTTTCAAGTTTGCCTAGGCTCTACTTTACCAAGCTTTGCGCAGCTGTTCATAAGCATAAGAATGACGGAAAACTGCGCCTCTGAAGGCGCGAGACATTTGTTGTAGGTTGTCGTAGCTTTACCCGCATTGCTTATGGGCTGCTTACGAGGAATACGATGGCCACACAGCCAAACCGTGCCAAGCTGACGAAAACGTACATCGAGAAAATCCAGCACGGCACGAAAGACGAGTTCCATTGGGACACGGAGGTGAAGGGCTTCGGCGTCAGGGTCACCTCACGAGGCAAGATGACCTTCGTAGTTCAAGGTAGGGTTGAAGGGAGCGGCAAGGAGGCGCGCATCACCATAGGGCCATTTGGCGTCTTTACGGTTGAGCAGGGGCGCGACCAGGCCCGCGAGCACCTTCGGACAATGCGCATGGGCACCGACCCTAGGGAAGTGGCCAAGCAAGCCGCTGCCACCAAAGTAACGCTTGGACAGGTGGCCGACGCCTACCTTGCGCGCCCCGGCAAGCTAAAGAACAGCAGCAAAGCCGAAATCAAGCGGCATGTGGCCACAACTTTCGTCGCGTGGAAGGACAAGCCGGTCGTCTCCATCACGGAGGACGACGTTCGGAAGCGATATCGCGAAATGCTCACTAAGGGCTTGCGGGGGAAGGCGGGTGCTCCCGGGCAGGCGAACCAAGCGTTTTCAGTATTGCGCGCTCTCATCAATTTCGCCGGACGCCAGCACCGGCAGGCGAATGGCCTGCCCCTGATCGTACATAATCCTGTCTCCGCACTCAAAGATGATTGGGTGACACTAAAGCCCCGCACCAGCCGCGTGCCCGATAGCAGGGTAGGGGCCGTGTGGTCAGGGCTTCAAGAATGGCGGGCGACGGCGCATAACCGAGATACAGCGTCTAGCCTCGACCTTGTGATCTTTCTGCTGCTAACCGGCTGCCGCATCGGTGAAGCAGCACCGCTTACATGGGATCGTGTGAATCTGGAGGAGGAATGGTTTCATCTCCCGGACCCCAAAAACTCCAACCCCGTCTGGTTGCCACTTTCGACACAAGCGGTGCATCTACTGACCACACGCAAGAGAGTTGAAGGCAGTAAATACGTTTTTCCGTCATGGAGCGAGGCAGGGCATATTAAAGACCCTCGCGACATAATGAAAAAGCTCAGCGGTATAGCTGGCGAAAAAATTACGCCCCACGACCTACGACGTACATTCACAACCATAGCCGTCGCTAAGTGCGGCATCGATTACTACAAAGTGGAACTGCTAACCAATCATGTTCCGAAGGGCGTCACTGCCCGACATTATCTTGAAACGTCTCGTCTCCAATATTTACAGCCGGAGACTCAGCGCGTAGCTGATTGGATCGAGCAACAGGCCAAAGTAAAAGATGGCGCGAACGTTGTTCCTATCCGCGCCTAATCCTGCTGGCGCTTTCCGGGAGTGTCGTAGTCTTCCCGCATGCGCCAATGCCGTGAGCCCCGTGACCAAACAACGTCAGGCGTAAGTTGGTTGAATGCGGCAAGCACCTTCTTGTCGATGCCATAATTGCCATTGTCGTTGAGAAAGACCAAATCAGGGGCGTTTTCCAGCAGATGATACGCTACATGCTCTTGGTCGAGCCATTGGAGTTGGTTGAGTTCTACCACCATCCATTCGGCCGCTTCTTTAGGGGTCACTTTTCTGCCTCAGTATAGGGCTGTAGGGCCTCGGGTGCGACACGAGCAGATTCCATTTTCGCGCCAGCGAACCACTTAACGGTAATTCCAAACTCGTTTATGCTGTCCACGGTCATCTTGGGACCACCAGATTTTAACTGCACAAGCTGGCCTGTCGTAAATTCGATCATAAGGTGCTCGCTCGAAAAGTTGCCATAGGGCTATTGCTAAAATAATGCCTTGCTTGAAGTAAAGCCAGTAGCGTAAAGCTATGCACACCCAGGTTGGTGGGTGGTCCCTTCGGGGGCGGGGCTGCACGGAGCGCCGACAAAAAAGAACCCGTGACGTGAGTCGGTGAGTAAGGGCAATCCAACTAGCCCCCAGGAACCGGACACTGCCGGAAAGGTAATCGGCCTTTTCCGGTGCTGGTGACCACAGCACAAAGCTAACGCTTGTCGCGGGTCACCCATCATGTCCCAATTCAGTGCTATCGATGAATTGCTCGATAACGAGCAGACCGCCGGACTTCTCGGCATCCGCCCCAACACGCTCGAAATCTGGCGGAGCAAAGGCAAAGGGCCGCGCTTCGTAAAGCTGGGCCGACAAAAGCAATCCCCCATTCGCTATCGTCGTGACGATGTGGCGCGATGGCTGGACGCTCAGTCCTATGCCAGCACCAGCGCGTACAGCGCTGCGGCAACCCCTGCCAAATCCCATAACTTCACATCTTCCGATCCAAGCGCCTGAAATCTAAAGGAAATACGTGTTACGAAAGTATCGTGTGAGTTTATCGTAAGTCAGGAAAAGAAAAAGCGGCAGAAGGAGCCTTAATCCCACCTACCGCTTAAGTGAAAGTATTATTGAGCAATGGCGACTATACCAGAACCTAATGGTGAAACGCAACCGCCTTACAATCCTCCTTTGACAGAGGACGGCAAGACGGATTGGGATTATCACAGTCACAAGCAACGCACCGCAAATGCCGATCTTTATTGGAGTGCTGAGGAAAAACAGGCTCACGAGCAGCATAAATCCAAACTTCTCGCAGACCTTGCTCGCGTCGAGGAAGCTAAAGCGGAGCAGGCACGAATAAAGGCGGGTGGCATGGTTGCGCGCGTCGACCCGAACTTCAACTTACGCGAACCGCGCGACATACTGCGACGGGCGGCGCCGCCGCCATACGAATTTGACGACGTGCCGCGCTGCATCGGAGAGTTCGCTTGGCACTTTTCCCAAGCTACGGGTTATGACCGAAGCGGCTCCATCGTTGCGTGCGTAACCGCCGCATCGTCGGTAATTGATGACGGCTACCGGCTTTCGGTACGTCCCGAGTCCAATTGGAACGTTTCGGCACGACAGTGGGCATTCCTCTGCGGCGGGCCGAGCGCGGGAAAGTCTCCATGCATCCGAGCTGCTACTGACCACATCAAGCAAATGCATGGCGTGCTCTACGAGCGTTGGCGGGAGGCTAACGAAAGCCTCCACAGCAACGAACGTGATCCGGTGCCCGCGCTGTACACCAGCGACAGCACGATCCCCGCGCTGTCCATTGCGTTGCAGGCCAATCCTCGCGGCATGCTCATGCTGACGGAAGAGTTCTCTTCGTGGATCGGGGCGATAGACGCTGCGGATCGTGGGGAAGGGGCTAAGAACCGTGGTGACTGGCTCCAACTGCGCGATGGAGGGCCGCACCAGATCAACCGGGTCGAGCGCGGTTCAGTTTACGTGCCAAACTGGGGAGTTTCCGTCCTTGCCGCTTGCACGCCAGACGGGTTGGCAAAGCAGATGAAGCAAATGCCGGAAGATGGGCTCATCCAGCGCTTCGTGCCATGCATCCTGTCCTCCCCTAACCTCGACGCCACTGGGGACGCACGGCAGGCCATGTTGAATTGGGCCGGGCGGCTCGAATATGCGTACCAAGTAACCTCGTCGGGGTTGCCGACAGAGATCTCGCTGGGGCCCGAAGCACGCGCATTATTCGAGGCCGAGGTCCGGCAACTTCGACAACTTGTTATCTCGACCGAGGAATTTTCCCCGCCTACGCCGCACACCTCGGCAAGCACCCTGGCATGTTGGCCGAGGTGGCGCTGACCTTCCACGTATTCTGCGCTGTCGAGCGGTGTCCGCCTGGGCAAGAGGTAGGGGCCGAGGCTATGGGCTACGCCATTCGATACATGCGCAAGGCGCGCCGACACGCACACACTTTGTACTCCAGCATCCTGAGCAGCGCCCCGGCGTTCGAGTTGGCGCGTGCACTGGCACGCTCGGTGGTGGCGTCTGAGGAGGCGGTGACCACAATCAGCCGCGATTGGATGACCCAGCACTGTCAGGGTTTCAAGAAGGCCGATGACCGCCTGCGCCGTGAAGCTGTGCAGATACTAGAAGACGCCGACTGGTTGAGCGCCCAAACGCACGTCCGCTCTTACGGAGGATGGCCGAGCAGGTACGCGGTTCACCACAGAGTTGCAGAGTTATTCGCCCGCGAGGGCGAGCAATGGCGAGCACGCCGCGCCGCTGTACGCGATGCAATCGGCGAAACGGCTTGACTTGCACGCAGACATGGCAGGGATCAAATTGTGATGGTGCCATCCCTGCCATCTCTGCCTTGCGCGCACCATAGGGGGTGGGCTTACCTCCTCCCTACACTAGGGTGCCGTGTGTGTAAGGCAGAGTTGGCAGAGATACTGGGAGCCTACATCAATTCAGGAGAGCAAAATGACCTTTTACAGGGACACCGACGCCGCAAAGGCTAGTCCGTTCAATAATCACGAAACCTGCCCCGCCTGCGGCGAGCGGAGCGCCGGGCCAACCGTGGGTTACGATATGACGCTGCCCCACGTAGGGCAAGTCCGCGTTATGTTCCATCGTGACTGCGCTTTCGCCATGGCACAGCGGATAATTTGCGATGCTTGGCCGAACCGCCGTGCGGGCGAATGGATGCGCAACGACCAATAGCGTGGTCAGATAAGCCGAGCCGAAGCCACCACGTCCTGGGCAAATTGCAGTGAGCGGGGCGGATGGACCCCGCCATTACTCCTCCAACAAACAACCAAACTGTTGGAATTGTGATGCATCACATTGATATTGCTAAATAAACACGGAGACAACAAGTTGCTATAAGCGTATTAATAGCCCCAACAGGTTAGGAACACGCAATGACAGTCAAAGTAGATATTCGCGTATCACCGGCGCTGGACGGAGAAGCGCTCAAGTCCATTGAGGGCTATAACGATGCGACGGCACCGTTCATCTCTGGTGTGGTCAATGCCTTTCAGGACGCTTACCTCACGATTGGGAAACTACATGACGCCACTTCAGCGGGGAAGGCAAACCCTGCCTGGACCGAGGAACAGCGTCTTCTTGTAGTTGGCAAAGAGGCGTCGAAGCAGCAGGAACGGTTGCTTCGCCGCATGGACCAAGTGTCCCGCGACCTCGAGGCAACGATCACACATACTGAGGCGCAGCTATCGCAGCCTCTCGAAGCCCGTGCCCTAGGGACGCTCAACGCCGAAATTCGGGGGCATTGTAAGACGCTTAGCCGGACGGAGCGCTCGACGCTCATTCGGGAAGCGATGGAGGCAGGTGACGACACCACTCTCGCGAGCATCCTTGGCAGCCCGGCCTTCCTTTCGGGGCTGACGAACGTGGATCATTCTCATTTCGTGCATGAATACCACGCCAGGAAGAATCCCGCGTTGGTGGAGCGGCTTCAGGTAATGCGGAGCGCCAGCGAAAAGATCGACCGCGACGCGCGCAAGATCATCAAGGAAATCCAGAAGGCTGTCGGCGCGCCTGCGAAGGAAGTGCGCGGTATCGACACGCTGAACCAGGCGGCGCTGGATGCCCTGCAGATCGAACCCGGCGCCTGATCGCTCACTGCTCTGAACAGGATCAGGCATGACCAAGATTCAACCACCCTGGCTCGACGGCGGAAGCACAGATGCTCCTCCGCCAGCTTCGAGCGGACGCTGGATACCGGGCCAGAGCGGCAATCCGCGCGGCAGGCCCAAAGGAATTGTGGATCGGAGAGCAAAGCTCGCTGAGAAGATGCTTGCGGACGCTGACGGCATCGTAGGGGTTATGATCGAGAAGGCGCTCGATGGAGACGCAGGCGCGGCTCACCTGATCCTCGGCAGGATTCTTCCTGCAATAAAAAGCCAGGCAGAGAAGGTGCGGTTCGATCTGGACCCGTCCGCGCCGATAGCAAAGCAGATCGAAGCTGTGCTTGCCTCGATTTCCCAAGGCGCTGTGGCGCCAGATGTTGGACGCCAAATCATTGAGGCAATCGGCACGTTGTCCAACGCGAGGGCTGTCGAAGAGCTCGAAGGCCGGATCACTCTGTTGGAGGCAAGACCAGTATGAAAAACGAACGCACCACCCATGGCACAGCCACGGCGCTACTTCGGCCCGGCAACCGCGACATTCTGCTTTTCAATGCAGCAGGCCCGGCCCCCAGCGACGTCATGCGCGACCCGACCGGCCTTATTTCGAAGGCACTGCGGTTCGATGAAGCCTGCCGCCAACGCCTCGCACGGGAGAAACGATGATGCCGGTGATCCACACGAAAACAAATCATGTCGTGGCGTACGAGGTCGGCGACGATGATCTGTTCTGCCAGGTGATGTGGTTAGCGGGCGGCGCGTTGCATGGCACGGAGTTCGCCAAACAGTTCAACGGCCCGGTGGAACCCATCGAGAATCATGCGGAGGCGGTCCAGTGGGCGCTGCAGCTTGCCGATCAGATGGCATATCCGATCCATGTCGTATCCATGACCGCCGCTGAAGTGCTCGACGAACGCAACTTGCCGGATGGGGTGGCCCGCCTCGACGATCAGCAGCGCGGAGAGCTGCGCGCCAATGTGGCCAAGATGTTAGCGGACGTAATGCGAGACTCCGACGATCCGACCGTCCGCGCCGACGCCCATGAAGTTCTACAGCAGATGAAGGTAATCCGCTCATGATGACGAAAAACCCCAACGAAACGGAGAGCTACGCCGTAACGCCGGAGCAGCTCGATCACATTTTCGCACGGACGCAGGAGGATGCTATGCGCTCGGTCGAGGAACGAAAGCGCGCGCAGGAATGGCCGGGGCAGGTGGATGCTTTGCTCGGTTCTCTGGCCGACAAAGTCGTTGCGCTCGAAGCGCGGGTGGCGAGCCTTGAAACGGCGAAGGAATAATCAGCATGGCGGGCGTCCGTTCCCTTCTTGCGCGTGTTCAGCGGCTCGAAGTGGTGCGGGCGCCGGGCCAATCCCCATACGCCTTGGCCTATGGCTCGTTCGATGCGTTCGCCGCCATGTGTGCGGAGCAGATGGACGACGGCATCTTGGATCGGCGCGACTTCCCCGTGGTCCTTCAGTCTCTACGACGCTGGGAATCGGACGGCACTTGGCAAGGTTGGCGTGGGCGATGAGTGACCTGCAACCCGTTCCGGCGTGGTTGTCGGCGTGGCGCAGCGCTAACCCGGCCCCGCGTGCCCGAGAGCCGCGCCCTCGCATTGTCCGGGCGCCCCAGGCACCCCCAGCAGGTTGTGGCCACACTCCCCGGCGCACCAACCAGCAAGGGTTTAACGAGCCGTTGCCCTGGCTGTGGGACGGCGGCGCACGACGGGAGCCGATCTACGACATGGACCTTGATCCGCCTCGGGCTGTTGGCCGCGTTGGCTGGATTCGCTGCCTGCGTTGTAGCAAGCCGTTTTTCAGCGATGATGTGTCCCGCCTGCGCCTCTGCAATGGTAGCCATGGGTGTCGCCTGCTGGGGGAATAAACCTTCGCCGCCTCCCATCCTCGGGCGGCGCTATGCGTGGAGGTCATGGCCACGCCGAGGTCAAGGCAACCGACCCTCGTAAAACTGATCGGAGCCAGCGGCGGGGACACTCCTTCTCCTGACGCCGCCAACGCCCTGCATCGAAAGATGTGGGGCGTTGCTGCTCAAACAGTTATCGTGTTTAGTGGAGGAAGCCTCGCAACGCGCTGAAATCGGTGGTGACAAGTTAGGTCACGTTCTCGTCATAAGTAAATCGGAAGCGCCAATTAGGGCTGCGGCGTCGCCTTTCCCTTAAGGCGTGTAAGCTCTCGCTGCATAAAGCGGCGCAGTTTCTTGGCCTGCTTGCGAATAGCGGGAGAGTTGAGCGTTTCAGCGGATTTGGTTGCGTAGGCCAGAAAATTCCTGTCTCCTGCACTAGTAAATCGCCGATGTAGCTTCCGGGTGTAAATCTTATCAGCTTTGCCTGCCTTTATCGCAGTTAAGCCTATGCGCTCGGTCTTGCGAATAGCGCGCCTCGCGGTCCGCCATTGTTTCGACAATGACTTGAGCCGCAGGCGAGCATTCACATGACCAAGTTGATAACCAAGATATTGGAAGGTTAGGGTGCTGGCAGGCGCATGCATAGTGACCACATCCGTTTTAGACGACTGTAGTTCTAATCCATGCTCCTCCAACTTCTCCTCTACTAACGCCTTAAGCACGTTCTGCCTAGTAGGTGGGCACGCGACAAGAATGTCGTCTGAGTATCGCTGATACAAAGCACCACGCTTGAGTGCCTCTTGACGCATTTCAATGTCAAATTGCGTCATATATAGATCTCGACAAGCTAGCGCTTATTGGCGTACCCTGGGGTATGCCGACCGCCTTTGGGTTTTTATTGATTGATAAGCCGCGCGATTTTAATTCCGCAACGGTAGCCAGAGGATGACGTTTACGGTCGCGCAAGCGCTTGGCGAGATCCTCGTGCTGCTTGATCTCATCCAAATTGATGTACCGATATTTTGTTACTGACCGAAACACGGCGAACCAATCGGGCGGCAGATCATCGCATTCTAACGCCCATTTCAATCGTGTTTTGAGACGCTTATGGTCGAGGTTGTCAAAGAACCCCGTGACGTCGAAGCACATGACGGTCAAAGATGCGTGTTCCCGCACAAAGTCCTCGACGCGCTTGGCAAAATGGTAATTAGATTTTCCCAAAGATCGATAGGCAATCACCGTATCGTCTAAATCATTCGCGCCGTACCAATCATCCAAAATTCTAACCAACTCGGATGAGTATTTAGATAAAATGCAAGAATCACGATGGGAGGCGAACATAATAGGTCGCTCCTTGGCTACCGTCTTCCTCTCCTTTACTTTGTATCGCTTTTCCGTCTTCACGTAGTGGATCAAAGGTGACCACACGTGGCTCGATACCTGAGAGGGCGTTAAACCAATGGCAAACTCCGGTTTAACCGGCATGTCCAAGTGAAGTTAGCCGCGCGGGCGGAACCAGATTGGTGGCTTCATAGCGCCACCTTATCAATAGCAGAGTCCGGGAGCCAGTCTTGACCCGAGACCCCAGCAACCTGGACGCCCCCGGACGCACACCACATTCCACCCCCTGTTAGGCCCTTGTGAGGCTGCTCGTCGGTGCGGGTCTGAAACGCTAAGTGGTATCGTGTAATCGAGGAGATTGTCCGAGCTATGCTCATGAACCTGTTACTCGCACTCGCGGAGGCGAAGTGTCCCGGCGCTGCCTGGATCATCTTGTCGCTCTTGCGGGTTGCTCGTTGCAACGATCGTATCCGTCGGCCAATTCCGGGGACAATGAGCAAGATAGTTCTGCTCAAGGACGCTGACTAGGGTGTCGCACTTCAGAAAGCCCGCTGTCCCACAACGATACGTATCGAAAATTGTGGCGGAAGAGGTGGGATCTCGAACCCACGGATAGGTTGCCCCATCGCTGGTTTTCAAGACCAGTGCCTTAAACCACTCGGCCACTCTTCCGCATCGAATCAGCGCGTAGCTTACGAAATGCTTATGGGCAAGTCGCCGCCAATTTGAGATTCACAAGTTACACCTTGTTTTATAAGGTTATTCTCTTCGTCGAACGGATAAGGCCCGGCAACTTTCAAGACCGCTGCCTTAAACCACTCGGCCACCTGTCCGCTCTATTCCTGCGCATAGCCCAAAGTGGCGCGGGCGCAAGGGGTTGATGCTCGGTGAAGGGCATCGGGCTTGCGGCGACTGTCCACGATGAGGCGCAGCGGGCCATTTGCAACCGGACCGCTTTGTGCGAAGTTTCCTCGCGATGACCTTTGCAACCTTCATGCGATCCCTGCGTCTTCCCGTCTTCGCCATCGTGCTTGCGCTTCCCGCCGCGCAGGCCTGCGCGCAGCCGGAGTCCTTTCCCGATTACTTGCGCACGGTCGCCTCGCATGCCCGATCCCAAGGTGTGAGCGAAGCCGCCATCACCAGCGTGCTGACCGGCCTCACGCCCAACGAGAGGGTCATCGCGCTCGATACCTCGCAGCCCGGCAGCCGCGGGGCGCCGCCGCCACTGGCGCCTTATATCGCGCAGCACGTGGGCAGTTCGATCGTGGCGCGCGGCAAGTCGCGCTATACTTCACTTGCCTCGATCCTGCCGCAGATCGAGCGGCGGTATGGCGTGCCCGCGCCGATTCTCTTCGCGATCTGGGGGCATGAGACCAATTTCGGCAGCTACACAGGCGACTTCGACCTCGCGCGCTCGCTGGCGACGCTGGCCTGGGAAGGGCGCCGCCGCGAGCTGTTCGAGAGCGAGCTTATCGCGCTGATGAAGATGGTCGACCGGGGCGTGCCGCGTTCGCAACTCAAGGGCAGCTGGGCAGGGGCCTTCGGGTATCCCCAGTTCCTGCCGAGCGTCTACTTGCGCCTCGCCGTCGATGGCGACGGGGACGGGCGGGCGGATATCTTCTCCAGTTCGGCCGACACGCTGGCCTCGATCGCGAATTATTTCCGCGACGCCGGTTGGCGCACCGGTGAGCCCTGGGGCGTGCGGGCCAGCCTGCCGTCCGGGTTCAACGTAAACGCCTATGCGACGAAGTTGTCGTCGCCGTCATGCGCCGCAGTTCATGCGCGCCATTCGCAGTGGAAGCCGGTTTCGCAATGGCGCGCCCTTGGCGTGGCGCCGCAGGGCGCGATCGGCGGCGATGTCCTCGCCTCGCTGTTCCAGCCCGACGGTCCGGGCACTCCGGCTTATCTGTTAACCGGTAATTATCGGGTGATCCTCCAGTACAACTGCTCGAACTACTACGCCATGTCCGTGGGGTTGCTTGCAGATGAGATTGCCCGTTAACCATGCCCTGCCGCTTGCGGCGCTGATCCTGCTCGGTTCGGGAGGGGCCTTGGCCGCTTCCCGCACTCCGCAGGTCGCTGCTCCTGCTACGGGGCCTGCCGCCGATTATCCGGTCGTCGTCGGCGAACCCTTCACCGTCGGCAGCACCGTCTGGACGCCGACCGACCAGCTCAACTACGACGCGGTCGGCGGCGTCATCACCGGCGAAGGCACCGGCGTGACCGCCGCGCACAAGACTTTGCCTTTGCCCAGCTATGCAGAAGTGACCGCGCTCGACACCGGCCGCACCATCCTCGTGCGGATCGAGAGGCGCGGCCCGATGGTAAACGATGCACTCATCGAACTGTCGGCCGATGCTTCGGCGCAGCTCGGTCTCGCTCCTGGCGCCAGGGCGCAAGTGCGGGTACGCCGCGTCAATCCGCCGGAGCAGGAGCGCGCGCTCCTTCGGGCCGGCGGCCGGGCGCCGGAGCGCATGGAAACGCCCGAAGGACTGCTCAAGGTCCTGCGCCGCAAGCTGGCGGACCAGTCGCCGCTGGTCCCGCCGCCTTCCACGCCGCCGGCAATGCCTGCGGGAGAACCGCCTGCGATAGTCAAGGCTCCGGCCGCGAAGCCGGCAGCGGCACCGAAGGTAGCCAGGCCCGCATCCGTCGCCCCGGCCGTACGGCCCGCCGCCCGCCCGTCGCAAACGGTGCCCCCTTCGCCGCCCAAGGCCCCCGCTCCGAAGCCCGCTGCTCCGGCGGCGAAGCCCAAACCGGAAGCGCTCAAACCTGCCGATAAGGGCTCGACTTACGTACAGGTAGCCGCGTTTTCCTCCGAATCCTCGGCTCGCAAGGTCGCCGCGCAACTCGGTGGCAGCATGTCCCCGGCAGGCAAGTTCTGGCGCGTGCGGCTCGGTCCTTACGCGAACCGTGCAAAAGCCGCGCCGGCGCTGGAGAAGGCGAAAGGCGCGGGCTATAGGGATGCCCGAATCCTCGGCGCGGACTGAACCTGAAACGTCTCCCGCGCGCAGCCAGACGCCGACAGGCGCGCGGGAGAAGTCGGGTCTTGAAGTCGTTTTCCAATATCGTGAAGCTGGCACTGGCCGTGACCATACCGGCGAGTGCCTCGGCCGCCTCCATCCCGGCCCCGCCGCCGCAGGTTGCGCCGATCCCGGTAAGTCTGCTGGTCGATCTCGGCTCCGGCCAGGTGCTGGCGCAGAAACATCCCGATACGCCCTTCCTGCCCGCCTCGGTGACCAAGGTGATGACCGCTTACGTCGCCTTCGAGGAAATCGGCGCGGGCCGTCTCCGCATGGACCGCCAGTTCCAGGAGCGACCCGAGACCGAGAAGGAATGGTTCGCCAAGGGCACCAACATGTACATCACGACCAAGGACAGGCCGACCACGCGCGACCTGCTCCATGGCATCATGACCGCTTCGGCGAACGATGCCGCCGTCGTGCTGGGCGAGGGCTATGCGGGCAGCGTGCAGGGCTGGGCGGCGAAGATGAACGACGCCGCGCGGCGCCTCGGCATGACGCGCAGTCACTACAACACGCCCAACGGCTGGATGGACGAGGGCAACACCTACGTCACCGCCAGCGATCTGGTGCGCCTCGCCGATGCGATGATCACGCGCTATCCTGATCTTTACCGCGAGTTTTCCGGTCACAAGCACTGGATCTGGCGTGACGTCCACATGCGCAGCCACGACCCGACGGTGGGCGTCGTGCCCGGCGCGGACGGCATCAAGACCGGATATACCCGCGAGGCTGGCTACAACTTTCTCGGCACGGCCGAGCGTGGGGGCGCCGCCTCGTCATGGTGCTGGCGGGATCGCCGCTGCCCAAGGTGCGCGACGATGCGGCAAAGGCGCTGCTCGAATGGGGCTTTGCCGCGTGGGACACCCGCCACCTCTTCGACCAGGGCCAGACGATCGCGCAGGCCAAGGTTCAAGGCGGCGACGCCCGCTCGCTGCCGCTCGTCGCCAACCGCGAGGTTCACGCCACCATCCCGCGCGGCACTCAGCCGGGCATCACGCTTGCCGTCCACTACAGCGGACCGATCAAGGCGCCGATCCGCAAGGGCGAGCAGGTCGGCGAACTGGAGATCCGCGTCGCCGGGCTCGCACCGGGCCGCGTGCCGCTCTACGCGGGGCGTGACGTGGGGACTGCCGGATGGCTGGACAGGCTGCTGAACGGGCTTATCAACCTGTTCACATGATGCAGGGTCGATTCATCGCGCTCGAGGGCGGGGAAGGGGCGGGCAAGTCCACCCAGGCCCGACTACTGGCCGAAGCCCTGCGTGGGCTTGGCCTGGAGGTGGTCACCACCCGCGAGCCGGGCGGAACGCCGGGCGCGGAGGCAATCCGCGCCCTGTTGCTCAATGGCGTCGAGGGCGATGGCGGCGAAAGCTGGAACCCGCGTGCCGAGGCGTTGCTGTTCGCCGCCGCACGGTCCGACCACGTCCACCGCCTGATCCGCCCGGCACTGGCACGCGGCGCATGGGTCATCTGCGATCGCTATCTCGATCTCGAGCCGCGCCTATCAGGGTGGTGGTGGCGGATTGTCTGACAGCGACATCGCCGCCCTTCACGCCATTGGTAGCGACGGCCTGCTGCCCGATCTGACGCTGCTGATCGAGGTAACCCCGGCGGTGGCCGTGCAAAGGCTCGCCCTGCGCGACACCGACGGCAGCGACCGTATCGGCGGCCGGGATGCCGCCTACCATGCCCGTGTGGCCAGCGCGTTTTCTGCCTTCGCCGACGCAGAGCCCGCCCGCTTCGCCCGGGTCGACGGGGATGGAAACCCTTACGACACGCAAGCGCAGGTCCTCGCTGCACTGGCGCCGTTGCTGGGGTGAACATGGACAAGCCCTTTATCGGCCAGGATGCCGCGTGGCAGGAATGGCTCGCCGCCATCGCGTCCGAGCGTATGCACCACGCCTGGCTGCTGAGTGGCGGCAAGGGCCTCGGAAAGCGCGCGTTCGCTCGCGCCGCCGCTGCCGAACTGGTCCGTCAGCCCGGCGCCCCGGTGCTCGATGTCGAGAGCCATCCCGACATCCACATCCTAGACCACCTTCCCGCCAACGACGACGAGGCAAAGAAGAAGGCTGAAGGCAAGCCCTACCAGACCAAGCGCAACATCACCGTGGACCAGGTACGCGGCATGATCCGCCGCCTCGCGACCAAGCCGACGCTGGGCGATCGCCGCGCGATCATCATCGACCCTGCCGACGACATGGAAAAGGGGGCGGTCAACGCACTTCTGAAGGCCCTAGAGGAACCGCCGGCGGGAACCTATTTCCTGCTCGTCACGCACCAGCCTGGGCGCCTGCTGCCGACCATCCGTTCCCGGTGCCGGGTTCTGCGCTTCGCAGCGCTGGACCGGGAGGAGCTCGAAGCTGTCATCCGCCGCGACGCACCGCAAGCCGATGCCGCCGCGCGCTCCGCCGCGATCGCAGCTGCCCAAGGGTCGCCCGGCGTAGCGCTCGATATCGTCGAGCATGACCTCGGTGCCGTTCACGAACTGATGATGCGCATCCTCCAGCGCGGCGACCCGGATTTCCTCCTTCGCGGCGCCCTTGCTGATGAGATGGGCGGGCGACCGGCACGCGACCGCCAACTGGCGGCGCTGGAACTGGCCCGAGCGGTCCTCGTCCACCAATTGCGCGAAGCGCCACGCCATCGCCAACTCGGCTTTATCGAGGCTTATGGCGCGCTTACGAAGCTGGCGACGCAGGCTCCGACCTACAATTTCGATGCCGGGCTCCTCATAATGGAAATTGGCGGGTTGCTGGCCTCGGCCGCGATGCCTAGAGAAGCGGCACGCTAGCGCGTTCGCCGGACTCCTGCGGGAAGTTCGGAACGTGTTTGAATATTGACCTGTAAACACCAGCCAGGAAAGCGCGACGCCGTATGGGCGAGCCCTATTACATTACTACCGCCATCAGCTACCCCAATGGACGCCCACACATCGGCCATGCCTACGAGGCCATCGCCGCGGACGTGATCGCCCGTTTCAAGAAGGCGGAAGGTTTCGACGTCCGGTTCCAGACCGGCACGGACGAGCATGGGCTGAAGATGGCCCAGAAGGCGCGCGAACTCGATACCGCGCCGGCTGCTCTGGCAGATGAAATGTCGTCGTATTTCAAGGAAATGTGCGACATTCTGAATATCGGTTATGACGTGTTCATCCGCACGACTGAGCCGCGCCACCACGCCGCCACTCAGGAACTGTGGCGCCGCATGGAAGCGAACGGCGACCTCTATCTCGATCGCTACGAAGGCTGGTACTCGGTCCGCGACGAAGCTTATTACGACGAAAGCGAACTGCAGGCTGGCGAAGGTGGCGCGAAGCTGTCGCCTCAGGGCACTCCGGTGGAATGGACCGTTGAGGAATCGTGGTTTTTTCGCTTATCCAGGTATCAGGACAAATTGCTGGAACTCTACGCTTCAGGTGACTTCATCCGTCCCGAGAGCCGCCGCAACGAGATCCAGCGCTTCGTCGAAGGTGGCCTTCGCGACTTGTCGGTCTCACGCACCAGCTTCGACTGGGGGATCAAGGTTCCCGGGAGCGATAATCACGTCATGTACGTGTGGGTCGATGCGCTGACCAACTACATCACCGGTCTCGGCTTCCCCGAGGAGCAGGGCGACTTCGCCAAGTTCTGGCCTGCCGACGTTCACCTGATCGGCAAGGACATCGTTCGCTTCCACACCGTGTACTGGCCCGCCTTCCTGATGAGCGCAGGCCTGGACCTGCCCAAGCAGGTCTTCGGACACGGCTTCCTGCTCAATCGCGGGCAGAAGGAATCGAAGTCACTGGGCAACGTCACCGATCCGATCGGGCTGGCCGCAACCTTTGGCGTCGATACGCTGCGCTATTTCTTCCTGCGCGAAGTCGCGTTCGGACAAGATGGTTCGTGGTCGGCCGAAGCCATCGTCACCCGCACCAATGCCGAGCTCGCGAATAGCTTCGGCAATCTAGCGCAGCGCAGCCTATCCATGATTTTCAAGAACATGGATGGGGATTTGAAGTCTGGGCTTGAATATAGTGAGGCGGACACCGCACTGTTCGCCGCCGTAGCCGAGGGCATCTCAGGTCTGCGTACGGCCTTTGACGCCCTCGATTTCAGCACTGGTCTGGAAGCCTGGATGCGCGGCGTCTTCGCCTGCAACCAGTATGTCGACGAACAGGCCCCCTGGGCACTGCGCAAGAGCGATCCCGCACGCATGGAGACGGTGCTGATGACCCTCTTCCGCGTCGTGCGCGATCTTGCCCTTGCCGTAAGGCCCGTGGTGCCCACCGCAATCGACGCGTTACTCGACCAGATGGGACAGGGCGCGGATGCCCGGAATTATGCGGCGCTAGCGGAGGCCGGGTGGTTTGACGAACTCGTCGCTTCCGGGTTCAAGGTCGACAAGCCGCAGGGCGTGTTCCCCGCCTTGAATTGCCCGAGGAAGCGGCAGCCTGATGCTGATCGATTCCCACTGCCATCTCGAGTATGAGGGCCTGGTCGAGGATCAGCAGGCCGTTCTCGCTCGCGCGCGCGCGGCGGGGATCAAGGGGTTCCTCAATATCTCGACCCGGCAACGGGAATGGGACCGCGTCGTCGATACCGCCGCGCGCGAACCGGACGTATGGGCTTCGATCGGCATCCATCCGCATGAGGCGGACCAGCATGCCGATCTCGGCGAGAGCGCCTTGCGCGAAGCCGCGGCCCATCCCCGCGTGATCGGCATAGGCGAAACCGGGCTCGACTATTATTACGACAAGTCCGACCGCGACGTGCAGCAGGCATTGTTCCGCACGCATATCGCCGTCGCGCGTGAGACCGGCCTCCCGATCATCATTCACACGCGCGACGCCGAGGGTGATACCGCGCGTATTCTTGAGGAGGAAATGGGGAAGGGCGCTTTCCCTGCGCTGATCCACTGCTTCACCGCCAGCGCGGACTTCGGCCGCAAGGTCCTCGATCTGGGCCTCACGATCAGTATTTCCGGCATCGTGACGTTCAAGAATGCCAAGGACTTGCAGGACTTCGTAAAAACAGTTCCTGAAGATCGGCTTCTTGTGGAGACCGATCTGCCGTTTCTTGCACCGGTCCCACATCGCGGCCGCAAGTGCGAGCCGGCA
Source organism: Novosphingobium sp. NFX11 (assembly GCF_057376415.1). Classification (NCBI taxonomy): domain Bacteria; kingdom Pseudomonadati; phylum Pseudomonadota; class Alphaproteobacteria; order Sphingomonadales; family Sphingomonadaceae; genus Novosphingobium; species Novosphingobium sp. NFX11. Next base: position 1,238,938 of record NZ_CP080384.1, on the reverse strand, counting down.
TTCACGGCCGATACCGCCGCTTTCGTTGCGACCTTGCGCGGGATCAGCGTGGAGCATCTTGGCGAGGTGACGACGCGCAATTTCTTCGCTCTGTTTACCAAGGCGCATTACGCGTGAAGGTGACGATCCTTGGTAGCGGCACATCCACCGGAGTACCGCGGCTCGGCGGCGAGAATAACGGGGCAGACTGGGGCCTGTGCGATCCCAAGGAGCCCCGAAACCGGCGCACGCGCGTCGCGATCCTGCTCGAAAGCGATGCCGGAGCCCGTATTCTGGTCGATACGCCGACCGATCTGCGCGCGCAGCTCCTTGCGAATGACATCCATCGCATAGACGCAGTATTCTGGACGCACGATCACGCCGATCACTGCCACGGCATCGATGATCTTCGCCCGCTGCGCTACGGCCGCGCCGGACCGATTCCGGGTTATGCAGATTCCGAAACGGTTCGTCGGCTGCGGCAGCGCTTCGGATACGTCTTTGCCGGCCAGCATGGCTATCCAACGTTGATTTCGCTGGAGAATCTGGACACGCTACGCCTTTGCGAAGGTTTTCGCGTCGGCCATACCCAGATGCCACATGGGGGTATGGATCTCGACCGGATTTTTGTTCGATGCCGACGGTAAATCAATCGGTTATGCGACAGACTTCAATCAGATTACACGCGGAATGATAGACCTGTTCTATGGTTGCGACGTCTTGATAGTAGATTGCCTGCGCCGCGAACCGCATCCGACCCATTCACATCTGGCCATGTCGCTGGAACTCGTTGAAGTGTGCCGCGTCAGCACGGCCGTGCTGACGCATCTCGACAAGAGCATGGACTATGCCACACTGAGCGCCTCAGTGCCTGCAAACGTGCAGGTCGCTTATGATGGACTGGTGATCGCGCCATGACCTTGACTGCCATGATCGTATCGATGATCTCCATCGTCGGCTGTTTGGTCCTGGCATTGCGCAATCCGCAAATTCGCGGGCTCGGCGGCGGGCAGGCGTTGCGCCTTGCAGCCATATGGGCAGCCGTCATCATTAGCCTCGTGCTGGTAATCCAATGGTCCGGTCTGAAGATCACCTCATGATCGCCACCCTCTACTTTACATAATCATCATTATCATTTCAGGTATGACACAGAACCGACACCAGCAGATCGATCGCCTTCTGACCATAATGGCCCGCCTGCGCGATCCGCAGGACGGCTGCGAATGGGACAAGGAGCAGACTTTCGCGACGATCGCACCATATACGATCGAGGAAGCCTACGAAGTCGCCGAAGCCATCGCGCATGACGATCTTTCGTCCCTGCGCGAAGAACTTGGCGACCTGCTGCTACAGGTCGTGTTTCATGCGCGCATGGCAGAAGAACTCGGGCATTTCGCTTTTGGCGATGTCGCCGCCGCAATCTCGGACAAGTTGGAGGCCCGCCACCCGCACATCTTCGGTGACGACGTTTCTGACGATGCGCAGATTGATCGCTGGGAAAAGCTCAAAGCCAGCGAGCGCGTCGCCAAGGGAGCGACCAGCGCAATCGACGGCGTCGCACTCTCGCTTCCGGCTCTGATGCGGGCCGAAAAGCTCCAGAAGCGTGCGGCGCGGGTTGGTTTCGACTGGCCCGATCCGAGCGGAGCCGCGGACAAGGTGCGCGAGGAAATGCAGGAACTCGCTGAAGCCGGGGCTGCGGAACGGCTGGAGGAAGCCGGCGATCTGCTGTTCGCAGCGGTTAATCTCGTGCGTTTGAACGGAATCGCGCCCGAGGATGCGCTGCGCGCCGCGAACGCCAAGTTCGAGCGCCGGTTCCGCGCGATGGAGACCCTCTCGGCCCAGGAAAACCGCGATTTCGCCGCACTTTCCCTGGAAGAACAGGAAGGTTACTGGCAGGCCGTGAAGCGCGCCGAATAAACGCGCATCACGGCACATGACGCTACCATAGCGGCACTCAAAGCGCCATGAAGCGCCCGAATTCCCGCTCCGACAAGCGTACTTCAAGCCTCATCTGAGGCCCCTGCTCACCTTCGCCAGCATCTTCTTCGGACACCACTTCGCCGCGCGCGTGAAGGAATGCGAAGCGTTGGCCGTCAGCGACTGGCAAGATAAAGCTGTAGAGCTTCGAATCGCGCGTCAGGTTGCGGCTCGCGATCTCAAGAAGTGCCTCACAACCCTCTCCGGTCAGCGCCGAGACGGGGATGATGACCTCCCTTCCCTGTGCACGGCGACGTCGCGAAGTTCGTGCGCCTGGTCAGGGCCGAGCAAGTCCCACTTGTTCCAGACCTCGATGATCGGCACTTGCGGTTCCGGCTCGTCTTCGGGTTCGTCGTCCGACCAGTCGAGGGCGGGAGCCTGACGCTGCTTGCGATCGTCGAGCGGCGGCTGGATCACGCCGAGGTCGGCCAGTACATCGAGCACCTGGCGCTTCTGCGCCTCCGTGTCAGGATTGGCGATGTCGCGCACATGCAGAATAACGTCCGCGGCGGTCACTTCCTCCAGCGTCGCACGGAAAGCGGCGATCAACTCCGTCGGAAGGTCGGAGATGAAACCCACGGTATCTGACAGGATCGCCTTTTCGAGACCCGGCATGCGGATCGCCCGCATGGTCGGATCGAGCGTGGCGAACAGAAGGTTCTCGGCCATGACGCCTGCACCGGTCAGCCGGTTGAACAGCGTCGACTTACCTGCATTGGTATAGCCGACGAGCGCGATTACCGGCCACGGCGCCTTCTCACGCCGATCCCGGTGGAGCCCGCGCGTGCGGCGCACCTGCTCCAGTTCGCGGCGGATCTTGGCCATGCGGTCGCGAATCATACGACGGTCGGCCTCGATCTGCGTTTCGCCGGGACCGCCGAGGAAGCCGAAGCCGCCGCGCTGGCGCTCGAGGTGAGTCCAACTGCGAACGAGGCGGCCCGCCTGGTAGTCGAGGTGTGCGAGCTCCACTTGCAGGCGGCCCTCAGCGGTTGCCGCACGCTCACCGAAGATCTCGAGGATCAGCCCCGTGCGGTCGATAACCTTGCGCTTGAGCTTTTCTTCGAGGTTGCGCTGCTGGATTGCAGACAGCGAACCATCGACGATTATCAGCTCCGCTTCCTCGAGGGTACATGCGGTCGCAATGTTCTGGATCTGGCCTTCGCCGAACAGCGTACCTGGGCGCGCCTCGCGTATGACGATGGCCATCGCCTCGACCACCTCGAGACCGATAGCGAGGGCCAAGCCCTTCGCTTCTTCAAGGCGGGCTGCCGGGTCCAGATCGCTCCGATCGCCCCTGAAACCCTTCATCTGCGGATAGACGACGAGGGCACGCGCACCGCGCGTGACCTCGCCCTTCAGTTCATCGTTCAAGTTGATTCAGCTTCTCTCAGTCGTCTGCTTCTTCATGCGCCTGAAGATCGACAGGAGTCACGGGCTGAATCGTTGAAACCGCATGCTTGTAGGCCAGCTGCACGTAGCCTTCGCGCTCGAGCAGCATGCAGAAAAGGTCGTAAGCGGCAACACGGCCCTGCAGCATGACGCCGTTGATGAGGAACATCGTCACCTGCACGCCGGCGTTGCGGATGCTGGAAAGGAAGACGTCCTGCAGCACACGCTGCTTCTTGGCATTTTCCGGACCATTGCCGAACTGGCGTGCATCGACCGGTGTCGACGGCATGATCGTCGAGATCGCGTGCTTGTAGACAAGCTGCGACTGCCCATCACGGCGCAGCAGGATCGAAAAGTTATCGAACCAGGTGACGATACCCTGCAGTTTCACGCCCTTGACGAGAAACATGGTGACCGGGGTCTTGTTCTTACGAAGCAGGTTCAGGAACTGGTCCTGCAGATTCTGACCACCCTTCCCCGTCGACGCGCCAGTGGAAGCCGGGACGGATGCAGGCGCGGTGGTAGCGGGCGGCGAAGCCTCTTCAGCCTCAGGTTCCGGCGTAGCTTTAGGACGCGCGGAAAGGGTACGACCAGCCATGTTGTATTCTCCTTCTTTTGGCGGCCGCCCATGCATGCGGTCCGCGATCTGGTCCCGCCATTGGCGCGGGCCGTTCTCGAATCGGAAACTACCCATTTGCTGCAATGCAGTAAACGGGGTTTTTGTAGCAAAAATGTTACAGCAAATCAGATAGTCTCGTCGAGGTCTGTCTCGTCCTCGCGACGCTCGGACATGCCCAGCAGCTTCAGCTTGCGGTGGAGGGCGGAACGCTCCATCCCGATGAATGCGGCGGTCTTGGAGATATTGCCGGAAAAGCGCCGAATCTGGACACGCAGATACTCCCGCTCGAAGCTCTCTCGCGCTTCGCGCAAGGGTGCACTCATCATCACGGTCACGCCTGCATCAGCCCCGCCCCGACTGTTGAAGATTTCCGGCGGCAGCATGTCCGCTTCGATCTTCGCGAGTTTCTCACGCGGGGCCATGATCACGGTGCGTTCGACCACGTTGCGAAGCTGCCGCACGTTGCCGGGCCACTCGTAAGCCTGAAGCGCGGTCATCGCCTCGCCGCTCACCTGTGGAGGCGACACGCCCTGTTCGTTGGCATAGCGAGCGAAGAAATGGTCGATCAATGCGGGAATGTCATCACGACGTTCACGCAGCGCCGGGATGGAGATCGGCACGACGTTGAGGCGGTAGAACAGATCCTCACGGAATCGGCGTTCAGCGATTTCCTTTTCCAGATCGCGCGAAGTCGAGGAAACCACGCGCACATCGACGCGAATCTGGCGGGTACCACCAACGCGCACGAACGCCTGGTCGGTCAGAACCCGCAGGATACGCGCCTGTGTCGAAGCCGGCATATCGGCCACTTCATCGAAATAGAGCGTACCGCCATCGGCGCTTTCGAGCAGGCCCGAACGAATCAGCGTACCGTCCGCTTCCTCGCCAAACAGTTCCTGTTCGAAGCGCTCGGGCGTGATGCGGGCAGAGTTGACGCTGACGAAAGCGTTGCCCGCGCGCGGGCTCCAGGCGTGGAGCAGACGCGCCGCGACTTCCTTGCCCGATCCGGCGGGACCAGTAATGAGCAGGCGGCTACCGGTATTGGCAACGCGCTTGAGCGTCGCGCGAACCTGGTTGATGACGCCGCTGGAACCGGTGAACTCCTCGCCCATGGACACGCCCTGACGCAGCTGCGCGTTCTCTCGGCGCAAGCGCTCGGTCTCGGTAGCGCGGCCAACGAGGTGAAGGAGCTTCTCCGCCTCGAAAGGCTTTTCGATGAAGTCCACCGCACCGCGGCTGATCGCCGCGACGGCGGTGTCGATGTTGCCATGGCCCGAGAAGATGATGACCGGCAACTCCGGCTCGCGCGCCTTGATCGCATCCAGGATTTCAAGGCCGTCCATCGGGCTGCCGTGGAGCCACACGTCGAGCAGCACCAGTGACGGCCGCCGGGCATCGACCGCTGCCAACGCTGCGTCGCTGTCGCCTGCCGTGCGGCATTCGTAACCTTCGTCGCTCAGCACGCCGGCGACCAGTTCGCGGATGTCGCGCTCGTCGTCGACGATCAGAATATCAAGTGCCATGGGCCATCTTCTTCGTGCTGGAAAAACGGATCATTGCGCGGCTTCCGGTTTGCGGACCGATGCCGAACTGGTTGCTTCCTGGGCCAGCGGGTCATGCGCGAAGCGCATGGTGACCGTGGTGCCCCTCTTGCGCGGCGGTGAAGGTCATTTCACCGCCGTGTTCTTCGATGATCTTGTTAACGATCGCCAAGCCGAGCCCGGTGCCCTTCTCCCGTGTAGTCACGTAAGGTTCGATCAGTCGCTCCTTGTCTTGCGAAAGGCCGATGCCATTGTCGGTGACCCGTACGAGAATCGACTCGTGTTGCTCGACGACCTCAACTGCGATTGCACCGCGATACTTTTCGTCTGCCTCTTTGGCTTTTGCTTCAGTGGCTTCGATCGCATTCTTGAGAACATTTGTCATTGCCTGACCGAATTGATGCCGGTCGCAGTCGATGACCCGAATGTCGCGCTCTGAGGCGAAACGGAAGTCGATGTCCGGGCGCGCTACTTCCTGGAGGAACAGGGCCTGGCGCGTAAGCGCGACAGGATCCTCGGTCCGGAATACCGGCTTTGGGAGGCGAGCGAACGATGAAAACTCGTCGACCATCTTGCGAAGGTCCCCGACCTGCCGGATGATCGTTCTGGTCAGGTCCTCGAACAGCTCGGGATTGTCGGTAATCTGCTTGCGATAGCGACGACTGAGGCGCTCTGTCGCCAGCTGTATCGGGGTGAGCGGGTTCTTGATCTCGTGGGCGATGCGCCGTGCCACGTCCGACCATGCGGCAGTGCGCTGGTCGAGAAGTTGGCGGGTAATATCTTCGAAGGTGATGACGTGACCGGTGGCATCGCGGCTCGTCTTGACGGTAAGGGTCAGGAGGTCGCCGCCGCGATTGTACTGGACGATGCCGCCCGTCATGCCCTGCTCCACCAGGGCGGCAATCGAGGGTGCTAGTTCCGCTATGGGCATGCCTTCGGGCACATCTTCCGGTCGATTGGTCAATAGCTTCTGGGCCGTCGAATTCAGCAGCAGTATCCGTCCCTCACCGTCGAGCGAGATGATACCAGAGGTGACCGACTCCAGTACGGCCTCGATGAAGACGCTGCGCTCGTGCAACTGCCGGTTCGCGCCGAGCAAGGCCTGCGTCTGCTTGTCGATCTGCGCAGTCATGCGATTGAAGGCGCGGTTGAGCAGGCCGATCTCGTCGGCACCGGTCCGTCCTTCGATCCGCAGGGCATAGTTACCCGCCCCCACTCGACGAGCGGCATCCACGAGCTGGTACAACGGCTCGACCTGCCTATCAGCGAAACGCAGGGCAAACCAAACGGACAAGCCGACGAGCGCCAGCGACGCCACGAACAGCGCGACGTTGAAACGCAACTGCAGCACCCGCGCGCGATTGGTGAGGACTTCGTATGCCTGGACGATGTTCTCGGCCCGCTCGCCCTGGCTCAATGAAAGGAGGTCAGAACTGCGCACGACGAGAAGATAGACCCCCGATGATCGCTCGATCGGGGCAGCGGCTACGATGCGGTTGTCTTTCGCGCTGACGACATAAGGCTCGCCCTTGTCGAGCCTTTCGAGACCGTCCTTGCTGATACGGTTGTTCTCCGCAACACCGTCCGGATCGACGATGATCGGCGTACGTTGCTCTCCGCTAGCGTCGATCTGGATGATCGCGGCGCCGCTCAGGTTCCGGCGAATGACGTGAAAAGAGAGAAATGCCTGGAACTCGCGGCTTGCGACGGGACTGCGGCTCAGTTCTTCGCGCGAGTCGGTTGCCATCGCCACCGACTCGTAGCCCACGTCACGCAGCGTCTGTTCATAGTAACCCCGCGCCAGCTTGTTGGCATTTTCCAGCAGGCCCCGCGAACTGTCGGAAAACCAGAACTCGACGCCTGACTGGAACAGCCAGGATGCGAAGACCACTACCAGCAAGGTCGGGATTGCAGCGATCAGGGAGAAGATGAACACGAGGCGCACGTGCATCTGTCCGGTGCCACCGGTCGCGTGCTCGGCCGCCCGGCGCAGCGCCATGCGTCGCCCGAGCAGCACGAGGATCGCCATCGCGGGCACCAACGTCCCAACCAGCAGGCTCGCGGTCAGGTTCGAGGGCAGGAGTTCGCGACGGTCTCCACTACCGTTGAGCGCGAACCATGTGGTCGCCGTCATTGCCAGGAAAGCGACGACCGACAGCACTTCCATGACCGCAAAGAAATTCGCCCGGCGCGCAGCAACCTGCATTCGCCGCCACCATCGGGGCCAGGCACGCTTCTGGACGGAAACTTCACTCATCGTTGCGCTGTTACAACAGGAGTGTAACCCGGCTGCAAGAGCAAATCCACGAAGGCCCTTCTAGGGACGACGAGCGAATTCCTCGGGATCGAGCGCAAGTTCGGCGAGACGCTTGCGCAAGGTGTTGCGATTAATCCCCAGCGCTTGCGCCGCACGCAATTGGTTTCCAGCCGTCTCGCGGAGCACCTCGGCAAAAAGCGGTCGCTCGAAAGCAGCCATGGCGCTGTCGTAGATCGTACCGCTGGCCGGGCGACTGGCGATCAGCCATTGAGCCACGGCGCTGGCGATGTCGAAAACCCCGGACGCGCCATCATCCTCGACCGGCGTGGAAGCTTCCTGCGCAAGCAGCGGCAAGACCGCGTCGGCATCGATCACGTCCTCGCGCGCCAGCAGGGCGAGGCGGTAGATGAAGTTCTTCAACTCGCGCACATTGCCGCGCCAGGGCTGGCGGCTCAGCACATCTGCGGCTTCCTTCGTCAACTGGCGACGCGGGAGGCCTTCGTTGGCGGCGTGCTGCAGGAAATGGCGGGCCAGCACGTCGATGTCGTCGCGGCGGTCGCGCAGCGGCGGCATGTGGATCGGCACCACGTTGAGCCGGTAATACAAGTCCTCGCGGAAGCGCCCGGCGGCGATTTCGGGCTCGAGGTCCTTGTTTGTCGCGGCGACGATGCGGGTGTCAAGGCGGATTTCCTCGCGGCCGCCGACCCGCCGCACGGTGCCCGACTGAAGGGCGCGCAGCAGGCGGGTCTGCGCCTGCATCGGCATGTCGCCGATTTCGTCGAGGAAGAGGGTGCCGCCCGCTGCCTGCTCGAACTTGCCGACATGGCGGGCGACGGCGCCGGTGAAGGCGCCCTTCTCATGCCCGAACAGTTCGCTCTCGATCAGTTCGGCGGGGATCGCGGCGGTGTTGACGGCGATGAACGGGCCTTCGCGGCGATTGCCGAGTTGATGGATCGCTTCGGCCACAAGTTCCTTGCCGGTGCCGGATCTCGCCCAGGATCAGCACCGTCAGGTCGTTACGCAGGACGCGGGTGATCATGCGGAACACCGACTGCATCGCGGCGCTGCGGCCGACCAGAGGCAGACCGTCCGCGACCGGCTCCTCGCCGTCCGCGGCAAGGCCCTGCGCCGTGCCGGCTGCCTGGCGCACGGTACGCGCCAGTTCGTCGATGTCGAACGGCTTGGGGAAATACTCGAAGGCGCCGGTATCGGTGGCGCGCACGGCGGTATCGAGCGTGTTCTGGGCCGAGAGAATCACAATCGGCATGTGCGGATGCAGCGCGCGGACCCGCTCGATCGTCTCGATCCCGTCACCGTCCGGAAGCATCACGTCGGTGACGAGCGCCGCGAACCCGCGATCCGCCAGCATCCGGTCACGCTCGGCGATGGTGACGCAGTGCGAAACGCCGAACCCTTCCGCTTCGAGCGCGGCGGTGATGACGATGGCGATGGACATGTCGTCCTCGACCAGCAGCACGTTCTGCGTCATGCCGTCTTTCTCCGGGGGCGATTGCGCGTCTCGCGGGCGAGCGGCAAGTGAATGCGGAAGTGCGTCAGCCCATTCTCGTCGTCGCGGTCGTGGGTGATGCGACCGTTCATGTCGCGCACCAGCTTGCGGACCAGCGGCAGGCCGAGGCCCTGCCCCGACTTCTTGGTGGTGACGAACGGTTCGAAGATATGATCGCGCATGGCCGGATCGATGCCGGGGCCGTTGTCGCTGACGCGAACCTCGATCGGCAGGCGCAGCGGGGCACCGTCATCGCCGGTGTGAAGCTGCAAGCCGCTGGCGAAGCGGGTGCGGATGATCACGCGCGGCTCGGCGACGTGCTTGCAGGCATCGGCGGCGTTGGAGAGCAGGTTCATCATCACCTGCACCAGCCCGTCGGGACTGCCGAGCACCGATGGCAGCGAGGGATCGAACTCCTCGACCAGACGGAACGCCGGCTTCTCCGCCTTGGCCGCGTTGAGCACGTCGATGGCGCGGCGGGCTGCCTCGTGGAGATTGCACGGTTCCACCGGCGGCGTCGTGCGGCCGCTCAGCTTCTGCATCCGCTCGATAAGCCCCGCGACGCGGTCGACCTCGCCGGTAATGAGGTCCGTCAGCGCCTTGTCGCGTTCGTCGACCTTGCGCGCGAGAAGCTGCGCTGCGCCGCGAATGCCGGCGAGCGGGTTCTTGATCTCGTGCGCCATGATCTCGGGGCCGCGCAGGACCGCGTTGTCAGGGCCACCGGAGTCGTCGCCAAGCGCTTCGGACGCGGAATTGTCGTGAAGCGACACGACCTGCCAGCCGGGACTGTCAGCCACCGGACCGACGTTGATGTCGATCCGCCGCGCGCCCTTGCCCTTGATCTGCACCACGATTTCGCGTGCGGAGACCGGCGCCTCGGAATCCGATAGCCGATCCAGCAGGCGGCGGTCGGAGATCGACATGATGTCGCGCAGCCGCGTCCCGACGAGGCGCCGGGCGGACTGGCCGAAGAACTGCTCCGCCGCCGGGTTGAGCCAGGCGATCGTCCGTCCGTTCTCCAGCAGCAGCACGGCATGCGGCAGGCTCGCCAGCAGCCGCCGGGCGTCAGGCAAATCGGTCCGGGTGTCCAGGCTCATGCGGCGCGGAGCTGACTGTCGTCGGTGCCGCGGTAGGGAGCATAGAATTCATCGATTTCACGAAGGACTTCAGCAGGATCGGCGATGAAGTTCAGTTTATTCCTGAACTCGGCCGAGCCGCGCACGCCCTTGATGTACCAGCCAAGGTGCTTGCGAGCCATCCGGACGCCGGTGTCCGCGCCGTAGTGGTCGAGCATGTCCTCGTAATGGCGACGGATGATGTCGTACTGCCCGGCAATGTCGGGATCGGCCGAGACCGCCTCGCCGCGCCACCACTGCATGACTTGCGAGAGAAACCACGGACGCCCGTAGGACCCGCGACCGATCATCAGGCCGTCCGCGCCGGACTGCTCCAGCGCCTGCGCGGCATCGTGCACGGTGCAGATGTCGCCGTTGACGATGACCGGGATCGACACCGCGTCCTTGACCTTGCGGACGAAGGCCCAATCGGCCTCGCCCTTGTACATCTGGTTGCGGGTGCGGCCGTGGACGGTGATCATCTTCGCGCCCAGATCCTCGGCGATCCGCGCGAGTTCGGGGGCGTTGAGGCTGTCGTGACACCAGCCCATGCGCATCTTGACGGTGACCGGGACCTTCACCGCCTTGACGGTCGCCTCGATCAGCCTGGTCGCCAGCGGCACCTGCCGCATCAGCGCCGAGCCCGCGTCGCCGTTGACGACCTTGCGCACCGGGCAGCCCATGTTGATGTCGATGATCGCGGCGCCGCGATCCTCGACCAGCTTGGCGGCCTCGCCCATCTGTTCAGGGTCGCAGCCGACCAGCTGCATTGAGACCGGGTCCTCGACCTTGTCCCACATCGCCTTCTGCAGCGACACGCGCGTCTCGCGGATCGCGGCGGGGCTGGCGATCATCTCGGTGACGTTGAGGCCCGACCCGAAGGCGCGCACCATCCGGCGGAATGGCAGGTCCGAAACACCCGTCATCGGCGCGAGCACGACCGGGCAGTCGATCGTCACCGGACCGACCTGGATTGGCTTGAGTGCCGGAGGATTGGGCAATTGAGTCATGATGCGTGCAGTGCTGCCTAAAAAACAGGCAGCGCATAGTGGATTGCCCTCAATGCGGCAAGCGATTACCGGCATCGGCAATGTCGCAAATCGTCTCAGAGCCGCAGAATTCGCCCCGTGATCGCACTGGCATTCGTACTGCCGCGCTAGTCGTGGCCGCAGGCAAGGGCCTGCGCGCCGGTCAGCCGGTGCCGAAACAGTTCGCGCGCTGGCGCGGCAAGCCGGTCGTGCGACACTCGGTCGAGGCGCTGGCGGCAGCCGGATGCGCGCCGATTCTGGTGGTCATTCCCGATGGCGCGCAAGCCGTCGCCCGTGAAGTACTGGCCGGAATTGCGGGCGTGCAGTTCACCACCGGCGGCGCAACGCGGCAGGAATCGGTGCGCCTCGGGCTGGAAGTTTTGGCTGGCGCCGAACCGGACCGCGTTCTGATCCACGACGCTGCCCGCCCGCTGCTTCCCGCCGAAGTGATCGAACGCCTGCTGATCGCTCTCGACGCATACAAAGGCGCGATTCCGGTCCTGCCCGTGGCCGACAGCCTGACGCATGCGGCGGGCGATCTCATGGGCGCCCCTGCCCGGCGCGAGGACTTGCGTCGGGTCCAGACGCCCCAGGCCTTCCACTTCGCCGAAGTGCTCGCCGCACACCGGGACTGGGACGGCCCCACCAATGCCGGAGACGATGCGCAAGTCGCGCAGGCATGGGGCATGGAAGTGGCACTCGTCGAAGGGGACGAAACCTTGCACAAACTCACCTACGCCGCCGATTTCGGCGCTTCGAAGCCGCTGGTGCGCGTCGGCAGTGGTTACGACGTCCATCGCCTTGAGGAAGGCGAGGAACTGTGGCTCTGCGGCGTACGGATCGAGCACACGCATGGGCTCTCCGGCCATAGCGACGCCGATGTGGCGATCCACGCGCTCGTCGATGCGATGCTCGGCGCGATCGGCGCCGGGGACATCGGCCAGCATTTCCCCCAGCGACGCACAGTGGAAAGGCGCCGCTTCGGACCGCTTCCTCGCCCACGCGGGCAAACTGGTGGCCGATGAGGGCTACGCCCTCGCCAACGCCGACGTGACGATCATCTGCGAAGCGCCTAAGATCGGCCCGCATCGCGAGGCCATGCGCGAACGGCTTGCGGACATACTCGGCGTTGACATCGCCGCGATCAGCGTGAAGGCAACGACGACCGAGAAGCTCGGCTTCACCGGGCGGCGCGAGGGGATCGCGGCGCAGGCGGTGGTCAGCGTCGGTCTGGTATAACTGTTGGGGCGCAAAGGAACTTCCTGCATGCGTGGACTGTCTTCAATCCTTGGCCCGCGAACCCTTGCCCTGGCGCTTGCCATGACGCCCTGCGCCGCGATGGCGGCCGAGCCGATGTGCATCAGCAAGGCCGAGGCGACCTCGCTGATCGCCTATTCCTTGCCGCAGGCGATCAACGGCACCGCGAAGCGCTGCGCGCCCTCCCTGCCCGCCGATGCGTTCCTGCGCACCAAGGGACCGGGCCTTGCCGCCCGCTACGCCGCGCAGAAGGACCGCTACTGGCCCAAGGCCAAGCCCGCGTTGTTGAAGGCCCTCAATACGCAGGGCGGCGGCGGGTCCTCGAACATGATGACCGGCCTTCCCGACGACACGCTGCGCCAGATGGCCGACGTTTTCGTGGAGGGCTTCGTCTCGCAGCGGATCGCGCCCAAGTCCTGCAAGCAGCTGGACCTCGCGATCGACCTGCTCTCGCCCCTCCCGCCCGAGAACACCGCCGGACTGATCGCGCTGAGCATGGATGTGGCCGGCAGCGCCGACCCGAAGCTCGGCAAAGTGACGCTTTGCAAGGACTGACGATGGCCGCGAATCCCTTCTTCCCGGAAGACCTCTATGCGCTCGCCCAAAGGGTGATCGAGGAGAACAAGGCACTCGGCCGCATGGTTTCGGTGGCCGAAAGCTGCACAGGCGGCCTCGTCTGCGCGGCGCTGACCGAGATCCCGGGCTCCTCGGCGGTGCTTGATCGCGGCTTCGTCACCTATTCGAACGAAGCCAAGATGGAGATGCTGGGGGTCCACTCCGACATCATCGATCTGTTCGGCGCGGTCTCTCCCGCGACGGCCCGGGCCATGGCTCAGGGCGCGATCGGCAAGAGCCGGGCCGACGTCGCGGTCGCGATCAGCGGAATCGCCGGGCCGGATGGCGGCAGCGAGATGAAGCCGGTCGGCACCGTGGTCTTCGCCTGCGCCCGGCGCGGCGAGGAGGAGGTCAACGCCGAGCAGAAGCTGCTGGACGGTACGACCCGGGCGGAAATCCGCCACCAGGCAGCGATCGTGGCTCTGGAACTGCTGCTGCCGTAAGTCACCCGTCGTCCCGGACTTGATCCGGGACCGCTGGCGGTCTTCAGGCTGGAACTCGCGTCAGGGCGCTTCAGCGAGAGCGGGGTCGTTCACGGCCAGCGGTCCCGGATCAAGTCCGGGACGACGACGGTTCACCCGCCTGCGCGACACCGTAGAGTTCCGCCGCACGGGTTTCGAAGGCGGCGACCATCTTGCGGAATGCCTTGTCGAAATACTGCCCCGCCAGTTTCTCGAACAGCGGGTTGCGGAAGGTGAACTTCACGTCGAACTCAAGGTCGCACGAAGTCTCGTCGACCGGATGGAAGGTCCAGACGTTGTCGAGATCGCGCATCGGACCATCGACGTAGTGGACCTTGATGACGCGCGGGCGCTCCTTCTCGACGCGCGAGGTGAACTTTTCGCGCAGAGCCTTGAAGCCGACCAGCATGTCCGCGATCATCTCGCGGCCGTCGTCGGACTTCACCCGCGTCGCGACGACCCAGGGCAGGAATTCCTGATAGCGGCCGACGTCGGCGACGAGGTCGTACATCTGCTCCGCGCTGTAAGGCAGGCGCTTGGTCTCATGAATGCCGGGCATGAGTTCAGGCCCCGGAGGTCGCCGTCACGGGCTGCATCTTGGCCAGCTTGGCGTCGCGCGCGGCCTTCATCTGGGCGAAGTCATCGCCGGCATGATAGCTCGAACGCGTCAGCGGCGAGGACGCCACCTGCAGGAAGCCTTTGGCCCGCGCGATCGCACCGTAGGCGTTGAACGCCTGCGGGGTGACGAATTCCTTCACCTCGGCATGCTTGGGCGTCGGGCGCAGGTACTGACCCATGGTCAGGAAGTCGATGTCGGCGCAGCGCATGTCGTCCATCACCTGATGGACTTCCAGACGCTCTTCGCCGAGGCCGAGCATGATGCCGGACTTGGTGAAGATCGACGGATCGTGGCGCTTCACTTCCTCCAGCAGCCGCAGCGAGGCGTAGTAGCGCGCGCCGGGGCGGATGGTCGGGTAGAGGCGGGGCACCGTCTCGAGGTTATGGTTGTAGACGTCCGGGCGCGCCTGGACGATCGACTCGACCGCGCGCTGCATCTTGTTGCGGAAGTCGGGCGTCAGGATTTCGATCGTAGTTGCGGGCGAGGCCGCGCGCACCGCCTGGATCACCTTGACAAACTGGCTGGCGCCGCCGTCCGGAAGATCGTCGCGGTCTACCGAGGTGACGACGATGTGCTCGAGGCCCGTCTTCAGCACCATCTCGGCGACGTTGTCCGGCTCCGCCGCATCGACGCGGCCGGGCATGCCGGTCTTGACGTTGCAGAACGCGCAAGCGCGGGTGCAGGTGTCGCCCAGAATCATCACGGTCGCGTGCTTCTTCGTCCAGCACTCGCCGATGTTCGGGCAGGCGGCTTCCTCGCACACAGTGTTGAGCTTGAGATCGCGCATCAGCTGGCGCGTCTCGCCGTAGCCCTTGCTGGTCGGCGCCTTGACGCGAATCCAGTCGGGCTTGCGCTGACGGGCGGGGGCTTCTTCCGGAACCGGTACGGAGGAGAGATCGTTCATGCCGTCCAGATAGTCATATGCACGCAACCTTGCCAGCCCGAATATCCGGCGTATGGCGAACCATCAGTTCGAAAAACAGCAACGGAGCCCACCCCCATGACTAATCAGAGCCCCGAATCCAACGACCGCGTGCTGAACCATCTGATCGAGGGTTATCGCCGTTTCCGCGGCACCGGCTGGAGCGCCAACCGCGCGCGCTGGGACGAACTGGGCCAGGGGCAGTCGCCCGAGGTCATGGTCATCGCCTGCTCCGACAGCCGCGTCGATCCCAGCCAGATCTTCGACGTCGATCCCGGCACGATCTTCGTGGTGCGCAACGTCGCCGCGCTGGTGCCGCCGTTCGAGACGACGCCCGGCCACCACGGCGTCTCGGCCGCGCTGGAATTCGCGGTGCAGGTGCTCAAGGTCAAGGAAGTGGTCGTGATGGGCCACGGCCTGTGCGGCGGCTGTAAGGCGGCGTTGACGCAGGACCTCAAGGACGCGGAGATCGGACACGGTGGTTTCGTGGCCGACTGGATCTCGATGCTGGACGAAGCCCGCGTGCCTGTCGCGCACGAGCATGGCACCACGGGCCGCACCGCCGAGCGCGCGATGGAGCAGGCGGCGGTCAAGGTCAGTCTCGAGAACCTGATGACTTTCCCCTGCGTCAAAAGCAAGGTCGCCCGGGGCGATCTCAAGCTGCGTGGCGCATTCTTCGCAATTTCCGATGGCGTCCTGCATCTTTTGGACGAAACTAGCGGCGAGTTTGCGCCGGTGACGTGACTGCAGCGGACGGTCAGGAACGGCTCCTGCACCGACCTACCCCTCATCGAGACGCTGACCTTCGGCACCTTTCGGCCGATGCATGCCAAGCCGAAGGTCAGCGCAGTTAAAACACGCCTTGGGTAACAGAGACGAGATAACACCCTAACAACCATGATCTAATAATCGAAGGGGGCGTTCTCGCATCGCCAACAGAAAATCCATATGGCGGGAGCGAGCGCAATGAGGCTAAAGCAGCCATTGCTTGCGGCCTCACTTCCGGCCGAACAGCTTTTCTATATCGCCGTGCAATAATTTCACCCAAGTAGGGCGGCCATGATTACATTGGCCGGAGCGCGGCGTGCGCTCCATTTCGCGCAACAACGCATTCATTTCCGCGACCGACAATGAGCGCCCAGCCCGCACCGAACCGTGGCAGGCCATTGTCGCCAGAACGAGATCGAGCTTCTCCCCCAGCAGCAGAGCATCACCATTGCGCGCCAGGTCGTCCGCTACGTCCTGCACCAAAGCACCGACGTCGCTTTTAGACAGCACTGATGGCACCGCACGCACCAGCATCGCCGCCGGTCCGAAGCGTTCGAGGACGAGGCCATGCCGGGCAAGGTCTGCGAGCTTGTCTTCCAGCGCATCGCAGGCGCCTTCCTCGATTTCGACGACTTCGGGCAGCAGCAGCGCCTGCGATCGGTTCATCGCCTCTTCGGCGCCCGCTGCCTTGAGCTTTTCCAGCACGAGTCGCTCATGCGCGGCATGCTGGTCGACGATAACGAGACCATCTTGCGCTTCGGCGACGATGTAGGTCCCCGCCACCTGCCCGCGTGCGACGCCAAGCGGATAGCGCAGCGCTTCCTCGCTCGCGTCTTCGGCCGCTTCGGCGCGCGCGGCGGGCTGGGCCATGACCTCGGCCTCGTAGGAGCGCCACGCCGTGCCCGTCTCCGAAACGCGCGAGGGTTGGTAGTCACTGCGCGGCGCAGAATATTCGCGCGCGAACAGCGAGCCGATCGAGGGTGCGGGCGCAACCGGCTCGACCTGCCACATGTTCATCGCGGCGGCCTGAGGCGGCTGCGCGCTCTTCTGCCCTGCCCCTCCAGCGCATGCCGCAGCGCGCCGACCAGGAAACCACGTACGAAGGCCGGATCGCGAAAGCGCACCTCGGTCTTGGCGGGATGGACGTTTACGTCCACTTCCTCAGGTGGAATCTCAAGAAACAGGGCCAGCACCGCATGGCGATCGCGCGCCAGCATATCGGAGTAGGCACCGCGCACCGCGCCGACGAGCAGCTTGTCGCGCACCGGACGCCCATTGACGAACAAGTACTGGTGATCCGCCACGCCGCGGTTGTAGGTCGGCAGGCCCGCCACCCCGGTAAGCCGCGCCGTTCCGCGCTCGGCCTCGATGACCACGCCGTCTTCGGCAAGCTCACGCGCGACGAGGCGGGCGACGCGGGCCGCCAGTTCCTCGCGCGGTTGTACAGAGATGGTGCGGCGCCCGTCATGCTCCAGCACGAAGCCGACATCGGGCCGCGCCATGGCTAGACGGCGCACGACATCGAGGCAGACCGCGTATTCCGAGCGCGGCGAGCGCAGGAACTTGCGCCGCGCAGGCACTTTGCCGAAGAGATCCTCGACCCGGATGCGCGTTCCCGGCGGCAGCGCAGCGGGCGCATCCACGGTGACCATGCCGTGATCGACCACGCGCTTCCAACCCTCGTCAGCATCGTGCGGACGGCTCTCGATAGTCAGCCGCGCGACCGACCCGATCGAGGGAAGCGCTTCCCCCGAAAGCCGAGCGTCGCCACCAGTTCGATCGCCTCGTCGGGCAGCTTGGAGGTCGCGTGGCGCTCCAGAGCCAGCGCGATCTCGTCAGGGCGCATGCCGCAGCCGTCGTCGGTCACCTCGATCATGTCGAGGCCGCCCGAGGCGATCCTCACGGTGATCTGCGTGGAGCCCGCATCGATGGCGTTCTCGACCAGTTCCTTGAGCGCGGACGCCGGCCGTTCGACCACTTCGCCGGCGGCGATGCGGTTGACGAGGTGTTCGGGCAAGCGGCGGATCGTGGGCATCAGGGTCTCGACAAAGATTGGGGGCTTCTCGACAAAATGCGAACGTTGAAGGCGTCATGGACGCATCGTGCGGCAGCAGGTCAAACTAGCGACGAAACGGCGCTAATTCGAGACGGGCGATGAGCGTTTCCCCGGAATCGGGAACAAAATTTTGGCCTTTCGCGAATCGATGGGCTAAGGGGAGCCCTCCTACCCGCAACCCCCGGTCGTCGATGTCGAGAGTGATTCGGCAAACGATTGGTAAGAAACGGATTTTAGATGGCCGGCCCCTTCTCGCGATTCTTCAAACTCGGCTCCCAGAACATGGCGATCGACCTCGGCACAGCTAATACGCTGGTCTACGTACAAGATCGCGGAATCGTGCTGAACGAACCTTCCGTCGTTGCCATCGAAACCCTGAACGGCGTGAAGAAGGTCAAGGCCGTCGGTGACGATGCCAAGATGATGATGGGCAAGACCCCTGACAACATCGAGGCCATCCGCCCGCTGCGCGACGGCGTCATCGCCGACATCGAAATCGCGGAAGAGATGATCAAGCACTTCATCCGCAAGGTGCACGGCAAGAAGAACCTGTTCCGCTACCCCGAGATCGTGATCTGCGTTCCCTCGGGATCGACCTCGGTGGAGCGCCGCGCCATTCGCGACGCCGCCAGCAACGCGGGTGCCAGCCAAGTCTACCTGATCCTCGAGCCGATGGCCGCGGCGATCGGCGCCGACATGCCCGTCACCGAACCGGTCGGCTCGATGGTCGTCGACATCGGCGGCGGCACCACCGAAGTCGCGGTGCTCTCGCTGCGCGGCCTCGCCTACACCACTTCGGTGCGCGTGGGCGGTGACAAGATGGACGAGTCGATCGTCTCCTATGTCCGCCGTCACCACAACCTGCTGATCGGCGACGCCACGGCAGAGCGCATCAAGAAGGACTATGGTATCGCCATCATGCCGGCCGACGGCATCGGCGAGACGATCCACATCAAGGGCCGCGATCTCGTCAACGGCGTGCCGAAAGAAATCACCATCAGCCAGGCGAACATCGCCGAGGCTCTGGCCGAACCGATCGGACAGATCATCGAAGGCGTGCGCATCGCGCTCGAGAACACGGCGCCGGAACTCGCCGCCGACATCGTCGACCAGGGCATCGTCCTGACCGGCGGCGGCGCCCTGATCCAGGGTCTCGACGATTATCTGCGCGAAGAAACCGGCCTGCCCGTCAGCGTCGCGGAAGATCCGCTGTCCTGCGTCGCGCTCGGCACCGGCCGCGCGATGGAAGACCCGATCTATCGCGGCGTCCTGATGTCCGCCTGATCGAATAGGGAGCAACGCGCCGTGCGAGGTGCGGGCTCCTTGAAAAGCGCGGCGGATATCCTGCACCGGACCGCCGCGCGGGAATGACAGGAGTGCATGGCGCATGGCACCGCCAGCCAATCGGCGCTCCGGCTTTTCGCGCAGGGCGCAATATTCGACGTTCTTCCAGTACACCGCCGGCGTGCTCGGCGCGGTGGTGGGATTGGGTCTGCTCGTCGTCTCCATGGTCAATCCGAATGCGTTTTCGGCGCTGCGCGGTGCCGCTTCGGACCTGACGGAGTCGCCTGCGCAGGCGACCGCCGGCGGGCGGCGCGCTGGCAAGGACTTCATGGCGGAGATCGGTGGCTTCTTCCTCTCGGGACGCGAGCATGCCCGGCTGGAACGCGAACTGGCCGAAGCCAAGGTGCGCATCGCGCGGGCGCAGGCCACCGAAACCGAGAACCGCCGCCTCAAGCAGTTGCTCGACTTGCGCGAGGACGATGGGCGACCGGTCGCCTATGCGCGGCTGGTCAGTTCCACCGGCGCCAGCACCCGCCGCTTCGCGACGCTGGGCGCGGGGACCGACAAGGGCGTGGTAAAGGGCATGCCCGTCCGTTCGCCGATGGGCCTCGTCGGGCGCGTCCTCGAAGTCGGCATGTCGAGCGCGCGCGTGCTGCTCATCACCGATACCGAAAGCATCGTCCCGGTGCGCCGCGCGCGCGACGGCGTGCCCGCCTTTGCGCAAGGACACGGCGACGGCACGATCCGCATCCGACTCGTCAACCTCGGCCTCAATCCGCTGCGCAAGGGTGACGTGATGGTCACCTCCGGCTCGGGGGACTCTATCGCCCCGGCACACCGCTGGCGGTCATAACCGAACTGCTGCGCGACGGTGCGATGGCGCGGGTCCTGAGCAACCCGTCCGACACCGATTACGTCGTCGTCGAGCGCGCCTGGGCACCGCCGCCCCCGCCGCCTCCCGCCGAACCCGCGCCCGGGAGCGAGTGATCGTGCCGCTGCTGTCCGGCAACGACACGGTCGTAAAGCAGAGGATCAACCGCAAGCCCTCGCGTACGATCGCGGGCGGGGTTCCGTGGCTGACGGTAATGCTGGGATCGCTGGCGCCGGGCTGGGTGCTGATCGCGTCGGCGCCCGTCCTGCCCCCGCTGGGCTTCCTGATGTTCATCGCCTGGCGGCAGTTGCGCCCCGGCCTGATGCCGATGTGGGCCGGACTCCCGCTCGGCCTGTTCGACGACCTGTTCTCGGGATCGCCGTTCGGCACCGCCGTGCTGCTGTGGTCCTTGTCGACGATCGTTCTGGACCATGTCGAGACACGTCTGCCCTGGCGCAACTTCCTGACCGAGTGGCTGGTGGCGATCGGCCTCATCGTGGCGTATATCGTGCTCTGCCTCGGCGTGTCGAACATCGCCGGTGCTTGCGCCCCCTCAATGTGATCGTGCCCCAGATCGTGATTTCCGTGATTATCTACCCGCTCGTCGGCCGCTTCGTGGCCTTGATGGATCGCCTTCGCCTGACCCCCTTCGTGGTCATGCGATGAAGTCCAGCTCATGAAGTTCAATTTCAGGCGTCTGATCCGCGCCCCGCACGTCACCAACGGCACCCTGCGCAACAGCTTCGACCGGCGCACCATCGTCGTCGGCGGCATCCAGGGCGGCATCGGCTGCCTGCTCGCCGCGCGCATGACGTACCTCTCGGTCTTCGAGAACGAGAAGTACAAGCTCAAGGCGGAGAGCAACCGCGTCAACCTGTCGCTGATCCCGCCGCGTCGCGGCTGGATTCTCGACCGCCACGGCCAGCCCCTCGCCTCCAACCGCGCCGACTTCCGGGTCGACGTGATCCCCGAGCGGATGAGCGATCCCGAGCGCACCATCGCCGAACTCGGCAAGCTGCTGTCGCTCACGCCGATCGCGATGCAGGACCTGCAGGACAAGCTGGACCGCTCGCACGGGTTCGCGCCTGTCGAGGTCGCATCCCGCCTGGATTGGGAGCGTTTCGCCTCGGTCAGCGTGCGCCTGCCGGACCTTCCCGGCGTGGTCACCCAGCGCGGCTACTCGCGCTTCTACCCTACTGGCCCCTCTGTGGGCCACCTCATCGGCTACGTCGGCGCCGCCTCGGCCGAGGAGTACGAGAAGGACCACGACCCCGTCCTGCTCACGCCCGGCTACAAGCTGGGCAAGGACGCGCTCGAGAAATTTTACGAGAAGGATCTGCGCGGCACTCCCGGCGCGCGGCGCGTCGAGGTGACCGCCTCGGGCCGCATCGTGCGCGACCTCGACACGCGCGAGGATGTTCCGGGCAAGACCATCAAGACGACCATCGACGCCGCGATCCAGGACTACGCGGCCCGGCGCATCGGCCCCGAGTCGGCCGCCGTCGTCGTGATGGACTGCCAGACCGGCGACGTGCTCGCGATGGCGTCGATGCCCAGCTTCGACCCCAACAGCTTTTCCGACGGCATCGGCCGCCTCGAATGGAAGATGCTGTCGGACGACGACCACGTGCCTCTGCGCAACAAGGTGCTGCGCGGGCTCTATCCGCCGGGCTCCACGGTCAAGCCGATGGTGGCGCTGTCGTTCATGGAGGCCGGGCTCGATCCAAACGAAAGCGTCTTCTGCGGCGGCGGCCTGCGGGTGGGCAACCGCGTGTTCCACTGCTGGCAGCGGCGCGGCCACGGCCAGGTCAACATGGCCAAGGGCATCTACCAGAGCTGCGACGTCTACTTCTACCACTTCGCCCAGCGCATCGGCATGGATCCGATCGCGGCCATGGCGAAGCGGCTCGGCCTTGGTCAGGAGTTCCCGCTGCCGGTCGCGGGCCAGTCCTACGGTACGGTCCCGAGCCCTGCCTGGAAGCTCAAGAAGTACGACAAGCAATGGCAGACCTTCGACACGGTCAATGCCACGATCGGACAGGGCTACTTCCTCGTGAATCCGCTGCAGCAGGCAATCCAGGCCTCGCGCATCGCCAGCGGGCGGATCATCATGCCCAGGCTGATCCACGGCCACGAGCATGAGAAGCAGGCATCCCTCGGCGTGCCCGAGGAGCATCTCGCCTATATCCGGCAGGCCATGTCCGACGT
Source organism: Novosphingobium sp. NFX11 (assembly GCF_057376415.1). NCBI lineage: Bacteria > Pseudomonadati > Pseudomonadota > Alphaproteobacteria > Sphingomonadales > Sphingomonadaceae > Novosphingobium > Novosphingobium sp. NFX11. The sequence goes on along the minus strand of NZ_CP080384.1, from coordinate 1,216,465 downwards.
CGCGAACGGCCCCGGATCGGCCCCTCACGCACGCCTGCCGTTCCCCGACATCAAGCTGGCGGGAAAGACCGGTACGGCGCAGGTCGTCGGCCTCAACGTCGGCAACGGCAAAGGCGGCTTGTGGAAGCACCGCGACCACGGGCACTTCATCTGCTTCGCCCCTGCCGATAACCCGCGCTATGCCTGCTCCGTGGTCGTCGAGCACGGCGGCGGTTCCGGCGCGGCCTATCCGATCGCGCGCGACGTGCTGACCTACATCTTCGACAAGGAGAAGGGCATGGAAGTCCTCACCGAACTCGAGACGAAGTGGGGCGGCACCGCCAAGGAGCGCCTCGACGCCCGCTTCCGCGCCTATTCCGCGCAGTACGGGGTCGGCGCTCCCAAGGTTTCGCCGGAAGAGGAGCGCCGCAAGCTGCAGGGCGCCGACCAGCCCGACGACCCACGCCAGCCCATCAGCGAGGCGCAGTCGCCCGCGCCCGAGCCTGCCGACGAGGCCGATCGACCGGCACCGGCGCCCTCGCCTACCGCTACGCCCGCGACTTCGCCCGGGGCCGGAGGATCGCCGCAATGAGCCGCTCCATCGTTCCCGAGGCGATCTCGCGCCAGCCCTGGCAGATGATCATCCCGCTCTGCGGGCTCGTCGGACTCGGCGCGGCGGTGCTCTACTCGGCAGCCGGCGGCAGCCTGCAGCCTTATGCGCTCAGCCATGTGGTACGCTTCTGCGTGTTCCTGGTCATGGCCATGGTCATCGCCCGGATGAGCCGCAACCTGTTCCGGATGGCTGCCTATCCCATCTACGGCGCGATCCTGATCCTGCTGGTCCTCGTCGAACTGATCGGCGCGGTCGGCGGCGGCAGCCAGCGCTGGCTCAACCTCGGCTTCATGTCGTTGCAACCGTCGGAGCTGATGAAACCCGCGATCGTCCTCGTGCTCGCGCGCTTCTACGAGACGCTGCCGCACGCCATGACCGCCAGCTGGCGCGGGCTCGTCCCGGCGGGCGTGCTGATCGGCGTTCCGGCGCTGTTCGTGCTGATCCAGCCCGACCTGGGCACCGCCACCGCCGTATGCTTCGGCGGCGTGGTGACGATGTTCCTCGCGGGGCTTCCCTTGTGGTGGTTCCTGGGCGCGGGCGGTGCCATGATGGTCATCGCCCCGATCGCATTCTTCACGCTGCTCCACGATTACCAGCGTAACCGCGTGCTGGTGTTCATGGATCCGGAGGGCGACCCGCTCGGCACCGGCTATCACATCACGCAGTCCAAGATCGCGATCGGCTCGGGCGGCATCTTCGGCAAGGGCTTCGGCAACGGCACGCAGAGCCACCTGCAGTACCTGCCCGAACCCCACACCGACTTCGTCTTCGCGACCATGTCGGAAGAGTGGGGTCTGATGGGCGGGCTGTTCGTCCTCTTCGTGTTCACCGTCGTGATCGGCTGGGGCATGGGCGTCGCCCGTCGCGCGCCCGACCGCTTCTCCAGCCTGCTGGCGGCGGGCATGACCGCGACGATGTTCTTCTACGTGATGATCAACCTGATGATGGTCATGGGCCTTGCGCCGGTGGTCGGAATTCCCCTGCCCTTCATGAGCCACGGCGGCACCTCCATGCTCACCAACATGATCTGCCTGGGCACGATCATGGCGGTAAACCGTTGGAATCAGGGCAGAGGCTCACTCGGCTGAAACTTTTTCAAGTTTTCGCTTCCAATGTAAAAATCTGCCGTTATAGGGACCTCTCCGCCGCCGACCGGCGGGGCCGCAAGGCCCTTCGAGGACAGGTAGCGTGGACGCATAGCTCAGTTGGTAGAGCAGCTGACTCTTAATCAGCGGGTCCTTGGTTCGAGCCCAAGTGCGTCCACCATCCTGTTTCCGCGAAGACCATGTGGGGACGCATAGCTCAGTTGGTAGAGCAGCTGACTCTTAATCAGCGGGTCCTTGGTTCGAGCCCAAGTGCGTCCACCATATACCAATCCTGCGGACACCCGTGGGGACGCATAGCTCAGTTGGTAGAGCAGCTGACTCTTAATCAGCGGGTCCTTGGTTCGAGCCCAAGTGCGTCCACCACCCTCCACTCCAAACTGATGCAACCATCGTTTTCTCACGAGGAACGCAGCTAACGCACCCCATAACCAAGAGGCCATGGATGCGCCAAGGCTAGCTACGCTTGGCAGCAAGACCCGCGGGCAACTGACTGCTCCTGCCGGATCCGCACACTATCCCGTGCGGATCGGGATCCCGTAAGCTCGCCCCAATTCTTCGATCAATTTGCCGGCAAGCGCACTGCGAAACTCGACACCGACCTTGTTGCCTTTCAGCCAACGCACGTGTGCTGCGATGGGTTTGAAGTTCGCAATTCGCAGCTGGATCGGTTCATCGCGGACAAAAATTTCGGCGCTGCCGACGATGCTGCAGCCCCCTGCGAGATGTCACTCAGTTCGACCGGGAAGACATGCCAGCTCGACTTGCGGCAGCGCGCCTGCATAAGCACCGCGCGGCGCCCTGCCAGTCGATCGTTCACTTCAGGGAGCATGGTGACCTCTTCTGCTTGCCCAGGCGTCCCTAGCAATCAGAAGTAAACCCGACGTTTCAGTGCTCTGGCGAGACACCGTCTTCTTCGAGGGGCGGCGAACCTGTGGCGGCAATCTGCGCATCGATCTGCCTAGCGCGATCCACGATCGTCTTGTTCGCCGCCTTATACCGCTCCTCGAACGTCGGCTCGCGCTTGCAGCCTCCCAGAATGGCCGCAAGCACAAGCGCAGTAATCAGGCCGACGCGCATCAGTAGTCCTTCTTGATGCGCACGTTCAGGCTGTTCACGCCAGAGCCGCCAGCCTGGCTCAACACCGACAGCCACTTCGTGACACTGACTTCCAACTGCGTTGCCGTAAAGCCACGCGCGTCGGTGATAAGTTCGACGTAGATGTCGTCAGTCAGATACTGGCCAGCAGCAACGGCCGTGCCGCGCCCGGACTGTTCATCCGGCCCAAGAATGCGCAGGCGATCGATACCCGCCGCCGAGCGCAGCTTGCCAAGGGGATTCAAACCTCCGCCGGTGCCGCGCAAGGAATTGAGCGAGGATGCCAGTTGCACCGCCTGCAAGGCCGAAAGGTTGGCTATCGAGCTGCCGAACAGGATGCGGGAAAGCACTTCGTCGTCCGGCAGACTGGGATCGGAGGAGAAGTCAATCTGTGGGTTCATTGCGCGGCCGGTGACGTTCACGTTAACGGTGACGTCCTCGATGTCGTCGGTCGCTGTGATCTGGACGGTCGGATCGATAGTCGAGCCGCCGTTGAACGAGATCAGCCCATCGCTCAACTGGAACGAGCGCCCTGCGAAGCCCAGCGTACCACGCACCAGCTTGACGTCGCCGGAGAGCGATGGCGCCGCGCTGGTACCGGTGACGTTGAAATCCGCACTCCATTCAGATTCCAACCCCATTCCGGACACGTAGAGCTTTTCAGGCGCGCGCAAGTGCAAGTCGAGACGGATCAGTGCGAAGGCGCTGGCAGCCGCAGGCGCAGACTCGTCGCCGGTGATGCGCTGCGGCCCGACCGGCGGCTTGAAGCGCACGCCCGTAAGGCGCGGAATCTGCGCGGCCCCCTCACGCACGATCTGGTAACGGGTTTCCGGCAACTTGATCTCACCCGCCAGTAGCGCAGGCTCGCCCGCCGCTTTGGTCAGCCTCAGATTTCCCGTTGCGGTCGCCGAAAGGGCGTCGCTACGCGCCAGCCGCGCGCGGTCGAGCTTTACGGTGAGATCCATCGGATAACCGGCGTCGGCGGCGAGGCTTACACGGCCGATGGCGCTGACGTTACCGTCACCGGCCTTTGCCGTCAGCGAGGTCAGCTCCAGCGAATCCCCGGTGAACCTGCCTGCCAGCGCCATGCGGCTGAGGCGCGTGCCGTAGGCGATGTTTTCATAGACCATGTCGCGCCCCTGCACGACGCCATTGATGCATGGACTGGACACACGGCAGGTAAAGTCCGCCGCCAGCCCGACAGAGCCGGTGAGCGTCTGCCCGGACAGCCCCGCGAACGAGAACAGGGTCTCGGCCGGACCGTTGTAGCGAATACCACCGCCCAGCGGGGCATCCATCAGGCGCGTCATCCAGGGACCATCACCCGACGGCAGCGGCTTCAGGCTCGCCGCCATTCGGCCGATCACGGTACCTCGACGACGGAACACTGCGCGACCTTCACCTCCGTCCGGCAGCAACTTGCCGACGAAGCTGATATCGACACCCTGGCTTACGGTCGATGAACTGGTACGGGTGAAGTTGTCGAGCGTCAGGCGCGCATCCGCACGGGGAACGCGGTTGCGCTCGCCTGTTCGAAGTCGAGGCTGCCGCTGACCTTGCCGCCAATACCGTAACCAGGGGCGAAGGCGTTGAGGATGGCGAGATCGACGCCCTCCATCCGGCTCTGCACCTTCATGCCTTCGCCGTACGAGCCGGCCAGCTTGAGGCTGCCGCCTCCGAACGCGATGTTGGTAGGCAACAGCTCGTAAGTGCCATCCTTGGGAACGATGCGGGCGGGCGTGGTCGTCTTGACGTCCAAGCCGCGGACCCTGCCCTGCAGCGCCACCCGCCACATTTCTGGCTGCATGTCGGCGTTGAGGCCGAGACGGAACGGCACACCGCTGACGCCTTCGATGAGGCCCTTCGCCTTGCCTCGCCCATCGCGATAATCGACAAGCACGCGCGCCGCCGCTAGGTCGAGCGCGCCGATGCTGGTGCCGGCGATCTGCGCGTCGGCGACGACGTAGGGCTGGTCGTAGAGCACCGCACGACCGTCTACGATGGCAGAGCCGACGGATAGCTTGGCTGGCCCGTCGAAGATCGCGTTCTTGGCGCGCAGGTTGAAGTCGGCCGCTTGGTACTTGCCGTCGGCATCCAGCCGCACGAGCCCGCCTATACCGTTACCATTGGCCGTCAATTGCCCCGCGAAGGGACCGGCAGGCGTTTGGACGATACGACCCGCGAAATCGACGCCGGAAAGATTGGCACTGTTGATCTGCACCGAAGTCTGCTTGCCGAGCCCGAGCGTCACGTCGGCTCGCAACGGGCCGTAATCGGTATCTCCCTTGGCGTCGAGGCGATAGCCACCCGGTGCACCTTTGATCCGTGCATCCAGATTTGCGAGACCAATGCCCAGCCCCGGTCGCTCCGCCGTCAAATGTGCATCGGGATTGCGGATGGTCCCGGTCACCCGAACACCGAGAGCACCGTACTGGCGCGACGAACCATTCGCAGCGAGCGCGATGCGTCCATCGGGTGACCAACTGCCCTGCCCTCCGGTAACCCGCAGAAGAGGCGCATTCATGCGTACACTGGAAAAGCGCACGATGCCGTCGGAACCGTACTTCAGGTTGGAAGAAGCCGAGAAATTACCGCCGAGATAGGTCTGCAGGCTTTCGTTCAGCAGCTTCGTAGACCGTGCCCGCACTGTGCCCTGCAAGGCGAAACCCTGTCCCTCGGTCTTGAGGTCCATGTTGGTGCGGATATTGAAGATACCGACACTATCGACACGATAGTTGTCGATCTTGCCATCGATTGCACCGGTATAGAGACCCTTGCTCACGTCGGCGACGAGTATCAGCCCCGCATCGATGCGATCTGAACGCAGGCGCATGTTGTCGGACAGGATGCGCGTGCCCTCGATTGCAAGGTCACCATTGAGCGTGACGTTGTCGAGCTTGCCTCCCGCGACGGTATCGAGGCCGGTAATGCGACCGACCCTCGCCGCCGCCGGGATCATGATATGCCCTGCATCGACTTTGGCCGCACCGCGCGCGGTCAGGCTCTCCAGCCCCATGTCATTCATCACCAGTCGCCTTGCAGCGAGCTGGTAATTGACCGAGGGCGTAGTGAACGCGCCATCAAGGGCTAGCTCGGCGGTCAGACCCGCCCCGCTCAGGTTCTCGGCCAGAGCGGCAGGCTTAAGGAGGACGAATGCGAGCTTGAGGCTCTCGAACCGGTTTTCTCCGAGATCAACGAGACCGTTCGGAGTCAGGGTGAAGGCATCGCTGGAAATCATGCCCGACAGTCTGGCGCGGCGCTTCTCGAACGCTGCGGTCAGATCGACGCTGGTGACCGGCCCGAGAAGGCTGGCGGTCGGCCCTGCGAACATCTGGGCGAAGCGCGTCGGCCCCTTGATAACGAACGTGCCGTTCCGCGCCGTCAGCGCCAATCTTGCCAGTTCGCCGCTGCCTAGGTTCGCATCGAGCTTGCCGTTCCATGCCGCCCAGTCGCCCTTGCCCGCAAGCTTGAGAGTGACCGGCTGCGTAAAGCCGGCAAGACCCGCGATGAGGCCGCCCTTCGGTGCGTCGAAATCGACGTCGAGACCAAGACGATTGCGCTCAGGCACAGCGTCGAGCACGGCGTTGAACCGGTCCCCGCCACCCTTGCCATCAATGGCGATGGTGCCGCCCTTCGCACTGACCTGCGCACGGCCGTCGGCGATGTGCGCGCGCCCCGCGACGGTCATGATGCGCCTCTGGCCGGAGACAGGGGGCTCGGCGATGAAGCGGTCGATACGCAGCTCGCCCAAGTCGATGTCGAGATCGGGCAGCAAAGGCGCGTCGCTGGGCGGCGTGGCGCGGAAATGCGGCGTGCGGCGCAGTATCACCCGTTGCGCCGTAGCACTGCGCACGTCCACGTGGTTATCAAGGTAGGCGAAAGGGCGCCAGTCGATGCGGATTTCCGGAGAGTATAGAAACTCGCCACGCGGGTCGCGCACGGAGAGCCCGCGCAGAATCATCTTGCCGTAGAGCGACCCGTCGATCCTTGCGACGGAGATCTTCATGCCGTTCTCGAACTCGAGCGCGGCGATCTGGTCCGCGACGAAGCGACGTCCCGGCCCCGTATTGATCCCGAGAACCACCGCGAGAAGGAAGGCGACGACGCCCAGCACCACGAAGGCAACAGTCTTGAGTGCCCTCACACGGACGCGGTGCCAGCGGGATGGCTGTTGCACCACGACTTCGGTGGTTTCGGTTTCCGGCTGCGGCGGCATGCCTTCGTTGTTCTCCTCGGGGCCGGCCATCAGAATGCCTGCCCAATCGATACGTAAAGGTTGAAGCGCGACTCGCCCGGGCGCCGGTTGATCGGCGTAGCCACGTCTAGCCGCATCGGTCCGAAGTTGGTGTAGAAGCGGCCGCCAATGCCGACGCCGTAGCGCAAGTCATTGAACTGCGGCATTGTCTCGCGATATGCCTGCCCCGCATCGACGAAGGCGACGACTCCGTAGTTGCCGAAACGATAGCGCGCCTCGACCGAAGCTTCGTTGAGGCTGCGACCGCCGACCGGATTGCCGTCAGGCGCCTGTTCGCCAAGAGCCTGATAGGCGAAACCGCGAACCGAGCCGCCGCCACCTGCATAGAGTCTGCGCGATGGCGCAATATCGAACAGCCCCGCGCCTTGGATCGTGCCGAGGCGCATCCTTCCGGCAAGGACGAAGCTGTCGCTGAAGGGGTAGTAGGTTGAGGCGTCCAGCCGGGCGCGGACGTACGGGTCGAACCCTCCGCGCACCGTCGCCTCGGGCTGCACGAGCGTAGTGAGGCGGTAACCCTTGGTCGGGTTGAGCAGATTATCCGAGGTGTCGAACCCGACTTGTCCGTTGAGCCCGGCCACGTAGTAGGTGCGCCGTTTGCGTCCACCGCTTGCCGCGTCATAATCGGTTTCCGCAGTACCGAGCATCTCGACGCCGAAGGCATAAGTATAGCGCTTCTGCCAGATCGGTGTAGAATCGCGGGCGATGCGCGCCGCGATGCGGCCGGTGTAGGCGCTGTAGGCGTCGTAATCGTTGTGGAAGGCCTCGGCGACGAGTTCGAACGTCCGATCACGCTTGCCCGCGTTGGAGCGCCGGAAGGTCACGCCTGCACCCTGCTGGCGCGTACCGGCGATGGCATGGGCGATCAGGGCACCCTCGGGCGGGAACATGTTGCGGTGGGTCCAGGTCGCCTGGGCGGTGATGCCCTCACCCGCCGCATAGCCGAGCGATCCGGCGATGGTGCGCGGAGGCCCTGCATCCTGCTTGACGTGCAGCGTAACGTATTCGGTGCCATCGCCGACCTGTTCGCCGGTCTTTTGCGGCTCAACCGCTACAGTCGAGAAAAGGCTCGTGGCGACGAGCGCCTTGCGCAGATCGTCGACCTTGCGGCTGTCGTAAAGCTCGCCGCGCTTGAACCGTGCGAGCACTTGAATGTGATCGGCATCAAAGGCCATGTCGCCATCAGTCGTGAAACCGCCAAAGCGGCCGCGCGGCCCGACCGTGACCGGGAGCGTATAGACGCCGTCGCCCGCGTCCTGATCCAGCAGGATGTCGCGCTGGCCCACTTCAGCGAAGGGGTAGCCATTCTCGGGCAGCGCTACCGCGACACGCGCCTCGGCACCTTGCACGCGCTCCGCAACGATAGGCTCGCCGACCTTGAGAGGAAAGTTGTCCGCGATCAGACCGGAAGGAACTGTCGGGTCGGCCTTCACCTGAATATCGGAGAACACGTAACGCTTGCCGGGATTAACCTGGATGACTGCGATCAGACCTGGATCGGCTTGATCGGACGACGGGTCCATGCGTGTACGCACTTGCGGGCTGTACCAGCCCTCGGAAGCGAGCACCGTCTGCATCAACTGGCTGTCTTCGGTCAGCCGTGCCGCGACCATCGCAGAATTGGCCGCCTTGCCATCGCCCTTCTTGAGAGCCGACGCGGAATTGAACTGGCTTTCAAGGTCGGCACCCGTTTCCTTGTCGGCGAGATCGAGCCCCTTGATGTCGATGCGATACCCGACTTCGACATCCTTATCACCTTCCTCTCCTTCGGCGATCTGTACCGGGGTAACCTCGAACTGGTCGATGGGCGGCAAGGGGGCAGTCAGTTCAGCATCGCGCACAGGAGCATCGCCGATCTCTTCGACAGCCTGGCCATCCGCAAGCGCCGGATCTCCAGCGGGAGGGAGGTACCTTCTGCCGGCTTCGCTCCGCTCTGCTGCTCCGCCATGCGACGCTCGAACGCGTCGATCGATCTCGAGCGGCTTGTCGAGTTCGAGGTCATCTGAGGCGTCGAGCGCAGGTATGGAGGAATTGAACTCGCCGTCAGGGATGATCGGATCGACTTGCGGCAAAGTAGAGTCGGCAGGTGGCGCCGGCACCTTTACCTGACCCGCCTCGAGGTCGACTGCCTTGCCTTCAGGCTGCGAGGAGGGCTGGTTCGCCGGTGCCGCCTCTTCCGAAGGTTGCGCTTGCGCCGATGCACTGCCCGAAGGCACGGCGATGCCAAGTGCAAGGACCAAGGCAACCGCACCGCCGGCACATCCATGGCGCAGGGACAGGGAACGATCCGGCCGATGATCGATTAGCCTGAACATGGACACCGCGACGAATCACCCCTTTGCCGAACCGGTACATCCGGCCCCTCCTGAGAATGCCTATCGCATTGCAACAGCGAAAGTTCCCTCGTTCACACAGGCTCGTAGTGAATAGCGTCGGAACGCCGGCAAGCAACGCCGCAACGGAAATCGTCCCCGGATCGGATGCCCTGTCCCCCTGGCCATGCCGCGTGCGGCGTGGTTCAGGGTAGTGAAGCGGGTCTACGTGATGATTGGCTTCCATGAACTGGGCCTTCTTTCGGCAGGCCTCGCGTTCTACACATTTCTTGCCCTGACCCCGCTGATCGCGGCAACCGTGATGGTTTACGGACTTGTTGCCGACGTCAGCATGGTGCGTGAGCAAATGGACAGCATCGTCGACGTGGTGCCGCCGGAGGTCGCCCGCCTTCTGGAAGAGCAGTTGCTGCGGATCATCTCCACCAACTCCGGAGTGACCGGCCTCGCGCTCGTCATCGCGTTGTTCTTCGCGATCTATGGAGGCATGCGCGCGGCAGGCGGAATGGTCAGCGCGCTCAACATCATCAACGAAGAGCGCGAGACGCGCAGCGTCGTCGCCCGAACCTTGCGCACCGGTGGACTAACGCTCGCGGCGATTCTGTTGGCGTTGACCGGCGTGCTATCCGGCGGCGTCTTCGCGTGGCTGCAGACGGAGACAAGCGTATACCTCGGGAGCGCCACCCAACTGACCTTCAAGATCCTGACCTGGGTAGCCGCGATCTCGCTTGGCAGCGCCGGCTTCGCCTTGATCATGCGCTACGGCCCCGACCGCCGCCCTGCCAAGTGGCGCTGGCTCGCACCCGGCTCACTGCTGGCGACGCTGCTCTGGCTGGCAGTCTCGTTCGGCTTCTCGCTCTACGTAGCCTACATCAGCGACTACAACGCGACGTACGGCTCGCTTTCGGCCATTGTCGTGTTCCTGATGTGGCTGTTCCTTTCCGCATATGGCGTACTTCTCGGTGCCCTGCTCAACGCGGAGATCGAGCGCCAGACCTTTTGCGACACTACCGTCGGCCCCCGCGTCCTGCCGGGGAAAGGGGAGCAGTCCTTGCCGATCTGATCGACGACGGCGTGCCTTCAGCAAGGCAACTCGAACGGCGAAAGCACCATCGCGCCGAGGCCGAGCGGCGACGCGCGGACGGTGCTAGCCCGGAAGCGTGAGGGGCGCAGGGATCGGCGCTTCCCCGCGCCCCGCTGCACGAACTGAACGCAGCGCAAATCCTGAGTAGAACGCGATAAGCGCCTTCAGCGAATAATTTGCCATCGCATCCAGCGGCGAGCCGTCCTCATGCCGATACCAGTCGGCACCGGAATTGAGCATGCGCATGATGGTAGACACGGTCAGATAGCTGTCGATTCCGCCATGGAACTGTCCCGAGGACACGCCCTCGTCCAGAACGAAGCGCCAGGCTTCGAACGCTTCCTTGCGGGCTTTCATGAGGTAGAGAAAATCCGGGCTGCGACGGAAGAATTTTCGCTCGCTGAAAATGATGGCATAAGCCTCGAGGCGATCCGCCAGAGCCGCAAGTTCCTCTGCAATGAGGGTGACGAAGCGCACTTCAGCGTCGATATCGAGCGCCGCGATGCGCAGTGCCCGTCCCCTCTGGTCGAGAACCGCATCGCGAACTATGGAATCGAGCATTTCCTCCTTCGTGGCGAAATGGTGATAGAGGCTGCCCGACAGGATGTTCACGTCGTCGGCAATCTGCCGCACGGTGGTCGCCTCGAAGCCGAACTCGGCAAAGCGGCGAGCGGCCGCTGCAAGGATTTCCTCGCGCCGGTCCGGATGGCTTGGCCTTCGCCCTCTCACCGCTTTCGATGCCACTCTTGCCGCCTTTGCCGTTTGTTCTCGTAAGACGCCTAGCAAGACGTGCGGCCGATGGCGAGGTAGGGGCTGCCATCGTGTGCGCGATGACCCGCCGGGGCGGTTGAACCCACCCGCCGACAGCGCATAGCTACGGGCAAAGGAAACGGCAGGTCCGGCCCCGGCCAGCACCACGCCCGTGAGAGGAAGGAACGACCAATGAGTGATGTTCTGGGCTACAAGGGCAAGCGCGTAATCGTCAGCGGCTGCTTCTCCGGCATGGGCGAGGCCGCCGCGAAGCTGCTGGTATCGCTCGGCGCCGAGGTCCACGGCTTCGACTTCAAGGAAAGCGCCGTGCCGATGGCCTCGTTCACGCAGATCGATCTGCGCGATCCGGCCAGCCTCGAGGCCGCCGTCAGCGGCGTAGGAGGCAAGATCGACGCGCTGTTCAACTGCGCAGGGCTCCCGGGCGGCGGTGGTTTTCCGTCCATGGACACGATGAAGGTCAATTTCCTCGGCACCCGTCACCTGACCGAGCAGGTCGTACCGCTGATGGGGAACAAGGGCGCGATCGTCTCGATCGCCTCGACGGGCGGCCTCGGCTGGAGCCGCCGTATCCCGGTCCACATGCAACTGCTGGCGACGCAGGGCTTCCAGGCCGGTCTCGACTGGTGCGAGGCGAACATGGACCAGGTCGGCGAGGGCTATGCGTTCTCGAAGGAAGCCGTCATCGTCTGGACGCAGTTCATGGGTGCCCGCCTGATCAAGCAGGGCATCCGCATCAACTGCTCGCTCCCCTCGCCCACGCAGACGCCGATGATGGCGACCTTCCACGCCGTCTCGGGCAAGGAAGTCGTCGATGCCGCCGCCGAGCCGCTCGGCCGCTACACCACGCCGGAAGAACAGGCGGGGCCGCTGGTCCTGATCAACTCCGACCTCGCAGGCGTGGTCAATGGCGTCGTGCTGCCGGTGGACGGCGGCTTCATGGGCGGCTTGGCCACTGGTCAGGTCGATATCACGAAGATGATGGCCCGAAAGCAGGATGCATAAGCAGGATGCATGGCTCGTCGTCGTCCCGGACTTGATCCGGGACCGCTGCCGGTCTTTAGGTTGAGCTTTCGACGCGACAGGACGGAAGAAGACAGGCGATGAGCGATGCGGTGCTGTACGAAATCGACGAGGAGGGCATCGTCCTCCTCACGCTCAACCGCCCCGAACTGCGCAACCCGATCTCCGACGCCGAGGTCATCGAGGCCCTGCTCGCCGCCCTCGCCCGGCTCGAGACGGACCCGCAGGCCCGTGTCGCCATCCTGACCGGCGCGGGCAAGGGCTTTTCCTCCGGCGGCAACATCAACGAGATGAAGCCCGGCGGCACCCTCAACGCCGGGTCTCCCGCCGCCACGCGTCTTTCCTACAAGCGCGGCATCCAGCGGCTCCCGCTCGCCTTCGCGGCGCTGGAAGTGCCGATCATAGCCGCCGTCAACGGTGCTGCCATGGGCGCGGGCTGCGACCTCACCTGCATGTGCGACTTGCGCATCGCCGGCGAGAGCGCGAAGTTCGCGGAGAGCTTCGTCAAGCTTGGCCTCATTGCTGGCGACGGCGGCTCATGGTTGTTGCCGCGTGTGATCGGCTGGTCGAAAGCCGCCGAGATGGCGCTCACCGGCGATCTGATCGACGCCGCCGAGGCGCTGGCTTGCGGCCTTGTCAGCCGCGTGGTGCCCGATGCCGAACTTCTCGACGCCGCCCGCGCCCTCGCCCGCCGCATCGCTGCCAATCCACCGCACGCGGTACGGATGACCAAGCGACTGCTTTGGGAAGGCCGCCGTGCGGACCTTGCCACGCTGCTGGAGATGGCCTCGGCCATGCAGGCCGCCGCCCACGCCACGGCCGACCACGAGGAAGCCGTCGCCGCTTTTCTCGCAAAGCGGCCACCGCAATTCAAAGGCTCTTGATCCGAATGTGAGGCGCGCCTATTTCGATCACACTGAAATGTGAGATTGAACACCACAATGGCTACCGATGTGATCGACAAGGTCCGCAAGCTCGTAACCGAGGGCGGAATGAGCAAGTCCAGCCTGGCGCGCGCCGCCGGCCTCCACGCCAATACGCTGCGCGATTGCACCGAGGATGACTGGAACCCCACTGCCGAAACCCTTGGCAAGCTGGAGCGCGTCCTTTTCTCGAACGACGAGCGCGAAGTGCTCGTACCGATCGAGGAAATCATCGACGAGGCCCGCAACGGCCGCATGTTCATCCTCGTCGACGATGAGGACCGCGAGAACGAGGGCGACCTCATCATCCCCGCGCAGATGGCGACTCCGGCCGCGATCAACTTCATGGCGACGCATGGACGCGGCCTGATCTGCCTCGCGATCACCAGCCAGCGCGTCGACGAACTCGGCCTCAACCTGATGAGCAGCCATAACGGCACGCGTCATGAGACCGCCTTCACCATCTCGATCGAGGCGCGCGAAGGCGTTACCACCGGTATCTCGGCAGGCGACCGTGCGCGCACCATCTCGGTTGCCATCGACGGCACTAAGACGCGCGACGACATCGTCACGCCCGGCCACGTCTTCCCGCTGCGCGCCCGCGACGGCGGCGTGCTCGTCCGCACCGGGCACACCGAGGCGGCGGTCGATATTTCGCGCCTCGCCGGGCTCAACCCTTCCGGCGTGATCTGCGAGATCATGAAGGAGGACGGCACCATGGCCCGCATGGACGACCTCATCGGCTTCGCACGCCTGCACGACCTGAAGATCGGCACGATCCGCGACCTCATCGCCTATCGCCGCAAGCACGACCGCATGATCGAGAAGCGTAACGAGATCAGCTTCCACTCGCGCCATGGCGGCGACTGGGTGGCCCGCTCGTACTTCAACCGCGCGACCGGCGATGAGACCGTGGCGCTTGTCAAGGGTCGCATTGACCCGTCGAAGCCGACCCTTGTGCGCATGCACACGCTATCCTTCTTCGCCGACATCTTCGGCGAGGACACCGGCGATCGCGGCGACCTCCTGCATCGCTCGATGGAAATGATCGGCGAGGAGGGTTCGGGCGTGATCGTGGTCATCAACCGTCCGATGAACAAGTTGATGTCGCGCGTGATGGACATCAAGCAGGAGTTCCGCAATGGCGGCACCCCGGACCTCGAGGAATTGAGGGACTACGGCGTGGGCGCGCAGATCCTGGCGGAACTGGGCATTCACGACATGGTCCTGCTGACCAACACGCACCATTCGCTGGTTGCGCTCGAAGGATACGGACTCAACATCGTCGGCGAGCGGCCCATCATCGCCCCGACCAGCGAAGGATCGAACTGACATGGCCCGTTTCCTCATCATCGAGGCGCGTTTCTACGACCATCTCAACGACATGCTGATCGCGGGCGCCAAGGCCGCGCTCAAGGCAGCAGGCCATCAAGCCGAAGTCATCACGGTGCCGGGCGCGCTGGAAATTCCCGCCGCCATCTCGCTGGCCGATGCCACCGGGGACTATGACGGTTACGTCGCTATCGGCGTCGTCATCCGCGGGGAAACCTATCACTTCGAGATCGTCGCCGGCGAATCGGCCCGCGGCATCATGGCGCTGACCATGGACGGCATCGCCATCGGCAACGGCATTTTGACTGTCGAGAACGAAGAACAGGCCCTCGTCCGCGCCGATGCAGCACAGAAGGACAAGGGCGGCGAGGCAGCCAAGGCAGCTATCGCCCTTTACGACCTCAAGGGCCGCTTCGGCGCCTGAAAACCAATCGTCACGCGATGCCTGCGACGGATAATCCGAGGGCATCGCGTGACCGATTGAATAAGTAATTACACTTAAGTCCTTTCAAAATCATTCATATCAGCGCAATTCTCCTGCGGTTAATCGCCAATTTTATAATGTTCACTTACAGGACATCATCGAATTCGCGGTTTTCAATTATCGTCCGTCGTGTAGTTCGTGAGCAGGTCGCTCCGATTTTGCTCGAAAACGGATGTATAACCTGAAACAACTGACGCCGGGCAAACCGGCGGGTCGCAAACCATGGCTCGTGGTATCGGGTCCGGGAGAACGCACTGGTTCCTCCCGCTGGAGAACGCTTGGGTGAACAAGGACGCAATCGCGAAGTCGCTGGCCGCCGATCTGGAGATGCACCTCGGCCAACTGGAAGAGATCGGTGCAATGGTCGCTGCCGCCCACCTCGAAGCTGCCATCGAATCCTTATGCCGGGAATTCGGCATTCCGCGTAAAGCGTCCGATACGGATTAAGCTGCGCGAGACGTTTCCTCGGAAGTTTGCCTATGATTTGTCCGTGGCGGATCAAGCAACACAGCGGCGACTGCAGATCATAACCTGCTGAGCGCTGCTGCTTTTCTCGCAACGATGGGCACAATTGCCGCGATGACTTTCGCGAAGGAAGTCGCGCGGCCCGCATCAGGCGATCCTATTCGATGGAGAACACGGACCAGTTGATGCGCAATCGGGCGAAAGCGATCCGGCTGATCGGAATCGCCAATGAACTTCTGGCAATGGCGCGGGAACTGGAGATCGGAGAGAGTCCCTCGGCGATACTGGAAAGCCTCGCCATCACCGGGGAAGCCCGTGAACCCAAGGGCACGGCGAGTCAGGATCACCCGATCTGGGTGGAACTCGCCCGCCAGACTTACGACGACCGGCGGCGGCGCACCAAGATTTTCCGCTCGGAAGAACTGTTCGGCGAACCCGCCTGGGATATACTGCTCGATCTGTTCATCGCTGCCAAGGAGCGCCGCCGCGTCTCGGTGACGAGCGCATGCATCGGCTCCGCCGTCCCTTCGACGACGGCGCTGCGCTGGATCGCGATTCTCGAAAAGCAGGGGCACCTCGTACGGGAGGCCGATCCCGGGGACGCGCGCCGGGTCTACGTCAAACTGAGCGCGCGGGGCTATGCCGCGATGCTCGAATACTTCGCCTCCGCATCCCGCTCCGTCGTGTTGATCGACGATACCGCAAGGGACAGCGTCGCCGCACGCTGAGGCGATCGGCCTCCAGCCACCTCTTCGCCCCATGGGGGACAGGCTGGTCGCCGTGCGGAGGAAGCGGGTGATCGGCGCCATTTCCCCGGCGCCGATCACCCGCGACACTTCAGGTTCAGGCGCTCAGGCGACCGAACGCGCTCAGGCCCGCATAGCGCGCAGCCTTGCCCAGTTCTTCCTCGATGCGGATGAGCTGGTTGTACTTGGCGAGCCGGTCCGAACGGGCCAGCGAGCCGGTCTTGATCTGGCCGCAATTGGTGGCGACGGCGAGGTCGGCGATGGTCGCGTCCTCGGTCTCGCCCGAGCGGTGCGACATGACGGCGGTGTAGCCGTTGCGGTTGGCGATCGAGACGGCTTCGAGCGTCTCGGTCAGGGTGCCGATCTGGTTGACCTTGACGAGCAGCGAGTTCGCCAGGCCCTTCTCGATGCCCATGGTCAGGCGCGCAGGATTGGTGACGAACAGGTCGTCGCCCACCAGCTGCACCTTGTGGCCGATCTTGTCGGTCAGCGCCTTCCAGCCCTCGAAGTCGTCCTCGCTCATGCCGTCCTCGATCGAGATGATCGGATAGGCTTCGGTAAGGTCGGCAAGGTAGTCCGCGAAGGCCACCGGCGACAGGCTCAGGCCCTCGCCGCTGATCTCGTACTTGCCGTTCTTGAAGAACTCGGTCGAGGCGCAGTCGAGCGCGAGCTTGATGTCGGTGCCCGGCTTGAAGCCTGCCTTCTCGATCGAGGCCATGATGAAGTCCAGCGCATCGCGGGTGCTGGCAAGGTTCGGCGCGAAGCCGCCCTCGTCGCCCACGGCGGTGGCGAGGCCCTTCTCGTGCAGGCCCTTCTTGAGCGTGTGGAAGATTTCCGCACCCCAGCGCGCGGCTTCCGCCAGCGACGAGGCGCCGACCGGCATGACCATGAATTCCTGGAAGTCGATCGGGTTGTCGGCATGCTCGCCGCCATTGATGATGTTCATCATCGGCACCGGCAGGACATGCGCCGAAACGCCGCCGACGTAGGAGTAGAGCGGCAGGCCGCGCGCATTGGCGGCGGCCTTCGCGGCGGCCATGCTGACGCCGAGGATGGCGTTGGCACCGAGGCGCGCCTTGTTCGGCGTGCCGTCGAGTTCGATCATGGCGAGGTCGAGGTCGCGCTGGTCTTCGGCGTCGAGCCCGACGAGCGCCTCGGCGATCTCACCGTTGACCGAATCCACGGCCTTGAGCACGCCCTTGCCGAGATAACGGCTCTTGTCGCCGTCACGCAGTTCCACCGCTTCGTGGGCGCCGGTCGATGCGCCCGAGGGCACTGCCGCGCGGCCGAAGCTGCCGTCTTCCAGCAGGACGTCCACCTCCACGGTGGGGTTGCCGCGGCTGTCCAGGATTTCCCGTCCGTGAATGTCGATGATCGCGGTCATGTCTGCGGTTCTCCTCAAGCGGGCGCATTACGCGCCATCCGTCCGGAGGCGGTCTTAGCAGGGGAACTTCGCGTGACAAGTTGCGTTGCAGCAAGGAACGACAAGTTGTGTTACTCTGTCCGCACATGGCTTATGATGCCAATTCGCGCCAAGGATAGACAAGGAAGGATAATCGCATGGTCGAACCCACCATCTCCGCCGGAAACGGCACCGAAAGCGCCAAGAATCACTTCTCCAAGGCGGTCGAGGAAGCCAAGGCCGGTGCACAGGCTTTCGCCGGTGAAGTGTCGAGCGAATGCAAGACCCGCAGCGGTGAAGCCAAGGACAAGGCCAGCGCCTTCGCGGCCGATGCCAAGATCAAGGCCGCCGGCTATGCCGAGGAAGGCAAGGCCAAGGCCAGTCAGGCGATCGTCGGCGTCTCCAAGCTGATCGACGACAATGCCGCCCTGATCGACGAGAAGGTCGGCGTGAAGTACGGCGATTACGCCCGCAGCGCATCGAAGTCGCTGGCCGACGCCGGAGCCAAGCTGGACGAGAAGTCGATCGAAGATATTGGCGAGGATGCCAAGACGTTCGTGCGCAACAGCCCGTGGCAGGCACTCGGCATCGCGGCCGCGACCGGCTTCGTGCTTTCCCGCCTGTTCAGGGGCAAGTGAAGGCGCTTCGGCGCCTGAGCTGACCTCCTGAGAGAATGCAGGACACCACACCCACCCTCGCCCCTGCGGCCGAGGATTACGAGAATCTGTCGCTGGCGCAGGATCTGCGTCAGTTGGCGGATGAAGCGAAGGTTTTTGCGCAGGCTGAACTCGCGTTTCAAAAGTCGCGCGCTGCATATGTCGGGTCGGAAACGCGCACTATCGTCATGCTGCTCGTGGTGGCGGCGGTGCTGGTGTTCTTTGCCGCGATGGCCTTCGTGGTCGGCACGGTGATTGCCCTCGGGCCGCTGCTCGGATTGTGGGGCGCGATGGCGGTCGTCACGCTGGTATTGCTTGCGCTTGCCGCATTCGGGGCCTGGAGTGCGCACGCACGGCTGCGCCGAATGCTGCGTATCGCGGGCGGTTCTCAGGACCATTGATCTAAAACGGGGGCTCGAATGGGCAATCAGGCAGCGCAGGTTCTGGCGGACCGGGCCGCGCGCGACGCCGCGAAGGCGAAGTTCGACGGACATTACCAGGCCTTCAAGGCCGACATGGACGAGCGCGGGATCGGCGGCCGGATCGCTGATGAAGCGCTCGATCAGGCGAAGCTGATGTTCGATGAGGCCGTTGCCGTGGTCGAGGAGCATCCCGCCGCAATCGGCGGAACCTTGGCAGCGCTCGTGCTTTGGTTTTTGCGTAATCCCATTATCGACCTGGCGCAGCGCCTGTTGGACAGCGTGCGCGACCGGGTCTCTTGACCAAAGAAGGAACGCCAGGTGAGCAAGACCGAGTCGTCCACCCCGATCGCTGCCGGTAAAGGCGCAAACGTCGTCGCCCTGCCCGCGAAGATCGCCGAGCCTACGCCGTCTGACAAAGTCATCGCCTTCGTCAAGAGGCACCCGGTACTGACCGTCGCAGGCGGTGTCGCCGTCGGCGTCGCGGTGAGCGCCCTCCTGCCGCGCCGCGTCAGCAGGCGGATCGTCGCGCGCACGCTGGACCTCGCGGAGGCAGCCGGCACCGCCAGCGTCGTACTCGGCCGCAAGGCGGGCGACAAGGCGCACGACATCGGCATCGATGCGCGCAAGCAGGCCTCGAAGTTCGCGGACAGCGCTGAAAAGGCCGGCGATCTGGCCATTCTCAATCTCGAAAAGTACGGCCTGGCTGCAGTAGGCGCCGCAAGTGCCCTCGGCCGTGCGACTGCCCGCCGAGCCAGCAGGCTTGGCGATGCGGCTGCCGACACCGCCAACCGCCTTGGAGACGCAGCGGCTGTCCGCTCGACTAAGGTGCTGCACATGGCCGAAGACCTCAAGAAGCGTGTCAGATCGTAAACGGCTCGTGAATTTCAGCTAACGGCGCACCTTTTCGCTTACTGCGCGATCAAGGTGCGTCTTGTGCACTTGCTCCTTGACCTCTCCAAAATTATAGGCCGCTTATCTCCCAACCAGCAGGAAAGCGGCACTCTCCCATGCAGAAGCTTCACCTTGTAATGGGCGGCCGGGTCAAGGATCCGCGCAGCCTCGAATTCACCGACCTCAAGGCTCTCGACCTTGTCGGTGTCTATCCCGATTTCGCCGAGGCCCAGAATGCCTGGAAATCGGCAGCGCAGCGCACCGTCGACGATGCCGAGATGAAGTACGTGATCGTGCATCTTCATCGCCTGCTCGAGCCGGAACTGCCGGCAGCCTGAGCAGCGGAAACGAAAAAGGCCGGCGGAAACGCCGGCCTTTTTCTTTATCCTGAAGCGGAGAGGATCAGATGAATTCGATCTTCTGCACCAAGTAGAACTTGTCACCCGAGGGGACGGTCACTTCGATCTCTTCCTCGACCTTGCGGCCGATCAGCGCCTTGCCGAGCGGCGAGTTGTAGCTGATGCGGCCGACCTTCGCGTCCGCTTCGTAAGGGCCGACGATCTGGTACTTCACCGGCTTCTCATCATCGTCGAGAAGGGTGATGGTGGCGCCAAAGATGATCTTGTCGCCCGACAACGTCGCGGGATCGATGATCTGCGCGCGCGTGATCTTATCCTCGAGGTCGGCGATGGTCGCCTCGACCTGGCCCTGGCGCTCCTTGGCGGCGTGGTACTCGGCGTTTTCCGAAAGATCGCCGTGGGCACGCGCTTCCTCGATGGCGTCGACGATGAGCGGACGCTCATCGCGCAGCGCCTTGAGGTCCGCGGTCATCCGCTCGTAACCTTCCGCGAGCATCGGCAGCTTTTCGACACTTGCCATTCTAATTCATTTCCTCCTGCGGCCTTCCCCCAAAGGTCTTGCGACTAATTTCCTGTCCCCGCCCTAGGCGGGCGGGGCCGATCTGCTGCGATGTGGGGGAAGGCAAATCGATTTCAGCTATAGTAGTCCTGCAACGATCGCACTTCAAGTTTGCTCCCGCGAATTGTCGCGATCGCCTCCGCCGCAGCGACACTGGCCGCCGCCGTGGTGAAGATCGAAACCTTGCCGGTCAGCGCCGAGGCGCGGATCGACTGGGAGTCCACCAGGCTTTGCCAGCCTTCGGTGGTGTTGAAGATCAGCGCGATCTCGCCATCGACGATCTTGTCGACGATATGCGGACGGCCCTCGGCTACCTTGTTGACGAGATCGACCTGCAGGCCCGCTTCGGCCAGGTACTTCTGCGTGCCACTGGTGGCAAGGATGCGGAAGCCCTGCTCGATCAGCGTCTTCACCGCAGGCAGGATCACCGGCTTGTCGCTGTCCTTGACCGAGACGAACACGGTGCCCTCCACCGGCAGCTTCATGCCGGCGCCAAGCTGCGCCTTGCCGAAGGCGCGGGCAAAATCGCTATCGATTCCCATGACTTCGCCGGTGGACTTCATCTCGGGGCTGAGCACCGGATCGACGCCGGGGAAGCGGTTGAAGGGGAACACGGCTTCCTTGACCGCCATGTACGGCAGGTCGCGCTTGAACGGCGGGAAGGTGTCCAGCTTCTCGCCCGCCATGACGCGCGCAGCGATCTTGGCGACCGGCTGGCCCAGCGCCTTGGCGACGAACGGCACCGTGCGCGAGGCCCGCGGGTTGACCTCGATGAGGTAGACCTCGCCGTCCTTCACCGCGAACTGGATGTTCATCAGGCCCTTGACGTTGAGGCCGAACGCCAGCTTTTCGGCCTGACGCTCCATCTCGGCGATGATCTCGGGCGGCAGGCTGTAAGGCGGCAGGGTACAGGCGCTGTCGCCCGAGTGGATGCCCGCTTCCTCGATGTGCTGCATGACGCCTGCCACGACGACGCGCTCGCCGTCGCACAGGGCATCGACGTCGCACTCGATGGCGTCGCGCAGGTACTGGTCGATGAGGACCGGGCTGTCGCCCGAGACCTGCACGGCGGTGGTGATGTAGTCGTCGAGCTGCTGCTCGCTGTCGACGATCTCCATCGCGCGGCCGCCCAGCACGTAGCTGGGGCGCATCAGCACCGGGTAGCCGATGCGATTGGCGACGTTCACCGCCTCGTCGCGGCTGCGGGCGATGCCGTTGGCGGGCTGCTTGAGGCCCAGCTTGTCGACGAGCGCCGAGAACCGCTCGCGGTCTTCGGCAAGGTCGATCGCGTCGGGCGAGGTGCCCAGGATCGGAATGCCCTCGTCTTCCAGCGCCTGCGCCAGCTTGAGCGGGGTCTGGCCGCCGAACTGCACCAGCACGCCGACGAGTTCGCCGCTCTGCTGTTCCACGCGCAGGATTTCCAGCACGTCCTCGGCAGTCAGCGGCTCGAAGTAGAGACGGTCCGAGGTGTCGTAGTCGGTCGAAACCGTCTCGGGGTTGCAGTTGACCATGATGGTCTCGTACCCGGCTTCGGACAAGGCGAAGCAGGCGTGGACGCAGCAGTAGTCGAACTCGATGCCCTGCCCGATCCGGTTCGGACCGCCGCCGAGGATCACGATCTTCTTGCGGTCGGACGGCATGGCCTCGTCCTCGGGCTCGCCGAAGATCGGGGCCTCGTAGGTCGAGTACATGTAGGGCGTCACCGCCTCGAACTCGGCGGCGCAGCTGTCGATGCGCTTGAAAACGGGGACGACGCCCAGCTTGCGGCGAAGCTGGCGCACTTCCTTCTCGCTGGTGGCACCCGCCATGGCGCGCAGCGCGTCATGCAGCAGGCCCGAGCGCTTGGCCTGGGTCTCGCCCAGACCGCCCGCGACGCCGACCGAACGCACCGCCAGCGTGGCAAGGCGCTTGTCGGAGAAGCCCATGGCCTTGAGCTTGCGCATGCCCGCCGCATCGTTGGGCAGACCTTCGGCGAGGATCTTGGTTTCCTCGGCGATGATCTCCTCGATGTGGCGCAGGAACCACTTGTCGTAGTGGGCGATCGCGTGGATCTCGTCCACGGTGAAGCCTTCGCGGAACGCCTGCGCGGCGTGCAGCAGGCGTTCCGGCGTGGCGCGCGAAAGAGCGGCGGTGATGACGTCACGGCCAGCGCCTTCCAGCGCGGGCACGCGGTTGAAGCCGTCAAGGCCGGTTTCGAGGCCGCGCAGGGCCTTCTGCATCGATTCCTTGATGTTGCGGCCGATCGCCATGACTTCGCCGACCGACTTCATCGCGGTGGTGAGGTCGTTCTTGGCGCCCTTGAACTTCTCGAAGGCGAAGCGCGGGATCTTGGTGACGACGTAGTCGATGGTCGGCTCGAACGCGGCGGGCGTCGCGCCGGTGATCTCGTTCATGATCTCGTCGAGCGTGTAGCCGACCGCCAGCTTGGCGGCGACGCGCGCGATCGGGAAGCCGGTGGCCTTCGAGGCCAGCGCCGAGGAACGCGACACGCGCGGGTTCATCTCGATGACGATCAGGCGGCCGTCCTTGGGGTTCACCGCGAACTGGACGTTGGAACCGCCAGTCTCGACGCCGATCTCGCGCAGCACCTCGATCGAGGCGTTGCGCATGATCTGGTATTCCTTGTCGGTCAGCGTCAGCGCCGGGGCGACGGTGATCGAGTCGCCCGTGTGGACGCCCATCGGATCGACGTTCTCAATCGAGCAGATGATGATGCAGTTGTCATGGCGGTCGCGCACGACCTCCATCTCGTATTCCTTCCAGCCGAGCAGCGATTCCTCGATCAGCACTTCGGTGGTCGGCGAGGCATCGAGACCCGAGCGCACGATCGCCTCGAACTCGGCCTTGTTGTAGGCGATGCCGCCGCCGGTGCCACCCATCGTGAAGCTGGGGCGGATGATCGAGGGCAGACCGGTGCGCTCAAGCACCGCGAAAGCCTCGTCCAAGGTATGCGCCACGCCCGAACGCGCCGAGTTGAGGCCGATTTTGTCCATCGCGTCGCGGAAGCGCTGGCGATCCTCGGCTTTGTCGATCGCGTCGGCGTCGGCGCCGATCATCTGGACGCCGAACTTCTCCAGCGTGCCGTCGTTGAACAGTGCCAGCGCGCAGTTGAGCGCGGTCTGGCCGCCCATCGTCGGGAGCACCGCATCGGGCCGCTCCTTCTCGATGATGCGCGCGACGACCTCGGGGGTGATCGGCTCCACGTAAGTGGCGTCGGCCATGTCCGGGTCGGTCATGATCGTGGCGGGGTTCGAGTTCACCAGGATCACCCGGTAACCGTCCTCCTTCAGCGCCTTGATCGCCTGAGTGCCCGAATAGTCGAACTCGCAGGCCTGACCAATGATGATGGGCCCCGCGCCGATTACGAGGATCGAGGAGATGTCGGTGCGCTTTGGCATGGGCTTTCCTGGGTGTCCTGTGTGTCTTGTAATGCGACCCGGTGGCTTATGCCACCAGATCGCCGAAAGCCTTTTCCCAATAGTCGGGATCGGCTTTCGCGTTCTGGATGATGGGGTTGGCGTCCTGCTCCGCGCGAATGACTTCGCGAAAGCGGTCGGCCTGGAACTGGTGCATCGAGCCGCCGTACTCGCCCTGGTTGGTCGACCAGGCGCCCGTCTCGATCATGCGATCGATGAAGGCCTTGCCGGCTTCCTTGGAGTGCTTGCGCACTTTCGGGCCGAACTTGCGGACGGCGACGGAGACCTTGTCCTCGAAGATGAGCTGAAGCTCGCCGTAAGGATAGAAGCGCGGCGCGACCGAGAGTTCGGACGCCGGCCCGGCGACGTAGTAGGCGATCATGTGGTCGATCAGAGCGGACATTGCGCTAGTCATTTCAGGCACCTTCTTTGTTATGAGGTGCCTGGATGCATAGGCAATCCGCCGGGCCGGGTCGAAAGCTCCCTTGGCCGCACCGGCAATCATCGCCGATGCGTGGGACGGCGCGAACACCGCCAAGGGAGCCTGACCCGCTGCGACCATCAGCCGAGCATACCCACGAACTTCTCGAACAGGTAGAAGCTGTCCTGCGGGCCGGGGCTCGCCTCGGGGTGGTACTGGACGCCGAAAGCGCGCTTGCCCTTGATCGCGATGCCGCAGTTGGTGCCGTCGAACAGCGAGACGTGGGTTTCCTCGACATTGTCCGGCAGGCAGGTGTTGTCCACCGCAAAGCCGTGGTTCATCGAGGTGATCTCGACCACGCCGTCGGCATGGCGCTTGACCGGATGGTTGGCGCCGCGATGGCCCTGGAACATCTTGGCTGTCTTCGCGCCCGCTGCGATGCCGAGCATCTGGTGACCGAGGCAGATGCCGAAGACCGGCATGTCACGCTCCAGCAGCGCCGCGATCACGGGCACGGCATAAGCGCCGGTCGCCGCCGGGTCGCCGGGGCCGTTCGAGAGGAACACGCCAGCGGGTTCGAGCGACAGGATGGTTTCCAGCGAAGCCTCGGCCGGAACCACGGTGACGCGCGCGCCAGCCTTCACGAGATTGCGGAAAATGTTGTCCTTGGCGCCGTAGTCGATCGCGACGACGTGCGGGCGGGTCTCGCCGTCGGCAGTGCCGTAGCCCTCACCGAGTGTCCAAGTCGAGCCTTCCCAGCCCTGCTGGATTTCGCGGCTGACCAGCTTGGCAAGGTCCATGCCTTCGAGGCCCGGCCATCCCTGCGCCCGCTTGATGAGCGCGGGGATGTCGAAGTTGCCTTCGGGATCATGGGCGATGACGGCGTTGGGCGCGCCTGCGCTGCGGATACGGCGGGTCAGCGCTCGGGTATCGACGCCCGAGAGGCCAACCTTGCCCTTGCTCGCCAGCCACTCGCCGTAGCCGCCTGCGGAGCGGAAGTTCGAAGGCAGCGTCACGTCCTCGCGGACGACGCAGCCGACGGCACCATCGACCAGCGATTCGAGGTCTTCCTCGTTCACGCCGACATTGCCGATGTGCGGGAAAGTGAAAGTGACGATCTGGCCCGCATAGGACGGGTCGGTCATGACTTCCTGGTAGCCGGTCATCGCGGTGTTGAAGCAGACTTCACCCACGGACTCTCCGACATGACCGAAACCACGTCCCCAAACGACGTGTCCGTCGCTGAGAACCAGAACGCCCGTTGCCCCTTCGGGTTTGGGCGCAAGCGAAGATGCGGCGTCGGCCATGGTGGGTCGCTCCGTTGACGGCGTTTCTAACGTTGTGTGCTAAGACGCGGCCGCTAGAGAGGGTTGTGCACCGCGTCAAGGTGTGGGGGTGCAATTTGGGCGCACACGTGCAAATCGGCGCGCAGGTTGCTAGCTTTGCCACACGCACCACCCCGTTCACTCAGTTCATTTGCAGGAAAACCCATGCTTCGTGATTCGATCAAGGCCGCGCAGATCACCGCCATGAAGGCTGGTGAGAAGCAGCGCCTCGCCACTGTCCGCCTCATCCTTGCAAAGATCAAGGACCGCGACATCGAACTGCGCACCGCCGACACCGTGCCCGACGACGATGCGCTGGTGATCGACGTGCTGCAGAAGATGGTGAAGCAGCGCCGCGAGATCGATCACCCTGTTCGAGCAGGGCGGCCGCCCCGAAAAGGCCGCCGAGGAACAGGCCGAGCTGGAAGTGATCGAAACCTTCCTCCCCGCCCAGTTGTCCGAGGAAGAAACCATGGCCGCCATCGAGGCGATCAAGGCCGAAACCGGCGCATCGGGCATGAAGGACATGGGCAAGGTCATGGGCGAACTGAAGGCCCGCCACGGCACCGTGCTCGACATGACCAAGGCGAGCGGCTGGGTGAAGGCGGCGCTGGCCTGATTTGCTGACAGGCGGCAGGTCTCGTGCTCACCCCTCAATGGCTCGACCAGCTCCGGTCCCGCACCGCGCTTTCCGCGCTGATCGGCCGCTCCGTGCGGCTGCAGAAGGCGGGGCGCGAACACCGGGCCTGCTGCCCTTTCCATA
This sequence comes from Novosphingobium sp. NFX11, assembly GCF_057376415.1. NCBI lineage: Bacteria > Pseudomonadati > Pseudomonadota > Alphaproteobacteria > Sphingomonadales > Sphingomonadaceae > Novosphingobium > Novosphingobium sp. NFX11. The sequence continues at coordinate 1,190,051 of NZ_CP080384.1, read as the reverse complement.
ACGAGAACTCGCCCAGCTTCTACGTCAACGACGAGAAGGGGTTCTACCACTGCTTCGGCTGCGGCGCGCATGGCGATGCGATCCGCTGGATGACCGATCATCAGGGCCTCGCCTTCATGGACGCGGTCAAGGACCTGGCGGCCGAGGCCGGGATGGACGTCCCCGCACCCGATCCGCAGATGGCCCGCGCGGCGGAGAAGCGCGACAGCCTGCACGACGTGATGGCCGCCGCGCAGGAGTGGTTCAAGGCCAGCCTGTCCGGCGCAGAAGGCGCGGCGGCGCGCGCCTATCTCGCCACGCGCGGATTCGATGCGCATACCGTGCAGCGCTTTGGCTTCGGCTATGCGCCCGAGGGGCGGCAGGCGCTGAAAGAGGCCCTCTCCCGCTTCCCCGAAGCCATGCTGATCGAGGCAGGCCTGCGCATCGCGGTGGAGGAGCGCGATCCCTACGACCGGTTCCGCGGCCGCCTGATGCTCCCCATCGAGGATGCGCGCGGCCGGGTCATCGCCTTCGGTGGCCGCATCCTCACCAAGGGCAAGACCGATGCGCCCAAGTACCTCAACTCGCCTGATACCCCGCTGTTCGACAAGGGCCGCACGCTCTACAACCTGCACCGCGCCGCGCCCGCCGCGCGCCAGTCGGGGCGGATCGTGGTGGTCGAGGGCTACATGGACGTCATCGCGCTGGCCGCCGCCGGGATCGCCGATGCCGTCGCGCCGCTGGGCACTGCGCTGACCGAGCACCAGATCGAGATGCTCTGGCGCCATGTCGAGACGCCGACCCTGTGCTTCGACGGCGACGCCGCCGGCCAGCGCGCGGCGATGCGCGCGATCACCCGTGCGCTGCCGCTGCTGCGCCCTGCCCACTCCCTGCAGATCGTCCGCCTGCCCGAGGGGCTGGACCCCGACGACCTCATCAAGCAGCGCGGCTCCCGCGCGATGGAGGACATTCTCGGCGAGGCGAAGTCCCTCGTCGAAGTGCTGTGGGAGGCCGAGCGCGACGCCGTGCCGCTCAACACGCCCGAGGACAAGGCCGGTCTCAAGGCCCGTTTGATGGCCCACGTCGAGACGATCCAGCACCCCGACATCGCCGGACTTTACCGCCGCGAACTGCAGGACCGCTATTCCGAATTCGCCTTCCCGCGCCGGGAGAATCGCTGGCAACAGGGTGGAGGGCAAGGTGGTGGCGGAAACTTCCAGCCCCGCCAGAACCAGCGCGGAAGCGGCAAGTGGAACGGCAAGCCGAGCCCTGCCCCTCCTCGCCCGAATCGATCGAGCGCCTGAACACCCGATTCGCAGGCGCAGGCACCCGCGATGCGCTCTCCGCCGCGATCATCGCCGGGCTCATTCGCTGGCCCGCGCAACTTGCGCGCCACGCGGAAGCGCTCGCCCGCACCCCCGGTCTCGATCCGCGCTTCGAGACACTGGTGGACTGCTGCGGCGCCGCAGACGCGCTTGAAACCGAGGTTCTCGCCACCATATTGCGAGACAACGGCCTGGTGCAACCCAAGGCCGCCGAGTACGCAGGGCTTAGATTCGGCTTCCTGATTCCCGAAACGAGCGAGGAACAGGCGGCAGCCGAACTGGCCCAGGCGATCGACCTCCTCGTCGAGCGACCAGTACTCGAAGCGGCACTGGCAAAAGCAACGGCGCGGTTCAGATCAGAGCTTTCCGACTCGGCATTCGCCGAACAGCAGCGACTGCTGAAGAGAAAGCTGGAATTCGATAGCCGTCTCAGGCAAATGGCAACCAGACATGCGTCGTGATTGTATAATTATACAAGGTTTACGGACCCCAGGTTTATGCACTCACGACGGCACGGGATAACGGCGAACTGATGAGCAAGAACGACACCAACGGCGCGGACAACGAGGGTACGGACGCACCGCTGATCGACCTCAACGAAGGTTCGATCAAGAAGCTGATCGCGCGCGCCAAGCGCCGCGGTGTCATCACTTATGACGAACTGAACGAGGCGCTGCCTCAGGACATGTCCTCGGACCAGATCGAGGACATCACCTCGGCTCTGAACGAGATGGGCGTCAACATCGTCGACAACGACGAGGATGCCGAAAGCCAGGAAAACGACGACCGCGATTCGGAAGACGATAACGACGACAGCGAAGGCGATGAAGTCTCGCCGCGCGTCAACGTCGATCCCGCGAAGAAGAAGGAAACGGTCGAGCGCACCGACGACCCGGTGCGCATGTACCTGCGCGAGATGGGCGCGGTCGAGCTGCTCAGCCGCGAGGGCGAAATCGCCATCGCCAAGCGCATCGAAGCAGGCCGCGACATGATGATCCTGGGCCTGTGCGAGAGCCCGATCACTTTCCACGCCATTATCCAGTGGTCCGAAGCGCTCAACAACGGCGAGATGCAGCTGCGTGAGATCCTAGATCTCGACGCGATGCTTTCGAAGGAGCCCGCGCCCGAAGCCCTGAGCGAGGACGGCGAGAGCGAGGACGACGGCGAAATCAGCGAGAAGACCGCCGGTCCCTCGTTCAAGGACGACGATTCCGACGACGAGGACAACTCCGAGGAACTCGACGAGGACGGCAACCCGATTCCCAAGCGTCAGGCCGAGGAAGAGGAAGAAGACAACACCCTCTCGCTCGCGCAGATGGAAGCGGCCCTCAAGCCGGAAGCGCTTGAGAAGTTCCTGCTGATCACCGAACTGTTCCAGACTTTCGAGCGCCTGCAGCGCGATCGTCTGGAAGCGCTGGCGCTGGGCATCGATTTCCCGGCCGCCAAGGAAGACCAGTACCAGCAGCTTCGTGAAGACCTCACGGCGCAGGTGGAATCGGTCAAGTTCCACGCGACCAAGATCGAATATCTGGTCGATAACCTCTACGCATTCAACCGTCGCCTGACGACGCTGGGCGGGCAAATGCTGCGTCTGGCTGAGCGTCACAAGGTGAAGCGCACCGACTTCCTCGAATCCTACGTCGGCCGCGAGCTGGACGATACGTGGATCACGGACGTCGCCAAGAAGGACAAGAAGTGGGCTGCCTTCGCCGAGAACGAAGCCGACCCCGTCGAGCGTATCCGTCTGGAAGTCTCGGACATCGCCGCCGCCACCGGCATGGCGCTCCCCGAGTTCCGCCGCATCGTCAACATGGTCCAGAAGGCGGAGCGTGAAGCACGCATCGCCAAGAAGGAAATGGTCGAGGCGAACCTGCGTCTGGTGATCTCGATCGCCAAGAAGTACACCAACCGCGGTCTGCAGTTCCTGGATCTCATCCAGGAAGGCAACATCGGTCTGATGAAGGCGGTCGACAAGTTCGAGTACCGCCGCGGCTACAAGTTCTCGACGTACGCGACCTGGTGGATCAGGCAGGCGATCACGCGCTCGATCGCGGATCAGGCCCGCACGATCCGTATCCCGGTCCACATGATCGAGACGATCAACAAGCTGGTGCGCACCAGCCGTCAGTTCCTCCACGAGCAGGGCCGCGAGCCCACGCCCGAGGAAATGGCCGAGCGTCTGTCGATGCCGCTCGAGAAGGTGCGCAAGGTGATGAAGATCGCCAAGGAGCCGATCAGCCTCGAAACGCCGATCGGCGACGAGGAGGATTCGCACCTCGGAGACTTCATCGAGGACAAGAACGCGATCATTCCCGTGGACGCGGCAATCCAGGCGAACCTCAAGGAAACGGTCACCCGCGTCCTCGCCTCGCTCACTCCGCGTGAGGAGCGCGTGCTGCGCATGCGCTTCGGTATCGGCATGAACACCGATCACACGCTGGAGGAAGTCGGCCAGCAGTTCTCGGTGACGCGCGAACGTATCCGCCAGATCGAGGCCAAGGCGCTGCGCAAGCTCAAGCACCCGAGCCGGTCGCGCAAGATGCGCTCGTTCCTGGACCAGTAAGAGAAAGCCCCGCCTCAGCGGGGCTTTTTTATTACCTCATCACTTTTATTACCTCGTCATTGCGAGCGAAGCGAAGCAATCCAGAGCCGCGCAATCCGCCCTTGATTGCTTCGCTCCGCTCGCAATGACGATGAGGGTTTGTCCCCGGCAGCAAACACCTTACCGCCGGCATTCCCCGGAGGCGATCACGCGGAAGCCTTCGGCCTTGGCCATGCAGGCATTGCTGAAAGTCTGGCGGTGCCGCCGCTTTTCCGCGCAGACGGGCATGTATTCGCGCGTGCAGATCGCAGGCTTTTCCGGGCGAGGACGATGCGGCCGATCCGGCCCGGGCATCGTTTCCAGACACCCTGCGAGAACCAGCACCCCTGCGAGGCTCAATGCGCGCATGACGGTCAGCTTCATGGCAATCCCCTTGTTCCGGCCTTATCGATCCAGCCTTTTCAGCCCAGTGTATCGAGAGCCGGAACTTGCGCCCTCGAACTTGCCCTTGCAAGCATCAAGCGGTTGAAACATCCAAATGCGCTGCGAAATTGCCCGCATGGCGCCATGGGCGATCTGAACGCGGTGCCCACAAGACTCGCAATATGGCAAAGCCGCGACTAAGGGAGCCGCAAACGAGATCCCTCGCAGGCAGGAAGCACCTCTCCCATGCGTATCGCGATCGCATCCGACCACGCCGCCGTCGACCTCAAGGCGACTTTGCGCGAATACCTCATCGAGGCCGGCCACGAAGTCGCCGACCTCGGCCCCGAAACCACCGACCGCGTCGACTACCCCGACTATGGCTACAAGCTGGCCTCGGTCGTCGCCGACGGCACCGTGCAGTTCGGCGTCGCGCTTTGCGGCTCGGGCATCGGCATCTCGATCGCCGTCAACCGCGATCCCGCCTGCCGCTGCGCGCTGGTGGGCGAGCCGCTTTCGGCCGCCCTCGCCCGCGAGCACAACGACGCCAACGTCATCGCCATGGGCGCACGCCTGACCGGCGAGGACATGGCCAAGGCCTGCCTCGACGCTTTCCTCTCCACCGAGTTCGGCGGCGGCCGCCATGCAGGCCGCGTCGAAAAGCTCTCCAATCCGTCCTTCTGAAGGAGCCAAGAACCATGACTGTAGAAACCGCCATCCGTTCACCCGGCTTCTTCACCGACACGATCGCCCAGAGCGACCCCGCCGTCGCTGCCGCGATCGGCCATGAACTGAAGCGCGAGCGCAAGCAGATCGAGCTGATCGCCTCGGAGAACATCGTCTCCAAGGCCGTGCTCGAGGCGCAAGGCTCGGTGCTGACCAACAAGTACGCCGAGGGCTACCCCGGCAAGCGCTACTACCAGGGCTGCGAGCCTTCGGACGAAGTCGAAACCCTCGCCATCGAGCGCGCCAAGCAGTTGTTCGACTGCGGTTTCGCCAACGTCCAGCCCCACTCGGGCGCGCAGGCCAACGGTGCGGTCCTGCTCGCCACCGTCAAGCCCGGCGACACCGTCATGGGCATGAGCCTCGACGCGGGTGGCCACCTCACCCACGGCGCCAAGGCCGCACTGTCGGGCAAGTGGTTCAACGCCGTGCAGTACGGCGTGACCAAGGACACCCACCTGATCGACTATGACCAGGTCGAGGCGCTGGCCCGCGAGCACAACCCCAAGCTGATCATCGCGGGCGGCTCGGCCTATCCGCGTATCATCGACTTCAAGCGCATGCGCGAGATCGCCGATGCCGTCGGCGCCATCTTCCAGGTCGACATGGCGCACTTCGCAGGGCTGGTAGCGGCCGGTCTGCACCCTCGCCGTTCCCGCATGCGCACATCGCCACCACCACCACGCACAAGACCCTGCGCGGTCCGCGCGGCGGCATGATCCTCACCAACGACGAGGCGCTGGCCAAGAAGATCAACTCGGCGGTGTTCCCCGGCCTTCAGGGCGGCCCGCTGATGCACGTCGTCGCCGCCAAGGCCGTCGCCTTCGGTGAAGCGCTGCGTCCCGAGTTCAAGGACTACGCCGCGCGCGTGATCGAGAACGCGCAGGTTCTGGCAGCCACCCTCAAGGAGCGCGGCGCCGCGATCGTCTCGGGCGGCACCGACACGCACCTCGCGCTGATCGACCTCTCGCCGCTGGGCGTCACCGGCAAGGACGCCGACGAGGCGCTGGAGCGTGCGGGCATCACCTGCAACAAGAACGGCATCCCGTTCGACCCGCTGCCGCCGATGAAGACCAGCGGCATCCGCGTGGGTTCGCCCGCCGGCACCACCCGCGGTTTCGGCCCCGAGGAATTCCGCGAGATCGGCAACATGGTCGCCGACGTTCTCGACGGTCTTGCCAAGTGCGGCGAAGCAGGTGACGCTCAGGTGGAGCAGAACGTTCGCACGCGCGTTGAAGCGCTGTGTGATCGTTTCCCCATCTACGAGGACTAAGTCTATGACCGACCCGCAGCGCCCCCAGAACTCCGGCCATTTCGTCAGCGATGCCCGCGAGGAACTCGCCGGAATGCTCAAGGATGGCATGGCCCATCCCTCGACCAAGCCGGTTCTGATCTGGGGCGCTGCGGGCGCGGTTGCTGGCGCGTTCCTGCCTTTCGTCTCCATCGGCCTCGGGCTGGCGGCGGGCGCGGGGTACAAGTTCTACAAGCGCGTCCGTCCTGAATGAAAGTAACCCGCTGAATGCGCTGTCCTTTTTGCGCCCACGACGATTCCCAGGTCAAGGACAGCCGCCCGACCGAGGATGCCACCGCGATCCGTCGCCGCCGCCAGTGTTCGAGCTGCGGCGCCCGCTTCACGACGTTCGAACGCGTGCAGCTGCGTGAGATCGTGGTGGTCAAGAGCAACGATGCGGCCGGGCTCGAACGCCGCGAGCCGTTCGACCGCGCCAAGATCGAGCAGTCTGTCACCCTCGCCTGCCGCAAGCGCGGCATCGACCGCGAGAAGATCGAGCGGCTCGTCTCGGGCGTGCAGCGCCAGGTCGAGACGATCGGCGAGAACGAGGTGCCATCGCGCGTCATCGGCGAACTGGTGATGGAAGGGCTGCGCCAGCTCGACTCGGTCGCCTACATCCGCTTCGCCAGCGTCTACCGCGCCTTCAACGAGGCGAAGGATTTCGAGGAATTTGCAGGGACCGTGCGCGATGTCGGCGTCAATTGAAGTGAAGCGGGCTGGTGAAGTGAAGCAGCCGGTAATCGTACTGGTGCGCCCGCAACTGGGCGAGAACATCGGCAAGGCCGCGCGCGCGATGCTCAACTTCGGGTTGACCGAGATGCGCCTCGTCTCCCCGCGCGACGGCTGGCCCAACCCCTCGGCAGGCCCGGCGGCGGCCGGTGCCGACGACGTGCTGGAAAAGGCCGAGGTCTTCGAGACGCTCGCCGAAGCCGTGCACGACTGCGCCAACGTCTACGCCACCACCGTGCGCAAGCGCGGCGTCACCAAGCCGGTCGTCACGCCCGAGGAGGCCGCGCGCGAGGTCTACGCGGCGACGGCCCGCTCGGCCTACGTGTTCGGGCCGGAGCGCTCGGGACTGGAGACGGACGACGTTGCCCTCGCCCGCGCGATCCTGACGGTGCCGATCAACCCCGAGTTCGCCTCGCTCAACCTGGCGCAGGCGGTGATCCTGTGCGCCTACGAATGGTCGAAGGGCGCCGCATTGGCGCAGCCGACGGTTGAGGAACTGCTCCCCCGGCCCCGCAGGACGAACTGGAAGGCATGATCCAGCAGTTCGAGAAAGTGCTGGAGCCGACCAAGTACTTCTACCCGGAGAGCCGCTCCGCCGCCACGCGCCGGACCTTGCGCAACATGCTCACCAAACCGGGCTGGAACAGCCTCGAAGTGCGCACCATGCGCGGCGTTCTGAGCGCGCTGGGCGGCAACCGGCGGCCTCGTAACATCGACTGAACCGGCATTTCGGGCGCTTTCCCTTGACACGTCGCCCGAACCCGCTAAGGGCCCGGCTTCACGTGGCGCCTGCGTCTTCGCAGCACGTCCATTCGGCCCCGCACTCTCGGTGAAGCGGCGGCCGCATCCGGCAGAATAGGCCGGATGGTGCGCTCCGGGAGAAACATGGATCGTGCACCACATCGGCTGCACGGCAAGCAGATTGAAGGACGACATTATGTCGAAGCGTCAAAGCTCGAAGTACAAACTCGACCGCCGCATGGGCGAGAACATCTGGGGCCGTCCCAAGAGTTCGGTCAACCGCCGCAGCTACGGGCCGGGCCAGCACGGCCAGCGCCGCAAGAGCAAGGTTTCGGACTACGGTCTGCAGCTGCGCGCCAAGCAGAAGCTCAAGGGCTACTACGGCGACGTGACCGAGAAGCAGTTCAAGCGCACCTACCAGGAAGCGTCGGCCATGAAGGGCGACACCAGCCAGAACCTGATCGGCCTGCTGGAACAGCGCCTCGACATGATCGTGTACCGCGCCAAGTTCGCGCCTACGATCTTCTCGGCCCGCCAGATCGTTTCGCACGGCCACATCCGCGTCAACGGCGTGAAGTGCAACATCGCCTCGCGTCGCGTGAAGGTCGGTGACATCATCACCCTGGGCAACAAGGCCAAGGAAATGGCTCTCGTTCTCGAAGCGCAGAACCTGCCCGAGCGCGAAGTTCCCGACTACGTCGCCCAGGACGGCACCGACAAGGTGACCTTCGTTCGCGTTCCCACGCTCGACGAAGTGCCCTACCCGGTGAAGATGGAACCAAACCTGGTCGTCGAGTTCTACTCGCGCTGATCCGGTTCTCCGGCAACGGAAACAAGAAAAGGCGGTCCTTCGGGGCCGCCTTTTTCTTATGTGTTTCGAACTGTTCAAACGACACGAAAAATTACACGATTTGCAGCACTTGTAAGGGAACTGCCGCCGAGATCGGGCATTAGCCTAGCATCATGACTCGCTACCGTTTCATCACTCCGCACCGCACCGGTAAATGGTACAATGATCTCAGGACAGCGCAGCGCCATGCCTGCGAGATCGGCGCCGGATTTCTCGACGAAATGACCGGCCGCTTCGTCGCCTATGTCGAGACGGTGCTGGAAACCATGCACGGCGAAGACGCACCGGGCAAACCCGTCGCTGCGTGACCGCGCTTCAGCTTAGCGGACGCTGATCCCCAGTTCGCCGAGAATCTGGCTTGCCTGCATGCGCGAGATGATCGCGCCACGGAACAAGCTAGCATCGACCAGACGCAGACCACCCAGGTCAGCCCCACGCAGATCGGCGCCGTCGAACCGCGCCCCGGTCAAATCCGCATCGCGCAGGCTGCAGTCCAGCAATGCCGCTTGCCGGAAATCGCAGCGGCTCAGATCAGCCTGCGAAAAATCAACCTGCTGCAGCGTCGCACCCCGGAACGAATGGCGAGGCAGGCGCGCGCTGACCAGCAGGGTCTCCTCGAAGACGGTGTCGAGAGACGCAGCATCCGACAAATCGGCACCCGTCAACTTGCACCGAATTATCCTCGCCGAAGCCAGCGAAGCGCGCCGGAACGAAACATTGTTGAAATCGCTGGCATGAAAACTGGCGCCGTCGAGGTCGGTCCCGGAAAAGTCGACGAAAGCGGCCCTGCAGGACTTCCAGGTCGTGCCGTCGAGCTTGGCCCTGCTCAAATCGGTCCGGCGCAGGCTGCAGGCCTCGAACGTCCAGCCCCACAGGTCAAGCCCGCTGAGTTGCGCCTCATCCAGATCGCAACCGACCAGATGGCGCACGGAAGCGGGCAGCCGCTCGAAGTCGGCGCGCGTCAGTGTCCGGTCGCGAACGATGGTGTCGGTACTGTCGTCCATGCTCCGCTCCGACCGATCATTCCTTGCGGAAATAGTCCCGCCGGAAATCGGCCGCGAACGCCGCGAAGCGCTGTTCGGCGATCGCATCGCGCATGCCCTGCATCAGTTGCTGATAGAACGAGAGGTTGTGCTCGGTCAGCAGCATCGCGCCCAACATCTCGCCGGACTTGATGAGGTGGTGGATGTAGGCGCGGGTGTACGTACCGCAGGTCGGGCACTTGCAGCGCTCGTCGATCGGGCCGGTGTCTTCGGCGTGACGGGCGTTGCGCATGTTGAGCGGGCCGTTCCAGGTGAACGCCTGCCCGTTGCGGCCCGAGCGGGTCGGCAGCACGCAGTCGAACATATCGACGCCGCGCTCCACCGCGCCGACGAGGTCGTCGGGCTTGCCCACGCCCATCAGGTAGCGCGGACGGTCGGCGGGAAGCTGGCCGGGGGCGAATTCCAGCGTGGCGAACATCGCCTCCTGTCCCTCGCCCACGGCAAGGCCGCCGATCGCGTAGCCGTCGAAGCCGACCTCGCTGAGGGCATCGGCGCTGGTCTTGCGCAGGCCTTCGTCGAGCGCGCCTTGCTGGATGCCGAACAGGGCGGAACTTTCCGCATGCGCGCCGCCGGTGTCGAAGGCGTCGCGGCTACGCTTCGCCCAGCGCATCGACATTTCCATAGAGCGGGCGATGACGTCGCGGGGCTGGTCGATCTTGGGGCACTCGTCGAAACACATGACGATGTCGGAGCCGAGCAGGCGCTGGATCTCCATCGACCGCTCGGGGCTGAGCATGTGGCGCGAGCCGTCGATGTGGCTGGCGAAAGTCACGCCTTCCTCGGTGATCTTGCGCAGATCCGACAGGCTCATGACCTGATAGCCGCCGCTGTCGGTCAGGATCGGGCGGTCCCAGTTCATGAACTTGTGCAGGCCACCGAGGCGCGCGACGCGCTCGGCGCCGGGGCGCAGCATCAAGTGATAGGTATTGCCGAGCAGGATGTCGGCGCCAGTGGCGCGCACGTCCTGCGGCTTCATGGCCTTGACGGTGGCGGCGGTGCCGACCGGCATGAAAGCGGGCGTGCGGATTTCACCGCGACGCATCTGGATGGTGCCGGTACGGGCCTTGCCGTCTGTGGCGTGGATGGAAAACTGGAAACGAGGCTTCATGGCGCCGCCCTTAGAGCATTTTCAGCCCTCGTGGAAACATCCGATAACTACCGACTTCGTCGCCGGATTTCCCCATTCGTCATTGCGAGCACAGCGAAGCAATCCAGGGCCGCGCAAACCGCCCTGGATTGCTTCGCTACGCTCGCAATGACGAGAGGAAGGAGAAGATCAGAACCCGTAGACCAGCGAGAAGCGCGAGATCGTGTCGGTCTTGAGCGAACCGCTCGGCGGCCGGGTCTCATGCTCGATCGAGTAGGACAGCTTGGCCTTGAGACCCTTCATCATCCCCGCCTCGATCGCGGTCATCGAGGTGAAGGTGTTGTTGTCCGAACCGACGTAGCTGCTGATATCCTGCGACAGCTTGATCGTCGGGTTGATCGTCCAGTCGAAATCAAGCGAGGTCAGCATCGACCACGTCGTCTGGTCGACGTCGTCGACGTAATTGGTGGCACGGAACGCCGGACCTGCTTCCAGCGCCAGCGTCATGCCGGGACGGTTGAGCACCCGGTAACCGAGACCGCCCGAGAGCGTGTAGCGGTCCTCGAAGCCCTGGATGCGGTCGCGCTCGTACTGGGTGCGGCCATACGTGAAGAACCCGTCGTTCAGGGTATAGCGCGGCTGATAACTCGCCGAATACTGCTCGCGCGTGATCGTGCCGCGATCTTCCTGATAGTCGGCATTGGCCTGGATCATGTGCTCCCACTTGATACCCTTGCGGTTGAGCTTGAGCGCGGCGGTGACACCGAAGTTGTCGGTGTTGCCGGTGGAGCGGAAGGCGCCGACCTCGATCTGGCCCTTCCACAGCTCCAGCACGCCGGAGGCACGGATGCGGGCCAGTTCCGCCTCGGTCTTGGCGGCGATCTCCTTGGCGCGGCGGTCGTTGTAGGCCCGCTGCATGTCGCGGATCTCGTCCTTGTCGTAAGGCTGGGTCTGCTGCGCAAACTTGACCAGCGCCGAGACCGAGGCGCTGTCGTCGGTCTTCATCGCGGCTTCCAGCAGCGCGCGAACCGGCAGTGGCAGGCGAGGACGCTCGGCCTTCACGTAAAGCACGAACTCGGGATAATCCGGCAGGTCGAGCACCAGCGGCGGCGGCGGGAGCGGGACCAGAACGAGCGGCTCGTCGAACTGGTGCACTTGCGCATGGGCGGGAACGGCAAGCAGCATAACGGGAAGGCCGGAGAGGACCGGTCGGAGCATCGTCATGCTGCAAACGCTAACGCGTCACGTGCGCAAACGCCACCCGCTCTTGAAGATCCATGTGATGAATCCGACGCAGAGGACGAGGAACAGCAGCGTCAGGCCGAGCGACAGCGCGATCGGAACGTCGGAACTGCCGTAGAACGTCCAGCGCAGCCCGTTCACGAGGTAGACCACCGGGTTCGCCATCGCCACCTGCCGCCAGGGCTCGGGCAGCATGTCGATCGAGTAAAAGGTGCCACCCAGGAACGTCAGCGGGGTGAGGATCAGCAGCGGCACGATCGTCAGCTTCTCGAAGCTGTCCGCCCAGATACCGAGGATGAAGCCGAACAGCGAGAAACTGGCGGAAACCAGCAGCACGAAGAAGAACGCATAGACCGGATGCGCGATCGAGTAATCGACGAAGAAGCTGGCCGTCGCGAGGATGATCGCGGCGAGTATCAGCGACTTGGTCGCCGCCGCGCCGACGAAGCCGACGAGGGTTTCAGCGACGCCCACGGGCGCGGAGAGCAGCTCGTAGATCGCGCCGGTGAAGCGCGGCATGTAGATGCCGAAGCTGGCGTTGGAGACGCTTTCACCCAGGATCGTCAGCAGCAGCAGGCCCGGGACGATGAAGGCGCCGTAGTTGAGGCCGTCGACGCCGCTCTTCATCTGGCCGCCGATCGCGGCACCGAAGACGACGAAGTAGAGCGTGGTGGTCAGCACCGGCGCGAGGATCGACTGCATCGCCGTGCGGAAGGCGCGCATCAGTTCCTGCCTGTAAATGGTCCAGGCGGAGCGGGCGTTGAACAGGCTCATGCCGCAGTCTCCTGAACAGGCGCAGAGCTTGGGGCATCAGGGCCTTCGAGCAGGTTCACGAAGATGTCCTCCAGGCTCGATTCGTGGATGTCGATCGCGGTGTAGTCGATCCCGGCGCGGGTCAGGGCCTTGGTCAGTTCGGCGACTTCGGCGGTGCCCGCAGACGCCCCCTCCCCGCCGCCGCCGCGATAGACGACCGTGCGGCCGTCCTCGGAAAGCGTCACGGGGAATGCCGCGATCCCGGCGGGAACTTCGGCCAGCGGCTGCGCGAGCGAGATCAGCGCTTCGGTGCGGCCCAGGCGTTCCATCATCGCCGCCTTTTCGTCCACCATCAGGATTTCGCCCTTGCGGATGATGCCGACGCGGTCGGCCATTTCCTCGGCTTCCTCGATGTAGTGGGTGGTGAGAATCACGGTGGTGCCGCGCTCGCGCAGGAGGGCGATCTGCTTCCACATGTCGCGGCGCAGTTCGACGTCGACGCCTGCGGTGGGCTCGTCGAGGAACAGCAGTTCGGGTTCGTGCGCCAGCGCCTTGGCGATCAGCACGCGGCGCTTCATGCCGCCGGAGAGATTGCGGATCTGCTCGCCCCGCTTTTCCCAGAGGCTGAGCGCCTTGAGGATGTCCTCGACCAGCGCCGGGTTGGGGGCGAGGCCGAAGAGCCCGCGCGAATGGTTGACCGAGCGCAGCACCGGCTCGAACATGTCGGTCGCCAGTTCCTGCGGGACGAGGCCGACGCGCTTGCGCAAGGTGCGCCAGTGGCGGCCCATGTCCTCGCCGAACGCGGTGATCGTGCCCGAGGTCGGCCGGACCATCCCGCAGACCGCGCCGATCAGCGTGGTCTTGCCAGCGCCGTTCGGCCCGAGGAGGGCGAAAATCTCGCCCTTGTTGATGGTCAGATCGACGCCTTTGAGCGCCGTGAAACCGCCTGCGTAAGTTTTCGTCAGGCCGCTGATTTCGAGGATAGGCTGCATAGCCGCATGAATGGGGCCGAAACGTTCCGGTTCCAAGCCCCCGGACGCAGTATCTTTTGCAATGCGGCGTTGAGGAGATCAGCGCCGCCGATAGGGCTCGCAGGCGATCCCGTCGTCATCGCCGTCGAGTTGCGGGTTGTAACCCGGCTGCCCGCGCCGCATGGGCGCGGCACCGGCGGCACGCGCCTCCGCGCAGCTGCGGAACGCCCCGGGAGGAATCGACCGCGCCACAACCGGGCGCGGCACGGTTGCGGATACCACGCGCGCTCCGGAATTTCGGGGATTGGCGGCGCGATAGACGGCCGGGGCATCGAACTCGGAACCCCAGATGCCCGCGCGCTGCGCCTTGCTGTGATCGGCAAGCGCGGCATAGCTGGCAGGCGCGTTGTCGAGCGCAATCGCCAGCCCCTTTTCCAGCATCGCCGCCGCAAGATCCACCCCTCCTGCCCGGCAGCTTGCGACCGTCCGGCCATAGACATCGCGGTCGCGGGAGGAGCAGGTCAGTTGCCGGGTATCGACCATGGCGCGCAAGGCAGCGGCTGCGTCGGAGCCGCAACTCCAGTTGCTCCAGTTCACGCGGCAGGTCTGCCGATATTCGGGCGCATCGATGCCGAACAGCCGCACCTCACGCCCGCCGACGAACAGCGAGTCGCCATCCACCGCCCGGCCTGCGCCCGCGAAGTCCTCCGCCGATGCGGGAGACACCGCCGCGACCAGCAATGCCGGCAATATCCAGGATTTCATGTGGCCGCCCCCATGCGCCCGGACCTTCCCGGGCATTGGGGCCGACAGTGCGCCGCAAAGGCTTACAGCAATTTAACAGCCATCCGTAACTTTCCCGTAACCACGCAAGTCACGGAAGCAGCAGCGAGGAATCCCCGTAGCTGTAGAAGCGATAGCCGTTTGCGATCGCATGCGCGTAGACCGCCTGCATCTTCTCCAGCCCCATCAGCGCCGAGACGAGCATCATCAGGGTGGACTTGGGCAGGTGGAAGTTGGTCATCAGCCCATCGATCGCGCGGAAGCGGTAGCCCGGGGTGATGAAGATCGCGGTATCGCCCTCGAACGGGCGGATCACGCCGTCTTCGCCGGTAGCGCTTTCGAGCAGGCGCAGCGAGGTGGTGCCCACCGCGATCACCCGGCCACCGGCAGCGCGCGCGGCGTTGAGGCGGTCGGCGGTGGCCTGGTCGATGCGGCCGAACTCGGCGTGCATCTGGTGGTCCACGGTGTCGTCGGCCTTCACCGGCAGGAAGGTGCCTGCGCCGACGTGGAGCGTCAGTGTCTCGCGCGCCACGCCCGCCGCGTCCAGCGCCTCGACCAGTTCGGGGGTGAAGTGCAGCGCCGCCGTGGGTGCGGCGACGGCGCCCTTCTCGCGCGCGAACATCGTCTGGTAGTCGCTCGCGTCGGCCTCGTCGGTGGGGCGCTTCCCCGCGATGTAGGGCGGCAGCGGCATGCGGCCCGCACGTTCGAGCAGGACTTCCACGGGCTCGTCGCCCTCGAAGGCGAGGGTCCAGCTGCCGTCGGGCAAGCGGCTTTCGGAGATCGCGGTGACGTCGGCCGGGAAAGCGATGCGATCGCCCTCGCGCAAACGCTTGGCGTTGCGCACGAACGCCTGCCAGCGGCGAAGGTCGATACGCTTGTGGAGCGTGGCGCCGATGCGCGCTTCTCCGCGCGTGCCCTCAAGCTGGGCGGGGATGACGCGGGTGTCGTTGAAGACGAGGACATCGCCTGCGCGCAGTTGAGCAGGCAGGTCGCGGACGTGATGGTCGGCGAAGGGAGTGTTGCCGTCCACCACCAGCATCTTCGCCGCATCGCGCGGACGCGCCGGACGCAGGGCGATGCTCTCGGGCGGAAGGTCGAAGTCGAAGAGGTCTACGCGCATGGCGGCGCGCTAGACCAGAGCGGGGCTGCGGGCAAGGCGCGAGCCTTCAGCGTGGTGGCGGCGTCCCCGCACCGTCATTCCCGCGAAGGCGGGAACCCATCTCCTGCCGGTGCCTGTCGAACGGGCGTCAGATGGGTCCCCGCCTTCGCGGGGATGACGAACCTGGTTTGATGGTCGCGCTCTCACACATCGAGTGCGGGAGGGCGCGAGGAACTTAGTTGGACTTGGAGTTGTTCAGGTCCGAAATCGAAGGCGCCTTCAGCGTTGGCGCCGCCGGAGCCACCGGCGCGGCCGGAGCAGGCTTGTTCTCCGATGCCAGCGAGGCCTGGACGATCTTCGTCGGGTCCTCGGGCGGCTCGCCGCGATGGATCGCATCGACGTACTGCATGCCCGAGATCACACGGCCGAACACCGTGTACTTCTTGTCCAGCGCGAAGCGCGGATAGAACACGATGAAGAACTGGCTGTTGGCGCTGTTCGGGTCGTTGGTGCGCGCCATCGAAACGGTGCCGCGGAGGTGCGGCATCGTGTTGAATTCGGCCTGAAGGTCGGGAAGCTGAGAGCCGCCCTGCCCGGTGCCGGTCGGATCGCCCGTCTGCGCCATGAATCCGTCGATCACGCGGTGGAAGATCTGGCCGTTGTAGAAGCCCTGCGCCGCCAGCGTCTTGACCCGCTCGACATGGTGCGGAGCCCACTGCGGCATCATGCGAATGGCGACGCGGCCGCCGTCCGACAAGTCGAGCAGGAGCACGTTCTCGGGCTCATGCGTGATGTCGGTGTCGATCGTGGTCGGCAGGGGCGGAGGCGTCGGCGTGGCCGCTGCCTCGTCCTTTTTGTCCTTGTCCTTCGCGATGGCCGGGGCCGCGACGAGGGCGGCGCCGAGCATCAGCGCGGTCAGGGGAAGGCGAAACTTCATGTATCTGTCACCTGGGCAATGAACGGCCGAGCCGCGTAATCGGACGCGATAAAGCGCCCCCGCTGTCGGCACAATGAATGATTTCCACGCGGACCCGCCCATCCGCGCAAGCTCAGTAGTCCCCCAATAGTCCGTTTTGCGCGATCCGCCCGACGACGTCCTCACGTACCGCCGGGCTGACGAACTTCACGATGTCGCCCCCGAACATCGCGATTTCCTTGACCAGCTTGGACGCGATCGGCTGCAGGCTGACGTCCGCCATCAGAAACACCGTCTCGATGGTGGAATTGAGCTGCTGGTTCATCCCGGCCATCTGGTATTCGTATTCAAAGTCCGCCACCGCGCGCAGGCCGCGCACGATCACGCTGGCGCCCTGCTTCTGGGCGAACTTCATCAGCAGCGCATTGAAGCCGACGACGCTGACGTTGTCGATCCCCATCGCCGCGACCTCGCGCTCGACCATGGCCATGCGCTCGTCCGGCGTGAACAGCGGGTTCTTCGACGGGTTGGTGGTGACGCCGATGATCAGCTTGTCGACCAGCTTGGCGCCGCGCCGGATGATGTCGGCATGGCCCAGCGTGATCGGGTCGAAAGTGCCGGGGTAGACGCCGATACGCTCAGCCGAAGCCATCAGTGATCCCTCTCGATGATATAGCGCGCAACGGCGCGAAGCAGGTCGGCTTCCTTCCCATGCTGGGCGAGATGGCCGACGGCTTGCTCGACCAGCATGCGCGCCTGTTCGCGGGCGCGTTCGGGGCCGAGCAGCGAGACGAAGGTTTCCTTGCCCGCCGCCGCGTCCTTGCCCACGGCCTTGCCCGCAAGAGCGGCGTCGCCCTCGTGGTCGATGAGATCATCGGCGATCTGGAAAGCCAGCCCGATGTCGCGGGCATAGCCGCGCAGATGCGTGCGCCCCTCCGGCGGAATGCGGCCGAGGATCGCGCCCATCTCCACCGCCGCGCCAAGCAGCGCGCCGGTCTTGAGCTGTTGCAGGCGGGTGACGGTCTGCAGGTCGAACTCGCTGGTTTCGGCGACGAGGTCCATCATCTGCCCGCCCGCCATGCCCTGCGCGCCGCTGGCGTGGCCGAGCGTGCGGACGAGTTCGATGCGGGTAAAGGGATCGGGCGTGGTCGCCGGATCGGACAGGACCTCGAAAGCGAAGGCGTGCAGCGAATCGCCTGCAAGCACGGCAGTGGCTTCGTCGAACGCCAGATGCAGCGTCGGCTTGCCATGGCGCAGGGCGTCATCGTCCATGCACGGCAGGTCATCGTGGATCAGCGAATAGACGTGGATCGATTCGATGGCGATGCCCGCCCGGATCGCGGCTTCGCGCTGGACGCCGTACATCTCGGCGACGCTGGCGAGCAGCAGCGGACGCAGCCGCTTGCCTCCGCCGATCGCGGCATAGCGCATCGCCTCCACCAGCTTCGCGCGGGCATCGTCGGGAACGGCGAGCAGCGCGTCGAAGGCGCCGTCGATCTCCTCGGCGATCCGCGCGAGGCCCTCGGCCAGCAGCGAATCGGGCGCGGCCACTTCGGTCACAGGTCGAAAGGCTGGGTGCCCGCCGCCGCGCCGTCCGGCCCGGCGACGATACGCTCGATCCGCGCTTGCGCGGCGTCGAGGCGCTTCTGGCAGTGCTGGCGCAGCTTCTCGCCCTTTTCATAGAGCGAGATCGAATCTTCCAGCGGCACGTCGCCGCTTTCGAGCTGGCGCACGATGGTTTCCAGCGCGCGCAGTGCATCCTCGAAGCTGAGCGTGTCGATGGTCGAAGTTTCGGATTCCATGGGCAAGCAATGGCGCTCGGCGCAGTAACGGTCAAGGTGGCGGCAGTATTTACCCGTCACCAGGGGGTATCGGCCACTCTGGTATAGCTAGACCCCCTTTAGGTGCCGTTGAGTGCCGTTATGTCCATACGCTCTGGCGCAGCCGGAAAGACGCGGCTAAGGGCTCCCCCATGAGCGGAATCACCCCTGACGTCGTCGAGGCGCATGGCCTCAATCCCGAAGAATACGAGCGCGTCCTGAATGCGCTGGGCCGCGAGCCGAACCTCGTGGAACTCGGCATTTTCTCGGTGATGTGGTCGGAGCACTGCTCGTACAAGTCGAGCCGCTTCCACCTCAAGAAGCTCCCCACCGAGGCGCCCTGGGTGATCTGCGGCCCTGGCGAGAACGCCGGCGTGATCGACATCGGCGATGGCCAGGCCGCCATCTTCAAGATGGAAAGCCACAACCACCCCAGCTATATTGAGCCTTATCAAGGGGCTGCGACCGGCGTCGGCGGCATCCTGCGCGACGTCTTCACGATGGGCGCGCGGCCCGTGGCGAACATGAACGCCCTGCGCTTCGGCCGTCCGGACCACCCGAAGATGAAGCATCTGGTCAAGGGCGTGGTCGCGGGCATCGGCGGCTACGGCAACTGCGTGGGCGTGCCCACGGTGGGCGGCGAGACCAACTTCCACAAGGCTTACGACGGCAACATCCTCGTCAACGCGATGACCGTCGGCGTCGCCGATACGAACAAGATCTTCTACTGCGCCGCCACCGGCCTGGGTAACCCGATCGTCTACGTCGGCTCCAAGACCGGCCGTGACGGCATCCACGGCGCCACCATGGCCTCGGCCGATT
This sequence comes from Novosphingobium sp. NFX11, assembly GCF_057376415.1. Lineage (NCBI taxonomy): Bacteria > Pseudomonadati > Pseudomonadota > Alphaproteobacteria > Sphingomonadales > Sphingomonadaceae > Novosphingobium > Novosphingobium sp. NFX11. The sequence goes on along the minus strand of NZ_CP080384.1, from coordinate 1,170,912 downwards.
TCGGCGACGACATCGACGAAAAGCGCCCCACCGTGCAGGTCGGCGATCCCTTCGTCGAGAAGCTGCTGATCGAGGCGTGCCTCGAACTGATGGCGACCGACGCGATCGTCGCGATCCAGGACATGGGCGCGGCGGGCCTCACCTCCTCGTCGGTCGAGATGGCCAGCAAGGGCGGCGCCGGCATTCGCCTGAACATGAACAAGGTACCCTGCCGCGAAGAGGCGATGACGCCTTACGAAATGATGCTGAGCGAAAGCCAGGAGCGCATGCTCATGGTGCTCCAGCCCGGCAAGGAAGCCATGGCCGAGGCCATCTTCAAGAAGTGGGAACTGGACTTCGCGGTCATCGGCGAAGTCACCGACACCGGCCACATGGTGCTGGAATTCGACGGCGAAGTGGTCTGCGACATTCCGCTCGGCCCCCTCGCCGACGATGCGCCGGAGTACGAGCGCCCCTACGTCTCGCCTGAGGAATACAAGGCCTGGGCAGCCGTCCCGGCGCTCGGCGAGGTGCCGGAAAGCACCGATCTCGGCGCCGACCTCATCAAGCTGATGGGCGGCGCGGACCTTGCGTCGCGCAAGTGGATCTGGGAGCAGTACGACAGCCAGGTTGGCGCGGACACGATGCAGAAGTCCGGCGGCGATGCGGCCGTCGTGCGCGTCCACGGCACGAAGAAGGCGCTGGCGATCAGCACCGATTGCTCGCCCCGCTACTGCTACGCCGACCCTTACGAGGGCGGGAAGCAGGCGGTCGCCGAAACCTACCGCAACATCAGCGCGGTCGGCGGGTTGCCGCTGGCGATCACCAACTGCCTCAACTTCGCCAACCCGCAGCGCCCCGAGATCATGGCGCAGATCGTCGGCTGCCTGAACGGCATGGGCGATGCGTGCCGCGCGCTGGACTACCCGATCGTCTCGGGCAACGTCTCGCTCTACAACAGATCGAAGGCGACCGGCGGCGGCTCTGCGATCCTGCCGACCCCGGCGATCGGCGGCGTCGGCATCCTCGCCGACCACGACCAGATGGCCACCGTGGCGTTCAAGGCCGAAGGCGAGGAAATCTTCCTGCTCGGCGGCGAAGGAACGCACCTTGGTCAGTCGCTCTGGCTCAAGGACATCGCAGGCCATGAAGCCGGTGATGCACCGAAGGTCGACCTGAAGGCCGAAGCCCACAACGGCGGCATGGTCCGCGGCTGGATCGGCGCAGGCAAGGTCACGGCGGTCCATGACGTCAGCGACGGTGGCCTGATCGTCGCGCTGGCCGAGATGGCGCTGGCAAGCGGCCTCGGCTGCACGCTGGACGCGGACCTCACCACCGCGCAGGCGTTCGGCGAGGACCAGTCGCGCTATGTCGTGACCGCGCCTGCGGGGACTGTCCTGCCGGAAGCGGTGAAGATCGGCACCGTCGGCGGCACTGCCGTTGCAGGCGTGGAGATCGCCGCGCTGCGTGAAGCCAACGAGGCATTCTTCAAGGACTGGATGGAGGGCTGAGCGCCCTTCCCCGGCCCTTCGGGACAAAAGAAAACCCCGGCGCTCGAAGGAGCGGCCGGGGTTTTCTTTTGCTTCGCGTCTGGCCGATGGGGCTTCGACAAGCTCCGCCTGAGCGGTGACGGGAGGTTTGCCTTCGAACTCGCGCCACCTCAGGAACGGGGCGGTTTACACCAACCCCGCTCACCCTGAGCTTGCCGAAGGGTCGCCCCCGTGTTTTCAGTACCTTACCAGCTCTTCTTCGGCTTCTTGTGGAACGGCTTGCCGCCGCCGCCACCCGCCGGACGGTCCTGACGCGGACCGGTCGGGCGCGCGCGATACGGGGCGGAACCTTCGCCGCCGGGACCATCGGAACGCGGACCATTGCCGTGCGGACGGCGGCCACGACCCTGCGGGCCTTCGCGGTCGCGGCTGCGGTGACGGGCGGCGTCACGTGGCGCATCAGGCGCACGCTCGATGAGGATGGTGGCTTCGTACTCACCGTCTTCACGCGCGGTGCGGGCGACGGCGCGTTCGAACTGCTCGGCCTGCGCGGCAGGGATCTGGAAGTAGGTCTGGTCACCGTTGATGCAGATCTGGCCGACCGCATCGCGGGTGACATGGCCGCGGCGGCACAGCACCGGCAGGATCCAGCGCGCTTCGGCCCGCTCGTCGCGGCCCACGTTCATGCGGAACCAGACGACGTCGTCGAAGCCCGGACGCTCGCGCTTCTGGCGGGATTCGGGCGAATTGCCGAGCAGTTCCTCGGGCTGCGGCATCGCGGCGCGGTGCGCGCGCACAAGCGCGGCGGCGACGTCCTCGGCGCTCAGCGTTTCCAGCACGACCTTCGCCAGTTCGCGGTCGTCGTCCTCGACTTCGACGGGGGCCAGCAGCTTTTCGAGCAGACGGTCACGGTCCTGCGCGCGGATCGCTTCGGGCGTCGGAGCCTCGCCCCACTCTGCCTCGATGCGCGCCCCGCGCAGCATCATCTCGACGCGGCGGCGGCGCGGATAAGGCACCAGCAGGACCGCCGTGCCCTTCTTGCCCGCACGGCCGGTACGGCCCGAACGGTGCTGCAGGGTCTCGGCATCGCGCGGAATCTCGACGTGGACGACGAGGCTGAGCGAAGGCAGATCGATGCCGCGCGCGGCGACGTCGGTGGCGACACAGACCTTGGCGCGGCGGTCACGTAGCGCCTGCAGCGCGTTGTTGCGTTCGTTCTGGGAATGCTCGCCCGAAAGCGCCACAGCGGAGAAGCCCCGCTCAACCAGAGTGGCGTGCAGGTGCTTCACGTTGTCGCGCGTGGCGCAGAAAAGGATCGCGGTCTCGGCATCGTAGAAGCGCAGCAGGTTCACCACCGCATGCTCGATGTCCGAAGGGGCGACGGTCACCGCCTTGTAGGCGATGTCGCCATGGCCGCGGTTCTCGCCGACCGTGGAGATGCGCAGAGCGTTCTTCTGGTAACGCTGGGCAAGCGCCTCGATCGGGCGCGGCATGGTCGCCGAGAACAGTAGCGTGCGGCGGGTTTCCGGCGTGGCGTCGAGCAGTTCCTCGAGGTCTTCGCGGAAGCCCATGTCGAGCATTTCGTCAGCTTCGTCGAGCACGACTGCGCGCAAAGCCGAGAGGTCGAGCTTGCCGCGCTCGAGGTGATCGCGCAGACGTCCCGGCGTGCCGACGACGATCGCCGCGCCACGCTCCAGCTGCTTGCGTTCCTTCACCGGATCCATGCCGCCGACGCAGGTGACGATACGGGCATGGGTCTTGGCATAGAGCCATTCCAGCTCGCGGCTGACCTGCTGTGCCAGTTCGCGCGTCGGCGCGATGGCCAGCGCCAGCGGCTTGACCGCAAAAGCCAGTTCGTCATCGGCAAGCAGTTCGTCCGCCATGGCGAGGCCAAAAGCGACAGTCTTACCCGAACCGGTCTGCGCCGAGACGACGAGGTCGCGGCCGTGCGCCTCCGATTCGGTCACGGCAGCCTGAACGGGGGTCAGGGTTTCATAGCCATGGCCGGTGAGAGCTTCGGCGAGAGGCGCGGGAATCTGCGGAAAAGTCATTATGGGGTCAACGAGTCCTGCCGCATCAAGGCGGCTTTCAAAGAGCATAGGGAGGGCTGCGTGGCGGCCCTCGGGCGCACCTGTTGCGCGGCCCATAGACCAAAGCGCGCAGATTTGCGCGCTCGAATTTCAATCCTGCGACGATTCTGTGTTGAATGACGGACTAGAACTGCCCGGCCCAGAGCGAACGGGCCGCCGGCTTCGTATCGGCGCATTGCTCTGGCAACTGATCGAAACTCGGCTCGAAGCCAAGCAAGACGTACATCTCCCGCTCCAGAAACGGCGCGGCGTCGCCCGCGCTCATATCGACGCGGGCGCACTCTCCGAGCCCCGGCAACCGGGTCCGAAAAATGCCTTTGCGTACAGTGCTTAAGCGCATGAAATTCACCCTTGGAGTTGTCAGCCCGGCTTGCGGAGCGCCCGGCTAACGATCCCGTTCACGGCGATCAAGTCACTCGTGAGGCTGTCACAATCTTGAAAGACGCACAAGGGCTCGAAGCCTCGACAGGCGTGCTTGAGGTGATTGCGCGACTTGCCCATAATCGGCAGCAGATGAACCGCTCCGCCGACGCAGCCCCGCCCCCGCTTCCATTGCCGCCCTCGTGGCTGCCGACCCCGGGCGTGCCCTGCCGGTCTTGCGCAACGCGGTACTGCACGAGCCGCACAATGCTTCGGCCTATCGATTGCTCGGACGGGCACTGAGGGCCTTGGGACGCAATGAAGAAGCGATGCTTGCCGAAGGGGAAGCCATTCGAGCCTCATCACATGATCCGGATCTCGTCGCTATAGCCCGGGCTCTGCTCACCGGTGACCTGCCGGTCGCTGAAGCCGGTCTACGAAATAGACTGCGCGAACAGCCCACGGATGTTGCGGCGATCCGCATGATGGCAGAACTGGCAGGCCGTATCGGCCGCTATCGCGACGCGGAAAAGCTGCTGCGCCGCGCACTTGAACTGGCGCCCGGATTCACGGCCGCACGGGCAAATCTCGCGATCTCCCTCTATCGGCAGAACCGTTTTGCCGAAGCGGTGGGCGTGCTTGACGAGGTGATCACGCAAGGCGGAGCGCAGGCTGGCGATCTCAACTTGCGCGCAGCAGCGCTTGGCCGGATCGGCGATTACGCGGAGGCGCGGCACATCTATGCAGACCTGACCGAAACTTTCCCGGATCATGCCCGACTATGGATGAGCTACGGGCACATCCTGAAAACGCTCGGCGAACAGACCGAGAGCGTCTCCGCCTATCGGCACGCGATCGCCATCGAGCCGAGCCTCGGCGAGGTGTGGTGGAGCCTTGCGAACCTCAAGACCTGGCGGTTCGAGGCTATCGACGTCGCCGCAATGGAAGCCGCATTGACGGACGAAGCCCTGTCCGACGACGACCGCCTGCACCTGCACTTCGCACTCGGCAAGGCGTTCGACGACCGCAATGTGGCGGAGCTTGCCTTCCGGCACTATACGACGGGGAACCGCCTCCGGCGCGATCAGCTCGATTTCGACCCGAACGTCGTGAGCGCACAGGTGGACGCCGTTATCGCGACGGTGACGCCCGACCTGCTCGGCCGACTGGAGGGCACGGGCCATCCCTGCCCCGACCCGATCTTCATCCTCGGCCTGCCGCGCGCCGGCTCCACCCTCATCGAACAGATTCTCTCGAGCCATTCGCAAGTGGAAGGCACGATGGAACTCCCGGACATTCCCGCCATGGCCATGCGCGAGGCACAAACCTACGCTGGCAACAGCCGGGACTGGCCAGCGGCGCTGGCCACGATGCCACCGGCGCGCCTCGCCGAACTGGGCGCCGAATTCATCGAGCGCACGCGCATCCAGCGCAAGACCGGCAAGCCCTTCTACATCGACAAGCTTCCCAACAACTGGGCTTACGCAGGCTTCATCACCGCGATCCTTCCGAACGCCCGGATTATCGATGCCCGCCGCGCGCCGCTGGACTGCTGCTTCTCCAATTTCCGGCAGCATTTCGCAAAAGGACAAGCGTTCTCCTACGACCTTGGGCACATCGGCCGCTACTACGCCGATTACGTGCGCGCCATGGCCCATTACGACACCGTCATGCCCGGCCGGGTACACCGGGTCATTCACGAACGACTTCTGGATGACCCGGAAGCTGAAGTGCGTGCGCTTCTCACCCATCTCTCGCTCGATTTCGAGGAAAATTGCCTCCAATTCCATCTCAATGACCGTGCGGTGCGCACGGCATCGAGCGAGCAGGTCCGTCGCCCGATCAATCGCGACGGCGTCGATCAGTGGCTTGCCTACAATGCCTGGCTTGGGCCGTTGCGCGATGCTCTAGGCGATCTACCCGAAACTTACGCCAAGCGCTGATCCGCAACGTCAATAATTGTGGCGAAAATGTCATACAGTGCAGCGCACAATCGACGTTGCACGGTGGACCTATTGTCAAAGCTCATGAATTGTGGCCGCTTCCCAATCAGGCAATTACAGGGGAATGCGGGTGAATTCATCGCGTTTGGGTTGTCGCCGCAGCGTCGTCGTCGCGCTGCTTGGATCATCGGCCATCGCTGCAGCGCAACCTGCGTTGGCGCAAGGCGCTCCTGCCGTCGAAGAAGACGGCATAATCCTTGTCACAGCCCAGAAGCGGACCGAAAATCTCCAGGATGTGCCGATCGCAATCACGGCTCTGGGAGGCGAAAAACTGCGCGAGTTGCAGGTCAAGGAACTTCAGGACGCGGTCAAGAACATTCCCTCCCTTACGATCCAGACCACCCAGCCGGGCTTCAGCCAGGTCTACTTCCGGGGTGTCGCATCGGGTGAGAACGCCAATCACTCCGGGCCGCTGCCGACGGTGGGCACCTATCTCGACGAAATGCCGATCACGACCATCCAGGGCGCGCTTGACATCCATGCCTACGACATCGCGCGGATCGAGGCGCTGGCAGGACCGCAAGGCACCCTCTATGGCGCGAGTTCGATGGCGGGTACGATCAAGATCGTGACCAACAAGCCGGACTATTCGGGCACTTACGGCGCAGTCGACATGGAACTGAACTCCGTCGCTCACGGAGACGTCGGCGGCGTCGCGCAAGGGTTCCTGAACTTCAAGCTTTCAGATCGCTCCGCGCTGCGCGTCGTCGGCTGGTATCGTCATGACGGCGGATACATCGACAATGTCGCGGGCAGCCGGACATACCCCGTTTCCGGCATCACCCAGACCAACGCCGATCTCGTCGAAATAAACTACAACGACGTCGATACATATGGCGCGCGCATGGCGCTCGGCATCGAACTGGATGACGACTGGACGATCACCCCCACGCTCATGGGGCAGGTCCAGAAGGTCAACGGCAGCTTTGCGCAGGAGCGCTCAAGCGCAGTCAGCAAGAAACTGCAGACCGTCCAGTACAACCCCGAGAGCAGCAAGGACGAATGGTATCAAGCTGCCCTGACCATTGAAGGCAAGATCGGCAACTGGGACCTCGTCGCGACGGGAGGCGTCCTCAACCGCAAGGACCGCACGGAATCCGATTATTCGGACTACTCGTACTTCTATGACGCGCTCTACGGTTCTGGCGCATATCTGTATGACAATGCCGGCGACCTGGTCAGCCCGAACCAGTACATCAAGGGCCGTGACAAATACCGGCGTCAGTTCGGTGAACTGCGTATCAGTTCACCGCAGGAAAACCGCCTGCGCCTGATCGCCGGCCTGTTCGCGCAGCGGCAGGTTCACCAGATCACGCAGAACTACATCATCGACGGCATTGCCGATGCGATCACGGTGCCCGGCACCGAAAGCGACATCTGGCTGACCCGTCAGAGGCGCATCGACCGTGACTATGCCGCGTTCGGTGAACTGAGCTTCGACATCACCGACCAGCTTACCGCTACCGGAGGCCTGCGCGTCTACAAGTACAAGAACTCGCTCGTCGGTTTCTTCGGCTACAGCGACGGATACTCGTCGCGCACCGGTGTCGCCGCCTGTTTCGAGGATGCGAAAGTCAGCGGTTCGCCGTGCACCAATCTTGATGCGAAAACCTCCGATACCGGATCGATCTACAAGGCCAACCTGACCTACAAGCTGACTCCTAACTGGCTGGTCTACGCTACCTGGTCGCGCGGCTTCCGTCCCGGCGGCATCAACCGTCGCGGCGGCCAGCCGCCTTATGCACCTGACACGCTCGACAACTACGAATTCGGGTGGAAGAGCCAGATGGGCGCGTTCCACTTCAACTACGCCATGTTCCGCGAGGACTGGAGCAACATCCAGTTGTCCTTCCTCGGGGAAAACGGCCTGACCCTCATCCGCAACGCTGGCGAAGCGCGGATCTACGGCGTCGAGTTCGACATGGGCTATCGCAAGGCCGGCCTGACCCTCAATGCTTCGGGCAGCTACAACGACGCAAAGATCACAAAGGACTTCTGCCTTATCGCCAACGCCACTTTCGACTGCTCGATCCCCGAAGGCGAGAATACCCGGCTGGCGCAAGCGGGAACGCACTTGCCGATCACTGCGCGCTTCAAGGCCAATGCCCTTGCCCGGTACGAGTTCCCGATCGGCGGCTGGACCGGCCACGTCCAGGGCGCCGTCAATTACATCGGAAAGCGCCGCAGCGACTTGCGCGATGCTGAAAACGCAATCAAGGGTGGATCTCGGCGCCTATACCACGGCGGACTTCAGTCTCGGCATTAAGAATGATGTATGGCGCTTTGAAATATATGCGAACAATCTGTTCGACAGTAACGGTGTCATCAACAGTTCGGTCCAATGTCTCGAAACGACCTGCGGCGATCCACTGGGCATCAGCGAGACCGGGGGCGTGTTTTATGATTATGTCATCAGGCCTCGGGTAATCGGCCTCAAGGTCGGTCGGGATTTCTGATCTCTTGCCAAAAGAGGTGGAAGACGAACCCCGCCTATCCGGAAAGATAGACGGCGCAGGCAGGGCGCGCCTCGGGCTTTCTGCCGCCATGGCGTTGGTCATGGGCAACATGATCGGTTCGGGCGTCTTCCTGCTGCCTGCCAGCCTGGCCCCTTTCGGCTGGAACGCCGTGGTCGGATGGATCGTGACCACGGCGGGCGTTCTTGTTCTGGCTTACGTGATCACCCGCCTGACCCGGGAATTCCCGGAAGCCGGCAGTCCTTCGGGGTTCGTCTCGGCCGCATTCGGGCAGACCACCGGGTTCTTCATAAGTTGGATATACCTGGTTTCGATCTGGACCGCGGTAGCCACGATCGCCGTTGCCGCCGTCAGCTACATGTCGAGCATAGCCCCCTCACTCGCGAGCGCCGAATTCGTGCCCGCACTCACAGCGATCGCGCTCCTCTGGCTGACCACGCTGGTCAATCTGCAAGGCGTGCGAACTGCGGGAGGCTTCCAGATCGCGACCGTCGCCATCAAGATCGTGCCGCTGCTTGTCGTGATCGTCATTGCCGCAAGACTGTTTGTCGGCGGCGAGGCGGAAGTGCTGCCGGTCGATGCCGTGCCGATTTCGCCCGGCTCGATCAATGCGGCGGCAACGCTCACATTGTGGGCATTGCTGGGTTTCGAATCCGCCAGCATCGTCGCGGCGCGGGTTCGTAATCCGGAAGCGAACATATCCCGTGCCACCCTCTGGGGAACGGGCCTGACCGGCCTGCTGTACCTCGCGGTCTGTTCCGCCATCGCCATGCTCCTGCCGATGAGCATGGCTGCCGCCTCCCCAGCCCCGTTCGCCACGTTCGTCAACCGTTACTGGAACGGGACGGCGGCGGCCATGGTGACGCTCTTCGCGGTGGTCAGTTGCGTCGGCGCACTCAACGGCTGGACCCTGCTCGAAGCCGAACTGTCACGGGACATGGCAGCGCGCAGACTGCTCCCGCGCTGGTTCATGGCCACCGACGCAAGAGGAACGCCGCGACGCGCGCTTCTCGTGTCCACGGCTATCACTATGCTTTTCGTGGTCATGAACGGATTGCGCTCCATGCGCGGCCTGTTCGAATACCTCCTGTTGCTGTCCACTTCGGCGACCCTCTGGCTCTATCTCGCCTGCGCACTGGCGGCATGGAGGCTGCGGGTCTGCCGTCCGCTCGCCGTACTGGGCGCGGGCTATGCGTTATGGGCGTTGTGGGGTGCGGGCATCGCGGCAAGCGGAATGAGCTTCATTCTCATGGTCTCGGGTCTGCCGATCCGGCTTTGGAGCCGCCGCGAGGACCAGAGCACAGACTAAAGCAGAGCATCGAGCCACTTCTCGACAAGGCCCTCCGCTTCTTCCGGCGTGAAGGGCGCCTGCCCGAGGCTCAGTTCCAGCCAGAGCCCGTCGATCAAAGCAGTCAAGGCCACCGCCGGCAATCGAGCATCACCCAAATCCGGCTTAACCGCCAGGACCAGTTCCTCGATGCCGTTCCTGAACTCACCGTAGATTTGCTGGTGCAACGCGCCGATGCCGTCGTTCACCGGCGTCATGCTCCAGAACGCGAGCCATGTCGCGAGCAGTTCCGGATCGGCGATCGGCGACCGGAAGTTCGCCGACAGATAAGCCAGAAGCCGCGCGCGCGGATTCTCACCCGCGGCTGCCACGGCATCTGCCAGCGCCTCGCCCACGCGACTTCCGGTCCAGCGATAGGCCTGGGCGATCGCATCGCCGACACCGGCGAAGTAATGCCTCAGCAATCCCGGAGATACCCCGGCCTCGGCGCAGATTGCCCGCACCGAAGTTCCTGCCACGCCATGACGGGCAAGGCACCTCGCCGTGGCTTCTACCAGGCTCTGGCGACGCTCGTCGGGATGCTCCCGCGTAAAGGATTGATGCTCGGCCATAGTATTGCTATACGATCGTATAGCAAGGAGCACGCCATGGCAACGCAAGTCGCCGACGCCCCCATGACCGACCCGCTGGAAGGCTGGAGCCTGCCTGCGTGGACCTATTCCGACACCGAATTCTTCGAGGCCGAGAAGGAGCGCGTCTTCGCCCCGAGCTGGCAGATCGTCTGCCATGAGAGCGACATTCCAAGCCCTGGCGACTGGCACACCCTGGACTACATCGGCGAAAGCGTGATGGTGGTGCGCGGCACGGACAGGGTGCTGCGCGCCTTCACCAACGTCTGCCGCCATCGCGGCTCGCGCATCGTCGACGGTGCCAGCGGCTGCGCGCGAAAGCTGGTCTGTCCCTATCATGCATGGACCTACGACCTCGACGGCCGGCTCGCCGGCGTACCCGACAGCGCGAGCTACCCTGTTTTCGACAAGGCCGGTCTCGGGCTGTCATCCATCCAGATCGAGGTATGGCGCGGCTTCGTGTTCGTGCGGCTGGTCGATGACGGCGGCCCGACGGTGGCGCAGATGATGACACCTTACGAACATATGGTCGCGCCTTATAGCTTTCATGACCTGAAAGCGCTCGGCCGGGTGACCATGCGCCCGCGTGAGGTTAACTGGAAGAACATCGGCGACAATTACTCGGACGGACTTCACATTCCGGTCGCCCATCCCGGCCTCACCCGTCTGTTTGGCCGCAGCTATGGCGTCGAAGCGGAGGCGAACGTCGATCGCATGTGGGGCGACCTGATTGATGCCCCCTCTCCCAACTGGTCGGAGCGCATGTACCAGCGCTTGCTTCCGCCTGTGCCGCACCTCCCGCCGGAGCGGCAGCGTCACTGGCTTTACTTCAAGCTCTGGCCGAACGTCGCCTTCGACATCTATCCTGACCAGGTCGATTTCATGCAGTGGCTTCCGGTCAGCCCGACCGCCAGCGTGATCCGCGAGATCAGCTACGTTCTCGACGATGACCGGCGCGAGATGAAGGCCGCGCGCTACCTCAACTGGCGCATTAACCGCGAAGTAAATGCGGAAGACACCGCACTCATTACCCGTGTGCAGGCTGGCATGGCCTCGCGCAGTTTCTCGATTGGGCCGCTCTCCGACAAGGAGGTCTGCCTGCGCCATTTCTGCAGGCGGCTGCGGCAGATCATCCCCGCCGCCCGTTCCGAACATTCCCCCGCGCCCGGCTGGAGCAGGACCGCATGACCGACCGCTACGACGCACTCATCATCGGCGGTGGCCATAATGGCCTGACTTGCGCCTTCTACCTCGCCCGGGCGGGGCTCAAGGTGCGCATTCTCGAGCGGCGCGACGTTGTCGGCGGGGCTGCCGTGACGGAGGAATTCCACCCGGGATTCCGCAATTCGGTCGCCAGCTACACGGTCAGTCTGTTGCAGCCCAAAGTGATCGCCGACATGCGCCTTGCCGACCACGGCTACCGCGTAATCGAGCGGCCGATCAGCAACCTGCTGCCCCAGGAGGATGGCGGCTACCTCAAGCTCGGCGGCGGACTGGAGCGCACGCAAGCGGAATTCCGCCGCTTTTCGGCCCATGACGCCGAGGTACTCCCGGCCTATTACGACGCTCTCGAAGGCGTCGCCGAGGTGCTGCGCGACCTTGCCCTCAGGACCCCGCCCGAGGTGGGCGGCGGCTGGCGTGCGCTGGTCGATGCGGCCGTGCAAGGGCGCAAGCTGGCGGGCCTGTCGATGGAAGCCCAGCGCGATGTGCTCGACCTGTTCACCAAGTCGGCCCGCAGCTTGCTCGACAGCTGGTTCGAGAGTGAGGCGGTCAAGGCCGCGTTCGGGTTCGATGCGGTGGTCGGCAACTATGCCTCGCCTGACACGCCCGGCAGTGCCTACGTCCTGCTGCACCATGTCTTCGGCGAGGTGAACGGCAAGAAGGGGGCCTGGGGCCACTCGGTCGGTGGCATGGGCGCGATCACGCAGATCATGGCCAAGGTCTGCCGCGATCTCGGCGTCGAGATCAGCCTGGAGGCACCGGTCGCGCAAGTGCTGGTGGATAGCGGCAAGGTCGCCGGCGTTCGCCTGGAAAGCGGCGAGGAGATCGCGGCGCCGCGCATCATCGCCAATGTCGGGCCGAAACTGCTCTACGACCGGATGATCGCAGCTGCCGACCTAGACGCCGATTTCCGGCGCCGGATGAAGGGCTTCAAGGCGGGAAGCGGCACGTTCCGGATGAACGTGGCGCTATCCGAACTGCCTCGATTTACGTGCCTTCCCGAACCGGGCGAGCATCATCAGTCCGGCATCATCATCGCCCCGACCCTCGACTACATGGACCGCGCCTTCATCGACGCCAAGCAGTTCGGCTGGTCGCGCAAGCCTATCGTCGAGATGCTGATCCCCTCTACCGTGGACGACAGCCTCGCCCCTCCGGGCCAGCATGTCGCCAGCCTGTTCTGCCAGCAATTCGCGCCCGAACTACCCGATGGACGCGACTGGGACATGGAGGAGGACAAGGCCGCCGATGCCATTATCGACACGGTGGAGGCGCATGCACCGGGCTTCCGCGCCTCGATCCTGGGACGACAGGTGCTCAGTCCCAAGGGGCTGGAGCGCAAATTCGGGCTGGTCGGCGGAGACATCATGCACGGGAATCTGACGCTCGACCAGATGTGGTCGGCGCGGCCGGTGCTGGGGCATGGCGCGTATCGGGGGCCGATCAAGGGGCTCTACATGTGCGGCGCGGGAACACATCCCGGCGGCGGCGTGACCGGGGCTCCGGGGCATAATTGCGCCCATGAGGTCATTGCCGACAGTCGCGGAATGGCGCTGGGTTTCGGCGGGATGTACCGGCGTTTTCGCTGAATTTCAGCCGATGACGGCACGGATCGCGGCGACTGCGGGTCGCGGGGTCAGGTCGGCGTTGAACAGGCCGAAGTTGTTCATCTCACTGGTCCCGGCCCAGGAAAACAGCTCGTAAATGCTGATCGCGCGGATCAACGGGCGATCGAGGGCCGCCGCCAGATCCGAGGCGAGCAAGATGGCCTGCTGCTCCAGTGAAACCGGCGGAGAAGTCACGTTTTTTGCACCACCGCCCGTTGTGCGGCCCCATTCGGTAATCACGCCGTGTGTGTGGCGACCAACTGCTATTTTCTCGCCGAAGCTCGTCAGGCGGTCCGCCACGACAGTGGCGGGCTTGGGGTAGATATGGGCATTGCCGTAGGTCGTGAAAGGGGCCTGCTCCGCTTGCATGAAGTCGTTGCTCGCGATGAGGGGGATCGTTTTCAGACTGGATTCCGCCTTAAATGATGCCGTGAAGTCCTTGATATAGGACATTAATACCGGAGCATTACCTGTCCGAAATCCCAACCGGGAATCATGCACGCCGTTGTAGTTCACGGGATTGAGGTCGGGCTCGTTCGGGAACTCGACCGCCCATATCGCACCGGGCGCCTGGATGACGAAGGCCTTGAGGTCGGCGATCGTCTTTGCGATTTCCCGACCGGAGAGGGTGAGGCAGAATGTCACCCCCTGCCGGGCAAGCCCAAGGTAGGTATTCCACCCGGGCGTCCCGGCATAGGGCTCCCGGCATCGCATCCGCCGCAAGCCGCCAAGTTTATCCAGCGCCGGCAATATGTTGCGCACCTTGTAGAGCGAACCCGTATCCTGCGGCCTGCCCTGCACCATCACCCTGTCGAGCCGCGAGGGCACTGCGTGCACGGTCGCCGGAACCAGCGGCAAGACCGCCAGACCGGCCGCCACCTGCCTGCGTGAAAACACTGCTGCTACCAAGCTGACCTCCCGGTTACATAACGGCACTCAACGGCACTCAAGCGGTACTCAGGGGTAGCAAAGCAGCGGATTCCGCTCACTTCGCTACGGCACCGGCCTTCATCACGTAAGCAACCTGTTCCAGCACGCGCACAGCGGACAGCGGATCGCCCGTCACCGCGATCATGTCGGCGAACTTGCCCGGTGCGATCGAGCCCAGTTCCTTCTCATGCCCGATCAGGGCGGCGGCATCGATCGTCGCCGACCGGATCGCCTGCGCCGGGGTCATGCCATAGCGGACCATGTACGCGAACTGCCGTGCGTTCAGCCCATGCGGATAGACACCCGCGTCGGTCCCGAAGCCGAGCCTGACCCCCAGCTTCACTGCCTTGGCGAAGCCGTCGCGTTGCTGCTGCGTCGTCTCGCGGTTCTTGCGCAGGTATTCCTGCGGCCAGCCTTCGCGCGTACCCTGCTCGTCGATCCAGTCGCCGTCGTAGATGTCCATGACCAGCCAGACGCCCGCCTTCTTCGCCATGGCGAGGCCCTCATCGTCGATCAGGCTGGCGTGTTCGATGCTGTGTACGCCGGAGCGGATCGCCGCCTTGATGCCCGCCGTGCCGTGGGCATGGGCGGTCGCGTAGCTGCCATGCGCCTTCGCGACGTCCACGACGGCGCGCATCTCGTCGTCGCTCAGTTCGATCTGTCCCGGCTCGGTGCCAATGGCGAGGACGGCGCCGGTGGCGATCATCTTGATGAAGTCGGCGCCGTGATCGAACAGGTACTGCGCCTTCTCGCGCGCTTCACCGGCATTGTGAACGACGCCGAGGCGCATGTCGGCGGGAAGCTGGTCGTTCGGCACGACGCCGTTGAGTTCGCCGCCGCCGCCCGGCGACGTGATGTAGGCACCCGCGACGAACATGCGCGGCCCCGGCACCAGCCCCTGCGCAATGGCATCACGCAAGGCCACGTCAGTCAGCCCGCGATAGGTGCCGACATCGCGCACCGTGGTGAAGCCCGCCTCCAGCGTCACTTTCGCATTGTGCGCGCCGATCAGCGCCGTCAGTTGCGGCGAGGTCTTGAGCGGCGCGGCGACATCCGCGCTCTGCCCGGTATCGGCAAGGTGCGTATGAAGATCGATCAAGCCCGGCAGCACGGTATAGGCCGACCAGTCGAGCGTTTCGGCACCCGGCGGCGGCGCGGCGCAAGGCTCCACCCGTGCGACCCGCTCACCCTCGACCAGCACGCATTGTCCGGTGCTCGCAGTGCCGCTCTCCACGTCGAGCAAGCGCCCTGCCCTGACGTAGACCGATGCTGCGCTCGCCGGAACGCTTAGCCCCGCCAGAACCAGCGGAGCCAAAGCCGCAGCGAGCGCCGCCGCCCTCACTTGCTCGCGAGGTCCGTCAGCAAGGTGGTGTAGTAGACCACGCCCGGCGCGATGTTCAGCAGGCCGATGCGCTCGTTGAGGCCATGGGCGAATTCGTCGGAGTCCCGGATCATCGAGGCGCTGGCGCCATAGCTCGGCACGCCGAGCGCGCGATACCACATCGAGTCCGAAGCACCCGAGGACTGCGAGGGGATGATCGGCACCGGCCCCCAGGCCGCCTTTACCGCCTTGCCCACTGCCGCCACGAAGTCCGGCCGCACCGGCGATGCGGGCGCCTCGACCGAGATCGTCGCCGGTCACGTCGGTGAACTTCGCCGCGGGCATCGCCGCCACATTCTCCAGTTCCGCCATGATCTCGGGCCGGGTGTGGCCGGGGAAGATACGGCAGTTGATGTTGGCCGTCGCGCTCTGCGGCAGCGCGTTCTGGGCATGGCCGCCCGAGATCATCGTCGGCACGCAAGTCGTCGACACGCGCCCGACCGTCGCGGGATTGGCGCGCAGCACCTGCAGCGCTGCCGGATCGTTCGGATTGGCAACGAAGGCCTTCATTGCCGCCGCGAGCTTGGGGTCGGGCTCGATCTTCGCGGCGCCGATCCAGTACTGGCGCGTCACGTCGTTGAGTTCGGGCTTGAAGCGATAGGCGCCGATCCGTTCCATCGCCTGCGCCAGTTGCACGATCGCGTTATCGGGCCGTGGCGCGGAGCTGTGACCGCCGGGGTTCGTCACCTCGACCTTGTAGTCCACGTAAGTCTTCTCGGCCCCCTGCCAGCTCCAGTAGAGCGGCTTGCCCGCCTCCGACAGCGTGCCCGAGGAGCCGTCGACGTTGAGCACCAGTTCCGCGCCCTTCAGCCGCTCGGCGATGACCTTGGAGGTATCCATGGTCGTCTCCTCGTCGCCCGAATAGGCGATGACGATGCTGCGTTTCGGCCGGAACCCTTCGCGCCGCAGTTCGATCACCGAGGACAGCGCCAGCGCCGCCTCGAACTTGGTGTCGCTGGCGCCGCGCCCGAAGAGATAGCCGTTCTCCACCACCGGCGTGAAGGGATCGCGCTCCCAGTCCTCCGGTTTCGCCTCGACCACGTCCATGTGCGCGGAAATGACGAGGGGCTTGAGGCCGGGGTCGCTGCCCTTCCACGTCGCGATCAGGTAGGCGGTGTCGCCGAGCGGCACGATCTCGATGTCGCTGGCGGTCCACCCGGCTTTCAGCAGCGCATCGCGGAACAGCGCCGCGACTTCGCCGGTCTTGTTGCCCGGACCCTGCACCGAGCGCAGCGCGATGGCGCGCTTCGACAGGTCGAGCACTTGCGCTTCCGCCTCGGGATGGCCTTTCGCCTGCGCGGTACTCGATGCGAGCAGGCTGGCGCCGAGAGAAAGCAGGACCGGGATCGAAAAGCGCATCGTGATGAAGCCCCTGAACTTGGTGTCTTGCACGGTCGCGCCGACAAAGAATCGCCGCGAGCGCGAGAGGGCTATCCTGTCGAGCGACCGGGGCCTGCGCAATCCCGCCCGCCACCCTTCGTCATTGCGAGCGCAGCGAAGCAATCCAGGGCAGAGTTACACCGCCTTGGATTGCTTCGCTGCGCTCGCAATGACGGGGTGGAGGTGAAGTTGTCGCGCCATAGTGAGCATCACTCATCGCTACGTGAAGAAAGCATGCACTAATCGCTGGCGCGATGAGCGCCTATCTCGCACATGCGGCATCTCGGCCGATCCCAATTCCAGTTTCTTCCGACAGCAAGGACATTCCATGCAAGTCAACGCTTATGGCGCCCATGCGGGCGACAAGCCTCTCGAAGCCCTGACCATCGAACGGCGCGAGCCGGGACCCTGCGACGTCGCGATCGAGATCAGCTATTGCGGTGTATGCCACTCGGACCTGCACACCGTGCGCAGCGAGTGGGGCGGCACGCTCTACCCTTGCGTTCCCGGTCACGAAATCGTCGGCACCGTCAGCGCGGTGGGCGGCGAAGTCAGCCGCTTCAAGGTGGGCGACATCGTCGGCGTCGGCTGCATGGTCGACAGTTGCGGCCACTGCGGCTCGTGCAACGACAACCTGGAGCAGTATTGCGAGAACGGCTTCGTCGGCACCTACAACGGTGCGACGCCGGACGCGCCCGGCCACACCATGGGCGGCTATTCGCGCGCGATCGTCGTCGATCAGGGCTTCGTGCTCTCGATCAGCCACCCGGCGGAGCAGCTTGCCGCCGTCGCACCGCTGCTCTGCGCGGGCATCACCACATACTCGCCGCTGCGTCACTGGAACGCCGGTCCGGGCAAGAAGGTCGGCGTCGTCGGCATCGGCGGTCTCGGCCATATGGCGATCAAGATCGCGCATGCCATGGGGGCCGAAGTCGTCGCCTTCACCTCGACGCCCGCCAAGCGCAAGGACGCGATCGACCTCGGCGCCGACAGCGCGGTGGTCAGCCGCGAGGCCGAGGAAATGGCCGCGCACACCGGCACTTTCGACCTGATCATCGACTCGGTTGCGGCGAGCCACGACCTCGACACTTACATCGGCCTGCTCAAGCGCGACGGCGCGCTGGTCATGCTGGGCGTGCCGGAGCATCCGCACCCCTCGCCCAGTGTCGGCGGCCTGATCTTCGGCCGCAAGACGATCGCGGGCTCGCTGATCGGCGGCATTGCAGAGACGCAAGAGATGCTCGATTTCTGCGCCGAGCACGGCATCGTCTCGGACGTCGAGATGATCGACATCCAGCAGATCGAGGACGCCTACGAACGCATGACGCGCAGCGACGTGCGCTATCGCTTCGTGATCGACAGCGCCTCGCTGGACGCGGCCTGATTTCAAGGCAACGGCCGCCTCCACAAGAAGGCGGCCGTTTGCCGAGCCACGATGACTTTACATCGCACGTCATTGCGAGCGTAGCGAAGCAATCCAGGGCGCTCAGTGGTGCCCTGGATTGCTTCGCTACGCTCGCAATGACGGCGTGCGGGTTCAATCCAATGTCATTGCGCTCTGGGAGAGAGTGGTGCGCCCGACGGGATTCGAACCCATGGCCCCCAGATTAGGAATCTGGTGCTCTATCCGGCTGAGCTACGGGCGCACTCCGGGGCCTCCTAGCGGCTGCGTGGCGGCTTTGCAATCAGTTCGCCTGCTCGGGCGGCACGACCGGAAACAGCAGCGGCATCAGGCCGATCCCCTCTTCGATCAGTTCCTTCGCCTCGGTTGCGGTTGCCTGCCCGTGGATGATTTCGGCATCGCGCTCGCCATAGTGCATGGCGCGGGCGTCCTTGGCGAAATCCTGCCCCACATAGCGCGAGGACTTGAGCGCCTCGGCCTGCATCGTCGCCAGGGCCTGCATCAGTTCGGCGGCCTGAGGCGGCAGCGGTGCGTTGGCCACGGGAGCTGCAGGCGTGCCGGGTGCCGGGGGCTTTGCGCGGGCGGGCGGCGCGGCTTCGGGCAGCTGATTGCCCTTGCGCGCGAGGCGCGGGGCCTGGACGGCCTTGACGACATCGCCCGAGCCGCAATGCGGGCAGGTAACCAGTCCGCGCTCCTGCTGGCGCACGTAGTCGTCCGAGGACTTGAACCAGCCTTCGAAACG
The DNA here is from genome assembly GCF_057376415.1 of Novosphingobium sp. NFX11. Taxonomy (NCBI): domain Bacteria; kingdom Pseudomonadati; phylum Pseudomonadota; class Alphaproteobacteria; order Sphingomonadales; family Sphingomonadaceae; genus Novosphingobium; species Novosphingobium sp. NFX11. Next base: position 1,151,936 of record NZ_CP080384.1, on the reverse strand, counting down.
ATGCGCGCCCTCGCGGCATTCCAGGTCGTAGACGATCATGACGCAGGCTGTCCGGCGATGGCGCGGCGGTTGGCAAGGCTCGGAAGCTGGGCGCGCACTTCGGCCGTCCGCGCCGGATCGAGATCGACGAAGCCTACCCCGGCGCTCCCACCGTCATCCGCCCCGCCCATATCGAGCAGGACTTCGCCCCAGGGGTCGATGCCCAGCGAGTGGCCGTAAGTCTCGCGCCCGTCCTCGTGCCGGCCGACTTGCGCGGCCGACAGGACATAAGCGCTCGCCTCGACCGCGCGGGCGCGTTGCATCAGGTGCCAGTGCGCCTTTCCGGTAGGCACGGTGAAGGCGGCGGGAATGGCGATCACGTCGCAACCCGCGCGGCCCAGTGCCTCGAACAGCGCCGGAAAGCGCACGTCGTAGCAGATCGCCAGCCCGAGGCGCCCGAGCGGCGTCTCGACGGTGACGACTTCCTCGCCCGCCGTGTAGGCGTTCGATTCGCGCCAGCTCTCGCCAGTGGCGAGGTCTACGTCGAACATGTGCAGCTTGTCGTAGCGCGCGCGTATTTCACCGGCATCGTCGATCACGAAGGCCCGGTTGGCCCATTTGCCATCCTCGCGCGCGATGGCCAGCGATCCCATGTGGACCCAGATGCCCTCGCGCCGCGCCGCCTCGCGCACGGCGGCGAGGACGACGTCGTCCCCCTCGCCCCGGATCGCCGCGCGCGCGCGGTCGCGCTTGCGGTCGAGCAGGCCGGACATCTCGGGCGTGAACAGCATCGCCGCGCTGCCTGCCCGCGCCTGCACGATCGCATCGACGATCGCGGCCGCATTGGCCTGCGGATCGATGCCGGTCGTCATCTGGAAGAGCGCCGCGCGGGTCATGTGTTCAGAGCCCCAGCACCGGATCGAGCTTGCCCTCGCGGTCGAGCGCATTGATGTCGTCGAAACCGCCATAGGCGCGGTCGTCGATCAGGATCTGCGGCACCGTCGTCGCGCCGGGGACGCGCTCCAGCATCTCGGTCCGCTTGGGGCCGCCCATGGTGAGGTCGTATTCCTCGTAGGCAACGCCCTTCTTGTCCAGCAGCGACTTGGCGGCGACGCAGTAGGGGCAGCCCCACTTGGTGTAGATCTCGATCTTAGGCTGGCTCATGCCAAACTCCATTCCAGCGCCCCTTGAAAGGTGGGGCGGCTAGCATATCTAGGAATGCGAGTCATGGCCCGCCAAGGGGATGGCTCACAGAACGAGGCGCCGCATCGCGGGCCTCATCACACGAAGATTGCTCATTGGAGGATTTTTGTCATGAACCGTATCGATTTCTCGCCCTATCGCCGCACCATGGTCGGCTTCGACCGCCTTTTCGACATGATCGAGAACCAGGCGCGCGCCAACGCGGGCGACAAGTACCCGCCCTTCAACATCGAACGGCGCAGTCAGGACGGCTACCGCATCACCCTCGCGGTCGCGGGCTTCAAGCCGGCCGACATCGACATCACCGCGCAGGCGAACCTGCTGGTCGTGAAGGGTCACAAGCCCGACGAGGCCACCGACGGCGAAATGCTGCACGTCGGCATCGCCCAGCGCGGGTTCGAGCGTCGCTTCGAACTGGCCGACTACGTGCGGGTCGATAGCGCCGACCTTGCCGACGGCCTCCTCGTGATCGACCTCGTGCGCGAAGTGCCCGAGGCGATGAAGCCGAAGAAGGTCGCCATCGGAGGCAACAAGCTCACCGTCGTCGAGACTGGTGAGGACACTACCGCCGCAGCATAACCGTCGTCGTCCGCACGTTGCGCTTTTCCGTCCCTTTGCGCGACATACCGGATACGGCATTTGGGGTCGGCCCGTTTATCCGGGCCGACCCTTTTGCATGCGCGATTGCAGAGAAAGCACGGCAGCCGTCCGATTAATCCTCGCGCCGCGTCGTGCGGGTCGTTAGCCCGGCGACCATGTTGCGGAACCATTGCTCATGACCGCGATCCTCGGGATCGTCCTGCCCGTCTTCTCGCTGATCTTCGCAGGCTGGCTGGTTCGGCGCATCGGCGTGATGGGGCCGCAGGCAACCAGCGAACTCAACCGCTTCGTCGTCTACCTTGCCCTGCCCGCGCTGCTGTTCGACATCGTCGCCAGATCCAGCTGGCACGAATTGTGGCAACCCCACTTCGTCGCGGTGTTCACCCTCAGCACGATGGCGATCTTCGCGCTGACGGTCGCCGCCCATGCCCGGCATTCGGGCTTCGAGGCCGATGGGCCGGTGCTGGGGCTCGCCGCGAGCTATCCCAACACCGGCTTCCTCGGCTTCCCGCTGCTGCTCGCCGCGCTCGGGCCATGGAGCAACACGCTGACGCTGATCTCCACGATCGTCGTCGCCTGCGTGCTCTTTGCAGGCGCGATCGTGCTGATCGAGATCCGCCTCCACGTCGGCAGCCATCCGTTGCGGGTCGCCGCCAAAGTCGGCAAGTCGCTGGCGACCAACCCGCTCATCGTCGCCCCCGTCGTCGCGTGCTTCTTCCCGACGAGTGGGATGGCCGTGCCTGGACCCGTCGAAGTCTTCCTGAAATTGCTGGGCGGCGCGGCATCCCCGGCGGCATTGGTCGGCCTCGGCCTGTTCCTTGGCGAGAAGCGCGAGGCGGCTGCGGGCGCCGGTCCGCTCACGGCCATCCTCGTCGCCCTGAAGCTGGCGGTGCATCCGCTGCTGGCCTGGGTGCTGGCCGTGACCCTGTTTCCGCTCGACACCCCCGCGCTTCATGCAGCCGTACTGCTGGCGATGCTGCCGACCGGGACCGGGCCTTTCATGCTCGCCGAATTCTACGGCCGTGAAGCGAGCGTCACTGCGCGGGTGATCCTGATCTCGACCGTGCTGTCGATCATGACGGTGTCGGCTTACCTGACGACGATCGGCTGACTTCAGGCGGCCCATCCTTCGTCATTGCTTCGCTGTGCTCGCAATTACGACTGGAGCCTTCAGGCGTTCTGCGCCGCATGCATCTGCCGCGAACGAGCGGCGGTTCCGAAATCAATCCGGAACCGCGAACTGCTCAGCCCCGGCAGCTCAGACCAGACGGGCCTGCCGCAACGCTGCGGCAATGAAGCCCGCGAACAGCGGGTGCGGCTCGAACGGGCGCGACTTGAGTTCCGGGTGGAACTGCACGCCGACGAAGAACGGGTGGTCCGGGCGCTCGACGATCTCCGGGAGCAGGCCGTCGGGCGACATGCCGGAGAAGATCAGGCCATTGCCTTCCAGCGCCTCGCGATACGAACCGTTGACTTCGTAGCGGTGGCGGTGGCGCTCGCTGATCTCGGTCGAGCCGTAGATCGCCGCGACGTGGCTGTTGGGCGAGAGCGCGGCGGTGTAGGCGCCAAGGCGCATGGTGCCGCCAAGGTCGCCGCCCTCGGCGCGGGTCTGCAGGCCGTCCTCGGTCATCCACTCGGTGATGATGCCGACGACGGGTTCCTCGGTCGGGCCGAATTCGGTGGAGCTGGCCTTGGCAATGCCCGCCGAGCGCGCGCCCTCGATGCAGGCCATCTGCATGCCGAGGCAGATGCCGAAGAACGGCACCTGACGTTCACGCGCGAAGCGGACCGACGCGATCTTACCCTCGGTGCCGCGCTCGCCGAAGCCGCCCGGGACGAGGATGCCGTGCATCGGTTCGAGCGCGGCGGCGATCTCAGGATCTTCCTTCTCGAAGATTTCCGCGTCGATCCAGCGCACGTTGACCTTCACGCGGTTGGCCATGCCGCCGTGGACGAGCGCTTCGTTCAGCGACTTGTAGGCGTCCTGCAGGCCGATGTACTTGCCGACGACGCCGATGGTCACTTCGCCCTCGGGGTTCTGGTAGCGGTCGGTGATGTCGTCCCAGCGCTCAAGCACCGGCGCCTTGGCCGATTCCAGCATGCCGAAGTGGTGCAGGACTTCGGCGTCGAGGCCCTCGCGGTGGTACTGCAGCGGCACGGCGTAGATGTTGGGCGCGTCGAGCGCCTGGATAACCGCCTGCGGGCGCACGTTGCAAAACAGCGCGATCTTGCGGCGCTCGCTCTCGGGCAGCTCGCGGTCGCAGCGGCACAGCAGGATGTCGGGCTGGATGCCGAGGCCGGTCAGTTCGCGCACCGAGTGCTGGGTCGGCTTGGTTTTCAGTTCGCCGGCAGCGGCGATGTAGGGGACCAGCGTGACGTGGACGAAGCAGGTGCCCTCACGGCCGAGTTCGTTGCGCAGCTGGCGCATCGCCTCGACGAAGGGCAGGCCCTCGATATCGCCGACGGTGCCGCCGATCTCGCACAGCACGAAGTCGAGATCCTCGGTCTCGGTGAGCGCGAAGTCCTTGATCGCGTCGGTGACGTGCGGGATCACCTGCACGGTCGCGCCGAGGTAGTCGCCGCGGCGCTCCTTGGCGATGATGTCCTGGTAGATGCGACCCGAGGTGATATTGTCGGCCTTGCGGCCCGAGACGCCGGTGAAGCGCTCGTAGTGGCCGAGGTCGAGGTCCGTCTCGGCGCCGTCGTCGGTCACGAAGACTTCGCCGTGCTGGTACGGGCTCATCGTGCCCGGATCGACGTTCAGGTAGGGGTCGAACTTGCGAATGCGGACCTTGTAGCCACGCGCCTGCAGCAGAGCCGCGAGGCTCGCCGCCATGAGACCCTTGCCCAGCGAGGAGACCACGCCGCCGGTGATGAAAATATGCCGCGCCATGGGAATCGGGCCTTAAATTGCATGGGGGCCCTCAGGCAAGCGCCCGGAGCCTCATTCCACAGATCAAACACATGGAAATGCCGTCTGACTGCGCCAGACGGCATTCCGATTACGGTGAGGCGCTCGAAAGCGCCTGCAGGGATTACTGCTTGGCAGCACCACCAAGCGGATCGGTCGGAACCGAGTCGCCGGCGGGCGCACCCTGCTGGGGTGCAGCCGGAGCTGCCGGGTTGGCCGCGCCGCCGAGCGGATCGGCAGGCTGGACCGGAGCGGTCTGCGCAGGAGCGGTGTTGCGCTGGAGCGAGGTGTCGATGTCGCGGCCGCTCGTCTCATTGACGGCGAGAGCGGCAAGACCGATGCTCAGCACCACGAAGACCGTCGCCAGAACGCCGGTCGCGCGGGTCAGGAAGTTGGCCGCGCCCCGTGCCGACATCAGGCCCGAGGGGCTGCCGCCGACGCCGAGGCCGCCGCCTTCGGACTTCTGCACCAGGATCACGCCCACCAGCATGGCGGCAACCAGAGCCTGCACCACGGTCAGGAAAAGGAACATCTTCGTCTCAGCCTTATTGCGGGGACATACCCCGCTTTCTTGACCGGGCAGATAGGCGCTCGCAGGCGAGCGCGCAACCCGGCAACTTTATTGCTGCGCCGCCCCGCAGGACGGCGCATGGATCGGACTTACTCCGCGAGCGAAGCCGCCGCGCCGACGATCGCCAGGAAGCTCTCGGCCGTCAGGCTCGCACCGCCGACCAGAGCGCCGCCGACATCCGGCACCGCAAGGAGTTCGGCCGCGTTGTCGGCCTTAACCGAACCGCCGTAGAGAATGCGGACATCCGCACCAGCATCACCGTAGATGGCGACCAGCTTGGCGCAGATCGCCTTGTGCATGGCTGCCACGTCCGCCACCGAAGGCACCCGGCCGGTGCCGATGGCCCATACCGGCTCATAGGCGACCGAGAGCTTTTCCGGCGCGCCGTCCACGATGGGGCAGGAACCTTCGAGCTGCGCGGTGACCACGCCCTCGGCATCGCCCGCATCGCGCTGGGCCTCGGTTTCGCCGACGCACAGGATCACCGCCAGACCGGCCGAAAGCGCGGCCTGCGCCTTGGCGTTGACGTCCGCGTCGCTTTCGCCGTGGTATTCACGGCGCTCCGAATGGCCGACGATCGTGAAATCGGCGCCTGCATCCTTGAGCATCGGTGCGGAAACGTCACCCGTATAAGCGCCGTTTTCCTTCGCATGGCAGTCCTGCCCGCCGACGCCGATCAATTCGACCGCGTCCCGCATGCGGAAGATCAGGGTCGAGGGCGGCGCCAGTCCGACCTGCACCTTGGGGAAACGCTGGGCGGAACGATCGATTGCGCGCGCCTCGTTCAGCATGGCGCGCGTGCCGTTCATTTTCCAATTTCCGACGATGTAAGGCAATCCAGCCATTTCAATCCTTTGATCGATCTCGGCGAACCTTCGGGAACTCCCCCGCGGGTCCCCCTCGCAGATTTCCGGTAATGCCGTTGCCGCGGAACCGGGAATCAGGTCGTCGCTGTCGCCGGGCAGCTAGGGCACCAGAGCATCGCTTGTCAAAATTCATGGATGGTTAAGCGCCGGGATTCTCCACCGGTGTCGTAGTAATGCCACCTCGCGGCTTTTGCCCAAGGCTTGCGCAAGCGGCATTGCAGGATGCGCGAAGGCCCCCTAAAGCCTGCGCCGTTTACATGCGAAGCCTCACCGTTTCGCGCCAATATTCTGCTGATCGGCACGGTTCATGCTCCATTTCTTCCGCTCGTTTCTGAAGTCCAAGGTCGGCGCGATCGTCGGCCTCGTCGTTCTCGGCCTCATCGCCCTCGCGTTCGCCAGTGGCGATATCGCGGGCCTCGGCGGGTCCGGCAGCGCGGCTCCCGGAGTTGCCGTCGCCACTGTCGGCGGCGAAAAGGTGACCACCGACGAACTCAGCCTCGGCGCCAAGCGCGGCCTCGAGCGGGTCAAGCAGCAGAGCCCGACCGCGACGATGAAGCAGCTGATCGCCGAGGGCGGCCTCCAGCAGGTGCTGGACAGCCTGATCGACGGCGTCGCTTTCGCCGTCTACGGCGAGAAGCACGGCGTTGTCCTCAGCGACCGCCTCGTCGACAGCGAACTGACGCAGATCCCCGCGTTCCAGGGCGTCGACGGCAAGTTCGACCAGAACGTGTTCCGCCAAGCCCTCGCCCAGCAGGGCCTCTCCGAACAGGCCCTGCGCGAGGACATTCGCAAGAACATGATCGCGCAGGAACTGGTCGTGCCCGCGCAGATCGGCTCGGTCATGTCCGAATATGCCGCGAAGCGTTACGCCTCGCTGCTCAGCGAGACCCGCAGCGGCACCGTGGTCGCCCTGCCCTCGCTGCTCTTCGCGCCCGACAAGCAGCCGACCCAGGCCGAACTCACCACCTTCTACAAGGCGCACACCGGCCAGTTCGTCCGCCCCGAGCGTCGCACGATCCGCTATGCGCTCGTCAGCGCCGACAAGATCCCGGCCCCGGCCGCACCGACCGACGCCGAGATCGCCGCGCGCTTCGAGGCGAACAAGGCCACCTATGCCGCCAAGGACGATCGCCGCATCACGCAGCTGGTCGTGCCGACCGAGCCGGCCGCCAAGGCCATCGTCGCCGAAGTCGAGAAGGGCAAATCGCTCGAAGCCGCCGCTTCGGAAAAGGGCCTGTCCGCCGCGAAGCTCGAATCGTTCAGCCGCGTGGATCTCTCGCGCCAGTTCTCGGCCGCCGTCGCGCAGGCCGTCTTCGCCGCGCCGGTCGGCAAGCTGGCCGCACCGCAGAAGAGCGTGCTCGGCTGGCACGTCATCCGCGTCGACGAGGAGATCAAGACCCCGGCCAAGACCCTTGCCGAAGTGAAGGGTGACCTCACCAAGCAGATCGCCGAGGAAAAGACCCGCAAGTCCTACAGCGACGCCTTCTCGAAGATCGACGCGCAGCTTTCGGGCGGCTCCAACCTCGCCGAAGTCGCCAAGTCGCTCGGCGCCGAGGTCAAGCAGACCCCGTCACTGACCGCTGATGGGCAAGTCTACATGAAGCCCGGCGAAACGATGCCCGCCGAATTGCAGCCGCTCCTCAAGACCGCGTTCGAAATGGGCCAGGAACAGCCGCAGGTCGCCGAGATCGAAAAGGGCAAGTCCTTCGCGATCTACGACGTCACCGACATCCAGGCGTCCGCCCCGGCTCCGCTGGCGCAGATCCAGAACGACGTGAAGCTCGCCTGGGCCATCGACGCCGGTTCGAAGGCCGCCAAGGCCGCCGCGCTCAAGATGCAGGCCGCGATCCGCAAGGGCCAGTCGATCGAGCAGGTCATGGCTGCCTCGGGCAAAAAGCTGCCCGCGCCGCAGCAGGTCTCGATGTCGCGCCCGACCCTGGCCGCCGCGCTGCAGTCGGGCCGTCAGGTGCCGCCGCCGGTCTCGCTGATGTTCCACATGGCCAAGAACACCGTGAAGGTGCAGTCGGCCGAAGGTGAGCGCGGCTGGTTCGTCGTCCAGCTCAAGGACATCGTGCCCGCCACGATCGATCTGCCCGACATGATCCGCCGTGCCCAGACCGAACTCGGCCAGCAGCTCGGCCAGAGCTACGCCTCCGCGCTCGGTGCCGCGATGCGCAAGGACGTCGGCGTGAAGCGTCACGACGATGCCATCACCGCCGTGCGCGACCAGCTCGCCGGCACCGCCGCCGCCAACTGAGCCGAAGCGAGGGGTGGCAGCAATGGAGCGCGAATTCGATCGCAAGGCGACGCTTGAGCAGCTGGCGCAGGGCAAACCCGCGCTGGTCTGGCGCAAGCTCGTCGCCGACACAGAGACGCCGGTTGGCGCCGCCCTCAAGCTGATCGAGGACGGGCGCGGCGACTTCCTGCTCGAGATCGGTCGAAGGCGGCGAGACGCGCGGGCGCTACAGCCTGCTCGGCCTCGACCCGGACCTCGTGTTCCGCGCGAGCGGCGAGGCCTGCGAGATCAACCGCGCATGGCAGGCCGACCGCGAGGCGTTCGCACCGCTCGGCGGCGGCACCCTCGCCGAACTGCGCGCGCTGGTCGAGACCTGCCGCTGCGAGGTTCCGGTCGCGCTGCCCAAGGCTCTCGCCTGCCTCGTCGGCTACTTCGGCTACGAGACGATCGGCCTTGTCGAGAAGCTGCCGCGCGCGCCGCAAAGCCCTCTCGAAGTGCCCGACATGCTGTTCGTGCGCCCGTCGCTGATCCTGATCTTCGACCGGCTATCGGACGAACTGTTCTGCGTTGCGCCGGTGTGGCCGGAAACGGGTGACGCCGCTCTGGCCGTCGACCGCGCCGCCGAGCGCATCGACGAAGCCCTGCGCCGCCTCGCCGCCCCTGCACCCGTCGTGCCCGTCGCCACCGATCTCGCCGAGCCGGTGCGCACGCCCGTCGTCGCGCCGGAAGACTACAAGGCGATGGCCCTGCGCGCGAAGGACTACATCGAGGCGGGCGACATTTTCCAGGTCGTGCTGGCCCAGCGCTTCACTTGCGAATTCCCGCTCCCGCCGCTGGCGCTCTACCGCAGCCTGCGGCGCGTGAACCCCTCGCCGTTCCTCTATTTCCTCGACCTGCCCGGCTTCGCGCTGGTCGGCTCCAGCCCGGAAATCCTGGTGCGCGTGCGTGACGGCGAAGTCACCATCCGCCCGATCGCGGGCACCCGTCCGCGCGGCGCCAGCCCGGCCGAGGACAAGGCCAACGAAGCCGGCCTCCTCGCCGATCCCAAGGAACGCGCCGAGCACCTGATGCTGCTCGACCTCGGCCGCAACGACGTCGGCCGCGTCGCCGCTGCAGGCACCGTCGAGGTCACCGACAGCTACACAATCGAGCGCTACAGCCACGTCATGCACATCGTCTCGAACGTGGTCGGCCAGCTCGACACCGCGAAGCACGATGCCATCGACGCGGTCTTCGCGGGGTTCCCAGCAGGCACCGTCTCGGGCGCGCCCAAGGTCCGTGCCTGCGAGGTCATCGCCGAACTGGAGCCCGAGACGCGCGGCCCTTACGCGGGCGGCGTCGGCTACTTCGCGCCGGACGGCTCGGTGGACAGCTGCATCGTCCTGCGCACCGGGTTGCTCAAAGACGGTGTCCTGCACGTGCAGGCGGGGGCGGGCATCGTGGCGGACAGCGACCCGGCCTACGAACAGCGCGAATGCGAAGCCAAGAGCGGCGCCCTCTTCGCCGCCGCACGCGAAGCGATCCGCGTCGCCGGGGAACCCGGGTTCGGGCAGTGACTTCAGCGACGAACGACAGCTTCGCATTTACCCTGTCGTTCGAAGACTATCTCGCATCCAATCGGCTGTTCCTGCGCCGCAACTGGTTGTGGAGGGGAGCACTGCGGGTCGGAGGTGCCATCGCCCTTTTCTATGCCCTACTCTTCGCCATTCCCGATATTGTGGATGCAGGAATTATCGATCCGATCGTATTGATCCGGAACATAGCCCTTGGCCTCCTCTCGGCAGCGGCTTTGGTCGGGTTGATATTACTAATCCTCATCTTCTGGCGCCTTCCCCGTAGCGCACGCAAGGCCTACCGCGAACTCAAGATCGATGGCGTCCGCACCACGGTCGATTTCGGCCCAGACAGGCTTGAAATTTCCAACCGGTTCGGCACCAGTACCCACGAATGGTCGGATCTCGTCAGATGGTGGGAGGACGAACACATGCTCCTTCTGCTGCGTACCAGCCAGATGTACTACGCCTTTCCCAAGTACCAGATCGCAACCGGCACGCTGGAGGCCCTGCGGCAGAGCCTTACCGCGAACGGCGTGAAATCACGATGGTGAGCCTGCGCCACTGCGTGACGGCGCCTGCCTTGATCTTCCTCGCCGCCTGCTCCTCCGAAGAACCCGCCGCCAAGCCCTCGGCCCCGCCCCCGCCGCCATGCCAGGGCGCGAGCTTCGAGGGTGCCAGCTTCACGCACTGCACCGCCGTGCCGGGTCGTCACACCATCCACACCGTCCTCGGCCCCAAGGGCGGCGCGCCGTATCGCAGCCTCTCGCAACTCGCGGTGGACCGCCCGGCGCGCAGCCACGAAGTTGCCTTCGCGATGAACGGCGGCATGTTCGACGCCGATGGCAAGCCGATCGGCTACTACGTCGAGAACGGCGAGAAGCAGCACGCGCTAAACACCAACGAAGGCTGGGGCAACTTCCACCTCAGCCCCAACGGCGTCTTCTACGGAGACGCAGCGGGTAACTGGCATGTCCGCGCCAGCGACGACTTCGCAAAGTCCGTCACCGACCGTCCCGACTTCGGCACCCAGTCCGGGCCGATGCTGGTCATCTCCGGCAAGCTGCATCCCAAGATCGACGAGGACGGCAAGTCGCTGAAACTGCGCAACGGCGTCGGCATCGATGACAAGGGCCGCGCCCACTTCGTCATTTCCGACGAGCCGGTATCCTTCGGCAAGCTCGCGCGCTATTTCCGCGACGCCCTGAAATGCGACAATGCGCTGTTCCTCGACGGCAGCGTATCCTCGCTCTGGGACCCCGAGCATGGCCGCGTCGACGGCGGCCCTCCGCTCGGCCCCTTGATCGTCGTCGAGAAAAGCGCAAAGGCGAAGTCATGATCCTCGTCATCGACAATTACGACAGCTTCACCTGGAACCTGGTCCATTACGTGATGGAACTGGGCGCCGAAGTGGAGGTCGTGCGCAACGACGCGCTCAGCGCAGGCCAGGCCATTTCCAGCGGCGCGAAAGGCTTCCTGATATCGCCCGGCCCCTGCACCCCCAACGAGGCTGGCATCAGCCTCGACCTCGTCGGCGCGGCGGCGGATGCGGGGATGCCGCTCCTCGGCGTGTGCCTCGGCCATCAGTCGATCGGCCAGTATTTCGGCGGCAAGGTCGTGCGCGGTGGCCTGATGCACGGCAAGACCTCGCCGGTCACGCATGACGGCACCGGAGTCTTCGCCGGGCTGCCCTCGCCCTTCACCGCGACGCGCTATCACTCGCTGATCGTCGAGGACATTCCCGAGACGCTGGTGGTGAACGCCCGCTCGGACGACGGCCATGTCATGGGCTTCCGCCATGCGAGCCTGCCGATCCACGGCGTCCAGTTCCATCCGGAAAGCATCGCCACCCAGCACGGCCATGCCATGCTCGCGAACTTCCTGCGCACTTGCGGTATCGAGGCCAAACTGCCGGAACGGCTGAGCGCATGACCCTTCCCGACCCTCTCCACCCGATCGCCGAGGACGAGGCCCAAGCAGCCTTCGCCGCAATCCTCGACGGCGAAATGCCCAGATCCGAAATCGCCGAGTTCCTCGTCGCCTTGTCGGATCGCGGCGAGACCGCCAGCGAAATCGCGGGCGCGGCTCGCGCCATGCGTGAGCGGATGATCCCGGTGAAGGCGCCCGCAGGCGCCATCGACGTCTGCGGCACCGGCGGCGACGGCTTCCACACCCTCAACGTCTCGACCGCCGTTTCTCTGGTGGTCGCGGCTGCGGGCGTCCCCGTCGCCAAGCATGGTAACCGCGCTGCCAGTTCCAAAGCGGGCGCCGCCGATACCCTCGAAGCGATGGGGCTGAACCTCGACCGCGCCGTCGAGACTGCAGAATCCACGCTCGCCGAAATCGGCATCGGCTTCCTGTTCGCCGCGCGCCACCACCCGACGATGGGTCGGCTGATGCCGCTGCGCAAGTCGCTAGGCCGCCGCACGATCTTCAACCTGATGGGGCCGCTGGCGAACCCGGCGCAAGTCTCGCGCCAGCTAGTCGGCATCGCACGCCCGGCCTACGTGCCGATCTACGCCGATGCCCTGCTGCGGCTTGGCACCGAGCACTCGATGGTCATTTCCGGCGACGAGGGCCTCGACGAGTTGAGCCTCGCAGGCGGCAACGAAGTCGCCGAGATCTGCGGCCATGAACTGTCCATGCGGCGCGTCGCCCCCAGGATGCCGGCCTCCCGCTGGCTTCGGTCGACGCCATTCGCGGCGGTGACCCAGCCTACAATGCCCGCGCGCTCAACGATCTGCTGATGGGCGCGCCCGGCGCCTACCGCGACGCCGTTCTACTCAACGCCGCAGGTGCCCTTCTCGTGGCAGGCGAAGTCGATAGCTGGACCGAGGGCGTCGAAGAAGCGGCAGAAACGATCGACAAGGGCTTGGCCAAGGCTCTGCTCGACTGCTGGATCGCGGCAACCCGCGCGTGACGAGGAACTGATGTCCGACAAGCTCATTGAAATCTGCGACACCAAGCGCAAGGAAGTCGCCGCCCGCAAGGCTCTCGCTACCATAGCGGACCTCGATGCGCGCGCCGCCGCGCAGACGCATCCTCGCGGTTTTGAAGCTGCGTTACGCGCCAAGGCGGAAACGGGCTATGCGCTCATCGCGGAAATCAAAAAAGCTTCACCCTCCAAGGGACTGATCAGAAGCGATTTTCGCCCCGCAGAACATGCTGTCGCCTACGAGAGAGGCGGTGCCGCATGCTTGTCCGTGCTGACCGACGCTCCCTATTTTCAGGGACATGAGGATTTCCTCGTCGAGGCCCGTGCCGCCTGTAACCTTCCGATCATCCGCAAGGACTTCATGGTCGATCCATGGCAGGTGGCGGAAGCGCGCGCGATCGGTGCGGATGCCATCCTCATCATCGTCGCTGCGCTGGACGACGTGTTGATGGCGGAAATCAGATCCGCGGCTATCGAGCGCGGTCTCGACTGCCTGGTCGAAGTTCACAATGAACATGAGATGGAACGTGCAAGCCTTTTGAAATCACGTCTTATCGGTGTGAACAATCGTGATCTGCGGCGCTTCGCTACCGACATCGCGACCACTGAGCGACTGGCCCCGCAGGCGCCCGAAGGCACCTTGCTGGTCAGCGAAAGCGGGATAAACGTCCACGCCGACCTGGAGCGCCTGTCATCTTGCGGTGCCCGCACCTTCCTGGTGGGCGAAAGCCTGATGCGCAAAAATGATATAGAAGCGGCGACGCGCGCCCTTCTCACCGGAACGTAATGCCCATGGGGTTGCGATGAACAAGTCCCTCACGCATATCGACGCCAACGGCAACGCCCGCATGGTCGACGTTGGTGCCAAGGCCGAAACACAGCGCACTGCCATAGCTTCCGGTCGGATTTCGATGAGCGAGGACGCCCTCGCCGCCGTTCGCGCTGGAAATGCGCCCAAGGGTGACGTTCTAGGTACTGCGCGGATCGCTGGCATAATGGCGGCGAAGCGCACGGCAGAACTCATTCCGATGTGTCACCCTCTCGCGCTGGATGCCGTAAATCTGGAGTTCTCGTTCGAAGACAACGCGATAAAGGTAATTGCCCGAGCATCCTTGACGGGAAAAACCGGCGTTGAAATCGAAGCAATAACAGCGACTTCCATCGCACTTGTGACAATTTACGACATGGCCAAGGCGCTCGACAAGAGCATGGTCATCAGTGACATCCGCCTTGTAGAAAAGATCGGCGGCAAGTCGGGCCACTGGAAACTGGACGGGTGGGCCGAATGAACAAATCGGCGCCGCTCTCGCTCGAGGACGCACAGGCTCGATTGCTGGCGTTGGCCACACCCCTTCCGATAGAGCGAGTCGATATCGAGGGCGCATACAACCGGTATCTCGCAGAACCGCTATATGCCCGACGCACGCAGCCACCGGCCAACCTGTCTGCGATGGATGGCTATGCAGTGACGGCCGGAGACTTGCAGGGCCCCTGGCGAGTGATCGGAGAGAGCGCCGCCGGACATCCCCATGTCGGCGCCCTCTCCACCGGCGAAGCCGTACGCATTTCAACGGGCGCAATATTGCCGGTCGATGCGGCGGCAGTCATTCTCCAGGAAGACCTTGCTAGAGATGCCGAAATCCTGACGTTGTCGGGTGAAGCACCCGATCCCGCGCACAAGCATATCAGACATCGCGGAATGGATTTCGTCACGGGGACGGAAATCATGCTGCCGGGCGCGCGCATCACTCCGGCGCAAATGGCGTTGGCAATCGCTTCGGGCCATACGCACCTGCCTGTCCATCGCACACCGCGGCTGGCCGTGATCGACAGCGGCGATGAACTCGCTGAAAACCCGGAATGCTGCGCAACCCATCAGATTCCCGCAAGCAACGGCGTCATGCTGGCGGCTATGGCTTCAGCGCTGGGTGTCGATGCGAAGCGGGTCGGACCTGTACCGGATGATATCGACACGATCACGCGCGCTTTCGAGGCATCCGACGACGTCGATCTCATCGTGACAAGCGGCGGCGCTTCTGTCGGCGATCACGACCTCATCCGCCCGGCACTCGAACGCTGGGGCGCGAGCATCGATTTCTGGCGCGTGGCGATCAAGCCCGGCAAACCCATCCTCGTCGCCACGCGCGAACTGACGGGACGGCGACAGATCATACTGGGACTACCCGGAAATCCGGTCTCCAGCTACGTTACGGCCTACCATTTTCTGCTTCCTCTCCTGCGAGCGATGCAGGGTGCCGCGAGGCCATTGCCAATGCGGCTGGCCGCTAGGCTAAGTATGCCGCTGCGCGCCAACGGTCGCCGCCGTGAGTTTCTTCGCGGTTGGTGGGATGGCGAAAGCGTGACCGTCAATGCACTGCAGGACAGCGGCGCCCTGTCCTCTCTGGCCGCAAGCAATGTGCTGGTAGATCGCGCGGCAATGGCCGCGCCGGCGGCTGCAGGAGACGAAGTTCGGATTTTCCTGCTCTAGAATGACGGCATTGCTTGAATTGAGTTCAATTGGTTGCTTGATTGTTCCCCCATTGTTCACTACGAGAACAAGCGGGATCAGGACTTGCCTGGTTCGAAGGTCACGAAAAGGCAGCGACCATGTTGACTCGCAAGCAGCACGAATTGCTCCGGTTCATCCAGGCACGGCTTGAAGAAAGCGGCATCTCTCCCAGCTTTGAGGAGATGAAGGAAGCCCTTGATCTCAAGTCGAAGTCCGGTGTTCACCGACTGATTTCGGCGCTGGAGGAGCGAGGCTTCATTCGCCGCCTTCCCAACCGTGCGCGCGCTTTGGAAGTCTTGCGTCAACCGGATGATACGGGCAGCAAGGCGCCACGTCCATCCGCTGCCAATAGCAATCATGGGGTGCCCCCTCTTCAGGCACCTCGTCCCGCCGTAGAAGCGGCGAATGACGTGATCGAGATTCCACTGCACGGTCGTATCGCGGCAGGCGTTCCGATCGAGGCACTGGAAGGGCAATCGACCCTGCCTGTCCCGGCTGCGCTGCTCGGTTCGGGCGAACACTATGCGCTGGAGGTCTCCGGTGATTCCATGATCGAAGCCGGCATTCTGGATGGCGATTTCGCGCTAGTTAAGCGCACGAATGCTGCCCGGGATGGCGAGATCGTGGTGGCTCTCATCCGTGGCGAAGAAGCCACGTTGAAATACCTGCGACGTGAAGCTGGAATGGTTCGCCTAGATCCTGCAAACGCCGCTTACGAACCGCAGATATATGGCCCGGATGAAGTGGAAGTCCAGGGCAAGCTCGCTGGCCTGCTTCGTCGGTATAATTAAAACTTTTCCAGTCCGATTCACCATCGTTGTGGCAAGTAGCGCGACTTACTCCGGACGGTTTTGATCCGTGCCGGAGTTTCTTGCGATACGCATTGCGGCAATCATATTAGGTCAAATCCGGTATATTAGGCAAAATCCGGCTTCGGATTGGACTATGAAAGTCCTCACGCGCCGGAAGAACCACGCTTAGTTCGCTAGTTGGTGGTTGAAGGTCCATTCTCACGGACATGAAATGGTGAGGAATGCCACCAGCCGTGTGCGCCCTGCGTCTGAGCCACAGTATCGATGCGCCCCTTGCCCAGATAAACGGCCAATCCTCCCGTATTAGCCAAAGATCCACGATCGGCCTTGTACCAGCGCGGGCGGCAGCTACGTGGTAACCAGCGATCTGAGATGACAATGTCGCTGTGCTCACATGCTGCAACAAGCGAACGTTCCGCGACGGAATCGCGTCCACGCGACATCAGCAGGTGCCAGACTTTCCCCGATCGCTCAATCGGCACCTTACAGAAGTCCGGGTTGCACCTTGCGCCTGGCCACTTATCAAGCGTGGCGGGTTCCGCTTCTATCCCCGCGAACTCCATCAGATTGTCCCGGGCATAGCCTCCTTTGCTGTCCCTGAGTAAGAACAACTGATTTCCGCCGTTTTCGACAAGGCCGACATGGCGACCGTCGCCCGATACCAATATATCTGCAGGCGGGGCCATCGCGAGCAAAAGCACACCGATCGCGGCAATGGGAAACCCCGCCCAGCGGATGCGGCCGGTCCATAGACCGAGCCAAAGCCCGCCCGACACAAAAAGCATGAATGCCCAGGCGTCGGTACCCGGCAGCAGGTTGACCGCCCCCGGTCTTGAAGCGAACCAATGTGCCAGTCCGACAAGCACATCCACCGAAACGCCCGCCAGCCACCAGAAAGGCCCTCCCAGCCCGGCGATGTCGAGGATCAATGCGCTAGCCAGCAACGGCATGACGATGAAGGTCGACCACGGGATCGCGACCACATTGGCCAGCGCTCCATATACGCCGGCGCGGTGGAAATGGTACAGGCCGATAGGCATGAGTGCCAGATCGATTACCGCGCCGGTCAAAAGCAATAGAGCGATATGGCGCATTGCTCTTGCGATCATCCCTTCGTCACGCGGCCCAAGGAAATGGCGCACCGGTTCCGATGTGCTGACTGCGATAAGCGCCAGAACCGCTCCGAAGCTCAACTGAAAACTGGGCCCCATTACTGCCTCGGGCCACAGCAGAAGAACGCAGAACGCTGCAACCGCCAGCATGCGCAAGGACAAGGGCTCACGCCCAAGGGCGAGCGCGAACAGCACCAGCAATGCCCCGATGCATGATCTGACTGTAGGGACTTCAGAACCGGACAAAAGGGTGTAAGCTACACCGGCGAGGGCTCCTGCGCCGGCCGCGATTACCGGCAACCTCACCCGGAGCGCCATCCATGAGGAAAGCGCCAGTAATCGGATGGCCACGAGGTACACTGCCCCCACCATCGCGCTGACATGAAGCCCACTTATCGACAACAGATGCGCCAGCCCCGAATCGCGCATGGCCTGATCATCGGCCTCCGAAATATTTCCGCGATCACCGGTGACGAATGCCGCGGCAATACCTGCGCGCTCTTCCCCGATGCGAACGCGAATATGATCCGTTAGCGTCTGACGTATATCCGATAGTGCCCATGCGCCTGCGCTGAATTCCCGGACGACCTTCACGTCTCCCACGACCGATCCGGTAGCGGCAATGCCGGCAAACCAGGCTGTTCGCGCAAAGTTGTATGCGCCCGGAAGCATGGGCGGCGCCGGCGGCATCAGCCGCGCCCTGAATGCTACGAGATCCCCCTACCGATCCCCGCCGCGGAACGCTTGCCGGGAACGTTGAGCCTGACCTTAATGGGCACACCTCTTATCGGATCGCGCATGGCCAGCAGCAGGCGATCGCGATCAAGCGCAGGCTGCGATCTCGATAGCAAGGACCCGCGCGATGAAACTGCCCGCTACAGGCCTTTCGATTGCCGGCTGGCCGACGATTTCCGACCGCACCCAAACCGCAAGGCAGCCCGCGACCGCCAGCAAGGGCAATACCATGATTGCCCGGCTGAAATGCGGATAACTGCTCCGCAAAGGAAAGGACGCATAACAAGTTGCAGAAACTGCAATCAAGCCGCAGCAGAAGCCGATCCACGACAGCACGGAAGATAGCCAAAACCACGCAATTATGCCGCTTGCAAAGGCTACGGTGAGCCATGGAGTCCGTTCGAATCCGGCATTGGAAAGAAATCGCTCGACGACTGCCAAAACCCTCGACAAGAGGCCCTCGGCGGTCCATGGCCCATGCTGCAATGCAGCGGTCCCGGGGCCTCCCGGAGACGGAATTTCACAGATTGCGACCGGGGTTCCCATGGTCGCCAATAGGACAGGAAGGTCGGGTAGATGGCAAGCGGCAGTGCATCGGGCGAAGCGACTGGCAAAAAGGCCGTCGTAACGCGCTTTGCTCCTTCGCCGACCGGTTACCTTCATATCGGTGGCGCTCGTACGGCACTGTTCAACTGGCTGTTCGCGCGCCGTCATGGCGGCAAGTATCTGCTGCGTATCGAGGATACCGATCGCGCCCGTTCGACCGAACCCGCGATCGACGCGATCTTCGACGGCTTGTCCTGGCTGGGCCTCGACGGTGACGAGGCGCCGGTGTTCCAGTTCGCCCGCTCGGACCGTCATGCCGAAGTCGCCGCGCAGCTGATGGAAAACGGCCACGCCTATCGCTGCTACCTGACACAGGAAGAACTCGCCGAGCGCCGCCAGAAGGCGCAGGAAGAACGCCGCCCGTTCCGCATCGACAGCGAATGGCGCGATGCCGATCCCGCGACCTGGCCGGCCGACCGTTCCTGGGTGGTGCGCGTCAAGGCCCCGCGTGAGGGTTCGACGACGATCGAGGATCTCGTGCAGGGCACGGTCACCGTGCAGAACGAGGAAATCGACGACTTCGTCATCCTGCGCGGCGACGGCACCCCGACTTACATGCTGGCCGTGGTGGTGGACGACAACGACATGGGCGTCACCCACGTCCTGCGCGGCGACGATCACCTGAACAACGCCTTCCGCCAGCTCGTCGTCATCAACGGCATGGGCTGGGACGTGCCGGTCTACGGCCACGTGCCGCTGATCCACGGCTCGGACGGCGCCAAGCTGTCCAAGCGCCACGGCGCGCTGGGCGTCGATGCCTATCGCGACGAGATGGGCCTGCTGCCCGAGGCCGTGTTCAACTACCTGCTGCGCCTCGGCTGGGGCCACGGCGATGAGGAGATCATCAGCCGCGAGCAGGCGATCGAATGGTTCGACATGGTCGATGTGGGCAAGAGCCCCTCGCGCTTCGACCTTGCCAAGCTCCAGAATCTCAACGGGCATTATCTGCGCGAGGCCGACGATGTGCGGCTTGCGGGCCTCGTCGAAGCGCGCCTTGAAGGCGTCGACGGCGATGGCCCTGCCGACCTGCTGGTCCGCGCGATGCCCGTACTCAAGGTCCGTGCCAAGGACCTCAACGAACTTGCAGAAGGCTCTGCCTTCCTCTTCGCCCAGCGTCCGCTCGCCATGAGCGAGAAGGCGCTGGCGCTCCTGACCGACGAGGGCGCGAGCGCCTCGCCGCGATCCATGAGCGCCTGTCCGGCCAGGCCGACTGGACTCTCGAGGCATTGGAAGCCAACCTGAAGGCAATGGCCGAAGACCTGGGACTGGGTCTCGGCAAGCTCGCGCAACCCTTGCGGGCAGCCCTGACGGGTCAGACGACCTCGCCGGGGATATTCGACGTACTGGTATTGCTCGGACGGGAAGAGAGCCTCGCGCGCATCGGCGAACAGGCTCAGGTTCCCGCCGGGTCGCAGTCATAAGGAGATAATTGGTGGGTGATCAGGCTAAACTGAGCGTCGGCGGCGCGGAACACGACTATCCCGTTCTCAAGGGAAGCGTGGGTCCGGACGTCATCGACATCCGCAAGCTCTACGGCCAGACGGGCGCATTCACGTTCGATCCGGGCTTTACCTCGACCGCGAGCTGCGAGTCGGCGCTGACCTACATCGACGGCGACGAAGGCGTTCTGCTGCACCGCGGCTATCCGATCGGCCAGCTGGCAGAGAACTCCTCGTTCATGGAAACGAGCTACCTGCTGCTGAATGGTGAACTGCCCAGCAAGGACGAGCTTGCCACGTTCGAGAACACCATCACGCGCCACACCATGCTGCACGAGCAGCTGGCGACGTTCTATCGCGGTTTCCGCCGCGACGCGCACCCGATGGCGATCATGTGCGGCGTGGTCGGCGCGCTTTCCGCGTTTTACCACGATCTGACCGACATCGCCGACCCCGAGCATCGCAAGATCAGCTCGCACCGCCTGATCGCCAAGATGCCGACGATCGCGGCGATGGCCTACAAGTACTCGGTCGGCCAGCCGTTCCTCTATCCGGACAACAAGCTGAGCTACACCGGCAACTTCCTGCGCATGACCTTCGGCGTGCCCGCGGAAGAGTACGAGGTGGTTCCGGCGGTCGAAAAGGCGATGGACCGCATCTTCATCCTCCACGCCGATCACGAGCAGAACGCCTCGACCTCGACCGTGCGTCTTGCCGGTTCGTCGGGCGCGAACCCCTTCGCGTGCATCGCAGCGGGCATCGCCTGCCTGTGGGGCCCTGCGCATGGCGGCGCGAACGAAGCCGCGCTCAACATGCTCAAGGAGATCGGCACCCCCGATCGCATCCAGCACTACATCGACCGCGCCAAGGACAAGAGCGATCCGTTCCGCCTGATGGGCTTCGGTCACCGCGTCTACAAGAACTACGACCCGCGCGCGACGGTCATGCAGTCGACTCTGCGCGAAGTGTTCGAAGCCCTCAACGTCACCGATCCGCTGTTCGAGACCGCGCTGCGCCTCGAAGAGATCGCGCTCAGCGATCCCTACTTCGCGGAGAAGAAGCTGTTCCCGAACGTGGACTTCTACTCGGGCATCATCCTTTCGGCGATCGGCTTCCCGACCACCATGTTCACCGTGCTCTTCGCCCTCGCCCGTACCGTGGGCTGGGTCGCGCAGTGGAACGAAATGATCTCCGATCCCGGCCAGAAGATCGGTCGCCCGCGCCAGCTCTACACCGGCCCGACGCAGCGCGACTACGTGCCGCTCGACAAGCGCTGAGGTTCATCCGCGCGCAGTCGCGGGTTACCCGAACGAAGGCCCTCGCGAATGCGGGGGCCTTTTTCGTTGCGCCGAGCCTGAAGTTTGCCCCATTTGAGCCTGCCCGCCACAATCCCGCCGCATCCGAAGCGCAACCTGCATGTTCAAATGGGGGCGCACGTTAATGCCAATTGTGAGAATCCTGGCTACTATCCTTGGCCTCCTGGCAATGGCAGCAGGGATTTTCGTTGTCCTGCAAGGAACCGGCGTACTGAAGTGGCCCGCCGACAGCGTCATGATTGCCGATCGTGCCTGGGCCGTGCGCGGCGCGGTTTTCGCGATGGTCGGCGGTATCGTGGTGTGGTTGGGCCGCAGATGCTAGACGCAGATCAGGCTTCGGTGTCGCGCGGGACTTCAAGGATGAACCGGGCCCCTTCGCCCGGGACACTCTCGATCAGCAAATCACCGCCCATCGCGCGCGCCAGTCGCCGCGAGATATAGAGGCCCAGACCGGAACCCCCGTCACCACTACGTCCCAAACGCTCGAATTTCTCGAACACGCGAGCCTGGTCGCTGACGTTGAGGCCCGGCCCCTGATCTGCCACGATCGCACGGGCATGGACACCTTCTACCTCGACATGAACATCCACACGCGATCCATTCGGTGAATAGCGGATGGCATTGCCGATGAGATTGAGGAGAACCTGCAGCACGCGCCGGAACTCCGCGAGCGCCGGAGCATGATCATCCGATGGCGGCGACACGATCACGATGCCCTTTTCCCGTGCCCGGACGCCCAGGATACCGGCGGCCTGTCGGGCCACCTCGGCAAGATCTATAAAATCGGGATTGGTGGAAAAGCTGTCGTCTTCGACGACTTCAAGGTCAGCCATGTCCTCCAGCAGGTCCAGCAACAGCTTGCCTGCGCTTGCGATCTCGCCAGCATATTCCGCGTAGGCATCGGGCAGTGGTCCTGCCAGCCGTGTGCGAATTGTCTCGGCATTCGCGACGATCCGCGCAATCGGCTGTCTGAGAACCGGCGCCAGATCCTGCCCGACCAACCCGCGACGCTGGACCGGAATGGGATCGGGCACGGCAGGCACCCAGCCCGAAGCAGCCTCGTCCGACAACAGCAGCAATTCGAAGCCCGACGGCTCGAAGCCAGGCTTGATCTGGGGCACGAGCGAGACACGCCAGGACCGCGATGAACCGGGGACGATCACCGGCGCTCCATCGAGCAGACGCCAGTGCAGTGGCTGCTGATGTGTCACATTCTCTGGCTGCAGGAAATCGGTCCAGCAATGCCCGATGCCACCCTCCATGGCCGTGACGACTTGCGCGAGTTCCGGAGAATCACTGGCTACCGCAATCAGGCGCTGGCCGGCATCAAGCCACGCGCAAAGTTCGGTGACATGCCGGTCAGTTACTCTCCGCCGGCTCTCGCCTGAGGCGCCTTCCTCAGAAACCAGAGCGGCAGTCTGCCAACTGCGCACGCGGATCGAGCACCCCTCCTCCTCCGGCTCCACCTCGACCCAGAACGATATCGCATCGCTGTCGTCCTGCGCCCTGATGACTTGCGCGACGGGACAGCGCGTCTGGCGCGCACCGCGCACGAGGTCGAGCAGTTCGGGAATCGCGACAATGCCGGGCACTTCGCCGCCGCACCGGCGCTGAAGTCCGAACAGGGGTTCGTCAGCGCTGAGCAGGCGATCATGCGCGTCGCATGCGGCGCGGGCGAGTATGGTGCCGTCACCAAGGGTCATTGCGCAGTCGCGCCATTCGTCAGGATCGATGCCGCGCGCCATTCCTCGATCCCCGCGAGGCCCACCGGAAGTTTCGTCCCTCCGTGAATCATCCGGATTTGTTCTTCGGTAACATCGGCGGGCGCCCCCGCAGCAAGCAGCGTCAAAGCCAGTCGCGCCTGCTGGTCAGGCAATGTCGCCATGACTGTCGCATCGCGCACCTGTCCAGAGGCCAATGCAAGCGCAGACAGGAACAATGTGACGCCGCATTGCGAGATCGATAATGCCACCGCCGGGTCAAGATCGGCGACCATGCGCTCGGCCCATATGAGCCGGTTGGAAACCGCAGCATGGCTGCTTCGCACCTCCCGTTCCACAGCGGAGGCGCGTTCGGAGAGCGCCGGCTCGGCACCGACCAGCGCGCGCAGGATGGCGAGCACCGCTTCGAGCACGGCCTCGGGCAATTCCGCCACAGAAAGTGCCATGCGGCGTTGTCCTTGGCTCCACCGCGCTTGCGCGGATAGGAACCCATGCGCCGAAGCGTCGCCGGATGCGATCCTGTCCCGCACGAACGGAGACGCGACAGGATCGAGGGCGAGCCGCTCCTGCAGTCGCTCCGTCAACTGCCATTCCAGCGCAACAGCATGGACATGCGCAAGCAGGGCTGCGTCGTCGAGGAAGGCGCGGGTCAGCACCGCGATTTCATCAGGCGCATGGGCACGCCGGTCCGCGGTGCCTATCAGGGCATCGAGCAATTGACCGGCGATGTCCGACAAAATGCCCCTGACCCTCGCCAGGATTTCCTCGCTCAGCGCAGCGCTCTGATCAGCCGCAACGAGATAGCGTAGCATCGGCAGCGCGGAAGCCGCCGCCGCGTCGCCGCGCACGAGGTCGCGTCGCAGCGCTGCCTCTGCGGCTTGCGTATTCGCCGGATGAACGGCCTGATCGATCATATGACCCTTCTAACCGGCATCTGGTTAATTCGAGGTTATCCGTCGCGCCGCCGCGGCAACACGAGTGCCGCAGCCGCGAGACCGGCCGAAAGAAGCCTGACGACAAGAAGAACCTGTCCGAAGCCCGAAGCGAATGCGAGGACCACGCCGAGCAATGCCCGGTCCGCAAAGAAACCGGCGAAGCGCCCGATGGCGATGCGTGGCAGCAGCACCAGAAGCATCATCAGAATTGCCGGAGTGCTCAGCCACGCCAGCACGGGTTCTCCTGGAAAGCGGGGCGTGTCCAACAGGATCAGCGCGGCGAAGGCCACGTCGACCAGCCAGACCAAGGCATCCGCGCGCGGGATCGCAGGACAAGCCTGTCCCAACGCATGTCGCTCCGCTGCGCGCAGCAGGCGACTGGCCTCCACCAGCAGCCATGCCACCGCCAGGAACGCGAAGGCGCACCACAACAATCCAAACCAGCCCGCCCCCACCGCGATGACGAGCGCGACCAGCACAGCTGCGGATACGACATTGCTGGCATTGCCTGCATGCAGCAGCGAAGAGCCAAAGCTCAGAACCGCGAAACGCGCGATAGCGCGCCCGGGAGTGCGCGGACCGTCCTGCACGAAACGCGTGCGCATCCACTCGTCTTCCAGTGCATAGGCTTCCGCCTCGCTGCGTACCATGCGCCAGCCGGAACCGGCGCAGGCTGCCGCCGGCACCTCGTGCATGGCGATACCGGACTGAAGCGCAATGCGTGTCAGCGCCGAAATAGCGTCCACGTCGAGCGGTAATTCGTGCAGCCGCTCGACCAGTGTACCCGGTACACGCATCAGTCCCGCCGTGGCGCGGTTGATGTCGATGCGCTCAAAACCTGCCGCAAGAGCGCCCTCGACCGGCTGGACCAGCACGACGGGAGCCCGCCCCTCCAGCAAGCTGGCCGCAGCGGTAGGATCGGCGAAAAGGCCCTCCGAAACCGCGATCAGTTCATCTCCGGCCGTAACCAGCCCGGCAAGTTGTCCGGCTCCGGTCGCGATGGCGAACTGTAGTCCGGCGTCCTCCGCATCATGCTGAAGCGCGATCAGTTCCGGCGAGGTGCCGCGCGCCATGCAGATGACACGCTGGCATTCGAGCGCAAGCGCCATGCCGAGCTGATGCTGCGCGACGCTCGCGCCCGCAACGCGCAGGAATGCGCGCGGGAACGGCTGCCCCGACGCCGCAGGCTCCGTCATGGCCAACAATGCTATGCGCAAATTAGAAACTCCAGCACCCCGGCAAGATGTAGGCAGGTCCACGCCAAGTGCCAAGCCAAAGCGGCGGATCAGGTTCCGGAAAACTCCGTCAGATAGGACTTGAGGCGACGCACCACGGTCGGTTCGCCTGGTGCAGCGTCCAGCGCATCCTGCGCCATTTCCAGCAATCGCATCGAATGGAAGCTCGCGGCAAGGCCCTTCAACCGCGTGGCGGCGATCACCCAGTTGCCGTCGCAGCGGGCCCGCTCCAGCAGATCAACCTGCCGGCCGACCCCCTCGATATAGGCCGCGCGCAACTCCGCGATCAGCACGGGGTCGCCACCCGCCGCAGCGGCAAGAGTGGCTTCGAGGGCTCCAGCTTCATACGCCATTTCCCCAGCTTAATCTCGGAAGTCTTAAACCGGGGTTTATCGGCCCGGTGCACGTGGTATTCTCGCCGGATGGTTGGGGAAAACAGGATCATCGCATTCGGCGCAGGCAACGGCGAGACGTCGGAGGCCGATGCGCCGGCAATCGCGGCCGAATCAGCAATCGAGACGGAAGCGTCCGAAACCTGGGACGACGCCTGGGTTGCGTCCGATGGCGGCGAGGAGCTGCTCGCATCGGCTTCCGGCAACGAATGGCTCGCGCCCGCCGTAGCCGGAGCTCTCATTGTCGCATGGAGCGGTCTGTTCGTCTTCGCTAGCCTGCCCGCATTCAGAACGGGCCTGCCTTTGGCCGAGATTCCGGCGCTCGTTATGCAGTGGAGCGTGCCCGTCCTGTTGATCGGCCTCGGTTGGCTGATCACGATGCGTCACAGCACGCGCGAGGGTCGACGCTTCGGCCACGTCGCTCACGCACTTTCGACCGAATCGGCCCTCCTCGAACGACGACTCACCACCGTGAACCGCGAACTGAGCCTGGCCCGAGAGTTCATCGCAGCCCAGACGCGCGACCTCGAAACGCTGGGACGCCTCGCCGCCGAACGCCTTTCCCAGAATGCCGAGCGCCTGCAGGAACTCGTGCGTGACAATGGCGCGCGCGTCGATTCGATCAGTTCAGTCAGCACCGCAGCCCTCGACAACATGGAGAAGCTGCGCGGCCAACTGCCGGTCATTGCCAGCTCGGCAAAGGATGTAACCAACAACATCGCCAATGCCGGCCGCACTGCTCATGCCCAGCTCGAGGACATGATCAACGGCTTCAACCGACTGAACGAGTTCGGTTCGGCCAGCACCCGTCAGGTTTCGGTACTGCGCGATCAGGTCAACGAGACGCTCGACGGCTTCAACGCGCGCAGCGAGCAGCTCGAACAGGTCGTAGCCGCACGCTTCATCGCGCTCGACGAGCGCGGTGAGGATTTCCGCAACCGCCTCGACAAGCATGAGATCAATGCGCTCGCGGCGATTCGTACCCGCGCCAAGGCGCTGACGGACGAAATCGACCAGGGGCGTCAGCAGCTGGACAGGCAAGAGGCGGAAAGCCTCACTTCGTTGCGCGCCCGCCTCAGCGCTCTGCGTGACGAAAGCGATGTCGTCTCGCGCGCCTTGCGACAGGCCGAAGAGCGCGCAACGGCGAATTTGCGGGCTTCGCTATCCGAACTGTCCGAGGAGCAGACGGCCGCCGGTATCGCCATTGCCGAGGCCCAGCAGACCGCGATCGAAGCGCTCGAAGGGCGCCTTGCCGGGATCGCGACGGATGCGTGCCAGATCGATGAGTCGATCGGCCTGCGCGCTGAGCGCCTGGCCATGGAGGCCGAGGAGCGGCAGTCACGCCAGGTCGAGCAGGAACGCCACGCCATCGCCCGCATCGATCATATGCTGGGCGAACTTGACGCATCGATTGCCGAACGTCTGGAACGTCACCGCATTCAGGCCGCCGCCCTTGCCGAACGTGCGGCCGCAGTGACCGGGGAACTTGGCCGCTTTGAGGCTCGCATCGAAACCATCACCGCGCAGACCGGGGAAGTCGAAGATCGCCTTTCGACCAGCCTCTCGGTGCTGACCGACCGTCTGACGGCCGCGCGCGCGACACTGGCGGCGACCGACACCGAAGTGGAAAAACTTACCGAGGATAGCGTTCGCCTGCTGGAACTGATCCAGGCGAGCGCCCGCCAGACCGGCAGCACGCTTCCCGAGGCGCTCGCCGTATCGGAAGATCGCCTCCGCCGAATTCAGGACGGGCTCGGCGCGGTTCTGGCGCAACTGCGTGAAGCCGCGCAGGGTGGCGAGGACGTTGCCGCCGAAATCGGGGTATCGGGGCGCGATCTCGATGCGCTCATAGGCGGCCTCACTCAGGCGCAGGCTCAGATCTCGGCGCGTGGAGCGGATCATGCCGCGCTGCTCGGACGGCTTCAGGACACGCTCGGCGAGATCGACACGGCCACCCAGACCGCTGCGGACAAGGCAGGCGGCGCGCTGATCGGTGCACTCGCCGCCTTGGGTACGACCCTCGACGAGACGGTTTCCGCGATCGAGGAAGACAGCGCCGAACGCATCACACGGATCGCCGAGACCTTGGCCGACGAGAGCGCCGCAGCCATTGAAAAGGCCATGCGCGGCAAAGTCGCGGAAATCTCGGGTCAGCTCGAACAGGCGGTAGCCCATGCCTCGGGCGTCACCCGTGAAGCGACGACCCAACTGCGCGAGCAGATCACCAAGGTCGACGATCTCGTCGGCAATCTCGAGGGCCGCGTCACGCAGGCCCGCGAGAAGGCCGAGGAGCAAGTCGACAACGACTTCGCCCGCCGCGCCGCCTTCATCACGGAATCGCTCAATTCGAACGCGATCGACATCGCTACGGTGCTGTCGAGTGACATCGCCGACAGCGCCTGGGCCGCCTACTTGCGCGGTGATCGAGGCATTTTCACCCGTCGAGCCGTGAGCCTCCTCGATGCAGGAGAAATCAAGGCAATCCAGCAAATCTTCGAGCGCGACGATGCCTTCCGCGCCAACGTCAGCCGATACATCCACGACTTCGAGTCGATCCTGCGGCAGGTCCTCTCGACCCGCGACGGCAATGCGCTGGGCGTGACGCTCCTGTCCTCGGACATGGGCAAGCTCTACGTGGCACTTGCGCAAGGCATCGAGCGTCTGCGGGGCTAAGTTTGGCCCCGGAACGCGATTGCATTCAATCGCGTTCCGGCCCCTACGGCTGAATGATCAATTCGCATCCCGGTAGACCGCACCGACATGCGCCGCGCCCCGGGCTGAGGCAAGTTTCTCCTGCCTTTCCCGCTCGCGATAGGCAGCACGCTGTTCGTCAGTGCGCTCGCCATGGCAAGCGGGACAACTCACACCGATCTCGTAGAGTTCGGATTTGCTGTCCTCCGCACTGATCGGGCGGCGACAGGCGTGGCACAGTTCGTAGGTGCCCTGGACCAGTCCGTGCCCGATGGTCACGCGCTGATCGAAGACGAAGCATTCGCCCTCCCACAAGCTCTGCTCCTGCGGCACGGTTTCCAGATATTTCAGAATCCCGCCCTTGAGGTGATAGACCTCCTCGACGCCTTCTTGCTTGAGGAAAGCCGTCGACTTCTCGCAGCGGATGCCGCCGGTACAGAACATCGCCACCTTCGGCGGCTTCCCCTGCCCCAGCAACCTCTCGCGCTCGGCGCGGAACCATTCGGGAAACTCCCGAAATGTCTCGGTTTGAGGGTCGATCGCTCCGGCGAAAGTACCTACCGCCACTTCGTAGTCGTTTCGAGTATCGATCACGATCGTATCCGGATCGGAGATCAGTGCATTCCAGTCCTGCGGCTCGACGTACGTGCCCACGGTCGCCAACGGATCGATATCCGGCTGCCCCATCGTTACGATCTCGCGCTTGATCCGCACTTTCATACGATGGAACGGCATGTGCGGCGCGTCGGAGAACTTGACGTCCACCCCAGCGCAGCCCGGTAGTCCGCGCACATGCGCAACGATCGCGGCGACGCCCGCCTCGGTCCCGGCGATAGTCCCGTTGATCCCCTCACCCGCCAGCAGCAGCGTGCCGCGAATGCCGTGCGTGTGACACAGTGCCTCGAGCGGCATCTTCAGCTCGGCGGGGTCGTCGAAACGGGTGAAGCAGTAAAGCGCCGCCACGCACAGACGCCGCGCGTTGGTATCCAGTGGTTCCATGGCGTGCCTCTAGCGCGGAACGACGCCAAAGCCAAAGCTCAGTAGCCGAGATCCTTGACCGGCGGCGTCCCGAACAGGTTCACGTCGTCCACGGTGATCCACCCGTTCGCATAATTGGCGTAGTAGAGCCCGAAAAGCACCACCGCCACGATGGTCGCCCGCCGGGCGACCAGCTTCGGGCGGAAGTTCACCGGCGCGCTCGTGGCGTGGCCCTTCTCGATGACATGGCCCTCCACCTCGTCCGGCGTGCGCAGCCCGACAGGGAGGACAACGAACGCACTCAGCACCCAGAACAGCGCATAGATCGCGATCATGGAGGTCCAGTTCATCGCCATCGCATCAATCCTCCAGCAGCAGCACCTGCACTTGCGGCTTCTTGCCCGACCAGCGGGTCGCGGCGCGGCGCGCGGCAAGGCGCGCGGCTTCGGAGCGCGTATCGCGATCCGCCTTGCCCGCGCGCTTCAGCGCCTCGGCAACATCGCGCCTGGCTTCCTCGACGAACCCGGCGTAGTCCTCGTCGAGCGGCAGGCCCAGCGCGGAAATCTCGACATGGCCCTTGCGATCGGCCGCCACCGAGACGACGCCGTTGAAGGCGATACGACGGCGCATGATGATCGCCTCGCCGTCAGCGGGCGCGATGATGTCGCCGTCGAGCACCAAACGGCCCGCGCGCACTTCGCCGAACTTGCCCGGATGATTGGGCGCAAGACGCACGAGATCGCCGTTCTTCTGGAAGATCGCCTTGGGAATGCCGCTGGCAACGCCGAGGCGAGCTTGTTCCTTCATGTGGCGGATTTCGCCATGCACCGGCAGCAGGATCTGCGGTCTGATCCACGAATAGAGCGCTTCCAGTTCCGGCCGGCCCGGATGGCCGGAGACGTGTATTTCGCTCTGGCGGTCGGTGACGACGATGACGCCCTGCTCCGCCAGACGGTTCTGGATGCGGCCGATCTGGATTTCGTTGCCGGGGATCTGGCGGCTGGAGAACAGCACCACGTCGCCCTTGTCGAGCTTGATCGGATGGTTGCCCTCGGCCACGCGGGCGAGTGCCGCGCGCGGTTCCCCCTGCCCCCGGTGGCAACGATAAGCACGTCGCCGCGCGGCAGGTCCATCGCGGTGTCGGGATCGACGAGGTCGGGCAAGTCCTTGAGATAGCCGCAGGACTGGCCGGTCTGGATGATGCGGTCGAGCGAGCGGCCCGCGACGCACAGCTGGCGGCCGGTCTTCTTCGCGACATCGCCCAGCGTCTGCAGGCGCGCGACGTTGGAGGCGAAAGTCGTCACCAGCACGCGGCGGCCCTTGTGCTTCTTCACTTCGGCCAGCAGGCCCCGGTAGACGTCGCCTTCCGAACCGGAAGCCTCAGGATTGAACACGTTGGTGGAATCGCAGACGAGAGCCAGAACGCCCTCGTCGCCAATGGCGGTCAGTTCGGCCTGCGTCGCCGGGGTGCCGACTTGCGGCTCGTCGTCCAGCTTCCAGTCGCCGGTGTGGAAGATGCGGCCATAAGGCGTCTCGATCAGCAGCGCGTTGCCTTCGGCGATCGAGTGCGCCAGCGGCACGTAGCGGATGCCGAACGGGCCGATCTGGAAGTTCTCCAGATCATCGACCACGTTGAGTTCGACCCGGTCGAGGATGCCCGCCTCTTCCAGCTTGGCGGCAACCAGTTTGGCGGTGAACGGCGTCGCATAAAGCGGCACGCCCAGTTCCTCGGCGAAGTACGGGACCGCGCCGATATGGTCCTCATGGGCATGGGTCAGGACGATGCCGAGAAGGTTCTCACGCTCGTTCTCGATGAAGTCGAGGTCGGCGAAGACCAGATCGACGCCGGGATATTCGTTGCCGGAGAACGTCATCCCCAGATCGACCATCAGCCACTTGCCCTGACAGCCGTAGAGATTGACGTTCATGCCGATTTCGCCCGAACCGCCGAGCGCACAAAACAAAAGTTCCTTACCGGGAATCACTTAAAAGCTGCCCTTTCGGCAATGATGGCGAGGCCGTCTATCGTGAGATCGGCATCGACCGCGTCGAAGATATTGGTGGCCTCGTCGAACAGGACGGCGAGGCCGCCCGTGGCGATGACCTTGGCTGGGCGGCCGATCTCGGCGCGGATGCGGGCGATCAGGCCCTCCATCATCGCGACGTAGCCCCAGAAGACGCCGATCAGCATCTGGTCCTCGGTGTTGCGGCCGACGACGCTGGTGCTCTTGGGCGCGGCGATGGCGATGCGCGGCAGCTTGGCCGTATTGCCCACCAGCGCATCGAGCGAGAGGTTGATGCCCGGCGCGATGATGCCGCCCTTGTAGGCGCCGTTGAAGTCTATCACGTCGAAGGTGGTCGCGGTGCCGAAATCGACGACGATGAGGTCGCCCGCATGCTTGTCGTGCGCGGCGATGGCGTTCACCGCCCGGTCGGCGCCGAGCGAACTGGGCTGTTCCACGTCGATGTCGATGCCGTACTCGGCCTTGCCCTGCCCGGCGATCAGCGGTTCGATCTCGAAGTAATGGCGGGCCAGTATCTCGAGGTTGTGCAGCGCGCGGGGGACAACGGTAGAAATCACGATCTGCGTGACTTCCTGCGCCTTCACGCCGCGAATGGCGAGCAGTTGCATCAGCCAGACGGCATATTCGTCGCCCGTGCGGCGCGGATCGGTGGCGATGCGCCAGCGGCCCTTGATCGTGCGACCTTCCAGCAGCGCGAAGACGACATTGGTATTGCCGGCGTCGATAGCGAGCAGCATGCTCTTTCAGTTCCTCATACGAGCAGGACGTCACCCGCGTGGATCGTCCGGATCGATCCGTCAAGCAGGGCGAGGCGGAGGTTTCCGTCCTCCGCCAGTCCCGCGAACGCACCTTCGACCGCGTCTTCACCGGGCGGAAGCACCCGAAGCGGGGTTCCCTGCGGGTGCGCCGCACTCTGCCAGCGACGCAGCAGCGGGGCAAGGCCGACCGAGCGCCAACGCTGCAGTTCGGTGTCGAAGCTGGCAGCCAGCGCCTCGGCGAAGATATCGCGGCTCGGGGCCAGATCGCCCAGCGCAGCGGTCCGCCGGCCCGGGACTTCGGGCGCATGGACGAGGTTCACGCCGATGCCGACGATGACCACGCCTGATACCATTTCCAGCAGGATGCCCGCGACCTTGGCTTCGTGAAGTAGCAGGTCGTTCGGCCACTTGAGCATCAGGCCGGCACTGACGAAGCGCGAGAGCGCCTCATGAACCGCAAGGCCCGTCAGCAGCGCCAGCGTGGCAGGTGATGGATCGCCGGGCGCGATGCGCACCACGGTCGAGCCCATGAAATTGCCCGCACCGTCATCCCAGACGCGCCCGAGGCGCCCCCTGCCCGCATTCTGCCGGTCCGCAACGAGCCAGCGGCCCTCTGGCAGGTATTCACCGCCGGAGAGCCGCTGCGCGAGGTCCGCGTTGGTGGACCCCGTTTCTGCTACGGTTTCGATCAAAGCGTGTGGAACAGCGCAGTCGCGGCGGTGTCCGTCAGGCCCTGCAGCCATCCGCTCAGCAGATAGCCCAGCGGCGAGATGAACAGGCAGGTCACGCCGAGGATCGCCTTGTGCCACACGTCGCTCTTCCACTTGATGGCATCGACCGGCTCATCGAAGTAGATGACCTTGACGACCTTCAGGTAGTAGAACGCGCCGATCACCGAGGCCGCGAAACCGATCGCCGCAAGCGGCATCATGTTAGCATCGACGGCAGCCTTGAAGACCAGGAACTTGCCCCAGAAGCCGAACATCGGCGGGATACCGGCAAGGCTGAACATCACGAATGCCAGCGCGGCGGCAAGGCCCGGACGGGTGCGCGAGAGACCCGCGTACTGGCCGATTTCCTCGACGTTCTCGCCATTTTCGTCCCGCAGCATCAGCACGGTGACGAAGCCCGCGACGGTCATCGCGACGTAGATCACGAGGTAGAACAGCATCGCCGAAGCACCCTGCGGGTTCGCCGCAGCGAGGCCCACGAGGATGAAGCCGACGTTGTTGATCGACGAATAGGCCATCAGGCGCTTGATGTTCTTCTGGCCGATCGCACCCAGCGCACCAACCACGATCGAGGCAAGCGCCACGAAGACGATGATCTGGCGCCATGCGTCCGACTGGTCGCCGAACGCATCCAGCATCACGCGCATGGTCAGGCCGATGGCCGCGACCTTGCCCGAAGTGGCGAAGAACTTCGTCACCGGGGTCGGCGCGCCTTCGTAGACGTCCGGCGTCCACATGTGGAACGGCACGGCGCTGATCTTGAAGGCGAGGCCCGCCAGCATGAAGACGATGCCGAACAGTGCGCCGTTGGACAGACCACCGCTAAGCGCCGCATTGATGCCCGCGAACGAGGTGGTGCCGGTGAAGCCGTAAGTCAGGCTCATGCCGAACAGCAGGATGCCCGAGGCCAGCGCGCCCAGCACGAAGTACTTGAGGCCCGCTTCCGCCGAGCGTCCGTCGGTCCGCACGAAGGCGGCCAGCACGTAAGCGGCCAGCGAGTTCATTTCGAGGCCGATGTAGAGCGCCAGCAGATCGCCCGCCGACACCATCATGCCGCTGCCGACCGCCGCGAAGATCACGAGGATCGGGAACTCGGCCCGCATCGCGCCGAGGCGCTCGAAGAAGGCAGGCGCGACGACGAGCGTGGCGGCGGCCGAAAGGTAGATCAGGATCTTGCCGAAGGCCGAGAAGGCATCGGCGTGAACCTGGCCGAAGAAGGCGGAGTAGTCCGGGCCCATGTGGCCGCCGCACAGCGCGGGGGCGACGAGGAACGCGGCGCCGACCAGCGCCGTGACGGCGAGGATCGAGATCAGGCGGCTTGCCTTGTCACCACCCCAGGCGGCGATCAGAAGCAGGATCAGACCTGCAATGCTCAGCGTTTCTTCCGGCGCGATTAAGCGCAGGGAGTGCGACCAGTCCATCAGTGTGACCCCCATGCGCAGCGGCTTCTTCGTGCGCAGGCTTAGCTTTTCCAGGTGTAGGCGCGCTGTCACCGGCCGGCTTGGCACGGGCGAGGCGCGCGTCGAGCGCGGCGATGTCGGCACGCATCGGAGCGATGAAGCTCTCGGGGTAGACGCCCATCCATAGCGCGGCGAGCGCAAGCGGGATGACCATCGCCAGTTCGCGGGCGTCGAGGTCGGGCATCGCGGCGGCATCGGCGTTCTTCTGCTCGCCGAACACGACCCGGCGGTAGAGGTACAGCATGTACGCCGCGCCCAGGATGATGCCGGTGGTGCAGATCAGCGCCGTCCAGGTCGAGACCTGATAGATGCCGCCGAGGCTCAGGAATTCACCGACGAACCCGCTGGTGCCCGGCAGGCCGATCGAGGCCATCGTGAACAGCAGGAAGAACACGGCGTAGCGCGGCATGTTGATCGCGAGCCCGCCGTAACGGCTGATCTCGCGGGTGTGCAGGCGGTCGTAGATGACGCCGACGCACAGGAACAGCGCGCCTGCGACCAGACCGTGGCTGAGCATCACCAGCATCGAGCCTTCGAGGCCCTGCACGTTGAAGGCGAACAGGCCGATGGTGACGATCGCCATGTGCGCGACCGACGAATAGGCGATCAGCTTCTTCATGTCGCTCTGCACCAGCGCGATCAGCGAGGTGATGACGACGGCGGCCATCGACAGGCCCCACACCAGCGGTCCGAAATAGACCGAGGCTTCGGGGAACATCGGCAGCGAGAAGCGGATGAAGCCGTAGCCGCCCATCTTCAGCAGCACGCCCGCCAGGATGACCGAGCCGCCCGTCGGCGCCTGAACGTGCGCCGCCGGAAGCCAGGTGTGGACCGGCCACATCGGCATCTTCACCGCGAAGCTGGCGAAGAAGGCGAGCCACAGCCAGGTCTGGACATGCGGGTCGAAGTCGTAGGCCATCAGCGTCGGGATGTCGCTGGTCCCGGCGGTGTGGACCATCCACAGCATCGCGACGAGCATCAGCACCGAGCCGAGCAGCGTGTAGAGGAAGAACTTGTACGAAGCGTAGATGCGGTCCGCACCGCCCCAGATGCCGATGATGAGATACATCGGGATCAGGCCGGCTTCGAAGAACATGTAGAACAGGTACATGTCCTGCGCCATGAACACGCCGAGCATGAACACTTCGACGAGCAGGAAGGCGGCCATGTATTCGCCCACGCGCTTCTCGATCGAACGGCTCGCGCCGATGCAGATCGGCATGAGGAAAACCGAGAGCATGATGAGCAGCAGGGCGATGCCGTCGATGCCGAGGGCGTAAGTGAAGCCCGAGAAGATGTTCAGGCGCTCGGTGAACTGCCACTGGGCGCCGCCCACGTCGAAGTTCATCCACAGGGCGATGCCGAGGACGAGATCGACGAGGGTTGCGAGCAGCGCGACGGTGCGCGCCGCTTTCGCTTCGAGGAAGAGGCATGCCAGTGCGCCGAGGAGCGGCACCAGCAGCATCAGGCTGAGGATCGGAAAACCAGTCATCATCTTATCCCGCGATCACCCAGCTGATGGCGCCGACAAGGCCCAGCAGCATGACAAGAGCGTAGCTGTAGAGATAGCCCGATTGGACTTTCTGCGCGTAAGTCGAACCCTTGGCGACGACAGCCGCCGCACCGTCGGGACCGAAGCGGTCGATGATGCCGATATCGAGCACCTTCCAGAACACGCCGCCCAGCCAGAAGGCAGGCTTGACGAAGATGGTGTTGTAGAGCTCGTCGAACATCCACTTGCGGTAGACGAAGGTGTGGACCGGGCCGAGCTGGTCGGCGACCGCCTTCGGGAACGCGGTGTTCTTGATGTAGCCGTACCAGGCGGTGACGAAGCCGATGGCCATGACCGTGAACGGCGCCCACTTCACCCACATCGGAACACCGTGCATGGCGTGGATCAGGTGCTCGTGGAACACCAGCGCGCCCTTCCAGAACTCGCCCTCGCCTTCGGAGACGAAGGTATGGTTGAAGACGAAACCGGCAGCGACGGCGCCGACCGACAGGATCAGCAGCGGCAGCAGCATCACCAGCGGGCTTTCGTGCGGGTGGTAACCACCCGTGCCGTCGCCATGGTCGCCGTAGTCCGGACCGCGCATGCCGAGATCGGCAGGTGCGTGGGCATGGTCATCGTGCGCGTGGTCGTCATGAGCATGCGCGTCATCATGACCGTGCGCGTCGTGGGCATGATCGTCATGGCCGTGACCATGGGCGTCATGAACGGCGTGCTGGACGTGCTCCGACTGGTTCCAGCGCGGCTTGCCGAAGAAGGTCAGGAAGACCAGGCGCCACGAATAGAAGCTCGTCATCAGAGCGGCGAAGATGCCCATCCAGAAGGCGAAAGTGCCCACCTGGCTGCCCGAACCGAAGGCCGCTTCGAGGATCGCGTCCTTCGAGTAGAAGCCCGCGAAGCCGATCACACCGGCGATGCCGACACCGGTGATGGCCAGCGTACCCGCCGTCATCGTCCAGAAGGTGATCGGGATCTTCTTACGTAGACCGCCGTAGAAGCGCATGTCCTGCTCGTGGTGCATCGCATGGATGACCGAACCGGCGCAGAGGAACAGCAGGGCCTTGAAGAAGGCGTGCGTGAACAGGTGGAACATGGCCGCACCGAACGCGCCCGAACCCGCTGCGAAGAACATGTAGCCCAGCTGCGAACAGGTCGAATAGGCGATGACGCGCTTGATGTCCCACTGCGTGCAGCCGATCGTGGCGGCGAAGAAGCAGGTGCAGGCACCGACCACGGCGACGACGTGCATCGCGGTCTCGCTCTGCTCGAACATCGGCGAAAGACGGCAGACCATGAAGACGCCCGCGGTGACCATCGTGGCAGCGTGGATCAGCGCCGACACCGGGGTCGGGCCTTCCATCGCGTCCGGAAGCCAGGTGTGCAGGCCAAGCTGCGCCGACTTGCCCATCGCGCCCACGAACAGCAGCAGGCACAGCACCGTCATGGTGTCGAACCGGTGGCCGAGGAAGCCGATGGTCGAACCGGCCATCGTCGGCGCGGCGTGCAGGATCTCGGGGATCGAGACAGTGCCGAACACCAGGTAGGTACCGAAGATGCCGAGCATGAAGCCGAGGTCACCGACGCGGTTGACCACGAAGGCCTTGATCGCGGCGGCGCCGGCCGAAGGCTTGCGGAACCAGAAGCCGATCAGGAGGTACGAGGCCAGGCCCACGCCTTCCCAACCGAAGAACATCTGCACCAGGTTGTCCGCCGTCACCAGCATGAGCATGGCGAAGGTGAACAGCGAAAGGTACGCGAAGAAGCGCGGCTGATCCGGCTCCTCGCTCATGTAGCCCCACGAATAGAGGTGCACGAGCGCCGAGACCGAAGTGATGACCACGAGCATGACGGCGGTGAGCGTATCCACGCGCAGAGCCCAGTCGAAGGTCATCGTGCCCGAAGCGACCCACTTCAGAACCGGGAAGACGCTGGCTTCAGCGCTGCCGGTCAGGAAGGCAATGAAGATCGGCCAGGACAATCCGCAGGCGATGAACAGCGCGCCGGTCGTCAGCACCTTGGGCACGACGAAGCCGAGCGACTTGTTCGCGAACCCGGCAAGGATCGACGCCAGCAGCGGCAGAAAGACGATGAGGTAGATCGACACGGACTTACCCCTTCATCCGGTTGACGTCGTCGACGGCGATGGTGCCGCGGCCACGGAAGTAGATCACGAGGATAGCAAGCCCCACTGCGGCCTCGCCGGCTGCCACCGTCAGCACGAACATGGCGAAGATCTGGCCAGTCAGGTCGTGCAGGAAGGCGCTGAACGCGACGAGGTTGATGTTCACCGCAAGCAGGATCAGTTCGATCGACATCAGGATGACGATGATGTTCTTGCGGTTGATGAAGATGCCGAGGACGCCGAGCACGAAGAGGATCGAGCTCACGACCACGTAATGTTCGACGCCGATCACAGCGAGACCCCTTGCCGATTTCAGGCTTGACGTTGACCGTCGCGTCCTGCGGACGGCGCTGGTTCTGCTTGCTGATTTTCTGGCCGCGCGTGTCGTTACGCTGGCGGTGGGTCAGCACGATGGCACCGATCATGGCGACGAGCAGGATGACGCCCGCGGCCTCGAACAGGAACAGGTAGCGGCTGTAAAGCAGTCCGCCGATCGCCTCGATGTTCGAGAGACCCGCAGCCGTTGCAGCAGTACCATCCGGCGTGCCCAGTTCCAGGTTACCGGCGCGGTAGGCACCGATGCCCAGCACGATCTCGGCCAGCAGCACGATGGCCACCAGCGCCCCGAACGGGAAGTAGCGGACGAAACCGGCGCGCAGTTCGGCGAAGTCGATGTCGAGCATCATGACGACGAACAGGAACAGCACCGCGACCGCACCAACGTAGACGATGACCAGCAGCGCCGCGATGAACTCGGCGCCGGTCAGCACCATCAGGCCGGCGGCGTTGAAGAACGCCAGGATCAGCCAGAGCACCGAATGCACCGGGTTGCGCGAGAGGATGGTGATGGCGCCGGAGGCCACCGTCATCACCGCGAAGAGGTAGAAGGCGATAATATGGATCATGGGAAGCCCGTTTCCTTGCGCGCGCCGGTTAACGGTACGGCGCGTCGGCTTCAAGGTTCGCGGCGATAGCACGCTCCCACTTGTCCCCGTTCGCCAGCAGCTTGGCCTTGTCGTAAAGCAGTTCTTCGCGCGTTTCGGTCGCGTATTCGAAGTTCGGCCCTTCGACGATGGCATCGACCGGGCAAGCTTCCTGGCAGAAGCCGCAGTAGATGCACTTGGTCATGTCGATGTCGTAGCGCGTGGTGCGGCGCGAACCGTCCACTCGCGGCGCCGCCTCAATGGTGATCGCCTGCGCCGGACAGATCGCTTCGCACAGCTTGCAGGCGATGCAGCGTTCCTCGCCGTTGGGATAACGGCGCAGGGCGTGCTCGCCGCGGAAGCGGGGCGAAAGCGGGTTCTTCTCGAACGGGTAGTTGATCGTCGCCTTGGGCTTGAAGAAATACTTCAAGGTCAGCCAGTGCGCCTTCACGAACTCCCAGAGCGTGAAGCTCTTTATGAGGTATGCGACGGTCATGCGAAGTGTCCGGTAGCCATGAGGTAGCCGCTGACGATCACAACGAAAGCGAGCGAAACGGGGAGGAAGACCTTCCAGCCCAGGCGCATCAGCTGGTCGTAACGGTAACGGGGCACCGTCGCCTTGACCCAGCTGAACACGAAGAAGAAGAAGAAGATCTTGAGCAGGAACCACACGAAGCCCGGGATCAGGTAGAGCACCGGAATATCGAGCGGCGGCAGCCAGCCACCCCAGAACAGCGTCGCGTTGAGCGCGCACATCAGGAGCACGTTGGCATATTCACCCAGCCAGTAGGCGGCGAAGGCCATCGACGAATATTCGGTCTGGTAACCGGCGACGAGTTCGGATTCCGCTTCGGTAAGATCGAACGGCGCACGCTGCGTTTCCGCAAGGCTCGACACCAGGAACATCACCCACATCGGGAACAGCAGCGGGTTCGCGACGAAGCCGTTGATGATGCCGAAAACGTGGCCCTTCTGCGCCAGGACGATGCCGTTCATGTTGAACGTACCGGCCCACAGGACGACGCAGATCAGGATGAAACCGATCGAGACTTCGTAGGAAATCATCTGCGCCGAGGCGCGCATCGCCGAGAAGAACGGGTACTTCGAGTTCGAAGCCCAGCCCGCCATGATCGTGCCGTAGACGCCCAGCGAGCTGATCGCGAGGACGTAGAGCAGGCCGATGTTGATGTTGGCCAAGATCGCGTTCGAATTGAACGGGATCACCGCCCAGGCCATCAGCGCCACGGTAAAGGTGACGACCGGCGCGATCAGGAAGATGCCCTTGTTCGCAGCCGAGGGGATGATGGTTTCCTGAAGGAAGACCTTCAGGCCGTCCGCGAAGGACTGCAGCAGACCGAACGGACCGACGACGTTGGGACCACGGCGCAGCGCCATGGCAGCCCAGATCTTGCGGTCGACGTAGATGATCATCGCGACGGCCAGCATCAGCGGCAGCGCGATCAACAGGATGCCGCAGATGGTGGAGAGGAGCCATGCCCCTTCGAAGGGCATCCCGAGGGACTGGAAGAACGAAGTCATTCCGCGGCCTCCGCGAACTCTTCACCGTGCAGCAGCTCGGCCGAGCAACGCTGCATCGTCGCGCTGGCGCGCGCGATCGGGTTGGTCATGTAGAAGTCCTTGATCGGATAAGCGATCGCGCCCGAAGCCGAACCACCGCCCGCGGGCAGAGCCGCGCCGTAGTCCGCCAGACCCTCGACGCCGAGCGCCGGGACCGAGGCGACCATGGCAGCGCGAAGCTGATCGAAGCTGTCGAAGCCGACCGAAACGCCGAAGGCATCGGCCAGCGCGCGCAGGATCGTCCAGTCCTCACGCGCGTCGCCGGGCGCGAAGACGGCCTTGTCGGCGAACTGCACGCGGCCTTCGGTGTTGACGTAAGTGCCGGCCTTCTCGGTGTAGGCCGAGGCGGGCAGGATCACATCGGCAGCGTGGGCCGCCTTGTCACCGTGGTGGCCGATGTAGACGATCATCGAGTCCGCGAACTTCGTATAGTCCACTTCGTCGGCGCCGAGCGAGATCAGCACCTTGGGCTTGGCGGCGGCGAGGTCGGCGATGCCGCCCTTCTGCGCGTAGCCGAGCATCAGGCCGCCCATGCGCGAAGCCGCCATGTGCAGGACGTTGAAACCGTTCCAGGCGGTGCCGTCTTCCAGCGTGCGGACGAGGTTGAGCTGGCCTGCCAGGGCAAGGCCGGCTTCCAGACCGCCACGGCCAAGAGCCGCGCCGCCCAGGATCACCGCCGGACGCTTGGCGCCCGAAAGGGTGTCCGCGACGTGGCCCGGCAGGTTGCCGATCAGCGAGAGGTCTTCGCCGAGGAACTCGCCGCCGAAGGTGGTTTCCCACTCCGGACCGATGAGGAACACCTTGGCGCCGCGCTTCACGGCCTTGCGCAGACGGACATTGACCGTCGGCGCTTCCCAGCGAACCATCGAGCCGACGATCAGGATGGCGTCAGCCGTCTCGATGTCGTTGAAGGTGGTGTTGAAGTTGACGGCGGCCAGGCTCGACGTGTCGTAGTCCATGCCGGTCTGGCGGCCTTCGAGCAGGCTCGAGCCGAGCGCACCGACGAGTGCCTTGGCGGCAAACATCGTCTCGCAATCGACCATGTCGCCCGCGACAGCCGCAATCGAGGCGCCGGGGTTCAGGGTCGACAGAGCGGCGAAGGCCTCGTTCCAGGTGGCCTGGACCAGCTTGCCGTCACGGCGCAGGAACGGCTTGTCGAGGCGGCGCTTGGTCAGGCCGTCGACCTGGAAGCGCGCCTTGTCGCTCAGCCATTCCTCGTTCACGTCGTCGTTGTTGCGCGGAAGTGCGCGGAGCACTTCGCGGCCACGCGCGTCGATGCGGATGTTGGCGCCGGTCGCGTCGGAGACGTCGATCGAGAGCGTCTTCTTCAGCTCCCAGGGACGCGCTTCGAACGCATAAGGACGGCTGGTGAGCGCGCCGACCGGGCACAGGTCGATCACGTTGGCCGACATCTCGTGATGCGCGGCCTTCTCCAGATAGGTCGTGATCTGCATCGTCTCGCCGCGATAGAGCGCGCCGATCTCGTCCACGCCGGCGATCTCTTCCGAGAAGCGCACGCAGCGGGTGCAGTGGATGCAGCGCGTCATCGTGGTCTTGATGAGCGGGCCCATGTACTTCTCGGTTACCGCGCGCTTGTGCTCGTGAT
This sequence comes from Novosphingobium sp. NFX11, assembly GCF_057376415.1. Taxonomy (NCBI): domain Bacteria; kingdom Pseudomonadati; phylum Pseudomonadota; class Alphaproteobacteria; order Sphingomonadales; family Sphingomonadaceae; genus Novosphingobium; species Novosphingobium sp. NFX11. The sequence continues at coordinate 1,109,889 of NZ_CP080384.1, read as the reverse complement.
ACCGCGAACCGCCGCGACCGTAGGCGACCGACTGGTCCTGCAGGTCGCACTCGCCGCCCTGATCGCAGATCGGGCAATCGAGCGGGTGATTGATGAGAAGGAATTCCATCACCCCTTCCCGCGCCTTCTTGACCATTTCGGAATCCGTGCGGATCTCCTGGCCTTCGGTGGCGGGAAGCGCGCAGCTTGCCTGCGGCTTGGGCGGTCCGGGCTTCACTTCAACCAGGCACATGCGGCAGTTGCCGGCAATGCTCAGGCGCTCGTGATAGCAGAAGCGCGGGATTTCCTTGCCGGCGAGTTCGGCGGCCTGCAGCACGGTGGCGCCTGCAGGAACCTCGATCTCGACGCCGTCTACTTTTACCTTAGGCATTATTCTGCAGCCTCTTGCAGCGAGCCGTGGCGCGCTTCGATGCGGCGCTCGATCTCGGGACGGAAGTGCTTGATGAGGCCCTGGATCGGCCACGCGGCTGCGTCACCGAGCGCGCAGATGGTGTGGCCTTCGACCTGCTTGGTGACCTGCTGGAGCATGTCGATTTCCTCGACATGCGCGTCGCCGGTGCGCAGGCGTTCCATCACGCGCCACATCCAGCCCGTGCCTTCACGGCACGGGGTGCACTGGCCGCAGCTTTCATGCTTGTAGAAGTACGAGAGGCGCGAAATAGCGCGGACGATGTCGGTGGACTTGTCCATGACGATGACGGCGGCAGTGCCGAGGCCCGAGCCAACCGCCTTTAGGCCGTCGAAGTCCATCGGCGCGTCCCAGATGTCGGCGGACGGCACCAGCGGCACCGACGAACCGCCGGGGATCACCGCCAGCAGGTTGTCGCGGCCGCCGCGAATGCCGCCGCAATGACGCTCGATCAGTTCGCTGAACGGGATCGACATCTCTTCCTCGACCACGCAGGGACGGTTCACGTGCCCGCTGATCTGGAAGAGCTTGGTGCCCTTGTTGTTCTCACGCCCGAAGGAGGAGAACCACGAAGCGCCGCGACGCAGGATGGTGGGCGCAACCGCGATCGATTCCACGTTGTTCACCGTGGTCGGGCAGCCGTAGAGGCCCGCGCCGGCCGGGAACGGCGGCTTCAGGCGGGGCTGGCCCTTCTTGCCTTCGAGGCTCTCGATCATCGCGGTTTCTTCGCCGCAGATGTAAGCGCCTGCGCCGCGATGGACGAAGACGTCGAAGTCGTAGCCCGAACCCGCCGCGTTCTTGCCCAGCAGGCCCGCCGCATAGGCTTCCTCACGCGCGGCGAAGAGCACTTCGGCCTCGCGGATGTATTCGCCGCGGATGTAGATGTAGGCCGCGCGCGCGCCCATCGCGAAACCGGCCACCAGAGCGCCTTCGAACAGAAGGTGCGGATCGTGGCGCATGATCTCGCGGTCCTTGCACGAACCCGGCTCGGATTCGTCCGCGTTGATCACGAGGAAACTGGGCTTGGGGTTGCCGTTCTGGTCGAGCGGCGGCTGCTTGGGCATGAAGGACCACTTCATGCCGGTGGGGAAGCCCGCACCGCCGCGCCCGCGCAGACCCGAAGCCTTCATCTCGTCGATGATGGCGTCACGGCCGCGCGCGATCAGGTCCTTGGTGTTGTCCCAGGCGCCGCGCGCCTGCGCTTCCTTCAGGTTCCACGGCTGGAAGCCGTAGAGGTTGGTGAAGATGCGATCCTTATCGAGGAGAGCCATTACCACTCGCTCCGATAGTCATGGTTTTCGGTCATCATGGCGACGAGGTTGGTCGGCTCGCCCACCGGTTCCACGGTGTGACGTGCCGGGTCCTGCGTGCCTGCCTTCGGCGTCTCGCCGCGCGCCAGTGCGTCGAGCACGGCGTTCAGGCGGTCCGAGGTCAGGTCCTCGTAATTGTCGTCGTTGATCTGGACCATCGGGGCCGAGGCGCAGTTGCCCATGCACTCGACCTCGGTGAACGACCAGAGGCCGTCGGCCGAGATGTGGCCCTTCTTCATGCCGCGCGACTTGCAGGTCGCCAGCAGATCGTCCGAACCGCGCAGCATGCACGGGGTGGTGCCGCAGACCTGAACGTGGAAACGACCGATCGGCGCGATGTTGTACATCGTGTAGAACGAGGCGACCTCGACCACGCGGATGACCGGCATGGCGAGGTACTCGGCGATGTATTCCATCACCGGGATCGGCAGCCAGCCCTGCGTGTTCTCTTCGGCACCGACCTGGCGCTGGGCAAGGTCGAGCAGCGGCATCACCGCCGAGCGCTGGCGCCCTTCGGGATAGCGCGCGACGATGTCCTTGGCCTTGGCGGCGTTCGCCTCGGTCCAGGCAAAATTACCCCAACGGGCCCGCAATTCGGGCGTATCGGGTTCGATATAGCGGTCAGCCATGCTTACCTCTGCGCTTCAGCCACTGATCCTGGCCGAAAAAGAAAATCTCGAAGCCGCCGATGGCAGTCGCCAGCATGGCGATCATCGGCGAGGAGCGATCCCGAGCCAAAGAACGACGAAGTAGAGCCCGACGAGGAACAGACCCGTGAGGGTCGCCCAGATACGGATCATTTCTACAGTGTTGAACTTCGTCACAGGTCCCACCCCTTTGCGATCATCAACGAATGAATTCGACGCGCGAACACTTGTCGCCTTCGAAGCTGTAGACCGCGATCACGTCGAACGGGTCCACGAGTTCCGAACCGTCGCTCGCAGGGCCGCGCGTCACGTGCTCGCGCATCAGCACGTAAGCGCCGATCTGCGAGGCTTCGACGATCTCGGCCTTGTTCTGCGGCCACTTGGCGAAAGCGGCGGCGAGGCCCGAACGGGTGCCCTCCTTGCCTTCGCGCACGACGGCGCCGCGATAGTTCGCCTCGCAGGCCTCATCGGTCATGTACGAGACGTACGTATCGACGTCCTGCGCGTTGTAGGCCGCGATCATGGCCTTGGCGGTGTCGAGATTGCTCAACGGTCGCACTCCCCGAACACGATGTCCATGGCGCCCAGGATCGCCGTGGCGTCCGGCAGCATGTGCCCCTTGGACATGAAGTCCATCGCCTGCAGGTGGCTGAACGCGGTCGGGCAGATCTTGCAGCGGTACGGCTTGTTCGAGCCGTCCGACACGAGATAGACGCCGAATTCGCCCTTGGGGCTTTCGGTCGCGACGTAGACTTCGCCCGCCGGAACGTGGAAGCCTTCGGTGTAGAGCTTGAAGTGATGGATCAGCGATTCCATCGAGGACTTCATCTCGGCGCGCTTGGGCGGAACGACCTTGCGGTCGGTGGAAGCCACCGGACCTTCGGGCATTTCGCGCAGGCACTGCTTCATGATGCGGGCAGACTGGCGCACTTCCTCGGCACGGCACATGAAGCGGTCGTAGCAGTCGCCGCTGGTGCCGACGGGAACCTCGAAGTCCATGCGGTCATAGACGTCGTAGGGCTGCGCCTTGCGGATATCCCAGGCGATGCCCGAACCGCGGATCATCGGGCCGGAGAAGCCCCATGCCAGCGCGTCTTCCTTCGACACCGTGGCGATATCGACGTTGCGCTGCTTGAAGATGCGGTTGTCGGCGACGAGGCTCAGCGCGTCCTCGAACAGTTCCGGCAGGCGCGTGTCGAGCCAGTCGGCGATGTCGGTCAGCAGCTTGAGCGGCACGTCCTGATGCACGCCGCCGGGACGGAACCAGGCCGAGTGCATGCGGGCGCCCGAGGCGCGCTCGAAGAAGTTGAGGCAATCCTCGCGGATTTCGAACAGCCACAGGTTCGGCGTCATCGCGCCGATGTCCATGATGTGCGAACCCATGTTCATCATGTGGTTGCAGATGCGGGTCAGCTCGGCGAACAGCACGCGAAGGTACTGGGCGCGCAGCGGAACCTCGAGGTTCAGCAGCTTCTCGATCGCGAGCACGTAGGAGTGCTCCATGCCGAGCGGCGAGCAGTAATCCAGGCGGTCGAAGTACGGCAGCGCCTGGAGGTACGTCTTGTGCTCGATCAGCTTTTCGGTGCCGCGATGGAGCAGGCCGACGTGCGGATCGATCCGCTCGATGATCTCGCCGTCCAGTTCCATGACCATGCGCAGAACGCCGTGGGCCGCCGGATGCTGGGGACCGAAGTTGATCGTGTAGTTGGTGATGACCTCGTCGCCGGTGGTGGGCGACTGTTCAAGCAGCATGCTCACTTGACGTCTCCCTTGTCCGGACGGCTTTCGGTTTCCTTGGGCGCCTCAGGGGCCTTCCCGTCTTCGGTCTTGGCCGGAGCGGGTGCGGATTCCTTTTCGACAGCCTTTTCGTTCGCCTTTTCACCGGCGCCGGTGTCGGCCTTGCTCTCGGTCGCCTTGGGCGTCGGAGCCGCAGCCGGAGCGGCAGGCGCAGGCGCCTTCTCGTCACCCGGAAGGATGTAGTCGGCGCCTTCCCACGGGCTCATGAAGTCGAACTGGCGCAGATCCTGCGCGAGGCTGACCGGCTCGTACACAACGCGCTTGTCCTCTTCGGAATAGCGCAGTTCCTGGTAGCCGGTGAGCGGGAAGTCCTTGCGGAACGGGTGGCCCTCGAAACCGTAGTCGGTGAGGATGCGGCGCAAGTCCTTGTTGCCGGCGAAGATCACGCCGTACATGTCGAACACTTCGCGTTCCAGCCAGCCGGCGTTCGGCCACAGCGTGGTGATCGTCGGGACCGGGGTGTGCTCGGCCGCCGTCACCTTCGCCATGATACGATGGTTCTTGGTGACCGAAAGCAGCATGTAGACGACTTCGAAACGCTCAGGACGCGACGGATAATCGACGCCGGCCATTTCCATCATCTGCTGGTATTCGTGATCGTCGCGCAGGATGCGCAGCGCGTTCTCGATCTCGTCTCGCGCGATAGTGAGCACGATTTCGCCATGCTCCTCCTTCGCGGAGACGACCTTGGGGCCCAGCGCGGCGACGAGAGCGTCGAGGACGCCCTCGTTCGAGGCGATCTTCGGAGCGGAATGCAGAACGGGCATCTGGCCTTACCTCTCGACGGTGCCCACGCGGCGGATCTTCCGCTGCAACTGCATCACGCCATAAAGCAGCGCTTCGGCAGTCGGCGGGCAACCCGGCACGTAGATGTCGACGGGCACGATGCGGTCGCAGCCGCGCACCACCGAGTAGCTGTAGTGATAGTAGCCGCCGCCGTTGGCGCAGCTGCCCATCGAGATGACGTACTTCGGCTCCGACATCTGGTCGTAGACCTTGCGGAGCGCGGGGGCCATCTTGTTGCAGAGCGTGCCTGCCACGATCATCACGTCCGACTGGCGCGGGGAAGCGCGCGGCGCGGCGCCGAAGCGCTCCATGTCGTAGCGGGGCATGTTGACGTGAATCATCTCGACCGCGCAGCACGCGAGGCCGAAAGTCATCCACCACAGCGAACCCGTACGGGCCCACTGGAACAGTTCCTCGGTCGAGGTGACCAAGAAGCCCTTGTCGGACACTTCCTGATTGAGATCCTTGAAAAACGACTGGTCGGGCGCGGTGATCGCGCCGCCGACCGGCGACATCGGGGCCAGAGGCTGGCCCGCCGAGTTAACGAGCGTGCTCATTCCCAGTCCAAAGCTCCCTTTTTCCAGGCATAGGCGAGGCCGATGGCCAGTTCGCCCAGGAATACCATCATCGTCGTCCAACCGGCCCAGCCCGTCAGCTTGAGCGACACGGCCCAGGGGAACAGGAAGGCAGCTTCGAGGTCGAAGATGATGAAGAGGATCGCCACCAGGTAGAATCGCACGTCGAACTGGCTGCGCGGATCTTCGAAGGCGGGGAAGCCGCACTCATATTCGCTGTTCTTGTCTGCGCTGGGCTGGTGCGTGCCGGTCAGCCGGGCAACGCCCAGCGGAAGGAACACGATCACGGACGAAAGCCCAAGCGCGATCACCAGGAAGATGAGGATCGGCAGGTATTGCGACAGATCGGTCAATGTTCTTGCCTCTTACCGCGAATGCGACGTTGGCGGACTCGAATATGTCATGGTGAGCCCGTCAAGTTGGCGCGTCCTTAGGCCAGCCCACCGCGCCTCGCAAGGGTATCCCGGCACAATAATCCGCCATTCGCATTGCATTGCAACACGACAAAGTGTCCAATCCCGCAGTTTCCCGGCGCTTGCCCACCCCGAGGCGCCTGACGCAATCGTCAAGTCGCTTCGTGCAACCGGTTTATTGCGAATTGTTCGCGAAACGCGGCGGACATATCTTGGCAATCGGGCGGAGCTTCCCATCTCCGGAGGAAACCGGCGGGACGGTGTAGAGGCGCCTCGTACTGTCGCATCATTGCAATTGACGCAGCGCAACATTATCCCATTCGTCAACTAGAACAGTCATCAGTGTGAAAGGTATGCCAATGGCCCAGATTTCGGCTTCCGACCCGATCGTCATCCTCTCTTATGCGCGCACCCCCATGGGCGGTCTGCAGGGCGTGCTGGCGGACGTATCGGCGACCGACCTCGGCGCGACCGCGGTGAAGGCCGCCGTCGAGCGCGCTGGCGTCGCGGGCGAGGACATCGAGCAGATCTACATGGGCTGCGTGCTGCCCGCTGGTCTCGGCCAGGCCCCTGCCCGCCAGGCCGCGCTGAAGGCCGGCCTGCCCAAGTCGGTGCAGGCTACCACCGTCAACAAGGTCTGCGGCTCGGGCATGCAGACCGTGATCATGGGCGCCGAGGCACTGGCCGCCGGTTCGCTCGACGTGGTGATCGCGGGCGGCATGGAATCGATGACCAACGCCCCGTATCTTTCGAAGAAGCACCGTTCGGGCGCACGCGCCGGTCATGACACGATCTACGACCACATGTTCCTCGACGGTCTGGAAGACGCCTACGAAGGCGGCTCGATGGGCTCGTTCGCGCAAGTCACCGCCGACGAATACCAGCTGACCCGCGAGAACCAGGACGATTACTCGATCGAGTCGCTGCGCCGCGCGCAGGAAGCGATCACCTCGGGCGCCTTCGCCGCAGAGATCGTCCCCGTCACCGTGAAGACGCGCAAGGGCGAAGTCATCGTCGACACCGACGAGCAGCCGCCCAAGGGCAATCCGGACAAGATCCGCACCCTGCGCGCCGCCTTCGCCAAGGACGGCACGATCACCGCCGCCAGCTCCAGCTCGATCTCGGACGGCGCGGCCGCCGTGGTGCTGACGCGCAAGAGCGTGGCCGATGCCAAGGGCCTGACGCCGGTGGCTACCGTCGTCGGCGTCGAGGCTCACGCGCAGGAGCCGGCCAAGTTCACCACCGCCCCGGTCGGCGCAATCACCAAGTTGGTCGAGAAGGTGGGCTGGAACCTCGCCGACGTCGACCTGTTCGAAGTCAACGAAGCCTTCGCCTGCGTTGCCATGTTCGCGATGCACGACCTCGGCATCCCGCATGACAAGGTCAACATCCACGGCGGCGCCACCGCGCTCGGCCATCCGATCGGTGCTTCGGGCACGCGCATCATCGTGACGCTCATCAACGCGCTCAAGGAAAAGGGCCTCAAGAAGGGCGTCGCCAGCCTCTGCATCGGTGGCGGCGAAGCCACGGCGATCGCGGTCGAACTGGCCTGACGACAAGGAAATGCCCTCTGCCCGCAACCCGGGCAGGGGGCATTTCCTAACGCGCGGCGTGTCTTGTGGTGGGCGATCCGTGTCATCGTCATCCCCGCGAAGTCGGGAACCCCTCTCCTGACAGTTCCTGTTGCACCGGCATCAGCTGGGTCCCCGCCTTCGCGGGGATGACGAACGGTGTTTCAGTCAGACATGACCTCACTGCGGGAACAGAGTTAGGCCCGTGTTAACCAATCAACCCTAACAGCCATCAGGTTTCTGATGACTAGGGTTGCCGATGTTCGACGTTCTGCTGTGCATTCACGATCAGCATGACAGATGGTTTGTCCTGCTGGCAGCCGCGATCTGCGTCGTCTCCACCCTGTGCGCGGTGCAGTTGCTGCGTCATGCCCGCCACTTGTCGGGATCGGCTGCGTGCCATTGGATCGTGGGTGCGGGCAGCGCCATCGGCTTCGGCGTCTGGGCAACGCACTTCGTCGCGATGCTCGGCTACGGCCCGGGACTGGTCGTGGGATATCATGTTCCCGCCACCGTGATCTCGCTGCTCATCGCGGTGGTCATGACCTCGCTGTCGTTCGCGGTCTCCCTCGCCCTGCCGCATCGCAAGGGTTTCGCGCTTGCCGGCCTGCTCGCGGGCTCGGGCGTCATCGCGATGCACTACATCGGCATGTCCGCGATCGAGTTTCCCGCCGACATCCACTGGCGTCCCGCCTTCGTCGCGGTGTCGCTGCTCTTCGCGGTGCTGCCCGCCTGCCCCGCCCTCGCGCTTTCGGTCAAGGGGCGTTCGATTCTCAGCGCGCTGGCGGCTGCGGGCCTGCTGGCCCTCTCGATCGTGTCGCTGCACTTCACCGGCATGGCCGCGATGCAGTTGACGCCCGCGCCGCTCGACCTGCACGGCGGCACCCTGCTCTCCCCCGACAGCATGGCAGCCGCTATCAGCGCCGGATCGCTCGCCCTGCTCGCCATCAGCATCGCGGTCCTGAGCATCGCCCGCCGAGCCCGTCTGGTTCTCCATGCGACCGAGCGCGACATGAGCATTCTCGTCAAGGGCATCACCGACTGCGCGATCTACATGCTCGACCGCGACGGTCAGGTGGTCAACTGGAACGCGGGCGCACAGCGCCTGAAGGGCTACTCTTCCGATGAAGCCGTAGGCATGCCGCTCGCCGCGTTCTACACGCCCGAAGATCAGGCCGACGACCTGCCCCGCCGCGCCGTCGCCGATGCCGCCAAGACAGGCAAGTTCAGCGGCGAGGGCTGGCGCGTCCGGCGCGACGGCACCCGCTTCTGGGCTCACGTCACCATAGAGAAGGTCGCCAACGAACTTGGCGAGCACATCGGCTTCGCCAAGATCACCCGGGACATGACGCGGTTCAAGGAGGACGAGGACCGCGTTCGTGAAATGACGGGCCACCTCGACGCGGCGCTGGCCAACATGCACCAGGGCCTGTGCCTGTTCGACGCGGACGGCCGCCTGCGCATTGCCAATCCGCGCTTCAACGCGATCTGGGGAATCGCCCCGGACACCTCCCTGTCAGGCATGAAGGCCGAAGCCGTCGCGGGCGCCGTTCTCGCCGCGCCCGCCGGGCGCTCGGCCTCGCGCGGGCGCCGCGATGACCTGCATCGCCATTTCACGCGCCCCGTCGCCGACATGGCCGCCGCGTCGGTCACCCTCGACCTCGGCGAAACCCTCGTCGTATCGATGACGAGCCGCGCGATGCCCGGCGGTGGGCGCGTCGTGACGTTCGACGACATCACCGAACGCCGCCGCTCCGAGGCGAAGATCGCGCACATGGCGATGCACGACAACCTGACCGGCCTGCCCAACCGCAACAGCTTCGCCCACTGGATCGACGCCGAACTGGAAGAGGCGCGCCACTTCGGGCACCAGCTTGCCGTAGTCATGATCGACCTCGACCGCTTCAAGGAAATCAACGACACCCGCGGGCATTCCGCAGGCGACGCCGCTCTGCAACATCTCGCCCAGCGCATGGTCGATGTGCTCGACGACGGCGAGATCGTCGCACGCCTTGGTGGCGACGAATTTGCCGCCGCCAAGCGCTTCCGCGACCGGAACGAACTCGATGTATTCCTGCGGCGCGTCGAAGAGTGCTTCGCGACACCGTTCGGCTCGGACGACAACGCCTTTCACCTCGGCGGCAGCATCGGCCTCGCGGTGTTTCCGGAGGACGGCGCCCGACGCGAGCAGTTGCTCAACAACGCCGACCTTGCCATGTACCGCGCCAAGGGCAGCGTCACCGAACGCATCGCCTTCTACGAGCCGGAAATGGACGAGACGGCGCGCGCCCGCCGCCAGATCGCCAATGACCTGCGCCATGCAGTCGATCGCGGCGAACTCACGGTGCTGTATCAGCCCCAGCATGAACTCGCGACTGGCAGGCTGTCCGGCTACGAGGCCCTGCTGCGCTGGCGCCACCCGACGCGTGGGCTTGTCTCGCCGGTCGAATTCATCCCGATCGCCGAGGAGACCGGCGAGATCTTCCGCGTCGGCGAATGGGTCATGCGCGAAGCCTGCCGCGAGGCGCGGTCCTGGCCGGAGCATCTGAAGGTCGCCGTGAATCTCTCGCCCATCCAGCTACTGCAGAACGACTTCGTGGCGATCGTGCAGAACATCCTGATTGAGACCGGCCTGTCGCCGCGCCGCCTCGAACTGGAGATCACCGAGACCGCGATCATCGCCGACAAGCTGCGCGCCCTGCATTTCCTGCGCCAGATCAAGACGCTGGGGGTTAGCATCGCGATCGACGATTTCGGGACCGGCTATTCCTCGCTCGACACGCTGCACTCGTTCCCGTTCGACAAGATCAAGATCGACAAGTCGTTCGTGCTGCGCTCACAGCAGAGCGTGGAGGCCTGCGCGATCATCAAGGCCGTCCTCGCGCTCGGCCACAGCCTCAACGTGCCGGTTCTGGCGGAAGGCGTGGAGACGATCGAGCAACTGGACTTGCTTCGGGCACAGGGCTGCGACGAGGCGCAGGGCTTCTACTTCGGCAGGCCGGGCCTTTCGCCAAGCAGACTTGCCGCAGAAGCCGACTTCATGCAGCTCAGTTGAGCAATCAGGGCGCCCCGGTACCCCAGAGCTGGTCCTCGCGCACGAAACCCTTGTGCCCGTCGGTGTCGAACGGGCACCAGCCCTCTTTGCATTCACCGAGCAGGCCGACGACGCCGGGCTCGACGCGCCAAAGCATGGCGGACGCACCGTTGCCTTGGGCGCGCATTTCGATCAGGCTGCCGTCTTTGACCATTGCGGCTCTCTGGCGGGACAGCAGCAGGTCGCGCATCCAGCCTTTAGAGCCATCCGGATCCTCCACCAGTCGCCACGGCCCCTCGCGACGCAGAACCTTCACCGGCAGGTGCGGGCGTCGATAGACCCAGTCGATGCGATACGAATCGCCCGGCCCCACACGCAAATTCGCAATTTCGGCGTCGATCGAGGCCCAGTAGGGCACCTTATCGTCATTGGCGGCACGCGCCGGCTGCGCGGCAAGAAGGCCGAGCACGGCCGTCGCAAGCAGCAAGGGCGACGAAAAAAGCGGGACGGTTCATCGCGGCGATCTTACCGCGCGGCGAGGAGGCCCATCAAGGGCGCTTGACCACGCCCCTGTGGAAGGCCTAGCTCATGACCCGAAATGGACACCGCGCGCCCGCTCCCGCCCCGTCCCCGCGTGATCGTCACGCGACGGCTGCTGCCGGAGGTCGAAGCGCGCATGGCCGAGCTTTTCGACCTTGTCCCCAACCTCGACGACCGGCCGATGACGCGGGTGCAGTTGGAGACGGCTATGCACGATTGCGACGTGCTGGTGCCGACCGTCACCGACATGATAGACGCTGCAATGATCGCCGGTGCCGGTGAGCGCATCGCCATGATCGCAAGCTTCGGTGCGGGCACCGACCATATCGACCTCGCCGCAGCGCGGGCCCACCGCATTCTCGTGACCAATACGCCCGGCGTGTTCACCGACGACACCGCCGACCTGACGCTCGCGCTGATCATACTCGTCTCCCGCCGCTTCAGCGAGAACGCGCGGACGCTTCGCGAAGGGCGGTGGGAAGGATGGGCACCGTCTTCGATGCTGGGCCATTCCCTCAGCGGCAAGACACTAGGCATAGTCGGCATGGGACGGATCGGGCAGGCCGTGGCATACCGTGCACGGGCGTTCGGGCTGGAAATCCGTTACCATAACCGGCATCGGCTGCCCCCGGCGGTCGAGAACATGGTCTCTGCCCGCTACGAGCCCAATCTCGACCGGCTCGTCGCCGAGGCCGACATCCTGACGCTGCATTGCCCTGCCGGACCCGAAACCAGACACCTCATCGATGCCCGCCGCCTTGGCCTGATGAAGCCGGGCGCATGTCTCGTGAACACGAGCCGGGGACGTCTCGTCGACGAGGATGCGCTCGTCAAAGTACTGTCCCAGGAGCGCATCGCGGCGGCGCTCGACGTTTTCGAACGCGAACCGCAAGTCGATCCGCGACTGCTGGCTATGCCCAACCTCGTCGCCCTGCCCCACCTCGGCAGCGCCACTTACGAGGGACGCGGCGCGGCAGGTCACAAGATCGTAACCAACATCCGTTCCTGGGTCGATGGTCACCGCCCGCCCGACATGGTGCTGCCCGACCCGGCCTGAAGCCTCGATTCCTGAAGTACCAATGCTTCAAACCCCGGGCATCAATCCACTTCGGGATTGCAATCGCTTGTACCGAATTAGTTTCCTGATCTAACCCCCGTAAAGGGTTCGCCCGCTATCGCTGCGGCGAATCTCATGGGGAATGACGGCGCGATGATCAGGCGTTCGACAATGGCTGCCAGCTTGCCACTATCGATGGCCTTCGCGGTCTTGGGCACCGCATTTACACCAACGGTCAGCTTCGCGCAGGATGGACGACTCGACGTCGCGGACGGGGGCGACACTTCGTGGATGCTCGCCGCCTCGGTGCTTGCCCTGCTGGCATTGCCGGGCCTTGCACTCTTCTACGCGGGACAAGTGCGCGCAAAGAACGCGCTTTCCATCCTGGTCCAGTGCGGGGCAATTTTCGCTGCGGCTTCGATGGTCTGGATCATCGTCGGCTATACTATCGCGTTCGGCGACGTGGCGGGCGGCTGGCTGGGCAAGGGCAATGCCTGGATGCTGATCTCATTGGGCAACGTGCGTACGGGAACCAACGTTCCGGAAAGCGCCTATGCCCTGTATCAGATGGTCTTAGCTACCCTCGCTCCGGCCCTGTTCGTCGGCGCCGGAGCGGAACGCGCGCGGTTCGGATGGATCGTCACCTTCGCCGCACTGTGGGGCCTCGTCGTCTATGCCCCCGTCGCACACTGGTTGTGGGGTGGAGGCTGGCTTGCCGTCGGCGTGGGGACGCTCGACTGGGCGGGCGGCATCGTCGTCAACGTGACTGCGGGCGTATCGGCGCTGGTCGTCGCAGTGATGCTAGGGCGGCGCAAGGGCGTCACGCAAGGGGTTGTCGCACCCCAGAGCCCGGCATTGTCCATTGCGGGCATGGCGCTGCTGTGGATCGGCTGGCTGGCGCTGAGTGGCGGCTCCGCCATCGCCGCCAACGACGATGCCGCCGCAGCCATCATCGCGATGCACGTGGGCTCCGCCGCCGCCGCCATGACATGGTTGCTGGTCGAGCGGCTGACTGCCGGCAGGTCCACCGCGACCGGCTTTGCGACCGGCGCTATGGCAGGTTTGGCGACACTCGCTCCGGCAGCCGGCTTCGTATCGCCGGGCTCTGCCCTGCTGCTGGGAGCGCTGGGGGCATCATCTGCCACTTCGCGGCGCTGCTCGTCCGACGTAAACTGCTCATCGACGATGCGCTCGGCGTCTTTGCGATACAGGGCATAGGCGGCATCTTAGGATCGCTGCTGCTCGCCGTGTTTCTGTCCGAAAGCTTGGGCGGCGTGGGATATGGCGACGACATGAATCCGGTCGCGCAACTTGCGGCGCAGGGGATAGGCGTGCTGGTGGTCGCGGTATGGTCGCTCGTCGGCACGGTGATCCTCGCGCTCATGGCCTCACTGGCGTTCCCCATGCACGTGTCGGAGGATGCCGAGCGCGAAGGGCTGGACGGCGCCACCCACGGCGAACGGGCATGGAATTTCGATTGACTCTCACCCCCGCAAAACCGGAAATGCGGCGATGATCACCTATTTCCGGCAGGCTGGCCGCAGTGTCGCCCGCTCCCTGGACTTTCGCGGCAAGGCCGACCGCCGCGAGTTCGTCACCTACATCCTGATTTCGCAGATCCCGGTCGCAGTGCTGGCCCTGGCGACGAGTTGGCTCGATCCCAGCCCTGTCCTGCGCGCCGTCATGCTGGGCGTACAGGTGAAGGTCGCCCTGCCCCTGTTCGCCCTGTCGATCCGCCGCTTCCACGACCTCGGCCGAAGCGGCTGGTGGAGCGCCCCTCTGCTGATCCTCGTCGCCCGCATGCTGCTGCTGGAACTCGTCGGCATCCTTGCCGGATGGAGCGTGCGCAGCGCGATCGAGGCCGTGCTCAGCTATGTCGACTGGCTGCTGACCTTGCCCGCCGTCGCCAGCTTCCTTGCAATGGTCGCCTGGCCGTCCCGCTCCGAAACGACAATGGCCGGCACGGATCGCTCCGTACCGGCCGCTTGAAAGCCGCGTTGTCCTGTCCGATCAGTCGCCGGTCAGGATACGATCGACCAGTTCCTTCACGGTCGGCGTGAAGCCATTCGAATAGAACGGGTCCTGCTTGAACTTGTAGGCCGCGTGACCCGCGAACATCAGGTTCTCGTCGATCGGACCGCCATGGGCGATGTCCTGCAGCGTCTTCTGGATGCAGAAGCTGCGCGGGTCGGCAAGGCGGCCAGTGGTGTAGTCGTCGTGGTCCTTCCACGAAGAGAAACCGCAGTGCGACAGGCAGCCCATGCAGTCGGCCTGATCCTTGCGGATTTCGTCGCGCTCTGCCGGGTTCACGAAGATGATCGTGTCGTCCGGCGTACGCAGGCCATCGGTGAAGCCCTGCGCCGACCAGGTGCGCGCGCGCTCCAGATCCTTGGGGGCGACCCAGAAGTTCTTGCCCTTCACACCGACGTCGAGACGTACGGTGTGCACGCCCGCCTCAACCTTCGAATAGGGGATCTGACGCTCCGAGCGTGCTTCCAGATTGCGCAGGAACGGGTTGCGCACGGCCGAGGAATAGAAGCCGGTGGGCGAGAAGCGGTGGAGCAGCACGTCGCCGGGCTCCAGCGTGCGCAGATGATCCTTCCACGCCTGCGGGATCGGGCTCTCGTGCGTCAGCAGCGGACGGGTGCCGTACTGGAACGCGATCGAGCCGAGTTCCGGGTTGTCGATCCATTCGTTCCAGTCACGCAGGAACCAGACGCCGCCCGCCATCACGATCGGCACGCTGTCCGGCACGCCTTCCGCGCGCATGGTGTCGCGCAGGGCCTTGACGCGGGGATACGGATCCTCGGGCTTGAGCGGGTCTTCGGCGTTGGACAGGCCGTTGTGACCGCCCGCCAGCCACGGATCCTCGTAGACCACCGCGCCCATCAGGTCGGCGACCTTGTGATAGGCACGCTTCCACAGCGCGCGAAACGCACGCGCGGAGCTGACGATCGGCAGGTAGTTGACGTTGAAGCGCGCCGCGATCTCGGACAGCTTGTAAGGCATGCCCGCACCGCAGGTGACGCCCGTGACCATGCCCCGGGTCTTTTCCAGAACGCCTTCGAGAATCTGCTGCGCGCCGCCCATTTCCCACAGGACGTTGATGTTGATCGCGCCCTTGCCGCCCGAAATGTCGAAAGCCCGGCGGACCTGCTCGACCGCGCCGTCGATGGCGTAGTCGATCAGTTCCTGGTGGCGTTCTTTGCGGGTCAGTGCGTTGTAGATCTGCGGGATGATCTTGCCTTCGGCGTCGTAGCTGTCGGCATTCACCGCGCTGACCGTGCCGATGCCGCCCGCAGCCGCCCACGCGCCCGAACTCATGTGGTTCGTCGCGGCGACGCCCTTGCCGCCTTCGACCAGCGGCCAGACTTCACGGCCACCATAGATGATCGGCTTGAGACCCTTGAAACTCATTTTCTCTCGTCTTTCCCCAGGCTTTCGCGGCTCAGCCCTGCGATCCATTGGTTTTCGGCGGCGCTACCCCGAAATTCGGCACGGCTTTATATCTGCCGGCGCAGGCCTTGCCCCTGCGACTTCAAACTGCGCATAATAGCCCTGTAATTCGGGCTTGCGAACAAATTCCGTCAACCGATAGCCCACCGACGCAAATTCGCAGAAAAGCAGCGAAGGCGGCAGGCCATGCCCACCGGCGGGGCGATCGACATCCACGACCACCAGCTTACCGCCGGGACGCAGCGCCGGGCGCAGCCTCCAGAGGAAACCGTAAGGGTCGCCGACCTCGTGGTACATATGGACCAGGAAGATGCGGTCGAAACTCTTCTCGGGCAGGCTGGGATCGCTCGGGCGGCCCAGCTTGATCGAGACGTTCTCCAGTTCCTCGCGCATGACGCGCGTGGCGAGGCGTTCGTTGGCACCGCGATCGATATCCTCGCCCAGAACCCGGCCCTTCTTGCCGACGCGGTGCGAGAGGCGGACGGTGTAGTACCCCTCGCCCGCGCCGAGATCGGCCACGCTCATGCCGGGCGCCACGCCTGCAAGGTCCATTACCGTGTTGGCCTCGCCCGCGCTGTCGCGCTGGGCTTCGGTGGAGAACGTGCTGGAGGTGCTTTGCGCAACGGGGCGATCGGGCTTGGGGAACTTGGGCGCGCCCTTTTCCCGGCCGTCATCGACAGCAGGCTGCTGGCAGGCGGCCAGACTCAACAGAGCAGGCACCAGCATGGCCGGAAAGAGGGTATGCGCGCGAAACATGCGGCCCCTTAGCGCCTGTGCGCGCGATTGGCAAAACGGTTGAAAGAGATCCGTCGCATTCATGCCCTCTCGCCCCGGCCACTGTCCCGGGACGAGACGGCCGCCACGTTTCAGTCGGCGTCTTCGACTTCGACCTTCTCGCCGGTCACGCGCTGCGACAGGGCCGCGGCCATGAACGGATCGAGGGCGCCGTCGAGCACGTCGTCGGGCGCGGTCGAGACCACACCCGTGCGCAAGTCCTTCACCTGCTGGTACGGCTGCAGCACGTAGGAGCGGATCTGATGCCCCCAGCCGATGTCGCTCTTGCTCGCGTGTTCGGCGCTGGCGGCTTCCTCGCGGCGGCGCATCTCGGCCTCGAACATGCGCGCTTTCAGCATGCCCATGGCGATTTCGCGGTTCTTGTGCTGCGAACGGTCGATCTGGCTGGCGACGATGATCCCCGAGGGCTGGTGCGTGATGCGCACGGCCGAATCGGTGGTGTTGACGTGCTGCCCGCCCGCGCCCGAAGCGCGATAGGTGTCGATCTTCAGGTCGGACGGGTTGATCTCGATCTCGAAGGTATCGTCGATCACCGGATAGACCCACACCGACGAGAAGCTGGTGTGCCGCCGCGCCGCGCTGTCATAGGGGCTGATACGGACCAGGCGGTGAACGCCGCTTTCGGTCTTGGCATAGCCGTAGGCGTTCTCGCCCTTGATGAGCAAGGTGCAGCTCTTGATGCCCGCCGCTTCGCCCGCGTGATAGTCGACCAGTTCGACCTTGTAGCCGTGGCGCTCCGCCCAGCGCGTGTACATGCGCTGAAGGATTTCCGCCCAGTCCTGGCTTTCGGTACCGCCGGCACCCGCGTGGACTTCGAGATAAGTGTCGTTGCCGTCCGCCTCACCCGAGAGCAGCGCGGTGACCTTGTCCTGATCGGCGCGCTCGGCCAGCGCGGCGAGCGCCGACAGGCCCTCGGCGATGGTTTCCTCATCGCCTTCCATCTCGCCCAGTTCGACGAACTCGACGGCATCGGCCATCTCGGCGCTGATCGAGTTCACCGCGCCGATCGCAGCCTCGAGACGGCGACGTTCCTTCATGACCGCCTCGGCCTCCTTGGGCTTTTCCCAAAGGGTCGGGTCCTCGACGCGCGCGTTCAGCTCGTCGAACCGGCGCAGCGCGCGGTCCCAGTCGAGGAACTTGCGGACCAGCGCGAGGGCCTTCTCGATACGGACAATGTGGGCCTGCCCCTCGGCACGCATGGCGAAAATCTCCGATGAGCCGGGATCACGACCGGCCTGAAACAAACGAGCCGCACCGCTTAGCGCAGTACGGCTGTTTGTAAAGTGGCGCTCAGGCGGTTCGGCGCAAGGGGCCGGGTTCAACCGGGGCGCTTGGCCTTCATCGCCTTGACCGCCGCCAGCGTCATCGTGACGTGTTCGCGGTAGTCCATGTCGGAGTGGACGAAGGCGACGTGGCCGCTCTGGTCGATGACGTAGCTGACGCGCTGGGTCATGCCTGCCGGGACGCCCGGCCGGGTGAGTGCGACGTCGTAATCCTTGGTCACCTTGGGGCTGGCGGTGGCGACCGCGAACTTGTCGCGGCATTCCTCGGTCGAGAATTTCTTGAGCGTCGGCAGGTCGTCCGCCGACATGCCCACCACGGTTGCGCCAAGCTGCGCGAACTCGGGCGTGGCTTCGGCGAAGGCGTGGGCCTCCAGCGTGCAGCCCTGCGTGAATGCCTTGGGATAGAAGTAGAGCACGACCGGCCCCTTCTTCAGCGCCTTGGCGAGATCGAAGTCGACTTCCTTGCCCGCCTTGGCGCCCTTGGCCGCGAACTGCGGCGCCTTCGCGCCGACCGCGAGACTGGCATGCGCGGTGCCCGAAACGGCGAGGAGCCCGAAGGCGGCGACAGCGGTAAGAAGGCGGTTCATGGCGCGGATAGTGACCCGACGATCCGCGCCTGTCCAGCCAGTTACTCGATCCAGCCGAGAACGGTGCCGACTTCGTAAGTCTCGCCCGTCTGCGTGACGATCTTGAGCGTGCCGGTGGCGGGGATTCGACCTCGTTGGTGGACTTGTCCGCCTCCAGCGAGAACAGCGGCTGGCCTTCGGTCACTTGCGCCCCATCGGCGGCGAGCCATTCGGCGACCTGGCCCTCCTGCATGGAGAAACCGATCTTCGGGAGCAGGATTTCGACGGCCATGGTGGTTATGATCCCCTTCGCGTGCCCGGCGTGGCGGGCTGTTTGTTCGATGGGTAGCGCACTCGCCGCAGCAGGCAAGCGAGGGGCGGTCATATCCGTCTCGGCGATGTTGCGGTTTGAAGAGAGACTTGCAGCCCTGCGCTCCCCGCATTAAACTGCACCGATAGTATGACGGAAAGCATATGGCTACGGTACGCAAGACGATCACGCTGACGGATCAGCAGGATGCCTGGATCGCTTCTCAGGTCCGCGCGGGGCGGTATACGAACGACAGCGAAGCGATCCGCGATCTCATCCGGCGCGAACAGGAGCGGTCCGGCGAAATCGAAGGCATTCGCAGCGCGTTGATCGAAGCCGAACAAAGCGGTGAGCCCGAACCCTTCGACTTCACAGCCTTCAAGCGGCGCAAGATCGCCGAGCATGGCTGAGTTCCGGCTTAGCCCGAGAGCCCAACGCGATCTTGAAGCGATCTTCGACCATACCGCTGCCGAATGGGGCGTTCCCCAAGCCGTCGCTTATGTGGATCAGATCGAACAGGCGTGCACCGATCTGGCAAATGCACCCCTGCAATCGAGCGATTGCAGCCACATCCGTGCAGGGTACCGGCGACGGGCATTGGGAAGGCACGTCCTCTATTTCCGGCCGACCGACTATGGCGTCGCGGTGATGCGCATCCTGCACGATCGCATGGATGCGCCCCGTCACATCTAGGGCCACATCTAGCGCCTACCCCCGCCCGTCCTCGTGCGCCATCCAGTGCACGAAGCGGTGGAGCGGATACATCGCGTCGTGCGGATTGCCGATGGTCGAAGGCCCCGCCTCTCCCAGATGCACGATGCGCTGCGCGCCCCGGCGGCGAGGCGGTCGCGGTAGGCGGCCATGCGGTCGAACGGGTAGAAGCCGACCGTCTGCGTCGCCACGTTGATCCACTTCACCGCATCGTCGAGGCTGCCCACGCGCACGACGTTGGCGGTCTTGTTGATCGGGTGGAAGTCCACCGGCTCATCCGAGCGGATCACCAGGCCCCGCCCGTCGGTGCGGCCCCAGACGCCGTACTCGTCGTCCATCAGCGTCATCGATTCGACCGCCTCGCGCATGTCCCTATCGAGCGGGCGAACGTCGCCGCTTTCCGCCGCACGGCGAGCCACGTGATGGTGCAGGCGCGCGCAGAAACGGTCTACCGCCGCCTCGTCCCCCTCGACGAACTGGAAGCGGCTGGCGACGCAGGCCTCCTGGTTGAGTGTCATCACGTCCGCCGAGCACAAGTCCGCCACCCGGTCGATCGTCTCCTCGTCCGCCAGCGCCTCGCGCCCGACCATCGAGATCGAGGTCTTGGGATCGAAGGACACCAGTTGGAAGCCGGGGCCGAGGTACTTGATGACGTTGTTGATCGCGTCCCCGCCGCCCCAGGCGACGATCTTGTCGAAGTACTGCGGACGGTAGAGCACCCGCTCGGTCGCATCGTCGCCGCCGCGCCAGTAGACCGCGGACATCGAGCGCACGATCGGATGCGCCGGATCAAGGTCCGCCATGGTGCGCAGGATCGCGACCATGGTGAAAGGATCGGCGCTGCTCATCTTGAACAGGTTGATGCCCTTCACCATCGCCCCCTGCGCCACCGACTTCACCGCGACGCCGGGAGAATTGCCCGGCAGCACATGGATCAGGCGCGGTGCGAAGGCGCGCACGAAGCTCTTGCGGCCGGTGAAGTCCTGCTTCGGCACCCATTCGTCGAGCGCGCGCGGATCGGGGAAGTTCTGCTCGACTTCGGCCATCAGCACCCGCTTGTCGAGATAGGCCGCCGCATGACGCGCGGTATTCTCGACGACGGCGCGGGGCAGGATATGCGTGCGGCACATGCGCTCGATGCATTCCTGCATGTGGTCGTTGTCGCTGGCGAGCAGGCGCTGGCCGGTCTCGACGAGGAAGTCGATGATCTCGGCCAGCGGTACGTTGAGGAGCGGCGGCACTTCGGTGCGCGGCGGCACCGCGCGATCGAAGGGAATGCGCGGCGTGGCGAACGTGACGCCGAGGTCGCGCGACGTCTGGATCACGTCGGTCCCGTGCAGCACCTCGCCGCGCAGGAAGAACGGGGCGGAGACGAGGTCTTCGCTGACCTCAGGCTGTGCGATCTCGTTCATGCCACACCTCGCACATAAGCGTCGACCGTGCCCGCGCAGCCGATCTTGTCGTCGCCTTCCAGATCCGCATAACGGGCGATGTCGTCGCGGATCGACGGGCCGTGGTTCCCGCAGGCGCAAGGGGAATGGTCCAGCGAAATCCTGTCGCCGGTGATGACGCCACCCCAGCGTCCGTCGAGCGAGAGGTCGAAGAACGCCGCGCGCCCTTCCTGTTCGCCGCCCGCATGGGGAAGCGCCTCGTCACCCGACTTGTCGAGCAGCACCGGCACGATCCACGGCGGCACGTGATAGCGCCCGCCCTCTCGGCACTTCGGCATGCCGGAGTTCAGTTCCTGCATCGAATAGTTCTGGAAATGCCGGTCCGCCGGGATGTTGAACGTCTCGAACACATAGTCCTGGTAGTCCGCCGGAAGCTGCGCGCGCTTGAGCCCCCGCCGACGTAGATCGAGTTGTCCGGGTTGAAGTCCTCACGCCCGTAGCCCGCGTCGCGCACGGCCTTGGCGACCTGCCACAGCCCGTTCCACAGCCCCGAAAGCTGGAGCTTGCGGTGACGGTTCTCGATGATGAACTGCGCCGTCGCGGGCACCGCATCGGCGACCAGCCGCGCGCGCTCGGCCGATGTTTCCTCGAAGGCGGCGATCTCGTCCGGACGGGCGGTGCCCTCGGCGATCTTCTTGCGCATGACCACCATCGCCGTCAGCGAACCGACCGTGATCGGCGGCACCGGATAGGCCCAGCGCGGCCACTCGGGATTGGCGAAAGCCTCGTACTGCGCCTGCGCGATCGCCGCGTTCTTGGGCACCGTCGCCACGGGAGCGCAGCCGATGATCAGCCGGTCCTGCGCCGGCACCACGCCCGAGCCCCAGGCGAAGACGTTGACGGTATCGATCCGCGACCAGTCCATGTCCTTCTGCGAGGCGATCAGCATCGCCGACTTGCCGGTGGTGCCGCTGGAGCAGGAGATGAAATGCCCCTGCTCCGCCAGCCGCGCGATCCAGTCGTCGATGCCGTCGATCCCGTCCAGCGATATACCCTCGATCGGATGCGCGGACACCGTGCCGAGCCACTTGGTCAGCCGATCCCAGCGCTCGTCCATCAGGTAGCTTTCCGGGTAGGACTTGTAGGCGGTGTGCGGAAACAGCACCGGCACCACGTCCTCGATCCGCGCGATGCTGTCGATCCCGGCGTCGCGGGCGCGCAGGCCGAGCAGCCTGATCCGATCGCGGCGCTCCTGAAACCGCTCGTCCAGCGCGGCAACCTGGGTTTCGCGCAAGTCGCCCGCGGAGAACGCGAAGCGCTCCGGGTCAGCGACCAGCGCAGTGAGTTTGTCCGCAGCAATGCCCATGCTTCCCTTACTCCTCTCCCTTGCCGCCGCGACGGACTGGACAGTCCATCGCGACTCGATTAATAACACCTTATGCGTTTCATTATTCACGAGCCTCTTGGCGACGCAAGCCAAATCGGGTCCATGGGGATCATGCTCGAAGACACGCACCCTGCGCTCCCCAAGGCTGGACGCCCCACGCGCGAACAGGCCCAGGTCCGGCAGGTCGCCCTGCTCGACACCGCGCTCGAACACTTCCTCGACAAAGGATACGAAAGCGCCACGATCGAGGGGATCGCCGCCGACGTGAACATGACCAAGCGGACGGTCTATGCGAAGTACCCGGACAAGGCCGCGCTATTCCGCGCCGCCGTCCGCCACGGCACCGAGGCCCGCGCGGTCGGTGCCGAGGTGATCGCCGCCACGCGCAGGAACACGCTGGAGGATACGCTCATTGCCATCGCGATGCTGCGGATCGGACTGGTGGGAGAACCTGCGGGTGCGAAGCTGCAACGGCTCATCAATACCGAGAGCTACCGCTTCCCGGACATCTTCCAGACCTATTACGACATCGCCGCGCTGCCGACCGTGCGGTTCCTCGCGCAGATCCTCGAGGAAGAGACCGAGGTAGGCCGTCTCGCCATCGGCGACGCGATGCTTGCGGCCAACGTGTTCATGAGCATGGTCGTCAGCGGCCCGGTGCGCTTCATTCTGTCGGGAAACATGCTGCCCGCACCAGACATCGACCGGCGCGTGCGCTTCGCCGTCGATCTGTTCCTTAAGGGGCGGAGCCGCGCTAGACCAGACACACCGCGACCCGCGAAGGTCGGGCGCGGCAGGGGAGAATGCCGAAATGTCCGATAATTCCGCGAAGCCGCAACCCGTCGTCGTGATCACCGGCGCCAGTTCCGGCATCGGCAAGGCCAGCGCGACGGAGTTCGCCCGCATGGGCTGGCACGTCATCGCCACCGGACGCGATCCAGCCCGCTGCGATGCCGCCGAAGCGGAACTGCGCGCCTTCGGCAAAGTCGATTTCCTGCGCGGCGACTTCGCCGAAATGGCCGACGTGCGCCGCGTCGCGCGCGAGATCGCGGCCCTGACCGATAAAGTCCAGGTCCTCGTCAACAACGCAGGCGGCATCCGCGACGGGCTCTACGTGTCCTCCGAGGGGCTGGAGGCGACTTTCGCCGCCAACCACCTCGCCCCTTTCCTGCTGACCCGCGAACTGCTCCCTCTGCTGGAGCGCGCGGGGCAGGACAGCCCTCCCGGCACGGTGCGGGTGATCGCCGTCTCATCGCTCGCGCATGAGCAGGCGAAAGCGATGCGCTGGGACGACCTGATGATGCTGGACGACTTCGCCACCGGTCCCGCCTATTGCCAGGCCAAGCTCGCCAACCTGCTGTTCACCCGCGAACTGGCCAGCCGCCTCGCCGACAAGGGCATCACCGCGCAGGCCATGCATCCGGGCAAGGTCGGCTCGAATTTCTGGAGCCACGGCGAAGCCTCGCTGCAGGCTTATGGCAAGGGACAGGATCTCGTCTCGCCCGAGCAGTCCGCGCGCACGATCGTCTGGCTCGCCACCGCGCCCGAGGCGGGTACGAACGGGGGACGCTACTTCCATGACCTTGCCGAGATTCCGGCGGCCCCGCAGGCGCTCGACGACGCGGCGGCCGCGCGGTTGTGGCAGGAGAGCGAGCGCATTCTCGCCGATCTCTGAGGAAGTGCCCCGTGCCCGATCCTTGATGGAGCAGGTCACGGGGCGACGTCTGCGACCCGCATGGGCTACCGCTCAGGGCGCGGAGGAAGGGAGAGGACTCCGCGCCCCTGGCCGCGATGCGCGGGCGACCATTTGCGGCTGATAAAGGGTATATAGCAGGCAAACGATTGCAAATTGTTCTTTAGGCCTAGAGGAATTTGCGTAGCGGTTGGTCGATACCCTAAAAACCACGGCGCCCGCGCTTGACCCCGTGGCGCCGCGCGCCGCAAGGAGGCGGCGACATACTCGACACGGGAACCTGCCCTGATGACTTCGATCGACCGCCCCCGCCGCAGCGCGCTCTACCTGCCCGCCTCGAATGCCAAGGCTCTCGCCAAGGCGCGCACCCTGCCCTGCGACGTGGTGATCCTCGACCTCGAGGACGCAGTCGCACCCGAAGCCAAGCAAGAGGCACGCGCTGCCGCCGTCGCCGCGATCGCGGAAGGCGGCTTCGGTCACCGGGAAGTCGCGATCCGCGTCAACGGCCTCGATACCGAATGGGGCGCGGCGGACCTTGCCGCCGTCGCCGGGTCGAAGGCCGACGCGGTGCTGGTGCCCAAGGTCAACGGCCCGCAGGACATCGACCGGCTGCAGGATGCGCTGAGCGGCGCTCCCGAAACCCTGCAGCTCTGGGCGATGATAGAGACTTGCGCGAGCGTCTTCGCACTGGAGCCGATCGCGGCGAAGGCCCGTTCGACGCGGCTGTCGCTGTGGATCATGGGCCTCAACGATCTCGCCAAGGAGATGCGCGCGCAGTCGGTGCCCGAGCGCACGCCGTTCCTGCCGTTCCTGTCGATGGCGGTCGCGGCCGCGCGGGCGCACGGCGTCACCGTGCTCGACGGCGTCTGCAACGAATTCCGCGATTTAGGTGTGTTCGAGGAGGAGGCGCGGCAGGGGCTGCTGTTCGGCTTCGACGGCAAGAGCCTGATCCATCCCGCGCAGATCGAGCCCTGCAATACGGTGTTCTCACCGAGCGAAGCGGACCTCGGCTGGGCGGCCTCGGTGATCGCGGCGTTCGCGTTGCCAGAGAACCAGGGCAAGGGCGCGATCAAGGTCGATGGCAAGATGACCGAACTGCTGCATCTGGAGCAGGCCCGGCGGCTGGTCGCGGTGGCGGAGCGAATTGCGGCTTCGGTTTGAGGCCACGATCATTCTCATTGGGTCGTCATTCCCGCGCAGGCGGGAACCCATCTCCTGACGGCGCCTGTTGCAGTTCCATCAGATGGGTCCCCGCTTTCGCGGGGATGACGAAGAATGTTTAAGGCTGGCACGTCGAAAGAACCGGAGTGGAGACCGACTGCTACTCGCTCTTGGCCCCGGCTTTCCCGATCACCCCAGGCTCATTCGCGATCACCCTCAAAACCGCCGTCCAGGCATCGACGTTCTGCTGCAACGCCGCAGGATCGACCTTGTCGAGCGTATCGTCCGGCGTGTGGTGCAGATCGAAGTAGTGCATCCCGTCCTGCCCGAGATCGATCACCGCCAGATTCTGCGCCTTGATGATCGCGGCGACGTCGGCCCCGCCCTCGGTCTCGCCATCATGTGGGACGACGCCCATCGGCCAGAGCGCGGCCTTCACCTTGTCCACCATCGGCTTGTTGTCGGCGGCGGTGTTGAACTTCGCCGCCCACACCTTGTCAGCGCCGAAGTCGCTCTCCATCGCGACGGCGTGGGGCTCCGACCCGTGCATGCGCGCATAGGCCGCACCGCCGCCGCCTCCGACGCCCATTTCCTCGTTGCCGGACCACAGCACGCGGATCGTGCGCAAAGCCTGCCCGCCCTGCTGCGCCGCGAGTGCCGCCGCCGTCACGATGGCGCAACCCGAGGCGTCGTCGATCGCGCCGGTGCCGAGGTCCCAACTGTCGAGGTGACAGGCGATAACGATGATCGGCAACGAGGGATCGCGCCCCGGCAGGTCGGCGATGACGTTGCCCGAAGGCGCATCGGGGAACGGCTTGCCCTCCAGCGTCAAGTCGATGGCCATCGGCTTGCCGCCCGCCGCAGCCCTCGCGGCGGTGCGGGCGATCAGGTCGGCATCGGGGTTCGAGACCGCGCCTGCCGGGATCGGCTGCACATCCTTGGCAAAGATGGTGACGCCGGTATGCGGGTTGCGGTGGCTGTCGGTGCCCGCCGAACGGATCACCACGCCCGCCGCGCCCTTGCGCGAGGCGATCGTCGGCCCCTGACGGCGCACGTTGCCGTAAGGGCCATAGCCCGAACCGTCCTGCGCCGCGCGCATCGCGTGGTCGATGAAGGCCACCTTGCCCTTGAGCGATCCGTCGGGCGCCGCTTCCAGCGCATCGAGCGTCGGGAAGTAGACCAGCGGAGCCTTCAGCCCGCCCTTGGGTGTCGGCACCGAGAAACCAAGCGCGGTGATCGCCAGCGGCTGCGCGTAAGGCGCGGTCAGCTTCGCGCTCTCGGGACCGCGCTTCCAGGCGAGGGTCTTGAACTCCTCCACCCGCACGTTCTGGAAACCGAGCGCCTTGAGCTTGGCCGAACCCCAGTCGCGTGCGCGCGCCTCGGCCTCGGAGCCGGCCATGCGCGGGCCGATCTCGGTGGTCAGGCCCTCGACGATGTCCCAGGCGACGCCTGAGCCCTGCTGGGGAGTTGCGAAAGCCGGGACGGCAGCGGACAGCGCGGCGGCAAGAAGCCCCGCGCGAAGGACTGGGAGGGTGCTCATATGCGCAAGTGCTAACCGAGCGATCCGTCGCTGCCAAGCGTCGTCCCGGCTGCCAATTGCGGCGGCCCCCTGATGATCTCCCCGCAGTCTCGTCATTGCGAGCGCAGCGAAGCAATGCAGAGCGGCTTGAAACTGCCCTGGATTGCTTCGCTGCGCTCGCAATGACGAAGATTTTGCAGATCAACTCGTGTGGATAATCCGAGGCTCGTCTTGCCGCCGAGAAGCCGAGCGAACACAACCGCGCCATGCTCGCCGCCCTCACCCGTCTTCAGGCCCTCGCCGTGATCGCCCTCTTCGTGGTGCTCGCACTGGCGACGCTGAAGATCGGCGCCTCGCAGTCCGGTGAGGCGATCAGCGGCGACGGGCGCTATTCCGACGTGCAGCTCTATCACGACATCGGCAATGCGGTGGCCGGGGGCGAGGGCTACTACCATGCCGCCACCCGCCTCCAGCGCGCGCACGGCTTTCCGACCAGCCCCTTCGTGACGGTGCGCCTGCCGACGCTGGCGTGGATCGAGGCAGCGCTGGGCTGGCGCACGGTGCATGTCCTCCTCTGCGTGCTGCTTGCCGTCACCGCCGCCGCATGGTTCGCGATGCTGCGGCCGCTGGTAAGTGGACGCGAGCGGATGCTGGCCATGCTGCTCATTCTGGTCGGCGGCGCGATGGTCGCCAGCCCCGGGCTTTCGGTGTCGCATGAATTGTGGGCGGGCGTGCTCGTGGCGCTGGCCATGGCACTGCGGGTCAAGGGCCTGACCGCCCCCTCCTTCCCGACCGCCGCCTTCCTCGCCGCCGCATCGGCGCTGGCGATCCGCGAACTGGCGCTGCCCTTCGTGCTGCTCGCGGCATTCTGGGCTTGGCGGAGCGGCCGATACCGGGAACTGGCCGCGTGGGCTGCGCTGATTGCAGGCTATGCCGTGGTATTGCTTCTGCACCGGCAGGCGGTCGTGCCGCTCTCGCTTCCCGGCGATACGCTGTCACAAGGCTGGGACGGTCTGCGCGGGCCCCGCGCGGTGCTGCAGGACATCGCCGACGTGACGTTGCTGCACCTGATCCCGGCTCCGTTCAGCTATCTCGCCGTGCTACTCTGCCTGCTCGGGTTCCTGGGAGCGCCACCGCCGCTGGCCCGCTTCGCGCTGCCGTGGCTGGCGACGATCGCACTGCTGCTGGCGGTCTTCGCAAGGCCGGTGAACTTCTACTGGGCGATCCTGAGCGTACCGACCGTCATGGCCGGACTGGCCTTCCTGCCGCGGACACTGCGTGACTCTGATCAGAGCGGCATCGTCATCCCGGACGTGATCCAAGACCGCTGGCCCTGACCAGCCCACGTTGCTTCACGCGCCTTGCGCGATGGTTCGTGCCTGAAGACCGCCACCGGTCCCGGATCAAGTCCGGGACGACGCGGGTACTTTGCCGTACCCTTGGCAATCCGTGCTCTGGCCTGTAGTAGCGGCCCCAACTCTTTTCCAGACTTCGAATTCCATCCAGAGGAACCGCATGGCCGCCCAATACGCCTATGTCATGAAGGGCATGACCAAGACCTTCCCCGGTGCCCAGAAGCCGGTGCTCAGCGACATCTCGCTGCAGTTCTACCAGGGCGCCAAGATCGGCATCGTCGGCCCGAACGGTGCCGGTAAATCCACCCTGATCAAGATCATGGCCGGTATCGACACCGATTTCACCGGCGAAGCCTGGCCCGGTGAGAACATCACCGTCGGCTATCTCGAGCAGGAACCGGAACTCGATCCGACCAAGACCGTCCTCGAGAACGTCAAGGACGGCGCGCGCGAGACCGCCGATCTGGTCGACCGCTTCAACGAGATCTCCAACATCATGGGCGACCCGCCGGAGGACGTCGATTTCGACGCACTCATGGAGGAAATGGGCGACCTGCAGGGCAAGATCGACGCGGTCGACGGCTGGACGCTGGACAACCAGCTCGAGATCGCCATGGAGGCCCTGCGCTGCCCGCCGAGCGACTGGCCGGTGAACAGCCTGTCGGGCGGTGAAAAGCGCCGCGTCGCGCTGACCCGCCTGCTGATCCAGAAACCCTCGATCCTGCTGCTCGACGAACCGACCAACCACCTCGACGCCGAATCCGTCGAATGGCTGGAAAACCACCTCAAGGAATACGCGGGCGCGGTCTTGATGATCACCCACGATCGCTACTTCCTCGACAACGTGGTGAACTGGATCCTCGAACTCGATCGCGGGAAGTACTTCCCGTATGAGGGCAACTACTCGACCTACCTCGAGAAGAAGTCCAAGCGCATGGAGCAGGAGGACCGCGAGGAATCCGGCCGCGCCAAGGCGCTCAAGGAAGAACTCGAGTGGATCCGCCAGACCCCGGCCGCGCGCCAGACCAAGTCCAAGGCGCGTATCCGCAAGTTCGAGCAGCTGCAGGAAGCGCAGTCGGGCCGCCGTCCCGGCAAGGCCCAGATCGTCATCCAGGTGCCCGAGCGTCTCGGCGGCAAGGTCATCGAGGTCAATAACATCTCGAAGGCCTACGGCGACAAGCTGCTGTTCGAAAACCTCTCGTTCATCCTGCCGCCGGGCGGCATCGTCGGCGTCATCGGCCCGAACGGCGCCGGCAAGTCCACGCTGTTCAAGCTCATCACCGGCAAGGAAACGCCTGACGAGGGCACCATCGAGATGGGCTCGACCGTCCACCTCGGCTTCGTCGACCAGAGCCGCGACCACCTCGACCCCAAGAAGAACGTTTGGGAGGAAATCTCCGACGGTCTCGACTACATGAAGGTCAACGGTCACGACACCTCGACCCGCGCCTATGTGGGTGCTTTCAACTTCAAGGGCGCCGACCAGCAGAAGAACGTCGGCAAGCTGTCGGGCGGTGAGCGCAACCGCGTCCACATGGCCAAGATGCTCAAGGAGGGTGGCAACGTCCTCCTGCTCGACGAACCGACCAACGACCTCGACGTGGAAACGCTGGGCGCGCTGGAAGAGGCGATCGAGAACTTCGCGGGCTGCGCCGTGGTCATCAGCCATGACCGCTTCTTCCTCGACCGTCTCGCCACCCACATCCTCGCGTTCGAGGGCAACAGCCACGTCGAATGGTTCGAGGGCAACTTCGCCGCCTACGAAGAGGACAAGCGCCGCCGTCTGGGCGACGCCGCCGACCGTCCGACCGCGCTGGCGTACAAGAAGCTGACGCGCTGATTTGCGCTGTTTCGAAAGCCGCTGCCCGGGAAACCGGGCGGCGGCTTTATTTGTCGCTGCAACATTACGAAACTTAACGGTGAGCAACGCCGCCATTCACCATTGCGACAGCGCTGATCCGGTACACCCTGTTCAACGATGAGCCGCGCTTCGCCGTCCGGCACTTCGGTTTGGAGACCGGAACAATGGCAACGAAAAACAGAAAAGCAGGTGTACTGATCGCCGTCGCCACCATGGCGATTGCGATCACGGGGATGTCCAGCCCCGGCTTCGCGCAGGACCAGGGCCGTGAGCGCGGCAACAATGCCCGTGCCGAGCGTCCGCAGTCCCGGCCGCAACCTCAGCCCCAGCAGCAGCGACTCAACGGCCGCAGCGAGATCGGCCCGCAGCTTCGCCAGATGCGCGAGCAGCAGCGCCAGCCTCAGGCACGCCCCGCCCAGCAGCAGGGGCGTGGAGACGACCGCCCCAACTGGCAAGGTTCGCGCCCCTCGTCCGGCCAGCAGCAGGGCCGCCCGTCGTGGCAGGGCAACAACCAGCGCCCTGACAACGATCGCGGCGCCGGTCAGGCGGTCCGCCGGGACGACAACCGCGACCGCGACAACGCGTGGCGGAATGGTAATGGCCGACCCGGTGATGGCAGGCCCGGCAATGGGCAGGCAGGTAACGACCGCCGCCCGGACAACGATCGCAACCCTTCGTGGCGCGCGGACAACGACCGTCGCGGCGACAACGACCGCTGGCGTGACAACGACCGCCGGAACAACAACGATCGTTGGCGCAACAACAACAACGGCTGGCGCGACAACGGCCGCGGCGATCGCTACCAGTCCTGGAATCGCAACGACTGGCGCCGCGACAACCGCTACGACTGGCAGCGCTATCGCGACCGCAATCGCAACACCTATCGCATCGGCCGCTATTACGCGCCGTACAACGGCTACTCCTACCGCCGCCTGAGCATCGGCTTCTCGCTGGGCTCGATGTTCTACGGCAACCGCTACTGGATCAACGATCCTTGGGCTTACCGCCTGCCACCGGTCTACGGCCCCTACCGCTGGGTCCGTTACTACGACGACGTGATGCTGGTCGATATCTATAGCGGCGAAGTGGTAGACGTGATCTACGATTTCTTCTGGTAAGCTGCCAGACAAGAGATACGGAAAACTCCCGGAGGTAAAACTCCGGGATTTTTCTTATCACCCCTGGAAATCCGGCAATCCGATACTTCACGAGGGCAATTGAACTATCTGCGGATACGGATAGTCTAGCTGCCATGACGGAGCCCGCACATCCCGACCGCAAGGCTCTCGCCCGCATGGGCGCGGTGGTACGCGAACGACTGGCCGGAGAACCCGCGGCGCGCCGTTTTCCGGAGGATCGCGCGGAAATCTACGCCATCGACGGTTTCCTGACCCCGCCTACCTGTGCGCGCCTGATGACGCTGATCGATGCCGTCGCCTGCCCTTCCAGCCTTGTCGAAGAAGGCCTCTGGCCCGGCTACCGCACCAGCTACTCGGGCGACCTTGACGAAGCCGACGAATGCGTGCGCAATCTCGATGCGCGCCTTTCCGCCATGACCGGTATTGCGCCCACATGTGCAGAAGCCGCGCAAGGGCAACGCTACCTTTGCGGCCAGTACTTCAACGAACATTGCGACTGGTTCGACACCGCTGCCGGGTACTGGCGAACCGAGCGACGCTGCGGAGGGCAGCGCAGCTGGACCGCCATGATCTATCTCAACAGCGTCGATGAAGGCGGCATGACCGACTTCACCCGGGTCGCGCTCAGCATCCCGCCTTGCGCCGGCACGATGCTGCTATGGAACAATGCCCTGCCCGATGGCACGCCGAATCCCTGGACCATGCATGCGGCGCGCCCGGTGGTACGCGGGGTGAAGTATGTCGTAACCAAGTGGTTCCGCACGCGGACCTGGCAGTGACGCCTTGACATTTATCGCCAAATAGGTTATATGGCCCGGCATCCGATCCGGCGATGATCACGCTGGAGAGGTGTATCGGGTCGGCGTCGTGGGCCGGGATGCGGTTTCAAGCCGTAGCTACGCAAACCACGCGTCCGTTCGAAGACCCGGACTGTCCCTGAGCTACCGGAAAAGCCGTCCATACGTTCCTGCGACACACGGCAGGACTTGGGATGACCATCCCGGATAGCCATCGGCCGATAACGATGCGAACCCTAACGACGGCCACATGGGACTTTCCGATGGAATACAGGTCGAGCCGGGCTGCCCGCTGCTACCCGGCCGTTCGCCCGAGCTTGCGGAACACAAAACCCTGCGTCCCAGCTTGGACGCTCCCGACGCCGACCCGATGTTCACTCTCGGATGCGTTGATTTCCCCGGCGTAACGGCCCGCACTCGCCAGCGGGTGTTTTTGCATGTCCGGTGCACACCCTGGTACGCGCAAACCAAAACCCGTCATTCCAGCGAAGGCGGGAACCCATCTCCAGTGATCTCGTGTTGCACAAGCATCAGTTGGGTCCCCGCCTTCGCGGGGATGACGGCTCTTATGTATTTCAGGTTTCCGCGCCTGCCCGGCGCTCAAGATTCTCGAACAGCTGATCCATCCGCTTGTGCAGGCGGATGATCTCCAGCTGCGTGCGCAGGTTCACCTCGTAGTCGTGCCGCGCGGCGATGCGGTCCTTGTCGGAGGCGCGGTTCTGGCTCATCATGATCACCGGCGCCTGGATCGCC
The DNA here is from genome assembly GCF_057376415.1 of Novosphingobium sp. NFX11. Taxonomy (NCBI): domain Bacteria; kingdom Pseudomonadati; phylum Pseudomonadota; class Alphaproteobacteria; order Sphingomonadales; family Sphingomonadaceae; genus Novosphingobium; species Novosphingobium sp. NFX11. Next base: position 1,077,573 of record NZ_CP080384.1, on the reverse strand, counting down.
GCCAGCATCGAGAGCATCAGGTTCAGGAAGATATAGGGGTAGGCATCGAAGGGGTGCAGCCCGAAGTCCTCGAGGATGCGGCTGTTCACCAGCATCCATCCCAGCAGCACCACGCCGAAGGCGATGATGAAGCCCCAAGAACCGCCGATCGCCGCGACGCGGTCGGCCAGCCGGTCGCCGAAGCCGGCATGCAGCGATGCCTCTTCCTGCGCGTCCGGTCCCATGACCTGGCCCGAGGCGATGCGCTGCAATACGCGCCGTTCCTCAGCGTCCACGTCGGTCAGCTTGCGCCCGAGCAGTTCCTCGCAGAGTTGCTCGGGCGTGAGGTCGGTCCGGTGCATCGCGTCTCCGTCAGGTCAGGCCGAAAGAGCCTCGGCGATCAGCAGCCGCGTTTCGGGAATGCCGTAAAGCGCGATGAAGCTCCCCATGCGCGGCCCCTGCGGCGAACCGAGCAGCGTTTCGTAGAGCGCCTTGAACCAGTCGCGCAGGTTTTCGAAACCGTAAGCCTCGTTCTTGCCGATCTCGTAGACGATGTTCTGCAGGTCTTCAGCCGAAGCCTCGCCCAGCGCCGCAAGCTGCGAGTCGAGGTCCTTCAGTGCGGCGGCCTCATTGGCCGTGGGCGCCCGGCGCTGAAGCGTCGGCGCGATGAAGTCGCGGTTGGTGGCGAGCGCGGCGCGAACCATTTCGGCAAGGTCCGGGTGTGCCTCGGGGCTGGCATCGGCCACGTAGTTGCCGAGGTAGGACCACACCTGCTCCGCGGTCGCTTCCGCGCCGAGCACGCCGACGAGGTTGAGCAGCAGCGAGAAGGTCACCGGCACCGCATCGCCCGCGCCGCCCTTGTCGCCATTGGCGCGCAGCAGGTGCCAGGTCGGGTTGCCCAGCTGCTTGTCGAGCGCTTGGCCCGCGAGGTTGCCGCGGAACTGCCAGTATTCGTCGACCGCCTTGGGGATCACGCCGGCGTGGAGCTGCTTGGCGCTCTTGGGCTCGCGGAACAGGTAGAAACCGAGCGACTCCTCGGTCCCATAGGTCAGCCACTGGTCGATGGTCAGGCCGTTGCCCTTGGACTTTGAGATCTTCTCGCCGTTCTCGTCGAGGAACAGTTCGTAGATCAGCCCCTCGGGCTTACGCCCGCCGAGAACCTGCACGATCTTGCCCGACTGGGTGACCGAGTCGGTCAGATCCTTGCCGCACATCTCGTAATCGACGCCCAGCGCAAACCAGCGCATCGCCCAGTCGACCTTCCACTGCAGCTTGGCCTTACCGCCAAACGCCGACTGCTCGACGACCGAGCCGTCCTCGTCGGTGAAGCGGATCATGCCGGTCGCCGCGTCGACAACCTCGACCGGCACCTGCAGCACCACGCCCGTCGTGGGCGAGACCGGCAGCACCGGCGAATAGGTCCGCCGGCGCTCCTCGCGCAGCGTGGGCAGCATGACGTCGAGGATCGCCTGGTTGCACTCCAGCACCCGCGCCAGCGCGGCGTCGAACGCGCCCGAATTGTAGCGGTCGCTGGCCGAGACGAACTCGTAATCGAAGCCGAAGCGGTCGAGGAATTCGCGCAGCATCGCGTTGTTGTGATGCGCGAAGCTCTCGTGCGTGCCGAACGGATCGGGGATGCGGCTGAGCGGCTTGCCGAGGTTGGCGGCGAGCACGTCGGCGTTGGGAATGTTGTCGGGCACCTTGCGCAGCCCGTCCATATCGTCCGAGAACGCCACGAGCCGCGTCGGCGCGCCGCCGGTCAGCGCCTCGTAAGCGCGGCGGACCAGCGTGGTGCGCAGCACTTCCTGGAACGTGCCGATATGCGGCAGGCCCGAGGGACCATAGCCGGTCTCGAACAGCACCGGTGCGCCGTCCGGTTTGCCCTGCGGAAACCGCTTGAGCAGCTTCTGGGCCTCCTGGAAGGGCCAGGCCTTGGACACACGTGCGGCTTCGATCAGGGCATTTTCGGTCATGGCCCGCGCTCTAAGGCGAAATGCGCGATTTTCGCAAGGCTGGAGTCTATAGTTCACGTACCCCAGCCTCAAAACCCACCGTCATCCCAGCGAAGACTGGGACCGCTGGCCGCGTAAAGCCCAACCCTCGGCCGGGCGCCCTGACGATAGTTGGCAATAACAGGCTAACGGTCCCAGCCTTCGCTGGGATGACGGCATATGAGGAGGAGCGTTCAGCCCCTCCTTGCACGCTCAGTCCCGCCATGCCCAGTCGTAGACCAGCGCGTCCTCGCGGAACGCGAACCGGTCGATGTGGCGGGCGACCACGTCGGTCAGCCCCTGCACCGCGTCGCGGTCCTCGCCGGTGATGGTGATGGCGATGCCTTCCGCATCGGCGTCCATCACGGTGACGGCATTGGGGAACGTCACCGTTCCCTTATCGCCGTCCACTGCGGTTTCCAGCTTGTGACTCCAGTGCTTGCAGAGCTGGCGGACGTACTTGCCGCCATTCGGTGTCTTCACGGTTGCGGCGATGGTGCTCACTTCTCGATCCTTTCGATCTTGCGGGTGGCCTCGTCGATGACATCCGCGATCTGCAGGATGAAGTCACGGTCGGCCCCTTCGGTCGAGAGCCGGTCGAACACCGCCGTCTTGAGCGCGTGAAAGGCCCGGCGCACCGGCGCCGGATCGACCCGGTCGCGCTGGGCGGCAAGCGCCCCGAGGCGGCCCTTGAGTTCGGCGAACTTCTCCGCATCGGCCCCAGCCTTGGCGCGGCCTTCGGCGGTGGCCTCGAAAGCCTTGCGGGCGCTGTCGCCGGAGACGGGGGCGATCAGGCCGGTCTCTTCCATGTAGATCAGCGCGGGGTAGACCACGCCCGGGCTCGGCGCATAGTCGCCGCCCGAAAGCGCCTCGATCTCGCGGATCAGTTCATAGCCGTGGCGCGGCGCCTCGACGATCAGGGCGAGCAGCAGGGTCTGCAGTTCGGCCTGGTCGAACAACCGCTTGCGACGACCGCCGCCGCGCGGACCGTCAGGACCACCGCGTCCGCCGCGACCTTCAAAGCCGCCACCGAAGCCGCCGGGAAAGCCCTTCCCGAACCCGCCACCAAGCGGTCCACGGGCCAGCCCGTGCAGGCCGTGCCTGCCGCCGTGGCGGCCAAGCATCGCGCGCAAGTCTTCGGCGCCTTCGGACATCGCAGAGATCATGTCCTCGCGCCCGAAGCGGCGTTCTCCACCGTGACGGCCGCGTCCGCGGCCATGGTTGCAATCTGAGTTGCTCATCATTCTTTCCATATGCTTCATGATGGCCTTAAGATATATCTTGAGTGAAATCCAACAAGAGGGAAATTTGTATCGAGCCGTAATTTTTTCCGTGGAGCGCGAGAGCCCGGCGTTTCCAATTCCGCCCCCGTGCCTAATGAGAGGCCATGGCCGCCCTGCCCCTCCCTGCCCTCCACGCCAGTCATGGCGGCTGCTGGCTGCGCGAGAAGGATCTGACCGGCCTCGGCACCCGCCCTCTTTCCAAGGGCGAGGCGGTGATGGCCGCCGCTGACACGCCGCTGCTGATCCTCAACGCGCCCCTGCTGGCCACGCGGCTGGGCTATCCGGACCTCTCGGGGCTGGACCTGCTGGAACTCTACGCCTTCGTCCATCCGGCGCGCTTCGTGGTGCCGACGCCCAAGGGCCTTGCCCATGCCCTCGGCCTCGCCGAGCCGGAGGGCGATTCCGATGTGCCGCGCCTGCTGCAGGAAGCGGCCGGCGCCCTGCTCGACATGTGCGAGAACGGCGCCTGGTCGGAACGCGAGGGCGCGTGGACGTCGTTGCAATCGCTGGTGAGGATGCGCTGGCCCTGGGCCACGCTGCTGACGGGGCGCATCCGCAAGCCCGAGCGTGCCGAGCGCTGGCTGTTCACCCGCCTGCCCGAATGGGAGGAAACCCCCGAAGTCCCCCAGCCTCGGCAGGTCGTGCTGGAGGACGAGGAAGTCCTGCAGCGCCTCGCCAGCCTCACCGGCAGCACCGCCGAGCAGCGCCCCGGCCAGCGCGCCTATGCGGTGGAGACCGCCCACGCCTTCGCCCCACGCGAACGGTCGGGCCGTCCGCATGTGCTGCTGGCGCAGGCGGGCACCGGCATCGGCAAGACACTGGGCTATCTCGCCCCCACCTCGCTGTGGACCGAGAAGGCAGGCGGCACCGTCTGGGTCTCCACCTATACCAAGGCGCTGCAGCGCCAGCTCCGCGCCGAAAGCCGCCGCGCCTGGCCCGAGCGCCGCGCCGACGGCACCCGCCCGGTCGTGGTGCGCAAGGGGCGCGAGAACTACTTGTGCCTCCTCAACCTCGAAGATGCGCTGCAGGGCGGCTTCAACGGCCGCGCGGCGATCCTCGCGCAACTGGTGGCGCGCTGGGCGGCGTACTCGCAGGACGGCGACATGATCGGCGGCGACCTGCCCGGCTGGCTCGGCACCCTGTTCCGCCAGCGCGGCATCGCGGCGCTGACCGACCGACGCGGCGAATGCGTCTACGCCGGGTGCCCGCATTACCGGAAGTGCTTCATCGAGCGTGCGACCCGCGCCAGTGTCGGCGCCGATCTCGTGATCGGCAATCACGCCCTCGTCATGGTCAATGCCGCGCGCGGACGTGACCCCGCTTCACGCCCGACTCGCGTGGTATTCGACGAAGGCCATCATGTCTTCGACGCCGCCGATTCCACCTTCGCCGCAGCGCTCACCGGCGCCGAGGCGATCGAACTGCGCCGCTGGGTGATAGGTCCGGAGAAAGCCTCCAAGGGCCGCCGCCGTGGCCTCTCAGCCCGCCTTGCCGACGTCGCTAGCTACGACGAGGCTGGCGCCAAGGCCATCGCCGCTGCGCGCGAGGCCGCAGAGGCACTTCCCGGCGACGGCTGGATGGGCCGCATCGCCGAGAACGCCGCCTCCGGCCCGCTGGAGGAACTGCTCGCGGCGGTGCGCGCCACCGTCTACGCCCGCGACGAAAGCGGCGGGCAGGAAGCGGGCTATGGCCTCGAAACCGAAGCGGCCAGCCTCGAAGGCTCGTTCGTCGAGATCGCGCAAGGCGCCCGCGCGGCGCTGGCGGAACTGCGCCAACCGCTGATCCGCCTCGGCATGCGTCTCGAAGCGCTGCTGGAGGAGCCGCCCGACTGGCTCGACGGACCGGGACGCGCCCGCATCGAAGGCGCGCGCCATTCGCTGACATGGCGCGTCGATACCCTCGGCGCCTGGGAATCGCTGCTCGACCGCATGGGCGGCCCGGCCGATCCCGAATACGTCGACTGGCTCGCCGTCGATCGATCGGAAGCGCGCGAATTCGACATCGGCATCCACCGCCGCTGGCTCGATCCGATGAAGCCCTTCGCGCAAATCGTGCTCGAACCGGCACACGGCGTCGTCATGACTTCGGCCACGCTGCGCGACGGCGAGGACTGGGCCAAGGCCATCGCCCGCTCCGGCGCGCCGAACATCGAGGTGATGCCGCGCCTGTCGATCCACCAGAGCCCGTTCGACTACGCGACACAGGCCGAAGTGCTGATCGTCACCGATGTGCCCAAGGGCGACATTCCCGCCCTCTCCGCCGCGTTCGGCCGCATGATCGAAGCCTCGCGCGGCGGCGTGCTCGGCCTGTTCACGGCGATCCGGCGACTGCGTGCGGTCTATGGCCGCATCGCCGACCGGCTCGCGCGCGGCGGCTTGCCGCTCTACGCGCAGCACGTCGATCCGATCGACACCGGCACGCTGGTCGATATCTTCCGCGACGATCCCGCCGCCTCACTGCTGGGCACCGATGCCTTGCGCGACGGGGTGGACGTGCAGGGCGACTCCCTGCGCCTCGTGGTCATGGAGCAAGTGCCCTGGCCGCGCCCGACGATCCTGCACCGCGCCCGGCGCCTGGCGGGCGGGGGCAGCGCCTACGACGACACACTGATCCGCGCCAAGCTGGCGCAGGCTTTCGGCCGCCTCATCCGCAGCCGCGAGGACCGGGGGCACTTCGTCGTGCTCTCGCCCGCGTTCCCCTCGCGCCTGCTCTCCGCCTTCCCGGCGGGGACGCCGATCCGGCGCGTTACGCTGGAGGAGGCTTTACAGCGCGTGGCCGGTCATGCTCAAGGAGCCGCAGCGGACCGGGCGGAAGACTCGCAGTCGCTATCCTGATCCGCTGTTGTAGAGTTCGCCCCATGAAAATCCTCGGCATCTTCCGTCACGCCAAATCGGACTGGACCGACGCCCGGCTGCGCGACTTCGACCGTCCGCTCAACAAGCGCGGCCGCGTCGGTGCGGGTGTCATGGGCAAGCACATCCTCGAACACGGCGTGGGCTGGCGCTACATCCTCGCCTCGCCCGCCGTGCGCGTGACGCAGACGATCGAACTGGCCGGGGAAGCGGCAGGCGAGACGCCGCCGGTCACCTGGGACCGGCGCATCTACCTCGCCAGTTCGGCGGCGCTGATCGACGTGCTGAAGGATCAGGAAACGGACCCGCGCTCGATCCTGCTGGTCGGGCATAATCCGGGACTTGAGGATCTGATCTTCGACCTCGTGCCGGATGACGGATCCAGCCCCCTGCGTGACGTGGTGGAGGACAAGTTCCCGACCGCAGCCTATGCGGTGGTGGAACTCGACATCGAGCGCTGGTCGCAGCTTCGCGAAGGCTGCGGGCGGCTGACGCATCTGGTGCGGCCGCGCGACCTCGATCCTTCGCTCGGGCCGAGCCTGACGGAATAACCCTCCGTCATCGCATAACCCTTTCGTCATTGCGAGCGAAGCGAAGCAACCCAGGTCAGCATTAGGCCGCCCTGGGTTGCTTCGCTTCGCTCGCAATGACGAATGGGGAGCGAAAACGCTCCCTCGAGATCACCCCTGCACTGTCTCCGTAATCCCCGCGAGGTGCAGCTTGTGCGCCAGATACCGCTCGGCATCGAGCGCGGCCATGCAGCCCACGCCCGCAGCGGTGATCGCCTGACGATAGACATGGTCCGACACGTCGCCCGCCGCGAAGACGCCGGGGATGGCGGTCTTGGGGGTGCCCGGCTCGACGATCAGGTAGCCGGTGTCGTCCATCGCCAGCTTGCCCTTGAACAACTCGGTCGCGGGCGCGTGGCCGATCGCGACGAAGGCGCCGTCGGCCAGAAGTTCGCTCTGCTCGCCGGTCTCGGTGTCGATCAACGCGAGGGCGCGCAGGGCGCCGTTCTCGCCCGCGAGGAAGCGGTCGACCTTCTTGTTCCAGACCGTCGTGATCTTGGGATGCGCGAAGAGGCGGTCCTGCAGGATCTTCTCCGAACGCAGCGAGATCGCGGCGGTGGACCAGCACCACCTCGGTCGCATGATTGGTGAGGTAGAGCGCTTCCTCGACCGCGGTGTTGCCGCCGCCGATCACGACCACCTTCTTGCCGCGGTAGAAGAACCCGTCGCAGGTCGCGCAGGCCGAGACGCCCTTGCCCGACAGCTCCTGCTCGCCGGGGACGCCCAGCCACTTGGCCTGCGCGCCGGTGGCGATGACGAGGGTGTCGCCCTCGTAGATGTCACCGCCGTCACCGGTGGCGACGAAAGTGTCGCCGGTCAGATCGACGTTGGTGATCGTGTCCCACATCATGCGGGTGCCGACGTGGACCGCCTGCGCCTCCATCTCCTGCATCAGCCAGGGGCCCTGGATGACCTCGCGGAAGCCGGGGTAGTTCTCGACGTCGGTGGTGATTGTCAGCTGGCCGCCGGGCTGCAGGCCCTGCACGACGATTGGCTCCATGCCCGCGCGCGCGCCGTAGATGGCGGCGGAAAGTCCGGCCGGGCCGGAACCGATGATGAGCATGCGGGTCTTGTGCGTGGTCGCCATTTCGTAACTCTCGCGTGAAATCCTTGGCCCGCGAGATAGGGCCTTGCGCCTCGCTCGCCAAGCGCTGCGGCGGAAAAGCATTACTTTCATCCCCGCAAATTCGCCCTTGGATTGACCTGCGCGGCGCGCGTCCCCATCCAACGAGGATGAAGAACCAGCTCGGCCCCACCTCGAACCGTTTCGTCTCGCAGCGCCTGCGCCTGCACTATGTCGATTGGGGCAATTCCGATGCCCCGCCGCTGATCCTGCAGCATGGCGGGCGCGACCACTGCCGCAGCTGGGACTGGGTGGCCGAGGAACTGCGCCGCGACTGGCACGTCATCTGTCCGGACCTGCGCGGCCACGGCGACAGCGAGTGGAGCCCGGAGGGGCACTACGGCATGGACGCCTTCGTCTACGACTTCGCGCAGCTGGTCCACACGCTGGGGCACGAGCAGGTGACGATCGTGGCGCACTCGCTGGGCGGCAACATCGCGACACGCTTCACCGGGCTCTATCCGGAGAAGGTGACGAAGTTCGTCAACATCGAGGGTCTCGGCCCGCCCCCGGGCCTGCGCCGCCAGCAGGAGGAGGAAGGCGCCGGCGACCGGCTGCGCAAGTGGATCGAGGACAAGCGCAAGGCCTCGGGCCGCACGGTGCGCAAGTACGCCTCCCTGCGCGACGCCTACCAGCGCATGAAGGAGGAGAACGGCTTCCTGACGGACGAACAGGCCCGCCACCTCACCATCCACGGCGCCACCCGCAACGAGGACGGGACGTGGAGCTGGAAGTTCGACAATTACCTGAACGTCTGGACCGCCTCGGACCTGCCGACCGATCATGTCACCGCGCTGTGGCAGGCGATCACCTGCCCCACGCTGATGCTGTGGGGCAAGGACAGCTTCGCCAGCAGTCCGGCGGGCGACGGGCGCATGGACTATTTCCCCAGCGCGCGGCTGATCGAGTACGAGAACGCCGGACACTGGCTGCACCACGACCAGTTCGACCGGTTCATGGGCGACGTGAAGGCATTCCTCGACTGAACCGGAGCCGTCGGCTTCAATTTTCCCCAGCACCTCCCGCAGGCGGTCGCGTTTGGTTGGCGTAAGGGTAAGTGCCTCTTCAAGATAGGCTTCGAGGCTGCCGCAACGGTCTTCTATCGCCGTCCAGGCCGCGTGCAGATACTCCGCATCCGCACCCATCAGGACGCGTAGGACGGCATCGTCGAGTTGACCGGTGATGGCCCTGATCGTCTCCGCTCCGGAAGCGATCCGTGCCTCGACATCGCCAGCGCTGTTGGTCAGCAAGTAGTCCGCCATGATATCGTCGCGATGCACGCCAAGTGCAGCATGGAGCATGGCGACCGCGATCCCGGTACGATCCTTGCCTGCCATGCAGTTGACGAGACTCGGGCCCCTTGCGCGAGCCAGTTCGTCGAACCATTGGCGGATCATGACCTGCAATTCCGGTCGGAAGCAGATACCCTCATAATTGCGCTTCAGGCTGTCATGCGTCGATTGTACGGTCCGCTGACGGGTCGTCCGGGCGGCCGCCAGATGCGGGGCATGCCGCAATACAGGGTCGACCGCGACTACGATTCTGGCGGCAAAGCCGGCCGGTCGGCGGCATGGGTGTACCGTGCGCTCCTTCGAGGTCCGCAGATCGAACACACTCGCCAGTTCCAGAGCCGAGATGCGTTCCAGATCCGCATCACTGGCGCCATAATGCTGGCCAGAGCGCCAGATCGTCCTGCACCTGATCCGTCCACCCGACTGCAGGGGGTAGCCGCCCGCATCGCGGAAATTATGAACGCCCTCAAAGCGCATGACACGGTCGCTAACGTTCACGCTATCTCACGTACTGCCGATACCATATTCCAGACGTATCTTGCAGAAGAGATTCGGAACAGAGGACCTGTACGCAAGGGTAGCGGATGATCGCCGAAGTGATGCGACAGAAAGGCACACCATGCCTCGGTACGCTACGAAATCAGGCGAGCAGGAAGTATCCGAGTGCCGCCCAGCAGGCCATGCAAAGCAGGATCGCGATCGTCAAACCGCGCCCGTCATGCTCTTCACCGCGGTCCATGCGCTGTGCGGCATAGACCATCCCCGCAGACAGTCGTGCAGGAAAATCCCGACCACCATCATGGATACGCTCGAAACGGATGATATTCTCGTCAGCGACCTTCATAACGCATCCTCAATTGCCGAGGCGGCTCTCAGACGGCTTCCGCGCGTCCTGCTCGCCCAGATCAATCCCGAAAGGGTGCGCCTTTTGACGTCACTCCCATTTGCTTCCTGAGACAACTCTTACCAGAATCCGCCGCTTTGTTCCAGAATATCCCGAATGCATCACATCATTTTAATCCCCAATGCGGCAGCGATATTATACTCATTCAGAAGGTAATTTTCGTGCCGATTGGTGAAATATCGGCACCATCAAGGCAGTGGGCATTATTGCGGTGCAAAACGCGCCCAAGCCTAGGAAATGGGGACTAACTGCAATCGTTGCGCAAGGTAGGTTCGCCGTTTTCGCCGCAAGGCAACACCAATCGACAGTTAGTGCAGCGACGCATTCAGAGATGCGTAAACCGTTCGAACCGATGAAGGAACGGAAGCACATTTTACGACCGACCGTTATCGATTGCGGGCAGCATGATTCGGAAAAGACCGTCTGCGCCGACTCGTTCAGCTTACCGCCACCTTGCTGGCGACGCACCTTGGATCTAGGTAACGGGCATGACCGTACCACCCCGCCTGAAGATCAAGATCCAGATCCACTCCGGCGAGGAGATCGCGATGGGACCCGGAAAGGCCGACCTCCTCGATGCCATCCGGGAGCATGGTTCCATCTCTGCCGCCGGTCGTGCGATGGGCATGAGCTACCGCCGGGCTTGGCTGCTGGTTGACGTGATGAACCGCTGTTGGGATGCACCGCTGGTGCAGACCGCGCCCGGCCGCGCCGCGACGAGCGGCGCTCGCGTCACTGAATTCGGGAATTCCGTCTTGGCCCATTACCGCGCTTTGCAAGAGGGCATCGCACAAGTCGCTCATGGTCCTGATTATGACGCACTCGCTGCCCGGCTGTTGCCCAAACCACGAGCCTCGCAAAAGGCTTAAGGGACTGGCAGGTTTCCGCAGACCACAGCTTGCATTCGACTTCATGCGATATACTGTCGGATACAATATATTCTCCTGGAGATTTCTAGTGCGCAAACTCGTCGCGCTGCTGCTCGCGGCGCTAACGGTTCTGTACGGAGCCGCCGCCCCCTGAGCGCCGCTCCCGGAGCCCAGCCACCGCTGGTGCTCGCCGCAGCGAGCTTGCAGGAATCGATGAATGCTGCTGCCGACGCCTGGGCCCGCAAGGGGCATCCCCGCCCGCGCATTTCCTTCGCGGCATCCTCCGCACTCGCCCGGCAGATCGCCTCGGGCGCCCCCGCAGATATATTCGTTTCTGCCGACGAACCCTGGATGGACGACGTGCAGGGCAAAGGTTTGGTGCGCAAGGGCACGCGCGTGTCGTTTCTGCGCAACGAACTCGTCCTAGTCGCCCCGCGCGCGAGCAACGTCCGCCTGAAGCTCGGGCGCGGCATGCCTTTGGCGCGGGCGCTGGGCAAGGGCCGACTGGCGATCGCTGATCCGGCCGCGGTTCCTGCAGGTATCTACGGCAAGCAGGCGCTCACCCGGCTCGGCGTATGGGCCTCGGTGCAGGATCGGCTGGCACCCGGCGACAGTGTAAGGGCTGCACTCGCGCTGGTAAGCCGGGGCGCGGCGCCGCTTGGCATCGTCTACGCGACCGACGCCCGCGCCGACCAGGGCGTGCGCGTGGTCGGCACCTTCCCCCTCGAGCCACGATCCGATCAGCTACCCTGTCGCCACTCTCTCCTCTTCACGCAATCCGGAGGGTGAGGCGTTCTGGCGCTATCTGGTTTCCACCGAGGGCAAGGCGGTGTTCCGCCGCTTCGGCTTCGGGACCAAGTAAGCCGCCGCGTGAATCCGCTTTCATCAGCCGAATGGGAGGTTCTGGTCCTCTCGCTCAAGGTTGGCGCTGTTGCCATGTCGGCAGCACTCCCGGTCGCCTTCGCGTTCGCATGGGTTTTGGCGCGCTGGCGCTTTCCGGGGAAGGTACTGGTCGACGCGATGGTCCATCTGCCGCTGGTCCTGCCTCCGGTGGTGACCGGCTGGCTGCTCCTTCTTGCCTTCAGCCCGAACGCGCCCCTTGGTGGTCTCCTGGAACGCGCATTCGGGCTGACGTTCCTGTTTCGCTGGACCGGTGCGGCACTTGCGGCTGCTATCATGGCACTGCCGCTGATGGTTCGCGCGATGCGGCTCTCACTGGAAGGGGTCGATCGCCGCCTGGAAAATGCCGCGCGCACCCTTGGTGCCGGGTCATGGCGCACATTCGTGAACGTGACGCTGCCCCTCAGCCTGAACGGTGTGCTGGCAGCGCTGGTTCTCGGCTTCGCGCGATCGGTTGGTGAGTTCGGCGCCACAATCACCTTCGCATCGAATATTCCAGGTGAGACGCAGACCCTGCCCCTTGCGATCTATAGCGCATTGCAAGTGCCTGGCTCCGATCTACAGGTGGCACGCCTGGCCGGGCTGTCCGTAATGCTGTCGGTCGCTGCACTTGTGCTGTCAGAATGGCTTGCCCGCCGCAGCGGTCAGGAGAAGGGTCGCCATGTCATTTGACATTGCCCTTACCCTGTCACGCGGCGAACGGCCGTTGCGTTACACCTTTACCGCCGGAGCGGGACTTACCGCACTCTTTGGCCCTTCGGGCGCCGGCAAGACGAGCCTGCTCGATGCGGTCGCGGGCCTACTGCGCCCCACAGAGGGCCACATCGTCGTAGCCGAAAGATCCATGTTCGACAGTGCCGCGCACATAGACCTCAAACCCGAGACGCGCCGCTGCGGCTACGTGTTTCAGGACTTGCGCCTGTTTCCGCATCGCTCGGTCCGCCGCAATCTGGAGTTCGGCCGCAGGCAAGGGGCCACGCTTGATTGGGATCATACCATCGACCTCTTGGGAATTGCCGACTTGCTGGACCGTATGCCTGCGACCCTGTCCGGCGGCGAAGCCCAGCGGGTCGCGATCGGCCGCGCACTGCTTTCCGCGCCCGAGTTTCTTTTGATGGACGAGCCGCTGGCATCGGTCGACGGAGTGCGCCGCGAAGAAATCCTGCGACTCATCGAACGCATCCGCGACGAACTGCACCTGCCGATCCTCTACGTCAGCCACGACCGTGCCGAAGTCGAACGGCTGGCACAGACGATAGTACCGGTCTTGCCTCTCGTCGATTGACGCAAGGCAGCGGTGCGACCGGATCTCGCCACTTCGCCCGCGGGAGCCTGCCTGATCGGAGGGCCATGTGCGTCGCAGCCGCGACGACTGAGGGCTCAGCCCGCACCGATCAGTTCGCGGCCGATGAGCATGCGGCGGATTTCGTTCGTGCCAGCGCCGATGTCGAGCAACTTGGCATCGCGCAGGTAGCGTTCGACCGGCCAGTCCTTGGTATAGCCTGCGCCGCCCAGCGCCTGCACTGCCTCGCCCGAGACGCGGAAGGCGTTTTCACTGGCCAGCAGGATCGCCCCCGCCGCGTCGAAGCGCGTGGTCTGCCCGGCATCGCAGGCGCGCGCCACGGCATAGACATAGGCGCGCGCAGACTGCAGCGCGACGTACATGTCCGCGACCTTGGCCTGCATCAGCTGGAACGCGCCGATCGGCTTGCCGAACTGCCTTCGCTCGCGAAGGTAGGGAATGACGGTGTCGAGGCATGCCTGCATGATGCCAAGTTGAAGGCCCGCCAGCACCACCCGCTCATAGTCGAGCCCGCTCATCAGCACGCCGACGCCGCCGTGCAGCGGCCCCATGACGTTCTCTTCCGGCACCAGGCAGTCGTCGAACACGAGCTCGCACGTGGGCGAACCGCGCATGCCCATCTTGTCGATCTTCTGGCCGATCGAAAATCCGGGCATGCCCTTCTCGATCAGGAAGGCGGTGATGCCTTTCGATCCCTCGCCGGTCCTGGCGTAGACGACCAGGGTATCGGCATACGTGCCATTGGTGATCCAGAACTTGGTGCCGTTGAGGCGGAAGCCTTCTGCCACCGCATCGGCGCGCAGCTTCATGCCGACGACGTCGGACCCGGCGCCCACCTCGGACATCGCCAGGCTGCCGACATGCTCGCCGGAGATCAGCCCCGGCAGGTACTTCGCCTTCTGCTCATCGGTTCCCCAGCGGCGGATCTGGTTGACGCACAGGTTCGAGTGGGCGCCATAGGACAGGCCGACGGAGGCGGAGGCCCGGCTCACTTCCTCGACCGCGATGACGTGTTCGAGATAGCCCAGGCCGATGCCGCCCCACTCTTCCTCGACCGTCAGGCCATGGAGGCCGAGCGCGCCCATCTCGGGCCAGAGATCGCGCGGGAACCAGTCTTCGGCGTCCACTTTCGCGGCGATGGGGGCGATCCGCTCGTCGGCGAAGCGCGACACGCTTTCGCGGATCATCTGCGCGCTTTCGCCAAGGGCGAAATCGAAATCGGGGGTGGCGCGCATGGGTTCCTCTCCTCTGGCTGCCTGATCTTTGGCAACGCTCCTAGAGCAATATCGATGCAGCGCGAAGACGGAATATTACGAGCGGTCGCGCAATTATGTCTCCGCACCAATTCGCAGCGAGGCGATCGCCGCGAGCAGCAGAGTGCCCGCCGCGAAGGCCATCGTCCAGATCGGCTCGCCGGGGAAGAAGGCCTTCATGATCGAGCCCATCACCGTCGCGACCAGCAGTTGCGGCAGCACCACGAAGACGTTGAACAGGCCCATGTAGATGCCCAGCTTGGACTGCGGCAGGCTGCTCGCAAGAATGGCGTAAGGCATCGCGAGGATCGAGGCCCAGGCGATGCCGATGCCGATCTCGCACGCGATCAGGCCCTTGGGATCGCGGAGCAGCAGGAACCCGGCAAAGCCCAGCGCTCCCGCCACGAGGCACAGCGCATGCGTCCGCGCCTTGCCCAGCCGCGCCGAGAGCACCGGCAGCAGCGCCAGCGCGGCGATGGCCGCCACGCCGTTGTAGACCGAGAACAACACGCCGACCCAGTTGCCCGCCTCCTGATAGGCGGCACTGGCGGGGTCGGCCGATCCGAAGTGGTACTGCGCCACCACCGGCGTGGTGTTGATCCACATGATGAACAGCGCCGACCAGCTGAAGAACTGCACGAAAGCGAGCCGCTTCATCAGCGGCGGCATTCCCGCGAAGTCACCGACGATCCCTGCCAGCATCGAAGCACTGCGGCCCGAGCGCGCAAGGCCGATAGCGGCCATGATGGCGATGCCGTAGCCTGCGAGGAGCGCGGCGAGGAGATAGACTTCCTTCTCCAGAGCCCATGCCTTGACGAGCGCCGCAACGACAGCACCGGCGACGATCCACGGCAACCCGTTCCAGATCGGGCGCCCGGCGAGTGCAGCAGCACTGGCGCCCTCCGCCTCCTGCGCATCCCCAAACGCCGCTTGCTCCTCGGGCGAGTATTCCCGCGTCGTCAGCACCGTCCAGATTACGGCGCCCAGCAGGGCCAGTCCTCCGGCCCAGAAGCTGTAGCGCACCGTATCGGGAATTTCCCCGAGCGCCGCCGCGTTGGAGACGCCCAAGTGCTCCAGCGCATAAGGAAACAGCGACCCCACCACCGCGCCCGCGCCGATAAAGGCGGTCTGCACGGCATAGCCCGCCGTGTGCTGATCCTTGCGCAGCATATCGCCGACGAAAGCGCGGAAGGGCTCCATCGAGACGTTGAGGCTGGCGTCGAGCATCCGCAGCAGCAGCGCCGCCATCAGCAGTCCCGAAGATGACCCGGCGCTCTCGGGCATCGCCAGCAGCGCGATCGTCGCCAGAACGGCACCGGCGAGGAAATAGGGACGACGGCGACCGAGGCGGCCCAGCCATGTCCGGTCGGACATGTGGCCGACGATGGGCTGGACCAGCAGGCCCGTCAGCGGCGCCGCGACCCAGAGCGCGGGAAGATCGTCGATCCCCGAACCCAGCGACTGGAAGACGCGGCTCATGTTGGCGTTCTGCAGTGCGAAGCCGATCTGGATGCCGAAGAACCCGAAGCTGATGTTCCACAGCCCCGCCCAGCCCTGCCGGGGTTTCTCCGAAGCCATGTCCGTCATCGCGTCCCTTCCCTAAGCTCGCGGACTTGACGCCGCGCAGTCCGCCCGCCTTGCACGATGCGCCGGATGCGACAACATGCATACGAATGCCTAGCCGGTCACCATAACCTTCTGTCTCGTTTTCCGCGCCTTACCCGCGCGCACCTCCAGCCATCACCCCTATTCCGTCATTGCGAGCGTAGCGAAGCAATCCAGGGCAGTCTTGTGCCGCCCTGGATTGCTTCGCTACGCTCGCAACGACGGACGGTGGGTAGAGCGCCCAAGGAGTACTGTGCCAGCAACCGAAATACGGCCGCGAACGCTACCCCGCCGTGCTTCGCCGCACCACCAGACGCGCCGGCAGCGTGCGCGAGGGCGCCGCGCGGTCCGCGATCTGGTCGGCCAGCGTCTCGACCAGAATTTCTCCGGCGCGCCTGAGGTCCTGCATCATCGTGGTCAGGGGCGGGTTGGTCATGCTGGCGGCGGGAAGGTCGTCGAAGCCCATCACCGCCACGTCGCCGGGGATCGACAGGCCCGCCTCACCCAGCGCGCGCATGGCGCCGATGGCGATGAGGTCACTGGCCGCGAAGACGGCGTCGAAAATCACCCCTTCGCCAATCACCTCGCGCATCGCCGCGTGGCCCATGTCCTCAAGGTTCACCACGTCGCGTTGCAGGCGCGGGTCCACCGTCACCCCCGCCTCGCCGAGCGCCTCACACAGCCCCCGGTAACGATCGGCGAACTCGGGATAATGCTCGTCGGCCTGCCCGAGAAAGACGATGCGCCGACGGCCGAGGCCGAGCAGATGCTCCCCCGCCAGCCGCCCCGCACCAAGATTGTCGGAACCGACCGTCGCCCCGATATTGACCTCGTCCACGCTGCCCCAGCGCACGAAGTGCGTGCCCTGCCCGACCAGTTGGCGCAGACGGCTCTCGTAAAGCGTATAGTCCCCGTAGCCGAGCAGGATCAGGCCGTCGGCGCGGTGGCTGTCCTGATAGCGCACGTGCCAGTCGTCCTCCAGCTTCTGGAACGAGATCAGCAGGTCCAGCCCCCGGCTGGCGCACTCGCGCGTGATCGCGCCGAGCATGGCGAGGAAGAACGGGTTGATCTTGGAATCGTCGGGCGACTGTTCCTCGAAGAACAGCAGCGCGATCGTGTTCGAACGCTGCGACCGCAGCGACGAGGCGTTCTTGTCCACCGAGTAGTTCAACTCGCGCGCGATCGCCTCGATCCGCTCGCGCGTGGCGGCGCTGACCGACTTGCTCCCCGCAGCGCGCGGCTGACGGTGGGCTGCGAGACACCGGCGCGATAGGCGATGTCGAAGCTGGTCGGGCGATTGGTCGGCTTGCGTCCCATGGTCTCCTCCACCCGATGCTGCGCCGCAACAATGCCACGACACCGGATAGCTAACTTCACGTAATCACGTAGTTATGCGGGATTTGCAGCGTTGCATGGAAGACACGCCGCGTTTCCCTCCGGCATCTACGTATACGTATGCCATATTATGCGCAACGTAGGACCGCCTTAAGCAGAGGGGGTCGAATGGAGTCGCGGCAGAAATGCACGGGCTCATCAGGAGGAGATGCCGGGCGCCAGGTGTGCTGTCCCGGCCAGAACAGGGAGGACACTTCATGTCGCTTCGTAACGAGTTTTCGGCCGCGGGCACTTCGTCCCGCATGGCCATCGCCGCCGCCATGATCGCGGCTGCCCTTCCTGCCGCAGCGTGGGCGCAGGACGCCGCCCCGGCGGAGGACAACGCCAGCGCCGACACCATCGTCGTCACCGGCTACCGCGCATCGCTGCTCAACGCGATCAACCAGAAGCGCAACGCCGAGCAGATCGTCGAGAGCGTCTCGGCCGAGGACATCGGCAAGCTGCCCGACGCCTCGATCGCGGAATCGATCGCCCGCCTGCCGGGCCTGACCTCGCAGCGCGTCAACGGCCGCTCGAACTCGATCGCCATCCGCGGCTTCGCGCCGGACTTCTCGACCACGCTGCTGAACGGCCGCGAGCAGACCTCGACCGGCGACAACCGCGCCGTCGAGTACGACCAGTATCCGTCCGAAGTCGTCAGCGCCGTCAACGTCTACAAGACGCCGATGGCCAGCCTCGTCGGCCAGGGCCTTTCTGGCACCGTGGACATGCGCACGATCCGTCCGCTCGACACCGGCAAGCGCATCTTCTCGGTCGGCGCGCGCGGCTCCTATGCGGATCTCGGCAAGCTGAACGCCAAGTCGGACGACATGGGCTACCGCGCCAACGCGATGTACGTCGACCAGTTCGCCGACGACACCATCGGCATTGCCCTTGGCGCCAGCTACAACAACGAGCCCTACCAGATCAAAGAGTACAACGCCTGGGGCTATAGCGACCTCGCCAACGGCGACCGCGTGATCGGCGGCGCCAAGGCCATGGTCACCTCGACCAAGCTGAAGCGCATGGGCCTCAACGGCACCCTGCAATGGAAGCCTGCGCCGAACCTGACGACCACGCTCGACGCGTTCTACTCGAACTTCAAGGACGACCAGATCAAGCGCGGCGTCGAGATGCCGCTGCAGATGGGCGTCAGCGCCGACAATCCCGCCATGTCGCCGGTCCTCACCGCCACCACGGTCGAGAACGGCCTCGTCACCTCGGGTCAGTTCGCAAATGCCAAGCCCCTGGCCCGCAACGACCTGTTCCAGCGCCATGCCAAGCTCTACTCGTTCGGCTGGAACACCAAGTGGGAGGGCGACGATGGCTGGAACGCCTTCTTCGACGCCAGCTATTCGAAGACCGACCGCAGCGAACTGACCATCGAGACCACCGCCGGCACCGGCCGCAATCTCGTAGGCGCCAAGGACACCATCGGTTTCAATACCGGCACCAAGGGCTCGACCTTCTCGAACGTGATCGATTACGGCGACTACGACACGATCCTCCTCACCAGCCCCCAGGGCTGGGGCGGCACCCAGATCGCGCCGGATGGCACCGCGATCCGCAACGGCCAGGACGGTTACTACAACAACCGCCACATCAAGGACGAACTCTGGCAGTTCCGCACCGAGGTCGAGCACGAGTTCGAAAGCGGCCCGCTGCACTCGTTCCAGGTCGGCCTGAACTACACCAACCGCTCCAAGTCGCTGGTGCCGGAGGAATACTTCCTGGGTCTGGCCGCCAATACCGACGGCCTCACCAGCGTCGCCGTGCCTCAGGAATATCGGCTCGGCGCCACCGATCTGAGCATGTACGTCCTCGGCTCGGTGATCAGCTACGATCCCGCCGCGCTGGTGCGTGACGGCATCTACAACCGCGTCGCGAACCCTTACGGCGACGTCGTGGTCAAGAGCTACGCGATCCGCGAAAGGCTGATGACCGCCTACTTCCAGGGCAACATCGACAGCGAGGTCGGCTCGGCGCACCTGACCGGCAACTTCGGCGTGCAGGCGCAGTGGACAGACCAGAACTCGCTCGGCGCCACGGCCGTGAACCTGGGTACTGCGCCCAATGGTTCGCCGATCATCGGCGGACAGGAGCGCCGTGCCAGCACCGACTATCTCGACGTGCTGCCCAGCCTCAACCTCTCGCTGCGCTTCCCGAGCGACACGGTCATCCGCTTCGCCGCCGCGCGCGAGATCATCCGCCCGCGTCTCGACGACATGCGCGCCTCGCTCAGCTGGAGCTACACGATCGCGGACGGCGTGGCGCAGGCCACCGGTTCCTCGGGCAATCCGAACCTGCGTCCGTGGCGCGCCAATGCGCTCGACTTCACGATCGAGCAGTACTTCGGCGGCAAGGGCGTGATCGCGGCGCAGTTCTTCTGGAAGGACCTGAAGAGCTACATCTACAACACCGACCTCACCGTGCCCACCGACGGCCTTGCGCTGCAGGACCCGGGCCAGGGCATTCCGGTGTCGGATACCGCGCAGCTCAACGTTCCGATCAACGGCAAGGGCGGCACGCTCTACGGCGTCGAGATCGCCACCACCCTGCCCTTCGAAACCTTCCTCCCCGCGCTGGATGGCTTCGGGATCACCGGCTCGGTCGCCTATACCAAGAGCAAGATCCAGGCGACGCCGGACTCGCCCTCGGGTGACCTCCCGGGCTATTCGAAGTGGGTCGCCAACGGCACCGCCTACTTCGAGAAGTGGGGCTTCAACGCGCGCGGTTCGGTCCGTTACCGTTCGACATTCCTGGGTGAAGTCTCGGGCTTCGCGGCCAACCGCGTTCGTCGCCGCGCGGCTGCGGAAACGATCGTGGACGCGCAGATCGGCTACGACTTCCAGGCGGGTAGCGCGCTGGAGGGCCTGTCGCTCTACGTGCAGGGTCAGAACCTGACCAACGCGCCGTTCATCACGACCAACCCGGGCGATAGCCGCGAGGTAATCGACTACCAGACGTACGGCCGCCGTTTCTTGGCCGGTTTCACGTACAAGTTCTGAGCCTCTGTGAGGCTCGGGCTAAGTTCTGATCTGACACTTACCCCCCGGCGTCGGGATGGAACCCTCCTCCTGAACGGCGCCACACCGGCGGAACCGTCGAAGTTATCCCTCCCTTCGACGGTTCCGCCTACCCTTCCCCGACGGCCATCCGGAGATCGCCTGTGATGAACCGCCTGATACCTTCGCTCTCGGCCCTCGCGCTGGCCCTCTCCCATGGTGCCGCGTTCGCCGGGACGGTCGAGGACATGCGCGCCCGCACGCCCGAGCAGGAAGTGATCTATTTCGTCCTGCCCGACCGTTTCGAGAACGGTGACACCTCAAACGATACCGGCGGCCTCAGCGGCGGCAAGCTGCAGACCGGCTTCGACCCCACCGACAAGGCGTTCTACCACGGCGGCGACCTCAAGGGCCTGACCGCGCGGCTGGATTACATCCAGGGCCTCGGCGCCAGTGCGTTGTGGGTGGGGCCGATCTTCAAGAACAAGCCGGTGCAAGGCCCCAAGGGCAACGAGAGCGCGGGATACCACGGCTACTGGATCACCGATTTCACGGCTGTCGATCCGCACTTCGGCACCAACGAGGACTTCAAGGCGCTCGTCGAGGCCGCACATGCCCGCGGCATGAAGGTCTACATGGACATCATCGTCAACCACACGGCGGACGTGATCCAGTACAAGGAAGGGGTCTCGCAGGGGTATCCCTATCGTTCCAAGGCGGACTATCCCTTCTCCACCCGGGGCGGCGTGAAGGGTCCGGCGATCAACCCCGGTTTCCTCGGGGAAACGGTGCAAACGCCTGAGAACTGGGCGAAACTGACCGATCCCTCGTTCGCCTACACCCCCGTCGTGCCCAAGGCGGAGAAGGACGTGAAAGTCCCCGCCTGGCTCAACGATCCGATCTACTACCACAACCGCGGCAACACCGACTGGAAGGGCGAGAGCGCGCAGTACGGCGACTTCGTCGGCCTCGACGACCTGGCCACCGAGAACCCGCGCGTGGTCGATGGGATGATCGAGATTTACGGCAGCTGGATCGACCGTTTCGGCATCGACGGCTTCCGCATCGACACCGCCCGCCACGTCAACGCGGAGCTGTGGCAGAAGTTCGTGCCCGCCATGCTGGAGCGCGCGAAGGCAAAGGGAATCAACAACTTCCACATCTTCGGCGAAGTCGCGACGGGCGATTACGACCCTGCCCTGCTCGCCTCGTGGACGCGCAATGCGGGCCTGCCGGGCGTGCTCGACTTCGCGTTCATGCGGGCGGTCGACGATGCTGCCGGCGGCGCGAAGAACGGCGGCACCGAGACGCTGGCGCGGCTGTTCGACGACGATGCGCTCTATGCGGGCGGCAAGGCGGGGGCGCTGCAGCTGCCGACGTTCCTCGGCAACCACGATGCCGGGCGCCTGCCGATGTTTCTCAAGCTGGGTCAACCGCTTGCGAGCAATGACGAACTGCTCAAGCGCTCGATGCTGGCCCATGCCATGCTGCTGACGCTGCGCGGGGTTCCGACGATCTATTACGGCGACGAACAGGGCTTCGTCGGTCATGGCGGGGATCAGTGGTCGCGGCAGGATATGTTTGCTTCCAAGGACTTGCGCCTGACGGATGAACCGCTGCTGGGCACCGACCGCGCCCCGAATGCCGAACATTTCGACCCGGCGCACCCACTCTACAAGCTGATCTCGCAGCTGGCGACCTTGCGCCGCCAGACTCCGGCGCTGACGGGCGGGATGACCCGGGTTCGCGCCGCATCCGACAAGCCGGGGCTGTTCGCGGTCTCCCGCTTCGATCCGGCTACCGGAAGCGAGGTCGTGCTGGCCTTCAACACCTCCACCGAGGCGGTCCAAGGTAACCTCGCGGTGGAGCCGAAATCGGCGCAATTCCAGATGCTTGCGGGCTCCGCATGCCCCGTGAAGGCGACCGCGCCGGGAACGGTTTCGATCGCCCTGCCACCGCTCGGTTTCGCTGTCTGCGCGGCCCGCCCCTGAGCGGCACACGGGCGGCACACAACGACACTCAGACGTACCAGAGAGCGCCATGACGAACCCAGAAACCTCTTCCAAGGCGCCATGGTGGCGCGGCGCGGCGATCTACCAGATCTATCCGCGCAGCTTCGCCGATTCCAACGGCGACGGCATTGGCGACCTGCCCGGCATCACCGCCCGTCTCGACCACGTGGCGCGGCTCGGCGTCGAGGCGATCTGGATCTCGCCGTTCTACCAGTCGCCGATGGCGGACTTCGGCTACGACATTTCCGACTACTGCGCGGTCGATCCGATGTTCGGCACGCTGGAGGATTTCGACGCGCTGATCGCAAAGGCGAAGGCGCTTGGCCTCAAGGTCATCGTCGATCAGGTCTATGCCCATACCTCCGACCAGCACCCGTGGTTTGCCGAGAGCCGGTCCAGCCGCAGCAACGCGCGGTCGGACTGGTACGTCTGGGCCGATCCCAAGGTGGACGGTTCGCCGCCCAACAACTGGCAGTCGGTGTTCGGCGGCCCGGCGTGGCGCTGGGATGCGCGGCGCGGGCAGTATTACATGCACAACTTCCTGGCCGAGCAGCCGCAGCTCAATTGCCATAACCCGGAGGTGCAGGACGCGCTGCTGGCGGTGGCGAAGTTCTGGCTGGACCGGGGCGTCGCGGGCTTCCGCATCGATGCGCTCAACCACTCGATGCACGACCCGATGCTGCGCAACAATCCGCCCGCGCCTGATGATGGAAAAGTGCGGACGCGGCCCTACGATTTCCAGCTGCAGGTCTACAACCAGTCGCATCCCGACATCCTGAAGTTCATCGAGCGGCTGCAGGCGCTGATCTCCAGCTATCCCGATACCTATTCGCTGGCCGAAGTCGGCGGATCGCGGGCGATGGAGGAGAAGCGTACTTTCACCGAAGGGCCCGCGCGGCTCGACAGCGCCTACGGCTTCGACCTGCTCTATGCCGATGCGCTGCGTCCCGCGCACATCGCCGAGGTGCTGAAGTTCTGGCCCGACGAACCCGGCGCCGGATGGCCGAGCTGGGCCTTCGAGAACCACGACGCCCCGCGCGCCCTCTCCCGCTGGTGCGCGCCCGACCAGATCGACGCCTTCGCGCGGATGAAGATGCTGACGCTGCTCTCGATCCGGGGCAATCCGATCCTGTTCCAGGGCGAGGAACTCGGCCTGCTGCAGGACGAGATCCCGTTCGAAATGCTGCAGGACCCGGAGGCGATCGCCAACTGGCCGCTCACCCTCTCACGCGACGGCGTGCGCACGCCGCTGCCGTGGATGGCGCAAAGCGAACATGGCGGCTTCACGTCCTCCGCACCGTGGCTGCCGCTGAGCGAACAGAACCTGTCGCGCGCGGTCGATCGGCAGGAGGCGGACCCGGCTTCGCTGCTCAACCTGACACGGCATCTGCTGCAGCTTCGCGCCGCCGATCCGGCGCTGCGCCGGGGCTCCGGCGAAGTGCTGCTCGCCGACGAAACGCGCCTCGTGCTGCGCCGAGAACTGGACGGCCACCGCGTCCTGGTGGTCGTCAACATGAGCGATGCGCCTGCAGCATGGCCCGCAGCAATTCCGACCGGCGGCAAGGTTCTCGCCGCCGTCAATAATGCCGAACCCGGCACGCTCCCTGCTTGGGGCGCCTTGTGGATCATCGAAGGAGAAACGGCATGAAGCCGCTCGCCCTGCTGGCTACCGCCGGCATCGTCATCGCCGCGCCTGCGTTCGCACAGGAAACCAAGCCCGCTGTCACCGCGCAATCACCCGACGGCTCGATCGTGCTGACGGTCACGACCGACAACGACAGCCGCCCGATGTGGTCGCTCACCCGCAAGGGCAAGCTGCTGATCGCGCCGAGCAAGCTGGGCTTCATCCTCACCGATGGCCTCAACATGACGCGCGGCTTCGCCATCGAGAGCAGCGATACCGCCAAGGGCGACGACACCTGGGAACAGCCCTGGGGTGAGCGCCGCTTCGTCAAGGACACGTACAATCAGGTCACCGTCCGCTTCAAGCAGGGCAAGACCTACGGGACGCGGATGATGAACGTCACCTTCCGCCTCTTCGACAACGGCGTGGGCTTCCGCTACGAGATCCCCGAACAGCCCGGCCTCAAGACGATGAAGATCGCCGACGAGACGACCGAATTCGACATCGTCCCCAAGGGCACCGCATGGTGGATCCCCGGCGGCGAGTGGAACCGCTATGAGCAGGTCTACCAAAAGACCCCGATCGATGCCGTCTCCACCGCACACACGCCGATCACCATGAAGCTGGAGGACGGCACCCACCTGTCGTTCCACGAAGCGGCGTTGGTCGATTATGCCGGTTACTGGTTCAAGCGCGCGACCGGGCAGACCTTCCGCACGACGCTCTCGCCCTCCTCGCGAGGCCCTCGCGTCGTGCGCGACCTGCCCTTCGCGACGCCGTGGCGCACGGTGCGCATCGCGGATGACGCCGAAGGTCTGGTCGACAACGATCTGGAGCTGAACCTCAACGAGCCCAACAAGCTGGGCGATGTCAGCTGGGTGAAGCCGGGCCGCTACATCGGCATCTGGTGGGGCATGATCCGCAACGACTGGACCTGGGCGGAAGGCCCGAAGCACGGCGCCACCACCGAGCGGACCAAGCAGTACATCGACTATGCCGCGAAGCACAAGTTCCGCGGCGTGCTGGTCGAGGGCTGGAACAAGGGCTGGAACGGCGACTGGTTCGGCCACGGCGACGAATTCAGCTTCACCGAGGCGACGCCCGATTTCGACATCGAAGCGGTGACGAAGTACGCCGCGAAGAAGGGCGTCAAGCTGATCGGTCACCACGAGACCGGCGGCAACATCGCCAATTACGAAGCGAACATGGACGCCGGTTTCGCACTCTACCAGAAGCTGGGCGTGGATACGGTGAAGACCGGCTACGTCGCCGACCACGGCGGCGTGATCGCCAATACCGACTATCCCGGCGGCCCGGTCGGCCCGATCCGCATGGAGTGGCACGACGGCCAGCGGCAGGTGGAGCACCACCTCGCCGTCGTCGAGGATGCTGCCAAGCACCACATCGCCATCGACGCGCATGAACCGGTCAAGGACACCGGCCTGCGCCGCACATACCCCAACTGGGTCTCGCGCGAAGGGGCGCGCGGCATGGAGTACAACGCCTGGGGCAAGTTCGCCAACGGCCCGGACCATGAGCCCACGCTGGTCTATACCCGCATGCTGTCCGGCCCGATGGACTTCACGCCCGGCGTGCTGAGCCTCGAAGGCGCGAACGGCCCCCTCGCCTCGACGCTGGCGAAGCAGCTGGGGCTGTACCTCGCGATTTACTCGCCGATCCAGATGGCGGCGGACTTCATCGAGCAGCTCGACAAGTACCCGCGCGAGATGAACTTCATCGAGAGCGTGCCGACCGACTGGTCGGAGAGCCACCTGATCGCGGGCGAAGTGGGCGACTATGCGATCTTCGCAAGGAAGGACCGCGCTTCGCCGCGCTGGTTCGTCGGCGGCGTGAACGATGCGACGGCCCGCACGGTGACGCTGAAGTTCGACTTCCTCGATGCGGGCAAGAGCTACAAGGCCAGCGTCTGGAAAGACGGCGAAGGCGCGACGTACGAGACCGAGGCGCGCCACAACATCGCCTACGACACGCGGACGGTGAAGAAGGGCGATACGATGGACGTGTGGCTGGCGCCCGGCGGCGGCACCGCGATCCGGCTGGAGCCGAAGTAAGCCACTTGCGGTCCCGAACCTCGGTTCGGGACCTCCGGCCATATCTCCGTCATTGCGAGCGCAGCGAAGCAATCCAGGGCAGCATTACGCCGCCCTGGATTGCTTCGCTGCGCTCGCAATGACGAAGGGATTGTCATCGTGCTCTATAGCTTGCTTTCAGGCTGACCTTGTCGAAGCCCCCGCGTTTTACTCAGCTACAAAGCGACTTCGCGGTGCTCGTCCCAGGCGTTACGCCAGTGCCGGTGCTGGTGCCGAGGCTACGATCGTCGCGGATGATGTAGGCGGCCTCGCGGCGGAAGTTCGGCTGGCCGACGAACCAGGTGCCGAACAATGGCTGGTAGGTGTAGTTCACCTCGACGTACATAACTGCGGAACCAGCGACGGCAGCGATGGTCGGATTGCCCATGCCCGCGATCGTCGATCCGGTCAGGCCCTTGCCTGCGGCTCCATATTGCGAGCTGACCTTGAGATTGCCCCGGCAGCGCTGCCAGTGGATGAACTGCCGCCCGGTCGCAGTATCGCGCTCGAGGCTCGACAGGATGATCCGTCCGTTCGCCTCGAAATTAAAGTACGAGCCCTGCACCAAAGCGCCCGACATGACGGAATCGATCATCGTCTCGGTGACGGTCGGCGTCACCGCGCTGTTGTCGGTCTGGCCGAGGCGAGAGGCGTTGTCGGCCACCGAGCTGGCGATCTGCGCGATCTGCATGTTGATCATCGCCATCCATGCCAGTTCGGTCCCGTAGAACCCCATGGTAACGATGATCGGCAGGATCAGTGCGAACTCCATGAAGGACACGCCGCGCTCGTCCCGGCGGAGGCGGCCGCCAAGGCGCCGTGCAAGATGCCCGATCACGAGCATGTCCCCGCGTCCGAGCCGTACTTTTCCTGAAGCTCGTACGGCTGGTTCTTGCGCACCGTGCTTGCGGTCAGGGTACGCTGCGAGGTCGAGTTGGGAACGAACGGCACGATGAACACCGGGGTATAGGTCACCGTCGCCGTGTAGAGCACGACGTCGTTGCCGCCGCCGTTGTCGCTGGTGCCGACGTCCGCATCCCACTTTCCGTTCCGGTTCTCGTCGGTGTAGGTTTCGCCATTGTCGCACTTGCCGTTGGCGTTCTTGTCGTTCCACGTCTCGGCGCGCTTGAGGTCGGCGAAATCGTAATAGCTGGAACGCTTGAAAGTGACCGTCGCGCCCGGCGCCACGCGCTGGACCATGGCGGTGACATAGTTGTCGGCCTTGGTGGTGTCGGCGATTTCCAGCCCGTCCTGGCGCGAGGCCTCCTCGACCGCGCCGTGGAGGATCGCGGTGAGATAGGCCCTGTGCGCCATGTCGTAGATGCCGATCAGCAGCAACAGGAGCACCGGCGCGGCGACGGCGAACTCGATCACCGCCGAGCCGCGCTCGCCCGCCCGGAGGCGACGGAGCAGCGCCGCCGCCGTCATTGCACGACCCTCAGTTCGCCGACCTGCTTGGCGATCTCCTGGAACGCGGTGTTGAGATCGGCTGCACTGTTCGCGGTGAACGAACTGTCGTCGGACGCACAAGTCGTGAGGTCGGTGCTGAGCGTGGACGTGAACGCCACCACCCATACGCGGATGCCCTTGGCCTTGATCGCCTCGCATGTCGCGAGGAAACGCTGGGTATGGCGCTTCTCGTCGTCGGTGGAGCCGTCGCTGGTGACGCGGCGGTCCCAGTATTCCATGCCCCAGGCCTGTGCGATGGTGTAGTTCGGCTCCATCTCGCCGTCGGTCATGAAGATCAGGTGGCGCGAGACCTTGCCGCCGTTGCTGGGCTCATCGCTGTTCAGCGTGGACCACATGCCCTGCTGCGACATCAGGCGGCCGCCCCAGATCATGCCGATGTCGAGATACGTGCCGCCGACGGCCTGAAGCGAGATCCGCGACCGTGTTGAACTCGCTCTGCGACATCCTCGCCAGCAGCCGGGACTCGACGGGGCAATAGTCCCCTGCGCTGCCGCCGTTGTGGGTCGATGCCGTGGTGTAGTAGCTGTAGTCGTTCCAGCGGCGGTAGGAAACCTCCGGCCAGAGCGGGCGCCACTTCGTCTTGTCGTCGGAGGTCGGTGCGGTATCGAGGTCGAGGTCCAGCGCCGCCTTGGGCGTGATGCCGGCGGTCGCGGAATACTTGAAGGTGGACTGGGCGACGGTGTCGCGCTCCTGGATGCAGCCGTCCCAGCTGGAGGACACGTTGCCGCCGGTGCTGCCGGTGGGTGTGTTGACCGTCGCGAAGGTCTTGAACTTGCTCGTATCGTAGGCGATCTGGCGATAGTTCAATTCATAGGCAGCGTCGGCCGTGCGCGAATAGATATAGTAGCTCCCGCCCGAGACATCGCATTTATACTGCGTACTGCGCTGGTACTTCTGGCTTTTTGACGTGACATCGCCATCCACCGTCGCCGCAGGAACATCGCCCCCGCAGGAACTGGAACTGTAGCTCTTGCTCGAGTATTTGCTCCAGCTGCCGTAAGTGACGCTGCCGGTCGGTTCGTAAGCGCGAGACTGGTAGGAATAGCTGTCGACGATGTAGTTGCTGCTGATCGCGGTCAGCAACTTGCCGACGTTCACGGTCGAGCTGAACGGTACGAAGCCATAGCGCACGCGCGCGTTGCTGTTGGCGGTGGCGTTGTAGATCGTCGTGTAGAAGTTCTTCATCGCCGCGCGCAGCGCCTGGATGCGCGTCTGCGAGCCCGACAGCGTGTAGTCCATCGAACCGGTCGTATCGAGCACCATCATGATGTCGGAGTTGCCCACGCCCATCGAACTGCCGCAGGTCACGCTGATATTGAAGGCGTCCTTGCCGAAGATGCGCATCAGCAGGGTGTCGAGCACCGTCGTCGCGGTGCCGGTGATGGTCTGCCCGTTATCCGTCGAAGTCGCGTCGAACGCCGTGGACCTCGTGCCCTGCTGCGCGTCGCTGAAGTTCGTGTTGAAATAGTCGGTCGCGACTTTCTTCGATGCGGCGTCGAAACCCGCCGTCGTCACCGTACGCCGCCCCGCCAGCACCGCCGCGTCGCAAGCCGACTGGATCTGTTCACGCACGAGATAATCGCGGCTCAGGTCCACCGCCGAGCCCACCACCACGGCCGCCACGAGCATGCCGATCGCAGCGATCGGTAGGATGTTGCCAGCGGAATCGCGCAGAACGCTGCGAACGACCTTGGCGGGATAGTGACATGCTTGACGCATCGTAAACCAGGCTCGCTCTTGGAATTGCCCCGATAATCCCTTGCCGATACCAGCAATGTCTTAAGGAAGTTTTTGCGCGCGCCGCTTCGCGTCCTGCGGCAGCCCGCGGCGAAAATATTTCGGCTCGCCGGGAACCGGGGAACGCCATTAACGTTATTCGAGCTGATCCGGGGACCGCGCGTGATGGGGGAGCGGTCCGGCTGAAGCGGTTCTGTACCCCCGCGAGACGAGTGAATGGCAACCGCCCGCGGACTGGATTCCACCAAATTTCTCTACATCCTGCTACCCATCGTCATCGGCCTGACCTTCATCGCCGACACCCGTTTCCCGCTGGGCACCTCGATCTGGGTCATCTACCTGTTGCCGACGGTGCTGTCCTATCTCGCACCGCATCGGCTTGCGCCCCTTGCCGTGGCCGCCGCGACGACCGTGCTGATCGTGATCGGCTACCAGCTCGCGCCCGAAGGCGTGGCCAAGGAAATCGCGCTCATCAACCGCACCCTGGGCACGATCACCAACCTGACGCTGGCCGGCATCGGTGCCGCGTTCATCAGCTACCGCAATTCCGCGCGGGCCTTGCAGGCCCTGCGTGAAGGCGAAGCGAAGCTGGCGCGGGAGACGACCGGAAACCTCTCCCTCGACGACCTCTCGCACCGCGTGATCAGTTTCCTTGCCGACCGTTTCGGCGCGGCGGCGGGGATCGTCTATGTCAATGACGAAGGCGCCTTTCGCCGCGTCGCCAGCTACGGCGTGCCCAAAGGTGCCGGGGTTCCCGACCAGCTCGCGCCCGACGACGGCCTGCTTGCCGAAGTAATCCGCGACGGGCGCACCCGTACGATCGCGAAGGCCCCTGCCGGCTATCTCTCGTTCGGGACCGCGCTCGGGCAGTCGCCGCTGGACCGTCTGGTACTCGGCGCGGCCGCGATCGACGGCAAGGTCAATGCCGTCATCGAACTCGGCTTCCTTGACACGCCCGAGGCCCGCCCCGAAGACGCGCCCCGCTTCCTCGACACGATTTCCGGCGCGGTCGGCCTCTCGCTGCGCTCCGCCAAATACCGCGCGCGGCTGGAGCACCTGCTCTCCGAAACCCAACAGCAGGCCGAGGAACTCGCCAACCAGAGCGAGGAACTGCGCGCCACCAACGACGAACTGGAAGCGCAGGCCAAGGCCCTGCAGAATTCCCAGACCGAACTCGAAGCCCAGCAGGCCGAGCTGGAGCGCTCGAACGCCCAGCTGGAGGAACAGGCGACTTCGCTCGAAGCCCAGCGCGACGAACTGACCCGCGCCCAGACGATGCTGCGCGGCCAGACCGAGGATCTGGAACAGGCGAGCCGCTACAAGAGCGAATTCCTCGCCAACATGAGCCATGAGCTGCGCACGCCGCTCAACTCGCTGCTGATCATGGCGCGCCTGCTGGCCGACAATCGCGGCGGCAACCTCTCGTCCGAGCAGGTCCGCTTTGCCGAGACGATCGAGACTTCGGGCAACGACCTGCTGGCGCTGATCAACGACGTGCTCGACATTTCCAAGATCGAAGCAGGCAAGCTGGAGCTGGAACCGCGCACCGTCCCGGTCGCCGCGATCCTCGCCAAGCTGCGCGATACGTTCGCCCCCGCCGCCGCCAAGCGCGGCCTGGAACTGCGCATCGCCGACGTGGCGGGCGAAATCGAGACCGACCCGCTGCGGCTGGAGCAAGTGCTCAAGAACTTCCTGTCGAACGCGATCAAGTTCACCGAGCGCGGCCACGTCGCCATCGAGGTCGGCCGTGCCGCCGGGAACGTCGCCTTCACCGTGCGCGACACCGGCACCGGCATCCCCGCCGACAAGCAGGGCGCGATCTTCGAGGCGTTCCGTCAAGCCGACGGCGGCATCGCCCGCAAGTACGGCGGCACCGGCCTCGGCCTCTCGATCTCGCGCGAGTTGTCGCAGTTGCTCGGCGGCACGATCTCGCTGGAGAGCGAGCCCGGCAAGGGCAGCGCCTTCACCATCACCCTGCCCGAGCACTTCGACGCCGAAGCCGCGCCCGAACAGGTCCGCCGCCCCTCGCCCACACCGCTTGCCACGTCGCCGACGCCCGCGCCGACGGCCCCGCGCCGCCTCGCAGCCATTGCCGACGACCGCGAGACGCTCAGCGGCGATTCGCGCGTGATCCTCATCGTCGAGGACGATCCGGCCTTCGCCGGCATCCTTGCCGAACTCGCGCACGAAGTCGGCTTCTCGTGCCTGATCGCCGGGACCGCCGACGAAGGCGCCCTGCTCGCGCGTCAGTACCTGCCGCAGGCGGTGATCCTCGACATGCACCTGCCCGATCACACCGGGCTCTCGGTGCTCGACCGCATCAAGCGCGACGCCCGCACCCGCCATATCCCGGTCCATATCGTCTCGGCCGACCATGACGATCATGCGGCGCTTGCCAGCGGCGCGGTCGGCTACCTGTTCAAGCCGGTCAGCCGCGACACTCTGGTCGACATGCTCGAAGGGCTGGAGGCGCGCATGTCGCAGCGCCTGCGCCGCGTGCTGGTGGTCGAGGACGACGCCCAGCAGGCCGAGGCGATCCACCACCTGCTCGCCTCGCGCGATGTCGAGACGGTGGAGGTCCACTCCGCCGCCGAATGCCTGGGCAGCCTCGGCACCGAGACGTTCGACTGCATGGTGCTCGACCTCAACCTGCCCGACATGTCGGGGCTGGACCTGCTCGAACGCCTTTCGCACGACGAGAGCGTCGGCTTCCCGCCGGTGATCGTCTACACCGGCCGCGACCTCTCCCCCGAAGAGGAGATGCGGCTGCGGCGCTATTCCAAGTCGATCATCGTCAAGGGCGCCAAGAGCCCCGAACGCCTGCTCGACGAGGTCACGCTGTTCCTCCACCAGGTCGTCTCCGAACTGCCGCAGGAAAAGCAGCAGCTGCTCGCCCGCTCGCTGGGCCGCGATCAGGCGCTGGAAGGCCGCCAGATTCTGGTGGTCGAGGACGACATCCGCAACGTCTACGCGCTGACCTCGGTGCTGGAACCGCACGGCGTCGGGGTACGCATCGCCCGCAACGGGATCGAGGCGCTGAACGAACTCGCCCGCAGCGCCGACAGCGACGGGGCGCCGGTCGATCTCGTGCTGATGGACGTGATGATGCCCGAGATGGACGGGCTGACCTGCATGAAAGAGATCCGCAAGGACCCGCAGTGGTCGCGCCTGCCGATCATCGCGCTCACCGCCAAAGCCATGGAGCGCGACCACCGCGAATGTATCGACGCGGGCGCCAACGACTATCTTTCGAAGCCGCTCGACATCGACAAGCTGCTCAGCCTCGTGCGCGTGTGGATGCCGCGATGATCGGGCGAGAGAGATGATGGTCATCCGCTCCGGCGACAGCCTGAACGACATCGAACTGGACCTCATCGTCGAGGCCATCTGGCGGCGCTACCAGTACGATTTCCGCGATTATTCGCGCGCCTCGCTGCTGCGCCGCCTCGAACGCGCGCAGGCCCATTTCGGCGTGGCGCACCTCTCCGGCCTGCTCGACGTGATCCTCCACGATTCCGCCAGCCTGCCGGTGCTGATCGGCTTCCTGACCATCCAGGTCAGCGACATGTTCCGCGACCCCGAATATTTCCGAATGATCCGCGAGACGGTGATCCCCCACCTCGCCACATGGCCGACGATCAAGGTGTGGATCGCGGGCTGCGCCAACGGCGAGGAGTTCTACTCCCTCGCCATCCTGTTCCGCGAGGCGGGGCTGGAGGATCGCACGATGTTCTACTGCACCGACATCAGCCGCCCCGCGCTGGCCAAGGCCGAGGCAGGCATCTTCGATATCGAGCGCATTGCCGGCTTCTCGCGCAATTACCGCGAGGCGGGCGGCAAGGGTTCGCTTTCGGACTACTACACCGCCAACAGCAACGTCGCCCGCTTCGATCCGGCGCTGCGCCGCCGCGCGGTCTTCGCCGACCACAACCTCGCCAGCGATGCGGTGTTCTCCGAGGTCCAGCTGGTGTCGAGCCGCAACGTGCTGATCTATTTCGACCGCGCCCTGCAGGACCGCGCGCTCGGCCTCTTCGCCCAGTCGCTGCCGCCCGGCGGCTTCCTCGGCCTCGGCTCCAAGGAGACCGTCGCGTTCTCGGCGGAGACCGAGTGCTTTTCAGACTTCGCCCCGGCCGAGAAAATCTGGCGGCGCACCACGCACGATGTGCAGGAGGCCGCCTTTGCCGAATGAACCCTTGCGCATCCTTGCGGTGGACGACGTCCGCGAGAACCTGATCGCGCTGGAAGCCGCGCTGGATCAGCCCGGCGTCGAACTCGTCACCGCATCCTCCGGGTTCGAGGCGCTGGAACTGCTGCTCAGGCAGGACTTCGCGCTGGCCCTGCTCGACGTGCAGATGCCCGAGATGGACGGCTTCGAACTGGCCGAACTCATGCGCGGCACCGAGCGGACGCGCGGCGTGCCGATCATCTTCCTCACCGCCGTCGCCACGGACGAGCGGCGCAAGTTCCGCGGCTTCGAGACCGGCGCGGTCGATTACCTGCTCAAGCCTATCGACATCACCGTGCTCAATTCGAAGGTCACGGTGTTCGTCGAGCTGGCCCGCCAGCGCCGCGAGATCGCATTCCAGCGCGATGAACTCGGCGCCGCGCTGGGCCGTCTGCGCGCGCATGGCGACAATTCGCCAATGGCGGTGCTGGAGATCGACTCCAGCCTGCGTATCGTTGGCTGGTACAAGGGTGCCGAACGCACGATGGGCTACACGGCAGCCGATATGCTCGGCGTGCCGCTTTCCGAAGCGCCGTTCCTGCCGCCGAACGGCGGGCGCGAGGCGTTCCTGAAGGGCATGGGCGAACTGCTCGAAGGCGGCGACCGCCGCGCCATGCAGGAGCACCGCTATCGCCGTGCCGACGGGTCCTTGCGTGAAGGTGAATGGTACTGTTCCTCGCTCGCGGGCACTGGCCTGCGCCCGGGCAGCGTGATGATCGAGATGCTCGACATCACCGAACGCCGCCGCGCCGAGGACACCCAGCGCCTGCTCATCGGCGAACTCAACCACCGGGTGAAGAACACGCTGGCAACGGTGCAGGCGATCGCCTCGCAGGGGTTCCGCCATGCCCGCTCGCACCGGGAGTTCCAGGATGCCTTCACCGGCCGCCTGCAGGCACTGGCGCGCGCGCACTCGATGCTCAGCGCGACCACGTGGGAGAGCGCGAGCCTGCGCCGCCTCATCGCCGACCACGTCGCCATCGGTGCGCTCAGCGAGGACCGGCTGCTGCTCGACGGCCCCGACGCCGACCTGCCGCCCGAACTGGCGCTGCGCTTCTCGCTGGTGTTCCACGAACTCGCCACCAATGCGCACAAGTACGGGGCGTTCTCCAATGCGGTCGGCACGGTGCGCCTCGCCTGGACCGTCACCAGCCACGTGCTGGCGATGGAATGGAGCGAACACGGCGGCCCGCCGGTCTCTCCCCCTGAGCGGCGCGGCTTCGGCTCGACCCTGATCGAGCACAGCATGGTTTCCGACGGCGCCCGCATCGTCTCCGAGTTCGCGCCCGAAGGCGTGCGTTGGTCGATGGTGCTGCCCCTGGTGCCCGGAGCCCGTGTGGTCGAACCCGAACCGCAACCGGTCGCCCCTCCGCCGGTGGCCGATGCGCCTGCGTCGATGCCGCCGATGCGCATACTCGTGGTCGAGGACGAGCCGCTGGTCGCGATGGAACTGATCATGGAGATCGAGGATGGCGGCTGCGTCGCCATCGGTCCGGCGACCTCGTGCGAACAGGCCCTCGCCATGATCCGCGAGGCAGGACCGGACCTCGCGCTGCTCGACGGCAATCTCAACGGCGAGAAGATCGACCCCGTCGCCGACGCCCTCGCCGCGCGTGACACGCCCTTCGCCTTCGTCAGCGGCTATGACCGCGAGCATCTGCCGCAGAGTCACGCCGACCGGCCGATGCTCAACAAGCCCTTCGTCGTCGCCGACGTACGGGCGATGCTGCTGCAGCTGGCCGAAAGCGCGAAGGCTCCCATACCCCAGAAACTCGCGGAGTGACGGAGCGGGCCGGTCACGCTATCGCGAGGGACATGTCGCATGTTCCCTCCGTCCTGTTCGTCTGCCTCGGCAACATCTGCCGCTCTCCCCTCGCCGAAGCCGCGCTGCGCCACGAGGCCGAGCGCGCCCGGCTGGAGGTGCTCGTCGATCTCGGCCGGCACCGGGTCATGGCATGTCGGCAAGGGACCGGACCCGCGCTCCTGCGCCGAGGCCGCGCGCCACGGCATCGACATCCACTCCTACCGCGCGCGGCAGGTAAAGGCGCAGGACTTCCGCCGTTTCGACCGCATCGTCGCGCTCGACGCCTCCAACCTCGCCGACTTGCGCCGCATCGCGCCCTCCGATGGCGAGGCGCGCCTGTCGCTGCTGCTCGACCACGTGCCGGGGCTGGAGGGGCAGGACGTGGCCGATCCGTACTACGGCGGGCCGGAAGGGTTCGAGTCGACGTGGGAGCAGGTCAGCGCGGCGGCACGGGCGCTGGTGGCAGAGTTGAAGGCGCGATAGGCCCACCCCGCTGCGACTAAGGCCTGCGGCCTAAGCCTCCCGGCCCTCCCGCTTGCGGGAGGGCCGGGAGGCTTGGTCCGAAGGACCTAGCCGGACGGGGTGGGCCTGACGGCAAGCCACTACCCCTGCTCCCGCATCCAGTACTGCATCGGCTTCGGACGATCGCCCTCATCCCGGTGGTCCTTCCACGCCAGTTCGGTGACCAGTCCCTCGACCGGCACATACCCGCGCCTGCGCCAGAACCCGTCGAGCGGCACGTACCCCTCCGGAAGGTCCGGATGATCGAGAGGCCGCACAACCGCCGCGAACGTCGTCGCCTTCGCACCGCACCGCCGCGCCTGGGCCTCGCGATGGTCGAAGAAGGCATGGCCGATGCCCTGCCCGCGATATTCCGGCAGCAGCACGGATTCGCCGAAGTAGAAAACCCCGCCACGTCCAGCCCGCGCGACTCGAAAGGCGCGCGAAACTCCGCCTTCTGCGCCGCCATG
Source organism: Novosphingobium sp. NFX11 (assembly GCF_057376415.1). Lineage (NCBI taxonomy): Bacteria > Pseudomonadati > Pseudomonadota > Alphaproteobacteria > Sphingomonadales > Sphingomonadaceae > Novosphingobium > Novosphingobium sp. NFX11. The sequence continues at coordinate 1,041,338 of NZ_CP080384.1, read as the reverse complement.
GGAGAGGCCGTCGCCATACCCACGACCCGGGCTCCATCGCGCGCCGCCACCAGCACGGCATTGGCCGCCTCGGCAAATTCGCGCAGGTAGCTTTCCTCGTAAGCCTCCGCGCCGTCGTAGAGGTAGGGCCATTCGGCGAAGACCGCGATCCGCAGCTGCGCAAGATCGCCCACGGCCGCCAGCATCTGCGCCCCCGTCAGCACCTCGATAGTCACGCCCATCCGCACAATTCCTCGCTCATCTTCGCCCCGGAGGCCCCTGCCGCGCGGGCAGTTTGCTTTTACACCGGCTTCCATTATATGCCCGCTCGAATGCCCCGGCCTTCCCGAAGCGCCGGGGCTTGCTCTTTCGCACGTTTTGCAAGGACCCAAGCGCATGTCCCGTCGCCGCCAGATCTACGAAGGCAAGGCCAAGATCCTTTACGAAGGCCCCGAGCCCGGCACGCTGATCCAGTACTTCAAGGACGATGCGACCGCGTTCAATGCCCAGAAGAAGGGCACTATCCAGGGCAAGGGCGTCATCAACAATCGCATCAGCGAGTATGTGTTCACGCGCCTGAACCACATCGGCGTGCCCAACCACTTCATCCGCCGCCTCAACATGCGCGAGCAGCTGGTCCGCCAGGTCGAGATCATCCCGATCGAGGTCGTGGTGCGCAACGTGGCCGCCGGTTCCATCTCCAAGCGCCTCGGCATCCCCGAGGGCGAGATGCTGCCGCACACGCTGATCGAGTATTACTACAAGGACGACGCGCTGGGCGACCCGCTGATCGCCGAGGAACACATCGCCTGCTTCGGCTGGGCCAACCATGACGAGATGCAGGACATCGCCGCCATGGCGATCCGCGTGAACGACTTCATGGCGGGCATGTTCGCGGCGATCAACATCCGCCTCGTCGACTTCAAGCTGGAATTCGGGCGCATCTGGGACGGCGACTTCAGCCGCGTGATCCTCGCCGACGAGATCAGCCCCGACGGCTGCCGCCTGTGGGACATGACCACCGGCGAGAAACTCGACAAGGACCGCTTCCGCCGCGACCTCGGCGGCGAGGAAGAGGCCTACCAGGAAGTCGCCCGCCGCCTCGGCCTGCTGCAGGACGACAACGGCCCGAGCGAAGTGCTGGACCTGACCAAGCACCGCAAGCTGCGCGGCAAGTAAGCCTCGCAAGGCGTTGAATTGAAAGGGCGGCGTTCCGGTGGGAGCGCCGCCTTTTTCTATGGGCCACGCCCACCCCGTCCGGCTAGGCAGCAAGCTGCCAAGCCTCCCGGCCCTCCCGCAAGCGGGAAGGCGATGCGTCCTGCTCCCCTCCCGCTTGCGGGAGGGGTTGGGAGTGGGCCTTCGCTTCTTGTCACATGCGCCTTGCCTTCGCCTTCCGGCCTTGGCACTCCTCAAAGCGATGAGAGTTTCCCTGATCGCGCTCCTTGTCGCACTGGCTCCCATGCCACTGGCTGCAAAGGACAAACCCGCCCAAGAGGCTGTCTGGGCCTTCGACCGCAGCGACATCCCGGTCGATCCCGATTTTCGCTTCGGCCGCCTGCCCAACGGCATGCGCTACATCGTCCGCCACAACGCGACGCCCGCCGGAACCGCGATCGTGCGCATGGACGTCGAGGCCGGATCGCTCGACGAGATCCCCTGCCGAACAGGGCTTCGCGCATTTCCTCGAACACATGGCCTTCAACGGCTCGCAGCGCGTGCCCGAGGGCCAGATGGTGCCGCTGCTGGAGCGCGAGGGGCTGGCCTTCGGCGCCGACACCAATGCCTCGACCAGCTTCGACCGCACGCTCTACAAGCTCGACCTGCCGCGCAACGATCCCGCGCTGATCGACACCGCACTGATGCTGATGCGCGAGACGGCGAGCAACCTCACCATCTCGCAGGAGGCGGTGAACCGCGAGCGCGGCGTCGTGCTGGCGGAAATGCGCGATCGCAATTCCTGGGCCTTGCGCAACGCGATCGACACGACGCGGTTCTTCTACCCCAAATCGCTCTACGCCCAGCGCTTTCCCATCGGCACCGTCGAGACGCTGAACGCCGCCGATGCCGCATCCCTGCGCGCCTTTTACGAGCGCGAATATGTCCCGGCCCACGTCACTCTGGTAGTGGTCGGCGATTTCGACGTCGATGCGGTGGAAGCGGGCATCGTGCGCCACTTCAACAACTGGAGCGCCAAGCCCGCCGAGCCCCAACCCTTCCCCGGCCCGGTCAAGGCCAAGGACAAGGCGCGCACCGGCGTCTACCTCGACCCGGCCTTGTCCGAGCGCGTCACCGTCCAGCGCAACGGGGCCTATCAGGACGAGCCCGATACGATCGCCGAACGCCGTGAGACGCTGCTGCGCTCGATCGGCTACGACATCGTCAACCGCCGCCTCCAGCGCCTCGCCCGCAGCGCCGAGCCGCCGTTCCGGGGCGCAGGCTTCGGCACCGGCGACGTGTTCAAGGCGGCACGCTCGACCCGCATCATCATCGACACCGTGGACGGCAAGTGGCGCGCCGGGCTGGAGGCAGCCGGAATCGAATACCGCCGCGCCCTCGCCTACGGCTTCTCGGCGGCCGAAGTCGCCGAACAGGTGGCGCAAGTGCGCACCGGCATCGTCAATGCCGCAGCCTCGGCCTCGACGCGCAGCAATGCGATGCTGACGGCGCTGGCGCTCTCGCTGGTCGATGACGAGATGGTGCCCTCCACCCCGCAGTCGGGGCTGGAACGCTTCGAGCGCTTCGCCCCGCAGATCACCCCTGACGCCGTGCTCGCCGCTCTCAAACGCGAGGCGCTGACACTCGACGCGCCGCTGATCCGCTTCCAGGGCCGCAAGGCGCCCGAAGGCGGTGAAACCGCGCTGCGCGATGCCTGGCGCGAGGTCATGCGCGCGAAAATCGACAAGGAAACCGGTGCCGATACCGCGCAGTTCGCCTACACCGATTTCGGCCCGGCAGGGCAGGTCGTGTCGGACACCCGGCGCGAAGACCTCGGCATCCGCGAGGTGCGGTTCGCCAACGGGGTCATGCTGAACTTGCGCAAGACCGATCTGGAGAAGGACCGCGTGCGCGTGAGCCTCGCCATCGACGGCGGCGACCGGCTGAACACGCGCGAGAACCCGCATGCGACGCAGTTGGTGCCCAATCTCGACGATGGCGGCCTCGCCAAGCACAGCCGCGATTCGCTCGACACGATTCTCGCCGGGCGCAGCGTCGGGCTCGGGTTGTCGAGCGCGGCGGCGAGCTTCGATCTGCGGGTGACGACGACCCCGCGCGACCTCGAAATCCAGCTGCAGCTGCTAGCCGCGCTGGTCACCGACCCCGGTTACCGGCCCGAAGGCGAAGTGCGCTATCGGCAGGCGATCAACAACTACTTCGCACAGCTCGATGCGACCCCGGCCTCGGCGCTCGCGGCCCGCATCGGCGGCATCCTCAGCAACGACGACCCGCGTTTCAGCCTCGGCAACGTCGAGGATTATCGCCACTTGTCCTATGCCAAGCTGAAGACCGACGTCAGCGACCGGCTGGCCCGGGGCGCGATCGAGATCGGCCTCGTCGGCGACATCGACGAAGACGCCGCGATCGCGCTGGTTGCCCGCACGTTTGGCGCCCTGCCCGCCCGCGAGACGGCCTTCCATGGTGAGACCGGCCAGCCCCCTCGCCTCTTCGCCAGCGATCGGTCGGCGCGGATCGTCCGTCACACCGGCCCTGCGGATCAGGCCTTGATACGAATCACCTGGCCCACGCGCGACGACACCGATCCGGTCGAGGCGCTCGAACTCGAACTGCTGGAACGGGTCATGCGCGTCGAACTGACCGACCAGCTGCGCGAGGCGCTGGGCAAGGCCTACTCGCCCTCGGCATCGAGCCAGCTTTCGCATGAGTGGAAAGGCTATGGCACCTTCTCGGTCAACGCCTCGGTGGACGTCGCCGAAGTGCCCGCGACACGCGCGGCGATCCGGCAGGTGCTGGACGATCTGCGCAAGGCCCCGGTCAGCGCCGACATCCTGCTGCGTGCGCGGCAGCCGATGATCGAAAGCCTCGCCAACGCGCTCAAGAGCAATGCGGGCTGGATGGCACTCGTCGACCACGCGCAGTCCCAGCCCGATCGGATCGAGCGTTTCCAAAATGCGCGCGAACAGCTGCTGGCGCTTACCCCGGCGGACGTGCAGGCGATGGCCCAGCGCTACCTCACGCCCGAGGCCGGGCTGGAGGTGCTGGCGCTGCCGAAGGATGTGGCGGAACCGAAGTAAGCCCCCGCATACCTCGTCATTGCGAGCGTAGCGAAGCAATCCAGGGCGGCTCAAGACTGCCCTGGATTGCTTCGCTACGCTCGCAATGACGGACGGAGGGGCTATCGCGCGTGATTGGGCCGCGTCGGCTTGCCGGTCCGCTCCGCCCAATCGACGATAAGATCATCATACAGCTTCTGATCGATCAGGTCGTACTTCTCCGGGAAGTTACGGAAAGCGTCCATCGCGCTGGCGACCGAGCCGGTCTCCATCAGCTCGCGCGCCATCTTGAGGTGGTTCACCGCCGCCGAGACCCAGCCCCACCCGGTCGAAAGCGTGAACCCCGTATCCGGCAAGTTGAACCCCAAAGTGCAGACCGGGATCGGCATATGCGGGATGACCCCGCCCTGCTGCTCGGGCGGCGCGCTGGCGAAGACGATCGCGTCCGCCCCCGCCTCGGCATAAGCGTGCCCGCGCCGGATCGCCTCTTCCACCGAGCCCGAACCGCCGCCGCCGTTGGCGCTGGTGTAGAGTTCATCGCAGCGCGCGATGATCACCAGGCCCGAATCGCCCCGCGCCTTCACCCCGGCCTCGATCCGGCACTGCATTTCCTCGATCGAGCACAAGCCGTTGACGTGCTTGGAATGCTTGGGGTTCACCTCGTCCTCGACGTGATACCCGGCGATCCCAGCCGCGACGTACATCTTCGTGAAGCGGTATGCATCGGCCACCGTCTCGCCCAGCGTATCGGCGTCGGCGATCAGCGGAATATCCATGGCCTGCGCGATGCGACCTGCCTGATCGATCTGCTCGATCTGGCTGAAGATGCCGTTGTCGGGCACCGCATAGTGAAACGCCGAGCAGGCATGGCCGCCAAGATAGGCCGCCTTGAACCCGACCTGCTGGACGATCCGCCCGGTGAGCGCGCTGTAGGCCTCGGCGGCGACAAAATGCTCGCCGTTCTCGATCAGCACGCGCAGCTTCTCACCCGGTGTCGGCATCGTCGGTTCTCCCTCTTTCGAACGGAGGGCTCGCACGAAGCCGCCGGGCGGGCAAGCGGGTCAGGCGGGTATCGGCCCCGCGTTGTTGCCGATCCGCTCGAGCGCGGGGACGAGTTGGTCGAAATGGTCGATCACCGCCGACGCGCCGAGTTCGCCGGGCGGCAGGTCGTTGAAACCGAAGCTGACCGCGATGCACGGCAGCCCCGCCGCCGCCGCCGCGCGCGTGTCGTACGTGGTGTCGCCGACATAAGCCGCACGCCCTTCCCCGCCCCGTTCCAGCATGAGCTGCAGCAGGTCGGGACGCGGCTTGGCCCGGCCGGGGCCGAGGGTGTCGCCGCCAATCACCGTGTAGAACCGCTCCGACAGGCCGAGTTCGCCGAAGATCTTCGTGGCGAACCGCTCCAGCTTGTTGGTGACGACGGCGATCTTCACGCCGCACGCCGCCAGTTCGTCCAGCATCGCCGTGCCGCCGGGGAACAGGCAGGTCTCGACCGCGATGTTCGCCTCATAGAAGGCGAGCAGCGCATCGTGCAGTTCCTCGAAGCGCACATCGTCCACCGCGCCGCCCGTCGCGACGAGCGCATTGGCGAGCATCTTGCGCGCGCCGCCGCCCACGAACCCGCGCACTTCCTCGCGCGGGACCGGTCGGCGGCCTTCCAGAGAAAGGGCGTGATTGACCGCGTGGCCAAGGTCGCCGAGACTGTCGAGAAGGGTTCCGTCGAGGTCGAAACCGACGATCTGAAAAGGAAAGCTGGTCATTGCGCCAAGCAGTGCAGGCTCGGGATGGAAACCGCAACAATTTGCTGGCAGGAGAGCACCCATGACTTTGGCCAGTAACCCCCTCGCAATCGTCGTCCTCGCCGCCGGCAAGGGCACCCGCATGAAGAGCGACCTGCACAAGGTGCTCCATCCCGTAGCCGGCCGTCCGATGCTGGAACATCTGCTGGCGAACGCCGCGCAGTTGGCTCCCGAGCGGCAGGTCGTCGTCGCCGGGCATGGCCGCGAGCAGTTGGAAAAGGCGCTGGGCAGCCGCGCGGACGATCGCGGTGCAGGAGCCGCAGCTCGGCACCGGCCACGCCGTCCAGCAGGCCGAGGGCGCGCTGGCAGGCTTCGACGGCGACGTGCTGATCCTCTACGGCGACGTGCCCTTCGTGCGCGAAGAGACGATGCGCGCGATGATCGCCCGCCTCCATGCCGAGGATGCCCCGGCGGTGGTCGTGCTCGGCTTCCAGCCCGAGGACCCGCTGCAGTACGGCCGTGTGCTCGCCCATGACGACGGGCGCATCGCGATGATGATCGAGTACAAGGACGCCACCGAGGAACAGCGCGCCTGCCGCTTGTGCAACTCGGGCCTGATGGCGGTGAAGTCGGCCGATCTGTTCGACCTGCTCGCCAAAGTCGGCAACGAGAACGCCCAGGGCGAGTATTACCTCGTCGATATCGTCAATATCGCCACGCTCGAAGGACGCGCCTGCGCGGTGATCGTAACTGACGACCCGGACGAAGTCGGCGGCATCAACAGCCGCGGCGAACTCGCCGAAGCCGAGGGCCGCTGGCAGAAGACGCGCCGAGTTCAGGCCATGGCCGATGGCGTGACGCTGATCGCGCCGGAAACCGTATTCTTCGCCTGGGACACGAAGCTCGGCCGCGACGTCACCGTCGAACCCAACGTGGTGTTCGGCCCCGGTGTGAGTGTCGCCGATAACGTCGTCATTCACGCCTTCTCGCACCTCGAGGGCGCGACGCTCGAAAGCGGCGTCGCCATCGGACCCTACGCTCGCCTGCGGCCCGGCGCGGTGCTCAAGGCCGGGTCCAAGATCGGCAACTTCGTCGAGATGAAGAACGCCGTGCTGGGCGAAGGCGCCAAGGCCAACCACCTCACCTACCTCGGCGACGCGGTGGTCGGCGCGGGCGCCAACATCGGCGCGGGCACGATCACCTGCAACTACGACGGCTACTTCAAGCACAAGACCGTGATCGGCGAGCGCGCCTTCATCGGCTCCAACAGCGCGCTGGTGGCGCCTGTGAAGATCGGCGCCGACGCGATCGTGGCGGCGGGCAGCGCGGTCACCCGCGACGTGGCGGACGGCGAACTGCGCCTCGTGCGCGGGGAACAACTGGTCAAGCCCGGCTGGGCCGACCGTTTCCATGATGCGATGAAGAAGAAGAAGGCCGAGTTGAAGGGCTGATCCAGCCGGGTATGCCGCCGACCTGAAACACGTTCGTCATTGCGAGCGAAGCGAAGCAATCCAGGGCGGTTTACGCGGCCCTGGATTGCTTCGCTTCGCTCGCAATGACGATCTGGTGTTGGGAACTGAAAGCTCAGGAACCGATGAGCTTACGGCGTGAAATATTGCTCAGTTCCACCCGCGCGATCTCGCTCTTGGGATCGTACTGTAGCGACTGGTCGTAGAACTTCTCCGCCTCGTCATACTGCCCCATCGCCGCCTTGGTGAAACCCATCCCCCGCAGGGCGCGCGCTGCTATCCGTGCGTCCTTGCCGGTCGTGGACTTGTCGACCACGGCCCAGGCCTTGGCGAACAGATCATAGCTTCCCTGCCAGTCACGGCGCGACTTGAAGAGTTCGGCATATTCGTTGGCGAAGTGGGCATTGCCCGGCGCCATCTGCGAGGCCTGCCGCAATTCAGCCTCGGCAAGATCGCCTCGACCGAGATCGATGAGCGCGAAGCCCTTGCCGAAATGCGCCTCGCACAGTGCGGGATCGACATCGACGCTGCCCGCGGTGCCAGCCCCGCCATCACGGCAGAGGCGCGGGCGCAAATCGCCGGAAAGCCGCTGGTCGGCATCGGCGATGACCTTGTCGAACAGCTTGACCGCCTGCGCCTGCTTGCCCTGACGGATCAGATCGTAGCCCTGCTGGACATGCGCGGCCGCATCGAAGCGGGTATCCGTCACCCGCGCGGCGGGTGCGAAATTGGCCGCCACAAGATGCGGCTGTTGCTGCACGGGTTCGGCATGAGCCGCTCCCGCGATGAAAAGCGAAACAAGAACGGAAGACGCAATTCGAGCGTTCATCGGTGTTTTTCCTCTCCCCAAAACACCGATACCGCGCCGGTCTGTGCCGAGCCCTTCTACGTGGGCCAATCGTCAGACAGTGTTCGTTGAACTGCGAAGAATATCCGACCGGCGCGGTTTGACAAGTCATCTTGCCGAAACCAAACCCTCGTCTCATCGCACATGGCCCGCTGGTGGGCCGACGACGGAGATTTTCGATGGCAAACAGCCCCTGGAGCCATACGCGCAGTTCATCGCTTTCCGACGACGTCGATTTCGAGATCAAGGGCCAGGAACTCCAGTTCGTCGAGATCGAACTCGACCCCGGCGAAAGCGCGGTGGCCGAAGCCGGGGCGATGGTCTGGAAGGACGCCTCCATCGACATGACCACCGTGTTCGGCGAAGGCTCGGCAGATCAGGGCGGCGGCTTCATGGGCAAGCTGCTGGGCGCGGGCAAGCGCCTCGTCACCGGCGAGAGCCTGTTCACGACCGTCTTCACGCATCGCGGCTCAGGCAAGGCGCGCGTATCCTTCGCGGCGCCCATCCCTGGCTCGATCCTGCCGATTAAGCTGGACGAAGTCGGCGGACGGCTGATCTGCCAGAAGGACGCCTTCTTGTGCGCCGCGCGAGGCGTGTCCATCGGCATCCACTTCCAGCAGCGCATCTTGACCGGCCTGTTCGGCGGCGAAGGCTTCATCATGCAGAAGCTGGAAGGCGACGGCTGGGTCTTCGTCCAGATGGGCGGCACCGTGATCGAGCGCGAGCTTCGCCCCGGAGAAGAACTGCACGTCGATACCGGCTGCGTCGCCGCCTTCCAGCCCAGCGTGGAGTTCGACGTGGTGCGAGCAGGCTCCGTCAAGTCCATGATTTTCGGTGGAGAAGGCGTCTTTTTGCCCGCCTGCGCGGCCCCGGGAAAGTCTGGATCCAGTCGCTGCCGTTCTCGCGGCTCGCCGGGCGGATGCTGGCGGCGGCAGGCTCGACCGGCGGTCAGAACCGCGGCGAGGGATCGCTGCTGGGCTCGCTGGGCAACCTCATCGACGGAGATTGATGACGCGAATGTAATGTGCAGGACAGCGCCCGGTCATCGGCGATCCGGCATTGTCCTGCCATGGCTCACGATACATCCGCCTTGCCGATGATATCACGATATGATATCGCGATATCATGACGCGCATTCTCGCAGACTTGCCCGACGAGGACATCCGCTGGCTCGACGCCCGCGCCGCCGAACTCGGCCAGTCGCGCGCCTCGGTCCTGCGCGAGGCGGTATCGACCTACAAGGCCCAGGCGCAGCCGGCGAGCGGCAAGGACTGGCTGGATCAGGCTTTCGGCATCTGGAAGAACCGCCAGGACATCGGCGATCCAATAGATTGGCAACGCCGCGAGCGCGCTTCGTGGACCCGGCCGTGGGATGACGACTACGAAGAGGTGAAGGCCGAATTTCCGGACCTTTTCGACGAGCAGGATGACCGCGAACGCGCGCATTATCTCGCCCAATCCGGCGGGAAGCCGTCTGCAAAATGAGCGGTTATTCGTTCGACAGCAATATCCTGATCGATGCGCTGAACGGTTTTCCGCCCGCCCACGCCGAGATCGCACGTGTTGATCGGCCCTGCATAAGCAGGCTGGTCTGGACTGAGGTTCTTTCCAAGGAAGGCGGCGCAACTCTCAGGAACATAGAGATATTCCTGTCCGGCTTCCTGATCGAGGAAGTGGATGCGGAGATCGCTCGCCATGCCGCAGCGCTGCGACGGGAGCGACCGAAACTGAAATTGCCCGACGCGATCATCCTGGCCTCTGCGCAAGTGCGCCAGCGCATTCTGGTTACACGAAATACCAAGGATTTTCCGGCAAGCATGCCGGGCATCCGCGTCCCCTACTCTCTCTAGACCAAGGCACTTAATCTCATGTGTGGCATCATCGGCATCGTCGGCAAGGAAGACGTGGCGGACCGGCTGGTCGACGGCCTGCGCCGGATGGAATATCGCGGCTACGACAGCGCTGGCGTCTGTACGTTGTTTGACGGCCAGCTCGTGCGCCGCCGCGCCGAGGGCAAGTTGATGAACCTCGTCAAGGAACTGGCGCGTGATCCGGCGCCGGGCCTGACCGGCATCGCCCATACCCGCTGGGCCACCCACGGCGCGCCGACCGCCGCCAATGCCCACCCGCACGCGACCGCCGAACTGGCGCTCGTCCACAACGGCATCATCGAGAACTTCAAACCTTTACGCGAAGCCCTCGAATCGCGCGGGCGCACCTTCGAGAGCCAGACCGACACCGAAGTCGTCGCGCATCTGGTGTCCGAGCAGGTCGAAGCGGGCGTATCGCCGGAAGACGCCGTCAAGGCGGTCCTGCCGCAGTTGCGCGGCGCCTTCGCGCTCGCAATCGCCTTCCGCCGCTTCCCGGACATGCTGATCGGTGCCCGCCTCGGTTCGCCGCTGGTCGTCGGCTACGGGGACGGCGAGACGTACCTCGGTTCGGACGCTCTGGCCCTCGCCCCGCTGACTCAGAAGATCACATACCTCGAAGAAGGCGACTGGGTCGTCATCACCCGTGAGGGCGCGACGATCTACGACGCCGACAACAATCCGGTGACGCGCGAGGTGGTCACCTCGGGCGCCTCGGCCGTGGCGATCGAGAAGGGCAATTTCCGCCACTTCATGCAGAAGGAGATCTTCGAGCAGCCCACCGTGGTCGCCCAGACGCTGCGCAGCTATCTGCGCCAGGTCGACCAGTCGGTAGCGCTGCCGCAGATCGATTTCGACCTCGGTTCGGTCAAGCGCATCACCATCGTTGCCTGCGGCACCAGCTTCTACGCAGGCATGGTCGCGAAGTACTGGATCGAGACTTTCGCCAGAGTGCCCGTCGATATCGACGTGGCCAGCGAGTTCCGTTACCGCGACCCGGTTCTGGAAGACGGCGGCCTCGCCCTGTTCATTTCGCAATCGGGCGAGACGGCCGACACCCTCGCCGCGCTCAAGCATTGCAAGGCGGCCGGGCAGACCATTGCCGTCGTCGTCAACGTGCCCACCAGCACGATGGCGCGCGAGGCGGACCTCCTGCTGCCGACCCACGCCGGTCCGGAGATCGGCGTCGCCTCGACCAAGGCCTTCACCTGCCAGCTTGCTGTTCTCGCCGCCCTCGCCGCGCATCTGGCGGTCAAGCGCGGGCGCATGGACCGCGCTGAGGAAGCGGAAGTCGTCCAGCACCTGCTCGCCACACCCGCCAGCCTCAACGCCGCGCTCGACCACGACGAGGAAATCGCCGCCATGGCGCACCTCATCGCGCCCGCACGCGACGTGCTCTACCTCGGACGCGGCCCGGACTACCCGCTGGCCCTCGAAGGTGCACTGAAACTCAAGGAAATCAGCTATATCCACGCCGAAGGTTATGCTTCGGGTGAAATGAAGCACGGCCCCATCGCGCTCATCGACGAAGCGGTGCCGGTGATCGTCCTCGCCCCTTCCGGCCCGCTGTTCGAGAAGACCGTCAGCAACATGCAGGAGGTGCGCGCACGCGGCGGCAAGGTCGTGCTGATCTCCGACGCGGAAGGCATCGCCGAGGCGGGCGAAGGCTGCATCGCGACCATCGAGATGCCGCGTGTCCACCCGTTGATCGCCCCACTGGTCTACGCGGTGCCGGTCCAACTCCTCGCCTATCACGTCGCCTGTGTGAAGGGCACCGACGTCGACCAGCCGCGCAACCTCGCCAAGAGTGTCACGGTCGAGTGAACGCGAAGGCGCGCGGTTGGCGAACCGCGCGCTCTTGCCTCACATCGAAGGCGCGTAACCGCCGTTGAGCGGATAGGTCTGTCCCGTGATCCACTCCGCCGCGTCGGAGCACAGGAACGTCACGAGCGCGGCGACGTCGTCGGACTTGCCGTAGCGGCGGATCGTGTAGCGGGCCATCTGCGCCCTGGCGTGATCGCCCTGCATGACTTCGGCGAGCTTCTCCGCAGGCATGTCCGGCATCAGCGAGGACAGCGAGACGGCGTTGCTGGTCACGTTGTAGCGCCCGAGTTCCTTGGCGATCGAGCGCACGAAACCCTGCGCCCCCGCCTTGGCCGAGGCATAGACCGCGAGCTTGGGCTCACCCACGCGGCCTGAATCCGAAACTATGGTGACGATGCGGCCCTTCTTCGCCGCCACCATGTTCGGAATGAACGCAAAGCAGGCATTGTAGACGCCGTAGAGGTTGGTGCGCAGATAGCGGTCCCAGGCCGAGGGCTCCTCCTCCCAGAAGTTGAGGGTCGGACGCAGCGAGCCTCCCGGCCCGGCCATCCCGGCATTGTTGACCAGGATCGTCGCGGCGCCGAGCTTGTCCCTGATCGCGGCATCAGCAGCGCGGATCGCGTCGAGATCGCCCACGTCGAAGGGCACCGCCAGCGCCGGCACGCCCATCGCGCGGATTTCCTCGGCTACGGCTTCGGCGCGCTCGGGCACGAAATCGTTCACTGCGATGCCACCCGCATTGTGGCGCGCCAGTTCCAGCGCGATCCCGCGTCCCGCGTTCTGCCCGGCGCCGGTGACCATCGCCACTTGTCCACCAAGGTCGAGTAGATCGTGTTCGCTCATTTCATCCCGCTCCCATGTTGCATGCGCATTAGATAGTATTTACTATCTTTATCTGCGAGTCCCTTGGCACTGCCCGTATCCGCCGATCATCCCGGCGATGCCCGCATGCCATCCGACCCGAGTGAATAAGGTGCGGCGGTGCTTGCCTAGAGCCGGAAGGCCGAAGCGTCCCGAATATCGCGGCGACGCTGGCGATACCGCCCGAGGGAGAGGAGAAAAGGATGTTCGAGGAATTCGACCTGACCGGCCGCGTGGCGCTGGTGACCGGCGGCGGCACCGGCATCGGCCGGGCCATCGTACTGCTGCTGGCCCGGCGCGGCGCGGACATTGCAGTGGCGGGTCGCAAGCGCGCGCCGCTCGACGCGGTGGTGGCGGAGATCGAAGCGCTCGGCCGCAAGGGTCTGGCGGTGGAGGCCGACGTGCGCGAACTGGCGCCCGTACAGGCCATGGTCGAGACGGCAGCAGTGCATTTCGGGCGGCTCGACATCCTCGTGAACAACGCGGGCGGCGCGCATGGCCACGTCGGCATCGCGAAGATGGACCCGGCCAAGTGGGACCGCGACATCGCACTCAACCTGAACTCGGCGATGTATGCCTCGCAGGCGGCCTTTCCGCATTTGCGCAAGGTGAAAGGCTGCATCGTCAACGTGTCCTCGGTCGCCGGGATGCACGGAACGCAGGGCGTGGCGGCCTATTCGGCGGCCAAGGCGGGCGTCCAGATGTTCACGCGCGTCGCGGCTGCCGAGTGGGGGCCAACAGGTGTGCGCGTCAACGCCGTCGCCCCCGGGATGACCGCGACCGAGAAGGCCCGCGCCGGGTGGGAGAAAACCGGCTTCGACGCGGACAACGCCGCGCATGTCTTCCCCTTGCGCCGCTACGGCCAGCCCGAGGACGTGGCGCAGCTCGTCGGCTTCCTCGTCAGCGATGCGGCAAGCTACATCACCGGCGAAGCCATCGCCGTCGCGGGCGGACCGGTTCTGGGCGGAATGGTCAGGATCGACGATTGAGGATGGGGTGTGCGGCGGGGGCGTCGACAGGCTGTGCCTGCCCCTTCGACAAGCTGAGGGTGAGCGGAGGTGGTGTAAACCTCTCAAATCCGCTCAGGCTGAGCTTGTCGAAGCCCCCGCCGGACGCCCTCAGAGTTTCGCTTCCATCTCCGCGATTTCAGCGCGCAGCCACATCGTTTCCGACAGATTGCGTCCGCCGCTCTCGGCCAGCAAGACTTCATGCGCGGCCTTGCGGACGGCGATGGCCTCGGCGTTGGTCGGTTCCGCGCCGAGGGCTATGTCGGTAAGGTGCACGGCTTCCAGCGCTGCGCCGCCGTCCAGCTTCTCCTGCGCCCGCCGGGCAAGGTTTGCCGCCCCGCCCGCCAGTTCGACAAGATCCGCATCGATGCTGCTGCGCGGCACGCCGTAGAGCGCGGTGGTGCCGTCCTCATAGTGCAGCCAGCCCGAATACTCGCGCCAGATCGACTTGACCGCCCAGCTCGCCTTGCCGTGAAATTCGCCGATCTCCAGCCCCTCGGGCCAAGCGAATTCACGCATCAGAGTGTGGACGTCCTTGCCCGCCTTCATGCCCTCCAGCGTATAGTCGCGCACGTGAGACACCGCAGCGTGCAGCTTGTCGAGGTCGGCGCGGATGCGATCCTTGCCGACGATCGCCTCGCCGTGGCCGGTGATCACGATCTCGGCGCCGAGATCGCGAATGGTCTCCAGCGACTTGAGGTAATTGCGCACCAGCCGCGGCTTGTCGCCGCGCAGGGTGTTGAGAAACGGCATCGACAGCCACACCGGACCGAAGACATTGCCGGTGAAGGCGATCTTCTCCTTCGGCAGCCAGACGGTGAGGCTGTCCACCGTCTCGCCCTCAGGCGTGGAGATCAGCTCGAAGGTGCGCCCGCCGAGTTCCAGCGTCAGGCGGCGATCGACGAGAATGTCCGGCACGACGTGCGGCGGCGGCTTGGGCGTGGAACCGCGCTTGAGCGTCGAGCCCCAGAGCTTGCGGCTTCTCGGCCCGAAGAAGGCCTGCAGGCCGTTCATGTCGGCCAAAGCCTCGTTGAAGCCGGGGCCGCCGATCACTTGCGTGCCGTCTTCGAGGAATTCCGGCAAGCCGCCGTAGTGGTCGGCATGGCTCTGCGTGAGGATCACGAAGGCGAGCGGCCCGGTCCGGTGCGGCGTCAGCAGGCGCTTGGTGCGCTCGGCATTGTCCATGAAGCCGGTGTTGACCATCACGTCACCCTCGGCGGTGGTGACGAGGTAGGCGTTGGAGATGTCGTTCGCCTGGAAGATGAAGTCGGTCACCCGGATCGCCTCGGCCTGCTCGTCGCCTGCGCGCACCAGTCCGGCCAGCTTGGGTCCTGCATCCTTTACGTCGCTCATTTCAGACCTCCTCGAAGCTGATCATGACCTTGGCGGACTGCGGGCTCGCCGCGATCTCAAGGCCCTTCATGACGTCGCGGAACGGCAGCTTGTGGCTGATCATCGCGGCGATCTTGTCCTTGAGGCGCGGCATGGCCGCGATCACCTCGGGCATTTCGGTGGGGTAGCCGACGGCGGTGGTGATGGTCATCTCGCTGGTCAGCATGCGGCCGGCCGGGAACTCCAGCGGCTTCATATAGGCGGCGGTGATGACGAGGCGCGCGTGGAACTTCGCCATCATGATCACTTGCGTCAGGATGTTCGGCGCCCCTGCCGCGTCTATGTACGCATCGGTGCCGACGCCCACGCGCCCATAGCTCGGTACTTCGCCATGAAGGCGCGCCAGTTCCGCGCGCAAGTCCACCTCGGCCGGGTTGAGCGCGGCCCGCACGCCGAGCGCGCGGGCGCGTTCCAGGCGCTCCTCGGAAAGGTCGAGCGCCACCACGTCGGTCACCCCGCGATCGATCAGCCACAGCAGCATGCCGAGCCCTATCGGCCCGCAGCCGAACACCACGACCTTGTCGCCGGGCTTCACCTCGGCCCGATTGACCCCGTGCATGGCGACGGCAAGCGGCTCGCACATGGCGGCGACATCGTAGTCGATGCCGTCGGGGATCGGCAGGATCGATTCGCCCAGCCGCGCCTCGCGCACCAGCAATTCCTGCGTGAAGGCCCCTTCCGGGCCGCCGGAGCCGATGTTGCCCGGCGTCATCATCGGGTTGACGACCACCGGATCACCGACCGCGATGCCCTCGACCCCCGCGCCGACCTCGATCACCTCGCCCGCGCCTTCGTGGCCCAGCGCCGTCAGCGTACCGGGCGTCGGAATGCCGCCGATCTTGATATACGAAAGGTCGGAGCCGCAGATGCCCACCGACTTCATCTTCACCACCACGTCGAGCGGCCCCGTCGCGGGACGTTCATAAGGGTCGAGCCTGACATCGCCCGAGCCGTGGATCCTGAGCAGTTCCATACGCCTCTCTCCTTGCCGGTCCGCCGCGTTTACGGCCGGACCATGTATCCGCCGTCGATGGTGATCGTCTCACCGGTCATGAAGCTGCTGGCGTCCGAGCACAGGTAGGCGCCGATGCCCTCGAAGTCGGCGGGAAAGCCGGTGCGCTTCATCGGTATCGTCGGGGCGAAGTGCTGCGCAACGGCATCGGCGCGTGCGCCCTCTCCCATCATCGGCGTGATGACGAGGCCCGGCGCCACCACGTTGGCGCGAATGCCGAGCGGGGCCAGTTCAATGGCAAGGCAGCGGATCGCCGCCGCCACCGCCGCCTTGGACGAGGCATATTCCATCTTCCCCGCAAGGCCCTGGAACAGCGAGAGCGAGCCGCAGGCGACAAGGCTTCCGCCCGATCTGTCCCCCGCCTCGACGCGCGCCTTCATCAGCCTCGCACCTTCGCGCAAGGTGAAGAAGGCGCCGTGCAGCGCGGTCTTCTGGAAGTCGTACCAGTGATCGGTCGGCATCTCGAAGACCGAGTTGTAGCGCGGCGAAGCCCCGGAATTCGCGAAGACGCAGTCCACCCGCCCGAAGTCGGCCATGACCGCCTCATAACCCTGGGCGATGTTCACCTCTTCCGAAACATCGACCTGATAGGCGACGACTTTCCCCGCACCGGCCGCTTCGAGTTCGGCCTTGGCCTTCGCGCTCTTCTCGGCGTTGCGCGCCCAGATCGCGAGGTCGCCGCCCATCTTCGCCACGCCCATCGCGAAGCCGAAGCCGATGCCGCCGTTACCGCCGGTCACCACCGTCACCTTGCCCGCGCAGTCGAACAGGCTTTTCGCCATCCTTGTCTTCCTCTGTCCCAAACCGTGCCATCATCGCGGCGTGTTCACCGGCGCGATGTTCCTCGCGAGAGGATTGCCCGGCAAGCGCGGCAGGCATAGAATTCGGGCCCTAACGTGGCGTCCGGGACACATTGCGGCCGACCTGCCGAAGATGACGCTGATGGAGATGAGGATGCCCGAGGCGCATCGTTCGAAGATGAGCATCGACGCGCAACTGGAAACGCGCGGCGTGATCGCGCAGATCGTGCGCTTCGACATTCCCGACCCGACAAACACCGTCCATGCGGTCGGCCGGGACTACCACGTCAACATGTGCCTCACCCCCGTCCGCTGCAATCGCGCGGCGGCTATCGCAAGCGATGGGGACCGCACCGACTGGAACGGCTGGGCGACATCTTCGTGCTGCCGCCGGGCGAGGAACTCCACATCAAAGGCGGCACGGGGCGGCAGGCATCGCTGACCTGCACCATCGACGCGGGACTGGTCCACGACCTCGTCGGCCATCGCCTGACCTGGGACGATCCGCACCTTGCCGCCGCGCTCGACATCGGCAGTGCGCAGATCCGCGCGCTGCTGTTCCGCATCACCGCCGAAGTGCGCCACCCCGGGCTCGCCGCGCAGAGGATGCTGGACTTTCTCGGCGGCGAACTGGCGATCGAACTGGGCCGTCACTGCCTTGAAGTGGCCGAGCGTCCGATGACCGGCGGCCTGTCAGGCTGGCGGCTGCGGCTGATCGACGAGCGCCTTGCCGACGACCTTGCCGCGCCGTCGCTGGAGGAACTGGCGAAGCTGTGTGCGCTGTCGGTGCGCCAACTCACGCGAGGGTTTCGTGTCAGCCGCGCCTGCTCGATCGGCGACTACATCGAGCAGCGCCGCATGGAGGCCGCCAAGCGCCTGTTGATGGAGGGCGAGAGCGTGAAGACCATCGCTTTCACCATGGGGTTCTCCTCTCCCTCCAGCTTCACCTTCGCCTTCCGCCGCGCCGTGGGAGCCAGCCCCAGCACCTTCCGCCAGAGGCAGGGGCGCGTCCTCACCGAGCCTGTCGGGTCTTGACCCGAATTCGACAGAAGGTCTGGTTTTGACGGGTCATCCGCGTTGCCACGGCGGGGCATCGACAGGTTATCTCATGCCCATGAAAGGCCGAACGATCGGCCGCCGGGAAGGGGACAACCACACCATGGCCACCACCGCCACCACCACTGAGCACCATCTGGGCTATGCCCTCGTCGAGCAGGCGATGAAGGAAACCGGGATCGACAGCTTCGACAACGACAGCTGGCGCGAGGGCTTCGACGTCTTCACCCAGTCGTTCAACGAAGGCATCGCCAAGGGCTGGATGAGCGAAGGCGGCATCGCCCGCGCCCGGAACGACACGCTGCATTACCTACGCGGCCGCCTCAAGGTCTCGCAATACCTGCGCGAGAATCCGGAACTGCTGCAGCGCCCTGTAGAGCGCCCGGTCTTCGTCATGGGCGTGCCGCGCACCGGCACCACGCTGATGTCGAGATCTCCTTGCCGCAGATCCCTCGCGTCGTTCGCCGCTGACCTGGGAGATCGACGATCCGGTGCCCCCGGTCACCTCGAACGCCCTGCTGACGACCGACCCGCGCGCGACCACCCGGCTCGCGCAGGAGAAGGCCGCGCTCGAAGCCAACCCCGCCATGGGCAAGTATTATCGCGGCTCGGCGGTCTACCCCAACGAATGCGTGTTCTTCATGGCGCACGATTTCAAGACGCTGATGATCGAGTCCAAGGGCAAGCTGCCGCTCTACAAGGACTTCATCTTCTCGTGCGACATGACCAGCGCCTACGAGTACCACAAGAAGTTCCTGCAGGTTCTGCAGCAGCACACCACCGGCGTCTGGAACGTCAAGAAGCCCAGCCACTCGCTGTGGCTGGAGACGATCTTCAAGGTCTATCCCGACGCCCGCGTGATCTGGACCCACCGCGATCCCTTCACCGCGACGGGGTCGCTGTGCTCGGTGATCTCGCTCAGCCATCAGGCGCACATGGGCCGGATCGATGCGGAGTGGCTGGCCGAGGACTACCCCTGGCAGGCGGCCGAGCACGCCAACCGCATCATGGATTTCCGCGACAAGTACGGCGAGGACAAGATCATCGACGTCCACTACGCCGACATCGTCGAGGACCCGGTCGCCGCAACGAAGAAGGTCTACGCGGCGCTGGGCGACGAATGGACCGCCGAGGCCGAGGCCGGAGTCCAGAAGTGGGTGGACGACAACCCGCAGGACAAGTTCGGCCGCCACGAATACAAGCTGGCGCAATACGGGCTGAGCAAGGAGGCGCTGGAGCCGCTGTTCGAGCGCTACCTGTCACGCTACGACGTCGCGCGGGAGGGCTGAGATGCTCGAAGGGCTGCACTACCAGAACGCCTATGTCTGTGACGACATTGAAGCAGGGATCGACCTGTTCCGAGGGCGCGGGCTGGAAAAGGAACCGACGATCATCCCGGTCGACCAGACCGTGCTGACGCCATCGGGGCCGAAGCGCCAGAAAAGCCGCATCTGCTTCATCTGGATCGACGACCTGCAATATGAACTGATCGAGAGCGAGATCGACGAGGTCGGCATCTTTGCCAACTGCCTGTCGAATGGCGGCCCCTTGCGCTTCCATCACATCTGCTTCCGGGTGCCCGACTGGGCCGACTTCCGCTCGCGGGTGAACGCGCAGGAATTCCCGATCGCGATGGAGCGCGACTTGTCGGGCGAGCCGGAGGGCGGACTGAAATTCCTGTACCTCGATGCGCGCAAGGTCTTCGGGCACTACATCGAATATACCTGGATGCCCGAGCCGATGTGGCAGCATATCCGGGCGATGTGAGAACCGGGCTGGCGTTTTAACGCCGGGGCTTCGACAAGCTCAGCCTGAGCGGGATTGGAGGTTTACACTAAACCCGCTCACCCTGAGCTTGTCGAAGGGTCAGGCCATCACTCCCACATCTCCATAAAGCGTCGTCCTCTGCCGCAGCTTGCGTCCGACGCTCTCCGCCGCCGCGCGCATGTCGGAAACCTCAGCCAGTTGCCCGTGCGAGGCTCCGGCCGCGCGGCTGATGCTCTCGTCCATCAGCACTCCGCCAAGGTCGTTGGCGCCTGCCGCCAGCACCGCCGCCGCCCCGTCCATGCCCAGCTTGACCCATGAGACCTGTATCAGATCGATCGCCCCGTGCAGCGCCAACCGGGCGACCGCATGCATCATCACTGCCTCACGCCAGGTCGGCCCCTTGCGACACTGGCCCTTGCGGTAGAACGGCGCCTCCATGTGGACGAGCGGCAGCGGCACGAACTCGGTGATACCGCCGGTGTCGAGTTGCAGATTGCGCAAAGCCAGCAAATGCCGCGCCCAGTGCAGCGGGCTTTCGAGGTGTCCGAACATGATCGTCGATGTGGTCGGCAGCCCCACCCGATGCGCCGAACCGACCACATCGAGCCATTCGGCGGTCGTCAGCTTGTCCGGGCAGATCTTCTCGCGAATATCGTCGCACAGGATTTCCGCCGCCGTACCGGGGAGCGAACCCAGCCCCGCATCGCGCAGCATGGACAGATAATCCGAGACCGGCATCCCCAGCGTGCGGGCACCCTGGCTGACCTCCAGCGGCGAGAAGGCATGGACGTGCAGGTCCGGGCACGCATCTTTCACCGCGCGCAGGATCGAGAGGTAGGTCTCGCCAGTGTAGCGCGGGTGGATGCCGCCCTGCAGGCAAACTTCGGTCGCCCCGCGCGCCACCGCCTCACGGGCGCGGCCGGCGATCTCCTCGAGGTCGAGGTCGTAGGGCTTGTCACGATAGCCCGCCTTGCTGCTGGTCTTCGAAAAGGCGCAGAACGAACAGGCATGCGTGCAGATGTTAGTGTAGTTGATGTTGCGGTTGACGACGTACGTGACGACGTCGCCGCGCACCTCGGCCCGCAAGGCGTCCGCCGCCTCCACCACCGCCTGCGCAGCACTGCCCCGAGCCGCGAACAGCGCGGCGATCTCTTCCTCGCCGAGCGCAAAGCCGCTTGCCGCGCGATCGAGTATCCGGTGCAGCCGCGCCGCCACCGGGCCGTCGTGCCGCATGCCAAGCGGCGCGTGCACTGTCCCCGGCGCGCGGTCCGTGATGCCGGGACTCCAGCGGCTGTCGCGCCCCAGTCCATCGGCATCGGCAAGTCGCAGGACTGCAGATCGGATCGCCGGATCGAGCCAGCCTTCCGCCTCAACGAAGCGCGGATAGATCGTCAGCCGCTCTACCAGCGGCAGCCCGGCCCGGGCGCAGACCGCCTCAAGCCGCGCGATTTCGGGCCAGGGCGCCTCGGGGTTCACGTGATCGAGCGTCACCGGGGAGATGCCCCCCAGTCGTCGATGCCTGCGTCGATCAGTTCGACGAGGCGCTCATCATTGAGGTTCGGCGGTGCCTGCACCGACACTTTGTCCGGCAGCACGATCCGCGCGGCGGCGATGGTGCGCAGGAAGTCCGCTTCGCTCGCCTCGATAGCGCCGGACATCTTCGTGCCGGGCTTCGGGCAGAAATTCTGGACGATGACTTCCTGCAGGTGCCCATGCTCTTCGTACAGATCGCGCAGGGCGATCAGCGCCTCGATCCGCTCGCGCGGGGTCTCGCCGATGCCGATGAGGACGCCGCTCGTGGTCGGCACCCGCGCCCGCCCTGCCGCCGCCAGCGACGCGAGACGAACCGCGGGGACCTTGTCCGGCGATCCATGATGGCACATGCCCTTGTCGAGCAGGCGCTCGGACGTACTCTCCAGCATCAGCCCGACCGATGCCGCGACCGGGCGCAGCATCCGCCAGTCGGCCTCCTCCAGAACCCCGGCATTGATATGCGGAAGCAGGCCCGTCTCTTCCAGAACCCGCTGCGCACAGTGGCGCACGTAGTCGATGGTGCGCGTGAAGCCGCGCTCCTCCAGCCACTCGCGCGCGGCTGAATAACGCCGCTCAGGCGCGTCGCCGAGCGTGAACAGCGCTTCCTTGCAGCCCGCCGCGAGCCCGGCCCGCGCGATGTCCAGCACCTCTTCCTCGGTCAGATAAGGGGCATGCAGCCGGGAGGGCGTCGTCGCGAAGGTGCAGTAGTGGCATACGTCGGCGCAGAGCCGGGTCAGCGGGATGAAGACCTTGCGCGAATAGGTCATCCGTGCCGGTGTCAGCGCTCCGAAGCGGGTGTCGCGCCGCATCCGTGCCTCGGCGAGAACATCGTCCAGTGGCGCGGTGAGGAGACGGGTTATCAGTGCTTCGTCGTCGCGTGCCATGGTCATCCTGTTTCGATACCGGCTGCGATCAGTGCTTCGCGCGCAAGCCTCTCCCGGTCACCGGCGTGGCACATGACTGTTGGGCAAACGGTGACCGAAAGGCCCCTCTCCCGCAAGCCCCCGCATCGGCGGCATCGGCCTCGTCGATCACCAGATGGTCGAGAAGATCGCCCCGGTGATTGGAGTAGTGATCGGCGATCGAGACGTTGGAAACGGGCCTGCCCAGTTCTCCCAACAACTTGCCGAGCGGTCCCTTGATCGACGCGCCGCCGACCAGCGGCGATACCGCCACCACAGGAACTCGCCGCCGCACTAGTGCCTCGCGCACACCTTCGAGACTGAGGATCGGATCGACGCTGAGGTACGGATTCGAGGGGCAAATGACGATGGCGGCAAGGTCGTCGCGGGCCAGTGCCTCGGCGAATGCGGGCGATGGCGCAGCACCGGGAACGCCGTCGAACCGCACGCCGGTGGCCACCGGCCGGCACTGCTCGGCGACGAAATAGCGCTGGAAGTCCAGCCACCCCTGCGCAGTGCCGACTTGGGTGCGCACGGGGGCATCGCTCATGGGAACTATCGCGTGCGCGATACCGAGTTCGCGCGTCAGCCGCGTGGTCACATGCGACAAGGTATCGCCGGCGCGCAGCCGCCAGGACCGGGCGATGTGCATCCCCATGTCGCGATCGCCGAGGTTGAACCAGTCCGCCTCGCCCAGCGCGCGCAGCATGGCCATGGCCTGCCATGTCTCGTCCTTCACGCCCCAGCCGCGCACCGTGTCGTTGAGCCCCGCGAGTGCGTAAGTTACCGAATCGATGTCCGGGCAGATCGTCAGGCCAAGGTGCTCGAAGTCGTCCCCCGTATTGACCACGATGGTGAGGTCTTTCGGCGCGAGCACTGCCGCCAGCCCCGCCGCCAGCTTAGCCCCGCCGACACCGCCGCTGAGAGCGAGTACGTGCTTGCCCGTCATCGAAACATGTCCTGTTCCACTGGACGCAGGCCGCTCACCGCACCCGGTCCGTCATCCTCGCAGGTCCAGCGGCCTGCGCCCCGCACGATGGCGACCGGCGTGCCTTCGTCCCCCTCGCCCATGACCAACGTCGCCATAGCTGCGATCGAGTCCGCCACGGCAATCACCGTTGCCTGCAGCGTACGGCCGTAGAGATCGACGCCGCGCCCTCGGCGGTCCTCCAGCACGGCAAGCCCCGCGCAGCCGATCGCGGTGCCCACCGTGCCAATGCGCCATGCGCGGCCCATGGAGTCGGCGATCACCACCGCCACCCGCACGCCGCTGGCCTCGGCCAGTTCCGCGCGCAGGCGCCGCGCAGACGCATCTGGCTCGCACGGCCAGAGCAGCACCGTGCCCGCATCTCCACCGGAGACATTGCTGGCGTCGATCCCGGCATTGGCAAGCACATGGCCGGTGCGATGCCGGGCGATGATCGCGGCCGGATGCGGACGCATGATCTCGGCGCTCTCGTCCAGGATCGCCTGCGCCATGGCAGGATCGCGCCCGGTCCGCTCCGCTAGAGCCCGCGCCTCCTCTCCCGGCGTCAGCGCCGCAAGGTCGATTGAACGCCCTTCGATCTTGGAGACGATCTTCTGCGCAACCACGCAGATATCGCCATCGCGTAAGCCGTCACCCTGGGCCACGAGCGCGGTGCAAATCGCTTGCGCAATAGACTGCCCCGCGGCGAACATGGGCAATCCGGCAAGCGGTCGTACTGTAAGTTCTCGAAGAGCGTTCATCCTGTTCTCCCGAACGACACCTTAGGTCCGCCCCCGACAACGACAATCCAAGGGCGCGAAACTTCGCGGGAGAGATACAAGCATGGCAAGCATCGCAGTCATCGGCGGCACGGGAGCCCTCGGCAAAGGTATTGCGCGCAGGCTCGTCGCGGCCGGTCACGCGGTGACGATCGGCTCCCGCTCCGCCGAAAAAGCGCAAGCAACCGCCGAGGAGCTGGGCGCGGCGGGCCATGCCGCCAACGCCGATGCGGCGGAAGGCAAAGACGTGGTGATCGTGACGGTGCCGCACGGCTCACAGGGCGATACCCTTGCGCAGATCCGCGACCGGATAGGAGATGCGGTGGTCGTGGATACGACCGTTCCGCTCGTTCCGCCCAAGGTCATGCGCGTGCAGCTTCCCGTCGAGGGCAGCGCCGCCGCGCAGGCCCGGGCGCATCTTGGCCCCGAGGCACGGCTGGTGACGGCGTTCCACAACGTCTCGGCGCATCACCTCGATTCCGACCATGCGATCGACTGCGACGTGCTGGTCTTTTCCGACGACGTCGCCGCGCGCCAGACGGTGGTGGACTTGTGCCCCGGCATGGGCCTGCGCGGCCTTTCGGGCGGAGCGCTCGCCAACTCGGCGGCGGCGGAAGCGCTGACCTCGATCCTCATCTACATGAACAAGACCTACAAGGCCGACGGCGCGGGTATCCGCTTCACCAATCTGGCCGAAGCGCCCGCGATCCCATGACCGTCTGGGCGCTCATCCCGGTCAAGGCACGAGGACGCGGCAAGACCCGCCTCGCCCCCGCGCTGCCCCCTCATGAGCGTGACAGGCTGGTCGAAGCGATGCTGTCGCGCGTGATCGAGGCGGCAGCGGGCGCGGTGGACCGTACGATCCTGCTGGGACCACCACGCGGCGCGTTGCCCTTCATCTTCGACGATGGTGACGGACTCAACGCGGCGCTGGAAAACGCGCTGGCAATCCTGTCGCGAGGTGCTCCGCCCGATCGACTGATCGTCGTCGCGGGAGACCTGCCGCGCCTTGATGCACAGGACCTGCGCCAGCTTGCCGCCCTGCCCGCCTGCACCCTCGGCATCGCCACCGATCGCCACGGCACCGGCACCAATGCGCTCTCGCTACCCTTGCCCAAAGCGGCAGACTTTCGCTTCCAGTACGGCACCGGCAGTGCCGAACTTCACCGCGCGGCTGCGGAAACGCTCGGTCTGAACGCCGTGACGATCACCACGCCGGGTCTCGCAAATGATATAGACGAGCCCGCCGACCTGGCCGATGCTGCACACCTGTTCGCTTTGACGAACTGACCAGAGGCCGCACACGGCCCCGTAAAGCGGAGAGGCGAGTGCAGGCAAGCGACATCGACCTGACCGGGCAAGTGGCCTTCGTGACTGGCGGCGGCGGCGGCATCGGCCGCTCGATCGCGCTGTGCATGGCCGACATGGGCGCCGACGTGGCGATCATAGAGGCGATCCCGGAACGCTGCGCGCAAGTCACCGCGATGATCGAGGCGCGTGGCCGCAAGGCGCTGTGCATCCCCGGCAACGTCATGGACGTCGAGGCCCTGCAAGGCGCGATCGCGCGCACGGCGGACACTTTCGGACGGCTCGACGTGCTGGTGAACAACGCGGGCGGCGTGACCCGACGCGGATTCCTCGACCTCACTGAGAAGAACTGGCGTCGGCACATCGACCTCAACCTTGTCAGCAATCTCGCCGCGACACAGGCGGCGGTGCCGGTGATGATCGCAGGCGGGCGCGGCGGCGCGATCGTCAACGTCACCAGTATCGAGGCGAGCCGGGCTGCGCCGGGCTATGCCGTCTATGCCGCGTGCAAGGCAGGGATCAACAACCTCACCCGCACTCTCGCGCTCGAATTCGCCGAGCACGGCATCCGCGTGAACACCATCGCGCCCGACTACACGGTGACGCCCGGCACGCGCGGCCAGTTCACCGGCCCGGTGGACGAGGCGGCGTGGTTCCAGCCCAGCCCCGCGCAAGTCGAAAGCGCCCGCAAGCGCATTCCTGCGGGCCGCCCCGGGATCGACGAGGAATGCGGCCGCGTGGCGGTGTTCCTCGCCTCCCCGATGGCCAGCTACGTGACCGGCACCGTGATCCCGGTAGACGGAGGCTCGTGGGCCTCGGGCGGATGGGCGCGCGACCGTAACGAGGTCTGGATTCTGCCGCCTGAAGTCACCGAGTAAACCATGCCCACTTTCATCGTCATTGCGAGCGCAGCGAAGCAATCCAGCGATGCGCAAACCGCCCTGGGTTGCTTCGCTCCGCTCGCAATGACGAACCCGGTTCATGAAACGAGAGAGCGATGACCTTCACCCTCAGCACCAGCCTGCCCTTCGACCACATCGACAAGCCGCAGGAATGGGGCACCATGGAAGCGCTGCACCAGATCGCGAAGGCGGTCGAGGCTGCGGGCTTTTACGCGGGCACCGTCACTGACCATCCGGTGCCCTCTTCGCGCTGGCTCGACAATGGCGGGCATTATGCGCAGGACCCCTTCGTCATGCTTTCGATGCTGGGCGCCGCCACGACCACGCTGCGGCTGCAGACCAACATCCTGGTCCTGCCCTATCGCAACCCGTTCATCACCGCGCGCGCCGTATCGAGCCTCGACCACTTTACCGGCGGGCGCGTGATCCTCGGCCTTGGCGCGGGGTACATGAAGGCGGAGTACAAGGCGCTGGGCGTCGATTTCGACAGTCGCAACGATATCATGGACGAATACATGAAGGCCATGAAGCTCGCCTGGACCGGCGAGGACTTCACCTTCGAGGGCAATGGCTTCACCGCGCTCGGCAACCGTGTGCTGCCGACCCCGGCGCAAACCCCGCATCCGCCGCTGCTGGTGGGCGGCAATTCCAAGCGCGCGCTGCGCCGGGCGGTGGAACTGGGCGATGCCTGGCACCCGTTCTTCGTGCCCAAGGCGGTGACCGATACCGCCCGCACCGCCAATCTCGAAGGCGACGAGGACATCCTGGAAGCCATCGCCTACATGGCCACGCATTGCGAGAAAGTCGGCCGCGAGACTCCGCCCAAGGTCATCGCATCCTCGACTTATTCGGTGAAAGGGGGCTGGAACGCGCAGGAAGCGCTGGACCATTTCGCCAACCTCAAGTCGCTCGGCGTCGATGGTTCCGGCGCGACGATCTACACCGAGACGCGAGCCGAGTATCTGGAACAGGCCCAGAAGTTCGGGGAAGAGGTGATCGCGAAGATCGATTTCTGACGCTCTGGCCGCGCCAAGGCCCACCCCGCTGCGACTAGCTTCGCCTAAGGCTCAGCAAGTCTCGCTCCTCCCGCTTGCGGGAGGGGTTGGGGTGGGTTCAGGCGCTCAGCCCTGCACCGCCGCCAGTGCTTCGTGAAACGCGCGGACCGCCGCTTCCTCGTCGCCGTTCCAGACTGCGCCCGAAACCGCAAGGAAGTCCGCGCCCGCCCGCACGAGGTCACCGCAGTTTTCCGGAGTAATCCCACCGATGGCGACGCACGGAATCTCGAAGATCGACTGCCACCATTCCAACAGGTCGAGACCAGCGATATGCTTGGTCACCTTCGTCGTGGTGGGGAAGAACGCACCGAACGCCACGTAGTCGGCGCCGTTCTCGCCCGCTTCCATGGCGAGGTGACGGCTGGCATTACAGGTCACGCCAATCTGCGCATCGCGGCCGAGCGCCTGACGTGCCTCCTCGACGCTGCCGTCCTCCTGCCCGAGATGCACGCCGTCCGCGCCGAGGCGCTTGGCAAGGCCGATCGAGTCGTTGACGATGAACGCGACCTCGCGGTCCGCGCAGATCTTCTGCAGCGGCTCGGCCAGACGCGCAGCCTCATGCTGGTCCACGTCCTTGACGCGGAACTGGAAGGCCGCGACTTCGCCTGCGTCGAGCGCGCGGGCCAGACGGTCGGGGAAGGCCCCGCCGGCGTCGAGCGACGAGATCAGATAGAGCTGCGTGGGTGCGCGCGGAATGTCGGCTTCGTCTTTCATGCGGGTGCTCTAGCCGCGCCGCGCCTCAACGCCAAGCGTTCCGAACACGCGGCGTTCGGGAACCGTTCAGGCGCCCGGGTGTTGCATCGCGCGCCATGAGGATACCGATAGCGCTCGCCCTGACCGGAGCCGCCCTTGCCGGCTGCACCGTCATACCCCCGGCCGATCCGGCCCGGATGCAACCATATCCACCCGCCTATCCGCAGGCGAGCGCTCCTCCGCCTCCCGCAGCGCCGCCGCCGTCAGCCCCTCCGGCCGCGAGCTATCCCGGCCCGGCAGTTACGCCGCCCTATACTCCCGCCCAGAGCTATCCCCCGCCGTCGGAACTGCCGGTCGCGACTCCCGAGCCCTCGCTGACTTACGCCGCGCTCGGCCAGACGGTAACCGTAGGCGGCCCGCGCATCACCCCGCTGGCGGTGCTGGAGGACAGCCGGTGCCCGATGAATGCGCGCTGCGTCTGGGGCGGGCAGGTCCGTCTGCGCGTACGCATCGACAGCGGGCGCGGCGGCGAGGTGGAAGTGACCTCGGGCAAGCCGGTGACGGTCGCCGACGGCACGCTCGAACTCGTCGAGGTCCAGCCGGACAAGGTCGCGGGCGGTGACAACCACGGCACCGTCGCGCAGTCGGCCTATCGCTTCGGCTTCCGCTTCATGGGCGGCTACTGAGCCCACGAAAAAGGCGGCGCCCTTTCGAGCGCCGCCTCTTCCTGTCCGGTCCCGAAGGATCAGGCTGCCGCGGCAGCCTCGGCCTTCTGCGTCGAACCGAGGTAGATCGCGTCGATCGCCTCGCCCAGCGCCGCGTCGAATTCCGCGTCGCTCATCTGCGAACGCAGGTCCGAAAGCAGCGCGCGGCTGAAGCTGGCGATGATGCCCTTGTTCTTCGCCAGTTCGACGCAGGCGTCGGCGCGCGAGTAACCGCCCGACAGGGCTACCACGCGCAGCACCTTGGGGTGATCGATCAGCGGATCGAACGTGCCCGGCACGATCGGCAGCGAGAGCTTGAGCATGACCTGCTGGCCCTCGGGCAGCGCGTCGAGGTTCTCGAGGATCGCGTCGAGGAGCAGCTTGTCACATTCGGCGCGGGTCTCGCTCTTGATGTTCACTTCGGGCTCGATAATCGGCATCATGCCGTGCGAGAGCACCTGTGCGCCGATCTCGAACTGCTGCTTGACGACGGCTGCGATGCCCTCGGCATTGGCCGAGTTGATGACCGAGCGCTCCTTGGTGCCGTAGACGCCCAGCGCCTTCGAGCGCGCAAGCAGCTCGTCCAGCGTCGGCATCGGCTTCATCATCTGAACGCCGTTGGCCTCATCCTCCAGGCCCTTGTCGATCTTGATGAAGGGGACCACGCCCTTGGCGATCAGCGCCTGCGGGGTCGGCACGCCCTCGACGGTGCCGTCCATGGTGCGCTCGAACAGGATCGCGCCGATGACCTTCTCCCCGAGAACACCGACGACGAAATGATGCGCGCGCGCATCTCGTGGATGAGACCGAACATCTCCTCCTCGGTCGACCAGGCATCCTCCTCGATACCGTAGCCCTTGAGCGCCTTGGGCGTCGAACCGCCGCTCTGGTCGAGTGCGGCGATAAAGCCGTCACCGTCGGCCATCTTGGCCGTCATTTCCGAATACTGCATGGTTTCTCCTCCTGAGTTGTTCGGCAACTTGAAATAAAGCCTACGCTGCGCTCCCTCTGTTCGCAACTGCGGCATCTGTCATTAGGGGGTCAATTCGGTATAGCGCGCGGCGGCACGTGTCGCGCCCTCGCATGCAGCATGACGTTCAGGCGCCGGCGCAGCGGAATGTCCACGAAGCGCACGCAAAGCCAGCCGAGCCCGACGCAGGCGGCAAGGTAGACCGCGCCCATCAGCACTTCGTTCCAGCCGAGATCGTCTTTGAAGTAGCGCAGCGGCTCCATCAGCGCCCAGTGCACGGCATAGACCGCGTAGGACACTTCGCCGAGGAACCACGCCACCGGCATCAGTACACGCGAAGGTTCGCCGCGCGAGCCCAGCCAGACCAGCAGCGGCGAGACAAGCACGGCGCAAGTGACGTCGTACCAGCCCTTGGGAATGAACGCCGGATCGGCGACCAGCATCGCGAGGATCGCGATGAGGCAGAAAACGCCGAGCCAGCCGGGATGGCGGACCTCTTTCACGGGTAACCCGGCGATCAGCACGCCTGCGGTGAACGACATCGTCGTGCGCAGCATCGTCGTGCCCATCTGGCTCCACAACGGACCAAGATTGCCGCCCTCGCGCGCCAGCACGGCGGGCACGAAGAAGCAGGCGGCGGCGATCGCCACGGCAAGCTGCCCGATGCGCGGCAGACGGAACAGCACCAGCGCGAGGCCGAGGCTGGCGACGAGTTCGAAGAACAGCGACCACGCCGGCACGTTCATCGGGAACAGCGTGTTGGTGAAGGGCGACGGCAGCATCAGCAGATTGGGCGGCAGCGACTTGGCGATCTTGGCGTAGCTGTAGACGTCGCCCTTGCCGGTCCAGTGGTTCGAGATCGCGGAGAGCGTCGTGATGACGATCCCTGCGAGGAACAGCGGATAGAGCCGCACCACGCGCTGCTTCATGAAGGCCCAGGTGGTCAGCCCGTTCTGCCAGCGCGGCAGGTAAGTACGGCACAGCACGAAGCCGGAGAGCGCGAAGAAGAAGTCCACCGCGACATAGCCGTGCGGGGCCTGCGAGATGTTGTAATGGAACAGCGCCACGGCGAGCGCCGCGATGCCGCGCATGCCGTCGAGCGTGACGTACCGGCCCTGCCAGGGCGGTGCGGGAGCAAGGTTTCGATCCGTCATTCCCCTGCGAGCCCCAAAGTCATCCCTTACGATCAATATGTCCGTCATCCCCGCGAAGGCGGGGACCCATCTGATGCCCGTGCAATAGGTCAGGTCAGGAGATGGGTTCCCGCCTTCGCGGGGATGACGGGGTTGTTTTGCGTCAGGCTTCCAGCGCCGCGACGCCGGGCAGCACCTTGCCTTCCATCC
Organism: Novosphingobium sp. NFX11; assembly: GCF_057376415.1. Lineage (NCBI taxonomy): Bacteria > Pseudomonadati > Pseudomonadota > Alphaproteobacteria > Sphingomonadales > Sphingomonadaceae > Novosphingobium > Novosphingobium sp. NFX11. The sequence goes on along the minus strand of NZ_CP080384.1, from coordinate 1,010,332 downwards.
ACTCGAGGAAGGCACCGCCCGCCGTCGAGATGTACGAGAAGTCCTGCGCCACGCCCGCATGGTTGAGCGCCGCTACGGTATCGCCGCCGCCCGCCACCGAGACCAGCGAGCCGTCCGCCGTCAGCGCGGCGGCGGTCTTCGCCAGCGCCACGGTGGCGGCGTCGAACGGCTCCATCTCGAACGCGCCGAGCGGGCCGTTCCACACCAGCGTGCGGCAGTTCTTGAGCACGTCGCCCAGCGTTTCCGCCGCGTTCGGACCGGCATCGAGGATCATCTCGTCGGCCGCGACTTCATGGACGTTGCAGATGCGCAGCGACGGCGGGTTGGCCGCGAATTCCTTCGACACGACCACGTCGTACGGCAGGTGGACGGTGCAGCCCGAGGCATCCGCCGTGGCAAGGATTTCGTTCGCGGTATCGGTCAGGTCATGCTCGCAAAGCGACTTGCCCACGTCCACGCCCTTGGCGGCAAGGAAGGTGTTCGCCATGCCGCCACCGATGATGAGGTGATCGACTTGGCGGACGAGGTGCTTGAGCACTTCGAGCTTGGACGAAACCTTGGCCCCGCCGACGACCGCCGCGACCGACTTCTCGGGCGTGCCGAGTGCCTTTTCGAGCGCTTCCAGTTCCGCCTGCATCGAGCGACCGGCGTAAGCGGGCAGCACCTTGGCGAGACCTTCGGTGGTGGCATGGGCGCGGTGCGCGGCGGAGAAGGCGTCGTTCACGTAGAAGTCCGCATTCGCCGCGATCGCAGCGGCGAGTTCGGGGTCGTTCTTTTCCTCGCCCTTCCAGAAACGGGTGTTCTCGAGGATGGCGATGTCGCCGGCACGCAGGATGCCGACGGCCTGCTTCACGATGTCGCCCGCGATCTCGGGCACGAACATCACTTCCTTGCCCAGCGTCTTCTCGACCGCGCCGACCACCATCGAGAGCGACTGGCTCGGCACGCGCTCGCCCTTGGGGCGACCGAAGTGGGCGAGGAGGAGGACCTTGGCGCCCTTCTCGGCGAGTTCCAGCACGGTGGGCGCCGCGGCGCGGATGCGGGTGTCGTCGGTGACGGCGCCGTCCTGCATCGGCAGGTTGAGGTCCACGCGCACCAGCGCGACCTTGCCGGTCACATCACCAAGGTCATCAAGGGTCTTGAATGCCGTCATCTCTCGATCCTTATCTCGTCGCCCAGGGCGATATCGCCGTCGTCAAGCACCGTGCCCAGCACACCGCCCCGCCAATCCGGCAGGAGCGCGCCCTTGAGGCCCTGTGCCACTTCCTCCATGCGGCTGCACGGATCGCATTCCATCGTGACTGCTATGCGCAGGGTATTGCCGATCGCCAGGACATAGCCGGTTTCCCTCGGGAAACGCAGTCCTTCGACCAGCAGGTTCGCCCGCCGCGCATGCCATGGCGGCTCTTCGAAACCGAACAGGCCGCCGCAGATTTCAAGTTCGCCCAGCGCCGCCCGCCAGCTTTCGATCTCCATCAGGGAGACCTGCCGGCGCGGCCGCTTGCCCGGACGCACCGCGCCGCGAAAGTCCCCATGGACTCCCGCGGCGGCAGTTACGGCGACGGACCGCAGTTCCTCCATCGGCGCGCGAGGGCGTTGCCTTCGCGCGATACCGATAAGGCGGCCCGTCCCCATCAAGGTCTCAGAGCAGGCCGCCCATCACGCCGGCCGTGTCGACCATGCGGTTGGAGAAGCCCCACTCGTTGTCGTACCACGAAAGAACGCGCACCAGCTTGCCTTCGAGAACCGAGGTTTCGAGGCTGTCGATGGTGGACGAGTGCGAATCGTGGTTGAAGTCGATCGAGACCAGCGGCTCCTCGGTGTAGCCGAGCACGCCCTTGAGTTCGCCTTCCGCAGCGGCCTTGAGCAGCGCGTTGACTTCCTCGGTGGTGGTGTCGCGGCTCGGCACGAAGGTCAGGTCGACGACCGAGACGTTCGGGGTCGGCACGCGGATCGACGAACCGTCGAGCTTGCCCTTGAGGTCCGGCAGAACGAGGCCGACGGCAACGGCGGCGCCGGTGCTGGTCGGGATCATGTTCATCGCGGCAGCGCGGGCGCGGCGCGGGTCGGAGTGGATCTGGTCGAGGATCTTCTGGTCGTTGGTGTACGAGTGGATCGTGGTCATCAGACCGCGCTCGATACCGATCTTCTCGTGCAGGACCTTGGCGAAGGGCGCCAGGCAGTTGGTGGTGCACGAAGCGTTCGACACGACGGTGTGCTCGGCGGTGAGCGCGTCATGGTTGACGCCGTAGACGACGGTGAGGTCGACGTTCTTGGCAGGCGCCGAGATCAGCACGCGCTTGGCGCCGGCTTCGATGTGCTTCGAGGCCGAGGCCTTGTCGGTGAAGAAGCCGGTGCATTCCAGCGCGATGTCGACGCCGTTGGCGGCGTGCGGCAGGTTCGCGGGATCGCGCTCGGCGGTCACCTTGATGCGCTTGCCGTTGATGATGAGGTCATCGCCGTCGACTTCCACGGTGCCCGCAAACGCACCGTGGACGCTGTCGCGCTTGAAGAGGAGGGCATTGGCCTTGGCGCTGGCGAGGTCGTTGATCGACACCAGCTCGAGGTCATGGTCGGTACGCTCGAGAATGGCGCGGGCGACATTGCGCCCGATACGTCCGAAACCGTTGATCGCAACCTTGGTCGCCATAATCCTAATCTCCTCTTAGGTGGTATTCTTAGCTGCTGAGCTTTTCCAGGACCTGCGGCACGATCGCATCGACGGTGAAGCCGAAGCGCTCGAACAGAACCTTGGCCGGGGCCGAGGCGCCGAAGCGGTCGAGGCCGATGTTGAGGCCGCCATTGCGGCTGAATGCGGTGAAGCGCTCCCAGCCGTGCGTAACGCCCGCCTCGATCGAGACACGCAGGATCGACGGGTCGTTCGGCAGGACTTCGTGCTTGTACGCCGCGTCCTGCGCCTCGAACAGCTCCATGCACGGCATCGAGACGACGTCGGCGCCGATGCCCTGGGCCTGCAGTGCGCCCTGCACCTTCACGGCCAGTTCGACTTCCGAACCGGTGGCGATCAGGATCACCTTGCGGTCACCCTCGGCGCGGCGCAGCGTGTAGGCGCCGCGGGCAGAGAGCATTTCGCCCGAGGTGCGAAGCTGCGGCAGGTTCTGGCGGGTCAGCGCGAGGACCGAAGGCGTCTCGGCGCTTTCCAGCGCGATCTGCCAGCACTCGGCGGTCTCGATGACGTCGGCCGGGCGGAACACGTAGAGGTTCGGGATCAGGCGCAGCGACATGACCGTCTCTACCGGCTGGTGAGTCGGGCCATCTTCGCCGAGGCCGATCGAATCGTGGGTCAGCACGTAGATCACGCGGGTCTGCTGCAGCGCCGACATGCGGATCGCGTTGCGGGCATAGTCCGAGAAGATCAGGAAGGTGCCGCCGTAGGGGATCACGCCGCCATGCAGCGCCATGCCGTTCATCGCCGCCGACATGCCGAATTCACGGATGCCGTAGTAGACGTAGCGGCCGGCGTAGTCCTTGGCCGAGAACGCCGACTGGCACTTGGCCTTGGTGTTGTTCGAACCGGTGAGGTCGGCGGAGCCCCCGACCATCTCGGGCACCAGCGGCGCGAGGACGTTGAGCACGTTCTCCGACGCCTTGCGGGTCGCGACGGTGGTTTCGCTCTCCAGCCAGCCTGCGAAAGTCTTCGCGGCTTCGTCGCCCGAAGGCAGTTCGCCGTTCATGCGGCGGGTCAGTTCCGCGCCCTTGTCCGAAGCGGCAAGGCGGGCGTCCCACTCGGCGCGCAGCTTCGCGCCCTTTTCGCCCAGCGAGCGCCAGTCGGCGAGGATCTCGGCCGGGATCTCGAAGGGAGCGTGGGCCCAGCCGATGTTCTCGCGGGTCGCGGCGATCTCGGCATCGCCCAGCGGCGAGCCGTGGACGTCGTGGCCGCCCTGCTTGTTGGGCGAACCCTTGCCAATCAGCGTGCGGCAGGCGACCAGCGTGGGCTTGTCCGAAGCGGCAGCCTGGCCCAGCGCGCGCTCGATGTCGGCGAAGTCGTGGCCGTCGCACTCGAACACGTCCCAGCCCGAAGCGCGGTAGCGTGCCGGAATGTCTTCCGAAGTCGACAGCGAGGCGTCGCCGTCGATGGTGATCTTGTTGTCGTCCCACAGCACCTTGAGGCGGCCCAGCTTCAGCGTGCCGGCCAGGCCGATCGCCTCGTGGTTGACGCCTTCCATGAGGCAGCCGTCACCGGCGATGACCCACGTGTTGTGATCGACGAGGTCGTCGCCGAAGGTTGCGGCCAGGTGACGCTCGGCCATTGCCATGCCCACGGCCATCGCCACGCCCTGGCCCAGCGGCCCGGTGGTGCATTCGATGCCTTCGATCAGGAAGTTCTCGGGGTGACCGGCGCAGACCGAACCGAGCTGGCGGAAGTTCTTGATGTCGTCCAGCGTCGGGCTGGCGTAGCCGGTCAGGTGCAGCAGCGAGTAGATCAGCATCGAGCCATGGCCTGCCGACAGCACGAAGCGGTCGCGGTCGGCCCACTTGGGCGCCGAGGGATCGAACTTGAGGAACTTGGCGAAGAGCACCGTGGCGACGTCGGCCATGCCCATCGGCATGCCGGGGTGGCCGCTGTTCGCCGCCTGAACCGCGTCCATCGAAAGCGCCCGGATGGCGTTGGCCATCGGCGCAAGACGGTCGGAAGCGAGGGTCATGGGATTACTCCGGGTACGCGCAAAAATGCGGGACGATCTGAATTTCGCGACCCCCTTTAGGCAGAGGTCGCCTCCCGTCAAGTTCACCGCCCGATTTCACCCTCTTCACGCGCAGATCGGATATTGTCCTGCAGTCCGTCGTATCTTCCGCACTATTCAAGCGCAGGCAAGTGACAAGATTGTGAACAACCCGCGCCAACTGCTTGCCCGGCCGCCACAACCGGCGCAGCGCTTGGCCATGGAAAACCCGCTCAAGGGCCGGGCGATCGGCGCGGCCACCGAGGAAAGCGCATCCACGCGCTCCATCTCCCTGCTTGCGCTCGACCGCATCGAGGCCGCATTAACGCGGATAGAGAACGCGGCCCCCACCTGCATTGCCAAGGGCGCGGACTTGCGCCGCCGCCATGAGGATCTGAAGGCCAGCATCAGCCAGTCGCTGTCGGGCCTCGACGATCTCCTCGCCCAGCGCACCCAGGCGGAGGACGCCTGATGGGCAACGTGACACTCGGGATCGGCGGGCGCGAATTCATGCTCGCCTGCGCGGACGGAGAGGAAGCGCATATCCTGCGCCTCGCCCGGCTGATCGATCTCGAAGGCCACCGCCTCGGGCGCGGTCGGGCAGACCGAGACGCGGATGCTGCTCTTCGCCGCGCTGATGATGGCGGACGAATTGCACGAACTGCGCTCTCGCCCCGAACCGCAGGCGGTCCTGCCGATCGAGGTTCCGGCGATTCCGGCACAATTCGCGGAAAGACTGGCGCGCATCGCCTCGCGTGTCGAAAATCTTGCCGACCTTCTTGAGACTGAAGCAGCAAACGCCTAGATAGGGCCTGACGGGATCTGCCCGGCACGTGCCGTTCGAACATCCCTGAGGCTATAAGCAATCCATGGGGGGCTGTCCCTGCCCGGATCCTGGTCCGGAACACATGGTCCCCACCTGACGTCGAGGCGTCAGAGGATTTCTAGGAAACGACCCATGGTGGACCCGTCACCCCCCATCCAGATCACCGATGAGAAAGCTGCCCTGCGCAAGCACTTTCGGCAAGCGCGGGCCGAGCATGTCGAAGCCCTGCCGCAGGGCCTGCGCGCGCTGATTCTCAACCGCCCCCCGCACCGGCCGTTGCACTGGTGCCCGAAGGCGCGACCGTCGGCCTCTATCATCCGGCGACTTCCGAAGCGCCGTCGCTGGGCTGGGCGCGCTGGCTGTCGGAGAACGGCCGCCGTATCGCCCTGCCCTTCTTCCCCGCGCGCGCAGCGGCCATGGAGTTCCGCTTCTGGGACAATCCTTGGGACGACGAAGCCCTCGAACCGGGGCCGTGGCGGGCACTTCAGCCTACGGGCAAGAGCGAGAGCGTGGTGCCGGATGTCGTGATCGTGCCACTGGTGGCGTTCACCGCCGAGGGCCATCGCCTCGGCCAAGGCGGCGGGCATTACGACCGCTGGCTGGCGGCCCATCCGCAGGCCACTGCGATCGGGCTTGCATGGGACTGCCAGTTGGCCGAGGAACTGCCCGTCGAAGCCCACGACCGGCCGCTCGCCGCCGTGGTCACGCCGACGCGGATATATGGCATATAAAGAGGACCTGACATGCGCGAAACACCGACCTGGCGAATCCCCTTCGGGGTGCTCCTGCTGGTCGTCGCGCTGGGGCTCTATGCCATGCTCATCGCCAGCTACGTGGCCGCGCTGATCGGTGAGTGGAATGCCCTTGCCCAGACGCCGGTGTACATCGTGCTGGGCGTGGTGTGGCTGCTGCCGCTCAAGCGTTTCCTGATCTGGATGGAAACCGGACGCTGGAGCGCTCCGGTTACGACCAAAGCCAACTGATCCCGCCGCCGTCATTGCGAGCGTAGCGAAGCAATCCAGAGCCGCGCAAACCGCCCTGGATTGCTTCGCTACGCTCGCAATGACGAAGGGTGGGAACGGCCGGAATATATCCAGAAACGAAAAAGGCCGAGCGTGAGCCCGGCCTCTTCATTCGATCGCTGCTGGAACCACTTCCATGAGAAGTGGCGCGAGTGACGGGGCTCGAACCCGCGACCTCCGGCGTGACAGGCCGGCACTCTAACCAACTGAGCTACACCCGCGCAGCAATATATGTGAGGTTTTTGGACTACCTCAAGTCACTGGATTACCAGCATTTTTCCCAAGTGGCGCGAGTGACGGGGCTCGAACCCGCGACCTCCGGCGTGACAGGCCGGCACTCTAACCAACTGAGCTACACCCGCGTTCTTGCGGTTGCGTCCGCTTGGGAGCGCCGCCACTAGGCCAGCCTCGCAGGGCTGTCAACGGCTTTGCGGAAGGCTTTTTCATTTTTTCGGCGACAGTGGAAATTAACCTTATTTTCGCGAGTGGCGACGCAGTCTTGCACCGGGGCCGCGCTGGGCGGCCGGGGAGAATCGCCCGTGATTACAGCCAAGCGCATCCTCTGCACGCTATCCCTGACGGCCGCCGCCTTCACCGGCAGCACTCTTTCCGCCGAGGCCCGCAGCACCAGCGCAGTCGCCACCGACAGCGCCGTCTTCGTGGAACGTGTCGATGCGCTCAACGGGCGCAGGCTGGAACCTGCCAGCATGCTCACACGCGGGGACCGGGTCGTGACCGTAGTGACGTGGCGGCGCATGCGCGGCACCGGCGGCTTCGTCCTGACCAACCCCCTGCCCGCCCGTCTCGCCTACCAGCGCAGCGCCAGCGACATGCAGGAAGTGTCGGTCGATGGCGGTCGCTCGTGGGGCCGTCTGGAGGCGATGCGCGTCGACGGACGCCAGGCGACGCCCGAGGACGTCACGCATGTGCGCTGGCGCATCCCCGCGAGCTACGCGGCGCTCGGTCAGGGACGTATCGCCTATGCGGGCGTGGTGCGGTAAAGGCGACGATCGAACCGTCGTCCCGGACTTGATCCGGGACCGCTGGCCGTGAGCAATCCACCTTGCTGCGCTCATCCGGGCTCTCGCCTAAAGGCCGCCAGCGGTCCCGGATCAAGTCCGGGACGACGTTAGCACTTTTCGTATTTCCAATTGCGCTTTCTGCCCTCGGCGATCCACTCAACCGCCTGAGCCATGCGCTTCTCGCGCGTCGCGGCGATCTTCGCCTCGGTGATCCATTCGAGATAGTCGCGCCGTGCCGAAGACGTAAACGCCTCGTAATGCGTCCTTGCAGCGGGAACCCCGTCCAGCGCCGCCGCGAAGTCATCCGGCATGGCGATTTCGGGCTTGGGCTTGCGGGCCTGTTTTACCGCCGTGCCTTTGGCTTGCACCCGCCCACGCGCAGCCTGCAGCTTCCGTACAAGCTCGGCTTCGTCCGGCAAGTCGGCAATCGCGGTGATGCGCCCGAACTGGCCCATCGCATCACCCTGGCGCCCGTCTCCGTGAATGACGAAAGTACAGTGCGCCTTGAACGCCGCCATCCCGGCGACGTTCTTTGCGTTCACGAGGAAGTGCGGCATCCCCCACTTGATCGCCTCTTCGGCATCGGGGAGCGCGCGGTGAGCCAGTTCACGCAGATGTTCGAGGATCGGGCGGGCGAAATCCGCGGCTTTGGCGATATACTCGTCTACGCGCGGATCGCTGCCCATCTGCCCTCTCCTACCCCGCGAGGATCAGCGCCGGGGCCTCGATCAGTTTCCTGAGGTCCTGCGCGAAGCTCGCCGCATCCCAGCCATCTACCACACGGTGATCGCAGCTCATCGAGATATTCATGAGCTTGCGCTTCTCGATGCGCTCGATGCCGTCGGCGCCCTTCACGAACATCGGCCGCTCGACGATGCGGTTGGGGCCGATGATGGCGACTTCGGGGCGGTTGATGACAGGCGTGGTCGCCACCCCGCCCATCGGACCAAGCGACGTCAGGGTGATCGTCGAGCCCGAAAGCTCCGACGACTTCGCCGAGCCATCGCGCGCGGCGTTGGCGAGACGGGTGATCTCCGCCGCCAGCTGCCACAGATTGCGGTCCTGCGCATCGCGGATCACCGGGACCATCAGGCCGCCCGGGGTCTGCGCCGCCATGCCCAGATGCACCGAGCCGTAGCGCGTCACCACGCCTGCCTCGTCGTCGTAATGGGCATTGAGCATCGGGTACTTCGGCAGCAGCTTGCAGATCGCCGTGATCAGGAACGGCAGCATCGTCAGCTTCGGCCTGTCCCCGCGCCCGGCATTGAGCTGCGCGCGCGTCTCCTCCAGCGCGGTGACATCGTACTCCTCGACATAGGCGAAGTGCGGGATGTTGCGCTTGGAGGCGGCCATGTTCTCGGCGATGCGGCGGCGCAGGCCGATGACACGGACCTGCTCGTCCTTGCCTTTCATACCTGCGGGCTGGAAGCCGCCGCTGGCGTTGTAGGAGAGGAAGGCGTCGAGGTCGGCATGGCGCACGCGGCCATCCTCGGCGGGGCGCACTTCGCCAAGGTCGATGCCGAGATCACGGGCACGCTGGCGCACGGCGGGGCTGGCGAGAACCTTGGCGTGAGGGGCGGGCTTTGTCGCGGGCGTGGGCGCGCGGGCTTCGGCAGGCTCAGCCTGAGCGGGTGTGGGAGTCGGAAGAGGCTCTACAACCACCTCCGCTCGTGCTGAGCTTGTCGAAGCACCAGCCACCACCTTCTCAACATCGCCCGCATCCGGCGTCTCGACTTCGATCCGCTCCTCGACCACCTCGGCCTTCGGAGCAGGCGCGCTCTGTTTTCGATCGGCCTCCTCGTTCCCCGCGCCTTCGATCTCGATCACCACCAGCGGCGAGCCGATGGCGATCACGTCGCCCGCCTCGCCCGCCACTTCGACGACCTTGCCCGAAACCGGGCTTTCCATCTCGACGGTGGCCTTGTCGGTCATCATGTCGGCAAGGCGGCCGTCTTCCTCGACGGTATCGCCGACCTTGACGTGCCAGGCGACGATCTCGGCCTCGGCGATGCCTTCCCCGATGTCGGGCAGGCGGAAAATATAGCGTCCCATCCCAGTTATTCCTTCATGAGCCGATCGACCGCCTCGCCGATGCGGACGGGACCGGGGAAATAGGCCCACTCGAGGCTGTGCGGATACGGCGTGTCGAAGCCGGTCACGCGCTCCACGGGGGCTTCGAGGTGATAGAAGCAGCGCTCCTGCACCAGCGTCACCAGTTCGGCGCCGAAGCCGGAGGTGCGGGTCGCCTCGTGTATCACCAGGCATTTCCCCGTCTTCTCCACCGACTTTTCCACAGTCGCCATGTCGAGCGGGACGAGCGTGCGCAGGTCGATGATCTCGGCATCGATGCCCTTCTCGGCCAGCACCGCCTCGGCGACGTGAACCATGGTGCCGTAGGACAACACCGTCAGCGCCGCACCTTCGCGCACGATGCGCGCCTTGCCGAGCGGGATCTTGTAGTAGCCCTCCGGCACCAGGCTGCCGGGATGGCCCTTCCACGTCCGCGAGGGCTTGTCGTAATAGCCGTCGAACGGGCCGTTGTAGATGCGCTTGGGCTCGAAGAAGATGACCGGGTCGTTGTCCTCGATCGCCGCGATCAGCAGGCCCTTGGCATCGTGCGGGGTCGCCGGGATCACCGTCTTGAGGCCCGCGACGTGCGTGAACATCGCCTCCGGGCTCTGGCTGTGCGTCTGGCCACCGAAAATACCACCGCCGAAGGGCGAGCGGATGGTGATCGGCGAGGTGAACTCGCCCGCCGAACGATAGCGCATGCGCGCCGCCTCGGAGACGAGCTGGTCGAGGCCGGGATAGATGTAGTCCGCGAACTGGATCTCCGGCACCGGGCGCAGGCCGTAAGCTGCCATGCCGACCGCCGCGCCGACGATCCCGCATTCGTTGATCGGCGAATCGAACACGCGGTTGCGGCCGTACTTCTTCTGCAGACCGGCGGTAGCGCGGAACACGCCGCCGAAATAGCCGACGTCCTCGCCCAGAATGACGATGTCGGGATCGCGGGCCATCATGATGTCGAGCGCGTCGTTGATCGCCTCGATCATGTTCATCGAACGGGTCGGCGCGTCCTGGAGGCTCAACGCATTCTCTTCGGTCATGCGCCTTCTCCCTTCCATTCGGGCCATTTGATCTCACGCTCGCGGATGGCCTGCGCGGCCTGCTCCTCGAGGTGCCAGGGCAGTTCCTCGAAGACGTCCTCGAACATGGTGTGGAACGGATGGTGCAACCCGTGGCCGAGGACACCGTTCTTCTCGGCCTCCTTGGTCGCCACCTTCACCTGCTCGACCAGTTCGCGGTCCATCGCCTCCTGCTGCGCCTCCGACCACTCGCCAAGTGCGATGAGGTGCTTCTTGAGGCGCATGATCGGATCGCCGAGCGGCCATTCCTCGCGCTCCTGCGCGGAGCGATAGGCGCTGGGATCGTCGGAGGTGGAGTGCCCCTCGGCGCGGTACGTGAAGTGCTCGATCAGGGTCGGCCCCTGATTGGCGCGGGCACGGTCAGCGGCCCAGCGCGAGGCGGCATAGACCGCCAGCGCATCGTTGCCGTCCACCCGCAGCCCGGCAATGCCGTAGCCGGCCGCGCGTGCCGCGAAGGTCGTGCGCTCCGCCCCGGCAAAGCCCGAGAAGCTGGAGATCGCCCACTGGTTGTTGACGACGTTCAGCACCACCGGCGCGTTGTAGACCGCAGCGAACGTCATCGCCGCGTGGAAGTCGCCCTCGGCGCTCGATCCCTCGCCGACGAAGGCGGTGGCGATGCGGGTATCGCCCTTGATCGCGCTGGCCATCGCCCAGCCCACCGCCTGCGGGTACTGCGTGGCGAGGTTGCCCGAGATGGAGAAGAACCCGTAATCCTTGGCCGAGTACATGACCGGCAACTGGCGGCCCTTCAACTTGTCCGCGCGGTTGGAGTAGATCTGGTTGACCATCTCCACCAGCGGATACCCGCGCGAGATCAGGATGCCCTGCTGGCGATAGGTCGGGAACACCATGTCGTCATGCGCGAGCGCATGGGCATGGGCGACCGAGATCGCCTCCTCGCCGGTGCACTTCATGTAGAAGCTGGTCTTGCCCTGCCGCTGCCCACGGTACATCCGGTCGTCGAACGCGCGGGTCAGAGCCATCGTGCGCAGCATCCGCCGCAGCGTCTCGGCATCGAGGCCCGGGTTCCAGGGGCCGACCGCGCGATCCTCTTCATCGAGGACGCGAATCATGTCGGTGGTCATCGGCCAGGTTTCGCTGGCCGGGCAATTCTCGTCCGGGCGCCCCAGTTGTCCTGCAGGCGGCACCGGGAGGTGCGAATAATCGACGACGTCGCCGGGCCGGTAGCGTGGCTCGGGTACGTAGAGTTCCAGCGGCGGGAGATTCCCGCGCGCCCTTCCCGTATCTGGTGCCGTTTTTTCGGCCATTTCAATGCTCTCCCGCCAAGGTCGGGCCGTCGGAACCCGCCCCGCAACAGGCGAAGCAAAATTCCACGGTTAAGTCATATTATTTCAAACCTTGGTAATGTCAATTACACCGCAACCGGCGCGGCGATATGCGCCTGGGGGGCATATCCGGCGACTTCGAAGTCCTCGATCCGGTAGTCGAAGATCAGATCGGGACGCCGGACGATCGCCATAGTCGCCTCGCCTTCCGGCTCGCGCGAGAGCTGTTCTTCGACCAGCGCCGCATGGTTGAGGTACAAGTGGACATCACCACCGGTCCAAACGGCCTCACCCGGCTCGAGGTTGCATTGCTGCGCCATCATCCGCGTCAGCAGGGCCAGCGACCACATGTTGAAGGCGAAGCCGAGGCCGAGGTCGCAGCTGCGCTGATAGAGCAGGCATGAGAGCCGCCCGTCCGCGACATGGAACTGATAGGTCTTGTGACAAGGCGGTAGCGCCATCGAATCGAGTTCGGCGACGTTCCATCCCTCGATGATATGGCGGCGGCTACCTGGATTTTTGCGCAGGCTCTCGACCACCTGCGCCACCTGGTTGATGCCGGGACCGCGCCGGAACAGACCCTCGCCGACCGGCTCGTACGTGTCCCAGTCCACCCACTGCTTGCCGTAGACCGGACCGAGATCGCCCCAGGCCTCGGCGAACACCTCGTCCGCCACGATCTGCGCGGAGAAGTCCTTGCGGCTGATCTCCTCGCCCGTTTCGCGGCGGTAGCGGTCGAGCGGCCAGTCGGTCCAGATTTCCACCCCTGCGCGCAGAGCGGACGGATATTGGTGTTGCCCGTCAGGAACCACAGCATCTCGCGCGTGGCGGTCTTCCAGTAGACGCGCTTGGTGGTGAGCAGCGGCATCGCACCGCCCGAAAGGTCGAACCGGATCGTCGCGCCGAAGACCGAGCGCGTGCCGACCCCGGTGCGGTCCTGCCGCTCGTCGCCCTGCTCCCAGATGCGGCGCATGAGGTCGAGGTATTGCCATTCCCAATGCGGGGTTGCGGTGGAGGCGGTGCGAAGCGCGGTCGTGGTCATGGCATCAGACTATCCGCCCGCGCGCGCCGGCGAAAGCACCCGCGCGCGATGCTCCCCAGCGCAATCAGCCACCATTTTCACAAGGTTGAAGTTTTTGCCGAAAAGCCCCTTGCCACCCCCGGAAGTGCCCTATATAGGCGCCCTCCTGCCCGGGGCGGTCTTCGGATTGCCCCTCCGGTCGGGGAATAGCTCAGCCTGGTAGAGCACTGTCTTCGGGAGGCAGGGGCCGGAGGTTCGAATCCTCTTTCCCCGACCACTTTATACGAGAACGGCGCGTCGCAAGACGCGCCGTTCGTCGTTTCAGGCCCCGACTTTTACACGTCTCAGCGCGAAAAATAGCGCGAGCGCATTTCCGCCACCCGCGCCCGCGCATCCGCGACGGCGCGTTCCTCGATCGCCATCAGGACGTGTTCGATCGAGCCCTCCAGATGCATCCGCACCGCCGCTCGCGCCCGTCCCGGGTCGCGCGCCTTCAGCGCGGCAAGAATCTCCACGTGCTGCTGCAGACTGTAGCGGTAATTGCGGCTACGGGCTTCCTCCAGCATCCGGCGACATTCCGTCGAGCGCGAGCGCATGTCCCACAAGTCGCGCACGCTGCGCTCCACCGCGAGGTTGCGGGTGGCATGCGCCATAGTCATGTGGAAATCGGTCAGCCCAGCCTGCCAGTCCTCGAACGAGCCGTCCTCCCGACGCATCGCGGCGACGGCGCTGTCCAGTCGCGCCAGTTCCTCGTCGGTGATGTTGGCGGCGGCGAGCGAGGCGGCTTCGCCCTCGAAGATCAGCCTCGCCTGCACCAGTTCCATCGGCGTCACTTCGGCCGGGGAGCGAGGCTCGTCCTCCGGCAGCCGCAGGACATAGGCGCCCGACCCGATGCGGACCTCCACCACGCCCATGACCTCCAGTGCCAGCAGCGCCTCGCGCACGACGGGGCGGCTGACGCCCATGGTGAGCGACAAGTCCCGCTCGGCCGGCATGCGCGCGCCGACCGGATGGCGCCCGGCGCGAATCTCGTCCATCAGTCGCGCCGCGACCTTGCGATAGAGGCGCGGCGACGGCGATCTGTCCTGTGCACGGTCCAACGCTATCCCTCCCTGCGGTCCGACCGGTTATTCCGGTTTCGCGAAATCTGTCTTACCAGTCGCCCGTAAGCCGGGACAAGCGGTGCTCCGCCACAGGCAAGAGAGGTTGCCGACGCAGGCTCAGCCCGAGCGCAGCAGTTGCACGCCCCAGTCGCGCTCGAACAGATAGAGCAGCAGCCGGGCCGCCTCGCCGCGCGGACCGGCAAGGCCGCCGTCGCGCTCGATCAGCAGGCGCGCATCGTCGTGGGCGAGCGGCAGCAGCTTGGTGATCTGTTCGAGGCTGGCGATGCGGAACGGCGTGTCGCCCGACTGGCGCGTGCCGAGCAGTTCGCCGCCGCCGCGCAGTTGCAGGTCTTCCTCGGCAAGCCGGAAGCCGTCCTGCGTCTCGCGCATCAGGGCGAGGCGCTGGCGGCCGGTTTCGGACAACTGGTTGCCGCGCAGCAGCAGGCAGGTGGACTTTCCCGAACCGCGCCCCACGCGCCCGCGCAGTTGGTGCAGCTGGGCAAGGCCGAAGCGCTCGGCCTGTTCGATCACCATCAACGTGGAATTGGGCACGTCGACGCCGACCTCAATCACCGTGGTCGCAACCAGCAGCTTGGCCTCGCCCCGGGCGAAGCGTTCCATCGCCGCGTCCTTGACCTCGGGCCGGAGCTGGCCGTGGACCAGTGCCACGGTATCGCCGAAGCGCTCCTTGAGCGCCGCATAGCGGGCCTCGGCGGCGGCAAGGTCGTCGGTCTCGCTCTCGTTAACCATCGGGCAGACCCAGTAGGCCTGCTGCCCCGATCTCGATATGGCGCGTCAGCGCGCCGACGACGTCGTCCATGCGCTCCACCGCGACGACGCGGGTATCGATCGCCTGACGGCCCGGCGGCAGTTCGTCGAGTTTGGAGACTTCCATCTCGCCGTACTGCGCCAGAGTCAGCGTGCGCGGGATGGGGGTCGCGGTCATCGCCAGGGTATGCGGCGCGCGGCGTCCCTTACGCGCCAGCATCAGTCGCTGGCCGACGCCGAAGCGGTGCTGCTCGTCGATCACCACCAGCGCGAGGTTTTTGTACGCGACGCTGTCCTGGAAGATCGCATGCGTGCCCACGACGATCTGGATCGAGCCACCCAGCAGCCCCATCAGGATCGCCTCGCGCGCCTTGCCCTTGTCGCGCCCGGTCAGCAGCGCGATCTCGACGCCGGTGCCCTGCAGCATGCGCGAGAGCGTCTCGTAGTGCTGGCGGGCGAGGATTTCTGTCGGAGCCAGCAGCGCGGCCTGCGCGCCTGCCTCCACCGCGATCAGCATCGAAGACAGCGCCACCACCGTCTTGCCCGAACCCACGTCGCCCTGCAGCAGCCGCAGCATCGGCGAAGGCTGCGCCAGATCGCCCTCGATCTCGCCGATCGAGCGGGCCTGCGCGCCGGTCAGCGCGAACGGCAACTTCAGCTTAGCCCGCAGCGAGCCATCTCCGACCAGCGGCGTGCCGCGCTGCGAGCGGTTGCTTTCGCGCACCAGCATCAGCGCCAGCGCATTGGCGAAGAGTTCGTCGTAGGCCAGCCGGTCGCGCGCGGGGTCGTTGACGCCGCGATGCGCCTCGGTCAGCGCCTCGCGCCAGAGCGGCCAGCCGGTCTTGGCGGTGAGGCTGGGCTCGATCCATTCGGGAAGCTCGGGTAGCGCCTTCAGCGCCTGCGCCACCAGCGACGCTGCGCGGCCCTGCGTCAGCCCTTCGGACAGAGGATAGACCGCCTCGCACAACTGCCCGATCGGCGCGGACGAGATCCTCCGACACATGTTCGGGATGCACGATCTGGAGCATCTGGCCGTACTGGTCGATCCGCCCCGCCACCCAGCGCGTCTCGCCGACGGGCAACTGCTTCTTGCCCGTATAGGAGGCGCGGCCGAAGTACGTGACGGTGCAGATGTTCCCCACCGCGTCCTCGGCGATCACGCGGAACGGGCCGCGCCCGCTGGGCGAGCGGTGTTCACGCACGGTGAGCGCGACGATGACGTTCTCGCCCACGCCCGCCTCGTCGAGGTTGGTGATCGCGCGCCGTTCCACGAAGCGGTCGGGCAAGTGATACGCAAGATCCCTGATCCGGGTAAGCCCCAGCTTTTCCAGCGGCTTGCGCAGCTTGGGACCGACGCCTTCGAGCGCCTCGACTTCGACGAACAGGGAATTGAGAGCTTCAGGCCGCATGACGAGCGCCTCTTAGCGCGAGTGGGGACCGTTTCGCCAGAGCAGGCGGAACCTTGTCCGTCATCGTGCGGTTGGCTCCCCTGTAACAATGAAGGAGAAGCCCATGCTCTTGCCGAACGGAACCGTGTTCGCGATCGTCGACGGAGAGAACTTCGAACTCTATCGCAACACGGGGGCGGAAGCCGAACCCCGACTGGCGGCGATGGACGTACCCGAACTGGAGGCGACCAACTTCAGCGCCGGCGCCCGCCGCCTCGACGGCCCCACCCGCCATCAGGCCCGCACCGGCGACGGCAGCAACGATGCGCTCGATGAAAGCGCCCACGTCGCGGCGGTGACGGGATGGCTGAACAGCCAGGTGCTCTCGCGCGAGATCGACCAGCTGGTGGTCGTCGCGGACCCGCGCTCGCTGGGCGAAATGCGCAGGCATTACCATAAGCAGCTCAAGGACGTGCTGGTGGCCGAAGTGCCCAAGAACCTCGCCGGTCGTCCCGCACAGGAGATCACCCGCATCCTGCATGGCTAATGCGCGAACTTGCCCATGCCCGCGCCGCATTGTAACGGCGCGGGCATGAGCGAACTTTCACCCCGCCTCGCCCGCCTCAAGTTCCGCGCCTGGCATCGCGGCACCCGCGAGGCCGACTACATGATCGGCTGCTTCTTCGACCGCTTCCACGCCGAATGGTCGGATGCGGACATCACCCTGTTCGAGACCATCATCGAAGAGGAAGACGTCGATATCATGGGCTGGGCGCTCGGCACTATGTCGGTGCCCGAGGAATATCGCGGGCCGATGATCGATAGGATGATGAAGCTCGATTACGTCGAGATTCCGAGGGACTGATCGGAACGATCCGGCTTCGCTGCGCTCGCAATGACGACTGAAGTGAGGCCGTCGGACTTTACAGCCCGCCCAGCAGGTGCCCGCCATCGACCGGGATCACCACCCCGGTCATGTAGCGCGAGGCATCCGAGCACAGCAGCATGAGCGGCCCGTCGAGATCCTCGAAATTACCGAAGCGCCGCTGCGGAATGC
Organism: Novosphingobium sp. NFX11; assembly: GCF_057376415.1. NCBI lineage: Bacteria > Pseudomonadati > Pseudomonadota > Alphaproteobacteria > Sphingomonadales > Sphingomonadaceae > Novosphingobium > Novosphingobium sp. NFX11. The sequence goes on along the minus strand of NZ_CP080384.1, from coordinate 993,005 downwards.
GCTTCGCCATCGCATCGCCCAGCGTACTGGAGAGGAAATCGCGGTTCATGTCCGTGGCGAAATAACCCGGCGCCAGCGCATTCACGCGGATACCGTAGCGCGCCAGTTCCAGCGCCATCTGTTTGGTCATCTGCACCACGCCCGCCTTGCTCATAGCATAGACCGCTAGTTGCCCGCCTTGCGCGAGCCCTAAGATCGACGCGATGTTGACGATCGCCCCGCCCTCACCGCGATCGCGCATGCCCCTCGCGACTTCGGTAGCGACGAGAAAGGCGCCGCGCAGGTTGGCGTTCATGATGTGGTCGTAGTCCTCCACCGTCGCATCGAGCACCGGCTGGGCGCTGGATACGCCCGCGTTGTTGACCAGCACGTCGATGGCGCCTGCCTGCCCGGCGGCCTCGCGGATGCTGGCAGGATCGGTGACGTCGAGGGATACGCAGGTGGCATCGCCGATCTCGGCGGCCAGTTCCTCCAGCGCATCCATGCGCCGGGCCGCGAGCACGACATGGGCACCGGCGACGCTCAGCACCTGCGCAAAATGGCGGCCGAGGCCGCTGGATGCGCCGGTTATCAGTACGCGCTTGCCTTCGAGGGTGGTCATGATGCTCTCCATTTCTCGCAGCTACCGTTCGTCATTGCGAGCGTAGCGCAGCAATCCAGGGCCAGCGTAACACTGCCCTGGATTGCTGCGCTACGCTCGCAATGACGAGAGTGGGAGCGATCCGCAGACATGACACCTTGCGCGGGAAGATGATTGTATTTCCCCTTCGCCCCGCATATCCCGCCAATCACCCCTGTCATGACTGATTTCTCCCGCATCATCACGGCCTCGGCGCCGTTGACCCTCGCTTCGGTCACTCGCGGTTCGCAGCCGCTGGTCATGGCCGACCTTGCCCGCGCCATTGCTCCGAAAGGCCGCGCCGTCTTCGTCGCGGACAACGACCAGGCGATGAGCGCCGTCGCCAGCGCCGCGCAGTTCTTCGCGCCCGAACTGGAGGTCATCGAGTTCCCCGCGTGGGACTGCCTGCCCTACGACCGCGCCAGCCCCGCGCTGTCGGTCAGCGCCCGCCGCCTCGCCGCGCTCCATGCGTTGCAGTTGAAGCGACAGGGGCCGCAGCTTCTCGTCACCACCACCAATGCCCTGCTCCAGCGCGTGCTCACCCCGTTCCGAATCCGCGAATCGGTGCGCCTGCTCAAGCCCGGCATGGAGATCGGCCACGAAAGCCTGATCGGCCTGCTGCGCCGCCAGGGTTACCAGCGCACCGACACCGCGATCGACGCGGGCGAGTTCGCGGTGCGCGGCTCGATCTTCGACATCGTGCCCTCGGGCCTAAATGCCGGAGAAGGATCGGGGGCGGCCTGCGCCTCGACTTCTTCGGGGACGAGCTGGAAACGCTGCGCCTGTTCGACACCGGCACCCAGCGCTCCAGCGGCACCGTGCCCGACCACCTACTGCTGCCCGCCAGCGAAGCTCTGATGGACGAGGATACCGTCAAGCGCTTCCGCACCCGCTACCGCGAGATGTTCGGCACCAACGCCACGGCCGATCCGCTCTATCAGGCGGTCAGCGACGGCCGCCGCCTTGCGGGCATGGAGCACTGGCTGCCGCTGTTCGAGGACCGGCTGGTCACCCTGTTCGACCACCTCGGCCCCGATGACCTGATCGTGATGGACACCGCCGCGATCGGCGCCGTGGACGAGCGCGTCACCGATATCGCGGACTATCACAAGGCCCGCCTCGAAACCTCGGGCCAGAAGGCCGGCTCCTACCGCCCGCTGGCAACCGATCTGCTCTATCTCGGCAAGGACGAGCTGGACGAACTGATCGCCGCCCACCCGGTCCACCGCGCCGATCCCTTCGCCCAGCCGGAAAGCGGCAAGGTGATCGACTTCGGCTTCGGCAACGCGCGCGATTTCGCCCCCGAGCGCGCCCGCGGAGACAATGCCTACGAGGCGGCCGCCAAGCACCTCCACGCCATCGCCAAGTCGGGCCGCAAGGCGATCCTCGCCGCCTACTCGCCCGGCAGCCGCGCCCGCCTCGTCTCGATACTCGGCGAAGCGAAAGGCCCAGAGCCGCGCGTCTCGGAGACCTGGCAGGAAGCGCTGGGCCTTGCCGTGCAGGGCCGCTCCGCCGCGCTGGTGCTGCCGCTGGAGACCGGCTTCTCCAACGATCCCGTCGAAGTCATCACCGAGCAGGACATTCTGGGCGACCGCCTTGTCCGCCGGAAGAAAAAGAAGAAGGATCCTGACGCCTTCCTCGCCGAACTGGCGGCGCTGACGCCGGGCGATCTCGTCGTCCACATGGACCACGGCATCGGCCGGTACGAAGGCCTGCAGTCGATCCCGGTCGGCAAGAGCCCGCACGACTGCGTGATGCTGACCTACTCCGGCGGCGACAAGCTCTATATCCCGGTCGAGAACCTCGACGTCCTCTCCCGCTACGGCAGCGAGGCGGAAGGCGTCGCGCTCGACAAGCTGGGCGGCGAGGCTTGGCAGAAGCGCCGCGCCCGCCTGAAGGAGCGCATCCGCGAGATCGCGGGCGAACTGATGAAGACCGCCGCCGAACGCGCGCTGCGCGAGGCGCCCGCGCTCGTCGCCGAGGAATCGAGCTTCAACCAGTTCGTCGACCGCTTCCCTGGCAAGAAACCGAGGACCAGGAAGCCGCCATCGCCGATACGCTGGAAGACCTCTCCAGCGGCCGCCCGATGGACCGCCTCGTCTGCGGCGACGTTGGCTTCGGCAAGACCGAAGTGGCCCTGCGCGCCGCCTTCGTCGCGGCGATGGCGGGCCAGCAGGTCGCTGTCGTCGCGCCGACCACGTTGCTGGCGCGCCAGCACTTCTCCGGCTTCGCGGACCGGTTCGCGGGCTTCCCGCTCAACGTCGGCCGCCTCTCGCGCCTCGTGCCCGAGAAGGAGGCCAAGGCCACCCGCGACGGTCTGGCCGACGGCACGATGGATGTGGTCTGCGGCACCCACGCGATCCTCTCCAAGACGGTCAGCTTCAAGCGCCTTGGCCTCGTCATCGTCGACGAGGAACAGCGTTTCGGCGTGAACCACAAGGAGAAGCTCAAGCAGCTTCGCGCCGACGTGCACGTGCTGACGCTCACCGCCACGCCGATCCCGCGCACCTTGCAGATGGCCATGTCGGGCCTGCGCGAACTCTCCACCATCCAGACTCCGCCGGTCGACCGCCTTGCGGTGCGCACGTACGTGATGGAATGGGACGAGATGGTGATGCGCGAGGCCCTGCTGCGCGAACACCACCGCGGCGGCCAGAGCTTCATCGTCGTCCCCCGCATCTCCGACATGCCCGAGATCGAGGACTGGCTGCACAAGAACGTGCCCGAGGTGAAGTACATCTCCGCCCACGGCCAGATGAGCGCGGGCGACGTGGAAGAGCGCATGAGCGCCTTCTACGAGGGCAAGTACGAGGTGCTGCTCTCCACCACGATCGTGGAAAGCGGCATCGACATCCCGCGCGCCAACACGATCATCATCCACCGCGCCGACCGCTTCGGCCTCGCCCAGCTCTACCAGCTGCGCGGCCGCGTGGGCCGCTCCAAGCTGCGCGCCTATGCCTACCTGACAACGCCGCCCGACCGCGCGCTGTCCGAAGTGGCCGAAAAGCGCCTCAAGGTGCTGGGCGATCTCGATCTGCTGGGCGCGGGCTTCCAGCTCGCCAGCCACGACCTCGATATTCGCGGCGCGGGCAATCTCCTTGGTGACGAGCAGTCCGGCCACATCCGCGAAGTCGGCTTCGAACTCTACCAGTCGATGTTGGAGGACGCGATCCTCGCCGCGCGCGCGGGCGGTGTCGGGCTGGAGAAGGACACCTCGGGCCTGTCCCCGCAGATCACCGTCGAAGCGCCGATCATGATCCCGGAAGAGTACGTACCAGACCTCGCCGTCCGCATGGCGCTCTACCGCCGCCTGAACGATGCGGATCTGCGCGCCGAGATCGAATCGCTCTCCGCCGAGATGATCGACCGCTTCGGCCCCCTGCCCCAGCCGACCGCGAACCTCGTCCAGCTTATCCAGATCAAGCGGCAGGCGATCGAGGCGCACATCGCCAAGATCGACGTGGGCCCGCGCGGGACTTTGGTGAGCTTCCACAACGACAGCTTCCCGAACCCGGTTGGGTTGATCGCCTATGCCGAGCGGCTGAACGGCGCGGTAAAGCTGCGGCCGGACAACAAGCTGGTGCTGCAGCGCGCATGGGGCGATCCAAAAAGCAGGCTCAACGGTTTGCTGCAGCTGACCAAGGGGCTGAGTGCAGTGGCGCGCAAGGGGTGACCCCTTGTCCTGACCGCAATCAGTGTGTATTTATTTACACATGCATCGTGACAGCAAAGCCATCATCAAACGGCTTGAGGCCGAAGGATGGCAGCATGTCTCGACCCGAGGCTCACATGCCAAGTACCGCAAGGACGACCGCACACTGATCGTACCGCATCCGAAGAAGGATTTGCCGATCGGCACCGCGCGTTCGATCGCGAAAATGGCAGGTTGGCTATGACAGGACGATTGCCGTGAAATACTTCTACGCCATCATGCACAAGGACGAGGACAGTGCCTACGGCCTGACCTTCCCCGACCTGCCCGGCTGCTTCGCCGCCGCCGATCGCGCCGAGGACATTCTGCCGAAAGCCTGCGAAGCCCTCGAACTGTGGTTCGAGGACCAGCCCTGGCGCGAACCTACACCGCTCGACGGGATCGAAAGCGAAGATGGAGGCACGCTGATCGCGGTCCCCTGGATCGTCAACGATCATCGCGTGGCGCGGGTAAACCTGTCGATCGAACGCGGTATACTCGACGCGATCGACAAAGCCGCGGCCGAACGCAGCCTGACGCGCAGCGCTTTCATCGCGCAGGCCGCGCGTAACGAGATACAGGGCGCGCATTGAGGTGCATGCAGGGGTTTAGCACCCCTGCTTCCCGTGAAATGTCAGAGGTTGCGCGCGAAGGAGCGTCGTGCTCTCACTGTGATGTTTAGAACAGATAGGCAGCGGCGCTTTTGAGGCCCTGTCACCCTGAACTTGTTTCAGGGTCCATTAGGCAGACTTAGCCGGAAGGTAGTGCCGCAGAGCTGCCCCCTCGGTTTGCTTGCGCTACGGCAGAGTTACACGGCGCGATGGACCCTGAAACAAGTTCAGGGTGACGAGGGAAACAGCGAAAAAAGCGCCGCAGGCCACAAATCAGCCCGCAATGCGCACCCCGCTGCACGCGCCACGCCGACAGATATCGGGGGTGCAGGGGGCTATGCTCCCCTGCTTTCCTCTTTCTTCCCTTCAGCCCGGGCCAACTTAGCAAACATCGCCGCACTCATGGGCTGCGCCCGCAGGAACCCCTGGAAATACGCGCAACCCTCGCGCGCGGCGACCTCACGCTGGCCTTCTTCCTCGATCCCTTCGGCGATCACTTCGAGGTCCAGCGCCTTCGCCATCGCCACGATCGCGCGCAGTACCGCAACGTCGCGGCGGTCGGTGGTCACGCCGTCGATCATCGAGCGGTCAAGCTTCAGGTAGTGGATCGGCAGCACCTTCAGGTAGCGGAAGTTGCAGAACCCAGCCCCGAAGTCATCGAGCGCGATGCGGATGCCTTGCGCCGAGAATTCCGCCATTGTCTGCGCGACCATCTCGATATCGGCGATCAGCGCCTGCTCGGTGATCTCCAGCGTCAGCTGCCGCAGCGGGAAGCCGGTCTCGCGGATCAGCTCGAACATCTGCCGGGTGTAGCTGGCGAAGGCGAGGTCGGCGGGCGTCACGTTGATCGAGAGCCGCAGCTGGCCCGGCCATGCCCGCGCGGCGAACATCGCCTTGCGGGCGATATGGCGGGAAAGCGGCCCGATGTGGTCGGCGCGCTCGGCGATGGCGAACAGCGCACCGGCGCCGATACGGCCGAGTTCCGGGTGGTTCCAGCGGGCGAGCGCCTCGGCGCCGGTCAGCCGGTCGTCGGCAAGGTTGAACTGGGGCTGGAACAGCACCTCGATCTCGTCGCGGTCGATGGCGACGAGGAGGTCGGCCTCCAGCTGCTGCGCCGAGCGGCCGGGCGGGGTCACCTCGCCATCGGCCCAGGCGAGGCGGGTTCCGGCCTGCTCGTAGGCCTCGCCCAGCGCGTGACCGAGACGGTCGAGCATCGATCCGACGCTCTCGCCGGTCAGCGCGCGGATCAGCGCGACACGGGGGAAAGGCGCAGCATGCCGGTGCTGACCGGGATCGGCCGTGCGATCATGTCGGCCAGCTGGTCCGCCACAAGCTGCCAGCGCTCGCGGCTGCAGGCCTCGTTGGCGACGAGAAGGAAGCTGCCGCCGCCTGCGCGCGCCAGCAGCCAGGGGCCGTCGAGTTCCTGTTCCGCGAAGTGGCCGATGCGCGCGGCGACTTCCTCCAGCGCGCCGTCGCCCGCGGCCTCGCCATAAGCCATGTTGATCGCATCGAGGCGGCGCAGGCTGAGCAGCATGGCGTGGACATGCGCCAGGTGCGGCATCAGCGCCGGGTCTTCGCGCCACGCGGCGATGCGATCGTGGACTGCGTCGAGCCCGGGAATGCCTGACAGACGATCCTCGATCCGCTTCGCAGGATTGCGGACCCGATCTTTCATGCCTGCATCGTTCAGTTTAACGCCCATCACGCCGCCATAACCCAAACCCCTTGCAAAACCCTTCAAAATTCGCGAGCCCCGGTCCCGGAATGGGACCTTCGGAAAACATGATGGGGAAAGACGTGAAGCTGGCGCTCATCGTCTCCGACAGCGCCAAGGCCCAGGCCGGGGCCATGCTCCTGCGCGATCTCGCATCCATGGGTGTCCTCGCAGGAGGCCGACGTGCTGGTCGTGCTGGGCGGAGACGGCTTCCTGCTGCACGTGTTGCACGAATTGCTGGACCATGATCTCGATCAAGCCGGTCTACGGCATGAACCTGGGCACGCTGGGATTCCTGATGAACGGCCCGCTCGAGGATGGCGAGACCATTGCCCGGCGCGTGGCCGAAGCGCACCCGGTCCCCGTGCGCCCGCTGTGCATGAACGCGGTGACGCAGAGCGGCGAACGCTTCAGCTACTATGCCTTCAACGAAGTCTCCCTGCTGCGCGAGACGCGCCAGACCGCGAAGATCGAAGTCCGCATCAACGGCCGGGTACGCATGGAGGAACTGGCGGGCGACGGCATCCTGCTGGCAACGCCGGTGGGCTCCACCGCATACAACCTCTCGGCCCATGGCCCGATTCTGCCGCTGGGTTCGCGCATGGTGGCGATGACGCCGCTCAACCCGTTCCGCCCCCGCCGCTGGAAGGGCGCGATCCTGCCGGAAAGCGCGAGCGTGGAGCTGCGCATCCTCGAGCCCGGCAAGCGCCCCGTCGCCGCCGTCGCCGACCACAAGGAAGTGCGCGATGTCGCCATCGTGCGGATCAGCGCGACGGCGGAAAAGGAGCTGACCCTGCTGTTCGACCCCGGCTTCACGCTGGAGGAGCGGATCTTCGCCGAGCAGTTCCAGGTCTGAAGGAAGAAATTTCGAAAATAGATCAGATTTTCTGCATCACGGGGTTGCCAAGGCCGATGAAGCTGTTATTGGCGCACCCCTGCCCGGCGGTGGTAACACTGACAGGCTGCTCCCCGATAGCTCAGCGGTAGAGCATTCGACTGTTAATCGAATGGCCGTAGGTTCGAATCCTACTCGGGGAGCCAACTTCTTCCGCTCCAGATCATGATCCCAGGATGATGACCGCTCGCCCCCAAACGGGCGCGCGACAGCGGATAATACTTCCAAAGATCAGCTTCTTACCGTCTCCGATCGAATCCGGTTCGGCAGCCCGCGGCCGGCTGCGAAGTCGCTTACGCTCTGCAGTGTGGTCCGCGCGATCGCGTCCAGTGCTTCTTCGGTGAGGAATGCCTGGTGGCCGGTCATCAGCACGTTGGGGAACGTCAGAAGCCGCTGCAGCAGGTCGTCGTCGATGATCTCGCTGGACAGGTCGTCGAAGAAGACCCCCGCCTCCTGCTCGTAGACATCGAGGGCGACGCCGCCGACGCGGCGCTGCTTGAGCGCCTCAATCAGCGCGGCGGTGTCGATCAGGGCGCCGCGACTGGTGTTGACCACGACAAGACCCGGCCGCGCCGCTGCAAGCACGGCGGCATCGATCAGGTGATACGTATCCGGCGTCAGGGGACAGTGCAGCGTGACGATCTCCGATCTCGCGCAGCAAAGCCTCGCGCTCGACGTAGCGCACGCCGATTTCGACCAGCCCCTCATCGACCACCGGATCGCTCGCCAGCACGTCGCAGCCGAACCCGGCGCGCAGCGTGCGGGCGACGAGAGCGCCGATCTGGCCGGTGCCGACGACGCCCGCCACCCGGCCACGGAGATTGCGGCCGACAAGCCCGTCCAGCGCGAAGTTGTTCTCCCGCACCCGCGACCACGCGCGGTGGATCTTGCGGTCGAGCGAGAGCAGCAGCCCGACGGTGAATTCCGCTACGGCATGGGGCGAATAGGCGGGCACCCGCACCACCGCGATTCCGAGCCGGTCGGCGGCGGCAAGATCCACGTTGTTGTACCCCGCGCACCGCAGCGCCAGCAGCCGCACGCCTGCACTCGCGAGCGCTTCGAGCACGGCCCGGTCGGCCTTGTCGTTGACGAAGACGCAGACCGCCTCGTGCCCTTCGGCGAGCCGGGCGGTCGAGAGCGTCAGGGGAGCATCGAGGAACTGCAGGTCGAAACCATGATCCGCATTGGCAGCTGACAGAAACGTGCGGTCGTAGCTACGGGTGCCATAGACGGCGATGCGCATCGTTCGACCTCGTTCGAATGGACCGGCGCGACGATGCCCGCCCCGGCAGGTCCTGTCCACCGCGGCCTTGCGCCGGACCGCATCGGGGCTATCGTAAGGCCATGTCTCACATCCGCATCGCCACCCTCTCCGCCCTGCTTCCCATGATCTTCGGCGCGGCGCCGGCCCTCGCAGCCCTGTCGCCTGCCGAACGCCAGATCGTGACCACCGCCGATGCGGGCACGGAAAGCGATATCGCCCTGCTCGAAAAGCTCGTCGCGCAGAACAGCGGCACCCGTAATCTTGACGGCGTGCGCAAGGTGAACGCCATGGTCGCGCCCGAATTCGCGGCGCTGGGCTTCGAGACGCGCTGGGTGCCGATGGATGCGGTGGGCCGCGCCGGGCACCTCATCGCCACGCACAAGGGCAAGCGCGGGACGACCCGGATGCTGCTGATCGGCCATCTCGATACCGTGTTCGAGCCAGGCTCCCCTTTCCAGACCGCCCGGCGCGAAGGCACCATGCTGCACGGCCCCGGCGCGGCGGACGACAAGGGCGGCGTCGTGGTGATGCTCGCCGCACTCAAGGCGATGAAGGCGGCGGGCACGCTGGCGGGCGCCAACATCGAGGTCGTCCTCACCGGCGACGAAGAGGCAGCGGGCGAGCCCGTCAGCCTGGCCCGCGCCGACCTGATCGCTGCGGGCAAGCGGGCCGACGTCGCGCTCGATTTCGAGGGGCTGGTGATCGTCGACGGACAGGACTACGGCTCGGTCGCGCGGCGCTCGGCGGGGATTACACGATCACCGCCAGCGGGATCACCGCGCATTCGAGCGGCATCTTCTCGCCGGAGGTAGGCGACGGCGCCGTCTTCGAACTCGCACGCATCATCACCGCCTTCCGCGAGGAATTACCCGAGCCCAACCTGACCTTCAACATCGGCCTCGTCGGCGGCGGCGCCACGGCAGCGCTCAGCGGGGACGAGGCGCAAGTCACCGCCACCGGCAAGACCAACATCATCCCGCCCGTCGCGATCGCCAAGGGCGACTACCGCGCTCTGACGCCCGAGCAGGTCGAGCGGGTCAAGGCCAGGATGCAGGCCATCGTCGCCCGTCACCTGCCGCGTACCGACGCGGCCATCCGTTTCAAGGACAGCTATCCGCCGATGGCACCGACACCCGGCAACCAGGCGCTGCTCGACCGGCTCAACACGATCAACGCCGACCTCGGTTTGAAGGCCATGCCCGCGCTCGACCCGCTGAAGCGCGGTGCGGGCGACATCAGCTTCGTCGCACAGTACGTCGATGGACTGGCAGGGCTCGGCCCGTCGAGCAGCGGCGATCATACACCCGAGGAGCGCGTCGACCTTTCCAGCTTCCCACGCCAGATCAAGCGCGCCGCCCTGCTCATGACGCGCCTGAGCCGTGAGCCTGCCGGGCGCTGACAGCGTTTTCCGTCATGATGCATGCCCTGATCCGCGCCATCGTAAATTAACCATTTGCTGCCAGACGGCCCCGGCCATAAGGGGCCGCAAATGAGCTTTCCGGACGTCGATACGCTGCGCCTGTGCAGCATCCTCGCCTCGATGGCGTTCGGCATCGTCTTCACGGTGCTGTTCCTGCGCGCCCGCAGCGAGCGGCACTTCCTGTGCTGGGGCATGTCCTCGCTGCTCTACAGCGGCGCGATCCTCGCCTTTTCGTTCGCGCCGCTGCGCACCCCTGTCATCGTCACCCTGCTCTATGCAGTGCTGGGAATGACCAACGTGCTGCCGGTGGCCGGGGCTCGCCTGCTGGAGGGACGCAGCGCCTTCGTACGCTGGATGATCATTCCCATCGCCAGCGCGGCCATGGGCCATGGCCTGCCGCTTGTGTTGGGCGCCGCGGGGCTCGTTCAGCCCTACGGCATCTGGCAGACGATAGGCGATGCGCTGGGCCTGTCGATCTCGATGGGGCTTTCCGGGTACATCCTGGCCTTCACCGGCAACGCGGCGCAATCGTCCGGGCGGCGCATGGCGGGGCTGTCGATGCTGGCCTACCTGCCGGGCTACATGCTGTCGATCGTCGCGACGGTTTGGGCGATGCCCGGAGACGAGTGGGTGGCGCTGCTGGCCATGCTGTCCGACCAGATCCTGCTCGGCGTGCTCAACCTCGGCCTGCTGGCGATCCCGGTGGAACTGGTGCAAAGCCGCCTGCGCGACGCTGCCTTGCGTGACATGCTGACGGGCGCATGGAACCGTGCCGGGCTGGAACATGTCTCGCCGCAATTCCTGGTCGCGGGCGCAGGGATCGTCGCGCTCGACGTGGATCATTTCAAGTCGATCAACGACCGCTTCGGCCATGCCGCCGGAGACGAAGTACTTGCGACGATCGGACGGGAAGCCCGGCAACTGGCCGAGAAATCGGCGGGCCAGGTCGTCCGCCATGGCGGAGACGAGTTTCTCGTCCTCCTGCCGCCCGCACAGGATGCCGAAGTCTTTGCGCAGGCGTTGAAAGCCTTCCTTGCCGATCACGGCGCCGGATCGGGATGGGGCGTGAGCATCGGCATGGCGCAAGTCGCGGCCGAGGACACCACTCTGGACGATGCGGTGAAACGGGCCGACGCGGCGCTCTATCAGGCCAAGGCAGCCCGGCGCCCTCTCCTGCCTGTCCTCTGAAATCTCAAGCCAGCGCCAATCCTCCGGCGCCGACACAGGATACGACCAGCGCGAATTGCAGAACGCGGCGAAAGCGCGAAGGTGCGATCGGCGCAAAGGCGATGGTGAGGACCAGCAAGGTTCCGATCCAGAAAACAGCCGCGAAGGGCGCTCCGTTACCTATGACAAAACGCGCCACCAGCGTCAGCGCGAGCGCCATGGGACTTCCCCAGACGACCGCGTCCCAGGCCTTGAGCAGCCGCGGTTCATCGTGCCCGCGCCGCCGTCGTTTGCCGAGCCAGATATACGTACCTGTCGCGCAGATCGCAGTCAGTGCCATGCCGAACAGGACATAGGCCAGCTTCACCGGCAATCCGCCGAAACTACCGAAGTGGAGTTGGTAATTGGATGCCGCCGCCTGCTGCCCCAGTTCACCGTCTGCCAGCCCGGCAACGCCAAGGAAGCGCCCTTCCGCATCGAACCTATAGGTCTCGCCGAAAATCAGGCGCCTTGCGTGTAAGGCGGAAACCTGGATTTCCTGTCCGCGCGTCAGCGGATCGTGGAGCGTCACGTAAGTAATCGTCACCTTCGGGTAGCGGCGCGCCATGTATTCAAGCGCTGCCGCCACGTTCGGCGCCGGAGCATGCCGCTTGTCGGGCTTGCCCTCCTCTCCGAACAGGGGCTGGTAGACCGCCTCGATATCGCCGCCATAGTCCAGCGACGCGATGGCATAGGCCGTGATCGAGCCAAGCCCGATCACCGCGCCGGTCAGTGCCACCGCCACGGTGAAAGGCAGCGACCACACGCTCATCCGGTTGTGCCAGTCCGCAAGCCCGGGTCCGGTCTGGTTGCGCGCCCGCAGCAGGAAGGCATCGCGGAAGATGCGCGGATGGGCGATGACGCCGGTGAGTGAAAGGGCCAGCATCATCACCCCAAGAACGCCGACCACGGAAATGCCCACCAGCGCGGGCAGGTTCAGCGTGTAATGAAGCTCCACCAGGAAATCGGACCAGCCGATCTCCTCGGCATTGGCCAGGCGCCCGTCGGACTCGACATGAGTGGCGCGGGTATCAGTGGTGACCGTTGTGCGCGGCAATTCTTCCACGGGCATGTGCACGTAGAGGTGCGTGGTGGTCGAGCCGCCGCGCTCGGCGTTCAGCGCCGCCTCTACCGCGCGCTGGACCGCGCCGGGCGCAATGGCGGTCATCTCAGGCGCTTTGTCCTGCTCGACGCGCTGGAGTTCGGCGTAGAAGACCGCGATCGTCCCTGTCAGGCTGACGATGTAAAGCAAGGCGCCGGCGACAAGCCCCATCGCAGCGTGCGCCCATAGCGCGCGTTTGACGGTCGAAGCATCGGGAGCGGTCGTCATGAGAGCAATCCTGCCGCCAGCGTCGGCCATGTCGGCAGGCTGGCGATGGCCAGCACCTTGACCTGTCCGCGTCGTACGGGCTGCATCAGAACGGCGTAGGCGATGAGCATCCATAGGATCGGCATCGCGAAAAAGGCCAGCGCCAATGCATTGGCCTCGCTCCAGCCCAGCATCCGCCCCAGCGCAGCAAGAGCCAGCCCCCGCCTGCTGAAGGCAGTACCGGGACTATGCCGACCAATGTGAACGTCAGCAGGCGTCCGCCAAGGCGAAGCGGCTCACCGCTTTCCGGCAGCATCCCGGCACGGCGGTTGGAAGCGCCAGCCCTGCCGGGTTCAGACCTCAGGCCGGCCCAGGCCAACAACACGAAAGCGGCGCCCATCGTCCAGAGCACTGCGACGGATGTGCCCCAGGCGCCATCGGCCAGCCAGCCGACTACGATCGCTATAAGCAAGAGCGCCCAGCCGGCCGCATTCAACGGCATCGATCGCCGGGCCTGCGCCCATGCGAGCCGCAAGGTTACAACCCCGGTTACGCCCGCCGCGGAGGCGAAGGCAAGCAGCACATCGTGACCTGTCATGGCCGGCCGCTCTGGCGTAAGAATCGAAACGCGCGCATCTGGCCCTCTAATTGCTCACCGAGCAACTAATGCGAGCAATTTTCAATATCAAGCAAGCGCCGCGATCCGCTGCGGCAAAGGCCATTACAACGAGCATACGCCGAAGAAGGGCGCGACTTTCGCCCCGCCCTTCTCCTCCGCCAATCAGAACTTGATCGAGACGCCCGCTGCCATGCGATCGGTATGGTAATCGCCTTGGCGCGCGATCGCGTATTCGATGCGCATCTTGATGCCGTTCGTCAGCTTGATGCCCAATTGCCCGCCGGCCTCGAACGAGTCCTTGTTGGCATCGACGCTCGATACCAGCCAGTCTGCGGCGCCCAGTTCGGCGGTGCGCACAGCGGTCGCGTCCTTCAACTCGTGGCGCCAACTGCCGAACACGCCGACCTCGACCGGATTGCCGACCCCGATCGCCAGTTCCGCGCCGAGTTTGGTGCGCGCGCTCGTCCACTTCTCGCTCGGCATGGTGAGACCGACAACGGTTGAGCCGGATTCGGACACCGAGCCGGCCTTGCTGCGCGCGATCTCGATCCCCGCCACAGGCCGGATCACCGAGCGATCACCGAACTTCACATCCAACTTGGCCTCCAGGGCCGCCGTCAACGTCTTGATCTTGTAGCTGTCAGTCGCCTGCAGGTTGCCAGTAGTCAGGCCGACATTGCGGACCGTATCCACGCTCGCCTCGTTGTAGCCTGCCACGAGGCCAAGCGAGAGAGCGCCGAAGCGATGCGCGCCATAGACGAAGGCAGACCAGGTCTCGATGTCCGCCGAACTGCCGACGTCGTTGAACATGTCGCCATCGGTATAGCTGCCGCCGACGCCGATCCGGGTGCCGTCGATATTGACGGCGTTCACGCCCGCGATCACGCCGTGGGACTTGCGGTCATAGCCATAGGCGATGCCGTCCTCGCCCACTTCGGTGGACTGGCCGATGTAGCGGCCCCAGGCGGTAGCGCCCTTCCGGGTCGATTCCACGCCGCACCCGTCTTCGGCACCCTGGGGCGGCGGGTCGGTGAACTGGCCGGGCGATTGCACGGCCGGAGGGCAGCCCCAAGGCTCTTGCGCCGCGCTCAGCGCCGTCTGGCTGATGTCACGTGCCGAGTTCAGCGCCATCTGCATGGTGTCGGCGTGGATCTCGCCGCTGACCTGCGAGAAAGCGTAGCCCAGTTCATCGCCATCGTAGCCATAGAGGCCATTGAACAGCGCGTAATAGGTACCGCTGCGCACTCCGGCAGCCGGACGAAGCGGATCGAGCCCCGCCGCCGCCCATACGGCGTTGCGCTTCCATCCATTGGCCGCCCCGAAAGTCGCGAAGCTGACGGGGGTTACGGCCGCAAGAACCTGCGTCGGGCGATAGATCACGTCGAAGCGGGTGTTGGCGGCGAGGCCCGAGGTCGGCTGCGTCACCGAATCGAAGGCTCCCGAACCGACCGCGCCGCCATCGACGATGACGAACGTATCACCCACCACCGGCGTGAAGGTGTTGTTGCCGCCGGCGATCCCGCGCAGTGTCGGCGCGAGAATACCGTTGGGCTGGAACGTCGCCCCGGTAGTCAGCGCAAGGCGATCGTAAGTGCCCGCGCCGCCTGCCGGGTTGTAGGTGCGGCCGTCGATCTCGACTTCGAAAGTGGCATCGTCGGCCAGCGTCACCTCGCCTGCCGCGACCACCAGCGTTCCGGGGCTGTTGCCCGGGGCCAGCGTGCCGCCTGAATTGACCGTGACGTCCGCCACGATGGTGCCGCTGCCGCCCAGCCGCGCTCCGTCGTTGACGGTGACGCTCGCGGCCGAGAGTGCCGAGTTGACCAGCAGCGCTCCGCCATCGACGGTGAAACCTTCGTTGAGAGTGCTGATCGCGCTCGAAAGCGTCAGCGTGGCCGCGCCGGTCTTGGTCATGCCGCCGACGCCGGTGAGCCCGCCGGTCAACCCGACGTCGAAGCCATTGCTGTCGATCGTGCCGCCCTGGCTCTGGACGGTGAAAGCCGTGGCCACATCACCGCCCGAGGCGAACTGCAGCGTACCGCCGACGAAGTTCGGATTGACGTCCCCGTCGTTGACCTCCTGCGTCGTGTAGAAAGCTTTTGCGAGATCGATGTCGGGAATATCGCCGCCGATCGGGATCAGCACGTCCGAGCCTCGCGTGATGTCCGTAGTCGGGTCGAAGTCCACGTTGGCGTTGGCAGCGGGGACGGCATTGCCGAAGCCATCGACATAGACGTAGCCGACATGCGCGCCGTAAGGACAGTCAAGCGCCACGAACAACAGATCGTAATCATGGCCCGAGACCATGTCGATGTCCTCGACCTTCCAGTCGCTGGTCACATAGTAACCGGCCTGACGGAAGATCGTTGTATTCTGTGCGGTATAGGCGCTGTAGGCGATGTTGTTGATGATCTTGCCGGTCGTCTTGTCCACCACCTTGATGATGAACGAAGGACTGTCCGTCGCCCCGTGCGACGGCTCCAGCACCGCGTTCCAGGCGTAGTAGAGCTTGTTGCCGGTATAGTTGGCGACCGACTGCGAAAGCGCGGTGACGCCGTAGTTGGGATTCATGTCGTTCAGCCGAACGGCGTGGTTGCCCGCGAAGACGGTCGGCGTACCAGTAGTGGGATCGAGTTCCCCGGCATTGGTGATGGTGTAGGAATTGGGCGCTCCGGACCAAGTGGAGTCCGCAGGCGGCCATTGCGCCGTGCTGGTCCAGCTGCCCCCGGTCAGCACCCAGCCGGAAGTGTCGCCGGTCTCGAAGCCCGGATTGACCACGGCCTGCCCCCAGACCGGCGCCGCCAGCGCCAGAGATGCGGTCAGTGCCATGGCGCTCACCGCCATACGGGCACGCTTCGGGTTCACGGCAAGCGTGTTGGGTGTCGCACTACCAAACATGATATCCCCCTCATGAAGAGGCGAAAGATGCCTCTGCACAGGGACTAACCCACCCAAATACGGGCGAACAGTAATCAACCCTGTCAGGAACATTACAAGGCTAGTTATATTATTAACAAGTCGATATTTACTTATGATTACTTCTGCACACTCAATATAATAAGCCTCTAAAATACATATGAAAAGGGCGCCGCCGGAGACCGGCGACGCCCTTTTCAAACCCTGCGGACGCCTCAGGCCAGTACGCCGTGGCAATGCTTGTACTTGTTGCCCGAACCGCAAGGGCACGGCGCGTTACGGCTGATCTGGAGATCGGCCCAGGGGTTGCCCTCGCCGCCAGCACCTGCCGGAGCACCTTGCACGACACCCTCGGGGCTGCCCGCGAGGTTGCCGAACAGTTGCGCCATCTGCGCCGAACCATCGCCGTCCGCCGAATTGTCGAGACCGGTGAACGGATCGATGTGGCCGGTCAGGAAGTCGGGCAGTTCAGGCAGCTGCGTCTGCTCGGGCATGCGCAGTTCGCTGACCGAGATGATCCGCGTCACGTCTTCGCGGATGCCGTCGAGCATGCGCTCGAACAGACCGAAGGCTTCCTGCTTGTACTCGTTGATCGGCTGCTTCTGGGCATAGGCGCGCAGGAACACCACCTGGCGCAGCGCGTCGAGCGTGGCGAGGTGTTCCTTCCAGTAATGATCGAGCCGGTCGAGCAGGATCGACTTCTCGACCTGGCGCCAGATTGCCGGGTCGTCCTGCGCCATCTTCGCGGCCATGTGGGCATCGGCCAGCTCGGTGATGCGCTGTTCGATGTCCTCGGGCTCGAGGCCGTCCTCCTCGATCCACGCCTCGATCGGGGCGTCGATGGCGAGGATGTCCTGCACCTTCTCCTTGAGGACCGCGATGTTCCAGTGCTCGGGGTAGGAACCTGCCGGGCAGGCATCGGCGACGAGCGAGTTGATGGTGTCATGGCGCATGTCCACCACGACATCGTCCACCGCCTCGGCATCCATGATGTCGGAGCGCTGCTCGTATATCACCTTGCGCTGGTCGTTCATCACGTCGTCGTATTCGACGACCTGCTTGCGCACTTCGTAGTTGCGCGCCTCGACCTTCTTCTGCGCGGTCTCGATCGCCTTCGACAGCCACTTGGAACCGATCGCCTCGCCGTCGGCCAGATTGCTGTTCATCATCTTGGAGAACAGCGTGTCGGGGCCGAAGATGCGCAGCAGGTCGTCTTCGAGGCAGAGGTAGAACTTCGACAGGCCCGGATCGCCCTGACGGCCCGAACGGCCGCGCAGCTGGTTGTCGATGCGGCGGCTTTCGTGGCGCTCGGTGCCGATGACGCACAGGCCGCCGGCTTCGAGGACGAGGCGCTTCTGCTCGCCCACTTCGGCCTTGATCTTCGCGATCGCGGCGTCGCGCTCAGGCCCCTCGGGCATGTCGCGCAGTTCGTCCTCGACGCGGAACTCGACGTTGCCGCCGAGCTGGATGTCGGTGCCGCGGCCCGCCATGTTGGTGGCGATGGTGACCGCGCCCAGCGAACCCGCCTGCGCGACGATGTGCGCTTCCATCTCGTGGAAACGCGCGTTCAGGACCGAGTGCTTGACGCCTTCCTTGTTGAGGAAGTCCGAGAGCAGCTCCGACTTCTCGATCGACACGGTGCCGACGAGGACCGGCTGACCGGTCTCGTACTTCTCGCGGATCAGCTTGGCGATGGCGGCGAACTTGTCGAGCGTGTTCTTGTAGAACTCGTCCTCCTCGTCCACGCGCTGCACCGGCACGTTGGTCGGGATGGTGACGACGTTCATCTTGTAGATGTCGTAGAATTCCGGCGCTTCGGTCGCGGCGGTGCCGGTCATGCCCGAGAGCTTGGGATACATGCGGAAGTAGTTCTGGAAGGTGATCGAGGCGAGCGTCTGGTTCTCCGGCTCGATCTTGACGCCTTCCTTGGCCTCGACCGCCTGGTGCAGACCATTCGACCAGCGGCGGCCGTCCATCATGCGGCCGGTGAACTCGTCGATGATGACGACCTTCTCGTCCTTGACGATGTAGTCGGTGTCGCGCTTGAACATCATCACGGCCTTGAGGGCCTGGTCGAGATGGTGGACGACCTGCGTGTTCTCGACATCGTAGAGGTTCGAGCCTTCGAGCAGTCCGGCGGCCTCGAGCATGCGCTCGGCCTTCTCGACGCCGTCCTCGGTGAGGCTGATGTTCTTGGTCTTCTCGTCCGCCTCGTAGTCTTCGGCAAGCAGCTGCTTCACGATCGCGTCGACCTGGACGTAAAGCTCGCTCTTGTCGTCGGTCGGGCCGGAGATGATCAGCGGCGTGCGCGCCTCGTCGATCAGGATCGAGTCGACTTCGTCGACGATCGCAAAGTTGAAGGGGCGCTGCACCATCTGGCTGCGCTCGTGCTTCATGTTGTCGCGCAAGTAGTCGAAGCCGAATTCGTTGTTGGTGCCGTACGTGATGTCGGCGCCGTAGGCCTCGCGGCGTTCCCACTCGTTGAGGTTAGGCACGATCACGCCGACGGTCAGGCCGAGGAAGCCGTGCAGCTTCTCCATCTGCTCGGCGTCGCGGCGGGCGAGGTAGTCGTTGACGGTGACGACGTGGACGCCCTTGCCTTCCAGCGCGTTCAGGTAGGTCGGCGCGGTCGCCACGAGGGTCTTGCCCTCACCCGTGCGCATTTCCGCGATCTCGCCGCGGTGGAGCACCATGCCGCCGATCATCTGCACGTCGAAGTGGCGCATGCCGTACACGCGCTTGGAGGCTTCGCGCACCGTGGCGTAGGCTTCGGGGAGAATGTCGTCGAGCGTGGAGCCGCTGGCCAGCATCTCGCGAAACTTGGGGGTCTGGGCGGCGAGTTCCTCGTCGCTCATGGCCTCCATGGCAGGCTCGAAGGCGTTGATCTGGGCGACGATCTTGTCGAGCGACTTGACGTAACGCTCGTTGGACGAGCCGAAGATGGACTTGACGAGTGCGCCGAGCATGGCGGTGAACCCCTGTTTTTCGTGAATTACATATGGTCGGTGTACGCGGCCCAAGCTCACAAGGAGGCGGCCGAACGGCCGGGCGCGTGAATAAGCTCGCGAGGATGCGAAAGTTGCCGGGCGGCGCGCTTATTGACGCGCGCGGTCTATTCCGGTGAGCACGGCCGGCACGGCGACCGGCGCGAAGGCGACCGGCTGCTGCGGCGCATGAAGCCGCGTATTGCGCAGGCCCGGTTCGGGCAGCCGTGCAAGGGCGACCGGCGCACGCGGCGCCTTGGCGGCGACCTCATGGGCGGCCAGAACCTGCACCGCCGACACCTGCGACACACAGGCCTCGGCCGGGCCGACTTGTGCGGCGAGCCCCGTAAGCAGGGCAAGCAGGGTCAGGATCAGGCGATGGGCCATAGGAAACGTCAGATAGGGTCGATGACGGGATGTGTCCACATGCGTTTGCGGCGAAAGGGTATTGCGCCCCGGAAACGTACCCTGCCCTGTCTGGCGATCTTCGATTTCCCGGCCTTCCCGCCAAATCACACAGCGGGTCGTTAACCATTTCAGGGCATGAAGTGATCGGCCTTTGGCGGAAGGACGACATGACTGCGACTGATCGACTGCAACGGCGCTTGCGCCGACTGGACGCGCCGTGCGCGATCTCCGCCTTTCTCCTGCTGGCCAGCTTCGCCCTGCTGGCGACGATCATCCTGACCTCAGGCATGACGCTGGACTGGTCCGGGCTGGGTATCTGCATCGCCTTCAGCGTCGCGGCGCTGGTCGCCGGGATAGCCATGAAACTGGCCGGAGGGACGCCGCGCGTCGCCAATCTCCTGCTGGTCGTCGCGGTGATGTCGGGCGCGACGGTCTGCAACACCCTGTCGATGAATGTCGGCCTTCGCCTGCACATGCCGCTGATCGACGAAGGACTGGTCGCCTTCGATCACCTGCTCGGCTTCGATCCCGCCCTGCTGGTACGCGCCTTTGCCCAAAACCCGCGCATCACGGAATGGCTAGGCATCGCTTATACGCAATCGAACTGGGCCGCCATCGCGGTCGTGCTGGGCCGGTGCCTGTTGCCGGACCCGGACTGGCGGCCGTTCGTAGCTTATTCCGGAGGACTGCTGGCGGCCGCGATCATTTCCGTCGTCACGCCTGCCATGGGCAACATCGCGTACTCGCAACTCTTCGACCTTCAGGGTCACGGCCTGCCTTACGGCGCGGGCACCTATCACCTCGACGCCTTTCACTATTACTATCACGGCACGGCGCAGATTGCGGGCAACAGGCATATCTCCGGCGTCGGCGTCTTTCCCTCGTTCCACACGATCATGGGACTGGTGATCGCCACCGGGCTGCGCGGCACCCGCTTCCATCTGGCAGGCGCGATCTTCGGCGTGGCGACGATCGTGGCGACGATCCCGATGGGCTCGCACTACGTCACCGATGTCCTAGGCGGCACGGTGATCTGGGCCATGGCGATGGCTCTGGCGGAACTGACCTGTCGCCGCGATAGGGCCTCGCTCACCGATGCGCGCATTCTGGCAGGCGTGGGAGAAGCCCTGCCTGCATAGCGCCGCTTTCCTACACTTTGCGCAGTCCGATAGGATGCCAGCCATGCGGCGACCCCTCGTTAAAATTTTGAATACTCTTGGTGCCCCATGAAATGGCGGGTATTCGAAGGTCATAATACCGCTGGGGGCGCTCCAATGCTGTCGATGATCATGCTTGCTGCCGCACAGACCGTATCGGCTGCTCCGGCTCAACCACCCGTCATACAGACCGTACCGAGAGCGGCCGCCGCACCGCCTGTTAGCATCACTGAAAATCCCGACAGTTTCGACAACAGCCAGGAAACCGCGATCTTCGACGTCGATGCGAGAAGCGGAAACGAATTGTTGTGGGCCGGTGAAATGCGTGTTTCCGGGCGTCAGGGTGCGAGTTTTACCCGGCAGCAGTCGAATGCTTCCACATCATCATGCGCCCGCGGGCAGACCTCGTATGGGCAGGGAGAACGGTCATCACTCTCGATAAACCTGAACAGGTATCGCGCCGGGCGGGATGAAGGCGGCGTGCAGATGCGCGTTACGTGGGAGCGTCCGGGAGAAGGCGACACCTGCCAGGGGGCGAATGCCCGAACGGCGGGGATCACGGAAAACCTTTTCCTCGAGCGAGGTCAGGAGCGGATCGTCAAGGGTGACGGCGGTCTGATCATTCGCCTGCGCCGCCGCTAGGTGATTGCAGCCATGCCATTTTCGATCGCCCCGGGCCGCACAAGGTTACGTCACAAGGTGACACCTCCCCTCGCAAGGTGACACATCGCGTGCAAAATGTGTCACCTTATGCGGCCAAGGTGACACTTCCGGGCCTAAGGTGACGCCTTTTCCCTCTGGACCGTGTCAACCGTGTAAACCTGCGTCACCTTGCGCGGCCGCCGAACCGCCCTTGACCTGCAACACCCACGCGCTAGGCAACCCGCCATGGCCTACCCCGTTTCCCCGCTCGCCTCGCCCTTCCCCGCCCTGCCCGAGATCGCGGGCGTCACCCCGCATGTCGTGCGCGCCGGCTACAAGGACTGGGGGCGGTGCGACCTCACGTACGTCACGCTGGAAGAAGGCACCGCTGTCGCGGGCGTTTTCACCAAGAACGTGTGCTGCTCGTCCGAGGTCGATCTCGGCCGCGAGAACGTGAAGCTCGGCCGTGCCCGCGCGCTGGTGGTGAATGCGGGCAATTCCAACGCCTTCACCGGCTATCGCGGCCGCGAGGCGGTGGAGCAGATCATGGAGCAGGTCGCCGCGCACATCGGCTGCCCGAAGGAGCAGGTCTTCGTCTCCTCCACCGGCGTGATCGGCGTGCCGCTGCCCAAGGACAAGGCGCGCGAGGGCGTCGACAAGGCGCTCACCGCCGAGCCCTGCAATTGGGAAGACGCGGCGAACACCATCGCCACCACCGACACTTTCGCGAAGGGCGCCACCGCCACCGCCATGGTCGGCGACACCAGGGTGACGATCAGCGCCATCATCAAGGGCTCTGGCATGATCGCGCCCGACATGGCGACGATGCTGGGCTACCTGTTCACCGACGCCGCCGTGGAGCCGGGCTTCCTGCAGGCCTGCCTCTCGGCCGCGAACTTGCGCACATTCTCGTGCATCACCGTCGATCTCGGACACCTCGACCAGCGACACCGTCCTCGCCTTCGCCACCGGCAAGGCGGGCAATGCACCGATCACCGGCTTCGACAGCCCCGGCGCCCACGCCTTCGCCGCCGCGATCCATGACGTCTGCCGCCAGCTCGCCCACCTCGTCGTGCGTGACGGTGAAGGCGCGCAGAAGTTCATCGCCGTCTCGGTCAGCGGTGCGGTGTCGGACGAGAGCGCCCGCAAGGTCGGCATGGCGATCGCCAACTCCCCGCTGGTCAAGACCGCCATCGCCGGCGAGGACGCCAACTGGGGCCGCGTCGTCATGGCCGTGGGCAAGGCGGGCGAGCCCGCCGACCGCGACAAGCTCTCGATCGGCTTCGGTGGCACCTGGGCCGCGCAGCAGGGCCTGCCGCTGGCGGACTACGACGAGGCGCCCGTCTCCGCGCATCTCAAGGGTCAGGACATCTCGATCGAGGTCGACCTCGGCCTCGGCGAAGGCACCGCGACGGTGTGGACCTGCGACCTGACGCACGGCTACATCTCGATCAACGCGGACTACCGGAGCTGAGCATGAGCACGCCGTTCTTCACGATCTGGGGCCGCCTGAACTCGCACAACGTCAAGAAGGTGGCCTGGTTCGCCGAGGAACTCGGCCTCAAGTACCAGCGCCATGACATCGGCGGAAAGTTCGGCTTCACCGATGAATACCTCGCCAAGAACCCCAACCGCCTGATCCCCACGATCGAGGACGGCAAGGTGGTGCTGTGGGAATCGAACGCGATCCTGCGCTACATGGCGGCCGAATACGGCGGGGCTGCGTGGTTCGCCGCCGATCCCATCGACCGCGCCCTCGCCGACCGCTGGATGGACTGGCAGTTCACCTATGCCGACGCGCAGCGCGCGCCATTCCTCGCCACGGCGCGCCAGTCGCCGGATCAATGGAACCATGCCGCCATCGCCAAGGGCATCGCCGACTGCGCGAAGCAGTTGGCGATCATGGACACGTACCTCACCGGCAAGCCCTGGCTCTCGGGCGCGCAGTTCGGCATCGGCGACATTCCCATGGGGGTCTACGCCTACACCTGGTTCAACCTGAAGTTCGACGCCTTCGGGATCGAGCAGCCGGAGTTCCCTGCCATTGCCGACTGGTACGCGCGCATCGTCAAGCGCCCCGGCTTCGCCGAGCAGGTGATGATCCCCCTGACATGATGACGCCCGCCCTCCACGCCGCCGTCGAGACGATCATGCGCGAGGCGAGCGAGCACGCGATCCTCCCGCACTACCAGAAGCTCGCCGCCAGCCAGATCGACGCCAAGGCCCCGGACGACGTCGTCACCGTGGCCGACAAGCAGGCCGAAGCGCTGCTGACCGAGCGGCTCTCCATGCTGCTGCCGGAAGCCGACGTGGTGGGCGAGGAAGCGGTCTTCGCCGATGCCTCGGTGATGGAGCGCCTCAAGGACCGCCTGTGCTGGATCGTCGATCCGCTCGACGGCACTAACAACTTCGCCGCCGGCAAGCCGCCCTTCGGCGTCCTCGTCGCTCTGGCGGACAAGGGCGAGACGATCGGCGGCTGGATCCTCGACTGCCTGACCGGCCGCTTCTGCCGCACCGACCTCGGCGGCGGCGCCTGGATCGACGGGGAACGGATCACCGCGCGCACCACCGGGGCCGAGCCGCCGGTCGCCGCGATCTCGACGATCTTCCTCGATGACGGCGCGCGCGAGAAGGTACTGACGCACATCGCGCCGCACTACACCCTCGTCGACATTCCGCGCTGCGCGGCCGAGCAGTATCCCCGCCTCGTGGACGGCACGAATGACATCTCGGTGTTCAACCGCACCCTGCCGTGGGACCACGCGGCGGGCGTCCTGTTCCTCAACGAGGCGGGCGGCAAGGCGGCAAGGCCGGACGGCAGCGCCTACCGAGTGGACGAATACGAGCGCCGCGACCTGATCGGCGCCTCCAGCCCGGCGCTCTGGGATGCGTTTGCGGAAGTGGTGGCAAGGCTGGCGTAAATCGTCGTCCCCGGACTTGCTCCGGGACCGGTGGCTGTCTTTAGGTGGTGCTTTCGGCGGGGGCTTCGACAAGCTCAGCCTGAGCGGGGTTAAGGACCTGCTCTCAAACCGCTCAGGCTGAGCTTGTCGAAGCCCCAGCGCGCGCGACGCAAAAGAAAACCCCGCCGTTCCCACGGCAGGGGCCTCTACAACCTCAAATCTCAAGCGATCAGAGTTCGCTTTCGATCCAGCCCTTCAGCGCGCTCTTGGGAGCGGCGCCGAGCTTCTTGGCCACCGGCTGGCCATCCTTGAACAGCACCAGCAGCGGGATCGACTGCACACCGATGGCCGAGGGCGTCTCGGTGTTGGCCATGATGTCCATCTTGGCGATGGTGACCTGTTCGCCCAGTTCCTCGGCGATTTCCTCGAGGGCGGGGGCGATCATCTTGCACGGGCCGCACCAATCCGCCCAGAAATCGACGAGGACGGGCTTGTCGGACTTGAGGACGTCGGCCTCGAAGCTGGCATCGGTGACGGCAATGGTGGACATCGATTGACTCCTGAACTTTAGAATTGGGCGACAACTTAGGGATGAAACCCGGCGACGCAACGCCGGAACGGTGAAAGCTTTACTCGCGCGGCGCCAAGTCCGGCTTGTGGGCTGCGAGAACCTCGACGGGAACGGCGATCAGGCGCGGTACGGCGGTATAGAGCAGCGCCACTTCCACCGCGCGCCCCGGGAAAGTCGCTTCCAGAGCGGCGGCATAGGCGCCCATCTGGCGCAGCACACCACGCGGCACCGCGTCGATCCGGTCGGGAGGACGCCGCGCGCTCTTGTAGTCGACCAGACGCACGCGGCCCGGTTCTATCACCAACCGGTCGATCGTGCCCGCCACGACCTGACCGCCGACAACTGCCGCGACGGGCACTTCGGCGAGACTGTCGGGGCCGAAGAGGTCTGCCCAGTCGGGATTGCCGAGCACCGCCAGCGCGCTCCCCAGCAGTGCATCGCGATCCTGCGCCGGAAGGTCGGCGGCGTGGCGCTCCAGCCAGCCCCGTCCGGCACCCTCGCGTGCGGCTGCCGCCACATCCGGCAATCGCTCCAGCAGCTTGTGGACCAGCGTACCACGCCGCGCCGCATCGCGCCCCGCGCCCGGCGGGAACGGGGGATCGGGAGCGTCTTCCTCACCCAGCGATGACGGCGCCAGCGGACGCGGCGGACGCGGCTCGGCTGGCGACGCACGCTCGAGCCAGCGCGGCAGCGGCTCGCGCAAGTCGAGCATCGGCCCGCCCGCGCCCTTCGCCGCGCGAACCGGCACCGGAGCGGCCGGCTCGCCATGTTCGCAGCGCGCACCCCAAATGGGATCGCCCAGTTCCGCCTCGACCGGGAAAAGGGCGCGCAGCCGGGCATACCAGCTCTTGGGACTAGGCTCGCCCTTGTCTCGATTGCTCAGCGCCCCGCCGACGAACAAGGCTTCCTCCGCCCGGGTCATGGCGACGTACAGCAGGCGCCAATGCTCCTGTTCGTCGCCGCGCTTGCCCTCCTCCAGACGGTCGGCGATGCGGCCCTGCTTCTCGTCCTTCGAGAGCGGCGGCAGCGGGATCGTGCGCGCTTCGTTGGCGGGATCGGGCAAGTCGATGCCCCGCTCGCGCGCGTTGTCGGGATTGCTGGTCGCATCGGCGAGGATAACGATCGGCGCCTGCAGGCCCTTGGAGCCATGCACCGTCATCACCCGGACGAGGCCTGCCGCATTGTCTGCCTCGCGCTTCAGTTCGCCATCGCCCGCATCGAACCATGCGAGGAAGCCCGCAAGACTCGGCGTGTCGGTGACGGCATAGGCCTTGGCGGCATTGATCAGCTCGTCGATCGGATCGTTCGCCTCCGAGCCCAGCCGCGCCACCAGTCGCCGCCGCCCTTGCCAGGGGCCTACCAGCAGCCACTGCAGCAAGTCCTGCGGCGGTTCGTAATCCGCCAGCCGCAGCGCCTCGCCCAGTTGCTCCATCACCGCCGCCACCTCGGGCTCGCGCGAGCGACGCAAGTGATCCCACAGCCGCGTGTGCTTTTCCCGATAGCCATGCGCGAGAAGCTGTTCCTGGCTCCACCCGACCAGCGGCGAGACCAGCAGCGCGGCAAGGTTGAGGTCATCCAGCGGCTGCACCGCGAAGCGCAGCGCGGCGACGAGATCCTTGACCGCCAGCGGCGCACCCAGGCGCAGGCGATCGACCCCCGCCACCGGCACACCGGCTGCATGAAGCCGCGCGACGATGAGCCCGGCCAGTTCCTTGCGCTGGCGAACCAGCACCATGATGTCGCCCGCCCGCGCCCGGCGCGGCGCGCCCTTGACGAGCGTGAAGCCCGGCCCTTGATCGTCCAGCCAGTCGCGCACCTGCAGTGCGATGCGCTCGGCCATCTGGCGGTCGGGGCGCGAGAGCCAGTCCGGCGCAGTGCCCTCCTCGTCGCCCGAAGAGTCGTCATCCTCGTCGTCGGCAAGATCGCTCACCGGTCGCCACAGCGCGACGTAGCCCGGACGCTCCTGCCCCTGATGCCGTTCGGCGGGGCGGTCGAGGCCGAAATTCTCGTGCCCGATCCCGGCGATGGCCCGGTCCACGAAGTCCAAGACCGTCTGTGCGGTGCGGAACGAGCGGTCGAGCCCATACTCGCGAAACTCCGGCGGATCGAACCGGTCGCGCAGCATCGCCGCATTCTGCGCCGCCTCGCCCATCTCGCGCCGCACGCGATCGGCGGCGCGGCGGAAGTTCTCCGGGCTGGTGCCCTGGAACCGGAAGATCGCCTGCTTGTAGTCGCCGACCACGAACAGGGTACGCATCAGGTCCTCGTGCTGACCCAAGCCGGCCCAGAACTCGCCGGCCATCGCGAAGATGATGTCCCACTGCGCGGCGTTGGTATCCTGCGCCTCGTCGACGAGAATGTGGTCGAAACGGCGGTCGAGCTTGTAGCGAATCCAATCCGCCTGCGCCTGATTGGCAAGGAGATCGGCGGCACGGCGGATCTGGTCGTCGAAGTCGATCAGCCCCTCGCGCTGCTTGGCGGCATCCCAGGCCATCGCGAAAACCCGCCCCAGCCGCAGCGCCGGAACCAGCCGATCCGCCAGCGCCAGCAGTGACCGCATCGCTCTGATCTCAAGGATGCAATCGACCACTCGCGCGGCGGAATCCGCGTAGCCGGGGTCAAGCTTATCCTGCGACTTGCTGGCCTTGGGCTCACCCTTCTGAGTCAGGAACTCCTTGGCCAGCGCGTCGAGGCTGTCCAGGCGCTGCGCCCCGTTGCCCAGCAGCCACTCGCTGATAACATCGACGGCGCCGAGCCCGGTCTTGGTGCCCCACTCATTGTTTACCGCCATGCAGTGCCGGAGCGAGCGCACGTCGAACGCCGCATCCTCGCATCGCGCGCAGAGCCATTCGCGATCCGCGTCAGACGGCAGGCCGAGCAGGCGCAGCACGTTGAGCCGCATGTCCCCCGCCTGCCAGCTGCCGGGACCGAACCACGCCTCGCGCGCCGAGGCGCAGCGCAGCAGGAAGGCCATCACCGCATCAGGGCCATGCCGCAGCGACAATTGCTCCACAGCCTGCAGCAGGGCAGGATCGCCGAAGGGACCGTTCTCGGCATCCACAAGCAGGTCGGCCAGCACTTGCCGTGCCAGGAGGTCGCGCTCACGATCCTCCATCGGCCGGCTGCCGGGAATAAGATCGGCTTCCAGCGGGAAAGTCGCCAGCAGCCACTGCGAAAAGGCATGGATCGTGTCGATCCGCAGCCCACCGCCCGGACTGTCTAGCACCGAGGCGAACAGCGTACGCGCCCGAGCGAGGTTCTCGTCGCTCGCCTGCGCGCCGATCGCGGCAAGGCGCGCCCGCAGGTCGAACTCGCCAAGGCGTACCCATTCGGCCAGCGTACCGTTGATGCGCGCCGCCATTTCGGTGGCGCCGGCCTTCGTAAAAGTCAGGCACAGGATCTGCGAGGGGTCCACGTTCGGCTGCAGCAAAAGCCGCAGCACGCGCGAGGACAGCACTTGCGTCTTGCCGGTCCCGGCCGACGCGGAAAGCCACACCGTCTCCTGCGGATCGACCGCACGCATCTGGTTCCCGTGAAGCGGATGGACGGCAGCAGGACCGCTCATGCTGCACCCTCCGATCTGTTGCCAAGCGACGTGATCCATTCGTCCAGCCGCATCAACTGGTCGTAATCGGCGTAGCTGCCCAGTTCCGGGTTAAGGCGCGCGGTGAAGGGTTGATCGCCCAGAATCCAGCGGTCGAGCGCGTCGTCGAGGTAGCGCAGCGTCTCGGGCAGGAAGTCCTCGCGCGGGATGCCGGACTTCTTGCGGCCTTCCAGAACCGGCTCGAACATGTAGCCCATGGTCCCGTCCTTGGCCTTGGCCATCGACCAGTATTCGAACGAATCGGCCACGCCCTCGACACCATCGAAACCGCCGTCTTTCGCAATCAGCGCGATGAGGCCGAGCTGGAGCGCGAAGCCCTCCTGCACGCGGCTGCCGGTCGGCGGCTGGCCCGTCTTGTAGTCGACCACGGCGAGGCTCCCGTCCTCGCGCCGGTCGATGCGGTCGGCGCGGCCGTGGATCCGCACGTCGCGGCGGCGCATGTCGCCCCACTTCTCAACCGCGACGACTTTGCGACCACCTGCCTTTGCCTCAAGGATCATGCTCTCGAACGTTTCCAGCGCGGCGGAAAGACGCGGCCACCACAACACGCGCATCAGCGGGTGCGCGTTCTGCTCGGTAAGCACGCCCTGCGCGATGGCGTGGAGGCCACCCTCGGGCTCGCCGGCCTCGTGCCAGCGCTGCATGATGAGGTGTGCGACTTCACCCTTCCATGCCGCGCTCGGCTCGGCGTCGAGGCCATCCATGCTGCGCAGGCCCAGGATGGCGCTGGCGTAGAACTGGTAGGGATCGCCGCGTAGCCGATCGAGACCGGTGACGGAGACATCGACCTTGCGCTGTTCCGCCGAGGGCATCGGCTGTGGCCGGGGATGGGCTGCGACTTGCGCGGCGTCGTCCAGCCGGCGGGCGAGGTTCACGGCATCACGCTCGAGGTGGCGCTCCAACTGGTCGCCCAGCATCGCGCGCACCCGCAGCACGAAGCGCGAGGGGATCACCGGCCCGCCCTCATCCCGCTGCGCCCAGCTCAACACGATCTCCGGCGCACCGAGTGCGGCGGCAAGGTCATGCGCGGAAAGACCGATGCGGAAGTCCGCGCCCGGCACTCCGAGCGCGCGCAGGACGGCGGGCGGCAACAGCGCATCGAGCGCCGCGCTGCCCGGCCATACCCCTCGACCAGGCCCCCGCAGATTACGAGGTCGGCGCGGCTCATGCGCGCTTCGAGCAGGCCGTAGACCGAGACGCGCGGATGCCCGCCCCAGGGCGGGCGCACCGAAACGCGGTCCATAGCATCGCGCAACACGGCGCCGATCTCACGCGGGTGGAGCAAGGTGCCTGCCGCTCCCGCTGCCCCGCGCAATTCCTCCACGAAGGCGCTGAGCGCGCGGCCATCCGCACCGCCCCACAGCGTCTCTCCGCAAAGGGCCTCGGCGGCATCCGCAAGCAGGCCGAGCAGGCGTTCGAGCGGCTCCGCTTCGCCCAGTATCGACAGCGGCGTCAGGATCGTCTCGATCCCGGCCCACCATTCGCCCAGCTTCGCGGCGTCCGCCCTGGCCGCCAGCGGTGCCAGTCCGGCACCGGGGCGCGGCCCGCGCAGCGCGAGGTCGAGCTTGCGCGCATTCTCCAGCCAGCGCGGACGCCCCGGTCCGTTCCCGGCGAGGGGATGGACGAGCAGCGCGACGAGCGGCACCGGCGCGGCCTGCTGCGCGACCACTTCGGCCAGCAACAGCAGCAGGCGACCGGCGGCGGTCTGCGGCAACGGGCGACCGGCAGTGTCGTCCGCCTCGATCCCCCAGCGCTCCAGATGGCTGACCACGCGCGCCGCCAGCCCCCGGTCGGGCGAGACGAGCGCGACGCGGCGCTCGGGTATCTCCAGCGCCTCGCGGATGAGCACCGCGATCGCCTGCGCCTCCTCGCCGGGATGCGTGCATTCCATCAGGCGCACGCCGCTCAGGCGGCGCTGCTCGGGCGGCAGATCGACCCATGCGGCGGAAGCGCGCGGCGGCAAGAACAGGTTGGAGATCGCGCGGCTGCGCTCGGGCGGCGCAGCGGCAAGCCCGGAGCGGTGCCACGGCTGCACCTCGGCGCGCGCGACCCCCATCCGATTGAGCAGCAGCTTGAGGTGGTATTGCGGGTGCGTCACCGCATCGGCGCGGCCGAACGGCGGGTCATCCGGCTGCGCAGGAGCGCCAGCGGTGCCCAGTTCCCCCAGACCTCGTCCGCCAGCGACAAGTCGAGGTCGGGCAAGACGACGAGGCCCTGCGGCATCTCGCTGACGACGCGCAGCAATCGCGCCAGCGCGGGCGAGGCGCCGGTGACGCCCGCCGCGATGACCGGGTGCGGCGGAGGCTGGCCTTGCCAGCGCGTGGCAGCGTGGTCAAACAGCCGGTTGCGGCGGTCAGGCGCGTCAATCTCGCCGCGCGCGGCCAGCTCCGCGATCCAGTGCTGCTGCACCTTGAGGAAGCTGCGGGTATTGTTGCTCCAGTGCCCGGCAAGATCGCCGACGATGCCGATGACGCGCTCCGACATGAGATCGATCGGGGCGATCTCCTCGGCCATCAGGCGGTCCATGGTGCGGCCGATCTCAAAAGCACGCCGCAGCAATGCCGCGCCCTTTCCTGCAGCATCACCTTCGACCTCACGCAAGTAGTACGCAAGGCGCAGCCAGCGGCGGGTCGGATCGGCGGCAGGCGCAATATCGGCCGCACCGAGCGGATCGAGCAGCGGGCCAAGCGCTTCGTCGAGATCGAGATCACCCACCGCGACCATGCGCGGCAGCAACATGCCGCTCCCCGAATGACGCACGAAAGCCTCGGTCATCGTGCGGATCGTGCGGCGGCTCGGCAGCAGCAGGGTCAGCCGCGCAAGTGCGATCTCGTCCTTGGCATAGCGCGGGATGAGCCCGGCGACGAGAGCGTCGGCGAAACCACGATGCGCAGCAATGGAGTAGACTTTCGGACCCGTCCGGTCAGGCACGGGTCAGCCATTCCTCGGTCGGCCTGATCGCGGCGGGCTCGCCTACTTCGAACCACAGGCCCTGATGCGAGATGCCGTAGAGGCGACCTTCCTCGATCGCGCGGCTCCACAGGATGTTGGTGGAGAACGCGCCCTCGGGCGCATCGCGCAGCAGGCGCTTCGACACGAGCTGGATGCCGGTGTAGATGAACGGCGCCACCCGCCCCTGGCGGCGGCGCGCGACGCGACCATTGGGATCGAGGTGGAAGTCGCCCTCGCCGCGATAATTGAGCGCGCGGGTGTGCGGCACCATCAGCAGCAGCGCGTCCATCCGCTCCGCATCCCAGGCCAGCGAGAGTTCGGCAAAGACGTCCTGCGGGCCGTCGAGCCAGATGTTGTCGCTGTTCAGGCAGAAGAACGGGTCGGGCAGCAGATCGGCCGCCCTGACCATGCCGCCGCCGGTTTCCAGCAGCAGTTCGCGCTCGTCGGACAGGGTGACGGCAGGCGCGGTCTTGCGGACCTTGAGATGGCCTTCCAGCGCGTCGGCCATGTAGTGCGCATTGACCACCGCCTTCGTCACGCCCGCGTTGCCGAGCTTGTCGAGCGCATGGTCGATCAGCGACTTGCCCGCCACGCGCACCAGCGGCTTGGGCTGGGTCGCGGTGAGCGGGCGCATGCGCTTGCCCAGCCCTGCGGCGAGCACCATCGCGGTGTCGCTGGCGAGAGGCTTCATCGGGCGAACTCCCCGCCGTTCGCCTCGCGCAAGGCGGCGGGGATGTTGGCGTCGAACCATGCCGCGACCGGTGCCATCGCGGGATGGGCAAGGTCGCGCTCCATCGCCGCCCAGACGCGCGGGATCAGGTCGAGGTAGCGCGGCTTGCCGTCACGGCGCCACAGCCGCACGAAGATGCCGACGATCTTGGCGTTCCGCTGCGCGCCGAGCCGCGCGTAATCGGCGAGGAAGGCATCGACGTCCGTACCCGTTTTCTGCACGTAGCGATCGAACATCTGCGCCTCCAGCTCGGGCGCAACTTCGCGCCGGGCATCCTGCAGCAGCGAGACGAGGTCGTAGGCCGGATGACCGACCAGCGCGTCCTGGAAGTCGAGCAAGCCCTGCTTCTCGAGGCTGCCGAGCAGCATGATGTTCTCGGCATGGTAATCGCGCAGCACGGTGACGCCGGGGCGCTGGCGCGGCAGCATCGGCGAAAGCGCCTGCTCCCACGCGCTCACGAAGCCTGCGGCATCGACGTAGAGGCTCTGCGCGGTGCAGTACCAGTCGATGAACAGCTTCACCTCGCGGATATATTCCGCCAGCGAGTAATCGAGGAACGGCCCGGCGGGCAACTGGTGCAGCTTCGCCAGCGCGTCGATCGCGGCGGAGTAGACCGCCGCCTCGTCCGCTGGCCACTGGTCGAGGTAGTCGCGCATGCGCGCCTCGCCGAAGTCCTCCATCAGGATGAGGCCCTTGTCGGGCTTCTCCGCGAGGATGCGCGGCGGACGCATGCCGTTGTCGTCGAGCCAGTGCGCGGCGCGCAGGAACGGGCCGATGTCCTCCTGCGGCGGCGGCGCATCCATCAGCATCGCGGTGGCGCCATCGACACTGCGGATACGGAAATAGCGGCGGAACGAGGCATCGCCCGGCAGCGGCTCGACAGCCGCGCCTCCCCAACCGGCGGCGGCGAGAAAGGCATCAAGGCCCTCGGGAAAGTTCGCGTGTTCGAGCGTCATACAGGTATACGCCCTAGCCAATCCGCCCCGCCTTCGACAATGGCGATCCGACCGTCCTCGACAACTTCCAGCGTGATCGAGAGGCAGCCCGGCTCATGTGCGAAGCCGCCCGCGTGATCGGGCCACTCGGCGATGAGCACCGCGCCTTCGCGGTAATCGTCGAGGCCGATCTCCTGCGCCTCGTCGGGATGGTTCAGGCGGTAGAAGTCGGCGTGGACCAGCGGCAACCTGACCGCCGGCGGATCGTAAGGCTCGATGATCGCGAAGCTGGGTGACGGCACTTCGCCCTCATGACCAAGCCCGGCGATGATCGCGCGCGCCAGCGTGGTCTTGCCCGCGCCGAGACCGCCGGTCAGTGCGATCACGTCGCCGGGGAGCAGCGCATCGGCGAGCTTGCGGCCCCATGCGTCCATCGCCGCGAGGTCTGGCAGCGGCAATCTCATGCCAATGTTCCTCTCATGGCAGTTCGATCAGCGCGCTGGTGCCCTTGCCCGGCTCCGATTCGAGCCGCAGGCTGCCACCGTGCGCCTCCACCAGCTGGCGGGCGAGCGGCAAGCCGAGGCCGTCGCGGCTCTCCACCTTGCCGTCGGCGCTGACCTTCATCCCGTCGAGCGCGCGGGCGAGCGTGCGACTTTCCATTCCGGCTCCCTTGTCCTGCACGAGGATCTGGATCGCATCCCCCTCTCCGGTTTTCCGCCGCGACAGCTGCACGAGAATGCGCCCGCCGCGCGTCGAGGCGGCGATGGCGTTGTCGACGATGTGCCCCAGCGCCCGCGCCAGCCTTCGCCGGTCGGCCACCAGCGGACGCAGCAGGCCCTTGGCCTGAAGGTCGAGCGTCAGGCCCGCCTTCTGCAGCCGACCTGCCCGTTCCTCGACCACCGAGCGCACGAAGGGCATCGGGTCGATTTCCTCGAACTTGAGCGGCAGCAGGCCCGCCTCGCTCTGCGACAGGTCGAGCAGGCTGTCGATGTGGTCGCCCAGTTGCTGCGATGCCTCGATGATCGAGCCGACATAGTCGCGCCCGGAATCGTTGAGGTCGCCGCCGATGCCGAGGTCCAGCATCTCGGCAAAACCGCCGATCGAGGTCAGCGGCGTGCGCAGTTCCTTGCTCATGTTGGCGAGGAAGCGGGTCTTGATCGCATCCGCCTCGATCAGCGCGGCATTGCTTTCGCGCAGCGCCTGCTCGGCCTTCATCGAATCGGTGATGTCGAGCACCGCGAGCAGGCCATTGCCGTCCGGCAGCGGCACGCCCGCATATTCCAGCACACGCCCGTCGGCGAGCCCGATGCGCCCGCCCGTCTGCGCGCGGTCGAGCGTCGCGGCGCGCACGACGTTGCCCACGGTTTCCGCCTCGACCGGGCGCTTGAGGCGCGAGGCGATCTTCTTGAGCAGCGCTTCCACATGCGGATGGGTGTCGAGGAATTCGCTCTCCAGCCCCCAGTCGGCGGCGAAACGGCGGTTCCAGATCTGCATGCGGCCATCGGGCGCGAACACCGCGACCGATTCTGAACAGGCTGTCGAACGTGGCGGTGCGGGTGCGCAGCAGGGTGTCGCGCACGGCGGAAAGGCGCAGCTGTTCGGTGCGATCCTCGACGATCAGCAGCAGCCCGCCATCAGGGACCGGCTGGGCGACGATGCGCAAGTGCGTGCCGTCCGCGAGCGTCCAGCTTTCCTCCTGCGTCGAGCCTGCCGAAAACCAGCCCGCCTTCTCGCGCCGCCATGCCGGGAAGTCGCGCGCCTCAGGCACGCGGCCCGCATCGCGCGCGGCATCGAGCAGGCGCTCGAAGGCGGGCGGATCGACGAGGATACGCCCGTCGAGCTTGAACAGGCGCTGGAACGGCTGGTTGGCGAAAGCGAGCCGCCGCTTGGCGTCGAACTGCGCCACGCCCGCGGAAAGCTGGTCGAGCAGGGCCCGCTGCGCCTCGCGGAAGGCGCGGAAGGAGCGCGACATCTCCTCCAGGTCCTCGATGTCCACCGCGTAGCCCGCGACGCCGTCGTCCCCCAGCGGCAGGTCGCTGACGCGCAGGGCGCGGCGCTGGCCGTCGATGGTAGTCGAGACGATACGCTCGATCGGGATGCCCTTTTCCGCCGCCTTCCGGGCGACTTGTCCCGGGGCGAGGCCATCGACCGATTCGATCAGTTCGATGCCCTTGACGACCACGTCGTCGGCGTTCTTGGCGCCCACGGCGGCGACGTAGGCATGGTTGACCAGTTGCAGTTCGCCATCCGGGCGGCGGAACCACATCGGCATCGGCGCGGCCTCGATCAGCGAGACGAGCGCGTGGAAGTCGCCGCGCGCACGGGCGGCTTCGTCACGCAGGCGGACGAGTTCGGTCTCGCTGTCGGAAAAGTCGAAGACCCATACCAGCGCGGCGCCGCCGGGCGAGACCTGAGGGTCGGAAAGATGCCCGCGCAGGGCGAGGCTGCGGCTGGAGCCATGCGGGGTCACCGCCATGCGGAAAGGCGCAGCGGTCTTCTGGCAGCGGCGAACGGCCTCGGTCAGTTCGGCGAGTTTCTCGGCGGGCAGGCCGCGATCATTTCCATCCAGTTCGGAGAGGAACTGCGGCACTTCGTCCAGCCCCAGCCACTGCGCGAGGCGCGGCGAAGCCTCGATCCGGCCGTCCGTGCGCACCAGCAGCGGCAGCGCCGGTGATTCCTCGACCATGCGGCCGAGGCGGCGGGCGGAGCGCAACTGCGCCTCGGCGCGGTTTTGGCGCGAACGCGCGGACAGCACCGCCCAGGCGGCGGCAATCGTCCAGGCGCCGAGCAGCAGGCCGATCAGGAGAGGCAGGAAACGCGAGAATTCCATCGCGCTAGGCTATGATGCGCGCGGATGGCCCTGACAATGGGGGATGGCGCGAAAGCGGTAGATACGCGGGTTGGCCGACGGATGGACGTTCACGCCCTCTTGTTACGACGCGGTCATAAGCCCCTCCGTTCAGCATGCGTGACATTCACGAAAATTATCGGCGACAGGTTAGGGCGGGTGGGAAAATAGGTTCCCACGGATAGCAGGTCAGGAAGACGCCCCCGCCTTTCCTACCCCTCCGGAGCTATGGCCAATCCGCCGATCGCCACGGACAATATGGAGAAAGCATGGTGCGGCGTCGAAGCCTGCGGCTGCCCAAATGAATAGGCAAAATAACTAGGCAATCGAAATAAGACTATATCATCAAAAGATAATTTTCATTTTGATAGAACAGTTAATAAATCTTCACTGTGTCTCACGGATAAAAATTTCCAATGTTCCCAAAATCATAAGGGAACCCCATGGGTAATGACAAACAACCGCGGCTACAACGGCCTGACACGCCGGCAAAGCCAGTGCCTGGCCCTGGTAAATCAGGGAATGACCTCAAAGGAGATCGCCCGGCAACTCGATCTTTCCCCATCGACGGTGGATAATCACCTGCGAGAAGCCATTGTGCGTATGGGAAAGAACAATCGGCAGGAGGCCGCGCGCGATTTCGCGTCTGCGCACCGCCAGGTGGATCAATCCGAACGTTTGCCGGGAGATCATTTACCCCGCGCGATGTCACTCGTCCGCCTTGATGACATCGGACCGTTCACCGTATTCATATGTAAGAATTGATTAGCCGTTATTTAGCAATTTGCGCCTCGAATGACTGCAGAAATGCAAAAAGGGCGCCTCCTTTAAAGAGACGCCCCTTCTGCATTGACATCAAACGGTGATCAGTAGCGGTAGTGGTCCGGCTTGAACGGACCGGCTTCCGGCACGCCGATGTAGTCGGCCTGCTTCTTCGACAGCTTGGTGAGCTTCACGCCCAGCTTTTCGAGGTGCAGCGCGGCGACCTTCTCGTCGAGGTGCTTGGGAAGAACGTAGACTTCGTTCTTGTAGTCGTCGCTCTTGGTGAACAGTTCGATCTGCGCCAGCGTCTGGTTGGTGAAACTGGCCGACATCACGAAGCTGGGGTGACCGGTGGCGCAGCCCAGGTTCACCAGGCGGCCCTTGGCGAGCACGATGATCTGCTTGCCGTCCGGGAACGTCACGAGGTCGGTGCCCGGCTTGACTTCCTTCCACTCGTAGTTGTCGAGCGCCGAGATCTGGATCTCGCTGTCGAAGTGGCCGATGTTCGAGACGATCGCCTTGTCCTTCATCGCGGCCATGTGCTCGCCGGTGATGACGGCTTCGTTGCCGGTGGCGGTCACGAAGATGTCGGCGCGCGAAACCGCGTCCTCCATGGTGACGACCTCGTAACCCTCCATCGCCGCCTGCAGCGCGCAGATCGGGTCGATCTCGGTGACGAGGACGCGCGCGCCGCCGTTGCGCAAGCTGGCGGCCGAGCCCTTGCCGACGTCGCCGAAACCGGCGACGCAGGCGACCTTGCCGGCCAGCATCACATCGGTGGCGCGGCGGATCGCGTCGACCAGCGATTCACGGCAACCGTAGAGGTTGTCGAACTTCGACTTGGTGACGCTGTCGTTCACGTTGATCGCCGGGAACGGCAGCTTGCCGTCCTTGGCGAGGTGGTAGAGGCGGTGGACGCCGGTGGTGGTCTCTTCCGAGACGCCCTGGATCGCCTTGACCGAAGCGGTCAGATAGCCCGGCTTGGCCTTGAGGAAGGCGTTCAGCGCGCGGACGAACTCGATTTCCTCGGCGTTCGAGGGTTCGAACAGCGTCTCGCCCGCTTCGACGCGTGCGCCCCAGAGGGCGAACATCGTGGCGTCGCCGCCGTCGTCGAGGATCAGGTTGGCGGTGAGGTCGGGATTGCCCTCGCTCGACCAGTCGAAGATCTTGCCGACGTAGTCCCAGTAATCGGCCAGCGATTCACCCTTGATCGCGTAGACCGGGATACCGGCGGCGGCGATGGCGGCGGCGGCGTGGTCCTGCGTCGAGAAGATGTTGCAGGTGGCCCAGCGCACTTCCGCACCGAGAGCCACCAAAGTCTCGATCAGCACGGCGGTCTGGATCGTCATGTGCAGCGAACCGGTGATGCGCGCGCCCTTGAGCGGCTGCGACGCGCCGAATTCCTCGCGCAGCGCCATCAGGCCCGGCATTTCGGTCTCGGCGATGGCGATTTCGGTGCGGCCGAAGTCGGCGAGGCCGATGTCGGTGATGGCGTAGTCGGGGGTGGTGGCCACGTGGGACTCCTGAAGATTGCGTCACGCCGGCGCCGCGCGCGGAAAACCCCCGCGAGCGGCGCCGGTACTGCCGCGTCCCTACCCGCTCCGCATCAGCGAGGCAAATATAAAGATAGCTTTATATGTTCTGTTCAAC
Source organism: Novosphingobium sp. NFX11 (assembly GCF_057376415.1). NCBI lineage: Bacteria > Pseudomonadati > Pseudomonadota > Alphaproteobacteria > Sphingomonadales > Sphingomonadaceae > Novosphingobium > Novosphingobium sp. NFX11. The sequence goes on along the minus strand of NZ_CP080384.1, from coordinate 954,601 downwards.
GCATGGCCAGCGCCATGAGGATGGGCGGCTGGCGCTCCAAGAGCTGCCCCGCGACTTCCACCAGCGTTGCGCGGCCCTGCACCGTGGCGAGTCCCTGCGTGATCGAGCGCAACTGGTGGCACGAGAGCCAGGGATGGCCGCCGCCGTACTCGTTGGCCATGACCACGCTCATGCGGTCGAGCGGCCCGCCCGAGGCGTCGGCGGCATCGCCGAGTTCGGCGCGTAGCTGGGCATTCGCCTCGTTGAGTTCGGACATGTGGCTGCTGGTGAACTTGCCGTAGTCCTCCATGAAGTCGTCCGCCGTGGTGCGGCAGCGCAGGCCGGTCACCATCAGCATGATGTCCATGCGGCGCAGCTTCTGCGCCTCGCTCGGGCGAGCCGTCGGCGGTGTGACGACGGTATGAGGTGCCTCCGGTACTGCCGATTGCGCGAGTGCCGGTGTTGCCGAACCGAGCCCGCACGCGATTGTCACGGCCAGCCACGGCCGCTTGATTCCGATCCTGATCATTGCCCTGTTCCCCGCAGGCAAATTGCCTGACCGAACGGGAATGTCATCGATTGCATACCGCGATCTGAAGAACCACGGTTAACGCATTTTCACGATGAAAATCCCCGCAAAATGGCCGGTTGAACGATCACGAATGACCACATCGGACGCCTTTTGAGAGCATGAGTGAACGTATCCCCGGACGCCGCCGCGACACGCCTTGCTCGGCGCCCGGCTCACGGCGCAGAATCGAAATTCCCGCAGGTGCGGCGTTGCCCATCCGAGCGCTCGGCCTATATCTGCGCGGCAAAGCCGTTTTGCTGTCATGAAAGGACGAATGCCATGGCCATCTCCGTTGGCGACACGCTGCCCGACGTAAAGCTCATCAAGGTCGGCGAAAGCGGCCCCGAGCCGGTGCAGTCCTCCGAATACTTCGCGGGCAAGAAGGTCGCGTTCTTCGCGGTTCCCGGCGCGTTCACTCCGACCTGCTCGGCCAAGCACCTGCCCGGCTTCGTCGACAAGGCGGAAGAGTTCAAGGCCAAGGGCATCGACGAGATCGTCTGCACCTCGGTCAACGACGCCTTCGTGATGGGCGCCTGGGGCAAGGCCGCCGAGGCATCGGACGTGACCCTGCTGGCTGACGGCAACGCCGACTTCGCCAAGGCGGTGGACCTGACCATGGACGGTTCGGGCTTCGGCATGGGCACGCGCAGCCAGCGCTACTCGATGGTCGTCAACGACGGCGTGGTCGAGCAGCTCAACGTCGAGGCGCCCGGCTCGTTCGAGGTCAGCTCGGCGGAGCACATGCTCGGCCAGCTCTGAGCCTGAGGCATATTCGGCAAAAGGGCGCCCTTCCATGCGGAGGGGCGCCCTTTTCGTATCGGCGGGGCGGTGGAATGGCCTCGCACCTTGGCCTTGGCGGGGTGCGCGGGTAGCACTTGTGCGAACAATTCATCTCAGGGGTTAGATCATGGCGCGCTCGGTTATCGTCACCGGTGGTTTCGGGGTTCTGGGGCAGGCAGTGGCGCAGGCCTTCGCTGCGGCGGGAGACAAGGTCGCCCGCGTGGACTTCGCGAAGACCGCGCATGAGCCGCTGGACGGCGCGCTCGACATCGGCGGGGTCGACCTGACCGATGCGGCCTCCACCCAGGCCGCGCTCGACACGGTCGCGGCGGCGCATGGCGGGGTGGACGTGCTGGTCAACGTCGCCGGCGGCTTCACCTGGGAGACGCTGGAGGACGGCTCGATCGATGCCTGGGTGAAGATGCAGGCGATGAACGTGCTCACCGGCGCAACGATCACCAAGCTCGCCCTGCCCGCACTAAAGGCTTCGGCTGCGGGCCGGATCGTCAACATCGGTGCGGGCGCGGCGGGGAAGGCGGCGGCCGGCATGGGTGCCTACACCGCGTCGAAGTCGGGCGTCCACCGGCTGACCGAGGCGCTGTCCGAGGAGCTTTCCGGCACCGCCGTCACCGTCAACGCGATCCTGCCGAGCACCATCGACACCCCGACCAACCGCGCCGACATGCCGGACTCGGACTTTGCGACATGGGTGCAGCCCTCGGCCATCGCGGATGTGATCGTGTTCCTCGCCTCGGCACAGGCGCGGGCGATCAGCGGGGCGCTGATCCCGGTGACGCGCGGCGGATGATGCGCGGCACGTAGACGACGACGCCCTCACCCGCATAGATGCGCTGCCATGCGCGGCTGCGGGCGAGTGCCTCGGCGAGCGGCGCATTGTGGTCCTCGTCGAGCACGAAGGCGGCCGGGTTCCACTTGCGCACGACGTCGACGAGCGGGACGATACCGTTCTCGATCCCGCCGTTGTACTGCCACTCCTCGCGCGCGTAGCGGTAGTAGCGGCCGTCGTAAGCGACCTTCCAGTCCGGGTAGCCGGTGTCGATGATGACGCCGCCGAACGGGAAATCACCATAGACCGTCCCGCGCACCCCGAATTTGCGCAAGTGCTCCACCGCTTTCAGCGGCAGAGTCGGCGCGAAGCGCGTCGGCGCGAGCAGCGGGGTGACCACAGCGACGAGCGCGAGCGGAGCCAGCACCGTCAGCCATTCCGAACGGGCGGGTTTCGCGCCCTCCTTTCCGGCAGCGCGGGCGATCACCGGCACCATCGCCACCGCCCAGAACAGCACGAAGCGATAGGCCGTCAGCGTCATCACCGAAAGGCCGATGACGACGGCGATTTCCGCCAGATCGACGCACCCGCCCCGACGCACGATCAGCCAGAGCGTCAGCAAGGTCACCACCAGCACCGGCAGGGCATTGGGATGGTTGGCGGGTGTCCAGATCGGGAACCACTCGCTCGCGCCGATGGCTATGCTCGCCTGCGCGTTGGCGGCCGAGGTCGCGAGTATCGAGGCGCCGTCGGGCGTGGCGAACATCGCCGCCACCGAAAGCACGCCGAGGGCGCTCAGCCCCCATGGACGAGCGGCGGCGCGGCCGGTTGTCCAGCGATACCATCCGGCCCCGGCGGCAAGGTTCAGCGCCGCCACCGCGACACTCACCGAAGGATGCAGGTTCTGCCACGCAATCAGCACCGGCAGACCCAACGCCACCATCGGCAGCGGCCGCAAGTCCAGCCGCTGCAGCGCGAGCAGCAGCCCGAAGCACAGGCAGGCAAAGCTCTGCGGGCGCACGCTTGCGGTCGGCAGCGCCGCGACGAAGACCAGCGCCAGCGCCAGCATCACGGCCTGCAGACTAGCGCCCTTCCAGCGGCATGCGGCGGCGACGGCCCAGAAGCCGCCGAGCCAGCACAAGGCGTCGAACACGCGCAGCAGGTCCCAGCCGCCGATCCGCCGCACCGTCGCCATGACCGCCTGCCCGGCCCATGCGACGGCGGGCAGCGGCTCTCCGGCATGGAGCGCGGCGAAAGGCTCGGTCGGCACCGGGCCGCCGCGATCGACGATCAGTTCGCCCAGCTTGAGCTGCCAGAAGATATCGACGTCCCACACCGGCCGCAGCAGCAGGACCAGCAACGTCACCGCGGGGACGAGCGCCAGCAGCAGGCGCACGCGCGCCGATCCATGAAATGCCCCGCTATTGTGCTCGATCATCTGCCTGTCCGCCTCCGGCCTGCCCGGACCGGATGGCAGCGGCTCTGGCCTCAGGCGCGGCGGGGTTCAAGCGCTATCTTTCAGGGAAGCAGGTCTTTCCCCCTCCATCGTCATTGCGAGCGTAGCGAAGCAACCCAGGGCGACTCAAGACTGCCCTGGATTGCTTCGCTGCGCTCGCAATGACGAAAGGTGGTGCGGGTGCCCAGTCGGTCGGGCAGGATCACCGCACCGCCCGCCACGCTGCATAGTCGGCGATCAGTTGCGGATATTCCTCCAGCTCCGGAAAGCGGTCGTAGCGACGCTCCACCTTCGTCTCCACCCACCGTAGCTTCTCCGCCACCTGCATCTCGATGTAGGGGGTGAACACTGAACGATCGTCGAGCAGCGTGGCGCGCACGTTGACGAAGCCCATCGACGGATCGACCCGGGTGAAGACCCAGGACTTGCACCAGACGCAGTGATGGTGATGCGCCTCGTCGCCGTGAATGCCGCCGATCTCGGTCTCGCCGGTGACGACCTCGAAGCCCTGCACCGGCACCGAGATCGTGGTGGAGAAGGCGCTGGCGGTCATCCGCTGGCAGCCGGTGCAGTGGCACAGCCCCTCGATCAGCGGAGGCGCCGTCAGGCGAAAGCGCAGGCGCGAGCAGCGACAACCGCCCTCGAGTACCTGCGCATGACCCATGACGCCTCTCCGATATTCAGTAGCCCATCAGGCTGAGCACTTCCTTGCGGGAACGTTCGTCCTCCAGGAAAGTGCCCATCATGCGGCTGGTGATCATGCCGACGCCCGGCGTGCGCACGCCGCGCGCGGTCATGCAGGCGTGGTTCGCCTCGATCACCACGGCGACGCCCTGCGGCCTCAGGTGTTCCCAGATGCACTGCGCGACTTCGGCGGTCAGGCGCTCCTGAATCTGCAGGCGGCGCGCGAAGCCGTGCAGCACGCGCGCCAGCTTGGAGATGCCGACAACGTGGTTGCGCGGCAGGTAGGCGATCGCGGCCTTGCCGATGATCGGCGCCATGTGGTGCTCGCAGTGCGACTGGAAGGGAATGTCCTTCAGCAGCACGACCTCGTCGTAGCCGCCCACTTCCTCGAAGATGCGCGACAGGTGGACCGCCGGATCTTCCTGATAGCCCTGGCAGTATTCCAGCCAGGCGCGCGCGACACGCTTGGGGGTGTCGACCAGGCCCTCGCGCGTCGGATCGTCACCGGCCCACTGGATCAGCGTGCGGATTGCGTCCTGAACGTTGTCGGGCACATCCGGCTTGCGCAAGGGGTCATGGCGCGGGCTATCCTCAGCGGGACTTACCTGGCTGCTCATCCGACTTGCTCCTTCTCAATTTCTTCATCAGGCGCACACGCATCAGGTGTCCCTTGCCCCGGAACAACCCGCGTCGCGCGATGGGCTCGAACATTTCGCCGGGGCGTTCCGGATCGAGCACCCCGCTTTGGCCGAGTGCTCTTTCAGCTTCCGACAAGTTCTTCAAGGGCAAGGGTTCGAGATATTTCTTTCCGGCCTTGGGTCCGTCGCGGTTGAGTGCGTCCACCATCGCCGCCATCGAGCCGTGCCGCTCGATTCCGGCGGCCACTTCACCTTCGGCGATACCGCAATGCTCGGCCAGCAGGCGCAGGCGCAATTCGGTGATCGTGGCGGGATCGACGTGGGCATTGCCGGGCCGGGCAAGGTCGATGAAGACGTCGCACTCGCTGTCGAGGCCCATCGAGCGGTTGTTCATGTTCGCCGACCCGACCCGCAGCACCTCGTCGTCGATGATCGTCAGCTTGGCGTGGACGTAAATCGGCTCGCCCTCGGCGTTGGAGGGGTGAAGATGCGGAAACGTCCTTGGGTGTCCACCGCCTGCAGCGTCTCGACCAGTTCGACGCGGGCAGTATCCATCGCCTGCTGCTCCAGCCAGCCGTCGGCGGTGACCGGGTTGACGATGAAGAACTCGGGCGGATTGTCCTCCGTCAGCCGCTTGCAGATGGCTTCGGCGATCGCGCGCGAGGCGAAGTACTGCGTCTCGGCATACATGAAGCGCTTCACGCGGGCGATCTGCTCGACGAAGAGCTTCTCGATCTCGGCGACCTGCGGGCAGTCGTTGTACTCCGCGCGGGTGCGGGCGATGCCGATCTCGACGTTCTCGAACTCGGCGGTCAGCCCCTCCGGCCACGGCGTCCCCTCGCGCGGGCGACAGGGCGCGAGGTCTTCGCCGCCGGCGACCTTCCAGCGCTCGCGCCCCAGTTCGCCGAGCGTCACGGCGACGTCGCCCTCCAGCATCATCGTGACGTCGTGCCAGGGACCGTAGAGCCGCCCGGTCGGCCGCTTGCGGCGCGGGTCTTGCGGCAGGTGGTCGGGCGTGTCCCAGCGGTCGGAGGTCATGTCGATGCCGCCGCAGGCCGCAACCTTGTCATCGATCACCACGATCTTCTGGTGATGGCTGCAGCCGACCGGATGGGCGGAATCGAACTTGAAGTCGATGCGCGGATGCTTCGCCCAGCGCACCACGTCGAACAGCATCGTACCCCGGAACAGGTACTTGAGCATGGCGACGTTCCACTTGAGCAGCCTGATCTCAAGCTCCGGATTGCGCTTCACCACCCAGAGCATGAACGAGCCGAGGCGCGCGGGAAACTTGCGCTTGCGGCCACGCTGCCACCAGCGCCGCCCGGAGGTCAGCAGGATGCGGGAATCGAAGTCCCACCCGATCATGAAGATGCGCTGCCGCGCGCCTTCCATCGTCTCGCGAATGGCCTCGAAGTAATCGGCCGCGTCCACGACCACGTGCGCGCGCGAAGCCTTGGCATAGCGCCATACCGAAGGCGCTACACCCTCGTCGTTCTGATCTTGCATCGTCCATCCTGCCGGAGCTTCCACCACGGCCGGTTCAAGCACCGAAGGCCGCGAAAGTTCCCCTCGAATGTCAACTTGTGCACACGAAGGAGGCGTTCGCCCGATCCCTCCCGGCATTCGTCGCAGCAACCTTTGCGGGCGCGGGCGGCAAGGACCAGATTTCGCTCCGCCGCTCGCGTCGGAAGTGGTTGCCGCCCGGTTTGCGCCAACGCGAGGATTTGGCCATTCGTGACCGCGTGGTGGTCATCCCAACAACCACTCGTACATCACCCGATGGCGAGAACGGCGGGAATCCGCAGTTTTCCACAAGGGTTGACCGGCTCATCGCGGGAATGGCTCGACTCGCCCCTTGTACACGCAACCGTTCACCCTGCGATGGATTTGCCTGACTATACCTGTCCCTCACCCCGTCTGCCGTGTGCGAAGTTTCGCCACGGCGGGGCCGGCGAAAGTCGGACGGGGTAACCCCAGCCCGGTTTCGCCGGGCCGCATTTCTCGCCCCTTCAGGGGGCTTGTTCCGGGCTCGTCCTCCCACGGGTCCCGCAAACAAGGAGTACGCCATGAAGAAAACCCTCATCACCGCCGCCATCGCTGCGGCCGCCCTCGCTCCTGCTGCCGTGATGGCTCAGGCCGCTGCACCGGCTGCCACTCCCGCCGCGGCGGCGACCGCAACGGCCAACCCGACCACCGGCGCCAAGGTCTTCGACGCCGCAGGCGCTGAAGTCGGCACTGTCGAGGCCGTCCAGGGCGACATCGTCACCGTCTCCACCGGCACCGCCCGCGCCGGTCTCCCCAAGAACGCCTTCGTGACGCGCGACAAGGGCCTCACCATCGGCATGACCAAGGCCGAGCTGGAATCGGCCGTAAACGGCGCCAAGGCCGAGAACACCGCCGCCAAGGATGCCGCGATCGTCGCCGACGCGCCGATCAAGAGCAGCGACGGCGTCGTACTCGGCACCGTCAGCAAAGTCGAAGGTGACAACGTCACCGTGGCCCTCAGCGGCGGTTCGGCCGCGCAGCTCAAGAAGTCCTACCTCGGCCTCGGTGCCGACGGTTCGCTGGCTCTGGGCATGAGCGCTGCCGACTTCGCCAAGGCGACCCAGTCGGCCGCCGGCGGCCAGCCGGGCGCGGACGCCGCCGCGACCGCAGGCGGTGCGGCTGCGGCGACCACGCCCGAAGGCCAGTAAGCCTCTGCCTCATCCTGCCTTGGCAGGGTGACCGGAAAAGTGGCCGAGGGCCGGAAGCGATCGAGGTCGCTTCCGGCCCTCTCTATTTATCCGGGTCAAAAAGGTCTTGCGATTCGCGCACCCGTTGCCCCAATAGAGGCGCGAGCCCGTCCAGACGCGCAACAAGCGCGCCGCCAGACCATCTTGGGGTCCGCATTGACCATCTCGGAACGCTTCACGGCCTTTTTCAAGGCCGTCCCGGGCATCGACGCCTCGCTCGACCTCGCCCGCCGAAGGGCCGCGACGATCGGCGGCGCAGTGCTGCTGGGCCTGATCGCCATCGCCTTCGCGTGGGCGGGTGACACCGCGCAGAAAGTGTTCCGAGGGTTCACCGCCGTCCACCCTTACGCGCCGCTGGTCATGACGCCTGCGATCTTCGCCGCCGTCGTTTTCATCACCCGGCGCTGGGCGCCCGCTGCGCGCGGCTCGGGCATTCCACAGGTCATGGCAGCGGGCGAGAACCTCGAACTCGCGCGCTCGCCGCTGCTGCAGATGCGCACCGCGATCACCAAGCTACTGCTGACGGTGACGATGCTGCTGGCTGGAGGCTCGGTCGGGCGCGAGGGGCCGACGGTGCAGGTCAGCGCCGCGATCATGGTCGCCTGCCACCGCATGCTGCGCGTGCCGATGACGGCGGGCGTGCTAATCGCAGGCGGCGCGGCCGGGGTCGCGGCCGCCTTCAACACGCCGCTGGCCGGGGTCGCCTTCGCCATCGAGGAACTCGCCGCCGCCTTCGAGCAGCGCGTCGCGGTGCTGGTGATGGGCGCGGTCGTCGTCTCGGGTCTCGTCAGCCTCGGGATCGCCGGGGACTACGTCTACTTCGGAGCGATGCGACAGACGCTGGAAGTCGGCTCGGTCGTGATGATCGCGCCGGTCGCGGGGATCTTGGGCGGCATCCTCGGCGGGCTGTTCTCGCGCCTGCTGCTGGCCTGTGCGCGCGGCGAACATCCCCTTCTCGCGGCAATGCGTTCGCGGCCGGTAACGACGGCGCTGGTCTGCGGGTTGATCGTCGCGGTGCTTGGCGTCGTAACCGGCGGCTCGACCTGGGGCACCGGCTACGAGACCACCCGCCTGATGATCGACGGCCAGCAAAGCGCCTCGCCGTGGTTCGGCCCGGCCAAGTTCGTCGCCACCGCCGCGACGGCGATCTCCGGCGCGCCGGGCGGCATTTTCGCGCCATCGCTGTCAGTCGGCGCGGGCTTCGGCGAACTGCTGTCCTACGTCTTCTCAGGTGATCCCATGCCCGCCGTCGTCCTGCTCGGCATGACCGGCTACTTCGTCGGCGTCGTGCGTGCGCCGCTGACCGCCGTGATCATCCTCATGGAGACCACCGCCAGCCGAGGAATGATCCTGCCGCTGTTCCTGACCGCGATCATCGCCGACGCCGCCAGCACGCTGGTCTGCCGCGAAAAGCTCTATCACGGCCTGTCGCGCGGGTTTCTGGCGAAGGGCTGACCTTCCATCGCAAAACGAAAAACCCCGCCGGTTAGGGCGGGGTTTTTCGTTTTGAATGGTGGTGCGCCCGGAACGATTCGAACGTCCGACCCTCAGATTCGTAGTCTGATGCTCTATCCAGCTGAGCTACGGGCGCCTACCATTTTCAACCCAAACAAGGACCACATCACCCCCGGAAGGAAGAGTGGTGCGCCCGGAACGATTCGAACGTCCGACCCTCAGATTCGTAGTCTGATGCTCTATCCAGCTGAGCTACGGGCGCCTTGGAGGGCTGCCTCTAGGGGGGAATCGGGATCGGTCAACGCCTATGTTCCGCTTTTTTGCATATTGTTTTCCACAGCCCCCAGATGCCGTTCGAGCGCATCGGCCAGCGGGTAATCGAGCGGCGGCATCCGCAGTCCCGCGATCGCGCCGGGCGCGACCCATGCCACGTCGGCGGCCTCGATGGCGCGCGGATCGCCCTGCCAGCGGGTGCACATATAGAGAAGAATGACGAGCGGACGCGGCGGCCCCTTCCCGCCTTCCTCGACCGTAGCGGTGCGGCCGCTGGCGAAGCCCACCGCCTCCAGATCGCCTGCCGCGATGCTTACACCCAATTCCTCTTCCAACTCACGCACGAGCGCCGCTTCGGGGCTTTCGCCGGGCTCCAGCTTGCCTCCGGGAAATTCCCATAGGCCGCCATGCACTCCGATGAAATCGCGCTGCTGCATAAGCACTGTGCCGGAACGCCCGTCGTCGCGCCCGCTGTCATCGGGACGCACGAGTGCGCCTGCGACGACGAGTAAAGGTGTCGGTGGACTTTCCAGCTGTGCCTCCTGCCTTAATGCCTAATTAACGCTGCCGTGGGATCAGACGTCCCTCGCGCGAACTAGCACGGTGACCATGCGCCTTCATCGCCTTCTCAAGACGATCATCGAAAACCGGGACGGTGCGTCCACGGTCGAATACGGCATGATCCTCGCCTTCATCGTACTGGCCATCTTCGCCACGCTGCAGGGCGTGGCCAGCGAGACCGTATCTATGTGGAACAACGTAGCCGCCAAGTCGTCGGCTGCGATGTCCAAAAACTAGGGTGAAACAGCCTTAAGCGTTTATCAACGATTGCAGGCTAAAAAGAGATTGTCCAAGGCGCAGAAGAGAGACTGAAGCGAGGCGGACCGGGTACACTAGACTGCTTTATCAGGAGACCACTCATGAAGTTTCTCGCCAAGCTGCGCCGCAACGAAAAGGGCGCAACCGCCATCGAATACGGCCTGATCGCCGCTCTCATCGCAGTTGCCGCCATCGCCGCCATGCAGGGCATGGGCTCGCAGCTCGTTTCGACCTTCTCGAAGACCTCGTCGGCTATGTCGAAGGGCGTTGCCTAATAGGTGAATACTTTATCTGTACTTACAGATTAAAGTTTCGGGGGCGGCAGGGAAACCTGCCGCCCCTTTCGCTTTGTGGCCCGCCGAAACCATAAAGCCCCGATATCAGTAGGTTACGATCTTCACCTTCTGCCCCGGCGTCAGCGCCGTGTTCGCATCCATCCCGTTGAGCACCAGGAAACGGTCCACCGCCGCGTCGGTATAGGCCATCTTCGCCGCCAGCGACCGCACGGTGTCGCCCTGCCTTACAGTCACGACACGCAGCAATCGCGGCTTCACGCTGCCCGCATCGGTCGCCGAGATCCGACGGATCGAGCGGAACATCGGCGTGAACACTTCCGCCCCGCCCGCCTGCGCCAGCGTCAGGAAGTGATAGGCCTGCCCGTTGCCGAAGTCGTAGGCGAAGACGACGACGTCCACCGCCCCGCTCTGCTGCTGCACCCGCGCGACTCCGTAAGCGGCGGGGATGCCATTCACCGTGGTTTTTTCGATGCTGGCGGGAGTGATTCGCGCCTGATTCGATTCGGTCAGCCCGGCGAAGACGCTGGTGATGTACAGATCGAGGCTGCCGCTCAGCTTCCCGCCGGAAAATTGTGCCTTCCCCGACGATCCGCTGATCGTCACCGCCTGCGTTCCGTTGACCATGAAGAAGCCGTCGGGGGCCTCGAAGGCAGATCGCAGTGTCGGATGCGTGAACTTTCGGCCATCCACCACGCCCTGCTTGGGGTCGTCGCCGTAGACCAGCCCGTCGATTCGCGTGAGGAAAGTGTCGCGATTCGTGGTGCCGCCGCTGCCTTGCCCCGCATATGTCAGCGCAGAGCGCACGCGCGAAGCGGGATCGGGGTGAGTCGAGGCCCATTCCGGCGTCTGATTCGTGCTGCCGCGCAACTGCGCCTCCAGCGCATTTTGCCGCGCGAGGCTTTCCAGCACGCTCGACATGGCGCGCGGATCGTAGCCCGCACGCTTGAGGTAGGTGATGCCGAGCTGGTCCGCCTGCAGCTCCTGCGAGCGCGAGAACTTCAGCGTAAGCAGCTGCGAACCTTGCGAAAACAGCTTCTGCCCGAATTGCCCGAAAGCGTTGTCGCCCAGCACCGCGCCCGCCAGCACCGAGCCCAGCACGCCGAGGATCTGGTTGCGCTGCGCCGCCTTCTGCCGCTGCGCCGAGTGCCGCGCGGCGACGTGGCCGACCTCGTGGCCGAGCACGCCCGCCATCTCCGCCTCGTTGTTCATCAACGCGGTCAGCTGGCGCGTCACGTAGATATAGCCGCCGGGAATCGCGAAAGCGTTGTTCACCGGCGAATTGAGCAGGGTGACGGTGAAATCCCCCGTCGCATTCGACAGGCCGGACTGCACCGCGATTCGCTTGCCGACCTGCTCGACGTAGCTTGCCTGCGGGCCGGTCAGGGCGCCGCCGAATTCGGCCAGCAGTTCGGGATGGGCCTTGGCCCCTTGCGACTTGTCGGCAGCACTGATCGCATAGACGCGCGGCGCCTTCGACGCCTGCGCCTCCAGTCGCGCCGGCCCCGCCGAGACCACCAGCAGCCCCAGCGCCGAGACGACCGCGCCTCCCCGAACTCCGGCCCGAACCACGCGCTTCACGTTGGATACCATGTCGCTCCCTTCCTCCATTCTGCGGGCCGCCACCCGCGATTCTTGCCCGTCGCGCAACGAGTCGCACGGCGGGCTTGTTCCCTTGCGCCCTACATCTGCCCCTTCGCGAGCGGATGGCGCGAGTTCACCAGTTCCACCAGCCGCGCGCTGTCCACATGCGTATAGATCTGCGTCGTCGCGATGTCGGCATGGCCGAGCAGCATCTGCAGCACGCGCAAATCCGCGCCGCCTTCCAGCAGGTGAGTTGCGAAGGCGTGGCGCAGCACGTGCGGCGAGACGCGCTCCGGATCGAGACCCGCCCTGCCCGCCAGTGCCCGCAGCAACTGGAACAACCGCACGCGCGTCAGGTGCCCGCTCGCCCCGCTCGACGGAAAGAGGAACCGCGAGGTCCCCTTCCGCAAAGTCAGCCAGCGCGACAGCACCGCGCGGGAGCGGGTGCTGACCGGCACCATGCGCTGCTGCCCGCCCTTGCCGGTGATGTGGAGGAACGGCGCATCCCGCGGCACCGCGGTGACGGGGAGCGACACCAGTTCGGTCGCGCGCAGGCCGGACCCGTAGAGCAGTTCGAGCAGTGCCAGCAGCCGCACCGCGTCGGACCGCTCGGACACCGCCTCCTCGTCCGCCTGCGCGAGAAACCGCTCGACTTCTTCGTGACTGAGCAGGCGCGGCAGCGGGCGGCGCACGCGCCCCTTGGGCAGCGCACCGGAAGGATCGTCCTTGCGCAGCCCCTCATCGATCAGGAAACCATAGAACTGCCGCAGCGCCGAACACCGCCGGGCGAGGCTGGACGCCGCCAGTCCGCTCCACGCGCCTCCGAGCCCCTCCAATGCCTCGGGCGTGGCATTGGCGACATCGCCCAGCACCTCGCGCGCGGCTTCGAGGTCGCGGCGATAGGCGGCGAGCGTATTGGCCGCCGCGCCGCGTTCCGCCGCCAGCATCGCCAGGAACCGCTCGGCGAGGTCGTCTGCGCCCCCGCTCATCGGCCTCAGACCCGCGCGACCGCCTCGGCGGCGATCATCCGCGCTTCGGCGTCGAGCCCCACCGACCGCAGCGCCGAGACGATGTGATAGAGGTGACGCGGCGTCATGCGCTGCCAGTTGTCGCCCTGCATGCCGAAGGCCGCGAGCAGCGCGACACTGGCTTCATCGCCGCGACTGGCGGCATGGTCGATCGCCTGAGTCCAGCGCGTGCTGCCGCCCATGTCCATCCCGGCATCGCGGGTGACCCGCTCGGCGTCGGCGCGATCGACGCGCTCCAGCCCGGCAAGACCGGCGGCAAGGAAGGCCGAGCGGCGCTTTTGCGTGCTGTCGTCGTCATCGACATAACTGTTGAGCGTCGAACTGCCGACCGTCGCCACGCGGCCCGGAGCAGCAAGGATCAGCATGCCCCATGCCCGCGATCCGGCCTCGACCACGCTCGACCAGCGCAGCGCATTGGCGTCGTATCCCGCCGCCAGCATCGAGGCGATCAGCGAGGACGCGCTGTCGGCCATGTCGGCGCTGGGCGCCATGCGCGCGGCGGCAGCGGCCGTCAGCACCTGCCGGGCATAGAGCGCCGACCCGGTCACGTTCCACAGCGCCTGCATCGCCGCCAGCCGCGCGGCGGGGTCCTGCTGGACATAAGCATCCCGCAGCGATTCCGCGCGGTCCTGCCACTCGCCGGTGACGTCGGGATCGGCGAAGATCTGCGAATAGAGGTCCACCATCGCCGCATTGGACAGCACGCCCGCCGCCGCGGCACGATCCGCCGCCGCCGCCCGGCGGCCAAGGCTGACCATCGGCGCCAGCGCCGTCGCGTAATCGTAGGACGGCCCCGCCGTGGCCATCAGCGCGGTCGGCGGTTCCAGCCCCGTGCCGATCGCGAGACCGTAGCGCCACGGCGTCATCGTCGTGACCTTGTCCCACTCGATCGTCACCGCACGCCGCGCCTTGCCGGCCGCGCCTGCGTACTTCTGCGCGAGCAGCAGGTCGATCTGGTCCATCTTGCCGCGAACCCGGTCGCGCTCCAGCTTCGAGATCGCCGCCGTGCTGTTGCCACGAAACGCCTCGCAGATGGTGCGCGAGGTATTCCACGCGGCATCGTCACGCAGCGAGCCCTGCGTCGCCATCACCGGGCACATGCCGGTGAAGTCGGCATTGCGGGCATAGACGTCGAACGCCACCTGCCCGAACGCCGGGGTGTAATCGGCGATGTCGAGGTCCTGCAGCACCACGCGCGCCGCATCGGTCTCGCCCATGCGCAGCAGCAGGCCGACGCGCATCGCCATGAAGTCGGCCGCGCTCATCCCGCTCGGCGGATTGAGGCGCGAGGCCAGCGCGCGGCGCAACAGGATATGCCCCCAGCGCGAAACAAGCTGCCCCCGGTTGCCTTCCAGCGCGACGCGGATCAGGCTGCCGTTCTGCCCGGCGAGCGAGGCCAGCGGCAGCCCCCTTCGTCGGCACCGAGCATCCCCGCCTCGTCGGCGGAGCGCCGCGCGGCGGGCGGCATATCGATCACCACCTTGGCCCCGAGCAGCGCCTCGAAATCCTCAGGCGACATCTTCTCGAGTTCCTCGAGGCTCGGGATACGACGCAAGGTGCCGTCGTCCTGCGCGATCACGGTAGGCATCGCGCTAGGCGTACCGGTCGGGATCGCCTGCACCACCGGGGTCGAGGTCGCGGCGGGACGCGGAGCGCTCGACGCCGCAGCACTCGGCGCGGAGGAAGTTTGCGGCTTAGGTGCCTGGGTGCGCGGCGCCTGCGGACGCGGGGTGGCCGAGCGCGCGGGTGCGGGCTCGTCGAACATCTTGGGCAGCAGCGATTCGGGGCTGTCCTGCGCCACCGCCCACACCGAGGTCAGCGCCAGCGCGCCTCCCGCGAGCAGGTGCACCGCTCTCATTTCGACAGTTCCGGCAGCGGGATCGAGACGGTCTGCTGCGTCACCGGCTGCACGCCCGCGTCATTCCATGCGGCAATACCAAGGCCGACCACGGCAATCGGCAGGAGAATGGCAACGGCCGACGCTATACGGCGCCTGCGCTTTACGATGTTCACTCGGCTTCCTTCACCATGCTTGCGCTGCGACCTAGCGCAACTATAGGCGATCGGGCAATGGACGTTCAACAAACCCGGTTTTCCGCGCAGGAAATTGCAGCGCTCGCCCGCCGTATCGACCGGCCCATCGTGCTTGTCGGTATGATGGGCGTGGGCAAGTCCAGTGTCGGCAAGCGGCTTGCGAACCTGCTCGATTGCCCCTTCGTCGATGCCGACGACGAGATCGAACGCTCCGCGCAGATGAGCATCCCGGAAATCTTCGACGCTTATGGCGAGGACTATTTCCGCGATGGCGAACGCCGGGTGATTTCCCGCCTGATCACGGACAGCGAGACCAGACGGCAGCGCATCGTCATCGCCACCGGCGGCGGCGCCTTCGTCAATGCCGAAACCCGCGCGCTGATCCTCGACAAGGCGATCACGATCTGGCTCGACAGCGAGGTCGATACCCTCGTCGAGCGCACTGCGCGAAAGGAGAACCGCCCGCTGCTGCGCGGCGGCAACCCGCGCGAAATTCTCGGCCGCCTGCGCGAGGAACGGGCGCAGCATTATTGCCAGGCGCCCATCCACGTGCTGAGCAGCGCAGGCCCGCACGTCCAGACGATCAACAAGGTACTTCAGGGAATTTCCCAATGGCTGTGATCCCCGTCGATATCGCCGGTCGCCCTTACGAAGTGCGCGTCGGCGCCGGGCTGCTCGCGGAACTCGCCCCCAACTGCCGGGGCAAGCTGCGCAAGCGCGGCGTGCCGATCGTCACCGACGCCAACGTCCACGCGGCCTGGGGCGACGTGGTGGAAAAGTCCCTGCGCGACAACGGCCACGAACCGCACTGGCGCATCCTTCCGGCAGGCGAAGCGACCAAGTCGTGGGAGGAACTGGCCGCCACGGTGAACTGGCTGCTGGGCCTCGAAGTGGAGCGCGGCGATCACATCATCGCGCTGGGCGGCGGCGTGATCGGCGACCTCACCGGCTTCTGCGCCTCGGTGCTGAAGCGCGGGTGCCACTTCATCCAGGTGCCCACCACGCTGCTGGCCCAGGTCGATTCGAGCGTCGGCGGCAAGACCGCGATCAACACGCCGGCCGGCAAGAACCTCGTCGGCGCGTTCCACCAGCCCTCGCTGGTGCTGGCCGACCTTTCGGCGCTGGAGACCCTGCCCGAGCGGGACTTGCGCGCGGGCTATGCCGAAGTCGTGAAGTACGGGCTGATCGACGACGCCGACTTCTTCGCCTGGTGCGACGGCAATGCCGCCGCGATGCTGGCGGGCGACAGCGCGCTTCGCGAATATGCGGTGGCGCATTCGGTCGCGGCCAAGGCGCGCATCGTCGCCGAGGACGAGTTCGAGACCACCGGCCGCCGCGCCCTGCTCAACCTCGGCCACACTTTCGGCCACGCGCTGGAGGCCGAGACCGGCTTCGGCGACCGCCTGCTCCACGGCGAGGGCGTCGCGCTGGGCATGGTGCTGGCGGCACGTTACTCGGCAAGGCGCGGGCTGATGCCGCAGGCGAGCGCCGAACATGTCGCGCAGCATATCGGCGAGATCGGCCTGCCTGCCAGCCTCAAGGCGCTCGGGCTGGACTGCGACGGTGCCGCTCTCGTGCAGCACATGCTCCATGACAAGAAGATGGATGCGGGCACCCTGCCCTTCCTGCTGATGAAGGGCATCGGCCAGACCTACCTCGACAAGCAGGTCTCGCTGGAAGACGTGTCGGCGTTCCTCGACGAGGAACTTGCGCGCTGATCGCAGTGCTCTGAGCACCGTCTTTTCAACGATGGCTGTGGTAAGTCACTGCCATTTCATCGCTACACGCACCTCTTGGCGCCTTGTGGCATGTTTGAGTGCCGCTGGGTGCCGTTGAGTGCACCGTGCAAAACGCCGTGTTTGTGCGCCGCTTCGTGGCCGTGCAGCGACGAAGCCCGGATCGCGACGGGCTCGCGAACGTTATATATTTGCACGCTCTTTCAACGGAGTAGGCGTTTGTCACGCTGGCCGGGGGCCAAGACGCCCCGTGCGAGATCCCCCGGGGCGTTGCGGAAGGCGGCAGGTCGATCGGCCTGCCGCCTTTTCATTAGCCACGCATTCAGGTTTGACCCTGTTACATCGACATGACATTGCTCGCGCAGGAACGGCGATTACGCCGATGCACAAGATAATTACGGGACAGACATGACCGCACCCGAAGCGACGCCCAACCTCGACTTCCCCGAAGAAGCGGCGCGAGAAGACCGCGCTTTCCTGGGCCATCCCAAGGGGTTAGGCCTACTCGGCCTGGTCGAGGGCTGCGAGCGGTTTTCCTACTATTCGATGCAGACGCTGCTGACGCTCTACATGGTCAAGTACCTGCTGGTCCCGGGGCGGCAGGAGGGCGTGATCGGGTTGGACTGGGTCACAACGCACGTGTTTCCGGGCCTGTCCGGACAGCCGCTGGCTTCCGAAATATTCGGCCTTTACACGGCTTTAGTCTATCTGACCCCGATCCTCGGCGGCATCCTGGCAGACCTGTTGCTGGGCCGCCGCGCCGCGCTGATCGCGGGCGGCGTGGTCATGTCGCTCGGCCATTTCCTGATGGCGTTCGAGAGCGCCTTCCTGCTGGCGCTGATATCGCTGGTGGTCGGCGTCGGCCTGTTCAAGGGCAACATCGCCAGCCAGGTCGGCGAACTCTACAAGCCCGGCGACATCCGCCGCGCGATGGCGTTCCAGATTTTCTACATATTTATCAATGTCTCGGTAATCGTGGCTCCGCTGATTTCCGGCACGCTGGGTGAGAAAGTCGGCTGGCACTGGGGCTTCGGCTGCGCCGGCGTGGTCATGGTGCTCGGCCTGCTTTTATACATCTACGCAAAGCCCTGGCTGCCCGCCGACAGCAAGGCCGCCAAGTCCTCCGAGCCCCGCGCCACGTTCGAAAAGGGCGACGGCCCGCGTCTGCTGGCCGTACTGGTACTGGTGCCGATCATGGGCATCTCGCTCCTGACCAACCAGCAGATTTTCAACGCTTATCTCGTCTGGGCCGATCAGCAGTTCCAGCTCAGCTTCATGGGTGAGACGCTGCCGACGAGCTGGATGATTACCATTGACGCCACCCTCAGCTTCTCGATGCTGGTGGCCGTCGCCGCGTTCTGGGCCTTCGTCGGCAAGCGCACCGGCAATGAGCCGGACGAACTGGGCAAGATGATCCTGGGCTGCGCGTTCATCGTCGGCGGCGCGGCGTGCCTCTATATGGCTGCGGCGACGCAAGGTACCGGAAAGATTGGTCTATTCTGGCCCGTGATGTTTCACTTGGTGAACTCGATCGGCTTCGCGCACCTGCTGCCGGTGAGCCTCGCGCTGTTCACCCGCCTTGCCCCGCGCGCGCTGAACGCCTCGATCGTGGGGATCTACTACCTTGCGTTCTTCGGCGCGAACCTGGCCGTGGGCAAGATCGGCACGCTGTTCTCGACAATGCCGACGACGACGTTCTGGCTGCTGCACATGGCTTCGGCCGCCGTCGCACTAATCGGGTTCGGGCTATTCAAGCTGTTGTTTGCAAAGCGATTGATGGGCACCCCCTGATGCCCGTCATCGGCTGCCTGCTGCTGATCGTCCTGCCGCTTCTGGGCCTCGCGGCAGGTGGTTTTCTCTGGGGAGCCGAAGGTGCGAAATGGGGCGCCGGGATTGGCTTTACCCTTGCCCTGGTGGTGTTCAGCGGCGGCAGTTACGCCTTCATCAAAGGCATGCGCGGCCGCTGAGTGCTCAGCCGAACACGGCCACCGACTGCATGCCCGCAACAGCCGGAACACCATCCGCGTTCCACTGCATGATGTGCTCGCTCGCCCCGCCATGTGCGGCATGCAGGCTGGTCGAGCGGATCATCCACCAGCCATCCGCCGAGGGCTTCGCGTCCAGCATGTTGACGTGCCATTGCATCGAGGAAATCGGAACCTTGAAGCCCAGCAGCGGCCAGACCGCCACCGGCAGTACGTCCCCGCACAGCAGGCACTCTACTTCGGTATCGAGGGCCCCCGCTCGCGCGGCCGCACCCACCAGGCGAGGTCCGCCTCGCCCAGCGCGGTCTTCGGCATGGCGAAGCGCGCCTCGAAGTGATTGCGCAGGAAAGCCGGCGCATGATCCATCGGCACCGGCTTCGCATCGCCGAGCGGAATGACGCCGTCCGGCAGCGGATAGTGATCGATCGACAGCACGCTCTCGATCGGGCGCATGAAGACGAAGGCGGCGGTAAAGCCCACGCCGGCCTCACCGGTCAGTTCGGCGGAAACCCAGGTTGCATTGCGCCCCTGCCGCAGCACTTTCGCGCGAGCCTCGATGCGCCCGGCCAAGGGGCCGACCATCGAAAGCTGACCGGAGCGCAGCGGCGGCAGATCGTCGGAAACGCCTTTTGCCACCGCCAGTGCGATCGCCGAAGTCAGTCCTCCGTAGGCGGTACGCCCCTGCAGCCAGTCCTCGGTGATTTCCAGCGCGAAACCGCCTTCCAGTGGCTCCACCCCGACAAGCATATCTCCCAGACCCGCCATCAGAACAGCCGCGATCCATCGGGCACGCGCTTGTCGGGCGAGAACAGCGTCACCCGCCCCTCCTCGTCCGCGAAGCCGAGCGTCAGCACTTCGGACAGCGCCTTGCCGATCTGGCGGACGGGAAAGTTCACGACCGCCGCCACCTGTCGCCCGGTCAGTTCCTCGGGAGAATAGAGCGCCGCTACCTGGCCCACGCTCTTCTTCTCGCCGATGCCGGGACCGAAATCGATCCGCAGCTTGTAACTGGGTTTCCGTGCCCCCTCGTAGACATCCGCAGCGACGATGGTGCCGATGCGGATGTCCACCTTGAGGAAGTCGTCGAAGCCTATGGTCTCGCCCGGAGGCGCGGCGGGGTCGTGATCGAGATGCATGTCACTCCATCTCGAGGATGATCGCATCCACCGCAAGGCTTTCCCCCGCCTTGGCGTTGACGGACTTCACCGTGCCCGACTTCTCGGCGCGCAGGATGTTTTCCATCTTCATGGCCTCGACCACTGCCAGCGGTTGCCCTGCCTCGACCTTGTCGCCCTCGCCTACGCTCAGCGAAACGAGGAGGCCCGGCATCGGGCAGATCAGGTACTTCGAGAGGTCCGGCGGGATCTTCTCGATCATGTGCTGCGTGTAACCAGCGATGTGCGCGGGCAGGCAATCGACCTTGTGGATCGCACCGCGCGTGGTCATCCGGAAGCCGGTGCGGGTGACGTCCAGCTTGAGCGTCAGATCCTCGCCATCGACCTCGGCATCCACGAAGCGGTCGCCCGGGGTGTATTCCAGCTCCAGCTCGACTTCCTCGCCATTGACCGTCAGCAGGTCTTCGTCGAGTTCGACCGCGAAGACATCGCCGTCGATGGTCACGGTCCACTCGCCCGGAGGATCGAGCGGCCCGCCAAGCTGGCCTTCGACCCGGCGCGAACGATCGGCGCGCGCGGTGGCGACGAAGGCGGCGACGGCGGCCAGCTGCACCTTCAGCTCGTCCGACGCAGGTGCGCCGTGGAAGCCTTCGGGATATTCCTCGGCGATGAACCCGGTGGTCAGTTCGCCCGAACGGAAGCGCGGATGCTGCATGATCGCCGAGACGAAGTCGATGTTGTGGCCAAGGCCCTCGATCTCGAAGGCGTCGAGCGCGGCGATCTGCTTGTCCGCCGCCTCGTCGCGTGTCTCGCCCCAGGTGATCAGCTTTGCGATCATCGGGTCGTAGAACATCGAGACTTCGCCGCCTTCGTAGACGCCGTCGTCCACGCGGATGCCGTCCACGCCGCGGCGGCCATTCTCTTCGCCGTCATCCGTCCAGCCTTCGACCGGCGGATTGTAGCGCACGAGGCGGCCCGTCGAGGGCAGGAAGCCCCGATAGGGATCTTCGGCGTAGACGCGGTTTTCGATGGCCCAGCCGTCGATCTTCACATCGTCCTGGGTCAGTTCCAGCTTCTCGCCTGCCGCAACGCGGATCATCTGCTCGACCAGGTCGACGCCGGTGATCGCTTCGGTGACGGGGTGCTCCACCTGCAGGCGGGTGTTCATTTCGAGGAAGTAGAAGCTCTCGCCCGTCGGGTCCGCGCCCGAGACGATCAGTTCCACCGTGCCCGCCGAATAATAGCCGACCGCGCGCGACAGGGCGACGCACTGCTCGCCCATGGCCTTGCGCATCGCCGGGGTGACGAAGGGCGACGGCGCTTCCTCGACCACCTTCTGGTGGCGGCGCTGGATCGAGCATTCGCGCTCGTTCAGGTAGAGGATGTTGCCGTGCTTGTCGCCGAGGATCTGGATCTCGATGTGGCGCGGGTTGAGGATGAACTTCTCGATGAAGACGCGGTCGTCGCCGAACGAGTTCAGGCCCTCGCGCTTGGTGGCCTCGAAGCCTTCGCGCACGTCGTTTTCGTTGTAGGCGAGGCGCATGCCCTTGCCGCCGCCGCCCGCGCTGGCCTTCATCATCACCGGGTAGCCGATCTCGGCCGAGATGCGCACGGCGTGCTCGGTATCCTCGATCTCGCCGACGAAGCCGGGGACGACGTTGACGCCGGCGGCCTTGGCGAGCTTCTTGGACTCGATCTTGTCGCCCATCGCCGCGATCGCGCCGACAGGAGGGCCGATGAACTCGATGCCCTCTGCCGCCAGCGCCTCTGCGAACGAGGTGCGCTCGGACAGGAAGCCGTAGCCGGGGTGCACGGCGTCGGCGCCGGTCTGCTTGGCGGCGGCGATGATCTTGTCGGCAATCAGGTAGGACTGCGCGGCCGGCGCGGGGCCGATGTGCACAGCCTCATCCGCCATCTGCACGAACGGCGCGCGGGCGTCGGCGTCGGAATAGACGGCGACCGTGGCGATACCCATGCGGCGCGCCGTCTTGATGACGCGGCAGGCGATCTCGCCCCGGTTTGCGATCAGGATTTTTTGAACATGGCACCTCGAAGCCCCATTCGGGGTCTTGTTTGTTGGCGGTCGGAAACAGGAACTGCAGCGCCTGCGGCGAGAGGACGTGATAGGCCGTAGCGTGGGTCAGATCCTCACGCGGCGAGAGGCAGACCAGCAAGCCGCCCGCTGCGGCGACGCGCTGCGCGGCCTGAGCGGTTTCCTGACCTTCGTTCGAATATGTCAGGTACAGCGGAGCGGTCCGGGGAGACGTCGCGATCAGGCCTGCGGCCGCTTTCGCGAGGCCCGCGTCATCCCACCACAGGCTCGCGTCGATGGCCGCGTAACGGTGGAACAGGCCGGGTTCACGCAGCCACGTCTCGACGATGAACAGACCGGCGAGCGATTCACCGATCACGCCATCGTCGCCATCGGTGCGATAATCCGCCTCGATCAGCGGCTTGACCGTGTCGCGCAGGAAGGCTCGGAACCGTGTGGATTGTCCAGCGGTCGGGTACTGCTTGTGCTGCGCGGCATTGCCCACGCTGCCGATCAGTTCGGCGCGGCGGTCCTTGCTTTCGATGCCGACGACGATCACCGGCAGCGAGCGGCCCCAGATCGCGTTGAGCGCGCTCGTCCCGGCAACATGCAGGAAGTCCTGCGAAAGGCCGCCATCGATGAGATACAGCACCGGATAGCGCTTGGTCCCCTCCGCGTAGCCTTCGGGCAGATAGACGTTGACCTGTCGCTGGTCACCGTCGGCAAAGGCAACGAGGTGCGTTTGTCCGATCGTGATCGGAGTGGATGCAGGCGCTTCGGCAACCGCAACGCCCGGCACGCAAAGGAGGCAGGACAACGCCAGCAGCATTGATCCCGCCCGTTTCATCACTCGGCCGCTTCCAGCTTGGCGCAGCCCTTGGGCATGCGCTGGGCTTCGACTTGCGCGGGCGTCAGTTCGATGGCCATCGGCTTGAGGCCGAGGCGGGCGAACATCGCCAGATCGTTGTCGTCGCCCGCATTGGGCGCGGTCAGCAGCTTGTCGCCGGTGAAGATCGAGTTGGCGCCGGCCATGAAGCACATCGCTTGCGTCATCTCCGACATCGACTCGCGGCCCGCCGAGAGGCGCACCATCGAGCCCGGCATGGTAATGCGTGCGACCGCCACGGTGCGCACGAACTCCACGTCGTCGATCTTGGCAAGCGGCGTGTCGGCCAGCATGTCGCCCAGCACGGTGCCCTTGACCGGCACCAGCGCATTGACCGGTACCGACTGCGGGTGCTCGGGCAAGGTGGCGAGCGTGTGGACGAAGCCCACGCGGTCCGCGCGCGTCTCGCCCATGCCGACGATGCCGCCCGAGCATACGTTGATGCCCGCCATGCGCACGTTCGACAGCGTATCGAGGCGGTCTTCCATCGTGCGCGTGGTGATGACCTGATCGTAGCGCTCGGGCGAAGTGTCGATGTTGTGGTTGTAATAATCGAGGCCCGCGTCGCTCAGCATGTCGGCTTGGCTTGGCGTCAGCATGCCCAGCGTCATGCAGGTTTCCATGCCCATTGCGCGCACGCCCTTCACCATCTCGATGATGGCGGGCATGTCGCGGTCTTTGGGGTTGCGCCAGGCCGCGCCCATGCAGAAGCGGGTGGAGCCTTGGTCCGCCGCCTGCGCCGCGCGCTGGAGAACCTGCTGTACCTCCATCAGCTTGGTCGCCTTGACGCCGCTGTTGGCCGAAACCGACTGCGAGCAGTAGCCGCAATCCTCCACGCACCCGCCGGTCTTGATCGAGAGCAGCGTGGAAAGCTGCACTTCGTCCGCTTTGTGGCTGGCGCGGTGAACTTCGGCGGCGCGGAAGACCAGCTCAGTGAACGGCAGGTCGAACAGCGCCGCGATTTCCTCACGGGTCCAGTCGGTGCGGGGGCGAAGGCGGGGGTTTGGGTCATAGTCATTCCTCAGGCGGCACGCGCGCGGCTCGGGGCCAAAGCCCTGTCATAGAACGCGATGCCGTGCTGATCCAGCATCCCCTTACTCGGCCGCCTGCAGTTCGGAGCCGGCCGGCGGCATGTTATGGCCGAGCAGGCGCAGCACGTCGGCGGCGCATTCGACCACGTTCGAGCCGGGGCCGTAGATGCCCTGAACGCCGGCATTGCGCAGGTATTCGTAGTCCTTCGCCGGGATCACCCCGCCTGCGATCACCTTGACGTCGCTGCGCCCGGCATCGCGCAGCTGCTGGATCAGTTCGGGGATCAGCGTCTTGTGACCAGCCGCGAGGCTGGAGGCACCGACGACATCGACTTCGTTCTGCAAGGCCAGCACCACGGTTTCCTCGGGCGTCTGGAACAGCGGGCCGGAGACGACCTCGAAGCCCATGTCGCCAAAGGCCGAGGCGATGATGTTGGCGCCGCGATCGTGCCCGTCCTGGCCCATCTTGGCGACGAGCAGCTTGGGCTTGCGGCCAAGGCGGCGCTCCACCGCCTGAACGCCGTCCAGCACCTGCTGCCAGCGGCTGTCGCCCTCGTAAGGCGCGCCGTAGACACCCTTCACCGGGGTCGGCTGGGTGCCGTAGCGCTCGAAGCTCTCCTCCATCGCGGAGGAGATTTCGCCGAGGGTCGCGCGGGCGCGGGCCGCTTCGACCGCAAGGGCGAGAAGGTTGTTCTCGATGCTGGCGGGCGCGGCGGCGCCATCGGCCAGCGCCTTGAGCGCGGCCTGGCACACGGCTTCGTCGCGCTCCGCCTTCATCTTGTTGATGCGGGCGATCTGACCTTCGCGAACCTTGGCGTTGTCGATGTCGAGCGTCTCGATCGCGTCCTCGGCGGCGAGGCGGTACTTGTTGACGCCGACGATCACGTCGTCACCCCGGTCCACGCGCGCCTGGCGGGAGGCGGCGGCGGTCTCGATCATCGCCTTGGGCCAGCCGGCCGCAACGGCCTTGGCCATACCGCCTTCGGACTGGACGCGCTCGATGATCTCCCAGGCCTGATCGACGAGGCTCTGCGTCAGCGATTCGATGTAGTACGAGCCACCCAGCGGATCGACGACATTGCACATGCCGGTCTCCTCCTGGATGATGATCTGGGTATTGCGGGCGATGCGCGCCGAGAAGTCGGTCGGCAGCGCGATCGCCTCGTCCAGCGCGTTGGTGTGCAGCGACTGGGTACCGCCCAGCATCGAGGCCATCGCCTCGATCGTGGTGCGGATCACGTTGTTGTAGGGGTCCTGCTCCTGCAGCGACACGCCCGAGGTCTGGCAGTGGGTGCGCAGCATCTTCGAACGCTCATCCTTGGCCCCCAGATCGGTCATCACGCGGTGCCACAGCACGCGCGCGGCGCGCAACTTGGCCACTTCCATGAAGAAGTTCATGCCGATGGCGAAGAAGAACGACAGCCTCCCTGCGAACTTGTCGATGTCGAGGCCCGAGGCGACGCCGTATTTCACATATTCGGCGCCGTCGGCGATGGTGAAGGCCAGTTCCTGCACCTGCGTCGCGCCGGCTTCCTGCATGTGGTAGCCGGAAATCGAGATCGAGTTGAACTTGGGCATCTCGCGGCTGGTGTAGCCGAAGATGTCCGAGATGATCCGCATGCTCGGCTCGGGCGGGTAGATGTAGGTGTTGCGGACCATGAACTCCTTGAGGATGTCGTTCTGGATGGTCCCGTCGAGCAGCTTGCGATCGACGCCCTGCTCTTCACCGGCGACGATGAAAAATGCCAGGATCGGGATCACCGCGCCGTTCATCGTCATCGAGACCGACATCTTGTCGAGCGGGATGCCGTCGAACAGGATCTTCATGTCCTCGACCGAGTCGATCGCCACGCCCGCCTTGCCGACATCGCCCACCACGCGCGGGTGGTCGGAGTCATAGCCACGGTGAGTCGCGAGGTCGAAGGCGACCGAAAGGCCCTTCTGGCCCGCCGCGAGGTTGCGTCGGTAGAAGGCGTTCGATTCCTCGGCGGTGGAGAAGCCCGCGTACTGGCGGATGGTCCAGGGCCGGCCCGCATACATCGAGGCGCGCACGCCGCGCGTGAAGGGCGCGAAGCCCGGAAGGCCCGGATCGACGGTCACGTCCTCGGCGGTGTAGAGCGGCTTGACCGCGATGCCCTCGGGCGTGTCCCAGGTCAGGTCCTTGCCCTTGACTTCCTTGGTTGCCGCTGCCTGCCAGTCGTTGATGTCAGCCATGTTCGCTATTCCTCGGATCGCCCGGCCGCAGGGCCGGGTCTTCGGGTCGAATTAGTGGTGGTCGCCCTTGGGCGTTTCCATGATCTCGGTGAGCTGGCCGCCCATGTCCTTGGGGTGGACGAAGAAGATCAGCGTCCCGTGTGCGCCCATGCGCGGCTCACCCAGCACGCGCTTGCCGAGGCCCTCGAACCACACCTTGGCAGCGTGGATATCGGGCACTTCATAACAGATGTGGTGCTGCCCCCGAGCGGGTTCTTCTCCAGCCACTTGCCCACCGCCGAATCCGGCGAGGTGGGCTGGAGCAGCTCGATCTGCGTGCCCGCAGTGCCGCCCTCGCCCGGCGTGTTCACGAAGCAGACGCGCACCTGCTGGCTTTCGAGCACGAACGGCTCGGTCACGTCGGTAGCGCCCATCACGTCCTTGTAGAACGCGATCGAGGCGTCGAGATCGGGCGTGGCGACGCCAATGTGGTTGAGGCGGCCGAGCTTCATGGCAGTTATCCTACGTTCTCGATGACCATGGCGATGCCCTGCCCGCCGCCGATGCACATGGTGACGAGGCCGTACTTCCCGCCGATGCGCTTCAACTCGTACATGGCCTTGATGGTGAGCATGGTTCCCGTCGCACCGACGGGGTGACCGATCGAGACGCCCGAACCGTTGGGATTGACCTTCGCCGGATCGAAGCCGAGCACCTTGGCGACGGCGGCGGCCTGCGCGGCGAACGCCTCGTTGCTCTCGATCACGTCCATCTGGTCGAGGCTCAGCCCGGCGCGCTTCAGCGCGATCGGAACGGCCTTGATCGGGCCTTCGCCCATGTATTCCGGCTCGACGCCCGCGTGGCCCCAGGCGACGATACGCGCGAGCGGCTTGAGGCCGCGCTTCTCGACTTCAGCACCCGTGGCGAGCACCACGGCGGCGGCACCGTCGTTGATGCCGCTGGCATTGCCCGCCGTGACCGTGCCGTCCTTCTTGAAGGCCGGGCGCATCTTGCCCAGCACTTCTACAGTGGTGTCGGCCTTCACGTGCTCATCGGTGTCGAAGACGGTAACGCCCTTGCGGGTCTTCACCTCGACGGGCAGGATCTGCTCCTTGAAGCGGCCCTCGGCGATGGCATGCGCGGCGCGGGCGTGGCTGGTCGCGGCGAGCGCGTCCATGTCCTCGCGGCTGACGCAGTGGCGCTCCGCCACATTTTCCGCCGTGATGCCCATGTGGTAGCCGCCGATGGCGTCCGACAGGCCGAGCGTCAGCGCGTCTTCCTGCGTGTTGGCGCCCATCTTCCTGCCCCAGCGCACGCCGTGGTCATGGTAGGGCACGTTCGACATGACTTCGGCGCCGCCCGCCAGCGTCACCGAGGCCTCGCCCAGCTTCATCATCTGCGCGGCCGAGACGATCGCCTGCACGCCCGAGCCGCACAGGCGGTTCAGCGTCAGCGCCGGAGTGGCGAGCGGGATGCCGGCATTGATGCCGATCACGCGGGCCAGCATCTGGTCGCGCGCGCTGGTGGGCATGACTTGGCCGATGACCACATGCTCCACCGCGTCCGCCTCGATCCCGGCGCGGGCAAGCGCTTCGGTAGCGACGAGGCCGCCGAGGTCCGAAGGCATGAACGACTTCAGCGAACCGCCGAAATCGCCGACTGCCGTGCGCACGCCGCTGACGATGTAGACTTCTTCCATGACCTGACTTCCAATCCCTTATCCTTCGACCGGGCGCCGTATTCGGCCTTCGCATCCGGTCAGTGTACTCTCAAAAAGGCCACCTGCCGCGCATCACAGCGGGATGTTGTCGTGCTTCTTCCAGGGATTCTCGAGTTCCTTGTTCCGCAGCTTGCGCAGGCCGAGCGCGATGCGGCGGCGGGTCGAGTGCGGATAGATGACCTCGTCGATGTAGCCCCGGCTCGCCGCCACGAAGGGATTGGCGAAGCGGTCCTCGTATTCCTTGGTCTTGGCGGCGATGCCGTCTGCATCCTGACCGCGGAAGATGATCTCCACCGCGCCCTTGGCGCCCATCACCGCGATTTCCGCAGTGGGCCAGGCGTAGTTGAGGTCGCCGCGCAAGTGCTTGGAACTCATGACGTCGTAGGCGCCGCCATAGGCCTTGCGGGTAATGACGGTGATCTTGGGCACGGTCGCCTCGGCATAGGCGAACAGCAGCTTGGCGCCGTGCTTGATGATGCCGTTGTGCTCCTGGTCGGTGCCGGGCAGGAAGCCCGGAACGTCGACGAAGGTGATAAGCGGAATGCTGAACGCATCGCAGAAGCGCACGAACCGCGCCGCCTTCTTCGACGAGTTGATGTCGAGCACGCCCGCCAGCACCATCGGCTGGTTGGCGACGATGCCCACGGTCTTGCCCTCGACCCGGCCGAACCCGATGATGATGTTGCCCGCGTGGAGCGGCTGGAGTTCGAAGAACTCGCCCTCGTCCACCGTCTTGCGGATGACTTCGTGCATGTCATACGGCTGGTTGGCCGAAGGCGGGATGATCGTGTCGAGACTGGGTTCTAGACGATCCCATGCATCGGCCGAGGGACGTTCCGGCACGCCGTCGCGGTTGGACGAAGGCAGGAAGTCGAAGAAATCGCGGGCCGCCAGCAGCGCCTCGATGTCGTTCTCCAGCGCGAGGTCGGACACCGAAGTCTTGCTGGAGTGCGTGATCGCGCCGCCCAGTTCTTCCTGCGTGACGACTTCGTTGGTGACGGTCTTCACCACTTCGGGGCCGGTGACGAACATGTACGAGCTGTCCTTCACCATGAAGATGAAGTCGGTCATCGCCGGCGAGTACACCGCGCCGCCCGCACAGGGGCCCATGATGAGCGAGAGCTGCGGCACCACGCCCGATGCCAGCACGTTACGCTGGAACACGTCGGCATAGCCGCCGAGCGAGGCGACGCCTTCCTGAATGCGCGCGCCGCCGGAATCGTTGAGGCCGATGACCGGCGCGCCCACTTTCAGCGCGGCGTCCATCACCTTGCAGATCTTCTGCGCGTGGCGGGCCGAGAGCGAGCCGCCGAACACCGTGAAGTCCTGGCTGAACACGTAGACGAGGCGGCCGTTGATGGTGCCCGAACCGGTGACCACGCCGTCGCCGGGGATCTTCTGGTCCTGCATGCCGAAGTCGACGCAGTCATGCTCGACGTAGAGGTCCATCTCCTCGAAGCTGCCTTCGTCGAGCAGCACGTCGAGGCGTTCGCGCGCGGTCAGCTTGCCCTTGGCATGCTGCGCGTCGATGCGCTTCTGACCACCACCCAGCTTTGCGGCGGAGCGGCGCTTCTCCATTTCGGCGATATTTGCGGACATCCGGATTCCCTTGCCTCGGCGCATGCAGCGTCAATTGCTGCATCCGCGTAAGACCGGGAAAGGCCTCTGGTCAACTGTTTTTAATCGACCGGTTAAACTTATCCGGGGTGGGTCTGCGATCTATCCGTCAGGCGATATGACCGAACCCACCCACCCGCCATTGCGAGCGCAGCGAAGCAATGGCGAAAGAGGGTTTCGCCCCCTTACTTCATCAGCACCAGTTCTTCCGACATAGTCGGGTGAACCGCCACGGTGGCGTCGAAATCGGCCTTGGTCAGCCCCGCCTTCACCGCGATCGCCGCGACCTGGATCAGTTCCGGCGTGTCCGCGCCGATCATGTGGATGCCCAGAACCTTGTCCGTCTCGGCATGGCAGATCATCTTGTAGAGCGAGCGTTCGTTGCGCTGCGCCAGCACGTTCTTCATCGAGCGGAAGTCGCTGGTGTAGACCTTGCAGGTGCCGAACTGCTCGGTCGCCTGCGCTTCGGTCAGGCCCACGCCCGCGAGCGGCGGGTGGCTGAACACTGCCGAGGCAATGCACGAATAGTCCACGCTGGCCTCCTTGCCGCCGAACACGCGGTCGGCGAAGGCCTGCCCCTCGCGGATGGCGACGGGGGTGAGCTGCACGCGGTCGGTCACGTCGCCCACGGCATAGATGCTCGGGACGCTGGTACGCGCGTTCTCGTCCACCGCGATGGCGCCCTTTGCGTTCAGCTTCACGCCGACGTCATCGAGGCCGAGGCCTTCGATATTGGGCACGCGCCCGGTGGCGAACAGGACGAGGTCGACTTCGAGCGGCTCGTGATTGCTCATGTGGACGACCAGCGAACCGTCCTCCTGCTTCACGATCTTCTCGAAGTTCGCGTTGAAACGGAACTCCATGCCCTTCGCGAGCGAAATCTGGAGCAGGCGGTCGCGCACGCTTTCGTCATAGCCGCGCAGGATCTGGTCCGAGCGGTTGATAAGCGTCACATGGGCGCCGAACTGGTGGAAGATGCCCGCGAACTCGTTCGCGATATAGCCCGCGCCCGCGATCAGCACGCGCTTCGGGATCGCGTCGAGATGGAACGCTTCGTTGGAGGTGATGCCATGCGTATGCCCCGGGCATTCCGGCACATGCGGCCGCGCGCCGGTGGCGATCAGGATATGCTTCGCGGTCTTCTTCTCGCCGTTCGCCAGCGTAATCTCGTGCGGGCCGGTGATCGTCGCGCGCTGGTGGAATATCTCGACCTTATTGTTGTCGAGCGTCTGCGTGTAGAGGCCGTTGAGGCGATCGACGTCGCCCAGCACGTTGTCGCGCAGGGTCTTCCAGTCGAACTTCGGCTCGCCCACGTCCCAGCCGAAGTGGCGCGCGTCCTCAAGGTCTTCGGCGAAGTGCGCGGCGTAGACGAGCATCTTCTTGGGCACGCAGCCCCGGATCACGCAGGTTCCGCCGACCCGGTACTCTTCGGCCACCGCCACGCGCGCGCCGTAGGCAGCCGCAACGCGGCTTGCGCGCACGCCGCCCGAACCGGCGCCGATGGTGAAGAGGTCGTAGTCGTAGTCGGCGCCTTGGTCAGACATGCGGTGAAGCTCCTTTGGTCGCGGGGCATATGGGACATGGGCTGGGTGATTGCCAGCACACTCGGCGCGCATTTCCATCCGGCGCTCAAGAATTTCTTCCTGCCGCTTTGACCTCGGAACGCATTGTCAACTTTATCAGTTGAGTTTACATTCGAGCCCATAGCACAAGGGAGATCGCCGATGCCCCGTTCTCTTCAAAGTCATTCGCTTCAGAGCGAATCCGAAAAGCAGGAACCGCTGATCCTTCTCGTCCCCGGCCTCGACGGCAGCGGACCGCGCCACTGGCAGCGGCGCTGGGCGGAAGAGTTCGACAATGCCCAGCTGGTGGAGCTGGGCACCTGGGACAACCCCCACCGCAACACTTGGATCAACCGTTTGAACCTGGCCGTGCACCGCGCGGGACGGCCCGTGGTGATCGTCGCCCACAGCCTCGGTTGCATCCTGACCGCGTGGTGGTCCAAGTTCGAGCAGCCGAGCTGGTCCGCCCCGGTGATCGGCGCGATGCTGGTCGCGCCGCCGGAAGTCGACTTTTTCCGCGCGACGAACGGGTGACCGGCTTCGCGCCGACGCCTGCCGATGCGCTGCCCTTCCCTTCGCTGCTGGTGGCGAGCCACAACGATCCGTGGATGGGCTTCGAGACATCCAAGAGCCTGGCGCGGCGCTGGGGCAGCACGTTCGTCGACGCCGGGAACAGCGGGCATATCAATGCAGATTCCGGCCTCGGCAGCTGGGAGGACGGCAAGCGCCTGCTCTCGCAGTTGATCGAGATCGGCGCATCCTCGCCGGGATCCGCCCTGCCTGCTCATGCCGATTGGGCCGAGGGCCTCGAACACCGCGCCTGACGGCGCGCCATCCTACCCTTGCAGGGCGCCGGGGCGACCTAACGGTCGTCCCGGCGTATTATTTTCAGGCGATGCCCGCCAGCGCCAGCAGCGCGGTGGTCGAAGGATCGAACTCCACGCCACCCTGCTCGATCTGCTTGGCGATCTCCTTGCCGAGTTCCACGCCGAACTGGTCGAACGGGTTGATCCCCAGCAACACCGCGTTGGCGAAAGTCCGGTGCTCATGAAACGCCACAAGGGCGCCGAAGGTGGCGGGCGTCAGGTCATCCACCAGGATTGTCGCCGAGGGGCGGTCGCCCGGATAGGCACGCGCCGGATCCTCGCTCGCCTTGCCCGCCATCAGCGCGGCACCCTGCGCGAAGCAGTTCGACAGCAGGATGCGATGGTGATCGAAGGCAAGGTCGTGCCCGGGCGCGATCGAGGCGATGAAGTCCACCGGCACCAGGTTGGTGCCCTGATGAAGCAGCTGGAATACCGCGTGCTGCGCATCGGTGCCCACCCCGCCCCACGTGATCGGCGCGGTGGAGCCATCGACCGGCTTGCCGTCGAAAGTTACGCGCTTGCCGTTCGATTCCATCTCCAGCTGCTGAAGATAGTCGGGCAGCAGCGCCATGCGCTCGTCATAGGCGAAGACCGCGCGGGTCTGGCAGCCACGCAGGCGGGTGTAGTACTGATCGGCGAATGCGGCACGCAGCGGCAGATTCGCCAGCCCGTCGGTATCGCGGAAATGCACGTCCATCGCGGCGGCACCGTCGAGAAACTCGGCGAAGTCCGGCCAGCCCAGAGCCATGGCGACGGGGAAGCCGATCGACGACCACAGCGAATAACGCCCGCCCACGCTCTCGGAGAACGGCAGGATGCGGGTTTCGTCCACGCCCCACTCCATCGCCTTTTCCGGCGCGGCGGTCAGCGCGACGACGCGGCCATAGGCATCCTCGACGCCGTTCTCGCGCAGCCAGATCAGCACGCTGTCGGCGTTGGTCATCGTCTCGATGGTGGTGAAGGTCTTGGAGGCGACCGCGAGCATCGTGGTGGCCGGATCGCACTTGGCAAAGGCCTGCTCCAGCGCGCAGCCGTCGATGTTGGACACGACATGCACGTCCACCATCGCGCCTTCACGCGCCAGCGCGTCGATCGCGAGCGCCGGACCGAGCGCCGAACCGCCGATGCCGACATGGATCAGGTGCTTCACCTCGCCCATGGCGCCGCGATGGATGGCCTCGACGATCGCGGCCATGCGGTGATGGTTCTCGGCTGCAAGCTGGACGCTCGCCTCGCTGCCGACGCCGCGCTGGGCGGTGTGCTCGGCGGCGCGGCCTTCAGTCGGGTTGACGATCTCGCCCGCGAACAGCGCCGCACGGCGGCCCGCGAAGTCCTGCGCCTGCGCCAGTTCCTCGAAGGCGGCGACATGCGCGGCGTCGAGGTGCGTCTTCGACCAGTCGAACAGGATTCCGGTGGAGTTCTCCTCCTCACCCAGTTCGAAGCGCGTCGCGAAAGCATCCAGACGGCCGGAATCGGCATCGAAAAGCTGCTTCAAGGTGGGTTTGTCGAGGCCCTGCAGCTTGTTCCATACCGCTTCGCTCATACAACGCATCTCCTGGTAAGCATTCGATGCGCCTTATGCGTTCCGCAGTTGCGAAATCCAAGCCCGAGTTGTGCAATTATCGGCCAGTACCTCACGTTGGTCGGGATCGCTCTTGACGGAAGCACGCGGCCATGGGCAAGGGTTTGCCCATGAGCGACACCCATAGCGCGACAAAGATCGAAGCCGGTCAGGCACCCGCCGGAGCCCCCGATGCCAAGCCCAAGAAGGACGAGAACTTCTTCTCGTTCCTGTTCTGGCTGGTGCTGGGCGTGGTGGTGCTGCGCAGCTTCATCGTTTCGCCCTTCAACATCCCCAGCGAGTCGATGCTGCCCCGGCTGCTGACCGGCGACTATCTGTTCGCCACCAAGTGGTCCTACGGCTTCTCGAAGTATTCGCTGCCCTTCAGCGTGCCGCTGATCCCGGGCCGCATCCTCGCCAGCCAGCCCGAGCGCGGCGACGTCGTCATCTTCAAGGCCCCGCCAGACAACGACGTCGACTACATCAAGCGGGTCATCGGCCTGCCCGGCGACGAGATCCAGATGAAGGGCGGCCAGCTGTGGATCAACGGCAAGTCGGTGCCCAAGGTGAAAGTCCCTAACTTCACCGTGCCCGTCAGCCCCAACACCGACTGCGGCCCCGGCTTCGAGACAACGGACAACGGCAAGGACGTCTGCTCCTACCCGCAGTTCCGCGAGACGCTGCCGAACGGCAAGAGCTACACCGTGCTCGACATGGGGCCGACCCCGCAGGACGACACCGGCGTCTTCGTGGTGCCCGAAGGCCACCTGTTCCTGATGGGCGACAACCGCGACAACTCGATGGACAGCCGTTTCCCGGCGGTCGAGGGCGGCGGCGTCGGCATGGTCCCGCAGGAGAACCTCGTGGGCAAGGCGGCGGTCATGATGTTCTCGACCGACGGTTCGGCCGAATGGATCAAGCCCTGGACATGGTTCACCGCCGCGCGCTGGAGCCGCATCGGGAGCGTGATCTGAGTGCTTGAAGCAAATACCCGCGCCTTTCTGATCAAGCATTCCGGCCAGGAGCCGCTCGACGAAGCGCTCTGGCAAGCGGCCCTGACGCACGGCTCCACAGGCGAGAAACGCAATTACGAACGGCTGGAGTTCCTGGGTGACCGGGTACTCGGCCTCTCGGTGGCCGAATGGCTCTACCGGGGCAGCGACGAGGCGGAAGGCCGCCTGTCGCAGCGCCTCAACGCGCTCGTCAGCCGCGCCACTTGCGCCACGATCGCCCGCGACATCGGCCTCGGCCCGCACATGCGCCTCGGCAAGCAGGCGCGCGACGACGGCGGGCAGGATTCGGAGAACATCCTGGGCGACGTGATGGAGGCGATCATCGGCGCCTGTTTCACCGAGCGCGGTTTCGAAGCGGCGCGCGATATGGTACTCGGCCTCTGGGCGGATACGCTCCAGGGCAAGACCGGCAAGCGCAAGCATCCCAAGTCCGCGCTGCAGGAATGGACCGCAGGCAACCGCCGCCGGATGCCCGAATACAAGTTGATCGAGCGTTCAGGTCCGGATCACGCCGCGCGCTTCACGGTCGAAGTGTCGGTCCACAACGTCGGTTCGGCGCAGGCCACCGCCCATTCCAAGCAGGACGCCGAGACCGGCGCCGCAGAAGAGTTCATGAGGAAATTCGGATGACCCAGCACTGCGGTCTCGTCGCCGTCATCGGCGCCCCCAACGCGGGCAAGTCCACGCTCGTCAACGCGCTCGTCGGGCAGAAGGTGGCGATCACCTCGGCCAAAGCGCAGACCACCCGCGCCCGCCTGCTCGGCATCGCGCTCGAGGGCGAGGCGCAGATCATCCTCGCCGACACCCCCGGCATCTTCGCGCCGCGCCGCCGCCTCGACCGCGCGATGGTCGCCGCCGCCTGGGAAGGCGCGCAGGAGGCCGACGCGATCCTGCTGATCGTCGATGCGGTGAAGCTGCGCCGCCACGAACTGATGCCGCTGCTCGAAACGCTGAAGGACCGCACCGAACGCAAGGTGCTGGTGCTCAACAAGGTCGATGCAAGCGCCAAGGAAAAGCTGCTGGTGCTGGCGCAGGAATTCACCGCCGAAGTGCAGTTCGACGAAGTGTTCTTCGTCTCCGCCCTCAGCGGCGACGGCGTGCCGCAGCTCAAGACCTGGCTGGCCGGGCAGATGTCCGAAGGCCCCTGGCACTATCCCGAGGACCAGGTTTCCGACGCCAGCGAACGCCTGCTCGCCTGCGAAATCACGCGCGAACAGCTCTACCGCCAGCTCCACGAGGAACTGCCCTACGACGCCGCCGTGCGTCCCGAAGCCTATACCCCGCGCAAGGACGGCTCGGTCGAGATTCGTCAGCAGATCGTCGTGACGCGAGACAACCAGCGCGCCATCGTCCTCGGTAAAGGCGGCTCGAAGATCAAGGCGATCGGCGAGGCCGCGCGCAAGGAACTGAGCGAAGTGCTCGGCCAGAAGGTCCACCTCTTCCTCCACGTGAAGGTCGAGGAGAACTGGGCCGAAACCAAGGACATCTACGAGGAAATCGGACTCGACTGGGTGAAATGATGAAGGCCGCATTCTCGACCCTCACTGCCACCGCATTCCTGCTGTGCGGCTGCGCCACGCCTTACATGAAGGCCGTGGCCGCCGAGAAGGCGCAGGTCACCCTGGTGGAAGAGAACCTGGCCGGGCAACGCTACGTCGCCATCGGCTCGTCGTTCGCGGCTGGCCCCCAGCTTCCGCCCGTGAAGCCGAGTTGGCCCGCACGCTGCGGTCAGAGCTTCAACAACTACCCGACGCTGCTCGCCGAACGCTTCGGCATGGTGCTGATCGACCGTTCCTGCTCGGGCGCGGTGACCGACAACGTGCTCGGCCCCTGGGGCGAAGTGCCGCCGCAGATCAACAGCGTCACGCCCGACACCCGGCTGGTGACGATCACCATCGGCGGCAACGACCTGTCGTACATCGGCAACCTGTTCTCGGCGACTTGCGCGTTCAACGCGAAGATCATCGCCGCCTCGGGCGCCAAGACCAAGGCCTGCGGCCCGGTCCGCATCCCCACCGAGACCGACTACGTCCGCGACGAGGCGCAGCTCAACGAGATCGCCCGCCGCATCAAGGCCACCGCCCCGCAGGCGCGGATCGTCTTCGTCCAGTACCTGACCCCCGTGCCGCCGCCGGGCAAGCTCTGCGCCGACACCCCGGTCAGCGAGACCGACGCCGCGATCGTGCGCGAGATCGGCCGCCGCCTTGCCGAGATCACCGGCCGCGTGGCGCAGGCGCACGGCACCATCGTCGTCGAGATGAACCAATCGTCGGCCACGCACACCCCTTGCGACAAGGAGCCGTGGATGATCGGCTCGCCGCAGGGCTACGACGGGCGGCAGGGCCTGCAATGGCACCTCAACAAGGCCGGGATGCAGGCGACGGCGGACGGCATCTCGACCTGGCTCATCAAGAGCGGCGTAAGGCCGGTGAAGCCTTCGGTGACGGTCGAGCCCGGCCTCAATCCTCCGGGACCGGCGCCGACGAAGCCTGCCCCCGGGCAGCCGATCCCCGCCGTCCCGGTGCCGGCACCGACGGCCGCCCCAACGGCCAAACCTGCGCCGGCGCCGACGGCCAAACCGTCGAACGAGACGAAGAAGCGCTCGTAACGCCGCAGAAGTCTGGCGACGGCGCGATCCGCCGTCGCATTCCTGCAATCAAAACGCCTTAAGCGCCCTTTCCCAACAACCGCCGTTCCCCCGCGGCCGGAACGAGGAAAGGGTCGCTCATGGTCGCGCGGAGTGCCGCCGCGGCGCAACGGAATGTTTCGATTGCCGTTCGCCGTCCTATCGGCGGCCGGCTTCGGTTGGGTTCGCTCGCGCTGTACCTGCCGATCGCCTTCGCATTGCGACTGCTGATGCTGGGCAAGCCCGCATTCCAGTCGGACGAGCAGTTCTACCTCCTCGTCGCGCAGCGCATGGCGCAGGGCGCCCTTCCCTACGTCGACATCTGGGATCGCAAGCCCTGGGGCCTGTTCGCGCTCTATCGCGCCGTTTACGCCCTGCCGTTCGATCCGGTCTTGACTTATCAGTTGCTCGGCCTTGCCTGCTCGGTGCTCACCGCGCTGGTCATCGAACGCATCGCCCGCCGCATCGCTCCGCCCCGCGCAGCGCAGTGGGCGGGGCTGGTCTATCTGCTTTGGCAGCCGGTGTTCAACGTGGCGCTTGGCCAGTCGCCGGTGTTCTACAACCTGCCTGTCGCCCTTGCCGCGCTGATCGTCGTCGATGTGCGAACGCGGGCGCACGATCCCTTGCTTGCCCGCCGCGGCCTGGAGGCGATGCTGCTGTTCGGGCTTGCGATGCAGATCAAGTACACGGCGGTCTTCGAAGGCGCTGCCTTTGGCCTGATGCTGCTGGGACGCGGCTGGGCGGACGGCTGGCCGCCCCGGAGACTGGTCCTGGCGGGCGCCGGATGGATCGCGGCGGCGCTGGCTCCGACTGCGGCGGTCTGGACAGGCTATGCATGGCTCGGCCACGGCGATGCCTTCGTGCAAGCCAATTTCACCTCGATCCTGGGCCGCACGACGGACATGGCCGATGCCTTCGGTCGGCTCGCCAAGGAATGCCTGGCGCTGATCCCTTTCGCGCTCGCCCTGCTTCTGGCACCCCACCACCTGCGCCCCGTTCGCGGAGAGCGCCCGGCAACCCTGCCGTCCCTGCGCATTTGGGCGCTGGCGAGCATCGGCGGGTTCCTGGTTTTCGGCACTTGGTACGACCACTATCTCGGCCCCGTGCTGGTGCCGCTGAGCGTGCTTGCTGCCCCGGCCCTCGCACGTAGCCGCCCGGGAGAGCGCTGGTACGGCCAACTGCTACTTGGGCTCGGTGCGATCGGTGCCGTCGCGGCGCCCGCCCTGCAGGTCCGCGAAAGAGGCGATGCCACGCAATTCGCTAGCATGACACACGCGATCACCCGCGAACTGCACGGCCGCTGCCTTTACGTCTTCGAGGGCGACAGCGCGCTCTATCGCACCACCAACGCCTGCATTCCAACGCGATTTGCCTACCCAAGCCACCTCAATGCGATGAATGAAGCGGGCGCGCTGAACATCGACCCGGTGAGCGAAGTACGCCGCATCATGGCCAGCCGCCCCGGCGTGGTGGTGATCGGGCTGTCGAAGCGTCCGAACCGCGCCAACGAAAAGACGCGCGACATCGTCATGGAAGCGCTGCGCAGCGATTACCAAACTTATGCGCAGGCCAGCCTAGGCACCCGCCGGTTCGCGCTGTGGCGGCTGAAATGACGCCGCCCCGGAACTGATCCGGGGCAGGAGACCGTCACCGCGCCTTGGCGATGTTCATGCCATGCTGGCGCGCCGCATCCTTGGTCGATTCCTCGGTTCGGTTGAGGGCCTTGGCAATTTCCTTGAGGCCCTTGCCCTTGCCCGCGAGGGTCTGCAGCTTCTGCAGTTCCTCGGGCTTCCAGGGCTGCTTGTGCTTGGCAACCTTGTCGCTCATGCTTCGACATCCCACGGTGCGGCGCTGTCCTGATCGGCATCTGCGGCCGCCTTCTTTTTCGGTGCTGCTTTCTTGGCCGTTGCCTTCTTTGCCGCCGGCTTCTTGGCACCGTCCGTCTTGGCGGCGGCAGTCTTCTTGGGCGCCGCCTTCTTGGCTGGCGCCTTCTTCTTACCCTTGGCCGGCCCCTTGGCCGCCTTCTCGTCGATCAGCACGACGGCCTGCTCGGCGGTGAGGTCCTCCGGCTTCTGGTCGCGCGGGAGGGTGGCGTTGGTGGTGCCGTCGGTGACGTAAGGACCATAGCGGCCCGCCATAACCTTGATCTCGCCGCCGCTGGTTGGATGCGCGCCCAGCAGCTTGAGCGGTTCCGCCTTGGTGCGCGAGGCCGCGCCGCCGCGATTGGCGGCGTCAGCCAGCATCGAGACCGCGGCGTTCATGCCGGTGTCGAACACTTCCGCCGTCGAACGCAGCCGTGCATACTTGC
This sequence comes from Novosphingobium sp. NFX11, assembly GCF_057376415.1. Taxonomy (NCBI): domain Bacteria; kingdom Pseudomonadati; phylum Pseudomonadota; class Alphaproteobacteria; order Sphingomonadales; family Sphingomonadaceae; genus Novosphingobium; species Novosphingobium sp. NFX11. The sequence continues at coordinate 915,234 of NZ_CP080384.1, read as the reverse complement.
CGTCATGCGCGAGGTACGGGCCGTAACGCCCGATGCTGGCAGTGATATCCTTGCCCGTCTCCGGGTGCGGACCCACGGTGCGCGGCAGGCTGAGCAGCTTGATGCCCCATTCCAGCGTCAGTTCGTCGATATCCTTGGGGATCGAGGCACGCTTGGCCTCCTTGCCCTCGCCCAACTGGATATAAGGACCGAAGCGCCCGGTACGGCGCATGATCTCCATGCCGGTCTCCGGGTCCTTGCCCAGCCCTTCGTCATCGCCGCCTTCGGCGTTGCCTCCGGGCTGCGCGAACTTGCGGGTGAACTTGCACTCCGGATAGTTCGAGCACGCCACGAACGCGCCGTAACGACCGCCGCGCAGGGACAGGCGCCCCTCGCCGCACTTGGGGCAGACACGCGGATCAGTGCCGTCCGCCTTGGGCGGGAACAGGTAATCGGAGAGGAATTCGTCCAGCGCCTCGGTCACTTCCGAGGGCTTCTTCTCCATCACCTCGTCGGACTTGGGCTTGAAGTCGCGCCAGAACGCTTCGAGCAGCGCCTTCCATTCCTGGCGTCCGCCCGAAACGTCGTCGAGTTCGTCCTCCATGCCCGCCGTGAATTCATAAGCCACGTAGCGGGGGAAGAAGCGTTCGAGGAACGAGGTGAGAAGTCGCCCCGTCTCCTCTGCGAAGAAACGGTTCTTCTCGGTCCGCACGTAAGCGCGGTCCTTGATGACCTGGATCGTCGCGGCATATGTCGAAGGACGCCCGATGCCCAGTTCCTCCAGCCGCTTCACAAGACTGGCTTCCGAGAAGCGTGGCGGCGGCTGGGTGAAGTGCTGCTCGGCGGTCACGTCCTTCTTGGCCGGCATGTCGCCCGCCTTCATGAAGGGCAGCAGGCCTGCCTCGTCGTCATCGTCGGCCTTGTTGTCGCGGCCTTCCTCGTAGACGGCAAGGAAGCCCGGGAATTTCACCACGGTGCCGGTGGCGCGCAGTTCGTTGCGGCCAGTTCCGTCGCGCAGGGTTACGGTGGTACGCTCAAGCTGGGCCGAAGCCATCTGGCTGGCCATCGCGCGCTTGAAGATCAGATCGTACAGGCGCGCCTCGTCCCCTGAACCGAAGCGGTCCTTGGTGAACTCGGTGGGACGGATCGCCTCGTGCGCTTCCTGCGCGTTCTTGGCCTTGGTCTCGTAGTGGCGCGGCTTTTCGGGAACGAAGTGGCCAGAGAAGCGCTCGGCGATGGCGGCGCGGGCGGCCGAGATCGCACTCGGGTCCATCTGCACGCCATCGGTACGCATGTAGGTGATCGCACCCGCTTCATAGAGCGTCTGCGCCACGCGCATCGTCTGGCTGGCCGAGAAGCCCAGCTTGCGTGCGGCCTCCTGCTGCAAAGTCGAGGTGGTGAACGGCGGCTGCGGGTTGCGGCGATGCGGCTTGGTCTCGACGCCCTCGACCTTGAAGGCGCCCTGCTCCACCGCGGTCTTGGCCCGCATGGCGATGCCCTCTTCGCCCAGGCTCAGGCGATCGAGCTTCTGGCCCTCGAACGTCACCAGCTTGGCGGTGAAGTCGGTCCCGTCATGCGCCATCTGCGCGGCAACGGACCAGTACTCCTGCGGCGTGAACGCCTCGATCTCGCGCTCGCGATCGACGATCAGGCGCAGTGCCACCGACTGCACGCGGCCCGCCGACTTGGCGCCGGGCAGCTTGCGCCACAGAACCGGCGAAAGCGTGAAGCCGAACAAGTAGTCCAGCGCACGGCGGGCGAGGTAAGCGTCGATCAGGTCCTGATCCAGCTCGCGCGGCTGGGTCATCGCCTTGGTGACGGTTTCCTTGGTGATTGCGTTGAAGGTGACGCGCTGCACGTCCTTGGGCAGCGCCTTGCGCTTGGCCAGCAGTTCGCGCACGTGCCACGAGATCGCCTCGCCCTCGCGATCAGGGTCGGTCGCGAGGATCAGGCGGTCGGCGGTCTTGGCGGCATCGGTGATCGCCTTCACCTGGCGCTGCTTGTCGCCGTAGAGTTCCCAGTCCATCGCGAACTCCTCGTCCGGGCGGACGGAGCCGTCCTTGGGCGGCAGGTCGCGAACGTGGCCGTAGCTGGCGAGGACCTTGTAGTCCTTGCCCAGGTACTTCTCGATGGTCTTGGCCTTGGCGGGCGATTCTACGATGACTAACTGCATTTCAGACTTTCTTACTGCCCCTCACGTGCACGTACGCACACATGTGTATGCGCATAGGGTGGGAAGGCTTGGGGGCGTTCGTCAAGCCTTGTGCGTCTTACGCCCTGCATTCAGGCGAAGACGTTGTCGAGGTCACTGGCCTCGGTTCTTGACAATCGGAAGGCAGCGACCGCCACCAGCGAGGCGACGATGCCATAGAATGCCGCGAAAAGGTTCGGCGTCACAGCCGCCGCAAAAGGCGGCAGTTGGGCAAACTGTTCCTGCCCAAATTCAAGCGCCACCAAAGCAGAGCCGAGAATCGCGGCATTGATCGCGTAGGCGACGGCGATGGGGAGCCAGCATTGCGCCGTGGCGCTCCAACTCGACGACAGCGATTCCTGCGAGCGGTTATCCTCGACGATGATGAAGGTGGGAACGAGCGACCAGCGCGCCATGAGGAACAGCCCCGGCAGCACCAGCAACAGAAAACCGAACATGATGCCGAGGCCAGACAGCAGTTGCGCCACGAACAGCGAGCCAAGCCGCCATCTCTCGCCCCAATGCCCCAGTAGACGTTGCAGCACAGCGTAATCGAAAATCAGCCCGACCACGCCGCCGATGAATATCGAAGCCGTTGGTGAAACCATGTCCGAGGCAGTGTAGGTCGCCACTTGCAGGATGCCGACCAGTCCCAGGAACGGCAGGTGTTGTCTTGCAACGAAACCCATTTCGCCTAGCAGGTCGCCAACGCTGAAACGTGAATTCACTCCATTCCCCCCTTACCCCAGACTGACCCGTCCGCCTGCATGGCGCACCAGTTTCCCCGCCAGTTCCAATTCGACCAGGGCCAGTTGTACGGCGGACGCGGCAGCCCCCGATTGACGGATCAGTTCATCCACCCCGACCGGGGCCGTCGTCAGCAGCCCCGCGACATCGGCGGGCTCGCCCGATTGCGCGATCGACATCTCCTCAGCCCAGTGACGAGGCGGTTCGCGCAGGCTCGTCGGCGCTATGCCCGAAAAGTCGGTTAGTTCCTCAATCACGTCCTGCGCGCCCTGCACCAGCGTCGCGCCGTCCCGGATAAGCTGGTTGCAGCCGTGCGATCGGGCATCGAGCGGCGATCCGGGAATTGCCATGACCTGCCGCCCCATTTCGCCCGCCAAACGGGCAGTAATGAGTGAGCCGGACCTTGGCGCGGCCTCGACCACCACGGTCCCCAGGCACAGCCCGGCGATGATCCGGTTTCGCGCAGGAAAATGGCGGGCGAGCGGCTCTGCCCGGGGCGGCTGCTCCGCCAGCAGCAGGCCGCGTGTGGCGACATTTTCCTGCAAGGCTCCATGTTCCGGCGGGTACGTGATGTCGATGCCACTGGCGATGACGCCGACCGTCGCTCCGTCCGTCGCGAGCGCCCCCTGATGTGCAGCGCCGTCTATGCCTCGGGCAAGGCCCGAAACCACCGTCCAGCCTTGGGCCGCCAGTTCGTGGGCGAACTCCCGTGCCAGCCGGATCGCCGCCGCCGATGCATTGCGGGCACCGACCATAGCGACGCAAGGTCGCGCCAGCAACGAGAGGTCGCCGCGCCATGTCAGGATCGGCGGCGCGCCTTCCGACTCGGCCAGCAGGCGCGGATAATCCGGCGAGTCGTGAAAAAGATACCGCGCGCCTGCCTTACGGGTCGCAGCGATCTCGTCGTGGATGCGATGCTCGGAAGCAGGTTTGTAAGGGCGACCCGAACGACCCGCGACTTCGGGCAAAGCCGCGATCGCGCTCACTGCGTCGCCGAAACGGGCGAGCAGGTGGAGGTAGGTGACCGGGCCGACATTCGGCGAACGCAACAGGCGGATGCGGGCGAAGGCTTCGTCCTGCGAAAGACCGCCCGGTGCGCTCACTTCTTCTTGCCGCCCCCGATGCGCGGTTCGGTCCCGGCGCGCAGGCGGGCGATGTTTTCACGGTGCTGGAACAGCACGAGCGCCGCGATCACCGTCAGCACCAGCCCCGCCTGCGGATACCCCAATACAAAAGCCGCGAGCGGAGCGACGATAGCGGCCGTCATCCCGGAAACCGAGGAGATGCGCACCGTCGCCAGCAGCCCGATCCAGGTCACCGCGTAAGCCAGCCCGACCGGCCAGGCGAGCCCGAAGGCGACGCCCGCCGTGGTTGCGACGCCCTTGCCGCCCTTGAACCGCAGCCAGACCGGGAAGCAATGACCAAGAAATGCGCCGAGAGCCGCCAGCGGCGCCCACTCCGGCCAGACATGCGCGGCGATCAGCACCGCCGCCAGCCCCTTGAGCAGGTCCAGCAGCAGCGTCGCGGCAGCCAGGCCCTTGCGCCCGGTCCGCAGCACATTGGTCGCGCCGATGTTGCCCGATCCGATCGAGCGCAGATCGCCTGCGCCGGTAGCCCGGGTCAAAATGAGGCCGAACGGCACGGAGCCGAGCAGATAGCCGAGTACGAGGGGGAGAATCCAAACCATGCGACGCGCCTTAGCGCCCTATCGCGCTTTGCAGAAGACAGGTTGCAGCATTCGGCGTTGCCCGAACAGGCTCCGCGCGGTTAACAGGTGGCAAGGTCCAGGGATTGATAATGGCTTCCGATACACAGAGCGTGCCGCAAGGGGCCGCCACCAGGCTTGCAGGTATCGATGCCACGGCCCCGATCCTGCTCTTCGATCTGGGCGTGGGCGGGCTGACCGTGCTGGAGGAAGTGCGCAAGGCCCTGCCCGATGCACCGATCATCTATGCGGCCGACACCGCCGGGCTGCCCTACGGCACCAAGACCGAGGCGCAGATCGCCGCGCGGGTCGCGGGCCTGCTCGGCCGCATGACCGAGCGGCTGCGCCCGCGCCTCGTCTGCATCGCCTGCAACACCGCCTCGACCATCGCGCTGGGCATGGTGCGCGAAGTGCTCGAAGTGCCGATCGTCGGCACCGTGCCCGCCATCAAGCCTGCCGCCGCGATGACGAAGACCGGCGTAATCGGCCTGCTTGGCACCGAAGCGACGATCCGGCAGGCCTACGTCGATCGGCTCGAGCACGAATTCGCCGCCGACAAGCGCCTGCTCCGCTATGGTGCGCCGGGCCTCGTCGAGGCGGCGGAAGCCAAGTTGCGCGGCGAGCCGGTCGATCCCGCACTCATTCGCCACGCCGCCGAGGCGCTGCGCGCGCAGTCCGAAGGCGAACGCATCGACACCGTCGTCCTCGCTTGCACCCATTTCCCGTTGGTCGAAGCCGAACTCGCCGAAGCGTTCGGCCCCGACGTACGCTTCGTCCATGGCGCGCAGGGCATCGCGCGGCAAGTCGCGCGTCTCACCGCGGGACAGGAATATTCTCGCCAAGGCCCGGACCTCGCGCTATTCACCGGGCAGGGAGAATTGCCCGGTGCCTATGCCGAGAAGCTGGCGCACTACGGGCTCATGAGGATCGAGAGGTTTTGACGCGACGGCTCAATTTATGGTTGTTGTCGGTACTGCTCATCATTGCCATTCCCTACTACTGGTTCCTGGCCGACGCCGGGGTCGGACCCGGGAAAGGTGAACCGAAAGCGAAGCCACTGACGATCGGTTCCTTGCGGGCACTGGCGGAAGAGGGCGACGGCCAGCGGCCGATCGAACTCCGCGTCGAAACGGTCGGCATGCGGATGACCTCGCGCAATATGCTCATGGCGGGCGGCGGACTGCGCCAGATCGCCAACCTAATCCGCGCCTATGAGCTTATCGTGCCGGGCGGCGAGCCGATCGTAATCGATGCCGGGATCACCCGATCAGCCGCGAAAGAGCACGAACTGGAAATTTATGACGGCGCGGCCCAAGCTCGCATCCAGCACGCGCTTTCCAAGGCCGCACATGTCGTCCTGCTGGCCGACAAGCCGACACATAACGGTGGTCACCCAACCGGAACCCGGCGCGCCGAGAATGAACTCCAGGCATCCGGCGATGCGCCCTACACCCTCTCTCCCGGAGTCGTTGTGATTCCGGCCAGCAGCGTCGCTCCCGAAGCGAAAATGGTCTATGTCCGGCTGGCCGACGACCGCGAATACCTTTTCACGGGTGACATCGCCAAGCTCGCGATCAACTGGAAGGAACAGCGCCTTCCTGCCCGGATCGCGACACGGGGAGAAATCGCCTCATTCCGCAGCGAAACGATGTCCTGGTTGATGACGATCAATGCATTGCACCGCGCCGCGCCGCAGATGACGATCGTTGCGGGGCACGAGCCTTCCAAAATCCCGTTTTCCGCAGGCACGTTTTCCGATTAGCCCTTAGGTACAAGCGACTGGCAATGAGAGACGCGATAAGCTATTGGCCGCAGCAAATGCAGTCCGGGCAACGGACGCAACGCTTTGGGCAGGCGCCGGAACAGGCAAGGCAGGACAAAGTCGACACCGTGAACTACGAGCACATTTTCGACCAGGCGATCGAGCGCCTTCACTCCGAAGGGCGCTACCGCGTCTTCATCGACATCCTGCGCAACAAGGGCGCCTATCCGAACGCCCGGTGCTTCGCCGGCCACAACGGGCCGAAGCCGATCACCGTGTGGTGCTCCAACGACTATCTCGCCATGGGCCAGCACCCCAAGGTGATCGAGGCCATGGAAGAGGCGCTACACGACGTCGGCGCCGGCTCCGGCGGCACCCGCAACATCGGCGGCAACACGCATTACCATGTCGATCTCGAGGCCGAACTGGCCGACCTGCACGGCAAGCAGGGCGCGCTGCTGTTCACTTCGGGCTACGTCTCGAACGACGCCACGCTCTCGACGCTGGCCAAGCTGCTGCCCGGCTGCGTGATCTTCTCGGACGAACTGAACCACGCCAGCATGATCGCGGGCATCCGCAATTCGGGCTGCGAAAAGAAGGTCTGGCGCCACAACGACCTCGAACACCTCGAGGAACTGCTGGCCGAGACCGATCCTGCCCTGCCCAAGCTGATCGCCTTCGAATCGGTCTATTCGATGGACGGCGACGTCGCCCCGATCCACGCGATCTGCGACCTCGCCGAAAAGTACAACGCCCTCACCTACATCGACGAAGTCCACGCGGTCGGTATGTACGGCCCACGCGGCGGCGGCATCACCGACCGTGACGAGGCTGCACACCGCATCGACATCATCGAGGGCACGCTGGGCAAGGCGTTCGGTGTCATGGGCGGCTATATCGCCACCAACAACAAGATCATCGACTGCATCCGCTCCTACGCGCCGGGCTTCATCTTCACGACCTCGCTCTCGCCGGTGCTGGTCGCGGGCGTGCTCGCTTCGGTGCGTCACCTCAAGAGCTCGAGCGTCGAGCGTGAGGGCCAGCAGCGTTCCGCCGCGATGATGAAGCAGATGTTCCGCGATGCGGGCCTGCCGGTTATGGACTCCGTCACGCACATCGTCCCGCTCATGGTGGGCGATCCGGTGCGCGCCAAGCAGATCAGCGACATCCTGCTCGCTGAGTACGGTGCCTACGTGCAGCCGATCAATTTCCCGACCGTCCCGCGCGGCACCGAGCGCCTGCGCTTCACCCCCGGCCCCGCACATACCGAAGAGATGATGCGCGAACTGACTGACGCTCTGGTCGAGATCTGGGACCGGCTGGAGATGCGCCTGGCTGCCTGAGACGCGTAACACGCTTTCGCAGTTGCAAGATATTCTTGTCCGAAAGGCCCTCCGCAGTGCGCGGGGGCCTTTTTCTGGCCCGCTCCGTTCCCAAGTGCACGTGCGTTGCGGCGCTTCCAACGCTCCCTCCCCCTCGCAACGACATGACCAGAGGACCATCCATGGCAAAGCTCTTCGAGCCCCTCGCTCTCGGCGACGTCACGCTCGCCAACCGCATCGTCATCGCGCCGATGTGCCAGTATTCCGCCGAGGACGGCCGCATGACCGACTGGCACACCCAGCACCTCGGCCAGTTGGCCCAATCGGGCGCCGCCATCCTGACGATCGAGGCAACCGCCGTCCTGCCCGAGGGGCGCATCTCCTACGCCGACGTGGGCCTGTGGGACGACGCCACCGAGGCAGCCATGGGCAAAGTCCTGGAAAGCGTCCGCCGCTGGTCGGACATGCCCATCGCCATCCAGCTTGCCCATGCCGGTCGCAAGTCCAGCACCGCCAAACCATGGGACGGCGGCGCTCAGATCGCACCGGACGCAGCCAACGGCTGGCAGACGGTCTCTGCCTCCGACCTGCCCTTCCAGAAGCATGAGAATGCGCCGGTGGCGTTAGACAGCGCCGGGCTAGCCCGCGTCCGCACCGCCTTTGCCGAGGCCGCGCATCGCGCCGCACGGCTCGGGATCGACGCCATCCAGATCCATGCCGCGCACGGCTACCTGTTGCACCAGTTCCTGTCGCCGCTCTCCAACATGCGCACGGACGAGTATGGCGGCAGCCTCGAGAACCGCATGCGCTTCCCGCTGGAAGTCTACGATGCGGTGCGCGCAGCCTTTCCTGCCGAGAAGCCGGTGACAGTGCGCCTCTCCGGCACCGACTGGGTAGAGGGTGGCTGGGACATCGAGCAGACCGTCGCCTTCTCCAAGGCTCTGGAAGCGCGCGGTGCGGCTGCGATCCACGTCTCCAGCGGTGGGCTGCACACCGAGCAGCAGATTCCCGTCGGTCCCAACTATCAGGTGCCGCTGGCAAGAGCCGTAAAGCAGGCCGTTTCGATCCCGGTGATCGCCGTGGGCCTCATCACCGAACCGGAGCAGGCCGAAGCGATCATCGCCACCGGCGATGCCGACATGATCGGGCTTGCGCGTACCGTGCTCTACGACCCGCGCTGGCCGTGGCATGCGGCAGCGGCGCTGGGCGCAAAGATCGCCGTCGCGCCGCAGTTCCTGCGCAGCCAGCCGCGCGCCTACAAGGACCTGTTCGTCAGCGCCTGACAAATAGCGTGTCGCCGCCCGCCCGCTTCGCCACGACGAAGCCCGGCGGCGGCGGCAGGTCGGCAGGAATCCCGCCCGAAACCCAGACCGCGTCGAAACCATCCGCACGCATGCCCGCAATCTTTACGTTCATCGCGGCGAGGTCCGGCCGGTTTTGAGGGCAAAGCGGCGCCACGTCCTGCGTCCCGCCGGACCAGCGCTGCGCGAGGAGCGGATCGCGGACGGTCATCAGCTTGGCATTGTCGACCATGAACAGCGTGTTGACGTAGGCATCCCTGCGCGTGAGCGCATAGCTGCCCAGCTTCTCGTCCGGCACCAGACGCCAGGGAAAACCGCAATCCGGCGCCGCCCAGAGATAGCCGACGCGCCCTCCGCGCGGCACTGCACCGAGCAGCGTCAGGCGTTGTTCGAGGACGTGGCCATGGCGCACCCAATCCCGGGTCACTGTCCCGACGCGCACGCAAAACAAGGCGATTCCCGCCATCACGATCAGGCGCTCCCGTTCGGGACGGGCGCTCGGCGTGATCGCCAGCACAAGGACCAGTAGCGCGATAGGCGCGGTACGCAAGTCCGTGCCCCAGGCATTGAGGATCGTCGTGGGGGCCGCGACCGCCGCGAAGGCGAGCAGCACCCCGCTGACGAGCAACCTCCGCTCCAGCCTGCGCCCCGACGCCCATAGCAAGGCAACCCCACTGACGCAGGCCAGCGCCGCCAGCAAACCAATATCCACCAGCTTGTCCGTGCCTCGCAGCACGCTGGCGAAGACCACGATCTTGGTGTTCACGAAGTCGACGTAGGCCGGGCCGCTCCCGTGCCCCGCCGCCTCGGAACGCCAGAGCAGCAGCGGCACGACCGGCACCAGCAGAACGAGATTGGGCCGCATCGCCGGCCACACCTCGCGCCAGCTTCCGAGCTTCCCCAACTCGTTGCCCGCCGCGAGGATAAGCAGGACCACCCAACTCGCCATATGCGCCGTCCACACGACCAGCGCCGCAACTGCCAGAATCACCTGCTCGCGTCCGCTTTCGCGCGGCCGGGTGTACAGCCATGCCGCTACCAGCAAGGCCAGACCGATGCCCATGCAGTAATTGAGAAACCCCCACATCCATGCCTGATGCATGGCGAAAGGCAGTGCAACGAAAGCGCTTGCGCTCACTCGCCCATGCGCGGCGCGGGAAAGCTGGAACAGGCCCATGACCGTCAGCGGCGCCAGCAAGGCTCCAACCACCAGCGTCGCACGCTCGCTGCCCAGCAGGGGCGCCAGCAGCACCGAAGGCAGATCGGCACCGAGGTTGGCGATCCACTGCCAATGTACCGCAAATATCCTGCTCAGCGCAGGATCGGCCATGATGTTGGCCAGAACGTGATGCCGTGCCATGTGCGACGGCATGTCGACGAAACCCGGCACCGGCGCCAGCAGCACCGGCAGGAAAGCCAGCGCCACCATCGCCGGCATGAGCATCCGCCAGCGCGGGATCGGGGTGCGGTCGTCGAGTTTCGGCATCAGCGCCATGTAGCCCGCGGAGTGTTAAGATCGCCCCAATCGCCCACGCAAACGAAAACCCCGGAACCATCGGTCCCGGGGGCCTCTCGTTATTCGATCGTGAGCGAAATCAGCGCAGCGAGACGACGTTGTCCGAAACGCGCGGATCCTTGCGGCCGGTGTAGAGGCTGGCCATCGGCTCGTCCTGGGCAAGGACGACCTCACCGCCGCCGAAGCCGTTGAACGCCGTGCGCATGGCGGCACCATAGGCACCCAGCATGCCGACCTCGATCCAGTCGCCCGCCTTGATGTCGGCGGGGAGCAGGAACGGGCCTTCCATGAAGTCGGCATCGTCGCAGGTCGGGCCGTAGAAGGAGAACTCCTTCAGCTCCGACGAACGCTCGCTGTCCTTGGCGATGGCCTTGACCGGGAAGCGCCATGCGACGTGCGCCGCATCGTAGAGCGCGCCGTAGGCACCGTCGTTGATGTACAGTTCGTCACCGCGACGCTTCTCGACCTTGACGATCAGCGAGTTGTACTCGGCCGACAGCGCGCGGCCAGGCTCGCACCACAGCTCTGCGTTGTAGGCGATCGGCAGCGCCTCGAAGTGGCGGTGGATGATCGCGAAGTAGTCTTCGAGCGGCGGCGGCTCCATACCCGGGTAAGACGAAGGGAAGCCCCCGCCGACATCGACCATGTCGATGACCACGCCGGCGGCCGCAATGGCCGCACGGGCACGCTCAAGCGCCTGCACGTAGGCGAACGGCGTCATCGCCTGCGAACCGACGTGGAAGCACACGCCCAGCCAGTCGGCGACCTGACGAGTGGCCTGCAGCAGTTCGCCCGCATCGGCGACGTCGATGCCGAACTTCGACGCGAGGCTCAGCTCCGAATACTCGGACGACACCCGCAGACGCACGCAGAGGCGCAGGTCGGTGGCGGTGTTGCCCTCGGCATCGGTGGTGGCTTCGACGATCTTCTCGACTTCCTCGAGGGTGTCGAGGCTGAAGGTACGCACGCCGTGCTGGAAGTAGGCTTCGCGGATCGCGCTGGCGGTCTTGACCGGGTGCATGAAGCACAGGGTCGCGTCCGGCAGGACGCCGCGCACCATGCGCACCTCGGTGATCGAGGCGACGTCGTAGTGCGTGATGCCGTTGTCCCAGAGGATCTGGACGAGGTCGGGCGACGGGTTCGCCTTCACCGCATAGAGCGACTTGCCCGGAAACTTCGTGGCGAAGAATCGGGCAGCGCGCGCCGCAGCATGCGGGCGGTTCAGAATGACTGGTTCGTCAGGCGCGAGGGTGCGCGCTACGGCCGGTGCGTCGAGGAATGCGTGCAACTCAAGGGACCCCCAAACGGTGTGTTAACAGACAAGAGCTGCCTTGCGGTTTGGAAGTCCCCATGGGGCAGCGAGGGGCGGGATATAAGGCTCAGGACATGAATCGCAAGTGAAAAACGGGGACTTTCACAAAAACGTCATCTAGCCGGAAGCGGGCGCCGAACCGGGCGTACGATCTCATGAAATTCCGTTTTTCTGCAGCGGCTTGCATTGATCCACTCCATTGCAGCGTGATGACACCCCAGTGACAGTCAGGCCGTCCGTGTCATCGTTTGCAACGCGGCAAGGCGCAGGATCGGTTCCGGACGATTCGCCTTAACGGGATTGGCTGCATCATGAGCGCGGCGGGCGGATGCAGCTTCGCACACACCCGCCCCTTTTCATGCTTAATGATCGTATCCGAATACCTCCGGGGTTCAGCTCAGACGGCCGCGGAAATCGTCGTAATCGAACCGGCGCACGCATTCGAGCGCGTCGGTTTCCGAATCCCACAGCCAGATCGACGGCAGCGGCACGCCATTGAACGTCGTCGTCTTGACCATAGAGTAATGCGCTTGGTCGAGGAACGCGAAGCGCTGTCCGGCTTCGGGATCGGCCGGCAGCACATAGTCGCCGATCACGTCGCCCGCGAGACACGACGGGCCGCCGAGACGTATGGCCTCGGCTGCATCCTCACCGCGCTCGCCCAGCATGGCGGGGCGATACGGCGCCTCGATCACGTCGGGCATGTGGCACGTGGCGGAAATGTCGACGATCGCCACCGGCATGCCGTTCCAGCCCACGTCGAGCACGGTGCCCACGAGAATTCCGGCGTCCAGGGCCACCGCCTCGCCCGGTTCGATGTAGATTTCGGCACCGGCATCCTCGGCCATGTCGGCGAGGAATTCGATCAATTCCTCGCGCTGGTAATCCGCGCGGGTGACGTGGTGGCCGCCGCCGATGTTGATCCACTTGAGCTGGCCGAAGAACGGCTCGAGGAAGTCGAAAACCTTGTCCCACGTCCGCTTGAGCGGCTCGAAGTCCTGCTCGCACAAGTTGTGGAAGTGGATACCGTCGATCAGGCCGACGTGCTCCTCGGTAAGCTGGTCGATCGGGAAGCCAAGGCGCGAGTGCGGGGCGCTCGGGTCGTACTTGGGGACTTCGCCCTCGGGGTGCAGCGGGTTGACGCGCAGACCGATGTCGAAGCTCTCTCCGCGCGCGCGGGCGCCTTCGATGAAGGGCCAGAAGCGCTCGATCTGGGCGGGCGAGTTGAAGATCACGTGGTCGGAGAGGCGCAGGATCTCGTCCATGTCCTCCGCCTTGTAGGCCGCGCAGTACGTGGCGATCTCACCGTCGTAGAATTCCGAGGCGAGGCGCGCTTCCCACAGGCCCGAGGTGCAGACGCCGTCGAGATACTCGCCCACGATCGGCGCGGTGGACCACATCGAGAAGGCCTTCAGCGCCGACAGCACCTTCGCGCCAGACTGTTCGCCGATGTCGCTCAGGATGCGCAGGTTCGATCGCAGCTTGGCGGCATCGACCACAAAGGCGGGGCTATCGACGCGCGACAGGTCGAAGTTCGCGAAAGCGCCCGGATCGCCGGCTCTGGTTTCCATGATGCTTAGTCCCAAGTCAGCCCAGCGGGCCTTTGAAGATGAACCACGCCCCTGCCCCGACAAGGCAGAAGCCGACGATCTCGTTCCAGCCCGGCTTCTGCCCGAACAGCGCCCAGGCCACGAGCACGAAGCCCAGCAGCGAGAACGCCTCCTGCATGACCTTGAGCTGGCCGAGCGAATAGGCGGAACTGCCGATCCGGTTGGCCGGAACAGCCAGACAGTATTCGAAGAAGGCGATGCCCCAGCTCATCGCGATCGCCACCCACAGCGCCTTTCCGGGCACCTTGAGGTGGAGATACCACGCCGTGTTCATGAACAGGTTGGAGCCCGCCAGCAAAGCCACGGGCGCGACGAAGGACCAGTTCATGCCGCTCAGTCGACGCAGATCGCATAGGCGGACTTGCCGCCCTTGATCTCCGCATAGCAGCCGAACAGGCGATCATCGGCCTGGCATTGCCCGGTCGCCGCCTTGTCCGGCGCTACCGAACCCGCACTGCCCACGCACTTGCCCTCGCACTGCGCGGAATCGGTGCACTGCCTGCCCGCATCGGCATAGGCGTGCACGCACATCTCCATGCCGAGCATCCCGCGCCGCTGCACCGTGCCGCCCCCGGAGGTGCAGGCCGCCTTGTCCGCCGCGCTCATCTCGCGCGCATAGGACTGGTTGCCTGCAGGCTCGGCGGGACCGGTCGGCGCCGTGGGCGTGACCGGCCCGGGCGCAACAGGGCCGGGTTTGGGCGCTTCGGCGGGAGTGCAGCCACCCAGCGCCAGCGCACCCAGCGCGGTCAGGAACAGGAGGCGCGAGCGGCCGCCCATCAGAACGGAAGCGGCTCGGACAGTTCCTCGACGGTCCACGGCAGGCCGTGCTTGTTGAGCATGTCCATGAAGGGATCGGGGTCGAACTGCTCCATGTTGAACACGCCCTCACCAACCCAAGCACCCGTCACGACCATGGCCGCGCCGATCATCGCGGGCACGCCGGTGGTGTAGCTGACGGCTTGGTTGCCGGTCTCGGCATAGGCGTCTTCGTGATCGCAGATGTTCTTGATGTAGAACGTCTTTTCACCCGACCCGTCGAGCGCTTCGCCGGTCGCGATGTCGCCGATGTTGGTCTTGCCCTTGGTCGTGGGTCCAAGCGATGCAGGCTCGGGAAGGACCGCCTTCAGGAACTGCAGCGGCACGATTTCCACACCATTGTAGATCACCGGGTCGATGCGGGTCATACCCACGTTCTGCAGCACGGTGAGGTGCTGGATGTACGCATCGCCGAAGGTCATCCAGAACCGGCCGCGCTCCATTTCCGGCAGGAATTTCGCAAGACTTTCAAGCTCTTCGTGGTACATCATGTACATGTTCTTGGGGCCGACCCCCTCGAAGTCGAAGCTCACCTTCTTGGCCATCGCCGGGGTCTCGACGAAGTCGCCGTTCTCCCAGTGGCGGGCGGGCGCGGTCACTTCGCGGATGTTGATTTCCGGATTGAAGTTCGTCGCGAAGGCCTGGCCGTGGTCGCCGCCGTTGCAGTCGAGAATGTCGAGCGTGCGGATGGTCTTCAGCTTGTGCTTCTTGAGCCACATCGCGAAGACGCTGGTGACGCCCGGATCGAAGCCCGAACCGAGCAGCGCCATCAGGCCCGCTTCCTTGAAGCGCTCCTGGTAGGCCCACTGCCAGTGGTACTCGAACTTGGCCACGTCCTTGGGCTCGTAGTTCGCAGTGTCCATGTAGTGCGTGCCGGTCGCAAGGCAGGCATCCATGATCGCAAGGTCTTGATAAGGCAGGGCAAGATTAACCACCAGCTTCGGACCGATCTCGCGGATCAGGGCCGAGGTCGCCGCCACGTCGTCGGCGTCGATGGCGTAAGTGCCGATCGTCACGCCGGTGCGCGCCTTGACCGATTCCGCGATCGCTTCGCACTTCGACACCGTGCGGCTGGCGAGATGAATGTCCGAGAAGATATCGGGATTCATCGCCATCTTGTGGACCGCGACCGATCCGACGCCGCCCGCGCCGATCACCAGAACCTTGCTCATCAACCTGTCTCCATTGCGGCATCAAGGCCCTGAAGGCCAATCGAAAGCGCGCCATATAGGGCCGTTCTGTGACAACTCAACTGTCCGGCACACAAGGTGCGCATAACGGCGCTCAACGGCACCCAAGTGGCCTATAGCACGCCCACAGGTGTCATAAACCGCCTTCGACCCGTCATCACCCGGTCACCGCACGGTGTCATCCGCGCCGCATCCCTACGAAGGAGCCGACGCCATGACCAACCTCCGTTCCAATCTCATCGAGAACGCGGTCGTCCGCGACGAAGCATCGCGCAAGAGCAAGCTGCTCGACAAGGCGTTCGCCATGGCCTTCAAGGGCCTCGTCTACGCACAGATCTGGGAGGACCCGGTCGCCGACATGGCGGCGATGGAGATCACGCCCGACAGCCGCATCATCACCATCGCCAGCGGCGGCTGCAACGCGCTGTCCTACTTGACCGCGAACCCGGCGGGCATCACCGTGGTGGACCTCAACACCGCGCACATCGCGCTCAACAACCTGAAGCACGCGGCCGTGCGCCACCTCAGCCATGCCGAAGTGCGCCGCTTCATCGCCGAGGCCGACCGCGCCGAGAACGTCGCGCTCTACCGCGAGAAGCTCGCCCCGCATCTCGACGAAGCCACCCGCCGCTACTGGGAAGGCCGCGACCTCGTCGGCCGCCGCCGCATCGGCGCCTTCACGCGCGGCGTCTATCGCCACGGGCTGCTCGGCGGCTTCATCGGCGCAGCGCATGTCATCGCCAAGCTGCACAAGGTGAACCCCGCCGAGATTCTCGACGCCGGCTCCATGGAAGAACAGCGCCGCATCTTCGACGAGCGCATCGCCCCCGTCTTCGAGCGCCGCTTCGTGCGCTGGCTGACCAAGCACCCCGCCTCGCTGTTCGGCCTCGGCATCCCCCTGCGCAGTACGACGCGCTGGCGGGCGGCCAGTCGATGGCCGACGTGCTGCGCGGCCGGCTGGAGAAGCTGGCCTGCCACTTCCCGGTCAACGACAACTACTTCGCATGGCAGGCGTTCTCGCGCGGCTACGGCAAGGGCACCGAAGCCCCCTGCCCCCGTACCTGCAGGAAGCCAACCTGCCGCTGGTCCGCGACCGCCTCGACCGGCTGGACTTGCGCCACGCCAACTTCACCCATGTCCTCGCCGCGGCAGACGACGCCAGCTACGACCGCTACGTCCTGCTCGACGCGCAGGACTGGATGACCGACGCGCAGCTTACCGAACTGTGGACCGAGATCACCCGCACCGCGAAGCCCGGCGCCCGCGTGCTGTTCCGCACCGCCGCCGAACCCTCGCTGCTGCCCGGCCGCGTGCCCGATGCCATCCTCGACCGCTGGAATTACCGCGTCGAGCAGTCTCAGGCGGCGACGCTGGCCGACCGCTCGTCGATCTACGGCGGCGTCCACCTCTACGTGTTCAAGGGCTGAGCCCGCATGGCAACTCTCGCCCCAGACCACGCCGCGTTGATGGACCGCATCTACCGCTTGCAGCACCCGATCTACGACCTGACGCGCAAGTACTACCTGTTCGGCCGCGACCGCCTGATCGACGAACTCGACGCCAAGCCCGGCATGGCGGTGCTGGAAATCGGCTGCGGCACCGGTCGCAATCTCGCGCATGTCGGCAGGACGTGGCGCGGGGTGCAGCTGTTCGGCCTCGACATCTCCAGCGAGATGCTGCGCGCCGCGCGAAAGACTCTGGGCACCAGCGGCACGCTGGCCCTGGGCGACGCCTCCCGCTTCGACGCCCCCGCGCTGCTGGGCCGCGAAGGCTTCGAGCGCGTGATGCTCTCCTACGCTGTCTCGATGATCCCCGACTGGCAGGCTGCGCTTTCTCAGGCCGCCGCGACGCTGGCCCCGCGCGGGCGCCTTCACGTGGTGGACTTCGGGGACTTCTCCGGCCTGCCCAGCCCCTTGCGCAAGCTGCTTCTCGGCTGGCTGGCGCGGTTCCACGTTTCGCCCCGGCTGGACCTTGCCGATGTGGCGGGCCGCGTCGCTCGCGAGCAGGGGCTGACACTGGAGGTGCGGCGCGGGCCTTTCGGATATTACCAGATGGTGCGGCTTTCCCGACCTTGAAGACAATAAGGGAATGCGAGGGCCATTGCCCTCGCGCTCCCGGAACTGGCGACGTTGTGCGCGCAGCATCCTCTGCGCTCGCTTCGCCGAGTGTAAGCAAAGAGTCATACCGCAGAAGCGCCACAGACATTAAACTGTCACAATTTAGACATAATGGGCGCACTTCACCTTGGGAGGGAAATGCCGAATGCGCTCGATCATCCATGGCCTATGCACGCTCGGCGTGGTCTTCATCGCCACGCCCGCCTGCGCATCGGAGGATGAGCAGCTCTGGGTCGGCAGCTCCGCCACCGTCAAGCTGAGCGACAAGTGGCGCTTTTCACAGGAAGTGATCGGCCGCTTCAGCAACGATCGCGACGGGCTCTACGAAGTCGAGTCCAACTCCATGATCGGCTACAAGGTCGCCGACAAGGTGACCGTGTGGGTCGGCTATACCCACGATCCGAACTACAACGCCGGTCATTTCGCGGTGATGGAACATCGCGGGCGGCAACAGGTCACCTTCGACAACATCGTGAAGATCGGCCCCGGACAGCTGAGCGCCCGCCTGCGCGTCGAGGAACGCTGGCGTGAAGGCGTCGGCGGCACGGCGTACCGCCTGCGCCCTTACGTCAAGTATGTCTTGCCCTTCCAGAAAGGCGGCAAGACCGCGCTGGTACTCAGCCACGAAAGCTTCATCGACCTCAACGAGACCAACTTCCAGCGCGTGCAGGGCGAGGAGCGCATGCGCAACATGATCGCCGTGACCACTCCGCTGGCGAAGACCGTGAACCTCGAGGTCGGCTATCTTCACCAGCACGGTTTCCGCCCCGACGCCGACGACAGCAACGACAACGTCGCCTCGGTTTCGCTGGGGTTCAATTTCTGAAACCGTGGGCGGGACAGGAAGTCTGGTTTGGGTAGAATTGTGAACCGCTAAATTCGTCATTGCGAGCGCAGCGAAGCAATGACGAGATGCGGGAAAGCATCCGATGTAAGTGGACAGGCGCCATCGCTCGCACCCTGCTCATGCTGGGCTTGTCGAAGAATGGAGAGCCACGGCGCCCGGCCTCGGGGGCTTCGACAAACTCAGCCTGAGCGGGATGGGAAGGTCAGCTTTGGCTGGGGAGCGGTCGTTGTATAAGGCAGGTTGAAGGCATGACGAAAGACGATCTCGCAGAACGCCTCGCCCTAGAAGGCATCGCACCGTCAGCTTATGACCTGAGCGGCGCAGGGCGTTCTGAGAGCTACGTCTTTCGCGAGCAATCAAGTGATTGGGCCGTATTCTACAGCGAGCGCGGTTTGCAAACGGGGCTCCGCGTTTTTGCAACTGAAACCGAGGCCTGCGGCTACTTCATCCAGCTTGTAGCCAGCGATCCCACCACCAGAGCGGCGCTAGACTGAACGACCGACTTGGGGCGTGTCCGGTCAGGCTGCATTTCTTCCCGAGCGGCGAGTACCGGACGGACGGCTATAGAGCGCAGCGCTCGCCGCCCGGAATGGCGAAAACGGGTGGGAAGCCGACATAGTCCTACAGGACTTTGCCCTGTCGGTAGGCAACCTTTGCGTTGCCTTGCACCTTGGTCCCGCGTTTCGTGATCGACACAGCCGGTATATGGTCGAGGCGCGTAATGAGAATGCCGATGAAGTCGGAAACATCTCCCTGGACTCCACTGGTTTCGACGTGAATTGCAAGAGCATCAGGATCGGTGCCGTAATTTCGCACGACAGCGCCTTCTCCGAAAATGCTTCGTGCGGCCTCGCGAATGAAGGAAGCCTGCTCTCGGGCAAGTTCACATGGTATCTGTGGTGGCATTGGTGATTTAGCGGAGAAGGCATAGCCACTTCTTAGTGCCCCGCAGCAATGTCCGCAAAGTGGCGTGTCCGGTCAGGCTGCATTTCTTCCCGAGCGGCGAGCACCGGACGGACGGCTATAGAGCGCAGCGCTCGCCGCCCGGAATGGCGAAAACGGGTGGTTAGCCGACGTTCAGTTTACGGCTACAAGAAGTCAAAAGCTGCCGCTGGTTATGCGATGGCGATCCGTGGCTGCACACGCTGAGCCACCATCATCAGCAAATCGTAATCGGTATTCGCCAAGGTCATATAGCTAAGACCATGCTCGTAATAAACCCGCAGCGATGCTCCTTCAAATAGCAAGGTCCCCTCGACGAAGTCCTCGTCTTCGATATAGTCGGGAAGCGAGAGAGAACGGGCCGGGTTTTGTCCTAGCGCCTCTGCGATCTCAACAAGCATGGCGCGGAACGGCGCCTTATAGTTGAAATTATCGAGCACCCAAAAAACGAGTGTCCAACCGCCCTGCGGATTAGGCGTGATCTCCAACGGGGCTTCGACCTTAATCATCAGCCGCATGATGACGGCTATCAGTCATCACGTCCAGACGCCCGGATGGCGACAAAGGGGCGCTTACCGAAGGTCTCCTCACCTTCCATACGGCGCTCTCCGAAGCTCATCGCCCGCCACAACGTTACACCGCAAGGTGATCTCGCTAGATCCCTTGAGGCCACACACAAAAAGCCCCCGTCCAAGGACGGAGGCTTCTTGATCCCACCCGCAAGGGGTCAGGAAATCAGATCCCGGCGATCGCCTGGTCCACCAGCACCCTGTCGGCGGCGGCGGAGTGGTTCGCGGCGATCAGGCCCTTAGCGGCAGCAGCGGCGGCAGCGGCAGCCTGGTTGCGCAGCTGGGTCACGGCAGCGAACTCGGCTGCGGTGATCTTGTCCTGCGCCATCTTCTCGCGGCGGGCGATGGTCTCGGTGGTGTCCGCCTCGGCCTTGGCGACGATCGCCTCGGCTTCGTGACGGGCATGGTCGAGCATCGCGGCGGCGTCCTTCTCGGCGTTCGCGATCTTGTCCGCGTACTCCTTGCGAAGGGCTTCCGCCTCGGCGCGCAGCGACTTGGCTTCGGCGAGCTGGGCCTTGATCTCGGCGATCTTGCCGTCGAGACCCTTGCCGATCATCTTCGGCACGCCCTTCCAGGCCAGGATCGCGAGCAGCACGATCATCGAGCTGCTGACAACCGCGACCGGCGGCGCGAAGCCGAGGAACAGCGGTTCGGCGTGATGCTCCGTCGAAGCGTGCGTTTCCGCGCCGCTCACTTCGGCAGCTTCATGGTCGAGGCCGTGCTCGACGGCGGCGTTGGCGTCAGCCATGGACCAGGTTCTCCTTCACGGCGCCGCGCACGGCGTCGTCGCCCAGCGACAGGCCGGCGATGCGGCTGACGATGTCGCGGGTCGCCTCAGCGGCCACGGTCTCGATGTCGTCGGCAGCGGCACGGCGCGCCTCGGCGATGCGGGTTTCCGCACCGGCCAGAGTGGCGTCGATCGATGCCTGGGCGACGGCGAGGCGCTGCTCGGCAGCGGCTGCGGCCTTGGCACGGGCGTCGGCGATGGTGCCCTGCGCCGAAGCGCGGTTGGCGTTCTCGCGGGTGCGCCAGGAGGCCTCTTCGGCATCGGCCTGGGCACGAGCGGCTTCGGCTGCCTTGAGGTCGGCGGCGATCTGGTTGTCACGGCTGGCGACGGTGTCCATCACCTTCGGCACCATGCCCCGTCCAACGACGAAGAAGGTGATACCGAAGAAGATCAACAGCCAGAAGATCTGGCTGGAGTAGAACTCGCCTAGCTGAGCGATCTGAGGCATGGGTTCAGCCCTGTCTCGAAGGAAGCCGGAAAAAATCTTGCCGGAAATCCCGGCCGCCTCACCAAAGGGTCAGGGCGGCCGGAAATCCGGTCAAACGCGAGCGATCAGGCGAAGATCAGCAGCGCGGCAATGACGAACGAAAGCAGGCCGAGAAGCTCTGCACCGGCGAAGCCGATGAACAGGCGACCCTGCTGGGCGTCAGCGGCGCCCGGGTTGCGCAGCGCGCCTTCGAGGAACTTGGCGAAAACGTTGCCCACGCCGATCGAGGCGAGGCCGGCACCGATTGCAGCGAAACCGGCTCCGAGCAGCTTTGCAGCTTCTGCGTCCATATCAAAAACTCCCTTTGGTGTGCCCGCAAGTGAGGCGAAAAAAGATGATCAGTGAAGGTTCTCGGCGTCGTTGAGATAGACGCAGGTGAGAAGAGCGAAGACGTAAGCCTGGATGCCGGCGACCAGCAGTTCCAGCGCGCAGATGCCGACCATCAGCACGAAGCTGGGAATGCCGGCGATCGCGAACATGATCGGACCATTGTTGCCGCCCGAGATCACGAAGCTGGAAAGCACTTCGAGCAGCACGTGGCCGGCCATCATCGCGACGAAGAGTCGCAGGCCGAGGCTGAACGGGCGCACCAGGAACGAGATCAGCTCGACCACGAAGATGATCGGGATCATCAGCGCCGGCGTACCGTGCGGCACGAAGAGCGAGAAGAAGTGTAGCTTGTGCTTGGCGAAGCCGACGATCAGCACGATCGAGAACGACAGCACCGCGAGAACCCCCGTGGCCGAGAAGTGGCTGGTGAAGGTGAAGGCGTGAACGCCCAGCACGCCCAGCGGCATCAGGCCGAGGAAGTTCGCGAAGAGGATGAACATGAACAGCGAAAAGATGTACGGAACGTACTTCTTGCCGTTTTTGCCGACGTTGGCGGCCAGCATGCCGTCGATGAAACCGGTGAAGGTCTCCACCGCCATCTGCCAGCGACCGGGCACCAGCTGGCGCTTCATGCCGCCCGCAACGAACACGATCAGCGCGAGGGTGGCGATGGCCATCCACAGCGCACTGTTGGTGAAGGCGATATTGTAACCGGCAATGTTCCAGTCCGCGCCCGCCAGCTTTTCAAGCTGGAACTGGTGCATCGGATCGAGCTTCGCTTCGGCTGCCACGCGCGATTACCCCTGTCGCCTATTGAACCACAGCGCCCCCTTACCCATTTTCGGGTCAGTCAGGACGCTGGTTCGTAATCCGTAATATGTTCCTGAAGGCAATACCAATTCCCACGAACAGCATCACCATCAGACTCAAGGCCATATATCCGCTGAAATGGCCGATGAGCCATCCCAGGAACAGACCGCCCGCGACACCTCCCAGCAATTCCGAAAGCACCCGGTTGCCCATGCGATAGCTCGCATCGGTTTCCGCGCCGGCTTTCGGTCGGTTGCGTTCCTCTTCCCGCTCGCGAAGGGCCTTCAGCCTTTCGTCGAGCAGATCGATGCGCGCATCCTCGCCAACAGGGTCTCGTGCAGGTTGCTCGTCGGTCATGTCACGTCCTCCTCACGATGACAGGAACGTTAGACACAAACGACGGCTGCCCGCCAAGAGCACCGGCCCCTTAGGGTGGGGCTTATCCCGAGTCAACCGGGGCGGCGGCTCCACGGTGCCTGTTGTTGACAGGACACGGGGCCAGGATGCGGCGCAGGTGAAGTAGAACTGCGGCGATCATCCGAATACCGCAATGGCGATGCAGCCGGAATGGACACGAAAAAGGCCGGAAAAGCGTGCCCGCTTCCGGCCTTTTCTTGATTCGTCAGTGACGCGGCGAAAGTGTTTAACGGAGCGACCTAGTACTTTTGGCCGCGCGCCGTTTTCACCGCCTTATGGAGATCAATGTCACGGACAGCGCGGATCGAGTTCCGGCGCACCGGCGCTGCGCGTCTTCCACGAACCGTCGAGGCCTTGGTACTTCTCGCCGGGCTTGGTGTCGCGGATCAGCTTGCAGCCGGTGGTGAAGGCGTATTCCTCGATCGTGCTCTTGCCCTGGGCGGCGGTGGTGTAGACCGAGCGGCGCTTGTTGTTGATGTCGCGGACCATGGCGGAGATGTCCCCGCCGCCGCTGATCACGCCGAGGTAGCCGTCGCGCTGCTCGCCGACCTGCCCGGCCGCGCGAGCCGCGACGTATTCCGGCGAGCGCTGCGCATAAGCCGTGGACGCACCGGCGACGGCGAGAACCGTGGTGGCTGCGGCGGCAATGAAACGAATGCTCGTCATCAGAAAATGCCCTTGTTCTCGTCCACCGTCTTGGCCGCGTCGGCGGCCAGGCGATAGACGACTTCCTGCCGGATGTTGATGTTGAGTTCGATCACGATCGGCTTGTCGGGCGCTGCAACCTGAATGCAGCCTCCGAGACCGAAAGCGACCGCCATCACCGTCGCGGCCATCATTGCGGCGCGAACGGCGCGCCTGCCGGACCGTGTGCCCACCTGCTGCTCTGTCGAATACCCGTCGATCATCGCCGGGCTTGTCGCAGCCGGAGGGCTTCCGGTCAATTCCGAGGGCATCATGGCTTTTTCTCGCTGACTGGAGGCTGAATAGCGCCGGATGGAGCCGAAGTCGGTTTGGGGGCGCCAGATTGAGCGTCGCATCGGGCGCGGTGGTCGAGCGCGTCCCGTCCGTATTGAGCAGGCCGAGCACCCTCGGGTCCGTCACGTACGTCGGATCGTAGAGCGAACGCATCGAGCCGAACAGGCTGAAGAACGGCGCCTTGATGTTGACGATGAAGCGGAGCGGGAGCTTCGCGATCTGCTTGGTGATGAAGTTCTTGCTTGCCCCTGCCCCTGGCTGAGCCCGTCGAAGCTGATCTTCGTGACGATATCGCCCGAGAGCGAACCGCCCAGCCCGATCTCCATCTTCCTGTAATTCACCGACTTCAGCGCGTCGAAGGCGTAATTGCCCATCGCCGACAAGTCCTTGTACGTCAGCGCGCCGACATACGAGACATTGCCGCCGGGATCGCGCGAGCGCAGGAAGCCGTTCTCGATCCGGCCGCCATGCTCGTCAAAGATCAGCGGCAGCTCGCCGTCGAATATGCCGCTGGCGTTGATGTTCGTGAGTTCAAGATGCTGCACGAAGTCCGCCGCATCGAGGCCCGTGACGCGCAGCGTGTAGTAGCGCGTCTCCGCCGCGCCGATCTGCATCTTCGCCGGGTCGAGGGTCAACGTGCCCTCCATGAAGGGCCACTTTCCGCCGTGCACGATGAGGTTGTAGCCGGGGCGTATCTCGTAGGAGAGCGTGCCGTCGGTCACCTCGATGCCCGGGTTCATGGAGGCAATGCGCACGTTCTGGTTGGGCGCGGTAACCATGCCGAGGAGATCGGTAAACACCACCTCGCCCGACAGCCCGCGTAGGGGACCGAAAGCGGCTGCGAAGTCGACGCCGTCGGTGGAGAAGCGGCCGCGGCTGGTCACGCTCTTCGGGTTCCAGTCGATCCGCCCGGTGCCGCGCACGACGCCCTTGAGGTCGGACACCACGCCCAGCACCAGCCGCGAGAGCGCGTCGGGCTGCAACTTGTCGTCGAAGACAATCCCCGCGACAGCAAGATTCGCGTGACCGTCCGCCCTCGACAGATCGTGGACGATGTCGGCGCGGACGACCGCCCGGTCGCTGCCCGGCTCGCGGAGCAGGGCCTGCGCGGTGATGCGGTTGTCGGCCAGTTGCAGCGTCGCGTCGCGCGCCACCATCGGCTGGAAGCGTGCCACCTGTTGGCGGTCCACCAGCGTGAACTGCGCGCCCTCGATCGAGGCCACACCGCCGGCATAGCGCCAGCGACCCGCAGCCTGCCGCATGTCCAGCGGCACGGCGGCAAGGCTGATGTCGGCCTGATCGAAGGTGCCCGCGATGTCCTTGCCGATCTGCCCGTCGATATGGCTGACGAGGAAGTGCGATGCGGTGTCCGCCGGGCCAAGCGCCACGTTGATGGCGCTGGCCTTGATGACACCGGGCCTGCCCCCGCCCATCGCGAAGCCGAGCGGCCCGCTGGCGATGCGGATCGGCGTCTCGCCAAGGTGCCCGGAGAGGTCGAGCGCGGTCATGCCTGCCGCGAGCAGCAGATTTTCGGGGCGCCCTTCCACGATCGCGCCGCCGCGCGCCGGGCACAGGGTGAGCTTGCGCTTGTCGATGGTCAGGTTGGAGAAGCTCAGGGCATCGAAGGCGACGTCGGTGCAGCGGCGCCACACGGCGAGCCTGCCGTCCGCGCCCCATCGGCCATCGACCGGAAGCTGCAGGTTGCGCGTGTTGCCGCCCGGAAGATCGCCGCTGAGAGTGACCTGCCCGTTGAACGAGAGCGCGCCGTCGGGCGCCTGCTCGAGCGCCAGCCTCGGCACGCCGACCATCGCCGATCCGGCGCGGTAGTCGGTCATCGTCGCGCGCATGGCGAGGTGGCCGTCGTCACCGGTCTCCATCCGCCCCCACGCCTGCGGAAGTCCGCGCCCGCCGGTCGTGAAGTTGCCGTTCACCCGCGGCACGCCGCCCTTGCGGCCGAACATCGCCTGCACGCGCGAAAGCGACAGCACCGACTCGCCGCTGCCGCCCTTCAGCGACCCGCGCGTGACGACGACGCTGAGGCCCTCGCGCGAATTGCGCACGAGGAGCCCCGCGTTGATCGTACTGCCACGCATCTCGCGGCCGAGCGCCTGGCGCACTTGCGCCGTGATCGGCGCGCCGAGGGTTCCGGCGGCCGCCTGCTGCGCCGACAGCAGCGCGCGATCGACGGTGCTGCCCAGCGCCAGTTCCCTGCCGGTGAGGTCGGCGTCCACATCAGAATCGCGCGATGCCGCCGGTGGAGCGCGCGCGCCCTTCGAGGGTGACTTCGCGCATCCGCGCCTGCGGCGTGTCGAGTCCGCGCCCGGTAACCCGGTACGTCGCGCTCAAGGCGTTGCCGCGATAGGTGAACCGCCCCGAGCCGCTCGCTCCAGCCAGCTTTTGAACCCCGAAGCGCGCGGCTCCGGCGGAAAGGCCGAGCTTGCCCGAAGCCCCGTCCAGCGCCTCGTCGAGCGTCACGTCCAGTTGCACACCGGCCTTGGCCAGTCGCAGATCCTGCGACTGGCACGACAGGCTGTCCAGCCGCACCGGCCCTTCAAAGCGCGGCTTGGCGGCAGACGTCGTCAGCTTTCCGTAAATCGTCGCGCGCCCGGTCGAGCAGCCGCCGCCGGTGAGCGCGGGCGACAAGGCCGCCAGTTCGCCGGAGAACCCGCCGCGCAGCTCGCCTTCACCCGCCAGCTTGACGCCGATGCGGCCGTGGTCGCTGTCGATCAGGGCGCGCCCGTCGACAACCGCAAGGTCGAGGTCGGGCATCTCGAACGGCCCGCCCTTGCCGCTGAACAGCGCCTTGTCGAGACTGCCGAAGCTGGCCTTGCCGCCGCGCCACGAACCGTAGAGGCGCGGCTTCACCACGGTGATCCGGCCGATACCGGGAAGTCCCCAGGAAAGGCGCGTCGCCACCCGCAGTTCCTGCACCGTCAGGTCCGGCCGCGCCGGATCGCCGATGACGAGGTTCCGAATCACCTGCTCCGAGGGTCCGATCCGCACGATCTCGTAGCGGGCATCGAGGCCCAGCGAGATCGAGTTCGCGCTCGATGAGGTTCGCCGCGATCTCCTCGCGCGATAGCCAGGCAGCACCCAGCGCCGCCGCCAGCAGGCCGCCCACCACAAGCACGGGAGCGCCCCAGCGACGGCCGCTCCGAAAGCGCCCACGCGAAGAAAGGCCCCCGGTAGCGGCCTCGTCGGTGTCCGGGGTCTGGTCGATCTCTTGCGACATCCGATCGTTCACTTGCGCCGGGCGGACGGGAAAGGCAATTGTTTGTACGCAGCATGGACGGACAACCTCCCTCTTCGATGAACGCCCCCTCCCCTCAGGGAAGCGCGCGGCGATTTTGCCAATGATCTCGAGCGGCCACCGCGCACGGTTGCGCAAGCGGTTGCTCGATGGCGGGGCGGAGGCTCTGGCGGATCATGAGGTCATTGAACTCCTGCTGATGCAGGCCGTTCCGCGCCGCGACATGAAGCCGCTCGCGCGCAGCCTGATCCATCGCTTCGGTTCGCTCGCGGGCGTGCTGCAGGCCGAACCGCGCGCCCTCGCCGCCCACCCCGGCATGGGCGAGGCCACCGCTGCTGCGCTGCGCGTGGTCACCGTCGCCGCCACCCGCATGGCCCGCCAGAAGGTGCGCGAGGCACCAGTGCTGTCCTCGTGGCACGCGCTCATCGACTACCTGACGATCGACATGGCGCACCTGACGGTGGAGCGCGTCCGCGTCCTCTACCTCAATGCCCGCAACATGCTGATCCTCGACGACCTCGTCGGCGAAGGCTCGATCGACGAGGCGGCGATCCACCCGCGCGAGGTGATCCGCCGCGCGCTCGACCTCGGCGCCACGGCGCTGATTCTCGTCCACAATCACCCTTCGGGCTCGCCGCAGCCGAGCCGCGCCGACATCGACATCACCAATCGCATCGCCGAGGCCGGACGGCTGCTCGGCGTCTCCGTCCACGACCACGTGGTGATCGGACGCGAGGGCCACGTCTCGCTGCGTGCCAAGGGACTGATCTGAGACCATGTGCGTCGCCGCCGTCGCCTGGGACGCCCATCCCGACTGGCTCCTCGTCGTGGCGGGCAACCGCGACGAGTTCCATGCCCGTCCCGCCGCGCCGCTCGCGCACAGGCCGGACGGCATCATCGCCGGGACCGACCTCACCGGCGGCGGCACCTGGCTTGGCGTTACCGAAGGAGGCCGCTTCGCCCTCGTCACGAACTACCGCGTGCCGGAAGGCTCGCAGCCCGGCCGTCCCTCGCGCGGGAAGCTGGTGACGGATCTGCTGGAGGGCGCGCTCCCGGACACGCTGACCGACGCGATGGCGCAGATGAATCCGTTCAACCTGATCCTGGCCGATACGGGCGACGCCTCGTTCCTCACCAATCACCCGCAGGTCGAGCTGCGGCCGCTGTCTCCGGGCATCCACGGATTGTCGAACGGCGGTTTCGACGTGCCCTGGCCCAAGACTCTGCAGGTGGGGAAGCCATCACGGAATGGCTGGATAGAGGCGCGGCCGAGGTGGAACCGCTGCTCGGCGCCCTGCGGGACGAGACGCCGGCACCCTCGCCCCATCGCCCCGAACTTGGCCCCGAACTTGGCCCTGAGCCGCGCTTCGCGCCCGTGTTCATCCGCGATGCGATCTACGGTACGCGGTGCAGCACGGTGATCACGGTCGACCGCGAGGGCCGAGGCTCGATCGTCGAACGCAGCTTCGATGCCGACGGTGCCCGGACCGGCGACGTCCGGATCGATTTCGTCTGGGCTATGTAAATCACGTCGTCATTGCGAGCGCAGCGAAGCAATCCAGGGCGGCATAGGACTGCTCTGGATTGCTTCGCTGCGCTCGCAATGACGAACGGAAAAATGACTAAGCCGCGATCATCTGGTTGCGGCCACCACGCTTCGCTTCGTAGAGCGCCATGTCCGCGCGGTTGAGCAGGTCGATGCCGCCCTGCCCCGGCGCACGATGAACGAGGCCGCAGCTGATCCTCGCCTCGGTATGCCCGCCCATCGGCAGTTCGACCGGGGCCGCCGACACCGTGTCCACGATGCGGCGGCAGATGTCCTGCGTCATGCCGGGATCCGCAGCGCCGAGCAGCACCACGAACTCATCCCCGCCCAGCCGCGCGACGAGGTCGCCGGCACGCACCGATTGCAGCAGGCGGCGGGCGATCTCGGCAAGCACCGCGTCACCCGCGACATGGCCATGCTCGTCATTGAGCGACTTGAAGCGATCGACGTCCACGAGGGCGATGCTCAGCGCCTCGTTGCCCGCAAGCGCCGTCTCGAAGCGGCGCAGGAAGCCTGCACGGTTGGCGAGGCCGGTCAGCTCGTCCGTCTCCGCCCTGCGCGCCAGTTCGCCTTCGCGGGTCTTGCGGGCGGTCACGTCCACCAGCGTCGCGACCGTGCCCGAGACCTGCCCCTGATCGTCGCGCTCGGCGCGGAACTTGGCTTCGATCCACAGGCCGCCGGGGCGCTCGACCTCCATGGTCACGGTCGTATCCGCGTCGAGCGCCCTGAGATGGGCTGCGAAGAGCGCCTCGCCCAGCGGCGGATCGAGTTCGCCGATGTGCGAGCACAGCAGCCGCTCCGCACCCTCGCCGACCAGCGGAACGGCATCGCCCACCGCGCGGGTGCAGGCTCCGTCCGCACTGAAGCGCAGCAGCACGATGGAAGAGCGGTCGGCAAGGACCTTGAGCGCGCGCTCGCTCTCGCTGAGCCTGTCGATCAGGTCGCGGCGTGCGGCCAGCGCGGCGGCGACGGGCATCATCAGCACCAGCACGGTGGCGAGGTAGAACTGCAGGAAGGTCATCTGCACGCCCATGTCCCGGCCCGACAGGTTGACGGGGCCATGGCCGTAGAACGTGGCGACGCCGCCGGTCACCGCCACCAGCATCACGGCCACGCTCGTCCCCTGCCAGCCGAGCCGGAACGATACCAGCATCAGCGGCACCATCGGCAGGAACAGCAGCGGAAAGCGGTCCTGGCTGAACACCCCGACGCTGACGGCAAGGACCGTGGCGTGGAGCAGCAGGTGCTGTCCCCGCTCGCCCCATGATGCGCCGCGCAGCGCGGGAATCGTGTCGCCGTGGAAAAGGCCGAAGAAGAACGGCGTGAAGATCAGAAGGCCCAGCGCATCGGCGCAGAACTTGGTGGCGAGCGAGGTCCCGATCGGCAGGTCGAACGCGATGTTCGCGATGCCCGCACCAAGCAGGGCGCCGAAGGCCGGGGCGATCATCCCCGCGCAGACGACGAAGCGGCCCACCGAGGCATGCTGGTGCAGCAGGCGGCCATCCGCATCGACCGTGGCGCGCAGCAGCCAGGCCGCCAGCGCGATCTCCAGCGTATTGGAGACACCGAAAGCCAGCGGACCGGACACCACCCCGCGAATCGCGAACCCGGCGGCGGCGACGGCGATCAGACCGCTCGCCAGGAACACGGGCCACTCCCGTGGGCGGCGCCCCAGCAGCTGCGCCAGGACCACGGCGTTGGCCGGCCACACCGAGGCAAGGTTGCCCTGAAAACTGAGGTACTTGATGACCGCCGCCGAAAGCGCGAAGCACACCAGTCCTGTCAACAGGGGTGCGACGATGAGGCGCGCCTTGGGCATCTCTTGCGGGTCTCTGGGCGCTTCGAACGCACGGCGCTGTGCGAACTTCTCGTGCAAACGTTTGCGTCCGGAGTGGTTAAGATTCCTCCTCGGATTATGGGTCTACGCGCAGTTTCCTTGCGCCGTTCCTTCCCCAAGCGCCTTGCCTTTCGCGCCCGCCCCGCCTAGCGGCACCGGCACGAATTGGCCGCTACCCGCGTCAGCTGCAAGGAGTCGAACATGGTCCCCCGCTACGCCCGCCCCGCGATGACCGCGATCTGGGAACCCGAAGCCCGCTACCGCATCTGGTTCGAGATCGAAGCCCATGCCGCCGTCAAGATGGGCGAGATGGGCACCGTCCCCGCCTCCGCCGGCAAGGCGCTGTGGGACTGGTGGGCGACCAGCCCGAAGATCGACGTCGCCGCGATCGACGCGATCGAAGCCGTCACCAAGCACGACGTCATCGCCTTCCTCGACTGGGTCGCGCAGCAGGTCGGCCCCGAGGCGCGCTTCATGCACCAGGGCATGACCAGCTCCGACGTGCTCGACACCACGCTGAACGTGCAACTGGTCAAGGCCGCCGACATCCTTCTGGATGACCTCGACGCCCTGCTCGCCGCGATCAAGCGCCGCGCCGAAGAGCACAAGTACACCCCCACGATCGGCCGCAGCCACGGCATCCACGCCGAGCCCGTCACCTTCGGCCTCAAGCTCGCCGAAGCCTATGCCGAGTTCAGCCGCTGCCGCACGCGCCTCGTCTTCGCGCGCGAGGAAATCGCGACCTGCGCGATCTCGGGCGCGGTCGGCACTTTCGCCAATACCGACCCGGCAGTGGAACAGTACGTCGCCGACCAGCTGGGCCTCGGGATCGAGCCGGTCTCCACGCAGGTCATCCCGCGCGACCGTCACGCGATGTTCTTCGCCGTGCTGGGCGTCATCGCCAGCTCGATCGAGCGCCTTGCCGTCGAGGTCCGCCACCTGCAGCGCACCGAAGTCCTGGAGGCCGAGGAATACTTCTCGCCCGGCCAGAAGGGTTCGTCGGCGATGCCACACAAGCGCAACCCGGTCCTCACCGAGAACCTCACCGGCCTCGCGCGCGTGGTGCGTTCGGCCGTCGTCCCCGCCATGGAGAACGTAGCGCTGTGGCACGAGCGCGACATCTCGCACTCCTCGGTCGAGCGCTTCATCGGCCCCGACGCGACGATCACCCTCGACTTCGCGCTGGCGCGCCTGACCGGTGTGATCGACAAGCTGCTGATCTACCCCGCGCGCATGCAGAAGAACCTCGACCGCATGGGCGGCCTGGTCCACTCGCAGCGCGTGCTGCTGGCGCTGACGCAGGCGGGCCTGACCCGCGACGAGAGCTACCGCCTCGTCCAGCGCAACGCGATGAAGGTGTGGGAATCGGACGGCCAGCTCTCGCTGCTCGAACTGCTCAAGGCCGACCCCGAAGTCGCCGCCGCCCTTCCGGCCGAAGTGATCGAGGACAAGTTCAACCTCGACTACCACTTCAAGCACGTCGACACGATCTTCGCCCGCGTCTTCGGCTGAGCCGATCGTCGTCCCGGACTTGATCCGGGACCGCTGGCTGTCTTTAGATGCGCGCTGTCGATAAGGCGCCTGGCCGAGAGCAAGGTTGTTCTCGGCCAGCGGTCCCGGATCAAGTCCGGGACGACGGCGGAATCCCTTCCCTTGCGGAAAATTCACGCCTAGCATCGCCGGGAAAGCAGGAGGAACAATGCAGGTCATCCGCACCATCGCATGGGTCGTGCTCACCGCCGTGCTCGTCGCATTCATCGCGATGAACTGGACCAAAGTGCCGGTAAACTTCTGGCCTCTGGCAGACGGCAACTACTTCCACTTCGAATGGCCGGTCGGCGTCGTCGCGCTGCTCTTCTTCGGGCTGGGCATGCTGCCGGTGTGGGCTTACCTGCGCGCCGTGCGCTGGCGCCTGAACCGCCGCATCGCCAGCCTCGAGAACTCGCTGCGCGCCACCTCGATGCCCTCGCTCGCAGAAGCGCACGAAACCGCGCCCGTCACCCCAATCGAAACCCCGTCGGAAATCGAGAAGTCATGAACCGCAATCCCGTCTACCTCGCCCTCGACCTCCCTCGCCTCGACGCCGCAGAAGCGCTGGCGCGCAAGGTCTCGGGCCATATCGGCGGGATCAAGCTGGGCCTCGAATTCTTCTGCGCCCACGGCCACCACGGCGTCCATGAACTGCACAAGGTGGGCCTCCCCATCTTCCTCGACCTGAAGCTGCACGACATTCCCAACACCGTCGCTGGCGCGATGCAGGCGATCCACGTGCTGCAACCCTCGATCGTCACCATTCACGCCGCCGGTGGCCGCGCCATGATGGAAGACGCCAAGGCCGCCGCCGGTGAAAACTGCAAGGTCGTGGCCGTCACCGTGCTCACCAGCCTCGACGGAGACGACCTCTCCGCCATCGGCGTGAACGCCAACCCCTACGACCAAGCCCTGCGCCTCGCCGACCTCGCGCATTCCGCTGGCCTCGACGGCATCGTCTGCTCGGGCCACGAAGTCGGCGCGGTGCACAAGCAGTGGAAGGACGGCTACTTCGTCGTCCCCGGCCTGCGCCCGGCAGACGGCAAAGTCGGCGACCAGAAGCGCACCGTCACCCCGCGCGAAGCCCGCGATGCAGGCGCCAGCGTGCTCGTGATCGGACGGCCGATCAGCCGCGCGGAGGATCCCTCGCAGCGGCGAAGGCTATCGAGGCTACTCTTTAAGAACGGAAAAAGAGGATTACTGGGGCCATCGCCCCAGACCCCTTTACTGTCATCGTTGTGCGCGCAGCAGCGTCGCGTCCACATTGCGCCGCAGGCTATTTGGTCTCCCGACGCAGCCTCATTGCATGACGATGCTGCACGCCCGACCTCGACGCTTCACGGGGTGCAGGGGTGGTAAACCCCTGCTTCATCCTCTTCTCACCTTAACATTCGCACACTTCACCGTTCAGCCCTTCGCAACCTCGCTCCGTCCAGATCGTTGTCCACCGAACAACCCCCGGGAGTGCGACCCCATTATGAAGACCCTGAGCCTGCTCGCCGCCACGGCTATGGCAGCATCCGCCCCTACCGCCTTCGCCCAGCAGGCCCCTGCTCCCGCCATCGAGGCCGGGCACACGATGCTCACCGTCACCGCCGAAGGTTCGTCCACGCGCGAGCCCGACATGGCGAACTACAGCGCCGGTGTGACCACGCAGGGCACGACTGCCAGCGAGGCGCTTTCGGCCAACTCGGCGCAGATGACCAAGGTGATCGCCGCGCTCAAGCGGGCCGGGATCGCCGACAAGGATGTCCAGACCAGCAACCTCAACGTCAATCCGGTCTATGCCCAGCCCAAGCGCCTGCCCGATGGCTCTTACGAGGACGACGGCCAGCAGCGCATCGTCGGTTACCGTGCGAGCAATTCGGTCTCGGTCCGCCAGCGCAAGTTGCAGGACATGGGCAAGGTGATCGACGCGCTCGTGACTGCGGGTGCGAACCAGGTGAATGGGCCGAACTTCATGCTCTCGCAGCCCGAAGCGGCGATGGACGAGGCGCGTGTCGAGGCGATGAAGTCCGCTCGTGCCCGCGCCGACCTCTATGCCAAGGCATCGGGCCTGCGGGTCGCGCGCATCGTCTCGATCAGCGAGAGCGGCGGTTATTCGCCGCAGCCGGTGATGTTCGTGCGTAAGGAGGCCCGTGACATGGTCGCCGCCGCCGCGCCGCCGCCGGTCGCTGCGGGCGAGTTGGAGATGAACGTCAATGTGACGGTGCAGTTCGAACTGGCGCCGTGATCGACCATCAATTGACCATCATCTCGTTCGATTGAATGTGATAGCCGACGAGCGCGAGCTTGTCGGCTTCACTTTTCGGAACACGAATTGCTCGGTTCCACTACCGCGTTCGAACACGGTTTCGTTGGTTGTCGTGGTGAAGCTGCCGTTGGTGCTGGCGTTGCGGTTCCAGCCGACCTGCTTGCTCGACTTCACGTTGCCCAGCTTGCGATGGACCGCGTCGAGCAGAGCCACGAACTGCTTCTGCGTGGTGGCCTTGCGCATGTCCGGCCCGGTGGCATCCCAGATCGCCTGCGAGCGGCCTGCGTCCAGCGCCTGATGGAAACGGACCACTTCGGCGTCGGCTTGCTGGATCGACTCCTTCACGCTGCAACCGCCGAGCATTGCCGCGGCTGCGATTGCCATTAGATAGCGGCCCAACCGATTCACTTCACGTCCTTCATTTCATGCAGGACCGCAGCTTAGGGCAAGGCGCGCATATGCCAACAGCGGCAATCAAGATTTGCGGTATCAGCACCGCCGCTTCGCTGGAAGCGGCCATCCGCGCCCGCGCCGCGCACATCGGCCTGGTGTTCTTCGCCAAGAGCCCGCGCGCGGTGAGCCCGGTGCAGGCGGCGCAGCTTTCGGAGCGCGCGGCGGACCGGATCGGCCGCGTCGGTCTGTTCGTGGACGCCGACGACGCGCTGCTCGGCGAGGCCGTGGGCGCGGCGAAGCTCGACGCGCTGCAACTCCACGGGTCCGAGACGCCCGAACGCGCCGCGCAGCTGCGTGCCCGCTTCGGCATCCCCGTATGGAAGGCTTTGTCCGTCGCCACCGCCGACGACGTCACCCGCGCGAACGCCTACGCGGGCGCCGCCGATGTTGTCCTCTTCGACGCCAAGACGCCCAAGGGCGCTCTGCCCGGCGGCATGGGCCTCAGCTTCGACTGGGGCCTTGTCGCGAACTGGAAGGGGCCGTTGGCATGGGGCCTTGCAGGGGGCTGGAACCGGCGAACGTCGCCGAGGCCATCCGTCTGACCGGTGCGCCGCTGGTCGATACCTCCTCGGGCGTGGAGAGCGCGCCGGGCGTGAAGGACGAAGCGCGCATCGCCGCCTTCTGCGCGGCGGTTCGGGCGGTCTGACCCCTCGTCATTGCGAGCGCAGCGAAGCAATGACGACAAGGAGAACGAAGAAAGGGGCGGCCCGTCGGACCGCCCCTTTCCTGGCTTACACTGCTTTCGCAGCGATCAGATCCGTGGGATCAGAACTTGACGCCTACGCCCACGAGGCCGCGGTCGGCGTCGGGGGTGTTGTCGCCGACCAGCAGGTGCTGGTATTCGGCCTTCACGTAGTAGCGCGAACCGACATCCTGCTGCACGCCGCCACCGACGCCCACGGCGCTGTTGCCGTAGCGGGTGTTCTTCGACTGCCAGTCGGCCAGCGCGTAGACCTTGGTGCCCGGGATCGGCTGCACGCCGATGCGGCCGCCGGCGCCCCACGAAACGCGGGTGTTGTCGGTCAGGATCTTGTCCGCCGAACCCTGCACACCCACGAAGAGCTTGTCGGTGAGGTCGTAGTCGTAACCAGCGGCCACACCAGCCGTTGCTTCGCTGTCGCTACCGTCCCAGATCACACCGCCGCGCGCTTCGACGCGAGCCTCGTTGGCCAGGGCGGGAGTGGCAGCGGCCACGGCAGCAACCGCGGCGAGCGAAACAAGTGCAATACGCATATTATATAACTCCAAGTATTCCTGCGATCCCGACCCTCATCGGGGTTATCGTCGGGAGCCCCGCCGCTGGACCCCGTCACCTTTCAGTCAGATGAACGGTAAATTCTTGGAATCGTTCAAAACGTCACAAAACTGCAGTTTATGCCGGTTAGGTGCTTTTGCCGATTTTCAGTTGCATTGTTTGCAATTGAATGTCCGCCAGGCGATCACCAAGCCCCTGTAGGCGCCCATGGTTTTCCGGCGTTCCCGGGGCAAACATGGCCCCTCTCCTCAAGGCGTCTGGACAAGCGCGGGGGTCTGCCAAGCGCCGGATCATGACCGTTCAGAGCCCCAATTCGCTTCGTTCGTATCCCGATGAGTCGGGTCACTTCGGCCAGTTCGGCGGACGCTACGTCGCCGAGACGCTGATGCCGCTGATCCTCGACCTGGAAAAGGAATACCGCGCCGCGAAGCTGGACCCGGCGTTCCAGGCCGAGTTCGACGATCTGCTCAAGACTTTCGTCGGCCGCCCCAGCCCGCTCTATCCGGCGCCGCGCATCACCGAGCATTTCCGAAAGCTCGCGCCCGAGGGCAAAGGCCCGAAGATCTACTTCAAGCGCGAGGATCTGAACCACACCGGCGCGCACAAGATCAACAACTGCATCGGGCAGGTTCTGCTCGCCATGCGCATGGGCAAGACCAAGATCATCGCCGAGACCGGCGCGGGCCAGCACGGCGTCGCCACCGCCACCGTCGCGGCGCGCTTCGGCCTGTCCTGCACGATCTTCATGGGCGCCAAGGACGTCGAGCGCCAGGCGCCCAACGTGTTCCGCATGAAGCTGCTCGGCGCGGAAGTGGTGCCGGTGACCAGCGGCGCGGAAACGCTCAAGGACGCGATGAACGAGGCGCTGCGCCACTGGGTCGCCAACGTCCACGACACCTTCTACATCATCGGCACCGCCGCAGGTCCGCACCCGTACCCGGAACTCGTCCGCGACTTCCAGAGCGTGATCGGCACCGAAACGCGCGAGCAGATTCTCGAAGCCGAAGGCCGCCTGCCCGACATGCTGGTGGCGGCGGTGGGCGGCGGATCGAACGCGATCGGCATGTTCCACCCCTTCCTCGACGACGCGGACGTGGCGATGGTCGGCATCGAGGCCGCCGGCCACGGCATCGAGAGCGGCCAGCATGCCGCATCGCTGATGGGCGGGCGTCCGGGCATCCTCCACGGCAACAAGACCTACCTGCTGCAGGACGAGGACGGCCAGATCACCGAGGCCCATTCGATCAGCGCCGGTCTGGACTATCCCGGCCTTGGCCCCGAACATTCGTGGCTGCACGAGGCGGGCCGCGTGAAGTACGTGCCGATCACCGACACCGAGGCGCTTGAAGCGTTCCAGCTGTGCTGCGCGCTGGAGGGCATCATTCCGGCGCTCGAAAGCGCCCACGCCCTCGCCGCGCTGCCGCAGCTGACGGCTCAGCTGGACGCGGACAAGCTGCTCGTCGTCAACGTCTCCGGGCGCGGCGACAAGGATATCTTCACCGTCGCCGAGGCGCTGGGGGTCGAGCTTTGAAAAAGGGCGGGTGGCAACGGTCGCTGATCGACGCCGCCGTGCTCTGGATGGCGGTGTTCCCGGCGATCAAGGTTCTTGCCGACCTCGTCCGGGTGCGCTCCTTCGACCTTTCGGGCGCGGGCTACTACTGGGCCTTCGCCTTTCGGGGAAGCTGGAGCGACATCGCCGTCAGCCTCGCCTACCTCGCCGTTTTCGTCGGCCTGACCGCCGCCATTCTCCGCTATTCCGGAAAGACGCTGTTCTCCTGATGACCCGCTTCGAAACCGCTTTCGCCAAAGGCCCCGCGCTCGTCTGCTTCATCACCGGGGGCGACGGCGACACCGCATCGAACCTCGACGCGCTCGTCGCGGGCGGCGCCGACGTGATCGAACTGGGCATGCCTTTCACCGATCCCATGGCCGACGGCCCGGCGATCCAGGAAGCCAACTTGCGCAGCCTCGCCAAGGGCACGCGCACGGCGGACATCTTCCGCATCGCCGCCGAGTTCCGGCAGCGTCACCCCAATGTGCCGCTGGTGCTGATGGGCTACGCCAACCCGATGACCATCCGCGGCCCCGAGTGGTTTGCAGAGGAATGCGCCAAGGCCGGCGTCGACGGCGTGATCTGCGTCGACATCCCCAGCGAGGAAGACGCCGCCCTCGGCCCGGCGCTGCGCGAAAAGGGCGTTTCGCTCATCCGCCTCGCCACCCCGACCACGGACGCCGCGCGTCTTCCCAAGGTGCTGGAGGGCTCCTCGGGCTTCCTCTACTACGTCTCGGTCGCCGGCATCACCGGCATGCAGCAGGCGGCGCAGGGATCGATCGAGGACGCGGTGGCGAAGCTCAAGGCCGCCACCGACATTCCCGTCGCGGTCGGCTTCGGCGTGCGCACGCCCGAACAGGCCGCCGCCATCGCCAAGGTGGCGGACGGCGTGGTCGTCGGCTCGGCCTTCATCGACATCGTCAAGCAGCATGGCGATGCCGCGCCCGGGCCGCTGCAGGATTATACCGCATCGCTCGCCGAGGCGGTGCATTCCGCTCGATAGAGCCAAGCCGATGGGGCTTCGACAAGCTCAGACTGAGCGGTGTTGGAGGCTTACGCCACTTCCGCTCAACCTGAGCTTGCCGAAGGGTCGGACACAGCCTCTCGAAGCCCCCACGCGCACGGCGCCGTCGAGGACACCATGAAAGACTTCGCCGTGTCGGACTCCCCGCCGTTCAGGCCCAGCTCGATCGCCTTGCCGCGCTGTCGCTGCCGCAAGGCCGCATCGGGCTTGAGGCGATCCGCACGCTGCTGGCGCACCTCGGCGATCCGCACTTGCGCATCGCGCCCGCGTTCCACGTCGCGGGCACCAACGGCAAGGGATCGACCTGCGCCTTCCTGCGCGCGATCCTGGAGGCGCAGGGGTACAAGGTCCACGCGATCACCAGCCCGCATCTGGTGCGCTACAACGAACGCATCCGCATCGCGGGCGAACTGGTCGGCGACGACGAACTCGCCGCCCTGCTGGCCGAAGTCCTGGACGCGGCGCACGATCTCGAAGTCAGCTTCTTCGAAACGACGATCGCCGCCAGCTTCCTCGCTTTCGCGCGCCATCCGGCGGATGTCTGCGTGATCGAGGTCGGTCTCGGCGGCCGGTTCGACGCCACCAACGTACTGCCCGCGCCGCTGGTCTGCGGCATGGCGACGCTGGGGATCGACCACGAACGCTTCCTCCTCGCCCCCGAGGACGGCACGCCCGCCGAGCCGCTCACCCGCATCGCCTTCGAGAAGGCGGGCATCCGCCGTCCGCACGTGCCGCTGGTGACGCAGAACTACCCGCACGAAGTCGCCGCGTTCCTGCAATCCCTCGCCGCTTCCGAGGACGTACCGCTGCAGTCGCGCGACGC
This sequence comes from Novosphingobium sp. NFX11, assembly GCF_057376415.1. Lineage (NCBI taxonomy): Bacteria > Pseudomonadati > Pseudomonadota > Alphaproteobacteria > Sphingomonadales > Sphingomonadaceae > Novosphingobium > Novosphingobium sp. NFX11. Next base: position 875,975 of record NZ_CP080384.1, on the reverse strand, counting down.
CGAGTGGAAGGCGCAGGTCACCCGCGACGCCATCTGGTTCGAGGACCGCCACGGCGCCTTGACGCTCCCCTGCCCGAGATGCCCGGCGCGCACCAGGCGGACAACGCCGCCCTCGCCGTCGCCATGCTGCGCGCGCAGGACGTGCTGAAGATCGATCCTCACGCCTTCGCCGAGGGCATCCGCGCCGCGCGCTGGCCCGCGCGGATGCAACTGCTGGGCGACGGGCCGCTGACGGCGCTCGTCCCCGGCACGCCGGTCTGGCTCGACGGCGGGCACAACCGCGACGCCGGGCTGGCACTGGAAGCATTCCTGCGCGAGCGGGGCAGGCGCCGCATCTGATCCTCGGCATGATCGCGGGCAAGGACCCCGCCGCGCTGCTCGATCCGCTCCACCGCCTCGTCGAAAGCGTGACGCTGGTGCCGGTGCCGGGGCATGACTGCCACCCGCCCGAGGCGTTCGCAGGCTGGTCGCTGCCGACGTCCTCCGCGCCGGATGTGGCGACGGCGCTGCGCGATCTCGAAAAGCTGGCCCCACGCGCCGTGCTGATCGCGGGTTCGCTCTACCTTGCGGGCGCGGTGCTGCGGGACAACGGCGAAGTGCCGGACTGAAGAGTTGATCAGTTCGTCGTCCCGGGCTTGATCCGGGACCGCTGGCTGTCTTTAGGAATAGGTCGTCGGCAAGGCGCCCGAAGCGAGGTGGGTCGTTCACGGCCAGCGGTCCCGGATCAAGTCCGGGACGACGTTATGCTGCTTTCCCTCTACTCCACCTCACCCGCAGACCCCAGCGCCTGATCGACGAGCCCTGTCCGGCTCAGCCACCAAAACAGCGCGATGCCGGGCAGCGACGCCACCGTGGTGAGCAAGTAGAAGTTCACGTAGCCCATGGCCTCGATCAGCGCGCCCGCCGTCGTGCCGGTGGCGAGCCGCCCGACGACGCTCGCTCCGGCCGAGATCAGCGCATACTGCGCCGCCGTGTAGCGCAAGTCGCACAGCGCCGAGAAATAGGCGATCACCACCACGCCGCCGTAGCCCGACGCGATGTTCTCGAAGCCGATGGCGCCAGCCATGCCCCAGTTGCTGTGCCCGGCCGCAGCCAGCGCCGCGAAGCTGAGGTTCGACACACCCATCAGCACCAGCGAGAGCATCACCGAGCGCTTGAGGCCCATGCGCGCATAAGCGACGCCGCCGATGAACACGCCGATCATGTAGGCCCAGAAGCCCAGGCCGATGTCGTAGATCGCGATCTCGTCGTTGCTGAAGCCGAGGTCGTCGAACAGCAGGCGGAAGGTCAGGTTCGCTAGCGTGTCGCCGATCTTGTGGACGAGGATGAACAGCAGCACTAGGAACGCGCCGTTGCGGCGGAAGAACTCCCCGAACGGCCCGGCGATGGAGGACCAGACTTCGGCCAGCCCCTTCTTCTCGACCACCACCTTGCGGCGCTCCGGCTCGCCCAGCACCAGCGCGGTGAGCATCGCGGGCAGCGCGAAGACGGCGCATGCCGCATAGCCCACGCCCCAGCCGTAGCGCGCCGAAAGCACCAGCGCGAGCGCGCCCGCCCCCGCCGAGCCGATGCGCCAGCCGTACTGGCTCATGCCCGACCCGGTGCCGAGCTGGTAGGGCTTGAGCGTCTCGATGCGGTAGGCGTCGATGACGATGTCGAAGCTGGCGCCCGCCACGCCCACCAGCACGGCGGCGAGCACGGTCGCGCCGATGTCCGCCGCCGGATCGACCAGCGCGAGATTCAGAACCGCCGCAATCACGGCAAGCCCGCAGACCAGCATCCACGATACGCGCTGCCCCATGCGGTGCAGCACCGGCAGGTGCACGCCGTCGACGATCCAGGCCCAGAACACCTTGAGATTGTAGACCAGGAACGCCAGCGTGAAGGCGGTGACGGTCTTCTTGTCGATCCCGTCCTGCGCCAGACGCGTGGTCAGCGTCGCGCCGATCATCGCATAAGGAAAGCCCGAGGACAGGCCGAGCATGAACGAGGCGAGCGACTCCCGCTCGAAATAGGGCTTGATCAGATCCCCGACGCTGCGACGCTCTGCGATGGTATCGGCGTCCACGCCGGTCTCCTCATTTGCGGTTGCCGCCAACTTAGCGGCGGCGATCCGTAAGGGAAGGCTGGATGAAGCGGCGATCAACAGGTATGGGCCACGAATGTCCAAACCTCCCAGCAAGTCTTCAGGCGGCAGATCAGGCGGCTCCGGCCGTGGTCGCGATTCCGGTTCCTCGTTCGGTGGAGCTCCGCGTGGCGGCTCTTCGCGGGGCGGTGCATCGCGTGATGGCGGCCCCCGCTACAACGCCGGAAGTGGCAGTGCACGTGGCCGCACCGGCCGCGATGACGGTCCTGACGCGCCCCGTGGCGATGCTCCGCGCGGCGGACGCGGACGCCGCGAAGCCCCCGTATCGGCAGCCGCGAGGACTTCCGCAATGAATTCCCGCGCCGTGGCTCCAGAGACGGTGGGCGTGACGGCGCCTCCCGCGATGCTGGTCCGCGCGATGCCGCTGCCCGCGATGGCGCCCGTACCGGCGCCCCGCGTAGCGATCGTCCGCGTGAGGATACCCCGCGTGGCGGTTCCTACCGCAGTGGTCCGGGGCGCGACGGCGCGCCGCGTTCAGAGCGTGCGCAAGGCGGCGGATCGCGCGATGCGACCTATCGCAGCGGACCTGCACGTGATGGCGCCCGCTCCGATTCCCGCGACGGCGAACGCGGCTATCGTCCGCGCCGCGACGATCGCGCATTCGGCTCGGATCGCGGCCCACGCCCTGCCCGCCCGACCGGCCCCCGCCCCAACCTCAAGCCCGGCGCCGCCCGCGCGCTGCCGCGCCGACGCCCAAGGACCCCTCGCTGCCCGCCCGCGAAGGCGAGCGCGTGGCCAAACTGCTCGCCCGCGCCGGCGTCGCCAGCCGCCGCGAGGTCGAGCGCCTGATCATCGAAGGCCGCGTCACGCTGGACGACGTAGTGATCGAGACGCCCTCTACGGTGCTCACCTCCCTGCGCGGCGTCGCGGTGGACGGCAATCCGATCGCGGAAGCCGAAGGCACCCGCCTGTTCCTGTTCCACAAGCCCTCGGGCCTCATCACCGCCGAGCGCGATCCGGCGGGCCGCCCGACGATCTACACCGCGCTGCGCAACGCCCTGCCCGAAGGCACCGGCCGCGTGATGCCGATCGGCCGCCTCGATCTCAACACCGAGGGCCTGCTGCTGCTGACCAACGACGGCGAGTTCAAGCGCCAGCTCGAACTGCCCGCCACCGGCGTGCCGCGCACCTACCGCGCGCGTACTTTTGGTGACATCACGCAGGAACAGCTCGAACAGCTGATGGAAGGCATCGAGGTCGATGGCGTGATCTACGGCAAGATCGACGCCAACATGGAGCGCCGCACCGGGCGCAACCAGTGGATCGAGATGACCCTGACCGAAGGCAAGAACCGCGAAGTGCGCCGCGTGCTCGAAGCGCTCGGCCTGCAGGTCAGCCGCCTGCTGCGCACCGCCTACGGCCCGTTCCGCCTCGGCGACATGCCCAAGGGCATGGCCGGTGAAGTCTCGCAGCGCGACCTCGAGAACTTCCGCAAGAGCCTGCCGAGCCAGAATCCCACGAGAACGCAGGCATGAGCGGAAACCTGCGGATTATCGCGGGCGAATGGCGCGGCCGCAAGCTGGCTGCGCCCGAGGGTGACACTACCCGCCCCACCGCCGACCGCACGCGCGAGACGCTGTTCTCGATGCTGGTCAGCCGCCTCGGCGATTTCGAGGGGCTGAAGGTGGCGGACCTGTTCGCGGGCTCGGGCGCGCTGGGGCTGGAAGCCCTGTCGCGCGGGGCGGCGCACTGCCTGTTCGTCGATCAGGATGCAGGCGCGATCCGGGCGATTCGCAAGAACATCGCCAACCTGCAGGCGCAGCCGCGCAGCGACGTGCGCGCCTCCTCGGTGATGTCGCTGGGGACCGCAAAGGAGCCGCTCGACCTCGTGCTGCTCGACCCGCCTTACGATACCGGCGCGGGTCAGGTGGCGGTGGACAAGCTGGCTCGCCTCGGCTGGATCGGCGAAGGCACCTGGGTGAGCCTCGAAACCGGCAAGGGTGAAAGCGTGGCCATCAAGGGCTTCGAAGCCGACGTCACGCGTGATGTCGGCAAGGCCAGGCTGCACCTCCTGCGCCGTACATCTTGACATTTATAACCAAATAGGCTATATGTCCCAGCATCCGCAGCGGTGATGTACAAGCCACTTTCGGTGTATCGGGTCGGCGTCGTGGGCCGGGATGCGGTTTCAGCCGTAGCTACGCAAACCACGAGTCCGTTCGAAGACCCGGACTGTCTCTGCGCTACCGGAAACGCCGTCCATACGTTCCTGCGACACACGGCAGGACATGGGACGGCCATCCCGGATAGCCTTCGGCCGATAACGATGCGAACCCTAACGACGGCCACATGGGACTTTCCGATGGAATACAGGTCGAGCCGGGCTGCACCGTGAGTTACCCGGCCGCTCGCCAGAGCTTCACGGAAAACAAAACCCCGCGTCCCGGTGAGGACGCTCCCGACGCCGACCCGATGTTACCGGTCTTCGCGTTGATTTCCCCGGCGTAATGGCCTGCACTCGCCAGCGGGCGTTTCCGCGTGTCCGCAGCATACTCCGTTAGATCAAAGCACAACCCTGGTATGTGCATGCAAAACCCGTCATTCCCGCGAAGGCGGGAACCCATCTCCTAACGGCTCGTGTTGCACCGGCATCAGCTGGGTCCCCGCCTTCGCGGGGATGACGACATGAGGGATGGCAAAGCAAAGGTAGTGGTAAAGATACTATCCTCACATCTCGTCATTGCGAGCGCAGCGAAGCAATGACGAGATGTGAGTGTGTCCCTCCCCGAGCTTGTCCCAGGAAGGAATTTACACGTCCTACTTCCCGCCGCGATTGCGGCAGGCATCGGTCACCGTCTTGCTGCAGACCGGATAGTCCTTGTCCATCGCGGTCGCAGGCGGCGGGGTCAGTGCGCCCTTGTACGGGCCGCCCTGATAGGTCTCATCCGCAGGCATCGCCGGGCGCGCGGCCTGGTTCGCGGCTTGAGGATCGGGGACGCCTTCGGTCGGCACGCCCGGTCCCGGAGGGTTGGCCTGCCCCGGAGGCGTCGCAGGCGTCTCGCCCTTGAGCTGCTGCAGCACCGAATTCCAGGCCATCTGCCGCTGTTCGGGTGTCATCTTGTAGATCTGGCCGCGCTGGTCGGCCGTCAGCGCCCAATAGCCCTTCTGCTGATCCATGCTCAGCGTCCAGTAATAGACCTTGTAGTCGTTCGGCCAGCTTTCGTAGTCGGACTTCTGCGCCGGGTTCCAGCTGTCGTACGTGGCCTGCTGCTCGGGCGTGAGCGTCGGCGCGGCGCTGGAGGCGGCCGGAGGCTGCATGGCCGGAGCCGGAGCAGATGGCGGCGCGGCGGGCATTTCGGAAGTGGCGGGGGCGGCAGGGTCGCTCTGGGCATGGATGGCGGCGGGGACCACCAACAGGCTGAGGGCAGCAGAGCCGGCGAGCAGAACTTTACGCATTTCTCACTCTCCGTTTATGTCTTCGTTGTGATCGAACGACGAAGCGCACCGGCAATTGTTCCTCCGCTGCGACGAACCGGGCTTGCACCGGGCCATGCCGTTCCCTAGTTGTTCACGGTGAACAACCTGCAAGCTCCCTCCTCTGATCCGCTGATCGACGGCCTCAACGATCCCCAGCGCGAGGCCGTGCTGACCACCGAAGGCCCCGTGCTGATGCTCGCGGGCGCGGGCACCGGCAAGACGGCGGCGCTCACCCGCCGCCTCGCCCATCTCGTACACAGCCGCCTTGCATGGCCGAGCGAGATCCTGTGCGTCACCTTCACCAATAAGGCGGCGCGGGAGATGCGCGAGCGGGTCGGCCACCTGATCGGCCCGGCGGTGGAGGGCATGCCCTGGCTCGGCACCTTCCACGCCGTCGCCGCCAAGATGCTGCGCCGCCACGCCGAGCTGGTGGGCCTGCAGAGCAACTTCACGATCATCGACACCGACGACCAGCTGCGCCTGCTCAAGCAGCTGATCCAAGCCGAAGGGCTGGACGAAAAGCGCTGGCCCGCGCGCCAGCTGGCGGGCTGCATCGATCGCTGGAAGAACCGCGGCCTGAACCCGCAGGACCTCGACGCCGGAGAGAACGAAAGCTACGCCAACGGCAAGGGCCAGAAGTTCTACAAGCTCTATCAGGATCGGCTGAAGGCAGTGAACGCCTGCGATTTCGGCGACCTGCTTCTGCACATGCTCAACATCCTGCGCACCCACCGCGACGTGCTGGAGCAGTACCAGAACCGCTTCAAGTACGTCATGGTGGACGAATATCAGGACACCAACCAGGTCCAGTACTTGTGGCTGCGCCTGATCGCGCAGGGCCGCCAGAACATCTGCGTGGTGGGCGACGACGACCAGTCGATCTACTCCTGGCGCGGCGCCGAAGTGGCCAACATCCTGCGCTTCGAGAAGGACTTCCCCGGCGCCAAGGTCATCAAGCTGGAGCAGAACTACCGCTCCACGCCGCAGATCCTTGCCGCCGCCTCCGGCCTGATCGACGAGAACACCCAGCGCCTCGGCAAGACCCTGTGGACCGAGCGCCACGCGGGCGACAAGGTGCAGGTCGTCGGCGTCTGGGACGGGCCGGAGGAAGCCCGCCGCGTCGGTGACGAGATCGAGCGGCTGGAGCGTCAGGGCGCCCCGCTCGACCAGATCGCCATCCTCGTGCGCGCGCAGTACCAGACGCGCGAATTCGAGGACCGCTTCATCTCCATCGGCATGAAGTATCGCATCGTCGGCGGCTTCCGCTTCTACGAACGCGCCGAGATCCGCGATGCGCTGGCATACTTGCGCGTCATCGCGCAGCCCGCCGACGACCTCGCGTTCGAGCGCATCTACAACGCCCCCAAGCGCGGCCTCGGCGCCAAGGCGCTGGAGGCGCTGCACCGGCTGGCACGAAATCGCGGCATTCCGCTGTCGAACGCCGCGATCGAGATCGCCGACACCGACGAGCTGCCCGCGCGCGCGCGCAACACCTTCCTCGCGCTGATGCGCGACTTCGCGCGCTGGCGCGATCTCTCAGCCACCGAAGGCCCCGCCGACCTGCTGCGCACCGTGCTCGACGAATGCGGCTACACCGATGCGCTGCAGGCGGAGAAGACCGCCGAGGCCAACGGGCGGCTGGAAAACCTCGTCGAACTCGCGCGCGCCATGGAGGAATACGACAGCCTCGGCGACTTCCTCGAACACGTCAGCCTCGTCATGGACAACGAGAACGCGGCCGAGGAAGAGAAGGTCACGATCATGACCATGCACGGCGCCAAGGGGCTGGAATTCGACAACGTGTTCCTGCCCGGCTGGGAGGAAGGCGTGTTCCCCTCGCAGCGCTCGCTCGACGAAGGCGGCCTCGCCAGTCTGGAGGAGGAGCGCCGCCTCGCCTACGTCGCGATCACGCGGGCGAAGAAGAAGTGCACGATCCTGCATGCGGCCAACCGGCGCATCTATGGCCAGTGGACCAGCTCGATCCCCTCGCGCTTCATCGCCGAACTGCCCGAGGAGCATGTCGACTCCGAAACGACGCTTTCGGGCGGTGCCTCGCTGTGGCGGGCGCAGTGGTCGGAGCACGCCGATCCCTTCGCCGACGTGGCGCGGATGCAACCCTCGCGGATCGTCACGCGCGGCCCCGGCTGGCAGCGGGCAGCGGCGAAGGAGTACGACGCCAGCCCCAAGCGCGTGGTCGAAAGCACCCGCTCCGCCGCCAGCTTCGCCGCCAAGCCGCGCTCCGACATCGCCGTGGGCGCGCGCGTCTTCCACGAGAAGTTCGGCTATGGCGCAGTGGTTGCGCAGGAAGGCAACAAGCTGGAGATCGAGTTCGAGCAGGCGGGCAACAAGCGCGTGCTCGACAGCTTCGTGAAGCCGGCGTGACGGATCTGTCGTCCCGGACTTGATCCGGGACCGCTGGCTGTCTTTAGGTGCGAGCTATCGGAGGGGGCTTCGACAAGCTCAGCCTGAGCGGAATTTAAAGACCTGATCTCGATACCGCTCAGGCTGGGCTTGTCGAAGCCCCCTCGCCCTCTCGATCGCCTCCAATTACCGCGCCCGCGATTACCGTCGCGCGGGTGGTGATTGCCTCCCGCTCCTCACGCTATACACTGGTTCAATACGAACGAGAGTAACAGCGAGAGGTATTGGGAAGTGCTCAAATCAGCAGACGGCGGCCTGCGGCCGGTGCCGTTCCCGATCGACGATCCCGAACGCATCCCGGTCAAGCGCTACTACGACCCCGAATTCTACCAGGCCGAGCTGGACCATCTGTGGCCCAACGTCTGGCAGATGGCCTGCCGCGAGGAGCAGATCCCCGAGGTCGGCGACTGGATCGAGTACGAGAACGTCGGCAGATCGGTCATCGTCGTGCGTACGGCCGGCGGCGTGAAGGCCTTCAACAACGCCTGCCGCCACCGCGGCGTACCCTTCGCGGGCGGATCACCACTGGGCTCCTCGCACGCGACGGCGCATGGCAACTGCGCGAAATCGGGCTTCGTCTGTCCCTTCCACGGCTGGCGCTGGAACATGGATGGCGAGAACACCATGGTCTACGGCAAGCACCTGTTCTCCGAGCGCCAGCTGAACGAGGACGACATCAACCTCATCCCCTGCCGCGCCGAAGTCTTCGGCGGCTGCGTATGGATCAACCACGATGACGACGCGCCCTCCGTGCGCGAGAGCCTCGGCCCGGTGGCGGAGCGGCTGGAGGCGCACAACCTCCACAAGCTGCGCGCGGAGTGGTGCTACGGCACCGTGCTCCCGGCGAACTGGAAGATCGCGATGGAGGCCTTCATGGAAGGCTACCACGTCATGCAGACGCACCCGCAGTTGCAACACGCGGTGCCGACCATGTACGATCTCGATGTACGCGATGGCCGACAATCCCAGCCGCGCGCCGATGCTGGCCGACCCCGCGCTGACCATCGAAGAGAACATCGCCGCGCAGATCAAGAACATGGAACTGCTCAGCGAAGGGATGGCCGGCATGCTCCACGAGAAGGAAGTGGAGATCGCCAGATCGCTCCAGCACGCGACGCAGGGGCTGCCCGAGGACAAGAGCCAGGCCATGATGATGTGGCTGGGCATGGTCATGCACCAGGTCTCGGCCCAGTTGAAGGAACGCGGCGAACCGATTCCCGACCTCATCGCGGTGTCGCAGTCGGACCCGATCAACGCCGTCGAGTTCCTGTTCCCGAACTATTTCCTGCTGCCTTACTTCAGTTCGATGTCGGCCTACCGCATTCGTCCGCTGGGGCCGGAAAGCTGTTTCTTCGAACTGTGGTCGCTGACCTTCTTCCCCGAAGGACAGGAGCCCGAGCCGGTCATGGAACCCATCGTGCTTCCATTCGACAGCCAGGACTTCCCGCCGATCCCCCGGCAGGACTACTCCAACATCCCGCTCCAGCAGAAGGGCCTGCACGCTTCCGGCTTCGAGTTCATGCGCCTTTCCAGCAAAGTCGAGGGGCTGATCAGCAACTACCAGCGCATCATCGACGGCTACCTCGCGGGCGTGCCGGGCGAGAAGCTGGCGGCGGCGAACAACAAGCTGGGCGGCAACTTCGACGGGAAGATCGAGGACCTGGGGTTCTGATACCAGAGCTGAAAAGTAAGCGATCAGCCCCTTCTCCTCGTCATTGCGAGCGCAGCGAAGCAATCCAGAGCGGTGTCAAACTGTCCTGGATTGCTTCGCTGCGCTCGCAATGACGAAATGGTGGGAACACAAAAAGGCCCCGCAGGCGGAACCTGCGGGGCCTTTTTCATGTCACGATGCGCGAAAGATGGTGAGCCCGACAGGATTCTGAACCTGTGACCCGCTGATTAAAAGTCAGCTGCTCTACCTACTGAGCTACGGGCCCCCACTGAAGCGTACCGTGACGGTCGGGGTCACCTAGGGGCCATGCGCGGCTTGGTCAAGCGGGCACGCAACTGTCCGATGCTTAAGCCTGTCAAGGGATCGCGCCAGCGGCCTGCGATCTTCGCCGCCGGGTCGAGCACGAAGCGCCGCTCGCGAAAGGCCGGATGGGGAATCACGAGGTCGTCGGCGCCGTACGCACCGCCGTTCCACAGCACGATGTCGAGGTCGAGCACCCGCGCGCTCCAGGGCTTGCCCATGCGGCGGCGGCCGAACTTGTGCTCGATCTTCTGCAGCTTGTGGAGAAGTTCGTCCGGCTCGCGCTTAGAGCGCACCAGCGCCACGGCATTGGCATAGCGGCGGCGCGAGGGGCCGAGCGGCGCACTCTCGATCACCGGAGAGGCCGCGAGCAGTTCCAGCTTGCCGTGGTCGAGCGCCTTCAGCGCGGCGCCCAGCACCTTGCGCGGGCACCCGTGGCGGTGGTGGCGCATGTTGGACCCCAGCGCCACAAGATAGCGATGCTTGCCCATTGACGCCCCCTCTTCGATCAGATGTGCGGCGCTCAGATATCCTGGGCAACGCGCGTATAAAGCTGCGGCCGCCGATCGCGGAAGAAGCCCATCCCCGCACGATGCGTCGCCGCGCGGTCGAGGTCCAGCGTTGAAACGAGGACGCCGGTTTCCTCGCGCCCGAATTCGGCGATGAAGTCGCCCCATTCGTCGGTGATGAACGAATGGCCGTAGAACGTCTGCGCGCTGCCGCACTCGGTTTCGGCGCCGATGCGGTTGGCGGCGATCACCGGCATGCAGTTGGAGACCGCATGCCCCACCATCGCCCGACGCCACATGCGGCTGGTGTCGAGCGTGGCGTCGTAGGGCTCCGAACCGATCGCGGTGGGATAGAACAGCAGTTCCGCCCCCATCAGCGCCATGACGCGCGCGCATTCGGGATACCACTGGTCCCAGCACACGCCCACGCCGATGCGGGTTCCGAACACGTCCCAGACCTTGAAACCGTCGTTGCCAGGGCGGAAGTAGTACTTTTCCTCGTAGCCCGGACCGTCGGGAATGTGGCTCTTGCGGTACGTGCCCATGATCTCGCCATCGGCGTCGATCATGGCGAGGGTGTTGTAATAGTGATGCCCGTCACGCTCGAAGAAGCTGGTCGGGATCGCGACCTTCAGCTTCGCCGCCAGCGCCTTCATGGCGATGACCGAGGGATGCTCCAGCGTCGGGTGGGCAAGCGCGAACAGCGCCTCGTCCTCGGTCTTGCAGAAATAGGGGCCGGAGAACAGTTCAGGCGGCAGCACGACCTGCGCGCCCTTCCCGGCCGCTTCCTCCACCAATGCGGAGACGGCGGCGATGTTCTCGGCCTCGTCGGCGGAACCGAGGGCGAGTTGCAGGGCGGCGACAGTCAGCTGACGGGAGGGGATCTGGCGGGTCATGCGGCCCCAGTTATGGACTGGGCCGCATGAAGTCCAGAGTTGGCCGTATCAGTCACGCTTGCGAAACAGCAGGGTCATGCGGTCGCTCTCGCCGATGGCCTGGTACTTCGCCTTGTCCTGCTCCTTGAGCGCGTAAGTCGGCGGCAGCGTCCAGACGCCGTCGGGCCAGTTCGCGGTGTCCTTGGGGTTGGCGCTGATCTCCGACTTGCCGACGAGGTCGAAGCCATTCACTTCCATGAAGCGGATCACGTCCGCCTCGCGCAGGTAGCCCTTCGAACCGTCCGTGTAGGAATAAGGCGCGTCGGCCTTGGCGCGGTGCTGCTCGATGCCGACGAGACCGCCGGGCTTGAGCAACCCGCGCATCGCCTTGATCTCGCTGTCGGCGATGTTCCAGTTGAACAGGTTGTGCATCATGCGCGGGATGACGATGACGTCGAAGGTGCCCTTCTCTGCTTCCGGCACCGCGTCGAGAGTATAGGCAGCGAACTTGTCCGCCGACATGCCGGTGAACTTCGCGACGTCGGCAGGATACTGGGCGGCGGCCTTGCGGATGCCGTCCTGCCGGTCCGCCTTGAACGCGCCGCTGGTCGGATCGAAATAGAGCCCCACCAGATGCCCCTGCTGGCCGAGGTAAAGGCCGAGGAAGCGCGAGTACCACTCGCCGCCCGGCGCATATTCGCCGACCTTCATCTGCGGGCCGACGCGGAAGAACGACAGCGTCTCGACCGGATGGCGCGCGGCGTCGCGGGCGCGGTCGTCCTTGCGCAGCGGGCTGGCAGCGGCGAGTTCGAGCAACGCTTCGCAGCCCTTGCAGGCTTCGACCGGGGCTTTCTTCTCGGCAGCCTGGACGGAGAGCGGAGCGGCGACGAGGCCGAGAAGCGAGGACAGGGTCAGCAGGGCGCGGCGCATCGGGTTCTCTCCACGTGGATTTGAAGCGGCGCCGAGACTAGCCGACAACAGGCCAATGACAAGCGGACACCGCATACCTATCTACCTGCCAATCCTTTCGACTTGAGGACATGTGACGAAGATGGAAACGGCAATCGTAGCTGGCGGGTGCTTCTGGTGCACCGAAGCGGTATTCCGCGACGTTGTGGGCGTAAGCACCGTGGAAAGCGGCTATATCGGCGGTGAGGTTGAGAACCCCACCTACAAGGCGGTCTGCTCGGGCACGACCGGGCATGCGGAGGCGATCAGGGTCACGTACGATCCTGCGGTGATCTCCTATGCCGAAATGCTCGACGTGTTCCTCGGCACGCACGATCCGACGCAGCTGAACCGCCAGGGCAACGACATCGGCACGCAGTACCGCTCGGCGATCTTTCCGCTGGACGATGCGCAGGCCGCAGAGGCTCCTGCCGCGATCGCCCGCTGGGACGCGGAGCATTCGGGCGAGAAGGCGGTCACCACGATCGAAGGCCCTGCCCCCTGGTATCCGGCCGAGGATTACCACCAGGAGTACTGGGACGGCGAAGGCCAGCGCAATCCGTACTGCCTCGCAGTGATCCCGCCCAAACTGATGAAGCTGCGCAAGAGCTTCCAGAACAAGGTGAAGGCTTGACGGCAGGCCCACCCCGGCCCTTCCCGCGAGCGGGAGGGAGAATGAAGCGCCGGCCTGCTCCCCTCCCGCTTACGGGAGGGGTTGGGGGTGGGCCTCTGGCTAGGGGTGGACCTCACAAATAAACAACCAGACGCCAATTCTTCAAATTTGGTAAATTCGCGAGTAATCGCCCTCCCCTGTTCCACCGAGGGACAGTGCAAAACCCGCGCTTTCCAAAACCCCAAGTAAATATACTGGTCCCGGTCGTCACTCACGCCATTTCGGGACACACGCCGTGGCTTCCATCCGTACCGTTTCGCTTTCGCTGGCCGCCATGGCTGCCGCCCTTTCAGCCACCCCGCTCCTCGCCGATTCCGGCATGATCGCAGGGATAGACGTCCTGAAGACCTGGAACCTCGTGGTGCTGGGCGATCTCACCTCGTCCTCGGAAGTCGAGGGGCGCACGTTCGTCGGCGGCGACCTCAACGGCAATTCGTCGAACTACCAGATCCAGGCCATTCCGGCGTCGAGCACAGGCACTCCGGGCCTCACGGTCGTGGGCGACGTCAACGGCGGCGCGAAGAACCTCAACAACGGTTCGGGCGCGGTCGTCGGCGGCAACGTCAACAGCGGCCTCAACCTCAACGGCGCGGCGCAGACGGTGCTGGTGGGCGGTTCGATCAGCAACACCAACGTCAACAACAACACCGTGACTTCGGGCCTCGCCTCGGGTGATCCGTCGTTCAGCCAGAACCTGACGCAGCAGGCGAGCCTCATCGAGACCTCGATGACCGGCCTCAGCCACGACATGAGCACGCAAACGGCGAACAGCCAGCTGTCGACCAGCGGCAATCGCGGGACTTTCGATGCGCAGCCCGGTGCGAACGGCGTCGCGGTGTTCAACATCTCGGCCGCCGACCTCGACAAGATCGGCGAGATCCAGTTCAACCTCAACGGCGCGGACACCGCCATCGTCAACGTCTCGGGCGGGTCGATCACGCTCAACGACAACTTCCTGGGCGGCACCCAGAACCTCGGCGAACACGTGGTCTGGAACTTCTACGAAGCCAAGGACCTGTCGCTGACCACGGCATGGGGCGGCTCGGTGCTGGCACCCGGGGCGGCCGCGACGACCGGAAACTACATCCAGGGCTCAGCTGTGTTCGGCAGCCTCGTCCAGAACGGCGAGATGCACGTGGGCACTTACACCGGCAACTACACGCCGACCCCGACCGACCCCGGCACGCCGACCGAGGGATCGTCGTCTTCCTCGTCCTCGGGCGGCACCGAAGTGCCCGAGCCGGGCATGCTGGGCATGCTCGCCGCAGCGGTGGGCGGACTCATGTACTGGCGCCGCCGCCGCGCCAGCGCCGCCTGAGGCCACGACGGGGCGCTACATTTGATCTCGTCTGGATCAAACAATGGTCGTCATCCCCGCGAAGGCGGGGCCCCATCTGATGCCGAATTAACAGGCACCGTCAGGAGATGGGTTCCCGCCTTCGCGGGAATGACGGCGATCAAACAAGCAGGATCAAAATCCAAAGAAAAAGGCAGGGTTTCCCTGCCTTTTTCTTTGCCCGAAAGCCGCGCCTCAGTGCAGCGCGGAAACACCCAGGAAGTTCGGCACCGGACCGTTCCAGCTGCCGTCGTCGTGCGTCTCGACGGGGTCGCGGCGACGGCTGCGGCGCGGTTCTTCCGCCTTCGCCTCGCGGCGCGGAGCGCGCTCGGCACGGGGCTCCGGGCGAGCTTCCCGCTTCGGCTTCTCCTCGCGCACGGGCTTGGCTTCGCGCGCAGGCTTCGCCTCGCGGGCGGGCCTTGCGGCGCGGGCGGGCTTCGCCTCGACGGCCTCGCTCTCGACTTCACCGTCCAGCTGGAAGAGCGGGATCGGACCGCCCGTCAGCTTCTCGACATTGCCGATCGCCTCGGCATCCTCGGGCGCGACGAAGGTGAAGGCCCGGCCTGTTGCACCGCCACGGCCGGTGCGGCCGATGCGGTGGACATAGTCGTCAGGGTGCCAGGGCGTGTCGAAGTTGAAGACGTGGCTCACGCCCTTCACGTCGAGACCGCGCGCGGCGACGTCTGACGCGCACAGGATGCTGACCTCACCCGCCTTGAAACGCTCCAGCTCCGCGTTGCGCGCGGGCTGGTCCATATCGCCGTGAATCTCGCCGGCGGAGAAGCCGTGCTGCTTCAGGCTCTTGGCCAGTTCGCGCACGGTGGTCTTGCGGTTGGCGAAGACGATCGCGGACGTGACGTTGTCCGACCGCAGGATCTGGCGCAGGGCCTCGCGCTTCTTGCGCGCGGGCACCATGACCTTGTGCTGGACGATGTTGAGGTTGGTCGAGGCCGGACGTGCCACTTCGACGTACTTGGGGTTCGTCAGGAAGCGGTCGGCCAGCTTCTTGATGACCGGCGGCATCGTCGCCGAGAACAGCAGCGTCTGGCGGTTGGCCGGCAGCTTCGAACAGATGGTCTCGATGTCCGGGATGAAGCCCATGTCGAGCATGCGGTCGGCTTCGTCGATGACGAGCAGTTCGCAGCCGGTGAGCATGATCTTGCCACGCTCGAACAAGTCCATCAGGCGGCCCGGCGTGGCGATGAGCACATCGACACCGGCGGACAGCGCCTTGAGCTGGTCGCCCATCTGCACGCCGCCGATCAGCAGCGCCATCTTCAGGTCGTGGTTCTTGCCGTACTTCTCGAAGTTCTCTGCCACCTGCGCGGCGAGTTCGCGCGTGGGTTCGAGGATCAGCGAGCGCGGCATCAGCGCGCGGCGGCGACCATGACCGAGAATGTCGATCATCGGCAGCACGAAGGCAGCGGTCTTGCCGGTGCCGGTCTGGGCGATGCCGATCAGATCCTTCATCATCAGGACCGGGGGATCGTCTGTGCCTGGATCGGAGTCGGCTCGGTATAGCCCGCAGCCTCCACCGCTTGCAGCAATTCGTCAGACAGGCCGAGATCGGCAAAGCTCATAGGCGTTTGGTTTTTCCGGAAAAATTTCAAGTAAAGCTGCGGAACGAAGCCGGGGCGGGCCAATGCGCCGCCCGCGACACATGCCGCGCGACAGCGGGCCATTTGCGGAAAAAGGCGGGAAAGTCAAGGAAATCCGCTAGGGAGCGCCAGTTCTTCCGATACGGACCGAATGCCCGTTAGCGATCCTGCTCCACCAACTGCCTTATGCGGGTCAAGGTGCAGCTCATTCCGCTGCGCGACAGCAGCGTGTCGCGATCCACGCAGACCCGCCCATCCTCGTTACGCTCGATCAGGAAGCCGGAGTAGAAATCGCGCGCACGGCAGGACCGGGCGAGTTCGGCGCTGACCACCCGGCGGTCGCGCATGAACAGCAGCAGCCGGTTGCCGCGATCGGGGCGCACGCTGACGATGCCGGAAGCGGGCAGGCAATTGCCCATCTTGCGCTCGGCGAACTCCACCCCGCCATCGGTCGGCATGCCGAAGAACATGTCTGGCATCGGCACCGACGCGCGCGGCGGCGAGATTCGGATCGTCATGCGCTGCTCGATGCGGACCTGCCAGGCATCCTGCGGGGCGACCTCGGGCAGCAGGCTGATCGCGAACGGCGCATCGGCGGCCAGCACGCCGACTTCTATCGGGGGCCAGAGCGACACCTCGGCAGGCTCCACGCCCGCATCCTCCGCGCGCGGCACGCCGTCGCCGCCCCCTGCCGCCGGGAGCAGCAGGAGGAACGGATACAGCAGTGCGGAGGCAAAACTCATGTCGTCTTTCGTATCCCCGGAATCGACGCCGCATAGCGATGCCGACATGTCCGCCTTACGGCAAGAGCTTGAACCGACGCTTAACTTGTCCGCCACCGAGCGCCCGAACCGCCTTCGCAATTATCGCGCGTCGGTGATGAAACCCCATGCAGCATGTGCCATATCGCCAGGATGAACGACACCGCACCCGCCGGCTTTCTGAAGGAAGCCGCCGCCCTGCTCGGCCCGCGCGGCCTGACGACCGATCCTGAACTCGTGGCGCCCTGGCTTACCGACTGGCGCGGACGCTTTACCGGCCGGGCCTGCGCCCTCGCCTCTCCCGCCAATGTGGAGGAAGTGTCCGCTCTGGTACGCCTCTGCGCCGAGCATGGCGTGCCGATCGTGCCCCAGGGCGGCAACTCGGGCATGTCCGGCGGTGCCACGCCCGACGAGAGTGGGACCGCACTGCTGCTCTCGCTGCGCCGCATGAACGCGATTCGCGAGATCGACACCGAATCGGGCCGCGCGACATGCGAGGCGGGCGTGATTCTCCAGACGCTCCACGAAAGCGCCGAGGCGCAGGATCTGCGCTTTCCGCTAACGCTGGGCGGCAAGGGCTCGGCGACGGTGGGCGGGCTGATCTCCACCAACGCGGGCGGCTCGCAGGTCCTGCGCCACGGATCGATGCGCGCCCTGGTGCTGGGGCTGGAGGCGGTGCTCGCCGACGGACAGGTCTTCTCCCAGCTCACCCCGCTCAAGAAAGACAACCGGGGCTTCGACCTCAAGCAGTTGCTGATCGGATCGGAAGGCACGCTCGGCATCGTCACCGCCGCGACCCTGCGCCTGCTGCCCGCCGTTGCCGAGCGGGTGGTGATCTGGGCGGGCGTGCCCTCCCTGCCCGCCGCCCGCATGCTGCTGCTTCACTGCGACGCGATGGAGGGCGAGGCGCTCGAAGGCTTCGAGGTCATGCCGCAGGCCAGCATCGACGCCGTCGTCGAACACCTCCCCACCGCCCGCCCCCGCTGGAGGGGCGCCATGCGTGGCACGTGCTGATCGAAATCGTCGCCGACCGGGCGCAGGCCGACACCCTGCGCGACCGCTGCGAGGCGATGATGGCCGAAGCCTTCGAGAAGGATCTTGTCGAAGACGCCGCCCTATCCACCAGCGAATCGCAGGCCGAGGCTTTCTGGCTCATCCGCGAGACCGTCCCCCGCCGAGCGCGCACGCGGTCCGGCGGTCCAGCACGACATCTCGGTGCCGGTGGAGGCGATGCCCGCCTTCGTGGAGACGACCGCGCCGATGCTGGAAGCCGAGTTCCCCGGCACCGAGGCGATCGCCTTCGGCCACCTCGGCGACGGCAACGTGCACTACCACGTCATCGCCCCGGGAGCCGCCGACGCCCGCGCCTGGAATGCGACCGAGGGCAAGGCGATCAGCCGCAGGGTCCACGATCTCGTGACGCAATGGGGCGGCTCGATCTCGGCCGAGCACGGGATCGGCCAGCTCAAGCGCGACGAACTGGCCCGGCTGGGCGATCCGGTGGCGCTGTCGATGCTGCGCGCGGTCAAGCAGGCGCTCGACCCCGGGGGCTGCTCAACCCCGGCAAGCTCGTCTGACGCGGCAACGAAACATCCTGCACCGAATCGCCGGATATGGGGAGGTCTCGCGCTTGCGCGGCCGCCCCGCAGCCTCTAAAGCCACGCCCTTCCAAAGACTGACCACCCCTCGCGGAGAGTACCCATGGCCAGCGTGCCTCAGAATCCTGCACTGCCCTTGTTCTACAAGGACCTGATCCCGCTCAACTCGCAGCAGCACGCCAACTGGAAGACTCGTTCGACCGACAAGGCCACCTGGCTGGCCGGCATCAACTCGGTGCCGCTGACGGTCGAGGAATTCCCGCAGGCCCAGCGCAACTTCCCGATCATCTTCACCGCAGGCGAGAACCCGATTCCGCTGGTGCTGATGGGCATGAACGAAGGCACCAACGTGTTCGTCGATGAAGACGGCACGGTGAACACCCCCGTCTACATCCCGGCCTACGTGCGCCGCTATCCCTTCATGCTGGCCAAGCTGCGCCC
This sequence comes from Novosphingobium sp. NFX11, assembly GCF_057376415.1. Classification (NCBI taxonomy): domain Bacteria; kingdom Pseudomonadati; phylum Pseudomonadota; class Alphaproteobacteria; order Sphingomonadales; family Sphingomonadaceae; genus Novosphingobium; species Novosphingobium sp. NFX11. The sequence goes on along the minus strand of NZ_CP080384.1, from coordinate 857,280 downwards.
GGATTCGGACGAGCTTTCGCTCTGCGTCGACCCGTCGAGCGACCTCGTCGGCGAGATCGAGGAAGGCGAGCGCCTGTTCGACGACGAAGGCCAGCCGACCGACACCACCACCAACATGCTCAAGTTCTGCGAGAACTTCGAGATCGCGGGCAACAAGACCGCGCAGTTCATGGCCGAACTCGAGAAGCACAAGCTGCTCATGGACGGCGAACTGAACATCGACGTCGGCGCGGCCCAGCCCTTCAACTACCGCGGCTTCCAGATGGTCGACGAGAATAAGCTGCGCGAAGTGCGCGGCGACGTCCTGCGCCAGTGGAATCAGAACGGCCTGCTCGGCCTGATCTACGCACACCTGTTCTCGCTTGAACTCGTCCGCGACATCTTCGGCCGCCAGGCATCGCAGGGCAAGGTGCCGAACTTCACGCCGCCGGCCGCACCGGTCGCGAACGGCGTCGCGGATGACGTGAACGCCTGATTCACCTTCGTGGAGCGGGCGTTATGACACTTTTGTCACAGTCCCGCTCCATTCGATTAGCGTTACGGATAGTTCGCTGGACATTTCTTATGCGTCCTGCTTCACGAATCGCTTGAATGTCGGATCGGGTCGGCCTATGTAAGTCTTGCCCGGCCGGCGCTACCCTCATGGCCCGTTCGGGTTGGTGCACATTGTGCACCTCCTCCCTGAACCTTGGCCACCTCGTGCATCGCACGAGGTGGTTTTTTAATGCCCTCAGGGAATTACTCGCTGACTAAAGCGTGATCGACTTCAGCGGTATCATCGTCATTCCCGCGAAGGTGGCGATGACCAAGGGTGTTTCAGTCAGACGCGACCACGCTCTACTCCGCCGCCAGCGACCAGTCCTGCGCGCCCGCGTCACGCCCGAGTTCCGCAACGACGCTGCCCAGACGGCGCACCAGCCCCGCCAGATCCTCGATCATCCCCGTCATCTGCTCGGACGGTTCCACCAGCGCCGAATCGAGATAGCGGCTGCGATCCACCTCGATCTGCAGCGCGTGAATGCCTCCGCGCGGATCGCCATGCCGTTCCAGCACATAACCACCGGCGTAAGGACGATTGTGCGCCGCCTCGCGCCCGACCTGGGCAAAATGGGCGAAGGCGGAAGCGACGACGCTGCCATGGCTGCTCGCCCCGAAGCGGTCGCCGATCACGACTTGCGCGCTGGCGACGCCGGGCCGCGACGGCAGCGGCGGCATCGAGTGCAGATCGATCAGCAAGGCCGCACCCCACCGCTCGCGCAGCGTCGACAGCGCCTTGGCGATCGCTGCGTGGTAGGGTTCGTGCACTCCGGCGAGCCGCTCGGCAAGATCGGCCCCTCCCAGCCGCCGCCGCCACAGATCGCCCTGCACGGGGAGGCGCCGGGGAATGAGGCCCAGCCCACCCCGAACACGCCGACTTGCCGTGGGAACGCCTTCCGATGGCCGAGCCTCGCGCTGAAACATCTCCCAGTCGATGTCGTCCGGCGCACGGTTGAGGTCGATCATCGCGCGCGGTGCGTTGGCCACGATCAAGCTCGCGCCCGTGGCCTCGGCAATGCCGCGCGCCATGAGGTCGACATAACGGTCCTCGAGCTTGAGCGCCGCCGTCGGACCATGGCGAAAATCGGCGAGAAGTGCCCGGGGATAATGACGCCCGCCATGCGGCGCCGCGATCAGGACCGGGATCGCGGAAGGGTTGACCTCGGCGAGAAAGAACGCCGGAACACCGGGAGCGCCGGGAATTCGGCCGCCGCCCGTACCCTGGCCTACACCTTGCCACCCGGCTTGCGAATCGTTCTCACCCAATGCCCCGCTCATCCCTTCAAACTGTGCGCTTCACACCGTCCTGTCAAAGCGTCCCGATACCGGTCACCTCCGAATAGGGACAAGAAATATAAACGCTTACCCTGTATGCCTACGGAGAGACGCACGGCGAAGCCGACGCCAGAACACAACGCACAAGACTGGACACCTGCGATGATCCGCATCCTCCTCGCCGAAGACGACGACGCAATGCGCACCTACCTGGCCCGCGCGCTGCAGAACGCTGGTTACAGCGTCGTCGCGGTCGATCGCGGGACCGAGGCGATCCCCCATCTGAAGAACGACGATTTCGACCTGCTGCTGTCGGATATCGTCATGCCCGAAATGGACGGGATCGAGCTTGCGCAAAGGTGCGCCGAGATTTCGCCCTCGACCAAGGTGATGTTCATCACCGGATTCGCCGCCGTGACCCTGCGTGCCAGCCGCGAGGCGCCCCAGGCCAAGGTGCTCTCGAAGCCCTTCCACTTGCGCGATATCGTGATGGAAGTGCAGCGCGTCTTCGGCCTTGCCGAGCACGCCACGCTCTGAGCGAAATTTTTTCTCACAAGGCCCTTGCCAGCCAAAAGAAGCGCAGCTAGAGGGCCAGTCCTCCGGCGGGGACACTCACCGGAGCGCTCGAATGGAGACTTACGGTTCGCCGCAGGAAACCATGAATGGAATGGGCGTATAGCTCAGTGGTAGAGCACTATGTTGACATCGTAGGGGTCGCAAGTTCAATCCTTGCTACGCCCACCATTCCAGAAACCCCGCCGGTCTTGCGACCAGGCGGGGTTTTTCTTTTCCGGGTCTTTTGAAAGACATTTCTCCCCACCCGTCGTCATTGCGAGCGCAGCGAAGCAATCCAGGGCGGCTTATGCGACTCTGGATTGCTTCGCTGCGCTCGCAATGACGACTGGGTTGTCGCTCAGGCCGTGGCGAGAGCGCCCTGCCCCTCGGGAGACGGTTCGCCTGGCCAGGCCGTCGTCGCCTCGAAGAAGCGCGACACGTCATGCAGCGCGCCGTCGATCACCATCAGTTCGGCGGGCGGCGCATGGCCGATGAAGTGGATGGGGCTCGCCGTCAGGCCGTAGGCGCCGCTGTTGTGGATGGCGATCACGTCGCCTTCGCTCAAGCTCGCCAGCGTGACGCCACCGCCCAGCCGGTCGATCGAGGTGCACAGCGGGCCGGTCACGTCATAAATGCCGGTATCGCTGTCGATAGCGCTCTGGCCGCCAACGCGGTGCATCTTGTAGTTGCGGCGGATCACCATGCCGAAGTGCCCCGATGCGGGCAGGTGATTGTTCATGCCACCGTCGCAGATCGCGATCGACACGCCGCGCGACTGCTTCAGCGAGATGACGCGCACAAGGAAATAGCCTGCCTCGGCCACGAGGTAGCGGCCAAGTTCCAGCTTCAACCTGGCCCCGGCGAAGCGTGGGTCTTCTCGGAAACGGGCGATGTCGGGCAGGATCGCCGAAGCCACGGCGTCGAGCGGGAGCGGCGTGTCGCCGTCGTGATATGGAACGCCGAGCCCCGAGCCGAGCACGAGGCTCTCCGGCGTCAGGTCCACGGCTTCGCACAAATCCGTGAAGATCGAGAGGAAGCCGCGATAATTCTCGACGATCGCGTCAGGCTTCAGGCACTGGGTGCCCGAATAGATGTGCAGCCCGGCAAGGCGCAGGCCCGGCATCGCGACGATCTGCTCCAGCGCATCGCGCGCGTCGGGCAAGTCCACGCCGAACGGGCTCGGGCGCCCGGCCATCTGGTCGCCGAACCCGCGCGGGACGGAATCGGGCGCGATCCGCAGCAGCACCGGCTGGACACGGCCTGCGGCGCGGGCAACCTCGTCCGCAATTCCAGCTTCGCGCAAGGATCTCGAGCACCAGCAGGCCGACCCCGCCGAGGACCGCCTCGCGAATCTCGAATTCGCGCTTGCCGGGGCCGGTGAAGCTCACGAGTGCCGGGGCCCACCCAGCCTGCAGCGCCAGCCGGAATTCGCCAATGGACGAGACATCCAGCAGGTCGACCCGCCCGACCATCCATTTCAGCAGTGCCGGGTTGGGGTTGCACTTGACCGCGAAGCTGAGCGCTAGCTGGTCGTCGAAGGCATGGCGGAGCGCGGCGATCCTCTCGGCGATGGCCTCGGTGAAGTACACGAAGGATGGAGTGCCGAACTGCTCGGCCGCCGCCGCCAGCCAGGTGTCGCGATCCGCCGCGTTCATACCCGTTCGCCAGCGAAGCGGGTGATGCGCGCGGGCGTGTCGAAGTTCTCCAGCGTTACCTCGTCGGCGCAGATCTCGATCCCGGCCTCCTGCTCGACGAAGGCAATGAGGGAGATCATCGCGATCGAATCGAGCATGCCGGACGAGAACAGGCAGGTGTCGGGATCGACGACCCCGTCGTAGCCGGAGATCGCCTGAAGGTTCTGGATGATCCTGTCGGTGGTGAGGGCCATGTGCATTACTCCTAGATCGAAAGTTGCGGTCGGTCGGCGGTCGGGGTGCTCAGGCGGACCACTTCGGGCCGGGCGAGCTTGCCGCTGGCCGTGCGCGGCATCGGCGCGTTCCAGACATGGATGGCGCGCGGCACCATGTAGGCGGGCATGACCTTGCGGCAGTAGGCCAGCAGCCCCTCGCGCGTGGCGCCGGGGGCGAGCGTGGCGGCGACCTGAACGCTCTGGCCGAGCAGGTCGTCGGCGACGCCGAAGACGACCACGTCGGCGGCCATGCCGCTGCGGTGGACGATGTCCTCGACCTCGTCGGGGCTGATGCGGAAGCCGCTGCTCTTGATCAGGGCATCGCGGCGCGAGACGAACCACAAGTCACCGTCCTCGTCCACGCGCACGATGTCGCCGCTGTAGACCACCGGCTCCTCGCCGATCAGCGCGGCGAGTTCGGGACAGGGCCTGATCTTCTCGGCCGTGGCGTCCGGGCGGTTCCAGTAGCCCTGGCTGACGAAGGCGCCTCGGTGGACGAGTTCGCCCTGCTCTCCCGGCCCGGCGATGCCGATGCCTTCGCGGATGACGTAGACCTCGTTTTCCGGCACCGCGCGGCCGATCGCACCCATCTTGGCGGAGAACTTCTCCGGCGGCAGATAGGTCGAGCGGAATGCCTCGGTCAGCCCGTACATCAGGTAGATGCGCGTGTCCGGGAGCAAGGCGGGCATCCGCTCCAGGATATTGAGCGGGATCTTGCCGCCTGAATTGGTGACCAGCCGCAGCGAGGGCAGCGCTTCGCCCGAGGCGTCGAGAAGGCGAATGAACTGGATCCACAACGGCGGCACCGCCGCGAAGCCGGTCACCGCGTGCTCACGGATGGCCCGGACGATCTCGGTCGCCATCGTCACGGGCTGATGCACCACCGTGCCGCCGACGAGCATCATCGTGGTGAGCTGGTTGAACCCGTAGTCGAAGCTGTAGGGCAGCACGCTGAGCAGCCTGTCGTCACCGCGCAGTTCGAGATAGGCTGTGACCGAACGCGCGCCGCTGACGATGTTCGCGTGCGTGAGCATCACGCCCTTTGGTCGGCCGGTCGAACCCGAGGTGTAGATGATCGCCGCCAAGTCTCCGTCATCGCACGACACCAGCGACTGGAGGGATACCTCGGGCAGACCGTCCCAGCTCTGCAGCCCCGTGACGGACGGCCCGCTCGCGACAAGCACGACCAGCGCATGACCCTGCGGAAGTGCCGCCGCCGCGCCGCCTTCCAGGATCGCCGCGCGGGCGCCGCTGTCATCGATGACGTAATGCAGCTGTTCGCCGGTCCAGACGGTGTTGACGTTGACGAAGACGCCGCCGATCCGGCTGACCGCCAGCATCGCCGCCACTTCGCGCATCCCCTTGCGGACCTGCACGACCACGCGGTCGCCGGGCTCGATGCCATCCGCCGCGAGGAAGGCCGCAACTCGATCGACTTCGGCGGCGACCTCGGCGTAAGTCCAACTCCGGCCGGGGTCTACGAGGAACGGTTTCGCGGCACGCTCGGGTAGGTTATGCGCGAACAGGTCGGATACGGTGCGAACCGCAATGCTCACCGGCGCACTCACAGCAGTGGCCCCAGGCGCGGGTAGATCCTTGCCGGCGAACCGACGCAGACCGAATCGGAAGGTACGTCGGTCGACACGGCGGTGTTGGCGCCGATGCGGACCCTGTCGCCGATGCGGATCTTGCCCAGGACCGTCGAATTGGTGCCGATGAATACGTCGTCGCCGATCGTCGGTACGCCCCGGTTCATGTTGGTGCCGATGGTGACGTTGTGCATCACACCCAGCCGGTCGCCGATCACGGCATCCGGGTGGATCGAGAGCGAACCTTCGTTATTGATGATGTGGAACGCATCGCCGATCGTGACCTGGGGCGGGATCCAGATCTTGGTGATGTTCGCAACGAACAGGTTCACGAAGCCGTAGGCCTTCGAGGCCAGCGTGCGCGCCAGTCTGTTGCGCCGCTGCAGAGCCCATCGACCGAAACGATAGACGCACAGCGAGATGAACGCCCCGTTCGTGACCGAACTGCCATGCCGCCGATAATCGTCGCGCATCGTCCGCCAGGCTGAAGGGCGCTGCACCCGCTGGCCATGTCCGGCAGCGTCAGACGAGATCGAGTGTTCGATCGATTTCGTCGATATCCGCGTGAAAAACATCGTCGCCTCCCGTAGCCACAACCATCGAATAGTCCTGCCCCTGCCGATCCGTGAGCAGCTTGAGCGCCACCACCGCTCGCGCCGGAGGCTGAATCACCAGCACCCGGGCCTTGGCCGGCATCATCACCAGACCATGAACGAGATGACTGCCCTCGACCCCGGCGACCACTTCCGCCCCGGCACATGAGTCAAGGATCTCTTCGAGGCTCGCCCCTGAAGGATCGAGCACACGGAAGCCGTGCCGTGTCGCCAGATGCTCAGCGACCTGCCGCTCGTTGTCGAGCACGCGCCGCGCACCGGTCATGCCGCGAAGAAGGAAGACGCCGCGGTGGCTGCAGGGTTCAGGGCCAACCAGTCGGCGGCGCAGATCGGTCGCGCGCTCACGCTTGTTGTCGTTGTTCGGCAGGTCGTCGAAGAGGATAAGTTCGTCGAACACCGTCGCCTGCGCGCGCGTGACCGCCATGCCCAGCCTTCGCTCGTAGTCGGGTTGGTGTCCTTTTGCTGGCGAGGTGGTCGTCGGTACGCCGGCACTTTCGGCCAGACGATACGTCAGGCAATCGTCGCTGAGCCAGTTGCCAAACCAGCGATTGCCGGTCCAGCTTTCGTAGAAAGCCGCGCGCCCGGTCGCGTGACCTACCATGCCCACGGGTCGCCGTCCGGCGCGGGGCCGCAAGTGCCGCGTTGCGGTTCCCGCGTAGAGCACGCCGTCCAGCAGCGATGCATCTCGAAAGGCATAGCCCATGGTCGGCCGCTGCGGAACATCGAAGCCGCCGTGAAAATCGCGCACCACTTCGGCCACGGTGGCGAATTCCGCTCCCCGGATGCGCTCGATCTGATTGGCCAGCATCAATGCCGGCCTCACGTGTACCGTACCGCCGGGCGCGATCTGCCACCGCTCGCTTGCGTGCGACACGACGTCGTCGGGCCTGTGCCCCAGAAGGCGCGACAACCCCTGAAGGGCTGGAAGGATGGAGGGGCGCATGTCGACCGACCTCCGCCGTCAACACGAACCTGCGCAAAGTACACGGCTCGCAATATTGAAACGAGGGAAACAGATCACGGGCAAGTCCTGTGCGGTATTTGTGAAATTCACACAGAAATACTTCCACAGCACCGGCAAGCTGCGTATCCGAACCCGGCGGAACAGAGTATCCCTTAGGCAAAGCCCCAAGTGGATTCGACCAGCCGCACCTGCGGAACGCGAATGCGCCTTCTACCGCCCCTTCCAGACCGGTGTGCGCTTCTCGGCAAAGGCCAGGGCGCCTTCTCTCGCGTCTTCCGACGTGAAGACATGCGCCACGTGCGCGTTCTGATATTCGTTGATCTGGTCGATCGGCCAGAGCCACGAGTCGCGCGTGATCCCCTTGGATGCCGCCACTGCCAGGGGTCCGTTGGCCGCGATCCGCTGAGCCAGTTCTCTCGCGGCGTCGATTGCAGGGCCATCGATAATGCGATTGATCAGGCCGAGTTCCAATGCCCTGTCAGCGTTGATCGGATCGCCGGTCAGCGCCAGTTCCATCGCCAGGGCGCGGGGCAACAGGCGAGGAAGTTGCACCAGGCCGCCTCCCGCCGCGACCAGCCCGCGCTTGACCTCAGGAATGCCGAAGCGTGCATTTTTGTTCGCGACGATGAGATCGCATGCAAGTGCGAGTTCGAAGCCGCCAGCCAGCGCCGGCCCATCGACCGCCGCGATGATCGGCTTGCCTGGCGTCCACGTGCAGATGCCGCCGAAGCCGCCGCGCTCGTCCACCGGCAGTTCGCCGTTCAGGAAACCCTTGAGGTCCATGCCTGCGCAGAAGCTGCCGCCCGCGCCCGTCAGGATCGCGCAGCGCAGGTGATCCGCCGATTCGAGCCGATCCATCGCCGCCGCGATTCCCGCCGCCGCCAACTTGGTCATCGCATTGCGCTGCTCGGGCCGGTTGATGGTGACCTCCAGCACGCCATCGCGTTCGGCCAGCAACACTTCCTCGCTCATCCTGCCCTCCTCTCCTGCACTTAGTGACAGGCACGGGGTCGAACCCGGCCTGCAAAGCCGCTGTCGGTGCTGTCACACCCCAGTCTCGGCCTTGCCATGGGGCGCAGCCGTGCCTAGAGACTGCCGCAATTCTCACCCCAGGGAGTCCCTTTAGAATGGCAAAGATCAAGGTTGTGAACCCCGTCGTCGAAATGGACGGCGATGAAATGACCCGCATCATCTGGCAGTGGATCCGCGAGCGTCTGATCCTCCCCTACCTCGACATCGACCTCAAGTACTACGACCTCTCGGTCGAGAAGCGCGACGAGACCGGTGACCAGATCACCATCGACGCCGCCAACGCGACCAAGGAATTCGGCGTCGCCGTCAAGTGCGCCACCATCACCCCCGACGAAGCCCGCGTCGAGGAATTCAGCCTCAAGAAGATGTGGAAGTCGCCCAACGGCACGATCCGCAACATCCTCGGCGGCGTCGTCTTCCGCGAGCCCATCGTGATCTCGAACGTGCCCCGCCTGGTTCCGGGCTGGACCGACCCGATCGTCGTCGGCCGTCACGCCTTCGGTGACCAGTACAAGGCCACCGACACCCTGATCCCCGGCGCCGGCAAGCTGCGCCTGGTGTGGGACGGCGAAAACGGCGACAAGATCGACCTCGACGTGTTCGACTTCCCGGCTCCGGGCGTCGCCATGGCGATGTACAACCTCGACGAATCGATCCGCGACTTCGCGCGCGCCTCGTTCAACTACGGCCTCAACCTCGGCTGGCCGGTGTACCTGTCGACCAAGAACACGATCCTCAAGGCCTATGACGGCCGCTTCAAGGATCTGTTCCAGGAAGTGTTCGACAAGGAAGGCTTCGCCGAGAAGTTCGCCGCCGCCGGCATCATCTACGAGCACCGCCTGATCGACGACATGGTCGCCTCGGCGCTCAAGTGGTCGGGCAAGTTCGTCTGGGCGTGCAAGAACTACGACGGCGACGTGCAGTCGGACACCGTCGCACAGGGCTTCGGCTCGCTGGGCCTGATGACCTCGGTTCTGCTCTCGCCCGACGGCAAGACCGTCGAGGCCGAAGCCGCCCACGGCACCGTGACCCGTCACTACCGCCAGCACCAGCAGGGCAAGGCGACCTCGACCAACCCGATCGCGTCGATCTTCGCCTGGACCCGCGGCCTTGCCTATCGCGGCAAGTTCGACGGTACGCCGGACGTCGTGAAGTTCGCCGAGACCGTCGAGCGCATCTGCATCGAAACCGTCGAGAGCGGCAAGATGACCAAGGATCTCGCACTGCTGATCGGTCCGGACCAGAGCTGGATGACCACCGAGCAGTTCTTCGAGGCGATCGTCGAGAACCTCGAGACCGAAATGGCCACCTGGGCCTGATCCTTCGGTCGGTTCAATGAAAAAGCCCGCCCCCTCAGACGAGGCGGCGGGCTTTTTCTTTGTTCCTCCCCGAGACACGCGCGGGGAGAAATCGTTCAGCGCTACTCCACCGCCCAGGGTTCCTCGCCCTCCAGCTTGGTGCGGTGCATCATGCGCCCGCACGTCGGGTCGTAAGCCTCCGCGCGGTGCATGGTGCCGGTGTTGTCCCAGATCACGAGATCGCCCACCGACCATTCGTGGCTATAGGTGAACTCCGGCCCCGTCGCCCATTCGCGCAGGCCATGGATGATCCGCGCGCTCTCCAGGTGGTCGACGCCCTGCACGTGATGGCAGGTGCAACCCAGCACCAGCGACTTGCGTCCCGAGGCGTGCTTCCACACCAGCGGCAGCACCTTCTCGCCGATCCCCTGCATGATCTTGAGCTTGGCTAGGCTCGGCTCCGGCTCGTAGTAGAACAGCGAGGCCCAGGGTCCATGGAGCACGCGCAAGTCGTCGTAATATGCCTTGTCCTCGTCGGACAGCGCGTCATAGGCGGCATAAGTATTCGAGAACCCGGTGTTGCCCGTGCCCTTCGGGCTCGGCACCTTGCACGAGAGCAGCGAGGCCAGGATCGGCACTTCGTTGCGGGTCCCGTCGATGTGCCAGTAGAGCGAACCCTTGAGGTATTCCGCGCTGGCCGGGTTTTCCTTCACGTCGAGCGTGATCTTGCTCGGCCCGCCGTCCGGCCCCTCGGGCGCGTATTCGCCGAGCGTCTTGGTGAAGGCGATCTGCTCCGCGTCATCGAAATTGATCTTCGGAAAGACCAGGATGCCGCGCGCCTCAAGCTCTTCGCGCAGTTGCGCGGCGAGTTCGCCGGAAAGCAGTTCTTCCTTCGAATTGAGAATGCGGCTGCCGATCTTCGGCTTGATGTGCTCAGCCTTCAGCTGAGCAGTGGTGGTGGCGACCGTCATGGCCTTGTCTCCCAGGAATGCCGTATGAGAACGCTGTTACCACGTTCTTCGCCCAGCATCCGAGAGAATCAAGCCGAGTTGCACACACCACCCCCTGCGGCACCCCAATCAGCGCCCGCGCGGTATGTGTCGGCATCGTGTCTCAGGCGGCCAGCTTGTCCAGCCAACCTTCTACGATACGGATCGCCTGGGCATGACCGGTCTTCACCCCCAGCCCCTGCTCCATCACCACCGCCCGTCCGATCCCGGCAAGAACGACGCTGAACCCCGCCGCATCGAAGCCATCGAGCCGGTCCAACCTGTCGCCGAGCAGGTGCTGCAGGATCGTGACCTGCCGCGCGCGCATTTCCTCGCTGTGCTGCGCCATGTAGTCACGCACCGCGGGACGATGGTTGGCGAGCGCCATGAACTCCAGCGCCATCGCCACCCTGCTGGTATCGATGAAGAATCCCCACAGCGCACGCAGCGGGTCGTCGGAAGCCAGCGCCTCCTCGATCATGCGGTCGCTCTGCGCCGCCCCTTGCCGCGAAACCTCCACCAGCAGGTCGTCGGTGGTAGGGAAATAGTAGTGCACCAGAGAGGGCTTGAGCCCTGCCCGGGCCGCCACGCGCCGCGTGCTGACGGCGGCATAGCCTTCGTCCCGGATCAACTGGTTGGTGGCCTCGACGATGACCGCCCGTGTCGCGGACGTCTCGGCTCCGACCCTGCGCGCTGCGCCTGCCATTAAATTCCCCTTTCACGCCCGCCTAAGGGTGCAGCGCAGCAAGATCAACCTGCGCTGGGACACGTAACGACAGATTGACTTTTGTTCCTATTTTGTTCAACCCACTACCATGGAAGCGATCAAGGGCAGAGGAGCGATCAGTGGCGCGGCGAGCGCGCGCTTCAACCTGCCTGCACGCGAAGCGGACGGTGACTGGCTCGACGCGGCAGAAACGGTCGACGGCCCTGCCCGCCACCCAGCGACCACCGTTACGGAGGAGCACCCGCGCTCGATCCTCTCTTTCAACAAGTCGCCCGATGTGCCGTTCGACCGTTCGATCAACGCTTACAGGGGTGCGAGCATGGCTGCATCTACTGCTTCGCGCGGCCCACGCATGCTTATCACGATCTCTCGCCCGGCCTCGATTTCGAAACGAAACTGTTCGCTAAACCGACCGCTGCGAAGCTCTTGCGCGAAACGCTGGCAAAGCCCGGCTACAAGCCCGCGCCGATCGCGATGGGCACCAATACGGACCCCTACCAGCCGATCGAGACCCGCTATCACATCACGCGCGAGGTGCTGGAACTGTGCCTCGATGTGCGCCATCCAGTGACGATCACCACCAAGTCCGACCGCGTGCTGCGCGACCTCGACCTGCTGGAACGGCTTGCGACGCACAATCTCGTGCATGTGGGAATATCGGTGACCAGCCTCGACCCGGTGCTGTCGCAGAAACTTGAACCGCGTGCAGCCTCACCCGCCAAACGCATGGCAGCGCTCGGTCGACTGGTAGAGGCGGGCGTGCCGGCACATGTCTCGATCGCCCCGGTCATCCCGTCGATTACCGACAGTTTCATGGAAGCGATACTGGAGGATGCCGCCACGCGCGGTGTCCGGTCGGCCTCATGGATCGTGATCCGCCTGCCGCACGAAGTCGCTCCCTTGTTCCGTGAATGGCTCGACGCGCATTTTCCGCAGCGCGCCGGCAAGGTGATAGCGACGATCCGCTCGATCCGGGGCGGACGGGACAACGATCCGAATTTCGTTACCCGCATGAGGCCCGAGGGCGTCTGGGCCGACCTGTTCCGCCGCCGCTTCCGCGTGGCCGCCACGCGACTGGGCATCACAGGGCCGCATGTCGCACTGGATTGCACACGGTTCCGTCGCCCCTCTCTGGATGGGCAACTCTCGCTTTTGTAAGCAAGCACGATGGCGCTCTGGTGATTACGCAATCTCCGGCCCGGCCTGTCCTGCGCCATGGCCCATCCGATCCTTGTCGAACGCCGCGATGCGGGGAGACGGTCGACAATGCCGATGGGCCTCAGGCTCACCAAATAAACGCCGAACCGCAATCTCGATGCCCGGTCACTGTCGGGTGTGGTGGGAGGCAAGATCGGCAGCAGGTCATGATGCTGATGCCCAAGGATTTCTCGGAAGGCGTCGCCGCTGTCGAGGGGAAACGCCCACCGCAGTATCCCGACCGCTGAAGACGTCCCGACAACTTGTCGGGCAACCTCCCCAAAAATTACGCGTTCCTCCTGCCAGCAACCAAAAGGACAGGAGTCCACCATGGCAGAAGAAACCGTTACCACCGAACACCCGGCAAACGCGGCGCCGGGTCAGACCACCATCATACGCGAAACACGCTCGACGGGCGGCGGCACCGGGATCGTGATGGCCCTCGTGCTGCTCGTCGCGATCGTCGGCGGCATCTACCTGTTCAGCCAGAACAGCGAGACCGCCAAGGACAACGCCATCGCCGAAGCTGCCAACGACGTCGGCAATGCCGCCACCAAGGTCGGCGATGCTGCCCAGGACGCGGTCAAGACTGACAAGTAATCAGGCAGTATCCGGCGCGAAGGCAGCCCCGCGCCGGGGATCAGGCGGCCATGGCAACCCGCTCAGGTCCGCGCTTGGCCGTCAGCGAGACGTTCGTTATCCCCTGCACACTCTGAAGGTGCTCGGCGAATTCGCCGTCGAGCGCGAAGTCACGGCCGAGCCGCACTTTCTGCGTGCGCCCGTCTCCGAGGTGGAGCGTTGCGATCACCTCCCCGCTCCGCGCGCACCGGGACGCATCAGCAGCGCCAGCTCCTGCACCGCCTCGACCCGATCGATGTCGAGCTTGAGCACCATGCGAGCGTCGGCCTTCACTTCGTTCAGAGGCCTGCCGCCACGTACGGTGACGCGCGGGGGTTCGTCCGGACTGGGCGAATCAAGTTCGACATTGAGGAGGATGCAGGCACCTTCCTTGGCCCATTTCACGAAGTTCTCGACCAGGCTCTCCTCGAAACACGAAGCCGAGAAATTGCCTGACGAATCCGAGAAGTCGGCCATCACGAAGTCCTTGCCCTTGCGGGTCTTGCGCTTCTGGACGCCCTCCACCATCGCCGCCATCACCGCGCCGGTGCGGCCTCCTCCGCCGCCGGCCATGAGGCTGGAGTACGTCCGCGCACCGTTGGCAGAGGCGACCGCGCGATACTGCTCCACCGGATGTGCGGCGAAGTAGAAGCCGAACGTCTCGCGCTCCTTGGCCATGTGCTCGGCACGGTCCCACTTGTCTGCTTCGACAAGACGAAGGGCCTGCTCGACGTGATCGTCTCCGCCGAACAGCCCGTGCTGGCTGGAATTACGCTCACGCGAGGAACGGTCTGCCTCGGCGAGCAGGGTATCGGCATTGGCGAGCACTTTGGCGCGGTTCGGCTCCAGCGCATCGAACGCACCCGCTGCCGCCAGGCTTTCCAGCTGGCGGCGGTTCATCGATCCGGCAGGCGCGCGGCGGAACACGTCGTCGAGATCGACGAACGGCCCGTTCGCCTCGCGCTCGGCGACGATGGCGTCCATCGCCTTTTCGCCGACGTTGCGGATACCCGCCAGCGCATAGCGCACTGCGTGGCTTTCGGCCGTCTCCTCGACGATGAATTCGGCCTCCGAGCGGTTGATGTCGGGCGCGGCGAGTTCGATGCCGTTGCGTCGCGCGTCGTCCACGAATATCGCGAGCTTTTCCGACTGGTGCATGTCGAAGCACATCGCTGCGGCATAGAATTCGTGCGGGTAATGGGCCTTGAACCACGCCGTATGATATGCCAGCAGCGCGTAGGCGGCTGCGTGCGACTTGTTGAAGCCGTAACCGGCGAATTTGTCGATCAAGTCGAACAGTTCGTTGGCCTTGGCGGCGTCGATTCCCGAGACTTCCTTGCAGCCGTCGACGAAGCGCTGGCGCTGCTTGTCCATTTCCGCCTGGACCTTCTTGCCCATCGCGCGCCGCAGAAGGTCGGCGTCACCGAGCGAGTAGCCCGCCAGGATCTGCGCGGCCTGCATGACCTGTTCCTGGTAGACGAAGATGCCGTAAGTCTCGCCCAGGATGCCCGCCAGCTTGTCGTGCGGATACTCGATCGGTGCGAGGCCGTTCTTGCGCTGGCCGAACAGCGGGATGTTGTCCATCGGGCCGGGGCGATAGAGCGAAACGAGCGCGATGATGTCGCCGAAGTTGGTCGGCTTCACCGCCGCCAGCGTGCGGCGCATGCCTTCCGATTCGAGCTGGAACACGCCCACCGTATCGCCGCGCTTGAGCAGTTCGTAAACGCCCGGATCATCCCACGCGAGCGTCGACAGGTTGATCGTGATGCCACGTCGTTCGAGAAGGTCGCACGCCTTGCGCAGCACCGACAGCGTCTTGAGGCCGAGGAAGTCGAACTTCACGAGTCCGGTATCCTCGACATATTTCATGTCGAACTGGGTCACCGGCATGTCGGAACGCGGGTCGCGGTAGAGTGGCACCAGCTGCGCCAGCGGGCGATCACCGATCACCACGCCCGCCGCGTGGGTGGACGAGTTGCGCGGCAGACCCTCAAGCTGGACCGCGAGATCTACCAGACGGCGCACTTCGCGGTCGTTGTCGTACTCGCGCTTGAACTCCGCGACCGGCGGGTCTTTGGTGACGCCGTGCGCCTTGCGCCCCTGGATCGTCTCGGTCAGCGTCCACGGATCGGTCGGATGGTTGGGCACCATCTTGCACAGCGAATCGACGCGGCCATAGCCCATCTGCAGGATGCGGCCACAGTCGCGCAGCACCGCGCGGGCCTTCATCTTGCCGAAGGTAATGATCTGCGCGACGTGATCGTGCCCGTACTTCTTTTGGACGTAGCGGATCACCTCGCCGCGCCGGGTTTCGCAGAAGTCGATGTCGAAGTCCGGCATCGAGACGCGCTCGGGGTTGAGGAAGCGTTCGAACAGCAGGCCGAGCTTGAGCGGATCGAGGCCGGTAATGGTCAACGCCCATGCCACCAGCGAGCCTGCACCCGAACCACGGCCGGGACCCACCGGGATGCCGTTCTCGTTCGACCATTTGATAAAGTCGGCAACGATCAGGAAGTAGCCAGGGAACCCCATCCCGACGATGATGCCGACCTCGAAATCGAGACGATCCGCGTATTCGAGAAAGTCTTCGGTGACGCCCTTTTCACGCAGGGCTTCATATGCGGCGCGGCGTTCGTCGCCCTTCAGCGCCATCGCCTCGTCGAGTTCCTGCTCGGTCACTTCTGGCCAGTATGGCGCGAGGCGCGCCGCAAGACCACGGCGCGAGTCGTCCGCCAGCATGCGTGCCTCGCCTTCGCGATCGCCGGCGAGGCTCGGCAGCAACGGCTTGCGCTTTGGCGGTATGTACGCGCAGCGCTGCGCGACGACGAGCGTGTTTGCCAGCGCCTCGGGCAGGTCGGAAAACAGCTCCGCCATCTCGGCGGCCGGCTTCACCCAGCGCTCGGACGAGGAACGCGGACGGTCCGCCGCATCAACTTGCGTCGAGTTGGCGATGCACAGCATCGCGTCATGGGCCGCGTGGAAGGTCTTCTCGGCAAACTGCGCTGGGTTGGTGCCAACGAGCGGAATATCGCGCTGGTAGGCGAGCGCGATCAGGTCTTCCTCGCTCTCGTCCTCCTCAGGTTCGCCGGTCCGGGTGATCTCGATGTAGAGGCGGTCGCCGAACAGCGACTGGAGGGTGTCGCAGTAGCTTTCTGCTTGCTCGTGGCGGCCGGCCGCATAAAGCCGTGCAAGTGCGCCCTCGTTGCCGCCAGTGAGGCAGATCAGGCCGTCGGTATAGCCGCGCAGCGAGTCCAGCTCGACGTTGGGGTCCATCTCCAGCGGTCGGTCGAGGTGCGCGCGGCTGACGTGGTGGCACAGGTTAAGCCAGCCCGCCTCGTTCTGCGCGAAGAGTGCGATCCAGTCGATCGGGCGCTCCTGCCCCTGCGCCACAGCTCCGGGCCGGGCGATGGCGAGGAAAGTGCCGACGATAGGCTGTACGCCCATGCTCTTGGCAGCACCCGCGTAGATCGGGGCAGCATAAAGGCCGTTGCGATCGCACAATCCGGCAGCGGGAAACTTGCGCTCCTTGGCCAGCTTGGCGATCGCCTTCGGGTCGATCGCGCCATCCAGCATGGTGAAGCTGGAGAAGATGCGAAGCGGTACGAACGAAGCATGCGGCATCCGCTAAATCTATGCACTGCCCCCGCCGCAATCAAGGCTGTGACATGACAAGGCAGGGGATACATGGAGGCATGGTTAACCAGAGGCGATCGATGGCGGCCCTTGCGACGATCGAAAGTCCGCGAGCACGTAATCTGCACCCTCAGGAAACTCCCGCTCAAGCAATGATTTGCGACGCGACGCTCTTGCCTCGCACAAACACTAAGCGTTAACGACACCCCTCTATGCGTCTACGTGCACATCCGGATGGGCCGGATGTGATTCGCATCCTCGAACGGACCTGCTGATGACCGATCTGCCGCATCCGTTTCGAAAGTGCTGCTGACCGGATGCCGGACATCACCACCATCGCCGCGTGCAGCACTGCGCTCGGTGCTATCATGTGCATCGCGATCCTGTTGTCCTGGTTCAAGGACGGTCGCCCGACACAGCGGCGCTGGCAGTTCGCCCCGTTCGGCATTGCGGTGCCAGCCGGTATCCTGCTGACGTATCCGGAAATCCTGCCGGGACCGCTGGGCCTGAGGCTCGGCTGGTTTGCGCTGACCGTCGTATACGGCTCTGCCTGGCTGGCCGCACGAGTGACGGGAGGGCGCCGCCCTCGCCCGCTGCTGATGCTGCTGCCGTGCGTGGCGGTGCTGCTGTTCTCGGCGACTATCGGCGCCGACGATGCGATCTCGGAACTGCGCATGTTGCCGCGCGTGCTGCTCTTTGCGTTGTTCGACGGGCTGGCCGCGCGCGAATTCATGCGGATGCGCCAGCCGCAGTTGCAGTCGGCCACGACGCTCTATTGGATCTTCGCGGTTTTCTGCGTGTTCGAACTGCTGCGCGCGCCATTCTCGCTCTCACTCCCCGCGCCTTTCGGGCCGAAGGAAACGCAAGTCTGGTCGATCGCGCTGTTCAACTTCCTGATCGTGCTGCAAGGGCTGCTGCTCGGCGTGTTCCTGACGGCGCTGGGGCGTGAGCAGCTAGCGGCGCAGCACTATCGTCTCGCCTCTATCGACCCGCTGACCGGGATCGGCAATCGCCGCGCGCTGGACGATCGCATGGAGGCGCTCGCCCGCACGCCTCGGGCAGAAGGAAGCACCGCAGTAGCAGTGCTCGATATCGACCACTTCAAGGCGATCAACGACGGGCTCGGCCACGGTTTCGGCGACATGGTGATCGTCGGCGCCGCCATGGTCGCGCGCGAGACCCTCGGCGCCGGAAACGTGTTCCGCGTCGGTGGGGAGGAGTTCGCCGCCATCATCCAGGCCCGCACGCCAGAGGCGATCATGGCCCGCGCCGAAGCGATGCGTATCGCCTTCGAGGCACGCAGTCACGTCAGCGGTGGCGAAACGCGCCGCTGCACCATCAGCGTCGGCGTGGCCATGCTCGAACCCGGCGACGATCATGCGGCGCGGTTCACCGATGCCGACGAAGCGCTCTATGCGGCCAAGCGCCTCGGCCGCAACCAGACGGTCATGGCCGAGCCGGGTGAACGCAAGGACACGGCGCCGATCGACTTTCGCGCTGCCGCCGGACGCCGCGCCTCCGCCTAGCGTACCGTCAGCGGATCGCGGCCCACGCGCGCCTCGCCATCGACGGCGAAGTCCATGATCACGTCCCGGGCCGGATCATAGCGCGGCCAGTTCGGACGCTTGCCGCCGTTGGGATTTCCCGTCGTCGCAAAGGCGACTAGCGTATCGCTGATCATGTTCCCGATAGCATCGTCGCGGGCGGTCGTCGCGTCACCATACTTGATCGCCTGGGTGTCGAAGAAGAACGGTATGTCGCTCGCGTGCCCCGCCCCCGGCTTTCCAACCGAAGAGGCGACATAGGAGAAGCGATAGGCGTAGACCGGCACGCCCGACTGCGAGAGCGTGCGCGCGACATCACGGGCACCCTTGATCATGAAGCCGTCCGGGCCGCCCATGTCGGCGCTGGTGGCCCCGACCATCACCGGAACCTTGGCGAACTTGCCGGCAGCATAAGCCTTGGCCACGTCGACGGCGATGCGCCCGTCGACGAAAGGCGAGGAGAACGGCGGGCGCTTCGCCGCGAACAGCGCCTCGAGATTTAGGCCATCGACCACCTGCTCCGCCGGCAGCGCGCGCAGTTTCACGAGCGCCTGGGGATCATCCTCGGCGATGCCCTTGGTCGCGGCGAAGGCGGCCCCGGTCTTTTCGGCTTCGGCCAGACCTCCCGCACCGAGCGCCGTGCCGTCACCGCCGGACATGGCGACGGCCCGCGCGAACAGGCCCTGCGTCATCGGCGAGGTCATCAGCATGTGCACCGACATGCCGCCCGCACTTTCGCCGATGAGGGTCACGTTGTCAGGATCGCCACCGAAGGCCGCGATGTTGTCACGCACCCACTTGAGCGCCGCCACCTGATCGAGAGTGCCGTAATTGCCCAGCAATCCCCGTCCGCATCCGCCTTGCTCAATTGCGGATGAGCGAAAGTGCCGAAGCGGCCGACCCGGTAATTGAAACTCACCACCATTACGCCTTTCCGCGCCAGTTCCGCGCCCGAGTACGTGGGGGTGAGGAACCACCGTTCACGAAACCGCCGCCGTAGATCCAGAACACCACAGGCAGCTTCGCTTTGGCGCCTTCCGGCTTCCAGACGTTAAGGTAGAGGCAGTCCTCGGCCGGCGGGGTGCCGAGCGGCGCGGCGTCGCTGGGGAACGGCTTCTGCATGCAGTCATGGCCATAGGCGGTCGCCGGGCGCACGCCCGTCCACGCCGCGACCGGTTGCGGCGCGCGCCAGCGCAGATCGCCCACCGGCGGCGCGGCAAAGGAATCCCCTTCCAGCTGACCACACCCTTGCTCACTTCTCCCCGGACCTCGCCGCTGCGCGTGACCGCCACAGGATCGGCGACGGCAACCGGTGAACAGGCGGTGGTGGCAAAGAGAATGGCCGAGAGAAAAATGGGCTCTTTCAAGAAGGTCTCCTGACGTCGTTGTCCCGGACTTGATCCGGGACCGCTGGCCGTGAACGTCCCCACCTTTCGGCAAGGCGCACGGCGCACGCTGCGGACTAAAGACCGCCAGCGGTCCCGGATCAAGTCCGGGACGACGACAGCAGCCTGGAGATGGCCTGCTCAAGCGCAGCGGGCTTGTCGGTCGGCGCATAGCGGCGCACTACCTTGCCTTCGCGGTCGATGAGGAACTTGGTGAAGTTCCACTTGATCGATTTCGAGCCCAGCAGTCCCGGCGCCTCGGCCTTGAGCCAGTCGTAAAGCGGCACAGTGTCTGGCCCATTGACCTCGACCTTGCCCATCAGCGGGAAGGAAAGGCCGAAGTTCACCTCGCAAAAGGCTGCGATCTCGTCGGCATCCCCCGGCTCCTGCCCGCCGAACTGGTTGCAGGGGAAAGCGATGATCTCGAACCCCTGCTCGCGGTACTTGCGCCAGAGTTCCTCCAGCCCCTTGTACTGCGGGGTGAAGCCGCACTTGCTGGCGGTGTTGACCACCAGCACCACCTTGCCCAGCCGGTCGGCGAGGCTGATCGTCTCGCCATTGGGCAATGTCGCGTTGAAATCCGCAATGGTGCGAGGGTCTGTACTCACCGATAGCGCTCAGGAAGCCGGGAAATCGGCGCGCCGCGAGAGGTGCCGAATCTCCCCGATGCGCATCGTGTGGTCGCCGTCCTTCTCGATCGCATAGTCGTCCTGCTTCGCCTCGGGCAGTCCCATCACGAAGGCGACCAGTTCCGCCACGGTGCCGCGGCGGATCGTCTTGAAGTTGTGGAACAGCCCGCCGCCGTCCTCGCACTTGTGCAGTTCGGCCGTGTCGTCCCAGCCGAAGCTCCGAGGCGGAGTGCTGCCGGCTGCGATAGTGGACGGGATGTCGCTCATTGGCGGGTTCCTTTCTTATCGCCTGGATTAAGCAATGTGGGAAAGGAAAACCGCGAGTTCAACGGCGGTTCCGGCGAAGAATCAGGAACCTGAGATTGCCCACCCCTGCCCCTCCCGTCAGCGGGAGGGGCATGAGAGAACTGCGCTTGCGCCGCTCAGGTCAGCACCCCGTCATGCAGTCGCACCACCCGGTCCATCGCCGCCGCCAGCCGCTCGTTGTGCGTGGCGACGAGCGCGGCGCTGCCCTCTCCGCGCACTAGCGCGAGGAACTGGGCGAAGACCTTGTCCGCCGTCGCCTCGTCGAGATTGCCGGTGGGTTCGTCGGCCAGCACCATGTGCGGGCGGTTGGCCAGCGCGCGGGCCACGGCGACGCGCTGCTGCTCGCCGCCCGAGAGCTTGCTCGGACGATGCTCCAGCCTTGCGCCGAGGCCAAGCGCAGTGAGCAGTTCGGTCGCTCTCGCATCGCACTCGGAGCGCGGCTTTCCGGTGATCAGCTGGGGCAGCACGACGTTCTCGATCGCGTTGAAGTCGGGCAGCAGATGGTGGAACTGATAGACGAAACCGATGTGATCGCGACGCACCGCCGCGCGCTGGTCCTTGCCCAGCTTGCTGGCGTCGATCCCGGCGATCTCGATCTTGCCGCCGAAGCCGCCTTCGAGCAGGCCGATCGCCTGCAGCATCGTCGACTTGCCCGATCCCGAGGGACCGAGCAACGCGACGATCTCTCCGGGACGGACCTGCAGGTTCACGCCGCGCAGGACGTCGATCTTCACCCCGCCCTGCTCGAAGCTGCGGGTCACGTCGGTCAGGCGGACGACAGGGTCAACGATATCATTCATAGCGCAGCACCTGCACGGGATCGGTGCTCGCCGCCTTGTAGGCGGGGTAGAGCGTGGCAAGGAAGCTGAACACCAGCGCCATGATGCAGATCGTGGCGATCTCCACCGGGTCGGAGCGCGCAGGCAGCTCGGTCAGGAAGCGGATCGAGGGGTCCCACAGGTTCTGGCCCGTCAGGATCTCCACCAGATGCACGATCGGCTGGCGGAAATAGAGGAAGATGAAGCCGATGATCACACCCGCCACGGTGCCCATCGCGCCGATGCAGAAGCCCGCCGTGACGAAGACCTTGAGCAGCGAGTGCCGCGTCGCCCCCATCGTGCGCAGGATCGCGATGTCGCGTGTCTTGGCGCGCACCAGCATGATCAGCGAGGAGAGGATGTTGAACACCGCCACCAGCACGATGATCGACAGGATCACGAACATCGCCACCCGCTCCACCGCCAGCGCCTCGAACAAGGAGGCGTTGATGGTGCGCCAGTCGGTGACGACTGCGCGACCCGAGAGCTGGCGCGTCAGCGGCGCGAGTATCTCACCCACCCGGTCGGGGTTGTTGGTGGTGACCTCGATCATGCCGATCTGGTCGCCGGTCAGCAGCAGCGTCTGCGCGTCCTTCATCGGCATGACCACGAAGGCGTTGTCGTAGTCGTAGACGCCGATCTCGAAGATCGCCGCGATGCGGTAGGCGATCTGGCGCGGCACCGTGCCGAAGGGCGTCGAGCGGCCCGCCGGGTTGATAATGGTGATCACGTCGCCCACTTGCGCGCCTAGGTTCTGCGCCAGCTGCTTGCCGATCGCGACGTTGTCGGACCCGGTCTTCAGTTCGGGGAGATTGCCCGCCTTCACCTTGTCGGCAAGGCGGTTGATGTCCTCGCCGGTGTTGCCGCGCACCAGGATAGCCTCGACCCGGCCATTGAAGCTGGCCAGCAGCGGCTGCTCGATCAGCGGCGAGGCGCGGGTGACGCCGGGCGTCCCCCGCACGTCCTCAAGGACGCTCTGCCAGTTGTCGAGGCGGCCGCCGTAAGCCTGGATGATGGCGTGGCCGTTGAGGTTGACGATCTTGTCGAACAGTTCGGCGCGGAAACCGTTCATCACGCTCATGACGATGACCAGCGCGGCCACGCCGAGCATGACCGCGACGAGGCTGATGCCGGCGACGAGAGCGATGAAGCGCTCGCCTTTTCCGGGCAGCATGTAGCGCTTGGCGATCGTCCATTCGAAGGGGGATAGGATCAAGCGAGGGGTCCGTCTTGAAAAGGTGAAGAGGCATTAGGATGCGCAGGCGGTGCTGGCAAGCTGCGGGCGGGCGGATGGTTCCCGAGGGGTGGTACGAATGCGGGAGGTCTGCAGGGTTTACACTGTCTGATGGGTGAACCGTTGATGCCTGACCGCCGGTGAAGGGCGGATTTTCGTGGGTTTTAAGCGCAGCGCGAGCTGATCGGTGTGACCTTACGAATGCGATGTGTCACCTTGTGGGGCAAAGGTGTAACCTTGTGGTGTAAACTTGTGCGGTCTGCGGTGATCGGACTGGGTATGGGTGTAATGTACCGGACCCGGCCGCGTGTAGGAAAGCGGACCGTCGGCAAGCGCCCCTTGTCGGACGTTCGGATGAGCCGCACAATTATTGCTTCGGTCGCCACCATGCGAACGCGAGCACCATGCCCCCGCTGAGAAATGCAGTGATACCAATCCATCCCGCAACAAACGGCAGGGGCGGCGCACAGTAGTCAAAGCAAACTTGATTTGGGCCAACAATCGGCTTCAGCCCAAAAAGGTCGGTGAAATGATCCCAGTACTCTCCGCCCATGACGGCTGCGGTGAGGTAGAGACGAATGATCCATGCCTGAATGACCCCAGCGATTAGGGCAACAATGAATAGGACCAACGCGATCATGAGCCGTCCGTCACGCATCACCACGTCCTCCTTTTGATTTTCTGAACGAGGCTATGTCTTTCGGCGTCGGCTTTCCACCCGTTTTCGCCATTCCGGGCGGCGAGCGCTGCGCTCTATAGCCGTCCGTCCGGTGCTCGCCGCGCGCGAAGAAATGCAGCCTGACCGGACACGCACCAAAACGGCCCTTCCTTGACAGATGGCTAGCTTACGATGCAGCCTTTCAGGCAATCGAGACGATATTCACTCACCTCTATCTGGTGCGTCTATGCTTGGCTTCATTATTCCGTTTATATTTAGCCTGGCATTCTTCATCATCGCCGCGTTCACAGGCCCGACTGCACAGTGGGACAGATATTGCCTTGGCCTGAAAAAAGAAGAGAAAGAGAAATTTCATTCTTCAGTCCTTTGGAAAAGATATAAATCCGAAATCTTTGACGCTACCTATATGAGCCTTTCGATTTTAGCTGCAGCAGCCATCGGATTGGCCAACAGATTAGATGGCATTCAGCCTATATCTCGACTGCTCGTAGCCACCCCCTTAGCGTTGGTTACGTTAGGCCTACTGTGTTGGCGAATTCACCGGATTTGGCGACGTGCAAACCCTCGCAAAGAAGCCGATAGCTGCTAAGCTAGAGCGACTTTCAGCCTGTCCGGAAACCATCCCAACCCCGCTCAGGCTGAGCTTGTCGAAGCCCCTCGAGGCTGGGCGCTCCGGCTCCCCTGCTTGGACAAGCCCAGCATGAACGGGGAAAGTGATGCATGGCTCCCAAACCCGTCATCTTCCCGTCACCAAACGGGCGCAGGAACCACCGCCCTCAACGGCCCATCCCTTCCCCCTTGCTTTTCGACGCGATCGCAGCCAAATGCGCGTCGCGTTTGGACGCGCCAGTCGGGCTGGAAAAATACCATGAACATGACTCACCCCTTCCTTGATGTCGACGGGGACAAACTGCGCGAAGAGTGCGGTATTTTCGGCGTTATCGGGGCAAAGGAAGCCGCGGCCATCACCGCCGCCGGGCTCCATTCGCTCCAGCATCGCGGGCAGGAGGCGGTGGGCATCACCAGCTTCTCCGGCGCGGAGTTCCACTCGCACCGCGGCATCGGCCATGTAGCGCAGGTGTTCCGCCAGAAGGAAGTGGACACTCTGCCCGGCTCGATGGCCTCGGGCCACGTGCGCTACGCCACCACCGGCGGCTCGGGCCTGCGCAACGTCCAGCCGCTGTTCGCCGATCTTGCCGACGGCGGCTTCTCGATCGCGCACAACGGCAATATCTCGAACGCGATGACGCTCAAGCGCGATCTCGTGGCCAAGGGCTCGATCTTCCAGTCGACCTCCGACACCGAGGTGATCATCCACCTCGTCGCCACCAGCCGCTACCCCACGCTGCTCGACCGCTTCGTCGATGCCCTGCGCATGGTGGAAGGCGCCTACTCGCTGATCTGCATGAACAACGAGGGCATGATCGCCTGCCGCGATCCGCTGGGCATCCGCCCGCTGGTGATGGGCCGCATTGGCGACGCCATCGTCTTCGCCTCCGAAACCGTCGCGCTCGACATCGTCGGCGCCGACTTCGTGCGCACGATCGAGCCGGGCGAAATGGTGCAGGTCGATCACAAAGGCACGATCTCCAGCCACCGCCCGTTCGGCAATCCCTCGCCGCGCCCGTGCATCTTCGAGCACGTCTATTTCTCGCGCCCCGACTCGGTCATGGACGGCCTCTCGGTCTACCAGGTTCGCAAGCAGATCGGCGTCGAACTGGCCAAGGAATCCTTCGCCGACGCCGACGTGGTCATCCCCGTACCCGACAGCGGCGTTCCCGCCGCGATCGGCTATGCGCAGGAATCGGGCATCCCGTTCGAGCTGGGCATCATCCGCTCGCACTACGTGGGCCGCACCTTCATCCAGCCCGGTGACGCCGCCCGGCACGCCGACGTGAAGCGCAAGCACAACGCCAACCGCGCCGTCGTCGAAGGCAAGCGCATCATCCTCATCGACGATCCGATCGTGCGCGGCACGACCTCGAAGAAGATCGTCGAGATGATGCGCGATGCGGGTGCCGCCGAAGTGCACATGCGCATCGCCAGCCCGCCGACCGAGCACTCGTGCTTCTACGGCGTCGATACGCCCGAGCGCTCCAAGCTGCTGGCGGCGACGATGGACACCGAGGCGATGGCCGACTTCATCAAGGCCGACAGCCTGGCCTTCGTCTCGATCGACGGCCTCTACCGCGCCGTCGGCGAATCGGAGCGCAAGAAGAGCTGCCCGCAGTTCTGCGACGCCTGCTTCTCGGGCGAATACCCGACCAAGCTGACCGACTTCTCGGACCGCTTCCCGGAACTCGACGCAGCGTGACATTCAAGGATCAGGTCGCACTCGTCACCGGCGCCAGCCGGGGTATCGGTGAAGCCACTGCCGTTGCGCTGGCCGCTGAGGGCGCGCATGTCGTCCTGACCGGGCGCGATACCAAGGCGCTCGAACGCGTCGAAGAGCGCATCTATGACGCAGGCGGATCGGCGACCATCGCCCCCGTCGATCTCGTCGAGCCCGACGGCATCGCACGCCTCGCCAGTGCCGTGCAGGACCGCTGGGGCCGGCTCGACGTGCTGGTGATCAACGCGGCGATCCTGCCCGAACTCACCAGCGTCGCCGACATCGACCAGCGCGCCTTCAACAAAGCGCTGACCACCAACGTTCTCTCGACGCAGGCACTGATCGCGAATTTCGATCCGCTGCTGAAGAAGAGCCCGAACGCACGCGTGGTGGGCCTGACCACCACCGTCGCGCAGGCGCCGCGCGCCTACTGGGGCCTACGGCGCCACCAAGGCCGCGTTCGAGGTGCTGCTGGACTGCTACGCCCAGGAAACCGCGAAGACCTCGAACATTCGCGTCGCCATCGTCAACCCCGGCGCGACCCGCACCGCCATGCGCGCGCGGGCCTATCCGGGCGAGGCACCGGCCTCGGTCAAGCCGCCCGAAGTCGTGGCGGACCGCCTCACGGCGCTGCTCGGAGAGAGTTTCGCGACGGGCCACCGGGAAACCGTTAACCAGCCGCAATAACCGGATCGTAACCCCAAACTGGGACACATCGGGCAAATAGGCGTTGTAGACACGTCGTAATTTGCGCGAGGTCGCCCATGGATCACACCCAGCAGGAACGCTACGCCGCCGCTGCGCAGGAAGACCGCAGCGCGCATCGCAACCGCATTTCGATCCCTGCCACGCTGCGCCCCTCCGGGTCCAAAAGTTTCCAGACGGCAGTGCGCGACTTGTCGCTCTCCGGCTTTTCGGCGACCGCGATGAGCCATATCGCGCCGCGCACGATGTGCTGGCTGACGCTGCCCGGCAGGGAAGAGGCGCTGCCCGCAAAAGTGGTGTGGTGGGACAACGGGCTTGTCGGCTGCGCTTTCGAGCACCTTCTGGAACCGCATGAACTGGATGCGGTCATGACGCGCTGGAATCGCGATCGACGCTAACCGTCATCCCGGCGAAAGCTGGGACCGCTCTCGGCGCATGGTAAGATTGCGGCGAGGCTTCTCTAAAGTCAGCGGCGCCCTGCCGATGGGACGCATCATGGTCATAGCGGTCCCAGCCTTCGCTGGGATGACGGGCTTTGATCTCGACGATCGCCTCTCAATCGAGCGTCTTCACCAGCGTCACTTGCGCCACATCGATCCCGCCGCCGAGGAATCCACCCTCGCAGTACATCAGATAAAACCGCCAGAGCCGCACGAATCGCTCGTCGAAGCCCGAGGGCAAACGCCCTCCCTCCACCGCGAGATCGAAGTTCGCCCGCCATTCGCGCAAGGTGCGCGCATAGTCCGCCCCGAAACCGACGCGATCCTCCCAGACCAGCCCCCTCTCCTCGGCCAACGCGCGGAACTCACTCTCGCGAATCAGCATGCCGCCGGGGAAGATGAAGGTCTGGATGAAGTCGGCGCTGCGGGCATAGCCCTCGAAGATCGCATCAGGCATCGAGATCAGTTGCAGCGCCGCCAGCCCACCCGGCTTGAGGTTGCGCGCGATGCAGTCGAGGAATTCCGGCCAGTAGGCCTGCCCCACCGCCTCGACCATCTCCACCGACATGATCGCGTCGTACTGACCGATAACGTCGCGATAGTCCTGCTTGCGGAAATCGACGCTGCCACGTCCGTCACTGCGCTCGAACGTCCAGCGTTCACGCGCATAGGCAAGCTGCTGGTCCGAGAGGCTGATCGCATCGACGTGCACCTCGGCATGGCTGGCCACGAAGGCCGCAAGCGTGCCCCAGCCGCAGCCGATCTCCAGCACACGATCGCCGGGTTCCAGCTCCAGCCGCTCGACGATCGCGCCCGCCTTGGCCGACTGCGCGACGTCCAGTTCGGTCACGAACTGGGCATAGGGGTTCGGTCCGGCGGCGACTTCGGAATAGAGCGCGCTGGAATAGAGCATCGTCTCGCCCAGCCACTGCCCGTAGAAGTCGTTGCCGAGGTCATAGTGCGCGTGGATGTTCTTCAGCGAACCCTTGCGCGTATTGCGATGAAGCGCGTGCAGCGCACGGGTGAGCAGCCGCCACGGACCATGCGCACGGCCGGTGTTTCCCAGCGCCATGGCATTGTCCATGAACAACGCGAACAGCGGCACCGGGTCCGGGCTGTCCCACTCGCCGAGGTCCCAGGCCTGATACCAGCCGACCGACCCCGCCGTCGCCAGCCGCAGCAGCGCGCGCCAGCTAGTGATCTCCACCACGGCATCGAAACCGGACTGACGACCGCCGAGCAGCCGGGTCTGACCGCCGGGCAGCGTCGCCATGATCGAACCGCGCTCCAGCCCGCGATCAATGCGGTCGAGGATCCGGTGCACCCCGCCTGACCACAGCCGCGCCAGCAACTGGGAGCCGACGCCGATCGCGCGTCCCCCGTCCACAAGTTCCCCACCTCTGCCCGGCGCCTGTGCGTTCATGGCGCGATGATGGACTCGATTTCGTCGCTCGGCAATTGGTTAGCTGGCCTGTCCAATCTCCCTCGAAAACATTGAGTGCGGACTGGTTCTCTGGAAGAAAAACCGTGCGTTCCGGAACAGTTACGCGGCAGGACCGCTTTCATCATCGTCTACCACACGGAGTTTGATGCAATGATGAAGGGTGCTCTGATCGGCAGCGTGCTGGCCATGTCGATGCTTTCCGGCTGCCAGTCCTACACTAGCCGTCACGACGTGCGCGAAGCCCGCCGCGACGTTCGCGACGCCTATCGCTATGGCGACCGCCGCGATCAACGCGAGGCGAAGCGCAACGCGCGGGAAACCCGCCGCGATTACCAGCGCGACAACCGCTGCGGCCCAGCTTACGGCCGCCCCTGCTGATCGACGGCGCTTCGGCAGCGGGGCTGAGCGTCTCTACCCGCCCTTCGCCTGCTGCCACGCCGACAGCGCCCGCTCGCGCGCGTCGCGGTGCTCGATCAGCTTGTCGGGGTAGCCCTTCGGCCGCTTGCCCGAGGGCGGGTCATGGATGTCCGCGTCGGACAGGTCCGCCAGCTCCGGCACCCATTCGCGGATGTAGGCTGCGGCGTCGAACTTCTCCGACTGGGTGAGCGGGGCCATGATCCGCACGAACATGTTGGCGTCCACACCCGATCCGGCGGTCCACTGCCAGTTCACCGCATTGCTGCCATAGTCCGCATCGACCAGCGTGTCCCAGAACCACTGCTCGCCCGCGCGCCAGTCGATGAGGAGATGCTTCACGAGGAAACTCGCCGCGATCATCCGCACGCGGTTGTGCATCCAGCCGGTGTGCCACAACTGCCGCATCCCGGCATCGACGATGGGATAGCCGGTGCGCCCCTGCTGCCACGCTTCCAGATCGCGCGTGCTGGTGCGCCAGGGGAACGCGCCGAAGGGATCGCGCGCGTAGCGGCCGCCGTAGTCGGGATACTGCAGGATCACGTTCTGCGCATAGTCGCGCCAGCCAATCTCGCCGAGGAACGTCGCGACCGAGCCGCCCGCATCCGCCACCGCATGCCAGACCTGCGCGGGCGAGACCTCCCCGAAGTGCAGGTGCGGCGAAAGCATGGACGTGCCCTCCACACCCGGCAGGTTACGCTGCCCTTCATAGGATGAGGCTTCCTCGACGAAGGCGTGCAGCCGCTTGCGCGCGCCCTCCTCTCCCGGTTCCCACATCGCGCGCATGCCGCCCGCCCAGTCGGGCGTGGTGGGGAGTAGTTTCCAGTCGGCCAGCGTATCCGACTCCGGCCACTTCGACGGCGCAGCAATCGTCTGCGGCCGCCGCTGCGGATCATGCGGCGGCATCCGCTCACGCAAGGCGCGCCAGAACGGCGTGTAGATCTTGTAGAGCCCGCCCGAGCCGGTCGTCACCGAGCCCGGCGGGGCGAGGTAGTTGCCGTGGTGCAGGCAAAGCGTCAGCACCTTGCCCCCCATCTTGCCCACTGCCTTTTCGGCATTGCGCCACCACGGTTCGTAGTGATGCAGCGCGTGGACCTCCTGCGCACCGGTTTCCTCGGCCAGCTTGGCGAGAACCTCATCGCTTCTCCCCCGCCGCAGGATCAGCCGCGAGCCCTTCTCCCGCAAAGCCGCGTCGAGGCTTTCGAGCGAATGGTGCAGCCACCAGCGCGAGGCGCCGCCCATGGCGCGGTGCCTGGGCGTCTCGTCGTCCAGAATGTAGACAGGGATCACCGGCCCCTTGCGCGCGGCCTCGGCGATGGCAGGTTGATCGGACAGGCGCAGGTCGCGCCGCAGCCAGACGATGACAGGAGAACTCATGAGCGGGGCAACGTCCTTCGATAACCGGCGTTCCCTAGCGCGATGACGCTTTCGATGCACCACCGTCGGGCCTTGATCCTCGCCGCCGCCTTATGCTGGCTGGGTGTAGCCGTGATCGCATTGGCAGTGCACGGCGGCCATGCCGAAGCTCTCGACCGGACCGGCCTGCTGTTCTGGCGCGACGACACGCTCGAGCCGCTTGGCCCGGTCAAGCTGCTGGAGGCCGTGCGCGACGTGACGGCGCTTGGCGGGGTGCTGCTGCGCAACCTCTTCGCCATCGGCACGATCGTGGCGCTGCTTTTCCTGCGGCAGCGGCGGGAGGCCCTGCTCTTCGCGCTCACCGTCATGGCCGGCTGGCTGGTCAACAGCGCCCTCAAGGCGCTCGTAGGACGCCCACGTCCGGAGATCGTGCCTCATCTCACCGAAGCGGGCGGTAACAGCTTCCCGAGCGGGCATAGCTTCAATGCCGCGGTCATATATATCGCAATGGCGCTAGCCTTCGGGGCGATGAGCAACCGTCCCTCGGTGCGCCGCACGCTCATTGGTGCCGCACTTTTCGGCACCCTTGCAATCGCATGGAGCCGGGTCTGGCTCGGCGTCCACTGGCCGAGCGACGTGGTCGCCGGATGGCTGGGCGGCGCCGGGTGGGCTTTCCTCGCGAACGCCCTGTTTCAGCGCCCCGCGCAGCTTGCCGCCGAGGCGGTCAGCGCGCTGGACAGTCCGCCGGAACCCTCGCCGAAACATTGAAGTTGCGGCTGAGACGCGGCCCGGTGAACCGCGCGTCGCCAAAAGTCACCACGGCGCTGCACCCCTGCCGCTCGATCCGCGCCATCGGCAGTTGCGACCAGGCGAGGAACTTGACGACTTCCGGCGTGGCGACGGCAGCCTTGCGCACCAGTGGATCGGCCATGTTGTCGGTTATAGGATGCTCGGCGGAAACCAGCCCTGCAGGATCGTGGAGCGGATCATAGCGACCATAGAAAATGCGCCCCGCCTGCCGCCAGATCATGTCGCGCCGCCACAACAGCAAAGGCTCGGGCGAGGCGAAGATGCGGTCGGGGTTGAAGGTCGAGTCCTTCTGGCGCGGCGCATCCCACGCCATCGCGGAAATCCCTATGTTGAGGGCGATGAAGCCGATCACGCCCGCCAGCGCCGCGACGGCAGGCTTTGCCGATTTCCACCGCCACGCTAGCCACAGCCCCAAACCCATGATCGCCAGCAGCCAGGGCGAGACGATGAACAACCCGTCGGTATGGAACCACCGCCCGCTCGTCGGCGAGAGAAGTTGCACTGCATACGTGTTCTGCAGGTCGAGCAGCGGATGCGTCAGCGCGCCGAGATAGCACAGCGCCAGCAGCCATCCGAACCGCATCGGCAACCCGCTGCGGAAAGTAGCGCCGCGCGATGCCTGCCAGCGATCGAACAGCCAGAGCAACCCCGCCAGCAGGGGCGGCATCAACAACACTCCCCCGACCAGCCCATGCGTGAAGCCTCGGTGCATGGCGAGCGGAGCCCAAGACGCCCAGCCGAAGAACACATCGATGTCCGGCATGTTCGCCGCCAGCACGCAGGCCGCGAGCCCCTTGCGTGTCCGGCGCTTGAGGCCCGTTTCAGCGAGCACCCAGCCGACCAGGCTGTGCGTCAGGTTATCCATGAGAGACAGATAGTTGCATCGCAGACTTTATCGGGTTTGCGATGCAGCATTGCAAGCCGTCAGTCCACGGTCCAGGTCTGTCCCTTGCCAAGCAGCTTCGAAAGGTCCGCACTCTTTCCCGCCGTCAGGCTTGCCCGCTCGGCGACGACGGCGCTTTCAAACGTCGGCGCGGGATCGTCGTAGATCACCCCCAGCGCCATCGGGAACGGACCGAAAGGCATCTCCACCAGCATATGCGCGAGGCCCCGGTTGCGCACATTGTGAACCGCGACCCCCGCCGCCCGCCAGTCGCCATCGCCCACATCGACGACTTTTAGCGAAAGGGTCTCAAGATCGAGTGACAACCCTTTGGTTTTCATTGCGAACAAAAGCGGTTCGCCGTCCTGGCAGACGATCTGCATATCCGATGCGACGGCCTTGGCCGTGAAGTCGTCGAAGCGATCCTTGTTATAGACGATGCAGTTCTGGAAAATTTCAAGGAACGCCGCGCCCTTGTGCGCATAGGCGGCCTTGAGAACGTCCGGCAGGTCCTTGGACACGTCGTAGCCGCGCGCCACGAACCTTGCGCCAGCCCCCAGCGCGAAGGCGCAGGGGCTCGCCGGACGATCCACCGAACCGATCGGCGAGGTCGGCGACGGCGTTCCCACCCGACTCGTCGGCGAGTACTGCCCCTTGGTCAGCCCGTAGATCTCGTTGTTGAACAGCAGGATCTGGCAGTCGAGGTTGCGGCGCAGGACGTGCATCGTGTGATTGCCGCCGATGGACATGCCGTCCCCGTCACCGGTGACGATCCACACGTCGAGTTCGGGATTGGCCAGCTTGATCCCCGTCGCGACGGCCGGGGCGCGGCCGTGGATGGTGTGGAAGCCATAGCTCTCGACGTAATACGGGAAGCGGCTGGAGCAGCCGATGCCCGATACGAACACGGTGTTCTTCGGGTCCGCACCGACCATCGGCAGGGTGCGCTGCACCGCCTTGAGAATCGCATAGTCGCCGCATCCGGGGCACCAGCGTACTTCCTGGTCGGTTTCCCAGTCCTTCAGCGTGGTCTGGATCGGGGTCATGTCGTTCATGATGAGATCTATCCTGACGAATTGGGCCTAAGCACTCAGGGTCGTTCGATTTCCGGTGCCGGAAGCTGCGTCTCGTTGACCGAGACTTCGCCGCCCTCGTTGCCGGGGACCGCATCGAAGAAGGTCGCGATGGCGGCCTCGATCTCGGCGATCGCGAAGGGCTGGCCGCTGGTCTTGGAGAGCGGCACCGCATCGATCAGGAAGTGGTCGCGCAGGACCGTCTTGAACTGCCCGGTGTTCATCTCCGGCACCACGACCTGTTCGAACCCGGCCAGCAGTCCGCCAAGGTTCAGGGGTAGCGGCCAGATGTGGCGGACATGAATGTGGCTGACGTCCAGCCCCTTGCGCCGCGCCCGCCGCACCGCCTGATGGATCGGCCCGAAGGTGGATCCCCAGCCGACCACCGCCAGCCTGCCCGACGCCGCCCCGAGCGCCACCTCCTGCGGCGGCACGGCGCCCGCGACGGCGTCCACCTTGGCCTTGCGCGCGTCGGTCTGGGCCTGATGGACGTCGGGGGCATAGTCGATATTGCCGGTGTCCACGGCCTTCTCGATGCCGCCGATGCGGTGCATCAGCCCCGGCGTCCCCGGCCTGATCCATGGCCGCACTCCGCGCCGGTCGCGCCTGAAGGGCAGGGGCTTGCCTTCCGGGTTGTTGGTCTCGGTCAGGAATTCCACCGGGAACGGGGTAAAGCCGCCGGGATCAGGCACCTTCCATGGCTCCGAGGCATTGGCGATGTAGCCGTCGGTCAGCAGGATCACCGGCGTCATGAACTGCGTGGCGATGCGGCAGGCCTCGATCGCGCATTCGAAGGCATCGGCAGGCGAGCGCGCGGCGATCACCGGCAGCGGGGCATCGCCGTTGCGCCCGTAGACTGCCTGATAGAGATCCGATTGCTCGGTCTTGGTTGGCAGCCCGGTGGACGGCCCTCCCCGCTGCGAATTGACGATGACCAGCGGCAGTTCGGTCATGATCGCCAGCCCCATCGCCTCCCCTTGAGCGCGATGCCCGGCCCCGACGAGGACGTGACCCCCAAATGCCCGGCATAGGACGCGCCGATCGCTGCGCAGATGGCCGCGATCTCGTCCTCGGCCTGGAAGGTGGTGACGCCGAACTCCTTCATCTTCACGAGGTGATGCAGCACCGCCGAAGCTGGCGTGATCGGATAGCCTCCGAAGAACATCTCCAGCCCCGCCAGTTGCGCCCCCGCCACCAGCCCGAGCGACACCGCCTCCGCCCCGGTCACCGTGCGGTAGAGCCCCGGCTCGGTCGGCACCGGATCGATATGCAGCTTGCGCAGCGGGCCGGTGAGTTCCGCCGTCTCGCCATAGGCATGCCCGGCGTTGAGCGCGGCGATGTTCGCCTCGGCCAGTACCGGCGCATGCGCGAACTTGGCATGGAGCCAGTCGACCAGCGGGCGGCGGTCGCGGTCGAACATCCACAGCGCCAGGCCAAGCGTCCACATGTTCTTGCAGCGCAGCGCTTCCTTGTTGCCAAGCCCGAAAGGCTTCACCGCCTCCAGTGTCAGCGCCGAGATGTCGAAGGCCAGCACGTCCCACTTCGCGAGGCTGCCGTCCTCCAGCGGGTTTTCTGCGTACTTCGCCTTTTCGAGGTTGCGCTTGTTGAACTCGCCGGTGTCGGCGATCACGAGGCCGCCGGGCTTGAGCGCGCCGACGTTCACCTTCAGCGCCGCCGGGTTCATCGCCACCAGAACGTCCGGCGCATCGCCCGCCGTGGTAATCTCCTGCGACCCGAAATTGATCTGGAAAGCGGAGACTCCGAACAGCGTGCCCTGCGGCGCGCGGATCTCGGCGGGAAAGTCCGGGAATGTGGCAAGGTCATTGCCGGCAAGCGCCGTGGACAGCGTGAACTGGCCGCCGGTCAACTGCATCCCGTCGCCCGAGTCGCCCGCGAAGCGAACGACGACCGCTTCTACGGGCGATGTCTCGACAGCGGATGCGTCGGTATCGTGGTCTCCGGCCAGTGTCGCCATGGTCTATCCTCTGCTGCCGGTCCGCGCCGGTTTCTGCGTCGAGGCTGCGGACTCAGGTTCCCAATGACAAATTAGTTTTCTCTTGGGCGAACAAACTTCGCGTTTGCCGCCATGGGGAGGAGTGTGGACCTCAATGCGGGCTAGTCAAGCGCCGGTGGTTCCGCCATCCTGTGACCATGAGGCAGACATGGGTGCAATTCCTGTCGAATCGCGTAGAGAGCCCCTCCCCTTCAATTCGGATTCGCCTATCTCGATGAACGATTTCTCGTCCCTGCCCTATCGCCCCTGCGTCGGGGTCATGCTCGTCAACGCCGATGGTAAGGTCTTCGTCGGCAAGCGCATCGACACGCGTGAAGGCGACTGGTGGCAGATGCCGCAAGGCGGCGTCGACGACGGCGAAGACCTCAAGGAAGCCGCCTTTCGCGAACTGCACGAGGAAACCGGCGTCACCAGGAAGCATGTCAAGCTGCTGTCGCAGACCCGCGAGGAACTGCTCTACGACCTGCCGCCTGAACTTGTCGGCAAGCTGTGGAAGGGCAAATATCGGGGGCAGCGCCAGCATTGGTTCCTCGCCCGGTTCGAAGGAAGCGATGCCGACATCGACCTGAATGCGCACAAGCCAGCGGAGTTCTGCGACTGGAAATGGGTCGAGGCGACATTGCTGCCGGACCTCATCGTGCCTTTCAAGAAGCGTGTCTATCGTGCTGTTCTGGAAGAGTTCAAGACGCTGATCTGAGGCTTACGTCGTCCCGGACTTGATCCGGGACCGGTGGCCGTGAACCACCGATCTTGCTGCGCGAGCAACACGCTCACACCTAAAGACGGCCACCGGTCCCGGATCAAGTCCGGGACGACGGCGGCGGCAAACCCGCTCAGGCTGAGCCTGTCGAAGCCCCCGCGCAGATAGCGCCGCGCTTCAGTTTTCCGAAACCGCCGTCTTTGGCGTGACCGCATCGGCAGTGACCATGCGCGGCGTCGGCCCCTTGGCGATCGCGCCCGCCAGCGACTGCGCTTCCGCACAGTCCTTGCCGCACAGCGTCTGGAGCCGCGCGAGATTGCGGTTGGCCTTCTCGGTCGCGCCCTTTTCGGCCAGCGCCATGCCCTCGCCGGCAAGCGCCGTGACGTTGCGCGGATCGCTGGTCAGCGCGACACGGTAGTAATGCAGCGCCTTGCCCTGCATGCCTTGACGGCGCGTGGCGTCGGCAAGCGAGAGCAGCACGGTGACGCTGCCGGGCTCGACCGTCAGCGCCGATTCATAGGCGTCGATCGCCCCGTCAATGTTGCCCGCCGCAGCGGCAGCGCGGCCCTCGCTCAGCAGCATGCTGGCGCGCGGATCGAGTTGCTCGGGCGGTTGCGACAGAAGGACGCTGGAGGACGTGGCGGCTAGCAGGGAAAGGGCAACGGCAACGGGCGTATAACGCATCAGCAGGTCCTTGGCCGAGGTTTTCGTCCTCATCATGACGTGACGCTATCACAGCCTGACGAAGCGCGCGACGAAAAACCCGTCGGTTCCATCGCGCGAGGAGAGAGACGCAGGCCGGCGCCGCGCGGGGTTCCGGCGGGCAAAACAGGCAGTTCGGCGCGCCAGTCGGGATGGCGGGTCAAGAAACCTTCGGCCTGATCCGCGCCTTCCGCGTCGAGCAGCGAGCAGGTCACGAAGACCAGCCGCCCGCTCGGCTTCACCAGCGTCGCCGCGATGTCGAGCAGGCGTGACTGGATCGCCACGTAGCGTTCAAGCTGCTTGTCGGTCAGGCGCCAGCGCGCTTCCGGGTTGCGGCGCCAGGTGCCGGTACCCGAGCACGGCGCATCGACGAGCACCGCATCGGCCGCGCCGACGAAAGGCTCAAGCGCCTGCATCTCGCGGTTGGCGTCGAGGAGCAAAGTCTCGATCCCGGTCGCCCCGGCCCGCTCGGCGCGGGGCGGCAGGCGTTGCAGGCGCGCGCGGTCGGCGTCGCAGGCGATCAGCCGCCCGACGTTCTCCATCGCGGCGGCGAGCGCGAGGGTCTTGCCCCCTGCCCCGGCGCACAAGTCGATCACCGTCTCGCCCGGCCGCGCGGCCACGACCTCGCAGGTGAGTTGCGAGCCGGCATCCTGCACCTCAATCATGCCTTCGAGGTAAGCGGGCGACTGCTCGATCTTCGTCTCGGGCGGGTAGCGCCAGCCGTGCGCGGCGACGGTCTTCTCCCCGCCTTCGGGGAGGTCGAGACTGCCGGACTTAAGCGTGTTGACGCGGATGTCGAGCGGCGCGCGGTCCAGCAGGGCTTCAGGATGTTCGACGCCGCTGTCGGCGAGGCGCTGCATCAGCCATGCCGGAGCGACACCGGCCTCGGCCTTGGGCTCGGCGGCATCGATCGGTGCAGGTGCGTGGCGCGATCCGTCGAACAGAGCCGCAATTTGCGGGTCGATATCCGCGACACGCAGCATGGCGGTGCGGCCGGTCGCGGGGATTTCCCCGCAGGCGCGGATGGCGCGGTAGGCGAGTTCACGAACCGCGCGGCGGTCCCCGCTCCCTGCCCAGCGGCGGGCGCGGAACCACTCGGAAATCAGGCGATCGGCAGGCGCGCCGTTGGACCGCGCGGCCTCGATGACGAGATCGAGCACCTCAATGGCTGCCTGAATGCGGGCTGCGGGGGTCAATTCACCCTCCCGCCTGCAGGAGAGGCCGAGGGTGGGCGCATGAGAACGCGAGGTCGGCGTCAGTGCCCACCCCGCTGCGACTAAGGGCCTGCGGCCCAAGTCTCGCTACCCCTCCCGCTTGCGGGAGGGGTTAGCTGCCTCAGCGCGTCGGATAGTTCGGTGCCTCGCGGGTGATCGTCACGTCGTGGACGTGGCTCTCGCGCAGGCCCGCATTGGTGATGCGGATGAACTTGGAGTTCTTGCGCAGGTCCTCGATCGTCGCCGAGCCGGTGTAGCCCATCGCCGCCTTGATGCCGCCCACCAGCTGGTGGATGACGTCCTTGGCGGCGCCCTTGAACGCGACCTGGCCTTCGATGCCCTCGGGCACCAGCTTCATCTGGTCCTTGATGTCGCCCTGAAAGTAGCGGTCCGCCGAGCCGCGGCCCATCGCGCCGACCGAGCCCATGCCGCGGTACGACTTGTAGGCGCGGCCCTGGTACAGGAACGTCTCGCCCGGCGCTTCCTCGGTGCCCGCGAGCATCGAGCCGACCATGATCGTCGAGGCACCGGCGGCGAGCGCCTTGGCAGCGTCTCCCGAGGTACGCAGGCCGCCGTCGGCGATGACCGGCACGCCCGCCTTCTCGGCTTCCTCGGCGGCTTCCATCACGGCGGTGAGCTGCGGCACGCCGACACCCGCGACGATGCGCGTGGTGCAGATCGAGCCGGGGCCGATGCCGACCTTCACGCAGTCCGCGCCCGCGTCGATCAGCGCCTTGGCGGCTTCGGCGGTGGCGATGTTGCCGGCGATGACTTGCGCCGAATTCGACAGCTTCTTCACCCGCTCGACCGCCAGCGCCACGTCACGGTTGTGACCGTGCGCGGTATCGATGACGACGACGTCGCACTCGGCCGCCAGCAGCGCCTCGGTGCGGGCGAAGCCCTTGTCGCCCACGGTGGTGGCGGCGGCGACGCGCAGGCGGCCCGCTTCGTCCTTGGTGGCCTCGGGGAAGAGGACGGCCTTCTCGATGTCCTTGACGGTGATGAGGCCGACGCAGTGGAAACCCTCATCGACGACAAGCAGCTTCTCGATGCGGCGGGCGTGCAGCAGGCGGCGCGCCTCGTCCTGATCGACGCCGACCTTCACGGTTGCGAGGTTTTCATGCGTCATCAGTTCTCGCACCGGCTGCGCGGCGTTGGCGGCAAAACGCACGTCGCGGTTGGTGAGGATGCCGACGAGCTTGCCCGACGCCTCGACCACCGGGATGCCGCTGATGCGGTTCGCGGTCATCAACGCCTGCGCCTCGCCCAGCGTGGCATCGGGGCCGATGGTGATGGGATTGACGACCATGCCGCTCTCGAAGCGCTTGACCTGGCGGACGGCGGCAACCTGCTCCTCGATCGACAGGTTACGGTGCAGCACGCCGATCCCGCCCATCTGCGCCATGACGATCGCCATCTGCGCCTCGGTCACGGTATCCATGGCGGAGGAGATCACGGGAATGTTCAGCCCGATGGTGCGGGTCAGCATGGAGCGGGTATCGGCCTGGGTGGGGACGATGTCGGACTTGGCGGGACGCAGAAGTACGTCGTCGAAAGTGAGTCCGAGCTGGATATCCATGTGCGCCACCAATGCCTTCGAGGGGAGAATCGTGGCGGCCCATGTAATCAAAGGGGGCGGTTTGGGCTAGGGGGCGAATCCCATGTTTTTCGCGTTTCTGGTGCGACAGGTCCGGCTATTTCGCCGAGACCGGCGCCTTTGCCACCATGGGCGTGACCGGCACCTTGCGCGTATCGGCGAACCAGCGGCCCAACGCAGTCAGCATCTTCACGTCGTCGCTGGCCCCGCCAAGCTCGATCGGGTGGGACAGATCGTCGCTCGGCCGGTGATAGTCGCCGTCGAAGAAGGCACGCATCCGCTCGATGTCGCCATAGGACGTCGTCACCATGACGGCGGGAATGTCGTGCTGCAGCAAGGCCCAGCCATCCTGCCGTTTCACGTATTCATTGGCGTCGTTGTTCTCGCGCAGCTTGAAGCCTTCCGCCTTGGCGACCTTGGCGATGTCCTTGTCGAGCCCGGTCATGCCCCGTCCGACGATGGCGAAGGGCGTCTTGCGCGGCGCGATCGCGATCGAATCAATGTTGAAGGCCGCGACGATCCGCTCCAGCGGCAGCGGCGGGCTCTCGGCAAAGGCGTGCGCGCCCAGCAGCCCGAGTTCCTCCGCCGTGGTGGCGAGGAAATAGACGTCGCGGTCCATCTGCGGGCTGCGCGACAGACGGCGCGCCACTTCGGTCAACGCTGCGACGCCGCTGGCGTTGTCTACTGCTCCGTTGCAGATGACGTCCTCGGCGGGAGGCTCGCCGCATTCTCCGAAATGGTCCCAATGAGCCACGAACAGCACCGCGCCCGCCTGCTTGCTGCGCCCCGGCAGCTTGCCGATCAGGTTATGCGTTCGGATCGTCGTCTCGTCCGTCGCGGCTTCCAGCGAGGCGGTGACGTCCAGCACGATGGGCGCGAAATCGTCCTTGCTTGCCGCCTGCTCCAGATCATCGAAAGTATGAGCGGTGCCCTTGAGCAGGGTTTCCATCGTCGCGCGGCCGATGAACGCCTCAAGATCGCCGCCCAGCGCCTCGTCCGAGAGCGCGTAGCCCGAACGCCGACGCCGGGCCGCGACCTCGTCCAGCGTGCGCTCGCCGTCGAGCACGGTCAGCACGGCCGAGGCGCCCAGAGCCAACAGCTCATTCTGGCGCGCACTGTCGGGGGTATTGCCGTCGAGCACCACGGCGATGCGGCCTGCCAGTTCGTTGCGGGTGAAGTCCTGGCTGCGCGCGCGGCCGACGAACAGCAGCGGCGCATTGCGCACCAGCGAACGCTTGCCAGAGGTGAAGACCAGTACGTCGCTAGGCGCAATGGTGGCGCGGAAGCCCTTGCGCAGAAAGCGGGCGGAACCGCTCGACGGTTCGTGAGCGACGACAGTAACCGGCGCGAACCACTCATTGCCCGGATCATTTGTGCCCGAAACGAGGCCGATGTCGAACCACTGCTTGGCGAGATAGCGCAGCGTCTTTGCCTCGCCATCGGTGCCGGGTTCGCGACCGTCGAAATCGTCGCTGGCGAGGATCTGGATATGCGCGCGCAGCCGGTCCTCGATCTCGCGGTCGGCGCGGCTGACGCTGGCGGCAATGACGCCGATGGGAACTCCTACGGCGAAAAGCGCGAAGAACGCTGCCGTCCTCCACGCACTTTTCCCTGCTGCACGTCCCACTGCCCGGATGCCCGACTTCATTGCGCTGCACCTATACGACACATTTTCGAGCACGGTTGTAAAATTTCCTCCAATCGCGTGCAGTTGCAACATTTCCCGCTTCATCCGGCGATAATGACGCAGCCGCGCAACACTCGGGAGACTTGCGGAACACCCCGAGTTCTGCGAATTGATCTGCACGCGAGACGCTGCCCGGCAACGGCGGAAAGAGGATACGGCACCCATGCGGCTGGACGATTTCGACCCCGACAACATCAAGGTCACCGAAGGCGGCAGCCGTGGCGGCGGCTTTCCCATCGGCGGCGGCAAGCTAGGCTGCGGCGGCCTGATCATCGTGCTGATCGGCGCCCTCGTCTTCGGCGTGGACCCGGGGCAGATGCTCGGCACCTTGGAGAACGTACAGCAGCAGGTGCCGACCACCACGCAGCAACCGGCGGGCGGTGCGCGCAGCGCCACCGAGATCTGCACGCAGAACGCCTACTCGCGCGAATCGTGCAATGCGCTGTCCTCGCTCGACAAGACCTGGCAGCCGCTGTTCCAGAAGGCCAACGTGCCCTTCGAGCAGCCAATGCTGCACTTCTACACCGGCGGCACCCGCAGCGGCTGCGGCGCGGCAAGCAGCGCGATGGGGCCGTTCTACTGCCCCGCCGACCAGGGCATCTACATCGACGTCAGCTTCTACGACCAGATGGACAAGCAGCTCGGCGCCCGGGGCGACTTCGCGCGCTATTATGTGATGGCGCATGAGTACGGGCACCATGTCCAGCACCTCACCGGCCTCGACCAGCAGGTCCGCAAGGCGCAGCAGCAGAACCCCCGGCAGGAGAACGCCCTGCAGGTGAAGATGGAACTGCAGGCAGACTGCTACGCGGGCGTCTGGGCCGCCAAGAACCGCGACCGCATCGAGCCTGGCGATATGGAGGAAGGTCTGACCGCCGCCAGCGCGATCGGCGATGACACGCTGATGAAGAACGCCGGACAGGCGGTGACGCCGGAGAGTTTCACCCACGGCTCCAGCGCCGAGCGCATGCGCTGGCTCAAGCGCGGCCTCGAAACCGGGAACGAGGACGCATGTGACACGTTCTCTTCAACAGGATGACATCACAGGCGTGAGCGGACCCGGTGGCGGATCGGCGACCGCGCGCCGGGGACAGGAGAACAGGGACATGAGCCGCAAGTGGCTGGGTGCGATCGTCGTTGCGAGTTTGAGTGCGGGCATTGTGGCCTCGCCAGCGACGGCACGGCAGGAAGACAAGCCGATAACCTCGCGCGATCCCGATGCGATGGACGTGGCTAAGACCCCCGTAAACGACCTCAACGTAGGGCGCGATGGCGAAATCCCGCCGCTCCTCGTCAAGGCCACCGCGCAGCCCTACACGTTGAGCGGCTTGACCAAGTGCCGTCAGATCGCCGGGGCGATCCAGCAGCTCGACGAAGTTCTCGGCCCCGACATCGATCTCCCCGCCGAGGAGCGTGACCGCATCAGCGCCGGGCGCGTGGGCAAGTGGGTGGTCGCCTCGTTCATCCCCTTCCGCGGCCTGATCCGCGAGGTCTCGGGCGCCAACGCGCAGGACCGCAAGGTCAATGCGGCGATCCAGGCGGGCCTGACCCGCCGCGGCTTCCTCAAGGGCGTCGGCTCGGCCAAGGGCTGCCGCTATCCCGCCTCCCCTGCCCCGGCCAGCGTGGTCCAGGCGCGCATGGACGAACTGAAGGCGATGGAGCAGGAAAAGGACGCGAAGAAGAAGGCGAAATCCGAGGCCAAGGCCGACGCGAAGTCCGATCGCGACCTTGCCTTCAAGACCGAACCCGACGCCCGCCAGCCAGTCCCCAAGAACTGACGGCCGCGTGATGCTTCGGGCACTTTGCACGGTCAGTGCACTCGCGTTGATGTTGTCGGCCTGCGGCGGGGAGCCATCCGCGCCAGCGACCAGCGAAGCGCCTTCGTCAGCACCTGTCGCCAGCTTGAACGCCGAGTCTACCGAGGCGCCACCGCACAGCATGCCCGCTTCCCCTGCCGCCGAAGCCGGGCCGATTGCCTGCTCGTCCGAAATCGGCGAAGCGGCGGCGCGCAAGCTCGTCGCGCAGTGTATCGCAGTTTCTCCCGCGACGCGCCCGCCATGCAACGCCGCCAACTCCTGCGCGATGATCCGCAACGAAGTGGCGCGCGGCTGCGCCATTCTCGGTGAAGAGTGGGCTAAGACACCGGAATGCGGCGGTATCGATCCCATCGGCAAGGAGGCTGCCGCCGACATGGTCGATCGCTACTACGCCGCGATCAACGCGCGCGACTATGCCTCTGCATGGACGCTGTGGGGGCCGGATGGTGGCCCCAGCGGCAAGACCCTGCAGGCTTTCAGCGACGGTTACGCTCATACTCGCCGCGTCCATGTCGACATCGGCAAAGTGTCGGACGTCGAGGGAGGCGCCGGGTCGATCTACGTGACGGTTCCCGTAACCGTGAATGCCGAACTCGACGACGGCCGGCGCCAGCGCTTCACCGGCAGCTATGCGCTGCGCCAGATCAATCGCGGCATGGGCATCTCGCAAGGCTGGCACATCACCTCGGCGAAGCTGCGGACGCTCTGAACACTCGTCATTGCGAGCGAAGCGAAGCAATCCAGGGTGGCGTAGTAATGCCCTGGATTGCTTCGCTTCGCTCGCAATGACGAGGTGAGATTGAGCAAGCCGAAGTTAGCTAGCCCATAATCAATTCGCATTCGCCTCGCGATGAGCATCGGCAATCTCTCCGTCGAGATCGGCGAGGATTTCCGCACGGACCTTCGCATCCAGCGCACGGTCTGCCGCGATCGAGGCCCGGGCGCTGCGCAGGGCATTCACTGCCGCGAATTTCGCGGCCTTGGGCTCGCCGGTGCAGATGACCACCGATGCACTAGACCCGTTGCCTTCGCGGCTCGCC
Organism: Novosphingobium sp. NFX11; assembly: GCF_057376415.1. Lineage (NCBI taxonomy): Bacteria > Pseudomonadati > Pseudomonadota > Alphaproteobacteria > Sphingomonadales > Sphingomonadaceae > Novosphingobium > Novosphingobium sp. NFX11. Next base: position 813,520 of record NZ_CP080384.1, on the reverse strand, counting down.
TCGCGGCGGCGGCTGTCGGCGGGGCAATTCTCGTCGAGCACCACGGTCCGGGCAGAAACGCGCGAGCCGTCCTTCTGCACGATGCGAATGGTATGCCGCTTGCCATCGGCCGAGACCGATTCCTCCACCTTGGGCGCGCGCGCCAAGGCTTCTGCGGCCATGCGCTGTGCTTCCGTCGAACGGCGCTGTGCATCGGCCACGCTGCGCTGGGCATCCGCCGCGCTGCGCAAGCGGTCGTGCATCTGGCGAACATCGTCGGTCGTCATCGTCTTGCGCATCGTGACCCGGGCGTTCGGCATCGGACGAGGCGCCGGTACGGCGAGAGTGGAGGGGCGGCGGGGGAGCCGGAGGTGCGGGAGGAACCGGCGGCACCGGCGCCGCGATGCCTTCCGCCATATCGACATCCGGCATTTCCGGCGGCTCGGGCGCCTCGGGGGCTCCGGCAGGTCGCCCTCGGCCAGCGCCTCGGGAGCTTCAGGCGGCACAGGCGGCTGCGGGGCGTACGGCATCGCCGAATGATGCGCCTGCGGGGGGACCGGATCGGCCTCCGCCTCGTCCATCGCGGCATAGCTGACCGTCGCGGTAGCAGGCACCGCGACGATGGCCAGCGCGAAGAGGCTGCGGGCGAGCAGCCGCCGTGTCGGACTGACATCGGCAGCCGCCAGTGCCTTGAGGCGCTGGATGATCGGCTTCTCGCCCGAAAGCGGCCCGGCCATCGGCGCGGCCAGACCAAGCCGTGTTCCGCCCGCCATCGAGGCGATCAGGCGGCCATAGCGCGCCCGCTCGGCTCGAGTGCGGCCCGCCATGACGCGCGCGTCACAGAACGCCTCCTGATCGGCCCTCACCGCGCGCCAACCGGCCCAGCCGATCGGATTGAACCAGTGCAGCGCGAAGAGCGGCTGCATCACGATGAGCGCCAGCAGGTCGCCGCCTGCATGGTGCTCCATCTCGTGCGCGATGGCGAAGTCGGAAGTCTCGGAGTCCGCGTCCGCCAGAAAGCCCTGCGGCAGCGCGACGACCTTGTCGAACACCCCGAAGGCAAGCGGCGCGGTGATCGCGGATGTCTCGACAATGCGTACGGTATCGGAATGCGCGATGACGCGCGCACCGTCGAGCAGGTCACGCCGCATCCAGCGATAGGTGATGGTGCGCCAGGCGATGAACAGCACCGCACCGCCGAGCCAGACGGCCAGCCCCAGCGTCATCCACGGCATTTGCGCCAGCAGCCCCGGATCGACCGAGGTGGAGGTAACCACTTCGGCGGCGGGCAGTGCGGCAATGCCTTCAGTGACTGCGGGAACCATGACCGCCTCGACCGGTATGGCGGACTGCACCCCGGCGGCCGACGCGGTGATCGGCTCAACTCCGAAATGCAGGTTGGACAGCAAGCCGTGCGGCATGAAGCGAGGCAGCGCCAGAGGCGGCAGCACCAGCCGAATCATCGGCAGCGCCCAGAGCGCATAAGCCGCGCCCGGACCGAACCAACGCGCCACGGGACGGCGGACGAGCAGCACCAGCGCCATCAGCACGCCGGTCGCCAGAAGCGTATCGGTAAGCCATTCGGTCATGACTTCAGCTCCTTCAGCAGGGCTTCGATCTCGGCAATGTCGTCGTCGCTGAGTTGTTCGCTCTGCGCCAGGTGCGCGAAAAGCGGCGCCGCGCGGCCGCCGAACAGGCGGTCCACGAGGCGGCGGCTTTCCGCACCGACATAGACTGTACGCGCGATGCGAGGGGAGTAAAGGAAGCGCTTGCCGTCAGGCTCGGTCTCGACCGCCTGCTTGGCGACGAGGCGCGACAGCAGCGTCTTGACCGTGGCGAGGCTCCAGCCGCGCGGACCGCAGACTTCCTCGCAGACTTCCTGGGCAGTGAGTGGAGAGCGCTGCCACAGCGCCTCCATCACCGCATGCTCGGCTTCGGAAATGCGGTCGGGCTGTTCAGGGGACTCGGACACCCATCTCTCCATCGTCTACACACGTAATCGACTACGTCTGTAAACATGAACGATGGGTGAATGTCAACTCAGCTGCGCTTGAGCAGCAGGGCCAGCTGGATCAGGAACACCGCACGCACCGTAAGGCTGATCGCGACGATGATGGCGAGGAAAGCGAGGCCCGTCGCCGCACTCGAAAACAGCAGCACCAGCCCCAGCACCACGTCGAGCACGCCGAGCAGCAGGCGCCAGCCCTTGTCGTGGCGTGCCTTGAGCGCGAAGGCGATCTGGAACACGCCGGAGACGACCAGCCATAGCCCGATGGCGATGACCAGCGACAGCGCGCCCGCAACCGGGTCTGCCACGGCGAAGATGCCCGCCAGCAGCGCGAGAACGCCGAGCAGGATCTCCGTCCACCGCGCGCGACTCGACAGCGAGGTCCAGCCCGCCGCGATCGCCGCCACGCCCGCAACGATGAGGATCACGCCAAGGATCAGCCCGGTAGCCACACCCGCTACCAGCGGATTGAGCAGTACGATCAGCGCAGCAAGGATCAGCAGCACGCCGTAGCCCATCACCCAGCCCCAGGTACTACCGGGCGCGCGCTCCATCTCGCGCACGAGCGGGTCGCGGTGCACGTTGGGCTCAAGCAGGGGATCGACGTCGGTGCGTTGCATGGGGGTTCCTTTCACCCGCTGCAATGCACGGCAGGGCGAAGGGTTGCGCGCCGACGCGCCCACCCCGCTGCGACTAGGGCCTGCGGCCCAGTCTCGCTCCCTCCCGCAAGCGGGAGGGGCATTCTCGCACTTTCTCCCTCCCGCTTGCGGGAGGGGCTGGGAGTGAAACGAAAAGGGCGGCGCAGCCTTGCCGCTGCGCCGCCCTCCTCTCGTTTTCAGCTTGCGCCGAAGATCAGTACACGCGGGCCTTGGGCTTGATGTACTCGACGTCGTCGGTCAGCGTGAATTCGTGGACCGGACGATAGTCGATGCGGACGTCGCCGCCCTTGCCGCCCCAGCCGTCGAACCAGGTCGCGGTGTGCTTCATCCAGTTCACGTCGTCGCGGTTCGGGAAGTCCTCGTGCGCATGCGCGCCGCGGCTTTCCTTGCGGTTCTGTGCGCCGTGCAGGGTCACGGTGGCCTGCGAGATCAGGTTGTCCAGCTCCAGCGTCTCCACCAGGTCCGAGTTCCAGATCAGGCCGCGATCGGTGACCTTGATGTCGTTCATCTTCTGATAGGTCGCGGCGAGCTTTTCCTTGCCCTCGACCATCAGTTCGTCGGTGCGGAACACCGCCGCGTGAAGCGACATGGTGCGCTGCATCTCGGTGCGGATTTCCGCCGTCGAGGACGAGCCGTTGGCATTGCGGAAGTGGTCGAGGCGGGTGAGCGCCAGATCGGCCGAATCCTTGGGCAGTTCCGCCTGCGTACCGTTCGGCGTCAGGTTTTCCTTGAGGTACAGGCCGGTCGCGCGGCCGAACACCACGAGGTCGATCAGCGAGTTCGAGCCCAGACGGTTGGCGCCGTGAACCGAGACGCAAGCCGCCTCGCCCACCGCGAACAGGCCCGGAACCACGGTTTCGGGATCGCCGTCGGGGCCGATGGTCATCACGCGGCCGTTATAGTCGCACGGGATGCCGCCCATGTTGTAGTGCACGGTCGGGACGACCGGCAACGGCTGGCGGGTAAGGTCCACGCCCGCGAAGATCTTGCCGCTCTCGGTGATGCCCGGCAGACGCTCGCCCAGCACCTTGGGATCGATGTGATCGAGGTGCAGGTAGATGTGGTCCTTGTGCGGACCGACGCCCCGGCCTTCGCGGATTTCCATCGCCATCGAGCGCGACACGACGTCACGGCTGGCGAGATCCTTGGCCGAGGGAGCGTAGCGCTCCATGAAGCGCTCGCCTTCGGAGTTGGTCAGGTAGCCGCCCTCGCCGCGTGCGCCCTCGGTGATGAGAACGCCGGCGCCGTAGATGCCGGTCGGGTGGAACTGGACGAACTCCATGTCCTGCAGGGGCAGGCCCGCGCGCAGCACCATGCCGCCGCCGTCGCCGGTGCAGGTATGGGCCGAAGTCGCAGTGAAGTACGAACGGCCATAGCCGCCGGTCGCGAGCACGACGGCCTGCGAGCGGAAGCGGTGGATCGTGCCGTCATCCATGCACAGCGCGATCACGCCGACGCACTTTCCGCCGTCCATGATGAGGTCGATCGCGAAGTATTCGATGAAGAAGTCCGCGTCGTACTTCAGCGACTGCTGGTACAGCGCGTGGAGCATGGCGTGGCCGGTACGGTCGGCGGCGGCGCAAGTGCGCTGCACCGGCGGGCCTTCGCCCATGTTCTGCATGTGGCCGCCGAACGGACGCTGGTAGATCGTGCCGTCGGCGTTGCGGCTGAAGGGCACGCCTGCGTGCTCCAGCTCGTACACGGCTGCGGGAGCCTCGCGCACCATGTATTCGATGGCGTCCTGATCGCCCAGCCAGTCCGACCCCTTGACGGTGTCGTACATGTGCCAGGTCCAGTGGTCCGGCGTGTTGTTCTTGAGCGACGCGGCAATGCCGCCCTGCGCCGCAACGGTGTGGCTTCGTGTGGGGAACACCTTGGTGATGCACGCGGTCTTCAGCCCGGCTTCGGCCGAGCCCATCGTGGCGCGCAGGCCCGAGCCGCCGGCGCCGACGACGACGGTGTCGTAGGTGTGGTCGATGATCTTGTAGGCAGGCGCGGACATCAGGCGTGTGCTCCCAGCGCGATACGGACGATGCAGAACACGCCGAACGCGATCCCGCCGCAAGCGGCAAGGTTCAGCGCGGCGATGGCGGCGAACTTGTTGGCGTGGTCGTGCAGGTAGTCCTCGACCAGCACCTGCAGGCCGAGGCGCGCGTGCCAGAAGGTCGTGACGACCAGCAGGATCATCATCACGGCCGGGACCGGACGTGCGATCCACTCGACGATGGTGCCGTAGGAATAGTCCGGCAGCAGCACCAGCGAGACGATCAGGAACAGCACCGAGATCAGGTTGCCGATCGCGGTGAAGCGCTGCAGCAGCCAGTGGTGGACGCCGCCCTTTGCCGAGCCGAGGCCGCGCACGCGGCCGATGGAGGTTCCGTTACCCATTGTTCGTTACCCTCAGCGAAGCAGCAGGAGCGCCCAGAAGGCGGCGGTGAGAACGACACCCAGGACCGGGCACAGGATCGACCACAGGCGGTTCGCCTGCAGTTCGAAGCCGGCCCCGACGTCGAGGAAGAAGTGGCGAATGCCGCTCGCCATGTGGCTGAAGAAGGCCCACGAGATGCCCACGAGCACCAGATAGCCGATCGGCGTCGTCATCGCCCACGCGAAGGTCGCATAGGAGGCCGGGCCTCCGGCGAGCGCGCCCAGCCACCACAGCAGCACAGCGAGGCCGGCGAATGCCATGCCATCGCCGGTGACGCGGTGGAGGATCGACACGAACATGTGCGGGCCCCACTTCCAGATCTGGAGGTGCGGCGAGAGCGGACGGTTCTTGGTCCCGGCGTTTGCCATGGCGCTTACGAATCCCCTTGCCTGCGGCAGTGTCATGAACTGCCCTATTGCAAGCCCCCTTAGACAAATCGAGGGACGGTGCAAGTTCTGCGGCGCAACATCTGCGTGGTGGACTGGCCTATCTTACAGGCGCGCCGTAAAGCATCGCGCATGAGTCGCACCTCCCTGGCTATCGCGCTGGCTGCCCTGACGGCCATTTCTCCTTTCGTGGCCCGCGCCGCAGAGCAAGGAGCGGTAACGCCTGCGACGCTCGCCAAGGCATGCGAGGGCAAGGACGAATGGGCGGACCCCGCTCCCCCTGCGCGCATCTTCGCGAATACCTGGTACGTGGGAACCTGCGGCATTTCCGCGATCCTGGTGACGGGCGACAAGGGACATGTGCTGGTGGACGCGGGCGTGACCAAGGCTGCCCCGCTGGTGCTGGCGAACATCCGGCGCGCCGGGTTCAACCCGAAGGACCTGCGCTGGATTGTTGCCAGTCACGAGCACTTCGACCATGTCGGCGCGCTTGCCGCACTGCAGCAAGCGACGGGTGCAAAAGTTGCAGCCCTTCCCGCGCAGAAAGCGGCTCTCGCCAGCGGCAAGCCGAGCGCCGACGACCCGCAATTCGCCGGTCTCGACCCTATGGCCCCGGTCCGCGTCGATCGCGTGTTGAAGGACGGGGATACCCTAGCCGTAGGCAATCTGCTGCTGACCGCACATGCAACGCCGGTGCACGCTCCGGGCTCGACAAGTTGGACGTGGACCTCCTGCGCGCCCAAGCTGGGCTGCCGCAGGATCGCCTACGCGGACAGCTCCTCGACGATCTCGTCTGACGGCTACCGCTTCACCGATCACCCGCAGCGCATTGCGGCGATCCGAAAGGGCCTGCCGGTGATGGCCGCCCTGCCCTGCGACATCCTGCTCACCCCGCATCCCGGCCAGAGCGAGATGATGGAACGCTTCGCCGGAAATACGCCGCTAGCCGACAACAACGCCTGCCCCGCTTATGCGAAATTCGCAGAGGGGCGCCTTGCCCAGCGTCTTGCCAAGGAAAATGCCAAGTGAGCTGGAAAGTCACCGTCTTCGCCGCCCGCCCCGTCATCGAGGCAGCTCTCGTCGCGCATGAAGACGCCTGGGACTGGGATCACGAGATCGTCCTTTCCGGCCGCGAAGTCGCCGAGGACCAGCCCGAGGACTGGGTTCTGGAAGCCTGGCTCGACCGCAAGCCTACCAGGGCGGACAAAACCGCGATCACTGTCCTTTTCGCTGAGACGAAACCCAAGCTGATCGTCGAGGAACTGCCGGAAACCGACTGGCTCGTCGCCAGCCAGGAAGGGCTTGAGCCGATCCGCGCCGGACGCTTCCACGTGCACACCCCCGATCACCCGGCAGTGGACGAGCCCGGCGTCTTCGACTTCGCGATCCCCGCCAGCCAGGCCTTCGGCACCGGCCATCACGCCACGACCGCCGGGTGCCTGGCGATGCTGACGCACATGAAGGCGCAGGGGCTCGTCGTACGCAACTGCGCCGACATCGGCACCGGCACCGGCCTGCTTGCTTTCGCCGCACTCTCGCTCTGGCCGCGCACGCTGGCGATCGCGAGCGACATCGATGCCGTCTGCGTCAACGTGGTCCAAGACAATGCCGAGGCCAATGGCGTGACGATGGGGGCCCGGCGCGGCGAACTGGTGATGACAGTGGCCGACGGCATGACCCATCCGGTGCTGGAGGCACGCGGGCCTTACGACCTGATCCTGGCGAATATTCTCGCCGGACCGCTGGTCAGCCTCGCACCCGATTTCGGCAAGTCGCTCGTCCCGGGCGGGCACCTGCTGCTGGCGGGCCTGTTGGAGACGCAGGAAGCCGCCGTGCGCGCTGCGTGCCGCAAGGCAGGCCTGCGCCTCGCCGCGCGCATGGTCAATGGCGACTGGTCGATCCTGTGGATGCGCAAGCGGGGGCGTTAACACACGCCTGCCCCTGAAATCTCACACCGGAAGCAGTTCCAGCCCCTGAACCACGCGACTGCGCCGCAGCATCGCGGCCTGTGCGTCGCGTGAGATCGGCCGGTCGAAGGCGAAACCGACGCGGTCCTTGACCACCCAGCGCACGGTGCCGCGCACCGGCGGATAATCATCCACCACGAAGCTGAAGCACTGGCCCGCAGCGACACCCGCCCGCTCGATAACGAACTGGCAGCCGTCCGAAGTCACGTGCCGCGCCACGGCGGAAGCATGCGTCGACAGCTTGCGGCGGCTCTGCACGTTTACCTCTCTTGAGCAATGGATCTGGTCAGGAGGTAAAGGTAATTAACACTGGTAAACGGCCGGTAAAGATTTGGCTCCTGTATCGATTGCATTTTTATGAATTTTTCCCCGAGAATATGTAAAACATCGTAAACATCAATTAACCAACCGCGATTGCCTCAAGTTAAGGTTTAATACGCAGAATAGACATCGACAGGGGGTTGGCAGACAGCTTTTACGAGGCCAACCATGGAAGACGTTAAGAACGACCGTCCAACGGTCATCACCGGTCCGCTCGGCGAACCGATGAGCATCGACAGCCTACCGCCGCCCAAGACTTCGCGCTGGGTGGTACGCAGGAAGGCTGAAGTGGTAGCTGCGGTCAACGGCGGACTGCTGACGATCGCGGAAGCGTGCGAGCGCTACGATCTTACGCTCGAAGAGCTTGCCTCTTGGCAGCGCTCGATCGAACGCGAAGGAATGGCTGGTCTGCGCGCCACGCGCGTCCAGCATTACCGTCAGGTGCACGAGCGCCGCGGCCGTTACAGTTGAGCCTATCGCGCTGCGGTATCCCCCTGCACGTCGCGCGTAGCTGAAAAGCATTCCGGCCAGCCCTTCGGGGCCAGCCTTCCGGCCCTCCCGCTCGCGGGAGGGCTTTGCTTTGCCTTATCCCGCCGCGCGAACGATCTCGGCCCATTCTTCTTCGCTGAGCACCCGAATCCCCAGCTCGGCCGCCTTCTTCAATTTCGAGCCCGCCCCCGGTCCCGCGACCAGAATGTCCGTCTTTGGCGATACCGATCCCGCAGCCTTGGCGCCCAGCCGCTCGGCCTGTGCCTTGGCTTCGTCGCGGCTCATCGTCTCCAGCTTGCCGGTAAACACCACGGTCTTGCCCGAGACTTCGCTTTCCTTAGTCTCGACGACGTAAGGCGGCGGCGACACCTCGCTCAACAGGTCGTCCCAGACAGCACGGTTGTGCTCCTCGTGGAAGAAGTCTCCCAGCGCCTCGACCACCACCGGGCCGACGCCGTCGATGGAGATCAATTCGGCATAGGCGTCGCTTGCTGCCTTCACTTCGTCTTCGCCCTGCTTGACCTGCGCCTGCTCGGCGAGAGCGCGCAGTTCGGGAAGCGTCGTGAAGCGCTTGAGCAGATCGCGCGCGGTCACGGCCCCGACGTGGCGGATGCCGAGGCCGAACAGGAGCCGGGCGGCGTCGGGGCTGCGCTTGCTTTCCACAGCCGCCAACAGGTTGTCCACAGACTTGTCCTTCCACCCTTCGAGGGCAAGGATCTCCTCGCGGCGCCTGCGGAGACGGAAGATGTCGGCCGGGCTTTCGAGCCAGCCCTGTGCGAAAAACTCGTCGATCGTCTTCTCGCCCAAACCCTCGATGTCGAGTGCGGCGCGGCTGACGAAGTGCTTGAGACGCTCGGTCCGCTGCGCCGGGCAGATCAGCCCGCCGGTGCAGCGGACATCGACTTCACCCTCCGCCGCGACCGCCTCGGAGTCGCACTGCGGACAATGGTCCGGGAAAACGTAAGCCTCACGCTCCTCCTCGCGGGAGAGGTTGTCGACCACTTGCGGGATGACGTCGCCCGCGCGCTGGAGCACCACCCGGTCACCGGGACGCACGCCGAGGCGCACAATCTCGTCGCGGTTGTGAAGCGTCACGTTGGTGACCGTCACGCCGCCCACCAGCACCGGCTTGAGGCGTCCCACCGGCGTCAGCTTGCCGGTGCGCCCGACCTGGATATCGATCGATCCGAGCGTGGTCTCCGCTCGCTCGGCGGGGAACTTGTGCGCCATGCCCCAGCGCGGCGCCTTGGCGACGAAGCCCAGCCGCTGCTGCCAGTCGAGCCGGTCCACCTTGTAGACCACCCCATCGATCTCGAACGGCAGCGCAGCGCGGCCATCGCGAATGGCACGGTAAGCGGCCAGCATCTCGTCGATCGAGTGGCACTGGCGGAATTGCGGCGAGACCGGCAGGCCCCAGCTTTCGATACGACGGATGACTTCATGCTGGCTCGCGCCGGGCATATGGCTGGCGGCGCCCCAACCGTGCGCCCAGAAGCGCAAAGGGCGCCTCGCGGTGACGCTGGCATCCTTCTGGCGCAGCGATCCGGCTGCGGCATTGCGCGGGTTGGCGAACTGGCGGACCTTGCTGTCGTCGAACGCCTCGCCCTTGCTGTCGGCCAGCGCGCGCGCCTCGTCCATCAACTGGGTGTTAAGGGCGAGGAACGCCCCCTTTTCCATGTAGACTTCGCCGCGCACCTCGAAGACCTCGGGAATGTCCTCGCCTTCGAGTTCCTGCACGACGTCGGCGATATGCGCGACGTTGGCGGTAACGTCCTCGCCCACTTGCCCGTCCCCGCGCGTGGCGGCGCGCACCAATTTGCCGTGCTCGTAGCGCAGCGAGCAGGAGAGGCCGTCGATCTTGTCCTCCGCCGTCATCACCAGTGGTTCCTCGGCGGCAAGTGACAGGAACCGCCGCACGCGCGTCAGGAACTCCCCGACTTCCTCGTCGGTGAAGGCATTGTCGAGGCTCATCATGCGAACCTCGTGCGTCACTTTGCCGAGCGGTGAGGCGGCGACTTCGTGGCCGACCTTGTTACTGGGCAGATCGGGTCTCGTAAGATGCGGGAACGCTGCTTCCAGCTCCGCATTACGCCGCACCAGCGCGTCGTAATCGGCGTCGGTGATCTCCGGCGCATCCTCGGCGTGGTAGAGGCGGTTGGCGCGGTTGATCTGGCGCGCAAGCCGCATGAGTTCGTTGGCGGCTTCGGCTTCGTTCGGGGAATCGGCAGTCATGATTTGCGCTATGCAACGTTGCGCGGGCCGGGACCAGTCTGCTGCTTACACCCGCACCAGCAGCCTGTCCGCCTGCGCGCGCGCCTCGTCGGTCACTTGCGCGCCGGAGAGCATGCGGGCGATCTCTTCCTTGCGCTCGGCGTCAGTCAGCGGTGTTACCGAAGTGCGCGTGACGGTGCCTTGGCTGGACTTGGCGATCATGTAGTGCCGGTCGCCGCGCGCCGCGACTTGCGGAGAGTGCGTCACCGCCAGCAACTGCCCGCTGGAGGCGAGGCGCGAGAGGCGTTCGCCGATGGCGTCAGCCACCGCACCGCCGACGCCGCGATCGATCTCGTCGAAGATCACCGTCGCCGCACCGCCCTCTTCGGCCAGCGCCACCTTCAGCGCGAGGATGAAGCGCGACAATTCGCCGCCGCTGGCGATCTTGCCGAGCGGCGCGAAATCGGAGCCGGGGTTGGTGCTGATGAGGAATTCCACCGCATCCATGCCCGAAGCGCCCCAGCGCTCCTCGGGAAGACGCACCACCGAAGTCTGGAACCTCGCGGCATCCAGCTTGAGCGGCGCCAGTTCCGTCGCCACGGCTGCGTCGAGCTTTTTCGCCGCCGCACGCCGCAAATCGTGGAGCGCGCCCGCCTTCTCGCGATAGGCCAGCGCGGCCTTCTGCGCCGCTTTTTCCAGTTCGACGATATGCTCGTTACCGCCTTCGATGTCGTCGAGCGCGGCGCGCATCTCGGTCATCTTCGCGGGCAGGTCATCGACCTGGCAGCCTTGCTTGCGGGCGACGGCGCGCAAGTCGAACAACCGGGTCTCGATGCGGTCGAGTTCGGCCGGGTCGAAGGCCAGCGCTTCGGCCGCCTTGTCGAGCTTGTCCTCGGCCTCGCTCGCCTCGATCACGGCGCGATCGAGCGCGGCCAGCGCTTCTTCCAGCAGTTCGTGCTCTCCGGCGATACGGTCGAGGCGGCGCGAGGCGGTGCGCAATTGCGCCAGCGCCGAATCAGAGCCGGTCCACAAGTGCTGCAGGGCCGAGAGATCGTCGGCCAGCTTTTCGCCCTTCTGCATCTGCGCGCGGGCACCGGCGAGTTCGTCCTCCTCCCCTCGACAGGGGCGAGCGTGGTCAGTTCGGCGAGATGCGCGAGCAGCAGGTCCTGATCCTCGGCGGCGCGGGCGACGCGTTCGCGTGCAAGTTCCAATGCATCCTGCGCGCCGCGCCAGTCCTTCCACGCCGCCTCGACCCCCGCGACCTCACCGCCCGCGAAACGGTCGAGCAGCGCGCGGTGGCCGCGCGCGTTGACCAGACCACGATCGTCATGCTGGCCGTGAATCTCGACCAGCGCGGGCGCGATCTCGCGAAGCAGGGCGACACCGACGCTCTGGTCGTTGAGGAAAGCCTTCGAGCCGCCGTCGGCCTTGAGCTGGCGCTTTAGGATGAGCGGCTCGCCGGGCTCGATCTCCAGCCCGGCGTCGTCGATCGTCGCCAGCACGGAAGCAGGAATCGCCGAGACATCGAAGCTGGCGGTGACGCTGGCCCGATCCTCTCCCCCGCGCACAAGTCCACTATCCGCCCGATTGCCGAGCACGAGGCCCAGCGCATCAAGCAGGATGGATTTGCCCGCACCGGTCTCACCAGTGAGGACGCCGAGGCCACGGGCGAAATCGAGGTCGAGCGCCTCGATCAGCACGATGTTGCGAATGGAAAGCCGGCTAAGCATGTTCGCGAAGCGTTCTAGCCGATGCGTGACCGCCCGTCACCCGCTTCGCGCGAAGCAAAGGCGATTACCAGCCCGTACTGCCGTTCAAGTAATGGGCGACGAGCGCGGCCCAGCCCGCGAGGAATATGGCGACGATCGCGGCAAGCTCGGGTCGCCATGTCCGCTTCTGGGCGGATCTCGACGCGGATGTCGGGCTCGAACGGGAAATCGTGCTTCATGTTCATTGCTCTTGCGACCTGTCCCAGCCTGTCGGCAGTCTCCGGCTTTTGTCCGAATTCCCTTTATGTAGGCTCACCTTAATTGGTAAAAACCACCATAAGGACGATTTCCATCAAAGAGAAATTACTTAAGGTTCACAGTGCAAACGATTTAAGCGATTTTTCAGATCAGCCCGTCGGAAAAAGTTCCCGGCTTGCCGCAATAAATTTACCCCCGCAGCGCGGATGACGCTGCGGGGGTACAAGCTTCAGGCGGGTTTCAGAAGGCGGATTTGATGGTGAAGCCCCAGGTCCGCGGGTCACCCGGAAGGCCGGCGATCAGGCCGGTATTGCCGGGGCCGACCATCAGCTGCTCGAAATAGTTCTCGTCGAAGGCATTGCGCACCCAACCGTAGACGTCGAACCCGCTTTCAGTGCGGAAACCAGCGCGGAAGTTGTGCAGGCTGTAACCGTCGATCCACGTGTAGGCCGAGGGCGACGGATCTCGACGAGAAGTTCGAACGCACCGAGCCGTCATAGCCGAAGTAGACCTCACCCTCCTTGCCGAGCAGCTTGGCCGGGGCGTTGACCTCGGCACCGAACGAGAACGAGAACTTCGAGACGCCCGGCAGGCGCTGGCCAGAGATGTCGCAGTTTTCGGGGCTGATGCCGCCCGGTGTACCTGCGGGACTGACCGTTGTGGTCGATGTGACGGTGGTGCCGCCGGAAAGCTCCGGCGGGCACGGCGCGTCGGTGAACTTGCGATAGGTCGCGTCGGTGTAGGCGCCGTTGACGTAAGCGTTGAACCGTTCGCTCGGACGGACCGAGAAGTCCGCCTCGACACCCTGCGAACGCACCGCTCCTGCATTGGCGAGATAGCCGCGCAGCACGCCGTACTGGCCGTTGTTCACGTTGGCCTGGTAGTTGGTGATGTCGGTGCGGAAGATCGAGAGATTGAAGGTCGCACGGCGATCCCAGAACTGCGTCTTGATGCCGGCTTCATAGTGATGGACCGACTCGGGCTTGACCGTCGCGGTCGCCAGGATCGGGTTGTTCTGCGCATCGACCGGCACGCCGTTCTGGTTGATGCCGCCCGACTTGAACGACTTCGCATAGGTCGCATAGAGCAGCACGTCCTGCGCCACCTTGTAGCTGGCGGTGAAGTCGTAGCTGAAGTTCCAGTCGCTGAACGTCGGCGAGATTTCCTGCGGTGTATAGATCGCCAGCTGCGCGCTCTGCCGCGCGGTGTAGCTGGGCAGGCCGAGCAGCAGTTCGTTGCCCTGCCCGTCGAACACGCGGCGCTGGTAGTAGCCTTCCTTCTTGTCGTAGTTGAGGCGCACGCCGGGCTGCAGGGTCAGTTCGGGCGTGATGTGCCAGCTCAACTGGCCATAGAGTGCGGCGCTGGTGTTCTTCAGGTACTGCGTGTTGTAGGCGACTAGGCCGTCAAGCACCGTCGGATCGCAGGCGAGTTGGTTCGCCGCGCTCGTACCGCAGCCCGAGGAGCCCGGCGGGACGGCGGCGACGCTGCCCGGATTGATGCTCCAGCGGCTCGCGGCCGCGCCTTGCGCCTCGGTGCCCTGCGTGTCGATGCGCTGGTAGAAACCGAAGGCGCCGACGACGAAGTCGATCTTGTCGCTGCTGTAGTTGTAGCGCAGTTCCTGCGTGTACTGGTCCTGCTGCGACGGGTTCTGCGACAACGCGACGATCGGCAGCCCGGTAAAGTCGCGGTCGTTCGAGGGATCCCAGTCCCAGAAGCGCCAGGCAGTGATCGAGGTCAGCGTGCCCTCGCCCAGTTCCCACTTCACGCGCAGCGAAGCGCCGCCGATCTTGTTCTTGGCGCGCAGGTCGGTGTCGAGATCGGTCAGACGGTCGAACGCATTCAGGCTCGGCGGCGCATAGCCCTGAGCAGCGGCGAGAGCCGCGAACTGGCGATTGATGGCTCGCTGGGTGGCGCCGGTGCGGACGTAGACCGAGCCGCAGCAGTTGGCGTCCTGGTTGCTGAAGTCGCCCGCGAGGGTCACGTCGATGGTATCGGTCGGCTTCCACAGCAGCTGGCCGCGCAGACCCAGATTGTCCTGGCTCTGGATGTGCTCGCCAGTGGTGACGTTGTAGATCGTGCCCTTGCGACTGGTCGAGGAGACGGCGATGCGCGCCGCGAGATTATCGGTCAGCGGGCCGGAGATCGCGGCCTTGGCCTGCTTGAAGTTGTAGTTGCCGATCGAGACCTCGGCCTTGCCCTCGAAGTCGAAGGTCGGCTGGTTGGTCGTGATGTTGATCGCGCCTGCCGTGGTGTTCTTGCCGTAGAGCGTACCCTGCGGCCCGCGCAGCACTTCGACCTGTGCCACGTCGAGGAAGTCGAACGTCGCGGAGGCCACGCGCGAGTTGTAGACGTCGTCGACGTAGATGCCGACGCCCTGCTCGATGCCGTCGTTGGTCAGGCCGAACGGAACGCCCAGACCACGGATGTTGACGGCGGTGTTGCGCGGGTTTGACGAGTAATACTGAAGCGTCGGCGTCAGCTGCTGCAGGCGGCCGACGTTGAAGGAACCGGTCGAATCGATGTGCTCCCCTCCAACGACCGAAATCGCGAGCGGCACTTCCTGGCTCGATTCCTGGCGGCGGCGTGCAGTGACGACGATGTCGGCGCCGCGGTCACGCGCACCGGTACCGACCGAAGTTGGATTGTCCTGCTCGTCGGCGGCGGACGCGGTGGCTGCGGCAGCAGGCGCGGCTTCTTCGGCATGTGCCGCAGAGAAGCCGATCGTCGCCGAAGCGAGTACGGTGGTTGCCAGTAATGTCCGGCGGACGAACGAAGTCATTATTCAAATCCTCTGTCAGGGAATTGAATGCAACCGGCGATCCGGTGTGCACCTGGTCGGCCTTCCCCTTCAGGGCCGGCAGGTATGGCTCGAGGGTCTGCGCGCGGCACTTCGCTGTCGAATGCGCCGCTTGCGGGTTCGGCCGGAAGGGATCATGGAATGCCTGCGGTGGCACCGCGTGGCCCTCATATGACTTTTCCTCCAGGCCGTTTCGCCTCTTGTTGAGCTTTTCTAATCTCAACTTATTTAGTGGACAATAGACTTCAGCTATCAGGCGCTAAAGTGAAACTGCTCGGCGGCAAAGCGAGGGATCGCCGCGGCGTGGCCCACGAGAAAAGCGGCGGCGCTGGGAAGCGCGGCCGCTAGAGGACAAATGTAAAGCATGATTGGCCCCGTGTACGGGGCTGTACTCCTCTCCCGAGCAAGCCCGGAAGAGGGCCGGAATATCAGGCCGCGACGTTCTTCGGCGCGCTCTTTTCCATCAGCTTGTAGGCACGGGCATACCAGTCGCTGTTCGGGTAGTTGTGCTCCAGAACGGCTGCTGCCTTCTGCGCTTCTTCGGGGATACCCATCGAAAGGTAGCCCTCGACAAGGCGGTACAGTGCCTCGGGCGTGTGGCTGGTGGTCTGGAAGTTATCGACCACATTGCGGAAGCGCAGCGTCGCCGCCAGCCACTTGCCGCTACGCTCATAGGAGCGGCCGATGGTCATTTCCTTGCCCGCGAGGTGATCGTTGACGAGGTCGATCTTGAGCTGGGCGTCACGCGCATAAGTCGTGCCGGGATAACGGCGCATCACGTCGGTCAGCGCCTGCTTGGCCTGCTGCGTGGTCTTCTGGTCGCGGGTCACGTCGCTGATCTGTTCATAATAGCAGATCGAGATCAGGTAGTAGGCGTAAGGCGCGTCCTTGTTGCCCGGGTGAATCGACAGGAAGCGCTGCGCCGACTGGACAGCCTTGTTGTAGTCACGCGCTGCATAGTAGCTGAACGCGCTCATCAGCTGCGCGCGGCGCGCCCAGGGCGAATAGGGATGCTGGCGCTCGACCTCGTCGAACAGCGCGGCGGCCTGCTTGGTGCGGCCGGTTTCCAGCCGTTCCTGCGCGGCGGCATAGAGCGTATCGACGTCGCGCGCGACGTAGGCGGTATCGCGATTCTTCGCCCGTCCCCCGCAACCGGCAGTGAGAACGATCGCCCCGGTAGCGGCGGCGAGGATGGCGGTCTTGAGCGACGAGCGTGCGAACATGGACGGGTCTATAACCAGCGCTTCGCTGAACGCCAAGTGAAGTTGCGCAAGAGTGGACAGCGCAATTGTCGCAAGCCGCTACAACCTCTAGGCTTCCCGCATGGCAGGCAGCAGCGATCTCTATTCCCCGATGATGTCCGACGCCCTGGTGATCCTGGGCGCGGCAGGCATCGTCATCCCGGTGTTCAACCGGTTCCGCATCACGCCCGTCATCGGCTTCATCCTCGTCGGCCTGCTGGTCGGTCCGTTCGGGCTCGGCCGCCATGTGTTCGACCATCGCTGGCTGCATTACATCACCATCACCGACCCGGACGGGCTGGATATCTTCGCCGAATTCGGCATCATCCTGCTGCTGTTCTCGATCGGTCTGGAGCTGTCCTTCGCCCGCCTGTGGGAGATGCGGCGCATGGTCTTCGGGCTGGGCTCGCTCGAACTGATTGTCATCGCCGCCTCTCTGACCTTCATCCTTGCGGCGATCGGCCAGAGCTTTTCCGGCGCCATGGCGCTGGGTCTCGCCCTCGCGCTGTCGTCCACCGCACTGGTGCTCAAGATCACCGAGACGACAACGCCGGTCGGCAAGGCCGCACTGGCGATGCTGCTGTTCGAGGATATCGCCCTCGTCCCCATCATCTTCCTGCTCGGCGCGCTCGGCCCGCACACCGGGGACGGTGTCAGCGACCTGCTCAACACCCTGTTGTGGGGCACCGTGGTGGTCGGCGGCCTGCTGATCTTCGGCCGCTACCTGCTGCCGCCGCTGTTCGCGCAGGCTGCCCGCACCAAGAGCCCCGAACTGTTCCTCGCCGCGAGTTTGCTGGTGGTGATCGTCGCCTCGCTGGCAACCGCCGCCGCCGGGCTTTCCCCCATCGTCGGCGCCCTCGTCGCCGGGCTGCTGATCGCCGAGACCGAGTACCATTCGGAGGTCGAGCAGATCACCGAACCGTTCAAGGGCCTCGCCCTCGGCGTCTTCCTGATCACCATCGGCATGAGCATCGACCTCTATGTCGTCTGGGAAAACCTCGCCTCGATCCTGATCGCGACGGTCGTGGTCATCGTGCTCAAATCGGTGGTGACCGGCGTGATGCTGCGGGTGATGGGCGCCCGGCGCGGCACTGCGACCGAAGCGGGCATCCTCATGTCGAGCCCTTCGGAGACCACGCTGATCGTGCTGACCGCGGCCAGCACCGCCCAGTTGATCCAGCCCGGCACGGCGCAGTTCTGGCAGATCGTCACCGCGCTCGGCCTGACGGTGACCCCGCTCCTGGCGATGGCCGGTAAGGTCATGGGCAAGCGCGTGGACGGCGCCGAAACGCCGCACCGTCCCGCCGACGACGCCACCCGCCCGCGCACGCTGATCGTCGGTTTCGGCCGCGTCGGCCACCTCGTCGCCGACATGCTGACCCGGCACGGGCGGCCCTATCTCGCCATCGACAGCGACGCCGACCTCGTGACCCACGGCCGGCGCCTCGGCTACACCGTCGCCTTCGGTAACGCGGGTCGCGGCGACGCCTTGGTGCGGCTCGGCGCGGCGGAGGCGGCGGCGGTGATCCTCACCATGGACGAGCCTGTCACCGCCCAGCGCATCGTGCGCAAACTACGCCAGCAGTTCCCCGACCTGCCGATTCTCGCCCGCGCCCGCGACGCCGACCATGCCGCCCAGCTCTACCGCGCCGGAGCCAGCTATGCCGTGCCCGAAACACTGGAAAGTTCGCTGCAGCTTTCCGAGGCCGCGCTTGTCGAAACCGGCGTCGCGATGGGACCGATCATCGCCTCGATCCACGAAAAGCGCGACGAATTCCGCGAGATGATCATGGAACGCGGCGGCCTTTCGGAGAAGCCCTCGCTGAAATCCGGCCAGCTGCGTGAGGCGGAAAGAGCTTAGGGAACAACCACTTCCGCACCACCCTTGACCCGGTCAAGGGCGATCAGCGTGCGGAAACTCGCCACCCATTCGTGGTCGGAAAACAGCCGCCGCGTCAGCACTTCGTAGGCGCTCATGTCCGTAGTGACGACCACCAGAACGAAGCTGGTGCCGCCGGTCGTATAGTAGCACTGTTGCACTTCGGGCGTCTCGCGGAACAGCGCCTTGGCGCGATCGATACTGGCGGTGCGCTCGTCGCGCAGGAACACCTCGACGATCGCGGTGACCGTCAGCGAGAGCGCCGCCGGATCGACCAGCGCGACGTTGGCGACGATCGTGCCCGACTGCTCCATCGCCGCGATCTCGCCGCTGCACCGCCGCCGCCGAGAGGTTCACCGCTTCCCCGATCGCGCGCTGGGGCGTCTTGTTATCACGCTGCAGGATTCGCAGGATTTCACGGTCGAAGGCGTCGAGCGGGGTGGTCTTCTTGGGCATATGCGAGTTTTTGTTGCGTTTCGCCGCTAAATCAAGAGCGCACAACCCGCTGTCCAGGTGATATTCGCTCACGGCACATAACGGCACTCAGCGGCACATAAAGCTACCACACGATGACCACAGGCACGGCAATCCCCACTGACAACCGCCTGACCGGCGTGCTCTGCGGCATCGGCGCGGGGGCCTTGTGGGGCCTCGTGTTCCTGGCGCCCGAACTGGCGGGCAGCTTCTCCCCCTCCAGCTGAGCATCGGCCGCTACCTGTGTTACGGAGCCGCATCGGCCGTGCTGATCGCCCCGCGCCGCCGCCAGGTCTTCTCAGCACTGACCCGGCGCGAGTGGTGGAGCCTCGCCTGGCTCGCCCTGCTCGGCAACACCGCCTACTTCGTGTTCCTCGCCAGCGCCGTGCAATCGGGCGGGGTCGCGATGACCTCGCTGGTGATCGGCTTCCTGCCCGTAGCGGTGACCATCGTGGGCAGCCGCGACCATGGTGCCGTACCGCTGCGCCGCCTCGCGCCCTCGCTGCTGCTCTGCGCCGGAGGAGCGGTCTGCATCGGCTGGCAGTCGCTGGCCTCGCCCGCCTCCGGATCGACGACCGCGCAACTGACCGGCCTCGCCTGCGCCATCGGCGCGCTCGCCTCGTGGACCACGTTCGCGATCGGCAATGCCCGCTGCCTCGTCCGTACCAAAGTCTCAGTCCATGAGTGGAACCTGCTGACCGGCCTCGTCACCGGAGCGCAGGCCCTGCTCCTCCTCCCCGTCTCGCTCGTGCTGGAGGACTGGCGCCGCCCCGCCCCCGAATGGCTGACTTTCGCGGCCGTCTGCGTCGCCGTCGCGCTCCTCGCCTCGATTCTCGGCAATGCGCTGTGGAACCGGATGAGCCGCCTGCTGCCACTCACCCTCGTCGGCCAGATGATCCTGTTCGAAACGCTGTTCGCGCTGATCTACGGCTTCGCATGGGAAGGCCGCCTGCCGACGCCGATGGAACTGGCGGCCTTCACGCTAGTCGTAGCGAGCGTGGTCACCTGCCTTTCGGCGCATCGCCGCCCCTGATTCGTCATTGCGAGCACAGCGAAGCAATCCAGGGCAGCATTACACCGCTCTGGATTGCTTCGCTCTGCTCGCAATGACGATTGGTGGAAAGCCCCACCTCAAGGACCTATCCCCTCGGCTCGAACACCGACCATCCCGTGCGGTGGACAAGCTGTTCCAGCGCCAGTTGCCCGAGGTGCGAGTTGCCCGCCTCGTTCAGCCCCGGCGACCACACCGCGATGCTGGCGATCCCCGGAGCCACCGACAAGATGCCGCCCCCGACCCCCGACTTGCCCGGCAGGCCGATGCGATAGGCGAAGTCGCCCGAATTGTCGTAGTGCCCGCAGGACATCATCAGCGCATTGATGCGCCGCGCCCGCCGTGCAGTGACCACCCGGTGCCCCTCCACACGCCCGTCCCCCATCAGGAAGCGCCCCGCCATTGCCAACTGCCGACAGCTCATCGCCAGCGCGCAGAAGTGGAAATAGGTGCCCAGCACCAGTTCCACGTCGCCATGGATGTTCCCGAAGGCGCGCATGTAATTGGCCAGCGCCATGTTGCGAAAGCCGGTCTCCTGCTCGGCGCGGGCGACGGTCTCGTCTATGCGGATCGTATCGTCGTCGCCCGCCAGTTCGCGCACGAAACGCAGCATCTGCCCGATCGCCTCGCGCGGCTGCAACCGGCCAAGCAGCACATCGCACACCACGATAGCCCCGGCGTTGATGAAGGGATTGCGCGGAATGCCGTGCTCGGTTTCCAGTTGGACGATGGAGTTGAACGCCGACCCCGAAGGCTCGCGGCCCACCCGGTTCCACAACTGGTCCCCCACCGCGCCCAATGCCAGCGTCAACGCGAAGACCTTGGAGATCGACTGGATCGAAAACGCCTCGTCCGCATCGCCTGCGGCGTGAACCGTGCCGTCGGCCATGACCACGGCGATGCCGAACTTGTCGGCCGGAACCGACGCGAGCGGCGGAATATAGGAGGCGACGGTGCCGCGCTCGGCAATGCCGCGCATTTCCTCGGCGATATCGGCGACGATTTCAGCAAGGTCGGACGCCATTACAACTCCCGTCGTCCCGGACTTGATCCGGGACCGCTGGCCGTGAACGACCCACCTCGCACCGCGCGCGGCCGCCTCTCACCTAAAGACAGCCACCGGTCCCGGATCAAGTCCGGGACGACGCCTCATTCGCAGCCAGCGGTTACCCCGCCAGCGCCGCCTTCACCGCCGCGATGGCATCCGCCGCCTTGTCGCCGTCGGGACCGCCGCCCTGCGCCATGTCGGCGCGGCCGCCGCCGCCCTTGCCGCCAAGCGCCTCGACGCCCTTGCGGACGAGTTCGACCGCGCTGACGGTGCCGGTGAGGTCTTCGGTGACGGCAGCGGCGATGCTCGCCTTGCCCTCGTTCACCGCGACGATCGCCGCCACGCCCGAACCGAGCCGCTGCTTGGCCTGATCGAGCAGCCCGCGCAATTCCTTGGGATCGAGACCTTCGAGCACCTGCCCGGAGAACTTCACGCCGCCTACGTCCTCGTCAGCCGCCTCGGCCTTCGCGCCGCCACCGCCGAGGGCAAGCGCCTTCTTCGCCTCGGCCAGTTCGCGCTCCAGCTTGCGGCGTTCGTCGAGCAGCGCGGCGACGCGGGCTTCCACGTCCTCCGGCGTCGTGCGCAGCAGGCTGGCGGCGTTCTTCAGCGCATCCTCGCGGCCGACCAGCCACTGGCGCGCGCCCTCGCCGGTCATCGCCTCGATACGGCGCACACCCGAGGACACCGCGCTTTCCGACACGATGCGGAACACACCGATGTCGCCGGTGGCGCGCACGTGGGTGCCGCCGCAAAGCTCGACCGAATACGTCCGGTCGCCGGAATGGCGGCCCATCGAGAGTACGCGGACTTCGTCGCCGTACTTCTCGCCGAACAGCGCCATGGCGCCTGCTCCGATGGCGTCTTCCGGCGTCATCAGGCGGGTGAGCACCTGCTCGTTGGCACGGACTTCGGCGTTCACCTCGGCCTCGATCGCGGCGATGTCGTCGTCGGAAAGCGCCTTGGGGTGCGAGAAGTCGAAGCGCAGACGGTCCGCCGCAACAAGCGAGCCCTTCTGCGTGACATGGTCGCCCAGACGGCCGCGCAGTGCCGCATGCAGCAGGTGCGTCGCGGAGTGGTTGGCGCGCACGGCATCGCGGCGCTCGACATCGACCGCCATGGCGACGGCATCGCCCAGCTTGATCGTGCCCGCCTCGACCGTGCCGCTCATCGCGTGCAGGCGGCCGAGCGGCTTGGCGGTGTCGGTTACGGTGATCTTGAGGCCGTTCGCGCCAGAGATCGAGCCGCGATCGCCTTCCTGACCACCCGATCTGCCGTAGAACGGGGTCTGGTTGGTGAGCACGACGACCTCGTCGCCCGCGTTCGCCGACTGGACTTCCTTGCCGTCCTTCACCAGCGCCACGACCTGGCCTTCGCCGGTGGTGGAGGTGTAGCCGGTGAACTCGCTGGCGCCTTCGCGCTCGGCGATGTCGAACCACACTTCGCTGTCGGCGGCCTGGCCCGAACCCTTCCACGCGGCGCGCGCGGCGGCCTTCTGCTGCGCCATGGCGGCGTCGAAGCCCGCCTTGTCGACCGCGATGCCGCGCGAACGCAGGGCGTCTTCGGTCAGGTCATAGGGGAAGCCGAAAGTGTCGTAGAGCTTGAACGCGGTTTCGCCCGGAAGTTCGCCGCCCTCGCCCATGCCGGTGGTCGCCTCGTCGAGCAGCTTGATGCCGTTCGACAGGGTGCGGCGGAACTGTACTTCCTCGC
This sequence comes from Novosphingobium sp. NFX11, assembly GCF_057376415.1. Classification (NCBI taxonomy): domain Bacteria; kingdom Pseudomonadati; phylum Pseudomonadota; class Alphaproteobacteria; order Sphingomonadales; family Sphingomonadaceae; genus Novosphingobium; species Novosphingobium sp. NFX11. Next base: position 790,908 of record NZ_CP080384.1, on the reverse strand, counting down.
GCTCCAGCGTCTCTTCGATCAGCGGCTGAGCCCGGCCGAGTTCGGGATAGGCCTGGCCCATCTCAGCGACTAGCGCGGGCACTAGACGGTGCATCAACGGATCGTGCGCGCCCAGCAGGTGCGCATGGCGCATGGCGCGGCGCATGATGCGGCGCAGGACATAGCCGCGACCCTCGTTCGAAGGCAGCACGCCATCGGCCAGCAGGAAGCTGGTCGAGCGCAGGTGATCGGCGATCACGCGGTGGCTGGCGCGGCTGTCACCCTCGGCGGCAACGCCGGTCAGGCTTTCCGACGCGGCGATCAGCGCCTTGAAGGTGTCGATGTCGTAGTTGTCGTGCACGCCCTGCATGACGGCGGAGATGCGCTCCAGACCCATGCCGGTGTCGATCGAGGGCTTGGGCAGGTTGCCGACGATCTCGCCCGCCGACTGCTCGAACTGCATGAACACGAGGTTCCAGATCTCGATGAAGCGGTCGCCGTCCTCTTCCGGCGATCCCGGAGGGCCGCCCCAGATGTGGTCGCCATGATCGAAGAAGATTTCCGAGCACGGACCGCACGGGCCTTCATCACCCATCGCCCAGAAGTTGTCCTTCGTGGGGATGCGGATGATCTTCTGCTCGGGCAGACCGGCGATCTTCTTCCACAAGTCGAAGGCTTCGTCGTCGGTATGATAGACGGTGACCAGCAGCTTCTCGACCGGCAGGCCCCACTCCTTCGTCAGCAGCGTCCACGCATGGGTGATCGCCTGCTCCTTGAAGTAATCGCCGAACGAGAAATTGCCGAGCATCTCGAAGAACGTGTGATGGCGCGCGGTGTAGCCGACGTTATCGAGATCGTTGTGCTTACCGCCCGCGCGAACGCACTTCTGCGAGGACGTGGCGCGCGGCGTGGCGCGGGTTTCCAGGCCGGTGAACACGTTCTTGAACGGCACCATGCCCGCATTGACGAACATCAGCGTCGGGTCGTTGTAAGGAACGAGCGGCGCGGACTGCACGGCCTCATGACCATTGCTGGCGAAGTAGTCGAGGAAGGACCGGCGGATGTCGTTCGTAGTCTGCATGATTTGCGCCGATAATGGACACCGCGCGCGGCGGCAAGCGGGAGTCTGCGGTCAGACTGGTCGGGAATTGCGATGATACGCCGGTTTTTGCACCATAGTGGCGGGCGGGTTACGGAAGAAGGGAAGAAGACGCAGGGGAGCATAGCCCCCTGCACCCCCATTACCTGTCGTCGCCGCGCGTGCAGCAGTCTTGGGTACGCATTGCCTTCGTGGATCACGGTGCCGCGGGCTATTTCGACATGGAAGACGGCTTCGCCGCGGAAAGCGCATGACTGTGAACGATTCTCTGCGTGAGCACTGCAAGCGCTTCAGTCGTATATTCAGAGGATGTCCAAGATCGAACAATCCCTCGCCCTGCCCTTGCGGCGCCTGACCAATCCCATCCAACTGAGCATCGGCGCCGCCGTGACAGTAGCCGGTACCATCCTGGCCCTGTCCCACCTCTGATTTCTTCCATCGCTCGTCATTGCGAGCGCAGCGAAGCAATCCAGGGCAGCGTAAACCGCCATGGATTGCTTCGCTGCGCTCGCAATGACGAGGACTTTGCCCGACAGCCCAACGCCGCTGCAAGACGCGAGGCCGACAGTCCCGGGAGCGCGAGGGTGTTAACCCTCGCATTCATACTTCAATCTCTTCCCGAAACAAAAAACCCCGACATTCCTGCCGGGGTTCCTTGTCGGATCAGGCGTCGTCCTCGGAAGGTCCGACCATCATTTCCTCCGCCAGACCGTCGGTCTTGGTGCGGATCGCCTTCTCGAGACGATCGCAGACTTCGGGGTTGGTCTTGAGGTAGGTCTTGGCGTTCTCACGCCCCTGCCCGATGCGGATCGAATCGTAGCTGAACCATGCGCCCGACTTCTCGACGAGGCCGGCCTTGACGCCGAGGTCGAGGATTTCGCCGATCTTGGAGACGCCTTCGCCGTACATGATGTCGAATTCGACCTGCTTGAACGGCGGGGCGACCTTGTTCTTGACGATCTTGACGCGGGTGGCGTTGCCGACGACTTCATCGCGGTCCTTGATCGCGCCCGTGCGGCGGATGTCGAGGCGGACCGAGGCATAGAACTTGAGCGCGTTGCCGCCCGTGGTCGTCTCCGGGTTGCCGTACATGACGCCGATCTTCATGCGCAGCTGGTTGATGAAGATCACCATGCAGCGCGAGCGGCTGATCGAACCGGTCAGCTTGCGCAGCGACTGGCTCATCAGGCGGGCCTGCAGACCGACGTGGCTGTCGCCCATCTCGCCTTCGATTTCGGCGCGGGGGACGAGGGCGGCGACCGAGTCGACCACCAGCACGTCGATCGCGTTCGAGCGCACCAGCGTGTCGACGATTTCCAGCGCCTGCTCACCGGTGTCGGGCTGCGAGACGATCAGTTCGTCGATGTTGACGCCCAGCTTCTTGGCATAGACCGGGTCGAGCGCGTGTTCGGCGTCGATGAAGGCGGCGGTGCCGCCGGTCTTCTGCGCTTCGGCGATGCAGTGCAGCGCGAGCGTGGTCTTGCCCGAGCTTTCCGGACCGTAGATCTCGATCACGCGGCCGCGCGGCAGGCCGCCGACGCCGAGTGCGATATCCAGACCGAGCGAACCGGTGGAGATCGCTTCGACTTGCATGGTCTCCTTCGAGCCCAGCTTCATCGCGGAGCCCTTGCCGAACGCCTTGTCGATCTGTGCGAGCGCGGCTTCGAGCGCCTTCTGACGGTCCATGGAGTCCTTTTCCTTGCCTTCCTGGATCAGCTTGAGCTGAGCGGCCATATTACTTACCTCCTGCTACCTAGCTGACCGGAAAGGTCAACGTCACGAAGCGACCTGTACTCGCTTCGTTCCACCAGAACAAGACAGGAACTTCGGCAGATTTCCGTTTTTTAACGCGGGAATCAGCCCTTGACGGTCTGCGCCAGAACTTCCCCGACTTTTTCGGAGAGCTGCTGGACCGAGAACGGCTTGGGCATGAACCAGGCGTTGGGGATGCCGATCTGCTTGCGCAGCTGCTCCTCCGCATAGCCCGACATGAACAGCACCGGCAGGTCGGGCGCGAAGCGGCGAATCTCGCGCGCCATGGCCGGACCGTCGAGCGTGGGCATGACGACGTCGGAGACGACGAGGTCGAACTGGCCGCCCTCCTCCACCAGTTCGAGGCCCTCTTCACCGTCGCGCGCGCAGGTGACCTGGTAGCCCTGCCGGGTGAGCGCGCGTTCGGCGACGATGCGCACCGGGTCTTCGTCCTCGACCAGCAGGATCGAACCGCCGCCCGCCCACTGCGTCGGCGGCGGGGTGGGGGCGACGATCGCCTTTTCAGGGAGGCTGCCGGGGGTCGCGTGGTGGACGGGAAGATAGACGGTGAAGCGCGTGCCGCCGCCTTTGCCGTTTTGGCCCACGTCGGTCTCGGCGAAGATGAAGCCGCCCGACTGCTTGACGATGCCGTAGACCGTCGAGAGGCCGAGGCCGGTGCCCTTGCCCTGCTCCTTGGTGGTGAAGAACGGCTCGAAGATCTTGCCGAGGATTTCGGGCGGGATGCCACCGCCGGTGTCCTCAACGATGAGGGCGGTGTACTCGCCCGCCGGGATGATTTCCGAGCGCATCGCGCGCACATCGGTGGTGGTGATGCGGCGAGTGGCGAGGGTCAGCTTGCCCGCGCCGTCGCCGCGCGATTGCATGGCGTCGCGGGCGTTGACGCACAAGTTGACGATGACCTGCTCAAGCTGCGTCGGGTCGGCACGGACGGGGCCGAGATCGCGGTCGTGGGTGACGGCAAGCTGGATTTTCTCGCCGATCAGGCGGCGCAGCATCTGCGAGACGTCGGCGACGACGTCGGGCACCTGGATCACCTCGGGCCGCAGGGTCTGCTGGCGCGAGAAGGCGAGCAACTGGCGGGTCAGCGAGGCGGCGCGGTTGGAGTTGGCGCGGATCTGCTGGATGTCGTCATAGTCCGAATCGCCCGGCGTATGGCGCATCAGCATGAGGTCGCAGGTGCCGAGAATGGCGGTGAGCACATTGTTGAAATCGTGCGCGACGCCGCCCGCAAGCTGGCCCACCGCCTGCATCTTGGTGGCCTGTGCGACCTGACGCTTGAGGCGCATTTCCTCAGAGGTATCGGTAAGCCCGAGCAACACAGCGGCATCGCCAAGGCCGCGCACGCCCGCGAGGCTGAGCGAGACGGGATCATCCGGCTGACTGGTCAGGCGGATCGCGAGGTCTCCCGCCGCAGCCGGGCCTTGCGCGAAGCGACGGATCGCTTCGGACAGCGCGCGCTTGTCATCCTTGACGACGAGGTCGGTCGGGTAGGTCGGCGGCTCCTGCCCTTCGTGGCCGGCCGCGCGCATGAAGGCCGGGTTGGCGAAGAGGAGGCGTCCGTCGCGGTCGGCCATGGCGAGGCCAAGCGGGAGCTGGCTGAGAAGTGCCTCCAGATGCGGCGCGGAGCCGGTGCCGCCGCCTCCGGTGCCGATGCCCTGCGAGGCCTCGACCACGAGCATCAGCGACGGGGTCGTGTTGGGGTCGGCCTCGTCGGTACGGTCAGGGTCGGTGACGGGGACGTGATAGAGTACCAGCGCGCCGCCGCGCCCGCCATCGCGCGCCCAGCCGATCCGCTCGCCCTCCTCCTGCCCGAGCAGCGCGACGAAGTCGGCGCCGGTCATGTCGGCATGGGCATCACCGGTGGCGCGCAGGGCGAAACCGGCGCTCGCGGCGCGGATGGTGCCGTCGGGATCGACCAGCGCGGCGGCGATGCCCGCCTTGGAAAGGCCGCGTCCCAGCTTGCCATCAAGCTGCGCGACGAGTTCGCCGACCGGGTCGCTGGAGCCGATGGCGCCGATGCGCCAGACGAGGAAATCGTCGCCCCTGCCGGTGCGGCGCACGTCTGCGCGCCAGTGGACGCCGTCCTCGTTGGCAATCTCGGCCGTGCCGTGACCGTCGCGCCAGGCGCGACGAGTGGCTTCGGCGAGGCGTTCGAGCGAGATCGGCAGAACCGGCAGGCTGGGCGGCGCGGCAGCGGGGCCGAACCAGTTTTCGAAACAGGAATTGGCGCAAGTCAGGCGCCCGGCACGGTCGGTGACGGCAATCGCCATGTCGGCGCGCTCGATCCCGGCGACGGTGACCGACCAGTCGGGCTGGGCGAACTCGACCTCGGCGGCGGGCGCGCGGCGACGGGCAAGCGCCCATGCGCCTGCACCGAACACGAGGATCGCGGCGAGGAACGTCGCCATCAGCAGCACGTCGCCCGAGACGATCCAGATCAGCACGGCGCTCAGAAGCAGGGCTCCGACGACGACGAGGACGTCAGTGCGCAGTCCGGGGCGCTGTATGCCAGAGTTCATGCAGAGACTTCATTCATGCGGGGGTTTCCGTGGGGGCTTCAATGCGATCCCGTTTCGGCCGCAGGCGGCGGGCGCGGTGCTTGTGGCCGATCCACCAGCGCCAGAACCACAAGGTCAGGAAATAGCTGACGAAAGCGGCGATGACCGACTGGATGAACAGTCCGATCACCACGGCGGGCGCGGTATCGGAAAGCAGCCAGTGCCACCACTGCTGGAAACCCGCGCCTTCACGCACCATCGCGTTCACCGTGGCGATGTCGGCATGGTAACCGAAGCTATTGCCGATCGAAACCGCGAGCGGGAGGATGATCAGCAGCGTCGTGAACGGATTGGAGATGAAGGTCACCGCCGCCGCGAGCGGGATGTTGCCGCGAAACGGCACGCACATCAGCGCCGCGCCGACGATCTGTACGCCCGGAATCAGCGCGAAGATGCCGATGAACATGCCCACCGCCATGCCGCGCGGGACCGAGCGGCGGGTGAAGCGGAACAGTTCCTGCCGCCTTGCGAAAGGCGCGGTGAAGCGATTCCCCTCAAGCTGGGCGTGAGTGGGCATCTGCCGGTGCAGCCACACGGACATGCGGTGGAGGATTGCGCTCATCCCGGCTCAGCCGTGGTCGCGCATGATGCGGGCCTGGTCGCGCTTCCAGTCGCGGTCCTTGATCGTCTGGCGCTTGTCGGCGGCGTTCTTGCCCTTGGCGAGCGCCAGTTCGACTTTCGCGCGGCCCCGGCTGTTGAAGTAGATCGACAGCGGCACGAGCGTCATGCCCTTGCGCTCCACAGCGCCCTGCAGACGGGAGATTTCCCGTTCATGCAGCAGCAGCTTGCGGGGGCGCTTGGGCGTGTGGTTGAAGCGGTTGCCGTGGCTGAATTCAGGCACGTTGGCGTTGACCAGCCAGCATTCGCCGCCGCGAATCTCGGCGAAGGATTCGGCGATCGAACCCTCGCCGAAACGGAGCGACTTCACTTCGGTGCCGGTGAGCGCGATGCCGGCCTCGAACTTGTCCTCGATATAATAGTCGAACCGTGCCTTGCGGTTTTCCGCAACGGTCTTGAACTTGTCGAATACGGAGTTTTGAGGGCGTGCCATGATCAGCCGCATGTAGGGACAAGACGGCGAAAAGAAAACGCCCCTTTGATCCGGTTCAGCGCGAGAAATCCTCCACGCGCCACGAAGCGGCCGAACCGGATGGACAGCCGCGCCCGCGAATGAACGGCGGTGTTAACGGATTGTCATCGCCTTCCGGATCAACCTTGCGTTGCAAACGCCCGGAATTGCGGGAATATCGCGTACAAATTCGGGGAATTTCTCATATGCGCACAGTCCTGCGGGCGGCCGTTCCGACCGCCCTTCTCTTCCTGCAAGTGCTGCCGGCAGCTTCGGCGGCGACGGTCGAACCGCCACCGCTCGATGCCTATGGAGAACTGCCGCGCGTGGAGGATGCCGCCCTCTCGCCTGACGGCGGTTCCATCGCCAGCGTCGCCCAGTCCCAGGGCGAGCGCCGGATCCTGGTGGTCACCCGGGACGGCAAGGTTCGCTTCAACGCCGCCAGCGGCACCAACAAGATACGACGGATCGACTGGGCCGATGCCGACACCGTGCTCCTCACCAACAGCGCCACCGTGCCGCTGTTCGGCTTCACCGCCGACAAGGTGGAGATGAACGGCACCGTGCTGATCCCGCTCAAGGCGGGGAACGAGACCGGGCTGGTCTTCGGCAAGAACCGCGCGATCGTGAATGCCACGCGCGGCCGCTATGGCCTGCGCACCATCGGCGGGCGCACGGTAGGTTTCTTCGGCGGCATCGCACTCGACACCACCACCCGTGGCGAGCCGAGTTGGAAGCACGGGCGCACGACGCTCTACGCCGTCGACATCGCCACCAACAAACCGCGCGTGGTCGCTCCTCCAGCCTCGGAAAACCATTATCGCGACTGGCTCGTCGATGCCTCGGGCACGGTCTCGGTCACGCTCGACATCGCGGAGGAAAGCGGCCTGTGGACGATCGACACGCTGCGCGGAAAGGAACTGGTGCGCGGCGTCGACCCGACCGGCGACGTCAGCCTTGTCGCCTTCGGGCGCGGCGGGGCGAGCGTGATCTACCAGATCGAGGACAAGGACGGCGTCCAGCGCTGGTTCGAAGTGCCGCTCGCCGGGGAACACCTCAGGAGTATCTGCCCGGCATCGCCATCGATCGCCTTTTCGTGGACCGCACCACCGGCATCCTCATCGGCTACCGCACGATGGAGGAAGTGCCGCGCACGGTCATGGACGATCCTGTGCAGCAGCACGCCATCACCCGCATCTTCAAAGCCTTCGCGGGCAGGCAGGTTGACCTGATCGACTGGACGCCGGGCTTCTCCAAGGTCCTGCTGCGCACCAGCGGCAACCAGGACAGCGGCACCTGGTATCTCGTCGACGTCGCGCAGCGCCGGGCCGATCCGGTCGGCGACGAAAGGCCAAGCATCGCTCCCGAGCAGGTCGGACCGATCTCGGCCATCGACTACAAGGCGCAGGACGGGCTGGAGATGGACGGCATCCTCACGCTGCCACCGGGACGCGAGGCCAAGGGACTGCCGCTCGTCGTGCTGCCCCACGGCGGCCCGGCCGCCTACGACAAGCCTGCGTTCGACTGGTGGGCGCAGGCTTTCGCCTCGCGCGGGTATGCCGTGTTCCAGCCCAACTTCCGGGGCTCGACCGGACGCGGAGACGCCTTTCGCCATGCCGGTGACGGCGAGTGGGGTCGCAAGATGCAGACCGACATTTCCGATGGCGTTGCAGAACTCACCAGCCGCGGCATCGTCGATCCGAAGCGGGCCTGCATCGTCGGCGCCAGCTACGGCGGCTATGCCGCACTGGCCGGGGTGACGATCCAGCAGGGGCTCTACAAGTGCGCGGTCTCGGTGGCGGGCGTCGCCGACATCAAGCTGATGTACGACACCGATCTTCGCGAAAGCGGGGATCCAAGATGCTGGGCCGTTCACTGGTCGAGCAACTCGGCGACCGCAAGGGTTTCGAAGCCGCATCGCCGCGCCGCTTCGCCGCACGGGCCGATGCGCCTGTGCTGCTGATCCACGGCAAGGACGATACGGTCGTCCCCTATCGCCAGAGCCTGGTCATGGCCGATGCGCTGAAGGATGCCGGTAAGCCCTACGAACTGGTCACGCTGGCGGGCGAGGACCACTGGCTCTCGCGCGAGGAGACCCGCAAGCAGATGCTGGCAGCGGCGATGCGCTTCGTTCAGCAGCATAATCCCGCGGAGTAAGGCGGAAAGGCGCGGCGCCCCGGACTTGTGCCGGGGCGCCGCGGAAGCCTTACACCAGGCCGGCGTGGACCAGCGCCTCGTCCACCGACTTCATCGCCGCTTCGCCGCAGGTGACGAGCGGCAGGCGCAGTTCGTTCTCCATCCAGTCGTGGACTTGCGCCAGCGCGTACTTGCACGGCCCCGGCGAGCTGTCCTCGAACATGGCGTAGTGCAGTGGGTAGAGGCGGTCGTTCAACTCGCGCGCCTTCTCCAGATCATTGGCGGCGCAGGCGGCCTGGAATTCGGCGCACAAGGCAGGCGCGACGTTGGCGGTCACCGAAATGCAGCCGACGCCGCCCGCCGCGTTGAACGGCAGCGCCAGTTCGTCATCGCCGCAAAGCTGCACGAAGTCCTTGCCGATGCCCATGCGGTGGTCGGTCACGCGGCTGAGGTCGCCGCTCGCGTCCTTGATCGCGATGAAGCGCCCCGGGAAGCGGCGGGCGAGTTCGCAGACGGTCTCGGGCAACAGGTCGGTGACGGTGCGGCCGGGCACGTTGTAAAGCACGATCGGCAGATCGTTGTTCTCGGCAAGATAGCTGAAGTGCGCCAGCAGGCCCGCCTGGCTCGGGCGGTTGTAGTAGGGCGCGACCAGCAGCGCGGCGGCCGCGCCGCACTTCTTCGAGAAGTTCATGTGCAGCAGCGCGTTCATCGTGTCGTTGCTGCCGCAGCCGGCGATGATCGGCACGCGGCCCGCCGCCTGCTCGATGCAGACTTCGATGACGCGGTGGTGTTCGGCGTTCGACAGCGTCGAGTTCTCACCCGTGGTGCCGCAGGGGACGAGCGCGGAGGAGCCCGATTCGATCTGCCAGTCGACAAGGCGGCGGAAAGCCTGTTCGTCGAACGCCCCGTCGCGAAACGGTGTGACAAGCGCGGGAATCGAGCCGGAGAACATGGACTTTACCTCTTAGCGATGCTCAATGATCGCTCAGCCGGGGAACAACCCCGCTTGCTGAACGTCACGTTCAGCGCCTGATAAGGAGCCTCTTGAGAAAATGTCCAGCATGTTGCGCGCCCCCCACCTGCTGCTGAGCATTTCTTTCACCGTTTTTGCCGTTCCCGCACTCGCCCAGTCAACGTCGCCCTACGGGACGCCGGACGGCCGCGAATGGGATGCGGCAAGGGCGCAGTCGATGCAGACGCACGACATGAACGTTCATCAGTCGATCGACCAGTGGAAGCTGCTGAGCGCCAACGACCGCATGGGCTTCGCCGCCTATACCTCGTTCCTGCTGACCTATCCGGGCTATCCGCAGCAGGACAAGATCAGGGGCTATGCCGAAAAGGCGCTGCTGACCGAATCGCCCTCGGCCCAGGCGGTGATCGGCTATTTCGACCGCTTCGCCCCGATCGGCAGCCGCGCGGCGGGCCGCTATGCCGTGGCGCTCTCGACGATGCGCCGCGCGGATGCCGCGACCAATGCCGTCGCCGCCTGGCGCATGGGGGCGCTGATCGATCCGGACGAGGCCGCCCTCCTCGGCCTTTATCGAGGCCAGTTCACCGCCGCCGATCACGACGCGCGCATGGATGCGCTGCTGTGGCAGGGCGAAACCGCGCAGGCCGAGCGGCAGATTTCCTTCGTCTCCGCCGCGCGCCGCTCCGAGTTCATGGAGCGCCTGACGCTGCTGCAAGGCTCCGCCCCCGGTACGCTGGGGATGAGCCTGCCCTCCGGCATCGCGTCCGACCCCGGCTATATCTACAACCGCGCGGTGCAGGCGCGCCGTTCGGGCAACAGCGCCGGTGCGGTGAGCCTGCTCGCCAATCGCCCGCCACTGTCGCGCCCGGTAGCCCAGCCCGAGCAGTGGGTGCGCGAACTGCTCACCGCCGCGAAAGCCGCCGACGCATCGAGCGCGGTGCGCATCGCCGCCTCGATCGACGACGCCTTCGCCCCCGGCACGGACGTCAGCCGCCAGTCCTTCCGCGTGCGCGACGACTACACCACGCTGATGTGGCTGGGCGGCACCAAGGCACTGTGGAGCCTCTCCAGCCCCCGTCAGGCCGCACCGCTGTTCTACCGCTACGGCGCCGCCGCGCAGACGCCGGGCACGCGCTCCAAGGGCTTCTACTGGGCTGGCCGCGCCGCCGCGATGGGCGGCGACACGGCAGGCGCCAACCGCTACTTCGAGATGGCGGCGCAGTATCCGCAGTACTTCTACGGCCAGCTTTCGCTCGAACGGCTGAGCCGCCCGATCCCCAACCTCGACACCCGGCCGAGCGCGGTGCCGAGCATGGCCCAGCGCACCTCGTTCGCCTCGCTGCCGATCACGCGGGCGGTGCGCGACGTCGCCCGCGACGCCGACTGGCGCACCGGCGTGCAGTTCTACCGCGAGATCTCCAACCAGGCGCAGACCGCCGAGGACTACGTGCTCGTCGCCGATCTGGCGCGTGAGATCGGCCGCCGCGACCTCGCCGTCATCATGGGCCAGAGCGCGCACGCGGGCGGGTTCGACCAGTTCGGCAAGATTTCCTTCCCGCTGGTGCCGACCCCGCAGGGCACCGACTGGACGATGGTGCATGCCCTCGCCCGGCAGGAAAGCCAGTTCGCCCAGAACGCGCTCAGCCACGCGGGCGCACGCGGGTTGATGCAGCTGATGCCTGGCACCGCGCGCGAGCAGGCGGGCAAGATGGGCCTCGCCTACAATCAGGACTCGCTGATCAGCGATCCCAGCTACAACATCCTGCTGGGCGACGCCTACTTCCGCCGCGTGAAGGACTACTTCGGTGGTGCGCTTCCGCTGGCCATTGCCGCCTACAACGCCGGCCCCGGCAACGTGAACAAGTGGCTGCGCGCCAACGGCGATCCGCGCACCGGCTCCGTCGAGTGGCTCGACTGGCTGGAGCAGATCCCGATCTACGAGACCAAGAACTACGTCCAGCGCGTGCTGGAAAACGCCGTGGTCTACGAGACGATGTATCCGGAGAAGTCGGACTACAACGGCGCGAACAAGCTCTCGCGGCTGATGCCGGGCAAGCGCGCGCCGGGCTGATCGCTGCGCCCGCCCGGTGATGTACCTCGAACATCTGCTGCTGGCGCTGGCGGTGCAGGTCCTCGTCGCCCGCCTGACCGGCAACTGGTGGACCGGCGCGGCGCTCGCAAGCGCCTATTTCATCGGGCGCGAGGCGGCGCAGGCGGAGTATCGCTGGATCGAGCAGTTCGGCCACGGCCTGCGCGCGAACATGCCGTGGTGGGGGCCGTTCGATTTGCGCGTCTGGCCCAAGGTGGACCAGTGGATCGACTGGATCGGCCCGCTCGTCGGCACCTGCGCGCTGGCATGGTTGATGACGCGCAAACGCCGCTTCTAATCGGGCGCCGCTCGCCCTATCAGCGGCGACATGAAACCCGCCGGTCCTCCCATCTCTCCCACTGGCATGGCCGCCTTGCGCGCCCGCTACGACCACCTGCTCGGCAAGGAGCGCCCCGAGATCGTGGAGATCGTATCGTGGGCGGCGGGCAACGGCGACCGCTCCGAGAACGGCGACTATCTCTACGGCCGCAAGCGTATGCGCGAGATCGACCGCGAACTGGCCTTCCTCGCCCGCCGCATGAAGGCGCTGCGGGTCGTCGATCCGGCCGACCAGACCGAGCGCGGCAAAGTCTTCTTCGGCGCCACCGTCGAACTCGCCGACGAGGACGACGAGCGCCTGACCATCACCATCGTCGGCGACGACGAACAGGACGCCTCCACCGGCCGCATCGGCTGGAGCGCCCCGATCGCCCGCGCCCTGCGCGGCGCAGGCGTGGGCGACTTGCGCATCGTGCGCCTCCCGTCCGGCGAGAAGGAGTGGGAGATCATGGCGGTAAGCTACCCATGATGGAGTTGAGCGTCGAAGCGATCGGCTTCCTCATCGCCATCGCCTTTCTTGCGGGCGGGGTCGACGCGCTGGCGGGCGGCGGCGGGCTGCTGACGATCCCGGCGCTGATGGCAGCGGGCATACCGCCCGTCTCTGCGCTGGCGACCAACAAGCTGCAGAGCACCATCGGCACGTCCTCCGCCTTCCTGACCTTCCACCGCGCCGGGCATGTAGACCTGAAAGCCTTCGCCTTTCCGGCGCTCGGCGCCTTCATTGGGTCGGTGGCGGGCGGAACGGCGGTGCAGTTCGTCGATCCCAAGTTCCTCGCCGCCTTCGTGCCGGTGCTGCTGATCGCGATGGGGCTCTACTTCCTGCTCGCCCCGCCGATGAGCGAGGTCGATCGCCACGCCCGCGTCGGCCGCGTGGGGCTGACGCTGATCACCACCGGCATCGGTTTCTACGACGGGTTCTTCGGCCCCGGCACCGGCTCGTTCCTGACGACGGCGCTGGTGGCGCTGGGCGGGCTCGGCCTCGTGCGCGCGATCGCCAATACCAAGTTCCTGAACCTGTCCACCAACGTCGCCGGGCTGCTGGCGATGATCGCGGGCGGCAAGGTACTGTGGCTGCTGGGCGCGGGCATGGCGGCGGCGAACGTCGCGGGCAACCAGGTCGGCGCGCGTCTCGCGATCCGCTACGGCGGCAAGGGCGTGCGGCCGCTGCTCGTCGTCATGTCCTTCGCACTGACGGTGAAGCTGCTCTCCGACCCGAAGAACCCGCTGTGGAGCCTGTTCTGAAATGCTTCGCTTCGCAGCTCTCCTGTCCCTGTCATGCCTTGCGCTCGCCCCCTCGGCACAGGCCCGCGAGAGCCTCGGCCTCTACGGCACATGGGGCGCCTTTCGCGATCCGCTCGTCCCGCGCTGCTACGCCATCGCCAAGGCCGAGCCGAGCGCAAAGCGGCGTGACTACCAGCCTTACGCGGCGATCGGCACATGGCCGAGTCGCGGAGCGCGGGGGCAGGTGCATTTCCGGCTGTCGCGCAAGCTCGCGCAGAATGCGGTGATCACCCTTCGCATCGGTGACAGGCGCCTGCAACTGACCGGCGGCGGCGGCGATGCATGGCCGCGCAGCGATGCCGACAACGCCGCGATCAGCGCCGCCATGCGCTCTGCCCGCACGATGACCATCGGCGCGCGCGACGACCGGGGGCTGCCTTTCGGCGATACGTATGTCCTGCCCGGGGCCGCTTCCGCCATGGACGCCGCGCTGATCGGCTGCTCCCGGCTCAGATAGAAGAAGGGCGGAGCCACGGCCCCGCCCTTCCCTCGCCATGAGGTCGTGAAACCTTAGAAGCGCACGCCCACGCCCGCCATGACCTGGTGACGGTCGAGGTCGAGGTTGAAGCGCTGGCTGTCGGGGATTTCGTTCGTGTAGTCGATCTCGCCCTTGCTGTAGTTCGAGTAGCGGTACTCGATCTTGGCGAAGACGTTGTTCGTCACCGCCTGCTCGACGCCCGCACCGATGCGCCAGCCGTCGGCATCGATGTCGCGATTGGTGTCGACCGTGCCGAAGGTGCTGCGAACGTCGAACTTGGCGTTCGTGTAGCCACCCTTGGCATAGAGCATCGTCTTCGGGCTGATCACGTAACCGACGCGCGCGCCGACGTAGAGATCACGGTTCGCCTTGACGTTGCCGAGGCCGAAGCCCTCGAACTCGCCGTCGTTGAAGCGGGTTTTGGCGGTGGACCAGGTCACTTCTGCCTCGGGGCCGACCACAAGGTTGCCCGCGCGGAAGTCGTAGCCCGCGCCGACGCCGTAGGTGAACCCGTCGACCGTCTTGTTGTTGTCCTCGTTGACGTCGTCGTCAACGCTGCTCCTCGCCTTGGTGGCGTCGTAGCCGCCCAGCGCCTCGACGTGGAACTGCGAAAAAGGATCGACCGGCGCGACATTCTGCGCGAAAGCCGGAGCGGCCGAGGCCATGGCGGTTCCTGCGGCGAGACAAACAAGGATCTTCTTCATAAACGGTACTCCAAAAACGATCCCGTGAGGCGGGCTGTTCCCGCTTGCCCATCGGGTGCCAGTGAGCGGGTCGCCCCGCCTTGGACTGGTCAAAAGCCGATCTACGGTCCGGAGTTTCCTGAACCTAACACAACGAAATCGTTGATGTTTTTTCGCAACACTGCGTCGATGGACGGAGTTCCTTGCGCGATGTGTGACGGGAACCTGGCGAAGCGCTCGCCGTTCGCGCAGGCCCGCGCGTTCGCTCGCATGGGCACGCATCTTCCGTTTCGGGGCGATATGCACTATATGCCCGCCGATCATGTCAGAGCAGCACATCTCCCCCGCAGCGGTCTCGACCGCCGCCGGCCTCACGCCGATCCCGGGCAACGTCGACCCGATGACCGTGGCGCGTCCTTCACTGGTGGACGGCGTGACCCCGCGCGAGGACGGGCGCATCGACCTCATCGGCCTGCCCAAGAAGCGCATCGCCGAGCTGTTCGAGGGCGCGGGACTGGACGTGAAGGCCGCCAAGCTGCGCGCCAAGCAGGTCTACCACTGGCTCTACCACCGCGGCGTGACCGAGTTCGAGGCGATGACCGACATCGCCAAGACCATGCGTCCCTGGCTGGCGGAGCGCTTCGTCATCGGCCGCCCGGAGATCGTCGAGGCGCAGCATTCCAGCGATGGCACCCGCAAGTGGCTGCTGCGCACGGCAGACGCGCACGACTTCGAGATGGTGTTCATCCCCGACGCCGATCGCGGGACGCTCTGCGTCTCCTCGCAGGTCGGCTGCACGCTCAACTGCCGCTTCTGCCACACCGGCACCATGCGCCTCGTGCGCAACCTGACCGTGGGCGAGATCGTCGGCCAGGTCATGCTGGCGCGCGATCTCGCTCAGTGAGTGGCCCAAGAACGCCGAAGACAGTCGCCGCCTCGCCGCATTGATGGACGACATTGGTGACGACGATGACGAGGAAGGCGGCTACCACCCCAGCGGCCGCCTGCTGACCAACATCGTGATGATGGGCATGGGCGAGCCGCTCTACAACTTCGACAACGTGCGCGATGCGCTCAAGCTGGTGATGGACGGCGACGGGCTCGCCCTGTCGAAGCGCCGCATCACGCTGTCCACCTCGGGCGTGATCCCGCAGATGGAGCGCTGCGGCGAGGAGATCGGCGTCAACCTTGCCGTCTCGCTCCACGCGGTGACCAAGGAAGTGCGCGACGAGATCGTGCCGGTGAACAAGAAGTACGGCATCGAGCAGTTGCTGCAGGCCTGCGCCGACTATCCGCGCGCCAGCAACGCGCGGCGCATCACCTTCGAGTACGTGATGCTCAAGGACAAGAACGACAGCGATGACGACGCGCGCGAACTGGTCCGCTTGCTCAAGCACTACAAGCTGCCCGCCAAGGTGAACCTGATCCCGTTCAACCCCTGGCCCGGCGCGCCTTACGAATGCTCGACGCCCGAGCGCATCCGTTCGTTCTCGGAGATCGTGTTCCAGGGCGGGATTTCCGCGCCGGTCCGCACGCCGCGCGGGCGCGACATCGATGCGGCTTGCGGCCAGCTCAAGACGGCGGCGGAAAAGAAGAGCCGCGCCGAGATCGACCGCCTGCTGGCGGAGAAGGAAGCCGCGCTGCTGGGTTGAACGGTCAAGCCCCGCACGCCGGGGCTTCGATGGGCTCAGCCTGAGCGCGAACCGAACCGATCGTCATTGCGAGCGTAGCGAAGCAATCCAGGGCAGTCTTGAGCCGCCCCGGATTGCTTCGCTACGCTCGCAATGACGATGGTGGTTTTACCAAACCTCGCTCGTCCTCAGCTTGTCGAAGGACCGTGCGCGAGGTTGCGGTCTCACTGATCTCCGGTAAGCGCCGCGACGAGTTCCTTGACCTTCTTCTGCCGCCATTGCGGCGTGGGCGCGACCAGCCAATAGCCACGACGGCTCGGCGTAGGTTCACCTACCGCCGCATCGCGCCCGGCGACGCCCGCCGCAAGCAGCGCCGGAATGCGCGCACGGCCGATCCCGGCCAGCGCGGCGGCGATCGCCTGCCCGGCATCGCTCACCACGACCGGCGGCTTGGCCTCTTCTCCCTCACCGTCCGGCTCGGGGTCGCCCGGCCAGCCGATCCAGTCGCCCGAGCCGACCTCGACCCATTCGGCGCTACCGAGCGCCACGCCCTCAAGGTCGCCCGGCCCATCCGTCCAGCGCACCGCGAGGTCGAGGTTAGCTTCTGTGAAATCCGTCATCTCGCCATCGACCAGCACGTATCGCACTTGCGGATTCTGCCGCGCGAAATGCGGCAAGGCGCGGTGCCAGCCAGGCGGCGAAGAACTCGCGCGGGCAGGCGATGGTGTAGACGTGGCTCGACTGCCCCGCCTGCATAGCCTGCACGGCGTCCTCGAAATGGAGGAACCCGCTGCGCAGCGCGGCAAGGCCGGCGCCCGCCTCTTCGGTCAGTTCCAGCCCCTTGCTGGTCCGGCGGAACAGCACCACGCCGAGCAGGTCTTCCAGCGCGCGGATCTGCTGGCCGACGGCGGCGGGCGTCACCGCCAGTTCGTCGGCGGCGCGGGTGAACGAGAGATGGCGTGCCGCTGCGTCGAAGACGCGCAGGGCGTTGAGGGGCAGGTGCGTGCGCTTCATGACGCTTCCCTAAGCGCCACAATCGCGCGGGGCAATATCAGCCTGCGGTCGCGGGCGCAGCAAGCGGGAAGAAGGGGATGCTGGCGCGGAATTCGGTGCCGTCATCGCGGCGGAAGGTGTAATACCCCTCCATCGAACCCTGCGGCGTCGAGAGCGGGCATCCCGAGACGTAGTCGTGACTGCGGCCCGGTTCGAGCAACGGCTGTTCGCCAACAACGCCTTCGCCCTCGACCACATCGACTTTGCCGTTGGCATCGGTGATGCGCCAGTGACGGGTCATCAGTTGCAGCGTGTGGTCGGTCTCGTTCTCGATCCGGATGTGATACACCCAGAACCATTTACCCGCCTCGATACGCGATTGCTCGGGCAGGAAATTGACGGCCACACGCACGGTGAGGCCGTCGGTGATCGCGGAGTGCTGGAACAGTTCCTTCATGACACGGGCAACCTAACCACGATTCTTTCAGGCTACAACCGTGTAGAAGTGAGCAGGTTCCGGCAATCTGCTCCGCTATCGGACTTTGGCTCCCCGAGTAGGATTCGAACCTACGGCCATTCGATTAACAGTCGAATGCTCTACCGCTGAGCTATCGGGGAACGGCCTGCCAGCGTCGGGGGCTGGCAGGCTAAACTGGCAGTCGCTCTTCAACGCGACCGCGTCGGCGCTACTTTAAAGGCCGATGGCCTTCAACGCCTGGTCCATGTCTTCCTTGAGGTCTTCGATATCCTCGAGGCCGACGTTGATGCGCAGCATGCCTTCGCCGATGCCCATCGCCTCGCGGCCTTCCGCCCCCATGTTGTGGTGCGTGGTCGAGGCCGGGTGGCACATCAGCGAACGCGAGTCGCCGATGTTGTTCGATATGTCGATGAGCTTGAGCGCATCGAGCAACCCGTGTGCCTGTTCGCGGCCGCCGTCGAGCACGAAGGAGAAGATCGGCCCGCAAGCATCCATCTGCTTCATCGCCAGCGCCTGCGCCGGGTGGCTGTCGAGCCAGGGGTGCAGGATCGTGGGCACCCGATCTTCCATGAACTTGCCGAGAGCCAGCGCGTTCTCGCTCTGCTTCTTGGCGCGCAGGTCCAGCGTCTCGAGGCCCTTGAGCACGACCCAGGCGTTGAAGGGCGAGAGGTTCGGGCCGGTGTTGCGCTGGAACGGCAGCAGCACGTCGTTGATGAACTGTTCGGAGCCGCAGACGGCGCCCGCGAGCACACGCCCCTGCCCGTCCATCAGCTTGGTCGCGGAGTAGGCGACGACATCGATGCCGAATTCCATCGGCCGCTGCAGCGCGGGCGAGCAGAAGGCGTTGTCGACGACCGTGGTGATGCCGTGCGCCTTGGCGATCTCGGCGATAGCGGCAAGATCGGCAACGCCCATGGTCGGGTTCGCCGGGGTCTCGAAGAAAAAGACCTTGGTGTTGGGGCGGATCGCCGCTTCCCACTGCGCGGTGTCACCGGCGTCCACCAGCGTCACCTCGACGCCGAAGCGCGGCAGCAGGTGATCACCCAGCCAGCGGCACGAACCGAAGGCGGCGCGCGCGCTCACCATGTGGTCGCCCGCCGAGAGCTGGCACAGCAGCGCGGCGGTCATCGCCGCCATGCCGGTGGCCTGGGTGCGGCAGGCTTCCGCGCCTTCGAGGAGGGCGATGCGCTCCTCCAGCATCGCCACCGTCGGGTTCTGCAGGCGCGAGTAGGTCATGCCTTCCTCGTCGCCCTGGAAGCGGGCGGCGACCGTGGCGGCATCGTCGTAGCTGTAACCCGAAGTCAGGAACAGCGCTTCGCTGGTCTCGCCCATTTCCGAACGCCAGGTGCCTCCGCGGATGGCGCGGGTTGCGGGGCGCCAGCTCTGGGTCTGGCTGCGGTCCTGTCCGGTGGTGCGTTTCATGGCGCAAGCCTCTAAGGGCGCGCGCGAGTCTGTGCAAGCGCGCTGGGCCCACCCCGCTGCGACTAGGCAGCAAACTGCCAAGTCTCGCTACCCCTCCCCCATGCGGGATGGGCGGTAGGCTTGGCCGCGAAGCGGCTTAGCCGGACGGGGTGGGGCGAACCGCTCAAGCGCTTGCCCAAACCCGTGCCCCTCTTTATCCGCGCATCCGATGCCACTCTCCCGTCAAAATCGCGATCCGCTCGGCTGGTGCCTTCTCATCGTCGCTGCGTTCCAGGCGCTGGTGCTGTGGCGGCTGACGATCCCCTCGCGCTACTACTTCGACGAGGTTCACTACGTCCCCGCCGCGCTCAAGCTGCTGGAGCTGATCCCCGCCAACCGCGAACATCCGCTGTTCGCCAAGGAAGTGATCGCCGGCTTCATCCACCTGCTGGGCGACAAGCCGCTGGCGTGGCGCCTCGGCCCGGCACTATTCGGCGGACTCGGCCTGTTCGCCTTTGCGCGGCTGGTCTGGCACGTGACGCAGCTGCGCCGCGCGGCGGTGCTGGCGACGGCGCTGCTGGCCACCAACTTCATGTGGTTCGTGCAAAGCCGCATCGCCATGCTCGACATGATCGCCGCAGGCATGTGCATGGTGGGCCTGTGGCAGTTCGCCGCCGCCTGGCGGGCGAAGCGCACCGGCATCGCGCGCCTGCACCTGATCCTGAGCGGCCTGGCCCTCGGCCTGTCGCTGGGCGCGAAGTGGAGCGGTGCTCCGGCACTGGCGATGCCCGGCCTTGCCTTCCTGGCCATGCGCATCGCGGATACCGGGCCGGTCTTCATCGGCAAGCGCGGGGCCGGGCCGATCAAGGGCGTGAGCCTGCTCGAAGCCGCGCTGTGGCTCGGCCTGTTTCCGATCGCGGTCTACTGGGCGACGTTCATCCCGGCGATGTTCTACCCGCACCATACCCTCTCGCCCTGGGGCTTCGTCCAACAGCACGAACTGATGGTACGCCTGCAGGATAGCGTGAAGAAGCCGCACCCCTACAAGACGTACTGGTATCAGTGGATCGTCGACTGGCGGGGCATCTGGTATCTGTTCCAGAACGTCGACGGCGCGCACCGCGGCGTGGTGATGATCGGCAATCCGATGGCGATGATCGCGGGCCTCCTCGCGTTCTTCTGGAGTGTGTGGGCCGCCCTCTTCCGCGGCCGCCGGGACGTGCTGTTCTTCGCGGTGCTCTATTTCGTGTGCGTGGGCATGTGGGCGGTGAACGGCAAGCCGGTGCAGTTCTACTACCACTACCTGCTGCCGGGCGCGTTCCTGATGGCGCTGCTGGCGCTCGGCCTCGACGCCTTGTGGGACCGGCGCGACCGTTGGCGACTGGTGGCGCGGTGGGTCTTCGGCCTGTCGCTGGCGCTGTTCGTGGTGTTCTACCCGATCATCTCGGGCTGGCCGCTGCCCTTCAAGGACGCCTACAACCTGTGGATGTGGCTGCCTAGCTGGCGGTAAGCCGCGTGCGCAGCCGCAGGAACCCTGCCGCCGCCACCGCGCTGATCCCGGCGAGCGCCATGTCCTTTTGCGGGTCCCACGGATCGCCCTGCTGCCCGTTGTAGGCAAGCGCGTCGGGCCCGGCCATGAACACGGTCAACAGCCACTCGAAGATTTCATAGATCGCGCTGCCCGCCAGCACGAACTCGACCGCGATGTAAGTCGCCAGCGAAAGCGAGAGCTTGCGGTGCCGTGCCAGCCAGGCCGAGATGGGATGGACCCAGCAGGCCCCGAAGCTGAAATGGACGAGCCGGTCCCACGAATTGCGTTGCAATCCCAGCGTCGCAGCGGGCGACGGCAGGCCGAGCGCCCTCGCCCAGTCCTCATAGGGAACGAAGGAATAGATGTAGCGTCCGCCTAGCGTGTGCAGCCACAGGAACAGGCAGGCGCAGGCTACAGCGCTCGTCGGCATCGGCCAGCGCCGCAGCGCCAGCCACAACCCCGCGACGATCACCAGCGTCGGCAGGTTCTGCAGCGGCGCGAGGGTCGGGTACGGCGAATCAATGAGGCTGACGAGCGCCCATAGCGCCGTCAGCCCCAGCAGAACCGCTTGCGTGCGGTTCGGGATCAGTACTTGCCCCAGACGAACTTCGACGAGAGCGCGAAGTTGAACACCGAGGCCAGCAGCACGCCGGTGATCACCGCCAGCACGTCGTGGATGCCGATGGTCTTGAGCACGGCGGCCGAACCGATGTTGGTGAGCAGGCCCAGCGAGCAGGTCAGCGCGAACTGCGCCCAGCCGCGCATCAACGGCGCGAAGCCGCGCAGGCGCTTGTCCGAATAGGTCAGTTCGTTGTTGAGCACGAAATTGAACGTCATCGCCACCAGCGCGGCGATCGTGTTCGCAATGTTGAAGGTCGTGCTCTCGGACCAGTTGCCGTAGACGAAACGCTCGCCGAAGACGACGTGGAGCATCGTCCACAGCACCGCCAGCTGCACCACCACGCCCATGGCGCCCACGGTGCCGAACAGCGCGAAACGGGTCGGGATGATCCGGCCCAGCCATTTGTCGTAAAGGCCCACGAGGAATTCGAACACGACGGTCTGGTCCAGCTTGCTTTCGCCTTCTGCTCGCGCGGCGAAGTTGAGGGGAATTCCTTGACGCGCAGCGGGGTGTCCACCGTCGCCAGGATGTCGAGCAGGATCTTGAAGCCGACGCCCGACAAGCGGTGCGCGTCGGCGCGCAGGGTCTGGGTGCGCAGCATGAAGAAGCCGCTCATCGGGTCGGTCAGCTCCACTCCGGTCACCTTGTTGGCGATGCGGTTGGCGAAGCCCGATGCCTTGACGCGGTCGGGGCGGCCCCATGCCTCGGTGCTGGCGCCCTCGGCGAAGCGCGAGGCATAGGCGAGGTCGTACTCGCCCGAGGCGACGGCCTTGAGCATGCCCGGCAGCAGCGCGGGATCGTGCTGGTGGTCGGCGTCCATCACCGCGACGACAGGAGCGGCGGTGGAGCACATCCCCTCGATCGCGGCGCTGGCGAGGCCGCGGCGGCCGATGCGCTGGATGCAGCGCACGCGCGGATCGGACAGCGACAGGCGGCGCGCCTCGTCCGAGGTGCCGTCGGGGCTGTTGTCGTCGACGTAGATGGCTTCCCACGTGATTCCGGCGAGCGCCTTGTCGAGTCGCTCGATCATCGTCGCGATGTTCTTGCGCTCGTTGTAGGTCGGCAGGACCACCGCCAGTTCCAGCGGCTTCGCCTGCGGCGAAACTGCGCGAACGGCGGCTTCGGAAGCCTGCGCGAGATCGGTCGTGGAAATGTTCATGCGCCCTGTTTTTAGGTTGTAAACGTCAAGAAACGATTATTGCGTAGCGGCGCAACCTTTACAGGCGCGCGAGCACCGCGTCACCGATTTCCTTCGTGCCGGCCGAGCCGCCGAGGTCGCCGCCCTTGATACCGTCCGCGAGCGCAGCGGCAACGGCGGCTTCGATGCGGGCGGCTTCGGCTTCGAGACCGAAGGAGTGGCGCAGCAGCATGGCGGCCGAAAGGATCGTCGCCATCGGATTAGCCAGGCCCTTGCCCGCGATGTCCGGGGCCGAACCGTGGATCGGCTCGTAGAGGCCGAAGCTGCCTTCCGCGAGGCTGGCCGATGCGAGCAGGCCGATCGAACCGACGCACATGCTGGCCTGATCGCTCAGAATGTCGCCAAACAGGTTGCCGGTGACGATCACGTCGAAGGCGCCGGGGTTCTTCACCAGCTGCATCGCCGCGTTGTCGACGTACATGTGCGTCAGTTCGACGTCCGGGTACTCGGCCGAAACCTCGATCACTACGTCGCGCCAAAGCTGCGAGGTTTCCAGCACGTTGGCCTTGTCCACCGAGCACAGCTTCTTCGAGCGACCCTGCGCGGCCTTGAAACCGGCGTGGGCGATGCGTCGAACTTCGTCCTCGGCGTAGGACATCATGTCCCAGCCCTGACGGCGGCCGTCTTCCAGCGTGCGGGTGCCCTTCTCGCCGAAGTACACGTCGCCGTTGAGTTCGCGCACGATCAGCAGGTCGATCTTGCCGGCGACTTCCGGACGCAGGGTGGAGAGGTCCTCAAGGCCCTTGAACACCGTCGCGGGACGCAAGTTGGCGAAGAGGCCCAGCTCCTTGCGCAGGCCCAGCACCGCCTGCTCGGGGCGCAGCGCGCGCTCCAGGTGGTCGAGCGAAAAGTCGCCCACTGCGCCGAACAGGATCGCGTCGGAAGACCGCGCGATCTCGAGCGTCGCGGCGGGCAGCGGGTGGCCGTGCTTGCGATAAGCCGCGCCGCCGACGTCGCCCTCGACCAGCTCAAGACCGTCGATCTGCAGCGCTTCGAGCACGCGGACTGCCTCGGCAGTCACTTCGGGACCGATCCCGTCTCCGGCAAATACAGCGATGCGCATAGTCGTTTCCTCAAGCCTCGATCCGAGCCAGCCGCTCGCGCAGCAGGACGCGCGCCGCCATAACGTCTCTTCTGCGATCGGCAAGCGGGTAGCGGGCCAATTCTCGACCAATGGCGTCGAAGGTGGCCAGCAGCGCGGGCCAATCGTGCTCCGGCGGGCGCGCAATTCGCGCGCCGTAGCCCAGTTCGCGCAATGTCAGCACTTCGTAGCGCAGGAGCCCCAGCGCCCAGCCGCGCGCGGACGGCGCGACGCAGATCGCCTCCAGCACGCCCGACAGCGCCTCGTAGAGAGCGGGAAACGGCTGCCGCTCGGGCAGGACCGAGGCCGCGAGTGCGGTGACCCAGCCGATCGCGGCGGCGGGCAACGGCTCCGTGATCCAGGGCGCGCGGCTCTGGAGCAGTTCAAGGCGGGCGAAGGGAAGCTGGGTGTCGGACTTCGAGCGGACGTCCGCCTCGACGGTGTTGCCGGGAATCAGGACCGGCCGCAGTTCGCGCCCCCTTCCCCGGCGATGAAGGCCGCGACGAGGCCGTGGTCGGCGGTCAGCAGGCGCGCAATGACGGCGTTCTCGCCGTGCGGCAGGGCGGCGCAGACAAGGGCGGGGGCGCGAAAGTGCATCGCGCCTTCCTCTGCCGGTTCAATGCGTCAGTTGCAAATTTCCTCGACCTCGGCGCGCGCGTGCTCGGCCTGCTTGTCCTTGGTGATGAGGGGTTTTCCACTCGCCCCATCGTCCAGTTGCGACCGAGGCGGACGGTCTGGTTGGGCGCACACCAGATCTCGCCCGAACCGTCGAGAGCGGTGACCCAGATCAGATTATGCTCCTGCCCGTAGTCGATCATGCCGATGGCATAGCCATCGCCCTTGCCGACGACGTGAAGCGGAATAGTAGGATTGAGCTGCGTGAACATCGCGTGCCTTTCATGGGCTATCGCGATGTTCAACCCTGCGTGCGCGAGAAACGTTCCCGGCGCACATAACGCAAGCTGATCAGTTGGCGCTCAGCTTGGCCTCGAGCGCGTCGAGCCGCGCCTTGAGCGATTCCGTCTCTGCACGCGCGGTGGCGGCGAGTTCCTTGACCGCGTCGAATTCCTCGCGGCTGACGAAGTCCATGTCACCCATGAACTCCTTCACGCGCTCACGCGCGGAATCGCGCGCCTCGCGGCCCATGCCCGCAAGAGTGCCGGCGGCGCTGTTCAACATCTTGGCGAAGTCGGCGACGAAGGGGTTTTCGCTTTGCATGGGCCCTAAATGGAGCGCGCGAAGGCAAGGCGCAAGGGGTATCAGATGTCGAACCGCTCCACCGCGCTCGAACGCTGCACGCCGTCCATGCCCGGGTTGGCGTGCAGGAACGCGAAGTTGAGATAAGTCGCGAAGACCAGCCACAATACGTAAGGCAGTAGCAGCGCCGCCGCGACAGTGCGCACGCGGGCGAAGAGTATCGTCGTCACCACCGCCGCCAGCAGGATCGCCGCGATCAGCACCAGCGCCGCGCTCATCCGGTGCATGCCGAAGAACACCGGCGACCACGCCAGGTTCAGCACGAACTGCACCGCGAAGGCCAGCACCGCGATCCCGCGTCCACGCGCGCCGCGCGCCGCGAGCACCATCGCCAGAGCCACGCCCATCATCACGTAGAGCACCGACCACACGATCGCGAAAGTCACCGGCGGCGGATAGACGGCGGGCTTCACCAATGCGTCGAACCACGGATTGCCCGGCCCGCTTCCCGCCATTTGTCCGGAGAGGAACCCCAGCAGCAGCACGACGGGAACGCATACCAGCAGCCAGCGCATCAGGCTGGCGCGCAACTGGCCGGGGAAGCTAACAGGTTCATGCGCGCAAAAGGTCCCGAATCAGGAATTTACCCAAGAATGGCGCGGTTTGTGGTACGCGGCGGGCCGCTGCGCAATCGTTAGCGAACAGTCAGTCACCCCGGTGTGCCGAAACGAGAAACTCCAAGTTTCCTTCAGGACCCTTGATCGGGCTTTCGACGATGCCCTGGATTTCCCAGCCGTCGCCCTCCAGCCATTCGCGCACTTCCTCACACACGCGGGCGTGGAGAGCCGGGTCGCGGACCACGCCGCCCTTGCCCACTTCGCCGCGCCCGACCTCGAACTGCGGCTTGATCAGCGCGACCACCCGGCAGCGCGGCGCGGCGAGGCGCAGCGGCACTTCGAGCACTTTGGCGAGGCCGATGAAGCTGGCGTCGCACACCACCCAGTCGCACGGCGCGTCGATTTGCTCCGGGGTAAGGATGCGAGCGCTGGTCTGCTCAAGCACGGTCACGCGCGGATCGGTGCGCAGTTTCCACGCGAGCTGGTTGGTGCCCGAATCGACCGCGAACACCCGCTTCGCGCCATTGGTCAGCAAAACGTCGGTAAAGCCGCCGGTCGAACTGCCGATGTCCATGGCGACCGCGCCCTTCGGATCGAGCCCGAAATGCTCGATCGCGTGGGCCAGCTTGATCCCCCGCGCGAGACCCAGGGATGGTCGCGGCCGCGCACTTCGATGGCGGCGTCGTCCTTCACCGACTGGCCCGGCTTGGCGATCTTGGTCTCGCCCGAGAACACGAGGCCCGCCAGCACCAGCGCCTGCGCGCGGGTACGGCTCTCCGCCAGCCCGCGATCGACCAACAGCTGGTCGACCCGCACTTTGGCAGGTTTCTTGTCAGGGGAACGGGGGCGAGGCGTGTCGGTCATGGGATGGTATGCACTTGAGATGGGCGGCGCCTCGTTCCATACCACGGGCATGAAGGCAAATCCGCGCAGCCGCGCCACCCCTCTTTCCGCCCTGCTTCTTACCGGTCTCGCTGCAACGGCGGCTTTGTCGGGATGCGTACCGCCGCCGCCGAGCACGCCCGCCCCGCGCCCCGGCACCACGCATGCACCGCAGCCCCGCCCGGCGACTCCGACTGCCCCGCCGCCCTCGCCAATGGCCGCAGACTGGCGCGATGCACCGCAGACGCCGGGCAACTGGAGCTACGCGGGCAACGGCGCCGCCTCGGGCGCGACGTTCGGGAACGGCCAGTTCATCGTCCAGTGCGACACCGCGCGCACCGTCACCCTCCTGCGCGCCGCAGCGCCCGGGCAGGAGCGGTGGGCATGTCGATCACCAGTTCCACTGGCGCACGCGCGCTGACCGGCACGGCCACGCCGCGCGGCGTGGTCGTCACTCTGCCCGCCCGCGATTCGGCGCTCGACGCCATGGCATTCAGTCGCGGCCGCTTCGCCGTATTAGTGACCGGAGAGCCCACGCTCTACCTGCCGAGCTGGACCGAAATCTCGCGTGTGATCGAGGATTGCCGCTGAGGGAGCGCTTTAACGACGGGGCTTCGACAAGCTCAGCGTGAGCGGGATTGAGAGATCACTTTTGAATCCCGCTCAGGCTGAGCCTGTCGAACGGAGCCAAGCCGCGCACAACATCAAAAAGGGTGATTTCAGGCCGCACTCCAGAGCCCCCAAAAGCAGCGATTTCAAATCACCGCGCGGCTGGGGATAACTGGCCGGAAGCGAAGATCATGACCTGAAAAAATTAGTTTTCAAGACTTGTTGTGCGCTGCGGAATATACCAGATTTCACTCAAGACAACGGCCTTCGGGATACGCGCCCGGGAGCAGCCGAAGTCCCAGCCGTGAAAGCGGCGCACTATGGCTAAACAGCGCGAAAGGAGGTGATCCGATGTCTCATGGTTCAGCAGAGAGGTCGGCAATTCCCGTCGCGAGGCATTATCGCTGATAAACAAGCGATAAAGGCTTCGCTGGCGGCACTTCCCGGCCGCTGACCATGCGAAGGGCCGTACCGGCAAGCCGGTGCGGCCCTTCTCATTTGTGCGCCCCACCACCGCCGACTGCGTCGGCGGTTCCCTCCCATCGCTTCGCGACAGGGAGGATGGGCTTGATCCTCCCTGTCGCGAAGCGATGGGGAAGTGGCAGCGGCGAAGTCGCTGACGGAGGGGTATTCTTCGATGATTTGCCTCTCCGGACCATCGTGCTAAGACTGAATGTCTGAGTAGCAATATTGCTTCCGGGTTGCATTCTGCGAAATTTTCGTTCAACGGCGCAATTCTGTTGCAGACTTGAGGATACGTTCGATGGCGACTCTCGCCGATGCCGGCCTGACTTTCACCACCCTTGCCCACCCCGCCCCCGCCAGCGCCGAGACGCGCGCAGCCGTGCTGGCGAACCCTGGCTTCGGCACCAATTTCACCGACCATATGGTGACGATCGAGTGGACTGAAGGTCAGGGCTGGCATGACGCGGTAATCGGCCCTCGCCAGCCGATCCCGCTCGATCCGGCGGCGGCGGTGCTGCACTATGCGCAGGAAATCTTCGAGGGCCTCAAGGCCTACAAGCAGGCCGACGGCGCCATCGCGCTGTTCCGCCCCGAAGCCAACGCCGCGCGCTTCAACCAGTCGGCCGAGCGTCTCGCCATGCCCGCGCTTCCCGAGAATGTGTTCGTCGAAGCCATCGAGAAGCTGGTGCAGATCGACCGCGCCTGGATTCCCGAGGGCGAAGGCGCGTCGCTCTACCTGCGCCCGTTCATGATCGCCACCGAGGCGTTCCTCGGCGTGCGCCCGGCCAAGCAGTACAAGTTCATCGTCATCGCCAGTCCGGCGGGCAACTACTTCAAGTCGGGCGCGCCTGCCGTCTCGATCTGGGTTTCGGACTATACCCGCGCCGCCCCCGGCGGCACCGGCGCAGCCAAGTGCGGCGGCAACTACGCCGCCAGCCTCGTCCCCCAAGCCGAAGCGATCGCGCGCGGCCATGACCAGGTCGTCTTCCTCGACGCCGCCGAGCACAAGTGGATCGAGGAACTGGGCGGCATGAACCTGTACTTCGCGTTCGACGACGGCACCCTGCTGACTCCTGAACTGACCGGCACCATCCTGCCCGGCATCACCCGTGACAGCCTGCTGCAACTCGCCCGTGAAGAGGGCCTGACGGTGACGGAAGGCCGCTACAGCCTCGACCAGTGGCGCGCGGATGCCGCTTCGGGCAAGCTGATCGAGACGTTCGCCTGCGGCACCGCTGCGGTCGTCACCTCGGTCGGCAAGGTCTCGGGCCGCGATGGAGATTTCACCATCGGCACCGGCGGCCCCGGCCAGCTGACCGGCAAGCTGAAGAACCGCCTCGTGTCGATCCAGCGCGGCGAAGCGCCGGACACTCACGGCTGGATCCGCAAGATCGGCTGAAGCAGGGGATTCGGGGAGGCTCAGTACTCCCCTCCTCCACCGTATTGAACTGCGGATGGATGCGTTTCCATTCGTACATCCAGTCCATCCCCTCGCGCGCCCTGACCATGTCGTCTTCGCGCGGAGCAAGCGCCGCCGCCGCCTCCCGTGCGACATCGGGCAGGACGGAGCTGTCCCAGCCCTGCTGCTCAATTTCGTCCGCCAGAACCTCGGTCCCGGCACGGCGCAGCATCACCGGCAGCCGGTGCAGCAAGGCTGCGACCACCCACGGAATCATCGGCCCGTTGACGTCCGGGTCGTAGCCCCACAGCACGTTGTGCCCCTCTGCATTGAGGATGTAGTGATAGTGCAGCACCCGCCCGAAAACATCGAAGCGCAGGTATTCTTCGGTGCGAGCGGCGTTGAAGACGTGGATGCTCGGCCCCCGGACCATGCGCTGCGGCGAATCCCCCAGCGCCCGTGCCTCCACCGCGATCGAGACCGGCCCGGCGTCGAACCATCGGGCATTGCGCTCGATCATCGGGATGAGCATGAACTTGTGATGCTGCCCCCGGATCGTCTCGACGGTGCGGTTACCTGCCGGCCGCATGGCGACGGTGGTGTTCATGGCGCGGTCTCCCCTCGTCCCTTTATCCGATAGGCGGATTGCACGCGCGAAGCTCCCCGCTGTCAACCGTACCGGCTTGATCGAACGTCCGGACGGAGCGCCTTTATTGCCATGTCCCGGCCTTGTCGGCGCCCCCTCGCGAACCTACCTGTGCGCCGTATTCCATCTCCCAAGGAGCGTTCCAGCATGGCCGATCTCACCTACACCCCGCCCAAGGTCTGGACCTGGGACCAGCCTAACGGCGGCGAGTTCGCCGGCATCAACCGCCCGACCGCCGGTGCCCGCTTCGAACGCGAACTGCCGCGCGGGGAGCATCCCTTCCAGCTCCATTCGCTCGGCACCCCGAACGGACAGAAGGTGACGATCATGCTCGAGGAGCTGCTCGCCGCCGGATATGCCGCAGAATACGATGCGTGGCTGATCTCGATCTCGGACAGCGACCAGTTCTCCTCGGGTTTCGTGTCGATCAACCCGAACTCCAAGATCCCCGCCCTGCTCGACCTGTCCGGCCCAGAGCCGGTACGCGTGTTCGAGATCGGGTTCGATCCTGTTCCACCTTGCCGAGAAGTTCGGCGCCTTCATGCCCACCTCCGGCCCCGGCCGCACCGAATGCATGAACTGGCTGATGTGGCAGATGGGTAGCGCGCCGATGCTGGGCGGCGGCTTCG
The DNA here is from genome assembly GCF_057376415.1 of Novosphingobium sp. NFX11. NCBI lineage: Bacteria > Pseudomonadati > Pseudomonadota > Alphaproteobacteria > Sphingomonadales > Sphingomonadaceae > Novosphingobium > Novosphingobium sp. NFX11. The sequence goes on along the minus strand of NZ_CP080384.1, from coordinate 761,072 downwards.
GCCACTTCTACGCCTATGCGCCGGAAAAGTACCAGTACCCGATCGACCGCTACGCGATGGAGGCCAAGCGCATCCTTGACGTCGCCGACAAGCGCCTCGGCGAAACGCGCTATCTGGCGGGTGACGAGTACACCATCGCCGACATTGCCGCCTACGGCTGGTTCGGCGGCTTCGTGCGCGGCGACGCCTATGGCGACGCGGCGACGTTCCTCGACGTCCCGAGCTACGAGAACCTCACGCGCTGGGGCGAGGAACTGGGCGCGCGCGAGCCGGTGCGCCGTGGCCGCATCGTTAACCGCAAGGGCGAAGGCTTCTTGCCCGAGCGCCACAGCGCCGCCGACATCGACGCGGTGCTGAACGCCTGAAAATGATGTGCCCGACGCTGGAAAACCTCTTCCCAGCGCCGGGACAACACGCTAAGCGCCCCTCTCCCGATCGGCGGCGCCATGCACGGCCGATCCGCTGGGGCGTCGCCAAGTGGTAAGGCACCGGTTTTTGGTACCGGCATTCGCAGGTTCGAATCCTGCCGCCCCAGCCAATATTTCGGCCCATTTTGACCAACAAGGTCTCAAGAGGTATCGAAAAAATCTACTTTTTCAATGACATATTTCGGATAATCTGTCTCACACCGGAGCCATTCCGATCAGGCAGTGTCATGCGATTTGTTGGTCATCCTGTTGGTAAAACAGGCCTCGAAGGCAGCTAAATCGGCCTAGGCAGGAACGGATCAGCGACAGCAGAGCCCAAGGTGCCGACCATGCTGACCGACCAAATCCTCACCACCCTCACCGCCCGCGACAAGCCGATCAAGAAATCCGATGCCGGCGGCCTGCACATCATCGTCATGCCCAACGGCAAGAAGCGCTGGCGTCTCGCCTATCGCTTCGACGGCAAGCAGAAGACTTTCTATGGCGGCGAGTAAGCGGCGACGCTCGGCCGCCAGCTCGCGCAGACGCTGTCGCAGCGGACCATAGTCCGGACGCGACGATCGATACCGGATCACCCGCCGGCTCACGCCAACCAGGTTGCACGCCCGACGCTCGCTCAGCCCGTGATGCTCACGGGCATGGGCGACGGCATCCCGCTTAGCGCCGGGCGTCACCATTTTTTTGATGCCAGATCCTTCAACACCACGTTGTCGAGCATGGCTTCGGCCAGCAACTTCTTCAGCCGGCTGTTCTCTTCCTCGAGCGTGCGCAGGCGCCGAGCCTCCGACACCTCCAGGCTGCCATACTTCGACTTCCACTTGTAGAACGTCGCTGAGCTGATCCCGTGGCGGCGGCACACATCCGCTGTCGCCATCCCGGCCTCCTGCTCCTTCAAGATCGCGATGATCTGCTCTTCGCTGAACCTGCTGCGCTTCATTCCGTCCGACTCCTTCTCGTCGGACTCTACTCAAAATCGGTCACATTTCAGGGGAGCACGTCAGTCGCTATGGGGGCTAACTGAGATCAGCGTGCCTCGGGACGATCGCGTGGAGGTAAGGCTTGCCTTCGAGGTGCCCGGTGTCGGAACTGCGCTCGGGATCAATATGCGCGCACCAATGACACCAGAAATTTTATGTCACTTGTGTCGCCTTCAGAGCAGCTAACCTATGACCGCTTACCACCCCTTTCAGCCATTTAGGAGGCTGAGGGCTGCGCTCCATATCGGCCTGTCCGGTAGTCACCACCCGCGAATAAAAGCGGTCTTACGGGAGACGCCCCTTTGCAGACATTGCGCTTAGCGCGGCGCACGATAGTTTTGGGCCGATATGAGTGACATCGATCGAGAGGAACGAAGTATCCTGACCCTCTTTTTGCGCGCAATGCTTTGGATTTCACTAATCCCATCCGGGTTATTTGCGATATTTATGTTAGTCGTCGGACTGACGTATGGGTTTACCTTGTGGGATGCGAAATATCCTGCGACTATGGTGATTTGGATAGGCACCTTAATCGCACCGCTCCTCATTGTAATGACGCTCAGGATGCGGAACTCCTCGCCTGCCATACTAATATCGGCTTTAGTTTCGGGGTTAGTTTTAGACGCGATGTGGTTCGCTCTTGCTTTTTGGCGCTGAGCCAAACTCGGTTTGAGGTGATAGAGGGCTGCCACATCCCAAGAGAAGCCCAAAAGACACCACTGCTGAAAAACCGCATACGGCATCTTGAGCACGAATGCTCATGTCCGCAATGGGGCGCTTGTCGCTGGACCGCTTTGCCGATCGATCACGAGGCATTGACACCCCCTTGAAAGATAGCGCTATCATTCATATTCGGACGGCGATGAAATCCTGTGGCTGCAATGCAGCGTGGGGCTTTGGGCAGACCGGGAAAAGACATACGAAACGCACGGGCAAAGCCTTGACCTGAGGGGATGCAGCAATGATCACCGGCGCCATTCTCATCGGCCGCGAAGAAGCGCAGACGCAGGCGGGCTATGCCGCGATCAACCCCGCGACCGGGGCGACGCTGGAGCCTCGCTTCACCACGGCGGGTCTCGCCGAAGTGGAGCGCGCCTGCGCACTGGCCGACGCCGCTTCGATCGCCTTCGCCGAGGCCGAGCCGGAAACCCGCGCGGTGTTCCTCGAAACCATCGCTGACGAGATCGTCGGCATCGGCGAACCGCTGATCGAGCGCGCCATGGCCGAGACGGGCCTGCCCCGCGCCCGCCTCGAAGGCGAACGCGGCCGCACCACCGGCCAGCTGCGCCTGTTCGCGCAAGTGCTGCGCGAAGGCAGCTGGGCGGGCCTGACCATCGACCCTGCCCTGCCCGAGCGCGCGCCGCTGCCGCGCCCGGACCTGCGCGTGCGCAAGGTCGCGCTCGGCCCGGTCGTGGTGTTCGGGGCCAGCAACTTTCCCCTCGCCTTCTCGGTCGCGGGCGGCGACACCGCCTCGGCTTTTGCGGCGGGTTGCCCGGTGATCGTCAAGGGTCACTCCGCCCACCCCGGTACCGGCGAACTGGTCGCCCGCGCGATCCAGCGCGCGGTGGCGCTGTGCCATCTGCCCGAGGGCGTGTTCTCGTACCTGCCCGCCTCGCGTGAAGCGGGCACCGCGCTCGTCGCCGATCACCGCGTCAAGGCGGTCGGCTTCACCGGATCGCGCCCCGGCGGCATGGCGCTGATGCGCACCGCCGCCGCCCGGCCCGAGCCGATCCCGGTTTATGCCGAGATGAGCTCGATCAATCCGGTGTTGCTGTTTCCCGCCGCCCTTGCCGCGCGCGCCGAAGCGCTGGGCGCGGCCTTCGTCGGCTCGCTGACGATGGGTGCCGGACAGTTCTGCACCAATCCCGGCCTCGTCATCGCCATCGACGGGCCTGATCTCGATACCTTCCTCGCCTCGGCCTCGGCGGCGATGGGCGGCAGCGCGGCGCAGGACATGCTGACGCCGGGCATCCATTCGGCCTATGTGGAGGGCGTGAACGCGCTGGCAGGCCATGGCGCCGTCACCACCCTGGCGCGCGGCGTGGAGCCGACAGGCCCGCATCAGGCGCAGGGCGCCCTGTTCAAGACGACCGCCACCGATTTCCTTGCCGATCCGGCGCTGGGGGCGGAAGTCTTCGGCTCCTCCTCGCTGGTCATCACAGTGACCGACATGGGCGAAGCGCTCAAGGTCATCGCCGCCCTCGAAGGCCAGCTCACCGCCACCCTGATCCCCGATGCCGAGGACGAACCTGAGGTTGCCAAACTGCTGCCGGTGCTGGAGCGCAAGGTCGGACGCATCCTCGTCAACGGCTGGCCCACCGGCGTCGAAGTGTGCCACGCGATGGTCCACGGCGGCCCGTTCCCCTCGACCTCGGACGGACGGACAACCTCGGTCGGCGCCTCGGCGATCGAGCGCTTCCTGCGCCCGGTGTGCTACCAGAACATGCCCTCTGCCCTGCTCCCCGAGGGCCTGCGCGACGGCAACCCGTGGAACGCCCCGCGCCGCATCGACGGCGTGCTCAAGCTGGGTTGAGCCTGCCCCCGCTTCGTCATTGCGAGGCGCGCAGAGCCGCGGCAATCCAGCGCGGTGGACACCGCCCTGGATTGCTTCGCTCCGCTCGCAATGACGAAAGGGGATACGAAATGACGACCTCCTCATAAGGCACAGGACGATGACTGACGCCCCCACTCCCCGCCGTTTCCGTTCGCAGGACTGGTTCGCCGATCCCGCGCGCTCGGACATGGTGGCGCTCTATCTGGAGCGCTTCATGAACTACGGCATCACGCCTGCGGAACTGCGATCGGGGCGGCCGATCATCGGCATCGCGCAATCGGGCAGCGACCTGTCGCCCTGCAACCGCATCCACCTCGATCTGGCGAAGCGGGTGCGCGACGGCATCCGGGACGCAGGGGGGATCGCGATGGAGTTCCCGGTCCATCCGATCTTCGAGAACTGCCGTCGACCCACCGCCGCTCTCGATCGCAATCTTGCCTACATGGGGCTGGTCGAGATCCTCTACGGCTACCCCATTGATGCCGTCGTCCTGACCACCGGCTGCGACAAGACCACGCCCTCGCAGGTCATGGCCGCCTCCACCGTGGACATTCCCGCGATCGTCCTGTCCGGCGGGCCAATGCTCGACGGCTGGCATGAGGGCGACCTAGTCGGCTCGGGCACCGTGATCTGGCGCAGCCGCCGCAAGCTGGCGGCCGGTGAGATCGACGAGGAGGAATTCCTCCAGCGCGCCTGCGACAGCGCCCCCTCGGCCGGGCACTGCAACACCATGGGCACCGCATCGACCATGAACGCGGTGGCCGAGGCGCTGGGCCTCTCGCTCCCCGGCTGCGCGGCGATCCCGGCGCCTTACCGCGAGCGCGGACAATACGCCTACGAGACCGGTCGCCGCATCGTCGAGATGGCGCACGAAGACTTGCGCCCCTCGCATATCCTGACGCGCGACAGCTTCCTCAACGCGATCCGCGTCGTCAGCGCGATCGGCGGGTCGAGCAACGCGCAGCCGCACATCATGGCGATGGCGCGCCACGCGGGCGTGGAACTCACCGCCTCGGACTGGACCGAGCACGGCTACGACCTGCCTCTGATCCTCGACATGCAGCCCGCCGGGCGGTTCCTGGGCGAACGCTTCCACCGCGCGGGCGGCGTGCCCTCGATCATGTGGGAACTGCAGCAGGCGGGCGTGCTTGCCGAAAACTGCCTTACCGTCACCGGCGAGACGCTGGCCGCCAACATCGAGGGCCGCGAAACCCGCGACCGCGAGGTCATCCGTCCCTTCGCCGAGCCGCTGCGCGAGAAGGCGGGCTTCCTCGTCCTGTCGGGCAACCTGTTCGACTTCGGCATCATGAAGACCTCGGTGATCTCCGAGGAGTTCCAGAGCCGCTACCTCTCCCGCCCCGGCTCCGAAGGTGTGTTCGAGGGCCGCGCCGTGGTCTTCGAGGGCGGCGAGGACTACCACCACCGCATCAACGACCCCGCACTGGAGATCGACGCCGACTGCATCCTCGTCATGCGCGGCGCCGGGCCGATGGGCTGGCCGGGCTCCGCCGAAGTGGTGAACATGCAGCCGCCCGATGCGCTCATCAAGGCGGGCGTGCAGTGGCTGCCGACGCTCGGCGACGGGCGCCAGTCGGGCACGTCCGACAGCCCCTCGATCCTCAACTGCTCGCCCGAAAGCGCGGCGGGCGGCGGTCTTTCGTGGCTGCGCACCGGCGACACCATCCGCATCGATATCCGCACAGGCACCTGCAACGCGCTGATCGACGCGGCCGAGATCGCCCGCCGCAAGGCCGAAGACACCCCGCCGCCCGTTCCGCACAGCCATACCCCGTGGGAGGAACTCTTCCGCGAGAAGACCGGACAGATGGCCGAAGGCGCCGTCATGGAAATGGCTGTCAAGTATCGGGGCATCGCCGCGAAGACACCGCGCCACAATCACTGACGCACCCAACGGGGTCGGGTGGGCGGACGGCCCGTCCAGCCCTGCGTGATTGACAATGCATGGCAGTGTGATAGCGCTCCCATTATAGAACGAAAGCGGATGCCCGACATGACCGATATCCTCTCCCTCCTTCCCGTGGACATGCTGCCTTCCGATTGGCGCGAGGGCCTGTTCCTCGGCCGTCTCGACCTTGGCGAAGGCCCGACCCCCGTGCTGCTGCAGGGCGGCGTAACCTATGATATGAGCGGCGTTGCCGCTACTGTCGCCGACCTCGTTGACACCGGTATCTTCGACGCAAATCAGGGCCGCGCGCTGGGTCCGGCGGAAGAAGTTCTGGCCCGTGCCACACTGCTCAGCCCGATCGACCTGCAGTGCGTGAAGGCGGCGGGCGTGACGTTCGCAGTCTCCGCACTGGAGCGCGTGATCGAGGAACGCGCGCGCGGCGATGCCGACAAGGCGCAGGCGGTGCGCGGCGGGCTGGAGGAACGCATCGGCGGCTCGATCCGCTCAGTCGTGCCCGGCAGCCCGGAAGCAGCGGCGCTCAAGGCGGCACTGATCGAGGACGGCATGTGGTCGCAGTACCTCGAAGTCGCGATCGGGCCGGACGCGGAAGTGTTCACCAAGTCGCCGGTGCTCTCCACCGTGGCATCGGGCGCGACGATCGGCGTGCGTTCGGATTCGGACTGGAACAACCCCGAGCCGGAGATCGTGATCCTTGCCGACGCGCGCGGCAAGGCCGTTGGCGCGACGCTGGGCAACGACGTCAACCTGCGCGATTTCGAAGGCCGCTCGGCGCTGCTGCTAGGCAAGGCGAAGGACAACAACGCCAGCTGCTCAGTCGGTCCGTTCGTGCGCCTGTTCGATCAGGGCTACACCGTCGCCGATGTCGAGAACGCGCGGGTGCTGCTGCGCATCGAGGGCACCGAGGGCTTCCTGCTCGAAGGCGAGAGCCGCATGTCGGAAATCAGCCGTCCGCCGCTCGACCTGCTGCGCCAGTGCTTTTCCGAGCATCACTATCCCGACGGCGTCGTGCTGTTCCTCGGCACCCTGTTCGCGCCGACGCAGGACCGTGACGCGCCGGGACGCGGCTTCACGCACAAGGTCGGAGACGTCGTGACGATCTCCAGCGACCGCCTCGGCACGCTGGTCAACACCGTCGCCACCTCGCGCGATGCGCCTGCCTGGGAAACCGGGATTTCCGCCCTCTACCGCAACCTCGCCGCGCGCGGACTGATCGGCGCGAAAGCCGACGCGCTTGCCTGATTCCTCCTCCCCGTCATTGCGAGGCGGTGAAACCGCCGAAGCAATCCAGGGCAGCATAGACCGCCCTGGATTGCTTCGCTCCGCTCGCAATGACGAGCGGAGTTTGGGGCCGGAATGCACCGCACCCGCTTACGAATACCCGCATTTCCAAGGACTTCCATGTTGACCACCACGACCCCTCCTCCACCGCGCAGGCCGCGCGCTTTCCCTCGCTTGCGGGCAAGGGAGTGTTCGTCTCGGGCGGCGGCTCGGGCATCGGCGCCGCGCTGGTGGAGGGTTTCGCGCGACAGGGCGCGAAAGTCTTCTTCGTCGACATCGCCGCCGAACCTTCCGAAGCGCTGGTGGCGAGCCTTGATGGCACGGTGGAGTTCACCCCCGCTTCGTCGCCGGCGATCTCAAGGACCTCGACTTCGTGCAGGCGCAAGTCGCGGCGGCGCATGACGCGCTCGGCGGCCTCCACGTGCTGGTCAACAATGCAGCCAACGACGACCGCCACGCCATCGCCGACGTCACCCCGGAATACTGGGACGAGCGCATGGCGGTGAACCTGCGCCACCTGTTCTTCGCCGCGCAGACCGCCGTGCCCTTCATGGAAGCGGCGGGCGGCGGCGTGATCCTGAACTTCGGGTCGATCAGCTGGCACCTCGCGCTCGACCAGCTCTCGCTCTACCAGACCGCCAAGGCCGCGATCGAGGGCATGACCCGCGCGATGGCCCGCGAACTGGGCGAGCGGAACATCCGTGTTTGCGCGATCGTGCCCGGCAACGTCCAGACGCCCCGGCAGGAAAAGTGGTACACCCCCGAGGGCGAGCGCGAGATCCTCGATGCACAGTGCCTGAAGGCCCGCGTGCAGCCGGCCGACGTGGCGGCGCTGGCGCTGTTCCTCGCCTCCGATGACGCGCGCATGTGCACGGGCCACGAGTACTTCGTCGATGCCGGCTGGCGCTGAGACGATGACGGCCCCAATGACGCCTGCCGTCGCCTGCAGGCTGGGCGCCACGCTGGGCGAAGGCCCGGTGTGGGACACGGCGCGCGGCTGCCTGTGGTTCGTCGACATCAAGGGCCACAAGCTTCACCGCTTCGATCCGGCCAGCGGCGCGCTCGACAGCACCGATGCGCCGGCGGAACCCGGCTGGGTGCTGCCGCTGGCGGACGGAGCCCTGCTGGTGGGCGCGAAGGCGGGTATCCACCGCTTCGCCGACTACGCCTTCACCCTGATCCACGCGGTCGAGCCCGATCTGCCCGGCAACCGCCTGAACGACGCCGCCGTGCATCCGGACGGTTCGGTGTGGCTGGGCACCATGGACAACGCCGAGGAAGCGCCGAGCGGCGGCTACTACCGGTTCGACGGCGATACCTGCATCGCGCTTTCGCCCGAACCGATGGTCATCACCAACGGCCCCGCCTTCTCGCCGGACGGCCGCATGGTCTATCTCGTCGATACGCTGGAGCGCACGATCCTGTCCGCACCGGTGGACGCCGACGGCCATCCCGGCGAGGCGCGCCTGTTCGCGCGGGTGCCGGACGGCATGGGCTATCCCGATGGTCCGATGGTGGACAGCGGGGGCACCGTCTGGGTCGGCCTGTTCGGCGGCTGGGGCGTCGCCCGCTTCGCGCCCGACGGCACGTTCCTCGGCCGGGTGGAATTCCCGGTCGCCAACGTCACCAAGATCGCGTTCGGCGGCCCGGACCTCACCACCGTCTATGCGACGACGGCACGCAAGGGGTTGTCGGACGCCGAACTCGCGGCACAACCGCATGCCGGAGACCTCTTCACCTTCGCGGTGGAAGTACCCGGCCTGAAACCGGGATATCCTGCGGGCTGACACTATCGCACCAGCGGACAGGCCCGCTAAGACAAGAATGCGACGACAAGAATGCCACGACAGGCACAAGTGAAGAGGATGTGATCGAATGGCCGCGATAGATATGGGCAGCGCGCCTGCGGGCGTCGAGTACGGCGGGAAGGTCAACATGGCCTTCGTCGCCATGATCGTTGCGGTGGCGACGATCGGCGGCTTCATGTTCGGCTATGACAGCGGCGTCATCAACGGCACGCAGGACGGGCTGGAAAAGGCCTTCAACCTCTCCAAGCTGGGCACCGGCCTCAACGTCGGCGCGATCCTGGTAGGCTGTGCGATCGGCGCCTTCGTGGCGGGCCGCCTCGCCGACATCTGGGGCCGGCGCAGCGTAATGATGATCGGCGCGGCGCTTTTCGTGGTCAGCGCTCTGGGCGCGGGCGCGGCGACATCATCGCTGCTGTTCGTGATCGCCCGCCTGATCGGCGGCATCGGCGTGGGCGCGGCCAGCGTGCTGGCGCCGGTCTACATCAGCGAAGTGGCCCCCGCCTCGATCCGCGGGCGCCTGTCCAGCCTGCAGCAGATCATGATTATCACCGGCCTCACCGGTGCCTTCGTCGCCAACTGGGCGCTGGCCAGCCATGCCGGGTCCAGCACCGCGCCGCTGTGGCTGGGCCTGCCCGCCTGGCGCTGGATGTTCTGGATGCAGGTGATCCCCGCCGTGATCTACCTCGTCGCCCTGTTCATGATCCCGGAAAGCCCGCGCTTCCTTGTCGCCTCCGGGCGCGATGCCGAGGCCGAGGCCGTGCTCACCCGCATCTTCGGAGCCGAGACGGCCGCAAAGATGACCGCCGACATCCGTGCTAGCCTGATCGCGATCGCCGCCGACCATCACCGCCCGAGCTTCGCCGACCTCAAGGATCCCAAGACCGGCCGCTGGCGCAAGCTGGTCTGGGCGGGCATCGGCATCGCCGTGTTCCAGCAGTTGGTTGGCATCAACATCGTGTTCTATTACGGCGCGGTGCTGTGGCAGTCGGTCGGCTTCTCCGAAAGCGACGCGCTGCTCATCAACATCCTGTCCGGCTCGCTCTCGATCCTGGCCTGCCTCGTCACCGTGCTACTGATCGACAGGTTGGGCCGCAAGCCGCTGCTGCTGATCGGTTCGGCGGGCATGGCGGTGACCCTCGGCACGATGGCGGTGTGCTTCGCCAGCGGCAGCTTCACCGGCGGGCACCTGACCCTTTCGGACCAGACCGGCACCGTCGCGCTGATCGCCGCGAATGCCTACGTCGTGTTCTTCAACGTCAGCTGGGGCCCGGTCATGTGGGTGATGCTGGGGGAGATGTTCCCCAACCAGATTCGCGGCTCGGCCCTGGCCGTCTCGGGCTTCGCGCAGTGGATCGCCAACTTCGGCATCTCGGTCAGCTTCCCGGCGATGGCTGCCGGGCTCGGCCTGCCGCTGACGTACGGGTTCTATGCGCTCAGCGCCTTCCTCTCGTTCTTCTTCGTGCGCGCCATGGTGACCGAGACGCGCGGCCGCACGCTTGAGGAGATGGCGGCTTGATCCAGCTGCGTTCGGGCAGCAGCGAAGCCACGCTGCTGCCGCATCTGGGCGGGTCCATCGGTTCGTTCGCGGTCGGCGGCAGGGACATCCTGCGTCCAACCCCGGCGGACGCCGCGAGCCCGCTGGACGCCGCCTGCTTTCCGATGGTTCCTTACGCCAACCGCATTGCCGATGGGCGCTTCTCCTTCGCGGGAAAGGACTATGCCCTCCCCCGCAACGTCGCGGGCTTCGAGCATCCGATCCATGGTCTCGGCTGGATCATGCCGTGGATGGTCAGGGCACAGGAGGCCGACCGCGCGGTCCTCACCTGCATGCATTCGGCGGACGCGCACTGGCCGTGGGACTGGTCCGCCACGCAGAGTTTCGTGCTGGAAGACGGCGCGCTGCACGTGACGCTGGAGGCCACCAACCGGTCCGACCGCGCGATGCCCTGTGCGCTGGGCCAACACCCCTACTTCGTGCGGGAGCCGGGCGGCCGGCTGCAGTTCGCCGCAGAGGGCGTATGGATCAACAATGCCGGCATGATGCCCGAACACCCTGCCCCGGCCGACCACTTCGGCCACTTCGCGCAGGGCGCCGTGCCGCGGGCAGACACCCTGACCGACAACTGCTGGTTCGGCTGGAACGGCACCGCCGCATGGCAAGGCGTCGAACTCCGGTCAGACGACGCGCGGTTCGTCCATGTCTTCGCCCCGCCCGGCGAGGATTTCGTCTGCATCGAACCTACCAGCCAGATGCCCGATACCTTCAACCGTCGCGACAATGCAGGCCCCGCCGTCCTCGAACCGGGCCAGAGCACAGGTCTGGGCATGGTCATCCGCGCTGCTTCGAATTGACCAGCTCGAATTGACCAGCTCATCGTCGCCCGGCACGTAATCGCTGGCGGCGTGGCAGGAAAATTGTAATAGGCTGAACATGTAAGCGGCGGGATTCCGTAGCGACCCGGCCCGCCGCACGGGGATCAGGCCAGCGTGACAGATCAGGATACGACCCAGGATAAACCCGCAGACCGCGCCAGCCCACGGCGGCGCACCGCGCGGCGATCCCGGGCCACCATCACTATCGCCGACGTGGCCGAGCGAGCCGAAGTCTCGTTGATGACGGTCTCTCGCGTGATGAACGACAAGGGCAACGTCAAGGAAGACACCCGCGCCCGCGTGCTCAAGGCGATCGAGGAACTCAACTACTCGCCCAGCGCCGCCGCCCGCAACCTTGCCGCCGCTGCGGAGATCCGCATCGGCCTGCTCTACGCCAACCCCAGCGCCGGCTATCTCAACGAGTTTCTGGTCGGCAGTCTCGATCAGGCGAACGGGTCGAACGCGCAGCTCCTCGTCCAGCTCTGCGACAACGAGGACGAAGTGCTCACCATCGTGCGCCGACTGGTCGGCAACGGCATCGACGGCGTCGTTTTGCCGCCGCCGCTGTGCGACAACACGGCGATCCTCGACCTGCTGCTGGAAAGAGGCACGCCGACGGTGATCGTGGCATCGGGCAAGCCGTCCAAGGACTTGTCGTCCGTCAACATCGACGACCTCGGCGCGGCCGAGGCGATGACGCGCCACCTCGTAGCGCTGGGCCACCGGCGGATCGGCTTCATCAAGGGCAACCCCAACCAGAGCGCTGGCGCGCGGCGCCTCCAGGGATTTCAGGCGGCGCTGAGCGACAACGGCATCGCGATCGACGAGGAACTGGTCCTGCCCGGCCTGTTCACTTATCGCTCGGGCCTTGAGGCAGCGCACCGCCTGCTGGAACGCGATGAGCCGCCGACGGCGATCTTCGCCAGCAACGACGACATGGCGGCCGCGACCGTCACCGTCGCGCACCGGCTGGGTTTCGACGTGCCCGGCGACCTGACCGTGGTGGGCTTCGACGATGCCCCGCAGGCGACCTTCACCTGGCCCGAACTGACCACGATCCGCCAGCCGATCGCCGAGATGTCGCGCACGGCGGTGCAGCTTCTGGTCGAGGAAATCCGGGGGCGCCGCGAGGGGCGCGCCGTCACGCCCTCGCACGTCCAGATGCCCTTCGAGTTCATCCAGCGCAGATCGGATGCGTCCCCGCGTCAGGGGTGAACGAAGTTCCGCGCTGCCCCCTATATCGCAGGGGGCATCACCCTTCCTCGTCATTGCGAGCGCAGCGAAGCAATCCAGGGCAGACCAAACCGCTCTGGATTGCTTCGCTGCGCCCGCAATGACGATCCGAGGCGGGTGACCGCAGGCCCCGCCGCGATCTCGCGAGGGCGGGACCGGCGTTACCTCAATGCCCCGGCGCCAGCGGGAAGCGCTGCGCCTTGTACCACGCCAGATCGTGCTCCGGCGCGGGGCTGCCCTCCGGCAGCGACAAGCCGTTGACCGACATCCAGTAGGCCAGGCTCGCATCGCGCCACCAGCGCGCTTCGTTGTGCTGGATGGCAAGATAGGTCGCGGTCTTGGACCAGCGTTCGGCGTCCACCTTGTCCTTCACGCCGTCCCACTGCTGCTGCATCTGCGCCACCGTGGCGACGCCGCGATCGTAACGGGCGACCATCTCCTGCCACAGCGTGCGGCCGGACTTCATCTTCCAGTCCCACGGCAGATGATGGAACCACAGCAGTTCGGTTTCCGGCGTCGTGCGCGGATCGGCAAGCATGCGCGCGACGGGCGGCGCATACTGGGCAACGGCATTGCTGCCGGTGCTGGTGCGGTCGAAGCCGATGCCGCCGCGGTCGGCCTTGTGGTAATAGGTCGGGTTCCACTCGGGCCGGGCGAGTTCGTTCACCCATGGCCCCGGCCCGTAGTGGTGGCCGGTGTCCATCAGGTGCGCGAGCCCGAACGGGCCGGTGTATTCCACCACCGCCTCGCGCGATTCCATCATCATCGAGACGGCGGTATCGACCACGCGCGGATCGTTGCCAAACGTCTGGCGCGCCCATTCGCGGGCAAGCGCCTCGGCCGACAGCGTCGGATCCCAGGCGAGGCGGCCGAAGACGTACCAGTTGGCTTGGTTGAACGTCGAGCCCGACCAGTCACGGTCGCGCCCGATGTTGGCGACGCCCGCCATGCCGGTGAGGTCATGCCCCTCCAGCGCGCCGTCGACGACTTTCGCCACCGTCGATCCCTTGCCCTTCGCGCGGGTATCCGCCTCCAGCGCTTCCTCGAACAGCGGGCCGAGGTAGGCCAGGTGCGTCGCGAAGCCGAGGTATTCCTTGGTGATCTGCAGTTCCAGCATCATCGGCGTCTTCGGCATCGCGCCGAACAGCGGATGGAACGGCTCGCGCGGCTGGAAGTCGATCGCGCCGTTCTTGACCTGCACCAGCACGTTGTCGGCGAACTTGCCGTCGAGCGGCTTGAACTCGCTATAGGCCTGCTTGGCGCGGTCGTCTGGATCGGTCTCTGCGTAGACGAATGCGCGCCACATCACCACGCCGCCATGCGGCGCGACGGCGGCGGCGAGCATGTTGGCGCCCTCGGCATGTGTCCGGTGATAGTCGCGCGGACCGGGCTGGCCCTCGCTGTTCGCCTTGACGAGGAAGCCGCCGAAGTCGGGGATCGCGCGGTAGATCTCGTCCGACTTGGCCTTCCACCAGGCCTGCACTTGCGGATCGAGCGGATCGGCGGTCTTCAGCCCGCCCAGCTCGATCGGCGCGGAGAAGCGCGCGGAAAGGTAGACCTTGATGCCCCAGGGCCGCAGCACGTCGGCCAGCGCGGCGGCCTTGGCGATATAGGCCGCGCTCAGGCTGTCGGGGCTGGCGTTGACGTTGTTCAGCACCGTCCCGTTGATGCCGAGCGCGGCGTTGGCGCGGGCATAGTCGGTGTAGCGCGGATCCTTGAAGTCCGGCAGCGTCCACCAGTCCCACAGCGATTGCCCCGCATAGCCGCGCTCCACGCTGCCATCGAGATTGTCCCAGTGGTTGAGCACGCGCAGCTTGACCTTCGGCGTGGAGGTGAGGTCAAGCTTCGCCAGATTGCCGCCGGTCTTCTGCGCACGGATCGCCGCGAAAGCGCCGTAGAGCACCCCGGCATCGGAATTGCCGGTGACCAGCAGCGAGGGGCGCCCGGCAACCGTGGCAGCGCGCACGAGGTAGCCCTCGGTGCCGAGCCCCGCGGTGGGCAGGCGCAGCGCCGCCAGTTCCGGAGCGTCCGCGCGGGCCAGCACCACCGGAAGCGGCGCAGCGCCAAGATCACGGCGAAGCTCGGCAGCGGCCAGTTGCAGCGTCGGCGAGATCGCCCACCACGCGCACGTCCGCCTGGGCCGATCCGGCCGGTGCAGGCGCCAGCCACAAGTCGTATCCGTCGTTCGCCAGCGCCGCGCCCGGCAGCACGCCGACGGCCAGCGCCGTCCCCGCAAGCCACGCCGAAGTCCACGCGCAAATCCGCGACATTCGCCTCTGCATCCCGTCCATCCCTTAAAAATTTGCCTGCCCAATGCGGTTGACAAGCTTCGTCGTTACCTTGAAAGATAGCGCTATCACAAAAGAACCGGCCGAGGCAACGCCGTTTGCCGAATCGGGGCGAGTGCAGCCGGAACGGGCATTTGGGAGTATCGGGAAGTGGGATGCCATCACGCATTGTATCGACACGCAGCCTCGGCACAGCGCGCGGTGACGGCATGAGCCTGCGCCCTGCTGAATCGCGTTTCGCCGTATCGCGCCGCGTCCTCCTCGGCTGGGGTGGCGGTGCTTCGATGCTCGCCTTCCTGCCCGTCGCCGCGCGTGCCGCCGCGCCGGTCTACAAGGACGCCCGCGCACCGGTGGACCTTCGCGTCGCCGACCTGATGAGCCGCATGACGCTGGACGAGAAAGTCGCCCAGATCATCACCCTGTCCACCCGCAAGCGCGACGTGATGGACGAGGACCGCGCCTTCGACCCGGCCCGCGCCACCCGCGCCTATCCCCACGGCATCGGCCAGATCGCCCGCCCCTCCGACCGGGGCGGCGCGGCGACCGCCAACAACACCGGCACCGACGTCACCGGCCGCTGGCGCAAGCCCGCCGAGACGATCGCCTTCGTCAACGCCACCCAGAAATGGGCGCGCGCGACCGGCCTCGGCATCCCGGTGCTGTTCCATGAGGAATCGCTCCACGGCTACATGGCGCCCGAGGCGACCAGCTTCCCGCAGGCGATCGCCATGGCGGGCAGCTTCGATCCCGAACTGGTCGAGCGCGTGCAGTCGGTGATCGGCCGCGAGGTTCGCGCCCACGGCTCGACGCTGGCGCTTTCCCCGGTGGTCGACATCGCCCGCGACCCGCGCTGGGGCCGCATCGAGGAGACCTTCGGCGAAGACCCGTACCTGTGCGGCGAAATGGGCGTCGCCGCCGTGCGCGGGCTGCAGGGCCCCGGCAAGGAACTGCCCGAGGGCAAGGTCTTCGCCACGCTCAAGCACATGACCGGCCACGGCCAGCCCGAAGCGGGCAACAACGTCGCCCCGGCCCCGCTCGGCAGGCGCGAACTGTACGACAGCTTCTTCCCGCCGTTCCGTGAGGTCGTGCGCCGCACCGGCATCGCCGCCGTCATGCCCTCGTACAACGAGATCGACGGCATCCCCAGCCACGCCAACCGCTGGCTGCTGAACGACGTGCTGCGCGGCGAATGGGGCTTCGACGGCGCGATCGTCAGCGACTACGCCGCGATCCCCGAACTGGCGACGTTCCACCACCTCGCCGCCGACCTTGAGGGCGCCGCGCGCCTTGCCCTTCACGCAGGCGTCGATACCGACCTGCCTGATGGCGAAGCCTATCGCACGCTCGCCGATCAGGTGCGCAAGGGTCTGGTGCCGGTCTCGGTCGTCGATGCCGCGTGCCGCCGCATGCTGACGCTCAAGTTCCGCGCCGGGATGTTCGAGGCGGGACCGATCGACCCCAAGGCTTCGGCCAAACTCACCGCCAACGCCGAGGCGCGCGCGCTGGCTCTTGAGGCAGCACGCAAGTCGATCTGCCTGCTCAAGAACGGCGGCGTGCTCCCGCTCACCCCCGGCGCGCACAAGCGCGTCGCGGTGATCGGCCCCAACGCCAACGTCACGCGCCTCGGCGGCTATTCGTCGGAGCCGCGCTCCAGCGTCAATCTGGTCGAGGGCATCACGGCGCGCCTGAAGGGCAAGGCCGAAGTCGTCTTCGCGCAGGGCGTGTTCATCACCCAGAGCGAGGACCGCTCCGCCAACGAAGTGCTGCTGGCCGATCCCGCGAAGAACCGCGCGCTGATCGCCGAGGCGGTCGAGACCGCCAAGGCCAGCGACGTGGTCATCCTCGCCATCGGCGATACCGAGCAGACCAGCCGCGAAGGCTATGCGAAGAACCACCTCGGCGACCGCACCGACCTCGACCTCCTGGGCGAACAGAACGCGCTGTTCGCAGCGCTCAAGGCCACCGGCAAGCCGGTGATCGTCGTCGCGCTCCACGGCCGCCCGCCCTCGTGGCCGACCGTGGCAGAGCAGGCCGACGCGATCCTCGAATGCTGGTATCTGGGCCAGGAAGGCGGCACCGCCATGGCCGAAGCACTGTTCGGCGACGTCAACCCCGGCGCCAAGCTGCCGGTCACCGTGGTCAAGGACGTGGGCCAGGTTCCGTTCTTCTACAACCACAAGCCATCGGCCAAGCGCGGCTATCTGTTCGCCGACACCGCGCCGCTATACCCCTTCGGCTTCGGCCTCAGCTACACCAGCTTCACCCTCGGCGCCCCTGCCCTCTCGGCCCCGCGCATCGCGGCGGCGGGCACCGTCACCGTCGCGGTCGAAGTGACCAACACCGGCGCGCGCGAAGGCGACGAGGTGGTGCAGCTCTACGTCCACGACCGCGAGGCGAGCGTGACCCGCCCGGTCATGGAACTGCGCGGTTTCCGCCGCGTCACCCTCAAGCCCGGTGAGACCCGCAAGGTGGAATTCACCCTCGGCCGCGACGACTTCAGCCTCTGGAACGAGGACATGCGCGAAGTCGTCGAGCCCGGACTTTTCGACATCATGGTCGGCAACAGCAGCGCCGCCCTGAAGACCGCAACCCTCGAAATCGCCTGAGGACCATCATGCCCAAGATCGTAGACGCCAAGGTCATCGTGACCTGCCCCGGCCGCAACTTCGTCACCCTCAAGATCACTTGCGACGACGGCACCACCGGCGTCGGTGACGCCACCCTCAACGGCCGCGAACTGTCGGTCGCCAGCTACCTGACCGACCACGTCATCCCCTGCCTGATCGGCCGCGACGCGCACCGCATCGAGGACGTCTGGCAGTATCTCTACAAGGGCGCCTACTGGCGCCGCGGCCCGGTGACGATGACCGCCATCGCCGCCGTCGACATGGCGCTGTGGGACATCAAGGGCAAGATCGCGGGCCTGCCGGTCTACCAGCTGCTCGGCGGTGCCAGCCGCGAGGGCGTGATGGTCTACGGCCACGCCAACGGCACCTCGATCGAGGACACCATCAACGTCGCGCTCGACTATCAGGCGCAGGGCTACAAGGCGATCCGCCTGCAGTGCGGCGTGCCCGGCATGGCCTCGACGTACGGCGTCTCGAAGGACAAGTATTTCTACGAGCCTGCCGATGCCGACCTGCCGACCGAGAACGTCTGGAACACCTCGAAGTACCTGCGCGTCGTGCCCGAACTGTTCAAGGCCGCGCGCGAGGCGCTGGGATGGGACGTGCACCTGCTGCATGACATCCACCACCGCCTGACCCCGATCGAGGCGGGCCGTCTGGGCAAGGATCTGGAGCCTTACCGCCCGTTCTGGCTGGAAGACGCGACCCCGGCCGAGAACCAGGAAGCGTTCAAGCTGATCCGCCAGCACACCACCGCGCCGCTGGCCGTGGGCGAGATCTTCAACTCGATCTGGGATGCGAAGGATCTGATCCAGAACCAGCTGATCGACTACATCCGCGCCACCGTCGTCCACGCGGGGGCATCACCCATCTGCGCCGCATCGCCGCGCTGGCGGACCTCTACCAGATCCGCACCGGCTGCCACGGCGCCACCGACCTCTCGCCGGTCTGCATGGCCGCCGCGCTGCACTTCGACCTCTCGGTGCCCAACTTCGGCATTCAGGAATACATGCGCCACACGCCCGAGACGGACGCCGTGTTCCCGCATGCCTACACATTCGAGAACGGCATGATGCATCCGGGCGACGCGCCGGGCCTCGGCGTCGATATCGACGAGGAACTGGCCGCCGGCTACGAATACAAGCGCGCCTTCCTGCCGGTGAACCGTCTCGAAGACGGCACGATGTACAACTGGTGAGCACGATGCAGGCCGTCACCGCCGTCGAAACGGAAGCCCCGGCCAAGCCGGCCGGGCGCGTGCGCTGGATCGTATGCGCACTGCTGTTCGCGGCGGTGGTGCTCAGTTATGTCGACCGTCTGGTCCTGCCCACGCTCAAGCCCGAACTGCAGGCGCGCTACGGCTGGAGCGAGAGCGGCTATGCCGACCTCGCGATCTGGTTCCAGGCGGGCTACGGCATCGCCTATGTGTTCTTCGGGCGCCTGATCGACCGGATCGGCGCGCGTGCGGGCTATGCGCTGGCGGTGGCGCTGTGGACCTTCGGGCATATCGCCCACGTGCTGTTCACCAGCACCAGCGGCATGCTGCTGGCACGCATCCCGCTCGCGATTGGTGAGGCGGGGACGTTCCCCGCCGCCATCGCCGCGACCAACGAGTGGTTCCCCAAGCGCGAGCGCGCGCTGGCGATCGGCATCTTCAACGCGGGCTCCAATGTCGGCGCGATCCTGACCCCGCTGGTGGTGCCGGTGATCGCGCTGACGCTGGGCTGGCGCTGGGCCTTCATCCTGACCAGCGCGCTGACGGTGATCTGGCTGGCGGCGTGGCTGGGCTTCTACCGCCGCCCGCGCGAGAAGAAGACCCTGACCACCGAAGAACTGGCATGGATCGAGGCCGATCCCGTCGACCCGGTACAGCCGGTGCGCTGGCGCGACGTGCTGCGCCTGCGCCAGACCTGGGCCTACATGCTGGGCCGCTTCCTGATCGACCCGGTCTGGTGGACGTTCCTGTTCTGGCTGCCAGACTTCTTCAACAAGCAGTTCGGCGTCAAGATGCTGGACTTCGGCCCGCCGCTGATCGCGGTGTACCTGCTGGCCGACGTCGGCTCGGTGGCCGGCGGCTGGACCTCCTCGCGCCTGATGGGCCGCGGGTGGAGCCTCAACCGCGCGCGCAAGACGGCGATGCTGCTGGCCGCGCTGTGCGCCGTGCCGATCGCGCTGGCCCCGCAGGCGACCAGCCTGTGGACGGCGGTGGCGCTGATCGGCCTCGCCTGCGCCGGACATCAGGGCTTCTCGGCCAACCTCTACGCCCTGCCCGGCGACACGATGCCGCGCTGGATGACCGGCTCGGTCGTCGGCCTCGGCGGACTGGCGGGCGCGGTGGGCGGCATGCTCATGGCCAAGTTCGCAGGCGTGATCCTAGAGACGATCGGCAGCTACGAGCCGATCTTCCTCGTCGCCTCCTGCGCGTATCTGGTGGCGCTCGCGGCGATCCACCTGATCCTGCCGCGCTACCAGCTCACGCACGCATAAGATAAATTCGGGAGCATCAGGATGACCTTACGCACAGCACTGGCCGCCACGTCGATACTGGCTACCGCCCTCACCCTCGCGGCCCCGGCGCATGCCGACGTACCCCGGCTGGAGACCAAGGGCGACACGAAGCAGCTGATCGTCGGCGGCAAGCCCGTGCTGATGATCGCGGGCGAACTGAGCAATTCGGCCTCGTCCAGCGCGGACTACATGGCGCCGCACTGGAAGCGCCTGAAGGACATGAACCTCGACACCGTGATCACCCCGGTGTCGTGGGAACTGATCGAGCCGGTCGAGGGCCAGTTCGACTGGTCATCGGTGGACTCGCAGATCAAGGCGGCGCGCGCCAACAACCTCAAGCTGGTGGTGCTGTGGTTCGGGGCGTGGAAGAACTCCATGTCCACTTACGTCCCCGCATGGGTCAAGCGCGACCAGCAGCGCTTCCGCGCGCGGCGATGCCCAACGGCCAGAGCGTCGAAATTCTCTCCACCTTCGGCGGCGACACCCTGCAGGCCGACCAGCGCGCCTATGCCGCGCTGCTGGCGCACATCAAGGCGGTGGATGCCGCGCAGAACACCGTGCTGATGGTGCAGGTCGAGAACGAGATCGGCATGCTCCCGGTCGCACGCGATTACAGCGCGGCGGCCAACGCCGTCTTCCGCGAACCGGTGCCGACCGACCTCGTCAACTATCTCGTCGCGCACAAGGACACCCTCGTCCCCGCCATGAAGCGCGTGTGGGCGGAGCGCGGCGCGCGCACCAGCGGCACCTGGGAAGACCTGTTCGGCGCGGGCGACACCTCCGCCGAGATCTTCGCCGCCTGGCACTACGCCCGCTTCGCTGACCAGCTGACGGCGGCAGGCAAGGCCGCCTACCCGCTGCCGATGTACGTCAATGTCGCGCTCAACCGGCCGGGCCGGATTCCCGGCGAATACCCCAGCGGCGGCCCGCTGCCGCACCTGCTCGACGTCTGGAAGGCAGGCGCCCCTCACCTCGATTTCCTGGCGCCCGACATCTACTTCCCGAACTTCGTGGACATCGTGAACGGCTACAAGCGGCCGGACAACGTGCTGTTCATTCCCGAGGCGCATAACTCCGACAATCCCATCGCCCCGGCAAATGCGTTCTATGCCATCGGCCAGCTCGACGCGATCGGCTTCGGCCCGTTCTCGATCGACTCGGTCGACGAGAACCCCGGCGCGCTCAAGGATGCCTACGGCGTGCTGCAGCAGCTCAAGCCCTATATCCTCGATGCGCAGGGCACCGATCGCATGGTCGGCTTCAAGCCGCGCCAGCTCTACGACGAAACCCTCGCCACCGAACCGGAAACGCGCGACGTCGGGCCCTATCGCTTCACCATTAGCTATGTCGATGCCCCCAAGCCGGGCGCAGATCCCGGGGCGGAGGAGCGGAAAGCCGCCAATGCCGCCATCGCGGCGGCGGGCGGCATCATCATCCAGACCGGTCCCGAGGAATACCTGATCGCGGGTCAAGGCATCACCGTGACCTTCAAGCCGCGCGCCGACGGCGGTGCCCTCGCAGGCATCGATTCGGCCTGGGAAGGCCACTATGACGCCGCCGGAAAATGGGTGGCCGGACGCCTGCTCAACGGCGACCAGACCCATCAGGGCCGCCATATCCGGCTGTTCCCGGGCCAGTGGCAGATCCAGCGGGTGAAGCTCTACACCTACAAGTAAAGATAACGCTATCATTGTTCTTGACGGCATCCGGTCACAGGAATATGGAAAAATGATAGCGCTAGCAAAGCCAGCGCATCCTGCGAGCCCCGAGCAAAGGGCAGCAGACGCATGGGAGGGAGTTCAGATATTATGACACGTAATTTCGTGACCGTTCGCGCCGTTCTGCTGGGAGCCGCCGCGCTCACCCCGTTCGTCGGTTCCGCCGCCCGGGCGCAGGACGCTGCAACTGTAGCAGCGCAGGCTCAGGCCACCGACTCGACCGTGGACGATACCGGCGCTTCGGCCGAAGACATCATCGTCACCGGTATTCGCGGCTCGCTGCAGAGCGCGACCAACGCCAAGCGCGACGCGGTGAGCTTCGGTGACAGCATCTTCGCCGAGGACATCGGCAAGCTGCCCGCCACCAACCTCGCCGAAACGCTGAACCGCATGCCCGGCGTGCGCCTCAACCGCGACATCAACGGCGAAGGCACCCAGGTCGCCATCCGCGGCCTCGGCCCCAGCTTCACGCGCGTGCTGCTGAACGGTTCGCAGCTGCAGGTGGCGTCGGACGGCGGCACCAACGGCGGCAGCGCCAACCGCGAAGTCGACCTCGACTTCTTCCCCTCGGAACTGTTCACCCGCCTCGACCTTGCCAAGAGCCCGTCGCCCTCGACGCTCGAAGGCGGCATTGCCGGCACCGTGAACCTGCGTAACGCGCGGCCCTTCGACAAGGAAGGCACCCACGTCACCGTCGTGGCACAGGGCCAGTACACCGACACCAACGACAAGTTCAGCCCGCGCGGCGCCCTCGTCGCCAGCCACACCACCGATACCTTCGGCATCCTCGTCGGCGTTGCCGGCGTGAAGACCAAGACCCGCGTGAAGGGCTTCGAGTCCGTTGGCTGGACCGACGGCAACCTGTCCTGCGGCACCGACTGCACCGACGCAGGCGGCAACAACTTCTCGTGGGCTTCGGTCGTTCCCGCCAACGCGGGCCACGGCCTGACCGCCGGCGATCCCGTAGACGTGGTGGCCACCTCGGGCCTGACCGCCGACCAGCTCAGCACCGCGCTGATCCCGCGCCTCGGCCGCCAGAGCCTGACCGAAGGCACCCGCTCGCGCGTGTCCGCCCTCGCCTCGCTCGAATGGCGCCCCAGCGACGAGCTGCACTTCGCGCTCGACGGCCTCTGGGCCAAGTCGCAGCGCAACTACAGCAAGGTCAACATGAACTGGCAGGTCCGCAACTCGGGCCCGGGCACCAGCGCGCAGTCGACCGGCGGCATGATCCCGATCGACCTGACCGTGGATGACAACAACGTCGTCACCAGCGGTACGTTCGCCAACTCGTCGTTCTTCCTCGAGGCTAGCCTGTTCAAGCAGACGACCAAGTTCTGGAACATCAACCCCAGCGTAACCTGGCAGCCGACCGAAGATCTCAAGATCGAGGCGAGCGCGAACTATTCGAAGAGCAGCTTCTTCCGTGAACAGCCGACCTGGGCCTTCCAGACTACTCCGCAGTCGGGCGTGGACGTCTATTACGACAACACGAGCGGTTCCTATCCGTCGATCACCAGCAACATCGACCTGAACGATCCCGATAGCGGCACCTGGCAGTGGTATCGCCAGAACATCCAGCTCGTTCGCCGCAAGACGGAAACCAAGGGTGCGCACCTCGACGTCACGTACGGTGATGACATGTTCAACGTGAAGGTCGGCGCGGCTTATGACCGTGCTACGCGCTCGATCCGCGCATACGACAACAGCACCGCCTACCAGCTGTCGGTCTGCGGCACCGGCTGCACCGGCAACACCGGTTCGATTACCACCGGCGAAATCTCGGAGTACCTCAAGAGCTCGTCGGTCGCCGGTTTCATCGTGCCCGATTTTGACGCGATCAAGAGCGCCACGAACTACGCCAGCTACCGCGACAGCGCGCCTGAAACGCGCGGCGCGGTGACTGGCGGCGCGACCGGCGACATGGACGAAGAGGTCATGGGCGCCTACTTCGAGCTGAACGGCGTGACCACGATCGCGGGCCGCGACCTGCATATCAACACCGGCATGCGCTATGCCCACACCAACCAGACCGTGACCGGGCCGAGCCAGGTCGGCACCTCGATCATCGACATCACCTCGAAGTCGAAGTACGAGAACTTCCTGCCCTCGATTAACCTGACCTATGATCTGGCGAACAACATCAAGCTGCGCGCATCCGCGTCGCGCACGATGACCCGTCCGGATGCGGGCCAGATCCTGCCCGGTATCACCTTCTCCGATCCCTCGGCGCTGACGGCGACGGCGGGCAACCCGGACCTGAAGCCCTACACCTCCGACAACTACGATATCGGCGGTGAACTCTACACCGGCGGCATTGGCTACATCGGCCTGTCGGCGTTCATGAAGAATATCCAGGGCTTCACCGTCACCACCTCGAACGAAGTCACCTTCGGTTCGCTCAACATCCCGTTCGACGGCCTGCTCTCGACGCAGCAGAACGCTCTTAACGATCGTTCGGCTGCGACCGGCATCGCCGTCAACAACCTGCCGATCACGGTCAACCGTCCTGTCAACCTGAGCGACCTGAAGATCAAGGGTATGGAAGCCACCTGGGTCCAGCCGCTCGACTTTCTGGTCAAGGGCCTCGGCTTCTCGGCCAACGGCACGTACCTGAAGCAGTCCTCGTCCTCGGGCCTGGTTGCCACCGGCGTGTCCAAGTACTCTTACAATCTGCAGGGTTTCTACGAGAACAACGGCCTGTCGATCAGCGTGAATTACGTCTGGAACGACAAGTCGATCGCCGTGAACAAGCCGCAGAACGGCATCGCCAACGCTTCGCTGCGCAACGACGCACGCGGCCAGCTGGACATGTCGGCGGGCTACCAGCTGCCATTCCTCAACGACGGCGTGCGTCTGACGCTCGATGTGCTGAACATCACCAACGAGTCGATCCGCACCACCTTCGAATACTCGAACGCGGCCTACTCGGTCTACAAGCCGGGCCGTCAGGTACTGGCCGGCATAAGGGCCAACTTCTGATTTCCTCCCTACCCTACCCACTGAGCCGGCCTTTGTGCCGGCTCTTTCTTTTTCGGGAGACTTCGTTTTCATGACACACATGCTGCGCCCAGCCGTTCTGACCGCCGCGCTTGCGCTCGCCGCGCCGCTTCCCGCCACGGCTGCGCCTGCAGCCGCGCAATGTCCATGGACCGCCGCATGGGGTTCCTCGCAGATGCCGCTGAACGGTGACGATCGCCTGCCGGAAGCGGCCCGCCGCGACGTTACCCTGCGCCAGATCGTCCGCCCCTCGACCGCCGGAAGCGAGCTGCGCATCCGACTCTCCAACGCCTTTGGCGAGGCGCCGCTGGTCATCGAGAACGCAACGCTGGCCCGCGCGGCCTCCCCGCAGCATCCCGACCTCACCGCCGGTTCCTCGGTGCCGCTGCGCTTCGACGGCAAGGACCGGGTAGTCATCCCCACCGGTGCCGACTGGCTCTCCGACCCCGTCCGCATGGCCGTCTCTGCATTCGACGATCTCGCCGTGTCGCTGCACTTCGCGGCGCTGCCCGTGCAGCAGACCGGCCACCCGGGATCACGCGCCACCTCATACTGGCTGAACGGCGACCGGACGAACGACAACCCCTTCGCGGGCGCGACCACGACCGATCACTGGTACATGCTCTCCGGCATCGAGATGCGCCGCTGCGGCGCCGGCGCCGTGGTCACACTCGGGGATTCGATCACTGACGGACGCGGCTCCACCACCAACGGCAACGATCGCTGGACCGACGTGCTGGCCCGCCGCCTCTCCGGCAAGCGCGCCGTGGTGAACCAGGGTATCGGCGGCAACCGCGTGCTGCTCGACGGCACCGGCCCGAACGCGGTGGCGCGCTTCGATCGCGACGTGCTCTCGGTCCCCGGCGTCACCCACTTGATCGTACTGGAGGGGATCAACGACATCGGCATGCTCACGCGAGACGCGCCGGCCACGCCCGAGGCCCATGCCGCACTGGTCGCGCAAGTAACCGGCGCTTACGCCCAGATCGTCGCGCGCGCGCATGCACGCGGCATCACGGTCTACGGCGGCACCCTGCTGCCGTTCATGGGCATGGAATACTACCACCCCGCCGCCGCCAGCGAGGCCGACCGGCAGGCGATCAACGCCTGGATCCGGACCCCGGCCACTTCGACGCGGTGATCGACTTCGACGCGGTAATGCGCGATCCCGCGCGCCCCGATCATCTCAATCCGGCCTACGACGGGGGTGACGCGATCCATCCCAACCCGGCCGGCTACAAGGCCATGGGGGAGGCCGTTTCGTTACATCTGCTGAAATGAGGAAGGGGCGCCGATCGGGCGCCCCTTTTTCGTTTTACCGCCGGATCATCGGGTCGATCGTCCTGATCGTCCCGTCGGCATTGTAGTGCAGTTCGGTCACCTTCACGTTGCGCAGGCGGGTCTGCCCCGAAAGCTGCGTGTCGGCATAGAACAGCCACCAGCGCCCGTCCCACTGCACGATCGAGTGATGCGTCGTCCACCCCTCGACCGGCTCGAGGATGCGGCCCTTGTAGGTGAACGGGCCATAGGGAGAATCGCCGATCCCGTAGGCGAGCAAATGCGTGTCGCCGGTCGAGTAGCTGAAGTAGTACTTGCCCTTGTACTTGTGCATCCACGAAGCTTCGAAGAAGCGCCGGTCGTGGTCGCCGCCCAGCAGCAGCTTGCCCTTCTCGTCCACGATGCGCAGTTCGCGCGGGGCCTCGGCGAATTCGAGCATGTCGTCGCTCATGCGCGCGACACGGGGCAGGAGCGCCGGCCTGTCGTCCGCCTGCAGATCGGTCTTCGAGCCGTTGGGATCGTACTTGCCGCCGACATTGCGCTGAAGCTGGCCGCCCCAGATGCCGCCGAAGTACATGTAGCTCTTGCCGTCGTCGTCGGTGAACACCGCCGGATCGATCGAGTAGCTGCCCTTGATCGGCTCCGGCTGCGCCTTGAACGGACCGGTCGGGCTTTTCGAGGTGGCAACGCCGATGCGGAAGGCGCCCGCCTTGTCCTTGGCCGGGAAGTACAGGTAGTAAGTACCATCGCGGAAGGCCGCGTCCGGCGCCCACATCTGCTTCTCGGCCCACGGCACGTCCTTGACGTCGAGCGCGACGGGCCCAAGCGTTACCGGGCCGCCGATCTTGTCCATCGATAGGATGCGATAGTCGCGCATCTCGAAGTGGCTGCCGAGGTCGTCCTCGGGCGTCGGCCCGTCGATATCATGGCTGGGGTAGACGTAGATCTTGCCGTTCCACACATGCGCGGACGGGTCCGCCGTGTAGATCTCGCTGACGAGCGGCTGCGAGAGGTACTTCGACTTGTCCGACTCGACATGCTTCGCAGCGTCGTTGGAAGGCGCTTCTTTCGAACAGCCTACGATGGCAATGCACGATGCTAGCGCGAGCAAAGGCAATAAGCTGAATTTCCTTGGCATACAATCTCCCGCAAGATAATTATTACAATAAGATAGCGCTATCATTTAACCTTGGGATTTTGCAAGCGTTTATCGAGCATCGTGGAGAATAGAGGGCGTAGACCATTACCGGCTCGACCGCCTTTCCGATGGTCGTAAAAGAGCGAGTCGCACAAGGCACCGATCCGATCGCGTACAGGAAAGAGGCGAAATTTCAGATCGCAGCCGACAGGATGACCTTCGATGCTGACGCGAGAATGGATAGAGGCGCGCCGGCCTGACTGGTCGCCGCGCTATGTGCGCCTCATCGAGGGGCGCCTCAAGAGCGACATCCTGCCTATCATCGGCGACAAGCCCGTCCGCTCCAGCCTGCCGCGTACGATGCTCGAAGCCTTGCGCCTCATCGAGGCACGCGGCTCGTACGAGATGGCGCACCGCATCAAGAACCACTGCAGCGAGATCTTCCGCTTCGGCATTCCGGACGGGCGCTGCGAAAGCGACCCCTGTCGCGACTTGTCGGCCGCGATGATCAAGCCCGCACCGGTCCGCCACCGCGCCAAGGTCGAAATCAAGGATTTCCCGGAATTCTTCGCGCGGCTCAACTCCTCGTCGCGAGCGGCTAGCCGAACCTCTTGATGGCACAGACCATGTGGCCCTCGACCGTAAGCGCTGTGCTCAGGTCACCGCAGTCCACGGCATAAGTTCGCCGACGGCGTTCGCCGGCAGCCAGGCATGCGGGTTGGTACCCGAGATCTTCCAGTTCTCGAAAGGCCAGAGCGCTCGCCAAAGCGCTTCATTTCAGCCCACGGCTCATCGAAAAATCTCAATTCGTCTCATGAGGCACCAAAACATCCTCGATTTTCTTCGGTAAAAATGAAGGTATTCTCGCCCAAACATCCAAATTATTCCAACAACTACATTTGCTTATATGAATTTTTCTGACCCTGCCGCCCCAGCCAGCATTTCATTCCAGAGGGTCCTGCGACGTCCCATGGCGATCATGGGAATGGCTATTTTCCGACATTCTTCGTGTCGCTTACGGCCCCCGACGTCCCAGGAGGACGTTTTGTAGCCCGCCGCTAATCAGTCAATTTGTTAGGGCGTGAACTCATAAATCAGGTTGAGTTGTCGGCCTTGGCGAGATTCAGGCGGCCTTCGGAAACGGTCGCGTCCGTCAATGTGGTGTAAAATCGGGTGTGGCCACTGGGCTGCATTTTCAGGCGGCCTTGGGTGTAATCTGTAGCGGCTGTGCCTCCTCGATCATTGGTGTGGCAAGGGCGGCCATGCCCTCGATCTGCATGTAGCGGTGCTGGAGCTGGTATTCGTCATTCTGCTCGAGCAGGACGGCGCCGACGAGGCGGATGATGCTGTCCTCGTTCGGGAAGATGCCGACCACATCGGCGCGGCGCTTCACTTCCTTGTTCAGGCGTTCCAGCGGATTGGTGCTGTGGAGCTTGACCCGGTGCTGCTCGGGGAAGGTCATGTAGGCGAGCACGTCGTGCTCGGCATCGTCCATGCAAGCGCCGAGCTTTGGCCAGCGGGCGCGCAACTGATCAGCGACCTGCCGCCAGACCTGCGTCGCAGCGGCATGGTCGGGCTGAAGGAAGACCTGACGGATTGCAGCGGCAACGACGGTATTCTGGCCCTTGGGCACATAGGCCAGGGCGTTGCGCATGAAGTGGACGCGGCAGCGCTGCCAGGTCGCGCCCATGACGCGGGTAATCGCCGCCTTGAGCCCCTCGTGGGCATCGGAGATGACCAGCTTCACGCCGGTCAGGCCGCGCCGGACGAGGTCCTTGAGGAAGCTCGACCAGAACGGCTCGGCTTCGGAAGGACCGATGTGCAGGCCGACGATCTCGCGCTTGCCCTCGGTGTTGACGGCCACAGCGATTATCGCGGCGACACTGACGATCCGCCCGCCCTCGCGCACCTTGAGATAGGTAGCATCGAGCCAGAGGTAGGGCCAGTCGCCGGCGAGCGGCCGCTTGAGGAAGGCGTGGACCCGCTCGTCGATGTCCTTGCACAGCTTGGATACCGAGGACTTGGAGATGCCAGTCATGCCCATCGCCTGCACCAGTTCATCGACGCGCCGGGTGCTGACGCCGGCGATCCATGCTTCCTGGATCACCGCGACCAGCGCCTTCTCGACGGTCTTCCTTGGCTCCAGAAAGCCGGGAAAGTAGGCGCCGGTCCGCAGTTTGGGGATCTTGAGATTGAGCGTGCCGAGCCGGGTGTCGAGACTGCGGTCGCGGTAGCCATTGCGCCAGGTCGTGCGATCGCCGGAACGCTCGTGCCGGCCGGCGCCGACCAAGCCATCGACGTCGGCCTCCATGATGATCTGTAATACGTTCTCGGCGATCGTGCGCAGGAAATCTCCATCTCCGGTCTTCGCCATCAGCTCGGCAAGCGGTAATCTATCGTCGGTCATCGGGATCAACTCCTCGGTGGGCGTGTGAAGTGTGGTAACTCCACCTTACCGATGAGCCCGGTGGCCACCGAGATCGAATTCGCATGGGTGGGGCATGCCCCACCCATGCGATCGCCTCAATCTACACCGGAAATTACACCACGAGCGCGGACGCTAACTTCGGAAACGGGAGGGCGTATGACGCGGCGGCGGTATGAACTGACGGACAAGGAATGGCTCATCATCGAGCCGTTGCTGCCCAACAAGCCGCGTGGAGTACCCCGCGTCGATGACCGCCGGGTGCTGAACGGGATACTCTCGCGTTTCCGTTCTGGTGCGCCGTGGGCAGAGGTCCCTGAGCGCTATGGTCCATCGACGACCTGCTACAACCGGTTCATCCGCTGACGAAAGGCCGGAGTGTGGGACCGATTGTTGGCGGCGGTTTCCGCCGGTTTCAACGGCGAGTTGGTGATGATCGATTCTACTTGCATGCGCGTCCACCAGCACGGTGCGACGGGCAAAAAGGGAATGCAGCGATCATGGCATGGGACGTTCCCGGGGCGGCCTTACGACCAAACTCCACGCTTTTGTCGACGCTGATGGACGTCCTGTCGGCCTGCGACTGACGGGTGGGCAGGTCCATGATGCGTGCGAAGCTGAAGCGCTGATAGAGGCCATCCCCGAGGGCGCTACCCTGCTCGGCGACAAGGGCTATGACAGCACCACCATTCGCGAGGCGGCGGCGGCCCGAAACATCTGGGCCAACATTCCCAACCGCTCCAACCGTAAGCAGCGCTTCGGCTTCTCGTCATGGCTCTACCGCCAGCGTAATCTCGTCGAGCGCTTCTTTAATCGGATCAAGCAGTTCCGGGGCATCGCCACGCGATACGACAAGGACGCTGCCAACTATCTCGCGGCCATCAAGCTCATTTGCGCACGTCTCTGGTGCAACGGGTAATGAGTCTACGCCCTAGTACGAAATCACCCCGCAATGGTAGATTTCAACGCACCGGGAGTCGAACCTGCGTATCTGATGGAAACACATCAACATGCTTGTCGACATCGGCATCCGAGCCGTGAAGAATGACGTGCTCCCCTGAAATGTGACCGATTTTGAGTAGAGTCCGACGAGAAGGAGTCGGACGGAATGAAGCGCAGCAGGTTCAGCGAAGAGCAGATCATCGCGATCTTGAAGGAGCAGGAGGCCGGGATGGCGACAGCGGATGTGTGCCGCCGCCACGGGATCAGCTCAGCGACGTTCTACAAGTGGAAGTCGAAGTATGGCGGTCTGGAGGTGTCGGAGGCTCGGCGCCTGCGCACGCTCGAGGAAGAGAACAGCCGGCTGAAGAAGTTGCTGGCCGAAGCCATGCTCGACAACGTGGTGCTGAAGGATCTGGCATCAAAAAAATGGTGACGCCCGGCGCTAAGCGGGATGCCGTCGCCCATGCCCGTGAGCATCACGGGCTGAGCGAGCGTCGGGCGTGCAACCTGGTTGGCGTGAGCCGGCGGGTGATCCGGTATCGATCGTCGCGTCCGGACGATGGTCCGCTGCGACAGCGTCTGCGCGAGCTGGCGGCCGAGCGTCGCCGCTTCGGCTATCGGCGTCTCGGTATCTTCTGGCTCGCGAGGGCATGACGCCCAACCACAAGAAGCTGCTGCGGGTCTATCGCGAGGAGAACCTGCGGATCCGTCGCCGTGGTGGCCGCAACCGCGCCCTGGGCACGCGGGCGCCGATGGTGCTGCCGGACGGGCCGAACCAGCGTTGGTCGCTCGACTTCGTCTCCGACACCCTGACGTGCAGCCGGCGGTTCCGCATCCTGTGCGTGGTCGACGACTACACGCGGGAATGCCTGGCGCTGGTGGCCGACACGTCGCTGTCGGGTGTGCGGGTCGCGCGGGAGCTGACACGGCTGATCGGGATGCGCGGCAAGCCGCATACGGTGGTCAGCGACAACGGCACCGAGCTGACCTCGTCAGCCATCCTGCGCTGGTCGCAGGAACGGCGGGTCGAGTGGCATTATATCGCACCCGGCAAGCCGATGCAAAACGGCTTCGTCGAGAGCTTCAACGGGCGTCTGCGCGACGAATGCCTCAACGAGACCCTGTTCACGTCGCTGCCGCATGCTCGCTTCGTGCTCGATGCCTGGCGGCACGATTACAACTACGTCAGGCCACACTCGAAACTGGGCGGGAGAACCCCCGCCGAGAAAGCCGGCCAACCTTTCCGGGGCATGCCCCGGAAAGGTTGCCATCACCTCAACCAACCATCATGAAGGAGCCGGACTCTACCTCTGACTGGTAACAATCAGGGGAGAACGTCAAGAAGAAGAAAGCTACGCCTTGCAAGCGCTCGGACGGCGGCGGGTGTTGATTGCCACTGAGAAGTGACCCGGGGTTTCCATTGAGAACTGACCCGGGTGGGCGTGGTTTATGTGCTGCCGTTTCCCGGCAGGTTCAAGATGCTGACTTCTCCTTTCTGGATTTGGGTGCAGCGGTGCTGGCGCGGAAGCGGAAGCTATCGTTCCCGGTTTCCAGGATGTGGCAGTGGTGAGTAAGCCGATCGAGCAGTGCGGTTGTCATCTTGGCATCGCCGAACACGCCGGACCATTCGCTGAAGCTCAGGTTGGTGGTGATGACGACGCTGGTGCGCTCGTACAGCTTGCTGAGCAGATGGAAGAGCATGGCGCCGCCCGATGAACTGAAGGGCAGGTAGCCCAGTTCATCGAGGATGAGCAGGTCGAGGCGTAGCAGGCGCTCTGCCAGCTGGCCGGATCTGTTCGAGGTCTTTTCCTGCTCAAGCGCATTGACCAGATCGACCGTGGAGAAGAAGCGGACCTTCTTGCGGTGATGCTCGACAGCCTGCACGCCCAAGGCGGTGGCGATATGGCTCTTGCCGGTTCCGGGGCCGCCAATCAGCACGACGTTGTCGGCGTTTTCCATGAAGTCACCCTGGTGAAGCTGGCGCACGAGGGCTTCGTTGATCTCGCTGGCGGCAAAGTCGAAGCCAGCCAGATCCTTGTACGCCGGGAAGCGGGCCGCCTTGATCTGATAGGCGATGGACCTGACCTCACGTTCGGCCATCTCTGCCTTCAGGAGCCCAGCCAGTATCGGCAAGGCAGCATCGAAGGCAGGCGCCCCCTGCTCGATCAGTTCGTCGGCGGCTTGAGCCATGCCGAACATCTTGAGGCTGCGCAGCATGACGATGACCGCGGCGCTGGCGGGGTCATGACGCATGGCGAGATCTCCCTGAGCATGTCATAGCGCACGACATTGGCCTCGGGCTCTTGGGTCAGGCGCAGGGCCTGAGGTGCATCGATCGGCGAAGCTGGAGGCGCCTTGCCGTCGATAAGGCGATGCAACACGTTGAGAACGTGGGTCTTGGTGGCGACACCGGCTTCCAGAGCCAACTCGACCGCGCTCAACACAGCCTGCTCGTCGTGATGCAGAACGAGAGACAGGATCTCGACCATCTCCCTGTCGCCGCCTGGGCGCTTGAGCAGATGACTTTGCAATTGTCGGAAGGCTTCGGGCATCTCGAGAAAGGGGGCGCCATTGCGCAAGGCACCGGGCTTGCGCTGGATCACCGCCAGATAATGCCGCCAGTCATAGATTGTGCGTCCCGGCTTGTGATGGGATCGGTCGATGAGCCGGGGATGTTCGCACACGATCTGGCCTTCGGCCACAATGACAAGGCGATCCGGGTAGACCCGCAGGCTGACCGGCCGGTTCGCGAAGGAAGCAGGCACCGAATAGCGGTTGCGGTCGAAGGCGATGAGGCAGGTTGGCGACACGCTGTAGCGCGACAAACTGGATGATGATTGCGCGTCAATCAGGATGAGAATGTGATTGTCGCGGCGCGTCGATCAGTGCCTGTTTAGATTGTCGCTGGCAAGTTCGTCGTTCTCATCCTGATTGACGCGGATGGTCTCGAGAACCTTTGGCGTAGTGTATGCGGCGGGCCGCCCGGCACCGGCGCGTCTGGCCTGAGCGGTGCGCCGCCGGTAACTTTCGACGTTCATCTCGAAGATGGTGGCGTGGTGGACGAGCCTGTCGACAGCGGCGAGCGTCATCGCGGGATCGGGGAAGACCCTGTTCCACTCGCCGAAGGGCTGGTTGGCGGTGATCAGCAACGACCGTCGCTCGTAGCGTGCGCTGATCAACTCGAAGAGCACCGATGTCTCGGCTTGGTCGCGCGAGATGTAGGCGAAGTCGTCGAGAACCAGCAGGTGGTATTTGTCGAGCTTGGCCATCGCGGATTCGAGCGCGAGTTCGCGCCGCGCGACCTGCAGGCGTTGCACGAGGTCGGAGGTCCGGGTGAACAAAACCCTCCAGCCCCGCTCTACCAGCGCTAGGCCGATAGCTGCGGCGAGGTGGGTTTTGCCGCCGCCGGGCGGACCGAACAGGATGAGGTTGGCACCTTGCTCGAGCCAACCATCGCCAGCGCACAGGGCCATGACCTGGGCCTTGGAGATCATCGGCACGGCATCGAAGGCGAAGCAGTCGAGGGTCTTGCCTGCGGGTAGATGTGCCTCTGCCAGGTGGCGTTCGATCCGACGCCGATCGCGTTCGGCAAGTTCGTGCTCGGCCAGCGCGGCGAGGAATCTGCTGGCGGGCCATCCTTCCTTGTCTGCCTGGGCGGCGAAGTCCCCCCAGATGTGCTTGATGGTGGGCAAGCGCAGTTCGTTGAGCATGAGGCTGAGACGCTGTGCATCAATCATGGGAGTTGCGTTCATGCGGCTTCTCCCTGTTCGATAAGTCCGTCGTAGATCGAGAGCGGCACCAGTTCGACCACGACTTCGGGCAGATCGGCAGGGTCCGGACAGAACCGGGCCCGCAAGGTTGTCAGGCAGGGCGTTCGGCGCGCCGCCAGGTCCTCGGTCAGGAGCCCCGCGAGTTCAGCTTCGCATGCACGCTCGTGAGCCATGGCCAGAAGTTCGACGGTGGTGCGGCAGGCTTCCCGCTCGCCCTGAACTTCCAGCAGGTGGTCGAACATCAGGCGATAGGCCTCTCGCGGGAACAGGCTATCGCGATAGACCAGCCCTAGCAGTGCCATGGGCTTACGGCGCAGAGAATGGATCACGTGACGGTAATCGACAACGTGGCCGTGCTTCCCGTTCATGCCTGCGCGTCCGCGCGGCAGGGTCATGAGTCTCGTGCCGCCGATGAAGAGGTCGAGGCGGTCATCATACAGGCGAGCCCGCAAACGGTGCCCGATCAGGCGGGATGGGACCGTGTAGAACACCTTGCGCAACGTGAAGCCGCCCGAGGATGTGACCGTCACGAGGATCTCCTCGTAATCGGTGGTGCGCACGTCCGGCAGCGGCCGCAGGAACTTGCGTTCGGCATCGATCCCGGGGCCGTGCCGCCGGTTGCGCGCATTTACGACCTCGTCGATGAAGCGGCGATAGTCGGCAAGGTCGGCGAAGTCGCCACTGCCGCGCAGCAGCAGCGCATCCCTTATGGCAGCCTTGATATGGCCATGGGCACTCTCGATCGCGCCGTTCTCATGGGCAACGCCCCGGTTGTTCCTCGTGGGCTCCATTCCATAATGGTCACAGAGCGCGTCATAACGCTTGGTCAGGTCGATCCTGGCATCAGCGTCCAGATTGCGGAAGGCGGCCGAGAGGCTGTCGGTACGATGAAGCTTCGGCGCACCACCTGCGGACCAGAGCGCGTTCTGCAGCCCTTCGGCCAAGGCGACGAAGCTCTCGCCGCCCAGGATGATGTGCCCGTGTTCGAAGCCGCCACAAGGAAGCCGGAAGTGATAGAGCAGATGGTCCAGGGGCTGTCCGGCGATGGAAACTCCCAGATCGTCCATGCACGTGAAATCGGACAGGCCGAGCCGCCCGGCCTCATGCACTTGCCGGAAAATGACTTCGCGATCTTGCCCGTTCATGGCGCGCCAGTCGCGAATGCGCCTCTCCAGGGTTCGCCGGGAGCCGAACTCCGTCTCGGGATATCGGCGCCGCAGCTCCTCGAAGATCGCTATGGGCCGAAGGCCCGGGGCAGCCTCTAACATCGGCACGACAACTTCATCGAAAATACCGGCAAGCGGATCGGGTCGGCGCCGGCTGCGCGGTGTTTGCCGCTGTGATGGCAGCCGGGTGTCCTGCAGAACCCGATAGCCCGTCGCCGGACTGAACCCGGCCTTCGCCGCCGCCAGCGCGACGGGGTCATAACGTCTGTTGGTCATGAAAAGCCTCACTTGATGATCGTTGATGTGTCGGCCGGCCACACGCCCAGTCCTCCTCCCCGGAAAACCGATGCATAGCGGCCACCACGACCATCACAGGCACCCGGCAAAGAGTGCCTCCGGTGTGTCGGGACCGGCTACGGGCTACGCCCTACGCCGATCCCGACACACCGGATTCTCATCTTGATTGTCGCGCTTTCTCATCCAGATCGCCGCGCGACAACACGCGCTTGATCTGCTCGACAAAGCCATCGAAGGGCCGGCCCAGCGG
This sequence comes from Novosphingobium sp. NFX11, assembly GCF_057376415.1. NCBI lineage: Bacteria > Pseudomonadati > Pseudomonadota > Alphaproteobacteria > Sphingomonadales > Sphingomonadaceae > Novosphingobium > Novosphingobium sp. NFX11. The sequence goes on along the minus strand of NZ_CP080384.1, from coordinate 725,090 downwards.
CATCAGGCAGGAAACTTCCTCGGCATGCACATCAGCCACGGTGCCGGGCATGACACCATGCTGGATCTCGCCCCATTGGGCGATGCACTGTTCTTCCAGCCAGGCGTTCAACTCAGCCAGATCGCGGAAGCTGGGCATCGGTTGCCACAACCGGCGCCGAGCGTCCTGAACGTTCTTCTCGACCTGTCCCTTCTCCCAGCCTGAAGCCGGATTGCAGAAATCGGTCTCGAACAGATAATGGCTGGCCATGGCGGCAAACCTCGCGTTGACCTGCCGTGCCTTCCCGGTCCCGATCTTGTCGACAGCGGTCCTCATATTGTCGAAGATCCCGCGCTGGGGCACGCCGCCCAGCACCCGGAATGCCTGCGTCAGCGCGTCGAACAGCATCTCATGGGTCTGAAGCAGATAGGCTCGCACGATAAAGGCGCGGCTATGTGCCAGCTTGGTATGAGCGACCTGCAGCTTCGTGGGCTTGCCGCCCAGCACGGCGTAATCCTCGCTCCAGTCGAACTGGAACGCCTCGCCAGGCGGAAAGACCAGAGGTACGAATGTCCCACGCCCGCTGGTCTGATGCTCATACTGCAGTTCGGTTCGCCATCGTCGGGCAAAAGCCGCAACCCGGTTGTAAGAGCCATCATATCCCAGCTTTACCAGATCGGCGTGCAACTGCTTGGCGGTCCGCTTCTGTTTGCGGGATTTCTTGGATTCCACCCGCAGCCAAGCGGTTAGCTTGTCCGCGAAGGGATCGAGTTTGCTGGGCCGCAACGGAACCTTGAAGCTGGGCTCAACCACATCGGAACGCAGATATTTACGGATGGTGTTGCGGGATAGGCCGGTCCGGCGCTTGATCTCCCGAATGGGGATCTTCTGCCGGAAATGCCAACGGCGGATCACACTGAGTAAGTCCATGTTGATCACTCCAAGACCCTCCGACTGGCAGCCGGAGGCGAGGGAAACATGGGTCAATTCTCAATGGTAATTTATACGCCCCCGGGTCACTTCTCAGTGGCAATCAACAGCGAAGGACCCTTCATCGTGCGCTGGACGCATCACTCAAGCGCATGAACGTCGAAAACGTCGACCTCTATCAATTGCATGCCTCCGACATGAAGACGCCGATGGAGGAGACGCTCGGATTTCTCGCCGACGCGGTCCAGGCAGGCAAGATTCATTACATCGGCATTTCCAACTTCACCGGCTGGGAGTTGCAGCTCTTCGTGTCGATCGCAAAGGCTATGGGCGCCCCCTGCCCGTCAGCCTGCAACCACAGTACAGCCTTCTTTCACGGGAATGCGAATATGAGATTGTGCCTGCGGCCGTCCACAATGGTCTGGGCATGCTCCCTGGTCACCGCTCGCAGGCGGCTTCCTGAGCGGCAAATATAAACGCGGTTTGAAACCCGCGGTCGGCACCCGTGCGGGCTCGGACAACAAGCTTTATCAATGGGTGTGCGAGGAATACGCCAACATCGACCGCAATTGGGCAACGATTGCCGAGGTCATGCGTATTGCGAACGAGATCGGCGCGACGCCATCGCAGGTGGCCTTGAGCTGGATCGCGGACCGGCCCGGCGTGACGGCTCCGATTTTCGGCGCGCGCAACATGGCTCAGTTGAAGGATTCGATCGCTGCGGCCGAGCTGACATTGGACGATGCCGCTTCGGCAGCCCTTGAGGCCGTCAGCCGCCCAACGCCCGGCGGCTACCCCTATGGCGCTTTCGGCCAAGGTCAACGCAACCGCGACCTTCATGATGGCGTGCCAGCCCCCGGTCTGCCGGTATGGGGCGGCTCCGAACATCCTACGGGTAGGGCTTAATCATGCGCAACCGGTGGCGGGGCAGTCACCGGCTGCCGGTCGTGGCCTTGAGTTTGGCGATGGTAGCGGGACCTGTGATGGCAAATGAAATCGAAACGCCGAATATCAATGAACAGCCCCTTCAGTTGAAGGCTCGAGGAAGCTTTTTCGTCGGTGGTGAAGGTATAGAGCAAACCTTCGTCGAGCTCGGAAGTCAGCGGGCAGCGGATCGTGTGACGATCGGCCAGATGTATGTCGAATACATGGAGCCGGTCGGTGCGACCAAGGCGCCAATCGTCCTGATCCACGGTGCGGGCCAAAGCGGAGCCGGGTTTGATACCACACCCGACGGCCGGATGGGTTGGTTCGAGTATTTCGTGCGTCGCTCCCATCCAACCTATGTGGTCGATCAAGTGGGTCGGGGACGCTCCGGCTTCGACCAGTCCATCTTCAATCGTGTCGGCGCAGGCCAGGCGAGCCCCGACAAGCAGCCAAAGATCACTCGCATGGGTGACCGCATCGCATCGTGGATCAACTTTCGTATCGGCCCCGACGCAACCAAGCCCTATCCGGATACCCAGTATCCTATCGAAGCGGTCAGTGCCCTGTCCCGCCAGGGCGTGCCGGACCTGATCGCATCGCTTCCCTCCCCAAATCCAAACTACAAGGCGCTTGCTGCGCTCGCGAAGAAGCTGAACGGCGCGATCCTTCTCGGCCATTCGCAGGCTGGAGATTATCCGCTCGAAGCAGCTCTTCTCGATCCCAAGGCGGTCAGGGCAATGGTCCTGGTCGAACCCGGCCGATGCAACGCCGAAATCTATACAGCCGACCAGATCGCTACACTCGCAACGATCCCGCTATTGGTCGTATATGGCGATCACCTCGACACGCCGACCGGAAACAAGGGGTCGGACTGGCCCGAACGGTTCCAGGAATGTAAGCGACTGATCGCCAGATTGAAGAAGGCAGGCGGCCAAGCAGAGATGCTCCATCCTCCGGAACTGGGCATTCACGGCAATACACATCTCATGATGCAGGATCGAAACAACCTGCAGATCGCAGACCTGATTATTGACTGGATGGAAACACGCGCGGCTGGTGCCTGACCTCTCGTTGATGCAGGTGCCAGGTCCGTTTCGAAGCAGTCGGATCGGCGCGGGAACCGGATCGACGGCTATGCCATCTTTGACGGGACGATCACGAAGAGGCTGGACTTTGCCGAGGTCATACTGCGGGTCGAGAACATTTCGATCGGACCTATGCCGTATCGACCCTGGACGAGATCCGCGGCGCGTTCGTCGGACGGCCACGCACCGCATTCGTCGAACTGCGAAAGAACTTCTGAGCGGCTTCGCAGACAAGCCGGAAGTGCGAGGCCTCAGGCGAGCGTGGTGTCGATCGGTACGCCCGCCTTAAGCGTCAGGGTCACCGGCGTGCGTTCTGCAATGTCGGCAAGCCGGGCCTTCTGATCGTCATCCAGGCCCGCGATCACAAGCTTGCGGTCGATCCGCATGGTGTCCTTCCCGCCGGCCAGATGCAATTCGACATCCAGCGCCTGCAACGGCCAGCCCTTTCGCGCCGCATACATCTTAAGCGTGATCGCGGTGCAGGCGCCGAGGCTGGCAAGCAGAAGATCATAAGGGGCTGGCCCGGCGCCCTGCCCTCCCAATGCTGCTGGTTCGTCTGCTGTGATCCGGTGGCCACCGACGACGATCTCGGTGCGCCAGGGCGTATCGCCGATATGTGCGGTTCCATGTGCCATGATCGCTGTCCTTATGCCGGAAGGGGAATGAATTCGTGCTCGTGCGGGACGGAAGCGAACCGCTGTTCGCGCCAGTCCTCCTTGGCCTGCTCGATCCGATCGGCCGATGACGAAACGAAATTCCAGAAGACGTGCCGCTTTTCAGGCAGGGGTTCACCACCCAGGAGCATCAGGCGAGCACCTGCCCGGGCACGCAGGACTACTTCGGCATCCGGCTTGAACACCACAAGCTGACCCGCCACGAAAGTCCCGGTCTGGCCTTCGACCTCGACGGTGCCGGAAACCACGTAGATCGCGCGTTCGATATGCTCGGCCTTGACGCGATAGCGCGCACCGTCCTGCATGTGGATGTCGGCATAGACCATGTCGGACCAAGTCTTGAGCGGCGAAGTCATGCCGTCCGAACTGCCCGCGATCAGGGTCAGGCGTGTGCCTGTATCTTCGGTGACGGGAATCTCGTGAGCCTTGTGATGCGAGAAGGCCGGAGCGGTTTCTTCCGCTTCCTTCGGCAGAGCAACCCAGGTTTGCAGACCGAACAGCTTGCCGCCCTTGGCGCGATTGTCTGCAGAGGTCCGTTCGGAATGCACGATGCCGCTGCCTGCCGTCATCCAATTCACTTCGCCCGGCCGGATGGTCTGCAGCGAGCCGAGCGAGTCGCGATGAAGGATTTCGCCTTCGATGAGGTAGGTGACCGTCGAAAGGCCAATATGTGGGTGAGGACGGACATCAAGCCCTTCGCCGCTACGAAACACCGCCTCGCCCATCTGGTCGAAGAAGATGAAAGGACCGACCATGCGGCGCTGCGCACTCGGCAAGGCCCGGCGCACTTGGAAACCGTCTCCCAGATCACGCACCGGAGGCAGAATGACCTGCTCGACGCCTTCAACGTCGTACTCCGGGCTAAGCGAGGAATGAATGGTCATGGCGTTCGGTCCTTGGTCACGGTGGATGCTGTAAGGGAGTTTCCCTGTCCATTCGTCGTTACCTTGATCCAAAAATCTCAATCAGCCGAAAAATCTCGCACGGATCATTCAACAAATCCGAAAAGCCTTGCCATCATTTCAGCGCCGACATGCCGTCTGAAGCTAACTGCCGCCGGGTGCCGCGACGATGCTAGCCTTTGACGCGATGACGATGACCGTGCCCCCGGCGGTTACTTACCGGTCCGAGCAGGCAGTCCAGCGCGCAATCACTCGGCCCTGAACGATCACCGAACGCACCGCGCAACCGCATGACACGATCAACGCAGGCACGGCAGTGATCGCAATGGCCGACAGCAGCCGCCCGTTCAGCAGCAGGTCGGAAAGCATGCCCGCCACCAGAGGACCGACCGCGCAGAACACCGAAACGACGAAGCTCCAGATCGCGAAACTGCGGGCGCGCAGCGAAGCCGGTGTCAGGTCCTGCAGCATCGTGGGGACGAGCGCATTGGCGGTGCAGGTGAGGAACAGGAAAAGGACTACCGCGAACAGCGCCTGATCGATGTCCGACGCTGCCAACAGCAAAGCCGCGCAAGGCACGGCAGCAAGCGCACTTAAGCCCATGATCAGCGGCCTGGCAGCAAGGCCCATTCGTTTGCGCAACAAACGATCAAGCACCCCCGCCACGGGCAAACATCCGATGCTGGTCGCCAAGGTCACTACCCCCAGAGCGTGACCGATCGGCCCCATGCCTGCGTTGAACCTGCGCTCCAGCGCCAGCGCGATCAGTGGATTGAGCGCCTGCACTGCGATCATCAGGCTGCCGGCCACGCCCACGAACAGCCCGACCGCCTGCCAACGCTCACGCAGGAACGCTGGCAGCGAGCCCTGCGCCTGCACATTGGCCACCGCGATATGGCGCGGCGGGTCGGTTGCCAGCAAGCCCAGCAGCAACAGGGGCAACCCTGCGGACGACAGCAGCAGCATGGCCTTGCGCCACGCTTCCATGTCGCCGGGAATCAAAGCCTCACCGATCGAGACGATGGCACTCCCGAAGTAGAACCCCGCACTGGCGCCTGCCGCCATCAGGGCCGCAAAAGTCAGGTTGGCGGCAACGCGGTACCGCTCCGGCGCAAGATCCGGTATCAGCGAATAGACAATCGGGATCATCGCGAACTCGGTAACCCCCGCAGCGGCGCGCCCCACGAAAAACAGGGGAAAATCAGGTGCCACCGCACTCACCACCATCAGTGTCGTCCAGGCGACGATCAGGCCCAGCAGCACCAGCTTGCGCGAAAAACGGTCAGCCAGCCGCGCGACCGGCACCGCGACGGCACTTCCCACAAGTACTCCCGCCAGTCCCTGCAGAGCGCCGATCGTCGCGTCACTCACAGCGAAACTGTGCTGGATCGCCGACAGCACGATCGCCTGCAGCCCTCGATCACTCATCTGGATGCCCGCAGTCACCCCCAGAAAGCCGACGGTGAACAGGCCGCCGGTCGTCCAGGCAGCGGGCGCCGGGTGATCGATATGTGCGGTGCCGGAAATGACCGCAGCCACCTCAGCCTTTCTCCGAGGTCAGCATCATGCCAGCAGCCGAATTAACCATCGTGTCACGCTTCCCCAGAATTGGTCCGAAAACCCATCGAAACACCGCTCTTTGTTGCAACTGATTCGCACTTGCTGCAATAACTTACGGCGCGCCGGGTGAAATTTCACCCACGAGGCAGGCTGAAGAGGCAGAGGCGAGAGATAACGCCTCGCTCGCCTTCAGCTATCAAGCTGCTGGACAATCACGAGTTGGCAGCGGCCAAATCCTTGCAATAGCCCGGCCGCAGAGATTTTTTCAAAATGTTGCCGCCGTATATTACGCCGGTCTTCCAAGCACTTGCCTCGAACATGAGACGAAGATGAAGGTCGCGCGACTCAGATGTCATCGAACTTCCATACAACTGTCGTGATGCAGCCATATTAGCCGCCCCGAGGCAGACAAATTCTGCCAAAAAAGGGTGGAAATTCAACATGATGAATAAGGTTGTCCGCGCGACGCTGCTCGCCGGCTCGATCCTCGCCAGCATGAACGCCTCGAGCGCCTGGGCCGATGCTCCCGCAGCCGACGCTGCGGCGGACGCAGCAGCGGATTCGGGCCTCGGCGACATCGTCGTCACCGCGACCAAGCGCGAGACCAATCTTCAGGAAACCCCGATCGCCATCGCGGTCGTCAGCCAGGCAGCGCTCAAGGACCGCCACGTCCAGAGCCTCTATGACCTCGCCGACGGCGGCGTGCCGTCGCTGCGCGTTGCGACCTTCGAGGCGCGCCAGAGCGCGCTGACAATCGGTATCCGCGGTATCGTGCCGCTCGACGCCAACCAGCCCGCGCGTGAACAGGGCGTCGGCATCTACGTGGACGGCGTCTACATGGGCCGCCAGCACGGCCTCAACGCCGCGCTGTTCGACGTCGAGCGCGTCGAAGTTCTCAAGGGTCCGCAGGGCACCCTGTTCGGCCGCAACACCGAAGGCGGCGCGCTCAGCATCGTCTCGAAGGCCCCCACCGGCGAGTTCGGCGGCCGCATTGATGGCGGCGTCGGCAACTACGGCGCCTACAACGGCAGCATCCACCTCGACCTGCCGGAAATGGCCGGCTTCTCGGTCAAGCTGGACGGCGTGCTGCAGCACCAGGACCCGACCACCAAGAACCCGCTCGAAGGCCAGGCCGGCTTCAACCAGTACCACCGCAAGGGCGGCCGGGTCGCCGTGCGCTGGCAGCCGATCGACGGCATCACCGACGACTTCTCGTACGACGTCGCGCGCGATGCCAACACGCCGTTCTACAGCCAGCTGCTGAACTACAACCCCAATGGCTGCGTCGCCGGCACCCAGGCCGCCAGCGCGGCGTGCACCCTGCCCGGCACCCAGTACACCAACCTGACCGGCACCGTTAAGCCGCTGCTTCCCGGCGTTGTCGTCAACGGCAAGACCCGCATGAAGACCGCCGACATCGGCGTGCCGCAGCAGCCCAGCGTCGACAAGACCCACGGCTTCACCAACACCCTCAAGTGGGCGGCCTCGCCCGAGATCGAGATCCGCGCGATCACCGCCTGGCGCGGCGTCGATGCGACGCAGTGGGACAACTCGGGCGGCGCGCACCGCGTGCCGGTCGTCACCCTGACCTCCGCCTGCACCGAGGCCAAGCCCTGCGGCTTCAGCCGCTACAGCCTTGCCGACCTGCGCCAGCGCCAGTTCAGCCAGGAACTGCAGGCCGTCGGCACCGTGGGCAAGATCGACTACGTCGCCGGCCTGTTCTACTTCAACGAGCACGTCAGCGACGACGCGGCGACGCCGAACTCGAACGGCGTCTACCTCAACAGCGCCGGCCAGGCGGTCTACACGATCCTCGACTCGTGCACCGGCTCGAGCGGGTTCGGTTCGGACGTCGGCTGCCGCTCGATCGACCGCGCCTCGGAAGTGTGGTCGAAGAGCTACGCCGCCTATGGCCAGCTGACCTACAACGCCACCGAGCAGCTCCACCTAACCGTCGGCGGCCGCTACACGCATGACGAGAAGAAGGGCGTCCTGCACTTCTCGCGCAACGTCAACTACGACACCAACACTGCAGCTGCCGCAGCCGCGGGATACTCGCCGCTCGACAAGAAGTGGAACCGCTTCAACCCGATGGCGACCCTCGCCTACGACGTGTCGGACGACCTGCATGTCTATGCTAAGTACGCAACCGGCTACCGCGCAGGCGGCGCATCCTCGCGCACCGCGAACTACCAGGCGTTCAATCCGGAGGACGTGAAGTCCTACGAAATCGGCCTCAAGAGCGACTTCTGGGATCACCGCGCCCGCTTCAATCTGGCCGGCTACATCATGGACCGCAAGAACAGCCAGGTCGACATCAGCTCGATCCAGTCGTTCAACGGCTCGAACTACAACAACCTGGTGACCATCAATGCACCCGGGACCACCAAGATCCGCGGCATCGAAGCGGACCTGACGCTGGAGCCGATCGACGGCCTGACGCTGAACGCGTCCTACGCCTACACCTACACGCACATCCCGCTTGTACCGATCACCTACACCGGCACCAACGGCGCCAGCACCACGGTCGACCAGCAGTTCTACATCGTGTTCACCCCGCGCAACGCGGCGAGCGGCTCGATCGATTACGTGCTGCCGATCGGCGGCAACGACACGAAGCTGAAGTTCCACTTCGACGGCAACTACTCGCAGGCGACCCAGGCCTTCGACCAGTTCGCCACCAAGAACGACGCCTCGCTGATCTTCAACGGACGCATCTCGCTGGCCGACATCGGCGTGGGCAACCAGAAGCTGACGCTGGGCGTGTGGGGCCGCAACATCTTCAACGAACAGTACGTGTTCCGCCGCGACCCGTCGAACAGCCTGCCCGGCGCGCCGACCACCAGCGTGACCACCGGCTCGGTGAACAATATCCTAGGCGACTACGGCAACTTCAACGCGCCGCGCACCTTCGGCCTCGACGCGAGCATCGCGTTCTGACGATTTCCCCGGCTTTCGCGGGCCGGGGGGACATTGCGGATCGCGCGGGCGAGCATCTGCCCTTTCACGATGGGATAGCCGCTCAAACAGCCCCCGCGCGATCAGCTACTGGACCGGCGTGACGCCTCCCCCGTGTCACGCCGGTCTTTTTGCGCTGTCAGCATCCTCCCTGTCGCGCAGCGATGGGGAGGGTGACGCCCGTGCAGCGGGTGGTGGAGGGGTTGCAAGGCCCCTCCGTCAGCGACTGCGTCGCTGCTACCTCCCCATCGCTGCGCGACAGGGAGGAATGCGCTCAAACCGGCAATCTCGCCACGATGCGCAGGCCCGGCCCGGCGTCCTCCAGCGCCAGCGCCCCCGGTGGAGGCGCACGATCGCCTCCATCAGCGGTAGACCCAGACCATGGCCACCGCCCTGACCACCGGCCTGCCCCGCCCGCTCGACGCGCCCGAACCGGCGCATCACATGCTCGCGCTGGCTTGCCGGGATTCCCGGGCCATCGTCAGTGACCACAAGCATCACCGCTTCCGCTTCGCGCGCAACCGAGACCCTGATCCGCGTGCCCGAAGGTGTGTGCCGGACGGCGTTCTCCAGCATGTTGACCAGCAGCTGCGACAGGAGTTGCCGGTCGCCGACAAGCTTCGCCTCGTCGGCGCGTTCCATCAGCACGCGCTGGCCACGCTCCTGCGCGACGGGCTGCACCATCTCGACGATCTCCGCTACCAGTTCGCCCATGTCGAGCGGCCGAAAACCGGCCCGGCGCGATCCGTCCTCGATCTCGGCGATCCGCAACATCGCGGAGAACATGCCGAGCAGTTCGTCCGCCTGCATGCGCGCCATGGCCACCCGCTCCCGCACCGGCTCGGCAGCGGCGCTCTGCTCCAGCAGCGCGAGTTCGTTGCGGAGCCGCGCCAGCGGAGTGCGCATCTCGTGCGAGATATCGTTGGAGACGTTGCGGATTTCGCCCATGAGCTGGCCGATGCGGTCGAGCATGCGGTTGAAGGCCCCCGCCTGCTGATCGAACTCGCCGCCATCGCCGGGCATCGGGACGCGCTGGGCCAGATCGCCCTCGATGATCGATTCCGCCGTCTGGCGCACCGCATCGATACGCTTGCCGACCAGCCGCCGAAACGCCAGCAGTCCGGCGAGCACCACCAGCACGATGGCGCCGAACCCGGCGAAGTAGATGCGCCGACGCATGGCGAAGTAATTGTCGACCGGCTCGGTCTCGGCGAAGACGGCAAGGCGCATCCCGCCGCCGATCTCGCGCACCCACACGCGGCCCGCACTCAGGCCCTCGATACGGTCGTCCCGTCCGAGCGAGGAGTAGCCCAGCGGCAGTTCCCGGTTCAGCCGGACGTTGCCGACGATGGGGTTGCCCTGCGCATCGCTCAGCAGCACGCCGAGGTCGCCGGTATCGCGCTGCCGTGCCATCTCCACGATATGACGGCTGAGTTCCCCGCGATCGGGCGTGGTCCCCTTGGGCACCAGCGTCTCACTCTCCGACTCGATGCGCTCATCCACCAGCACCCGCACCATCGAGGCGGTCGCGAAGAAGGTTCCGAACCCCGCCAGCGCCGTCACCGTCAGGAACAGCGCGAGGAACACCACGGTGAGGCCGCGCAGGGATCGGGGAGCGGCCTCATGCCCGCAGCACGTACCCCATGCCGCGCACGGTGGCGATCGGATCGTCACCGTGCTGCAACAGCTTGACGCGCAACTGGCGTATATGGGCATCGACGATGTTGGTCGTGGTCTCGAAGTCCTGCCCCCAGATCCGCTCGATCAGCATGGGCCGCGTCACCACTTCGCCGGCATCGCGTGCGAGGGCCAGCAGTAGCCGGAACTCGGTCTGCGAAAGCGCCAGCGGCTGTCCGCCGCGCCAGACCATGAGGCGCGAGGGGCTGATCACGATATCGCCCGCAGCAATCGTATCACTGGGCTGCTCGGTCGTACGCCGCGCCCGCACGAGGGCATTGAGCCGCGCGTTCAGTTCGAGCGGATCGACCGGCTTCACCACGTAGTCGTCGGCGCCCGCCTCCAGCCCCTCGACCTTGTCGAGCGTCTGGCCAAGCGCGGTCAGCATCAGCACCGGCATGGTCATGCCCTGGCCGCGCATCTCCCGCAGCAGCGTGACGCCGTCCATCGTCGGCAGCATCCAGTCGAGCACAACCGCGTCGAAGGGCCGTCTGCCCAGCAGCGACAGCGCCTCCTGCCCGTCCCCGGCCGGCTGCACCTCGTGCTCGAAATGCCCGAGTTGCTCGGTAAGCTGGCGGCGAAGGTGGGAATCGTCCTCGACCAGGAGGATCTGCAGGCTCATGCGGACGTGCCCCGTGAAATTGCGCTCCATGAAAGCGCGAGGGTGAATTGTCCCATCATAGTGCCCGGATTTCCGCATGACCACCAGCGAGATGGCAGCGATCGTCAAACCGTGAAAGTCACCGTCACCCACAGGCCCGGCGTCGCATCGCCGAGTTCGAGCTGTGCGCCCATGCGCTCGGCGGTGGACTTGACGATGGCCAGGCCGAGGCCGCTGCCGGGCGGCCCGCGCTCGCCCTGCAGCCGGGCGAAGCGCGACATCGCCATCTCGCGCAGTTCGGCCGGAATGCCGGGGCCGGTATCGACCACCGCGAGCCGGACCACGCCCGCTTCCGCACTCAGTTCGATTTGCGCCATGCCACCGGGGCGATTGTAGCGGATCGCGTTGTCGACGAGGTTGGACAGCATCTCGAACACCAGCGTGCGATGTCCGTGGATGCGGTAAGGCCCGTCTCCGGCCTCGAGCAGCAATTCGACGTCCGCCTCGATCGCCTGCCGGATGCGGCGGGAGATCACGTGCTGGCTCAGTTCCTTGAGATCGATCTCGTGGTCAGGCGGCAGCACCCCCGCCTCGTCGGCACGGGCAAGCGTGAGGAGCTGCGTCAGTAGGCGTTCGAGGCGGTCGGTCGCCTCCTCGATCTCGTGCAGCGCCTCACCCGAGCCGCGCCGCGCCAGCGCGACCTGCACCTTGAGCACCGAGAGCGGCGTGCGCATCTGGTGCGAAGCATCGGCGGTGAAGCGGCGCATGCCGGTGGTGGCGTCGTCAAGCCGCGCCAGAAGCCGGTCGAACGAGCGCGACAGCGGGCGCAGTTCGGTCGGCAACGGTCCGGTGCGCAGCGGCGAGAGATCGGGTGCGGCGCGGGTATCACGCGCCTCGATCACGCCGCGCAGGTCCGAGAGTGGCCGCAGGCTCCACCCGAGCGCGGGGCGGATCAGCAGGAGCACGATGCCGACCAGCACGCACTCGCCGATCAGCAGCGCGATCATCAGCTTGTCGCGCAGGGAATTACGGTTCTGCAGAGTCTCGGCCACCTGCACCACCACAGGCTCATCGATGCGCGGCAAGTTGCGGCGGATCTCGGCTATGCGGATGCGCTGGCCGCGAAACTGCGCGAAACGGAAGCGCGGCTCATCGACGGAGAGCACGGAAATGTCGGGCGCGGGCAAGTCCGCGTAGCCGGTCAGTAGCGTGCGCCCCACCGCGATCCGGTAATAGACGTTGTCGCGCTCGGAGTTCTCCAGCATGCCGAAAGCGGCGGGCGGCAGGTCGAGAGTGACTTCGCCGCGCTCCACCTGCACGGTTTCGGCAATGGCGCCCAGCGCACCGCCCAGCACGCGGTCGTTGGTGCGGCGCACGACGTCGGAAATCAGTACCCAGCCGAGTAGCCCCAGCACCAGCGCCAGCGCCGCCAGCGGCCCGAACATCGCCAGCAGCAGGCGGAAGCGCAGGGAAATCGCGCCTTTCATGGGCTCAGCTGGCGTATGCAGGAGGCGGCTTCGACAGGCCCAGCCTGAGCGGTTTTGGGAGTTTGGCGCAACATCCGCTCACCCTGAGCCTGTCGAAGGGTCGAGCATGTAACCCACCCCGCGCACGGTGCGGATCGCTGGGCCGTCGGGTGCGAGTTTGCTGCGCAGGCGGGTGACGTTGACCTCCAGCGCGTTGGAACCGACCGGATCGTCGAAGCCGAAGACCTCGGCTTGCAGGGTCTCGCGGTTGACGATCTGGCCCGCCCGCGCCGCCAGAGCCTCCAGCACCGCCCATTCGCGGCGGCGCAGTTCGATCAGACGCCCCGCCACCTCGACGCGGCCGGTAGAGCGGTTCACCGTCATCGCCCCGATGGCGATCTCGGGCGCGGCGTCGCCGCCCCGGCGGCGGCCCAGCGCACGCACGCGGGCCTCCAGTTCCTCAACCTCGAAGGGTTTGCGCAAGTAATCGTCGGCGCCGAGGTCGAGGCCGCGCACCCGGTCGTCGAGGCCGTCACGCGCGGTCAGCATCAGGACCTGCGACTGGTCGCCCCGCGCGCGCAGGCGAGCGAGCACCTGGAACCCGTCGATGTCGGGCAGGCCGACGTCGAGGATCACCAGCGAATACGGCTCGGTCGCCGAAACCGACAGCGCTTCCTCCCCGCCCGCCACGTGATCGACCGCGTGTCCCGCCGCGCGCAGCAGCGAAAGGATGCCGCGTGCCAGTGCCGCGTCGTCTTCAACGATGAGGATTCTCACGATCGAAATCCATGAAAGGTCAGTGACAGGTTGAAAACGTACATCATCGAGCGCTGCTTATCCGAACATAGAGGCGGAAAGCGAGAGGAGTCGACAATGCGTTCTTTCACCCCTGTTCTGGCACTAGCGGTCCTTCTGGCCGGACCCGCAGCTGCGCAGAAGCCCGAGGCGCCGCAGCGCCCTCCGGTTATCCGCGCAGCTACGACACGCTGATCGCCGACGCCCGCGCCGACGGCAAGGTACGCATCTACGCCAATGCCGACCGCGCCGAGATGGTGCCGGTGGTGGCGGAGTTCAAACGGCTCTTCCCCGGCATCGCGGTCTACTACGCCGACATCGGCTCGACCGAGATGTACCAGCGCTACACCCGCGAGACGCGCAGCCGCCAGTATTCGGCCGACATCGTGTGGTCCTCGGCGATGGACCAGCAGATCAAGCTCATCAACGACGGCTACGCGCAGCAGTACGCCAGCCCCGAGAAGCCCGCCCTGCCCGAAACGGCGGTGTGGAAGAACATGGGCTACGGCGTCACCGCCGAGCCGATCGGCTTCGTCTACAACCGCAGGATCATATCCGACGCACAGGCCCCGCGCACGCATCAGGCACTCGAGGAATTGCTGCGCCGCCGCCGCGTCGAATTCACCGGCAAGGTCGCGACGTTCGATGCGGCCCGCTCCAACACCGGCTATCTCTATCTCTCACAGGACTTCCTCGCGACGCGCGACACCCGCTCGCTGGTCGAGGCGATCGGCGCGACGCGCCCCGTTCTGGAAATCAGCACCCAGCCGATGCTGGCAGGCGTCGCCTCCGGCAAGCTGGCGATCGCGTACAATGTCATCGGCTCCTACGCGCTCGAGCAGGCGCGCCGCAGTCCGCAGCTGGGTGTGGTGTTCCCCAAGGACTACACGCTCGTCACTTCGCGCATCGCCTTCATCGGACGGGACGCGCGCCATCCGGCGGCGGCGAAACTGTTCCTCGATTTCCTTCTTTCGCGCGCCGGGCAGGCCCAGCTTGCCCGGCACAGTCTGTGGCCGGTGCGCACCGACGTACCCGCCCGCCGCCTGCCTACGCAGCAGACGCGCGTAGTGCGCGTCGGCCCTCAACTTCTCGTCAATCTGGATCACCTGACCCGGCAGCGATTCCTGCGCGAATGGAACGCCGCTCTGGTCACAGGGAGAGAACAAAAACCATGACCCGTACTCTGATGGCCAGTGCAGCATTCCTTGCGCTGGCAGTTGCCAACCCCGCGCTGGCGCAAGCGCCGACGCGCGACGAACTCGCCGATCTGGTGCGCGCGCAGGCCGCCGAGATCGCCTCGCTGCGCCAGCGCGTCGATGCGCTGGAAGCCACCCGCACCACTGCAGCAGCGCCGCAGCAAAGCGCTCCCGTAGTCGCTGCCGCGGAACCCGAGCAGGCCGCGCCGACCATCCTCTCAACCCAGCCTTATGCGGCACAGCTCCTTCCCCCGGCCCGGCCGAGCGCGATATCGAGCGCGTGCGCGCCACCGCCGTCGCCGCGACCGACGTGACCACCGAATGGGGTCAGGGCCTGCCGGTATTCCACTCGGGCGACGGCACCTTCAGCTTCAAGCCGCGCGGCCGCATCATCACCGACGTCAGCACCACCCGTGGCTCCAAATACGACGGCCGCAACCTGACGACCACCGGCATGCGCGCCCTGCGCATGGGCCTTGAGGGCACTGTCGGCAGCCACTTGTTCTACCAGTTCGAAAGCGACTTCTCCGAGAACGCGGTCGATGTCGTCACCGCCTTCATCGGCTGGAAGAACAAGATCGCGCCCGGCCTCGACTACGACGTGCGCGTCGGCCACTTGTTCAACGACCGCAGCTTCGAAGGCTCGACCGGTTCGGACTCTACCCCGTTCGCCGAGCGCACCGTGGTCGCCACCGCGATCATCCCGCAGCGCGCCTTCTATGGTCTGGGCATCATGCCGCGCCTGTTCTGGAAGACCGGCCACGCCTCGCTGACCGTCACCGGCGACCGCATCGACGGCGACCAGTCCACCTCGGACAACCGCACCGTGATCGCGCGCGCGCACTGGAACCCGATCAAGAGCCCGCGTCAGGTGCTCCACCTCGGCATCTGGGGCTTCGACGAGCACCTCCAGCCGGGCAAGAACTCGCTGGGCCGGAGCACCGTGATCGGCGGCCGCTTCAACGGCGCGCTGCGGCTTTCGACCGGCGACATCATCGGCGGCACCGGCACCACCGGCTACGGCGCGGAACTCGGCGGCTACACCGGCCCGCTGTGGGTCATGGCCGAGGCGGGCGAACGCCATGCGCGCCTCGACAACGGACGCCCGGACTTCGTCACTCAGGCATGGAGCGTCTCGGGCGGGTTCTTCATCACCGGCGACCTGCCGCCCTACAACCCGCGCCTCGGCAGCTTCGGCCAGCCCAAGGTGCTGCGCCCCGTCTTCGACGGCGGCCCGGGCGCGATCGAGTTGACCGCGCGCTACGAGAACCTGGAATTCAAGGACATCGCCACGCCTGCTCAGGGCTGGGCGGCGACGCTGGGCGCGAACTGGTATCTCAACAGCTTCGTGCGCTTCCAGGTCAACGCGATCCACTGGAACACCGAGAACACCGCCGGAATCTACACCGGCAAGGATGACGGCGAGACGCTCACCGCGCGCGTCGGCGTCACCTTCTAAGCCTTTCCCTTTCAAACCATGACCAGAACCGGGGACCAACAATGAGTCTCGCCCTTATCGGCTTCCTGATGGTGGCCACCTTCATGACGCTCATCATGACCAAGCGGATGACCCCGCTGGTCGCGCTGAGCGTCGTGCCCACCCTCTTCGCCCTCGTCGCCGGCTTCCATGCGGGCCTCGGCGACATGATGATCGACGGCGTCAAGAACCTCGCGCCCACCGGCGTCATGCTGCTGTTCGCGATCCTGTTCTTCAGCACGATGACCGACACCGGCCTGTTCGACCCGCTGGTCGGCAAGCTGATCCGGCTGGTCCATGGCGACCCGATGCTGATCCTGATCGGCTCGGTGGTGCTCTGCGCGCTCGTCAGCCTCGATGGCGACGGCTCGACCACCTACATCATCACGATGGCCGCCATGCTGCCGCTCTACAAGCGCTACGACATGAACCGCCTCTACCTCGTCTGCCTGCTGATGGTGACGAGCGGCGTGATGAACCTGACGCCGTGGGGCGGGCCGACCGCCCGCGCCGCCAGCGCCCTGAAGCTCGATCCCGCCGCGCTGTTCCTGCCGCTCATCCCCGGCATGATCGCGGGCCTCGCGTTCCTCGTCGGCCTCGCCATCTACTTCGGCCGCAAGGAGCGTCGCCGCATCGGCAAGGTGGAGAACCTCGCCGCACTGGAAGCCAGCGACCTCGCCGTCTCGCAGTGGCCCGAAGCGCGCCGCCCGAAGATGATCTGGTTCAACGGCGCGCTCGTCATCGCGCTGCTGGTGCTGCTGGTCTGGGGCGTGCTGCCGCTGCCGATCCTGATGATGCTGGCCTTCGCCATCTCGATGATCGCCAACTACCCCGACACCAAGTCGCAGAAGGAGCGCATCAGCGCGCATGCGGGCAACGTCCTTTCGGTCGTCTCACTGATCTTCGCGGCGGGCATCTTCACCGGCATCCTGTCGGGCACCGGCATGGTCGAGGCGATGAGCAAGGAAGTCGTCGGCCTGATCCCGCCGGTCCTCGGCCCCTACATGGCGCCGATCACCGCGCTCATCAGCCTGCCGGGCACGTTCTTCATCTCGAACGACGCCTTCTACTTCGGCATGCTGCCGATCCTCGCCGAAGCCGGTGCGCACTACGGCGTCGAGCCGATGGCGATCGCCCGCGCCTCGCTGATGGGCCAGCCGGTCCACCTGCTGAGCCCGCTGGTGCCCTCGACCTACCTGCTGGTGAGCCTTGCCGGTGTGGATCTGGCCGACCACCAGAAGTTCACGCTGGTCCCGGCGGCGCTGTGCTGCCTCGTCATGACCGTGGTGGGCATGGCGGTGCTGGCCTTCCCGTTCGTCGGCTAAGCATGATCCTCGCGCGCCCGACCTCTCTCCACACGCCCCGTCACCCTGAACTCGTTTCAGGGTCCATCGGGCCCCGTGGGCCGGAGCGTCGGGCCGCAAGCCGCCGGTTCCGCCGGCGAAACGACCCTCCGGCGCAAACCGGGGATGGACCCTGAAACAAGTTCAGGGTGACGATGGATGTACTTCGAAGTGATCTCCCCCTTCGTCATTGCGAGCATAGCGAAGCAACCCAGGGCGGCCTCACACCGCTCTGGATTGCCGCGCCCCTGCGGGGCTCGCAATGACGGTGCGGGGGATCATCGGTGACGCGGGGACGCTGGGCGTCATCCTGCGCTTCATCGCCGCACTCGCCGTCGGCGCGTGCGGCGGCGCCTTCTTCTGGTCGATCCATGCCCCGCTGCCGTGGGTGCTGGGATCGATGACCGCGTGCGCGGCGGGCAGCATCGCGCGCCTGCCGATCGCCGCGAATTCCGCCACCCGCAGGCCGATGTCGGCCGTGCTCGGCGTCGTGCTGGGCAGTGCGTTCCACCCCGGCATAGCCGCGCAGGCGGCGCAGTGGATCGTGCCGATCGCACTGCTACCGCTGTTCCTGACCAGCGCCGCCATCGCCTGCGTCTTCTATTTCCGCAAGATCGCAAAGTTCGACCCGCCCACCGCCTACTTCGCCGGAATGCCGGGAGGCATCGCCGAGATGGTCGTCCTCGGCTCCGAGCGCGGCGCGGACGAGCGCACGATCGGCCTGATACACGGCGCGCGGATATTCCTCGTCGTCTTCATCCTCCCCTTCCTCATCCGCCTGTTCGAGGCGGAGACCGGCCACGCCCCGCTTCCTCCCCAGGTTTCGGGCGTGGCCGACTGGACCTTGCTGCCATGGGCGCTAGGCTGCATGATCGTCGGCAGCGTGATCGGCCGCGCGCTGAAACTCCCCGCGTGGCACCTGATGGGGCCGCTGTTCGTCAGCGCCGCCGTCCACCTGACGGGCCTCAGCGACTTCCACATCCCGGCATGGGCCATCGCCGCCGCGCAGGTCGGCCTCGGCGCGACGATCGGCTGCCGTTTCGTAGGGCTGGACCTGCCGACGCTGCTGCGCACGCTGATGCTGGCGGCGGGATCGACCGCGATCCTCTTGGTCATAACCTTCGTCTGGGCATTCGGCATCGGCTGGGCTACCGGACTGGACCCGGCGCTGCTGACGCTGGCCTACTCGCCCGGCGGCGTGGCGGAAATGAGCATGGTGGCCCTCAGCCTCGCACTGGAGGCAAGCTTCGTGGTCGTCCACCACCTCGTCCGCGTGGTGCTGGTCATCATCGGCGCGCCCGCCGCGTTCACGTTCATGAGGTCGCCAGATGCCTGATCCCTTCCGCGAACAGATCGCCATCCTCTACCAGGCGATCGAACCGCCGGTGATCGACGGCCAGCGCAAGGACGCCAAGCCCGGCGGCTATTCTGACAGCGGCGCCGACATGGGCGTCGCGCTGCGCTCGGTCGGCTGCACGCTGGTGACGCCGGTGGCCGATCCCGATCCCACATCGGTGTTCGACTGGGTCTGGCCCGACACGCCCGACGGCATCGACGCCGCGCTGGCAGCAGGCGCGACGCTGCTCTGGGCCAACACCGTCGTGTTCGACGGCCACCCGATCGAAGCCGCCAGCCGCCGCGCATGGGTGGTCAGCGCCGATCCGCGCACCATGCAAGAGGTGGACGACAAAGCCGCCACCAACGCCCGCCTCGCCGCCGAGGGCCTGCCCGTCGCCGGTTCCTGGGTGGTCGACGGCGCCGCGCCCGATATTGAGGCGCAGCTTGCCGCCTTCGCCGGGCACCTCCCGCTGGTGGTCAAGCCTTTGCGCGGGCGCGGCAGTCAGGGCGTCAGCGTCGCGCGCAGCATTGAAGAGATGATCGCGAGCACCCGCGCCATCGTCGCAGGCGGCAAATTCGGCACCGCAATCATGATCGAGCAGTTCCTGCCGGGTCAGGAAATCACGATCACCGTCATGCCCGCAGCGGGACGAGAGGGGGCAACCGGCCCCTTCGCCCTCCCCCGGTCCGCCGATTCGACCAGCATGACGACGTCGCGCCCTACAACGGCGACGTGCCCGTCAGCACCAACAGCGCCGCGATGACGGGCGAGGAATGCGCTGACCCGGCCATCGTCGTGGTCACCGCCGCCTGCGAGCAGGCCGCCGCGATCATCGGCATCCGCACCCCGATGCGGATCGACTGCCGCCAGGACGTGACCGGCGCCTACCTGCTGTTCGACGTCAACATCAAACCCAACCTCACCGGCGCGGGCCGACCCGGCCGCGAGCATGAGGACAGCCTTTCCACAATCGCCGCCGCCGCTGTAGGCTGGCGCTACGCAGACCTCCTCGTCGCGGCCATCCGCGGCGCGTGGACCAACAGGGACAATACCGCATGACCGACTTGTGGCAGCACATCGTTGCCGACTTCTCCAACATCACCAGCCCGGCCGCGCTGTCCGCCTTCGGGCAGGTGGTGCTGATCGACATCATGCTGGCCGCCGACAACGCGATCGTCGTCGGCGCCCTCGCCGCCGGGCTTCCCGCCGCGATGCGCCGCAAGGTCATCATGATCGGCGTGATCGCCGCGCTGGTGCTGCGCGTCGCCTTCGCGCTCGTGGTAAGCCAGCTGATGCAGATCGTCGGCCTCGTCTTCGCGGGCGGGCTCCTGCTCGTCTGGGTGGCATGGAAGATGTGGCGCGAACTGCGCGAGGACCACACCGACGAGCACCCAGATTCGACCATCGCCAAGGTCGCCCCACGCAGCTTCGCCGGCGCGGCATGGGCCGTCGCCGTCGCCGACGTCAGCATGAGCATCGACAATGTGCTGGCAGTCGCGGGCGCGGCCCGCGATCACCCCGGCATCCTTGCCGTCGGCCTGATCCTCTCGGTTGCGCTGATGGGCATTGCCGCCAACGTGCTCGCCCGCGTGATCGAGCGCTATCGCTGGCTCGCCTACGTCGGTCTTATGGTGATCCTGTGGGTCGCGGGCAAGATGATCTGGGAGGGCCTCGTCGACCCTTCGCGCGGAATCATTGCCCTGTTCTGAACGATAAATGCGGACGGCAGGCGACGAACCGCCTGCCGTCCGACCGCCCCGTGATGAGACATTGTATCGGCACGGGTTGCATCGCACTGCACTTGCACGGCATGAGTATCCGATGAACAGCTTCGGAACGCCTGCGTGCAACTGACCCGTTACACCGACTATGCCGTGCGCGTCCTGCTGCATGTCGGTGCGAGGGACGAAGGGGACCTCTCCTCGATCGCCGAGATCGCGCAGACTTACGACATTTCACGCAATCATCTTATGAAAGTGGTGCAGGATCTTGGCCAGGCCGGGTTTCTAGAAACCGTACGCGGTCGTGGCGGCGGGCTGAGGCTGGGTCGCCAGGCGAACGAGATCACCGTCGGCGAGGTTGTACGCCATACCGAAACCGGCTTCCAGCTGGTCGACTGCACGAGTTGCATAGTGCACACCGCCTGCACCCTTCCGCGCGTCTTCAACGAGGCGACACGTGCCTTTCTCGACGTGCTTGATCGTTACACGCTGGCCGATGCACTTACCCGCCGCGACGATCTGCGGCAGATTTTCCGCACTTTTGCCCCGGCCGATCAGGCACTCTGACCCACGGGCGTCAGAACCGCCGCGACACCCCGAAGTACACCTCCATGTCGGGTGCATCCCTATCCAGTCCGGCATTGGCACCGACGTCCAGCTGAAGATCGTCCGCCGGCTGCCAGCCGAGCGACAATCCGGCGAGATGCTCGACATGGCGATGCTGCGGATCGCGATCCGCCGTCAGCTGGTATTCGGCCGTAGCGGTCAGGCTGTCGTCGAGCTTCAGCGCAGCGCCTACTGCCTCGTCGAACGCGAAGTGCCGCCCGTGGCCATCCTCGTCCACGGCAGCCTCGAAGTCCGTGGTGGTGACGAGGCTCACCGCATCAGTAAGTTCGTAGAACAGCGGCACCTGCAGACCCGCCGCCCAGTCCCCGGCGCCGACCGGCTCGCGTCCGACCGGGAGCGATACGAAGGGCATCAGCGCAATCGAAAAGCCGGAGCCGTCCGGATTGATCAGATTGCGGCGCAACGCCAGCGTCACGTCACCTACGCTCGTCACATGATCGACGCCCCCGCTTGCCCGATCCCTCGTACGAGCGAGGCCGAGCGCCGACCACTCCACCTGCAGTTCGGCATGCTCGGCGATGCCACGGCGCAGCAGGGTATCGCCGAGCAGGATCACGTCCTGCCGCTGGCTGGTATCCCGGTTCAGGGTCCAGTCGCCCACGCCCACCTCGACCGACCATTCGCCCGGCCCGAGCGTGCATGCAGGCGTGGAAATGCCCGGACGATCGGGGCAGTAGTCGCGGTCCTCGGCCCGCACCATCGACGGCAGCGCGGTCAGGCAGAGGAAGACGAGCAGGCGGTTACGCAATGATGAATTCCTCACGGCAGGGCATCAGGCAGAATACGCCGCGCCATACTCGGTTCCCCGCGACCGCAAAGCCCGTGGTCCGGGACGCCCGAGCGATACTTGCGCCGGGTTAGCATCGCCGCCGCGACACGGCGGAGCGGGCTGCGCTAGCCAGACCCTCGATACGATCTGGGGAGATGAATATGAAGATCGACAACACCCTTGCCGCCGTGGTCACCGGCGGCGCCTCGGGCCTTGGCCGGGCGAGTGCGAAGGCGCTGGCCGATGCAGGCGTTAAGGTCGCCATCTTCGACATCAGCGAGGACGCGGGCGAAGCGTTCGCGGCGGAAATCGGCGGCGTGTTCTGCAACGTCGACATCACCAGCGAGGAGAGCGTCGAGGCCGGCTTCGCCAAGGCGCGCGAGGCCCATGGGCAGGAGCGCATCGTCGTCCACTGCGCAATCGTCGCGGGCGGCGGCAAGACCGTCTCGTTCGACAAGAAGACCGGCGGCTACAAGCGCACGCCGACCGAGCAGATCGCCAAGTCGGCCGAAGGAATCTTCACCGCCTCCTACCGCGTCGCCTCGATCGCGGCGCTGGGCATGGCAACGGCCGAGACCCTGAACGATGACGGCGAACGCGGCACGATCATCCTCACCTCCTCGGCCGCCGCAGAGGACGGACAGATCGGTCAGGTCGCCTACGGCGGCGGCAAGGGCGCAGTGAACGCGATGGTCCTGCCGATGGCGCGCGACCTCATGGACCTCGGCATCCGCGTCAACGCGATCATGCCCGGCACTTTCGCGACGCCGCCAATGCTGCGCGTCAAGGAACATGCGCCCGAAGTGTACGAGAACCTCGGCAAGGCGGTGCCCTTCCCGCGCCGTCTCGGCAATCCGGAGGAGTTCGGCTCGCTGGTGCTCGAACTGGTGCGCAACATCTATTTCAACGGCCAATGCATCCGCCTCGACGGCGCGATCCGCATGCCGCCGAAGTAAGCGAACACCCACCCCGTACGGCTAGGTCGCTGCGCTCCCAAGCCTTCCGGCCCTCCCGCAGGCGGGAGGGCGTGCCGCTGTTTCTCCCTCCCGCCTGCGGGAGGGGCTGGGAGTGGGTCTTTTCCCATCTTACTTCCGCTTGACTCCCCCTCCCTGCCCGGCCCAATCGGCCCGATGCGACGCATGGGGATTCACGCTCTCAAGGCCCTGGCCATCCGGCAGCGCCAGCGGCTGCGGTCGAGCGAAATGGCCTTCATCGTGCTGGCCCTCGTCGCCGGGCTGGCGGCGGGCTGGCTAACGAACCTGCAGGGCTTCATCGCCCACGGCATCCAGCGACTGCTCTACGGCATCGGCGACAACCGGCTGAGCGCGCTCGGCGAGATCCGCAACTGGTGGCGCCTACTGGCGCTGCCGCTGGGCGGGCTGGTGCTGGTGGCAATGACGCATTTCCTGAAAGCCCGCCGCCGCGCCCCGATCGACGTCGTCGAGGCCAACGCGCTGCACAGCGGCCGCATTCCCTTCGTCGACAACCTGGTGATCTCGGTCCAGACGATCCTCTCCAATGGCGCGGGTGCATCGGTGGGGCTGGAGGCGGCTTATGCGCAGATGGGCGGCGGCGTCGCCTCGGTGCTGGGGCAGTGGTTCAAGCTGCGCCGCTCGGACATGCGCACCCTTGTCGGCGCGGGCGCGGGCGCAGCGGTCGGCGCCGCGTTCGGAGCGCCGCTGGCGGGCGCGTTCTACGCCTTCGAGATCGTCATCGGAACATATACGCCCGCCGCGATCGCTCCGGTCGTGGCTGCCGCGCTGGGCGCCGCCTTCGTGACGCGGGCGCTGGGAGTGGAGCCCTACCTCATCGCCACCGCCGCCGACCGGACGCTGACCACCGGCGACTACTTCATCTACACCATCCTGGGCCTCGCCTGCGCGCTGGTGGGCATCGCGATGATGCGTCTCGTCACCTTCGCGGAGCAGAAGATGCAGGGCGCAAGCGGTCGCATCGCGCGCTGGAAGCCGGTGATCGGCGGGTTCCTGCTGATGCCGCTCGCCATGGTGACCCCGCAGACGCTTTCCGCCGGGCACGGGGCGATGCACCTCAACATCGCGATGCAACCGGCGCTGCAGTTCCTCGTCACCGTGCTGGTGCTCAAGGTGCTGGCCTCCGCGATCTCGATCGCCTTCGGATTTCGCGGCGGCCTGTTCTTCGCCTCGCTGTTCATCGGCTCGCTGGTCGGGCTGATCTTCGCCGCGCTCGCATCGATGGCGGGTATCGCGCTCGACATCAACGACGCCGCGCTGGTCGGCATGTCGGCGCTCGCGGTCTCGGTGGTGGGCGGCCCGATGACGCTCGCCATGCTGATGCTGGAGACCACCCACGACTTCGCGCTGATGGGCGTTGTGCTGACCGCCTCGCTGGTGTCGAGCGCGCTGACCCGCGAGACCTTCGGCTATTCGTTCTCCACCTGGCGCCTGCACGTGCGCGGCTCGATCATCCGGTCCCCGCGCGATATCGGCTGGATGCTGGCGCTGACGGCCGGGCGCATCATGCGCAAGGACTGGAAGAGCGCAGCGGCCAGCCTCTCGGTCGCAGACTTCCGCGCGCAAGTGCCGCTGGGTTCGACGAGCAAGGCGATCCTGCTCGATGACGAGGGGCACTACGCCGGGATCGTGGCGACGGCTTCGGCGTACAATCCCGAACTGGCGCCCGATACACAAGTGGGCACGCTGGCGACGCTGCAGGCGAACACCCTATCGCCGGTCACGGACATCCGGGCGATGCTGAAAGCCTTCGACCTTGCCGTGGCGGACGAACTGGCGGTGGTGGACGGCGTCGGCAACGTCGTGGGCGTGGTGACCGAACGGCACGCGAGGCGACGCTACTTCGAGGAAATCGAAGCCTCGCAGCGGGAACTGTTCGGGGAGAATTGAGGGCGCGGGGTGCGCCCGGCCGGTCCGTCGTCTTCCTACCTCGTCATTCCCGCGAAGGCGGGGGTGACAACGTAATTTTGAGTTGGAGAGACACCTCCCGCTGGCAGGAGGTGTCCCTTTCAGATCAGTCCTGAGCCACCGGCAGCCACACCGCGCTGGCCTGATCGCCGCCGAAGTGCACCGTCTCGGTCGCCTTCACGTAGTCCTTGGGCTTGGCATCCATGATCGAGGGCACCCAGCTCTGCGGATTGCGATCGTAGAGCGGGAACAGGCTCGACTGCACCTGCACCATGATCTTGTGCCCCGGCAGGAACACATGATCGACGTTGGGCAGCGCCCACTTGAAGTCGTAGACCTTGCCCGGCTCCAGCGCCTGCGGCTTGTCGAAACCGCCGACGTAGCGGCCGCGGAAGATCTCGATGCCGATGCCCAGCTGGTAGCCCGCCATCTTCGGATCGGCGGTGTTCTCCTGAGGGTAGACGTCGATCAGCTTGACGACATAGTCGCTGTCCTGCCCGGACGTCGCCGCACGCAAGTCCACCTTGGGCGCGCCCTTGATGTGGACCGGCTTGTCGAGCACGCCGGTCTGGTAGCTCAGCACGTCGGTACGGCCGTCGGCGAAGCGCTGGTCCTGCACCAACCAGGTCTTCCACTCATCACCCTTCATCGAGATCGGGCGCGGCAGCATCGGCACAGGCTTGGCCGGGTCCGAGACGTAGCTGTCGGAACCCGACTCGCCTTTGGTCCACGACAGCGAGGAATTCACGCCGAGGTAGAGCGGGGTATAGGCGCCCGCCGGCCATGCCTGCGACACCTCCCACTTGTTTGCACCAGTGGCGTACGTCAGCACCGGCGGCGTATCGCAGGCAGGCGCGTTCGTCTTGAGGTGGCAGTCGAAGAACGGCTTCATGTACTGCGTGCGAAACTGCAGGCCGGTGTCACCCTCCCACTTCAGCGGGCCGAGTTCGCGAGCTTCGTAGTTCACCTGAGAATGCCGCCACGGACCGATGACGAGGCTGACGTTGTCGTTGCCGCCCGCCTTCAGCGCCTGATAGACCGCCGGAGCGCCGTAGCTGTCCTCCTGGTCCCACTGGCCGACCACCAGCATCGTCGGCACCGTCAGCTTGCGCGCGCCGAGCAGCTTGTCGACCGCCTGCCCCTGCCACCATGCATCATAGCTCGGGTGCTCCAGCACCTTGCGCACCACCGGCAGATCGAGCAGGCCATAAGCCCGGGCGTAGTCCATCGCCGAGCCACCTTCGAGGTAGGCGGTGTAATCGTCACCGCCGCCACGCGGAACATCGCCGCCACCCTTCTTCACCGTCTGGCCGAGGTCGTAATCGAAGCCGAACATGCGGAAGGCGCCGTTGTGGAACCAGTCATCGCCCATCCAGCCATCGACCATCGGGCTCTGCGGCACGGCGGCCTTGAGCGCCGGGTGCGGATCGATCAGCGCCATCAGCGAGGTGAAGCCAAGATACGACGAGCCGGTGATGCCGACCTTGCCGTTGCTCTCCTTCACGTTCTTCACCAGCCAGTCGATCGTGTCGTAGGCGTCGGTGGCGTGGTCCACCCTGGTCTTGTTGAGCGGCCCACGCAGCGGGCGGTTCATGACGTAGTCGCCCTCCGACCCGTCCAGCCCGCGCACGTCCTGATAGACGCGGATGTAGCCATCGTTGACGAACTCGGCGTCGGCGACGGGCAGGATTTCCTCGATCTTCTGGCTGCGGTTGCGGCTGCTCATCTTGTCCGCATTGTACGGCGTGCGGCTGAGCAGGATCGGGCCGCCCTGCGTGCCCTTGCGGTAGATGATGACGGTGAACAGCTTGGTCCCGTCACGCATCGGGATCATCACCGTCTTGCGCACGTAGTCCGCCTGAGGGCGAACCCAGTCGTAGGACTTCACCTGCTCGTTCATCATGGTGTCGGTGGGCGCCTGCGCGGAAAGCGACGAGGCAAGAGCGAGGGCCGCGACGGCGGCGGCAGTATAGCCGAGGGGGCGGAAATGCTTTGTCATGGTCGCATGGGTGGACCGTGCATTTCCTGGGGTCAAGACGGGAAGAGAGACGCAGGGGTTTACGTTCCGCAGGCCCCGTATATCGGCATCACCTCCCCAATCCGTCATTGCGAGCGAAGCGAAGCAACCCAGGGCAGCACTACACGGCCCTGGGTTGCTTCGCTTCGCTCGCAATGACGAAGTTTGGGCTTCGGTGTGGGCCATAACTGCGCGCACACCGAAGCCATTTCACGGGGTGCAGGGGTGGTAAACCCCTGCCTTCCCCTTCAACTTCAAGCCGCCTGCTTCTGCCCCTGAGTAGCCTCAAGGTTCAGCAGGTCCGCCATCTCGAACGCCAGTTCGATCGACTGCGCACCGTTCAAACGCGGATCGCAGTGCGTGTGGTAGCGGTCCTTCAGCGCCTCGTCGGTGATGGCGATGGCGCCGCCGGTGCATTCGGTCACGTCCTGCCCGGTCATCTCGATATGGATGCCGCCAGCGTGCGTGCCTTCCGCGCGGTGCACCGCGAAGAAGCCGCGCACTTCGGCGAGGATGCGGTCGAACGGACGGGTCTTGAAGCCGCTGTCCGACTTGATGACGTTGCCGTGCATCGGGTCGCACGACCACACCACCGGATGACCTTCGCGCTTTACGGCGCGCACCAGCTTGGGCAGGCCGGCTTCGACCTTGTCGTGGCCGTAGCGGCTGATGAGCGTCATGCGGCCCGGCTCGCGGCCCGGGTTCAGCGTGTCGAGCATCCGCAGCAGCGCGTCCGGCTCAAGCGACGGACCGCACTTCATGCCGATCGGGTTACCGACGCCGCGCAGGTATTCGACGTGGGCCGAGCCCTCGAAGCGGGTGCGGTCGCCGATCCACAGCATGTGCGCCGAGCAGTCATACCAGTCGCCGGTCAGCGAATCGCGGCGGGTCAGCGCCTGCTCGTAAGGAAGCAGCAGCGCTTCGTGGCTGGTGTAGAAGTCGGTGCCCTGCAACTGCGGAACCGAGCTGGGTTCGACACCGCAAGCCGCCATGAAGTCGAGCGCTTCACCGATGCGATCGGCCATCTGCGAGAACTTCTCGCCCCAGGGGCTGCGGCCGATGTGGTCGAGCGTCCACTGGTGGACCTGGCGCAAGTTGGCATAGCCGCCGTGCGCGAAGGCGCGCAGCAGGTTCAGCGTCGAGGACGACTGACCATAGGCGCGCAGCATGCGCTCGGGATCGTTGCGGCGCGCCTCGGCGTTGCCTTCGATGCCGTTGATGATGTCGCCGAAGTAGCTGGGCATCTCGACGCCGCCGACCATCTCGGTCGGGGCCGAGCGCGGCTTGGCGAACTGGCCGGCCATGCGGCCCAGCTTCACCACCGGCTGCTTGCTGGCGAAGGTCAGCACGACCGCCATCTGCAGCAGCACGCGGAAGCTGTCGCGGATGTTGTCGGCGCTGAATTCGGCAAAGCTCTCGGCGCAGTCACCGCCCTGGAGCAGGAAACCGCGACCGGCGGCGACTTCGGCAAGGTCGGCCTTCAGAGCACGGGCTTCACCGGCAAAGACGAGCGGCGGAAACTTCGCAAGCGTGGCCTCGACCTCGCTGAGTTTCGCCTGATCGCCATAAACCGGGAGGTGGCGCGCCTCTTGCGTCTTCCAGCTCTCCGGTGTCCAGTTGGTAGCCACTGTATCGTACTCCTCTGGCCCGTCACCTGATTGTGTGGGCTTTTCCAAGCGCTGCAGGTCCTCCCGGGCAGCGCAAGCAAGGCGCGGCCTTTAGCGCTTGTCGGCAATTTTTGCAAAGCCGGGTTTGGCGATCATGGTGATCGGTTGCGTGATGGGTATGAGAAAGGCCCACCCCGCTGCGACTAGGCGATAAATCGCCAAGTCTCGCGGCCCTCCCGCAAGCGGGAGGGCGCTACGTTCTGCTTCCTCCCGCAAGCGGGAGGGGCTGGGGTGGGCTCTTCCTACTTCCCCGCCACGCCGCCTTCCTTGCCCTCGGGCATCACTTCAAGCCGCCACGAATGGTCACGGCCGAGATACCGCGCCGCCAACGCCTGCATCGCCTGCGGGGTGGTGACCGTGTAGTCGCTCAGCACCGAGCGGACGGTGCCGATGCGGGTGGGATCGGTCGTCGCGCCTTCGAGCTGGCTCATGAAGAACGAGGTGCTCGACGCCGCACGGGTCACCTGCTGGCGCAGCGGCTCAGTGACGAGCGCCAGTTCGTCCGCCGTGGGAGGGTTGGCGATGAGGTCCTGCGCGATCTCGTCGGCGGTCTGGAAGAACACCGGCACGGACTTGGGATCGACCTGCGCCACCGCCGTGATCGAGCCGCCTGCGGCAAGGTCCACCGGCCACTGCGAGTAGACGTAAGGCGCGTAGGACACGCCCAGCTTCTCACGCACCGCGTTCATCAGGCGGTTGGTGAACAGCTGCGTGAGGATTTCCAGCTGGCGCGATCTGCGGATGCCCATGACGCCGCCGCCGGTCGGCCAGGAAACCACCGCCGCCGCCTGATCCGGGTCGCCGTGGTGGATCAACTCGATCGGCTTGTCCGACGGCTGCGGCACGTCGATCTTCGCCTGCACCGCGCTGACCGGCGCGGGCTGGCGCGACTTGAGCGCGCCGAAGGTCTTCTCCAGCGCGGCGATGGCGGCGGCCTTGTCGAAGTCGCCGAAGATCTGGACTTCGACGGGGCCTTCCTTGAGCGCCTTGCTCCAGACGCGCTTGAAGCCGTCCGCCGTCGTCGCCTCGATCTGGTCGGGCGTGGGGGTGGCGAAGCGCTTGTCCTGACCGCGCTGGTAGAACTGCAGGTCGCGGTTCAGCACGCCCTGCGGCGAGGTGTTGAACGTGGCGTACTGGATCGCCGCCGCGGCCTTGGCGCGGGTGAAGGGCGCGACGTCCCACTTGGGCAGGTCCAGCTTGGCCGCGAACAGGTAGAGCTGATCGGCAAGGTCGGACGGGCGCGTCTCTGCGGAGAGCTGGAACGAGGCGTCCTGCACCTCGAAGTCGAAGCCCATCTTGCGGCCGGTGGAGATGCGATCGAGATCGTCCTGCCCCAAAGTGGCAAGGCCCGAGCCGACCAGCGCATAGTTACCCAGCGTGATGTAAGCTGCGTCCTTCGGGTCGATCGAGCGGTAGCCGCCGCCAAAGCGCGCCTTGACCATGACGCGGCCCGGCTCCTCGACCACCGGCCACAGCATCGCCTTCACGCCGTTGGCAAAAGTCAGTTCCTCGATTTCGAGGAGGCCGGTCGGCACGTCGCTGACGGCCTTCTTGGCCGCACCGATCGCGGGCAGCTTTTCGAACGAGATCGGCTTGAGTGCCGCGCGCACGCTGGCGTCGGCCTTGACCGGCTCGGAGAGCGCGAGTTGCAGCGCCTTGTCGGTGGCGGCGCCGTCCTTCTGCACGGTGAACAGGGCGCGGGTGACGTTGCCGGTGAACAGCTTGCGAGTGTGCTCCAGTACTGCCTGCGGGGTGAACAACGGCTTCGACTTGCGGAAGATGTCCAGCACGTCCTGCGGCGCGGCCACCGTCTCGCGGATGTCGAGCGCGTTGACGAGGTCGTCGGCGATCTTGCTGCCGGGCAGGATGCGCTGCTGCTCGACCGGGACCTGGAAAGCGACTTCCATCTCGGCCGCCTCGCGGTCGATCTCCGCCTGCGTCGGCGCACGGGTGAGTGCATCGGCGATCACCGCGCGCACGTCGCGAAGGCTGGCCTGCCAGTCATCACCCAGCGGCGTTACCGACACGAAGGTTGCGTCCGCCGAGCGCGCGACATCGTCCTGATTGACCGAGGCCGACAGGAAGCTGCCCCCTGCCCGCGCCTTGGATTCAAGGCGGCGATTGATGATCGCCTGAGCCAGCGCATCGGTCATCAGGCCCTGGTTGTAGGGAATGTTGTCGATCACCTGCCGCCACGGGCGCAGCACCGCGTACATCAGCGAGGGCGGCAGGTCGGGTTCGACCAGCACGCGAGTCTCGCCCACCGGGTTCTTCGGATCGGCGCCCGCAGGTGCCTCGGGATCGCCGAAGCTGGGGGCCACAGCCTTGGGACCGGGCACCTTCCAGTCGGTGAACCACTTCTTGACGTAGCTTTCCAGCATCGCAGGATCGACGTCACCGGCGACGATCACCGCCACGTTGTCAGGGCGATACCAGCGCGAATAGAACGCCCGCACACTTTGCGGCGTCGCCGAAGTCAGCGATCTCGAGCGTGCCGATCGGCTCCCGGTTGGCCAGCGGCTGCCCGGCATAGAGCACCTTCTGCATCGCGTCGGACACACGCTTGGAGGCACCGCCCCGCTCACGCATTTCCGACAGCACGATCGGCAGGTCCTGCTTGAGGTTCGAGGCCGAGAGCGTCGGCGCGGTGACCATGCCGCTCATCAGCTTGAACGTCTCGTCCAGCGAAGTCGGCGTGGCATTGGGCAGGTCGAGCTTGAACACGGTCTGCGTGGTGGAAGTCACCGCATTGGTATCGCTGCCGAAAGTCGCCCCGAGGCGCTGGAACGCCGCGATCGCAGTGCCCTCGGGGATGTACTTGGACTGGCGGAACAGCATGTGTTCGAGCAAATGCGCATAACCGCGCTCGCCATCGGTCTCGTAGAGCGAACCGGCATCGACGCGGATGCGGATCGAGACCTGGCCCGGCGGCACCCCGTTCTTGCGCACCGCATACTTGATGCCATTGGGCAGTTCGCCGAAGTGCCATTCCGGATCATGCGGAATGTCGCTGCCGCGATAGAGCCACGGATCGGCCTGGCCGACCGAGGGGGCCACGATCGGCGCAGTATCGGGCACCGACTGAGGCTGCGCGGTTTGCGCCTGCGCCTCCGCCTCCGGCACCAGCAGGAGCGGAATCGGAGCCTGGGCAAGGAGAAGCAGGCAGGCGAGCGAGCGAGCGGCGCGCGGGGAGGTCGTCATTACGCAAGGTATAGGGAGGCCTCTCCTTAAGGGCCAGTGAATAGCGCCGTCATTTCGGCGCTCGTTTCGCCGCTTTCATGGCCCTTGTACCCTTGACCCTCCCGACACTTCACCTAAATCGCAATCACCATGTTCATAGAAACCGAAACAACGCCCAATCCCTCGACGCTCAAGTTCCTGCCCGGCCGGCAGGTCATGACTTCGGGCACGCGCGAATTCCTTTCGCCCGAGGATGCGGAAACCTCGCCGCTGGCACAGGCGCTGTTCGACCTCGGTGACGTGGTCAGCGTGTTCTTCGGCGGCAGCTTCATCGCGGTTACGGCGGCGCCCGGCGTCGAGTGGCCCTCGCTGCGCCCGCAGGTGGTCGCGATTCTGCTCGACCATTTCGTTTCGGAAGCCCCTCTGTTCACCGGCGGCGACGCCAGCGGTTTCTCGGTGCCGGCCGAGGACGAGGATTATGGCGACGACCCGGCCGACGCCGACATCGTCGCCCAGATCAAGGACCTGATCGAAAGCCGCGTGCGCCCGGCCGTCGCCAACGATGGCGGCGACATCATTTACCGCGGTTTCCGCGAAGGCATCGTCTACCTCTCGATGCAGGGCGCCTGCTCGGGCTGTCCGTCCTCATCGGCGACGCTCAAGCATGGCATCGAAAGTCTGCTCAAGCATTACGTCCCCGAAGTCAGCGAAGTCCGCGCGGCCTGAACGGCGCGATGACAACGCGGCGCGGGATATTCGCGTGACGGCCGCCTCCACCCTAGTGATCGACAGCGCGACCGACGCCTGTTCGGTCGCGCTCTTCTCGGGCGATACCCTCGTCGCGGGTGAGTATCGCCTGCTCGGGCGCGGCCATGCCGAAGCGTTGGTACCGATGATCGCTGCCTTGCCCGGCAAGGGCCGCGCGAACCGCATCGCCGTCGCGCTAGGCCCCGGCAGCTTCACCGGCGTACGCGTCGGCCTCGCCGCCGCTCGCGCACTGGCGTTGGCATGGGGAGCGCACACGGTCGGCTATCCCACACTGGCCCTCATCGCAGCCATGGCCCGCGGCAGCGAAGGGAACCGGCCGCTCGCCGTCGCCACCTCGGGCGGGCACGGCGAATGGTTCGTCGAGAGCTTCGCCGCCGACGGCACCGGCATACACGCCCTCGCCTCGCTGCGCCCCGATGCCGCCGCCGCTTCGGTGACCGAAGAACTCGTCGTCGGCAGCCAGGCGCAGGCACTGATCGCGGCGCGAGGCTCCGGGCGGGCATTGCCCCTACTTCCCGACGCGCGCGCTTTTCTGCTCCTGCCCGAGACGGCGCTGCTGACGGAGACTCATCCGCTCTACGGACGCGGGCCCGATGCCAAGTTGCCTGCGGGGGCGGCATGATCGACGATATCGACCGGATCATGGCGGTAATGACCGCATCGTTCGACCCGGTCTACGGCGAAGCGTGGAATCGCCGCCAAGTCGAGGACGCGCTGAAGTTCGGGAACTGCCATTACGAAGTCTTGTGTGCGCAAGGTCACACACCGGACGAAAGCGAATCGGCTGCGGGTTTTTTCTTGTCGCGCACCGGATTTGAAGAAGAAGAACTTCTGCTCCTTGCCGTTACCCCCGAAAGTCGTGGGCAAGGACTTGGGCGTGCACTTCTCCAAAACCTTCGCATCGGTGCTATCAGTCGCGGCGCGCATCGGCTGCTTCTGGAAATGAGAAGAGGTAATCCCGCCGAAACACTTTACAGAAATTTCGGCTTTTACCCAATTGGCGAAAGACGCGAATACTATCGCACCCCAAGCGGTCAGCGGCTCGACGCTGTTACATTTGCCTGCGACATCGGTTGAAATAGGGCCGAAGCGACCCTTTTCATTCAGAAATCGATTAATGCAAGTCACGTGCAACTTTGAATCGAACTTGCACTCGTCGTGAAAATCGTTCATTGCGTCGCACAGGAGACCTGCAAAGGTTTGCCGTATGAATAACTTGGTCGCACCAAAGGACGTAGAAGAAATGGAAACCATCCAGACCGACCTGAACGAGACGCTGATCACGCTCGCGTCGGACATCGTCGCCGCGCACGTCAGCAACAACAGCGTCTCGGTCGAAGATCTTCCCACTCTTATCACCAACGTCTACGGTGCCCTCGCCGGCCTCGGCGGCGCCCCGGTGGTCGAGGAAGAGAAGCCCGAGCCCGCCGTTTCGATCCGCGCCTCGGTCAAGCCCGACTATATTGTGTGCCTTGAAGACGGCAAGAAGCTCAAGATGCTCAAGCGCCACCTCATGACGCACTACAACATGACCCCGGAAGACTACCGCGCGCGCTGGAACCTGCCCGCCGATTATCCGATGGTCGCCCCCAACTACGCCGAAAAGCGCCGCGAACTGGCGAAGAAGATCGGCCTGGGCCGCAAGTCGAACGTGCGTCGCGGCCGCAAGCCCAAGACCGCCGCAGCCTGACGTTTTCCAGGCGGTCACCCGAGGCCTGACCTCCGACGCACCCGCACTCGCGTTACGGAAATTCGATTTTCCGGGGACAAAGGGTGCGATCGATTGCCAGGGCCCGGTAACCGACCGTCCAACTCGGTTGTGATTGCAGGCGCATCGCCTTATCTAGGCGGTGCGCCTTCTTCTTTACTTACAGGTCCACCGTGAACCAACCCATCGACATCGAAGCCCTCTGCGCCGAGCGTGGCCTGCGCATCACCGAACAGCGTCGCGTGATCGCCAAGGTCCTTTCGGAAAGCACCGACCACCCCGACGTCGAAAAGCTGCACGAACGTGCGACCGCGATCGACCCCGGCATCTCGATCGCCACGGTCTACCGCACCGTGCGCCTGTTCGAAGAGGCAGGCATCCTCGATCGCCACGACTTCGGCGACGGCCGCGCCCGCTATGAAGCCGCGCCCGAGGCCCACCACGATCACATGATCGACGTCGAGAGCGGCCAGGTCATCGAATTCGTCGATCCCGAGTTGGAAGCCCTGCAGCGCCAGATCGCCGAGCGCCTGGGCTACCGCCTCGTCGACCATCGCATGGAACTCTACGGCGTCCGCCTCGACCGCGAGGATGGCGAGACCACTCCGCGCCGCTGATCCCATGACTACCGCCATGCCCCTCGCCGACCGCCGTATCGCGGCCTGGGGCTGGCCGCTGATCGCGCTGCGCCTCGCCGCCATGCTGGCATTGCTGGTGGCGAGCGTGGCGCTTTA
The DNA here is from genome assembly GCF_057376415.1 of Novosphingobium sp. NFX11. Classification (NCBI taxonomy): domain Bacteria; kingdom Pseudomonadati; phylum Pseudomonadota; class Alphaproteobacteria; order Sphingomonadales; family Sphingomonadaceae; genus Novosphingobium; species Novosphingobium sp. NFX11. Next base: position 690,090 of record NZ_CP080384.1, on the reverse strand, counting down.
CTATGCCTTCGCGCCGTTCACTGCGCGCAACCCTGTCCCGCGCCAGTTCCTTCGCGGGGTGGGCGCCATCGCCGGCCTGCGCGTGCAGGTTCGCGGCGCCCGGCCGGCCCGGCGCACCTTCTTCCTCGCCAATCACGTCAGCTGGCTGGACATCCTCGCCATCGCCGGGCGCACCGGCAGCGCCTTCGTCGCCCATGACGGCCTCGCGCAGATCGGCCCGCTGCGCTGGCTGTGCGAAATGAACGACACCGTCTTCGTCGCCCGACACGAACGCCGCAGTGTCTCCGCTCAAATCGAGCAGGTTCGCGCCGCGCTGAGCGATACCGGCGCACTGACGATCTTCCCCGAAGGCACGACTTCGGACGGAACCGGCACGCTGGCATTCAAGTCCTCGCTGCTGTCCGCGATCGAGGGCGATTCGGATATTCCCGTCCAGCCGGTGTGGCTCGACTACGGCGTGGAAACCCGCGCGGTGGCCTGGGTGGGCGAAGAGCCGGGGCTCGATAATGCTCTCGCCATTCTGGCGCGCTGGCGGCCGGTGGACCTGACGCTTCACTTCCTGCCACCGCTCTCATCCGAGGATCGCACCGACCGCAAGCGCATGGCTGCGGCCGCACGGACAGCGATAGAAACGGCGCGGTCGGGGTCGTAAACGATCCATCGCCATAAGTGCATCATTTGCGAGCGAAGCGAAGCAACCCAGGACGGCGTGGCGCTGCCCTGGGTTGCTTCGCTTCGCTCGCAATGACGAAACAGGCGGGGCACACGCCCCAGCCACACCCTCAACGCGTGGCGTTGTAAGCCAGCTGGCCTTCGTCGAGTTGGAAGCCGACCAGCACCTCGAACGAAGCGCGGGCGACCGCAGCCTTGACCTCGGGCTCGGACAGCGGATCGACGGCAGCGTCGGTGTCGCCGGCCTTGCGCTTGCGGGTGATGCGGTCGCGAATCTCGTCGGGCAGCGTCGCGGCGGCGCGATCGATGAAGGCGTTGGTACTCACGTTCGCCTGCGCACGGGCCTGCCCGTCCGCGAAGCTGAGCGTCACGTTGCCCACGCGCTTGGAGATCACGGAAGTGCCGCCCTGCAGCACGCTCACGAAGAACGGCAGCGTCACCTGACGCGCCCCGGCCGTGTCGCTGCGGCGGCCGAGCACCTGGAACGTCACCGTCGAAGTCACCTTCTCGCCCACGGCTTCGTCGCACTGCGCACGCACCTGGGTCATCGAGGCAGTGACGTCGATCGCGTCGGCAGTCTTTGCCGGTCCACGGAAGGTGGTGATGTCGCCGGTGTAGTCGGGAATGCCGACCGCCGGGCACTTCGAGCGCACGGCGGTGATGCCGACGCCCTGATCGACCACGATCTCGCCCTTGGTCTTGCACCCGCTCAGCGCGGTCATCGCGGCGGCGGAGCACAGGACAGTAGCGGTCAGGCGGCGTGCATTCATCGTGAACTTCCTCGAATGGCGTGCGCTTGCCCTAGCGAGGCGCGCGGCAAAGCGCTAGGGGGACGAACATGAACGCGCCCTTTCAGTCCACGACGGCGAGTGCCGCCGATAGCCCGATCCGCCTCCTGATCGCCGCCCCGCGCGGCTTCTGCGCCGGGGTGGACCGCGCCATCGAGATCGTAGAACGTGCGATCGAGCTTTACGGCGCGCCCGTCTACGTGCGCCACGAGATCGTCCATAACAAGTTCGTGGTCGACAGCCTGAAGGCCAAGGGCGCCGTTTTCGTCGAGGAACTGGACGAAGTCCCGGACGGCGTGCCGGTGATCTTCAGCGCTCACGGCGTGCCCAAGTCGGTCCCGGCAGCCGCCAGTGCGCGCGGGCTGGAATGGCTCGACGCCACCTGCCCGCTGGTCAGCAAGGTCCACCGCCAGGCCGAGCGCCAGATCGAGGCCGGGCGCCACATCCTGTTCATCGGCCACGCCGGGCACCCTGAGGTCATCGGCACCTTCGGCCAAGTCCCCGAAGGCAACATGACGCTGGTGGAGACTGTCGAGGACGTCGCCGCGCTGGAATTCGCGCCCGGCACCGAGCTTTCCTACCTCTCGCAGACGACGCTGTCGGTGGATGACACCCACGCCATCATCAAGGCGATCGAGGCCCGCTTCCCGCAGGTCGTCGCGCCCAAGGCCGAGGACATCTGCTACGCCACCTCCAACCGGCAGGCGGCGGTCAAGCAGATCGCGCCGCAGTGCGAACTGGTGATCGTGATCGGCTCGCCCAAGAGCAGCAACTCGCTGCGCCTCGTCGAAGTCGCCGAGCGTTGCGGCACGCCTGCGCACATGATCCAGCGCGCGACCGAGATCGATCCGGCATGGCTGGAAGGCATCGCCACCGTCGGCCTCACCGCCGGCGCCTCCGCGCCCGAGGAACTGGTCAACGAAGTGATCGCCCGCATCAAGGAGCTGCGCACCGTAGCGGCCGAGGAAATCGTGACCGAACGCGAGCACATGACCTTCAAGCTTCCCCGCCAGCTGGCTCGCTGATCCATGGCAGTCTACACAAGGCTCGGCGCCGAAGAGATGGCCGGGATCATCGCGGCATTCGAAGTTGGCACGCTGACGTCCGCCAAGGGCATCGCTGAGGGCGTCTCCAACAGCAACTGGCTGATCGAGACCGAGCAGGCCGGAACCGCGCGCCGCTTCATCCTGACGATGTTCGAGAGCCGCACCGAGATCGCGGACCTGCCGTTCTTCCTCGATCTGCTCGATCACCTCGCCGCGCACGGCGCGCCCGTCGCCCGCACCATGCACGACTGCGAGGGCGCCAGCCACCGCCTGCACCGCACGCCCGAGGGCGACAAGGCGCTCGCGCTGATCGAGTTCCTGCCCGGCGTCCCAGTCTCCGAGCCAACGCCCGAGCAAGCCCGTGCGGTCGGCGGAGCGCTCGCGCAGATCCATCTGGCGGCGGCTGACTTCCCCGCATCGCGCGAGAACTCGCTGGCGCTCCCGGCCTGGCAGCAACTGCTCAAGGATTGCGGGCGCGAGGCGCTCGAATCGATCCACCCTGAACTTGGCCGAATCGTCGAGCGCGAACTGGCGCTGCTGGCCGCCGAATGGCCCGCCGATCTGCCGCGTGGCGTGATCCATGCCGACCTGTTTCCCGACAACGTCCTGATGCTCGGCGACAAGGTTACAGGACTCATCGACTTCTACTTCGCCTGCACCGATTTGTTCGCTTACGACGTTGCCGTGACACACGCGGCATGGTGCTTCAGTTCCGACGGCGCCCGGTTCGACCCGGCGCTCTCCGGCGCTCTCCTCGAGGGCTATGCCGCGGTGCGCCCGCTCAGCGAGGCCGAGTGCGCGGCGCTGCCCTTGCTCGCGCGCGGCGCGGCGATGCGTTTCCTGGCGACGCGAGCCTACGACTGGCTCAATACGCCTGCCGATGCGCTCGTGACGCCCAAGGACCCGATGGCCTTCGCCCGGCGTCTGGATTTCTACGCGAACCCGGAAAATGCGGGAGTATTCGCATGAAGCAGGTCGAGATCTTCACCGACGGCGCCTGCAAGGGCAATCCCGGCCCCGGCGGCTGGGGCGTGCTGCTGCGCATGGGTCCGCACGAGAAGGAGATGTCGGGCGGCGAGCCGGACACCACCAACAACCGCATGGAGATGACGGCCGCGATCAAGGGCTTGAGCGCCCTGATCGAGCCTTGCGACGTCACCCTCTTCACCGACAGCAAGTACGTCATCGACGGAATTACCAAGTGGGTCCACGGCTGGAAGAAGAAGGGCTGGGTCAACGCCAGCAAGCAGCCGGTCCGCAATGCCGACTTGTGGCACGATCTGATCGAGGCCGCCGGTCGCCACAAGGTCGACTGGCAATGGGTGCGCGGCCACAGCGGCCATGCCGAGAACGAGCGCGTGGACAAGCTGGCGAGCGACGCGGCGAAGGCGGCGGCTTAACGCAAAGCGAAGGCCCATCCTCGGCCCCTCCCGCTCGCGGGAGGGGAGACATGAACTTGCCCTCCCGCTTGCGGGAGGGTCGCGAGATTTGGCGATTTATCGCCTAGTCGCAGCGGGGTGGGTTTTCTAAGGTCACCGCGATGCTCTCTCTTCCCCGATCCTGAAGACCGAAATCCGCGCGCTCGTCACCCCCGGCCCGCGCATGGCGGACGAGTGGGCCTGCGTCGCCTCCGTATTGCTGGCGATCGTCATCGCCCGTGCCATCGGCGCGGAGATGGTGTCATGGGCGGCTTTCAGCGCCTTCGTCCTGCTCAAGAGCGACGTGGCGGAGACGCTCGTGCGCGGGGTGATGCGGATCGTCGGCACGGCGATAGGCTCGGGACTGGCACTGCTGGTGGTGCCTTATGCCGCGCGCTCGCTGCCTTTGGCGATGATCGCAGCCGAACTGGTCGGCGCGATCGGTCTCTACGGGATGTTGACGGCGCGGCGCGCTTACGCCTGGCTGCTGTTCGGCCTGACCTTCGAGATGATCCTGTTCGACAAGATCGAGCGGCCGGACCTCGACACTATCCACTTCGCCCAGACGCGCCTGCTGGAAGTCGTCGCGGGCACCGTCGCCTGCACGCTGGTAAGCCTCGCTGCGGGCGCATTGACGGGCAAGCCCTGGTGGATGGATCGCAAGGCCCCGCCGGAACGGATGCGCTGGCACCCTCACGCGGCGCGCCATGCCTCGCAGGCGGGGCTTGCGATCGCGATGCTGCCCCTGCTCCACGCGCTGTTCGACCTGCCCGAGCTACCGCAGGCAGCAGTGACGATCATGGCAGTGATGATCGTGCCGGTCGCCGGGATCGGCGCCAGCGGCTTCGTCCCCGTATCCCGGCGGCTGTTCCAGCGCGCGCTCGGGTGTATCGCAGGTGGCGGGCTGGCGCTGGTCGTGCTGCTTCTGGCGCAAGGAAGCGCACCGGTGCTCATCGCCGGCACCTGCCTCGGCATCATCATCGGCCGTCATATCGAGAACGGTCTGCCCAAGGTCACTTACCTTGGCCTGCAGTTCACGCTGGCGGTGCTGGTCGTGCTGGTGCCCGACAGCTACGAGCATGCCGCTGCCGGCCCCGCTGCGCAGCGCCTGCTGAGCGTGTTCGTCGGCATGGCGGTACTGGAACCGGTGCTGCTCGCATGGCACTTCGTCGCGCCGGGGCGCAAGGTGCCGCAAGGCTCCCCGGACGCCCCGAACGCGGAGTGACGGTTATTCGGTGGTCGTATCGACCACGTCGGCACCAGGACCGTTCTTCTTGAGCGATCTCGATCGCGCTCTTCGCACTGGCCTTGCTGGAATAGCCTTCGGTCCAGAACATGGTCTCGGAATTGTAGCAGAAGTAGGCGACGAACTCTCCGGCCTTGTTCTTCCGGATTTCGAAACGATGGGCCATTTGCGACTCTCCATGCGGGTGTCATTTCCCAGCCGCAGATGAGCAATTTGCGCGCATGGACGCAAGCGCCGCGAAGGTCGAACTCAGCCGAAGCGACCCGGCGCGAACGGAGCCGGATCGACCTCGCCCGGCGCCTCGCCCATCAGCAGCCGCGCGCCCAGATCGGCGGCGGCGGGCGCAGTCTGGATGCCAAACCCGCCCTGCCCGGCGAACCAGAAGAACGCACCGTCACCGGGCGCGAAGCCGTAGACCGGCAGGCGATCCGGCGCGAACGAGCGCAGGCCCGCCCAGCGATGCTCCACCCGCTCGACTGCCCAGTCGACGACATGCTCGAAGCGGTCGACCGCGAGAGCCACGTCGATCTCCTCGGGCGCGGCGTCGCACGGCGCACTCGGCGTCTCATCATGCGGGCTGAGCCAGAGGCGGCCGCTCTCGGGCTTGAAGTAGAACGTCTCCGCCACGTCGAGGACCAGCGGCAGGTCGTCAGGCACATCGGCGGCGACGGCGACTTGCGCGATCGTGCGGCGATAGGGCGCGATGCCGAGCGGGGAGATGCCCGCCAGCCTTGCCACGCCGTCCGCCCAGGCTCCGGCCGCGTTCACCAGCACGCCCGCCTGAACCTGCCGCCCGTCCGCGAGCGTCAGCGCCCAGCCATCGGCATTGCGCTGCGCCGCCGTCAGTCCGGCGCGGCACCATAACTCGACACCTGCGCGGCGTGCCGCAGCAAGGTAGTGCTGATGAAGAGAGGCCACGTCGATGTCGCACGTGCTCGGCTCCAGTGCACCGCAAGTCCATTCGGGGCACAGGCCGGGCACGCGGGCGACGATCTCCGCACAGCTCAGCAGGTGTATTTCCACCCCTGCGGCACGGTAGCGCTCGGCGAAAAGTTCGACTTCCCGTTCCTGCCCGGCCCGGCCGAGCGTCAGCGCGCCGCGCGGGGTCAGGACGCCGAGTTCGCGCAGGGCCGGCCCGGAGGTGGTAGTCAGCGGCTGGACCCCGGGACCGCCGTAACTCTCGGTCCAGAAGGCAGCGGAACGGCCAGTGGCGTGATAGCCCGGCCGCTCCTCGGCTTCCAGCATGAGCACCCTTGCGCGCGTGCCGGTGGCCGCGGCCAGAGATGCCCCGGCCATGCCGGCCCCGACGACGACGATATCGAACGCTGCTTCCATCGCGGTCAGCCCCTAGCGGGGGCACGGCGATCGAGAAAGTCCCTGATGGCATCGAGCGCACGAGTGCGCACCGGATCGACTTCGCGCAGGATTTCGTGGCGGCACTCGGACCCGAAGGCCACGAGTTCACCATGCGGCAAGCGCGCGGCCGCGCGGCGGATCGCGCGCCAGGAGACGAGGCCGTCGATACTGGTGCCCAGCAGCAGCACCGGCACCTCGACCGCCTCCAGCACGCCGGGCCGCTCCAGCGAACGGATCGAGGCGAGCGCACGCTCGATCCAGCCCCAACTGGCCGCGCCCATGCCGATGACGGGGCGCTGGCGGCGCCACCAGTCCTCGTCGTCGTAGCGGCTCTCGTCGTGGGTGAGCAGCAGGCTGCGGGCCTTCGGCTGGGCGCCGGGCTTCTCGCCGCCTTTCCATGCCGGGCGGCGCGGATCGCCGAGCCGCACGATGCCCCGCGCGACCCGGTGCAGCACGCCTGCCGGAATCCACGTCGGATGAATGCCCAGCATCGGTGCGGAGAGCACCAGCGCATCGGGCCGCACGACGCCTTCGGCTACCGCGCGCAGCACAATCTGCCCGCCCATCGAATGCGCAATGGCAATGTGCGGTCCCGGCGTCGAGGCGGCCCAGTCGGCATAGAGCGCGGCGTAATCCTTCACCCAAAGCGCGAAATCGGGCACGTGGCCCGTCGCCGCATCGCGGCCGAGGCGGCCCGAACCCGCCTGCCCGCGCCAGTCGGCCGAAGTGACGTTCCAGCCTTCGCGGTGCCAGCCGTCGAGGGTTTCCAGCCATTTCTCGTAAGCATCGCCGCGCCCGGGCATGAACAGGATCGAGCCGCGCCTGCCGCCCTGCCAGTCGATCCGGCGCAGCAGGTGGCCATCGGGCAAGGCCCAGCGCGATCTCGCGGGCTTCGGCGGGAATCGCCCGGCGCGCGGGGGACTTGACGAGACTTTCGACGGCGGAGGTCACTATGATGGGAAGCCCCGGTTCGTGATCGATATGTCGTGGTTACTATTTGGTAGCGGTTGCCGAGGTAGAGCGCTCTCGATCCGATAGGATGAAAAGCATGACGGGCGCTGTATTTTCCTACGCACTGCTGGCCGCATTGGCAACGGCGCTGCTCGTCGCGGCGTTCACCGACTTGCGCGCGCGGCACATCGACAACTGGCTGAACCTGGGCATCGCGGTCGCCGCGCCGCTGTGGTGGCTGGCGATGGGGCTCGGCCCCTTCGACATCGGCGTGCAGATCGGGCTGGCGGCGGCGACGTTCGCGGTGGCCTGCGTGCTTTTCGCCATCGGCCAGATGGGCGGCGGCGACGTCAAGCTGCTGACCGCGCTGGCGCTGTGGTTCTCGCCTGCCGCGTTCCTGCAACTGGTCGTGCTGATGGCGGTGCTGGGCGGCGGCGCCTCGCTGGCAATGGCCGCATTCAACATGCAACCGGGGCGCAAGGAGATGGTGCGCGACGCCCTCGCCGGGCTCGTCGCCTTCGCCTGGGTGTGGTGCGCGGGCGCCATCGTCTTCGCCATCGCGACGCATCGCCCGGTGGTGGAGCCCGCAACCATGGAGGCCGTCGCCGGGGTCTTGCCGGGCCTCTGGGCGATCCCCCTCGCCGCGATCGTGGTGCTGGGCCTGTTCCTCTTCGGGATGCGCCACATCATGCGCCGCCAGAAGTCGCGAATCGAGGTGCCCTACGGCATCGCCATCGCCGCCGCATCGCTGTGGGTGATGGGTTCGCAGACGCTCAGCGCCGCGCATTCCGCCGGAATCGCAGGCTGAAGCTAACGCGGTTTACGCAAGCAACGGGGTGAACCCGTTCTTAACCAATTTACCTCATAAGTCCGAACAGTTCGGGGATTTTGCTAAGGGGCTTTCCAAGCCATGGACAGGAAGAAAGTGGTGCTGCTCGCGGTTGCGCTGCTCGTCGCAGCCTTCACCGCATTTGCTGCGAGGACGATGTTCGCAGGCGGGGGCGCGCCGCAGGCCGGAGCCGTTCCGGCCGCCGACCAGAATGGCCCCAAAGTGCTGGTCGCCCAGCGCGCGCTGCCGGTGGGCACGATCATCACCGCCGATCTCGGTCTCTTTCCAGAGCTGGCCGGACAACCTCGTCCAGGACGCCTATTACGTCGACGGCAAGGCCGACATGACCAAGCTGCTCGGCACCGTCGTGCGCTTTCCGATCACCGCCGGCCAGCCGCTGACCCAGGGAGCGCTCGTCGCGCCGGGCGATCGCGGGTTCCTTGCCGCCGCGCTCGGACCGGGCATGCGCGCCGTCACCATCTCGGTCTCGGCCGACACCGGCGTCGGCGGCTTCGTCTTCCCGGGCGACCGCATCGACCTCGTCCTCACGCAGGACGTGAAGGGCGAAGGCGACTCGCTGCGCACCGCCGAGACGATCCTGCGCAACCTGCGGGTCCTCGCGACGGACCAGGCGACCGCCAGCACGGTGGAGGACGGCAAGACGGTCGTGCAGGGCTTCCGCACCGTCACCCTCGAAGTCACCCCGCGCATCGCCGAGAAGGTCGCCGTCGCACAAACCATCGGCACGCTCAGCCTGTCGCTGCGCGCGATCTCCGACAACCAGGGCGAATTCGACCGCATCCTCGCCAGCGGCGACGTGAAGTTGCCCGAGGGTGCGACCCGCGAGCAGGAAGAGAAGTTCATGAGCCAGGCCATGAACCGCCCGATGGACGGCGCCACCACGTACGTTACCGGCGCCGACGTCTCGCGCTTCCAGCGTTCGAGCCGCCCGGCACAGGGCGGCAGCGCCCCTGCCCCGGCCGCTCCCGCCGTCGGTGCCGCGCCGCAGGTGGCCGCAGCGCCGGTCCATGTTGGCCCCGTGGTCCGCGTAACTCGCGGCAAGGAAACCACCGTAGAACCGGTGGGCAAGTAACGATGACCGCCTCCACGCACCGTCCGTCACCCTTTGAGGGCATCTCGATGAAGCAGCGTCTTCTCAAGTCCGCACTGATCGCCGCCACTGCCGTCCCGTCGCTGGCCGCCGTGAGCGTCGCGTCCGCCGAGGCCCAGACCGCCTCGGTCGTTCACCCGGCGCAGGACGTCAGCCTGTCGATCGGCAGCGGCCAGCTCGTCAACGTACCGGGTTCGATGGCCGACGTATTCGTCGCCAACGACGCGGTCGCGGATGTCCAGGTGAAGTCGGCAAAGCAGTTCTACGTGTTCGGCAAGGCCGGCGGCACCACCACGGTCTATGCCAGCAATGCGGCGGGCGCGGTCGTCTGGTCGGGTACGGTACGCGTGGGCTCCAACCTCGACAGCGTCGATCTGATGCTGCGTCTCGCCATACCGGACGCCCGGATCGGCGTCTCGACGATGGGCTCGAACACCTTTCTGCTGACAGGCACGATCAAGAACCCCGAAGACGCCGCAGAGGCCGAACGCCTCGTCACGGCTTACGCGGGCAAGGAAGCCAACGTCATCAGCCGCCTGCGCATCGCGACGCCGCTGCAGGTCAACCTGCAGGTCCGCATCGCCGAAGTCAGCCGCTCGCTGGTGAAATCGATGAGCGTCAACATCACTAGCTCAGACGCCTCTACCGGCGCCAAGTTCGTGATCGGCCAGGGCTCGGGCAAGTTCCCGCAGTATACGCACGGCGGCCCGATCATCGTTGGCGACGAAGCAAGCACCGGCGCCTCGTCCATAACGCCCAACGCCACCGGCACCACGCTGGGCCTCGGCGGCAAGCTGCTCGGCATCGACCTGCTCGGCGCGCTCGACGCGGGCGAGACGATCGGCCTCGTCAGCACGCTGGCCCAGCCCAACCTCACCGCGCTCTCGGGCGAGACGGCAGACTTCCTCGCGGGCGGCGAATTCCCGATTCCTCTTAGCCAGGGCCTGGGATCAACCTCGATCGAGTACAAGAATTACGGCGTCAGCCTGAGCTACACCCCGACGGTGCTCGCCAACGGCCGGATCTCGATGCGCGTGCGCCCCGAGGTTTCCGAGCTTTCTAGCGAAGGCGCCGTTACGCTCAACGGCTACGAAATCCCGGCCCTCACCGTGCGCCGCACCGAGACGACCGTGGAACTGGGCTCGGGCCAGAGCTTCATGATCGCGGGCCTGCTCAGCAACAGCGCGACCAACACCATCCAGAAGATGCCGGGCGCGGGCGACCTGCCGATCCTCGGCTCGCTGTTCCGCTCGACCAGCTACAAGCGCGGCGAGACCGAACTGGTCATCATCGTGACGCCCTATCTGGTCAATCCGATGAATTCGTCCTCGCAGATCGCGCTGCCGACCGATGGTTTCAACTCGCCCAACGAACTGCAGCGTCTGCTTGGCAACATGGACAGCGACGGCGCCAGCGGTGCGAAGCGTCCCGAGGCGACCAACGCGCCCTCGGGCTCGTCCAGCCAGGGCGGTAGCACCCGCCGCAGCTCCGACAACTCCGCCAAGCCCGGCTTCAGCTTCTAAGCGAGAAAGGTGACCATCATGCGCAAGTCTACTCTCGCCCGTACCGCAATCTGCCTCAGCCTCGGCCTCGCACTGGCGGCCTGCGGCGGCGTACCGACCAATCGTTCGGTCTATTCGGTCCACCAGCCGGTGGTCGAGAAATCGGACTACAGCATCGACGTGACCAGCAGCGGCTCCGGCCTCGCCTATGGTGAACAGGCCCGCCTTGCCGGTTGGTTCGACGCCATGGGCCTCAAGTATGGCGATCGCATCGCAGTCGACGATCCGAATATGAGCGCCGCCACCCGCGGCGCGATCGCGGCGGTCGCGGATCGCTACGGCGTCGTGCTCGATGAAGTCACGGCGGCATCCGGCACCGTGCCGGCAGGCACAGCCCGCATCACCATCAGCCGTTCCAAGGCTTATGTCCCGGGTTGCCCGGACTGGTCGGCCAAGAGCGACTTCAACCCCGGCAACGCCACCTCGACCAACTACGGCTGCGCAGTCAATTCCAACCTCGCCGCCATGGTCGCCAATCCGGAAGACCTGATCCACGGCCAGACCGACACCGGATCGACCGCAGTGATGACGTCGAACAAGGCGATCGGTGCCTATCGCGCCGCCGGGACGACCGGCAAGGGCAACTCGGTCTCGCAGACCGGCAGCAAGGAAAACTGATGGCCATGAACGCTCCCTGGAAGACAGGCGGTCCAAGTGGCCGCGACCAGTTCGCCGCGTTCCTCTGCGACGAGGCTTCGCTCGACGTGCTGCGCCCCATCGCCATCGAGATGGGCTGGCAGCCGGAGAAGTGCTACAAGGGCGGCCTGCGCAATGCCGTCCAGTCGCTGTCGATTGCGGCCAGCCCGAACATCCTGTTCGTCGATCTGTCGGAGAGCGGCGACCCGCTGAGCGACATCAACGCTCTGGCCGAAGTCTGCGAGCCGGGCACGGTCGTCGTCGCCGTTGGCCAGGTCAACGACGTGCGCCTCTACCGCGATCTCATCGCCAGCGGCATCCACGACTACCTGCTCAAGCCGCTGCAGCCCGCCGCCCTGCGCGATGCGCTGGCGCAGGCGCAGTCGGTGTTCTCGACCCCGCGCACGCATGACGTGGCGGCGGGCAAGCATCATGTCTCGACCGCCGTAATCGGCACGCGCGGCGGCGTCGGCGCCTCGACCATCGCCACGTCGCTGGCATGGCTGTTCAGCACTGACCACAAGCTGCCCACCGCTCTGCTCGACCTCGACATCCATTTCGGCACCGGGGCGCTGTGCCTCGACCTAGAGCCGGGCCGCGGCCTGACCGACGCGATCGAGAACCCCAGCCGCATCGACGGCCTGTTCATCGAACGTGCGATGATCCGTGCGAACGACAACCTTGCGATCCTTTCCGCCGAGGCACCGATCAACGCGCCGCTGCTGACCGACGGCTCCGCCTTCCAGCAGCTGGCCGAAGAGTTCCGCGCCGCGTTCGAGATGACCGTGATTGACATGCCGCGCAACATGCTGATCAACTTCCCGCAGCTCATAGCAGACCTCGGCGTCGCGGTGCTGGTGACCGAGATGACGCTGGCTTCGGCGCGCGACACCATCCGCCTGCTGTCTTGGTTCAAGGCCAATGCCCCGCAGACCCGCGTGATCATCGTCGCCAACAAGGTTCAGGCGACGCTTGCCGAGATCAGCAAGGCCGACTTCGAAGCCTCGATCGAGACAAAGATCGACGTGTCGATTCCCTATGACCTCAAGGCCGCGTCGATGGCCGCGAAGCTGGGCCAGACGTTCGCAGATGCCAACCGCGCGGCCAAGTCCGGCGCGGTGCTGCGCGATCTCGCCCGCGACATCGCCGACATCGGCGATGAAGCCGGTGCCACCGCCAAGCCTTCCCTGCTCGGTAAGTTCGACCTCAAGGCGATAATGCCCAAGGCGAAGAAGAAGGCCCCGGCGTCCTCGTAAGGCGATGCTTCTCAAGGTTCGGTAACGGCTATGAACTTCCTTCAGGTCATCATGGTAACGACGGGGCTCACGGGCTTCGCGCTGCTCATCTGGGCGCTGCTTTCCGGGCCGTCGCCCAAGAAGGAATCGACCCGGCGCCTGAAGTCGGTGCGTTTCCGTCACTCGAGCAATGCCAGCGATCGGCTGGAGGCGCAGATGCGCCGCGCCGTCGCCGCCCGCAAGCCGCGAATCCACCAGATCGCCGGCTCTGCCTCGCGCGCGGAAGCGCTGGCGCTGCGCCTGCACCGTTCGGGCCTGCCCTGGACGATGCAGCAGTACCTCTATGGCTCGATCGGCCTCGGTGCGGTGATAACGCTGCTCATCTTCATGAAGTCCGGCGCGATGTTTCTCGCGCTCGCATTCGGCGTGTTCGTCGGCGCGGGGCTGCCGCACATGGTCGTCAGCCACTTCATCAAGCGCCGCTCCAACGCCTTCACCGTGAAGTTCGCCGACGCCATCGATCTGCTCGTGCGCGGTCTGCGTTCGGGTCTGCCGGTGTCGGAGACGCTCACCATCGTCTCGCAGGAAATCCCCGGCCCCGTCGCCGAGGAATTCAAGCTCATCACCGACCGCATGAAAGTCGGCAAGACCATGGAGGACGCCCTCCAGGAAACCGCCGACCGCCTGAACATGCCCGAATTCAACTTCTTCTGCATCACCCTGGCCATCCAGCGCGAGACCGGCGGTAATTTGGCGGAGACGCTGGCGAACCTGTCGGACGTGCTGCGCAAGCGCGCGCAGATGAAGCTCAAGATCCGCGCGATGAGCTCGGAATCCAAGGCCTCGGCCTATATCGTCGGCTCGCTGCCCTTCATCGTCTTCTTCATGATCTGGTGGATCAGCCCCCAGTACATCGGCCAGTTCTTCATCGACGAGCGCCTGATGGTCGCCGGCATCGGCGGCGCTATCTGGATGGGCATCGGTGCCTTCATCATGGCCAAGATGGTCAGCTTCGAGATCTGAGGACCAGCACATGCTCGAACAACCCGCCGGTCCCACCCTCCTCGGTTTCGACGTCACTTACGTCGGCACCCTGCTCACAATCGTCGCGGCCGCCGCGGTGCTCTTCGCGATCTACACCGCGATCACCATCCGCGATCCGATGCAGAAGCGCGTCAAGGCGCTCAACGCCCGGCGCGAGCAGCTCAAGGCGGGCATCATAACCACCGCCCGCAAGCGCCAGAGCCTGATCCGCCGCAACGACACCACCGACAAGATGGGTGCGTTCCTCGGCAAGGCGCGGATGCTGCAGGACAGCCAGATCAAGACCATCCAGCAGAAGCTGGCGCAGGCCGGCATCCGCAACAAGGAATGGGCCGTCGCGGTCGTCCTCGCGCGCCTCGTCGCGCCGATCGTACTGGGCGGTTTCGCCGCACTGGTGATCTACGGGATCGACTACTTCCCCGACTGGTCGAGCTTCAAGAAGTTCATGGGCTTCGCCGCGATGGTGCTAGCCGGATACAAAGGTCCGGACATCTATATCCAGAACCTCGTCTCCAAGCGCACCGACGCGATCCGCAAGGGCTTGCCCGACGCGCTCGACCTGCTCGTCATCTGCGCCGAAGCGGGCCTGACCGTGGACGCCGCCTTCGAGCGCGTCTCACGCGAACTGGGCCGCGCCTACCCGGAACTGGGCGACGAGTTCTCGATGACCTCGATCGAACTCTCGTTCCTCACCGAACGCCGCGCCGCGTTCGAGAACCTCGCCTATCGCGTCAACCTCGACGCGGTGAAGGGCGTGGTGACGACGATGGTGCAGACCGAACGCTACGGCACCCCGCTGGCCTCTGCGCTACGCGTGCTCTCGGCCGAATTCCGCAACGAACGTATGATGCGCGCCGAGGAAAAGGCCGCGCGCCTGCCCGCGATCATGACCGTGCCGCTGATCCTGTTCATCCTGCCGACGCTGTTCGTCGTCATCCTCGGCCCTGCGGCGTGCTCGATCGGCGATGCCTTCTCGGGCACCGGGCCGGGCAAGGCGGGGTGACGCCAAAGCCTAGGCTGGCCGCGACGGCGACAACCCGCGCTGCACGATACCGGCAATCCGATTGAGTTTCGGCACCCACCAATCCTCGAGCGCGACGAAGGGCCACGCTGCCAGGAAGGTCAGTACCAGCGTCACTACCCCCGTGCCCAGCAACACGAGGGCCCCGTCCCATCCCCGGTCATTGAGTTTCACGAACACGAAGCTGGATGCCGACAGGATGACGGTCAGGTGGACCAGATAGACGGGAAAGGAATAGCGCCCCAGAAAGTTGCCGAAACGCCCGGACAGCCCTCGCGCCAGCGATGGGCATGCGAGAACCGCGAGCAGGATTATGACAGCGCCGATGTTCTCGGGGACGAAACCGTCCATGCCGCACAGTGCCAGCCCCGCCAGCATGAGCCCGATACCGCCGATCTTCGACAACGACAGTCCCCCATGTCGATAGAACCTGGCGAGACATGCTCCCAGCAGGAACGGCAGCGCCGCCGCTCCCAGCACCGCGATCAGGGCCAGAACCGTCATTCCGGCCGGCACGACCGGCCACCAGCGGCGCGCTTCCATTGCAAGCAACAGCCAGACGATGGCGAAGCACAGCATGCTGCCGAACAGCTCGAAATACATCGTCCAGAGGTTCGTGTTGACGAGCCCCGGATTGGCAGGGTGGAAGAAGAGCGTGACGCTCTGCCCCATGACGGTTGCAAAGTCCGGCCGGTAAACGGCTGGAAATCCGGCGTTGGCATAGAGCCTCAGCCAGTCGCTGCCAGTCGATCGCGCCGCCTCGACGTTCCATGTCAGATCCAGGCTGATCACCAGCCACGCGAGGATTGCTGAAGCGGTCGCCGGAACCCATAGCCTCGGCATGCGCTTGGCCGCCGCTATTGCCAGTTCACCTCCTGCCCGGCCTCGATCGAAATAGCGGCGCGTCAGCACGAAGCCGGACAGCACGAAAAACAACGTCACCGCCGCTGAACCGTTGATCAGGCAGAACAACGGCGTCCCGGCGATCCCATCCGGAAAACGCAGGCGTATCGCCGGTACGAAACCCAGCGCGAAATGATGAAACACCACGACCAGCGAAGCGATTCCACGCACCGCCTCCAATTGCGTGAGTCGGTAACTGCCGGCACGCAAGTCGCCTGCCTCGCTTCCCGAAGCCGCCATGATTTCCCCGGTACAGGCCCCCAACCGAGCCCCATCGCCCTGTGAAATCAATCCGATGGCATCGGCTGTCAAGCGTCTCGTCAGTCCTCGTGACCTGACTCGCTATCCGTCTCGACAAGCTCGGCGATCTCGAAGGCGAACCCCTTCCAGCCGCGCATTCTGGCTGCCTCGTCCAGCGGCAGGCGCTTCTTCTTCGCCTCCGCCAGCGAACGCGCATGCCCCCAGAACACCTCGGTCTTGCCGTTCTGCAGTTCCGCCACCACGCGCCAGTAATGCGTGAACGTATCCGCCGTCGGCCCGATGGTCTTGACGTAGCCGTCCGCCATCGTCGCGGTGAGGTAACGCTTCTTCTTGCGGGCCATCAGTGCGCGAGAATGCCTGCCATGATGATGTCGATGGTATGCTCGCGGTAACGGTCGCGCAGTTCCTCGGTCAGGCTGTCCTGATCGAAGCAATGCTTGAGCACCAGCCGCGCCGAGAAGAAGCGGTCCACCGCCCCCGTCACCGTGAAGTAGAACAACTGCGGGTCGATCTCGCGGAACACCCCTGCCCGCACCCCGTCGCCGATCAACTGCTCGTAAGCGCGGTAGATCGGCGAGAGGTAGCAGTCGGCGATGCGCCGCGCCTCGGTATCGTCGCTCTCGCGCACCATGCGCATGGTCAGGCGGTTGAGGTAAGGCACTTCGTAGAAAGTATCGACCACCTTCCACAAGTGCCGCCGCAGCTTGGCCTCCGGCTCCCACCCGTCCTTGGCGACGAGCGCATCGACGCTGACGACGATTGCCTCCCAGTCACGGTCGAGCAGCGCCTTGAGCAGCCCCGCCTTGTTGCCGAAGTAGTACTTCACCAGCGCCGAGTTCAGCCCGGAGCGAAGGCTCAGTTCGGAAAGCGAGATGTCGATCACATCGCCGTCGCGCATGATAGCGCTCGCCGTATCGAGCAGCATCGCACGCGCACCGGGAGGCGCTACGTCTAGAGCGGAGACCGGACGGTCCTTCATCGGCGTTTACTTAGGTCCCATGCGGATGGCGCCGTCGAGACGGATCGATCTCGCCGTTGAGATAGTCGTGCTCCAACATAAACAGCGCCAGCTTCGCATACTCCTCCGCTTTGCCGAGGCGCTTGGGGAACGGCACCATCGCCGCCAGCGCATCCTGCACGCCTTGCGGCATTCCCGCCATCATCGGCGTCTCGAAGATGCCGGGCAGGATCGTGTTGACGCGAATCCCCTCGCTCATGAGATCACGTGCCACCGGCAGCGTCATCGCCAGCACGCCGCCCTTGGATGCAGCATAGGCGGCCTGCCCGATCTGCCCGTCCTGCGCCGCGACGCTGGCGGTGTTGACGATCGCCCCGCGCGAGCCGGCCGCATCGATCGGCTCCAACGTCGCCATGCCCGCTGCCGACTTGCTGATGCAGCGGAAAGTGCCGACGAGGTTGATCGCGATCGCCTTCTCGAACAGCGCCATGTCGTGCGCCCTCGGCTCGCCCGTCTCGCGATTCTTGCCGACCGTCTTTGCGGCCGGCGCGATGCCCGCACAGTTGACCAGTACCCGTTCCTGCCCATGCGCCGCGCGCGCCTTCGCGAATCCGGCGATTACGCTTTCCTCATCCGTAACGTTCACGGCGCAGAACACCCCGCCGATTTCCGCGGCCAGCGCCTCACCGGCATCGGCATTGAGATCGAAGATCGCGACTTTCACGCCTCTTCCTGCGAGCGCCCGCGCCGTAGCCGCACCAAGCCCAGAAGCCGCTCCCGTGACTACTGCTGCGACAGAACTGCCGAGTTCCATGCCGATTTCCTTTCTCTGTCGCGTTCGCGATCGATCAGACGAAGCGAACAACACGTTTTGTGCGAGCTTATTTAATCAATCGGTTAAATGCGTCGCGGCGGCCGGTCAATCCACTGCGCGGAAGGGATTTACAACAACGCAACAGGATTTCACCACGGCGATGCCCCGCGCAAGAAATCATGTGGACAATGCGCATATGCAACAGGTCTATTGTTCCGCTTAATCGGCTGGAATCCTTGTGCGGTTGCACACTGGCAACGGTTCGTCGCGAATGCCTGTTGCGTCATTGCCACAATCGCCAACCCATTTTCCCCATGGCGGCAAATTCCGTTGAAAGGAGAACCCTACGGCGCAACAACATTTCACATGGCATCACGATGCGTGCGCGCATCCGAAAGCCGGCAACGGGTCATCAGGCGAACTTGGTCACGCATTCGCCTGCTGAACGAAGCAACAAGGGACACAAAAGTGAAAACCACAATTCAGAAGGCCGCACTGCGCGGCGCGACGAGCCTCACGGCTTTCGCACTGCTGTGCGGCACCGCGCACGCGCAGGACGCAGCACCCCAGGCGGCCGACAACGGCGACGATAACGTTATCATCGTCACCGGCTCGATCACCCGCAACCCGGCAGCGGCCACCGCTTCGCCGGTCGTTTCGGTGACCTCGGACGACCTGACCAAGCGCGGCATCACCACCGTTGCCGACGCACTGCAGACCCTGACCGCAAACAACGCCGGCACCATTCCCGCGAGCTGGTCGGCCTTCGGCTTCACCACCGGTGCGACCGCACCGTCGCTGCGCGGCTTCAACAACGCCTACACCCTGACGCTGTTCGACGGCATGCGCACCGCGTATTACCCGCTGGCGGACGACACCCAGCGCAACATCGTCGACGTCAACAGCATCTCGGGCACCGTCGTCGATCGCATCGACACCCTGCTTGACGGCGCTTCGGCCACTTACGGCTCGGACGCCATCGCCGGCGTGGTCAACGTGATCACCAAGCGCCAGATCACCGGCCTGCACCTCGACGGTTCGATGGGCATCTCGCAGCGCGGTGACGGCGGCGAGCAGCGCATCAACGCGACCTACGGCTACGGCGACCTGGAAGACCAGGGCTTCAACATCTACGCCACCGCCGAGTACCAGCACAACGACTCGCTGTACCTGCGCGACCGCAGCGGCCCGTGGAGCACTGCCGACCAGAGCGGCATCTGCGGCACCGCTGAACAGGGCTGCCTCACCAACGGCATCCGCAACGGCATCCAGGCCGACGGCAGCTACAACGGCTTCCAGTCGACCGTCGTAAACTTCGTCCGCCCCTACAGCACCGGTCTGGTCGCTCAGGGAGGTTACGAACTGCTCAACCCCGCAGCAGGTTGCGGCCGCCTGAACTCGGTCACGCTGACCCCCGAACAGCAGGCGGTGACCGCCGGTGCGCCTTCGGTAGTCTGCCAGCAGGACCTCGTGAACGACTACCGCATGTACAATGCGGAAATGACCCGCAAGGGCGGAACGCTGCGCGGTACGGTGAAGCTTGGCGACAACGTCGAAGCCTTCGCGATGTTCAACTATTACAACGTGAAGACGGCCAACTCGACCAGCAATGCGGGCTGGGTCGGCCAGACCGCGGCCGGTGGTGAGCAGGTTACCGTCAGCCAGATCTACCTGCCGACCTACGTTTGCTCGAACGGCACTTCGTCGATCACCGGCGGTGTGCTGACGGCATCGGGCTGCGATGCCTCGAACGGCACGCTCAACCCGAACAACCCCTATGCGGCCAACGGCCAGCTTGCCCGTCTCATCGGCCTGCCCGACAAGCCGCGTGAAACCTTCACCGACGCCAAGACCTACCGTCTGTCAGGCGGCGTCAACGGCACCGTTGGCGACGGCTGGAACTTCTCGCTCGGTGCGACCGCCTCGAAGGTCACGCTGGACGTCAAGAACACCGGCTACATCTATCTCCAGGGCCTGATGGACGCCATCGCCCAGGGCACCTACAACTTCGTCGATCCCTCGGCCAACTCGGCTGAAGCTGATCAGCTCGTCTTCCCCGACCAGAACAAGCGGGCGACCTCGAAGCTGGCCCAAGTCATCGCGACGCTCAACAAGGACGTGTTCGAGCTGCCGGGCGGCTTCGTGAACATCGCCGTTGCCGGCCAGTATCGCTACGAGTCGATCAACAACCCGAGCTCGAACGCGCCGAACAACGACAATCCGACCGAGCGCTACTACGGCATCAACGCCGTGGGCGTGAAGGGCAACCGCGACATCTGGTCGGCATCCTACGAAATCTCGATCCCAGTCCTCGACCAGCTGCGCTTCAAGGCGGACGGGTCGTACGACCACTACTCGACCGGCCAGAAGAACTTCTCGCCTAAGTTCGAGGCCGAGTTCAAGCCGATCGAGGAAATCAAGGTTCGTGGTACCTTCTCGAAGGGCTTCCGCGCACCCAACCTGAACGAATCGTTCCAGCTGCCGGCAACCGGCTACACAAGCGCCCAGATCAACTGCGACAGCCCGATCTACACGGCGTTCTGCGCAGCGCATGCCAGCAACCCGAACTATTACGCGGGCACGTACTCGCCGGGCATCACGTCGTCGGGCAACTCCGAACTGAAGCCTGAAAAGTCGACCTCGTACACCTTCGGCGTCGTGCTGCAGCCCAAGCGCAACATCACGCTGACGCTTGACTACTGGCACACGAAGATCAGGAACGTCATCACGTCGGCAAGCGCCTCGGAAGACCTCTACACGCAGTACTACACCAACAACGGTGTCGTGAACATTCCGGGCGTGACCGTCACCCCGGGCGTGGCCGATCCGGAGAACCCGAACGCGCTGCCGCTGCTTGGCCAGATCATCAGCTCGTTCAAGAACGCCAACTCGATGAAGGGTAGCGGCATCGACTTCTCGGCCGATGCCCAGTTCGGCCTGACCAACACCGTGTCGCTGCACACCAAGGCGACCGCTTCGTACCTGATCCGTCTGGAGCAGGAAAACGAGGACGGCTCGGTGTGGCGCTACGACGGTTCGCTCGGCGGCTGTAACCTGACCTCGTGCTCGGGTGCCCCGCGCTTCCGTCTGACCTGGCAGAACACGCTGGACTTCAACGACAAGGCCAGCTTCACCCTGACCACCAGCTACACCAGCGGCTACTCCAGCACCTCGGCCGATGCCGGCGGCGTGTACAAGGATTGCGCCGCCAGTGCCGAGAACGGCCAGCTGGTCACCTACGACAACGGCGATCCGGTCCAGTGCCACTCGAAGGGTATCCTGAACTTCGACGGTCACGGCGAAGTCAAGGTTGCCGACAAGTTCAAGCTGTACTTCGACGTCCTGAACATCCTGGACACCAAGCCGAAGTACGACCCGAACGCGGCTTATGGTCTGTACCAGTTCAACCCGGCATGGTCGGACCGCCTGTTCATGGGCCGTTACCTCCGCGTCGGCGCGAAGGTCGACTTCTAAGCCAAGTCGTTACAACCAAAGGATGGGGGCGGTCTCGCAAGAGACCGCCCCTTTCTTTTGCACCACGCATCGTCACACCAAACAAGATATGTACACTTGCACACACATGATGCGTCCATCGACAACTAAAGGTCGCTAACTGTTGTAATGTTACAACCCATTACGCATTTATTTCACTAACATTTCAGTTCCTTGTTGCAGTCGCGAACGGCCCGGGCAGGATGGGGCCATGACCCGGATTTCCGGCCGGGTCGCGGGCAGGCAGAGCCCGCAGACGCATACAGGGGACACACCATGATCAGGACCAAGGGCGGACTGCTTCGCAGTGCCGCGTTCCTTCCAGCCATTGCACTTCTCACCCCGTTCACGGCCTTCGCACAGGACAGCGACCCCGCGCCCGAGCAGACCGCGCCGGTCTCGCCGGATCTCAGGGCGCCCAACACCCCGCCGCCAGCCGACGAAGGGACCATCATGGTCACCGGTTCGCGCATCAAGGGCGGCGATGTGTTCCGTAGCCCTTCACCGATCTCCATCGTCGATCCCGAACTGTCGAAGAAGATGGGCCTCATCGATACGGCCGCGATGATCCAGGGCTCGCCGATCGCCAGCGGTTCCTCTCAGATCACCTCGGCGATCTCGTCGAACTTCGTGACCAACGGCGGTTCCGGCGCCCAGACGATCTCGCTGCGCGGCCTGGGTGCCGAGCGCACGCTGGTCCTGCTCAACGGTCGCCGTGCCGGTCCCGCCGGTACGCGCGGCGGCGTGTCATCGTTCGACCTCAACGTGCTGCCCTCCTCGATCATGGAGCGCGTCGACATCCTGAAGGACGGCGCCTCGTCGATCTACGGGTCGGACGCCGTCGCGGGCGTGGTCAACCTGATCACCAAGACCGACACCAACGGCATCGAGGCCAACGGCTTCACCTCGGTCCCCACCCGCAGCGGCGGCGAGGAATACAACGGCTCGCTCACCTGGGGCAAATCGTGGGATCGCGGCCACATCCTGCTCGCGGGTGACTACTACAAGCGCAAGGAACTTGCGCGCGGACAGCGCAAGTACCTGCAATGCGAGGAAGACTACGTCTTCACCGACGAGAGCCATAAGACCCGCGCCGACCTCGTCGATCCGCGCACCGGCGAGTATCGCTGCGGCGGCCTGCCCTGGGGCCAGGTCTGGACTTACGACTACAGCTACTACTACTCGCCCAACGGCTCCAACATCCCCGGAAGCCAGGGCGTCGGCGACGTGACGCTGTTCCAGTACAATTACCCGGGCAGCAACCTGGGCCGCTACATCCCCGGCATCGGACCGCGCACCACCGCCGGCCAGATCGCCGTCCCCGAGGGCTGGTATCCCGTCGGCTACGATCCCGCATCGATCGCGGTCCAGAACAGCTACCACCCCTACGTCAACCAGGACACCGTCATCCCGCAGACAGAGCGCTACACGCTCTATGCCGACGGTGCCTTCAAGGTCAGCGACGCGGTCGAAGTCTACGGCGAGTTCCTGTTCAACCGCCGCAAGACCTACCAGAACGGCTCGCGCCAGATCTGGCAGTTCGGTTACGGCGAATACTTCGACTATGTCGATGCCGATGGCAACGAAGGCGGCTTCGCGGGCAACCCGCTGGCGCAAGGCTGGGGCGGCGCCGCACTGTTCAGCCCGACCGGCTACACCAACCTTTCCGACAACTCGCAGCGGGTGGACTACTACCGCGGCCTGTTCGGCGTGCGCGGAGACATCGGCAAGGGCTTCAGCTACGACGTCTACGGCCAGTACTCGAAGTCGAAGGGCATCTACCGTTCGCAGCAGATTCTCGCCGACTCGATGGCCTATCCCTACGGCGACAGCCGCGATGCGACTTGCGCCGACATGGGCAACCCGGTCACCCCGATCGGCGGCAAGCAATGCGTGGACGTGCGCTGGTACGATCCTTACTTCCTCGCCGGCGAATTGACGCCCGAGGAAGTCAACTTCCTGTCCGACTGGGAGGAAGGCAAGACCACCTATACGCAGAAGTACGTCGAGGCGATCGTCACCAACCCCGAACTGCTTACCCTGCCCGCCGGGCCGGTCGGCATCGCGATCGGCGCGACGTACCGCGAGGACCGCATCAACGACACGCCCGGCGCGATCACGCTGGCCGACAATGCCTGGGGCAGCACCGGCGCGGGTATCACCGCCGGCAAGACCCAGACGACCGAAGCCTTCGGCGAAGTTCGCATCCCGATCCTCGCCGACATTCCGTTCTTCAAGAACCTGGAATTCTCGGGCGCGGCGCGCGTCACCAACGTCAAGGCGATCCGGTCTTCGGATGGCTTCTCCGACAGCGACAACGGCAACTGGACCTACAAACTGGGCCTCAACTGGCAGGTCAACGACTGGCTGCGCCTGCGCAGCACCTACGGCACTTCGTTCCGCGCGCCGGCGCTGTTCGAGCAGTTCCTGGCCGACCAGACCTCGTTCCTCAGCCAGCGCCAGATTGACCCCTGCATCCAGTGGGGCACGAAACTGGCTGACGGCGCGATTTCGCAGCAGTTCGCGGACAACTGTGCGGCCGATGGCGTCGCGGCGAACTACACCGGTGCGGGCACGGGCGCGACCATCGTGACCGGCGGCGGCATCGGCCTGCTCAAGCCGGAAACCTCGAAGGCCTTCACCGGCAGCGTCATACTGACCCCGCGCTTCAGCTTCCTGCCCGATACCCGTTTCAGCCTTGCAGTCGATTACTTCGACATCGAGGTCAACGGCGAGATCGCGCAGCTCGGCGCCGGAAACATCCTGTCGCAGTGCTACAACTCGGACTTCTATCCGACCGATCCGCTGTGCTCGTACTTCACCCGTAACGACGACGTTCCGGGTTCGCAGGGCAACGGTTCGAACGTGAACACGGTGCGCGACAGCTTCATCAACGTGAACAGCCAGCGCAACCGGGGCATCGACGCCACGCTGCGCATCACGCACGAGTTCACGCCCGACGTGAAGCTGACGCTGCAGAGCGAGATCACCTGGCAGCTCAAGGATACCACCGCGCTGTTCAGCGGCCTCTACGAAAGCTCGAACGGCGAAGCGGGCGATCCCAAGTGGACCGGCGACTTCAAGGCGATCCTCGACTGGAGCAACGTCAGCTTCTTCTATGGCCTGACGATGATCGGCGGCACCGATAACCGTCCGGACTTTCTGGATGACGGCGGCTCGATCTGCGACACCAGCACCGCCTATCCGGACGGCCGCTGCGTCAGGCTGACGACCCCGGCGTGGTTCCAGCACAACGCATCGGTGACCTGGAACCTCGACGAGGACAAATATGCCTTCACCCTGGGCGTCACCAACTTCACCAACGCCAAGCCGCCGCGCATTTCCGTGGTCGGCGGCAACGGTGCCGACATCCTGGGCAACGGCGTGTTCTACTCGCAGTACGACATGGTCGGCCGCCGCTTCTTCGCGAGCGTGAAGGCCAAGTACTGAGGGTTTCCCCAGTCGGGGCGCGCATGCGCGCCCCGACCAACCTTTCGACGGGGGCGGTGGAGTGACGGCTCCCCGCCCCTGTGCTTTATCTGTCCTTCCGATCCCACAGCACAGGCATCCGATGACCCGCATCCGCCTCAAGCCCGATACCCTCGACGAAGAGAACGCTCGCTTCGAGCAGGTCGCGCTCCCTCGCCCGCTGTTCCTCAATTCCGTGCCGAAGTCCGGCACGCATCTGCTGCGCAATGTCATGCGCATGTTCGTGCCCGTTGCCGACCACTACAAGGCGACGTTCATCCAGTGGGGCAACCTGTTCGACCACCTCGGCGCCTTCGACGCCTCGCGTAATATGTTGAGTTGGGGGCACCTGCTGTTCTCCGACGCCTCGGCGGTGGAAGCCGCGCCCGCGCGCAAGATCATCCTGGTGCGCGATCCCTACACCTGGGTGCTGGCCCGCGCGCGCTTCTTCGTTTCCGAACAGTTCGGCGACAATGCCGTGCTGGTGAAGGACGAGGGGCTGAGCGTCGATGCCCTGATCAACCTGATGATCACCGGCATCCACCAGAAATCGATGGGCCTCAAGGACATGTACATGTTCAACGCACTCGGCTGGATGGGGCGCGATACCACCGTGATCCGTTACGAGGACATGGTCGAGGCGGTGAAGGATCTCGACAGCCGCCGTGCCGAGGCCTTCTTCATGGGCTTGTTCGACGCGGCTGGCCTCGCGAAAGTGCCCGAGGACTGGCGCGAGCGGGTCCGCATCGGCGCCGACCGCAAGCAAAGCGGCACCGCGCGCGAGAACCTCAATGCCGCCGCCGAGATTCCCGACGAATTGAACGCGCAGCAGAAGGCGCTTGTCGACTTCAACGCCCCCGGGCTTCGCGCGCTTCTCGGGTATTACTGATACTGGGAACGCGATGACTTCGGATCGTAATATCCCTCGTCATTGCGAGCGAAGCGAAGCAACCCAGGGCAGTTCAAGACCGCCCTGGGTTGCTTCGCTTCGCTCGCAATGACGATCCAATTTAAGGTCATTGCCCGCTCATAATCCTCCCCGCCGCACCGCGACGGGGAGGATGGGCATCACTCTACGGTGATCGCCAGCGCGCCGTCGCCGTCCTCGATATGGACGTGCGAGCCGTCGGGCACCTCGCCCGCCAGCAGTTTCTCCGCCAGCGGGTCCTGCAGGTAGCGCTGCACCGCGCGCTTCAATGGCCGCGCGCCGTAGACCGGGTCGTAGCCGACACGCCCCAGCCACCGCTTCGCCGCGTCCGACAGGTCGAGCACGATCTTGCGGTCCTTGAGCAGCTTCTGCACGCGGGCCACCTGGATATCGACGATCGGCGCCATGTGCTCCTGGCCCAGCCGGTGGAACAGCACGATCTCGTCGAGACGGTTGAGGAACTCGGGCCGGAAATGCCCGCGCACCACTTCCATCACCTGCGGCTCCACGGTGGAGACGTCCACGCCCTCGTCAAGCCCGGCAAGGTACTGGCTGCCGAGGTTGCTGGTCAGGATGATGAGCGTGTTGGTGAAGTCCACCACACGGCCCTGCCCGTCGGTCAGGCGCCCGTCGTCGAGCACCTGCAGCAGCACGTTGAAGACGTCGGAATGCGCCTTCTCCACCTCGTCGAACAGCACGACCTGATAGGGCCGTCGCCGTACCGCCTCGGTCAGCACGCCGCCTTCCTCGTAGCCGACATAGCCCGGAGGCGCGCCGATCAGGCGGGCGACCGCGTGCTTCTCCATGAACTCCGACATGTCGATGCGCACCATCGCTGTGTCGTCATCGAACAGGAAGCCCGCCAGCGCCTTGGTCAACTCGGTCTTGCCGACGCCCGTGGGGCCGAGGAACAGGAACGAGCCGAGCGGCCGGTTCGGGTCCTGCAGGCCAGCGCGCGCGCGCCGCACCGCCTTGGAGACGGCGGCGACGGCATCGGTCTGGCCGATCACGCGGCCGCCGATGATCTGCTCCATCTTGAGCAGCTTCTCGCGCTCGCCTTCCAGCATGCGGTCGACCGGAACCCCGGTCCAGCGGCTGACGACGCCGGCGATGTCGTCCTCGGTCACTTCCTCGCGCAGCAGGGCGTTCCCGGCGGAGACTTGCGCCTCGACCAGCTTCGCCTCCAGCGCGGGGATCGTCGAGTAGGACAACTCGCCCGCCTTGGCGTAGTCGCCGCCACGCTGGGCCTGCTCCAGTTCGATGCGCGCGGCGTCGAGCTGTTCCTTGAGCTTGCCTTCCGCCGCGATCTTGTCGCGCTCGTTCTGCCAGCGGGTGGTCAGTTCGCTCGACTGCTGTTCGAGGTTGCTGAGTTCCACGCGCAGCGCGGCAAGCCGGTCCTTCGACGCGGAATCGCTCTCCTTGCCGAGCGCCATTTCCTCGATCTTGAGCTGGACGATGCGGCGGTCGAGCTTCTCGATCTCCTCGGGCTTGCTTTCCACTTCCATGCGGATGCGGCTGGCGGCCTCGTCCATGAGGTCGATCGCCTTGTCGGGCAGGAAGCGGTTGGTGATGTAGCGGTTGGACAGCGTCGCCGCCGCCACGATCGCGCCGTCGGTGATCCGCACGCCGTGGTGCAGCTCGTACTTTTCCTTGAGCCCGCGCAGGATCGAGATCGTGTCCTCGACCGTCGGCTCGCCCACGAACACGGGCTGGAAGCGGCGCTGCAGGGCGGCGTCCTTCTCGACGTACTTCTGGTACTCGTCGAGCGTGGTCGCGCCGATGCAGTGCAGTTCGCCCCGCGCCAGCGCGGGCTTGAGCAGATTGCCCGCATCCATCGAGCCTTCGGAAGCGCCCGCGCCGATCAGCGTGTGCATCTCGTCGATGAACAGGATGATCTGGCCGTCAGCGCCCTTCACCTCGTCGAGTACGGCCTTCAGGCGCTCCTCGAACTCGCCGCGGTACTTGGCGCCCGCGATCAGCGAGCCCATGTCGAGCGACATCAGGCTGCGGTCCTTGAGGCTGTCGGGCACGTCGCCATTGGCGATGCGCAGCGCGAGCCCCTCGGCGATGGCGGTCTTGCCGACGCCGGGGTCGCCGATCAGCACGGGGTTGTTCTTGGTGCGCCGCGCGAGGATCTGGATGGTGCGGCGGATCTCCTCGTCGCGGCCGATGACCGGGTCGAGCTTGCCGTCCTTCGCCGCCTGCGTGAGATCGCGGGCGTACTTCTTCATCGCATCGTAGGCGTTCTCCGCGCCCGCGCTGTCGGCGGTGCGGCCGCCGCGCAGTTCGGTGATCGCGGCTTCGAGTGCCTGCGCCGTGACATTGCCCGCCTTGAGCGCCTGGCCCGCCGCCGTGGTCGTCGCCAGCACGAGGCCCAGCAGCAGCCGCTCGACGGTAACGAAGCTGTCGCCCGCCTTGGTCGCAGCCTGCTCGGCGGCGTCCAGCACACGCACGGCGTCGTTGTCCAGACCCGGCGAACCGGCCGCGCCGCTGCCCGAAACGGCGGGGATTTTCGCCAGCGCCTTGTCGAGTTCCTGCGTCGCGAACACCGGGTTGCCACCGGCGCGCTTGATGAGCCCGGCGGCCATGCCTTCGGGATCGTCGAGCAGGGCCTTGAGGATATGCTCGGGCGCGATGCGCTGGTGGTTCAGGCGGATCGCGACGGTCTGCGCGGCCTGCAGGAAACCCTTGGCGCGGTCAGTGAACTTTTCGAGATTCATTGTGGAATGTGCCTCCTGATCCCGCTCATATGGTGTTGCTTATATGCAACACAAGGGCTGGGCGCCCGAATTTTTCCTTAGTCGGTGAAATGCCCGAAGTCGTTGATCGGGCGCAACAGGAGCAGGCCGGAGCCGGCTGCCGAGGCAAAGATGGGTGCCCGTTGCCGTTTTGCCAGAGGGCGTTTCGCCGGGGCGGTAAAGCACCCGCCGGCCTAGCCCCGCCCGAAGCCCTGCCCTAGCCTTCGCGCGATAACCCCACGGGAAGAGGCTCAATGGCGAAATTCACACCCCAGCAGGCGGCAGACGTCCTCGCGATCAAGCAGGTGATCTACGAGTGGGGCGACGAACTCGACATCCACAACGGCCTGAAGATGCGCAAGACCGACTGCCTCGCCGAGGATGTCCGCTACAACGTCGGCGGCCAGTGGCGCGAGGGGCTGGCGGCGGTCGAGGCGTTCTACAAGGGCCGCGCCGAGACCATGAAGGCGGGCGCGGGCCTCATGACCATGCGGCATATCATCACCTCGCTGCGGGTCGGTTTCGAGGGCGAGGACCATGCGAAAGTCGGCTACCTGCTGGTGTTCTTCGCGGCGCTGGGCGACGGGCCTTTCGACAAGTACTGCGACCCGCTCGCGGTGGCCGACGTGAAGATGGAATGCCGCCGCGATGCCGATGGCGAATGGCGAATCTCGCTGTTCGATTCGGGGCAGATCTTCAAGCGGGGGTAAATTTCCCGCCTCGTCATTGCGAGCGAAGCGAAGCAATCCAGGGCGGCGTAGACCTGCCCCGGATTGCTTCGCTTCGCTCGCAATGACGAAATTATGGGCGAACATATCGTTTAACGTTTGCCGCTGGCCACGCCGAAACAAGCTGCTAACCTCCCGCTCATGCGATCCGTATCCACGTCGAGCCTGAGCGCTCTCGCCGCCGCCCTCCTCCTCTCCGCCTGCGCTGCCGCCCCTCCGGCACGCCTGTCGCCAGCACGCCGACGGCGCCGCCTGCACCGGAGGCCGCACCGCCTAGGCCCGCCGCCGCATCGCCGCAGGAACTGGTCGCGAAGGTCGACATCCCCTACGACAAGTTCGTCCTCGCCAACGGCCTCACCACCATCGTCCACACCGACCGCAAGGCGCCGATCGTGGGCGTCACGCTCTACTACAAGGTCGGCTCCAAGAACGAGCCGCGCGGCAAGACCGGCTTCGCGCACTTGTACGAGCACCTGTTCTTCGGCGGCTCATCCAACGTGCCCAACTTCGACATTCCGCTGGAAGCGGCCGGGTCCACCTCGACCAACGGCTCCACCTGGTACGATCGCACCAACTACATCGAGACGGTGCCGACCGGCGCGCTCGACCTTGCGCTGTTCATGGAGAGCGACCGCATGGGGGCGCTGCTCCCGGCCGTCACGCAGGACAAGCTCAACAAGCAGCGCGGCGTCGTCCAGAACGAGAAGCGGCAGGGCGACAACCAGCCCTACGGCCTCGCCGAATATGCGGTGGCCGAGGGCCTGTTCCCGGTCGGCCACCCCTATCACCACTCGACGATCGGCTCGATGGCCGACCTAGACGCCGCCAGCCTGACCGACGTGCGCAAGTGGTTCACCGACCATTACGGCCCCAACAACGTCGTCCTCGTCCTCTCGGGCGACATCGACGCGGCGACCGCGAAACCCAAGGTCGAGAAGTGGTTCGGCGCGATCCCGAAGGGGCCTGAAGTCGCCCCCGTCGCGGCCGGGCCGGTCACCCTGCCCGCGCCGATCTCGCGCGATCTGACCGACCAGGTGCCGACCCTGCGCCTCAGCCGCGACTGGAGCGGCCCCGGGCTCAACGATGCGGACGCCCCCGCGCTGCGCATCGGCATGCACATCCTCGGCGGCCTTGCCAGTTCGCGGCTGGACAACGAACTGGTGCGCGGGCAGCAGCTTGCCGTCTCCGTCACCGCCTCTGCCCAGACGTTCGAGCAGGCCAGCTTCCTCGACGCCTCGATGGACGTGAAGCCCGGCGTCCAGCGCGCCAAGGCCGAAGCCGCGCTCGACAAGGTCATCGCCGATTTCGTCGCCAAGGGGCCGAGCGAGGACGAAGTGCGCCGCGCCGTCACCTCCATCCTGTCGAGCGAGATCGGCGGACTTGAACAGGTCGGCGGCTTCTCCGGCAAGGGCGCGACCCTGGCCGAAGGGCAGGTCTATTCGAACGATCCGGCCAAGTACAAGGCGGACCTCCAGGCCATCGCCGCGCTGACGCCCGACGCCGTGCGCACCGCGATGGCCAGGTGGCTCGGCCGCCCGGTCTACAAGATCGCCGTGGTGCCGGGCGCG
Source organism: Novosphingobium sp. NFX11 (assembly GCF_057376415.1). NCBI lineage: Bacteria > Pseudomonadati > Pseudomonadota > Alphaproteobacteria > Sphingomonadales > Sphingomonadaceae > Novosphingobium > Novosphingobium sp. NFX11. The sequence continues at coordinate 659,317 of NZ_CP080384.1, read as the reverse complement.
CGCACCGAGGACGGCGCGAAGATGGGCGGCTGGGGTGACGAAGCCGCCAATCCGCCCGCAGCGGCAGGCAAGACCGCCAAGGCCGCGAAGCTCGCCCCCGCGCCCAGGCGCACCGCGCCGCCGGTCGCGCCGGTCAGCGCCCTCGCCTTCCCGGCGATCGAGCGCACCACGCTCTCGAACGGCATCCCCGTCACGCTGGCGCGGCGGACCACGGTGCCCAAGCTGGTCCTGTCGATCGACTTCGACGCCGGGTACGCGGCCGATGCGCTCGACACGCCGGGCACGCAGGGGCTGATGCTCGGCATGCTCGAGGAAGGCACCAAGACCCGCAACGCCACCCAGATCGCCGAGGAACAGGAGCGCCTCGGCGCCTCGATCGGCACCGGTGCCAGCCTCGACACCAGCAGCCTGACGCTGAGCGCACTGAGCGACAATCTCGCGCCCTCGCTGGCTCTGGCCTCCGACGTGCTGCTGCATCCGGCTTTCGCGCAGGCCGACTTCGACCGCGCGCGCGGACAGGCGCAGGCCGAACTGGCGCAGGCCCAATCGACGCCGAGCGCGCTGGCCTCGCGTACGATGAGCGGCGAACTCTTCGGCACCCATCCTTATGCCCAGCCCGGCGACGGCCTCGGCAGCGATACCGCGCTCGCCGCCCTCACGCCCGAGGCGCTGCGCGCCGCCCACGCCAAGTGGCTGCGCCCCGACCTCGCGCGGATCACCGTGGTCGGCGACGTGACCATGGAGCAGCTCAAGCCGCTGCTGGAAAAGGCGTTCGGCGGCTGGAAGGCCCCGGCCGCACCCAAGCCGGTGAAATCGCTCGACACCGCGACGCCCGCACCCGCATCGCGCGTAGTGCTGATCGACCGGCCGAACTCGCCGCAGTCGGTGATCCTCGCCGGGCGGGTGCTGCCGCTGACCGGCCGCACGCCGAACGAGGAATCGCTGATGCTGGCGAACGACGTCGTCGGCAACGGCTTCCTCTCGCGCCTGAACCTCGACATTCGCGAGGAAAAGGGCTGGAGCTACGGCGTACGCTCGGGCATCAGCCAGGCGACGGGGCCGGTGACGATGCAGGTCATGGCACCCGTGCAGGCCGACCGCACGGGCGATTCGATCCGCGCCATCATCGCCGACATGAGCGCCCTGCCGACGAAGCAGCCGATCTCGGCCGAGGAGTACCAGCGCGTCACCGACGGCGCGATCCGCAGCTTGCCCAACGACTTCGAGACGAATGCGCAAGTGCTCGCCGCCATCGTCAAGAACGACCGGCTGGGACGGCCCGAGGATTACTATGTGAAGCTCGCGCAGACCTATCGCGGCATCGACGCGAAGCGGATCGGCGGCGCGGCGGCGCAGTATCTTCAGCCCGCCGACCTGACTTGGGTGATCGTCGGCGACCGCAAGATCGTGGAACCGCAGCTCAAGGCCCTGGGTTTGCCCGTAGAGGTCCGCCCCGCACCCAGCGTCGCGGGCGAGAACGAGAGCGAAGGAGCTTCCGAATGACCGTTGCCGGCACGTACGACTGCGTCACCAATACCCCGCTGGGCCGCCAGAAGGGCGTCCTCACCATCGAGCCCGGAGCAGGCGACAGCTTCTCCGGGAACATCACCGGCGACCTTGGCAGCATGGTCGTGACCAACGGCCGCATTGCCGGGCAGACCCTGACGTGGTCGATGAAGATGACCGTGCCGATGCCGATGGACCTCGACTGTTCCGCGACGGTCGAGGGCGATGCGCTGACCGGCACGGTGAAAGCCGGGATGTTCGGCGCGATGGAACTGACGGGAACGCGGCGCGCGGGCTGAGCTATCAGACCACACTCGTCCCCTACTTTCCCCTCGTCATTGCGAGCACAGCGAAGCAATCCAGGGCAGTTTACGCGGCCTTGGATTGCTTCGCTGTGCTCGCAATGACGAAGATGGGTGCGAATACTTCCGGAAAACTGCAAAGGCCCGACACCGCGCGCTCCACTGTGGCGCAATGCCGGGCCCCCTCACCCCCAGGTGAGCTCGTGCAGCGCGCGGAGCCAGATGCCCCGCTTCGCCGAATGCGCGGACGATGCCCCTTAGGCACGCCAGCGCGAAATTGTTGGAAAGACCCCCCGGTCTTCGCGCAATCGATAGCACCGCGAATTGCGAATACAAGCGGATTATTGCGAACAGTCCCTTCCCGGGACAACAAGAGTTGCACAGCGGACACAAAAAAGCCGCCGGACCGAAGAAACGGCACGGCGGCTTTTTCGTGAGGCTTGTTAAGCGTCAGCCGAGCTTCGCCTTCAAGATCTCGTTGACGACCTGCGGGTTGGCCTTGCCCTGCATCGCCTTCATCGTCTGGCCGACGAAGAAGCCGAACAGCGCGACCTTGCCCTCGCGGTACTGCGCAACCTTGTCGGCATTGGCGGCGAGGATCTCGTCGACCTTGGCCTCGATGGCGCCGGTGTCCGATTCCTGCTTGAGCCCCTCGCGCTCGACGATGACGCCCGCGCCGTCGCCGGTCTCCAGCATGATCTCCAGCACCTGCTTGGCGATCGAGCCGGAGATCGTGCCCTTGCCGACCAGCGCCAGCAGTTCGGCGGCCTGCGCATGGCTGACCGGCGAATCCTCGAGGCTCTTGCCCAGCTTGTTGAGCGCACCGAAGAATTCCGAGATCAGCCAGTTCGCCGCCTGCTTGGCGACTTCGGCGGGCGCCTTGCCCTGCGCCGAAGCGGTCTCGGCCAGCAGCGCCTCGAACCACTGGAACGTGTCGACGTCGGTGGTCAGCACCGCGGCGTTGTAGGCCGAAAGCCCCAGTTCGCCTTCATAGCGCGCGCGCTTGGCGTCCGGCAGTTCGGGCAGCGAGGCGCGGCACGCCTCCAGGAACGCATCGTCCAGTTCCAGCGGCAGCAGGTCGGGATCGGGGAAGTAGCGATAGTCGTGCGCGTCTTCCTTCGAGCGCATCGAGCGGGTGGTGCCGCTGTTCGGATCGAACAGGCGGGTTTCCTGCACGATCTTGCCGCCGCCCTCGATCACATCGACCTGGCGGTTCGCCTCGTGCTCGATCGTCTGCATGACGAAGCGCACCGAGTTGACGTTCTTGGTCTCGGTACGGGTGCCGAACTCGTCACCGGGCTTGCGCACCGAGACGTTGACGTCGCAGCGCATCGAGCCCTGGTCCATGTTGCCGTCGCACGAGCCGACATAGCGCAGGATCGTGCGCAGCTTGGCGACATAGGCCCCGGCCTCCGCAGGCGAGCGCATGTCCGGTCGGCTGACGATCTCCATCAGCGCCACGCCTGACCGGTTGAGGTCGACATAGGACATCGTCGGGTGCTGATCGTGCATCAGCTTGCCCGCATCCTGCTCGACGTGGATGCGCTCGATGCCGATGACCTTGTCCTCGGGGATACCCGCCTTCTCGTCCGCCTCGATCGTCAGCGAGCCTTCGCCGACGAGCGGGTGGTAGAGCTGGCTGATCTGGTAGCCCTGCGGAAGATCGGCGTAGAAGTAGTTCTTGCGATCGAAGCGCGACCACTTGTTGATCTGCGCGTCGATCGCCATGCCGGTGCGCACAGCCTGACGGATGCACTCGCGGTTCGGCACGGGCAGCATGCCCGGCATCGCGGCATCGATCAACGAAACCTGCGTGTTCGGCTCCGCGCCGAACGCCGTCGCCGAGCCGGAGAACAGCTTGGAATTGGACGTGACCTGCGCATGGACTTCAAGGCCGATCACGACCTCCCAGTCCCCGGTGGCGCCCTGGATGCGATAGGTTGATTCAGTCATCGGTCTGTTCCGGCAGAATGAGGTTCAATTCGGGAAAATAAGTGCGAAATCGACGCGGATCGCGCGTCAGAATGCTGGCCTGCTCGACGATGGCATGCGCCCCGATCAGGAGATCGGGCAGAAGCGAGCCACGGCGTCCACCATTGCGGATCCAAGCCAGATGCGCGCGTCCGGCCGCCCACGACACCTGCAGGCTGATGTCCTTCACCGGCAGAGCAAAACCATCGAGCACTTCGACCAGATCGGGGAAAGCGGAAAAGCGAGGTGCGATCTCCCCCACCACGATCGGATTGATGAATGCGCCTTCTTCCACCGCGTCCATCAACTGGCCGGACGACCAATCGTGAAACGGCGAATGCGGCTCGATCGCATCGATCAGAATATTGCTGTCTACGAGGATCACGAATCCGGGTTCAACTTGAAGTTCGGGTCCATTTCGAACGGCTGGATCGGTTCACGGATCATCGCCATGTATTCGTCCACGGAAACACCGGGCATGGTATCGTTCGCCTTGAAGATGGCCTGTGCCTTCTTCAATCGCTCCCTGAAATCTGCCCGGCGCCGCTCGATTTCAGCAGCATCATTCGCTTTAAGGATGCGAGCATTGCCGTCCGCATCCATCTCGAAGCGCACCGGGCGACCCGGCAGCAACCCAAGGGCATCGCGGATGTCCTTGGGCACCGTGACCTGCCCCTTGATGGTGAGGTTGCTCTCATGCTTCATGACGCAAGTATTACCTTTTGACGGTAATACCGTCAATCACCACCACTTCTCCGGCTTCGCCGCAAAGCCTGCGCGGCCTTCGATGGCTAGCCCTGCGTTCAGCACGCCCTGCTCGTCCAGCGGGCGGCCGATGATCTGGAGGCCCAGCGGCAGCCCCTGCGCGTCGAGGCCGGCCGGCACCGACATGGCAGGCAGGCCCGCCAGCGAGGCCGGGACCGTGAACACGTCGTTGAGGTACATCGCGATCGGGTCTTCGTTGCTTTCGCCAAGGGCAAAGGCAGCGCTCGGCGCGGTCGGGGTCAGGAGGACGTCGACCTGCTCGAAGGCCTTGGCAAAATCCTGCGAGATCAGCGCGCGGACCTTCTGCGCCTTCGTATAATAGGCGTCGTAGAAGCCCGCCGACAGCACATACGTACCGATCAGGATGCGGCGCTTGACCTCGGCCCCGAAGCCGTCGGCGCGGGTGGCTGCGTACATGTCCTGCAGGCCCGCGCCGTCGGGCAGGTCGCGCAGGCCGTAGCGCACGCCGTCATAGCGGGCGAGGTTCGACGAGGCTTCGGCAGGCGCGATGATGTAATAGGTCGCCAGCGCGTACTGCGTGTGCGGCAGCGAGACTTCGATCACTTCGGCGCCCGCGTCCTTGAGCCATGCGATGCCCTGCTCCCAGATCGCCTCGATCTCGGCGGGCATGCCCTCGACGCGGTATTCCTTCGGGATGCCGACCTTCTTGCCCTTGAGGTCGCCCGAGAGCGCGGCGGTCCAGTCCGGCACCGGCAGGTTCAGGCTGGTCGCGTCCTTGGGGTCGAACCCGGCCATGCTTTCCAGCATGATCGCGCAGTCGGTGACGTCGCGCGCCATCGCGCCCGCCTGATCGAGCGAGCTGGCATAAGCCACCACGCCCCAGCGCGAGCAGCGCCCGTAAGTCGGCTTGATGCCGGTGGTGCCGGTGTAGGCGGCGGGCTGGCGGATCGAGCCGCCGGTGTCTGTGCCGGTGGCGGCAGGCACGAGCCGCGCCGCGATCGCCGCCGAGGAGCCGCCCGAGGAACCGCCCGCCGTCAGCGGCGCATTGCTGCCGGGGCGACGCCAGGGCGAGACGACCGAGCCGAAGTGGCTGCTCTCGTTCGAGGAGCCCATCGCGAACTGGTCGAGGTTGAGCTTGCCCAACAGGCCCGCGCCCGCATCCCACAACTTCTGCGAGACGGTCGATTCGTACTGCGGCACGAAACCTTCGAGGATGTGGCTGGCGGCGGTGGTCTGCACGCCGTTGGTGGCGAACAGGTCCTTCATGCCGATCGGCACGCCGCCCATGGGGCCGAGTGCCTCGCCTGCGGCGCGCCTGGCGTCGATGGCCTTGGCGGCGGCGACCGCGTGATCGGGGGTGGCGACGATGAAGGCGTTCAGCGCGTCCTGCGCCGCCGCGACGTTGGCGTTAAACGCCTCGGCCACTTCGACGGCGGAGAAAGTTCCGGCGACGACGCCGTCGCGGATGGCGGCTACGCCAAGGTCGGTAATGTCAGTCATGCTGCATTCCAGATTTTGTGTGCTGCCCGTGCTTGCTTCGACAAGCTCAGCATGAGCGGGGATAGATTCAAAGTCTCTCTCCCCCAACTCCGCTCATCTGCGAGCTTGTCGAAGGATCGGGATAATCCAAAGGCTTATTCAATCACCTTGGGCACGCCGAAGAAGCCGTGCTGCGCGGCGGGCGCATTAGCCAGCACCGCGTCGCGCTTGTCGCCGCCGGTCAGCGGGTCGGCGTCGATCACGTCGTCGCGCAGGCGCAGGGTGTTGGGGATCACGGCGGTCATCGGCTCGACACCGTCGGTGTCGACCTGCCCGAGTTGCTCCACCCAGGCGAGAATGCCGTTCAACTCGGGCACCATGGCCTCAAGTTCCTGCTCGCTCACCTTGATGCGCGCGAGGCTGGCGATCTTCGCCACGGTTGCGGTATCGACCGACATGGCTTTCCCTTTACAGTTGAGCCCGCCGCGCATGGAAGCACGGCGGGCGGAAATTCTATAGCGGTGCGCTAGCAGCGGGGCGCTGCGGCTTCAAGTTCCCTGCCCCACCTTCGTCATCGCGAGGCCCGAAGGGCCGTGGCGATCCAGGGCGGTGAGCGCTGCCCTGGATTGCTTCGCTACGCTCGCAATGACGAGCGGTGTGTCACTGCGCAGGCTTGGCTGCCTCGCCCTGCTGCTGGGCCGCCTGAGCCTGCATCTGCGCCATCATCGCCTGGATTTCCTCAGGCGTCTTGAAATCCAGCAGGTCGATCTCGAAGACCAGCGTGGAATTCGCCGGGATCGGGCCGGACGCCTGCGCACCGTAACCGAGTTCAGGCGGAATGGTCAGGCGGTAGCGCCCGCCGCGCTCCATCTGGAGCAACCCTTGCGCAAAGCCGGGGACGACTTCGTCCAGCGCCATCGGCATCTGCTCGTTCTGGTCAAACACGGTGCCGTCCTGCAGCATGCCCTTGTAGTTGATCAGCACATAGCCATGCTCGGGCGGCTTGCCGCCGGTCCCGGCCTTGATCGCCTCGACCTTGACCTGCGGAGCCGCAGGCGTCGCCGCCGGGGCAGCGGGCTTTGGGGCAGCTTGCGCGAACACGGCCGAGGGCGCTGCCACGAGGAGCAGCGCCGCGATCGCTGCCTTCACTGCGCCGGAGCCGGAGCAGCCGGTGCTTCGACGCCCGGAGGCATCGCGCCCGGTGCACCCGGAACGCCGCCCGGAGCACCAGCGCCGCCCTGCATCTGCTGGAGCTGCTGCAGGATCTGCTGCTGCTGGCGGATTTCGGCGAGGCTTTTGTAGTCGATCAGTTCGACTTCGAACTTGAGGTCGGCGTTTGCGGGGATCGGCGAACCGGCGGGCGGGTTGGCGCCGTAAGCCAGCTCGGCGGGAATCGTGACGTCGTACTTGCCGCCGCGCTGCATCTTCATCAGCGCCTTGGAGAAGCCGGGCACGAACTGCGCGACAGGGTTGGGGTAGTTCTTGTTCTCGTCGAACACCTTGCCGTCGGTCAGCATGCCCTTGTAGTTGATGAGCACGACGTCTTCCATCGTCGGCGAGGCGCCGGTGCCGGCGGTCAGCGTCTTGACGGTGGGCGCGGGCGGCAGCGCGGCATAGGCCACACCGGCCGAGGCCAGAGCGATCGCGACGACACCGATCCAGATCTTGGAAACAGCGCCCTTTTCGATCGGCTGCAGCGCAACGCGGGTGATCTCTGTCATCGTCTGTGGCCCTCGTATTCTTTTGAAGCGCCCGGGCTGGCATCCCTTGCAGATGCACCAAGGGCGCGGAATGGTGATTCCGCGCCCTCATGGCTCAACCCGGCGCGGCATTCAAGCCGCTGATCCAGATTTAAAGATGCCCTGCGCAAAAGCGCAGGAAAGCTCTTACTTCGAGCCGTCGCGCTCGGCGCGCTTGCGCTCAAGCTTGCGAGCGCGGCGAACGGCGGCAGCCTTTTCGCGAGCGCGCTTTTCCGACGGCTTCTCGAAGTGACGGCGCAGCTTCATCTCACGATACACGCCTTCACGCTGCAGCTTCTTCTTGAGCGCACGAAGAGCCTGATCGACGTTGTTGTCGCGGACGAGAATCTGCATAAACCGAAACACCTCACAAAACAGACGAAGCCGCCACGCATCCGGTTCGGCGCGGCGTGCTGCGAATCTAGAGCCAATAAAAGGCCGCCGCCGGACTCGGAGGCAGCTGATTGAGCGGCCCGTTAGCAAAGTGACGGCTCGAAGACAAGACCAATCACCCGCAAAGCCTGCAGCTTGCCGCAATGCATCTCCTTAGCTATATATCTGGCTAAGGAGCATCACGATGACTCAGGTTTCCGTCCACGAGGCCAAGACCAACCTATCCCGCCTGATCGTCAGCGTGCTGGCGGGCGAAGAAGTGGTGATCGCACGCGGCAACGTTCCTGCCGTGCGTCTGGTCCCGATAAATCCGATCGGCGAACGCAAGTTCGGCGCGCTCAAGGGCGCGATCAGCGTGGACGATGCCTTCTTCGAGCCACTTCCCGCTGATGAACTCGGCGCCTGGAACCTCGATTGAGGCTGCTGCTCGACACGCACACACTGATCTGGTGGCTGGCGGGCGACGATCATCTGTCGGTTCGCGCCCGCGAGGCGATCGCCGATACCACCAACACTGTAGCCATCAGCGCGGCTTCCGCGATGGAGATCGCCACCAAGCACCGGATCGGCAAGCTGGACGGCGCGGCCGTGCTCGCGCGGGATTTCGAAAGCATCATCGCGGCGCAAGGGTTCGACGAACTGGCGATCAGCATCACGCATGCCCGCCTCGCCGGGCAGATGAACATCGCTCACAAGGACCCGTTCGACCGCCTGCTGATTGCACAGGCGCAGGCCGAAGACATGGTGCTCATTTCCTACGAAGCGCTGTTCGACGGATTTGCAGTGCAGCGGCTCTGGTAGGGCGGATTGGAATTCCGGCGATTCGCGGCTAAGGCGGCGCCATGCCCCAATCTTCCTTTATACTGGCCTCTCTTTATGTGGCCCTCGGCGGCGCGTTCGGCTCGTGGCTGCGCTTCCTCGTCGGGCGCGGCTGGACCGCTGCGCTCGGCCCGGTGCGCGCGGGCGTCTTTCCTTATGGCACGCTGACCGTCAATGTCGTGGGAAGCCTGCTGATGGGACTGGTGACCGGCTGGTTCGCCCGTCATGGCAATACCGGCGAAGGCACCCGCCTGTTCGTCACCGTGGGCGTGCTCGGCGGCTTCACGACGTTCTCGTCGATGAGCCTCGATTTCGCCACCTTGATCCAGCGGGGCGAGATCGCCACCGCTGCCTTTTATACCGCCCTGTCACTGCTCGCCGGATTCGGCGGCCTGTTCCTCGGCCTTTTTGTTATGCGGAGCGTGGCATGAGCAATATCGATATCGTCCGTCAATTCACCGTCGGTCAGGATGACGACGGCGTCCGCCTCGACCGCTGGTTCAAGCGGCACTTGCCCAAGGTGGGCTTCGCGATGGTCTCGCGCTGGGCGCGCACCGGCCAGATTCGCGTCGACGGCAAGCGCGCCGACGTCGACACCCGGCTGGAAGCGGGCCAGACCCTGCGCGTGCCGCCCGGCGGCGAGCAGAAGGCTTCGGCGAGCGGCGAACGCCCGCGCCGCGAACTGACCGAGGCCGAGATCGAACTCGCCGATTCGATGGTGCTGACGCAGGACCGGGCCGCGATCGTGCTCAACAAGCCGCCGGGCCTCGCCACGCAGGGCGGCTCGGGCATGAAGGAGCACGTCGACGGCCTGCTCGACGCCTATGTCGAGAAAGGCCCGCGCCCGCGCCTCGTCCACCGACTCGACAAGGACACCTCGGGCGTGCTGCTGATCGCGCGCACCCCGGGCAGCGCGGCGTTCTTCTCCAAGCGGTTCTCCGGCCGCACCGCCAAGAAGATCTACTGGGCGCTGGTGGTCGGGGTGCCGAGCATCAACGACGGCATGATCGAACTGCCGCTCGCCAAGCAGCCGGGCACCGGCGGCGAGAAGATGCACGTGGACGAGAAGGAAGGCCAGACCGCCCGCACCCGCTACCGCGTGATCGACCGCGCCGGCAACCGCGCCGCCTGGGTCGAGCTTCACCCGCTGACCGGCCGCACCCACCAGCTGCGCGTCCACATGGCGGCGATCGGCCACCCGATCGTCGGCGACGGCAAGTACGGCGGCCAGGAGGCATTCCTGACCGGATCGATCAGCCGCAAGATGCACCTCCACGCACGCCGCCTCTTGATCGAGCACCCGGACGGCGCCCCGCTGGACGTCACCGCCCCTCTCCCTGAGCACTTCGCCAATTCGCTGGAGCAGCTGGGCTTCGTCGAGATCGGAAGGCGACACCGAGATCGAGGCTCCGGCCGAGTTCACCAAGGAAGACCAGAAGAAGGCCGCCAAGCAGCACGCCAAGGAATACCGCAAGGAACGCCGGGGCGAGCGCCGCAAGCGCAGCGATGGCCCCGGCTCGGGCCAGACGCGGCTGAGCAAGCCCGGCAGCAAGCCCGGCGGAAAGGCGCCCGGAAAGCCTGCGGGCAAGTCGTTCGGGAAGCCGGGCGGCAAGCCCGCACGTCCCGGTGGCAAGCCTTCCGGTCCGCGCACGGGCGCAGCGCGCTCCGGCCCCAAGCCCGGCGGCGCGCCGCGAGGCAGGTCCCGGTGAAACTGGCGGTCTTCGACTGCGACGGCACCCTCGTCGATGGGCAGGCGCCGATCTGCGAGGCGATGGAGGCGGCCTTCGCCGCCTTCTCGCTGCCTTCACCGACGCGCGGGAGCATCCGGCGTGCGGTCGGGCTTTCGCTGCCTCAGGCGATCCGCCAGTTGCTGCCCGATTCGGACGCCGAGCAGCAACACGCCATGGCCGAGGCCTACAAGCTCTCGTTCCGCACCGCGCGCGAACAGGGCCGTGTCGCCCAGCCGCTGTTCCCGGGGATCGAGGACACCTTGCGCGCCCTTCATGCGAATGGCTGGACGCTGGGCGTCGCCACCGGCATGTCGGATCGCGGCCTCGGCTTCTGCCTTGAGGCGAACGGCATCGCCGACCTCTTCGTGACGCTCCAGACCGCCGACCGTCATCCCTCCAAGCCCCACCCCGCGATGCTGGAAGAGGCTTTGTTCGAAGCGGGCGCGCAGGCGTCGGAAGCCGTGATGATCGGCGACACGGCCTACGACATGCAGATGGCGACGTCCGCGCAAGTCCGCGCGGTCGGCGTGGATTGGGGCTATCACCACCCGCGCGAACTGTCCGAAGCGGGCGCCGAAATGGTCGCCGAGACCCCGGCGCAGTTGCTGGAGCACTTGCTCAGGTGAGCCAGCCGAAACCCGATCGCGATCCCGCAGCGCTGCGCTTCGCGATCATCAATATCGTGCGCATCGCCGGTGTCGCTTTCGTCGTGCTCGGCCTGCTGATGACGCAAGGCCGTATCTTTCCCGGCGCACCGGCATGGGTCGCCTATCTCCTCCTCGCCAACGGGCTGATCGACGCCTTCGTCCTGCCCGCGATTCTCATCAGAAAGTGGCGCACACCCAAATGAAGCGTTTCTACAAGGAAGCGACCGCCGAGCAGACCGAAAACGGCCCGGAAGACTCGGGCTGGCGCGCGGTCCTCGACGGCCGCCCAATCCGCACCGCAGGCGGCCGCCCGCAAGTCGTGCCGACGCAGGCGCTGGCGCGGGCGCTGGCCGCCGAATGGGCCAGACAGGGCGAGGAGATCGACACCGCGACCTTCCACTACCGCGACCTTGCCGACTTCGCGATCGACGCCGTCGCGCCCGCGCGCGGCACCGTCATCGCCGAACTGCTGCCTTACGCCGAAACCGATACCCTGTGCTACCGCGCCGACCCGGACGAGGCGCTCTACAAGCGGCAGATGGAAATGTGGGAGCCCGTGCTCTCATCCGCAGAGGCGCGGCTTGGCGTCACTTTCACACGCATCTCCGGCATCATCCACAAGCCGCAGCCGGAACCGACGCTGGCGTGTCTGCGCAGCGAACTGGACGCCTGCAGCGATTTCGAACTGGCCGCGCTCAAGATGCTGTCGAGCCTCTCCGCCTCGCTGGTCATCGCGCTGGAGGCGATCCGTCCCGGCGCCGATGCCGAAGCCTTGTGGAAGGCCGCCGAACTGGAGGCCGACTGGCAGGTCGAACTCTGGGGCGAGGACTGGGAAGCCACCGAACGCCGCGCCGCCCGGTTCGAGGCGTTCAGGCTGGCGATCGCACTGGCCGCACTCTCCCGCTGAAACGGAAAAAACCCGCCGCGGCGAGAGCCGGGCGGGTCTTTTGGCAAGAGCGGACGCCTACGGCGCCCGCCCCATGTCCTGAGATCAGAACTTGGCGCCCAGCGCGACGAGCGCGTTGTGGCGGCTGAAATCGCTTTCGTAGTTCGAGTAACGGTACTCGGCCTTCACGAAAAGGCGGTCCGACAGGTCGTACTGAGCGCCTGCGCCGAGACGGAAGCCGTCGCCATTGGCGCCTTCGCCGTAGCTGTCGACACCATCGGTGTAAGTCACGCGCAGACGGGCGTTGGTGTAACCCCCGAGCACGTAAATCTTGCTGCGCTCACCGACCTGGGTGCCGAGGCGCACGACAGCGGCGAGATCGCGGCCGGTCTTGATGCAGAGACGCTCGGCACCGGCCGACGCGCATTCCTTGGTGGTGCTGTCGGCGGCAGTGCCCTGGATGCCGACGAACAGGCCGTTCGACAGGGGAATGTCGTAGCCGGCGCTGATGCCGTAGGCGACGCCCTCGTCCGATCTGCCACCGACCGAGATCGAGTCGAGACCGGTTTCCACCTGCACGAAAGCCTGTGCCTGGGCGGCGGCCGGAACGGCGAACAGCGCGGCGGCAACGGCCACCGGGACGAACTTCTTCATGGTATGCTCCTGCAATATTCTTGTCGCACCCGCACCGTTACCGGCAGCAGGGAGGCGCCCCTTAGCGGGAGCGAAATTGCCGTCAAACCAAAGAGTTGTTTCTGGATTGTCATCAAAGCGTCACTGTTGCCGACAAGCAACAGAAACAAATGTCGATAAACGGTATTTTCAACCGTTTCCCGTCAATTCATTCGTTTGCCGTGATTTAAGCGCAATATGCGAATGAAAACTTTTTACCTTCGTCTCTTTTATATCGCGAAGGCGCTTCCCATGGACTTTTTAAATTAATCCTGGCCCTTCGCGAAACTCCGGCCGCGCTCCACGCAGCGAAGCGGTCAGCCCTTGACCCAGTCCGCCACCTGCCGCGCGACGTCGTTCGCCGCCTGGTTGAGTGCTGCACCCACCGGCTTGGCCTTGGCCTCGACGCCGTTCACCACGGCTTCGAAGCGCTTCGTCTGGAGCGGGCCGGTGCCGCGTTCCGAGCGCACCGCATCGAAGCGCACCACTACGGCGCTGCGCTGCGCGTCATAGCCCATCTGCAGCAGCCGACCGCCGATCAGCGTCTTGCCGGTGACCTCGAAGTCGCCGCCCTCGACCACCAGTTGTCCGGTGCGCGCGCGCAGGGTCTCCGCCAGCAGCGAGCGGAACTGGCGCGTGGGCTTCTCCACCCACAACGCGTCCTTGAGATAGGCGACGCTGGAGCTGTCCACCGTCACCGGCACCCGCAGCACGTCAAGGCCGCGATCGGATTCGGGATCGAGCACGACGATCGCATCCGACAACTGGCCGCTCGCAGTCGCCCCGACCGGCGCGCCGTCCTGCGCGGTGAGCTTGAGTAGTTCGTCGGGCGGCTTGGTGCCGAGGCTCACGCAAGCCGACAGGGTGAGCGCGGCAGCGGCCGCCATCAGTCCATGGCCAAAACGGTTCATCGCGATACCCCTCACGGCTTATAGTCGGGCAGCTTCTGCCCCTTGAGCAGCGCTCCGGCGCCCTGCTCGTCGATCTTCTCGGTCAGGCTGCGCAGCGCCTTGCTGGTCGCGCGCAAGTCGCGGATCGCGCTTTCGGCGGCAGGCAGCGTCTGCTCGGACACCTGATCCAGCGCGGGCTGAGCATGGGCCATCGTCTTGTCGAGCTGGTCCATCGACTTCTGCGCCGAGGCCAGAGTCTTGCGCAATTGTTCGGCCAGCGAACTGCCTTCGTCGCCCAGCAGGTCGTCGGCCTTGTGCGCCACGCCCTCGAACGCGGCGAGGGTCTGAGTGCCCTGCTTGAGCGTCGCCTGCAGCTCGCTCATCGTCGCGCGCAGTTGCGGCGTCGCCTGCGACAAGTCCTTCGTCATCTTGTCGGTATTGGCGAGGATGCCGGTGATCGACTTGCGGTTTTCCGCGCTCATCAGCTGGTTGAGGTTCTCGGTCAGCGTGGCGAGGCGTTCCATCAGCAGCGGCGCGTTGGTCAGCAGTTCGCCGAAGCCGCCGCGCTTGGTCGGGATGACCGGCACGCCTTCCGGCCCGGGCTCGGTCAGCAGCGGCGCGCCCTTGACGGCGCCTTCCAGCTGGATGTCGGAAACGCCGGTGAAACTGCCCTGGATGGTCGCGGTGGTGCCCACCGTGATCGGCACCTTCTCATCGACCTTGACGCGCACGCGCACGAAGCTGGGGTCCTGCGGCCATAGCTCGATCTGTGTGACCTGCCCCGAAGGCACGCCCGCATAGCCGACTTCCGACCCCTTGGCCAAGCCGTCGACCGACTGCTTGAAGAAGATGTCGTATTCGTTCTGGGCGCCTTCGTTGAGCCGCGCGATCCAGATGACGAACGCCGCGAGCGCCGCCAGCAGGACGAGCGTGACGACTCCGACCCAGACGTGATTGGCTTTGGTTTCCATCGCCTGCGCCCCTATGCCTCCGACTTCTTGCTGTCCGTGTCGGACGGCGAACTAGCTTGAACCGCCTCGGCGGCCCCATGTTCCGATTTCATGTGTTCCGGCAATGCCTGTTCGGACATTGGCGGATCGTCCTTCGCGGCAAGCGCCGCACGACCACGCGGGCCGTTGAAGTATTCCTGAATCCACGGATGGTCGAGCGCCAGCAGTTCCGGGATCGTCCCCACCGCGATGACCTTCTTGTCGGCCAGCACCGCCACGCGGTCGCAGATCGCATAGAGCGTGTCGAGATCGTGGGTGATGAGGAAGACGGTGAGCCCCAGCGTTTCCTTCAGCTCGCGCGTCAGGCTGTCGAACGCGGCAGCGCCGATCGGGTCGAGGCCCGCGGTCGGCTCGTCGAGGAACAGCAGTTCGGGGTCCAGCGCCAGTGCGCGGGCAAGCCCTGCGCGCTTCTTCATGCCGCCCGAAAGCTCGCTCGGGAACTTGAACGCGGCGTTTTCCGGGAGCCCCGAAAGGCGCACCTTGAAGCGGGCGATCTCGGCCCGCAAGCTGTCGGTGATCTCGGGAAAGAACTGCTTGAGCGGGACCTCCACGTTCTCGCCCACGGTCAGGGTCGAGAACAGCGCGCCGCCCTGGAACAGCACACCCCAGCGCGAGCGCAAGTCGATATCCTCGTCCTCGGTCGCCTCGCCCATCTTGTGGCCGAGCACGGTGATGCTGCCCTCGGCCGGCTGCTGCAGCCCGATGATCGAGCGCATCAGCACCGACTTGCCGGTGCCCGAACCGCCGACGACGCCCAGGATCTCGCCCTTTCTGACCTTGAGGTCGAGGTCGTCGTGGATCACGTGGTCGCCGAAGGCGCTGCGCAGCCCTTCGACGAGGATCGGGTATTCGCCCTGATAATCGTCCGAGAGGTCCGTCATGCCCAACCGATTTTCGTGAAGAAGATGGCGAAGAAGGCGTCGAGCACGATCACCGTGAAGATCGCGGTGACCACCGCCTGCGTCGTGCGCGCGCCGACTTCCTCGGCGTTGGCGGTCACCTGCATGCCTTGATAGCACCCCGCGAGCGCCACGATCAGCGCGAAGACTGGTGCCTTGATCAGGCCGATGTAGACGTCGGTGATCGGCACCACTTCCCGCGTGCGCTGCAGGAAGGTCCAGAACGGAATGTCGAGCGCAAGGCCGCCGATCGTCGCGCCGCCGATGATCGCAAGGACCGAGCTATAAAAGCCCAGCAGCGGCATCATCAGCATCGAGGCGAGCACGCGCGGCACCACCAGCGCCTGCACCGGCGAAACGCCGATGGTGCGCATCGCGTCCACTTCTTCGGTCAGCTTCATCGTGCCGATCTGCGCGGCGAAGGCCGATCCCGAACGACCCGCGACCATGATCGAGGTCATCAGGATGCCCAGTTCGCGCATCGACAGGCGGCCGGTCAGGTTGATCGTATAGAACTCCGCGCCGAACTGCGCGAGCTGCACCGCGCCCTGCTGCGCGATGACGATGCCGATGAGGAAGCTCATCAGCCCGATGATCCACAGCGAGTTGATGCCCACGTACTGCATGTGGAACACCAGCGCCGTGCCGCGCAGCTTCGACGGCCGGCGGATCACCGCGCCGAGGGCGAGGATCAGTTCGCCCAGGAAGTCGAGCACTTTGACGATGCCATGCCCCCAGTTCGCCATCAGGTCGCCGAGTTCGTCCAACTGGCGGGTGATGAAGGGCAGCTTCGGCTCCGGCTCGGCCTCATGCTCGTGCATGTTGCCGATGGCGGCAAAGAGACGGCGCGCCTGCTCGTTTTCTCCGGTGATCTCCAGCCCGCGCTGGTTGGCGTAGTGCGTGACCAGCCAGGCGCCGGTGGTGTCGATGTCGGTGACGCCGGACATGTCCACGCGGGTGAAATTCCCGCTCAGGCCATGCAGCTTGGCGTCAAGATTGCCCAGCGAATGAACGCAAAGCGGTCCCTTCAGCGCCAGGACATGGTCGGCGCCTTGGTCGTTTTCCGACAGGGTGAATTCAGCCCATTCCCGCATGTTCGCTCGCTTTGGGGGAAAAACCATGGACCGGCAAGATGTTCCATGCTGGCGACGAGATGTGTCACTTTGATTGCACCCCGTCACCCAACACACTTCGTCATCCCAGCGAAGGCTGGGACCGCTGGCCTGTTAATGCCACCTATCGTCAGTACGCCCTGCCGAGGGGTGGGCTTTACGCGGCCAGCGGTCCCAGCCTTCGCTGGGATGACGGGGAATCGTCCTTGCGCCGAAACCCGCCCTTTGGCATGGCCCCGGCCATGACCGACGCCATGACCGACCAAATCGCAGAACCCGCTCTCGACAAGACTTTCGACCCCGCCGGGATCGAGGCCAAGTGGTACGCCCACTGGGAACAGAACAACCTGTTCCGCCCCGAGCGCCCCGACGCCGCGCCCTTCACCATCGTCAACCCGCCGCCGAACGTGACGGGCTCGCTGCACATCGGCCACGCGCTCGACAACACGCTGCAGGACGTGGTGATCCGCTACGAGCGCCTGCGCGGTAAGGACGCGCTGTGGGTGGTCGGCACCGATCATGCCGGCATCGCCACCCAGATGGTGGTCGAACGCCAGATGGAGCAGCGCCAGGACAAGCGCACCAACTACACGCGCGAGGCCTTCATCGAGAAGGTCTGGGAATGGAAGGCCGAGAGCGGCGGCACCATCACCGGCCAACTGCGCCGCCTCGGCTGCTCGATGGACTGGAGCCGCGAGCAGTTCACCATGGACCCGCACTTCACCAAGGCCGTGGTCAAGGTCTTCGTGGACCTGCACCGCCAGGGCCTGATCTACCGCGACAAGCGGCTGGTGAACTGGGACCCCAAGCTCAAGACCGCGATCAGCGACCTCGAGGTCGAGACGCGCGAGATCCAGGGACACTTCTGGCACTTCAACTATCCGCTCTCGGACGGTTCGGGCCATATCGAGGTCGCCACCACGCGCCCCGAGACGATGCTGGCCGACATGGCGGTCGCGGTGAACCCCGCCGACGAGCGCTACAAGCCGCTGCTGGAGCGCGGGGCCACCGTCACCCTGCCGATCACGGGCCGCGAGATCCCCATCGTCGCCGACGAGCATGCCGATCCGGAACTGGGCTCGGGCGCGGTGAAGATCACCCCGGGGCATGACTTCAACGACTTCGAGGTCGGCAAGCGCGCCGGGATCGAGGCGCGCGACATGCTCAACATGCTCGATGCCGAAGCGAAGGTCTGCCAGACGGCGGACGGCCTGATCCCGCACCACTTCCTCGGCATGGACCGCTTCGACGCCCGCGCCGCCGTGGTCGAGGCGATGAAGGAACTGGGCCTCCTGATCCCGCACGTGACCAAGGACAAGGAAGGCAACGAAGTCGAGCACGACGCCGAGCCGCGCACCATCGCTACGCCCTACGGCGACCGCGGCGGCGTGGTGATCGAGCCGTGGCTGACCGACCAGTGGTACGTCGATGCCGCCACGCTCGCCATCCCGCCGATGGAAGCCGTGCGCAACGGCTCGATCGAGATCGTGCCCAAGAGCTGGGAGAAGACCTTCTTCAACTGGATGGAGAACATCCAGCCGTGGTGCGTCAGCCGCCAGCTGTGGTGGGGCCACCGCATCCCCGCGTGGTACACCGAAGACGGCGAGATCTTCGTCGCCGAGACCGAGGAAGAGGCGCAGGCCCTTGCCGGCAACAAGGCGCTGACCCGTGACAACGACGTGCTCGATACGTGGTTCTCCTCGGCGCTGTGGCCATTCGCGACGCTGGGCTGGCCCGATCAGGATCTCGGCGCTGCTCAAGAAGCACTACCCCAACGACCTGCTCGTTTCCGGCTTCGACATACTGTTCTTCTGGGATGCGCGCATGGCGATGCAGGGCATCCACTTCATGAAGGAAGTGCCGTGGAAGCGGCTCTACCTCCATGGCCTCGTGCGCGCAGCCGACGGGCAGAAGATGTCCAAGTCCAAGGGCAACGTCGTCGATCCGCTGGGCCTCATCGACCAATACGGCGCCGACGCGCTGCGTTTCTTCATGACCGCCATGGAAAGCCAGGGCCGTGACGTGAAGATGGATGAAAAGCGCGTCGAGGGTTACCGCAACTTCGCCACCAAGCTGTGGAACGCCGCGCGCTTCTGCCAGTCCAACGGCATCGTCGGCAGCACTTCGGTCGCCGCGCCCAAGGCGACTTCGGCGGTCAACCGCTGGATCATCGGCGAAGTGGTCGAGACCGTCGCCGCGCTCGACAAGGCGATGGCCGACTTGCGCTTCGACGCGGCCGCAAACGCAATCTACCACTTCGTCTGGAACCAGTTCTGCGACTGGTACATCGAACTCATCAAGGGTTCGTTCGATGACGAGACCAAGGCCGTCGCCGGCTGGGTGCTCGACCAGATCCTCGTCATGCTGCACCCCTTCATGCCCTTCGTCACCGAAGAGCTGTGGAGCAAGACCGGCACCCGCGAGGCCGAACTGATCGTCGCCGCATGGCCCGCGCCCGAGGCCGCGGTGGACGCCGAGGCCAAGGCCGAAGTCGAGTGGCTGATCGCGCTGGTCGGCAACTTGCGCGGTGCCAAGGCGGAACTGGGGATCTCGCCCGGCGCGCGCCTGACCGCCTACCTCGCCGACCCTTCCGCCGAGACGCGCGCCGTGATCGAGCGCAACCCGGCGGTGGTCGACCGCCTCGCCCGTCTCGACGGCATCCGCTTCGAGGCGGCCCCTGCGGGCGCGGCGATGCAGGTCGGCGCGGGCGACGCAATGCTGGCGATCCCGCTCGAAGGCGTGATCGACATCGCCGCCGAGAAGGCCCGTCTGGAAAAGGCGCATGCCGCCTCGATCAAGGAGCGGGATTCTGCTGGGCAAGCGCCTCGATAACCCGGCCTTCGCGCAGAAGGCCAAGCCCGAGGCGGTCGAGAAGGCCCGCGCCGACCACGCCGCGCACTCGGCCGAGGCGGAGCGTCTGGCGGCGGCACTGGCGCGGCTGGGCTGAATCCTCCCCCATCGGGGGAGGGGGACCATGCGAAGCATGGTGGAGGGGCACGCGCGGGATCGCGTGCCCTCGAAGGCTAGCGCCTTTGGCAGTGCGCGCAGCGAAGTCCGGCGATGCCGCCTGTGCCCCTCCACCACCCTGCGGGTGGTCCCCTCCCCGTACCGGGGAGGATGCGCTGTCCTACAACGACGGCCTCTGCCATGATCGCGCCATGCCCAGCTTCGCTCACAAGGTTACACCTTCCCCGCACAAGGTGACAATTTTTCGCCGCAAGGTGACAGGTTTCGCCTGCAAGGTGACACTTTCAGCCACAAGGTGACACCTTTTCCCTCTGGACCGTGTAAACCGTGTAAACCTGCGTCACCTTACGACACTGAAACCATGACCCTCACCTTAGCCACCACCACCCCCGGCCAGCCGGAAATCTTCGCCTCGCTGCAGGGCGAAGGCCCCTCGATGGGCCGACCGAGCACCTTCGTGCGCCTCTCGCGCTGCAACCTCGCGTGCCAGTGGTGCGACACCGCCTACACCTGGCGCTTCACCGGCGACAACCGCTTCCACCGCGACGACCTCGCCTTCGAACGGCGCGAGAACCAGGTGACGATGGAGGAAGCGGACCTCGCGCAAGCGGTCGCCGATCTGGTGCCCGACCGCCTCGTCATCACCGGCGGCGAGCCGCTGCTGCAGGGCGCGGCGCTGGCCCGCATGGTCCAGGCGCTCGACGAAATCCGCCCCGGCATGCACGTCGAGGTCGAGACGAACTCCACCGTCGCGCCGCACCCCGCGCTCGACGCCCGGATCGACCAGTACAACGTCAGCCCCAAGCTGGCGCACAGCGGCAACCCCGCCGAACTCGCGCTCCTGCCCGACCGCCTCGCCGCCTGGGCCGCTGAACCGCGCGCCTTCTTCAAGTTCGTGGTCGCTACCCGCGACGACCTCGACGAAGTCATGGCCCTGCAACAGACTTACGCCATCCCCGGCGCCCGCCTGTTCCTGATGCCCGAAGGCCGCTCCAGCGATGTCATCCGGGAACGGTCGGGCTGGCTGGCGGATTTCTGCTCGCAGCATGGCTTGCGGTTCACGGACCGCTTGCACATCCATCTTTGGGGCGACACGAGAGGCACATGAACGAAGCATCGCCCATCCCGCTGTGCGAGGACAGCTCGACCGCCGACACTCCGCAGGTCGAAGCGCCCGCGCGCCCGGCGATGCGCGGCGATCTCACCAAAGGCCCGATCCTGAAGACGCTGCTGTTCTTCTCGATCCCGATGCTGCTGTCCAACGTGCTGCAGACGCTGAACGGTTCGGTCAACGCGATCTGGGTCGGGCGCCTGCTGGGCGAGAGCGCGCTGGCGGCGACAGCCAACGCCAACATCGTGATGTTCCTCGTCTTCGCCGCCGTCTTCGGCTTCGGCATGGCGACGACGGTGCGCGTGGGCCAGCATTTCGGCGCGCGTGACATCGTCGCGGCGCGGCGCACGTTCGGCACCGGCGTCGGCTTCTGCATCCTGATCTCGATCGCGACCGGCGTGATCGGCTGGTTCGGTGCGGGAGCACTGCTCGACAAGCTCGGCACACCTGCCGCCAGCCGCGCCGATGCGCTCGCTTACCTGCAGGTGATCTTCGTGACGATCCCGCTGGCGAGCGTGAACATGATCGTCTCGATGGGCATGCGCGGCGTCGGCGATTCCAAGACGCCGCTCTACGCCATGATCCTGGCGGTGGTGCTCGACATCGTGTTCAACCCGCTGCTGATCATCGGCGTCGGCCCGCTGCCGACCTTGGGCGTCGCAGGGTCGGCCATCGCCACCGCCATAGCCAACACGGCGGGCATGGTGCTGCAGATCTGGGTGATCTACCGCAAGGATCTGCCGCTGCGCCTGCGCGGCCCCGAACTTGGCTACCTGACCCCGCGCGGGGAGGACCTTCGCTATGTGCTGGCCAAGGGTCTGCCGATGGGCGCGCAGATGCTGATCGTGTCCTCGGCGGGCCTCATCATGGTGAGCCTCGTCAACCGCGAGGGGCTGGACGCGGCGGCCGCCTACGGCGCTTCGCTGCAACTGTGGAACTACCTGCAGATGCCCGCCTTCGCGATCGGCTCGGCCGTCAGCGCGATGGTCGCGCAGTCGCTGGGCGCCGGGGACCATGGCCGCGTCAGCAAGGTGACGCTGACTGGCATGGGCACCAATCTCGTCATGTCGACCGCCGTGGCCGCGCTGATCGTCGGATCTCGACAGGCCGCTGCTGGCACTGTTCCTCGGCGGCCAGAGCCCCGCCCTGCCCATCGCCGAGCATATCCAGGTGGTCTGCACCGCCTCGTTCGTGATCGTGTCAATCACCATGATCCTGACCGGCACGATGCGAGCCTATGGTGCGGTGGTAGCGCCGCTGGTGTTGCTGTTCCTCGGTCTCTACCCGGGGCGCCTTGGCTTCTATGCACTCGCCCGCCCCTTCATCGGCAGCGAGGCGGTGTGGTGGGCCTATCCGGTCGGCTCGTCGCTGACGGTGATCCTGACACTGGCCTATTACAGTTCCGGCCGGTGGCGCAGGGCCTTCAAGGGTTAGTTCAACGCCCCTGCGCGCGCCAGCGCTGCACGGTGCGCAGGACCATCTCTTCCTCGCCGCCGCTGCGGTTCCACAGCTGCGTGAACGAGGGGTCCGCCGAAGCCGGCCGTTTGTTCTCCTCGAGGTCGTCGAACGAGACACGCATCGGGATCGCCACGCCCTCGCCGCAGACGATGCACTCGCGGTTGCGCAGCGCCGGGATCGAATCGAGGAACCCGCGCGCCCCCTCGGGCATGGCGGCGCGCACGAAAGCCTGGTCGCGCTCGTTGTTCAGGCGCATCGAGATGATCGTGCCGCACTGCGACAACACGCCCTCGGCCAGATCGGACGGCCGCTGCGTGATGAGGCCCAGCGAGATCCCGTACTTGCGCCCCTCCTTGGCGATGCGTGAGAGGATGCGACCCACCGACGAGCCATCGGCATTCCGCTCGTTCGGAACGTAGCGATGCGCTTCCTCGCAGACGAGCAGGATCGGCCGCGTCTCCTCCTCGCGTGCCCATACGGCGAAGTCGAAGACCATGCGGCTGAGCACCGCGACGACGGTGGAGGTGATCTCCGTCGGCACGCCGGAGACGTCGATGATCGAGATCGGCCGCCCGCGCGACGGCAGGCGGAACAGCTTGGAAATGAAGTCCGCCATCACGTCGCCCACCAGCATGCCGGAGAACATGAACTGATAGCGCGGGTCGGACTTCATCTCGTCCAGCTTGTTGCGGATGCGCAGGTACGGCGCGCTGGTATGGCCCTTGTCGAGCTTGCCCATCGCGTTGTTCAGGATATTGCCGAGGTCCGACAGCAGGTAGGGATCGGCGAATCCACCGTGATCTTGCCCATCTGCTCGGCCAGCCGATTCTTCGAGCGCGCCTCCAGCAGCGCCTTGCCGAGGATCTCGGCGTCAAGCTGCCGCTCGTCCCCGCGAGAGGTCAGCAGGATTTCGCAGTGCTCCTCGAAGTTCATCAGCCAATACGGCATCTGCAGGTTCGAAACGTCGAGGATCACGCCGGTATCGCGAAACGCCGCCGCGTACTCGCCGTGCGGATCGACCATGATGATGTGGCCTTCGGGCGCATGCTCGCAGATGCGGTGGAGGATCAGCGCGGCGCTGGTCGACTTGCCGGTGCCGGTCGAACCGAGCAGCGCGAAGTGCTTGCCCAGCAGCGCATCGACGTAAAGCCCCGCGCGAATGTCGCGGGTGGGATAGACGTTGCCAACCTGGATCGCCGAGCGTCCGTCGCTGGCATAGATCTGCCGAAGGTCGTCGCTGGTCGCCGGGTAGACCAGCGCGCCCGGGATCGGGAAGCGCGTGACGCCCCGCCGGAACCCGTGGATGCGGCCGGTCTGGCGCTCCTCTAAACCCTCACCGAGAAAATCGACTTCGGACAGCACGCCCGCCACGCGGCCGTCCTGCTTCTGGTTACGGACGCTGGCCAGCAGCCAGCCGGTGCCGACGCGAATCTTGACCTGGCTGCTCACCTGCCCGGACATCGCCACCGAAGGATCATCCGCCGCGGTAATCTCGTTCAGACGCTCAAGATCGAAGGCGATGCGACTACCCGCGCCGCTCACGTCGAGGACGACGCCGATCGGCTCGAGCCCAAGCGCGACGGCCGGCTCCGCATCGGTCCGGGGGTCTTGAAATCTGTCGAGACCGTCGAGATGCATCCGCTTCGTCAACCCATCGCATTTGTATGGCAACCGATTGCGGTGGCTACCAGCGACGAGGTTAATTTCCGCCTAAAGACGGCATCGTATATCAGATCAGCGCGAAAAGGCGGCCGGCCAGCCAGCCCATTGCCACCGAGACGAATACCGCCAGCAGGCCATAGGCGAAGCCGTAATCCTCCGCGAAATTGGCGATGGCGCGCTCGATACCGAGCTTACGCACTTCAACCTGGCTGCTCGCCGACGCGACTACCCTACCCTTGGAAATGGCGAAAGTTTCTGCGGTATAGATGCCCGTCGGCACGCGCGAGGGCAGTTCGATCCGCGCCTGGTAAAGCACCTGCTCCTTGACCGTGACGCCGCCCTCCTCCTCGCGGTAGAGCCCGATCCGGCGGTTGAGATCGACCAGCCCCGAGGAGAAACGCGCCTGTTCGTCCGGATCGATCGCGCCGATCGGCGACAACTGCAGCCACTTGAGCCCAAGCTCATAGATCGCCGCCGTCTTATCATCGACGATGTCGGCGATCGGCCGGCTCGAGGCGATGGCGTAGTAGCTCGGCGCGCTTCGCAGTTCGGTGCTGGCGGCGTTGATCCAGACGCCCGCGACCTTCTGCTTTTCGCGCAGGACGATTGACTGGGTCGGCCCCTTGAGCACGACGACGATGTCGTAGTCCTGCGCCGCGCGGGAGCCTTCCGGTGTCAGCACCGCCCCGAAAAGCAGCAGTTCGGTGCCGGTGAAGCCCTGCTGCAGATCGACTTCATGCTGCGAGACTTCGGGCACGAGGATCGGGTCGCGCGCACCGGTCAGCGCGACGAGCGCCAGCAGTGCGAGCCACACCCTCACAGCGGCGCGACCGTATAGATCTCGTCAGGCCGATAGCCGAGGCCCAGCGCCATGCGCCCGGCGACCAGCAGCACGATGACGGCGAGGATCAGGCGCAGTTTCACCGGGCTGGCCTTCTGCGCGAACTGCGCGCCGACCTGAGCGCCGGACACCGAGCCCAGCAGCAGCAGCGAGGCCAGCACGATATCGACGGCGTGAGTCGTCAGCGCGTGCATCATCGTCGTCGCCATCGTCACGAAGAGGATCTGGAACAGCGAGGTGCCGACGACGACATTGGCGCTCATGCCGAGAATATAGAGCATCGCCGGGACCAGCACGAAGCCGCCGCCGATGCCCATCAGCATCGTCAAGATGCCGGTCCCGATCCCCAGCAGCAGCGGCGCCAGCGGCGAGATGTAGAGGCCCGAGCGGTAGAACCGCCAGCGCATCGGCAGGCTGGCGACCATCGGGTGATGGCGGCGCTTCCTGGCGGCGATGGGAATCCCGGTCCGCTCGGCGCGGATCGACTGGATACTCTCCTTGGCCATCAAGCCGCCGATCGAGCCGAGCAGCACGACGTAGAGGATGTTGATGACCGTATCGATCTGGCCCAACTGCTCGAGCAGGTTGAACAACAGCGAGCCGAGCCCGGTGCCCATGATGCCGCCGGCTACCATGACCGCGCCCATCTGGTAGTCCACGCCGCCCCGCCGGGTATGCGCGAAGACGCCCGAGACGCTGGCGCCGGTCACCTGGCTGGCTGCCGATGCTGCAGCGACCGTAGGCGGGATACCGTAGAAGATCATCAACGGCGTCGTCAGGAACCCGCCGCCCACGCCGAACATGCCCGAAAGCACGCCGGTCAGCGCCCCCAGCGCGACGATGATGAGGCCGTTGACCGAAAGGTTGGCGATGGGGAGGTAGACGTCCATTGCCCCCACTCGCTACCGCAGCATGGCGTCGCGGAAAAGGCGCGTTTCAGAATCCTGCGGATAGCGTGAGGGCGGGGCCGGAGCCGGGCACGGCGTCACCCGCAAGTCGGAAGCGCCAGTCCACCGCGACCCGGCCGTTGATGCCGCGCCCAATCGGCATGGTAATCGCGGTCGTTGGCCCCGCATCGAGTCGTGCCGCACCCTTCTGCGCCCCACCCCAGAGCCCTCCGCCGATCCGCATGTCCGCCGCGCCCAAGGTCAGTAGGCCACGGTCGGCGCGGAATTGTCCGTCCGCGAACGGCGTCGCGTAGCGACCGGCGACATAGCCAGCTTGCCCGTAAGCCTCTGCCCGAAAGCCTGCCGGCAGGGGGAATGGCGGCAGTTCGGTGATGGCCATGGCGGCGCCCTGCACCCTGCGCTGCCCCATCTGGTCGGTCATGCGCCCCTCCAGCGCCGCGATGACCGGAAAGGCCGCGAAAGGCCGGGCCGAAAGCCCCACCGCCGCCATGGTCTCGCGAATCCGCCCGGTCGTCGAAGTGCTGCGCAAGTAGGCCGTCGGACGATGAGGGCTTGCCAATGCGAGGCGGTACCGCAGGATTCCGCCTGCCTGACTTGCGCCGTAAGTTCCCGGCAGTGCCCCGACGGACGCCGGAGCAATGCCGCTGTCACGCCGCATCAGTGTCCACGCATCCATCGACCAACGGCGTGGCCGCTGGGGTGCCATGGGTAAATCCGCCGCTGGGGATGTAGCGACGCCCCCCGACCCCTCGGGTGCATAAAAGCGCGGAAGAGGCTGCAAGGCAGCGAAATCCTTGCGCAAATGCGGAAAATCCGATGCCTCGTCGGCACCGGATGAAGGGGCGAGCCCGACCGCCGCCGGATAGGTCACGGCGTAGCGAACGAGCGGCACGTTCGGTGCAGCATAAGGCGCCGCCTGAGGGGCCTGGGGCTCGAAATCCGCGTAACCGGGCAAAGACTGGAACACGGCGCCCCCTGCGTCGCTGCCAAGGCCGCGGGTGCTGCGTTCGATACCGCCGGCTCCCAAGTGGCTGCCCGTCCTCCGACCCAACCGCCGAGCAGGGCCAGCAACGCCAGCAACGGATGCCCGCGAGAAATGGTGCCTCCGCTCACAGTGCGACTGCTCGCGCATGAGAATCCAGCAGCGTCGGGTGCCCCACATGTTCGGTCTTGTCCCAGCGCACCGCACCTCCCCTCAAGGTCAGCACGTAACTGATGAGAGCACGCCGTCCGGCCAGAATCGCGATTGCGTTGGCTACGACGATGCGGGGAATTGCGCCAAGCCCCTCGACCAACCCGTACTCACGAGTGGTGAAATAGCAGCGAAAACCGATCCGCCACATGAAGCTTGCCATGCAGATCGCCAGTAACCATTGCAGCAACGGCGGCACCTGCTCGCCTTCGACGAACCCTTGCCATTCGAGCAGGTGCAATGCGGCGTCGATCAACAACAGTATGTAACTGCAGGCAAGCACCAACGCGGTAAGCGGACCCCGCCGGTCCCGTGCGGTCATCCACTGGTCGACAAGTCCCCGCCCCCAGCCCAGCCGATCCCACCCTTGAAACGAAATCCCGTGAATCCAGCGCGATTTCTGCCGGACCGAATCGGAAAGCTGAGCTGGAAAGTAAGCGCGCGTGGCAACGAGTTTGCCGGTTTCGTCCCGGACCCGTAAAAAGCGCGAAGTTCCACCCTCCCGGCGCACCAGAAGCCCAAGCTCGTAGTCTTCAGTGAGACATTCGGCTGCGAAAGGACCGCCATCTCGTCCCCGGCGCCGGGCGATGCGGCCGATCATCTCCCGCGAAAAGCCACATCCTACGCCCGCAGCTGGCATCGCCGCACCCAGCGCATCGCGCACGATCATGACTTTGCCATGCGACTCGGCGAACTCATCCGCATAGTGTGCCGCCACCCATGGGGAGGCTGGCTGCAGTTCGGGTCGAACAGGCAGTTGCACGAAATCCGCATAGCACAACGTCCGGTCGATGACAGCGAGTTCCGCCGGATGTACCATGTCCTCGGCGTCATGCAGGACGATGGACCGATAACGCCATCCGTAGCGATGCTCATCGGCGCAAAGGGCAGCGTAAATCCGGTTAAGGCAGTCTGCTTTGGTCGTCGGACCCGGTCGGTCACCTACCACCACCCGGACGCGAGGATCACCGCAGGCAGCGTCGATTACCGCGGCAATCGTGTCAGGGTCGTTGCAGTAGCAACCTATGTAAAGCGTAAATTCCTGCTGTCGCCAACTGGCCAGCGCATGACGGATCGTGTGGCCGATCACTTCCGCCTCTCGCCATGCGGCGATCATGATGGCGGCACGACCGGAGAGTGGCACAACCATCTCTGCCTTGGCGATGTGCGAATCTCGTAAGCGGCCGGTCAGCCGCAAGCCGATCCAGAGCAGGTCGATCGCAAATTCATCCAGCGCACCGACGACAAGCCAAAACGCCACGAATAGCAGCAGTTCCTGCTCGAACGCCTGCACATAGCCGACGACATCAATGAATGCCTGCGATCCCCGCACACTTTCCCCGGCTGAAAAGCCAGAAGTCGACCTGTCCCCTGCGGTCGACCTCTGGATGCAGCTTATGAGTAGGGATGCCTTCTTCGCAAATGCGAAGGCGCGACGTTTCACAAAGTTAACAGAACCTTGAAGCCGTTTACCACGCCCCCACGTTAGGCATGCTCGCCCAGGGCTCGGCGGGTTCGAGATGACCATCCTGCAACAGTTCGATCGAAATGCCGTCCGGGGTGCGCACGAAAGCCATGTGCCCGTCGCGCGGCGGGCGGTTGATGGTCACGCCGCCGTCCTGCAACCGCTGGCAGGTCTCGTAGATATCGGACACCTGAAACGCGAGGTGACCGAAATTGCGACCGCCGGGGTAAGCCTCAGCCGATCCATCCTCTGCAGGCCAGTTGTAGGTCAGTTCGACCTCTGCCTCTTCCTGCCCCGGCGCGGCAAGATAGATCAGCGTGAAACGGCCTTGTTCGCTGGAGAACCGGCGCGTTTCCTTGAGCCCGACGAGTTCGAAGAAACGGATGGTCTCTTCCGGATCGGTCACGCGGATCATGGTGTGGAGATAACGGGTCATGGAAGGGCCTTCTTCATTTCATCGACGTTATGGAGCAATTCATCGCACATACAGTCGCCGACCTGCATGACGCGGCGGCGATCAGGGAGAGTGCGATGAGCGAAGATAGTTCCGTCGAAAATCAGCACAAGGGCATTGCCCGCCTCGGAGGTATAACCGGTCGATGGCTGGCGAGCGCGACGATCCTGGCGGTGGGCATCATCATCGGCGGCTTCGCATTGGGTGACGGCATCAAACGGGCGCAGCGCGCGGACCGTGCGGTCACGGTCAAGGGCCTCGCCGAACGTGACGTCACCGCCGATCTCGCCACCTGGACCATCAGCTATTCCGCGACCGCACCCGATCTTGCCACCGCGCAGGCGAGCGTGGACCGCGACACCGTGCAGATCGGCGCATTCTTCCGGGAACTCGGCTTCCCGGCCGACGCGCTCCAGCCCACCGGCGTCAACGTCAACCAGACCAAGGACAATGGCGTCGTCAGTTTCACCGTGCGCCAGCGTGTGAGCTTGCGCACCACCGACATAAAGCGCGCGCAGAATGCCGTGCGCCGCCAGTTCGACCTCGTACGGCGCGGCGTGATGCTCGAGGAAGGTTCGGGCATGGCGTATACCTTCACCCGGCTCAACGGCATCAAGCCGGAGATGGTCGCCGCCGCGACCCGGGATGCGCGCTCGGCCGCCGAACAGTTCGCCAAGGACAGCGGCGCCGAAGTGGGCGCGATCAAGAACGCGGCTCAAGGCTACTTCTCGATCGAGGCGCGGGACGGCGATTCGGGTGGTGGCTGGGGGCAGTCCGACACGCCTTACAAAAAGGTGCGCGTCGTCACGACGATCGACTTCTACCTGAAATGAGAAAGCCCGCCCGAATCGTTCCGGACGGGCCCCCTCCTGCTATGCGTTGACGATCAGAACGCTGCGGTCAGCGTCGCGACGACGGTGTCGTCGGTGTAGCTGTCGATGCTCGGACCGCTGACGCCAACGTAGGACAGGCTCACCGAAAGCGGGCCGTAGACTGTGGCCGAAGCGCCGATCGACCAGTCGATGCCGGTCTTGTCGGCGTTGCAGTAGTAGCACGGAGCCAGCGCGCCGTCGGTGTAACCGACATGGCCCGAAACCGTCAGCGGCGTGTTCGGAATGCCGATATCGACGTTGGAGTAGACGTAGAGGTTGTCATGCTTGGCCGTGCCCGCGAAGTTCGGCAGTGCCGTCTGCTTCCAGGCGTAGTTGGCGCCGACCTTCACCTTGGCCGGGCCGACTTGGCCGGATACCGATGCGTAAGGCTCGAAAAACTCCGCGCTACCGACGTGGCCGTTCGGGTAGGCATAGTAGAGCAGACCCGCATCGAGCGTAAGACCGGGCGTTACTTCGCCGGTCCAGCCGCCGAAGATGTCGAGTTCAGTGCTGCCGTAGGTGGAGCCGAGGTCGATCGAAGAGCCCCAGGTTGCGATGTAGAAGCCGCTGGCGTGCGACACGGTAATGCCGCCCTGGATCGCAATGTCGCCGCCCGACTGCGAGACGCCGCGGAAGCGGTAGTCGCTGGTCAGGGCCGCGCTGCCGGTGATCGTGATTTCCTTGGGCGCCTCGGCGTCCTGCGCAAATGCCGAAGTTGCGGAAAGCGCAGTGCCCGCAAGGAGAGAGGCGGCGACGACGCCGCGGACGGACAAGAGCATGGTGTTTCCCTCACAAATTTATTGTCTTTGATGCTTCGTCCCACCTGCGTCCGCTGCATGGAGCCTCGTTCCGGACTTCGATTGCAGCGGCACAATATTGCTGCACTGCAGCTAGACGAGGTACAAGAAAAATTTCAATTCAGAAACATTCAGGAAATGATGTGTGGATTTTTTGTCACTGCAACCTCTGGTGGTTCCTACGGGTTGTGCAGTTGAAGGGTGCGGTTTATACCGCAGTGCAATAAATGCTGAACACGATACGAAAGCTCATGGGCCGGGCCGACCAACGGCGAGCCCCTTCGATCCCCTCAGGTGAACGGGTCTATGCCGTGGGCGACATCCACGGCCGTGCGGATCTCTTCGAAGATCTCATCCACACCATCGAGCGGGACGATGCAGCACGGGGACGTGCCCACACGACCGTCGTGTTGCTGGGCGATCTCATCGACCGGGGCGACGACAGTGCTGGGGTCGTGGCGCGCGCACGCCAGTGGGGCCAGGAGCGCGAGGTCGAGTTCATCCAAGGCAATCACGAGGAAATGCTGCTGGTTGCCAGCAAGGATGCCGATGCCATGCGCGGTTTCCTCAAGTTCGGCGGGCTGGAGACGATCCTGTCCTACGGTATCGACAAGGACACACTGCTCGCAGCCGATGCCGAAGAGATGCAGCGCCTGATGAACAAGGCGATTCCGCAGGACGACTTCGACTTCCTCGACAGCTTCAAGAAGATGCACCGCGTAGGCGACTACGTGTTCGTCCATGCAGGTGTCCGCCCCGACACACCGCTCGAACACCAGCTCGGCCGCGACTGCCGCTGGATTCGCGAGCCTTTCCTGAGCCATCGCGGCGATTTCGGGGGCTTCGTGGTGCATGGGCATACGATCACGCCGGAACCGGACGAGCGCGGCAATCGCATCGGCATCGACACCGGCGCATTCCTTCACGGCACGCTGACTGCCCTCGGCCTGCAAGGAACCGACCGCTGGTTCCTGACCGCGAGCGACAATGCCGCCGGCTGCAGCGAAGCTGCCTGAATAGCCGGAATTTCAAGGCCCTGAACGCGCCGGGGAGCTTGTAAGCCGGGTTCTGTTCCTGGCGTGGTCTCCCAAAGAGAGGGACCTTACGCCGCGGCGGCAGCCATTCCTCTAGGCGAGACATCGCTGCCTCGCTCAAGCGACCAACCCGGGCTGCCTGGGTTCGAAACGAACCCGCCGATCTCCCCCGCTTTCGCGAGACGCCGGCGCGCAGCCCCTATTCGGTCTTGCTCCGGGTGGGGTTTACCAAGCCGCTTACCGTTACCGGCAGCGCGGTGCGCTCTTACCGCACCCTTTCACCCTTACCTGCTTTCCGAGGAAAACATCGGCGGTTTGCTCTCTGTGGCACTTTCCCTAGGCTTCGGACGGTCTGAAAACCGCCCTCGCCCGGCAGGCGTTACCTGCCACCCTTGTTTCGTGGAGCCCGGACTTTCCTCGCGGTCATCCAAGTTTCCTTGGCGACCCCGCGGCTGCCCGGCTCCCCGGCGCGGGCGGTCACCTAGCACGGCCGGTATCGCGTTCCAACAGCAGTTCGAACAGGATGCCGCCGATTTCTCCATCGATCTCGCCATCCATGAAGATCGGCCGCCAGCGGCGCTGAAATGCGGTGACGGCGGCGCGCCCGTCGGTGATGTCGTAGCCGAACCGCTCCAGCGCCAGATAAAAGGCGCCGGGGTTGTCGTAGAAAAGGTTCATCTTCGCCTGGGGAATCTCCAGCGCAAGGCCGAGTTCGCCAAGGCGGTTCCAGTCGAAGTATTCGCCCGGGTCCTGCTTGCGGGCAGGCGCGATATCGGAGTGCGCGACCACGTTGGCCCGGGGAATGTCGTGCCGGTCCATGATATCCGCCAGCAGCGGTAGCAACGCGTCCATCTGCGGTTCGGGAAACGGACGATAGCCCCATTCATGTCCGGGATTGACCAGTTCGATGCCGATACTGGCCGAATTCACGTCTGTCTCGCCGCGCCAGTAGGAACGGCCCGCGTGCCAGGCCCGCTTGTCCTCAGGAACGAGTGAGGTGATCATCCCCTCCTCGTCGATCATATAGTGGGCAGAGACTTCGGCGGCCGGATCGCACATCCGCTCCAGTGCCTCCTCGGCCGACTTCATACCGGTATAGTGCAGCACGACCATAGTGATCGGCAGCTTGCGCTCGTTCCAGTTGGGGGAGGCGACGGTGCGATTGACGAGCCAACGGTTCATCTTCGTCGCGCCTCCTTCCCGTCAGGCCCTTGGCAGCATCGCGCCAAGCACCAGCGCATCGTCCGCCAGCGCAAACTGAAGCTTGCCCTTCAATTCCACGGCCAACTGGCGCAGCATCGCCGCAGGCGCGGTACGGCTCGAAAGTTCGCCTTCAGGCAGAGCGCCTTCGAGCGCTGCGCCGACCGAACGGTCGAAGGCGATGCGCGGACCAGCAGCACGCACCACCAGTTCGCTGTGATTGTCGCGATACTCGGCCGCAATTTCCAGCGTACCGCCGCGCGGCAGTGCCTCTAGACCAATCAGTGCGAAGTTCAGCAGCGTCTTGATCGCCGCCTTTGGCAGCGAGATCGCTCGGCAATGCCCAGGCCAGCGTGACGCGCGGATTGTTCGCCACCAGCGCATCGACGAGAACCTTGGCCTCGCTCACCGCCACCATCTCGCCGAAGCCGCCCGCCGCACCGAAGGCGAGGCGGAAAAACTTGAGCTTGTCGGTGGAAATCCGCGCGCTCTGGTCGAGAAGTTCGAAGCAGCGCTGGCGCATCTCCGGGTCTTTCTCGTCCGCGAGCAGTTCAAGGCCATTGGTCAGCGCACCGACCGGGCTGAGCATATCATGGCAAAGGCGCGAACACAGGAGGCTGGCAAGTTCGATCGAACTCGTGGTCATGGGCTTGGACTGCTCTTTCGTACTTCTGACGCGGCCCACTATTCGACGACGCGGAACGGCAGGGCCTCGAATCCATTGGCGTTATCGCGCCAGAAAGCAACCTCGCTCTCCGAGATGATCGCCCAGATGCGCGAGATCCCCGGTGGAATGTTGCCGATCGGTCGCCGAAGGCACGCAAATCCCCGTAGGATGAGAGTGATAGTAGCCGATCACTTCCGGCCCACCCGCCCGCGCGTCCTTGTGCGCCGCCAGCAGCACGACGGGGTCGATCTCGAAGTGAACATGGCGATTTTCCGCCAGATTCGCCGCAGCCCGCGCTTCGTCTATCCGTTGACCGCGCCCAAGCAACAGTCCGCAGCATTCTTCGGGAGCAGCCCTGCGCGCATCTTCATGCAATGTTGCAAGAACACCACTTGTCAGTTCGACGATCATCCCCAAATCCTACGCGCAATGGGGGCGCTTACAAACATCATCGAAGGCGAAGTCGCCAGTGGCGGCCGGATCGACAAGGCCCTGGCCGAAGTCAGCGGCCTGTCGCGCGAACGCATCAAGGCGCTGATGGGTGAAGGCCGCGTCTCGCTCGCCGGAAAGCCCGTAGCGCAGGCATCTCTGAAAGTGGATGCCGGAACACCGTTTGCCATCGACGTGCCCGAGGCCGCGCCCGCCGAAGCGGTGGCGCAGGACATCCCCCTCGCCGTCGTCTACGAGGACGAGCACCTGATCATCGTGGACAAGCCCGCCGGACTCGTCGTCCACCCGGCCGCGGGCAATCTCGACGGAACGCTGGTGAACGCCCTGCTCCACCACTGCCGGGGCCAGTTGTCCGGCATCGGCGGCGTGGCGCGCCCCGGAATCGTCCATCGCATCGACAAAGACACCTCGGGGCTGCTCGTCGTCGCCAAGACCGACAAGGCGCACGAAGGGCTGGCCGCCCAGTTCGCCGACCACTCGATCGAACGCGCCTATCATGCCGTCGTCGGCGGCAGGCCGGTGCCGGTGGCCGGAACCGTGCGCGGCGCGATCGCCCGCTCGTCGCACGATCGCAAGAAGATGGCGCTGGTGGAGGACGGGCGCGGCAAGCACGCGGTCACCCATTTCCGCACGCTGGAGGCGCTGCGCGGCGCCACTCTCGTCGAATGCAGGCTGGAAACGGGACGAACCCATCAGGTCCGTGTTCACATGGCGTCAATCGGTCATGCGCTATTGGGAGACCCTGTCTATGGGCGAACTCCTTCTCCGCTTCGACCGATTCTCTCCCGACTCGGTTTTTCCCGCCAGGCGCTCCACGCTGCGGAACTCGGGTTCGTTCACCCCGTTTCACAAGAAAGGGTCCATTTCGCCAGCTCACTGCCCGACGACATGCGGACACTGATCGACGAACTGCGACACTGAAATCGCAAATCCATGCTAACGTATAGAGGTGGACACAAGCTAAGACGCCTATGAAGGGTCCTAGACCGTGTACCGACCTAGAAAGGACGGATGATCGTGAGCAATAATCGAAACCTGCCGAGTGTCCCGGCTCTGGGCGGTGAGCAAAGCCTCAACCGCTACCTGTCGGAGATCCGCAAGTTCCCGATCCTGGCTCCTGAGCAGGAATACATGCTGGCGAAGCGCTATTCGGAACATCAGGATCCGGAAGCTGCAGCGCAGCTAGTCACTAGCCACCTGCGACTCGTTTCGAAGATCGCCATGGGCTATCGCGGCTACGGCCTCCCTGTGTCCGAGCTGATTTCCGAAGGGAACATCGGCCTGATGCAGGGCGTCAAGAAGTTCGAGCCCGAACGCGGCTTCCGCCTTGCCACTTATGCCATGTGGTGGATCAAGGCTTCGATCCAGGAATATATCCTGCGTTCGTGGAGCCTCGTGAAGATGGGCACCACCGCCGCGCAGAAGAAGCTGTTCTTCAACCTGCGCCGCATGAAGAAGAACCTCGACGCCTACGAGGACACCGACCTGCACCCCGACGACGTCGCCAAGATCGCGACGACGCTGGGCGTCTCGCAGACCGAGGTGGTCAACATGAACCGCCGCATGATGATGGGCGGCGATGCCTCGCTCAACGTCTCGCTGCGTGAGGAAGGCGAAGGCCAGTGGATGGACATCCTGCAGGATGACCGCCCGCTGCAGGACGAGACCGTCGCGGACGCCGAGGAAGCCTCGGTGCGTCACGACATGCTGGTCGAGGCCATGGGTTCGCTCAACGAGCGCGAGCGCGACATCCTGACGGAGCGCCGCCTGACCGACGATCCCAAGACTCTGGAGGAACTGAGCCAGGTCTACTCGGTCAGCCGCGAGCGCGTGCGCCAGATCGAGGTGCGCGCCTTCGAGAAGCTGCAGAAGGCGATGAACCGCATCGCCGGCGAGAAGCGCCTGCTTCCGGCCTGATCCGCAGCATCAAGTCATAACGAGAGGCCGGGCCGTCCGCGAGGATGGCCCGGTTTTTTATGCCGCCTCTCTAGCCATTTGCCGAGGATGCAATCTCAGCATGGGCACCCAGAGCAGCGCCAAGAGCGCGATCCCGGCGAACGCCCAGAACATGCCCGTGTAGCTGCCGGTGAGGTCGTAGATCAGGCCGTACAGCGGCGGCGTCGCCAGCATCGCCAGCAGGATCGCGCCCGACAGCAACCCCATCGCCCTGCCCACGCCGCGCTGGCCGAAGATGCGGGGGGCGAGGTAGCTTTCGGCCGGGACCATCATCCCGCCGAACAGCCCGGTCACCGCCACCCCCAGGGCGATGACCTCGTAGCCGGCGTGCGCCTGGGTCATGCAAGCCATCCCGGCCGCGAAGCCGCCGAGCGCGCAGAGCATCAGCGCCCTCGGACCGACTTTGTCGGCCAGAGCCGCGAAGCCCAGTTTCGCCACGAAGGCGCAGGCCGCGTAGATCGAGATCAGCGGCGCTGCCTGCGCGGCCGTCGCACCCGTGTCGATGGCAAGCGGCGCGAGGTTGGTGACCATTCCCTTCATCCCGGCCGTCACGATCGAGACGGTCAAAGCGATCATCCAAAATGCCGGATCGGTCAGGATCGCGCGGGCCGAGATCGGTGCGCGCGCCAGTTCCTCGCGGGCCTGCGGCGGCGGCTCCTGCGCACCGTCGGGATTGAGCCCACGGTCCGACGGCCGATCGACCACCAGCAGCGCCATCGGGATCATCCAAAGCAGCAGCACCACCGCCAGCGCCCGCAGCGCCACGCGCCATTCGAAAGCGGCCATCAACCCCGAGAGCACCAACGGGAACACGAATCCCCCGCCGAAATCCCGGCGATTGCAATGCCCACCGCCCTCCCCGCTTCTGCGCGAACCAACGCGAGAGCAACACCGTGATCGCCACCGGGCCGGTCAGCACGTTGGCGGGCGCGATCAGCACTGCAAAGACCACCAGAACGTGCATGAACGACGTCGCCAGCGAGATCGCCAAATAGCCTGACGCGAGCAGCACTCCGCCTGCCACCATCAGGCGGCGGAGCGGAAACCGGTCCATCACCATACCCAGCAGCGGCGCGAGTA
The DNA here is from genome assembly GCF_057376415.1 of Novosphingobium sp. NFX11. Lineage (NCBI taxonomy): Bacteria > Pseudomonadati > Pseudomonadota > Alphaproteobacteria > Sphingomonadales > Sphingomonadaceae > Novosphingobium > Novosphingobium sp. NFX11. The sequence goes on along the minus strand of NZ_CP080384.1, from coordinate 622,422 downwards.
CCGCGCTGGTGCCCGACATCACCGTCATAGCCAGCATGAGCACAGTGCGACTCGGCCGGAACTCACGCGCCAGCGGCACTGCGACGATCGAATAGGTCGCGGCCACCATGCCCGTCGCCGCCAGCAGCATGAAACCGACCGCGACCTGCCTCCATCCCAACCCGAAGGATGCCGCCATGCGCCTGTTCTCCCGTTCCTCTTATGCGACGATGTATCCGGGAGAACTGTCAATACTGCAAATGAAACGTCGATATTACGAATACATGCATCGGCGGGGCGTTGCGCGCGCCGATGCTGGCGCAATGCCGGGCATTTCGACTAGAGAGAAGCTTCCCGACCGTTTCAGAGGCTCCCTGCGTCCATGCGTCTCCTTGCCAAGATCATCGTGTGGTTCATTGCGATCAGCGTGGGCTTGACGATGCTCTATCGCTTCGTGCCGCCGCCGGTGACGGTGACGATGCTGGTCGATGGCAACGGGATCACCAAGGACTGGGTGCCGCTCAGCCGGATCGACCGCAACATGGTCGCCGCCGTCGTGGCCGCCGAGGATGGCAAGTTCTGTACGCACAACGGCTTCGACACCGACGCGATCGAAAAGGCCATGGAGCGCAACGCCCGCGGCGGACGCATCCGTGGCGGTTCCACGATCAGCCAGCAGACCGCCAAGAACGTGTTCCTGTGGCAGGGCGAAGGCTGGACCCGCTACTTGCGCAAGGGCTTCGAGGTCTGGTTCACGTTCCTGATCGAGAACCTTTGGGACAAGCGCCGGATCATGGAAGTCTACCTCAACGTCGCCGAGACCGGCATCGGCACATACGGCGTCGAGGCCGGGGCGCAGCGGTACTTCGGCAAGTCGGCCGCGAACCTCTCCCCTGCCGAGGCGGGCCGCATGGCTGCCGCCCTGCCCAGCCCCAAGACGCGCTCGGTCAAGAACCCGGCGGGCTTCACGCGCCGCTACGGCAACACGATCGCCGCCCGCATCGGCACCGTTAAGCGCGGCGGCTACGACTCCTGCGTCTACGAATAGGGCCACCCCTACTGCATCGGCGCGCGCGTGTCCGGCGGCGCCTTGCAAGGTGACAGGTTTACACGGTTTACACAGTCCAGGGAGAAAAGGCGTCACCTTACCCCGGAAAGTGTCACCTTGTGCCGAGAAGGTGTCACCTTGAGGCGCAGAATCTGTCACCTTGCGAGGGTGAAGCGTCACCTTGCCCACGGCTCGGCGCTCCGCCAGAGCACTCGAACTTGCTACAGGCGCGTTCCATCGCGCACATGTGGCAGATCGACAGGCGATTTTTCATGCGAGCGTTCTACGCCCGCTCGCCAATGTAGGAAAACGGATCGCGCCTGAACCTCTCTCCAGGCGAGGCAGCACACCATTGCCGGAAAACCCACAAATCCACGACAGGCAAAGGAAAAGGGGAGGAACCCAACGGTTCCTCCCCCTTCCTGTTTCCTTCGCCGAATCAGGTTTATCAGAAGCCCATGATCAGCGTGGCACTGACCGCACGCGGCGAACCGAAGTTCACGAACGCATTGGTCGAGCTCGACAGGGTGTCGAGACCGCCGCTAAACGAACCGACGTAATACTTGTCGAACAGGTTCGTTACGTTGAGCTGGATCTCGCTCTTGGCCAGGCCCAGGCTCTCCAGCTTGTAGCGCAGGTTGAGATCAACCACCGTATAGCTTTTGAACTTGGCACCCGGATAGATCGTGGTCGTGACCGGCGCGGCGTCGGTCCCGGTGTTCACAGTCTGAATCTCGCCGTTGATGTCGTTCAGGAAGCGCGAGCCGGTGTACTTGGCTTGGGCACCGAACTGGAAGTCACCCAGGTCAAGCTGCGCGCGGCCGCCGAACAGCCATTCGGGAGCGGCACGCTCACGCTTGCCGGCGGTACGCAGGTAGTTCACGCCATCCTGTGTGTAGCAAAGGCCGGCGCGACCGATATCGCTGGTCGGCGAGCAGGCGCTCGTAACAACATCGTCCTGGATTTCCGACTTGATCCACGAACCGAAGGCATAGAGCGACAACGGCTCGACCGGACGGACCGAGACGCTGGCGTCGACGCCGTACTTCTTGACCTTGCCCAGGTTGGTGTCGGTCGCGTTGCCGTCGATGTCATACGCGGTGACGAGGCGGTTGTTGTACGACGAGTACCAGCCGGTCAGCGCGGCCTGGACCACCGGCGTCGAGTAACGCAGGCTCAGGTCGAAGCTGTCTGAGGTTTCCGGGGTGCGGTACGACGAGGGATCGTTCGCCGGAAAGTAGAACGAGTTGTACAGCGTGTCGGTGCTCGGAACCGAAAGGTTCTTCGAGTAGCTGCCCGCGATGCTGACTTCCGGGGTGATGCGGAAGGTGGCGCCGACGTTGGGCAGGATCTTGTCATAGTTCAGCTTGCGCGACTGCGGCAGAGCGGCGCCAGTGGCCTTGCCCGTGGTCGCATTGTAGACGTACGGATTGGCAGCGGCGTAGGCTGCGGCCTGGTCGGCGGGAACGCAGTTCACGAACGCGCCCGAGCTGCCGCCGGTGCTGGTGGTGAAGCAGTTCTGGTTAAGGTCGCGCTTGAAGAACGGGGCAGCAACGCCAAGCTGAACCGTCAGGGCTTCGTCGAAGAAGCGGCCGAGGTATTCCGCGGCGACCTTGTGAAGCGTCGCGTAGGAATTACGATCGCGCTTCTGCAGGACGTTACCCGCATCATCGGTCAGCGGATCGTTGATCGGGAACACGTCGAAAGGCTCGCCGTTGGCCTTCAGGAAGCCGGCTGCGCCGGTCTGGCGGTGATGTGCGCGATCGAACGAGTACGACAGACGAATGCGGTTCGTGTCGTTGATCTCGTAAGCCAGGTTGGTGATCGCGACGTAGCGATTGGTCTTGGTCTGGCTCGGCTGCAGCAGGGTCACGCGATCGAGCAGATCGCCGTCACCGTTGAGATCACGGCCGAAGTAGAAGCTGCCACCGTAGTTACCGGTGCCGGTGAAACCGTTCGCGGTGTATTCACGCTCGTAAGCACCGGTCGTGCCGCCGCCGTTGGCCTTGGTATACTGGTAGGCAGCGTCGACCGACAGGGTCAGCTTTTCGGTCAGGTGGAACAGCGAAGCAAGGCGCACGTTGCCGGTGTTCGACGGGTTGTAGCGACGCTCGAACGAGGTGCCGCAGCTGTTGGTCGCGTCGGCGACGCCGGGCGTTGCTGCAGCGACGGTGCAGGGGTAGCCGCCGGTGATATCATAGAAGCGCGTCGACTTGTCGCCAGAGAAAGCCCCGGCGGTGAACGGCGAACCACCGAAGTTGTTGCGGTTCTCATTGTAGTGGCCGGCAATCGAGATGAAGTCGCCGTTGTCGCCGAGCGGCTGATAGATCTTGGTGTTGAACTGCTTCTTCTGGACCTTGCCGTAATTGGCGAAGGTGGCTCCGTTGCGGGCGAACGAGCCGGTGAAATAGGCGCGCGTGCCGCTCGAATTCAGTTCACCGGTTTCGACCTTGGCGAAGAAGCGCTGGTACGAACGGTCTTCGCCGCCCGAATCCTTCGCCACGATATCGCCGTAGGACGTGCTGGTCATGACGCCGAACTCTTGGTCCGGAACCTTGGTGTTGATGTTGACGGTGCCGCCGACGGCAGCAGCGGTCGGGCTGTCGACGTCAGTGGAGCCGAGGTTGACGTTAACGCGCTCGATGATCTCACCGTCGACCTGCTGGTTCGAATAGACCGCGTAGTTGCCCGAGTCGTTCAGCGGGATACCGTCGAAGGTCTGCGAGATGCGGCTGGAATCGAAGCCGCGAATGGTGAACGAACCGCCCGACGAACCCCAGGGATCGTTGTTGGTGAAGCTGACGCCCGGGACCAGGTTGATGATCTCGTTGACCGACTGGCCCGCGCGCTGCGAACCGATGATTTCCTGGCCGATCTCGACCTTCGCCTTGGGGGAATCGGGCGTACGGACGCCGGCGATACCTTCGCCGATGTGCGTGCCGGTGACGATGATGGTGTTGTCGAAGTCGGCCGAACCGGTCGACTGCGCGAAAGCGGGAACCGCAAGGAAGGCGGCGCCGACGGCGATCGTGCTGGTCGCCGAGGAGAGGAGGGAGGTGAGTTTCATTTTATGCCCCTGAGCTTGTCAGACTGGAGTGGTCACAATGTGCGACGAACGCTTGAGCCACGCCGCATTTGCTGCGGCTGCTAAGAGCAGCGGGATATGACAACTTTCTGACGGTGAGGACTCAATTGCGTGCGCAAACGTGAAATTTTGTGACACTAGCGTAACACAACACGCTTTACGGCAAAAAATTGCATATATTTCAACATATTGCGATACGCGCTCAATATCGCGCTGCGGCATAAATGTCACGGGGAAGGGAAAGTGTTGCTGCACCTGCAACACTGCAAAAACGTAATGCGGGCGTGATGTTACGTCATAGCTTGATGACTGTCGGGCACTCGTGCCACTCGTCGGTCATGAGCGCAGGTCACAATCATCACGGGCATCAGCATGCACATGGACATCACCATGGGCATGGCCATCATCACGCGCATGCGGCACCGGCCAACCCGGGACGCGCCTTCGCCATCGCGGTCTCGCTCAACCTCGTTTTCGTCGTGGCCGAGACGATTGCGGGCTTCCTCAGCGGGTCCATGGCGTTGCTGGCGGATGCCGGACATAACCTGTCGGACGTGCTCTCGCTGGCACTTGCCTGGGCGGCAGCGGTGCTCTCCGCCCGCCCGCCTTCAGAGCGCTTCACTTATGGGCTGAAGAGTTCGTCGATCCTCGCCGCGATCGCCAACGCAGCGCTGCTATGGGTGGCGATCGGCGCGATCCTGGTCGAGACGGTGCGGCGCCTCGCTGATCCCGCGCCGGTTGGCGGCACGACCATGATGATCGTCGCCGGGATCGGCATCGCGGTTAATGGCCTTTCCGCGCTGCTCTTCGCAAAGGGCTCGAAGTCCGACCTCAATTTGCGCGGGGCGTTCGTGCACCTGATGGCGGACGCTCTGGTCTCGGTCGGCGTTGTGGCAGCGGGCCTGCTGATCACGTATACCGGATGGGGGCTGGTCGATCCGGTGACTTCGCTGGTCATCACCGTCGTGATCGCATGGTCGAGCTGGGGCCTGCTGCGCGATTCGCTGCACATGGGCATGCTGGGTGTACCGGAGGGCATCGACGGCCCGCGCGTGCGCGCCTTCCTCGAGGCGCGGCCGGGCGTCGCGCGCGTCCACGACCTGCACATCTGGCCGATGAGCACGACCGAGACCGCTCTCACCGCGCACCTCGTCATGCCCGGCGGACAGCCGGGCGACGGATTCCTGCATGCCCTGGCCCATGACCTCGAGCATGAGTTCGGCATCGGCCACCCAACCATCCAGGTCGAGACCGATGACCACAACCCCTGCGCGCTGGAGAGCGAGGCCGTCGTCTAGGCTATACGAATTCGTGCCGCGCACCGAGGAAGTCCTCGGGGACAATGGCGAAGCCGGATGATATGCAGCCCTCGCCCGTCACGCGCAGCTTCAGCTTGTCCGCGAAATGCGCCCGCGCCCTGCCCGCATCGGCGATCTTCCAGACGAGCGCATAGATGCCGTTCTGCGTACTTTGCAGGAACGCACCGAGCGGGCCACCGGCAGGATCGTTCGGCTGCACGAAGGCGACCCGCGTGTCGCCCACCTGCAGCAGGACCCGGCGCGCGGGTTGGGGTAGTTCGGTCCGGGCGTCCTCCAGCACTTCGCCGTCGACGACCTCGGTGAAGAAGCGCAGCGCCGTCTCGATATCGGCGGTGGCGCAGGCGATGTGGTCGAGGCCGGTAACGGTGCAGTGGTGCCCTGCACCGACTTGCGGGTTCCAGTTGCCGCGTTCCCAAGGGTCATTTGGCATCGGCAGTTCGCAGACTTCCAGCAGGACGCCGCCGGTCGATTCGGGCTTCACGAAGAAGAACACGCCGTAGTCGGCGGCGACGGTGCAGCCCGCTTCCCGGAAGGCGGCGCTGGCTGCCTTGCCGTCCGCCACCTTGATCTCGAACGAGTGGAACGCCTGCCCGATCCGGGCGAACTGGCGGGCGAAGGGCTTGGTGAGGTCGTCCAAGCGGCGCGGCGCCATCGGTTCGACCATGTGGTCGGTGACGTAGAGCAGCGCGGCGTCGCGGTCCTCGGCGGGGAAGTAGTTCTCCGCAAAGACCAGTCCGCCCAGCGCATCCTGATAGAGTGCGCGGGCGGCATGAATGTCGGCGACGGCGTGAATGGTGTGGATCACCCGCGAAACCGGAACGCGCGCGGCCATGGCTCTCTCCCCAATGTGTTTGCCGCAGAGTGGGGCGGCCATCGCGGGTTGCCAAGCAAGCGGGCACCCGTCCGGGCGATATCCGTGCGAGGATCTAGGTCCGATCGGCAGTCGTCGGCAGGTAGCGCGCCATCTTGCGTTCAAGCAGCCGTATCAGGTCGGTATCCATGAAGGCAAAGTCGTCCGGAATGTCGAGACAGATGACGCGCTGCCCGTTTAGGAAGCGCCGGAAACGCTGTTGCAGCTTGGTGCGATGGACCTTCTCCATAACCACGATGACGTCGGCCCAGGTCACCAGCTCTCCGGTCAGCGGTTCCTCGGCGTCGGCGTTGGTGCCTGCTCTGCGGTCGGGCTGCGCAGTCGGTTCTGGCTGCAGATGAAGAGATAGCGCTTCACCTGGCTCCGCCCGCTCGACAAAGACCCCCAACGACACAAGGCCCGGTCAGCGAACCGACCGGGCCTTGTGGTATTCGCGATGCGGGGACCGGAGCCGTCAGGCCGCAGCTTCCGCCTTGTCACCCTTGAGCACGCGGACGGGTTCCTTGCGGCCCTCGACCACGTCCTTGTCGACGACGACTTCGGCGATGTCGCGCTCGGTCGGCAGGTCGAACATGGTGTCGAGCAGCAGCCCTTCCACGATCGAACGCAGGCCGCGCGCGCCGGTCTTGCGCTCGATCGCCTTCTTGGCGATCGCTTCCAGCGCGTCGTCGGTGAAGGTCAGCTCCACGTCTTCCAGCTCGAACAGGCGCGCATACTGCTTGATCAGCGCGTTCTTCGGTTCCTTGAGGATCTTGACCAGCGCCTCGATGTCGAGGTCGTTGAGGGTCGCGATCACCGGCAGGCGGCCGACGAATTCGGGGATCAGGCCGAACTTGAGGAGATCTTCCGGCTCCGCCTTCTGGAGCAGTTCGCCCACGCGGCGCTTGTCCGGATCGGCGACATGCGCGCCGAAGCCGATCGAACGCTTCTGCAGGCGGTCGGCAATGATCTTGTCGAGGCCCGCGAAAGCGCCGCCGCAGATGAACAGGATGTTGGTCGTGTCCACCTGCAGGAATTCCTGCTGCGGATGCTTGCGGCCACCCTGCGGCGGAACCGAGGCGGTGGTGCCTTCCATCAGCTTGAGCAGCGCCTGCTGCACACCCTCGCCGGAAACGTCGCGCGTGATCGACGGGTTCTCGGCCTTGCGGCTGATCTTGTCGATCTCGTCGATGTAGACGATGCCCTGCTGCGCCTTCTCGACGTTGTAGTCGGACGCCTGCAGCAGCTTGAGGATGATGTTCTCCACGTCCTCGCCCACGTAGCCAGCTTCGGTCAGCGTGGTGGCGTCGGCCATCGTGAACGGCACGTCGAAGGTGCGCGCGAGCGTCTGCGCGAGCAGCGTCTTACCCGAACCGGTCGGCCCGACCAGCAGGATGTTCGACTTCGACAGCTCGACGTCGCCCTGCTTGCCGCTGTGCTTGAGGCGCTTGTAGTGGTTGTGGACAGCCACCGACAGGACGCGCTTGGCGCGTTCCTGGCCGATCACGTAGTCGTTCAGCATCTCGCAGATGTCGCGCGGGGAGACGATCTCGCCTTCCTTGCGACCGGCAATGCCCGCCTTGGTTTCTTCGCGGATGATGTCGTTGCAAAGCTCGACACATTCATCACAGATGAACACCGTTGGGCCCGCGATCAGCTTGCGCACTTCATGCTGCGACTTACCGCAGAAGCTGCAGTATAGGGTGCTTTTCGCGTCAGATCCGCTCAATTTCGTCATTTTCCGTCTTTAGCCTCCAACCGAGGCGACTCGCTCACTCTAGCCTGCCCGGGACCGGCTTTGCAATCCTACCGCCAAATGCTTGACGGAGACTGAAGGCGCCGGTCCCGCTTCAGGACGTTACGCTTCCGCCGGCTTGTCGCCGTCGGGGCGGGTCTCGAAGACCTTGTCGACGAGGCCGAATGCCAGCGCTTCGTCAGCTTCGAGGAACGTGTCGCGGTCCATCGCCTTCTCGATCTCGTCGAGCGACTTGCCGGTGTACTTCACGTAGAGATCGTTCAGGCGGCGGCGCATGCGCAGGATTTCGCGCGCCTGGATCTCGATGTCGCTGGCCATGCCCTGCGCGCCGCCCGAGGGCTGATGGACCATGATGCGCGCGTTCGGCAGCGCGATGCGCATGCCCGGTTCCCCTGCGGCGAGCAGGAAGCTGCCCATCGAGGCGGCCTGGCCGATGCACACGGTCGAGACGCGCGGCTTGATGTACTGCATGGTGTCGTGGATCGCCATGCCGGCCGTCACCACGCCGCCCGGCGAGTTGATGTACATCGAGATGTCCTTGGTCGGGTTTTCCGATTCCAGGAACAGCAGCTGCGCGACGATGAGCGAGGCCATGTGGTCTTCCACCTGGCCGGTGATGAACACGATGCGCTCACGCAGCAGGCGCGAGTAGATGTCGAACGAACGTTCGCCGCGGCTGGTCTGCTCGACGACCATCGGCACGAGTGCGCCCGTCACGGGATCGGTGGTGAACTTTCCTTGGGCGTTCGAAGCGCCGAACAGGTCGAGCATGGGAGTCCTCTTTGCGATTTTGCCTCGCCTATGTCGCGTGGCAATGCGCGATGTTCAAGGGGGTTAACCTATCAGGCGTGAATGGACGGGGAGAAGCCGCCGGGCGCGCTGCCCGAGGTGCACAAGGTGACGCAGGTTTACACGGTTTACACTGTCCAGGGAGAAACGGTGTCACCTTGGGCCGGGAAGGTGTCACCTTATGAGGCGGAAGTGTCACCTTGCGGTGTAACCTTGTGCGGTGTGAGGTGATCAGACTGGGCATCGGCGCAAAGTATCGGAGTAGGCCGCGTGTAGGAAAGCTGGCTTTCGGGAAGCGCCCCGTTTCGGCATTCGCGGACATGCGGCTCATGCCCAGGAGCCCGCTTGCCACGGTTGAAACTGGTGAGTGGCCTGCTAATCCTCAAATGATGAAGGTATGGCGGCTTACGCGTCCAGAACACGTCGCGCTCAATGGCGCAGGAGCAGCGAAGCTGGGCGGCCGCTACTCTTCTCCGGGCACGCCTCTGGTGAACTTCGCCAGCGACGCCGGGCTGGCGGTGCTTGTGGCCTTGCGGTACGCACAGGCGACCCCTGAGACGTTTGACGCTGACTTTGTTCTGGGGTGGACCACGATAAGCCAGGAAGCAGAGCGTGTCCCCCATGAGCTTACGGATGAGGGTAAGGTTGCCTTCGTTGATGCCTGGGCAGCAGAAAGGCGGTCCCTGATCGTGGCGGTACAATCGGCGGTTCTTCCAGAGGCGGACATCATCTTGATGAACCCACTCCATCCCGACGCGTCGGACGTAGCTCCGCTATGCACTCGACCCTTCAGGTTCGCCGATTGCCTTCACCGGCCCCCGATGCTCGAACGCTATGCTGCCCGTTGACGATCACGTCCGCCATCCATCTATCGTCATTCCCGCGAAGGCGGTGTTTAAGTTCAAGCCGTTTCAACGGCAGCTATCCAACCAAAGCTGCCCCACCCTCCCCGCTCAGTATGAACGGTGGATGGGGCCAAAGCGCACGCGGTCTTCCGCGGAATGACGATCGGCCCTCGCGCAAATCCAACAACACGCTCGCAGTAACGCTCTGGCGCCTCGCTGCAGGTTCCGCCATCGTGCCGGGCTCTATCCTGCCGGAGCCTTGAAGTGTACCGCCCCTCGACTCTCGTTCTCGGCATTCTCGCCGCCGCCTGCCCTCTCTCCTGCCCCGCCGCCGCACAGCAAACGCCGGAGGCGTATCTCCAGCGCATCGAGGCGATCGACGACAGCGGCCCGGCGATCCATGCGGTCGTCGCGGTAGCCCCGCCGGAATCGCTGGCCATCAAGGGCAAAGGCCCGCTCGCCGGGCGCGCGATCCTGGTGAAGGACAACATCGAGACGCGCGACATGCCCACGACCGCAGGCAGCCTCGCGCTGAAGGACAACGCCACCGGCCGCGACGCGCCTCTGGTCTCCAGACTGCGCGGCGCAGGCGGAGTGATCCTGGGCAAGACCAACCTCTCCGAATGGGCGAACTTTCGCGGCGAGCACTCCTCCAGCGGCTGGAGCGCGGTCGGCGGGCAGACGAAGAACCCTTACGCGCTCGACCGCAGTCCCTGCGGCTCGTCCTCGGGGAGCGGCGCGGCGGTGGCGGCGGGCATGGCCTGGGCGGCGATCGGCACCGAGACCGACGGCTCGATCACCTGCCCCGCCTCGGTCATGGGCCTCGTCGGGTTCAAACCTACGGTGGGGCTCGTCAGCCGCACGCATATCGTGCCGATCAGTTCGAGCCAGGACACCGCCGGACCGATGGCATGGACCGTGGCCGACGCCGCGCTGCTGCTCAACGCGATCGCCGGCAGCGACCCCGCCGATCCGGCCACCGCCGATGCCGACCGGCACAAGCCCGATTTCACGGTAGGCCTCGGCAAGGTCAGCCTGAAGGCGGTGCGCATCGGCGTGCTGCGCCGTCAGGTGGGCAACATGCCGGCTCTCACCGCGCTGTTCGAAACCGCGCTCGCCGACATGAAGCGCAACGGCGCGCAAGTCGTCGAGATCGACTTTCAGCCCGAAGCGCGGCTGGGCAAGGCCGAGTTAGCGATCATGCTCCATGAATTCCGTGAGGGCGTGAACGCTTATCTGGCCGGGACACCGGCCACTATCCCGGCGCGCGACCTTGCCGGGCTCATCGCCTTCAACCAGGCCCATGCCGCCGGGGAACTACGCTGGTACGGGCAGGAACTGTTCGAAAAGGCGCTCGCCGCCACTGACGACGCCGCTTACGCCGTCGCCCGCGCGGACGCGCAGCGTCTCGCGGGAGCCGAGGGGATCGACGCTCTGCTCAGGAAGTATGACGTCGACATCCTCGTCGCGCCGACAACCAGCCCGGCCTGGCCGATCGACCCGGTGCTGGGAGACAACTTCGTCGATGTCGGCGCCGGCTCACTGGCGGCCGTGGCAGGCTATCCGCACCTCTCGGTGCCGATGGGCACGGTCGAGGGCTTGCCGGTGGGCATTTCGTTCATGGCCGGGAAATGGGACGATGCCAAAGTGCTGCGTATCGGCGCCGCCTACGAACGGTCGCGCAGCGCGAAACTGACCGCTCCGGCCTTGCGCAACTGGGCGCAGTAGCCCGAAAACGGGACGATCGGGGCGCGCGCCGCGACGATAGTGACTGGCGGGCGCGCTCGTCTTCGGCCATCGTGGCCCTTTCCCGCATCGCAGGAGACCCTGTGTACCGATCGACTTTGCTAGCCGTGAGTGCAATCGTTTCCATGGCGCCGGCGGCCGCCCGGGCCGATACCCCTCGAGAACTGCTGACGACGGCCGCCTTCCAGACCGCCACCAAGGCCCAAGCCCTCAAGCTGGTAGCGCTGGCGATCACGGCTTCGGACAAGATACTCGCCGCGCGTCCCGGCGATCACGAAGCGACGCTGCAGCGGGCCATCGCCATCGGCTATCGCGGCAAGCTGACCCGTAGCCGCTCGGACGTGCGGGCCTCGCTCGACGTGTTCCAGAAGCTGGCGGCGGCCAATCCGCGCGATCCGGAGGCGCAGATCGTGATCGCCGGATGGCACCTCGGCGCGGTGGATGAACTCGGCGGGTTCCTGGCGCGCACGGCGCTCGGCGCGCGGACTGCGGCGGGGGAGACGGCGCTGGCCAAGGCGGTTGCACTCGGCGGTGATCGGGCGTTCTATCCCGGCCTCGCCGCGCTGCTGCAGATCCGCAACGACCCGAGCGACATCGCGCAGGCGAGGCGCTGGGCCGAAGCCGCCGCGACCGGGCAGGCGGCCACCCCGCTCGACGCCCTGATGAAGCGCGCGGCGCTCTCGGTGCTACCCTCGCTGCGCGCCAACGACGGCAAGGGTGCGGCGGCATTGGCGCGCAAGCTGGTGCCGTTCGGGAAGATCGGGGACTAAACCTATCGTCGTCCCGAACTTGATCCGGGACGACGGAAACGAAAAAGCCCCGGTGCAGCGATGCACCGGGGCTTTTTCGTTATCGGTCAAACCGCAAGGGAGGGATCAATCCTCCTTGGCTGCGGCCTTCTTCTTGGCCGGGGCCTTCTTGGCAGGCTTGGCTTCATCAGCCGGAGCCTCTTCAGCGTCGTCCTTCTTGGCGGCAGCCTTCTTGGCCGGAGCCTTCTTCGGCTTTTCCTCGGCGGCAGCTTCATCAGCCGGAGCGGCTTCCGCTTCGTCCTTCTTCGCAGCCTTCTTGGCGGGAGCCTTCTTCGGCTTCGCGGCCGCAGCGGGCTTCTCGCCGTCGGCGTCGGCCTCGATCGCGGCCTGCAGTTCGTCGCGGGTCACTTCGCGCTCGGTGACTTCGGCCTTCTCGATGAGGAAGTCGACGACCTTGTCCTCATAGAGCGGGGCGCGCAGCTGAGCGGCCATCATCGGGTCCTGCTGGACGTATTCGAAGAAGCGCTGGCGGTCTTCCGGGCGGTACTGCTGCGCAGCCTGCTGCATCAGCATGCCCATTTCTTGGCTGGTCACTTCGACGCCGTTGGCCTGGCCGATTTCCGACAGGAGCAGGCCCAGACGCACGCGGCGCTCGGCGATCTTGCGGTAGTCGTCCTTCTCGGCCTCGATCTCTTCGAGCGCGGCGGCCGGGTCTTCCTCGTTCTGCGCTTCCTGGATCAGCTGCTGCCAGATCTGCGAGAATTCGGCTTCCACCATGGTCGGCGGCACGTCGAAGTCATGGCCGGCGGCCAGCTGATCGAGCAGCGAGCGCTTCATGGCGGTGCGGGTCAGGCCGGCAGTTTCCTGCTCCAGCTGGCCGCGCAGCAGGCCGGTGAGCTGCTCCAGGCTCTCAAGACCCAGTTCCTTGGCGAAGTCGTCGTCGAGCTTCGATCTCGGCGGGCGCCTTCACTTCGTGCGCGACGATGTCGAAGGTGGTTTCCTTGCCGGCGAGGTTCTCGGCCGGGTAGTCCTCGGGGAAGGTCACGGTGATCGTACGCTCGTCACCGGCCTTGATGCCCTTGAGCTGCTCTTCGAAGCCCGGGATGAAGCGATCAGCGCCGATCACCAGCGGGGCCTTCTCGGCCTTGCCGCCGTCGAACTCGACGCCGTCGAGCTTGCCGGTGAAGTCGATGATGACCTGATCGCCCTCGGCGGCCTCGCCGTCCTTGGTCTCGAAGCGCTGCTGCTGCTTGGCGATGTTCGCGACCGCTTCGGTCACGGCTTCATCCGAGACGGGCACGGTCAGCTTGTCGAGCTTCAGGCCGTCGAGCGAGGGCGCGGCGATGGTGGGGAGGATTTCGAGGCTGACGGTCAGCTCGGCGTCCTTGCCCTCTTCATAGCCGTCGGTCAGCTTGACGTCGGGGTTCATGGCGGGGCGCAGGGCGTTGTCGGCCACCAGCTTGTCCATGGCTTCACGGATCGAGGTGTTCAGCGCTTCCTGGTGGATCGCCGGGCCGTGCAGCTTCTTGACGAGGTTCGCGGGAACCTTGCCGGCGCGGAAGCCGGGCATGCGCACCTGCGGAGCGATCTTCTTGACCTCACCCTCGACCTTGGAGGTGATGGTGGCGGCGGGGATGGTGACCGTGTAGGCGCGCTTCAGGCCCTCGTTGGTCGTCTCGACAATCTGCATTTCGATGCCTTCCTGTGCAATCCAAAGGGCCTCTCGGCCAGCATTACCGTGGCCTACCCTCGCACAGGTGACGGATTGGTGCGGGCGAAGGGACTCGAACCCCCACATCTTTCGATACTGGTACCTAAAACCAGCGCGTCTACCAATTCCGCCACGCCCGCATGAGTGTAGCCTGAAACTCAAGGGACGGGCCATTAATGGCAGCCGGAGAAAAGGGCAAGTGCGACGAGTCGCTATGGTGTCACGGAACGGATCGCCTCCACGCCGGGTTATGTGTGCGAGGGGGCGAGAGGAGCGAGATCACCATGGCCACCCAGCCACCCGTCTACAGCCCCGGCGACACGCCTGCGGAAATCCCGACCCCGGAAACGACCCCGGCGTTCCCGGCGGTCCGGATGAGACGCCGCCGCAGGGTCCGGACTTCGACCAGCCCGATGAGGCGCCGGTGGAACTGCCGCCGCCGGATTGAGGCTCATTTCGTCACCGGATCGAGCTACACATCGTCATTGCGAGCGCAGCGAAGCAATCCAGGGCAGTTGAACGCCGCCCTGGATTGCTTCGCTGCGCTCGCAATGAATGATGTGTGGGTGCCTCCGCTCGTGCTCGGACATGAGCGGGGAGAGGAAAGCGTAAGCGGGAAAAGGCATTACCCAACCCCGCTCGCCCTGAGCTTGTCGAAGGGCCGCGCGCCGCCCTGTCAGCCTACTTCCATCCCGCCAGCCGCGCGAGCATCGCCACGGTCGAACCCTCGCCCACCGGCTTCACCACAGCGCGATAGTCCGGCCCCGCCGCACAGGCGAGGCAATATGCCTGCACGCCCTGCGCGCCCAGCACACCGTCGAGCCGCGCCACCGCCTGCGCCATCTGCAGCCGCTGGCGCTGCGCCACCAGCCCGGCGAAGTCGTAAGCTGCCGCCTGCTCCTGCGAACCGGACGTCATGCTCTGCACGAAGGCGCTGAACGAATCCTCCGGTTCCTCCAGATAGACCGCCTGCCACTTGCCGTTGCCCACGCCGCCCAGCTTCGCCGCATAGGCCAGCGCATCATCCAGCCCGCCCATCTGGTCGACGAGGCCGAGCCGCTGCCCGTCCGCACCCGGCCACACCCGGCCCTGAGCGATCGCGTCGACCTGCTGCGGCGTCTTGCCGCGCGCCTTGCCGACGATGCCGAGGAACTTGCCGTAGATGCTCTCCACCGAGCCCTGCAGCATCGCCTCCACCTCGGGCGTGAAGCCGCCGAGAATGTCCGGCTGCCCCGCCAGCGGCGTCGAACGCACCCCGTCGCTGGTCACGCCGAAGTCCGCCAGCGTCTTCTCGAAGCTGGGCACGAAGGCGAAGACGCCAATCGAGCCGGTGATCGTCGCGGGCTCCGCGAACACGCGCTGGCCGGGCGTCGAGACCCAGTAGCCGCCGCTCGCCGCCATCGTGCCCATCGACACCACGACCGGGATCTTGGCATCGCGCCAGCGCTGGATCGCGCGGCGGATGCGCTCCGACGCCATGACCGAGCCTCCCGGCGAATCGATCCGCACGACCAGCGCCTTCATGCCCTCTTCGCGGTTCTCGTCGAGCAGCGCGGCGATGCGGTCGCCGCCCGCCGTGCCGGGACCAGCCTCACCATCGACGATCTCTCCGGCGATGGTGACGACGCCGATCTTGGCGCCCTCCCCCTTCACCGGGTTCGCCGCCAGCCAGGTTGCCAGCCCGGTATGCGCGTAGTCCGGCGCATCCTTGTCCGAATGGCCGATCGTGGTTTCGCCCACCAGCTTCTCGACGCGGGCCTCGAACTCGGTCTGGTCGCCGATGCGGTCGATCAGGCCTGCCGCCTTCGCGGCCTCGGCCATGTCGTTGCCGTGGGCCTTGTTCCAGCCGACCGGGTCCGCGACCATGCGATCGAGCTGCGCTTTGGGCCGCGCCTTCGCGATCTCGGCGCGCAGGGCGTTCCACTGCAGATCGAGGATCAGCTTGAAGTCCTCGCGCGCCTCGGGCGAGAGGTCGGTGCGCATGTAGGGCTCGACCGCCGACTTGTAGGTGCCGACGCGGTAGACATGCGCGTTGACCCCGTACTTGTCGAAAAGCCCCTTGTAGAACTGCAGGTTGCCGCCCGGTCCCGCCACGAAGGCGCCGCCCATGGGATCGACCCAGGCCTCGCTGGCGTGGGCCGCCAGCTGCACGCCGTCATCGGCATAGAGGTTGGCGAAAGTCAGCACCGGCTTGCCCGCCTTGCGGACTTCGTCGATGGCCGCGCCGATATCATGCAGGTGGACGTAGCGCCCGCCCATGAAGCGCGAGAGGTCGAGGACGACCGCCTTGATCCGCTTGTCGCTCGCCGCCAGCCGCAGCGCCCGCTCGACGTCGCGGGCCTGGAATTCATGGACCTGCTCGCCCCCGGAGGTGAGCAGCTGAAGCGGATCGACCTTGCTCTTCTCCTCGACCACGGTGCCGTCGAGTTCGAGCAGCAACGCCCCGTTCTCCACCTTGCCGCCGACCGGCCGCGCCGAGAGCGCGGCGTAGATCACCCCGAAGAAAGCCAGCAGGAACAGCAGCGCCAGCGCATCCTTCACGGCGACCAGCAACTTCCAGACCTTGCGCGCAGATCTCATGTATCGACCTGCCTTTCGCATGCAGCCTTACCTGCTGCGGTGCGGAATGGGAAAGGGGCGGGCACCAAAGCGGTTCCATTCCTTTTCGCATCGGGGGAGGAATGGCTGGATCGCCCTTGCTCACCCCCGGCTCCCCGCCTATGGCGTGGTCTTTAATGACACCTCCAGAATACACCTATCCGGCAGGCGCTCTCGCCTTTCCGCATCGCGGCCTCACGGGCATCGCAGGGCTAGCCCCGCACCAGATCTGGTTCCTGCTCGACGAGGCGGAACAGTGGGTCGAAATGAACCGGGGCGCGCAGAAGCGGGTCGAGCTGCTTTCCGGTCTCACCATCATCAACGCCTTCTTCGAGAACTCGACGCGCACGCTGCTGAGCTTCGAAATCGCGGGCAAGCGCCTCGGCGCCGACGTCGTGAACATGGCGGTCGCCACCTCCAGCGTGAAGAAGGGCGAGACGCTGATCGACACGGCGATGACGCTCAACGCCATGCGCGCCGATGCCATCGTCATCCGCCACGCCTCCTCGGGCGCGGTGCAGCTGATCGCGGACAAGGTGGACTGCCCGGTGCTCAACGCCGGGGACGGCCAGCACGAGCACCCGACGCAGGCGCTGCTCGATGCGCTGACGATCCGGCAGGCCAAGCGCGCCTTCAACGGGCTGCGCGTGACGATCTGCGGCGACATCCTGCACAGCCGCGTGGCGCGTTCCAACATCCTGTGCCTCGCCTCGCTGGGCGCCGACGTGCGGGTCTGCGCGCCGCCCGCGCTGATGCCCGCAGATATCGAGCAGATGGGCGTGACGGTGTTCCATGACTTCGACGCGGCGCTGAAGGGCGCGGACGTCGTCATGATGCTGCGCCTGCAGATGGAGCGCATGGAAGGCCAGTTCATCCCTCCCCGCGCGAATATCGCCACCTCTACGGGCTGACGCTCGACCGGCTGGAACTGGCCGAATCGAACGCGCTGGTCATGCACCCCGGCCCGATGAATCGCGGCGTCGAGATCGACAGCAACGTGGCCGACCATGTGGAGCGCTCGATGATCACCACGCAGGTCGAGATGGGCGTGGCGATCCGCATGGCCTGCCTCGATGTCCTCACCCGAAAAGGTCGCAAGATGGAGGGCTGGGCATGAGCCTTCACGCACCCCTGACCGTCACGGGCGGCCGCCTGCTGCTGGCCGACGGATCGATCCAGAGCGGCGCGGTGCGCTGCGAGGGCGGATTCATCACCGCGATCGGCGCCGAAGTCGCCGCGCAGGACGGCGACACCGTGCATGACGCGCGCGGCCAGATCGTTGCGCCGGGCCTCGTCGACATCGGCGTCTTCGCGATCGACAAGCCCGCGTTCCACTTCGGCGGGATCACCCGCGCGGCGCTGATGCCTGACCAGAACCCGCCGCTCGACGTCTCGGCGCGGGTGCGGTTCGCAGCGCAGTCGGGCAAGCCGGACTTCTGGGTCCATCCGCTCGCCGCCGCGACGCAGGGGCTGGAGGGCAAGGCGCTCGCCGAGATCGCGATGATGCGCGATGCGGGCGCGCGGGCAGTCTGCACCGGGCGGCGCTGGATCGGCGATTCGGGCACTATGCTGCGGCTGCTGCAGTACACCGGGATGCTGGGCATGGTCGTCATCGCCCATGCCGAGGACGCCGGGATCGTCGGCAATGCCGTCGCCACGGCGGGCGAGATGGCGACCCGTCTGGGCCTCCCCAGCGCACCTGCGCAGGCAGAGGCTCTCGCGATCGCCCGCGACATCGCGCTGGCCGAGATGGCGAATGCTGCGATCCACTTCCGCAACGTGACGACTGCCGCCGGTCTGGAACTGGTGCGCGCGGCCAAGGCACGCGGGCTGAAGGTGACGGCGGGGGTGAGCCCGGCCTACTTCATGCTTTCCGACCTTTCGATCGGGGCGTTCCGCACTTTCACCCACCTCTCGCCCGCGCTACGCTGCGAGGCGGACCGCCGCGCCGTGGTCGCCGCCATCGCCGACGGCACCATCGATGTGATCGCCTCGGGCCACGATCCACGAGGACCGGAGGACAAGCGCCTGCCGTTCAGCGATTCGGCCCCCGGCATGGCGGGCGCCGAGACGCTGCTGCCGCTGACGATGAGCCTCGTGCGCGACGGCGTGATCGACATGGCCCGCGCCTTCGAGCTGATCGCCGCCAACCCGGCGAAGCTGCTGGGCGTGAACGCAGGCAGCTTGGCGGTCGGCGCCGAAGCCGACATCGCCGTGCTCGATCCCGAGCGGCCGTGGATCGTCAATTCGGACAAGATGGCAGCGGCGGCGGGCAATACCCCGTTCGACCGCCAGCCCGTTCAGGGCCGCGTCCTCGCGCTGTTCAAGGGCGGCGTCGCGGTGCGAATGAAGAAGATCGGCGGGTAAACCGCCCTTTCCTTTCGTCATTGCGAGCGCAGCGAAGCAATCCAGGGCGGTTTACGCGGCCCTGGATTGCTTCGCTGCGCTCGCAATGACGAAGCATGGGGTCAAAGAAAAGGCCCTTCCGTCCCGCAGGACGAAAGGGCCGTGCAAAGGTTCACATGGAACTTTTGAAGCTTCAGCGGCTCGCCAGCATCGGCCTGCCACGCGCAGCGACCGCGCCCGGCAGCGAGCGGCCGTCCTCATAGGCGAGGCATTCGCCGCCGCGTCCCTTGACGGTCGAGCACATCGACTGCGCCACGCCGCGCGCGAAACCTTCGGCGGCAACGCGGTAATAGCGACGCCCGTTGACGTCGGCCTCGGTGATCCGCAGCGCATGGCCACGCAGAGAGGGGTCGCGCTTCTGGAAGATCGCCCAGGCCCGCTTGGCGCCGTCCATCGTGCTGAACGAGCCGAGCTGCACCAGATGGCTGCCCGACTGGCCAGTCACGGCCTGTTTAACCGGAGCGACCTTCACCGCCGCCTTCTTCACCTGCGGCTTCTGCATGCGCGCGAGGCTGCCGTCGAAAGCACGTTCGATCAAGCGACGCGGCGCCTCGTCCGCGAACGCCATCGCCGGAGCGACCGGCGCAGGTGCTTCGGCAAAGACCGGAGCAGGCGCTGCCTCTTCGCTTGCAGGAAGTTCCGCGACAGGCTCAACCGGCTCGGCCGCAGCCATCATCACGCGCGGGGTATGATCGATACCGTTCAGTGCCAGCGCCGTCGGCTGGCCCGGATCGAGGCGCAGCGGCGTGCCCAGCAGGCCTGCGACGCGTGCGCGGCCCTGTTCGGGGCTCGCCTTCGCGCCCCAATCCTGCAGGCGCGCTTCGAGTTCATCGCCCGAGACATCCTGCGACGCGATCACCCGCGCCTCGGCCCAGCGGCCGTCGAGGGCATAAGCATAGGCAAGGTTCTGACGCGTCTTGGCGTTGTTTTCGCCGCCGCGCACGGCCTGCGAAAGCACCTCGACGCCCTGCGCAGGCTGGCCCGCCAGCGCCACGGCGAGGCCGTAGTCGCTCGCCGGGAGCTTGTTGGCAAAGCGCTGCAGCACGTCGAGCGCCTCGGCCTTGCGGCCCGAACCGATGTAGGCGAGCGCAAGGCTGAGCCCCGTGCGCGGGCTGCGGTCGCCCAGCGCCAGCGCGTCCTCGAAGGTCGTGGCGGCCGAATTGAAGCGACCCGCGGCAAGATAGCCCTGCGCCAGTGCCGAGCGGGCGCCCATGTCGCGCGGCGACTTGGCGACGCGCGCCTCGACCTTGGAAAGGGCGCCCTCGTCCACTCCGGCGACCTGCCCCTCGGCGACGCGCGTGTCACCCGCGCTGGCGACACCGTGCGGCCCACCCGCGCAGCCCGCGAGCAGCGCCGCGACCATGGCCGAGCACAAGGTGAAGCCTGCGTTACGGGCGCTGTTGTTGTGGCGGTTCTTCATTGCATCTACCCCAAATCAGGCCGGAACACGGCGGCCGAAACCGCCCACCGGACGCAGCACGCCTCCCTGCACCGGCTGTCCGACAGCAGGCGTGGCGAAGATCGTGCGGCGAAAATTCTTTTCGAGACGGTCGGCGACATAGGCCCACAAGGCGGCCATCTCGGCGGCGGAGCGACCGTTCGGGTCGATCTCCATGACGGTGCGGCCATCGATCATCGAGGCCGCGAAATCGGTGCGCTGGTGCACGGTGACCGGCGCCACGGTGCCATGCTGCGAGAGCGCGACGGCGGCCTCGGCGGTGATGCGCGCCTTGGGCGTGGCGCCGTTGACGACGAAGACCAGCGGTTTGCCCGACCGCTCGCACAAGTCGACGGTGGCGCCCACCGCGCGCAAGTCGTGCGGGCTGGGGCGGGTCGGGATGACGATGAGTTCGGCGACGGCGATGACGCTCTGGATCGCGAGGGTAATTGCGGGCGGGGTGTCGATCACCGCCAGCTTGAAACCCTGCTGGCGCAGCACCTGAAGATCTGCGGCAAGGCGCGCCACGGTAGTCTGCGCGAAGGCCGGCATCTCCGCCTCGCGCTCGTTCCACCAGTCGGAAAGCGAGCCTTGCGGGTCGATGTCGATCAGCACGACCGGCCCGGCTCCGGCGCGCTGCGCCTGCACGGCAAGATGGCCGGACAGCGTCGTCTTGCCCGATCCGCCCTTCTGCGATGCCAAAGCCAAAACGCGCAAAACCGATTCCTCTATACGGCGGGCGCCGTGCCCTGCCGATGGGAGTGCCAGATCGTTCCTAATTTACGGTTAATTGCTTAGAGGGGCGAAACCGGGCGTTCACCGGCGCAAGTGTGACGATTCAGAGTGCACCCCACGTTAACGCTTTTAGCTTACCACAATCCGTGGTTCATGGGGATCCTGGACCTTCTACGGGGCAGCACCGGAACACCGACGACGTGAGCAAGATTCTCCCGATACTCACCGCCGCCATGGTGGCGCTCGCCGTGCCCGCATGGAGCGCGGGCCTCGCCGCCGACATGGCCGGAACCAGTGTAAAGGACGGCGTCGATGCGTGGTCCAGCGGCAATTACGACGACGCCGTGCGCATCTGGCAGCCGCTCGCCAACCAGGGCGACCCCGACGCGCAGTTCAACCTGGCGCAGGCCTACAAGCTGGGACGCGGCGAGCCGCTCGACCTGGCCCGCGCCGAGGATCTTTACGGCAAGGCCGCTGCCAAGGGCCATGTGCAGGCCGCCGACGCCTACGGCCTGCTGCTGTTCCAGCGCGGCGAGCGCCAGCGCGCCCTGCCCTATATCCAGAACTCGGCCGCTCGCGGCGATCCGCGCGCGCAATACATTCTCGGCGTCGCGCACTTCAACGGCGACCTCGTGCCCAAGGACTGGGTGCGCGCCTATGCGCTGGCCAGTCTCGCGCAGGCCGCCGGGCTCCCGCAGGCCAAGAGCGCGCTGGAGCAGATGGACCGCAACATCCCGCTGGCGGACCGTCAGAAGAGCGTCGTCCTCGCCCAGAAGATCGCGGCCGAAACGCAGGCGAACCTCCAGCGCCAGAGCGCCTCGGCCGAACTCGGCACCCGCCTCGCCATGGCCGAGCCGGTCCGCGCGCCAGAGGTGACCGAGGCGAAGCGCGCCGTCACCGAAGCCGCCCGCGCCGCCGGAACGAGCGATACCCTGCCCCGCAGCGCCGCTCCTGCGCCGGTCAAGGCCGCGCCGGTCAAGCCACTTGGGCCGCAACCGGCACCTGCACCCAAGCCCCCAGCACCAAAACCCGCAGCCTCCGGCCCGTGGCGCGTCCAGCTCGGCGCCTTCGGCGTTCCCGGCAATGCCGAGGCGCTGTGGGGCAAGATCAAGGGCCGCCCCGAACTCGCCGGTCATCCGCGCGCGCTGGTGCCCGCAGGACGGCTGACGAAGCTGCAGGCCACCGGCTTCGCCTCGAAGGCCGAGGCCGACGCTGCCTGTGCCCGCCTGACCGCCGGTGGCTTCGGGTGTCTGGCGAGCAGGGACTGACCTTCTCCGACCTCGCCGAAGAGGATGCGCCCGCCGCTGCCCCGGCGCGGCTGGAAACGCTTGACCTGATCCGCGGCGTCGCCGTGCTCGGCATCCTGGCGATCAATATCGCCGGGTTCGCCGGACCGATGATCGGCACGACGACGCCGACGCTCCTCCATCCCGTCAGCCCGCTGGACGAGGCCGCATGGGCGTTCAGCTTCCTGTTCTTCGAGGGCAAGATGCGGGCGCTGTTCACCCTGCTGTTCGGCGCCGGGCTGGTGCTGTTCCACGAACGCGCGGAGGCGGCAGGGCGCGACGGCGACCAGATCCAGCTGCGACGGCTCGGCTGGCTGCTGCTGCTGGGGATCGCGCATTACCTGCTGCTGTGGTGGGGCGACATCCTGTTCCTCTACGCCGCCTGCGGCATCGCGGCGCTGCTGATGCGCCCGCTCAGCGACCGCATGCTGCTGTGGATCGCCCTTGCCCTCTACTACGCCTGGCACATCTGGGGGATGTTCGACGCCGCGACCGCCATCGACGCCGAACACGCCGTGCGCGACCACGTCGCCACGACGGAGCAACTGCGCCTGCTCGCGGCCCGACTGCAGCCGATGTACGACTGGGCAGCGCAGGAAATGCACGAGGCCCGGCTTGGCTGGCTCGACCTCCTGCGGGTCAAGCTGGTCGAACGCCCCTTCTGGCAGATTCAGATGATATCGGGCTCGTTCTCCGAAACGCTGCCGCTGATGCTGATCGGCATGGCGCTCTATCGGGCCGGCTTGTTCGATGGAACATTGCGCCGCAAGCGCCTGATCGAAGTCTCGCTCGCCTGCACGTTCGCGGGGATGGCCCTGACCGTTATGTTCCTCGGCTGGGCCTGGCCGCGCCATTTCCCGGCCGTCGCCATGCAGGCCGCGCTCGTATGGGGGCTCGCCATGCCACACGTACTGGGCGGCGTCGGCTATGCCGGGCTGCTGGTGCTCGCCGCGCCCCGAATCGCGCCGACGTGGCTCGGCCGCCGCCTGATCGCCGCCGGACGAATGGCGTTCAGCAACTACATCGCCACCAGCCTCGTCATGACTTTCGTGTTCTACGGCTGGGGCCTCGGGCTCTACGGTCAGGTCCCGCCTGCACGGCAATGGCTGTTCGTGCTGGGCGGCTGGGCGCTGATGCTGGCGTGGAGCCCGGTCTGGCTGCGGCATTTCCGGCGCGGGCCGCTGGAATGGCTCTGGCGCTCGCTCGTGGAGCACCGCTTGCTTGACAATCGCCCGCTGAACAATCGCATAGCCTGATGCATTTTCGCTATTGCGATCTATTCGCACTCGCATATATTGAGCGAAGAACACAAGGATTCTGCTCATGTACGTGTGCATCTGCAATGCCATCCGAGAGACCGAACTTCGCTGCGCAGCCCGCCGTGTGCGCGGCAATGCCGAAGCGATCTACGGCTCGATCGGTCGCACCCCGCAGTGCCGCCAGTGCCTGGACGAAGCCGAAGACATCATCGCCGACGAAGTTTCGTCCGCCGGAATGGGAATAGCTGCCGCCGCGTAATTCATGACCTGACTTGCCCGACTCGACATTGCCGGATATAGGCCGCGGCTCCAGAATAGGAGTTTCCGCGCGATGAAGGGCGACCTCAAGGTTATCGAGTTTCTGAACAAGGCGCTGTTCAACGAGCTCACCGCAATCAACCAGTACTGGCTGCATTATCGCATGCTAGACAACTGGGGCATCAAGAAGCTCGCCGAGTACGAGCGCCACGAATCGATCGACGAAATGAAGCACGCCGACGTGCTGGCCGATCGCATCCTCTATCTCGACGGCCTCCCCAACTTCCAGAACCTGGGCAAGCTGCGCGTCGGCGAAACGGTCGAGGAAATCCTCAAGGCCGACCTCGCGCTCGAATACGACGCGATCCCGATGCTCAAGGAAGCCATCGCCCACTGCGAGACCGTGCGCGACTTCGTCAGCCGCGAGATCTTCGCCCGCATCCTCGAGAGCGAGGAAGAGCACGTCGACTTCCTCGAAAAGCAGTTCGACATGATCGCCCGCATGGGCATCCAGAACTACTGCCAGCTCCAGAGCAAGCCGGCCGGCGAATCGGAATCCTGATTTGCTTGTGAGAATGCCCTGCGGGGCATTCTCATGCGGCACCGGCCCACGCCCCCACCCGACCTCCCATCTATGGTACGCTCGTGGGAGGTCGGGTGGGCCGGATGCTCGCATTTGGGGCCGGTGCCGCAAAATACGCCTGCGGCGGATTTACCGACAGACCCCAACGGGAACCGCCGCCGCTGCCGTCGTTTATCGGATGGCAGCGGCGGTTTTGCGTTGTAAGGGGTGGTAATGGGATCTGACGAAAAGCGTGGGTTACAGACCGAGGATGTCGGCTTCGCCGTCCTCGTGGTGCTTATTTCCTTGGCCGGGGCCTATCTGCTCGCCCCGTATTTCGGCGCTGTCCTGTGGGGCGTGGTCGCCGCGATCATGTTCCAGCCGATGACCGCGAAGCTCGCCGAACGGCTGGACGGACGCAAGAACCTTGCCGCCTCGATCGTTCTGTTCGGCCTGATCGCACTGTTCGTGGTGCCGACGATCCTGCTTGGCATCAGCATCGTCAACGAGGCGACGGTCCTCTACCAGAAGATCACCACCGGCCAGATCGACTTCGGCCGCATCGTCCAGCAGGTCCAGGGCGCTCTGCCGCACCGCGTGCGCAGCATGGTCGCCGAATTCGGCCTCAACGATTTCGAGACGATCCGCCGCCAGTTCGGCTCCAGCATCACCAGCGGCTTGCAGACGGTCGCAGGCCGGGTGCTGTCGGTCGGTCAGGGCGCGCTGAGCTTCGTGGCGGCACTGGGCGTGATGCTCTACCTCAGCTACTTCCTGCTGCGTGACGGCGACCGCTACGGCGAAATGGTGCGCACCAGCATGCCGCTCCACGCCGACACGCGCGATTCTGCTGATCCAGAACTTCCTGCTCGTGGTGCGCGCGACGATGCGCGGCACCGTGGTCGTCGCGGTGGTGCAAGGGCTGCTCGGCGGGCTGCTGTTCTCGGTGCTGGGCATCGAGGGCGCGGTGATCTGGGGCGTGCTGATGGGGTTCTTTTCGCTGCTGCCTGCCGTCGGGACCGGCATCATCTGGGTGCCTGCCGCGATCTACCTCTTCGCTTCCGGCAACACTGTGCACGGCGGCATCGTGGTGTTCTGCGGCGTGTTCATCATCGGCATGGTCGATAACGTGCTGCGCCCGATCCTCGTCGGCCGCGACACCCGCCTGCCCGACTTTGTGGTGCTGATCGCGACGCTTTCGGGGCTGGAACTGTTCGGCCTCAACGGCTTCATCATCGGCCCGGTCATCGCCGCCCTGTTCATCGCGGTGTGGAACCAGCATCGCGACCGGCGCGAAGCCAAAGCCTCTGTGGCGGAAGGCTCGCCGATCCCGGTGCAGACCGAAGCGGGTGCGGCAAAGGCCATCGAGGAAGCAGTGGCGCATCCTTCATGACGCCCCGTCGTTCCGGACTTGATCCGGGACCGCTGGCACATCTTGAGGCGATAGGCCGCAGGCGCACGCAGCGACGTGGGCCGCTCATGGCCAGCGGTCCCGGATCAAGTCCGGGACAACGGAAACGACAAGGCCGGAGTTTATACCCCGGCCTTGCCCTCAGTCCTTCTTGAACGGGTTCTTTGCGCTGCGCAGGTTCAGGCGGATCGGCACCGATTCGAAGCCCAGTTCACGCCGCATCCCGTTGATGAGATAGCGCTTGTAGCTCTCCGGCAGCAGGTCGAGGCGGGTGCCGAAGACCACGAAGCCCGGCGGGCGGGTCTTCGCCTGGGTGATGTAGCGCAACTTGATGCGCTTGCCGCCCGGCGCCGGCGGCGGGTTGGCGCCCAGCGCATCGTCGAACCAGCGGTTGAGCGCCGAAGTCGGCACGCGCTTGCTCCACGCCTCGCGGATGGAGAAGGCCGCGGCGATCATCTCGTCCAGCCCCTTGCCGGTGCGCGCGGAGACCGCCAGCAGCGGCAGACCGCGAACCTGCGCCAGTCCATCATCCAGCGCGGCGCGAATGCCGTTGAACAGGCCCGAGGCATCCTCGGCCACGTCCCACTTGTTGATCGCGATCATCAGCGCGCGGCCCTCCTCCAGCACCTTCGACGCGATCGTCAGGTCCTGGTGCTCCAGCCCGCGCGTGGCATCGAGGAGCAACACGACGACTTCGGCGAAATCGATCGCATGGCGCGCGTCGGCCACGGCCATGCGCTCCAGCTTCTCGACCACGTTGGCGCGCTTGCGCATGCCGGCCGTGTCGATCAGGTGAACCTCACGCGTGTCCTGCGTCTTGGGGTCCGTCCAGTTCCAGTGGATGGTGATCGAATCGCGGGTGATCCCCGCCTCCGGCCCGGTGAGCAGGCGGTCCTCGCCCAGCAGCTTGTTGATGAGCGTGGACTTGCCCGCGTTCGGACGGCCGACGATCGCCAGCTTGAGCGGCGCGAGCAGGCGCGCTTCCTCGTCCTCTTCCTCGGGAAATTCGTCTTCGGGCGGCTGCAGCGGATCGAGGTGCGGCAACAGCGCCTCGAACAGGTCCGCCATGCCTTCGCCGTGTTCGGCGGAGACACCGATCGGATCGCCGAGGCCCAGCGAATAGGCTTCCAGCAGCCCGCCTTCGCCCGCACGGCCCTCGGCCTTGTTGGCAAGCAGGATCACCGGCACCGGCGAGGCGCGCAGCCAGTTGCCGATCTCCTCGTCGAGCGGGGTGAGCCCCGCGCGCGCATCGACCACGAACAGCGCGACATCCGCGGTCGCCAGCGCGGCCTCGGTCTGCTTGCGCATCCGGCCGGGCAGCGTCTCGGCCTCGTCGTCCTCCCAGCCGGCGGTGTCGACGATCTGGAATTTCAGGCCGATAAGCTCGGCATCGCCGAAACGACGGTCGCGCGTGACGCCGGGCTGGTCGTCGACCAGCGCCAGCTTCTTGCCGACGAGTCGGTTGAACAGCGTGGACTTGCCGACGTTGGGTCGGCCTATGATGATAACTTGGGGAAGCATGATTCCCACCGCTTGGGGATTTCCGGCGAATTTAGCAAGCTTTGCGGTGATCTCGCGCTGCCCTGCCAAGAGCAGGACGCGTCGGCGTCAGCCCCGGCCACTTCGCGAAAAGCACGCCGATTACCTGCATTTACAAAGACATCAGGAAAAGGACGAAAATCCGCGTTAACGTCGATGCAATCGATTGATGCTCAATATTCGAGCCGATTTGAGCAACTCGACCGGAACCTTTCGGCCGCTCGTCGTTAACCAACCCCGGAAGACGCATGGCAATGTTCCGAGGGCAAAACGGCGTTCATGAGGGCTTTTCGATACATCACCGTTGCAGCGCTGGCTCTGGCGAGCGTGCTTCCCGCAACCGCCATGGCCGCAACCGCCATGGCCGCGACCGTCATCGACGCGGACGGCGCGCGCGACGGCGGCGCGGGCTCGGCCGTGAGCGTGCCCAATACCCCCGGCCACCTCGAATGCGTGCCTTATGCGCGCACCACTTCGGGCATCCAACTCTATGGCGATGCGTGGACCTGGTGGGGTCAGGCCAAGGGCCGCTACGCCACCGGCGGATCGCCGCGCGTGGGCGCGGTAATGGCGATCAAGCCGTTCAACAATTCGAAGCTCGGCCACGTCGCCACCGTCAGCCGCATCGTCGATGCGCGCACAGTGCTGCTCAGCCACGCCAACTGGTCGGTGCCGGGCGAGATCGAGCGCAACGTCACCGCGCTCGACGTCTCGCCGAACAACGACTGGAGCGAAGTGCGCATCTGGTACGGGCCGTCACGCAATCTGGGCAACACGCACTGGCCGGTCTCGGGCTTCATCTACAACGCCAAGCCCGGCACGAAGTTCAGGGATGCAGAGCCCGATCGCGGCGAAGTTCGCCTTGCCTTTGCCCGCGATGGCAGTCCGGCAAAGAAAAAGGGCCGCCGCAGCGACCCTATCGGCGACATTATCGCCGGGAAATTCTAACCCTCTCATCCCCCGGGAAGAGCGCGCCCTCGCCTATGCGACGGCGCGCTTTTCGTTCCGGGAGTTCAGTCTTTCTTCGCGACCGGCGGGTTCTCTCCGAGGTCTTCGTACCATGCCTCGACCGGCCCCATCAGCTTGACGGTAAGCGGATTGCCCTTGCGGTCGAGCGTCTTGCCCGCCTGAACGCGCAC
This sequence comes from Novosphingobium sp. NFX11, assembly GCF_057376415.1. Taxonomy (NCBI): domain Bacteria; kingdom Pseudomonadati; phylum Pseudomonadota; class Alphaproteobacteria; order Sphingomonadales; family Sphingomonadaceae; genus Novosphingobium; species Novosphingobium sp. NFX11. The sequence goes on along the minus strand of NZ_CP080384.1, from coordinate 593,917 downwards.
CCAGCCTTCGGAAATGGAATATTCCTCGACATTGGTGCGCACGGTGCCCTTGAAGCGGATGCCGACGCCGCGCTGCAGCTTGTCCTGATCGAAGAACGGGCTGCGCGGATTGATCGCGAGGTGATCGGGCGGCACGTCGGAACCGGCATTGGGCGTACCGGAGGCGACGGGGGCGGATTCGGGCGTGGTGTTATCTTCAGTCATGTCGCAGCGATTTATCTTGCATTCCCCGCTTGTCAATTCGATCCGGCCTGTCTAAAGGCGCGCTTCCGCTAACGGAGCGGGCGCGTAGCTCAGCGGTAGAGCACACCCTTCACACGGGTGGGGTCGCAGGTTCAAACCCTGCCGCGCCCACCAGCCTCAACAAGGCTGGTTCCCTCGCTCAAAGCGAGTTTCCCAACCACTACGATTTGACCGCCCTGACCCTCAGTGGTCAGCAAATGGTCAGCATCAAATGCCAGCGCCTCGCGGTGGACAGCACGCCATAGGCTGCTCAGCGCCCGCGTGACGTTCCGCATCCGCTCGGGACGGTACTTGGCATAGATCTTCGTGGTGCGCGCGAGCTTGCCCTCGTGCCCCAACATTTCCACAACTTCACGTTCCGGGACGCTCTCATCCTCATAGAGCAGCGTCGCGATCGTGTGCCGGATCGTCTTCGGGTGGACATCGTCGCCGAAGCCGAGCGTGCGCTTCATGATCCGCCATGCGGTGCGCCGCCCGGCCGGATCGTAATCCTCTGCCGCCCAGCGGCGCAGCACACCCCGCAGCGGCCAGATCGCCGGTAGGATCGAATTGCGCTTGCGCGTCTGGGGCGCCGCCCCGGGCTGGAGGTCGATGAAGCCGAACCGCTCGCTGAACTGATCGCGCGGATTGAACTTGGCGGCCGCCATCGGCCGCACGGCCGTCGCGAACTGGAGCGCCACGTATCGGAACAGGTCCGGGCTATGCGCGGCGTACCATGCGATTCTGGCCATCTCTTCGATGGAGAGCACGCGCTCGCGCGGCTGGGACTGATACTTCGCGTCGAGGTCCGGGATACGGGGTGCGTGGGTGATTCGCATATTGTCGGCCGCGTAGTGCACGGCCGCCCGGATATCGTTGATGTTGCGCTGGACGGTAGCCCCGGCGACGCCCTCCTCGCTCTCATAGGGGTAGGTCTCCCCGAACCATTCCAGTTCGAAGCTATGCGGCCCCATGCGCCATTCCCGGAACCGTTCAAACAGAGCTGGGGTCAGATCGGTAACCACGGCCGTCACGCCCACCGGATCCTGCCAGATGAACGCAAGGAAGGTGCGCAGGGAGCGGCTGGTCTGATCGCTGTTGACGGACTTGCGCCCCTTCTCCTTGTAATAAGTGGTCAGGATCACGGCCACCGCGGCGTCGGTCGGCGCCTGCCTCGTGTTCAGCGCCTTCAACTCGTCGACGTGAGCGTCCATTACTGCCTTGGCGGCAGTCAGTTCCCTCTTGCGAGTGCTGCGATATACGATCGTCCGTCCACGGGCGGTGGCAATTTGCCAGATGCCGGGCGCCTTGCCGTCACGGCGGGTGTCGAGCCAATAGTCGCCGACGATATAGGGGCTGGTTTCACGGGACATAATTCGTTCGCTTCAATCTTCGATAGGTCTACCAGGAAGCCGTACCCGGCCATTTCCTGAAGTTGCTCAAGGGTGAAGGTCGCGCCTGTGCCATTGCGCAGCGCGCGGCGGAACTTGGATGCGATAGTGTGGGCAGTCATACTGACTGCTCCATATTCGCTCGCGCATTCTCGATCGCGAGCAGAGGCGAGAGGCCGTCCCCAACGAGTTCCCGCTCGCGGTCGTTGATCGGTCCGCTCCAACGGTAAACCCGCCATCCCTCCGACAAATCGTCATCATCGCCGTAGACCGGGCGATGATACTTCAGTTCGAGGGTGGTCTGGCTGGTGAGCCAATCCCATGCCTCGCGCGGATCGGCTTGCGTCTTCGCCCGCGCGACATACAGGTCGAGCCATTCTTGCAGGCGCACGAGGTTCATGATGAGGCCATGGCGGCCGCCATCGTGCTTTCGCACAAGGTCGAGCACGCCGCAGTCGCCGCCGATGAGCGTGTTCAGACCATTGTCGAGGACCGGCATTCCGTCCATCGCGGGCGGCTGCTTGTTGTTCCGTGCATCCAGCAACAGCGGCAAGGCATCGGCCCAAACGCGATCGAACGACGTCAGGTGGCTGTATCCTGCATCCTGCTTCGCCTTTGCCAACCAGGCAGCGCGCTTGCTGGCGGAATCCTGCAGGTCAGCGATCCGACGTTCTGCAGCACCGGCCCTGCGGTCGGCTTCGTCACGGTCAGCGCGGATGCTTTCGGCTGTTTCGCCCTCGCTTTCTTCGATGTACGCCGCGAATATGTGGTAGATATGCCAACCTTGCTGATTGCTTATCCAAACATCGATGTTGTCGGGATTGGGCACGACACCCAATGCCGCCGCGCGGTAGTGTTCCACTCGCTCAAACGCCCAGCGGGCCGGTGTAGGTAGGTTCATGCTGCCTTCGCCTCCGTCGCGCCGATAACGAACTCGGCGAGCTTCTTCACTCGGCTCTCATCGACATGACGTTCGGCCATGAGCAGGCCCGGATCGTTGATGCCACGCGCCTGGTCGGCCTTGAGGCCCAGAAGCTCCATAAGCACCGGATCGCTGCCGCCATCGGCGTGGAGGTAGTGAGCGGTCACCTGCTCAGCCTGTCCCGGCCGGCGCAGACGACCGATGAGCTGATGATGAACCTGCGGCGACCAGTCGAGTTCGCCGAAGACGATGTCGCTACAGTGGTATTGCAGCCCATCCAGGCCCGCGCCTGACCGCAGCGAGATCATCATCACGCGAGAATCCCCGCCGCAGAATGCCTCGACGCTCTTGGCCTTGCCGGCGCTCGTTTCCGAGCCGGTGAACAGCACCGGATTGAATTCGGCCAGAGCCTCCTTCCAGATCGCGTAGACCTCGCGGTGCCAGCCCGTCACCAGGACGCGCTTGCTGCCACGGAGCAGGAGCTTGATGTAGGCGGCAACCGCCCTCGCCTTCCCGATGCCAGTGAGCTGGCGCAAGCGGAGGTCGAGCTCGCGCGCCGCGGAGCCCGCCTCGGTGAATGATCCGCCGATGACGGCCATGGCCAGCGTGCGGAGCAACTGCTCCTCATCGTCCACGGCGCGCTGATCGAACTCGACCTGATAGTCGAGCACGTTGGCAGGCGGCATCGCCGCGTCCACCGTGGCATCATCCTCGCGCCGGCGCAGGAAGTAGCCGGTGCTGCGCAGGTATGAGCCGAGCGCGTCAGGATCCTTGACCGCAACGCTGTTGCCGCACCACTCGCGTTGAAACTCGTAGATGTCGCCGAGAAGCCCCGGCTTGATGAATTCCATCACCGCATGGATTTCGTTGCCCATGTTGTAGATGGGAGTCGCGGTCAGCCCGAGGTGGAACTGGGTGTGATGGCGGAGAACTTCCGACGCCGACCCCTTCGCCGTCCCGCGCCCATGCCGGAGCTCCTGTACCTCGTCCCACGCTGCCGACTTGAAAACGCCCTTAGCGATTACCTGCACCCACCCCCGATGTTCGAGTACCGGAAGATGTAGAGGTCGGCAGGCGGCAGGTCATAGGGCGTGCGCCCCTTGATGACGTGGACGCGCAGATTCGTGAACTTCTCCGCCTGCTTCTTCCATTGCGCGGCAAGGTGCGGCTGGACGACGATTGCCATAGGCAGCGGTGCCCCCATGGCGGCCGCCGCGAAGGTGCTGATCGTCTTGCCCAGGCCGACTTCGTCGCCGAGCAGGAGGGCGCCGTTCGCGACCGCGATCCGCGCCGCCTGCGACTGGTAGAGGTAGGGCGACCATTCCGGCTTGAAGGCAGGCAACTCGCCCGGCTGCCAGTCCGGCAACAGAATGCGATCACGCTCGGCGATGCGATCCCGGATCCGCTCCGCGCCCTCCGCGATGCGCGCGCTCTCGTCATGCTCCAGCGGAAAGCGGAGCATGAACCATTCCAGGTCGGCGCGCACCTCGTCGCTATCGAGCAGCGTCATCTGCTCCGCTTCCTTCCTCACGCGAGGAAAGAGGCGCTTGAACGATATGGCGATATGCGGCTGGAGGTCGGAAACCTGCCAGCGCTGGATTTCCGGTCTGAATTGAAGGCGGCCGTTCACAGGGCGCTCCGTCCAAGGGGGATGTAGAAGAGCGGCTTGCCGTTGATCGCGGCTGGCAAGCCCATGGCGGTGGCAGTCACGAGGAACAGCGCAGTGATGCGATCCTCCTCGGCGTAGCGCTCCAGCTGGCGGAAGACCTCGCGCTTACGGGCGCGGGCCTTGCACTCGATCCCGATGCCATACTGGCAGAGGAAATCGATGCGGTTGCCGGGGCTCAGGCGGACTTCGCGTTCGAAGGCGATGCTCCCCCGTGCCAGATGAGCCGCGAGGTCGGCATGGAGAAGGTATTCGTCTCCCTGACGATACCGGCCGCGGCGAAGATGGGTGGCGAGATCGTGTGCGTTCATGCCGCCGCTCCGATCTCGATCAGGTTGATGAGCTTGTCCGCCTGCTCGCGTGTCCAGCGCTGCCCCATCAACATGTCCTCCACCATGTGGTAGGGGGTTCTCGCAGGCGGCGTTGCGTACAGCTCCGATAGGGTGACCACGCAGCACAGCGAGCGCTCACGGTGATTGTCCGCATGGTCCAGCGTGTAGGTTCGAGAATAGACCTGCCACGTCTTCTTACGGATGTTGACGAGCTCGCCAGGCGCTGGCGCATGGCTGCTGTCGAACCAAGCAATGATGCTGCCGTCGACGTGGAATTCGATCCGGTCGGTCATGCCGCCTGCTCCTGTGCCTTGCGCCCTTGATGCGCTATCCAGTGCGGACGCAGCACATCCTCACAGAACGGCTGCCACACCTCGTTCCAGAACCGGCGGGCGGTAGGCGCATCGCGCATGACGGACGGGTCCGAGCAGTCGAGGCGTGCTGACCATTCACTGTCATCATAGAGGCGCCGGATCATGTCAGAGGTGCCGCCATCCATCTGAGCGCTGTCGAGCGTGTCCCACAGATCGCGCGCGGCCTCGCGATCGATCCAGCCCCGCCGCCGATCTTCGATGATCTCGCGCTTGAGGCTGGCGACCGTCGCATCGAAATCGGCGACACGGTGCGGCTGGCGCGCGGCCTTCTCCATGAAGTAATCGAAGTGAAGGCCGTACAGGAAGGCATGCAGGCTGCGCTCGCCACGCCCATAGCTGGGCCAGCCATAACTGAACGTGCCGTACCCGCCCTCGATCATGAGATAGCCGGTGCGCTCGTCGATCATGATGAAGTGATGTTCCTGCCAGGAACGGATCTCGCCGTCCTCAAGGCTCTGCAGGAAGCGGTCGCCCGAGCGCACCTCATATGCGGCTGGGCCAGCGACGGCGGCGCATTGCGCGTGGGGGCCGAGAGCGAGCGCGCTCATGCTGCCCGCCTTTCCGGCGTATCTCGCCAGTAGCTCATCCATTGCCGAAAGGTCATGCTGCTGTCGGCGTTGATGTAATCCCGATACCGGCGCTGGCTGCGCGTCAGTTTGGGCGGCGCGGGACTGTTCTCGGCCATGCACTGCCGACCGGCGTCGGTGACAAAGAACAGGTCATCCCCGCCGGTCAGATCGTTGCCGGGCCTCATCGTCATCAGGCCGAGCGCAACGGCGAGGATGCAGGTGGGATAGTCCTTCGATCCTTCGGCGGTGACGAAGTGGTTGCGGTAGTGCTGACCTCGTCCGAACTGGTCGACGCCGAGGCTGTGCTGCAGGATGTCGATCATCTTGCTCATGCCACGGCCTCATCGGCTGGCATCCGGTAGCGGATGCGATGATCTTCGGGCAGGTACTGACGGAATGCGGCTACCGCCTCGTCAATGCTCGGATGATTGAGCACCATATCTTCGTGCGCCGCGCGCTCGTGGAACATCAGCTCGAAATGCCCGGACGCTTTCGCGCGGATCTCGCACCGGATGCGCGCCTCGTGGCAGAGCAGGACGAGCCTAGTCAGCGGCATGAAGTCGTAGGTCGACATGGTGCCGTCGCGCCAGGGCACCGTCATGACCCCGCAGCCTTCCCACGCACCCGATCCCCAGTTGATCTTGTCCCAGTTGATCGGCGCGTTGTAGATGCCGTTGCCGATCATGCCGCAGATATCGATGACCTTGGCCTGGAATGGGCTCAGGCTTTCAGGAACCGGCTTCCACGCACGCCGATTTGCATTGAGGCGATTGCAGGCCGCGTTGTTGCTCTCCGCCCAGCGGGCGTGGTCCATGGTTGCGTAACTCATCAGAAGGGTATCCCGTCTTCATAGTTCTCGAACTCCTCGATCACCACCGGATCGGGGCGAACGGCCATGAGGCGCGCTTCCATGACGTAGAATTCCTGTCCGGGGTTCAACGTGGAGAGGCGCGACGCTTCGGTCCTCGCGCGGGCGAGTTCCTCGTGCCGAACACGGGGTGACCACGCACCGTTCGGGTTCCAGACAATGAAAAAGCTGGGCTTGTAGCTGCTCATGCCGCGATTGCCTTTCACTCGGGATTCTGAAGGGAGAACGGAAGCGGAGCGGAGAGCGGGAGCACCCACATGTGATACATGTCCGCCTCGTCCACGACCTCGTCGGCTGGCGGCATGACCTCGACCGCTGTGAAGTCCGGGCCGAACAGCTCGTTCTTCATCCGCTGCTTGTCGCGCCACGGCGGCTCAAGGCTGCTCGCGGTCCGGATCGCACAATGGAGGACTTTGCCCCACACCGTCATGAGCGGCCGAACAAGCACCACGTAAAGGTCGTTCTTGTGGACCGCGCGAACGTCGCGGCACCATCCTCCGCCGCCTGGAATACCGTTGGGCATATAGGTGACCTGCCAGCTACCCCATTCGCCCGTTTTCAGGGCCCTGCGTTCCAGCAGCGCCGCATGCCTGGCCTGTTGGCGGTTCATTCGCCACCTCCGGGCGCGCCCACGGTGATGCTGACGTCCATGCCGACAACCTGCCGCACCGCTTCGGCCACGGCCGTCGCGTCGATCACGACTGCCTGTTGAGGGTGCTCGACGACGATCGATGCCGAAAGGCTGGGCGTCTCGAACAGCGCGAGGGGCAATTGCATCTTCAGGTTGATGGCGCGCTCGTTGCGGGCCAGCGCCGGATACCCGGCGGTGACCTTGACCCCGGGATTGCCACCCGGCGCGCGGGCGATGGTCAGCCAGAAGTCGAGCATCATCGTCGGCGCACCGCTGCGGTGAGCCTGAACCTCGTATCCGAACGTCCGGCTCACGCGGCATCTCCCAGAACTTCGCGCACCTGCTCCATGGCAAGCGCGAAGCTGTTCATGGCGACCGCGCTCTTGATCAGTCGTTCGGGGTCAGCGAAGACGATAGCCATCTGCTCGCGCGCCGCCTTCAGCGCATTTTCCATGGCCTCCCAGCGATCCGAAATCTCGCTGGCATTATTCCACAGGTAGGCAATCAGCTCACCATCATAACGGTCGCGATACTTACCTTTGTCCCCGTGAGGGCACTGCGTCAGGTCGTTGAAGTTCTCCGCTTCAAGGTCGGAGAAATATTCACCAGTCCGGTGCAACTCGGCCTGCGTAGCGACGGCAATCATTCCCGCCAGGACATCAGCGTTGAATGGCTTTTTCACGCGGCATCCTCCAGTCCGAGGAGCCCGAAGAGCGTCGGCACCGAAGCCTCCCGCTCGGCTTCCTGCAGGTAGAGCAAGCTGTGCCGGTAGTAGTCCGGGTTCAGTTCGCTGCCCGCGCCGCGCCGCTTCTTGAGGACCGCGCGCATCGGCACGGTGCCAAGGCCGCAGAAGGGGTCATAGACCAGTTCCCCGGCCATGCTGTACCGCTCGATGAGGCGGTCGACGATGTCGAACTGAAGTGGGCAAACGTGCTTTTCGCGGCCCTTCGCTACCTGTTCGGCGTTGAGCGTGTGCATCCGCACCACGTCATCCCAGGTATTCGGATCGGTCGCACCCGGGGCGAGGCTCGAGAACGTGCGAGGCAAGTGCCCCCGCATGTCGTTTGCGTCCCGAGCCTCGATGTTCTCGCCGATGGCAACGTGGGCGTCGAAATCATAAACCTGATCGCGGCTGCCCACTGTGAATGCCTTCACCAGCGCGCCCACTTCCATCTCGCCATACTGCTGGACGGCGTCACGCAACTCAGCAGGCAGTGCCAGGCGCTCGCCGCTGGAGCGCCAGAAGGGGTTCGCATCGATCTGCCAGCGCGCGAGGCTGTACCCGGTGCCCGGCACGGGGCGCAGCGACCGGTCATTCGCATCGTAGGGCACGATGTTGCCGTCCGCGCCCATGTACTCCGGCCTGCTGTTGCGCACAGGCGTATCCGCATAGCCACGGCTCTGGTCGCTCTGGGGCTTGCGCATCAGTAGGACGTATTCGGGCGATCCGACGCCCATCTTCGTCCCGTCCTTCAGCATCTCGCTGTAGGACAGGCGGTAGGTCTGGTTATTCTCCCGGACCACGTCGGTGTTGACGTGGATCATGCCCATGTACTGAAACCCGTGGCGCAGATAATGCTCGATGCACTTCGCGTGGAACGGGTTGACCGTGGGCACGCCCTCGCCCGTCACGTTGCCGAACATGATCCGGTCCTTGACGTGGATGCAGGCCATCCGGCCGGGCGCCAAGGCCCGCAGGAGTTCGGGGGTCAGGAAGTCGAGCTGCGCGAAGAAATGCGCGTCGTCGTCGGTGTGCCCGAAGTCGTTGTAGCTGGGCGTATACTCGTAGTGGTTGCTGAACGGGATCGACGTGACGATCAGGTCCAGCGAACCCTCTTCCAGAAGCCGCGCCTCTTCGACGCAGTCGTTGTGCGCGAGCTTCCACCCGGCGCCGACGGTTTCGGTCCGTACCACTCCGATGCTCCTCTTCATGGCGTCTGCGGCAGCGGCGTGGTTGAGGCCGTACTTGCGGATGATCTCCGACATGCGGGCCTTCATCTCATCGTCGCGCTCCCACTTGGCGAGCAGTTCCCGCCGGACCTGGTCTTCCGTCTCGGCGTAGATGATGTCGATCACGACGGCGTGCGGCTGGAGAAAGCGGTGCAGCCGGTGGATCGCCTGGATGAAGTCGTTGAACTTGAAACCCACGCCCGCGAAGATCGCGCGGTGGCAATGCCTCTGCAGGTTCGTGCCGCTGCCGAGCATGACCGGCTTGGCCGCTAGGCGCGCGAGACGGCCGTCCGCGAACCGCTCGATGATGCCTTCGCGATCGTCGAGCTTCTGCGTGCCGTAGACCGCCTCCACCCCGTCCAGCTTCTGCAGCGCCTTCCGCTCGTCCTCGAGGTCGTGCCAGAGCAGATAGTGGGCGTCAGGATCCTCGCCAATGATCTCGGCGACCTTGGCGATGCGCTGGTCGAGCGTGCGGCGCTTCTCGCGGCTGGCACCGACGACGCCCACCGCCTTGTCCCGGAACAGCGCTGCCTGCCCGAACTTGTCCACGCCCTCGCCCGCGATGTCAGTCTTCACCTCGTGCCAGCGCACGGTGAGAGCTGGCAGGTCGTAGCCCTCATCGCTGAAGCCCAGATCGCTCGGCTTCTGCAGGAACACGGCCCAGCTGTTCATCCATAGCCAGAACTCGTCTTCCTTATGGGGATAGAGGTTGAGGTCGTTCGCCTTCTCGCTGTTGCGCTGGAAGAAGCGGGTCAGGGCCTGCCCGGTGTCCATCACGCCGAGGAACCCGGCGTAGTGGATCAATTCCTTGTAGCGATTCGGGCTCGGGGTTGCCGTGGCGACGAACCGGTAGGGCACGCTGGCAAAGCGCGGCAGGAACTCCTGGAAGGTCTTCGATCCGTACGAGCGCAGGATGCTCGCTTCGTCCAGGCTCACGACGGTGAACCGGCTGACGTCGATCTTCCCGTCGCGCACGCTCTCGTAATTCGTCAGGTGCAACCCGCAGTCGTCGCCGATCGCATCGATCTCCGCATCGGACTGGACGAAATGCAAGGGGATGCCGAGCTTCTTGGCGTCCGCGATGAATTCGCGGCGAACACCGAGCGGCGCGACGATCAGCCCCATGTTCGGACACACGGGAGCATTCTGATCGATCCGGAGCCGCTCGACCTTCTCAATGATGATGTCGAGGATCAGCAGCTGCTGGATCGACTTGCCCAGTCCGAACGCCTCGAACAGCGCACGGCGCCCGCCCTCCACCGCCCAACGGATGATGGCGCGCTGATGCGGCTTGATCTCGTCGCCGGTCTTAAGGTGCGTAGGGATGTCATCGAGCGAGCACGGCAGCCCTGCCGGTTGAGCGATAGGTGCCTTCGCTTCGAGGAAGGCGCGATAGTCGACATCCGACCATACGATGGCATCGACCGAGGTTTGCGAGAATGGAAGGGTCATGCCGCCGCTCCATCGATCCGGAAGGCGACCTGGTCGTTGTCGACCGCCAGCGCGAGCGCGCCGGGCTTGGCCCAAATCTCGCGCGTGCTCAGGTAGAACGTCTCTCCCTGCTCCGCGAGGAGGATGGTTTCGCCGATCGTCTCGGCCATCCCCGTCGCAGCGTCGCCCGGCACCATGTTGCCGATCCACTCGCGCTTGGTGACGTCGCTGCCGTTGACGAGATCGAACGGCGTGCGGCACCGCCATTCCAGCCCGAATTCGGTCTCTTCCTGGTAGAAGATCTCCCCGGATTGAAGAGCGCCTGCAGGGACGCGAGGTCGAGCGTGGTGAACGGCCGATGCCACGTGCCATCGGTTGCGATGATGCGGCAGATGAGGCGATCTTCCGGCTTCGGGAGTTCGACCGGCTTTGCGTCCAGCACCGCCTCGCGCGGGTCCGCGACCGAGTTGAAGCCATTGTCATGGCAAGCCGAGCCGCTGACGGCGTAGGCCGTCTGATCCCAGTCGACTACGCCATAGTGCCCGCCGGTCTGGTAATGCTCACGGCGCGGGTCAGCGACACAGGGTTGCCCGCCGGTCACGCTATGCACGCCAGCGGGAATGGTCCCGGTCGGCTCTTCGTACGGCGTCACCCGCAGGATGTTCTGGTGGCGCTGGTTTCCCCAGCTCGGGCGCGGATCGGCAACCGCGAATGCACCATCACCCGTGGTGCTCGCCCCGATCACCGTGCGGCTGTTGCGGTCGTAGGGCGTGACCATGTACTTCGTGGTCACATAGTCCTTACCCTCCGGCCGGGGATCAGCAACGGCTACGCCACCTGCCGGGCCGCCGGGGCCTGCGACTGCCGGAGATGCGGCGTCGAACGGGACGATGCGGAAGACGTTGTTGAAGCGCGGCTTGCCCGGAATGCGCGGGTCCGCGATAGAGTGCGAACCACCGCCCGGCAGCGACTGTCCGGAAACCGTGCCAACGCTCTCATCCCACTGATTCACGCCGTACTGCTGGTAGGTCTGGTTGGCATCCGCCGGCGGGCGCGGGTCGGCCACCGAATAGGCGCCCGTCGTCGGCTTCGGATCACCCGAGATGGTCCCGGTCGGCTTTCCGTCCCACTCGTTGACGCCCAGCACATGGCGATGGGTCGCATCTCCATAGCCCGGGCGGGGATCGGCAACCGAGAATGCGCCATTCGTCGGGAAGCTCTCGCCCTGGACAGTCCCGGCCGGTTGCTCCCAGCCCTTAACCCCATAGGTCGAGGCCCGGTCGCGGGCACCGTAGCGCGGATCGGCAACGCTATGCGCGCCGTTATGGGGGCGGCTGGCACCGGCGACGACGCGCGCGGCATCTTCCCAGCCCCGAATGCCCAGAGCTTCGTTGTGCCAGTCATCGACCGGCCGGGGGTCAGCGACCGAGAAACGCCCCTGCCCCGGCGCGCGGTGCGTGGTGATGACGGGCGCGGTGTCGGACCATCCATTCACGCCCAACGCATTCTCGCGCAGGGCGACCTCCGGCACGATACCGAAGTCGCGCAGGTTGCCGTCGACCACCGCAAGGTCATTGAGCGCGCGCCAGTCTTTACCGGCAGGCACGAGCGCCAGGCGCAGCCACGTCTTCCACTGCAGCGACGGCACGCGGTGCATGGCCCCGGCAATCGGATCGCCCGGAAGCGGCAGCTTGCCGATGACCTCGCCGACGCCCCGGAGGCTGTGCTCGCGCGGCTGGTAGATGAAGGGCGGGACCTTCTCCATATGCCGCGCGATCAGCAGCGCTCGTTTCCGGCTTTGCGCCAGGTTACCGATGATGCCGCAGTCGTGCGTGTCGATGTTGACGCTGTACCCGTAGCCGCGGAACAGCGCGGTGATCTGGTCGAGCAGCCACTTGCCGCGTGTCAGGATGCGGGGGACGTTCTCGAACAGCACCACCGGGATGGGGCTGTCCTTGTATGCCTCCAACATCAGCCACACGCCGCGCAGCGTCAGCCGGTTGAGCGCCTGGTACTTGTCCGTCTTCGACTGCGTGGATGACAGGAGCCCGGAGAAGCCCTTGCATGGCGCGGAAAGGAACGCGACGTCGACCACGGGACCGAAGGCGTCGCGCACGTCGGCCGGGCCAACCTCGCGCCAGTCGTTGGCGGGTTCGCGACCGTGGAATGCGAGATACTGCTGGCGGTCGAACAGGTCCATGACCGTGCCCTTGCAGCCTGCCATGCGTTCGAAGTTCCGGATCGCGCCGGGATCGACATCGATGCCGCCGACGCAGACGAACTTCGCCTGGACGTTGCCGACCCGGGGCGCGGCGCGGTTGAAGCCGAGGGCACCGCCCCCGATGCCGCAGAACATATGCGCGTGGCGGATTTCGCGGACGTGCGAGATGGGCTTGAGCATCATGCGGGGACCGATCCTGCGAGAGTGATGCGCGAAAGCACGTCGTGCTCGCCGCAGCCGCGACCGGTGCGGCTGCTGTCGTCCGGGTTGGTGAAATCCTGCCAGTGGACCCAGCCATGATCGCAGGCAGATCCCCACTCCCGAACCTTGGGGCCGGTGATGAAGAGCGAGATTGCGCGCTCGCCGGGGATCACCTCGAGACGGTGCAGCGCTTCAGCCTGGCGCGTTACGACCTGCCCGGCCTCGCGCAGGAAGGAACCTTCCGGCGTGTGCTCGAGGTAGCTGCCGGAGATGAGGTAGCTGGTGTTTGCCCAGGGATGATCGTGCATCGCGCGATCGTCGTCGGACTTCACGATCTCGTGCAGGTAGACGTTCACCTGCTCATTGCGGGGAATGACCCACCAGCGGCGCAGGTAGTCATCGCCGATGACGAAATCGGGCTCCCTCTGCATGATGCCGGAGGCCCATGCCTGCATGTCGGGAAGCGTGGCGTAGTTGAGTTTCATCAGTCTGCTCCGGGGAGAGGTTCGCCGAGGCCGCCAGTGGTGCCGAACAGCTCGACTTTGGCCTTCTCGGAGAGGGCGGCTAGGCGCGCCCTGTGGCTGGCGATCGTCGCTTCGATGACGGGGATGGCGAGTTGGTAGGGGACGTGCAGGATCCGGCGGCTCTGTTCGCCGCTCGGAATGCCCATCTCCAACGTGTGGCGGCGACGGCCGAACACGTCGCGGATGTCGACCTGCCCGAAGTTGTCGATCGCTTTGCGGACGTCGTCGAGCAGCTTCTCGGCAGCTTCGATATCGCGGTACATGACGGCGATGTCGGTTGCGGTTTCTGGCGTGATCATGCGTCCGACTTCGCTTCCGGACTGAACCGGCCCTGCTGGACGTCCTCGGTCACGCGATCACCGAGCTCGTCGGCGATCAGATCGAGCAGACGCTCCGCGTTGGAACGGTCGCCGCGACGGATGGCGATGGCCAGTTCACGGAACGGTCGCTCCGCGTTGTGCGCAATGTTGGGCTCGACGGGGCGCGCGCTTTCCTCGCCATCCCGAAAGCCTTCGTCGTACTTATCGTCGGCACTGATCCGGAGAGTGCCGACTTCGTCCCTGACCTCTCGGTCAATATGCCTCTGCAGCCCCTCAATCTGAACGGCCTCGAACTGGAAGAGGTCGCCGCATTTCGGACATGTGATGGAGAAGTGCATAGCTCGCTCCCTCAGACGCGCATCGGCATGACGCCGCAGATCGCGCCATCGGGCACCGCCCGGCGGATCAGGGCGACTTCGTTGGCCGCTGCGAGATGGATTTCGACCGTATCCCCGCCGATCGCCTCAAGGGCGCTCCCGAGGTATCCGGCGTTGAAGCCGATGCGCTCGCCATTCGCGGCGCAGTCGGCTGGCACGTTCTCGACGGCATGTCCGCCGCCGCTCGCATCGGCCATGACGATCTCCAGTGCGCCGACCTGGCGCTCCATCGCGATGGAGCGCGTCTTGTCGCTACCGACGATCTCGATGCGCTTGAGCGCCTTGCGCAGGTTCTCCGGATCAACCAGCGTCGGCTGGGCGCCCGGCGCCGGGATGACGCGGCGGTAATCGGGGAATGTGCCGCTCACCAGCTTGCCAGTCAGCACGACGCTCCCGGCAATCAGACGAACCTTGGCGTCACCCCACTGGAGAGAGACCGTCTCTGTTTCCGAGGCGACGCGCTCGACCGTTCGACAGAACTTGCTCGGAACGATCGCCACCGGGGCGTCTTCCGGCCATTCGAGCTCAGTCGTCAGGCAAGCGATGGTGTGCCCGTTCGTCGTGGTGAAGCGGATCTTGCCGTCTTCCGGGTCGAGGTAGATGCCGCACAGGTAGTAGCGCGTCTCCTCGGTGCTCGCGGACCATGCCGTGCGGTTGATGAAGCCTGCCAGCTGACGGCCGCCAACCTCAACCGAAACCCGATGGGTATCGAATGGCATGGCGGGGAAGTCCTCGGGAGGCAGGACTGGCAGCGTGGTGCGGTTGCGGCCCATCTTGACCGTCAACCGCCCGTCCTTGACCTCGAGGTTCATCTGGGCGCCCGCCCCGGCCCCGGCAATCGCCGCGAGCTTCGCCGCGCTGACCGTGGTGAAGAGCAGGCCGCTGCCGATGAGCGGGACGTTCTGGCGATACTCGATGTCCAGGTTGCTGGTGATGATCTCCATTTGGTCGCCATCGGCCTGCAGCCGCACGTTCGACAGGATCGGGATGGTGTTCGCGCTCTCGACGATCGTCGCGGCCGACTTCATGGCGCGGGCGAGCACGGCGGATTCGATGGTGACGCTCACGCTGCCTCCTCCGCATTAACGGAGCCGGCGGGGAAGAACTCCTCGTGATGCGACCAGGCGAACTTCGTGGGCGTCGAGAACGTCGCCGCGTGCTTGTCGAGCCAAGCATCGAGCAACTGCTGCAACTCGGCATCAGCCGCAGTGGTATCGCCGATGCGGTCCAGTTCGCCGTGCTCGCAGATGGACACCAGATCATCGTTCTCGAAGAACTGATCGTCCAGCAGACGGCCCGCATCGAACTTGATCGACTGGGTGCCGGCCTCGACGATGTAGAAGCTGTCGCCGTCGAAGTTCTCCTGACCGGCGCGGATAGCCTCGTCGCGGGTATCGAACGGGCCTTCGGTGTAGAATTCGGCATCGCGGCTGGCCCACCAGCCCTGCTTTGCGGTCTTGTCGCCCATGTGCGGCGTCCTTGGTTAGAAGTTGTCGGAGGCGTCGGTCCGGGCCGCGATGATCTCGCGGGTCTTGCGCAAGGTGCGCTGGACCAGGTCGCCGAGCGTTTCGATCTTGGGGATTTCGCTCAGCCCCGTGAGGCCGCGCCAGACACCCTGGATGTCCTGCGCCACGACTTCGGCTTCATCGAAACTGAGGTGAAGAGATTGCGGATCGGGCGGCATGCGGCCTCGCTCCTCTGGGTTGCCCGCGACGGCGCCGGTCGCCGCGGGCGGTTGGGAGGGTTCCGGAAACGGCGAGGGGGAGTGGTTTCCGGCCGGCGCTTGAGGGGAAGGATCGCCTTGACCACCGCGAAGGCGACAATTGCCGCGATGAGCAAGGTGGCGGAGATGATGATGGAGCGGGGCATCAGAAGTCCTTCGAGAGCGGGCCGGGGGCCATCTCGTTGTGACCTCCCGGCCCGGTGCGACCCGAACGGCTCGGGATGTGAGAGAGGAGCAGGACCATGCCGATCAGCGCCGCGAGCGAGACCGCCGCTCCGCCGGCCACAGTAGGCCAGAAGCGGTCGGACAGGATGAAAGCGCGTGCCGGGCCGTCCTTGGCGGTGATAAAGCGCGACCAGGCTTCCACGCTGAGCAAGCCTGCGGTGCCGACGATCAGCGTCAGCGCGTAAATGGGGAGGCGCTTCATGCTTCACCTCGTGCTTTGGCAAGGGCGTTCCGCACGGTGTTGATGCAGATCTGCGCGTGCAGCACGGCCGTGGGATTGTCGCGATTGCGATGACGCTCTGCGCGATCCAGTTCCGCCAGATGCGGCAGAAGGAACTCGAATGCGCTGCGGGGATCAGGGGTCGCGAGGTCGGTCGCTCCAGCGACAGCGACGCCATTGATTGCATCGATCAACGCGCCCGCGACACTGACGTTCTTTGCTTCCCACGCATCCGCCACGGCAGTGCAGGCAGCGTCCATTACTTCACCACGCGTGATCAGATCGGATCGGCTCACAGGTCACCGGCCCGGAGCATGCGCTCCAGCACGAAATCCATCATGTCGATGGCGTTGTCGAAGTAGGCGAAGCCGCCATCGGCCAGAGCCAGCCGGATCATGCGACGTCGCCTGGGTGGAAATGCGGCGACTGCATGAGCCAAGCATCCGAGCCGGGCTGAGCGTCCGTCGCAGGAGTGGGCAGGCGCCCGCCCCACTCGATCAACCGGACCTCAGCAAGGGCCCGAGCGAGGTTCAGCGACGCTGCCTGCAGATGCGGCGGCGCGGCGAGAGCGGAAATGAAGTTTCCGATCAGCCCTTCGACGGCGCGCAGGTCAACGAACGTTACCTGTTCGGCGCCGCGCGGTGCGTCTCGGGTGATGGTGACGGGGGATGCAATGAGCATCGGGATCTCCAACAAAGCTCCCGGCAGGTCTGCGCTTGCGGCTCACTGCTGGGCTGTTGGAAACTTGATAGTGTGACTTTTCCCACCTCGTCAAGAAGGAAATGTGATTTCTCACATCGTTCTTGTAATGTTCTCTCTCGTCAGTGATTCAAAGCGACGGAGGTGATTCGATGTTGGATGATGGTGGCTTGATCCGCGTGGCGGGAGTTTCGAATTACCAGGAGGCTCTGTCGAGGTGTGCTGAGGGGCAATCCGTGAGGCTCGTTCACGAGCCGGATAACCCTTATGACGAGACTGCGCTTCGGGTCGTATCGCTTGCCGGCGAGACCATTGGATACCTTCCCCGGGGCAGCTGGGTACACATCGCAATCCACCAACATGGACGCGGCGTGTCGGCCATCATCTCGAGCATAGGTATGAGCAGGTCGTGTCTGCTCGGCGCGAGATTGAGCGCGGTGCTTTCAGACGACGATCCGGCAGTCGAATCCTATCACTGCGGGCAGATCGCGCCAGAGGCTCCCCGAGGCGGGTTTCGCTATTGGATCAGAAGCCCATCCGACGTCGCGCGGCTCGCGGCAGCACGAAGATGATAGGCGTTGCCCACTCAAGCTCGACATCTTCAATGTCCTCGGCATTCAGTGAACGGAGAGTGAAAAAGCCTGGTTTTGAGCCGAACGCCAGCTGTTTCACATAAGTTTCCCCGGTGACCAAGCGCACGGCGCAGTACTCCCCAACGTCCTCGTTGCTTACGCCGTCATGCGTACGGGCGATGTAGACCACATCGCCCGATGAATACCGAGGGAGCATGGACGAACCCTCCACTTCCAACGCCTCAACCTCGCCGTGCAAACCCGGCGGGCGCGGCGCGGTCTCGCCCGCTATTTCCTCGAAGATGATTTCGCCCCCAGCTCCAACCCGACCTGAGAGGGGAACGCCTTCTGACCCGATAATGTCAGCAATGGTGACGTCCAGAGCTTGAGCGAGGCGGTGAAGGTTGCCCACCTTCACGTCTTCACCGTCGAATAGGTCGCGGACGAACGTCTCGCCCTTGCCTGCCTTCTTGGAGAGCGGCTTCGCCTTGATGCCCTTTTCTTCCATCAGGCGCTTTAGTCTGGCCTTAACCCGGGCAACTTCTGAACGCTCATCCATGTGTGACATATCACACGGCGGCGCCGGAATGGCATAGAGGGGAAAGTTCACACCTTGACGGTGGGACTTTTCACACTTAGTGCTTTTGAGCATGGCGCAGCTCATCAAAGACATCGAGGCGTTCATGGCCTCTCACAACCTTTCTGCAACGGCGTTTGGGCAGCTCGCACTGCGAGATCGCCACCTAGTTCGGCAACTTCGTGCAGGACGCCGGCTGTGGCCCGAGACGGAAGAGAAGGTTCGCGCCTTCATGGAAGGCTACGCCGAGAGCTCTGAGAGCGCAGCCGCATGAGGTCGCGCGCACAGGATACGACTGACGGCGCGGCCTTGCGCCTGATCGGCAACGCCGCCGCGCGCCGGATGCCGTGCCCCAGCAACGACGCCATCGCAGCCGCTATCGGCGCGCGCGGCGCAGCGGCTGGAGCCGACTGCCTCCGGCGCCTGGAGGCGGCCGGGCAGATCACCATCGAACGCAACGGCGGCTGGCGGATCGTCCGCGAGACCGAGTTCGGCTGCCGCACCGAGGGAGAAGACGCATGATTGGCCTGACGCCTCGTCAGCAGAAGCTGCTCGACTTCATCCGCGACTACACCGCGGAGCATAGCGGTATCGCTCCCAGCTACCGCGTCATGCAGGGGCATATGCGGCTGGCGGCGAAGTCTAGCATCCATGCGATGCTCAAGCTGCTGGAAGCGCGCGGCCGTATCCGCCGCTGCTTTCCCGATGGCTGGCAGGTGCTCGACGCCCCCTCCCAGCGCCAGCCGCCGCGCCAGTGTTCATGGGCATCGGGCTCGACCTGTCCGGCCCCGGATCCGACCTCGTGGGCGTCGTGTACATGCGCGACCGGCAGGTCGTCGATCGCGCGGAAGTCGCCACCTGCGCCGTTTGCGGCGAAGCAGTTTGCGATCATCCCGATCTCGACTTTGCGGGCCTTACCCAATCTCTCCGTCTTCCGAGGCAACCGCATGCTTGATCGGGCACTCAACCTGCCCGTCCCGGGCAATATCCATGCACAGGCGCCGTATTGCCGTGCGCTCGTAGAGCTCTCCCGCTCGGCGCGCCTGTTCGTCGGCGTCGGCAAGCGCCTCGACGATCTTGCTGACGTGTCGCTGATCGATGGTCCCGGCGTGATGCAGCCCGGAGACGATAGCGCGCAGCGCCAGGTTCGTTGCGTAGTCCATTTCCCACCTCTTGAACGGAGAGTTACATGCGTGAACCCGAAGAGCGGTACTTCGCCCTCGAATGCCTCAAGCTGGCCGGTGGCAACATCAAAGAGGCGCGAACCATGCTTGCCTTCGTCAGCGGCAGCGAGCCAGCAAGTGGCGACCGCAACTGGGATGCGACCGAGGGCTTCGGCGACGGAGATGCAAAGCCCGCCGCCGAAGAACCACTCACTCTGCCTTGAACTCTCCGTCCAGAACTGCCGCGCGGCAGCGGAGGTAGAGCTTAATCTCGTCGTCGATTGTTGCCTGCTGGCTGCGGAACCGCTGCCTGATACCACGCCAAAGGTCGACCGCGACCCCAACCGCAAGGGGGCTCGCTGTCGGTTGGAGGCTGTCAGTTTCATCCGCCATACTGATTCCTTTCGTGCTCGTGTCGGAGCAAGCACGATGACCGAAGCGGCTGGGGCGTCAAGTTCCAGCCGCCGAGGTGCGGCGCTGTGAGCCACGTCCCCTGCCCGCATTGCGGCGGCAACACCGTCACCGGCACACCTGTCACCCGCGGCAAGTGGTGGATCGGCATGACCGAGGTCCATTACGACCACCAGCGCATCGCCCTGCCCCGTTACCTCGTGCGCGTCCTGTACGCGATCGCGTGGGCGAACGGGGAGACCGTCTCGCACCGCGACATGCCGAACATGACCGCGCAGACCTTTGCCGGTCATGTCAGCGCCCTGCGGCGCACGTTCGGCGACACCCTGCCCATCCGCACCGTCACCGGTCGCGGCTTCGCCTGGAGTAAGTCGGCATGAAGCCCCTTCGCTCCGTCGAGTACGGCGGCCCGCTCCATCGCGTCGCGAACAAGCCCATCAGCGGCCATGGCCCCCGCATTGCACTGCTGCCGGATCATCCCGCGACCCGAGACGGCCGGACGCTGTTCCCCAGCACCGTGGTGGATGCGAAGGACAGTCCACGGCTCCTCGTCTCCGGCGTCAACCAGCGCAAGATCGGTCGCATGATCACCAAGGGGCGGTGGAAGGGCTTCCCGCTCTACACCCTGACCCTCGAGGAACGCGCCACCTGCCCGCGCTCCTGCCTCGAATGGTCGACCTGCTACGGCAACAACATGCACTACTCCCGGCGGCACCGCGCCGGGCTGGACCTCGAAGCGCGTCTCATCAGCGAGATCGTCGACCTTGGCGAGAAGCACCCCGGCGGTTTCGCCGTGCGGCTGCACATCCTCGGTGACTTCTACAGCGCGGCCTATGCCGACCTGTGGTGCATGCTGATGGGCGAGGTCGAGCAGCTGCATGTGTTCGGCTTCACCGCCCACCCGGTCGCCAGCGAGATCGGCGCTGCCGTCGCCGGGCTGAACCTCGGCTTCCCCAACCGTTGCCGCATCCGTTTCAGCGGCGCGCCGCATCTCGGTTCGTTCGGCACTGCCGTCATCGATACCCCAGCCGACAGCAAGCACATCCTGTGCCCCGTCCAGACGGGCAAGACCGACTGCTGCGGCACCTGCGGGCTGTGCTGGACTGCCCGCCGCCCCATTGAATTCGTGAGGCACTGAATGCGCCCCGCCTTCCATCGCGCGATCGTCTGGACCGCTGCCGTCACGCACCTGCGACACCACTGCGTGCGCTGCCCGGCACCGGCGAATGATCTGAGCCCCTGTCATGCTCCCGAGGTAGTTCACCCATGAACCGACAATCTACGCCGCAGCGCACCATTTTTTCCGCTTCCAAGGTGCTGGACGCCGTCGCCAACGATCTCTCGACCATCAAGGACGAGGATGGCCTCACCTATGCCGACATCGGCCGCGTGCTCGGCAAGAGCGGTGACCAGGCCGAGAAGTACTGCAAGGGCATGGCCGAGATGGGCATCGTCGCCTTCGCGGCTGGTGAGCGCGAATGGAACGGCCGCTTCACCGGCTCCCTCCAGCGCCTGTGCGTGGACAGCCGCCCCGGCGGCCCGCTGATGCACGACCGTAAGGCGCAGTCGCTCGTGCTCGAGGCGGCGCTTGCCCTGTCGCAGGCCCTCGAAGACGACGATGCCATCTCGCCCGAGGAGGTCCGCGATTGCCGCGCCACCCTCGAGCGGGCGCAGGCGGCGATCTCGGCGCAGCTCTCCAAGCTCGTGCGTGCAGCATGAGGGACTCACGCAACACGAAATACTGCGCAGCGGCTGGTTGCCCCCGGCGGGTCCGGTTCGACGGCGTCACAGGTCTTTGCCGCATTCACCTGAACGAGAAGCGCGCTGCCGCTCGCGAGAACGCGCAAAGGCGCTGCACCGTCGAAGGGTGCCGCACCGTCCTGCACTTCTCTGCCGTAAATGACGTGTGCGATCGTCATCGCCATCAGCGGCAGAGAGAAGCTCGCACCGAAATGGCGCTGCGCGTCCAGGCCGAACTCAAGGCCTTGAAGAATGCTCGGGCGGTCGCAGAAAAGCTGGGTATCAAGCGGCATCGAGTGCACGCCCTCGCGCGCGAATTCGCCGCTCCCCGCCCCAAGCGCCTTCTCGCCGACATCATCACGACAGCTATCACGCTCGCCGGGATCACGATGGAGGAGCTCACCGGAAAGTCCCGCAAGCCTCGGTTCGTTCGGGTTCGACACGCCATCTGCCTGATCGGGGCCCAGGCGGGTCATTCATTACCCACGATAGGCCGGGCGCTTGGTGGACGCGACCACGCCACCATCCATCACGGTCGCTGCGCAGCCGAGGAGCGCGTCAAGCGCGACCCGGAGTTCGCTGAACTGGTCAAACTCGTGCGGCGCGTGCGGCGGCGGGGGCTGGATACGATCACACCGCCGCCGGTCCCCGAGTGCCCCGGCCTGGTCATAGCAGAAGAGCCTGACGAAGCCGGTATTGCCGAGCCTCAGACGGTCGGCGAGGTATGCCAGGGCATCCTCGCGCGCATTGAGGAGAGGATAGCCGCCCGGCCTCGACCGGTCCGAGCTCGGAACGACTTCCGCGCGGAAGATGACGAAGACGATAGCCACCGCTTCCATGCCGGGATCGCGGCTGGCTCCGCAGCTCTGTTCAAAGCCATCCAGATCGCGAGGGCTGCATGAGCAGGAAACTCACGCTTGCGCAGATTCGCGAGAAAATGACGCCGCCCGCACCGACCCGGGAGCGGCTGGAAGCGGAGTTGCAGTTCGCCGAGCAGCGTCTCCAGCGCGCGGGCGGCAAGCTCGCTGTGGCGGATGCCGAGTATCACCGCGCGGCCGAATGCCTGGAGGCGCGGCGCGACGCCCTTTCAGCCTTCATCACCGCCAATCCCGATCCGCAGTACTCGATCCTCTGAGGGCAGAAGAATGATCAACGTCCGTCTGCCCTTCCCCCACAAGATGCTGTGGCCCAACGGCCGCACGCGGTCGGTTAATGGCCGCGCGGCCAAGGTGCAGGAGCATCGTCACTGGGCCATCGTCGGCACCGCCGAAGCTGTCGGCCGTCGCCGCATCGCCTTCGTACCCGACCAGCGCATCCCTGTGCACATCGTCGTCAGCCGCAAGAGCAGCGGTCCGTACCCGGACGAGGATAACGTCGTCGCCGCGTGCAAGTCATACCTCGACGGCATCGCCGAGCGCCTGAAGGTCAACGACCGGCAGTTCGCGGCGCCGACTGTCGAATTCGTGGCGCCCTGCGGTGAGGGCTTCATCATCCAGATCGGCGCGCGCGGATGAGCCGTTGGTTCCGCCATTACGCGGGCATGATGCGCGACGATAAGCTGGTGCGGATCACCGTCCGCGTCCGCCAGCCGATCGAGCGCGTGTGCTGGCTCTGGGGTGTCATCCTGGAGAGCGCCGCCGAGATCGACGATGACGGCAGGTACGACATCGACACCGCCGAGATCGCATATTTCCTGCGCACCGACGAACAGAACATCGTCGCCATTCACAAGGCGATGGAAGAAGGCGGCCATGTAGCTGATGGCCGAGTGTTGAAATGGAGCAACAGGCAGTACAAGTCCGACCGCTCCAACGACCGCGTCGCGAAGCACCGCGCGGAGAAGAAAGCCGTCAAGAATGGCGGAAATACTACCACTGACGCATGTAACGTTACCGTAACGGCCGATGTAACAGGCGGTAACGCCCCAGAGACAGAGACAGAGACAGATATACCAGAAGCTAACGCTTCTGGGCGGACTTCGCCGCCGCCCGGCCCTTCAGCTTCTGATCTCACGAAATGCGCGTTCGATACCGGCGCGGCGATCCTCACGGCTGCGGGTCATTCCACCCGCCAAGCCCGCTCGATCGTCGGTCGCTGGCGCAAGACCTATTCCGACAGCATCATCGTCTGCGCGCTCTCCCGCTGCCAAACCGAGCAGCCGTCTGACCCCGTGGAATGGATGCCCAAAGCCATGCAGTTCGAGCGGCAACGCGCCCTCGGCACTGCGCCTGAACCCCTGCAGCGCCCTGCCCGCCGTTCCGTTCGCGAGATCGGCATGCGCCTCGCTGCGGAAACCCCGAACCCGAAGTGAAAAGGATCGCCAACGGTGTCCGTTGACCGTCAAATCCGCATCGCCGCGGTGTCGGCATGCCTGTCACTGGTTCGCCCTGTCGGCATGACCGAAGAGGAAACCGAGGACTGGCTTAACGTCGCCGCCGACACCCTCGACGAAATCCCCGCCGACATCGTCGAGCGCGGCGCCCGCATCGCGCGGACCCGCTGCACGCACCATGCCCAGATCATCCCGACCATCTTCGCCGAAACGAAGGATGACGTCGCCTGGCGCAACCGGCCCCGTACCCCGCCGGTGCTGCAGTTGGTCGGTTCCACCGACCCGCTGCCGCCCCTGCCCGAGCGGCCATTGCCTGACCCGGAAACCATGTGGCCGGAGTTCCGGAAGATGGGCCTTTCCCGGGGATGGCTGGCGCGCGGCGAGGATGGCCGTCTCGTCTGGACGAAGGGTGAAGGCGAGGACGCGGCATGACGGCCGATCGCTCTCCCGTCGATTACGACGATCCGCAGGCGTGGTGCGACTGGCGCAACAGCGAACTGCGCCGCCGCGACGTGAAGTGGATCGTCGGCAACGGGAACACACCCCGCCTCGTCGACGATGAGGAATTCTCCGCGCGCCGCGCTGAGCAGCAGGCGCGGCAGCAAGAAGACGAACGTCGCCGGTTCAACTGGCGGTTGATGCACCCCGTATCGGAGGAAGTATGACCAAGGCAATTCGCTGGTCGGACAACGACCGCTATTTCGGCCGCTTCACGTATGCGCATGAGCCTCGGTATCCGAAGCTGTGCATCATGCTCGGCAGTGGCCACGACGAATACTCCGGCTGCCGCCTGCGGCTGGCGATCGGTGCGCACACGCTGATCATCGCCCTGCCCGCGATCATCAAGCCGCATCGCGAGAAGGTTCACTTCTCGTCCGCCGACATGATCGAGCGCGCGAAGGCGGAAGGCCGCGAGCCGTTCTACTGGGACGAGCATGAGCGCGAATTCGGCTTCTCGGCCGTCGAGGGCGCTGTGCATTGGCATTACGGTGCCCAGACGCATAGCAGCGAGAGCACCAAGTCGAAGATCTGGTTCTTCCCGTGGAGGGCTTGGCGGATTGTGCGGTCGAGCCTCTACGACCTAGGGGGCGAGCATTTCGCGACGATCCCAGAGCGCGGCAGCCTCGTGAAGATCGGCGAAGCAGCCTCGCGCAACCACTGGGGGTCGAGCGCGCCATCAAGGATGCCTGCCCGACCGCGTCCTTCGCGTTCGATGACTTCGACGGCGAGCGGATCACGGCCGTCACCAGGATCGAAGAGCGCGAGTGGAAGAAGGGCGAGGGCAAGTTCAAGTGGCTCTCGCTGTTCTGGCCGAACCTGGTCCGCCGCTCGCTCGACCTGCGCTTCTCCTCCGAGGTCGGGAAGCGCAAAGGATCCTGGAAGGGCGGGACCGTGGGGCATTCGATCAACATGCTGCCCGGCGAGCTCCACGAGGATGCCTTCAAGCGGTACTGCGCGCAGGAGGGCCTGACCTATGTCGGCCCGGTCGAGAAGACGGAGGCGTCGGCATGAAGCGCCTTGTCTTCGCGCTCTGCGCGCTACTCGCCGCCGCCCTTCTCGGACAGCCCGCCATTGCAGCTCCGGTATTCCCCGATCGCGGGCGCGCCGCCGTGGTCGATGCCGCTGGAGTGATCCCGCAGTCGGAAGAGGATCAGCTCAACACCCGCATCGTCGGCTGGGTGCAGAAGACCGGCCATCAGCTTGCCGTCGTGACGGTGCCGAGCCTGCAGGGGTACGACATCAAGGATTACGGCTACCAGCTCGGTCGCGACTGGGCACTTGGCGACAAGGCTAAGAACGATGGCGTAATCCTTCTCCTCGCCCCCAAGGAGCGGAAGGTGCGCATTGAGGTCGGGTATGGGCTGGAGCCTGTCCTGACCGATGGCCTCACCTCACAGATCATCCGCGATCGGATCGTGCCGCAGTTGAAGGCGGGCGAGACAGCCATGGCGCTGAGCGATGGTGCGGATGCGATCATGGAAGCCGCGACCCCGCCGCTGCCAGCCGCTGCGCCGGGAGTGGTGGAAAACGATGGTTCGCGCTTCTGGGCATGGCTAGTGACCGCCGTCGTGTTGTCGCTGATCGGCTGGACCTTGCTCTGGCTCCGCAAGATCAATGCCGAGCGCCGCCTCGCCATTCAGCGGATGGAAGAGCGACGCGAGCGGATCGATCGGATGCGCATGCATCCCGGATCAGTTCCGCGCGAACGTCCGCTTCCTCCGCGCAGTGAAGTCCGGACACCTCCGAAGCAGAGCAGCGGCGCATTACGGCCGCCAGTTCGGCCGGCGGCGTCAGCCGCCAAGCGTGAGCCGGAACGCCGATCCTCGGATGATAGTTTCGGATCGTCGGCGACGTCCTTCGCGGCTGGATATGGCTTCGGCTCATCGTCGTCGAGCTCATCGGACAGCGGCTCCAGCTGGGGCGGCTCGGACAGTTCATCGTCGAGCGGCTACGATAGTGGCGGCGGTTCGTTCGGTGGTGGCGGCTCGGACAGCAGCTACTGATGCCCGGCCCCGATGATAGCAGGCAACGCATTGCCATAATCGCCGGTGGCGAGCGGCTGGGAGCCGTGGCTCTAGCCAGCATCCTGGTCGCGGGTATCAGACCGGTCCACGTCTCGGAACCGTTCGAGGAGGTCGACCTGGATCGGCTGGTGCACCCCCTTTCGCGGGAGCCGGGACCGATGCTCGATGCACATCAGCCGCGCACAACAGCCCGAGACGCGCGCCAGTCTTTCCGCGATCCGATCCATCAGCGGCTTTTCAACCCGGTCGCTGCTGCGGATCACGTCACCATCACCGCTCCGCCGCTGACCAAGCGGCAGCGCCGCCGTCTCAGGGGTAAGCGAGCATGATCGCCGCCACACCGAGCGAGGCTGCTGTGACGCAGGCCGACATCGACATGGCGAACGATTACCTATCGTCCGCTTTCCGCTGCACCGCGACGCTGGCCGAACGGTTCGCCGCCGCCCGCGGCACCGCGATCGAGGAGGCCGCAAAGGTCTGCGAGGTCTACGGCGAAGTGAACATGGAAATCTGCGGGGACAACATCATCCTCGATCCGGTCCTGCGCGGAGAGGGCTTCACCGCCGAGAATATGGCGCGCTCTGAAAACCACCAGAACCTCAGCCTCATCCATTCGTCAAAGTACCATGCAGCGAACGAGCTGATGGCACAGATCCGAGCGTTGAAGGAACTTCCCGCATGAGCATCGGCGACAAGATCAAGTTCGACGATGAGCGCCAGCGATACACCGTCATGGCCCGCGACAATCGGTATGTCGTCCTGACGAAGCCGTTCAACGCCCGCAAGACATACCTGTACTCGCTGGTCGATCTGGAACGCGGCGAACGTGGCCGGTGCAATCGCATCTTCGGCATCCCTCACGATGTTTCGACACCGGAAGGTGCAGCGGCGGTTCTGGCGGAATTGCAGGCGGGCACACTCGAGGTCAGCCGCCGTCACTGCGAGAGCCTGAGCAAGGCCGAGGTCGCGGACCTCCATGCCTCACAGAAGGAACCCAAGGCATGAGCACAAACGACGATCGCGCGCCGCCGCAGGAGGCAGAGGTGCAAGTCACGGATGCTGACCGCGATCTTGCCGAGGCACTCGGGTTTACCTGCGGTAATCGCTACCATGAACTAAGAATCATCGCGCGGCATCGATTAGCCCTCGCCTCTCTGCTGGGCGCGGCGACGATCGCGCGCTTTTCCCAAACATCGATTGAGGAAGGCAAATTTAGCGCTGGTGAGATTGAAAAAGCCACGGCAGTCGAGGCGGTCGCATGGGTAAGCCCTTTGCAATTGGACGCCATCGCGGATCGTCCCCAAGATACTGGTGGCGAGTACCTCCCGATCCGAAAGTCGCTGGCGGGTAATTTTAACAAGCCCCTCTATGCTGCCCCGCCAGCGCCCGCGACGAGCGGGGCTTTGGATCGCCTACTGTCCTGGGCCGATCGAGCGTTGCCCATGACGGACGATGCGGCCGATTTTCTTAACGATGAGGGCTGGGATCAGTTCGCGGAAATCGTTGCCGCCCTCCGCGCCACACGTGGAGAGGGGTGATGATCAGCAGGAACGAAGCCAGGGTGAACCGGTCCGCGTTCGCGACGGTTGCAGCCCTCTCGCTCGCTGCCGCCGGTCGCGGCGCCGATCCGCAATATGTTCGCGCCTGCTGCGGCGTTCCTATGGGATCGCCGCATGTCACGGCATGCGAGTTCCATGCAGCGCCGACACAATGCCCCGCCATCGCGCATGGATGGTGTCAGGCGCCATGGACCTGTTCTGACCCGTGCGCGACAGGATTCTCAATCAAGGACGGCAAGTCGTGAGCAATTGGTGTATTCTCCGCACGGCTCCCAGCCGCACGTTGCTACTGGCGGCCGCGCTCAATTCAGTCGGCTATCCCGCGTGGACACCCCAGGAAACGCGCACGACGCGAGTTGGTCGCGCGCGGGTTCCGAAGGAGGTGCCTGCGCCCATGATGCCCACCATCGTCTTCGCTGAGTACGAGCGCTTGCCGATGCTCCGCGCGCTGTCTCGTATGCCTTCCCCATCATGCTCTGTGTGGGACGAAGAGATGCAGTGCCAAGTGCAGCGCGCACTTCCCAACTTCCACCTGTTCAAGCATGCAGACATGTTCCCGCGCATTGCTGATCACGCGCTCGATGCTCTTCGCTTGGCCGAGCAGCGTGGACGCCCGAGTGTTGCGGTCCCTCAGTTCGCCCCGGGTGCTGCGGTCATGTTTGCAGACGCTGGGTTTGAGGGTCTGACCGCGCGCGTGGAGCGAATGCAGGGCCGTTATGCCATCGTCGAGTTTCCCGGCTTTTCCGTGCCAGTGAAAATCGTTGCAACCAGTCTACTTCCGGCACGGTTGGCCGCTTGACGTGATGGGCATCGTTCACCTATTGTTCGGGCTTCAACGCTGCCAGGAGCAGCAAGGCGTTCGCTAGAGACTGGTTCTCCTACGCCTCACTTCACGAAAGCGCCTCGCTTTTGGGGGACGCGCGAAGCGCTTCCGATTGGAACATCATCATGGGCGAGCGGGTCAGAGGACGGCGCGGCGTGGAGATGCGCAAGCGCAGGCTTGCAAAGGAACCGCTCTGCCGCAGGTGTAAGGAGAAAGGTCTCGTGACCGAGGCCACCGTTCCCGACCACATTCAGCCGCTCGCGCTTGGCGGCACCGACACCGACGACAACATCCGTTGCCTGTGCCAGCCGTGCCACGATGAAGTTACCGCGGAACAGTTCGGTCAGCGCCAGCGGACAGCTATAGGAGATGATGGATGGCCAGCGGCGAGCTAATCTGCATTCCGGAGCGCATGTCCGTCTTCGACGATGACTTCGACGCCGATCTCGCGCACCGACTGCGGATCTCGCTCGACGGTGAAATCAGGAAGAACGTCGAATCCTACGACATTCCCGGAGGCTTCATCGTCTGCCATAAGGTCGATGCCTACGGACGAGTTGAGATCGACCTTGAAAAGCAAGAGATCGTCCGCGAAACGCTTCGCGGCGTCGTTACGGTGACGATCACGAGCGGCGAAGCGGAATAGCCGCCCCCGGGGGTAGTCTGAAAGTCAGAACCGTTCCATCCGGACACCGATGGTGACCTGAAATTTTCGCAAAACCACATTGATTTCCTGAGAGGTCCAATATGGCAACCAGGGGAGCGAAGCCGAAGGCGGCGAAGCTGCGCCTGGTCGACGGCACACATCGCAGCGCCAGGCACGGCGAAACCGACAAGGCCATCGAGGCGACGGAAGCCACGATCGCAGCGTTCGGAAAATTGAAAAAGCCCTCCTCGGTAAAAGGGCCGGCCGCCGCCGCGTGGAAGAAGTATATTGAGCCCGCCAGCTGGCTGGACGGCTCCCGCGAACCTGCCGCTGTCGCATTCTGCGAGCTGTGGAAGGAATTCACGTTTAACCCGGCCGGGTTCCCGGCGTCGAAGCACGGTCAGATGCGCGCCTACATGAGCGAGCTCGGCCTCACCGACGAGCGCAATCGCGGGGACCATGGCGGCAAGAAAAAGGACGAAGACGAGTTCTTCGGTTCCGACTGACCGCGGAACCCAATATGCCCTGGACGTCGTTGCCGGCAGGATCGTCGCTGGCCCGCACGTGCGCAATGCCTGCCGAAGGCATCTAGACGATCTCAAGTGCGGTCATGCGCGTGGTCTCACATACTCGGTCGAGAAAGCGGAACGGGTCTTCCGCTTCTTCGAGCGCAAGTTGCGGCTTAACGGCGGTCAGTTCGAGGGAAGCCGTTCAACCTTCATCCGTCGCAGGCGTTCAAGCTCGGCAACATCTTCGGATGGTTGAAGTCTGACGGAAAAAGGCGGTTCCGGCGGGCCTACATAGAGGAAGGCAAGGGCAACGGTAAGAGCCCTTTCGCCGGCGGCATCGGCCTTTATGGCATGATGGCCGACGACGAACCGGGCGCCGAAATCTACGCCGTGGCCGCCCATCGCGACCAGGCGAAAATTCTATTCAACGACGCGGTCGCGATGGTCGACCAGTCGCCGGACCTCGAGAAGCGGATCAAGCAGAGCGGCGGGCCGGGCCGCGTGTTCAACCTGGCATGGCTTGC
This sequence comes from Novosphingobium sp. NFX11, assembly GCF_057376415.1. Lineage (NCBI taxonomy): Bacteria > Pseudomonadati > Pseudomonadota > Alphaproteobacteria > Sphingomonadales > Sphingomonadaceae > Novosphingobium > Novosphingobium sp. NFX11. The sequence goes on along the minus strand of NZ_CP080384.1, from coordinate 563,670 downwards.
CCGAGGCTCATTCTTCCGGCCGCTGAGCCGCAGCGCGGGCAAATCCGGCTCCGGTCTGCGCCCACATATCGGGCTTGCCGACGAGCTCCACGAGCATCCGAACCGCGACGCGGTCGAGATGATCGAGCGAGGCTTCAAATTCCGTCTGCAGCCCCTGCTACTGATGATCACGAACAGCGGAACCGACCGCAATTCGATCTGCTACGAGGAGCATGAACACGCGGTTCGGGTGGCCGCAGGCACGATGACGCCGGGCGAGGACTTCGCCTATGTCGGCGAGGTCATAGACGACACGACATTCTCGTACGTCTGCGGGCTCGACCCTGGCGATGATCCCCTCAAGGATCCGAGCTGCTGGATCAAGGCAAACCCGCTACTCGGGACGATCCTGTCATACGACTATCTCCAAGGTGTCGTTGATCAGGCCAACTCGATCCCCGGCAAGCTGAACGGAATCCTCAGGCTGCACTTCTGCATCTGGACCGATGCCGAGGCGGCCTGGATGTCGAGGGCGGTACTGGAACCCTGCCTCGCGGACTTCGATCCCGCGGAGCACCACGACAAGCAGGTAGCAATCGGGCTCGACCTTTCGCAGAACCGGGACATCACTGCCAAGGCGAGCGTGGTCGTTACCGGCAGCGTCGAGGTCGAGGTCGAGGTCAACGGCGAAAAGAAGGTGGTTTCCAAGCCCACCTACGATGCGTGGATCGAAGCGTGGACGCCGGGGGACACCGTCGCGGCCCGTGCGGTGCAGGACAAGGCGCCGTATGAGGTATGGATCAAGCAGGGTCACCTGCATGCACCTAAAGGTCAGAGCATACGGTTTGACCATGTCGCGCAGGCCCTTGCTGACGACGATCGCAACTTCGACGTTCTGGCCGTCGCATATGATCGGTACGCGTTCCGCCAGTTCGAAACCGAATGCAACGAGCTCGGCCTGAATATCCAGTTCGTCGAGCACCCTCAGGGCGGCGTGAAGAAGGGTAAGCCTACCGATCTCGATGATCGCCGAAGCGAAGGCGAGGAAAGTCGAGCCGGAGGGCTTATGGATGCCAGGCTCCGTTCGCGAGCTCGAGAGCGCAATGCTCGAAGGCAGGATCCGCCTCCGCCGCAACCCGGTGCTGATCTCGGCGATCATGAGTGCCGTCACCGAGGCGGACAAGTGGGAAAACTACTGGCTCGCCAAGGAGCGGTCCACCAACAAGATCGACGCCGCGGTCGCCCTTTGCATGGCCATCGGTGCGGCTCTGAAAGTCCCGCTCAAGCGGGAGAAGAAATACCAGGTGCTCATCTTCTGACCCGGTCGGCACCCTCCTCGTCCCCAACCTAATTGCAGGAGCGCCCATGGAAAGCCGGGCTTATTCGTTCATCGAAATCAAGGCGGTGGACGAAGAACAGCGTATCATTGAAGGCATCGCAAGCACCCCGAATCCCGACCGCGTCGGGGACGTGGTTCAGCCGATGGGCGCCGAATTCAAGCTGCCCCTGCCGTTCCTCTGGCAGCACAACCATGAGGAGCCGATCGGTCATGTGATCGAGGCCACTCCCACGGCGAAGGGTATCCGCTTCAAGGCGAAAATTGCCAAGACAGACGAACCGGGCAAGCTCAAGGAGCTGCTCGACTTCGCCTGGCAGTGCATCAAGATGAAGCTGGTCGCGGCCGTGTCCATCGGTTTCCGGCCGCTCAAGTACGCCTTCATCGCCGATGGCGGCATCGAATTTGAACAATGGGAATGGTTCGAGCTCAGCGCCGTGACCATTCCTTGCCAGGCCGATGCCACCATCAACGCGGTGAAGTCCATCGACGCCGGGCTGCGGAAGTCCGCCGGTGTACCCGACCCTGAAATTCCACGCCCCGACAAGCCTGCCGCGCTCGGCAAAGGGCATGTCGTGAAGCTGGATGCCCCTGCCCGCGCCCGGGCGACACCCTTCGTCATCAACCGCATCGTGCGGACGGGACAGGAATAATAGTATGGCCAAGTACGCAGAACAGATCGCTGCCTATGAGCAGAAGCGCGCCGCTCTCGCGGGCGCCAATGAAACCATCATGTCGAAGGCTGCCGAGGCCGGTTCGACGCTCGATGCCGCGCAGGAAGAAGAGTTCGACGGCAATCAGGCCGACATCGACGCGATCGACAAGCACCTGAAGCGCCTTCGCGCTGCAGAAGCTACCGACGCCTCCACCACCAAGACCATCGTCGGCAAGACTGCCGAGGAAGGTTCGAACTCGCGTGGCGGCGGCGGTCCCACGATCATCGTCAAGGGCGACCCGGACGAGAAGTTCGCGGGCCAGAACTACACCCGTCTGGTCATCGCCAAACTGCTGGCGCGCCTCGATGGCGAATCCGCAGCCGGCATTGCCCAGCAGCGCTGGGGCAAGAGCAACCCGCAGTTCGTCCAGGTCGTCCGTGCGGCCGTCGCTGGCGGCGGCACGGAAACCGGGGAATGGGGTGCTGAGCTCGTGCACCTCGATCGCTACACCGGCGACTTCATCGATTTCCTCTACGCGCGCACGGTGTTCGACAAGCTGCCGTTCCGCGAGGTTCCGGCGAACGTCAACATCGCGGGCCAGGACGGCGCCGCTTCGGCCTACTGGGTCGGTCAGTCGAAGTCGATCCCGGTCACCAAGGCCGACTTCATGGACATCAACCTGACCCGCCTGAAGGTTGCCGCGATCGCCGTCATCTCGAAGGATCTCCTGCGCGATGCTTCGCCGTCTGCGGAATTGCTGGTTCGCGACGCGCTCGTGAACGCTTCGGCCCAGCGCGTCGATCAAACGTTCTTCAGCAATGCGGCTGCCGTCGCGGGCGTATCTCCGGCTGGCATTCTCAATGGTCTGACCGCAGGCACCAGCGCCGGCGCGGACGTCGAGGGAGTGATCGCCGACGTGAAGGCGCTCTACGCGCCCTTCATCGCTGCGAACAACGCCGAAGGGCTGGAGTTTGTCACCACGCAGTCGCTCGCGAAGGCGCTGGGGCTGGTTCAGAACGTGATGGGCAACTTCGCCTTCCCGGGCATTTCGGCGAATGGCGGCGCGCTGCTCGGCGACAAGCTGTCCGCTGGCGGCAATGTCGGCGCCGGCGACATGATCCTCCTGAAGCCGTCCGACATCTACAAGATCGGCGATCGCGGCGTGGAGGTCTCGCTTTCCACCGAAGCGGCTATCCAGATGGCCGACAACCCCGATGGTGCGAGCGACACGCCGACCGCGAACGCGAGCGTCGTTTCTATGTTCCAGACGGAATCTGTCGCGGTGAAGGTGGTGCGTCCGCTCAACTACGCTAAGCGCCGCGCGTCGGCCGTCGCCTACATCGGTGATGCCGACTACGGCACCCCGGTCGACGAAACGCCGTAAGGCCTAGGGCCATCGGTCCCAATAGTCGGGGGCAGCGTATAGGGCGCTGTCCCCGGCACATCTGGAGAGAGCGGATGAAGCTGATCGCATCGAGGCGGATGACTTATGCCACGCGTCGCCTGAAAGCTGGCGACCTCTTCACGGCGCGCAATCCCAAGCATGCCCGTATCCTGGTCGCCGCCAAGCGAGCCGCGTACGGGAAGGATGTGCCAGCGGAGCCCACCCCGGCGCCGAGCGGCACGGACGGCTTTCCGACGGAGATCACCAATCTTCGCGCCCTCTACCAGCAGGAGATCGGCACTCGCCCTTACATGGGATGGGACGCCGCGACGCTGATCGTGAAGATCAAGGAAAAGCGCGCCGGTGCATGATGGCACGCATCGACTGACCGAGCAGGAGCGGGACGTCGTGATGAAGCTTGTCGCGGCCTGGAACGCCTACATCCTGCTTCCGCAGGAACATGCCGACGACAACGCCGAATTTCGCCTCGCGATACACGCAGCACAGACGCAGATCCTGGCACGCCCGGGCCGGCGCGAGATCAACGGAGAGACCTGATGCGCCTCTTCGGAATGAACATCGGCCGCAAGGCCGCGCCTGATCGCAGCTTGTCGGGCGTGGACAACCGCGGCTGGTGGCCGATCATACTGGAGACGTTTGCTGGCGCATGGCAGCAGGATGTCGAGGTCAAGGCAGCGAACGTCGTTGCCCATCACGCCGTTTTCTCATGCCAGACGCTGATCGCCTCCGATATCGCCAAGCTACGCTGCAAGCTGGTTGCCCAGGATGAGGATGGCATCTGGTCCGAGGTCAGAAACCCCGCCTACTCTCCCGTCCTGCGCAAGCCCAACCACTTCCAGACCCGTATCCAGTTCTTCGAGACATGGGTTCTCAGCAAGCTGCAGTCGGGGAACACCTACGTCCTGAAAGAGAGGGACAACCGGGGTGTCGTAAAGGCGCTCTATATCCTCAACCCGGACCGGGCCAAGCCGCTCGTCTCGGAGAGCGGCGCGGTCTATTACGAGCTCTTCACGGATCACCTGTCCGGCGTGCCCGAGCAGATTATCGTGCCTGCCCGAGACATCATCCACGACCGCTTCAACTGCTTGTTTCATCCGCTGGTCGGCCTTTCACCGATCTTCGCGAATGGCCTCGCCGCAACACAGGGCTTGTCGGCTCAGAATGCGAGCACCCGGCTGTTCCAGAACGGTGCCCGACCTAGCGGCGTGTTGAGCGCCCCAGGCGAAATCAGCGACGATACAGCAAAGCGTGCGAAGGATTACTGGGATAAGAATTTCAACGGCGCGAACGCTGGCAAGGTCGCTGTTCTTGGCGACGGTCTGAAGTTCGAGCAGCTGACCATGAAATCCGTCGATGCCCAGGTCGTCGAGACGTTGAAGTGGTCCGCCGAGGTAGTGTGCTCGACCTATCACGTCCCCCCGTACAAGGTCGGGATTGGTGCGCAACCGACCTACAACAACGTTCAGGCTCTCAACACAGAGTATTATTCGCAATGTCTGCAGGTGCTTATTGAGGCAATGGAGCTGTGCCTTGATGAGGGGCTTGGCACCGGAGAAGTGTTGGGCACGGAATTCGACGTCGACAATCTGCTGCGCATGGACAGCGTGACGCAGATGCAGGTGCTCAAGGAGAGTGCCGGCATTCTCAAAATCAATGAGATGCGCGCCAAACTGGACAGGAAGCCCACCGAAGGCGGCGACGCTGTCTACCTGCAACAGCAGAATTACAGCCTTGCCGCACTCGCTAAGCGCGATGCTCAGGACGATCCCTTCGGAAAATCCGCATCATCGGCGGCTTCCGCCTCGCCGGATGCTCCGGCTGGGAGTGAGGCAAACGACAATCAGGCGGAGCTCCAGGCACTGGCCTTGAGCGGCGCGATCCGCAAAGCGCTGCGGGAGAAGAGGACTGCTGATGCTTGATATGGCGGTTCTTGCCGGCGAAATCGCTGCGATCGTCGCAGACGAGGTGGCTCTCGCCATCGCGCCTCATGTTGCCGAGAACAAGGCACTGCGGGCGCGCATCGACGTCCTCGAGGCGCGCGATGTCGCGAACGAAGTCACCTCGAAGCTCACCGTCATGCTGGATGACCGCATTTCGGCGTTGCCACCATCGGCTGACGCGGCAGAAGTGAGGCAGCTTATCGCCACTGCAGTTGCCGCTCTGCCGCCCGCAAAGGATGGCGACAGCCTCGATGCGGAGGCGGTCCGGGTGATAGTCTCGGAGACGGTTGCTGCCCTCCCCGTCCCTCAGGACGGTAAGTCCGTCGACATGGCGGAGGTTGAGCAGATGGTGACCGCTGCAGTTGCCGCCATCCCGCCCGCAAAGGACGGCGAGAGCATCGATCCTGAGGAGGTCCGGGCGATGGTGTCGGAAGCCGTTGCCGCCCTCCCCGTCCCTCAGGATGGCAAGTCGATCGACATGGTCGAGGTCGAGCAGATGGTGGCTACAGCCGTCGCCGCAATCCCACCCGCAAAGGATGGCGAGAGCGTCGATCCGGTCGTGGTGCGCGCCATGGTCGATGAGCAGGTTGCGGCTTCGGTCGCCGCGCTGCCGCCGGCCGTGCAAGGCAAGGATGCGGACATGGACGCCGCGTTCGCTCGCATCGATGCGGAACTGCAACGCGCGGTGACGGCCCTTCCCGTCGCGAAGGACGGTGCGGGTATCGCCGATCTGCTCATCGACCGGGATGGCGCGCTGGTCGCGACCTTTACGGACGGCCGCATGAAGAACCTCGGCACCGTGGTTGGCAAGGACGGTGACCCCGGCACTACTTTCACCCTCGATGACTTCGACATCGTGCAATACGAGGACGGCCGAACCCTGAAGCTGGGCTTCACCAAGGGCGAAGTCATGCACTCTTTCGAGGTCGGCTTCCCCGTCATCCTCGACCGCGGCGTCTACACCGCCGAGCGAGCCTACGAGCAAGGCGACGCTGTGACCTGGGGCGGCTCTCTCTGGATCGCCCAGCGCGCCACCAGCGCAAAGCCCGACACGGCCGACAGCGGCTGGCGCCTCGCGGTGAAGAAAGGCCGCGACGGGAAGGACAAGGCCTGATGATCGCGCTGATCTCACTTGCAGATGCGAAGCGACACCTCAAGGTCGATAGCGACGACGATGACGTGGATGTGGCCGACAAGGCCCTCCTCGCCACCGCACTGATCGTAGATTACCTGAAGCAGCCGGATAACGAATGGACGCTTGAGACGGTCCCGTTCGTGGTGAAGGCCGCGATCTTGCTGATGCTCGGCCAGTTGTACGTCGATCGCGAGAACGCCACGATTTCCACTGCCATCAAGAACATCCTCGGACGTTCTCGCGATCCGGCCCTCGCCTGATGCACCGAACTCCCGCTGGCGCGTTCGACCGCCGCATTTCCATCTGGCGCTCCGAGCTCGTGGACGATGGCACCGCCACCGTCCCCGGAGAGCCTGCCGAGATTGGTAAGCGTTGGGCCAAGAAGTCCGACATAAGCGACGGCGAGCGCATGCGTGCGGGCGAGAACGCGCAAGATCTCACGACCCGCTGGACCGTCCGCTCCGACAGCCTGACGCGCACCATCACCGGCGGCGACGCTCTGCGGCACAAGGGCGTGGTTTACGAGGTGACGGGCACGAAAGAGGGCCGCGAGCGAGAAGACGAGATCGAGATCACCACCGCCTCACGGCCGGATGCACGCTCATGAAGCCGACGATGAAGCTCGTGGTCTCAAAGAACCTCAGAAGCAACCTGCAGGCCATGGGCAAGGCGCTCACGCGCAAGACGCTGACGCCGATCCTGCGTGAGAACCTTCAACCCTTGGCAGAGGATATGCGCGATCATGCGGCGCGCGGATCAGGGGAGATGGCCACCAGCGTCCGTGTGACTAACCGCCTTTCGAAGACGCAGCGCTCCAAGCTCGAGCGCATCGCGCCGATCGAGATGTACGTGGGGCCCGGGCCACTGCCGCAGGTGATCCAGGAAGAGTTCGGCAATTTCCGCCAGTCTCCCCGGCCGTTCATTCGCCCTGCATTCGATCGCGGCGCCGACAAGGCCATGCTGGGCATTGCCGAGGATGGGGTGAAGGCGATCCTCGGCGCGGTCAAAAAGGACTGACCCATGGAAGAGGCGCTGCGGGATCTGCTGCTGGGAACGGCGGCCCTCACTGACATGGTCGTTCGCCGCGTCGATTGGGGGTGCGGCCACAGGGCGATGCCCTTCCAGCTATCACGCTCGAGCGCATTTCTGGCGACGTCCAGATGAACTCGAATGCACCGAGCGGCTGGGAAGTGGATCGCGTCCAGATCGAGTGCTGGGGAAGAACCTACAAGGCGGCGAAAGACGCCGCTCTGGTGCTCGCCAGCCCGGGCGGCCCCTCTACACCGGTCGGCGTGCTTGTCGGCTACCGCGGCGAGCGGCTGGGCCTGCGTTTGCGCACTTTCATCGTCGGCCGCCGGTCGGATTCCGACAGCGACAGCAAAGGCCCCGTTCACCGTTCCAGCATCGACGTGGTCGTCTGGAGCAACTCCTACCTCTGACGGGAGAAAACCCATGTGGATCGTCATCATCAGCCCCTTCATCGACAAGCAAGCCGAAGATCCCAAGGACGCTGAAGTTCCGGCGGGCAAGAAGATGAACGTCACTGCAGATCGCGGTCGGGAACTGATCGACCTCGGCCTGGCGGAAGCCAGCGATACCGACGCGCCGAAGGGCAACAACCCAACGCCCGAGGCTGCGCCCACGAACGCTGCCGCCCTTGGCAGTGACCCCATCGCGCCCGGCAGCTCCGGGCCGGTCGACGGCCATCCGGTCGCCGAAGACACCCCCGACGACTGACCCAGGCGCTGCGCCTGATTAGGAGGCTATAATGGCAGAAACCAACGCGGCGACCGACATCGGTCTGCTGACCACCTTCGGCAAAGGCCCCAGCGGCGTGGGCTATGTCCCGTTCGCAGAGGCGACCGAGATCAACCCGCCCGAATCGGCGCGCGATAGCGTGCAGTTCACCCATCACGGCAGCCCGGACGCTCATCACGAGTTCAAGCCCGGCCTGACCGATGGCGGCGAAGTCAGCATCGTCTACAACCTGGTGCCAGGTTTGTACGACGACGCCGTGATCGCGACGCACCTCGCATCGCGCATCGTCGAGCCCTGGTGCATCGTGTTTCCGAACGGCGCAGCGCTCAACTTCCGCGGTTTTGCTACGGCGCATGGCCGCGCAACGCCGCTCGATGACCGCATGACCGGCTCTGTGACCTTCAAGGTCACCGGCAAGCCTGTCCTGACCCCGGCTGCCTGATTATGACGGCTGCGAATACGCATCGGGGCCGCCTTGGGTTCGATCTACCCTTCGAAGGCGAAGCGGAGCCACGCCGCTACGTCTTCGCCTTCTCCACGAACGCGCTGTGCGTGCTGGAGGAGGAATTCGGGCTCGACAATATCAGCGAGCTCCAGGCCATCCTCGGCGAGAAGCCGTCGCTCCGCAATATCCGCAAATTGTTCCGCATCGGCCTGACCGACTGCCACCCCGACATGACCGACATGGAGGCAGGTGAGATCATCGACGCAATGGGCGGCCTCGAACCGTCGCTGGAGATGATCATGCGCGCCCTGACCACTGCCTTCCCGGAGGCGGCCAAGGGCGGCAACGCGGACCCTCAGCAGGCGGCGCCGAAAGCGCCGAGCGGCCGTGGGACTGGGCGGAACTCCACGTCAGCTGGTGCCAGGCGGAAGACCTAGACCCGGTTCAATACTGGTCTCTCACCCCGCGCGAGGTGGCCCGCGTCTTCGAAGGGAAGGCGCGGGCCGCTCGGCTGCGACACGACGAACGCATGGAAGCGGCATGGACAACGGCCATGCTCGGCCGTGTCAAAAAGCCGGTCCCTCTCAAAAACCTGCTGTCGCCGCCTGAACGCAAGCCAAAGCGTCAAAGCTGGCAAACGATGTACGCTGCGTGCGCCTATTGGGCGGGCTCGGCTGGTGAAATCTTGCCGGAAGGACAACCTGCATGAATACGGCAGTCGTCGGCGCCGCACGTGTTGTGTTTGGCGCTGACACCTCGGATTTTGATGCGGGTGCGAAGGGCGTCGAGGGTATCCTCGGCCGCCTGATCGAGCGCTTTGAGAATGTGGAGAGCAGGCTGAAGCGCATCGGGACCGGCATCACGCTGGGCATCACCGTCCCCTTCGCCGCAATGGTGAAGTCGATCGACAAGGGTGCCGGTTCCTTCGAAGGCCAGATGAACAAGGTCCGAGCGGCGCTCATGGACGCTTCGCCCGAGCAGATCGATGCCCTTGCGGCGGCGGCCCGGAAGATGGGCCCCGCTGTCGGCGTCGGCGCGACAGAGGCGGCCGGGGCCATTGATGCACTGGCGCGCGCGGGCGTGTCCGCCGCAGACATTCTCGGCGGCGCGCTCGATGCCACGCTCAAGCTGTCGGCAGCAGGTATGACCGACGCGGAATCGTCCGCCGCGCTCGTCACCGATGTGATGGGTCAGTTCGGAAAGACAGCTGGCGATCTGCCGGCCGTCATGACGAACATCGTTGGCGCCTTGGACGCGTCCAAGATGGGCTTCGATGATTTCCGGCTGGCCGTAGGTCAAGGCGGCGCCATTGCCGCCGCGTCCGGCGTCAGCTTCGAGGACTTCTCGACTGCCATTGCCGCGACCAGCACCATGTTCGCGAGCGGCGCCGACGCGGGCACGTCCTTCAAAACTTACATCCAGACGCTGACGGGGAAGAGCAAAGAGGCGCAGAAGGCGCTGAGCAAGCTCGGCATCTCGTTCTACGATCAGACCGGTGCGCTGAAGCCCCTCAACGAACAAGCCCAGATCCTGCAGGACGCACTTGGCGGTCTGACCGACAAGAGCAAGCAGGACGCGCTGACACCCATCTTCGGCGCTGACGCTGCGCGCACCGCGATCGGTCTGATGAACCAGGGGCGGGAGGGATTCGAGAAGTACCGCGACGCCGTTGCCAACGGCGATGTCAGCGGCAAGATCGACGTGATGATGCAAGGCTCGGAAGCCGCCGGGAAGCGGATCTCCGCTGCATGGGAAGCCGTCAAGATTTCCCTCGGGCTCGATACCGGCCTGCTCAAGTTCACGACCGCCCTGAAGAACGGCTTCGCGAATATGCTGGAAGCCATCGCCAATGCGCCCGCATCGGTCAAAAGGTGGGCGCTGCCTTCGCAGCTTTTGGCGCTGCGCTCGGACCGCTCATGGTTGTCATTGGCCATGTGGGCGCGCTCCTGCTCGCGAATTTTGCAGCGTCGAAGTTCGGCCTCATAGGCCGCGCGATCGCGCTGATCATCGCGCCTATCTCGACGGTCATCGGTCTGTTGGGCGAGATGGGCCTTGCCCGCGTACTGACGATGATCGGCGGGCGCTTGCTCGCCTTCATGGGGCCGGTGGGGCTCGCGATCAGCGCTCTGCTACTGTTCAAAGACCAGATTGCTGTTGCTTTGTCCGCGGTGTGGGCCAGCATGACGGAAACGCTCGGCCCTCCGGTGCAGGCCCTGTTCGCGAAGCTGACGGACCTGTTCGCGAAGCTGTCCGGCGGTCCTATCGGATCGGCCATTGAAGGCATCATTTCCCTTCTGTCCGGCTTGAAGGATGTTGTCGGTACTGTCCTGGTGGGCGCCATTGTCCTTGCTGGCGAAGCGATCGAACGTTTGCTTGCGGGCAGCATCGCCGCGTTTTCGGGTGTCGTGGACATCATCAGCGGTGTGGTCGATGTCGTCAGCGCGCTCCTGAGCGGCGACTTTTCCGGTGCATGGGAGGCAGCGGCGCGCGTCGTCGAGGCCGTTTACGACACGATTGTCAACGTGATTTCGGCACTGGTGCCGGAAATCAGTGCCCCGCTGCAGCAAGCGTGGACCGCCGCGAAGAAGTGGCTGGCTGACGGCTTCCAGACGATCGTCGGGTGGTTCACGGGCGCCGTGCAGTCCGGCGTCAACTTCGTGTCCAACGCCTTTCCCAACGTGGTGGCGGCAGCGAAGGGCGTCTATCAGGGCGTGAAGGCATGGCTGGTCGACAAGTTCGGCGGCCTGATGACCTGGATCGGTAACGCCGCGAAGTGGATCGGCGACAAGTATGCTGCGCTCCAGGAGCGGCTGGGCCTCGGCAGCAGCGCCAACGACAATACCGGTGCGCCTCCGGCAAAGCCTGCGACTGGAGCGGAACCGGCCCCCGCACCCAAGAAAACCGTGAACTTTGACGATGATCCGTCCTCGAAGAAGAAGGGCGGGGGCTCGAAGGGGCGGAACACGACGTATGATGCTGGCAACCGCCAGCAGCTGCAGGATGACCTCGAGCTTGAGGCTGCGCGGCTGCGCGGTGATATCGAAGCTGAGCGCGCGATCCGCACGCGGCTGGAGCTTAGCAAGCAGATCGAGGCTTACCAGCGCACCGGCCTGTCGCTTGAAGCCGCCACCACGGCGGCCAAGCGCGACATGGCAACGCTCGAGGCCGCCCGCCGCGAAGGTTTGGCGAAGGATCTTGAGCGTGACGAGGCGGCTCATCAGATCGACCTGGCACGGATTACTGAGAACCGGTCGCTAGAGGAGACGCTGCAGCGCCAGCAGGATCTGAAGGCGGCCATTGCGGGCTTCCAGCGCGATGGCCTGTCGATCGAGGAGGCCACCGCCCGCGCGCTTCGGCAGCAACTCGACGTCGACCAAGCCCGCGCGGAGATCCGTGCTCGGCTGCTCGCCGAGGACGAGCAGGACCGACAGCTTGAACTCGCGAAAGCGCGCGGCGATAGCGACGAACGCATCCGGCAACTCCAGCGCGAAGTGGATATTCGCAAGCGCATCCGGCAGCTGCAGCGCGATGATGCCGACTTGGGCGATCAGGACGCGCTCGACAAGGCATCTCGCGAGTGGGACGAGATGGAGAAGGCCCGTCAGACGGGCGTGTTCCGCGACACGTTCAAGTCCGGCGTGCGCGCTGCTCTCGATGGCGATCTTGGCGGCTGGCTCAAGAACTGGTGGCGAGACCGTGTTGCGAAGGGGATGGAGGAGGCCCTTAACAGCCTCGCCGACCTCATCTCACAGCTGTTCTCGAAAATTGGCAGTTCTGGCGGCGGCGGCGGTATCCTGGGCGCGATCACCAGCGTGGTGGGAAGCGTGTTTGGAGGCGGATCGACCCTCAGCAGCAACTCTTCGGCATCGTCCGCTGCGCAGGGCATCGACTGGAACAATCTCCCAGGCTTCAAGACGGGCGGCTCGTTCCGGGTGGGCGGTAACCCGGGCATCGACAGGAACGTCGTCTCGTTCCGGGCCACCGCTGGCGAGATCGTCGATATTCAGAAGCCGGGCAATGACAACGGCGGGTCGGGCGGAGTGACCGTGAATCAGGAAATCACCTTCAGCGGTGCGATGGATCTCGCCACAAAGGAGGAAGCGATCCGCTTCGCTGATGCGGGTCGCCAAGCGGCCATCAACGCTATCAACGAGGCAAACCGCCGCCGTGGCTGAGATCGCATGGCCCAAGGGTCTTTTCCCGTACAAGACGGCATTCTACCTGCGCCCCCACATCGGCGGGCAACAGAGCCCCCTTACGCGCACGAGAAAGGTCTATGGTCTGTCGGCGCCGATGTGGATCGCCAAGCTGACCTTTCGCGCCGGCTTCGGTTACGAAGGGTCAACTGGCCCCAATGCCGACGACCCGGCGTTTTTCGCGGCTCGCCTCGATGCGTTCATCGCGGAGATGGAGGGCGGGCTCCACAGCGTCCGCATCCACGACTTCCGCCGCCCTCGTCCGCAGAACTTCCGCTCGGCCTACCAGATGCCAACCGTTGACGCGGCGGCGGCGGGGGCGTCGTCTATCGTGGTTCGCAAGCCCGCTAAAGCCATCGGCCCATCGATCGGGGACTACATCGGCGGGGACGGCCGCCCTCATATTGTCACAGGCCTGTCGACCGGCGACGCAATGATTTCCGTCACACCGCCCAGCGGCGCGATCACGGTGAACTTCAAGCCTCCGCTCGGCGCGCCGATCGCGGCGGGATCTGCCCTGCAGTGCGTGGAGGTATCCGCCCCGTTCCGCCTGGTCTCAGGTGATGACGCGGGACAGAATGAAGGCGAGCACGGCAGCCCCATTGAGTACGTGCTGGAATTCGAGGAGGTGTTGCCATGAGCCGCGATCTGGCCCCGCCGCTTCAGGCCGAAATTGAGAAGCCGGAACTTCGACCGTTTCTTGGCGTGCACATCGATCTGCCGGATCCTGTGTTCGCTGTCACCGGCAACGCCACGATCACGTACAACGGTAAAATCTGGTCTGCGATCGGCGGCCTTGGGCAGATTGACATGGTCGGAGAGGGCACCGATGGATCGGCGGTAGGCGCGAAGGCGACGCTCTATCAAGTCCCCTCGGAGTTCCGTGATGACATTGCGGACCAAGCGACGCGCGGCAGTCTCTTCGAAATTTTCGTCGGGGCTCTGGATGCAAGCTATCGCAACGTCATCGGCTTCAAGAGCATCTGGAAAGGGCGGCTCGATACCTACGAGATCGTCGATGCCGGGGACACGATCACCGTGACGGCGGGCGGCGAAAGCCGGATGCGCGATCAACGGCGACCGGCTATCCGCCGCTTCACGGACTGGTGGCAGCAGCGCCGGTATCCGGGCGACCGCGCGTTCGAATATGTCACTCGCATGGTCGAGGTGCCGATCCTGTGGGCTAAAGCCCGACAGGATGCGGTCCTATGAGCGGGTTAGCCGTATTTTTCAGCGAATGCTTCGTCGCTCATCGTGAGATAAATGATGAATTCTATGAAGGCGACGACCGCTGGAATGAAGGTCCAGAAGAAGATCAGGTAAAGGAACCCAGCGGCCACGCGCCCGAGGTAAAATTTGTGGGCGCCGAACCCGCCGAGAAAAAATGCCAGCAGCGCTGCTGCGATGCGGCTCTTATTGCCTTGAGCGCTCGTACCGGATTGCCGCGCGCCGCAATGCGGACAGCTTCCGGCCGAAATATGGAGGGGCGCCGCGCACCCCGAGCAGAACTTACGCTGAGAAATATCCAGCCCCGAATCAATATGAGTTGCCATATGTCCCCCTATTTAAAGGGATACGTAAATTTTCTTATTGGCGAAGTCGAGCGATGCTGAACCCAGATTGGCAGCATCATTGCGGAGACTACTGGCGCGCGCACGTGCTCGCGGAGACGGGACGGGACATCTGCGACCTCGTCGGGCCGTCGCCGCGGCGCACCGCCGACTGGGTCGCGATGATGCGACGGTTGGGCGTGAGGGACATGGCAGGGGTGGTAAGCGCTGTACACGGCGCTGCGATCCCATACCGTCAGGCCAGGCGAGGCGACATCGTCCAGCGTGGCTGGGCTATCGGCATATGCGTCGGTGATCGCGCAAAGTTCTACGGCGGAGATTTCACGCCGATGCGCGACGTCGATGGTGCTTGGCCTTTACAGGCAACCCTCGATGCTTCGGCGCAGTCGTCCAGGAACCTTCGTCCGGACCTCTATTTTCGTCGGTGACCCCTCCACCACCATCATTGCCAACACGATCACGCCGGACACGTCGCTGACGATCCTTGTCTGTCCTTCACCGGCAGGTGAGACACTTGGGACACTCATCCAACTCACGGCAGGGACGAGGCAGGATATCGCTTCAGGCGCTGTTTTCGTCGTTTGAAATGTCGCTTTAGGCGACCGCGCCTCTTTCTCCGGGAGCTTGGCGGCGGTCGCTCCGACCAGCAGCAGAGCAATCCCGATCTGCCTGCAAATCTTCATCTTACCCTCCAAATCTCACGCAAGATGGAGACTATATGGGCAAAGTCGTCAAGGCGATCGCCATCATTGCCGTTGCCGTCGCGATTGCCTACTTCGCGCCCCAGATTTCCGCAGCTCTTGTCTCGGCTGGCCTTTCAGCCACAACCGCCGCAGCAATCACCTCTGCTGTCGTGGCAACAGCAATTTCCGCAGGTGTTTCCGCCGGGATGTCGTTGCTGGCCGGAAAGCCCGCGTCGGCTGGCCCTTCAATGTTCCGGCAGTCAATCTCGAACAGCTTCATCATCTACGGTAAGCGCCGCGTGGGCGGCCTGATGATCTTCTTCCACCCGCGCGGGAAGCGTGATCGGTACTTCGTGATTGCCGTCGCTGGGCACCAGTGCAAAGGCGTGACGCGCTGGTGGCTTGGAGATGAGGTCGTCACCGTCAACGGCGCTGGCATGGTCACCAGCGGGAAGTACGCCAACAATGCATGGCTCTGGTTCTACCGGGGCACCCCTGACCAGGTCGCGCACCCGACGTTCGTCGCGGAAACGGACGGCAAGTGGACCACTGCGCATCGGGGCCGGGATACTGCGCTGATCTACGCCAAGTTCCATTTGACGAACGACATCGTGCAGGCGGGCATGCCGAACATCACCGCCGAGGTCGAAGGCAAGGACGACATCCTTGATCCGCGCACCGAAGCGCAGGGCTACACCCGCAATGCCAGCCTTGTCTTCTACGACTGGATGCGGACCCCGCGCGAGGAAGGCGGATTCGGATGTTACGATGATGAGATCGACTGGGATTGGGTCGCCGCTCAGGCCGGAGTGAGCGACGAGATGGTGACCACACCTGCGGGGCTCGAGCGCCGTTACGAGTTCGATAGCTACATCCAGACGGGCGCGGCCCCAAGCGAGGTCCGCGACACGTTCGTCACCTGCTGCGCGGGCAAATTCACGTACAGCGGAGGCAAGATGCTGATGCGTCCAGGCTACTATGTGCCGGTGTCCGCCACGCTGGAGGAACGCGACCTTGCTGGCCCGATCACGGTCCCGGCACTGCTCGAAGGTGACCAGATCGGCAATCAGGTCACCGGAACTTACGTGGAGCCGCAGGCCTATCAGCCGGCAGATGTTCCCACCCGAGAGATCCCGGCCGCCGACGTTCGGCAACTCTCGTACGACCTGCCGCACATCACCTCGCACTATCGCGGGCAAAGGATCCTGGAATACTACCTGCGCAAGTCTCTCGCCGAGCGCCGGGTGACGTGGCCGATGAACATCATGGGCATCGCGATTTCGACCCTCGATACTGTGCAGCTCGCCACGAGCCGATACGGCCTCAGCAACTATGCATTTCAGGTCAACAGTTGGGGGCTAAGCCAGGATTTCTCGGTTGGCCTTCAATTGGAGGAGCACGGCCCGGAACTGTTCGAGTTCGATCCCGAATCCTACCATGAGCCTGATGATGCAGGGCAGCTGGCGGAAGCAGAGCCGATCGACGACAACGACGAAGTCGTTCTGGATGGCGGCGACGCCACTACGGAAGCCTGACGATGGCCACGGTCCGATTTCAGCTTCGCGGCGACACCGCTGCCAACTGGGCGAGTATCAATCCTATCCTCAAGGCCAAAGAGCCAGCCCTCGAAACCGACACGATGCTGGTGAAGTACGGCGACGGTACAAGCGCATGGAATGACCTTCCCTACGCCGCGCTGAACCTGCCGGCGGTCCTTGCTGCTTACGCCGATGGCGAGATGCCCAGTTCATTCACGCTCTCGATCATTGCCAGCCCAGACCAGACCGCGTGGCGCGCGGCCATTGCCGCGCAGCAAGCCGACGACGCCCTAACAGAGCTTGCAGGCGTGACCCCTATTGCTGACGGCGCACACACGGTCGGCGGCATCACCATCACGACGGCCAAGGGCCTGATCGTGAACATCGCTTAATCCACCACAGGAAACACGATGGAAGCTCAGAATGTATCGCTCGCCGGGATACTCGGCGACGACATCAAGCATGTGCTCGCGGTTGTCGGGTTCGATCTGACGAGTGTGGCGATCACTTTCGAGATCGCTGCTGGCCCCGAGCAACCTGCGATCATCACCGGCGCCGGCACTCTACTCGACGTCGATACTGACGACGACGGTGTTGCCACGTCGCTAATCCAAGTTTTCGCCTCGGCGGCGTCGGTGCGCTCCGGGATTACGTCGGTTGGCGGCCTACCCGGCAACGAGCCTGTGACGCTCTTCTACCAGCTCAGGTTCAGCAGTCTGCCGGGCGACGCGGGCACTGCCGCCCTAACCACCATCCTCTACGGCAACTATGTGATGAAGGGCGAAGTGAATGGCTGACATTGAACTGGATTTCGTCGGCCCCGGCGCCCGTCTGGCGCTGGCCGCCGCGAAGCGGGCTGAAGGCGCTGCCGGTGGCGTGATTGGTGATCTGGAGGGCCTGGTTGAAGCGGCGGAAGGGGCGGCAATCCAAACCGCCGGAGATGTGGTGAAGGTTCGCGCATCTCAAGGTATTGAAGCCACCGGCCGCCCTTCGATTACAGATACCAGCAACACCACTTCGGCATCGGGCCTGTTCATCTTCGCGAACCCGGTGGCGCATTCCGGCATCGCCCATACCTTGCTCGTCCGCAAGGGTGGGAGCGGATCTGCAACGTATAGCGCCGGGCGCTTCCGAGCGACCAGCACGGTGGGGCAGTTTGAGCAGGTTCCGGACACTCCCTGGACGGACGTTACGATCACCGGCCCTGCATCGCTCAACGCAGCGATTGCGATGTATCGCGCCCGTGGGGAGTACCTTGCCCTATCCGTTCCAACGGGTTCGGTAGGCCCATCGATCAACACGTCACTTCCCGGCGACAGCGGTGGATACTACTACCACAGCACGCCCCGTCCGGTGGGCGCCTTCGTCCCGTCAGGAGGGCTGCAGACCGGCATCCAGCTGCAATTCGGCATTCTCGCCGACTTCAGCTTGGCCTACGGCGACGCCATCGCCGCGCTGACGCCTTCGATCGGCGCAGCCGCTGGGACGGCGGGTGCGGCCAATACCCTTGCCATCGCCAATGCGGCGAAGATCACGACGTTGACCGAACTGGATACTTCAGTGGCGGTGAACAGGACCCAGACGACCTACACGAACTTCTCCACCGGCGCGCCGTCCTGCAAAATCTGGGCTCCGGGTTTCCTTGGCAGCGAGGCCGAAGACGGTGCGCCGATCGCGGCGTTGACTGGCGCAGTGCACCGCCCGGCCGGGGCGGTGAGTTTCGAGGCGCAGCTTTACCGGCGAGCATCCACTAAGCTGACGGTACCCGACGGTGCCGACACGCTCTTGTGGCCGACCCCGGTCGTGGTCGATGCCGCAGCGATCCCATCGGGCACGTACGGCGAGGTTAGGTTCCCCTCTCCGGTCGAAGTCGTCAATTCGCACGCGAATGGCTACTACATGTGCATCCGCGCAAGGGATAGCGGCGGGGCCTCCATTGACTTCGGCGGCGGCAGCTCCGGTAGCGGAGCTGCCTACAACCAGTTGCAGCGTGGCTTCTTCATGGAGCCGGCTGGTCTGAACTGGCAGTCTGTCGGCGCCACTCAGTCGCTCGCGATCCGGGTTGAAACCGCCTCAATGAAAATCAAGGCGAGCGTGCTGCCGGATGATATTGGCGGCGCAAATCTCCCGAGTAAGAAACGGGCCTTGCTGCTCATGCTCGGCCGAGCAGAATACACGCTCGACAACGGCCCGCTCTACACCCATCGGCGCGTGTTCGCGCTTCCGGCGAACGCGAAGCGGGTGACCCGCGTGATCTTCGCCCATGCAACGACTACGGCGCAGACCATCACCCGTGCAGCGATTGCGCCGCTCGCCTCTGCGGCGAACTTCGCCGCATCGGGGGCCAGTTGGACCACGCTGTCCTTCGCCGGCGGCGCCAGCGGCGTGATGCCTGCAGCGCCGGGAGCACAGCGGTTTGGATATCTGGCATCCCTTCGGAATCCGGTCCAACTGCTTCCGCGTACAGACGTGGTCGGGGCGGCAAAGCTCGTCGTGGTCTCGGCGTACATGGGCGGTGGCGGTTCCCCGATCTTGCTGGGCAGTGCCGGCGACACCGACGACTATCGGACCAACTGGGAGGCCCGCAGCGACTTCCCGATGGTCATGCGCCGGATGGCGGGAGATTGCGTCACCACCCCGGCGAATTTCACGTCGACTACCAACCTGCGCGCCGGAACGCCGATCGCTGGCCTTGAGATCGAATGCGACGATGGCGAGTTGATGACAGTCGGCGCCGTTGGCGACAGCAACACCAACGGCGCCGGCACGGCCGTCAGCGGGGTTCAACAGCTCGGCCTCGGTTGGGTCGAGCTTATGGCCTACACACTCAACACGAAGCGTCGCGGCGTTACGCCGGTTATGCTTGGTTGGTCGGGCAAGCAAATGCCCAGTATTGGCGACATTGCGGCGGACTTTTATGCGTTCGTCAAAGCTCAGGCACTGCCCGTGCCGAACATGTTCTTCACGCCAAACGCCTCGCCGAACTCTATGATCGCGCCGCTTACGACCGCGCAAATGACACCGCAGCGGGCCGTTGCGGACACGATCATCTCGACCGTGTTGGGAAGTGGCGGGCAGGCTTTGTGCTGGCCTGTGCTGCCGGTCAATCCGACCGTTACTCCTCCACAGAAGGAGTTCGGCGCCACGGACATCGTTCGGCGCAATTATAACGACGCGGACAGCGCGGAAGCGATTGCCGGGAACGGCGTCACTCAACCCAACTTCGCGGCTGCTGTTTCCGGCGGGCTCGATGCCAACGGGCAGGAGATACTGAACCCCGATCTTGAGGATGACGGTATTCACCTGAATGTGGCTGGTCGCGCTGTCCTGGCCGCAATCGCAATCCGCGCCGTCAGGAAGGTGATGCCCTCCGCAGGCTATGCTGTTGGGGAGGTGGTGACGTGAGCGCCCGCCGGCGAGCACGCCACGCTGTCGAGCGCCTTATGCCACGGCAGATATCCTGCGGCATTCGGATGCACTCCGTCATCCGTCATGGAGTTCGGCAATCGACCGTCTGCGCCAGCCATGCTCTTCCACGTCTCGCCGACCGGCAAGCCCCACGCATGGATTTGTTGGTTATGCTCGGCGATCAGAGCCGGATTGAACAACGCGGCCTTGTCGAACTTCCCTGCCGGAGGAATGTCCAACAGGGTCACCCGCGCACCGGTAGATTTCGCGATAGCAATGAGCTCTTGGTAGCTGCGATCGAAGTCTGCAGGCTCCGTCGGATCGGCGAAACGGCTATCGTTGGTCCCGACGGCAATGATGAACTGGTCAGGCTTAACCGTCTTTGCGAGGTCGCGAGCCAGGCCGATAAGCTGCCCCGCCTGTGCGCCAGATACGCCCGCATTGAGGGCCTGTTGGCCGCAAACGTCGTTCAAGAGCGAGAGTTCGGTCATGCTATCACCCAGCACGACTACCTTCCAATCCCGCTGCTTCGCCTGCGAGAGAATCGCTTTAGAGCGCGATCCAAGATGCGCAGCCTCCGCCGACGCTCACCGCTCCCGGGCCACGGTAAATCCACCCGCAGCCCCGACAGCTGCAACAACTACCACGGCCATTGCCGCACCGATGATCTTCCGAGCCATGATTCTCTCGATATTCTGCATCTTACGTGCGGCAAAGTGAAAATTACCTGCGGTTTGTTAATCCGTAAAATTCCCGGATTGGAACTGCCATTTCAGGGGGCGTACCCCATGAGTTTCGACAGCTTTGCCGTTCAGGCAATCGCAAAGGGGCCGCGAACACTCGCGCCGCCCAGCTTCGAGGGGCATGGCTGGCTTGTCGTCATCAATATGATGCTGACGACGACGGCCGCCATCCTTGCTCTCATGCTCGCTGGAAAGCTCATCAAGGACTGGTTGCGAAATCGGCCAGATGACGGCTGGCCTACGCCTACCGCGATTTACCGGGCACTGGGTATCTTCGGCTCCTTCGCGGTGTTTATCGTCTGCGGGATGGAGGCGTTGACACTGTGGGGCTGGAATCCCCGCGATCCGGTGGGCACAGCCTGGTTCCTGACTGCCCAGCGCCTTGTCGCCCCGTTCGGCCGGTTCTTCACCTTCGGGTGGATCGGCCTCTACGTTCTCGCCGAACCGGCCATGATCGCTCATCTGCGAAAGCAACCGTTCCCTCTCCGCATGTGGCCGCGCCTGCGGCTGCTCTACCGACCCGCCATGATTGCCCTGTTGGCGCTGGTCGCATCCGTGGGCGTGGTATCCACCCGATGATCGCCAAGGGGGCAATAACTATGGGGGCCGTTCTTCCGGTCATGGCAGCGGCAGTCGTGGAGGAAAAGGGCGCGACCGTCGCCACCTCCGCGCCGGTAATCTGGCATTTGCTGGGCTATCCATTCGAAGCGGGCAGCATGATCGCTGCCCTGTGCGCGTGCCTCGCGGTGCGCTTCTATGCCGTCCAGACAGAGCGTGAGAAGCACCGCTGGACCGTCGATATCCCTGTTCACCTGCTGGCGCTGATGTTCACCGCCGGCACCGTCATGGCGCGGCGCCCGATCCCGATCGAGGGTCTGATGATCGGCACCGGCATGGGCGCGCTAGGCGCGGGCATCATCACGCTCGCGCTCAGCTGGGTGAAGAGGAACACACCCACGTTCGGCGACGAGCCGAACAACTGACACCCCGCGCTGCGACGCGCACCTCATTCCCAACAGGAGACAGACTATGGCGACCATCACCGGCCGCGCACTTGGCGTGCCTGGCGCGAAGCTCATCAAGAAGTGGGAGGGGTGCGCCAAGAAGCGCGCCGATGGCCGCTTCGACGCCTATCCCGACCCCGGCAGCGCGGACGGCAAGCCGTGGACCATCGGGTGGGGATCGACCGGCCCGGACGTGAAGCCCGGCGTGATCTGGACACAGGCGCAGTGCGATGCGCGCTTCGACGTGGAGATCGTGAAGTACGTCAGGGAGGTCGCAGCCTTCCTCGGCAGCGCGCCGACGACGCAGAACCAGTTCGATGCCTTGGTCTCCTTCCACTACAATACCGGAGCCATCGCATCCTCGCAGCTGGGCAAGCTCCACAAGGCCGCCCGCTTCGACGATGCGGCGGATCAGTTCGGGCGCTGGATCTACAACGATGGCAAGCCGATGAACGGCCTGAAGTCGCGCCGCGCCGACGAGGCTGCGCTGTACGAGAGCGCGATCCCGGCCGCCGTGAAGCAGCCGCTCCCTGCGCCCACCGTCGACGTGCGCGTGGTGAATGCGGGCTCTGGCCTGAATGTGCGCGCGAAGCCGTCTGCGTCCGCCGCGAAGCTCGGATCGCTGCCGCGCGGCGCCAGCGTGACGGTGCTGCAGGATACCGGCGACTGGGTCCGCTTCGTCTACCAGGGCAAGGAAGCCTGGGTGAACGATCAGTTCCTGACCGCCGCATGAGCGTTCCTGCCTACACCTACGGCGGCCGAGCTGTGCTGATGAAGTACGATGATGGCCGCGAGCGCATCGCTTTCCGCTGCCCAGGATGCCAGAGCCAGCATGTTTGCAGCGTGAATGGCAACAACACTTGGCAGTGGAGCGGGAGCCTGGACCGGCCCACTCTCACCCCTTCGGTCAACGTAACGTACAACGGCGCTGATGCGGGACAGGATCGCGGCGATGGCAGCAAGGCTCCTCCAGCCGTCTGCCACTCCTTCGTGACCGACGGGCGCATTCAGTTTCTCGACGATTGCACCCACCATCTCGCCGGTCAGACCGTCGACATTCCGGAGTGGAAATCATGATCGGCCGCCTTCTCACCCCCGCCGCCGCCAAGGTGCTGGCGGGCATAGCCACCGCGCTGCTGGTCGCCTGCATCTGCCTGACCTTCTGGGGGCGCGCCGAAAGTGCCCGCGCCGACGCCTGGCAGGTGAAGTCAATCGCCGAGCGCGACAATCACCGCGCGACCAAGGCGAACTTTCGTGCCGCGCAGGATGCCGCAGCTGCTGCAGCCCGCGCACGGCGCCTAGAAACCGAGCGGCACTCCGCTGCCCTAGCCAAGGAAATCGACCATGCGAATGATGAAGCTGATCGGTGGCGCACTGCTGCTCGCCGGTTCGCCGATGCTGGGGGCCTGCCAGACAGCGACCGAATCTCCGCTGCAGGTGCGCCCGGCCGAGCCGGAGCCGCAGGCGAAGCTGGCCCTGCCCCGGGCGATGATCGATCCGGTGCCCCTGCCCTCGTTTGGCTCAGCCGCCGGGACTTCGACACCCTGACGGGCAATACCGACCGGCTGCTGCGGCTCCATGCGCTGGGAGAGCGATGGATTGCCGAAGGGTGGGCGATTAAGGCGGAGGATTGAAGGCAGGTGACCGTCATTGTCATAATCCCACCGTAAACAATCGTGTACGACACCCCTGCGACCCGAAGGGCTCTGCAGCCCTTGCACTAACTGGCCCGGACCTCACCTGAGCGCCGGGCCTTCTTGCGTCGGTGAACCAACCGCAACCTGCTGAGTTTATGTCGGTACGCCGGGGCGTTCAAGCACCCGGCCGGGAGAGAGCCATGACCGAAGACACCCCGCACGAGCATCCCGAAGTCGACGCAGTGACCGCCGAAGAGGTCGTTACTGGCATGACCGACGAACAGCTCATCACCGCCTGGGATTCGGTCACGGATCCTGAAAACCTGACGGTGATCGAGCAAGAAGTGTTGGCGGAAATCGAGCGGCGCAACATCGACCTGTAGACGAGGACGGCCGGTCGCCCGGTCAGTAGCTGACGAAGTCCAGTTCGGCCTCTTCCAGCGCCGCGAACATGTCACCATCGGCGCCGCACTCTCGCAGGCGTGCGGCTGCTTCCTCTGGCGTGCCATCCAGCGGCCATTTCGGATCCTGCCGGGCAGCGCGTATCAGTTTCGTCAGCAGTCCCCGTTCAGGCTGGCGCAGCAGCCATCGCCCGAACGGCCCACGCTCTGCCGCCGTTTGCGTGCTGCCCGTGTCACGCAACCGGCTATCCTTGGGTGCCGGTGTGAATGCGCGATGGTCGACCGGCGTCTTGGTGATGTCCTGCCAGCGCCCTGCCCCAGCGCAAATTTTCCCGACCTCGCGCCGAAGGTCGTCCAGCGATTGCTTCTGCATCGTCGTCTCCTTGCTCATCTCACGCGCCTGCAAGCCTGCTTCCATGCATGCTCGTCTGGCGGCGCCAGCTCGAAATCACCCTGCCGTCGATCTGTCGGCCCGACCGAGATCGGTCGCACGATCTTGCGCAGGTAGAAGTTCGACCGGCACACCCTGCACCAGAACCGCCGCCGTGCCGGCTGAAACCGGTCGTCCCAGCGCCGCCGGTGGAAATGCCACCAAAGGCAGTGCGCCTGAAAGCGCGCCACGTTCCCGCACTTGCAAGTGACCAGGACTGACCGATTGAGCGTGGCGCATTCGAAGATGCTCGTGGGCTCCAGAGAGCCCACCCTCGTCATCCGCGGCATGCTTCCACATTACTCGGGCGGCGGCAGCGCGAGTTCGATCTGATCGTCATCTACTTCGACGCCGCAGAACCGCAGGTCGAGGACCGGGATGTCAGCAACATCGCGCGTCATCTCGGCCTTGTCGCGCAGGCGGTGCAGGAGTGCAGGAACGACGTCGCGCAACGACGCTTGGTCCGCATCGCTCGCACCTTCTCGATCGGCCATACGCCAGCGCTGCTGGGCCAATTCGATCAGGGTATCATCGGGTAACGGGTGCCCGAGCGTGGGGTAGCCCATGGGGAATGCCTTTCGCGAATCATCAGGCCGCGCTTATAGCATGTTCCTTATTTGTTCTCATATGGTGCGAATCGGCTGGCGTTGACTTCCGCGATGCCCGGGGCATCATCGCCCGATGTGCAACCTCTATAGGATGAACGCGAAGGAAGCCGAAACGGCCAAGCTGTTCGGCGCGCGCTTCACCAGCGGCACGAACCACGCCGCCGAAGTCTGGCCAGGCTATACCGGCCTCGTCATCGAAGGGGGCGAGCTGCGGGCTATGTCCTGGGGCTTCCCCGCCATGCGGTCAGCAAGAAGACGGGCAAGCCGCTCAAGCCCTCCCCAGTCAACAACGCCCGAGACGACAAGCTGCGGATCTACCCGATCTGGAAAGACAGCTTCCGAGAGCGGCGCTGCCTGATCCCTGTGACGCAGTGGTGCGAGCCCGAGGGAGAGGATCGGCGCAACACCCGCACATGGTATTCGCTGCCGGATACGGAAGTGTTCGCCGTCGCGGGCATCTGGCGACCGACCGATGAGTGGGGCGATGCTTATTCCATGGTCATGGTCCCAGGCAGCGAGCAGATGTCCGACGTCCACGATCGCATGCCGACCATCCTTCGGCGCGACGACTGGTCACAATGGACCGATGGCGCCCCAGACGATGCCTTCGCTCTCCTGCGCACTTGGGATGGGCCGCTTATGGTGGATCGGACGGACGAGCCGTGGTTTCAGAGAAAGGGCGCCGCCGCCGGGGCGAAGTAGAGCTTTCGCAGATGGCTCCGGTCAACGTGAACCAGAGGAATGCAACTTGGTTACATGCAAGAAGGCCCGGCACTCACCAGCGCCGGGCCTTCTTGGGTCACATTGCGATGTAAACGTTAACGACCTCGCAGTCGGCCTGGTCAGAACGCTAGCTCACGGAAGCCTCGAGGGTTCACCTCACGGGCGGCATCCCGGAAAGCGTCTTTCGGCTTTTCGTGTTCACGAAGGCACGCGGTAATCAGCAGTACAGGGAAAATGAATACCGTGCAGATCAATGCGATGGGATTGGAAATGAGCACCGACAGGAAATAGCGGGGCATGAGACCAATAGTGCGTTCCACCATTGGCGACTTGGGAGCAGATTGCCCATGTACCTTCTTGAAAATGGCGCGGAGCATCGCATACGGCACTATCCAACCTGCATGGAAGGAAAGGGCAGTGTCGAGCACCCGGTTAATGAAAAGCCGCTCTTGATGCGTGCAGTCAGGGCGATCCAGCATATCACGCGCGCGTTCGAACAGAACCACGCGCATGGGGTAAGCCTTACGCACGAGCCAGCCATATAGAAGGATGCCACCGAAAAGAACGGCGGCAACAGCGGCCAATCCTAAGGGTGTTTCCTGCTCCATCGTTCGCGCTCCTAGCGATTCGTTATGTTTTTAACAAGTAGACTGCTACTAAGGTTGCAATCGATATAGTTAACGGCGCCGCTTCTTTCCACTCGCTGAACGGATAGCGTTGAGCGATCGCCGTTGCCGGCCGATCTCACGATCGATGATGAAAATTTTGGCGGCCACCGCCAAGAGCCAACCGCACGGGAATGCAGCAGTGTTTTGGTACGACCATGTGACGATGTCGCTGATTGGCTTCCAGACATCTTTGCACGCGCCGAACCCCCGATCACGACAAAATACCATACCGTCGCCGCGCCGATGGCGCGCAAGGAAAACGGCGACGGTTCGGCCGCCACCTTCTTCCTATTGGCGGCGACCTGGGCTCGCCTCTGATGTCGATTCGAACCCAATTCTTCCGCCTTGCTTATCCAACACCCGGATCAGCCGCGAGTAAAGAGAAGAATGAACCGGTCAAGACCTGTCTCCAAGCATATTGAGCGGAAACAGGAGTTTTACTCGGAAACTTACTTCCGCTTTGGCTCTTTATTACGGCAGAGCGATTTTCGGCTGAGAACGGCTCCACCCGGTCGGGGGCCGAGAGTTCGGGATCGCTTGCCTACCTCTGGCCAACGGGTGCAGCGGCCAACCATCCGGAGATTCCCCAAGGCACAGTAATGATCGCCCCGGCGTGCCGAACTTCGCCAATGCTCGCTGAAATTCCTGATTATGGCGGCGCGGCGCTTCCACACCAGTTGCTACGAACCATATACCCGCTCTGGTAGCCGCCTCGGAAATCGCTCGGTCGTTTTCGACCATCATTTTCTCGGTCAGTCGGCCGTCCTTAATCGCTGGCCATAGTTCGGCTGGATATGGAGTGATCCATGGCCAGACGTTGACGCCGATGAAGCCGCCAGCCCCCACCACCATGCTAAAATGCCGCATGCGGCGGCCGGTCTGGTCAAGATCATCTGCATTCATGGTCGACGGGTTGCACTGGAGCCACGCGGCCAGCGGCTTTCGATCGTCCCAGATGTGGGAGACAGAAAGCCGGCACAGCCCGTCGAAAGCGAACTCCACGGATCCTGACGTGAACAGGTCACGCACGGCGTGCAGCTTCACTCTCGCGCAGGCGCCTGTCGATCGCGTCGCGGCATGACGGCAGACCATTCGCGGCGCTGTCATTGAGGTCGACCTCCAGATGTCCGAGCATCAGGCGATTGACGTTGCGGTTGAGGATCAACTCCCAACGATAGTCCGTGCCGTATTGCGCATTGAGCGCTGCATTGCATCGGTCGAGATAATCCAGCCGCGCTTTGTCGGCGAACAGGTCCGCCATCGCCTCACGCGCGACGCGGAACCCGGCCGCATTGCGGTGCCCGCCGCCGCCCTGCCCCTTTGCCACCTCACTCACGTCGCCGCGCTCATCGCAGCTGCGAAGCGACCATGTTACGGCCGTCTCGCTGGTAACCGACATGGCAGCGAACGGCGCGGCTGGATGCTTGTCGAGCAGGTGGTGGCCTACGGCCGACACCAGGGAGTAAGGGCATTCGACGGCAATCGCCCCTCCCACGCCGCCGATGGCCTGGACGTGCGCCCTCCCCGCGATCTCGGCAATCAACCGAGCCCGCCACCCGTAGATCACCTCACCTTGGCGGATGATGCTGGTTGGATCGTGCTTGAGATCGTTGGCCAGGTCATCCATCGCCAGGATCGACATGTCCGTCGATTGGATGACGAGGTGGATCAGTTCCGCAGGATCGGACGTGCCGGGCGCGAACTGCCAGAGGTCGTAGCGCTCAGCGGCGTCCACCAGACGCGGTGCGGAGAACTCCGGGAATGCAAAGTCCCATGCCAGGCGCGCGCCGCTGCGATCCATGTCGAACAGAGCGATGACCGGAGGCAATCCCGAATCACCCAGTGCGCGCAGCATCTGGGGAACGTCGCCGAGATTGAAGTCGGCGGCTGGTACCTGGAAATGCGCCAGTGCTTCCCGCGCCGTCTTATGATGATCGAGGATGATGATTGACCGCGCGCCCGCTGTGACCATCGCACCGAGATCATCGGTCGGGAACGAGAAGTCCACCATGAGGATGTTCTTGCCCGCGACATCGCTCGGCGGCTGGAAGCCATAGTTCGATGCGACGTAGTTCGGGGTGTCGCCCCAGCGTCGCCAGCATGCCCAGGCGGCAACAATTCCATCGGCGCACTTGTCATGATATATGACCATATCCGGCGCCCACGAGAACGCCTCGTGAACAGGCGTGGTCAGCAAATGGTCAGCGGATGCCGATATGTTCGCGATCTGATCGCCTGACGTTCCAGATTGACCGGACGCATTTGTGCCGTTATTCACGGTTTCTCACCCTTCACACGGGTGGGGTCACAGGTTCAATCCCTGTCGCGCCCACCATCCTTCTCCAAGGATGGTGACTTCGCCTCCGGCGATCTTCCTGAAACTGATCTTGCGTCCTAGTCGGCCGGTGCCTTCTGCACGGCGCCCGGATCGGCACCGGGACGCTGCAGGACACCGATCGAGGTGGCGGCGATTCCCGCCGCGATCACGAACATCACGGCAAGCCCCGCCGCCATCCAGACGATCTTTCGCACGCCCTTGCGCGTGCCGGGCGAGGCGTGGCGTTCGTTCATCGGATCGTTCGGGTCTTCTTCGAGCAATTCACGCACTCCGGGTCCGACAGCCCTGCGGCGGCTGTCACCGGTGCAACGATCCCCTTGCCGCGTTGTTGCCGATTGCAATGTCGGGCCATAAGCACGTTTCAACGGCCGATCGGCGTCATAAACCGGCGCGGCGTCTTGCGGGCGCAACGCCCGCGCGGCATAGGCAGCGGCACTATGCACGACATCCGCCAGATCCGCGAAAATCCCGAAGCCTTCGACGCCGGCCTCGCCCGCCGGGGCGTAGCGCCCGTTGCCGCCAGCCTCGTCGCCCTCGACGAGCAGCGCCGCGCCGTCGCGACGCGCATGCAGGAAGGGCAGAACCGCCGCAACGAAGCCTCCAAGGCGATCGGCAAGGCCATGGGTTCGGGCGACACCGCCACGGCCGAGGCACTCAAGGCCGAAGTCGCGACGCTCAAGGATACCCTCCCCGCGCTCGAAGCCGAGGAGAAGGCACTTTCCGCGCAGCTTCAGGACGCGCTGGCGGGCCTGCCCAACATTCCCGTCGCCGAAGTGCCGGACGGCGAGGACGAGATCGCAGAACGTCGAAGTCTCGCGCTGGGGCACGCCGCGCGAATTCGCCTTCACGTCCAGGGAACATGCCGACCTCGGCCCCGCACTCGGCCTCGATTTCGAAACGGGCGCGAAGCTGTCGGGTGCGCGCTTCACCTTCCTCAAGGGCCAGATGGCGCGCCTGCACCGCGCGCTCGCGCAGTTCATGCTCGACACGCAGACGGCGACCAACGGCTACATGGAATGCGCCGTGCCGCTGCTGGTCAAGGACGAGGCCGTCTACGGCACCGGCCAGTTGCCCAAGTTCTCCGAGGATCTGTTCAGGACCACCGACGGCCGCTGGCTGATCCCGACGGCCGAAGTCTCGCTGACCAACGCGGTCTCGGGCGACATCCTGAACCCCGAGACACTGCCCCTGCGCATGACTGCCCTCACCCCCTGCTTCCGCTCGGAAGCGGGGGCAGCCGGGCGTGACACGCGCGGGTTCATCCGCCAGCACCAGTTCGAGAAGGTCGAACTCGTCACCATCGCCAAGCCGGAAGAGAGCGAGGCCGAACACGAGCGCATGGTCAAGGCCGCCGAGGGCATTCTCGAAGCACTCGGCCTGCCCTACCGCAAGGTGCTGCTCTGCGCGGGCGACATGGGCGCGACGGCGCGCAAGACCTTCGACCTCGAAGTCTGGCTGCCGGGTCAGGCCGCTTACCGCGAGATCAGCTCGATCTCGAACTGCGGCGACTATCAGGCCCGCCGCATGAACGCGCGCTACAAGCCGGAAGGCTCGAAGAAGACCGAGTTCGTGCACACGCTCAACGGCTCGGGCCTCGCGGTCGGCCGCACGCTGGTCGCGGTTCTGGAGAACTATCAGCAGGAGGACGGCTCGGTTCTGGTGCCCGAGGTGCTCAAGCCGTGGATGGGCGGGATCGAGAAGCTGGAAGCGCTGGTCTGAGCGAGCACCCTTCCTCGTCCCACCCTTCCTCGTCATTGCGAGCATAGCGAAGCAATCCAGGGCAGCTCGATTCCGCCCTGGATCGCCACGGACCTGCGGCCCTCGCGATGACGAAAGAAAATACGGTGCCGCAACGGGTTCGCGTAGCCTCCCTTGCGCAACTATGGTTAAAGGCATGAATATGCGCATTCTCCTCACCAATGACGACGGCATCAACGCCCCCGGCCTCTATGTGCTGGAGAAGATCGCCGCGCAGCTTTCCGACGACATCTGGATCTGCGCGCCGAGCGAGGAACAGTCCGGCGCGGGGCACTCGCTGACGCTCACCCGCCCGGTGCGGATGCGCCAGCACGCGGAAAAGCGCTTCTCGGTGACCGGCACGCCGACCGATTCGGTGACGATGGGCCTGCGCAAGGCGCTGCCCGGACCGCCCGACCTGATCCTCTCGGGCGTCAATCGCGGCGCCAACCTCGGCGATGACGTGACCTATTCGGGCACCGTCTCGGCCGCGCTGGAGGGCGCGCTGGCGGGTATCCGTTCGATCGCGCTCAGCCAGGTCCCCTCGCGCGAGGACATGGGCGACGGCGTGGACTTCGCCGCCGCCGAGGCATGGGGCGCCAAAGTGCTGCGCCCGCTGCTCGATCAGCCGTTCGCGCCGCGCACGCTGGTCAACGTCAACTTCCCGGCGCTGCCCGCCGATGCGATCAAGGGCATTCGCGTCGTGCGTCAGGGCTTCCACGACTACGCGCGCGGATCGGTCGTCGAGGGCCGCGATCCGCGTGGTTTCCCGTATTACTGGTTCGGCCTCCACGGCATCGAGCACACGCTGGGCCACAACACCGACCTCGAGGCGATCTCGGAGGGCTACATTGCGGTGACGCCGCTGCACCTCGACCTTACCCACGACGCCTCGATGCAGGCGCTGGCGGAGCGTTTCGCCTGATGAAGCGCGCCCTCTTCCTCGCTGCCGCCCTTGCGAGCACGCCCGCTTATGCCGCCGCTCCTAAAGAGGAAGAGACGGTCCACGTCGTCGCGTCCGGCGAAACCCTGAACGGCATCGCCAACCGCGCGGGCGTTTCGACCAGCGCCATCGTCAAGGCCAACGCGCTCAAGGAACCTTACGTGGTCCGCGTCGGCCAGAAGCTGGCAATCCCGCGTGACGGCAAAGCCGCGCAAGTAGCCCGCGCTGCCGACACCGCAGCGCCTGCCGCGAAGAAGGTCGCCACCGCCGCCCGCGTGATCGAGGCTCGCACCCCGGCTGCCGCAGGTGCGCCCGAGTATGAGACCGAACACCTCGTCGCCACCGGCGAAACGCTCGGCGGTATCGCCGCGCGCGCCAAGGTGCCCCGCATCCTCATCGCCGAAGCCAACGGCCTGCAGCCGCCCTATGACGTGCGCGTCGGCCAGAAGCTGCGGATTCCGCGCACCGGCCGCCATCTGGTGAAGACCGGGGAAACCGGCTTCTCGATCTCGATGGACACGGCCGTGCCATGGGATCAGATCGCGCTCGCCAACAGCCTCGATCCGGCCTCGCCGGTGAAGCCGGGCCAGAACCTGCTGATCCCGACCCTGATCGAACCACCCAAGGGTGTCGCGAAGACCATCGTGCCCGCACCCAAGCCGGTGGTTGCGGCCCCGGCACCTCGCTCCGCGCGGTTCGCGTGGCCGCTGACCGGCACCGTGCGGCGCGGGTACATGACGGGTTCCGACTACCACGACGGCATCGACATTCCTGCCGCCAAGGGCACGATGGTCCGTGCGGCTGCTGCCGGAACCGTCAAGTTCGCGGGGGCAGAGAAGAACCAGTTCGGCAACCTCGTCGTGCTCGACCACGGCGACGGCTGGTTCACCGCCTACGGCTTCCTCAGCCGCGTCACGGTGAAGGAAGGCGCGAAAGTCGCCGCCGGGGAACGCGTGGGCCTGGTCGGTGACACCGGGCGCGCCAAGGGCAGCGAACTGCACTTCGAAGTGCGCCAGGACGGCCAGCCCGTCGATCCGCTGGGCCAGTTGCCCAAGGCTCCGTGAAGAAGCCGAAACTGCCTCCCAAGCTGGCGAAGCCGCTCAAGCGCGCGGTCGACCTGCCGGTATGGGCGGACCTTGGCCTCAGGCTGGGCGGCGCCTTCGCGCTGGTGATGCTTGTGGTGCTGCTCCACTGGATCGACCGCGACGGCCTCAAGGACACGCACGACGGGACCGTCAGCTTCCTCGACGTGTTCTATTTCACCATGATCTCGATCACCACGACCGGTTTCGGCGACATTGCGCCGGTCAGCGACAAGTCGCGGCTGATCGAGGCGGTCATCGTCACGCCGATCCGCTTCGCGGTGATCTTCATCTTCGTGGGCACCGCCTACAATTACTTCATCAAGCATAGCTGGGAGAGCTGGCGCATGAAGCGCATTCAGGAACGCCTGTCCGACCATGTCGTCGTGCTGGGCTTCGGCGTCAGCGGCTCGCAGGCGGTACAGGAACTGATCGCGCGCGGCACCGACCCGGCCTGCATCGTCGTCGTCGATCCTTCGGCGGGACGGCTGCGCCATGCCGAGCAGCAGGGCTGCAACGTGCTCGAAGGCGACGCCACCCGCGACGAGACGCTGGCCGCCGTGAGGATCGACGCTGCGCGCACGATCCTCGTCTCGGCGGGGCGCGATGACACCTCGATCCTGATCGTGCTGACCGCGCGCCACCTCGCGCCCGGCGTGCCGATCACGGTGGTGGTGCGCGCCGACGACAACGAACTGCTGGCGCGGCAGGCGGGCGCGGACAACGTCATCAATCCCGTGCGCTTCACCGGCCTGCTGCTGGCAGGCTCGGCGGAGGGGCAGCATATCGCCGAGTACATGTCCGACCTCGCCTCGGTGGATGGGCGGGTGCAGCTGGTCGAACGGCCCGTGCGCCCGGAGGAAGTCGGCAAGTCTCTGGATCAACTGGCCACCGGCAAAGGCGTGCGCATCTATCGCGGCGAGCAGTGCATCGGCTTCTGGGAGCCCGGCGCGAAAGTGCTGGAG
Source organism: Novosphingobium sp. NFX11 (assembly GCF_057376415.1). Lineage (NCBI taxonomy): Bacteria > Pseudomonadati > Pseudomonadota > Alphaproteobacteria > Sphingomonadales > Sphingomonadaceae > Novosphingobium > Novosphingobium sp. NFX11. The sequence goes on along the minus strand of NZ_CP080384.1, from coordinate 530,341 downwards.
GCCGGCGATCTGATCGTGGAGATCGCGGTCACGCCTTGAAGTCTATTCTAAAGTTATCGCAGCAAATCTCGTCATCCCAGCGCAGGCTGGGACCGCTAACCGCAAAAAACCTGCGTAGCGTGAGGGCGCTTTGACGAGGGTTGGGCGCACAGCCGCCAGCGGTCCCAGCCTGCGCTGGGATGACGACAGTGTTTGCAGCAACCTTACCCGAATACCCAGAACACCAACCCCATCGCCAGGTAGGCGACCAGCCAGAACGCGCAGTCGATCACCCGCCGCGCCGGTTCGGTGCGGCTGCGTGAGTGCGTCAGCCACACCGCAGGCATCACGAAGGCGATCGCCAGTCCGCCGCTCTGCATGAAGTAGAGCCAAGGCTTCGCCGCCAGCGTCTCGGCGCCGATCCGGGCAAGCGCATGCCCCAGCATCGCCGCGCTGATGAGGAACACCACGGCCATGGTGATGTAACCGCCCGCACGTTCGGAACTGCCGGGGACGATCTGGCGTCCGTCACGGAACAGCACGGTGTTCCACACGACGCCCGCCGCTACCGCGAGCGCTGCAGCCAGCACGACCGCCAGCCAGTTCACCGGACCCATTTCCAATCCTTCCCTAAGTGCGGCGCCCTGTCTTGCAGGCTCCGTGCACTTGTGCAAGTTTTGCGAATCACCCGCAAAATTCGTTTTTCGTGACTCGGACGCCATTTGCGGGTATCGGGCGCGCCAATCCCATGGCTATCGAACTCCCTCCCCGCCGAAAGTCGGCATGGTCAGCCTCGGCTGCCCGAAAGCGCTCGTCGATTCAGAGCGCATCCTCACCCGCCTGCGCGCGGACGGCTACGACATGAGCCCGGACTATTCCGGCGCCGATGTCGTGCTCGTCAACACCTGCGGCTTCCTCGACTCTGCCAAGGAAGAAAGCCTTGCCGCCATCGGCGAGGCGATCGCCGAGAACGGCCGCGTGATCGTGACCGGCTGCATGGGCAACGAGGCGGAAGCGATCCGCGCCAAGTTCCCGCAAGTCCTCGCGGTGACCGGCGCGCATCAGTACGAGGCGGTCGTCGAGGCGGTGCACGAGGCGGCCCCGCCCGAACTCTCGCCCTACCTCGACCTGATCCCGCAGGCCTACGACGACGCCGGCGTGAAGCTGACGCCGCGCCACTACGGCTACCTCAAGATCTCCGAGGGCTGCAACCACGCCTGCTCGTTCTGCATCATCCCCAGCTTGCGCGGAAAGCTGGCAAGCCGCCGCATCGACGCGGTGCTGCGCGAAGCGGAAAAGCTGGTGCAGGCCGGAACGCGCGAACTGCTCGTCATCAGCCAGGACACTTCGGCCTACGGCGTCGACGTGCGCCACGAGGAACGCATGTGGAAGGACCACGCGGTCCGCACCCACATGACCGACCTCGCCCGCGAACTCGGCGGCCTGAAGGATGCGCAGGGCCGCAAGCCGTGGGTGCGCCTGCACTACGTCTACCCCTACCCGCACGTCGACAACGTCATCCCGCTGATGGCCGAGGGGCTCATCACGCCCTACCTCGACATCCCGTTCCAGCACGCGGCGCCGTCGGTGCTCAAGGCGATGAAGCGCCCGGCGAACGAGGCCAAGGTGCTCGACCGCATCCACAAGTGGCGCGAGATCTGCCCGGATATCGCGATCCGCTCCAGCTTCGTCGTCGGCTTCCCCGGCGAGACGGAGAGCGACTTCCAGTACCTGCTCGACTGGCTCGACGAAGCGCAGCTCGACCGCGTCGGCGCCTTCCGCTTCGAACCGGTCGAGGGGGCCTCGGCGAACCACCTGCCCGATCCGGTGCCGGAAGAGGTCAAGGAAGAGCGCTACCAGCGAATCATGGAAAAGACCGCCGCGATCAGCGCCGCGAAGCTCGCCGCCAAGGTCGGCCGGGTGCTGCCCGTCATCATCGACGAAGTGGGCGAAGCGGACGAAGACGGTGACGTCGGTGCAACCGGCCGCTCGCAGGCTGATGCGCCGGAGATCGACGGCAACGTCTTCCTGCGCGATGCTGCCGGCTTGCAAGTCGGTGATATCGTTGAGGTTCTTGTGGAGGACGCGGACGAGCACGACCTCTATGGGGCCGTTTTGCAAAGTTGACGCTCAGCGCACAGAGGGCGATCGTTGCAAGACATGCAACTGATGTAATGGTTTTCGCGTTTGCGGGAATCACCCTCCGAAAGCATATGAGGGGTGCCTTTCAGGCATCCTCTCCCAAAACTTCTACAGGGCTGGTCTTCGGACCGGCCCTTTCTTTTGCCTGCGTTCCGCGCCCGCGAGGCATGGTCCCCCGGCACTTTCGTCATTGCGATCGCAGCGACGAAGATGGTCATTCGCAATTGATCCTGCTTTAAGCGCGCCCGACTTTCGCATCCGAGGGAACTTCGCGCATGAGCTTTTGCCAAACGGTCTGGGAAGACGTCGCACCGCTGCGCCGGGCGATCCTCGATCACCCCTTCCTGAACGAACTGGCCGCCGGAACGCTCGCGCCCGAAAGTTTCCGGCATTACATCGTGCAGGACAGCCTCTACCTCGCCGAGTATTCCCGCGCCCTCGCTCTCGCCGCGGCGCGCGCACCGACCGCGAGCGGCCGCCTCGAATTCTCCGACGGAGCCAAAGTCGCCGTGCAAGTCGAGGAAGCGTTGCACCAGGCGTTCTTCGCCCAGTTTGGCGTCACCGCCGAGATCGCGGCGGCCAGCGAGCCGACGCCCGCATGCCTCGGCTACACCAGCTACCTTTCCGCACTGGCCGCGACGCGCAGCTACGAGGAACTGATCGCGGGCATCCTCCCGTGCTTCTGGGTCTACTGGGAGGTCGGCTGCGACGTGAAGCCGCGCGCCGCCTCGCCCAATCCCTATGCCGCCTGGATCGACACGTACGCCGCGCCCGCGTTCGGCGAAGCGACCGACCGCGTCCGCGCCCTTGTCGATGAAGCCGCGCAAAACGCCACGGCGTCAACGCGCGCGGCCATGGTCACCGCCTTCCGCAATGCAACGCGCTTCGAATGGATGTTCTGGGATTCCGCCTATCATCGCGCAACCTGGCCGATCTGACGCTCAGCCGCAGAAAGCCCTGGTTTCCCACGATACACGCTTCAAGTTGCATTCCTTGCAACTTTGCTCAATCTTTTCGCATTTGCAGCAAAGCGCGATTCCGAACATAAGGAACTCGCCTTTCAGGCATCCTCTCCCAAAACTTCTACAGGGCTGGTCTTCGGACCGGCCCTTTCTTTTGCGCCCGCGAGCAGATTTGCGAGCCCCCTAGCCCCGCGCGCCCATTTGCCCTAGCGATACCGCCATGGCTTCCCAGCAGCGAATCTTCACCGCCGCCCTCGTCGTCATCGGCGACGAAATCCTCTCGGGCCGCACGCACGACAAGAACATCGCCCAGGTCGCCACCTGGTTGCAGATCCAGGGTATCCGCCTGAAGGAAGTGCGCGTCGTCGCCGACGAGACGCCATCCATCGTCGAGGCGGTGAACACCCTGCGCGCGCGCAACGACTACTGCTTCACCACCGGCGGCATCGGCCCCACGCATGACGACATCACCGTGGACGCCATCGCCGAGGCGCTGGGCGTGCCGGTCATCGTCCATCCCGAAGCCCGCGCGATCCTGGAAGAATACTACACAACGCGCGGCGGCCTGACCGAGGCACGCCTACGGATGGCGCGCACGCCGGACGGTGCCAGCCTGATCCCCAATCGCTACACCGGCGCGCCGGGCATCCGCTGCGGCAACGTGTTCATCATGGCCGGCGTGCCCAGCATCACCGCAGGCATGCTCGACGCACTTTCCGGCCAGCTTGAGGGCGGCGCGCCGTTGCTGTCCGAGACGGTCGGGTGCTGGGTGGGTGAAAGCGAAGTGGCCGAACTGCTGCGCGAAACCGAAAAGACGTTCGAGACCTGCCAGATCGGCTCCTACCCGTTCTGGGGCGAAGGGCGCACCGGCGCGAATTTCGTGATCCGTTCGGTCAGCGCCGAGGATCTCGCCGCCTGCACCCGCGCGCTCGTCGAAGGACTGGCGGCGATGGGCCGCCCGGCGATCCCCGGTGGCATTTGAGCTTGCCGCGTCTGCTGCGATCATGGCCGTGATGGCATCCGCGACTTCGCCGGCAATGCCCGCCGCCACGCTGGAACAGTTCGAGACGGTCCTGCGCCGCCACGACAGCGCAACCCTAGCGCTGGAGGAATGGTGCGGCATGCGCGGCGTCACCGATCCGCGGATCACCGCGCAGACGCTGGCCACCAGCGGCGAGGCTCCTCCCGCAGCGATGCGCGAGCATCTCCGACTTGCGGACGGCGAGACTTTCGCCTTGCGCAATGTGCGCCTGAGCTGCGGCGGCACGGTGCTTTCGGTCGCGTGGAACTGGTACGTCCCGGCACGGCTGACGCCCGCGATGAACGAGGCTCTGCGCGTGACGAATACGCCGTTCGGCAAAGTCGTCGCCCCGCTCGGGTTCAAGCGGCGTCCGCTCGCGACGGTGGCGGGACCGGCGGAGAATTGCCCGGCGAACACGATCTCGACGCATCAGGCGATGCTGGTCCTGCCCGACGGACGCCCGCTGGCTTACCTTGTCGAGTGCTACACGGCGGCCAATCTCACGACTCGTTAAACTCTTCCACGTCATTGCGAGCGAAGCGAAGCAATCCAGGGCTGCACTACGCCGCCCTGGATTGCTTCGCTTCGCTCGCAATGACGAACCGCTTCAAAGCACGGTTACGCCGCGACCGCCTCGGTCCCGGCGATCGAGGTGCGGTGCATCATGCGCCCGGTCGATTTGTCGTAGGGGATCGCCCGGTGCATCGCGCCGGTGTTGTCCCAGATCACGAAGTCGCCCTTGGTCCACTTGTGCCGCAGCGAGAACGCGGGCTGCGCCGCCCATTCCTGCAGGCGGATCAGCATGGCGCGGCCCGCCGGGACTTCCATGCCGACGATGTGGTCCGCCGTGGTGCCGATGACCATCGACTTGCGCCCCGACTCGTGCGTCCACACCAGCGGATGCTCCTTGATCAGGCCGATGCCGAGCACCTTCTCGCGGTGCTTTTCCGGGATGGCATCGGCGATCGGCGAGAGGCTCGCGCGCACCGAATGCACCGCTTTCAGCCCCTCGAGCGCCTGCTTCTCCTCTTCGGGAAGGCCCTCGTAAGCGGCATAAGTGCTGGCGAACTCGGTCTCGCCGCCCTTGTCGGGCGCGATGCGGCAGGACAGCAGCGTCGCGAAGGGCGGCGGCATGTCCACCGTGATGCCGTCCATGTGCCAGAAGAAGGTGCCCAGCACGTATTCGGGCTGCGGGTTGATCTTCTCGTCCAGCGTGACCTGGTAGACGTCCTGGTCGTTGTTCTGCACGTTGTTGCGCGCCGTCAGGCGAATCTTCTCGCCCATCGCCTCGGTGATGGCGAGCTGCTCCTGGTCGGTGAGGTTCGCCTGCGGGAACACCACAACGGTGCGCGCCTCCACCTTGGCGCGAATCGCTGCGGCCGCCTCGGGCGTGAACAAGTCGGCGCGGTCGTCCCAGAGCACGCGCGAACCGATGAATTCCTTGATGTCTTCGAAACGGATAGCCATCTGGCCGTCTCTCCCGGCGTTATGCTGAACATATGTACAGCACGCCAATACACCCGATCGCGGCGAGCGTAAACGGGGCGGAGAACACACCGCCGGGGCGGGCTTCGACAAGCTCAGCCTGAGCGGACGTGGGGAACGGGGGCATGGAGCTAACGCGACATATCACGAACCCCGCTCACCCTGAGCTTGTCGAAGGGTCGCGACCGAGCCCGCCAATGGGACACAAACGAAAAGGGCCGGGAGGTTTCCTCCCGGCCCTTCAAGTCCGTTTACGTCAGCGCTGAAATCAGGCGCCGGCGATCTCGGTGGTGTCGATCTTGAGGCCCGGGCCCATCGAGGACGAGAGCGAGATCTTGCGGACATACTTGCCCTTGGCGCCCGAGGGCTTCGCCTTGACGATGGCGTCCACGAAGGCCGAGAAGTTGGTCTTCAGGTCGGCATCCGAGAACGACATCTTGCCGATGCCGGCGTGGATGATGCCCTGCTTCTCGACGCGGAACTCGATCTGGCCGCCCTTGGCGTCCTTCACGGCCTGCGTCACGTTCGGGGTGACGGTGCCCAGCTTCGGGTTCGGCATCAGGCCCTTGGGGCCCAGCAGCTTGCCGAGACGGCCGACGACGCCCATCATGTCCGGGGTGGCGATGACGCGGTCGTAGTCGAGGTTGCCGGCCTGCATGTCTTCCATGAGGTCTTCGGCGCCAACCTTGTCGGCACCGGCGGCGAGAGCCTCGGCAGCCTTGTCACCCTTGGCGAACACGGCGACGCGAACGGTCTTGCCGGTGCCTGCGGGCAGCGAAACCATGCCGCGGACCATCTGGTCGGCGTGGCGGGGATCGACGCCCAGGTTCATCGCGACTTCGATGGTCTCGTCGAACTTGGTGGCCTTGACGTCACGCAGGGTCTGCAGCGCTTCGTCAACGCCGTAGAGCTTCATGTTGTCGCCGAGCTTGGCTGCGAGAGCCTTCTGGTTCTTGGTCTGCTTCATGGGCTCAGCCCTCCACCACTTCGAGGCCCATCGCGCGAGCGGAACCTTCGATGATCTTCGTTGCGGCCTCGATGTCGTTGGCATTGAGGTCGGCCATCTTGACCTGGGCGATCTCGGACAGCTTCGAACGCGCGATCTTACCGGCGGAAATCTTGCCCGGCTCCTTCGAGCCCGACTTCAGACCGGCGGCCTTCTTGATGAGGAAGGTGGCAGGCGGCGTCTTCGTGACGAAGGTGAAGCTGCGGTCGGCGTAGACGGTGATGATGGTCGGGATCGGCATGCCGTTCTCGAGTTCCTGCGTGGCGGCATTGAACGCCTTGCAGAATTCCATGATGTTCACGCCGCGCTGACCCAGAGCCGGACCGATCGGCGGCGACGGGTTGGCCTTGCCTGCAGGAACCTGCAGCTTGATGTAACCGGTAATCTTCTTGGCCATGGGGCCGCTCCTTTTCACACTGTCGCCCCGGTTTCCCGAGGCTCATGTCTAGCGGTTTTGGCGGGGCGCCGTGTGATCAGCACCCTCCCGCAGGGAATCGGGCACGGCAAGGCCATGTCCGAAGGGGGCGCCCCTATAGGAAAAGCGCAGGAAAGGGAAGAGCCCGTTTCAGGCCGTGGCCACCGCGTTCGCCGCCAAATGCCGACGCCCCCACGCAGCGCGGATCATGCGACCGGCGGGCATCTCGAAGAAACGATAGATAGCCGCGCTGGCCGCCAGAACGATCGCCACGTAACCCAGCGTTCCGGCAGACGCCAGCCAGACGTTCTGCTGCTCGTTCAAGTCCGGCCGGAAGCAAAGCAGGATCGGGTAATGGACGAGATAGATCGTATAACTGCGGTCCCCCAGCCAGACCATCGCCCGGCTCCCCAGCGCAGGGATACGGAGCGCGAGAGCCAGGACGCAAGGCCATGCCAGCAGGCACAACGGCGGCAGCGGGCTCCATGCCGCGCCCATGTCGATCGCAAGACCGAGGGCAAGGACGACGACGAGAAACGGTGTCCATATCGACTGCAACTGCTCCCTGCAGCGCCACAACAGCTGCCCCAGGAAAAACCCCAGCAGTCCGCGTGGGAGACAGTCGGCGGCCCAGGGACCACCTTCGCGCCCGCCGAGCACGACGATGTAGCCCAGCGCCAGCACCACTGTCGCCACCGTGATGCGCCTTAGCACCCGATCGCCACGCGCCGCCGCGACGGCGAAGATGGCGTAGCAGAAAACCTCTACCGACAGCGACCAACTCGGACCATCGAACGTATGGCCGACAGGCGCGACGAAGGCCTGCATCATGAACAGGTGCGCCATGAAGGCTATTGCGGTGTTGGCCGGCTCCGACGCGAACAGCGCCGCCGTCACGAGCAGCAAGAGCAAATGCAACGGATATAGGCGCGCGAACCGGGCCATGGCGAAGTCGGGAAGCGCCGACTGCTCCAGCCCTGCACGGCCACCAGTGCGCCCGAGATAGACCTGGGCAAAGACATAGCCCGAGATCAGGAAGAACAGGTCCACCAGGGTCCAGCCCCAGGTGCGCAGCCAAAGAAGGACGGCGGGCGCATGTCCAATCGCATGCGCGTTGAACTCGAGCAGCGGGTGGTAGAAGAACGCGACGCCGCACGCAGCGATGCCGCGCAGCCCGTCCAGCGATCTAAGGCGCCCCTGTCCATCCGAACCGATTAGCCCAGAACCGGTTAATTCGCGGTTTCCTGAAACGCAAAACGCCCCGCACTGAGGCGGGGCGTTTCTTGTCGTGCGCCTTGTCGCTCGGGGCGACGGCAGATTACTTGCTGAGTTCGACGTGCTCGAATTCCAGCTCCACCGGGGTGGCGCGGCCGAAGATCGAGACGGCCACCTTGACGCGGCTCTTCTCGAAGTCGAGTTCCTCGACGATGCCGTTGAAGCTCGCGAACGGGCCATCGAGCACCTTGACCGAATCGCCGATCTCGTAATCGATCGAGACCGTCTTGCGCGGCGCGGCGGCAGCGGCTTCGGCGGCGCCGAAGTAGCGCGAGGCCTCGCTCTCGCTGATCGCCTGCGGCTTGTTGTTGGCACCCAGGAAGCCGGTGACCTTCGGGGTGTTCTTGATGAGGTGGTAGACGTCGTCGTTCAGCGTCAGCTTGGCGAGGACGTAGCCGGGCATCGTCTTGCGCTCGGTCTGGACCTTCTTGCCGCGCTTCACCTCGGTGACGGTTTCCGAAGGAACCTGCACGTCCTCGACGAGCTGCGACAGACCGATGCGCTCGGCCTCGGTGATGATGGCTTCCTTAACCTTGCTCTCGAAGCCGGAGTAGGCGTGGATGATGTACCAGCGGGCCATGTGTTCTCTCAGTCCTGTATTCTGGCGATCAAAGGGCGTTCAGCAGAGCGCTGACGACCCAGCCGAACAGCGCGTCGATGCCCAGGAAGAACACCGCCAGCAGCACCGTCATCAGGCCGACGAAGATCGCGGTCGTGACCGTCTCCTGGCGCGAGGGCCAGTGGATCTTGCGCGTTTCCGCCTGAACCTGGCGCATGAATTCGCCGGGGGTGATCTTGGCCATCTTAACGTCGCTCTCTTAGCTATGCCGCTTTGGTCACGGAAAATTCTGCGATTCTTCCGCCTAGGGGCCATCGCCACCCCGGCCGAGGCCGGGAGGGGCTGATGAAGTCCGCCTGTCGGGAGGAAACGGGGATTTAGCTTCCACTGTCCGGATTTGCAAGGTCCACCGAGTCCGGCAGGCGTGCAAGGAACGAGTTGGGCGTCGCGAAGACGATCCGCGCCCCGTCCGGGATCGCCACCGGCGCCTTCGTGCCGATGTACCAGAGGTAGTCGGCATGGCGCGCGGGCTTGAACTTGCGCAAGTCGATCCGCTGGCTGTCGCTGTAGAGAATGCGCTGCGTCGGATCGTTGAAACGGTAGCGAGTTTCGCGCATCGACAGCATGTGGACGTCGGGCAACGCGAAGTTGGAATTCTCCATCGAACTGCGGCGAACCACGGCGTAACTGCCGAAGTGCTCGAACGGGCCGAAGAACCACTGGCGGCGCGGAATCGCGATCGCCGTCGCCACGCGCGAGCCTTCGGGAACGTAATCGAGCGCGGTGACGAGCTGGCGCGCGGTCTGCGCATCCTCGTACCAGACCACCGTGGTGACGGCGATGCGCGCGGTGAACAGCAGCCCCGCCAGCGCAAGGCCCCAGCGCGGCACCGGCCAGTCGATCGCGAGGCACGCGACCAGCAGCGCGGCGGTGCTCAGGCGATAGTCGGCATAGTCGCCGCCGAAGATCTGGCGCGGCACCACCAGCGTCAGGATCAGCAGGATCAGCGCCGCCCAGCCGACGCGCCCGTCGAAACGGCGGATCGCCAGCGCCGCCACGATCACCGCCACCACCACGCACAGGCTGGCGATGTCGAAGGTCATGTCGTAGCTGCGCATCGCGCGGTAGAGGATCTGCCACTTGTATTCGAGCACGCCGAAGCGCCCGTAGGACACCTTGGAGTTGGACCCCACGCCCAGCAGCATCGGCAGCAGCGGGAAGATCAGCGGCCAGGGCTTAAGGAACGGCCGCCAGTCCCGCCAGCTTGTACGCTTCGACCATTCATAGCCGAAGATCAGCACGCCCATCACGCCCCAGCCCGAGACGTGGCACAGCCACACCACGAAGCTCGCCGGGATCATCACCGCCCAGCGCCAGCGCCAGTTCTCCAGCCGCACCCAGCCCGCCAGCACGAACAGCGCGAAGGCAATCGACAGCGAATAGTTGAGGAAGCCCATCAGGAACGAGGGCGACCAGATCATCGCGAAGGCCAGGATCGCGCCAACACCGATGCGCTTCCTGAGGCTCCATTCCACCGCCATGATCGCCATGCCGGTAAGGAACGGAATGGCCGCGACGATGAAGCGGCCCGCAGCTTCCAGCCCCATGATCTTCGTGAGCGGCACCATCAGCAGCTCGGCGCCGAGATTGCCGGTCCACTCCCACTTGAACAGGAAATAGCGCGTCAGGAACGGGTCGTGCCCGTGATCGAGCATGACCTTGAACCCGGCCAGGTGCGAAGGATAGTCGGTCATCTGCGGCGCCCAGGCGACGATCGCGGGGAGCATCGCCAGCAGCGACAGGACGATGCCCATCCACAAGGCTTCGTGGCGCGTGCGCTTGTAAGTGTCGGTGCCGGAGTTGGAGGTGGCCGCTTCGGCCTCCACGGCGTCAGGATGCGCGCTGGCGTGCATGTACGACTGTGTCTTCCCGCTAGTAGCCCGAATCGGCGAACGGGCTCTCGTAAAGCAACTTGGCCCGCAATTGAACGTCGTGACCCGACGATGGTGCTTCGACAAGCTCAGCATGAGCGGAATGAGGAAGCCGTCTTCCCGTTTCCGCTCATGCTGAGCTTGTCGAAGCACCCGCGTGCAAGGCACACTTCGGCGCCCCGCATCCGGATCTCCCCGAAGGGAAGATTATCGCGATCTTGGGAAGATGCTGGCAGGAGTGGAGGGACTCGAACCCACGGCCCTCGGTTTTGGAGACCGATGCTCTACCAACTGAGCTACACTCCTGCGGGCTCGGGGGCCTCTAATGAAGGACTTGCGCGATGGCAAGCGGCGATTGTGGACCGGCGGAGCGAATATGTCGATCTGCGCTCGTTATCCCCATCTGCTAGGACGTTTTCGTGCACGCGCCCCGCTCAAATCCGATCATCGAGCCTGAACTCCTGATGCTCGCCTATCGCAGCGGGATATTTCCCATGTCCGACGCGCGCGACGATCCGGAGATCTTCTGGATCGAACCGCGCCTGCGCGCGACGCTGCCGCTCGATGGGCTTCGCGTATCCTCCTCCCTCGCCCGCACGCTCAAGCGCGGGCGGTTCGAGGTGACCTGCAACCGCGCCTTCTCGCAAGTCATGGACGAATGCGCAGCGCCGAGACAGGCGCGCGACGGGGATGCCAATGATGACGGGGGAGACAGCTGGATCAGCCACCGCATTCAGGCCAGCTACGAGAACCTGCACTTCCTCGGCCACGCGCATTCGATCGAGGTCTGGCGCGATGGCGAACTGGTCGGCGGCCTCTACGGCGTCGGCTTCGACCGGGTGTTCTGCGGCGAATCGATGTTCTCGCGCGTCAGCGATCTCGTCGAAGGTCGCGCTGTGCTGGCTGGTGGCGGCGCTGCGACGGGGCGGCATCACCCTGCTCGACTGCCAGTTCATGACCTCCCACCTCGCCTCGCTGGGCGCGGTGGAGATGCCGCAGAAAAAATATTTGTCGCTGCTGCAGGCAGCCCAGTCGGGCTATTGCTCGACAGCGGGTTCCTCGACCGGCTCGGGATCGGCCGCCGTCGGAGAAGCGCTCGGCGACGCGGCAGGGGCCGGAGTGCTCTCACTGCCCGAGGCGTTCGAAGCCCTGCTCGGCGACGCGTCGTCCTGCGGACTGGCTTCTTCGCCCGGGAAGCTCATCGCGCAGCTCTTGACCCAGACGTCGTAGACCGGGTGCTCGACCACGTTGGCACCGGGGTTGTTCTTGAACAGCCAGCCGGAGAACACCTTGTTCCAGGCCAGCTTTTCCTCGGTGGTGCGGCGCTGTTCGACGAAGACCTGGACGAAGGCGCCCTCTTCCTGCGGCTTTTCCCAGGGAAGCGTCTTCTCGCAGGTGGCGACCTTCACGACGAGATTGCCGAGGCGGCGCGATTCGCCCGGCTTCATCACCAGGTCCTGCGTCAGGTTGTTGCGCTTGTTGAGGACGCCCAGCGTGACCACGCGGTCCTTGTTGGGCGTGCCGATCTGCTGGCCTTTCGCGGCCTGTGCAGGGCCGGCCTGCATTCCGGCGATGGCATCCGGGACGCTGGTGTCCTGCGCCTCGGGCGCAGGCTCACCACCGCAGGCCGCCAGGACCGACAGCAACGAGAGTGCCGTCAAAGCCCTCCAGCGAATCATGCTTGAGCCCTCAGGCTTCCGGCGACCAGGCTTCGTAGTCGCCGGTGGCGGCAGCACGGCGGCCGCCACGCTCCAGCGCGCCCTGCGGGCGATACGCGGTCGCGGTGCCGGTGGCGTTGGGGGTGTAGTCCACTTCCCAGATGCGCGGCGCGGGCAGATGGCTTTCGGGCACACCATCGTACGAGTGGTGCAGCCAGCCGTGCCATTCGGCGGGGACGTTGCTGGCGTCGTTGGCGCCGGCATAGATCACCCAGCGGCGATCCCAGCCCTCGGTCGTCTTCACTTTCGCGTTCTTGGAACGATAGTACTTGTTCCCCTGCGCGTCGGTGCCGACATGCTCGCCATTGCGCGAGCTCCAGAGCGAGGTGCCGATGGTGGCGCCGTCCCACCAGGTGAAGATCTTGGACAGGATTCCCATGTGCCGCGCACTAGCCCCGAAGCGCCCCCAACGCAAGCGCGAAGAGGGACCTTCGGGTGCTACAAATGCATCCCGCCGCTCGCCTCGATCACCTGACCTGTCACCCATGCGCCATCGGGCCCGCACAGGAAGCCAATCACCCGCGCGACGTCGCCCGGCTGCCCCACCCGCCCGAGCGCCGCGACCGAGGCGAGATAGTCCACCGTCGCCGGATCGTTGAACAGCGCGGGCGCGAAATCCGTGATCGTCGCGCCCGGCGCCACCGCGTTGACGGTGATACCGCGCGCGCCCAGCTCCTGCGCCAGCGAGCGGGTGAAATGCTCCACCGCCGCCTTGCTCATGGCATAGGCCAGGCACGATGCATAAGCGGCGCGCGCGACCATGGACGAAAGGTTCACAATGCGCCCGCCGCCCCGCAGCCGGGACAGCGCCGCCTGCGTGACGAAGAACGGCCCCTTGGCGTTCACCCGCATCATCGCGTCGTAGAGCGCCTCGTCCGTCTCGGCGATCGTCGCCATCTCGCCGATTCCCGCGTTGTTGACGAGGATGTCGAGGCCGTCCGCCTGCGCATCGAAGGCCGCGAACATCGCCGCGATAGCCCCGGCCGAACCGACGTCGGCCTGCAGGGCGAAGGCGTCGCCCCCGGCATCGCGGATCGCCGAGACGACCTCTTCGGCAGCGGCCGCATTGTTGTTGTAGTTGATGCAGACCCGGGCGCCGTCCGCCGCGAGCCTCAGCGCCACCTCCCGGCCGATCCCGCGCGAACCGCCGGTCACCAGCGCCGTCTTTCCCGTCAGCGAACCCATCCGTCTCTCCCCATGTCGTTCGGGAGGCAAGCTAAGGCAGACGGGACGCGGGAGGCACCTCGCCTATTGGGCAGCATTTCCATCCTCGTCATTGCGAGCGCAGCGAAGCAATCCAGGGCGGCTCAAGACTGTCCTGGATTGCTTCGCTGCGCTCGCAATGACGAAGGGGGTGGGCTTACCAGCTGACCTTGTCGCCCGCCTTGATGCCGAGCTGCGCCGCGCGGCCGCCGTTCAGTTCCAGCACGCCCGCAGCGATGCCGTCCGAAGGCAGCGGCGTCTCATCATAAGGCACCGCGTTCGCCGCGATGTTGAGGATGCGGTGGTCAGTGCCGATGAAGATGATGTCGAGCGGGATCACCGTGTTGCGCATCCAGAAGGCGGAACGGCGCGGCGGCTTGTTGGGGAAGATCATGCCCTCGTCCGCGCCCATTTCGGAGCGGAACATCAGGCCGTGCTCCTGCTCCTTGAACGTCGAGGCGACCTCCACCCGGAACGCGTGGGTGCCGTTCGCAGACTTCACCTCGAGGTCCTTGACCGGCAGGCCCGAAATCGGATGCACCGCAGCTTGTGCCTGTGACGCCTTGGCCGTGGCCTCCTGCCCCCCTTGCGAGCACGCGGCGAAGGCCAGCAGCAGCGAAACGGCAAGCGTGGAGCGGGTAAGGCGCATTCAATAGTCTCCGAATTCCGACTCGCACCATTCCTCGAGCGCGTCGGCGTCCTCGCTCTCGACGATCCGGCGCGCGATGTCGAGCGGGTGCCCGGCGCGCAGCATCGCGGCGAGTTGCCGATCTTGCACCTTGGGGTCTTCCGCAACCTGAACGGCGAAAGGACCGAACCGGCGCCGCCGCGCCAGCACCAGCGCCGCGCGGCGCTGCTCGGCAATGCCGGGCCGGGCCTCGGCGCGCAGGGTTTCGTCCACCCCTGCCTGCCCCAGCGCCTCGCCGACCCGGCGCGCGCCATAGCCACGCCGCAGCAGGCTGCCCGCCTTCATCCGCGCCCACGAGGCATCGTCGACGTAGCCCTTCTGTGCATAGCGCTCGACCAGCGCCTCAACATCGGGGCCCCGTCCTTCCGACTGGGCCTCTTCCGACCAGCCGCGCTCCCTCAGTTTGCGCTGCAGATAACCGCGCAACTTGGCTTGCGTCGTGGCGAAACGCGCGACATAGGCCAGCGCCAGTTCCTCCAGACGGTTCGGGTCGAGTGGGTGTGGTCCACGCTGTGGATTGCGACGCTTGTCCGACATGCTGCCCTATTCGTGCCACACTCGGCTGGAAATGGGGAGAGTGCGTGAGACCGTACTGGGACGCAACACAGCTACCTCCGGTTCAGATTGGACCGGATAGAAGCGCCGGTCTCGCGAGAGTAACGGTATAACTACAACGGGTTAGATCATATGGCCGACACCATCGAACTGGTGCCGAATACGGGGCAGGCACTTATCCCCACCCCCAACGAGGATGCGCTGCCGCGCATTTTCGCCGATTTCGCCACTTTCGGCGACGCCCTGGACTATGCCGCCACAGGCAAACGCGGGTTCAATTTCCACGATCCGCGCGGCACGCTCACGCGCGTCTATCCCTTCTCGGAACTGCGCGAAGACGCGCTCAAGGTCGCTTATGCGCTGATCGCGCGCGGCGTGAAGAAGGACGATCGCATCGCCCTCATCGCCGAAACCGGGCAGGACTTCGCGGCACTGTTCTGCGGCGCGGTCTACGCGGGTGCCTGGCCGGTGCCGCTGCCGCTGCCCACCAGCTTCGGCGGCAAGGACAACTACATCGACCAGCTGGCCGTGCAGCTCTCCAGCTCCGACCCGATCCTGCTGATCGGTCCGGACGAGATCGCCACGATGACCGCCGCTGCGGCCGAGCGTCAGGGCTGTGCCCATGCCACCTGGGCCGATTTCGCTGCGAAAGATGCGCCCGAAGTCGCGCTGCCCAAGGCCGATCCGGACGATATCTGCTACCTGCAGTATTCCTCGGGCTCCACCCGCTTCCCGCACGGCGTCGCGGTGACTCACCGCTCGCTGTTGTCGAACCTTGCCAGCCACGCGCACGGCATGCAGTTCCAGGACAGCGACCGCTGCATCTCGTGGCTGCCGTGGTATCACGACATGGGCCTCGTCGGCTGCTTCCTGTCGCTGATCGCCAACCAGGTCTCCGCCGATTACCTCAAGACCGAGGATTTCGCGCGTCGCCCGCTGGCATGGCTGGACCTCATCACCCGCAACAAGGGCACTTCGGCGTCCTATTCGCCGACGTTCGGCTACGACATCTGCGCCCGTCGCATCTCCAGCCAGAGCCCGGTCAGCGATCGCTTCGACCTGTCGCGCTGGCGCATCGCCGGTAACGGCGCGGACATGATCCGCCCGGACGTGATGCAGAGCTTCGTCAACGCCTTCGCCGATGCTGGCTTCAAGGCATCCGCGTTCCTGCCCAGCTACGGCCTGGCCGAAGCGACGCTGGCGGTCACCGTCATGCCGCCGGGCGAAGGCATCCGCGTCGAACTGGTCGAGGAGGAGCGCCTCTCGGGCGCGCCGCGCGATCTCAACCGCCCGGCCCGCTACCGCGCCATCGTCAACTGCGGCAAGGCCGTGCGCGACATGGAAGTGGTGATCCGCGGCGAAAACGGCGACACGCTGGGCGACCACAAGATCGGCAAGGTCTGGTGCCGCGGCACGTCGGTGATGCATTCCTACTTCCGCGACCCCGAGGCGACCGCCGCGTGCCTCGTCGACGGATGGCTGGACACCGGCGACATGGGCTACATGACGGACGGCTACCTGTTCATCGTCGGCCGCGCCAAGGACATGATCATCATCAACGGCAAGAACCACTGGCCGCAGGACATCGAGTGGGCCGTGGAGCAGCTTCCCGGCTTCAACCACGGCGACATCGCGGCGTTCTCGGTGGAGACGGACAACGGCGAGGAAGCCCCCGCCGTGCTCGTCCACTGCCGCGTCTCCGATCCGGTCAAGCGCGTCGAACTGCGCGACCTGATCCGTGACAAGGTGCGCTCGATCACCGGCATGAACTGCGTGGTCGAACTGGTGCCGCCCAAGAGCCTGCCGCGCACCAGCTCGGGCAAGCTCAGCCGCGCCAAGGCCAAGAAGCTGTACCTCTCGGGCGAGATCGAGCCGTTCAAGCTGGCGGCCTGATCGTTCCGGTACAATGAAACAGAAAGCGGGGCGTCGGAAGGCGCCCCGCTTTTTTATTGTCTGCGTTCCAGGGAGGACTCAGCCTCTGCCTGATCCCATTTCGGCATCGGCGGCAACGCCAGCAGCAGCCCGCCGCCCAGTACGCAGCCGACCGCACCCGCCCAGAGGAACGGCTCGTACCCGCCCGAGGTATCGTAGACCTTCCCCGCGATCCACGGGCCAAGCCCGGAAGCCAGCGCCACCAGCGCCGACATGACGCCGTAGATCATCCCGAAATTGCGCATCCCCGCATATCCGGCGGTCAGGAACGCGGTGATCTGCGTCTTGGAGCCCGCCGCATAGCCGTTGATGACGAGCGCCGCGATCAGCGCGGGCATCGAATCGAGGAAGCGGATCAGCACCACGAACGTCACCGCCGTCACACCCATCGTCAGGCTGCCGGTCCAGTTCGGCCGGAACCGGTCGAGCAGCGCCCCGGTCACCAGCTTGCCGACGATGCCCGCTATGCCGCCCAGCGACAGCAGCCAAGCCGCCTCGCTGCGCGCTACGCCCGCTTCGGTAAGGATCGGGAAAAGGTGGATGCCCAGCCCGATGGTCATCGCCATCACCACGAAGGACGACACCGCTACCTGAAGCAAGGCCCGGCTTCGCAGTGCCTCACGCTTGTGCAGGCCCGGCAGCACGGCGCGCACGGCTCCGTCCGCTTTCGGCCGCCGATCGTGGGCATCGCGCAGGAACAGCCAGCATACCAGCAGCGTCACCCCGCCCCAGCCGAGCCCGAACCACACATAGGCGGCGCGCCAGCCGAAACTCTCGATCAGGAAGTTGCCGAGCGGCGGCACCAGCGTCTGCGCGATGGCCGGGCCGGTCACGGCAAGGCCGAGCGCAAGGCCCCTGCCCTTGTCGAACGTGCCTGCTACCGCCGTCGTCCAGATCGTCGACTTGATGGACGTCAGGATCAGCCCGAAGGCGATCCACATCACCACCCACTGCAGCTTCGATCCGCTGGCAAAGGCGAACATGCAAGTGCCCGCCATCGTCACGACCACCCCCGGCAGTCCCAGCCGCCGCGAGCCGAAGCGGTCGATCAGCGCACCGTAGAAAGGCGACAGGAGCGCCGTCACAGCGGTCGCGATCGCCGGTCCCATCGACAGCGTCGCCCGGTCCCATCCGAAAGCCCGTTCCAGCGGCTCGATGAACAGCCCGGTCGCCGAGATCAGCACCGAGAAGAACGAGAACCCCGCCATCGCCGCGACGACCACCGGCCAGCCGCGCTTCCATTCCTGTAGTGCCCTGCCGTCGCCCATGATTGTCTCTCCCGCCGGAGAGACTAGGGCAAAGCGCGTGAACTCCAATCGCGGCGGCGATAGCGTTTCAGAGTCTGTTTGGAAAATGCCCAAGAGGGCATTTTCTTAGCGGCACCGGCCCACGCCCCACCCGGCCTCCCACGGAAGTATACTTGATGGGAGGCCGGGTGGGGCGTGGGCTGAGTGCCGCGAAATTCGCCTGCGGCGAATTTCCAAACGGATTCTCAGATGTGGCGATGAAGTTCCAGATAGTCGCTGGGAATGCGCAGCGCGTCGGCCGCCACTTGCGTCTCGCGCAGGAACAGCACGAGCGCGACGAGCAGCAGCACGATCGCCGCAAGGAAGGTCACCGCCGCCGCCGCATGCCAGTCCATCCCGCCAAGGCCGGACAGGAACAGCACCGCCACCGTCACGCCGATCGCCAGCGCCGAGAGCACCATGAAGCGCACCGCCTGGGTGATCAGCGTCATGCGCCGGTTCACCAGCCGCAGTTCGCTGACGACGATGTCGTGCTCCATGCCCTGCGTGGTGCCGTGCCGCTCCTGCAGGATGCGCGCGCGATCGACCACGCGCCCGAGCCGCGTCGAGAGGATGTTGAGGATATTGCCGATGGCCACGAGCACGAAAACCGGCGTCAGTGCCAACTGGATGGTCTGGACGATCATGTCCCCCTTCATGCACCGTCAGGACGCGATTTTACAGGGCCTCGTCAGCAGGCAAACGCCGTTTTCCGCAAATCGCACGTCGGCGAGGCTCATCGCCAGCGCACAGCTGCCGGGCGCGATGGACTCGCCCGCGACTTCGACCGCGCCCTCGCGCGGGATCACCAGCAGTGCATCGGGATAGCGCATTGCGATCTCCTGCGACGGCACGCCCGCGATCTGGTCCAGCACGAAGAGCGGGCCATCGACCAACACCTGCGAACCGTCCAGCGGCACGTGCTTGAACCATTGCTCACGCGAGTACGGCTCGCCGTGCGATACCGCCATCCCGTCCTCCAGATGCAGCTCGCGCGGGCGGCCGTAATCGTAGAGGCGATAGGTAATGTCGCTGTTCTGCTGCACCTCGATCAAGCTGACGCCCGCGCCGATGGCATGGACGGTATTGGCCGGGATGTAGAAGAAGTCGCCCGGCACGACCTCGTGCCAGGTCATCAGGTGTTCGATCGACCCGTCAAGCGCGGCGGCGCGCATCGCATCCTCGCCGATCTCCCGGTCGAAGCCGATGCCCAGCTTGCCGCCCGGCTCGGCAGCGACGATCAGCCAGCATTCCTCCTTGCCCTGCCGCCCGATGCCCTTGGCCAGCGTCTGCGCGTCGGAAGGGTGGACCTGCACCGACAGCGCCTCGCCGGCGAAGATGTACTTGACCAGAAGCTCGGGCAGAGCGGCGGGCGGCTCGAACCAGATTTCGCCGATGCGCTGGCCCTCGGGCGCCTCGAACGGCGCAGGCAGGACGTCCAGGCCCCAGGGCTTCTCGACCTGTCGGATCGGCAGCGAGGAGGAAGCGCGGGCGTCGGTCATCGGCGAATACTCACTGATTCCTGGCGCCGGAAAGATTGCCCACCTTCTGCACGCCGGCAACCGTAGTGATCATGATGTCATCGCCATCGACGACGACGATCACGTCCTCCAGCCCGATCACAGAGACGCGCGGACCGTCGCTGTCGACCAGCACACCCCGGCAATCGACCATCTCGACCGTGCCCGAACCGCGTACCGAATTGCCGTGCTCATCGCTTTCCAGCGCCTCGTGCAGCGCCTGCCAGTTGCCGATGTCGGACCAGTCCATGTCGGCAGGCACCATCGCCGCGCGGGTGGTGTTCTCCATCACCGCGTAATCGACCGAGACGCTGGGCACTTCGGCAAAGGTCGCCGCATCGGGATGGAAGCGCTGGCCGTCCTCGGCGCCCTTCGCCACCGCATCAGCGACGCTGGTGGCAACGTCCGGGCGGTGCGCGGTCAGTTCGGCGAGGAAGTCCTTCACCCGGAACGCGAAGATGCCGCCGTTCCAGGCGTAGATCCCTTCGGCAAGGAACGCCTTGGCGCGCTCCAGATCCGGCTTCTCGACGAACTGCGCGGTGCGGAAACCGCCGTGCTCGGGAATTGCCTCGCCGCGCTTGAGGTAGCCGAAGCCGGTTTCGGGCGCCGTCGCCTCGATGCCGAAGGACACCAGCCAGCCCTGCTGCGCCAACCCCGCCGCAGCGGCTGCGGCGACCGCGAAAGCCTCGGTATTGCCGATGTGGTGATCGCTCGGGCAGACCAGCATCACCGCGTCCTCGGGCAGGCGACAGGCGGCGAGCGCAATGGCGGCGGCGGTGTTGCGCGCCGAGGGTTCGACGATGACCTGCGCGCCCTCGACCGCGCCGAGCTGCGCTTCGACATGGGCCAGGTGCTTGTGACCGGTCACCACGACCGGGGCCGCAAAACCCTCGGAACCGGGGCACCGCGCCAGCGCCGCTTCGAACAGGGTACTGTCGCCGACCAGCGGCAGGAACGGCTTGGGCATCACGGCCCGGCTGCGCGGCCACAACCGCGTGCCGCTACCGCCGCAGAGAATTACAGGAACAAGGATCGACATAGAGGAAGCTTCGCTCGTCAACTGACGGATACCGGTGTGATGGTCATAGCCACCGATTGCTGCAATGCAACGTTACAGGCTGTGTAATGCGTCAATAAAACCAGCGCTGTCGCCAACGATAGGTCGCTTCTACTGTTTTTCCAGTAGTATCCCTGGCCGGACGGAAGCGGAAACGGCGCGTCGCCAGATCGCAAGTCACGCGGTCGGCTTCCGGGTCCGGGCTCGACTGCACGACCCGGCAAGCGACCACCCGGCCATCGGTGCCGACCCGAAGGTCGATGGTGACCGAAGCTCCCACGCGCAAGTCACGGCCCCTGCGCGCATAGTCCTTTGCCGAATTGATATCACCGGCGATCTTCACCGTGGGAAAGCCGCCACCGCCTCCACCGGCGCCCTCCCCGCCCAAGCCGGCTCCAGTACCCGAACCGATACCCGCAGCCCCCGTACCTTCGCCTGCCACGGCGGCTCCAGCCGCATCCTCAGCACCTTTTCCTGCGACGGGAGGCGCCTGCGTCGGGCGGATCACGACCGACGCGCGGGGGCTGCGACCGGCCTCGGGTCGGCCTTGCGACCGGCCGGAGCAGCCGCACCCTCTATCTGCTGCGTGCGGCCGGGTGCGGGGGACGGACTGGCCTCGGGCCTCGGTGGCTCCGCCGAGATCGTGAAAGCCCGAGTCACCGACCGCGCGACCGTCGTTGCAAGGTCCGGAGTGAATGCCCGCACCAGCCCGGTGATGACCACGACATGGATCAGCAGGACCACCGCCGCTACCTTCCAGCGCGGCTTGCGCTCCTGCCTGTATCCGGTCCGCATCATGCCCCGCTGATCGCACGGGCGTGCAAGACGGTGCAACCTTTGACAACGCTGAGAGCCCGGATCATTCCATCTGGAGACTTAACGTTCGCAGTTTAGACTACAGAGAGGGCACAAAGGCATGGACGACAGATTTGAGC
This sequence comes from Novosphingobium sp. NFX11, assembly GCF_057376415.1. Lineage (NCBI taxonomy): Bacteria > Pseudomonadati > Pseudomonadota > Alphaproteobacteria > Sphingomonadales > Sphingomonadaceae > Novosphingobium > Novosphingobium sp. NFX11. The sequence continues at coordinate 508,672 of NZ_CP080384.1, read as the reverse complement.
CGATCGCCTGCGACCATGATGGTGTCGCTCTTGATGGCTTCGTCGCCCGGCCATGCGGTGAAGGGCCTCATCCCGCAGTGCTGATGATCCCCGGCGCCACCGGCTCCGGCCCTGCGTTCGAAATGGCGTTCGCCGCGCTGGCCGATCATGGCTACCTCGCCGTCGCCGCCAGCATGTACGGGCGCGGTGCGGACATCTCCACGCCGCAGTCTGCGGGTCGATATTTTGCCGAACTCATGGCCTGCCCCGAAGTGCTTCGCGACCGCGTGGTCACCTGGTTCGAAACGACTCGCACCCTGCCCGGTGTCGATCCGGAGCGCGTCGCGGCGATAGGCTACTGCTTCGGCGGCAAGTGCGTCCTCGAACTCGCCCGCAGCGGCGCACCCGTACGGGCAGTATCGAGTTTCCACGGACTGCTGCTCACCCATGCCCCGGCCGAACCCGGGATCGTTACCGCACGCATCGCCGTCTGGACAGGAGGACTCGACCCCTATGTCCCGCGCGCCGACTTCGAGGCCCTGCGCGCCGAACTCGATCACGCTGGCGCGAACTACTCCGCAACCGAGTTCGCGCAGGCCCGGCACGCCTTCACGGACCCGGATCACGACGGTATCGCCGAGGGGATAGCCTATGATGCGGCGGCACATCGAATTGCCTGGAGCGGCACTCTTGCTCTCCTGAATGTGACCCTCACGGCATGATTGGCTGAACAGGTGTTACAATCTCGCAACGATGTCGGATAAATTCGCATTTTCGATATCACGTTCCCAATTGTGAACTGAATGCCTCGCAGTTATCCTTGCAAACAGGCGAGGGATTCGTAGTGTTTCCCTCAGGCAAAAAGGTCTGCCGGGCATCGGCACCAGGGAGAGAACACAGGCGCTTGGGGGCGTCAACCGCAGGTCGGCAATGCCGGGTCTGCGCGCTTCCCCGACTTCGATTAACCGAAAATCTCCCGCGCGGACCGGCAAGAGCCGGCCGTCCCGCAGAACCGTCTGCCGATAACGAGAACAATGTTTCCGGAGGAGAGGAGAGACCATGAGTGCAAGGAATTTCAGGAGCCGGCTCACCAGCAGCGTCGCGATCCCGGCGGTCGCTTTCGCAGGGCTGACGGCGACGCCGGTAATGGCGCAGGGCATCAACCCGGACGAGATCATCGTCACCGCCCGCCGCACCGAAGAACGCCTGCAGGACGTGCCGATCTCGATCACCGTGTTCAGCGGCGACCAGATCCAGAAGCGCAACATCGCGGTCGCCTCCGACCTTGCGGTCTTCACGCCTTCGCTCTCGGTCAACACCCGCTACGGGCCTGAGAAATCGACCTTCTCCATTCGCGGCTTCAACCAGGACGCCTCGACCGCGCCGACCGTCGGCGTGTATTTCGCCGACGTCGTGGGCGTGCGCGCGCAGGGCGGCACGGCGGGCGGCAACACGGTGGGCGCGGGCGCCTTCACCGACTTGCAGAACGTGCAGGTGCTCAAAGGCCCACAAGGCACCCTTCAGGGCCGCAACACCACCGGCGGCGCCGTGCTGCTCGTGCCCTCCAAGCCGACCGACCTGCTCGAGGCTTCGGTCGAGGGGACCTACGGCAACTACGATCAGAAGCGCGTCCAGGCGATGTTCAACGCACCGCTGGCCGACACCTTCAAGGTCCGCGTCGCGATCGACCGCAACGAGCGCGACGGTTACATGAAGAACCAGTCGGGGGTAGGCCCGAAGGACTTCAACGACGTCAACTACTTCTACGGCCGCGTCAGCGTCGTCGCCGACCTGACGCCCAACCTCGAAAACTACACGGTGGCCCATTACAGCCGGTCGGACACCAACGGCTATGCATCGCGGCACGAGTTCTGCAACCGCAATCCCCCGCTGCCGACCGACATAAATCCGGCGACCGGCCGCCCCTACGGCGCCCCATTCTACTACACGTCGCTGGCTTCCTGCGACCAGATCGACCGTCAGGCCGCACGCGGCGACGGACCGCTCGACGTCGAGGTGGGCAATCCCAACCCGCGCATGTTCCTGCGCACCTGGCAGGTCATCAACACGACGACCTGGCAGGCCAGCGATACGATCACGATCAAGAACATCGCCAGCTACGGCGAGTATCGGGAGCAGAGCCAGTTCCAGCTCTACAGCGACAACTTCTTCGTGCCCGACACGGCTTATACGCGCGCCGCAGCGGCAGCGGGTGGGCCCGCAGTCGGTTCGCGCTTCGACAATATCCAACTGGGCACCCAGCCCGGATATGACGCGGCTTCGGAATCCACGACGACCGAGGAACTGCAGGTCCAGGGCCGCTCGACCGACGGCAAGTTCAACTTCGTGGTCGGCGGCTACCTCGAATTCAGTCGCCCGATCGGATGGAACCAGCAGCGCACCGGCATCTACGGCAACTGCGTAGACCCCGGGACGCTGGATTGCGTGGGCGGCATCCCGCTGATCCCCATCGCTCCGGGCGTCACGGTACCAGGCAACATCATCTCGGAATCGCGCACCAAGCTCGCCTTCAACAACCACGGCGTCTTCGGGCAGGCCACCTACCGGTTCACGGACCAGCTCTCCCTGACGCTCGGCGGACGCTGGACCTTCGACAAGATCGACGGCTACTCGGAAAGCAATCGCCGCACGATGGCGACGATCCCCGGCGTCGGTACGCGTGTGGTAAGCTGGGTCTGCAACGACAACCTCAACCACCCGACGGTGAGCCTGCTTGCCAACGGCGGCGACACCTCGGCCTGCGGCACGCGCATCGTCAACAAGTCCAACAAGCCCACCTGGCTCATCGATTTTGACTTCAAACCGACGCCCGACACGCTGATCTATGCCAAGTATGCACGCGGCTATCGTCAGGGCACGGTGAACTTCACCAATCCCGGCCTCGAAACCGCGAAGCCGGAGAAGGTGGACGCCTATGAAGTCGGCGCCAAGATGACCTTCCGCGGCGCCCTGCCCGGCTATTTCAACATCGCCGGTTTCTGGAACGACTTCTCCGACCAGCAAGTGTTCGGCGCGCTCATCGCCAAGCCGGACAGCGGCCTGGCAGGTGGCGCGGCGATCATCAATGCAGGCCGGTCGGTCATCAGGGGCGTGGAAGTCGATGCAGGGGTGACCCCGTTCCAGGGGCTGCGGCTCTCGGCGGGCTACACGTATCTCGACACCAAGCTCAAGGAGCTCATCACGCCTACGCTCTCGGCGGACAGCCCCTTCCTGCAGATCATCCCGCGCGGGCGGATCGGAGGTCCGCTGACCTACTCGCCCAAGCACAAGCTGACGCTCTCGGGCGACTACTCGGTTCCACTGGGCGACAACGTCGGTGAGCTGAACTTCGGGGCGGTCTTCACGTATACCGCCAAGCAGTTCGTCGATGGAAACCTGCAGATCCCCGGCTACAGTCTGCTGAACCTCAATGCTGGCATCACCGACGTGGGCGGCTCGGGCTTCGACGTGGTCGTCTTCGCGCAGAACGTGACGAACAAGCACTATCGCACCACGTCGGGCGGCGGCTACGATTCTTCGGGTATCGGCGACTTCATGTACGGCCCGCCGCGCATGTACGGCGTGCGCCTCAAGTACGCCTTCGGGCGCTGACCTTTCATAACGGGAACCCCGGTTCCTGACGGTCCTTCGCGGCCGGACCTTGGGCCGCGCCGTCACCGGCGTGGCCCTTTTCACGGTTTCCAAAAACCGCAAAATACACTTACTCCCGATCGTCATTGCGAGCGAAGCGAAGCAATCCAGGACGGCTTGAAACTGCCCTGGATTGCTTCGCTTCGCTCGCAATGACGAAGGTAAGTTCGGTGCACGCTTCGATCTGTGCCCCTACGCGAGCAATCCGAAGCTGTCGTGCCGCATCACCGCCTTGCCGAGCCGATCGACGAACTGGACGATGATCGGCGGATCTACGCGGCGCGTGATCGACCATAGGTAATAGCCGTAGGTCACGCCTTCGCGGTACTGCATCCAGGCGTCCGCTTCGGACGGCATGTCCATCCCGTGCCCGCGCATCATCGCGAGGTACTCGCCCAGCAGGCGGCGCTCCTCGACCTCGGCCACTTCGGTCGGCAGCACCGCGTTCAGGTGATAGGCCACGTCGAGCGCCCAGCCCCCGCGCTGGAGCAGTTGCCAGTCGATCACGCCCATGCCCTCGGGCGTACGGAAGACGTTGCCCGCATGGGCGTCGCCATGGATCATGAACTGCGGCCGGCCGCCGTCGCGCGCGGCGAGTTCCTGATCGCCGCCGCAAGATTGGCGGCGCTGCGCACGCGGGGCGATAGGTTGTCGCCGCGCGGACCGTCGAGCAGGTCTTGCAAGGCCTCGGGCGTGACGTAGCTCATCTTCGCCAGTTCCGCGGCGCGCGGCCGAATCCAGTCGGCGCCATCGAGGAAATCGCTTCGCGCATGGAGCAACGACAACTGCCGCAAGCTCTCCAGCGCGTCGTCCGCCGTGAAGGGATCGAGCGCCGAGCAGAACCGCGCGCCATCGGCGATGAGGTCGCGCATGATCGTCACGGCCTGCTGCGCCTCCCGGTCGATCACGGTGGCGACGCAATCGGGCACGCGCACGGCGATCACGGGCGCGACCTTGTTGTAGAAGTCCGATTCGAGCACGCAGGTCGGCCCGCCGCGCGCGGTCATCGCGTCCACGTCGAGCAGGCCCTTGAGGCAGAACCCCAGCCGCTCGCCGTCTTCGAAGGTCACCGCGAAGCGCACTTTGGTGGCGACGGTGCGGATCACCTCCACCTCTTCGACCTGCGCGATGGCGCGCCCGGCCGCGATTTCGCACAGCGCGCCCGCCAGCCACTGCGGATCGAGCGCCTGTTCCAGCGTCGCCGGAACCGTGACTTGCGGCTGCGCCGGGCGCGGCCTTTCGAGGACTTGAGACATGCCTTTTCCCTTTCCCGATATCTGTTCCTTCGGCTTGACCTAATTCGCCATTTCGGTCCATCCTTCGCAATATAGAATTTCATCGGTCAAGCGATGGTAACAGAACGGGAGAGGCCGATGGGCAAGCCGCTGGAAGGCATCAAGGTCGTGGAAGTCGCGATGTGGGCCTTCGTGCCGGCTTGCGGCGGGATGCTGGCGGATCTTGGCGCCGACGTGATCAAGATCGAGCCGCCGACCGGCGATCCGCTGCGGGGGCTTTCGATCGGCGGTCTTGGCGGCGGGAAAATCGACTATTCGTGGGAGAGCTACAACCGGGGCAAGCGCTCGGTGACGCTCGATCTCAAGCAGGCGGCCGGGCGCGCGGTGCTGGACCGGTTGCTGAAGGACGCAGACGTGTTCCTCACCAACCTGCTGCCTCCGGCGCGGCGGGCGATGCGGATCGACGAGGAGACGATCCGGGCGGAGTATCCCGGCATCATCTACGCCAGCGGCAGCGCGCTCGGCCCCAATGGCCCGGACCATGAGAAAGGCGGCTACGACGCGATCACCTTCTGGGCGCGCGGCGGTATTTCCTCCTCGCTGACCGAGCCCGAGGCGCCGCATCCGGTCGGTCCGCCGGGACCGGCATTCGGCGATACGATATCGGGCGCGATGCTGTCGGGCGCGATCTGCGCCGCCATCGCCAGGCGGGCGCTGACGGGCGAGGCTTCGACTGTGGACGTCTCGCTGCTGGGCACGGCCCTGTGGTCGATGCAGCGCTACGTCTGCCAGGCGACGGCGGACGGGGTGCAGAAGTTCCCCAAGCCGCCCGCCGACAAGCCCAACAACGTGCTCGTCAGCAACTACCGCACGACCGACGGGCGTTTCCTCGCGCTCTGCATGCTGCAGGCCGACAAGTATTGGGCGCCCTTCTGCGAAGCCGCCGGACGGCCCGACCTCGCCGCCGACCCGCGCTTCGCCGACGCCGCCGCACGCAAGGCGAACATCGATGCCTGCTATGCCGAAGTGAAGGCGCTGTTCGCCGGCAAGACGCTCGCCGAATGGAAGGCGATCCTCTCGCGCCAGTCGGGCCAGTGGGACGTCGTGCAGGACGTCGGCGAAATGAAGGACGATCCGCAGGCGCAGGCCAACGGCTACCTCAAGCGCGTGGACTACGGCGACGGCACGCAGATCCCGATGATCGGCCTGCCGATGGTCTTCGACGGCACGCCGCTGTCCTCCACCCGCTCGCCCGACCTCGGCGCCGACAGCGACGCGGTGCTGGAGAGCCTGGGCTACTCCGAGGACGAGATCATCGACCTCAAGGTGCAGGGCGTGGTGTTCTGATGCGCAAGCTGCCGAAGCTGGAGCCGGAAACCGCCTTCTACTGGACTTGCGGAGCGGACGGGCGCTTGCGCATCCAGCGCTGCGGGCATTGCGGAACCTACCAGCACCCGCCCTTTCCGCGCTGCTCGAATTGCGGCAGCGAGGCCGTCGCCCCCGCGCCGGTTTCCGGCAAGGGCCGCCTCGCCAGCTACACGGTGAACCATGAGGCGTGGGTGCCGGGGCTGGCCGTGCCCTTCGTGTTCGGCGTGGTCGAGCTGGCGGAGCAGGCACAGCTTTACGTCTTCACCAATGTCCTCGAAGGAGAGGTGCGCATCGGCATGCCGCTGACGGTCGAGTTCGAGCACCACGACGATGTCTGGCTGCCGATGTTCCGGGAGGACAGGGAATGACCTTTCACCCCTCACCTCGTCACCCTGAACTTGTTTCAGGGTCCATCGTGCCTGAAACACCGTGCTGTGGGGCCGTAAACCGAGGAAGCCGCTGGTCACGCCACGCTCCGGCACTAACTGCCCGATGGACCCTGAAACAAGTTCAGGGTGACGGAGTGTCTGGACGGATGAGCGCGCCGGCATGACCCTTCTCCCCGAAAAGCAGGTGTGCATCACCGGCGCCGCGCAGTCCGAGGTCGGCCGTCCCTCCCCCGCACCGCGCTGCAACTGACTGCCGACGCCTGCCTCGCCGCCATTGCCGACGCGGGGCTCTCCCCTCGGACATCGACGGGATCGCCACATATCCCGGCAAGAGCAGCGAAGGCGGCGGGATCGCGCCCGTCAGCCCCTCCGAAGCGGCCGCCGTGCTCGGCATCGAGCCACGCTGGATTCTCGCCTCCGCCGAGGGGTTCAGCCACATGGCGCCGATCTTCAACGCGGTGACCGCGATCGCCTGCGGCCTCGCCCGTCATGTCGTGGTGTTTCGCAGCGTGGCGCAGGCGCAGGCGCGCATCGCCTCGCGCGCCTCCACCCTGATGGCCGGCGCGCGCGACCGGGTGGACGGCAACAACGCCTGGACCGTGCCTTACAATGCGCTCTCGCCGATCAACACTTTCGCGCTCTACGCGCAGGCCTACTTCGACAAGTACGGCGCCGACGAGGCGCAACTGGGCGCCATCGCCGTCAACAACCGCGCCAACGCCGCGCACAATCCCAATGCGATCTACCGCAAGCCGCTCACCCTCGACGATTATCTTGCGGCGCGGGTGATCTCCTCGCCGCTGAGGCTGTTCGACTGCGACAGCCATATCGACGGCTCGACCGCGATCGTCCTGTCGCACCGGGATGCGGCGAAGGGCTTGCGCAATCCGCCGCTCCATATCGAGGCAATGGGCATGGCCGTAGGCGGCCTGTGGGTCGGCCGCCACGAGGGCGACTTCACCGAACTGCCCGCCGCTCACCGCGCCGGGGCGATGCTGTGGGAGCGCACCGACCTCACGCCCGCCGGGATGGACTGCGCGCAGATCTACGACGGGTTCTCGATCCACGTGTGGATGTGGCTGGAGGCGCTCGGCCTCGTGCCGAAGGGAGAGGCCTGCCGCTTTACCGAGGGCGGGCAGCGGATCGCGCTGGACGGCGAACTGCCGCTCAACACCGGCGGCGGCCAGCTCTCGGCCGGGCGGTTCCACGGCTACGGCCACATCCATGAGGCGACCGTCCAGCTCTGGGGCCGCGGCGGCGGACGGCAGGTGCGGGACGCGCGGACCTGCATCGTCTCCAACGGCGGCTATGGCTACGGCGCGATGATCCTGCGGCGGGATTGACCCACCTTATCGTCATTGCGAGCGCAGCGAAGCAACCCAGGGCAGCATCACCCCGCCCTGGATTGCTTCGCTGCGCTCGCAATGACGAAGCAAGGGAGCATACGCTCGGGCGGTGGCGTCTGCTCTCTGCTTGACCGACTCATTCACTAATGCGATAATCAATTCGCAATTTAGAATAATAGATTGGGACGAGAGGAACCGGACATGAGCGAAGCAGATCCCGCCATCCGCACGAACGCAGCCACCGACTGGCAGTACGGCCCGATCTTCGACGCCGACGCGCACATCGATCCGCCGCACGACATGTGGAAGGACTACCTCCCCGCCCACCTCAAGGACCGCGCGCCCTTCATCGAGCACGCCGAGGACGGGGACTACATCTGCTTCGAGGGCAATCGCCGCCCCTTCATGATGATCAACAACCAGGCCGGTCGCGAGGGCAAGAACTTCAAGATGAAGGGCCGCCTTGCAGACCAGCGCACGGTATGGGAGCCCGCCACCCGCCTCGCCGACATGGACGCCGACGGCATGGATGCCGCGCTGCTGTTCGGCGGCGGGCCGCTGGGCTCCTTCGACAACGAACTCTACGTCGCCAGCTACGAGGCGTACCAGAACTGGGTGATGGACTTCGCCTCGGTGGCGCCCGACCGGCTATATCCCGTCGGCTACGTGCCGATGCGCGACATCGACGAGACTTGCGCGCATGTCACCCGGCTCGCGAAGAAGGGCTTTCGCGCCATCAACCTGCCCGCCTTCCCGCAGAACCCCGACGCCTGGAAGACCTCGTCCGGCATCGCCGCGATGAAGGATGGCCAGGTCTCGGCGCTGACCGGCGACAGCAAGGGCGCGCTGCAATATTCCGACCCGGCGTTCGACAGGCTGTGGAAGACGGTGTGCGACCACGGCCTCGTCATCACCTTCCACCTCGGTGCGCGGGTGCCGCGCTTCGGGCAGAAGGAGTTCTTCCTGCCCGACATGCCGATGAGCAAGATGGCGATGGCCGAACCGATCGGCATCTTCATCTTCAACTGCATCTTCGACCGCTTCCCCGACTTGCGCATCGGCAGCATGGAGAGCGGCGTGGGCTGGTTCGCGTGGTATACCGAATACATCACCCGCACCTGGGAACGGCAGCGCTTCTGGACCGAGAGCCAGCTCAAGCATCCGCCCAGCTACTACATGGACCGCAACGTCTACGGCTCGTTCATCCAGGACCGCACCGGCATCCTCAACCGCGACCTGCCGGGCGCGCGGAACATCATGTGGTCCTCGGACTATCCGCACTCGGAGACGACCTTCCCCAAATCGCGCGAGGTCATCCTGCGCGACTTCGAAGGCGTGCCCGAGGCGGACGTGCGCGCGATCATCCACGACAACGCCTGCAAGCTGCTGGGGATCGCCTGATGCTGGACACCCCCACCGCGCCCGAGAACGACGACGTCCTCACCGCCGACGACCCGCTCTACGAGGAACTCTACGACGTGCGCCGCGAGGCGGAGGCGATCGGCAACCTCGTGGAAGTGGCCGAGATCATGCCGCGCATCCACGCGCTGCGCGATGAAGGCCCGGTGCTGAAAGGACGCCTGCGCGAACTGCTCGGCCTGCCGCTGCACGAGCGCCATGCGCGCGCGGCCGGGCGGCCGCACTGGACGGTGCTGTCGTTCGAGGCGGTGGAAGCCGCGCTGCGCAATGCCGCGGTGTTCTCGAACTCGGTGCAGGGGCACGACAACCCGGCGGGCGAGAAGACCATGGGCATTCTCGAAATGGACCCGCCGGTCCACCGCGCCTATCGCCGCACCATCCAGCCGCGCTTCAACATGCCCGAGGCGATGGGCTGGTGGCGCGAGCACACCATCGACACCATCATCGAACGCCTGATCGCCCGCATGGGCCGGGCAGATCGCGCCGACCTCAACCTCGACTACTGCGCGCGCATCCCAGTCTACACGATCACCACCGCCATCGGCCTCGACGGCGATGAGGCGCTGCGTTTCCGTCACGCCTACCTCAACTCCACCAGTTCGAGCCGGACGGTGACGATGGAGCAGCGGCAGGCCAACGCGAAGATCGTCGAGAGCACCGTGCTAGGCCTGATCGCGCGCCGCCGTCAGGAGCCGAAGGACGATCTCGTCAGCTTCCTCATCACGATGAAGCTGCAGATGCCGGGCGAGGAACCGCGTGCCCTCACCGACCGCGAGATCATGGCGCACGTCAAGCTGGTGATGGTCGCGGGCGGCGGCACCTCATGGCGGCAGATGGGCATCGCGCTCTACGCCCTGCTCACCCATCCCGAGCAACTGGACGCCGTGCGCGCCGACCGCTCGCTGGTGGACGATGCGGTGGAGGAAAGCCTGCGCTGGTATCCGACGGCGCCGTACTTCTACCGCATGGTGATGGAGGACACCGAGCTTTACGGCCACGCGATCCCCAAGGGGGCGGTGCTGGAACTCGGCCTCGGCCCCGCCAACCGCGATCCTGCGCGCTGGGAACGGCCCGACGAATACGACCTGTTCCGGCCGAAGAAGACCAACCTTGCCTTCGGGTTCGGTACGCACCGATGCCTCGGCATGAACGTGGCGCGGGTGGAGATCAATCGCGGCATCAACGCGCTGCTCGATCACTTCCCGAACCTGCGGCTCGATCCCGAAGCGCCCGCGCCGTTCATGACCGGCGGGCTGGAGCAACAGGGCGTGTCGGGGCTGCCGGTGTTGCTGCGGTAACCGCCCCTTACCCCGTCACACACCTACACCTCGTCATTGCGAGCAAAGCGAAGCAATCCAGGGCGGCCTTAAACTGCCCTGGATTGCTTCGGCCTGCGGCCTCGCAATGACGAGGGCTGGGTGGTCGGCTCAACTCTCCGCGAACGTATAAGGCTGCGCGGCGCGGCGGTAATCGTCCGCCAGCACGTCACGCCCGATCGGCGGGACCGAGCGGGCGGTGCATTCGGCGCGCTGACACAAGCGGCAGGTGACGCCGATCGGCGTCGTCGGCGCGCTCGCCGGGTCCACACCCCCGGCATAGACCAGCCGCCCCGCCTGCTCCGCCGCGCAGGCGAGCGCCACCGCGCGCACGACCCGCGCACCGCCGTAGCCTGCCGCCCCACCGGTCACCGTGCGCGCGATAGAGAAAAAGCGCTCCCCGCCCGGCAATTCCAGCCACTGCGGAACGATCTCGCCCGGACGGCGGAACACCTGATGGACGCTCCACAAGGGGCACCCGCCGCCGTGCGCCGCGAAGGGAAAGCCCGCGCCGTCGAGCCGCTTGGAGACATTGCCCGCCTCGTCCACGCGGATGAAGAAGAAGCCGACGCGCTCCTCCCCGGCCTCTGCAGCGTGGTGAGACGGTGAGCCACCTGCTCGAAACTGGCGCCGAACAGCGCGCACAGGGCATCGATGTCATAGCGCCGCTGGTCCGCCGCGCGGGCGAAGCGGCCATAAGGCATGACGATCGCCGCCGCCGCATAGCCCGCCAGCGCGCGCAGCGAGCAGCGTCGCGGTGGTGCGGCTGGAAAAGCTGTCGGCCCGGATCGTCTGCTTGATCTCGGATCGCAGCGCGGTGTGGGCGATGTGCGTGGCGATCTGGAACGCGCGGCTGGCATGGTCGAGCGTGTCGGCGATCAGCAATTGCTGGTTGTGCCGGTCGAACCGGCGCAGCGAGATCCATGAGCACGTCAGGCGGCAGGAAACGCACGCGCACGGCCTTGGCGGCGAGCCACTCGGTCGCCCCGCCCGCCTTTTCGATCTCGCCCGCCAGTTCCTCGGCGCGGGTGTCGAGCGCGTGGAAGTAGTTGCGGTTGGCGGCGAGGAAGCGCTGCGCTTCACGCACGGGCTCGTTCTCGTCCGCCATCGGCCCGGCAGCGCGCTGCTCGGCCAGCGCCTGCGCCTCGCGGGTATAGGCCTGATGCAGCCGCAGCAGCGCTTCGGAGACACCGGGAAAGCTGGTGGCAACGTCGGCGACTTCCAGCTTGGGCAGGTCGATGTCGGCAAAGATCGGGTCGCGCAGCACATCGGTCAGGCGGCGCGCGTAGTCCTCCCCGTCGTCGCCGGCGATGTCGGCGATGTCGAGGCGGTACGTCTTCGCGAGGCGCAGGAGCATATCAGCGGTAACCGGCCGCTGGTTGCGCTCCAGCAGGGCGACGTAGCTGGGCGAGATCTCCAGATCATCGGCCATCGCCAGCTGCGTCAGGCCGAGTTCACGGCGCAGACGGCGCAATCTTGGACCAAGGTATAAGGGACGGTTTTCTGCCATTTCCGCGCATTCTGTCACAACCACACAACTTTACAAGGAACATCTGTAAAGTTTGACAACAGCACCTCGCAAGGCATTCCGCCGCGCCGTCACCGCGACTACCTCGGCTCCATCGAAAGCAATCGCATCCGCGAAGAGGAACTGAAGCGTGACCTACCAGAGCAAGATCATCGAAGCCGGTAATACGATCGGCACCGAGACCCACTGGAACGGGATCGAGGCCGAATCGGTCGCCCGCATGCGCCTGCAGAACCGCTTCCAGACCGGCCTCGACATCGCCCGCTACACCGCGCGCATCATGCGCGAGGACATGGCGGCCTACGATCTCGACCCCGCCAACTACACACAGTCGCTGGGCTGCTGGCACGGCTTCATCGGCCAGCAGAAGATGATCTCCATCAAGAAGCACTTCGGCACCACCAAGGGGCGCTACCTGTACCTCTCGGGCTGGATGGTCGCGGCATTGCGCAGCGAGTTCGGCCCGCTGCCCGACCAGTCGATGCACGAGAAGACGTCGGTTCCGGCGCTGATCGAGGAACTGTACACCTTCCTGCGCCAGGCCGACGCACGTGAGCTGGGCGGCCTGTTCCGCGATCTCGACAAGGCCCGCGAGGGCGGTGACGAAGTCGAGGCCAAGCGCATCGAGCACGCCATCGACGCCTACGAGACGCATGTGGTGCCGATCGTCGCCGACATCGACGCGGGCTTCGGCAATGCGGAGGCGACTTACCTCCTTGCCAAGAAGTTCATCGAGGCAGGCGCCTGCTGCATCCAGATCGAGAACCAGGTCTCGGACGAAAAGCAGTGCGGCCACCAGGACGGCAAGGTCACCGTCCCGCACGAGGACTTCATCGCGAAGATCCGCGCGGTCCGCTACGCCTTCATGGAACTGGGCGTCGACGAGGGCCTGATCGTGGCGCGCACCGACTCGCTCGGCGCCGGCCTCACCAAGCAGATCGCCTTCACCCGTGAAGCGGGCGACATCGGCGACCAGTACAACGCCTTCCTCGACTGCGAGGAAGTCGAGACGGTCGGCCACGGCGACGTTCTCATCAGCCGGGACGGCAAGCTGCTTCGTCCCAAGCGCCTGCCCAGCAACCTCTACCAGTTCCGTTCGGGAACCGGCGAGGACCGCTGCGTGCTCGACAGCATCCACGCCCTGCAGAACGGCGCGGACCTGCTGTGGATCGAGACCGAGAAGCCGCACATCGGCCAGATCGGCGGAATGGTCAGCCGCATCCGCGAGGTGATCCCGAACGCCAAGCTGGTCTACAACAACTCGCCCAGCTTCAACTGGACGCTCAACTTCCGCCAGCAGGTCTTCGATGCCTGGCAGGCGGCGGGCAAGGACGTCTCGGCCTTCGACCGGGCGCGCCTGATGAGCATCGACTACGACGCCACCGAGCTGGCGGCAGAAGCCGACGAGCGCATCCGCACCTTCCAGAAGGACGCGGCGCGCGAGGCAGGCATCTTCCACCACCTCATTACCCTGCCGACGTACCACACCGCCGCGCTGTCGACCGACAATCTGGCGAAGGAATACTTCGGTGACGCCGGGATGCTCGGCTACGTAAAGGGCGTGCAGCGCGAGGAGATCCGCCAGGGCATCGCCTGCGTGAAGCACCAGAATATGGCCGGCTCGGACCTCGGCGACGACCACAAGGAATACTTCGCCGGCGAGGCCGCCCTGAAGGCCGGCGGCGCGCACAACACGATGAACCAGTTCGCGGCCTGAGGCGGCGGGGGAACCAGTTCGCCGCGTAAGGCGCAGCCCCCACGTTCGTCATTGCGAGCGTAGCGAAGCAATCCAGGGCGGTGTCACAATGCCCTGGATCGCCACGGGCCTTCGGTCCTCGCGATGACGAAGATGGGGTCGAGTTTAGAATTAGGAAGAAGCCAACGGGACAGTCCCTGCGGCACTTGGGGAAGCACCCCCGCATAGCAAGGAAAGGACATAGCATGACCACCATGACCGCAGAACCGACCCGCGCTCGCGCGGTGCTCTCGAACGAGGACTTCAAGCTCCTTCAGGAAGCCGTCGTCTTCTACCTCAAGGCGCACGAGGACGATCCGATCTCGTCCAAGTACTCCAACCTCTATCACCGTCTCGGCAGCGCGATCCGCCGCTGAGGCAGCTCAAGAGTTTTCCTGGGGAGGAAAGCTTGGCCCGTCGCACCCGTGTGCGGCGGGCCATTTGCATTGGAGCGAAGAGGGGGACACGAACGGCCGTCTTCGCGCAACTGCGAAGGCGCCCGGTCAGCTTGCGTCAATCATATCGGCCTAACCTGCGCCTTGCGACGTCACCGGAATCAAGGATGCGACGAAGTGCGAAGGTTCGCTTCCAGCGTTAGCCGACTGCCCGAATTCCGGGCGATCGGCGCCCCGCGGTTACCAAAAGTTCATGCTCCAGACCCTTGAAATTGCGCGCCCCGCTTCGTCATACCTTTGTCGCCATAGGGCAGAAAATTAACCACCTGCCTCATAGCCTGCTCCAAACCAGATGGGGATCTGCGTTGTATTTGGGGCTTAAACAGGACGTAACCGGCGAGGAACTCGCGCTCGCCATCGCGGAGCGCGGAGACCTGCCTTCGCTCGACACCGCGCTTCAGGCGGCCTCGCTCGCCGAGACGCGGCTGCGCGAGGTGATCGAGGCGATTCCGCAAGGCATCGTCTTCCTTGACGAGGAGGATCGCTACATCCTCTGGAACGAGCAGTACGCCCAGATCTACGAGAAGTCGGCCGACCTGCTGGTGCCCGGCGCCAAGCTCGGCGACGCGCTGCGCATCGGCATCGCGCGGGGCGACTACCCCGAAGCGGCCGGGCGCGAGGAGGAATGGCTCGCCAGCCGCCTCGCACTGCTGCGCCAGCCTTCGCACCGCCACGAGCAGTGGCTGTCGAACGGCCGCTGCATCATGATCGAGGAGCGCCGCCTCGAAAGCGGCGGCTCGATCGGCGTGCGCGTGGACATCACCGACCTCAAGCAGAAGGAAGACGCCTTCCGCCTGCTGTTCGAACGCAACCCGCTGGCGATGTTCGTCTACGACCCCGAAAGCGGCTGCATCCGCACCGCCAACGAGGCCGCCTGCGCCCTGTTCGGTTATACCCCACAAGAAATGGCGGACCTCCCGGCCGGTGATCTGTTCCCCGAGACTTCGCGCGCCCACGCTGCGGAATTGCTCGTCACCGACCGCGCCGATACCGGCGACAGCTGGAAGATGCTGCGGCGCGACGGCACCGCGATCGAGACCGTGATCGCCACGCGCGTCTCCGACCTCGAGGGCTTTTCCGGCACCATCGTCTCGATCTTCGACGTCACCGAACGACGCCGCATCGAGCAGCGCATGGCGCACATGGCACGCCACGACGAACTGACCGGCCTCGCCAACCGCGCCCATTGCCGCGCCCAGCTCAACGACCTGCTGACGAACGCCGGCCCGCAGGAAACGGCAACGCTGGCGATGATCGACCTCGATCATTTCAAGCCGGTCAACGACACCTACGGCCACCACTTCGGCGACATCGTCCTGACCGAAGCGGCGCGGCGCATGCGCGAGCTGATCCCGCCCGAGGCCCTGCTGTGCCGCATCGGCGGCGACGAATTCGCGCTGATCTTCCGCCGCTCCAGCCTGACGCAGGCGGAACTGGTGGCCAAGTCGATCATCACCACCCTGTCCGAGCCCTTCTTCGTGCAGGGCCACATGATCCACATCGGCGCAACAATCGGCTTCGCCTCCGCGCCTTACGATACCCGCGATCCCGAGACGCTGCTGCGCTACGCCGACCTTGCGCTCTACGCCGCCAAGGGCGAGCGGCGCGGCACATGTCGCAGCTTCGAAGCCGGGATGGACGCCGCCGCGCAGGAGAAGAACCGCCTCGAGATCGACTTGCGCGCCGCCGTGCGCGAGGGGGCTGGCAGTGCACTACCAGCCGATCGTCGATCTCCAGAGCGGGCAGATCGAGTGCTACGAAGCGCTGCTGCGCTGGAACCATCCCGAGCGCGGCGCGGTGCCACCCGACGTCTTCGTGCCCCTCGCGGAGGAGATCGGCCTGATCGACCAGATCGGCCGCTTCGTGCTCGGCAGCGCCTGCAGCGCGGCGATGCAATGGCCGGACCACGTCAAAGTCGCGGTCAACGTCTCACCGCTGCAGTTCCGCAACGGCAACCTGCTGAGCACGGTGATCAACGCCCTCTCCACCTCCGGCCTCGCCGCCGAGCGTCTGGAACTGGAGATCACCGAGGCGGTGCTGATGGAGAAAGGCCCGCGTCCTTCAGCGATCATCCGCAACTTGCGCGCCTTCGGCATCGGCATCTCGCTCGACGATTTCGGCACCGGCTACTCTTCGCTGAGCTACCTGCTCAACTACCCCTTCACCAAGATCAAGATCGACAAGTCGTTCATCCTGAACCTGCACCATGAAGCCAATTCACGCGCCGTCATCCGCGCCGTGATCGGCCTCGGCCGCAGTCTTGGCCTGATCGTGACGGCCGAGGGTATCGAAAGCGACATGGAGCGGGAATACCTGCGCGATGAAGGCTGCACGCAGGGACAGGGCTATCTGTTCGGCAAGGCGATGCCGGCGATGACCAATTAAGGTAATCCCGCCTCCCTTCGTCTCCCACATTTCGTCATTGCGAGCGCAGCGAAGCAATCCGGGGCAGTTGAACGCCGCCCTGGATTGCTTCGCTACGCTCGCAATGACGAAGGTTGGGTGAACCTCACGCCGCCAAGGCCCGGCGGCAGAACTCCCACAATTCGCCCGCCAGTTCCTCGCGCCCGGTGCGGTCGGGAATACCCTCCTCCTCCGCAAGCAGCACCGTATGCACGGTGGTCGATACGAGGTTGTAGACCAGCCGTGCCTGCAGTTGCGGATCGGCCCGCCGGAAGGCCCCGACGGCGATGCCGTCCGCGACATGCCCGGCGATCAGGTCGAGCAGCGGCTCCAGCGCCGAGTTCAATTCCCCTGCCGTGTCTGGGCGAGCCGCAAGTGCTCGCGGCTGAGCGCCGCCCCGCGCCGGTTCGCGCCCAACCGGTCCTGTCCGAGCTGGCCGACCACGATTCCCGTCACGATCGCCCGCAGCGCCTCCACCGGCCCCTCGCAGCGCGCAGTAATGTCCCGGAACTGCAGTGCCGCCGTCCGCAGCGAGCTGTCGAACACCGCCAGCACGAGGTCGTCCTTGCCCTGGAACCGTTCATAGAACGCCCGCCGCGCCAACCCTGCCCGCGCCAGCACCGCGCGGATCGTCAGGCCCTCCAGCCCCGATTCGTCGAGCAGGTCGTAGGCGGCACGGATGAGCAGCAACGCGCGGTCGCCTTCGGGTGCTTCGGGCGCGGTGAACAGCGGCGGATAGGCGGTCGTCATCCTTGAAGCGCTACGCCCGCGGGGGCCCCGGTCCAGCCCTGCGTCGATGCGATTGACTTGGCCGCCCTCAAGCGCGTACAAGAATGAGAACAATGTTCTCACAGGACAACGAGAGAGGAAACCATGCCGCAGATCACTTACGTCGATCACGACGGGCACCAGACGCGCGTTGACATACCGCTTGGCGAGAACGTCATGCGCGGGGCGCTGTACAACGGCATCGAGGGCATCGTCGGCGAATGCGGCGGCGGCCTCTCGTGCGCGACCTGCCATTGCTACGTGGACGAGGACTGGGTCAACACGGTGGGCGGTCCCTCGTCCGACACCGAGGCCGAACTGCTCGAAGCCGTAGCCGGCGAGCTTCGGCCGAGCAGCCGCCTCTCTTGCCAGATCGAAATGACCACCGCGCTCGACGGGCTGGTCATCCACCTGCCCGAAACGCAGTTCTGAGGGAGAGGACGCCATGCCTATCGACGCCGCCAATCCCGTGCCCCCAGCTTCCCGCGCCATGTCGGGATGGACCAGGTGCCCGCCCACGTTCCGCCCGAACTGATCCGGCAGTCGGGCCTCACCGTCGGGCCGGACTTCCTTGCGAACCCCCACGACTTCATGGCCGCGCTGCATGAAAAGCAGCCGCCGATCTACTACGACGTCAGCCCGATGGGGAACATGTGGCACCTCATCAAGCATGAGGACGCGCTGTTCGGCCTGCGCCACCCGGACATCTTCTCGAACGAGGGGGCCACGCCCTTCCCGCGCGATCCGGACGACTACTTCTACTTCATCCCGATCGAGATCGACCCGCCGCACCACCGCAAGTACCGCAACATCGTCGATCCGGTGTTCAGCCCGCAGGGCGTGCTCAAGCTGGAGGAGCAGATCCGCCAGCGCGCCAACGGGTTGATCGACGAGATCGAGGCGAAAGTCGCCGCCGGAGGGACTTGCGAGTTCACCGAGGACTACGGCCGCCCGCTGCCGGTCACGGTGTTCCTCGACATCATGGGCCTGCCACAGGACATGCGCGACGAGTTCGTGGACTGGGCGATGAAACTCCTCCATTCGAACGACCGCGCGGTGATGGGCGAGACGATGGGCAAGATCACCGCCTATCTGCGCCAGGCGATCGAGGAGAAGAAGGCGAATCCCGACGACGGCGTCGTCAGCCGCATCGCCCACTCCGCGCCCGAGGGCGTGCCGCTGTCGGACAAGGAGATCTTCGGCTTCGTCTGCTTCCTGTTCATCGCCGGGCTCGACACCGTGTTCGCGACGCTGAACAATATCTGGCTCTACCTTGCCGAGAATCCGGACAAGCTCGCTGAAATCCACAGCCGCCCGCAGGACATCGACAAGATCGTCGAAGAACTGCTGCGCCGCTGGTCGGTGACGTTCTCGGGTCGGGTCCTCGACAAGGACTACGAGATGCGCGGCGTGCAGATGAAGAAGGGGGACCGCGTCACCTTTGTCCTGCCCGCCTGCAACTTCGACCCCGAAGTGTTCCCGAACCCCAAGGAGGTGGACTTCGACCGCCCGCGCAAGACGATCCTGGCCTTCACCGTGGGCGTCCACAGTTGCATGGGCGCACACCTCGCCCGGCTGGAAGTGAAGATCGCGCTGCAGGAATGGCTGAAGCGCATCCCGGCATTCTCGGTGAAGCCGGGCACGCGGATCGAGTACCGCCCCGGCGGCGTGATCGGGCCAGAGCACCTGCCGCTGGTCTGGTAGCCCGTCAGCCCACCTTGCGAGGCGGCCTTGCGAGAATATCCAGCAAGGCCGCCTCGAACGCTTGGGGGCGCTCGTACATCGCCCAGTGCCCGGCGTCCTCGACGACGCGGAACTCGGCGTCGGGCTGGACGGTACGCAGCGCCGCCTCCTGCGTGGCCGGGTCGGGATGCGGCAGGTCGAACGCGCCCCAGATCGCGTCTACAGCGACGCGGACCTCCGGAAGCACTTTGACCAGTCTGTCGGGAAGCACCAGCGGCGGTGCATGAAGCCGCGCAGCCTTGGCAGTCGGCAGCAGCATGTGAATCGCAAGGTCGTCGGCGCTCTCGGGGTGATGGAGCATAAGCCCGAGCAGATTGGCCTTGAGAGCGGCGCGGCGCTCCTCCCCAACCAGACCGCTGATCCGGCCGAGGCGCGGGTGCCCCATCGGCGTTCCCAGCCCGCCGCAGCCGACGATCACCAGCCTGCGCGCCGTGCCCGGATGCAGCGCCGCCAGATGCGCCAGCGCGACGCCGCCGAACGAGAAGCCGCACAAATCGGCAGGCATCTTTTCCGCGCCGAGGATCGCAGACAATCCCCGGGCAAGCGCGGCCGAGATGCCTGCATGGTCGTTGCTCGCGGGCATGGCCGAATCCCCGTGGCCCGGCAGGTCGGGCACGATCAGCCGCCGGTGGCGAGACAGTCGCTCTATGTTGCGGACCCAGTGCGTCCAGGACCCTTGCGCGCCATGTGCAAGGACCAGCGGCGCCCCTTCGCCCCAGATTCGCCATGCCATCGTCCCGTCGCCGCACGGAGTTTCGACCCGCCTCGCCTGCGACTCGAGCGAATCAAGATAGATGGCCGGGCCGGTATTCTGCTCGAATTTTCCGGTGTCGGTGCCCATTTGGGTCATGCCTCTCTCCTTCGATCCCCATCGGATCATCGCAGGAGACGATGCGCAACAGGCACCCCGCAATCATCGCCGGGATGACAGCGCAGGACATGCAACACCGCAGAAACGCGCGGGAAATGGGCGAAGGAAAAATTGCATGCTGCGCAGCATGAAATGCATTTCCCGCTTTGCCAAAGCCGGATTCTTGTGCAATGTGGTCGGTGAAAGGTTCATGTAACCTTACCGGTGTTGGGAGAGAGCGCGCCGGGGATGAGAAATCACTCCGGCGCGCCGATTTCTTCGCAGATGCAGCAGAAGCTGCCTGATCCACCAACTTTCAACAATCTCCCTGATTTACGCGGGTTTGGCAAGCCCTCATTGCGTGCGCTTTCCTTGCACCTTCAGCCGGGTATCGCACTGCAACATGGCGTGCCCTTAGGAAAACCGCCGATCCTGCGCCTGGAGTGATTCGCGAAGGTGGGACAATATGTCCTGATCGCAGCGGCGATTCTCCGGTTCGTTTGCCCCTGCGGGTGCGCTTGGCTAGACCCCGGTTCCGTGACCGTCTCCCCGCCCTCTCCCGCCCGCCAGCTCTGGGCCATCGCCCTGCCCGCAATGCTGACCAACGTGGCCACCGCTCTGTTCGGCCTTGCCGACATGTGGGCGATCGGACGGCTCGGCGACGCCCCGGCGCAAGGGGCGGTCGAACTGGGGGCCAAGTTCATGCTCGGTCTGCTCAACGTCTTCAACTTCCTGCGCACCAGCACCGTCGCGCTGACCGCGCAAAGTAGCGGGCGCGGTGACGGCGACGGGGGCGAGACGCTGGCACGCGCGATGGCGGTGGCGCTCGGCATCGGCGCGGTGCTGCTCACGGCCATGCCGCTCGCGATCCCGCTGGGCCTCGACGTGCTGGGCGCCGAGGGGCCGGTGCGCGAGGCGGCCCGCAGCTACGTCGCGGTGCGCTACTGGGCGGGGCCGGTGTGGCTGGCGAACTGCGTGCTGGTGGGCTGGCTGATCGGACGACGCAAGGTTCGCCATGTCCTGGTGGTCGAGATCATCGCGAACCTCGTCCACATCGCCCTCGACCTGCTGCTGGTGCTCGTCGTGCGCTGGGGCGTGGCCGGGGTAGCGACGGCGACGGTGAGTTCCGAAGCCCTCAAATTCCTCCTGCTGGCCGCGATCGTCGTGCGCGAGGGCGCGGCGCGCGATGCGCTGGCGGCCCTCGGCCGCAAGGGGACGTGGGCACGGAGCGAACTCGCGCGGCTCTTCGCGCTCAACCGCGACCTGTTCGTGCGCACCCTGCTGCTGACCGGCTCGATCCTGCTGTTCGCCCGCGTCGGTGCCCGCGCCGGGCCAGTCACGCTGGCTGCCAACGGCGTGCTGTTCCAGATCTTCATGCTGGCGACACTCCTGCTCGACGGGTTCGAGAGCGGCGCGCAAGTGCTCTGCGGCGAGGCGCTTGGCGCGCAGTCGCGAGCGCGTTTCACCGCCGCCGTACGTTCCGCGCTGGTATGGGGCGGCGTGACCGGGCTTGCCGTCGCGGCGCTTTACGCGCTGGCGGGCGCCCGGCTCGCGGCGGCGTTTAGCACCGACCCTGCCGTAGTCGCCGCGACCGCGCAGTATGCGCCGTGGCTGGCAGTGCTGCCGGTGCTGGGCGTGTCGTCCTTCGTGTTCGACGGCGTGTTCGTCGGCGCCGGATGGACGCGGGCGATGCTGGGGACGATGGCGGCGGCGATGGCAGCCTACCTCGCCCTGCTGTGGGCGCTTCAGCCGCTCGGCAACCATGGCTTGTGGGTAGCTTTCGCGGTGTTGTTCGGCGGCCGCGCGGTGGGCCAGGCGCTGGTCCTGCCGCGCCTGATCCGGCGCAGCTTCAGCGCTTCCTGAAGACCAGCATCAGATTGTTGGCGGGCATCTCGACGAGACTGTCGAACGCCAGGCCATTGTCCAGAGCGCAGGCGCGCACGGTTTCCACGCTGCGCAGGCCCCATTCCGGGTTGCGCCGCTTGAGGTCCTCGTCGAAGGCCGCGTTGCTGGGCTCGAGCGTCAGCCCCTCTCGCCGATAGGGGCCGTACAGCACCAGCGGGTAGCCCGATTCCAGCACCCGCGCGGCGCCGGCCATGAGGCCCTCCGTCGCGGTCCAGGGGCTGATGTGGATCATGTTGATGCAGACGACCGCCTGTGCCTCCGTGATCGGCCATTCATGCGAGGCCGCGTCCAGTTCCAGCGGCGCGCGCAAGTTTGCCAGCTCCGCCTGCCCCCCATGCCGCGATCGAGGCGCGCGCGTTGGCATCGGGATCGGTCGGCTGCCAGACGAGGTCGGGCAAGGCGGCGGCGAAGTGGATGGCATGCTCGCCGGTGCCGCTGGCGATCTCCAGCACATGGCCGGATACCGGCAGCACGTCGCGCAGGACCGACAGGATCGGGTCACGGTTGCGGGCAGTGGCGGGAGCCTCTCGGCGGGCGTCGTTTTCCATTGCCTTGCAATGGGATCGCCGCCCCGGTTCGGCAAGAGCGACCTGCGCCCGAAGGGTGCGTCGGCCGGACGGAAAGCGGGGGGACTGGGGGGCTGTCTGTGCTTTCGGTCCGGCCGACGCGCCGGTGCCGCCTGTTCGGGGGCGGCGACACCGGCTGTCTGGTAACTCAGTGCCCTGCGGCGGGCTTCACGTTCTTGGGCGGGCGCGGAGCCAGCCAGATGGTCATCGCGGCAAGGAACAGGGCGATGGCGCTGATCACGAACAGCTCGCCCGTGGCCACCGCGGTGCCCTGATTCTCGACCATCTGCGCGATCGCCACGCGCGCCTGCTCGGCACTGAAGCCTTGCTGCTGGAGCGCCTGCGAGGTCGCGTCCGCCCCGTTGAGCACGCCCGACAGGTCGGCGCTGCGCGAACGCGACATGTCGCTCCACACGGTGGTGATGATCGCCGTCGCCACCGCGCCTGCCAGGGTTCGCCCGAAGTTGGCGATACCGGCGGCCGAGGCGGTCTCGTGCGGCTGCACCGAACTGAGGCTGATGGTGGTGAGCGGCACGATCATCAGCGAGACGCCGACACCCTGCAGCAGCTGCGGGATGGCAATCGTCCAGAACGTGATGTCGGTAGACCATGTCATGCGCATCAGCGCGCAGACACCGATCCACGAGACGCCGATAAACACCAGCAGGCGCGGGTCGAACCGCTTCATCAGCGCCGGCACGAAGGGCGATGCGACCACCGCCAATACGCCCGAGAAGGCCATCGCCCGCCCCGCCTCCGTGGCGGTATAACCCATCGAGGTCTGAAGCCACTGCGGGATGACCACGATCGAGGCGAAGTACGTACCGAAAGCGATCGTCAGCGAGGCCGTGGACGCAGAGAACCCTCGATAGCGGAACACGCTGAGGTTCACGATCGGGTGTTCCTCGGTCAGCTCCCAGATCAGGAAGGCGATGAAGAACACGCCCGCGATGCACGCCAGCGCGACGATCTTGGTGGAGGAGAACCAGTCCTCGTCCCGCCCGAGGTCGAGCATCATCTGGAACGCGCCGATGAAGATCACCAGCAGCGCCAGCCCGATCTTGTCTATCGGCAGCTTCTGGGTCGGCGTCTCCTGCCCGCGCAGCAGCACCGCCACGCCGAAGAAGATCAGCGCCACGATCGGCACGTTGATGAAGAAGATCCACTCCCACGACCAGTTGTCGGAGATGTAGCCGCCCAGGATCGGACCGGCGATCGGCGCGGTCACGACCGTCATCGCCCACATCGCCATCGCCTTGGGCTGCATCTCCTTGGGGAAGATCTTCAGCATCAGCGTCTGCGTCAGCGGCATCAGCGGCCCGCCGCAGAAGCCCTGCCCGAGACGGAAGATGACCAGTGCCGAGAGCGTCCCCGAAAGCCCGCACAGCGTCGAGAATATCCCGAAGCCGACCAGCGAGAACATGAATACCCGCAAGGCGCCGAAGCGGTTGGCGAGCCAGCCCGTCAACGGCACGCAGATCGCCTCGGCGACCGCGTAGGACGTGATGACCCAGGTGCCGCTCGACACCGAGACGGCAAGGCCGCCCGCAATGTGCGGCACCGAAACGTTGGCGATCGTGGTGTCGAGCACGACGATGAAGTTGGCCATGGCGAGCACGAAGCCCGCCAGGATCAGCTTGGCGCCGGTCAGCGGTGGTCCGCTTTCCTGCGCCGCTGCAGCCGGAGCGCCGCCGGCCATCAGTCGTTGTCCGTCAGGTCGATCTCGGCTTCCATCGACAGGCCGATGCGCAGCGGGTGCTCCTTCAGCTCCTTGGGATCGAGCTGGATGCGCACCGGCAGGCGCTGCACCACCTTGATCCAGTTGCCGGTCGCGTTCTGCGCCGGGATCAGCGAGAACGCCGCGCCGGTGCCACCCGAGAAGCCGACGACCTTGCCGTGGTATTCGACCTTGCCGCCGTAGAAGTCGGAAGTCAGCGTAGCCTTCTGGCCCGAGCGGACCTTGCCGAGCTGATCTTCCTTGAAGTTCGCGTCGACGTAGAGTTCACCCACCGGCACGACGGTCATCGCCGCCTGCCCGCTCTGGATGCGCTGGCCGACCTGGATGCTGCGCCGGGACACGACGCCGTCGATCGGCGCGCGCACGATGGTGCGTTCGAGGTCGAGCTTCGCCTGCTCCAGCTGGGCCTGCGCCTGCAGGATCTCCGGCGCGGTCTGCAGGGTCGTGCCCTTGGTGAGCGCGACGGCGGCCTCTTCCTGGCGGCGGGCGCTGCGGGCGTTTTCCTGCGCCTGCGCGACGGCGGCCTGGGCCTGCTGGTAGGATGCCTTTGCCGAGTCCAGCGCCTGGCGCGCGGTCGTCAGTTCCTCATTGGACACCGCGCCGGTGCCCGAAAGGGCCGCACGGCGCTTGTAGTCTTCCTGGGTCTTGGTCAGCGTCGCCTGCGCGGAGGCGAGCCCGGCGCGCGCAGTGTTGATCTGCGCGTCGCTCGCCCCGGCGGCGGCGCCCAGCGCCGCGTTGTTGGCGATCGACTGGCCGTAGCGGCGCTGCATCATCGCAAGGTTGGCTTCGGCCTGCTGGACCGCGATCTTCTGGTCGGAGTCCTCGATGCGGAACAGCAGCTGGCCCTTGCGCACCGGCTGCGTGTCGGTGACGAGCACCTCGACCACGCGGCCCGAAGTCAGCGGGGTGACCTGCGCGTTCTCACCGGCGACATAGGCATTGTCGGTCGAGACCGTGCGGCTGCCGATGAACTCCGCGTAGAGGAACCACAGGCCGCCGATCACGACGACTGCGCCGCCAAGGCCGAGCAGAAGGTTCTTGCGCTTGCTCTTGTCCACGACGGTGCTCGAACCGGCGTCGTTGGGGGTTTCGTCACTCATCGGGGGTGGCCTTCTTGGCTGAATCGTCTGCATATCCGCCGCCCAGGGCGCGCTTGAGCGCGACTTCGCTGGCGAGCGTGGCGAAGTGAGCGTCGACCGCGCCGAGGCGGGTGTCGAGCGCGGTGGTTTCGGCGCTGAGCACGTCGATATAGGTGCTCAAACCGCCCTTGTAGCGCTGGAGCGCGAGGCCGTAGGCGGCGTTCGCCTCGGTCCGGGCTTCGAGCGCGTGGCGCTCCTGCTCACCGGCCGAAGTGCGGGTGGAAAGCGCGTCGGCGACTTCCTGCAGCGCACCGATCACCGACTTGTTGTAGCTGGCGACCATCGTGTCGTAGCCGCCGCGTGCCAGGCGATAGCGACCCGAAAGCGCCCCGCCCTGGAAGATCGGCAGGCTCACCGCCGCACCCGCGCTGCCATAGTCCGAACCGCCGTCGAACAAGTGCGAGATGCCCAGCGAGCTGAGGCCGATGAGGCCGCTCAGCGAGATGTCGGGAAGGAACGACTTCTTCGCATACTCGACGCCCTTGTCGGCCGCCTGCACCAGCTTGCGCGACATGACGATGTCGGGGCGACGACCGGCGAGCGCGATGCCCGCATCGGCCGGCACCGGCGTAGCGGCGATGGTCGCGATCGACGGGGGTGAGCGTCAGGGTGCGATCGGGACCAGCGCCGAGCAGCGCGGCGAGCGCGTGGCGGCGCTTCTCGATCTGCTCGCGGTTGGCGGCGACGTCGATCCGTGCGCGGGCGGCTTCGGCGTTGGACTGGCGCAGCGGGCTCTGGTTGTCGAGGCCCTGCGTCACGCGCTGGCCGACCAGCTTGGCCGAACCTTCGCGCGCGGCCAGCGTCTCGTCGAGCACCTTCTGGCGTTCGAGCAGGCGGCCGAGGTCGAAGTAGGACGACACGACTTCCGAGGCGAGCACCAATTCGGCCTGCCGCTCGTCGGCGACAGCGGCCTCGGCAGCCGAAGTCGCGGCCGCAAGGAGTGCGCGGTTCTTGCCCCAGATGTCGAGGTTGAGGTTGGCGGACAAGGCAAGCATGCCATAGTCCTTCCAGCCCTTGGGCAGCGCGGCGACCGGAGTGCCGTTGTTGTAGCTCTGTTTCTCGACCGAGGCCGAGCCCTGCCCGCCGATGCTGGGCAGCAGCGCGGCGCGCGAGGATTCGAGCGCGCCCTGCGCCTGGCGGATGCGGGCCAGCGCTGTGGCGACATCGGGCGAACCCTTGATCGCCTCGTCCACCAGACCGTCGAGCTGGGGATCGCCGTAAGCGGTCCACCAGCGCTCCTGCGGCCATTCGGCAGCGGTGCCCTGGATCGAGGCGGCGCTGTCGAGGGTCGACGGCGGGCGCAGCTCGGGACGTGGCCCAAGGTCGGGCGCACCGCACCCGGCGAGCGAACTGGAGGCGATCAGCAGCGCGGCCGTCGCGACTCGGGGGGAGAATTTTGTACTCATCGGTACGGTCCAAATCGTTTGCCGGCTTGTTTCTGTCAATAAAAAACTGTACTAGAGAGTACACCATGATGGAAAAGACCGGAATTTCAAAGCGCGAGGCGAACAAGGCCCGCAAACGCGCGGAGATCGTGCAGGTCGCCTCGGGCATGTTCCTCGAACAAGGTTACGCCGAGACGACGATGTCCGCGATCGCCGATACCGTGGGCGGATCGAAGGCGACCTTGTGGGCGCACTTCGCCTCGAAGGAAGAGTTGTTCACCGCCGTCGTCGACCTCCACGTCGAAACGTTCGCGCGCGATGTTGAAGAAGTGCTGACCGGGCAGACCTTCTCGGTCCCGGCGCTGCGCCGGGCGTGCCTGCGCTTCATCGACTGCCTGCTGCGCGACAATTCGGTCATGCTCTACCGCCTTGTGGTGAGCGAGGGTGAGCGGTTTCCCGAGATCAAGGAGACCTTCTACATGCGCGGCCCGGTCAAGCTGCGCTGCGCCATCGCAGACTTCTTCGCCACGCGCTTCGATGTCGATGAAGCGCAGCAGCTGACACAGCTCACGATGTCTGCGGTTACGGGCTATCGCACCGACGTGCTGCTGCGCCCCGACCCCGTCGGGCAGGCCCAGCACGAGGCCTTCGTCGACAACCTGCTCTCGCACAGCGTCTGGCCGCCGGAGAAGGACGCCGACTGAAAGGCTGCCTACATTCGTCATTGCGAGCGTAGCGAAGCAATCCAGGGCGGGTTGCGACTGCCCTGGATTGCCGCGCGGCTTCGCCGCTCGCAATGACGATGCAGGGGTAGCCTCGGCCATGGTGGCGGTCTTCCGGCCCACTCCCCAACCGCCCCGGCGATCACTGCCCGGCGTCCCCATTCGGGGTTGGACGCGCGCGGTTCTCCTCCCCATCCTCGGGCCTCGGCTCGGGAGGAGAGGAGAAGCCCATGAGCGACGACACGTCGGCCGCGATCCGCGACACGCGCAAGGACTGGGTGGTCGAACACCGCGACATGTACCTGTCGTCAGGCGGCGCGCAGGGTCACATCATGGACATCACGCCTGTCGGCGGCCGGTCCTTCGCCACGCACTGCCTGGTCAAGTACGTCGGCCGCAAGAGCGGCAAGGTCTTCATCACGCCCCTTTGCTACGCCGACATCGGCGGCGAGGTCGTGATCTGCGCCTCCAAGGGCGGCGCCGACCATCACCCTGCCTGGTATCTCAACATCCGCGAGGCCGAGACGGTCGACTTCCAGGTCGCCACGCAAGCCTTTCGCGCCACATGGCGCGAACCCGAAGGCGCCGAGCGCGACAAGGTCTGGGCCTTCCTGACCGACTGCCATCCCTTCTACGCCGATTACCAGAAGGCGACGGACCGCGTGATCCCGCTGGTCATGCTCAAGGCGATCGAGCCGATCCCCGTATTCAAGGCCGAAGACGCCACCGGCATCAGGCAATTCTGAGAGACACCATGAGCGACGACTTCGACTGTTCCGACATCGACAACCATCTCGGCAAGACGATGGACTTCTCGCCCTTGCGTGAGGCCATCGCACCCAACGACATCCGCCGCTGGGTCCATGCGATGCATTACCCCAACCTCGCCCACTTCGATCCCGGTCATGCCGAGGCGAGCGTATGGGGCCGCCTCGTCGCGCCGCAGAGCTTCGCCATCGCGACGGACGACGGCCACGGCGCCGCGCCCGCCTGCGTCGGCAAGATCGCAAACTCGCACCTCCTGTTCGGCGGCGACGAGTGGTGGTTCTACGGCCCGCGCATCGAGCCGGGCGACGTGATCACCAACACCCGCATACCGTTCGACTACACGGTCAAGCAGACCGGCTTCGGCCCCACCTGCTTCCAGCGCGGCGACAATAACTACTCCAACCAGAAGGGCGAGGAGATCGCCCGCCAGCGCTCCACCTCGATCCGCTACCGCGCGGCGGCGGGCGGCGACAACGTCAAGACCGACGACTTCGAGGAGCCCGAATGGACCGACGAAGCGCTGGAGGAGATGGAGGAGCGCCGCTTCGCCTGGGTCCGCATGCTCCATGACCTCGGCAACAAGGAACGCTGGTGGGACGACGTCGCGGTCGGCGACCAGTTGCCGGAGCGCGTCTTCGGCCCCCACTCCATCGCCAGCTTCGCAACCGAGTGGCGCGCCTATATCGTCAACACCTGGGGCACGCTCGACTTGCGCAAGCAGGACCTCGAAGGCCTCGGCTTCACGCGCGAGATGGCCGGGTATGAGAACGACCCCGACATGCTCAAGGTGAACCCGTTCCTCACCGACGGCGCTTATTACGGCCCCTCGCGCGGGCACCTGTTCGCCAAGTATGCCCGGCGCATCGGCATGCCGCGCGGCTACGGCTACGGCGCGTCGATGGGCTCGTGGGTGACCGACTACCTTTCGGGCTGGGCGGGGCAGCACGGCATGGTGGTGCACTCAGTCGCCAACTACCGCGGCCCTGCGCTGACCGGCGACGTGACGATCCAGTCCGCCGAGGTCACCGAGAAGTCGGTGGACGCAGACGGCCGCCATCTCATCCACGTCAAGCACCTGATGAAGAACCAGAAGGGCACGACAATGTGCACGGGCAGCGCGGAGGTCGCCCTGCCGAAGAAGACGGGCTGAACCTCCCTTTCGGTTACCGACAGCGCCGAGCGGGAAAGCAAGCCACTTGAATCGTCATTGCGAGCGTAGCGAAGCAATCCAGGGCGGCGCAGAACTGCCCTGGATTGCTTCGCTACGCTCGCAATGACGAGCGATCACGCGGAGAACAACGCCCCGCCCGTCGCTACGGTCTCCACGCGCCCGGCGATCCAGACGTCGCCGCTCTCATCCTGGGAGCAATAGACCAGCCCGTCCGCCCCGACCTTGCGGCCCTGCGCGGCGACATAGTTGCCCTCGGCCTGACCGCTCGCGAAAAGGTACTGCGCCACCGCCGCGTTGAGACTGCCGGTCACCGGGTCCTCGACCATCTTGCCTGCCGGATCGGCAAAGAACGCCCGCAACTCGAACTGCGCCGCACCACCCGGAGCGCACCGGCCCAGCAGCGCCACGTCGGTCCCCTTCGGCGCACGCGAGACGGGCTCAGCCGCCAGCACCGCCTCCGCCGAAGCAAGGTGCAGCAGCTTCCAGCCCGGCCCGTTGGCGGCATGGACCGCGGCGACGACTTGCGCCTCGTCTGTCCCGGTGAGGCGAAGCGTTTCCGCGCGGTCCTCGGCATCGAGCGGCCCCGACCGGATCAGCGGCGGCGCGCGGAACGCCAGCCGCTCGCCATCCCGGCGCACCTCGACGAGACCTATGCCACATTCCTGCACCACGCATCCGTCCTCCTTCGCCTTTCCTCCGGCAGCGAGCCACGCATGGGCACTACCCAGCGTCGGGTGCCCGGCGAAGGGCAGTTCGCCCGCCGGGTAGAATATACGCACCCGGTAATCGGCCCCCGGGTCGGTCGGCGGCAGGAGAAAGGTCGTCTCCGAATAGCCCAGCCACTGCGTCAGCCGCAGCATCTGCGCGTCGCTCATCCCCTCACCGCCGCGCACGACCGCCAGAGGATTGCCACTGAGCGGGCCGGAGCCGAAGACGTCGATGAGATCGAGAAACATGGCATGCCTTTCGGAGCTAATTGCACTTTTGAACGTTTCGTCGCAGTCCGGGTCCATCTTGTCCCTTGCGCTCCCGACCTGCCCGGCGGTTCATCGCGCGTTGCGAAGTGCGGGTCCAGACCGATCGGGTTCTCGAACAGGAATTTTCGCAGGAGTTTGAACCATGAAGAAGTCCCTGCTGGCGATGGCTGCGTTCGCCGCCACCATCACTGCCCTGCCCGTCGCGCCGGTGCTTGGCGACCCGCCGCCCTGGGCGCCCGCGCACGGTCGCCGTGACCATGACCGGTACGACCGCAATGACCGTCACGATCGCTACGACCGCCGCGACATGTACGATTCGCGCGGCCGCTACCGCGAACCGCGCCGCCTTACCCGCAACGACCGTGTCTGGCGCGGCAATGACGGACGCTACTATTGCAAGCGCGACAACGGCACGACCGGCCTGATCATCGGCGCCGGCGTGGGCGCGCTGGCGGGGAACCAGATCGCCGGCCGTGGTGACAAGACCATCGGCACGATCCTGGGCGGCGTCCTCGGCGGAGCGCTGGGGCGCGAGATCGACAAGGGCGACATCCAGTGCCGCTGAACTGAGATTTCATGCCCTGAGACGAGAAGCGCGCGGTCCGAAAGGGCCGCGCGCTTTCGCGTTGAGGTGGTATTTTTGTTTCCGAAAGAAACATTTCCCTCGCTTCATCGCTGTACCAGCGCAGTTCGTCACGGATTTCCAGCAGCGGCCGTTCGTTCATCTGACGTTGTGGATCAATGAACGAAAAGCCGCGTTACCAGATCATTCCCACGCTACGATGAGGGCACATATCATGCGTAAGACCATTCTCGCCGCCACTATGATGGCGCTCACCATTCCGGCGACCGTCGCTTTCACCGCTCCGGCAGAAGCACGCGATCACCGTCGTTACCACAACGACCGCGGCGTCAAGTACTGGCGCGGCAACAACGGCCGCTACTACTGCAAGAAGTCGAACGGCACCACCGGCCTGCTGATCGGCGGCGTCGCCGGCGCCCTTGCCGGCCGTGCGATCGACACCCGCGGTGACCGCACCGTCGGCACCCTGCTCGGCGCTGCCGGCGGCGCCGTCCTGGGTCGCGAGATCGACCGTGGCGGCGACCGTCCGCGCTGCCGCTGATCCTTATCCCCGGTCCCTTGCGAAAGGCGCGTCGTCCGAAAGGCGGCGCGCCTTTTGCTTTGTCCGTGCCGTGGCCCTCCGCCGGTGCGATCGGTGCATCCCGGCTTTCCTACAGCGGCTGGCTATGCTCCAATGCCGCCATGTTTCAGCGACTTGCATTCATGACCGGCTCGTCTGTCCTCGCTACGGAAAGCCCCTTCGGAGAGGCGGGAGTTTCTCTTCAGGACAGTGTAAACCGTGTAAACCTGATGTGTCACCTTGTGAGGCCGCGCAGTGAGCCGCCCCGCCATGCTGGTGACCGGCGGCGCCAAGCGGATCGGCGCGACCATCGCCCGCGCCTTCGGAGCGGCAGGCTGGCATGTCGTGATCCACTACGGCCGGTCGCGGGCGCAGGCCGAAGCGCTCGCGGCGAGCCTGCCCAGCGCCGAGATCGTCTCGTGCGACCTCAACGACTGGGATGAAGGCCCTGCCATGGTCGAGGCGCTGGCTGCCCGTCTGAACGACTGGCGGGTGCTGGTGAACTGCGCGGGCGTCTTCGACCTCGACACCGCCGAAACGCTGGAACCGGATATCTTCACCGCCGCGATGCGGGTGAACGCTGCCACTCCCGCCCGGCTGGGACAGACGTTCCTTGCCCATGCCCGCACCTCCGCCGGCAGACGCCTGATCCACGTTACCGACCAGAAGCTGCTCAATCCGAATCCGGATTTCTTCTCCTACACCATGAGCAAGCACGCGCTTTCCGCGACGATCCCGATGCTTTCCATGGCCCGGCGGGCAGAGGAAGACCGCGTCTACGGCATCGCGCCGGGCGCCATCCTCGCCAGCCACGACCAGAACGAGGCGGAAGCCGAAATCTCCCACCGCATGAACCTGCTGGGCCGCCGTGCGACGCCCGAAGACGTAGCGGGGGCAGCCCTGTTCCTTGCCGGAGGCTGGCTCGACAGCGGCCAGACACTCTACGTCGATTCCGGACAGCACCTGCTGGCCCAGGAACGTGACGTGCTGTTTCTGGCGCGGGAGTAAGGATTGTGCATTTATCAACACAAGCCCCCTTGCATGCAGGTAATTACCCCCGCACAAACCCCTGATGGCACTCGGCATACTTGACCGCTTCCTCGAGCGCGGCGTCCGACAGGGCGTGCTCGAACTGGCCCGCCCCGACGGCTCCCTCCGTCGCTTTGGAACCCCCGCAGAAGGCTTTCCCCACGTCCGCATCCGCCTGACCGACAAGGGCGCCGAACGCCGCATCCTGCGCGATCCGCGCCTGGGTGCCGCCGAAGCCTTCATGGACGGTCAGCTCGAAGTCGAGCAGGGCGACATCATGAACCTCGTCTACCTGCTGCGCGCCAACGCGCGGTGGGACAAGGGCGGCGAACTGAAGGAACAGACCGCGCTCAAGAAGGTGCTTGGCAAGGCCGTCACCCTCGTCGACGGCATCAACCGCGCCGCCAGCGCCAAGAAGAACATCGCCCACCACTACGACGTGGGCAACGACCTCTACAACCTCTTCCTCGACATCGAGCACATGCAGTATTCCTGCGCCTACTGGCCCAGTGACGACATCACGCTGGAGCAGGCGCAGACCGCCAAGCTCGCCCACATCGCCGCCAAGCTGGCGATCGAGCCGGGCCAGAAAGTGCTCGACATCGGCTGCGGCTGGGGCGGCATGGCGATCTATCTCGCCAAGCACTTCGACGTTTCGGTCAAGGGCATCACGCTCTCCGAGGAACAGCTGGTGCTGGCCCGCCAGCGCGCCGTGGAAGCGGGCGTCTCGGGCCGCATCGACTTCGAGTTGATCGACTACCGTGACCTCGCCGCGCGCGGCGACAAGTTCGAGCGCATCGTCTCGGTCGGCATGTTCGAGCACGTCGGCCAGGCCCAGTTCGACCGCTTCTTCCGCGACTGCGCGACGATGCTGGACGACGAGGGCGTGATGCTGATGCACACCATCGGCCGCATGGGCGGGCCCGGCTCAACCGACGCCTTCACCCGCAAGTACATCTTCCCCGGCGGCTACATCCCGGCGCTGAGCGAGACGGTGGAGGCCAGCGAAAAGGTCCGCCTCATCGCCACCGACGTCGAGAACCTGCGCCTCCATTACGCCAAGACCCTGCGCGAATGGTACAAGCGCTGCGTCGCCAACAAGGAGGCCATCGTCAAGCTGCACGACGAGCGCTTCTACCGCATGTGGATCTTCTACCTCTCCGGCGCCACCGCGGCCTTCGAGAGCGGTGGCATGTGCAACTACCAGATCCAGTACACCCGCTCCCGCCACGCCCTGCCCCTCACCCGCGACTACATTGCGGAAGGAGAGAAAGTGCTGCTGGGCGCGTAAACGTTGCGAAGTTTGGGCGCACCTGCTAGCCGCGCGCCCAAACTTCCACCGCTCATGCCGCGAAAGCCCGTGCCCATGTCCGACAGCATCAAGAAGGTCGTCCTCGCCTACTCCGGCGGCCTCGACACCAGCGTCATCCTCAAGTGGCTCCAGGTCACCTACAACTGCGAGGTGGTGACCTTCACCGCCGACCTCGGCCAGGGTGAGGAACTCGAACCCGCCCGTGCCAAGGCCAAGCTGATGGGCCTGCCGGACGAGAACATCTACATCGACGACCTGCGCGAGGAATTCGTGCGCGACTTCGTGTTCCCGATGATGCGCGCCAATGCCCGCTACGAAGGCGACTATCTCCTCGGCACCTCGATCGCCCGCCCGCTGATCTCCAAGCGCCTGATCGAGATCGCCCACGAGACCGGCGCCGACGCTGTCGCCCACGGCGCCACCGGCAAGGGCAACGATCAGGTCCGCTTCGAACTCTCGGCCTATGCGCTCGACCCGAACATCAAGGTCATCGCCCCCTGGCGCGAGTGGGATCTCACCAGCCGCACCGCCCTCATCGCCTGGGCCGAGCAGCACCAGATCCCCGTCCCAAAAGACAAGCGCGGCGAAAGCCCCTTCTCCACCGACGCCAACCTCCTGCACACCTCGTCCGAGGGCAAGGTGCTGGAAGATCCGTGGGAAGAGACCCCCGACTACGTCTACTCGCGCACCGTCAACCCGGAAGACGCGCCGGATGCGCCCGAATACATCACCATCGACTTCGAGAAGGGTGACGGCGTCGCCCTGAACGGCGTGGCGATGAGCCCGGCCACCCTGCTCACCCAGCTCAACGAGCTGGGCCGCAAGCACGGCATCGGCCGCCTCGACCTCGTCGAGAACCGCTTCGTCGGCATGAAGTCGCGCGGCATGTACGAGACGCCGGGCGGCGAGATCTACGCCCGCGCCCATCGCGGCATCGAGCAGATCACGCTCGACCGCGGCGCCGCGCACCTCAAGGACGAGCTGATGCCGAAGTACGCGGAGCTCATCTACAACGGCTTCTGGTTCGCCCCCGAGCGCGAGATGCTGCAGGCCGCGATCGACCACAGCCAGGCCCGCGTCAACGGCACCGTGCGCCTCAAGCTCTACAAGGGCAACGCCTCGGTCGTCGGCCGCAAGAGCGCCGACTCGCTCTACTCCGAACGCCACGTCACTTTCGAGGACGATGCCGGCGCCTACGACCAGAAGGATGCGGCGGGCTTCATCAAGCTCAACGCCCTTCGCCTGCGCCTGCTGGCCCAGCGTGACGCCAAGTAAACATTGCCCCTAGGTTAACAGAGTCCGGCGGCCCGTTGCCAAAGCGCGACGGGCCGCTTTTGCCTATATGGCCTTCGGGGAACCGCACAGGTAGGACTCCCGCCATCGTCAACGACGAAGCGGGGTAAGTTTTGCAAGTTCGAGCCGTAAGCCTGATGGCGCTGTGCGCTGCCGTCGTCCTGCCCTTCGCAGGCCCTGCTCAGGCTGAAGCCCCGGTAGCTTCGCAAGCTCTCGTTCTTGCTCCTGTCGCTGGCGTCAACGCCGTCGCCGCCGCAGAAGTTCCCGCCGTCCTCACCGCGCCCGAAGACGACGACATCCAGGTCACCCCCATCGCAGGCGGCATCGCCAGCTTCTACGGCCGCCACCTCAAGGGCGCCCGCACCGCCAGCGGCGAGCGTTACGCGCCCGACGGACTGACCGCCGCGCACCGCACCCTGCCCTTTGGCACACAGGTGCAGGTCACCAACCCGGCCAACGGCGAAATGGTCGTCGTCACCATCAACGATCGCGGCCCCTTCCACGGCAACCGCGTGATCGACCTGTCCGACGCCGCCGCCGACGAACTCGGCATCACCCGCATGGGCAGCGGCAAGGTCGAACTGGCCGTCCTCGGCAACTGAGGCTGGGTATTCCGCCGGGGGCTTCGACAAGCTTAGCCTGAGCGGAATTGAGAGCATCCATCACCAACACCGCTCACCCTGAGCTTGTCGAAGGGTGGATAGCACCGCCGCCTGATCTGAAGGAAAAAGGTCGGCCGACGCAGCTGGGAGGGGGTGGGGAAGCGCCGCGCCGGCCTTCACACTCGATAACAGCGAAGCCGGACAAGCGTTCCCGGCCTCCGAACACTTTTGCCCAGCCGTGCTTCCCCATCGACGAGGCGCGAGCAGGTTTACACGGTTTACACGGTCCAGAGCCGCAACTCCGCCACTGACCTCCATCTTGCCTCCCAACGACTTGTACTCCATCGGCGCCGCGCCCTCCCCGCCCGAGAGCGCCCCGTCCACCCGGGCGAAAGCGCGCGACTGCCAGCGATCCCACTGCGCGCCGCTCTCGCGCAGGAAAGGCCCGCGCACCGGCGCCTCCGGATAGTCCGGCGCCGCCCCCGCGTCCTCCCCCGCGATCTCCCCCTCGTCCAGCGGCTGCACGTACCCGGCCGCGGCATCGATCGCATCCACCGCGTCGAGCCACGCCTCCCGCGCATCGCCGAACCGCGCCTCCCCCGCCGCCGCGACATAGTCCGCCCGCTCCGGAGGCAGCGCCGTACCGTCCTCCATCCCCGGCACATCCGCGCAAGGCTCCTCCCCGGCGACGAGCGCCAGCACCTCGTCGAACCGCTCGGCCAGAGCCTCATGCCCCTCCCCCGCGACATCGAGCCGCGCCAGATGCGCCAGCAACAACCGCGAGTCATACCGCCGCCGCACCCCGACCAGCTCCCCCGGAACCACACCGCCTCCTCCACCCCATCGAGCGCCCGCGTCGCCAGCACCTCCTCGACATGCCGCCGCGCCAGCACCAGAGCCGCCGTCCACGCATCCGCAAACACCGCATCGCGCCGCCGCAGCAGATAAGCCGAAGTCCGGCTCATCCCCACGAAAGCACACGCGGCTCGCACGTCGCCCTTCTGCGAGAGTTGGTCGAGAAACCGCACCTTGCGGTCGGCGTCCCACGCCGTGTGCGAGACATAGGGAGAAGGAGAAGAGACAATGCGAGGGCCATCGCCCTCGCGCTCCCGGACCCTTTCCGTCGCGCCCGAGGCCGACGAAGCGCCCGCCTGCTCGCCCGGAATACCAATGTCGCGCGAGGCGGGAACCCACCCCCGTCCGAACCGAGGCGCTCCCCGATCCTCCCCCTGCGGGGAGGGGGAGCCTGACAAGACGGATGCGCAAGCGCATCCTTGGCCGAAGGATGGTGGAGGGGCACAGGGTGGAGGGGCAAAGGCCGATCCCCGCCCCACCGTCGACACCGAAGCTGCTGGAAAAGTCCGTCATCGTCCACCTCGCGCAAGAGGAAAGCCACGAAAGACCACGACACAGCCCGGACAGGCGCGTCGTGGGGGACGGATTAGTTATCGTATGTGGGGGAGTGTAGGAAAGTTATAATCAAGTATATGCAAATATGCTCACTCATAAGCTCGTGCAGTATAATATCTAATTGCTTCCTTAAATGCCGCCATATGCCCTCGCATTTGCCACCTAATATTGGGGGAATTGAGAACCTTTGCAGCCCTGTACGCATATTGCGGAAAATTTCGTTGACGGCCGAAATGTGTATATCGTTTGAATAGCTCACGCATATAAATGCTATCTTTTGCTATTCCCTGTATCTTTGCAGCCCTTATCTTGGCCTTAACACCTGCCCTCATCTTTTTATGATAACGACTGATCGAAGATGGCCGTATCAGAATTTTTCCACCGTCAAATGTGAAACCAAGATACTGAAAGCGCCTATCAGTAGATACATTCTGCTCATTTCGGCGAAACTGCGATACTTCGGTTTTCCCTTCGCTAAGTGAGAGGCCGATATCAGAAAGCTTACTCCTCACAAGCGCGATCAAATCATTATAGTCATGCTCACATGGCATTATGATTGCAATATCATCTGAATATCGGCGATAACTACCGCCAATATTATTCAGTATCGAAACCATCTGGCGATCAAATTCAATCATACTGATGTTTGCATATAAACCAGATAACGGAGTACCTTGGGGTATCCCACATGACTTTTTATTTTTATTTACAAGATTACCGCTCTTACAACGGACAATATTTCGAAATTGTTCGGAAGTACAAATGCGGCCGCGTTGCCCATATAGGTTTCCTAACCTTATTCGAAGGGCGTCGGAATCCACCCATTCAAATTGGGTCATTCGCTTAAAAATACGAAAATCAGGATCAGGGATGGTGCCGACAGCAAGAACATCCACTAGATTACGCCGTAAGCACAAATGGTCTATATGATCAAAAAAGCCCGTTATATCGAGCGCGATTGCACGGCAATCACCCTTATTTCGTATTTCGGAAAAAATGCTACCCGCTTGACTTATATTGTCGCCAACACCCGAGCG
Organism: Novosphingobium sp. NFX11; assembly: GCF_057376415.1. Taxonomy (NCBI): domain Bacteria; kingdom Pseudomonadati; phylum Pseudomonadota; class Alphaproteobacteria; order Sphingomonadales; family Sphingomonadaceae; genus Novosphingobium; species Novosphingobium sp. NFX11. The sequence continues at coordinate 470,291 of NZ_CP080384.1, read as the reverse complement.
ATACGCCAGTACCGCTTCGGATAAGTCATATCTTTTCAGAAGCCGCTCATAGCGAACAGACAGATTTTTCGCATACCATTCGTATACGGCAGCGTCTTTGTGAGAGCCGAATTTTATTTCTCGTTCTTTTTGGGAAATCTCAAGCTGACCACCAACTTTTTTGACCCGACGCTCTTTGGCAGTAAAACCTAACAGCGGCCAAAACGAGTGCTTCAAAAGATTATCGGCCGAGAAAGAGAAATTCTCTCGATCACTTTTTGAAATCGGTCTATCAAAATGAATATATTTCCGTTCCTTGACTGTGAAATCGTCAATTAACGGATCAAAATCATCATCAGGTGGTACGCACCCGGGGGCTTTGGATACCGTTCGTCTCATATCCCCCGGGTTACTAACCTGACTCCCAACTCGAAAGTTGGTTCGCTATTTACCTCGTGTGGTATGATCTCGCTGTCGCGAATATCGTAGCCACGCTCTATCTCGGAGTCCGTGTAACCATGACCATCTCGGTCCAGCTTCCCGGAGTCGCGGCGCGCATCAGCGCACTTGCGGTCCTTAACAGTGCCCCCTCACACCAAATCGCATGAGGCAGTACATTCTTACGGCAAAATGCGGATATGACACAAGGCATCCATTCACTTCTGCACATCTGAAGAAACAAATGCTCCATATTGGGGCATATTGAATCACCGTCTTGCCGCCAATCACCACCAAAGGTTCCGGGAGCGCGAGGGCGATGGCCCTCGCATTTCTACTTTCTACTTTCTTCTTCCCCCTTCACCTGAACCGCCTGCGCCCCTCCCCGAGACAAGCTCGGGGAGGAATGTGCGGTTTACTTCGCCCAGCTTCCCAGCAAGGGTTTGAGGTAGCTTCCGGTGAAGCTGCCTTTGACCTTCACCACCTCTTCGGGCGTGCCTTCCGCCACGATCTGGCCGCCGCGGACGCCGCCTTCGGGGCCCATATCGATGATCCAGTCGGCGGTCTTGATGACGTCGAGGTTGTGTTCGATCACGACCACCGAGTTGCCCTGGTCGACCAGTCGGTGCAGCACTTCGAGGAGTTTGCGCACGTCTTCGAAGTGGAGGCCGGTGGTGGGTTCGTCGAGGATGTAGAGCGTCTGGCCGGTGGAGCGGCGGGCGAGTTCCTTGGCCAGTTTCACGCGCTGCGCCTCGCCGCCGGACAGGGTCGTCGCCTGTTGGCCGACCTTGACGTAGCCGAGGCCCACTTCGTTCAGCATGTGCATCTTGTCGCGGATGGGGGGACGGCCTTGAAGAATTCCTCGGCGTCCTCGATCGTCATGTCGAGCACGTCGGCGATGGACATGCCCTTGAACTTCACTTCCAGCGTTTCGCGGTTGTAGCGTTTGCCGTGGCATTCCTCGCACGTCACGTAGACGTCGGGCAGGAAGTGCATCTCGATCTTGATCAGGCCGTCGCCCTGGCAGGCTTCGCAGCGCCCGCCCTTGACGTTGAAGCTGAAGCGGCCGGGCTTGTAGCCGCGCGCTTCGGATTCGGGGAGGCCGGCGAACCAGTCGCGGATCTGGGTGAAGGCGCCGGTGTAGGTCGCGGGGTTGGAGCGCGGGGTGCGGCCGATCGGGGACTGGTCGATCTCGATCACCTTGTCGCACTTTTCGAGACCGGTGATCTTGTCGTGCGCGCCCGCGATCACCCGCGCGCCGTTGAGCTGGCGGGAGGCGCCGGCCTGCAGCGTGTCGATGGTGAGCGAGGACTTGCCCGAGCCGGACACGCCGGTCACGCAAGTGAAGGTGCCGAGCGGGAACTTCGCGGTCACGCCGGTCAGGTTGTTGGCGCGGGCGTTCTCGACGGTGACGAAGTGGCCGTTGCCCTTGCGGCGTTCCTTCGGCACCTCGATCCGGCGGGTGCCGTTGAGGTACTGCGCGGTGAGGCTGTCCTTGCTCTTGAGCACCTGCTTGAGCGTGCCTTCGGCAACCACCTGCCCGCCGTGGACGCCCGCGCCGGGGCCGAGGTCTACCAGATAGTCGGCGGTGCGGATGGCGTCCTCGTCATGCTCCACCACGATCACGGTATTGCCGAGATCGCGCAGGCGCTTGAGGGTTTCGAGCAGCATGTCGTTGTCGCGCTGGTGCAAGCCGATGCTGGGCTCGTCGAGCACGTAGAGCACGCCCGAGAGGCCCGAGCCGATCTGGCTGGCGAGGCGGATGCGCTGGCTCTCGCCGCCCGACAGCGTGCCCGAGGTGCGGTCGAGGTTGAGGTAGTCGAGCCCGACGTTGTTGAGGAAGCCGAGGCGCTCGTTGATCTCCTTGAGGATGGCCTTGGCGATCTGCTGCTGCTGGTTGGTGAGCTTGCCTTCCAGCTGCCCGAACCACGCGAAGCCGTCCGCCACCGAGAGGCGCGCGGCGTCGGCGATGTCGCTGCCGGCGATCTTGACCGAGAGGGCCTCGGGCTTGAGGCGCTTGCCGTCGCAGGTCTCGCAGGGCTGCGCGGTCTGGTACTTGCTCAGTTCCTCGCGCATGAAGGCGCTGTCGGTCTGCAGCATGCGGCGATTGAGGTTGCCGATGACGCCTTCGAACGCCTTGTTGACGGTGTATTCCTTGCGCCCGTCCTTGAAGGTGAGCGGCACGGCCTTGCCGCCGGTGCCGTAGAGGATCACCAGCTTGATCTCGCCGGGCAGTTCGTCCCACGGCGTCGTCAGGTTGAAGCCGAAGTGCGCGGCCAGGCTGGAGAGCACCTGCATGTAGTAGGGGCTGGGCGGGTTGGACTTGGCCCAGGGCACGATGGCGCCCTGCTTGAGCGTCAGGTGCTCGTTCGGCACGACCAGCTGCGGGTCGAACAGCAGCTTTTCGCCAAGGCCGTCGCAGGCCGGGCACGCGCCTTGCGGGGCGTTGAAGGAGAACAGGCGCGGCTCGATCTCCTCGATGGTGAAGCCGCTGACGGGGCAGGCGAACTTCTCGGAGAAGACGATGCGGTTGGCGGGCAGGCCGGCGTTCTTCATGCCCTTGGTAGCGGCAGCCTGGGCGGCGGGGGCTTCGACAGGCTCAGCCTGAGCGGATTTGGGAGATTTGGATTTATCTCCAACCTCCGCTCGTGCTGAGCTTGTCGAAGCACCTGCACCAAGCTCCGCCACCGTAGTATCCGCAAGGTCCACATAAGCCAGCCCCTCGGCCAGCTTGAGCGCCTGCTCGAAGCTGTCGGCAAGGCGGGTCTGGATGCCCTCCTTCACCGCGATGCGGTCGACCACGACCTCGATGTCGTGCTTGTACTTCTTGTCGAGCGCGGGGGCGTCCTCGATCGCGTAGAACTCGCCGTCGATGCGCACGCGGGTGTAGCCCGCCTTCTGCCACTCGGCGAGTTCCTTGCGGTATTCGCCCTTGCGGCCGCGCACCACCGGGGCGAGCAGATAGAGGCGCGTGCCTTCCGGCAGCGCCATCACCCTGTCCACCATGTTGGAGACCGTCTGCGCCTCGATCGGAAGACCCGTGGCGGGGGAATAGGGAATGCCCACGCGCGCCCACAACAGGCGCATGTAGTCCCAGATCTCGGTCACCGTCGCCACCGTCGAGCGCGGGTTGCGGCTGGTGGTCTTCTGCTCGATCGAGATGGCGGGGCTGAGGCCGTCGATATGCTCGACGTTCGGCTTCTGCATCATCTCGAGGAACTGGCGCGCATAGGCCGAGAGGCTTTCGACATAGCGGCGCTGCCCCTCGGCATAGATCGTGTCGAAGGCGAGGCTCGACTTGCCCGAGCCCGACAGCCCGGTGATGACGATCAGCTTCTCACGCGGGAGCGCAATGTCGAAGCCCTTGAGGTTGTGCTCGCGCGCGCCGCGCACGGTGATGTGGGTGAGACTCATGGGAGGCACGTGTTCCAGATTTGTTCGCGCGCTTCAAGGGGGCGCATCGCGGGTTTTGCCGTAGATGGGGTGCGGGGCGCACAAGGCAAGTCTTGTGGACATCTCCGCGCCCACTTGCGCGCCGCTTCACGAGGTGTCTAGTTCCCGCTGCGACTACGGGGGAATACCATTGCGATTTCTGAATCTTGCCCTCGCGGCGAGCGCGCTGGCGCTTACAGCGTGCGGAGGTGGCGACTCCGGTTCGGGCGGCGGCTCGACACCCACGCCTGCGCCGACACCGGCGCCAACGCCTGCCCCCACCCCGGCTCCGACGCCGACGCCGACCACCAGCTACGTCCTGACCGACTTCACGAGCGACTTCTGGTTCGATTCGGCTCTTGGCTACAATCTCAACTACACACTCGAACAGTCCGGCCCGTACCTTTACAACTACGTCAACGCCGGACAACTTCTGGGCGAAGGCGAAACTGCCACACTGCGTTACCGTCACGATCCCGAAGCGGTCGATTTCACGTACCGGAACACCTCGACGTCATTCACGGCGGCGGACCGGCAGCGATCGCTCTCTTACATGCTGTTCGAGAAGCCCGGCGATTATGTCGCACTCGATTGGGACACCCCTCGCGTTACGCCACCACGGCGCTGCGTCGGGTCGAAACGACGAACACTACGGCGACCGCGATCTCGACCCCGGCCTACAACTTCCAACTGGCAATTTTCGGCAGCCCGTCCTCGCCCAGCGATCCCTTGCCCGATGGCCTTAGCTACGGCGGCCTGGCTATCGTGCGCGGCGGCACGCCCGGCTCGCGCGAGTTCGACATGTCGCAGGTCGGCGGTGGCCAGTCGAAGGTCTACTGGTCCTATACGCCGCCTGCCTACACCCCGTCCCCCTATGTGATCAGCGGCTCGATCCGGCTCGTGGTCGTCAGCAACCAGTCCGAACGCCAGGACGGGCTGCTCATCGCCGAGGGCTCGTTCGACCGCGCGACCAATACCGTGAGCGGCACCCTCACCGACAAGACCAACGGGTATTCTGGAACGTTCAAGGGGCGCATGTACGGACCTGACCGTGCTGAGCTTGGTGTGGTCTTCCAGTTCTCCCGCGACAGCGACGGTTCGAGATATTTCGGCCACTTCATCGGCACACGCTGAAGACGACGGGGCGGGGCATCCGGGCGACAAGCCGGAAACCCTGCCCTTTCGCGCACGTTTCTTCCGACGAACCGAAGCCGCATTCCGCGCGGCTTACCAGATCAGGAGAAAGCCATGCGCCATATCCCGAAACTCGCCGCTGCGGCGGCGATCGCGCTCACCGTGCCGCACTTCGCTTCCGCGCAGGACACGACTGAGCGGCCCGCTGCCAGCGCACCCGAAGCGGGCGATCCGGAAGCAAAGCGCCGGATGCTCAATGCCGAGCAGGCCGCCGCCGCACAGGAACAGCTGGCGCGCAACGAAGCCAGCCGCTCCCAACATGACGCCGCCGTCGCCCTCAACGACATGAAGACCGCCCGCGATGCCGCCGCCTACGACGCCACGCTCGATCGCCACGATGCCGCCGAGCAGGACTATCGCACCGACCGCAAGCAGTGGGAGGTCAGGAACCCGGCTTGCTGGAACGGCAATGCCGTGAAATGCCCCGCCGACCCGCAGGCGCCCGGCTCCGGCGGCAGCTGATCGCCCTCGCCACGCGACGAACCGCTTGTCGCAAGTCCTTTGCATGCCCCCAAGCCTGCTGGCAGATAGCGCCCGTCGGGTGCGCCGATCAGGCTCAGGGGATTTGAATGATGGGGGCTGCAAAGCTGTTCGGGCGCGTGGTGGCGCTGTCGCTGGTTGTGGGCATGGCTGCGCCGGTGCTTGCCGACGATCCGCGCGATCCGACCATGACGCCCGAAGCGATCGCCCGTTATGCCGCGACGATCCGCCGCATGAACCGCGATCAGCTGGACTATGTGCGCCAGCGCGATGCCGGGTATGCGCAAGGCTGGCGCGATTACGATTCGGCGCGCGGTCGGCGGGATGTCGAGGACGAAGGCTACGCCGCCGATCGCCGCGACTACGATACCGCCCGCGCCGACTATGCCGAAGAACGCCGCCGCTACGAACGTGAGATGCGTGAATGGCGCGAGGACGTCTCCGCCTGTCGAGCGGGCTATTACGAACACTGCGCGAGGTAAACCTCCTCCCTGTTCCGAAGGGATGGGAGGTGGCGCCGACGAAGTCGGTGACGGAGGGGTTTTCCTGCCCTCCCCTCCACCACCGCCTGCGGCGGCGGTCCCCTCCCCATCGCTGCGCGACAGGGAGGATTCGGAAGCTACATCAGCGCGGTGATCACCAGCGCCAGCGCATGAAGTGCAATCGCGCCGCCGACGATCACGCCCGCCCGGCTTATCGCCCGAGCCGTGCCGTCATCCTTGGCCGGGGCGTCGCGCTGCTCCAGCCGCGCCGTCGCCGCCCGCATCAGGCGCGGCGCATCGGCGGACAGGCGCGATGCCTCCAGCAGCAGCGCTTCCAGACGGTCCGGCCCGGCCAGCCGCGTCAGGCGCGAGGCGACGAGCCTCCCGCGCAGCGCCGTCAGCGCTTCGGACAGATCGAAGTCCGGGGCGATGCCCGCCAGCACGCCGTCCATCGTCACCATCGCCTTGAAGATCAGCACCAGATCGGGCGGCAGCACCAGGCCCTCCTTGCGCAGCAGCGGAAAGAAGTCCGCCACCATCGCGTTTAGCACCAGCGCCCCGGTGCCATGCCGCGCGACCAGCCGCTCCGAGGCGGTCAGCAGGCGTTCGCGCGGCACTTCCCCAGCCTGCGACCATAGCCCCAGCATGTCCGCCACGCCGCCGGGATCGTTGCTGCGCAGGGAAAGGATGAAGGTCAGGAACTCGTGCTGGCGGCGCGGGCTGACGAATCCGACCGAACCGAGGTCGAGCAGCGCCAGCCGATCGCTTTGACCCGGCGCGGCGGGCGGCAGGCACAGCAGGTTGCCCGGGTGCGGGTCGGCATGGAAGCGGCCGTTGACGAGCACCATCTCCAGCACCAGCCGCGCGCCGAGCCGGGCGATGGCGGACGGGTCGATACCCTTTGCGCGCAGCTTTGCCGGATCGCGAGGTGCGGTGCCGTCGATGTAGTCCATCACCAGCACGCCCTCGCTGGTGTGCTGCCAGTGGATGCGCGGGACGATGGCATCGGGGATCGCGGCGAGATCAGCGCGCAGCAGGTCGGCGTTGCGGCCCTCGTTGGTGAAGTCGAGTTCGTCGAGGATTTCGCGTCCCAGCTGGTCGATCATGGCGCCGGGCGTCATGCGCCGGGCCATCGCGCTTCTGGCCTCGACCAGCGCGGCAAGGTGGCGCAGCAGGCGCAGGTCCGCCTCCATCGCCTTGCGGATGCCGGGGCGGCGGATTTTCACCACCACCTGCGTCCCGTCATGCAGCGTCGCGCGGTGCACCTGCGCGATCGAGGCGGCGGCGAGCGGTTCGGTGTCGAAGGCGGCGAAGGCGGTCTCGGGAGGCTCTCCCAGCGCGGCCTCGACGGCGGGGCGCAAGGCTTCGAACGGAAGGCGCGGGGCATCACTCTGCAACTGCTCGAAGGCGGCGATCCATTCGTCGGTCAGCATGTCGCGCCGGGTCGCAAGGATCTGGCCGAGCTTCACGTACGTCGGTCCCAGCGCCTCCAGCGCGCGGCGGGTGCGGGCGGGCAGGTCCGCCTCCTCGCGCGCTTCACCGTCCCGGTTACCGGCCAGCCCCAGCCGCGCGAGCAGCGAGTCCAGCCCGAAGCGGGCGATCACCGCGCTCACTTCGGCCATGCGCGCCCGGTCGCGGGCGGCGACGGTCACGGTTTCGAGGATGGTCGGCATCGTGGCTCCTTGGTTGCAGGGCGCAAAACCTGCGGCGGCGACGGACGGTTCCGGCTTCGCTTGTGGAAAGCCGCACCGCCTGCGTTGGAGTGCAGGGCTTCGGGAGGTAGTCTCGCCGAATGCCCGGCCCCATCCGCAGCACCCCCTTACGGAACATTGCCGTCCTGTCCCTCGTCGCCATGCTCGCGGCATGCGGCGGCGGGGTGAAGTACCGCCCCGTCAGCGACGTGCCCGTCCGCATCGGCCCTCCCTACAAGGTGCGCGGCGTAACCTATACTCCCGCCGCGCAGCCCGGCTACGACATGCTCGGCTATGCGACGTGGTATGGTTCGGAAAGCGGCAACCAGGTCGCCAACGGAGAACGCTTCCGCCCCGGCTGGATCACCGCCGCGCACAAGACGCTGCCCCTGCCCGCTTATGTGGAAGTCACCTCGCTCGACACCGGCAGGCGCATCATCGTGCGTATCAACGACCGCGGCCCGTATGGCGAGAGTGCGCGCATCATCGACCTTTCGCGCGGCGCAGCGGAGGAGCTGGGCATCCGCACGCAGGGCAAGGCGGCGGTGCGGGTCCGCGCCATCGAGCCCGACGAGAAGGACCGCGCCGCGCTGCGCAAGGGCAAGACCGCCAGGTCGCTCGCCCCGGTCCCGGCCCGCACGCTGTCCAATCTGCAGGAACAGTTCGCGCGCGGCGTCGGCACGCGCTGAGGGAACCGGACGCAAGCGCTGCGCGTTATCTCTCCAAAGGAGAGAGATGATGACTTCAGGCGCCGAAATTCCGTTCCGTCGCAGCCGTTTCGCCCGTGGCACGGGATCGCTGCTGTTCGACCGCCAGCGCGAGATGCACCAGCGCGAGGCGGAAAAGCGCGAAGAGCCCATGCGCATCTGGTCGAAGGGCCACTTCGTCGAAAGCTGACGCTCACCCCAGCGAAAGCGCACGCGCTCCCGGCTCGCCCAACCAGCGGGCCGGACAGCCCCAAACGTTCCGGATGACGTCTTCGGACAGCGCGTGGCCGGGCTCTCCGTCAGCGGCGATCCGTCCCTCGTGCAGCACCATGACGCGATCGGCGTAGTTCATCGCGGTCGCCAGGTCGTGAAGGACCAGCACCACGCCGCGGCCCTGGCGGCCTTGCTCGCGCAGGCGCCCCATCAATGCGAGCGCATGGCCGAGATCGAGATTGGCCAGCGGCTCGTCCGCCAGCAGCCAGGCCGGGCCAGTCGCCAGCACCCGCGCCATCAGCGCCCTCGCCCGCTCACCTCCCGACAGCTGCGAGACGGGTCGTTTCCGGAATGCCTCGAGGTCCATCGTCGCGATCGCGGCATCGATCGCGGTCCGCCCACCGCCCGTCCCTGTATCCTGCCAGGGCAGGCGGCCGAGCCCGACCAGCACTTCGACCGTGACGTCCCACGCCACTTCGGGGCTTTGCGGAAGATAGCCGATGCACTGCGCGCGTTCCCGCGGCGGCACCGCATGCATCACTCGTCCGCCCAGCGCGGCAACGCCGGTATCGGGCTCCACCAGTCCCGCCAGGCAGGACAGCAGCGTCGACTTGCCCGCGCCGTTCGGTCCGCAGATCGCAGTGACTTCCCCCGCATGGATGGTCATCGTCAGGTCGCGCAGCCGTCCCGCGATGCCGAGCCCCACCGTGTTCAGCGTCCCGGTCATGCCAGCCCCCGCCGCATGCGCAGCAGCAGCGCAAGGAAGAACGGCGCGCCGATCAGCGCGAGCGCAATCCCCAGCCGCAGCTCTCCGCCCGCAAGCGGGAGGACGCGGCAGCCGGCATCGGCAACGAGCAGCAGGAGTGCCCCCGCCAGCGCGCTCGGCACCAGCAGCGAGGACGGCCGCCGGTCGGTCAGCGGCCGAACGAGATGCGGGACCATCAGTCCGACGAAGCCGATCACACCCGCCACCGCAACCGCCGCGCCGACCGTCAGGCCCACGCCCGCGATCATCAGCGCCTGTTGTCGCCTCGGCTCGAAGCCCAGCGAACGCGCCGCCGCCTCGCCCAGTGTGAGCGCGTCGAGCCCCCGCCCGGCCACCAGCAGCACGCCGAGTCCCAGCAGCGTCAGCGGCCCGGCAATGACGACCTCGCGCCACGAACGGTCGGCCAGCGCGCCCATCAGCCAGGTCACGATCTCGCTCATCGCGAACGGCGTGGGCGAAAGGCTGATCGCAATGCTCGTCAGCGCCCCCGCCAGGCTGGAGATCATCAGCCCCGCCATCGTGAACAGTGCGACGCCCGCCTCACGCCCCGCGATCAACGCCAGCAGCGCCATCGCCCCGCCCGCGCCGACGAGAGCGAAGACCGGCAGCAGCCAGACCGACGCGGCATAGCCGGTCCAGAAGCTCAGCACCGCACCCAGCGCCGCGCCCGGCGCGATGCCGAACAGGCCCGGATCGGCGAGCGGATTGCGCAAGTAGCCCTGCATCGCCGCCCCCGCGCCGCCAAGTCCGGCGCCGACGATCAGCGCCAGCAACGCGCGCGGCAGGCGCAAGTACAGCAGGATAACCGAAGCATTGTGTGTGTCGGACGCAAAGGGATCGATCCACACTCGCCCCGCCAGCAGCGACAGCGGCACGGCGAGCGCGAGCAGGACGACGAGGATCGGAATCAGGCGGCGGTTCATGGATGAAGGTCTGCCGTTGTGCCGGGTGCTTCGACAAGCTCAGCATGAGCGGAGCTTGTGCGATTCCCCCATCCCCGCTCACCCTGAGCTTGTCGAAGGGCCTGGGGTTATCGAGAGATCGCCGCACTTGCGCGAACCGGGCCAGTGCCTTGGGTACGGTCGGCCCGCCGCACCAGATCAACGAACGGTCGAGCGGCGCGCGGATCATGCCCCGGACTTTGGCGAGAGCGGGATGGCGCAGCATCCGGTCCTCCTCGCCGGCGGGCGACCCCACGGTGAAGACCACGCGCGGCGGATCGGCCACCACGCGTTCCAGCGGCAGGTAATCGGCCTGAGCAAGCCCGCGCGCGGCAGCGGCATTGGCAAACCCGGCGCGGCGCATGAGATCGGCGATCAGCGTGTGGTCGCCTGCGACGATGCCCCCGGATTCCCACAGCAGCGCCTGCACCGGCCGCACGCCGGTCGGCGGCTTGGCACGGGCGACGGCAGCCTCCATCCGCCCGGCCAGTTCCTCCCCTTCCGAACGATTGCCCGCCAGCTTCGCCAGCCGCCGCACTTGCGCGAGCGCTTCGGGAAGGTCGGCGGGAAGCGGCTCGAGCACGACCTCCAGCCCCATGTCGCGCAGGGCCTGCGCGGTGGCCGGCGGCGTGTAGCTGCTCGCCACCACGACATCGGGTTCGAGCGCGACGACATCCTCCACCGCGTCCGACACTTCGGCGAACTGCGCGGCGCGGGCGAGATCCATCGAACTGGCCGAGGGATCGTGGCTGTAGTGGGAGATCGCCAACAGTTGCCCCGGCGACGTCACCTCCGCCAGCACCGCGTCGGTGCAGGGGTTGAGCGAAACGATGCGCGGCCGCACCGATCCCTCGACCGGCGGGTCCGACCAGGGTTGGCAGGCGGCGAGCGTCAGGAGCAGCGGGGTAACGGCAAGCCACCCGAAGCCCGCTTGCGCTCGTGCTCCTCGTCATTGCGAGCGCAGCGAAGCAATCCAGGGCCGCGCAAACTGCCCTGGATTGCTTCGCTGCGCTCGCAATGACGAGGGGTCAGGGAACCATTGCAAGGAGGGCGGTCCACGGCCAGCGGTCCCGAAACAAGTCCGGGACGACGCCTGCCGGGAACCGCCCTTTCGCTCACATCTTCACGCGGATGCCGGCATAGGCCGAGCGCCCCGGCGTGCCGTACGTGCGCACCACTTCGTAATGCTCGTCGAACAGGTTCTCGACGCGGCCATAGACCTCGACGTTGTGCGTCACCGCGAAGGCGCCGCGCAGGCCCACGACTACGTTGCCACCAACGTACTGCGTGTTCGCGGTATCGTCGTAGCGCCCGCCGCCGACGCGCAGGTCCGCGCCGAGCTTCAGACCGACCGCCCAGGCCTTGTCGATGCTGGCGTAGAGATTGCTCTTCGGACGACGCGCCAGCTGCGCGCCGGTGTCCTCGTTGACGGCGTCTAGGTAGGTATAGGCGAGGTTCACATCGAAGCCCTGCCAGTCGGTCACCTGCATCCCCAGTTCCACACCCTGCGCCCGCGAGCGGCCGACGTTGTAGTAGTTCCAGTTCGCGAGATCATAGTCGATCAGGTTCTTCGTCTTGCGATCGAAGTAGGTCAGCGTGAAGCGGCCGGTCCCTTCGGCGAAGGGCTGCTCCAGGCCCACATCCCAGCTTTTCGACGTCTCGGGATCGAGCGCGCGGAAGCCCGCGTTGGTGTAGAGCTGGTAGAGCGAGGGCGCCTTGAAACCCTCGCCGTAGCTGGCCCGCAGGACCGGGGCGCTGTCGCCGCCGCCGATCACCCAGGCGCCGTTGGCGGCGAAGGTCGTGCGGTCGCCGAAGTCCGAGTTGTCGTCGTAGCGCAGGCCGCCGTTCAGCGTCAGGCCGGCGAACGGACGCAGCGTCAGGTTGCCGAACAGGCTGTCGATGGTGGTCGAATCCTTCGAGCCATAGTTGTCGTCGAACTTCTGCTTCTCGGTCTCGCCGCCGACCAGCACGCTGGCCTGCTCGATGGGCGCGAAGCTGACCTGGCCCTCGAAGCGCTCGGTGCGGCCGTTGGTGGTGTAGGGGCCGAACACCGCGTCATCGGAGATGCGGCGCGTGTCGTTGATGCCATAGCCGACACGTGCGTTCAGCCTTCCGTCGAGGCCCGCATAGCGCAAGTTCGCATAGCCCAGCGTATCGCGCTTCATCCCGACGTTGAGGGCATCGGCGCCGGTGTTGTCGTAATCGTAGTTCGCCTTGGTGTAGAACCCGCCCGCATCGGCCGAGAGGCCCGGCGCGAACTCGATCGAGGCGCGGGCATTGGCGCTCTTGCTCTCGAAGCCGTCCTTCTCTGTGCCGCCGCGGCGCTCGTTGAAGGCAGAGAAACCGTCGCCCTTGAGCCAGTTGCCGCCCAGCGTCAGCCCGACCGGGCCGACGAGACCCGCCGCCGAGACACTCGCCTGCTTGCGGTCGCGCCAGCCATACTCGGCCTGGCCGCGCGCGGTCCACTGTTCGGTCGGGCGGGCGGTGATGAAGTTGATGACGCCGCCCACCGCGCGGCTGCCCCACAGCACTCCCGAGGAACCGCGCACGACCTCGACACGGTCGAACTGGCCGATCGGCAGCGCGCCGAAGTCGAAGCCGCCGCCGACGTCGCCGGGATCGTTGATGCGCACGCCGTCGATCAGCACCAGCGACTGCGCGTTCTCGGCACCGCGCACGAAAACGCTCGCGGGCTGGCCGAAACCGCCCGACTGCACGGTCGAGATGCCGGGGATGCGGGCAAGCACGTCAGTGGCGGTGGTCGCCTGCGTGCGCTCGATCTGGTCGCGGGTGACGACGCTGACGGACTGGCCGACCTGGCTAAGGGGCGTCGGGGTGCGCGTGGCCGTGACCGTGATGTCCGTGCGCGGATGCGTGTCGAGCAGCAGCGGCTCGTCATCCTGTGCCAGCGCAGGCGTACTCACCGCAAGCGCGGTGCCGAGCAGAAACAGATACTTCATATGTCCTCCGAACCTTTGAACGTGCTTGTGCCGTTCACGGCGGAGGCATGCGCGCCTTCCTCATGGCGCGTCACACTCGCTGCATCCGGAAGAACCCCGTCCGGCTGCGGAACGACCGTCTCGGGCAGGTCTCCTGGCTCCCGGATCGTCAGTCGCGCCATCCGCCTTCCCGGCCCTCATACGGGCCAGTGGCATGGTGGAGGCGGCCTCCCCGGTCACAGTTGCGGGGGCAGCGCCGGTATTCGCACCCGGCTTCCCTCTTAGGCCCTTGCGGGCAACCCATGACGTAACCGCGCGGATAGTGCGGCATACAGGGGTTGGCAAGCATTCGTCGTCCCGGACTCGATCCGGGACCGGTGGCTGTCTTTAGACGCGAGCCATGGGCAAGGCGCCACGCCGCAAGGACGGCCGTTCACGGCCAACGGTCCCGGATCAAGTCCGGGACGACGGGGTGCAGCCAAATCTTAAGCCCTTAAGCGTACAGAGCGTGGCTGTACCGCAACGGGACGGCCCGGAATGCCCGGATGCGCGCGCACCGGGCACAGGCTAGGCCGGTGCTGCCGAATTGCGGCCGAAAGGAACCGAGTGAGCCCTGCCCCTTCCATTCCCGGACCAGACGCCGCCCCGGCGCCGGTGATGGATTCGCAAGGCGCTCCGTTCGAACGCCCGCGCGATTTCGTCGGCCGCTACCCGCGCCGTGCCCGCTCTATCGGGCACCGCCCGGTCGTCCTGCGCCGCCGCTGGACTTTCGCCGTGACCGCACTCGCCGCCGTCGCCCTTCCCGCCTTCGCCGCGCCGGAAGGCTGGGACAGCTTCGCCATCGCCGACGCCGCCCCGCAAGGCGCCGAAGCACTGCCCATGCCGTTCGAGCAGGCGGGCGCTAGTTTCCCCGGCTCGGCCTTCTATTACCTCGAAGCCGAGAAGGCCCCGCTGCAGGTCGGCGAAGGCATCCGCTCCGACGCCGACGACAGTGTCTCCGGCCCGCTGGCTACCGCGCGGCCGATCTACATCGACAACTCCGGCGTCGACCGCACCCGCGCGCTGCAGTGCATGACCGCCGCGATCTACTACGAAGCCGCGAGCGAGCCCGACGCGGGCCAGCGCGCGGTGGCGCAAGTCGTGCTCAACCGCATGGCCCACCCGGCTTATCCCAAGACCGTCTGCGGCGTCGTCTACGAGGGGTCGGAACGTTCGACCGGCTGCCAGTTCTCGTTCACCTGCGACGGCTCGCTCGCCCGCCGCCCGCAGCGCATGTTCTGGGACCGCGCCGAAAACGTCGCGCGCCAGGCGCTGGCAGGCTACGTCTACACGCCGATCGGCCTCGCCACGCATTATCATACCGTCCAGGTGAACCCCTACTGGGCGCCGAGCCTGCAGTACCTTTCCACCATCGGCGCGCACCGCTTCTACGCGCTGCGCGGCGAGGCGGGCAGCGCGGCGACGTTCCGCTTCGCCTACCTCGGCGGCGAGCCGATGGCCGCTCCGCATCGCCATGACGACAGCGCCGATGCCGCCGCTGCAGCAGCGGCACTCGACCCGCTCGCCGTCCAGCGCGCATTCGGCACGGCCCAGCCCGTGAAGGCAGAGCCGGTCGCGCAGGCAACCAGCCCGACCATGCCCATCCAGCCCAGCCCCGCCTATTCCAGCGAAGTGCAGCAGCGCGGCGGGGATTCGCTCTATACCGCCCGGAATATGCCGGGTTCGCAGGGCATCAAGGCCGAGTACGCAAACTCCGGCCGCTGGATCACCCAGCCCGCAAATTGAAGATAATCGATTGCAACGGAGGCACCCGGGGAATGTCCCTAGGTGGTATCGTCAAGACTTGAGAAACCACGTCCCTGCATGATGGGTTCATCGCTGCCGGGGTAGAGGGTTGATCCGTCGACACCCACCAAGAAGAGAGACTATCCGCCCATGACCATCCGCTTCGCCGCCGCCATGAACGGGACGATGCCGGCCATTGCCGGAGTGCTCTGCACCGGCGCGCCGCTGGGCGCGGTCAACGACAACGGCCCCCTTCTCCCGCGCCCTAGCCTGCGCTCCATCGAGAGCAAGCCTGCCGCCGAGATCGACGCCGGCATTGCCGAAGCCCTCATGCATTTCGCACGCCACGGCCTCTCCGCCGCCGAACAGGCCCGCGTCGAGGCCGAGGCCGCCCATGAACGCGGCGACACCGCCGCACGCGCCCGCTGGCTGAGCATATGCCGCCACCTCGACCGCCGCATGGCCGCCGCTCTGGCCAAGCGCCTCGCGAGTTGAACGCCTAATCCTCCCTGTCGCGAAGCGATGGGGAGGTGGCAGTCGCGAAGCGACTGACGGAGGGGTGGGTTGCAATCCCCTCCACCACCGACTACGTCGGCGGTCCCCCTCCCCATCGCTTCGCGACAGGGAGGATGAGAGTTTCGACGAGTCGCACCCAAAGCGACTTGCGCTCGCCATATCCCCGTTCGATACCATCCCCAGCGCCGCTAAACCCTTTCGCAACATTGCCGACAGGTGAACAAACAGGCGATTTTCCGCCATTTCACCCCTTTATTGCAATTGCGAACTATTATCAGATAAAAGCTGATGCAAAGACCCCTTTGCCGGTTGCAATGGTCTTCCAAGGGGCGTAGGGCCGCCCTCGCAAACACCGGCACCTGCCATTTGCGGGATTAGCGCAGGCCGCCTTGAAGTCCGAGAAATCCCGCCCTCGGGAAGGACACGAACGGATCATGGCTCGTAAGAAGATTGCCCTTATCGGCGCCGGCAACATCGGCGGTACGCTGGCGCACCTCGCGGCGCAGAAGGAACTGGGCGACATCGTCCTGTTCGACGTCGCTGAAGGTCTCCCGCAGGGCAAGGCTCTCGATCTCTCGCAGTGTGGTCCGGTCGAAGGCTTCGACGCCAAGATCACTGGCACCAACGACTATGCCGACATTGCCGGCGCCGACGTCATCATCGTCACCGCCGGTGTCGCCCGCAAGCCCGGCATGAGCCGCGACGACCTGCTCGGCATCAACCTCAAGGTGATGAAGTCGGTCGGCGAAGGCATCGCCGCCAACGCACCCGACGCTTTCGTGATCTGCATCACCAACCCGCTCGATGCGATGGTCTGGGCGCTGCGCGAATTCTCGGGCCTGCCGCACAACAAGGTCGTCGGCATGGCCGGCGTTCTGGACTCGGCGCGCTTCTCGACCTTCCTCGCATGGGAATTCGGCGTCTCGATCCGCGACGTGAACACCTTCGTGCTCGGTGGCCACGGCGACACCATGGTCCCGGTCGTGCAGTACTCGACCGTCAACGGCATCCCGGTTCCGGACCTCATCAAGATGGGCCGCACCACCCAGGAGAAGATCGAC
Source organism: Novosphingobium sp. NFX11 (assembly GCF_057376415.1). Lineage (NCBI taxonomy): Bacteria > Pseudomonadati > Pseudomonadota > Alphaproteobacteria > Sphingomonadales > Sphingomonadaceae > Novosphingobium > Novosphingobium sp. NFX11. The sequence continues at coordinate 453,667 of NZ_CP080384.1, read as the reverse complement.
GCGATCGTGCAGCGCACCCGTTCGGGCGGCGGCGAGATCGTCGGCCTGCTGAAGACCGGCTCGGCGTTCTACGCACCGGCCGCCTCGGGCATCGCCATGGCCGAAGCCTACCTAGGCGACCAGAAGCGCATCCTGCCCGTCGCCGCCTATGTCGATGGCCAGTACGGCGTTGACGGCCTCTACGTCGGCGTGCCCGCAGTCATCGGCGCGAACGGCGTCGAGGAAGTCGTCGAGATCGAACTGGACGAGGAAGCCAAGGGCAACCTCCAGGTCTCGGTCGACGCGGTCAAGGAACTGCTGGTCGCCTGCAAGGGCATCGACGGCACCCTCGCCTGAGTTTTTGAATACCGCCCCCGCGACTGCCCCTCATTGTTGATACTCTCACAATGATGGGTAGCGCGGGGGCAAAATAGTTTCTTGGAACCTCCCCGGCCCAATCCGGCTGCTTCCACGATCAGGAACAGGAAAACCGATGTCGATCCTCGTTAACAAGAACACCAAGGTCATCACCCAGGGCATGACCGGCGCGACCGGCAGCTTCCACACCCAGGCTGCGCTCGACTACGGCACGCAGATGGTCGCGGGCGTGACCCCCGGCAAGGGCGGCCAGACCCACATCGGTCTGCCCCAGTACAACTCGGTCCACGAAGCCAAGGCCGCCACCGGCGCCAACGCCTCGTGCGTCTACGTGCCGCCGTTCGGCGCCGCCGACGCGATCCTCGAGGCGATCGACGCCGAGATCGAACTGATCATCTGCATCACCGAGGGCATCCCCGTTCTCGACATGGTGCCCGTGAAGCGCGCCCTCACCGGCTCGAAGTCGCGCCTGATCGGCCCGAACTGCCCCGGCGTCCTGACCCCCAACGAGTGCAAGATCGGCATCATGCCCGGCAGCATCTTCTCGCAGGGTTCGGTCGGCGTCGTCTCGCGCTCGGGTACGCTGACCTATGAAGCCGTGTTCCAGACCACCGCGGCGGGCCTCGGCCAGACCACGGCTGTCGGCATCGGCGGCGACCCGGTCAACGGCACCAACTTCATCGACATGCTCGAACTCTTCCTCGCTGACGAAGCCACCAAGTCGATCATCATGATCGGCGAAATCGGCGGCTCGGCCGAAGAAGAAGCCGCGCAGTTCCTCAAGGACGAAGCCAAGCGCGGCCGTCGCAAGCCGATGGCGGGCTTCATCGCCGGTCGTACGGCCCCTCCGGGCCGCCGCATGGGCCACGCCGGTGCGATCGTCTCGGGCGGCCAGGGCGGCGCCGAGGAAAAGATCGCGGCGATGGAAGAAGCCGGCATCAAGGTTTCGGCCAGCCCCTCGCTGCTCGGCGAGACGCTGGTGGAAGCCATCAAGGCTTTCGCCTGACGAATTGAGGACGGATCATCGTGACCACTCCCGTCATTGCGAGCGTAGCGAAGCAACCCAGGGCGGTTTACGCCGCGCTGGATTGCCGCGCTCCTTCGGGGCTCGCAATGACGAAGGGGGTTTGGTGATCCGGCCTTGAGGTGCTCATCGCGGCGTGGTTTCACGGAACTGCATCGCGATGTGGCGCTTACCATGACGCGCAAGGGGCATCCGGTCCCGGCGTGAGTACCTAGCGGACTAGCGGCCCTCCCTCCCCGGAAAAATCCGTCAGCCCGCCAAACTGAAAACGTCGGACAACCCTGTCCGGGCGTGGCGATAGGTGATTCCTATGGGCGACGAGAGTTTCGATTTCACCCCGGACGCGGCACTGGACGAAGTTCAGGCCGGTCCCAGCTGGCAGCGCGGCAACTGGCCCCTCGTCGGCGGCGATGCCGAGGACGACTGGACGCAGGGACTTGATCCCACCGTCCTGAAGGCCGAGATCAAGAAGGCGGCCGCGAAAGGCGGCGCCCCGATCGACCAGTCCCGCATAGACGAAGCGGCGGCCGATGCAATCCGCGCGATGATGCTGATCCGCACCTATCGCGTGCGCGGTCACCTCGCGGCGGACCTCGACCCGCTCGGCCTCAACCAGCGCAAGCTGCCTGCCGACCTGACGCCGGAATACCACGGCTTCGCGGGCGCCGCGCAAGACCGCAAGGTCTACGTCGGCGGCGCGCTCGGCCTTGAATGGACGACCGTGCGCGAGATCGTGCAGATCCTGCGCGCCAACTACTGCGGCAAGGTCGGCCTCGAGTACATGCACATCTCGGACACGGAGGAGCGCCGCTTCCTCCAGGACCGGATGGAAGGCGCGAACAAGGAAATCGAGTTCACGCCGGAAGGCAAGAAGGCGATCCTCGCGGCCGTCGTGCGCGGCGAGCAGTACGAGAAGTTCCTCGGCAAGAAGTACGTCGGCACCAAGCGCTTCGGCCTGGATGGCGGCGAGTCGATGATCCCTGCCCTCGAGGCGGTGATCAAGTACGGCGGCCAGCTCGGCGTGAAGGAAATCGTCTACGGCATGGCTCACCGCGGCCGCCTGAACGTTCTCGCGAACGTGATGGCCAAGCCCTACAAGGTGATCTTCCACGAATTCTCAGGGGGACCGCCAACCCCGAGGACGTGGGCGGCTCGGGCGACGTGAAGTACCACCTCGGCACGTCGACGGACCGTGAGTTCGACGGCACCAAGGTTCACATGAGCCTGATGCCGAACCCCTCGCACCTCGAAACCGTCGATCCGGTCGTGCTCGGCAAGGTCCGCGCCTACCAGCAGATCGCGGACGACATCGGCGACGACGTCGGCCCGAACGCCAAGCACAAGCAGGTGCTGCCGGTCCTCATCCACGGTGACGCGGCCTTCGCGGGCCAGGGCATCATCTGGGAGTGCTTCGGCCTCTCGGGCGTGAAGGGCTACAACACCGGCGGCTGCGTCCACTTCATCATCAACAACCAGATCGGCTTCACGACGAGCCCGCAGTTCGCGCGCAACTCGCCGTATCCCTCGGACGTCGCCAAGGGCGTCCAGGCGCCGATCCTGCACGTCAACGGCGACGATCCGGCAGCCGTGACGTTCGCCTGCAAGCTGGCGATCGACTACCGCCAGACCTTCGGCCGCGACATCGTGATCGACATGTGGTGCTACCGCCGCTTCGGCCACAACGAGGGCGACGAGCCGGGCTTCACCCAGCCGCTGATGTATCAGAAGATCCGCCAGCACCCGCCGGTGTCGAAGATCTATTCCGACAAGCTGAAGTCGGAAGGCGTCATCGACGATGCGTTCCTGACGCAGACCGAGGCCGCGTTCACCGAGCATCTCGAAGAGCAGTTCGAGGCGGCCAAGACCTACAAGGCCAACCAGGCCGACTGGTTCTCCGGTCAGTGGAGCGGCTTCCACAAGCCGGCCGACCCCGAGACCGCGCGCCGCAACGTCGATACCAAGGTCGAGCCCAAGCTGTTCGAAAGCCTGGGCCGTACCCTGACGACCGTTCCTGCGGACCTCACCGTCCACAAGACGCTCGCCCGCGTGCTCGCCGCCAAGGAAGAGATGTTCAAGTCGGGCGAAGGCTTCGACTGGGCGACGGCGGAGGCACTCGCCTTCGGCAGCCTCGTCTCGGAAGGCTACGGCGTTCGCCTGTCGGGCCAGGACTGCGGCCGCGGTACGTTCTCGCAGCGCCACGCGGTGTGGACCGACCAGACCGACGAGCGCAAGTACGTGCCCCTCACCACGCTGCCGCACGGCCGCTTCGAGGTGCTGGATTCGACGCTGTCGGAATACGGCGTGCTCGGCTTCGAGTACGGCTTCGCCAGCGCCGATCCGAAGACGCTGGTGCTGTGGGAAGCGCAGTTCGGTGACTTCGCCAACGGCGCGCAGATCATCATCGACCAGTACGTCGCATCGGCGGAGTCCAAGTGGCTGCGCGCGAACGGCCTGGTGATGCTGCTGCCGCACGGTTACGAAGGCCAGGGACCCGAGCACTCCTCGGCCCGTCTGGAGCGTTACCTGCAGCTCTGCGCGCAGGACAACATCCAGGTCTGCAACATCACCAGCCCGGCGAACTACTTCCACGTTCTTCGCCGCCAGATGCGCCGTCCGTTCCGCAAGCCGCTCGTCATCATGACCCCCAAGTCGCTGCTCCGCCACCCGCTGGCGAAGTCCTCGGCTAAGGAGTTCCTCGAAGGCGACTTCAAGCGCATCCTCTCCGACCCCAAGGGTTCGGCCGACGAGGCGACCAAGAAGGTCGTGCTGTGTTCGGGCAAGGTCTTCTACGACCTGCTCGAAGCGCGCGACGCCGCCGAGATCGACGACACCCAGATCATCCGCATCGAGCAGCTCTACCCCTTCCCGGGCGAACCGCTGGCCAAGCGTCTGTCGAAGATGCCGAACCTCGAAGAGATCGTCTGGTGCCAGGAAGAGCCGAAGAACAACGGCTCCTGGTTCTTCGTCGAGCCGCTGGTCGAAGCCGCCGCCGTCGAGGCGGGCGTCAAGGCTCCGCGTCCGCGCTATGCGGGTCGCTCGGCCTCGGCCTCCCCGGCCACCGGCCTCGCCAAGCGCCACACCGCCGAACAGGCGGCGCTGGTCGCCGACGCGCTGCATCTTTCCGTCCGTTCCGAACTCCGTCGCAAGCAGAAGGCTTGAGATAAATCATGACCACCGAAGTCAAGGTCCCCGTCCTTGGGGAATCCGTCGCCGAAGCCACCATCGGCCAGTGGCTGAAGCAGCCCGGCGAAGCCGTTGCCGCTGACGAGCCCATCGCCAGCCTCGAGACCGACAAGGTCGCGATCGACGTCATGGCGCCCCACGCGGGCATCATGGGCCAGCAGCTGGTTGCCGAAGGCGACACCGTCGTCGTCGGCGCGCTGATCGCCACGATCGAAGAGGGCGCAGGCGCTCCCGCAGCCGCCAAGCCCGCCGCTGCGGCTCCCGCTGCCTCGGCACCTGCCACGACCCCGGCTCCCGCAGCCGCTCCTGCGGCTGACGAAGCCTCGGCCGGTGCATCGGTCCTCTCGCCGGCCGTGCGCCGCGCGATCCTGGAGCACGGCATCGACCCCGCGTCGATCAAGGGCACCGGCAAGGACGGCCGCATCACCAAGGACGACGTCCTCGAAGCCGCCAAGAACAAGCCCGCCGCCTCGGCGCCTGCCGCATCGGTCCCGGCTGCTGCTGCCGCTCCGCCGCGCGCGGCGAAGAGCGCGTGAAGATGACGCGCCTGCGCCAGACGATCGCCAAGCGCCTCAAGTCCGCGCAGGACAACGCCGCCCTCCTCACCACCTTCAACGACGTCGACATGTCGGCCGTCATCGAGGCGCGTGAGAAGTACAAGGACGTGTTCCAGAAGAAGCACGGCATCAAGCTGGGCTTCATGTCGTTCTTCGCCAAGGCTTCGGTCCTGGCGCTGAAGGACATTCCGGCCGTCAACGCGCAGATCGACGGCGACCAGATCGTCTACCACGACTACGTCGACATCTCGATCGCGGTCTCGGCCCCGAACGGCCTCGTCGTCCCGGTCGTCAAGGACTGCGACAAGCTGGGCTTCGCCGGCATCGAGAAGGCGATCGCGAACTTCGGCAAGAAGGCCAAGGAAGGCACGCTGACCATGGCCGACATGGCCGGCGGCACCTTCACCATCTCGAACGGCGGCGTGTTCGGTGGCCTCATGTCCACCCCGATCATCAACCCGCCGCAGTCGGCGGTGCTGGGCCTCCACCGCATCGAGGACCGCGCTGTGGTCCGCAACGGTGAGATCGTGATCCGCCCGATGATGTACATCGCGCTGTCCTACGACCACCGCCTGATCGACGGCCGCGAGGCGGTCACCGCGCTCAAGACCATCAAGGAAGCGATCGAAGACCCCACCCGTCTGCTGATCGACCTCTGAGACTGACAAGCCCCGCCCGCCCCGAACTCTGGTCGGGCGGGGTTTTCACTTGCGCTGAAACGATTATTACCGCTCGTGACTGATTGTGCGAAGCACGAGCGTGAGGAGGCCTACAATGGCTGATTACGACTACGACGTCCTTGTCATCGGTGCCGGCCCCGGCGGTTATGTCGCGGCGATCCGCGCGGCGCAGCTGGGCCTCAAGACCGCCTGCGCCGAAGGGCGCGAGACGCTGGGCGGCACCTGCCTCAACGTGGGCTGCATCCCCTCGAAGGCCCTGCTCCACGCTTCGGAATACTTCGAAGCGGCCAAGGGCGGCGCGATGGCCGCGATGGGCATCAAGGTCACCCCCGAACTCGACCTGCCCACCATGCAGGGCCAGCGCCTCGACGCGATCAAGGGCCTGACCGGCGGCATCGAGTTCCTCTTCAAGAAGAACAAGGTCGACTGGCTGAAGGGCTACGCCCAGTTCAAGGACGCGCATAGCGTCGAGGTCGCGGGCAAGACCGTGACCGCCAAGAACATCGTCATCGCCACCGGCTCGTCGGTCACCCCGCTCCCGGGCGTCGAGATCGACAACGAAGGCGGCGTGGTGGTTGACTCCACCGGCGCGCTGGAACTGGCTTCGGTGCCGAAGAAGATGGTCGTCATCGGCGGCGGCGTGATCGGCCTGGAACTGGGCTCGGTGTGGCGTCGTCTGGGTGCGGAAGTCACCGTGGTCGAATTCCTCGACCAGCTGCTCCCCGGCATGGACGGCGACGTCCGCAAAGAAGCCGCCAAGATCTTCAAGAAGCAGGGCATGGCCCTGAAGCTCGGCACCAAGGTCACCGGCGTGACCGTGGCCGAAGTGAATGGGGGCAAGAGCGCCAAGGTCACCGTCGAGCCTGCCAAGGGCGGTGACGCCGAAGTGATCGAGGCTGACGTCGTCCTCGTCTCGATCGGCCGCCGTCCCAACACCGAAGGCCTCGGCCTCGGCAATATCGGCCTTGAGCTGAACGCCCGCGCGCAGATCGAGACCGACCACGACTTCGCCACCAAGGTGGACGGCGTCTGGGCGATCGGCGACGTGATCCCCGGCCCGATGCTCGCGCACAAGGCCGAGGACGAAGGCATCGCCGTCGCCGAGAACATCGCGGGCCTGACCGGCATCGTGAACCACGACGTCATCCCGGGCGTGGTCTACACCCAGCCCGAGATCGCGGGCGTGGGCCTGACCGAGGAAGCCGCCAAGGAGCGCGGTGCGATCAAGGTCGGCAAGTTCCCGATGCTGGCGAACTCGCGCGCCAAGACCAACCACGAGCCCGACGGCTTCGTGAAGGTCATCGCCGATGCCGAGACCGACCGCGTGCTCGGCGTGTGGTGCATCGCCTCGGTGGCGGGCACGATGATCGCACAAGCCGCGCAGGCCATGGAATTCGGCGCGACCTCGGAAGACATCGCCTACACCTGCCACGCGCACCCGACCCACTCGGAAGCGATCAAGGAAGCGGCGATGGCCGTGACGGGCAAGCCGATCCACATGTGATCGCGCCGTCAGGCTGAGCGAAGGGGCCGGTGCGAAAGCGCCGGCCTTTTTCGTTTGCGCTTGGGCCCCCTCCACCACCCGCTGCGCGGGCGGTCCCCTCCCCATCCCTGCGGGACAGGGAGGATTAAGGCATTCTAACTTCTAATCCTCCCTGTTGCGAAGCAATGGGGAGGGGGACCGCCGACGCAGTCGGTGGTGGAGGGGACAGCATGCCGCCAATCCAGACGATCCGCCATGCGCGCAACCTCCGCCGCACCATGACCCCGCCGGAAGTCATCCTCTGGCAACACTTGCGCCGCTCCCCAATGGGTCTGAAGTTCCGCCGCCAGCATCCGATCGGCCCTTACGTGCTCGATTTCTACTGCCCCTCCGCAAAGACCGGAATCGAGATCCACGGCGCGGTTCACGACATGGGCGAGAACCCCGAGCACGACCTCCATCGCGACGCCTGGCTGTGCGAACACGGCATCGCCATCATCCGCATCCCCGCCTGCGAGGTGCTGCGCGCGCCCGAAACCGCCGTCGCCGCACTCGTAAGCACCTGCCGACGATAACCTGAATTGGAACCCGCCCGCCGCTCGCGAATTTCACCGCGACTATGGTTCCACGGGGCGTTTCACGCATGGCCTTGCGCATTATCCTGCCGGTTCTGGCGGGCACCCTCGCACTCACCGCCTGCAAGCGCGAACGCTTCCAGCCCCCGCCGCGCGCCCATGACGAAATCCGGATCGAACCGCAGGCGTCGCTCATCACCGTCCCGGTCACGGCGGACCTCACCGAACTCGCCGCCGCGCTCGACCGGGAGATACCCCGCACCCTCTGGACCATCGACAAGCCCGGCCAGACTTGCGTGAAGTCGAAGCAGGTCGATCTTGGCATCACCACCCTCAAGACCCCGGCGCTCAAGTGCCGGATCGTCGGGGACGTGACCCGCGGCCCGATGACTTTCGCCGGGCGCGGCAAGGAAATCCGCCTGACGATGCCGCTCCACGCCGTCCTGCGCGCCGAGGACATCGGCGGCATGCTCAAGCGCGAGACCGCAACCGCCGACGCCGTGGCGGAAGCCACCGTGCGCATCACCCTCGCCGACGACTGGACGCCGCGCGGGACCGTGGACATCCGCTATGACTGGACCAACTCCCCGCATGCGGAATTTCTCGGCCAGCGCATCGACTTCACCGAAAAGGCCGACCGCAAGCTGGCCCCGGTGATAGCCAAGCTGGAGCGTGAACTGCCCGGCCAGCTCGGCCGCCTGCAACTGCGCCGCCAGGTCGAGCAGGCGTGGAACTCGGCCTTCACCACCCTGTCGCTCAACCGCGAGAACCCGCCGGTGTGGATGCGCGTGAAACCCACCGAACTGCAGTACGGCGGCTACGAACTCGACGGCAAACGTATGCTGCTGCGCCTCGGCGTGAAGGCGGTGACCGAAACCTTCGTCGGTCGGCGGCCCGATGACCCCGCGCCGACCCCGCTGCCGCGGGTCAAGCCGTTGCAAGCACAGGCCGGTCGCCTCGCCTTCTTCATCCCGGTCGTCGCCGATTACCATGAACTGGAACCGGTGCTGATGAAGGCGCTGCGCAAGCGCTCCACACGCCCCTTCGCAGTGCCCGGCGTCGGCCCGGTGCGTACCGATTTCCACAAGGCCACGATCTACGGCACCACCGGCGGGCGCATCGCCGTCGGCCTCGATTTCACCGCGCGCGACGAAGCGGGCAAGCTCGGTGCAACCAAAGGCACCGTCTGGATGACCGGCGTGCCCGTCAATGCCGAGGATTCGCGCCGGATCGGCTTCGAGGATTTCGAGGTCAGCGGCACCACCGACATGCGCGGCGGCGACCTGATCCTGCGCCTCGCCAACACGCCGGGCATGAGCGCGACGATCGCGGGCGCGCTGGCGCAGAATTTCGAGAAGGATTATGGCAAACTCCTCGGCAAGATCGGCCGCGCGATCGAGGACAAGCGCGAAGGCGACCTCGTCGTCCGCGCCGAGGTGACACGCACCCGCACCGGACGTATCCAGGCGGCAGGCCGCGGCCTCTATCTGCCGGTCTGGGCGGACGGCACCGCCTCGATTACCGTAAAGCGCTGAACAGAGATCATCACCGTTCGGCAACAAGCGGGCAGCAATTGCCTCCTACCTCCGATTGCACAAGGATTGTGCATTATTGCCTAATATTTAGGCATTTTTGGGAGGAACCATGAGCCTGATCGCCCTTGCCGCTTTCGCTGCCGCCACCGCCGCCGCGCCCGTCCATAGCGTGAGCCTCGACCACCGCGGCAGCACTTACAGCATCGACTACCGCGCCCGTGTCGAGACCAGCATGCGCACCATCGGCATTGCCCCGCCCGCACGCCAGAGCACGCAGCGCTGCGTGATGACCGCAAGTGTCTCGGTCGAACGCGTCATCGCCGATGGCGCCCATGCCCTGACCGCAGCGCTGCCCGGCAAGGAGACTTTCACCCGCCAGCTACCCGGCGACTGCCGCAGCCGCGACGCCCAGCTCGCGCGGCTCGTCGATGACAAGACGCCCGCCATCGCCGCGCATCTGGCCGAAGCCGCAAGCACCGACCGCGAGCATGCCCTCGCCGCCATCGACGCCGCGCATCACTTCGCCGCGAATTGACGGACAGACACGGGAAAGACTGCTAGATCAATCGCATGCGATATATCTTCTGCCTGGCCGTCGCGATCTGCGGCGGCCTCGTTTTTCTGACGCCCATGCGCAGTCAGCCGGTTCCACCCTGTCCTTCGAGGCCGAAACCGATCACCGCGACCGGGGCCTGAGCAGCAGCGGCGGCAAGGCCGCGCTCGGCGCCTCGGCCTCGGTGCCGCTGACATACGACCTTGGGATCGACTTCGACGCGGTGACCCTGCGCGATGCCGCACGCCATGGCGGCGCCGATCTCGGCCTGACGGTCGCGCCGCGCTATACCTTGCGCAGCGGGGGCTGGGATTTCTCCGCCGGTCTGCGCGGCAATGTCTTCGTCGGCCATTCGGGGACGAGTTATGGCGAACTGACCGGCGAAGTCGCGCGCACGCTCGGCCCGGCGCAGCTGGTGCTAGGCGCCGCCTTCGCGCCCTCGCAGGATGCCATCGGCGGCAGCAACCTCTACCTCGACGCCCAGCTTTCGGCGAGCATTCCGGGCACGCCGGTGACGCTTTACGGCGGGGTCGGCCACACCAGCGGCTCCTCCAACGGCGATCCGCGCGCGTTACGCCTGCGTCCGGGCGGGGACTACCTCGATCACCACGTCGGGGCCGAGTACACTGACTCCAACTACGCATTGGGGCTGCGCTATTCCGGCACCTCGATCGGGAAGGACGAGGTCGATCCGCTCACTCGCTGGACCGACCGCCACTACGGCGCGCGCGTGATGGCCTATTTCCGCTTCACGCCGTGATGCGCCTCGCTTGCTTCCGGCAGCGGTTCCGACCCTCTCCGATTGACCAGATGCGCCCCATGCGTCGCAACTGGCAGGAGAAGCCGACAAGACACGGGAGAGCACGATGAAGGCAGTCTGGTACAAAGAGAACGGCGGCCCCGAGGTCATGCACTTCGGCGAACAGCCCGATCCGGCGGTAGGTCCGCGGACCGTGCTCATCCGGGTCGAAGTGATCTCGATCGAAGGCGGCGACCTGCTCAACCGCATCCACACGCCGCCCGCCCGCACACCCTTCGTGCCCGGCTATCAGGCGGCGGGGACGGTCGCGGCGGTGGGCGCCGAAGTGACGCGCTTCGCGCCCGGCGACCGCGTCGTCGGCTTCAACTGGAACGGCAGCCACGCCGAACTGTTCGCGGTGCCCGAGACTTACGCCTATCCGGTTCCGGACGGCATGGACCTTACCCTTGCCGCGGTGGTGCCGATCGCCTTCGGGACGGCCTACGACGCGCTGTTCACTTACGGTGGACTGGTCGCGGGAGAAACCGTGCTGATCCAGGGCGCGGCGGGCGGCGTCGGGCTTGCCGCCGTGCAGCTTGCATCGCAGGCGAGCGCCATCGTGATCGGCACCGCATCCAGCCCCGAACGCCTCGCGCGGATTGACCCTTTCGGCCTGACGCACGGTATCGACTACCGGCGCGAGGACATTGCCGCGCGCTGCAGGGAAATCACCGCGGGCAAGGGCGTGGACCTCGCTCTCGACCTCGCAGGCGGGGCGGGCAAGGACGCGCTCGTCGAGGCTCTGCGCGGGCACGGACGTTATGCAGTGGTCGGCGCGGCGGAAGGTACGCTGCCCAGCTTCGGATTCTTCGAACTGATCCGCAAGGCCATGCAGGTGACCGGCATCTCGTTCGGCCGCGACATGCACACGCCGCGCGTCCACGCACTGCTTGCAGACCTATTTTCGAAAGCCCACGCCGGCGAACTGGCCATGCCGATCGACCGAGAGTTCGGTCTGGCCGACGCCGTGGAGGCGCACCGCTTCGTCGCGGAAGGGCATCCGTTCGGGCGGGTCGTAATGCGGGTTTAGCATCTCCTCCCCGTTCCAAAAACGACGGGGAGGGGCGGCTCACAGCGGATCGAACTCCAGGTGCAGGGCCTTTAGCGCGCGCAACACGTAAGTCGGCTCATATTCGAATCTGCGTGCGCCTTCGGGGCCATGTTGCTCCCCGGAAAGCCGGATGTTGTCCATGCGTGCCAGCAGGCGTTCGATGCTGACGGCGACCTCGCGCCGGGCAAGCGGAGCGCCGATGCAAGTGTGCGGACCGCGCCCGAAGGCGAGGTGCTCCTTGATCCGCGGCCGGTCCATGTCGAAGCGGCTCGGGTCGGGAAACCGCGCCGGGTCGCGATTGGCGGCCATATGGCTCATGAGAATGGGCGTGCCGGCCTTGATCTCGACGCCGCCGAGCGTGGTACTCTTGCGGCAGAGCCGTCCTGCACTCTTTACCGAGCCGTCGTAGCGCAGAAGTTCCTCGATGAAGTCGGGAATACGCGCGGGATCGCGGCGCAGTTCGGCCTGGATGTCGGGCCGCGTCGCGATGACCTTGAAGCCGTTCGCGAGCAAGCGATTGGTAGTATCCTGCCCGGCCCCGAACAGGAATGCCGCGAGCCCGGTCACATCGACGAGCGACGGTCTGGAACCATCGGGAAAGGTCGCCTTTGCCAGTTCGCTGAGGATATCCTCCTGCGCCAGCAGTACGCGAAACGGGCGTAGCAGGGGGCGCACCAGGCGGTGATTGGCCAGCCGTCGCCGCGCGATGAGCCCGAACAGCTCCTTGCCCACGGGTACAAGCGGATTCTTCATCATCTCCTCGTGCGTGGCGTCCATCGGCACGGGGATCGCGCCTTCCAGCAGCTTGCGGAACCGGCCACGCGTGGCCTGCGAGAGCCCCAGCAGGTCGGAGATCACCAGCGCTCCGTAAGGCCCTCCGTACTGGCGCACCATGTCGACGCGCCCGTCCCGGTGGAACTCGTCGATCAGCCCCTCCGCCGTCGCCGCAAGCTGGGGCTGCAATTGCTTCAACCGGCTCGGCGTGAACAAGCGGGAGAGGATCGAGCGCAAATCGGCATGGCGGGCGCCCTGCTCGCAGACGATCTGGTCGGCGAAGGCGATCTGGCTGCGATGGGCCTCCAACTGGTCGCCGATGTCGTCGCCCTCGGGCACGAAAGGCAGGTCGACCATGCCGCCGGTCACGCCATTGATCTCGGAGAAGTGCTCGGTGTCGAGCGCGACCTTTACGGTCTCCTCGTAGCCGACCACCGCCACTGCTCCCCGATAGGGCAACGGCACCACCGGGCCCTGCGCGCGAAGATAGTCGAAATAGGCGTGCGGATCGTCCACCAGCGAAATGTCGGTGTACCAGTCGGCCTTCTCGTAGGACACGTGCCCTTCCCCCGTTTTTATGATCCTTTGTGTATCGTAAAAACGCCATGGGTCAAGGACCGCGCAGCGTGCTAGGAGGCGAGCCATGATCCCGGCTTCCCTGCCCTGCCGCCCGCCCTCGACCTTCTGGGTATCGCCGTGTTCGCACTGACGGGCGCGTTGGCCGCAGCGCAACTGCGCCAGACTTTCGTGACGGTGGCCTTCTTCGCGCTGATCACCGGCGTCGGCGGCGGCTCCTTGCGCGACCTGCTGATCGGCGCGCCGGTGTTCTGGGTGCACGATCCGCTGGTCGCGCCGGTGTGCCTTGGCGTTGCGCTGCTCGCGTGGTTCACGCCGGTGCGCTGGTGGCGCGGCCGCATCCTCGAATGGGCCGATGCGCTGGGCCTCGCCGTCTATGCGGTGTTCGGCACGATCAAGGCGCTGCACTGGGGCGTGCCGCCGGTTCCCGCCGTGCTGATGGGGGTAATCACCGGCTGCATCGGCGGTATCGTGCGCGACGTGTTGGCAGGCAAGCCGTCGATCCTGATGCGACCCGAGCTTTACGTCACGGCAGCCGCCCTTGCCGCCGGGGTCGCGGCGGGGGCATCGCCGCCGGGCTCCCGGCACCGACGACCTGGGCAATCGCGGTGCTCGCCGGGTTCGGCCTGCGTGGTGCGGCGATCCACTGGTCGCTCGGCCTGCCCCTCCACCCCGGCGAGGACGATTAGGCGACCTTCAACCGCCGCCGCATCGCCGCCTCGTCCATCATCGCCGTGCCGCGCAGCTGCCCAAGGCGCACACCGGTGCAGGTCATCTTGAAGTGCGTGAAATCCTCGTACCATTCGAGGCCCGCAGCCGACTTGCCGCTGATCTTCTCCCACAGCGCGATCGTCTCCTCGCGCGTGCCCATACCTTCGAGCCAGGCACCGTAAGTCGAGTTGCGGCCATGCATCGTCTCGGACAAAGTGCAGAACCACGCAAGGTCGTGAAGCGCCCCGCCCAGTGAAGGCTGTTCCCAGTCCATCACCGCGACGACCTGGAAGTCGTCGTCGAACATCATGTTGCCGATGCGCGCGTCGCCCCAGACGATCCCTTCCGGATCGTGGACCGGCCAAGCGCCCTCCAGCCTTGCCATAGCATCGCGCAGCACCGGCTGCGGCGCGACTTCCTCAAGCCAGGCGGTGAAGCGCTGATACTTGTCCCATTCCTGAGCCAGCCCGTGCCCGGCGGCACCCTTGCCGCCGAGAAACCCCGCCTTGGCCACCGGCACTCGCTGAATCGCAGCCAGCTGCTCCACCGCACTGCGCCACAAACGGCGGCGTTGCTCCGGCGCGGCATCATGCAGCCAGCCTTCGCGGCCGTAAGGCGGGATCGAGACGGGAACGCGGCCCTGCTTCTTCTCCATGACGAAGAACGGATTGCCGAGGATCGACGGGTCCTCCTCGAACCACAGCGGCCTTGCCACGCACACCAGCCCCTCGTCCGACAGCAGCTTCATGATCGCATACTGCTCGTCGAACAGGGTGTCGGGGAAGACGGTGAAGGCCTGCGGCTTGATGCGCACGACACAGCCCTGCGTGTGCCGATGCCCACCCTCGGTCCAGTGGGCGTCGAACAGGATCGTCTCGTGGCTCTGGCCCGCCCCGCGCGGGTAGGCGAGGCCCGTGACCGAAATCGCGCTCGCCGCCGGGAGCCGTCCACCGAGCCAGCGTTCGAGCCGTCCGGCAAGTTCGGCAAGATCCCGCGTTTCCGGGGCAACGATCACGTCAGACACAGCCTCTCTCCCGCCTGGCGATGCCTGATTATCGATAAGTTCGACATCGCGAATTTATTTTCGCGATAATTGATATGCGGACAGCAAGACGCGGTCAAGCGAAGTGAACCTCGCCCAAGCGGTGTTTGATTATCAGGATTTTGCCAAAGCGCGCGAACGAACCCGCCGTGCAGGATTCAGTCGTCCTCGCCGCCGCCGGCGAGGAAGCCGGAAATCCGGGCGCTGGCCTCGGCGAGTCGCGAACCGGCCTGCGCCAGCGCCGTGCCATTCATCGCGCCGTGGAAGCCCGCCATGACGAGCGCCATCATCACCCGGTTTCGGCTGTCGTAGATCGGCGCCATCAGCGCCACGAGCGGATAGACCCGCTGCACATCGACCTCAAGCAACGGGACGACCGGCGGGTCTTCGGTGCCCGACCGAACGCCCAGTTCCTCCTCGCTGCCCGGACGCCGCAGCAGCGCGACGTAGCCATGCGTGCGGACGAACTCCAGCCCGGCACGGAACTGCCCGAGTTGCTCCTCCCCCAGCGGCGGATCCGCGCGCGACACCCATGCATCAGCGTCGCGGGCGGAGCGGGCGAAAAAGGTCATGGCCTGGATCCAGCGCAGCGGCATGCGCGTGCCCAGCGGGACCGGATAACCGATATGGCTGAGCGAGGCCGCACGCTCGCGTAAGTGGATCACGTCGCCTTCGAGGAAGTAGGCGCCGCAGACCACGTCGAATTCGTCAGCGAGGCTGCGCATCTCGGGCTGCGCGACCTGAAGCGGCGAGAAGTGCGCCGCCGCCGTGCGCCCGATCGCCGCGAGCGCCGGGCCGAGCACGTAAGTCTTGTCGGTCGTGCGGTAGAGATAGCCGACGTCGACGAGCCCGGTCAGCAGCGCATGGCAGGTTGCCCGGCTCAACTTGAGTGCCCGCACCAGATCCGTCAGCGCGAACGCCTGCCCGGGATGGTCGGCGATGAAGTTGAGGATGGCCGCCACGCGGGCAACACCGGGAGAGGAACGCGACATGGCTGCTTTCGATATTTCGAACTGCCTTGGCCTATGGGCAACGCCCCCAGTTCGTCAATAGACACACCTGTTCAATAAGGTGAACGTACTGCCCTTTCTCATGGGGTCCGGCCAAGCCGGTCTTCCATCATTCGCGCCAGCTCGCGCCGGGCCACCTTGTTGGAATGCAGCAGCGGCACCTCGTCGCGTCCCATCGGCACATAGGCACGCGGGACCTTGTAGCTGGAGAGCCGCTGACGCAACTCGGCCTCGATGACGGCGAAGTCCGGCTCGGCACCTTCGCGCGCGATCACCGCAGCAACCAGCAGCGCGCCACGCTCCCGATCGGGCAGACCGACCACGTAGGCGGTATGCACTCCGTCGAGCGACTGCAATTCCATCTCCACTTCGGCGGGCGACACGTTGGAGCCCGACACCTTGATCATGTCCCCGCCGCGCCCGACGAAGTGGACCCGGCTGCCCACCGCACGCTCCTCCACCATGCACATGTCGCCGGTGCGATAGTAGCCGTCGGGTGTGTAATGCTCGGCCCGCTCGATCTTGTGGAGGCCGCTCGCGACGGGATAGCCGCGCACCTGCATCTCTCCCACCTCACCCGTCGCCACGGGGCGGTTATCGGCATCGGCGATGCGGATCTCGTAACCCGGGGCGAAATGGTCCATTGGCGCGCAGACCGGCCGACCGGCCGCGCGGAAATCGTCGCCCCAGGAATAGGGTCCCAGGGTCTCGCTCATGCCGAGGCCCCACCAGGGTTTCGGCCCGCGCATCGCCGCAAGGTCTTCCTCGGCGAGCACCGAGCCCATCGCGAAGCGGCTGTTGGAGAGCGTGCGCTCCGTACACACGACAGTCGCCCCTGCTTCCAGCCCGGGCACGAGGTACATCATCATGCCGCCGACCCAGAACATCGGCAGGATGCAAGCCACGCGCTTCCCGGGCACATGGCCCATCATCTCGCGCATGGTATGGCTGCGGAAGCAGACCGGGCCATGGGCATGGCGCACGCCCTTGGGCAGCGCCATCGAGCCGGAGGTGTAGATCTCGACCATCTGGTCGGTAGGATGGACTTCGGATTCGACCTCGCGCAGCAGGTCTTCGCCAACCGTCCGCGCGGCCTCGGTCAGCCAGTCGAGCGGTGCGATGCCGGGAGGCAATCCCTCTCCGTCCGAGGCGATCCAGCGCAAGTACGGCGCCCTGCCAAGCCGCAGCGCGCCGCTCTCCTGCCCGTCCAGTTCGGGGAGCGCCTCCAGCACGCGCTCGACGTAGTCCTTGCCGAGCATGGTGCGCTGGAGGATGAGCCCGTGCACATCCGACTGGCGCAGCACGCGGACCAGTTCGTTGGCGCGGATCATCGTGCTGATCGGCACTGCGACGGCGCCGATCCTGCTCACCGCCGCCAGCATCACCGCGAATTCCGGTCCGTTGCCGTGAATGAAGCCGACCCGCGCCCCCTTGCCGATCCCGCGCGCCAGCAACCCGCGCGCCAGCATGGCCGAACGCGCCTCAAGCTCGCGATAAGTGACGCAGGCCACCGTCTCCTCGCCTTCCTCCAGCGTCACCGCGACGGCATCGCCATAGGCGGCAGCGACAGCCCGAATGAGGCTGGGGAACGTCTGTGCATCCCCCGGAAGGTCTGCAACGGTGTCGGCGGCGGCCTCGGTGTTCACGTTCCCGGCTCTCCTCTCGGCCGTGCCGACACGAAAGGCGCCGGGCACGACCACTGGCAACCGCTCAAGCAGTTCGCCATTTCAAATCAGGAGTCGATATTCCGGAAAACTGTCTGAAGCGCAACGCCCGCGCGCGTCGATACCGCGCGGGCGTTTCGGCTCAGATCATGCCATGCCCATCGACGGCCACCGAGCGAATGTGCCCCGAGCCATCGACGCTGCAGGCAAACGGGCGGCCGTCCTGCAGGCGCCCCTCGACGCTGTAGCGCTCGCCCATGCGGCGTACCGAGTCCACCGATTCGACGCGCTTGTCACCGCGCTCGAGTTCCGCAGAACAGGCGTCGACCGCGCCGCCCAGCGATCCGGCCCCGGCAGGCTCGTCCGAATAGTCGCGGCCGCTCACCGGGCCGCCCGGATATGGTGCGGTATCGCCATTGTCGGCCGGCGGCGCGCCATAGTCCGCATCGTCCCCCGCTTCCGGGCCGCCCGGATAGCGATAGGGCGCGGGCTCGCCGCCACGCTTGTCGGCGCTGTTCTTGCTGACGGCAGAAGCGATCGCGGCAACCCCGCCGACGACCAGCAGCCCGGCCAGAAGGTCCCCGCCATCGATGCCGCCGCCGCGATAGTGGCGATGGCCCCTCCACTCGTCCCGGCCGTGTGCGAGAACCGGCGTGGCGGTGACGCAAAGCACCGCGAGCGCGGCAAGGGATACGGCGGCACGCGAACGCAACATCTTCATCGGGAGAAACCCTATCCGGCGCGCACGGTCCGCGCCGCCCAAGTCACGGAACGTACGCCGCTCATGCTGTCCTATGCATGAACCGCTTCACGGCGTCGCGGCGGTCGGCTCTCCGGCCTGAGCGACACTGGCTTCGGCCGAAAGGCGCAGCCCCGTCCACTGCGCGACGAAGGCAAGGATGTCCGCACCCTCCTCGATCGCCTTGTCCGTGGGCTTTCCTGAGCCGTGTCCGGCGCGGGTCTCGATGCGGATGAGACGCGGCCTGGCCCCGAGGTTCGCGTGCTGCAGCGCCGCCGTGTACTTGAACGAGTGCCCGGGCACCACGCGGTCGTCGGTGTCCGCCGTAGTAACCAGGATCGCCGGATACTGCGCACCCTCGCGAATGTTGTGGTAGGGCGAATAGGCGCGCAGGACCTTGAAGTCGTCTTCCCGGTCCGGCCTCCCATAGTCGTCGGTCCAGTAACGCCCGGCCGTGAAGCGGTCGAAGCGCAGCATGTCCATGACGCCCACTTGCGCGACCGCCGCCGCGAACAGGTCCGGCCGCTGGTTGACCACCGCGCCCACCAGCAGGCCACCGTTCGAGCCGCCCTGAATGGCGAGCCCATCCTTCTTCGCGATGCCCTCGCTCACCAGGAACTCGCCCGCCGCGATGAAGTCGTCGAAGACGTTCTGCTTGTTCTGCCGCCGCCCCGCATCGTGCCACTCGCGCCCGTACTCGCCGCCGCCGCGCAGGTTCGCCAGCGCGAAGGCCCCGCCCGCCTCCAGCCACGCCATGCGCGTCGCCGAGAAGCCGGGGGTCAGCGAAACGTCGAAGCCACCATATCCATAGAGCAGCGTCGGCACCGGCTGCTTCGCCTTGGCCACCACGCGGCTGCGCACGATGAACATCGGTACGCGGGTGCCGTCCTTCGACGTGAAGAAGCGCTGCTCGACCACGTAGGCACCCGGATCGTAGCACATCTTCGGCGTCGCGAAGGGCGTCGTCACCCCGGTCGCCAGATCCATCCGGTAGATAGATGCCGGGCAGTTGAAGCTGGTGAAGGCGTAGAACGTCTCCGGATCGCCCGGCCTCCCGCGAAAGCCCGAAGCGGTGCCGATGCCGTTCAGCGACAGCGTCTTGCCTACACTGCCGTCGAGCGCCAGGATTTCCGCATGGCTCGCCGCATCGCGCATGTAGTTGAGGACGAGCCGGTCCCCGACGATCCCGGCGCGCTCCAGAATATCCTCGCGCTCGGCGACGATCTCGGTCCACTCGGCCTTGGGCGTATCGAGATCGATGCCGACGAGGCGATAGCGCGGCGCGTTCCGGTTGGTCACGTACCACAGCTTCCGCCCGGCACCTTCGACCAGCTTCCAGTCATCGGTGAAACCGGAGACGAGCGGCACTGCCTTCCATCCGTCGCGCTTGCGCTTGTCGAGATCGATCACCCGCACTTCGTAGCGCGCATCGGTGCCGACGTGGCTGGTGATGAGCGCCAGGCGCCCGTCCTGCGTCACGTCCGCCACATGCCCCAGATCGGGCGCGTCGGGCGTCGCGTAGACCAGTTCGTCCGCGTCCTGAGCCGTGCCGATGCGGTGGAAATACACGGCCTGGTTGTAGTTCAGCGACTGGAACGCCACGCCTTCCTTCGGCTCGGGGAAGCGCGAATAGAGGAAACCTTCCTCGCCCACCCATGAGAGGCCCGTGAACTTGGCCCAGCGCACCTCGTCCTGTAGCGGCTCGCCGGTCTTGACGTCGATCACGCGCAGGATGCGCCAGTCGCTGCCGCCGTCCTGAACGCTATACAGCAGGTAGCGGCCTTTCTGCGAGGGCTCCCAGGAATCGAGTGCCGTCGCCCCGTCCTTCGCCCAGGCGTTGGGATCGAGCAGCAAGCGCGGCTTGCCGTCCAGCCCCTTGCGTACGAACAACTGCGCCTGGTTCTGCAGGCCGGTGTTACGGGTGTAGAAGTAGCTGCCGCCCGCCTTCACCGGGATGCCGAAGCGCTCGTAATCCATGAAGGCGCGGATGCGGCGCTGGAACTGCGCGCGCTGGGGAGTGCGGTCAGATAGTCTTCGGTGACGGCGTTCTCACGGCTCACCCAGTCGGCGACTTCGGAGGAATGTCTTACGTCATCCTCGAGCCAGCGATAGGGATCGGCGATGGCCTCGCCGAACTGGGTCTCTACGACAGTGTCGCGGCGGGTCTGTGGATAGCTGATGTCGGACATAGGCCCTGCCCAGATGGGCGTCGCCGCCCCCGACAGCAAGAGCGCCGCCAGCACCTGCAGACCGCTAGTCTTCACACATCCTCCCGACCCTGCTTTTGAGCATGCTGTCTAGCACATCGGCGTTCCGGGGAAAGCTCGCATGAAAAAGCGGCCGCGAACCGAAGTCCGCGACCGCTTCTCTATCCCGTCAGGGACGCCGAGTGGCTTACGCCTCGGCGAATTCCTCGGCGTCGGTGTGCACCGGGCCGGAGTCCTGGCCCTTGGCATCGACGTCGCGGTCGACCAGTTCGATGATCGCGATCGGAGCGGCGTCCGAAGCGCGGTAGCCGGCCTTGATGATGCGGGTGTAGCCACCCTCGCGACCGGCGAAGCGCTCGGCGAGGACTTCGAACAGCTTCTTTTCCTGCGCTTCGTCGAGAATGCGCGCGTGCGCGAGACGACGGTTCGAAAGGCCGCCCTTCTTCGCGAGCGTGATCAGCTTCTCGATGTAGGGACGCAGTTCCTTCGCCTTCGGCGTGGTGGTCTGGATCTGCTCGTGCTTGATCAGCGCTGCGGCCAGGTTGCGCAGCAGGGCTGCGCGGTGGCCGGACTTGCGCTGCAGCTTGCGGCCGCCCATCTTATGACGCATATTCTTTACTCCGTTCGTCAGGCAGCCGTTCAAGGTACTGCCTGCCGGGCGATGTGGTTAGACCATCGCCCAAAGCCTGTTCACGTATTTGTGAAGCGCGCCCTCAATACGAAAACGGGGCGGGAGTCAAGGGCGGATGCCGTCGAGCATCGCCCAAACCGGCGGGCCAAGCGTCAGAAGTCCGATACCTGCGGCCACGATCGATGCCATCAGCACCGCTCCGGCACAGATGTCCTTGATCCGGCCGATGACCGGATCAAAGTTCGGTTCGACCCGGTCGCACATCTGCTCGAAGGCGGTGTTGAAGGCTTCGGCCAGCCAGACCAGCCCTATCGCCAGCAACAGCCAGCGCCAGTCGTTTGCGGAGATATTCAGGAACAGCCCTGCCCCGATCGCGACAATCGACGCCGCCAGGTGCACCCGCGCATTGTGCTCGTTGTAAACCAGCCAGCGCAGGCCGCGCCATGCGAAGATGAAGCTCCTGAGCCGCGCCGCGATGGTGAAGCGGCCTGCAGATTTCAATGCGTTGGGCGATTCGATCATTCCGTCAAACGTAGAGCATTATCGCGGGGATGACGCACAAAGGTTCGATGCGGGAGATCGTACCCCAAAGAAAAAGGCCCCGCAGTCACCCGCGAGGCCCTCTTCATTTCGAAACCCGAAGGTCCAATCAGCCGAGCAGTTCCTGCTCGAGTTTCTTGGCCATCTCTTCGATGTTCTCGGGCGGCCAGCCCGGGATGTCCATGCCGAGGCGCAGACCCATCGAGGAAAGCACTTCCTTGATCTCGTTGAGCGACTTGCGGCCGAAGTTCGGCGTGCGCAGCATCTCGGCTTCGGTCTTCTGGACCAGATCGCCGATGTAGATGATGTTGTCGTTCTTGAGGCAGTTGGCCGAACGGACCGACAGTTCCAGCTCGTCGACCTTCTTGAGAAGGTAACGGTTGAGCTGGTTGGTGTCGCTCTCTTCCGAAGCCGCCGCGCCGCCAACAGCCACGCCGATCATCGGCGAGGCGCCAACCGGGGCGATGTCCTCGAAGTGGACGAACAGCGCCAGCTGGTCCTGCAGAATGCGCGCGGCATAAGCCACGGCATCTTCAGGGGTCACGGTGCCGTCGGTCTCGACCGTCAGGTTGAGCTTGTCGAAGTCCAGCTCCTGGCCGATGCGGGCATTCTCGACCTTGTAGCTCACCTGGCGAACCGGCGAGTAGAGCGAGTCGACCGGGATCAGGCCGATCGGCGCGTCGACCGGACGGTTCGACACGGCGGGGACGTAACCCTTGCCCGAGTCGGCGGTCAGCTCCATGTTGAGCGTCGCACCATCGTCGAGGTGGCAGATCACGAGATCCTTGTTCATGACCTCGATGTCACCGGTGACGGCGATGTCGCCGGCGGTGACGGCGGCCGGACCGGTTGCCGAAAGCTGGAGGCGCTTCGGACCGTCGCCCTGCATCTTGAGCGCGATCTGCTTGACGTTCAGGACGATGTCCGTGACGTCTTCACGCACGCCTGCGAGCGACGAGAATTCGTGGAGCACGTTCTCGATCTTGATCGAGGTGATCGCCGCGCCCTGGAGGGAAGAGAGCAGCACGCGACGCAGCGCGTTGCCGAGCGTCAGGCCGAAGCCGCGCTCGAGAGGTTCGGCGACGAAGGTCGCCTTCAGCTTGGGGTCTGGTCCCGGCTTGATCTCAAGGCTGTTCGGCTTCTTGAGTTCCTGCC
Source organism: Novosphingobium sp. NFX11 (assembly GCF_057376415.1). Lineage (NCBI taxonomy): Bacteria > Pseudomonadati > Pseudomonadota > Alphaproteobacteria > Sphingomonadales > Sphingomonadaceae > Novosphingobium > Novosphingobium sp. NFX11. The sequence continues at coordinate 430,821 of NZ_CP080384.1, read as the reverse complement.
AGTTCTTGATGTTGACAGTCATGGACTTCCCCTGGGAGTGATGGCGGTTGCGTCCCGAAGGCCTGGTGGAGAGGCCCGGGACGTTCCGAAGACGGGCGGTGACCGGTCACCGCCCGCATTAGCTCGATCAGACGCGGCGGCGCTTCGAGGGACGCACGCCGTTATGCGGAATCGGCGTGACGTCGCGGATCGAGGTAATCGTGAAGCCCACGGCAGCGAGGGCGCGCAGGGCGCTCTCGCGGCCCGAACCCGGGCCCTTGACTTCGACTTCGAGGGTGCGGACGCCGTGCTCGGCGGCCTTCTTGCCGGCGTCGTCCGCGGCCACCTGAGCGGCGTACGGGGTCGACTTGCGGCTGCCCTTGAAGCCCATCATGCCGGCCGAGGACCACGAAATCGCGTTGCCCTGGGCGTCGGTGATGGTCACCATGGTGTTGTTGAAGCTAGCATTCACGTGGGCGATGCCGCTCGTGATGTTCTTGCGCTCGCGGCGCTTAATGCGCTGAGGTTCGCGTGCCATATCGTATATCCTGTCGAATTATCGCTGCGGGAAACCGAAAGCCTTAACGGCTCCCTCGGCTTACTTCTTCTTGCCGGCGATCGGCTTGGCCTTGCCCTTGCGGGTGCGCGCATTGGTGTGCGTGCGCTGGCCACGAACCGGCAGACCCTTGCGGTGACGCAGGCCGCGGTAGCAGGCGAGGTCCATCAGGCGCTTGATGTTCATCGCGGTCTCGCGACGAAGGTCACCCTCGACCGTGTGGTCGGCGTCGATGGTCTCACGGATCTGGAGCACTTCGGCGTCCGAGAGATCCTGGATACGGCGGGTGTGATCGATACCGAGCTTGTCGGCGATCTCGAGAGCCTTGGTACGGCCGATGCCGTGGATATACGTCAGCGCGATGATAACGCGCTTGTTGGTGGGGAGATTTACCCCTGCAATACGAGCCACTTAATTCTCCTGCTCCACAGAGGTGCGAGCGCGCACCTCCATCTCATCGCGAAAACACTCGGGGAAGTGAAATGGCAAAAGGCCCGGTTGGCGGTTACACGCGGGTGCTTTGGACACGCGGTATGGGCCTTCCGGACTGCCGTTTACTGACGAGTGAAGGGGGCGCTTAAAACGATTCGCGCGCAGAGTCAACGTTCCGCGTCAACGCCTGCGGCATCGACCGGGCGCCGCCCTCCGCCTGATCGACGGGGCGGATGTCGCGCCTGTCATGCCTGTTTAACGCAAATCACGAGGCCAGTCAAAGTGCGTAGCACCCGGCCCTGTCCCATGGCGGCACCGCACGCATCGGACCTAGCGTCCGACGAGCGGCCCGTCACTGGTCGTCGGCTTGCTCGAAAGCGGCACGATGTCGAGCCCGGCCGCAGGATCCGACGCTGCATGCTCCTCGGCAGGCGGGTCGGCAACGTCCGTCTCGATCTTCGGGAAGGCCGCCGCGAAGGCGCCGCCCAGCTTTCCGGTCAGGCGCTGGAGCTGTCCGCCGAGCATGCCATCGACCGCCGGCGCCAGTTTCTCGAACGGGGTGCGGGTGAAGCCGCCCACGACGTATTCAAGCAGGACCTGCGTACCGCCCTTCCCGTCCGGCTTGAGCTGCACGGTCAGCGTGCCGATCGCCGCGTCCGACTGCAGCGGGCCGAGCGCCCCGCTCATGCGCAGGGCGCGGCCGCGCTCCACGTAGATCACGCGCATGTGCTCGACGCTGCCGCGCGGCGTTGCCTTGGGCGAGCTTTCGTTAGGCAGCACTTCGCAGAAGCAGCCGCCCGCCCGTGCATCGAGCGTGAGGTTCGCGGCATCGCCGGACCAGGTGTGATCGGAGTCCCACCAGACCGATGGCTTCACCAGCACGGCCCAGGTTTCCTCGGGCGTCGCCGAAACTTGCGCGACATGGCGCACGACGAAGCCATTGGCCTCGACTTGCGCGACGCTCGCGCTTGCCGCCGAAGGAACGAGCGCCATGCCGGCCGTCGCCAGCGCAAATGCGAAAGACTTCATAAAGCTGCCCCTGCCCGGCCGCGAAGGCCCCGTCAATGTCGCGACACCGTCCATGCCAGATCGCATGGCTGACGTCATCCCTACCCCTGCGCCGCGCCGACAAAACGAAAAACCCGGAAAATGCCCTGAGCCACTTTCCGGGTTTCGTTACTCGTTTCACTCTGGAACAGAATCAGCCCGCGAGGATCGCCTCGATCGCCGCCGTCACCTCGTCCATGTCCGCCATGCCGTCGACTTTGGCGACAATGCCGCGCGCTTCGTAGACGGGCAGGATCGGCGCGGTCTTGGCGCGGTACTCGGCCATGCGGGTGCGCACGGTCTCGGCATTGTCGTCAGGACGCCGCTTGAACTCGTGCCCGCCGCACTTGTCGCAAGTGCCTTCGACCTTCGGCTTCTCGAAGGTGTCGTGGTAGCCCTTGCCGCAAGTGGCGCAGGTGAAGCGGCCGGTGATGCGCTCGACCAGCGCGTCCTCGTTCACTTCCAGTTCGATCACGTGATCGAGCTTGCGGCCGCGCGCTTCGAGAATGCCGTCGAGCGATTCCGCCTGCGCTTCGGTCCGCGGGTAGCCGTCGAAGATGGCGCCGGTATCCACGCCCATCGCGTCGAGTTCGTCCCCGATCAGCGCCGACACGATCGCGTCCGAGACCAGCTCGCCACGCTCCATGACCGCCTTGGCTTCGAGTCCGGTCGGCGTCCCCGCCTTGACCGCGGCGCGCAGCATGTCGCCGGTCGACAACTGGCGCATGCCATGCTTGTCGACGAGACGCTGCGCCTGGGTTCCCTTGCCCGCCCCCGGCGGTCCCAGCAGGATAATGTTCACGCCCTGAATCCCCCTCGGTTTTACGTTATCGGCACGCGCCTCAGCGCATGCGGCCCTTCAGCTTGGCCTTCTTGATGAGGTCGCCGTACTGGTGCGCCAGCAGGTGCGACTGAATCTGCGTGATCGTATCCACGGTCACGTTGACGACGATCAGCAGACTCGTGCCACCCATGAACAGCAGCGGCAAGCCCGTCATCGACAGGAAGTACTCAGGCACCGTGCAGACGATGACCAAGTAGGCCGCACCGATCACGGTGATACGCGTCAGAACGTAGTCGAGATAGACTGCGGTGTTCTTGCCCGGACGGATGCCCGGGATGAAGCCGCCGTTCTTCTTCAGGTTGTCCGAGGTCTCTTCCGGATTGAAGACGACTGCGGTGTAGAAGAAGCAGAAGAAGATGATGCCCGCTGCGTAGAGCAGCATGTAGAGCGGCTTGCCGTGGCCCAGGTACTGGTTGAGCGAGACCACGATCTTGCCCATCGTCGAGATCCGGCGTCAGCGACTTGCCGGCGAACTGGCTGATCGTCAGCGGCAGCAGCAGCAGCGAACTGGCGAAGATCGGCGGGATCACGCCGGCGGTGTTGAGCTTGAGCGGCAGGTGGCTGCGGTCGGCCTGCATCATGCCGCGCTGCGTGGCGCGCTTGGGATACTGGATCAGCAGGCGGCGCGTGGCGCGTTCCATGAAGCAGATCATCAGGATCATCGCCACTACCAGCGCGATCAGCGCGATGATAAGGATCGAACCGGTGTCGCCCGCCGAGTAGGCCGAGCCCAGGTTGCTGGCGAACGTCGGCATCTGCGCGACGATACCTGCCATGATGATGAGCGAGACGCCGTTGCCGATCCCGCGCGAGGTGATCTGCTCACCCAGCCACAGCAGGAACATGGTGCCGCCGATCAGCGAGATCACCGCGCCGACGCGGAACGGGATGCCGGGATCGACCACGGCGCCAAGACCGCGCGAGGTCGACAGCGCCTCGAGGCCGGTGGCGATCGCGTAGCCCTGCACGATGCACAGCAGCACGGTGCCGTAGCGCGTGTACTGGTTGAGCTTCTTGCGTCCGGCTTCGCCTTCCTTCTTCAGCGCGACGAGCGCCGGATGGAGCGAGGCGGCCAGCTGCACCACGATCGAGGCGGTGATGTACGGCATCACGCCGAGCGCGATCAGGCTCATGCGCGAAAGCGAACCGCCCGAGAACGTGTTGAACAGGTCAAGGATGCCGCCCTGCGTCTGCAGATAGAGATCGCGCAGCGCGACCGGGTTCACACCCGGCAGCGGAACGAAGCTCAAAAAGCGGAACACGATGAGCGCGCCGATGGTGAACCAGATGCGGTTCTTCAGCTCGGTGGCCTTGGAGAAATTGGCCAGGCTGAGCGTGCTGGCGATGTTGTCGGCGCGTGAAGCCATGACGTTCTAAAAAGCCTCGAAGAATCTAATCGGACTCGCCCTTAGCGGCTCATGCCTGCCTTGTCGAACCCGGGAAGGAAACTGGCCATATAGACATTGGAACGAGGTCGGGAAGACCCGTCCCGCACGAATCGGCTCCAGTGTGCCGCTCGCGCATCACATTTGTCGACACCTTACAGCAAGAGAGGGCGAAGCGCCCGGCGCCCGCCCTCTCCTTATGCCTTAGCGTGTCGCGCCGGAAATCAGGCCGCAGCCTCTTCCTTGGCGGGCACGATCACCGAACCGCCGGCCTTTTCGACCGCGGCAACGGCACCGGCCGAAGCACCGGCAACGTTGAAGGTGACCTTCGAGGTCAGTTCACCCTTGGCGAGGAGGCGCACGCCGTCCTTGCCGCCACGGGCCAGGCCGACGGCCTTGAGCGCCGCGTGATCGACCACGCCAGCGATGTCCAGCTTGCCAGCGTCGATGAACTTCTGGACGAGGCCCAGGTTCACTTCCGCGAAGTCCTTGGCGAACTTCTTGTTCGAGAAGCCGCGCTTCGGCAGGCGCATGTGGAGCGGCATCTGGCCACCCTCGAAGCCGTTGATCGAAACGCCCGAGCGTGCCTTGGCACCCTTCTGGCCGCGACCCGAGGTCTTGCCCTTGCCCGAGCCGATACCACGGCCGACGCGCATGCGGCGGTGACGGGCGCCGGCGTTGTCACGGATGTCATTCAGTTTCATGTTCTGCACTCGCTTTCGCTTTGAGTCGCGCTGATAGGAAGCGGCGCCCCTAGCGGATGAGGGCAGGCTTGTCACCCCGGATTCGGGAAAAGCAGATCAACCGCCTTCCGGGTTTACACAGAAGAGCCTGCGAAACCCCGAGATTGCTCCTTTACAGAGAATGACTTGCGACCATTCCCTGTGACCTTTCGCGTGCACCCTTGCCCGCTTCGGAGCGCCATCCACATCTGTATCATCTACCAGTCATTCCCGCGAAGGCGGGAACCCATCTCCTGACATTGCCTCTTGCGAAAACATCAGCTGGGTCCCCGCCTTCGCGGGGATGACGAAAAAGCGAGCGAGAGCGATGCTGCCCTCACCCATCCGCTATCGCATGGATCACGGGATGTAGGACAGCCTCAGCTGCCGCCGCCGAAGCCCACCAGCAGCTTCGCGCTCTCCGGAACCCGCGTACCGAAGGCGTCGCGCGCAGGCGCCCAGCGCACGATCTCCACCGCCAGCCCGCACAGTTCCTTGTCGAACGCGGGCGAGACGGATGCCGGATCCATCTTGCACTCTGTCGTGTTGCCCTGCTCGTCCACCTGGAAGTTCAGGTCGTAGCGGCCGAACGGCTTGGCTTTCAGCTGCGTATCGTAACGCTCCTTGAGTTCGGTGAGCGCATGGTTGAACTCGACGAGGCTGGCGTCATCCCAGCGCGGCTTCTGGCGCAGACTGGCGAACTGCTCTTCGGTCACCAGCGGCCGCATCGCGCGGATGACACCGTACCAGCGCATCACGCGCGCGATCTGCAGCGGCGACTGGCGGTCGATGGTGGTCTGGCACGTCCCGCCGATCGGGTCTGCCTTGGCCCGCAGCAGCGCCTGCGCGGCAGGCCAGCGATGGTAGGCGACCGCCCAGGCGAGCGGCGTCAAGCCGAACAGATCGGGCTTGTCGATGCCCTTGGGGTCGCGCTCCAGCAGGATGCCGATATCCCGGATCGAGCCGCGCCGCGCCGCCGCGCCGAGCCCGTGCTCCATGCGCGCGACGCCCAGTTCGGCGAAACCATAAGGCTGCTCGACGCCCGCATCGGAATTGTCGGGAAGCGCAGGCTGCGGCCCCGCCTTGTCCACTGCCCGGCACACGTCGGCATAAGGATAGCGCGGATCGGCCAGCATCGCGGCGTTGTAGCGGCGACCGAAGCCGGTGACGGTATCGTCGGGCTTCTGTTGCCCGCCCTCGACCTTGCCCTCGGGCACGAAGGCCACCGCGCGCACGGTCCATGGCGAAAGGCCGCCAAGCATGCGGCACTGTACGCCGTAAGCCTCGGTGGAGATGCCGGTCGGCGTCGTCGCGGCAATCAGGCGAAAGTCGCCCATGTCGAGCGCCTTGTGTGCCTCCGCCACGGCGTTGGCGCTGCCGTCCTTCAGCTTGCGGCGCAGCGAGCGGTCACCCTTGCGCAGCTTGTCCAGGAACGCGGTATCCGCACGCAGGTCGCCGCATTGGGTTACCGAGGCGCCCTCGACGCCGAGATTGCCCTTGGGCGCGTCGTCCGAGCACGCGGCCGTCGTCAGCGCGCCCATGCACAGGATGGTGGCCGTCAGAAGCCGCTTGCCGATCAAGACCTGTCCCCGATTGGAATCCGTGGCGCCCGAGGCGCCGATGAAGCTGGCGCGAATAGCATAGCCGCGCGCGGTTGGAAGAGCATTACTTGCGGGAAGGCCCGCCATGCCCCTGGGGCTTCGACAAGCTCAGCCTGAGCGGGATTGGGAGGTTTGCACTTAGCCCCGCTCTCCCTGAGCCTGTCGAAGGGTCACCCTGAGCTTGTCGAAGGGCCGGCCACCCACGCAAAAAGGCCCCGGTGTTTCCACCGAGGCCCTTCTGTCTCGTTCAGCGTGAACCTGTGAAGGTTCAGTCGACGATCTTCACCATGTGCGGCAGCTTGGCGATGGCACCGCGCACTTCGGCGGTGTCTTCGCGCTCCACGATACGGTGCATCTTGCCGAGGCCGAGACCGATGAGGATCTTCTTCTGGCTCTCGGGGCGACGGATCGGCGAACCGATCTGCTGGATCTTGATCTTCGCCATGATGCTTACTCCACGATGGCTTCGGCAGCGGCCTCGGCCTCTACCTCGGTAGCACCACCGCGACCAAGCAGGTCGGCGATCTTCTTGCCACGACGCTGGGCCACCGACTTCGGCGAAGTCTGCGTGGTCAGCGCGTCGAAGGTGGCGCGGATCATGTTGTACGGGTTCGAGGTGCCCACCGACTTGGTGACGACGTCAGCGACGCCCAGGCTCTCGAACACGGCGCGCATCGGACCACCGGCGATGATGCCCGTACCGGCCGGAGCCGTACGCACGTTCACCTTGCCGGCGCCGAAGTGGCCCTTGCCGTCGTGATGGAGGGTACGACCCTCCTTCAGCGCGACGCGGATCATCTTCTTCTTGGCCGAGGCAGTCGCCTTGGTGATCGCCTCGGGAACTTCGCGGGCCTTCGAGTGACCGAAGCCCACGCGGCCCTTGCCGTCACCGACGACGACGAGCGCGGCGAAGCCGAAGCGCTTACCGCCCTTGACGGTCTTGGAGACGCGGTTGATGTGAACGAGCTTTTCGATCAGCTCTTCACCCTGCTCCTCGTCGGCGTTGCGGTTGCCGCGACGGTCGTCACGACGGCCGCCACGGCCACCGCGCTCACCACCGCGATCGTTGCCGCCACGGCCACGGCCGCCACGACCACGGCCGCCTTCGCGGTTACCCTCGAACGGCGCGCCGCCCTGGGGTGCTTCAGCCGAAACCGGCTGCGTGTTGTTGTTTTCGTCAGCCATGATCAGAACTCCAGCCCGCCTTCACGGGCGGCTTCGGCAAGCGCCTTGACGCGGCCGTGATACAGGAAGCCACCGCGGTCGAACACGACCGAGGTAACACCCGCCTTCTTGGCGGCCTCGGCGAGTTCCTTGCCCACGCGGGTCGCGGCGTCGAGGTCGGTGCCCTTGGCGCCCAGCGTGTTGGCTGCAGCGACGGTGTGGCCCTGCGCATCGTCGATGATCTGCGCATAGATGTGACGGCCGGTGCGGTGCACCGACAGACGGGGACGACCACCCGAACGGGCCTTGAGCGCGGTGCGAACGCGGCGCGCGCGGCGATCGAAGAGAGACAGCTTTGCCATTACTTCTTCTTCCCTTCCTTGCGGAAGATGTACTCACCGCGGTAGGCGATACCCTTGCCCTTGTAGGGCTCAGGCTTGCGCCAGCGGCGAATTTCGGCCGCAAGCTGGCCGACCTTCTGCTTGTCGATGCCCGAGATTTCGACCGTGGTGTTATCCGGGGTCTTGACCTCGATGCCTTCCGGCACGGCGATGTCGACGTCGTGCGAGTAGCCGAGCTGCAGCTTCAGGGTCTTGCCCTGCGAAGCGGCACGGTAGCCGACGCCCTTGATGTCGAGGATCTTGGTGAAGCCGTTGGTGACGCCTTCGATCAGGTTCGACACGAGGGTGCGCTGAAGGCCCCAGTGGCTGCGCGACTGCTTCGACTGGCCGATGGGCTGCACGGCGATCGCACCGTCGTCCACCGAGTAGGTGACGAGGTCCGACAGACCCAGGGTCAGGGTGCCCTTGGGGCCCTTTACCGAGAGAACACCGTTGTCGATGTTGGCGGTGACGCCGTTGGGAACGGCCACCGGCTTCTTACCGATGCGGCTCATTAGAACACCTCCGCCAGCACTTCGCCGCCGACGTTCTGTGCACGTGCTTCGGCATCCGAGAGCACGCCACGCGGCGTCGAGACGATGGTGATGCCGAGACCGTTGCGCACAACCGGGAGTTCCTTGGAACCCGAGTAGACGCGGCGGCCGGGCTTGGAGACACGAGCGATGTGCTTGATGGCGGCTTCGCCTTCAAAGTACTTCAGCTCGATGCGCAGCTGCGGGTGGGCGCCGGTGGCGTCGTCGGAGAAGCCACGGATGTAGCCTTCACGCTGGAGAACTTCCAGGACGCGCGCACGCAGCTTCGAGGCCGGCGACAGGACGGAGTCCTTCTTCGCCTGCTGGCCGTTGCGGATGCGGGTGAGCATATCACCCAGGGGATCGGTCAATGCCATTGCTTCTAACCCTTACCAGCTCGACTTGGTCACGCCGGGGATCATGCCCTTGTTGGCAAGATCACGCAGCTCGACGCGGCACAGGCCGAACTTGCGGTAATAACCGCGCGGACGGCCGGTCGTGGCGCAACGGTTGCGAACCCGGGTGGGGTTTGCGTTGCGCGGGATCTCGGCCAGCTTCAGGCGAGCAATGAGACGCTCGGTTTCATCGAGCGACTGATCGTCAGCGACCGCCTTGAGGCGTTCGTACTTGCCTGCATACTTCTTGACGAGCTTCTTGCGACGCTCATTCTTGTTCACGGAACTCAGTTTCGCCATGGACTTAAGCTCTCTTCCTCAGCGGCTCACGCCGCCTCCTGCTGTTCCGACTCTTCAGCCGGGAACGGGAAACCGAACAGACGCAGCAGCTCGCGCGCTTCGTCGTCGGTCTTCGCGGTGGTGGTCACGATGATGTCCATGCCACGAACCTTGTCGATCTTGTCGTAGCTGATCTCCGGGAAGATGATCTGCTCCTTCAGGCCCATGGCGTAGTTGCCACGGCCGTCGAACGACTTGGGGTTCAGGCCACGGAAGTCGCGGATGCGGGGCATCGCGATCGTGACGAGACGATCCAGGAACTCGTACATGCGCTCGCGGCGGAGCGTCACCTTGCAGCCGATCGGCATGCCTTCGCGCAGCTTGAACTGTGCGATCGACTTGCGGGCCTTGGTGATGACGGGCTTCTGACCGGCGATGAGTTCCATCTCGGCAGCGGCAGTCTGGACCTTCTTCTTGTCCTGGCTGGCTTCACCGACGCCCATGTTGAGCGTGATCTTCTCGATCTTCGGGATTTCCATCACGTTCTTGTAACCGAACTTCTCGGTCATCGCCTTCGCGATTTCAGCGTCGAACTTCGTGCGCAGACGCGGAGTGTACTGCTCAGCCATCGATCGTCTCCCCGGACTTCACGGCCACGCGGACCTTGACGCCGTCCTTGATTTCGAAGCGAACGCGGGTCGGCTTGCCGTCCTTGTCCGCAACGGCGATCTTGCTGATCGCCATCGGAGCGGGAACGCGGTCGATGCCACCCTGCGGGTTCTGCTGGGTCGGCTTGCGGTGCTTGGTAGCGACGTTCACGCCTTCAACCACGACCTTGCCGTCCTTCGGGATAACCTGAAGCACGGTGCCGGTGCGGCCCTTGTCCTTGCCGGACAGGACGACGACGGAGTCACCCTTCTTGATCTTAGCGGCGGCCATTACAGCACCTCCGGCGCGAGCGAGATGATCTTCATGAAGCCACGGCCGCGCAGTTCGCGCACCACGGGGCCGAAGATACGGGTGCCGATCGGCTCCTCGTTCTTGTTGATCAGCACGGCAGCATTGCTGTCGAAGCGGATCACGCTGCCGTCCGTGCGGCGCACGTCCTTGCGGGTGCGCACGATCACAGCACGGTGAACGTCGCCCTTCTTGACGCGAGCGCGGGGCTGCGCCTCCTTGATCGACACCACGATGATGTCGCCGACGCCGGCGAAACGACGCTTGGAGCCACCCAGTACCTTGATGCACTGGACGCGCTTCGCGCCGCTGTTGTCCGCCACGTCGAGATTGGATTGCATCTGGATCATCGATCCGAGTCCTTCTCATCTGGCTTGCCGGAACCAGTCCGGCAGTTCCTAAAAAGACAGGCCCCCGAAGAGGCCCGAGTCGCCCTGCGCGGGCGAAGGCGGCCCTTTGCCGCATTCACCCGCGAAGGTCAACACTTGTGTCAGGTAAGGCCAAAGCCGGGACTTTGCAGCCCCGGCTTCGATCTCAGCGGAGGATCAAACCTCGGCTTCGAGTGCCGTACCCTTGCTCGCCTGAAGACGGTCAAGAACCTTCCAGGTCTTGGTCTTCGAGTAAGGCGCCGTCTCCTCGATCCGGACTTTCTCGCCGGTCTTGAAGGCGTTGTCCTCGTCGTGGGCGTGGTACTTCTTCGAGCGGCGGATGATCTTCCCGTAGAGGGGTGCTTCACCTTGCGCTCGACGAGCACGGTCACGGTCTTGTCCGTCTTGTCGGAGACGATAGTCCCGCTAAGAATACGCTTGGGCATCGTGTTTCTCCTTACGCCTTCGCCGCGGCGGAACGCTCAGCCTGGAGCGTCTTGATGCGGGCGATGTCGCGACGGACTTCCTTGATGCGTGCCGGGGCTTCGAGCTGGCTCGTAGCAGCCTGGAAACGCAGGTTGAACTGCTCGCGCTTGAGATCGACGAGGTCAGCGGTCAGCTGGTCGTCGGTCTTGGCGCGAAGATCTTCGGTCTTGGCCATTATTCGCCTCCCAGGTGCGAGGTGTCACCGAGGCGGGCGACGACCTTGGTCTTGATCGGCAGCTTCATCGCGGCGCGGCTGAAAGCCTCGGCGGCGAGCTGGCCGGCAACACCGTCCACTTCGAACAGGATACGGCCGGGCTTGACGCGGGCCGCCCAGTATTCGACCGAACCCTTGCCCTTACCCTGACGGACTTCGGCAGGCTTCTTCGAAACCGGCACGTCCGGGAAGACGCGGATCCAGAGACGACCCTGGCGCTTGAGGTGACGCGTGATCGCGCGGCGGGCCGCTTCGATCTGGCGGGCGGTGATCCGCTCGGGCTCCATGGCCTTGAGGCCGTAGGAACCGAAGTTCAGGTCGGTGCCACCCTTGGCGTCGCCCTTGATCCGGCCCTTGAAGGCCTTGCGGAACTTGGTCTTTTTCGGTTGCAGCATGGTGCTAACTCTATCCTGAGACTCAGCGGGCCGGACGGACGCCGGAGGTCTGAGCCTCCATCATCAGTCGATCCTGCGCCATCGGGTCGTGACCAAGGATCTCGCCCTTGAAGACCCACACCTTGATGCCGATGATACCGTAGGCGGTCAGCGCCTCGGCAGCGGCATAGTCGATGTTCGCACGCAGCGTGTGAAGCGGAACGCGACCTTCGCGGTACTGCTCCAGACGGGCGATTTCAGCGCCGCCGAGACGGCCACCGCACATGATCTTGATGCCTTCGGCACCCAGACGCATGGCGGACTGCATCGCGCGCTTCATCGCACGGCGGAACGCCACGCGGCGGATCAGCTGGTCGGCGATACCCTGGGCGATCAGCTTGGCATCGACTTCCGGCTTGCGGATTTCGACGATGTTCAGCTTCACTTCGCTCGAGGTCATCGCGGCCAGCTGCTTGCGCAGCTTCTCGATGTCCGCGCCCTTCTTGCCGATGATGACACCGGGACGGGCAGCGAAGATCGAGATGCGGCACAGCTTGGCCGGACGCTCGATCACCACCTTCGAGATCGCAGCCTGCGGCAGGGTCTCGATGATGAACTTGCGGATCTTGAGGTCTTCCTCAAGCAGCTTGCCGTAGTCCCGGCCTTCGGCGAACCAACGGCTGTCCCAGGTACGGTTGATCTGCAGGCGCAGACCGATCGGATTGCTCTTATGACCCATGGATCAGGCCTCCTCGACTTCGCGAACGACGATCCGCAGGCGCGAAAACGGCTTCAGGATGCGCGTGGACTTGCCGCGGCCACGAGCGTGGAAACGCTTCATGGTCACCGACTTGCCGACCGACGCCTCGGCGACGACGAGAGCGTCGACGTCGAGGTTGTGGTTGTTTTCCGCGTTGGCGATCGCCGAGGCGAGAACCTTGCGGGCGTCGACCGCCATGGCCTTCTTGGAGAAGGCCAGGACGTTCATCGCGTCTTCCGCGCGCATGCCGCGGATCAGGGCGGCGACAAGGTTGAGCTTCTGGGCCGAACCACGAATGTTCGTGTTGACCGCAAGAGCTTCCTTGTCACCTACGCGGCGGGGTGCTGCTTGCTTGCTCACTTGCGCTTGCCCTTCTTGTCGGCGGCGTGGCCGGGGAACGAGCGGGTGGGAGCGAACTCACCCAGCTTGTGACCGACCATGTCCTCGTTGACCGCAACGGGAATGAACTTGTGCCCGTTGTACACCTGGAAGGTGAGACCAACGAACTGCGGGAGAATGGTGGAGCGACGCGACCAGGTCTTGATCGGACCAGCGCGGCTGCCGGCATCCTGCGCGACTTCGGCCTTCTTGAGAAGGTAGAGGTCGACGAAGGGGCCTTTCCAGACGGAACGTGCCATCGTGACTTACCTCTTCTTCTTGGCGTGACGCGAACGGATGATGAGCTTGTCCGTCTGCTTGTTGTTGCGGGTGCGGGCACCCTTGGTCGGCTTGCCCCAGGGCGTAACCGGGTGACGACCACCCGAGGTACGGCCTTCACCACCACCGTGCGGGTGGTCGACCGGGTTCTTGGCGACGCCGCGGGTAAGCGGACGACGGCCCAGCCAGCGACCGCGACCGGCCTTGGCGAGGGTCTGGTTCGAGTTGTCGGGGTTCGAGACCGCGCCAACCGTGCCCATGCAATCGCCGCGCAGGTAGCGCTGCTCGCCCGAGTTCAGGCGGACGATGACCATGCCGCGGTCACGACCGACGACCTGGACATAGGTCCCTGCCGAACGTGCGATCTGGCCGCCCTTTTCGGGCTTCATCTCGACGTTGTGGCAGATCGTGCCGACCGGCATCTGCGACAGAAGCATGGCGTTGCCCGGCTTCACGTCGGTCTTCTCGCCGGCGACGATGACGTCACCGACTGCCAGACGCTGCGGCGCGATGATGTAGGTCAGTTCGCCGTCCGTGTACTTCACCAGCGCGATGAACGCGGTGCGGTTGGGATCGTACTCGATCCGCTCCACGGTGGCTTCCATGTCCCACTTGCGACGCTTGAAGTCGATGAAGCGGTACTTCTGCTTGTGGCCGCCAGCGATGCCGCGCGAGGTCACGTGACCCTTGTTGTTGCGGCCGCCGGTCTTGCTCTTGCCTTCGGTCAGCGCCTTGAGGGGCTTGCCCTTCCAGAGCGACGACTTGTCGACGAGGACCAGGCCGCGGCGTGCGGGGCTGGTCGGGTTGTAATGCTTGAGTGCCATCGGAAATTAACCCCGCGCGCCTTCGGTGATGTCAATCGACTGGCCTTCGGCCAGCGTGACGATCGCCTTCTTCACGTCGCTGCGACGGTAAGCCTTACCGCGCCAGCGCTTGGTCTTGCCCTTGACGACGAGCGTGTTCACGCCGGTCACCTTGACATCGAAGATTGCCTCGACGGCAGCCTTGATCTCGGGCTTGGTCGCCTTGTCGGCCACCTTGAAGACGACTGCGTTCTGCTCGGAAAGCAGGGTCGACTTCTCGGTGATGTGCGGGGCGACGATCACGTCATAGTGACGAATGTCGACGGACTTAGCCATTGAAACGCGCCTCCAGCTTCTCGACAGCGGCGCGCGTCAGCACCAGCGTATCATGCTTCAGGATGTCGTAGACGTTCGCGCCGACAGCCGGGAGAACGTTCACGCCGACGATGTTGCGGGCCGCCAGGGCGAAGCCCTCGTTGACCTGATCGCCGTCCATGACGAGAACCTTCTTGCCGAAGTTCGCCTTGGCGAGCTGACCGGCCAGAGCCTTGGTCTTGGCGTCGGCGACGTCGAGCGAGTCGACGATCACGAGGCCGTTCTGAGCCTTGGCCGAGAGGGCCATCTTCAGACCGAGCGCACGGATCTTCTTGTTGAGCGAGATGTTGAACTCGCGGCGACGGGCACCGTGAGCCTTACCACCGCCGATGAACACCGGAGCAGCGCGGTCGCCGTGACGAGCGGTACCACCGCCCTTCTGGTTGCCGAACTTCTTGCCGGTGCGCGCGACTTCCGAACGCTCGCGGGTCGCACGGGCGATGCCGCGACGGTTCTCGAGCTGCCAGGTGACGACGCGGTGCAGGATGTCCGCGCGCGGCTCGAGGCCGAACACGTCGTCCGAAAGCTCGATGTCGCCGTTGGCGGTCGAACCGTCGATGTTGAGGACCTGAACCTTCATGATTAGCCCTCCTGGCCTTCGGTCGCTTCGGGCGCCGCGGTTTCAGCAGGCGTGTCGGCAGCGGCCGTGTCGTTGGTGTTGCCAACCGACTTGATGCCGGCGGGGTACGGAGCCTCGCCGTGACGGTCGACCTTGACGGCGTCCGCAACGGTCAGCCACGAGTTCTTCGCGCCCGGGACCGAGCCCTTGACGAAGATCAGGCCGCGCTCATCGTCCACGCGGACGACTTCGAGGTTCTGCTGGGTGCGCTGACGGTCGCCCATGTGGCCGGCCATCTTCTTGTTCTTGAACACCTTGCCCGGATCCTGACGGTTACCCGTCGAACCGTGCGCACGGTGCGAGATCGACACACCGTGGGTGGCGCGCATACCGCCGAAGCCCCAGCGCTTCATAGCGCCCTGGAAGCCCTTACCCTGGGTGTGGCCGCCCACGTCGACGAGCTGGCCCGGGACGAAGTGCGAAGCCGCAATCGTCGCGCCAACCTCGAGGAGGGCATCGTCGGCGACGCGGAATTCCGCGACGCGCATCTTGAGGGGAACCTGAGCCTTGGCGAAGTGTTCGCGCTGCGGCTTGGCAACGTTCTTCTGCTTCGCTTCGCCGGCACCGAGCTGAACGGCGACGTAGCCGTCACGTTCTTCGGTACGGACTGAGACGACCTGGCAATCCTCCAGCGCCAGGACGGTGACGGGCACGTGGCGACCGTCCTCCTGGAACAGGCGGGTCATCCCGACTTTCTTTGCGATCACGCCGGTACGCATGACCTTACTCCTTACAGAGGCGTACGCAGGACCATCCCCCGCACGCATGTCCAACCCTGTGTGTGATACGAACCCCGTCCGGGTCAGGTGCTCCCTGCAAGCCCCGAAGGACTGACGGAAGCGAGACGGGGGACGCATTCCCGAACGAAACCCGAAGGCGTCGCCGGAGGTATCCCTTGTGTCCCTTCGGGCTTTTCCCTCAGGGCGCTGTCTCTGCGGGTTTCTCCCCGCAAAGCCGGCTAGCGAAGCCGACAAGATAGTCCTCGATCTAGTTAGGGTCCGATCGGAAAGGACCATCGGGGCGACCTCTTCAGATCACCCCGTTAAACCGGCTTCAGGCCAGCTTGATCTCGACGTTCACGCCGGCCGCGAGGTCCAGCTTCATCAGCGCGTCAACGGTAGCGGCGTTCGGCTGCACGATATCAAGCAGACGCTTGTAGGTGCGGACTTCGAACTGCTCACGCGACTTCTTGTCGATGTGCGGACCACGGTTGACCGTGAACTTCTCGATCTTGGTCGGCAGCGGAATGGGGCCACGAATCAGAGCGCCGGTGCGGCGGGCCGTGTCAGCGATTTCGCCAGTAGCCTGGTCGAGCACGCGATGGTCAAACGCCTTCAGGCGGATACGGATGTTCTGAGCTTCCATTACCTACTACCGATGAGAAAGAGCCATAGGACACGAGGTCCCGTCAAATTCGAACCGCGCCCCTACACGTGAAGGGCGAGTCGGGCAAGCCCTGATTTTACGCGGATCGGCAGGTTTTCGGCGGCACGAAGCGCGGTTCGTCGCATCGGCCCTTCCCTGCGCCCGATGCACTCCCTAGGTTGGCATCGCGACGCCTAACAGAAGCCGCTGCCAATGCCCTCCACTACCACGACAATTTCCAGCGTGCTTGCCGCGCTGACCCTCGCTTGCCTTGCTTCCGCGCCCGCTGCCGCCGCAGGCTCTGCCTACGGCCCCACCGGAAGCGAAATTCCCATCGATCT
The DNA here is from genome assembly GCF_057376415.1 of Novosphingobium sp. NFX11. Lineage (NCBI taxonomy): Bacteria > Pseudomonadati > Pseudomonadota > Alphaproteobacteria > Sphingomonadales > Sphingomonadaceae > Novosphingobium > Novosphingobium sp. NFX11. Next base: position 414,185 of record NZ_CP080384.1, on the reverse strand, counting down.
CGACGACACCGACGTTCTCACGGCCCACGTCGACATACCCGACCCAAGGGGCGGCCCGATAGACGATGCCTGCCGCGACGCAGCCCGCGCCAGCAATGGAGGCAACGACGGCACGATCGTCGTCTGCTCCCACGGCGGCGACGGCTCCAGCGAGCGGGTTCCCGCATCGAAATCCGTCGACGAGAGCACGCGCACAGGGGCGCTGCATCCGCCGGACCTGTGGAACCTCCCGGGCTGCCTCGGCCCGTGCATCACCATACCATTCGGCAAAGTGCCGGAGCCCGTCTATTACATCGACCTGAAGTCCATTCCCGAGGCGCCCAAGGGGTCGGATGCGTGGAAGATCGCACGGGGCGAACTGCGGCAGCCCTGAGCCGCACCGTCTGAACGCCCTCCCCTTCCGTCATTGCGAGCGTAGCGAAGCAATCCAGGGCAGTGCTGCACCGCCCTGGATTGCTTCGCTACGCTCGCAATGACGAGACGAAGCATCCCATAAACGCGAAAAGCCCGGCGTCTCTTTCGAGACGCCGGGCCAATCACTTCAGCCGTTGTTGGCCGATCGACGAATTACTTCGTGATCGAGGCAACGACGCCCGAGCCGACGGTGCGGCCGCCTTCGCGGATTGCGAAGCGCAGACCTTCGTCCATGGCGATCGGAGCGATCAGCTTGACCGACAGCGAGACGTTGTCGCCCGGCATGACCATCTCGGTGCCCTCGGGGAGGATCACTTCGCCGGTCACGTCGGTGGTGCGGAAGTAGAACTGCGGACGGTAGTTCGCGAAGAACGGGGTGTGACGACCGCCTTCGTCCTTCGACAGAACGTAGACTTCTGCCGAGAACTCGGTGTGCGGGGTCACGGTGCCCGGCTTGGCCAGAACCTGGCCGCGCTCGACGTCTTCACGCTTCAGACCGCGAACCAGTGCACCGATGTTGTCGCCGGCTTCACCCTGGTCGAGCAGCTTGCGGAACATTTCGACGCCGGTGACGGTGGTCTTCTGGGTGTTGCGGATGCCGACGACTTCGACTTCCTCACCAACCTTGACGATGCCGGTCTCGACGCGGCCGGTCACAACCGTACCACGGCCCGAGATCGAGAACACGTCTTCGACGGGCATCAGGAAGGGCTTGTCGGTCGGGCGGGGCGGCTGCGGGATGAAGTCGTCGACGGCCTTCATCAGCTCAAGGATCGATTCCTTGCCGATGTTGTCGTCGCGGCCTTCGAGAGCGGCCAGAGCCGAACCCTTGACGACGGGGATGTTGTCGCCGTCGAAGTCGTACGACGAGAGCAGTTCGCGAACTTCGAGTTCGACCAGCTCAAGCAGTTCTTCGTCGTCGACCTGGTCGACCTTGTTCATGTACACGACCAGCTGCGGCACGCCGACCTGGCGAGCGAGCAGGATGTGCTCGCGGGTCTGCGGCATCGGGCCGTCAGCAGCGTTCACGACGAGGATCGCGCCGTCCATCTGGGCGGCACCGGTGATCATGTTCTTGACGTAGTCAGCGTGACCCGGGCAGTCGACGTGCGCGTAGTGGCGGGCGTCGGTCTCGTACTCGACGTGGGCGGTCGAGATGGTGATGCCGCGCTCGCGCTCTTCCGGAGCCTTGTCGATGTTGGCGAAGTCGACGGCGGTGCCGCCGAACGCTTCAGCCATCACCTTGGTGATCGCAGCGGTCAGCGTGGTCTTGCCGTGGTCGACGTGACCGATGGTGCCGATGTTGCAGTGCGGCTTGTTCCGCTCAAATTTAGCCTTGGCCATCTTTCAAACCTTCTTTCGTCTTGATTTCAGATCTGCGGGGTATCGGAGCGGAGCCCGCGGATGCAGGCGCCGCCCCTATAACCAATCCTGCCGTCAGGCAAGAGTATGCTTGATCCCGCCCGCCCTTAGGCGAGCTTCTCCTTGACTTCGGCCGCGACGTTCGCCGGGACTTCGTCATAGTGGGAGAAGATCATCGAGTAGTTCGCGCGGCCCTGGGTGAAGGAGCGCAGCGAGTTCACGTAGCCGAACATGTTCGCGAGCGGCGTGTTCGCCTCCACGACCTGTGCGTTACCACGGCTGTCGGTGCCCTGGATCTGGCCACGACGCGAGTTGAGGTCGCCGATGACGTCGCCCATGAACTCTTCCGGGGTCACGACCTCGACCTTCATGATCGGCTCAAGCAGCTTGATGCCGGCCTTCTGGGCGACTTCACGCATGGCACCGCGACCGGCGATTTCGAACGCCAGGGCGCTCGAGTCGACGTCGTGGTACGAACCGTCGTAAAGGACGATTTCGAAGTCGATGATCGGGAAGCCGACCAGCGAGCCCGAGGCAGCGGTTTCGCGCATGCCCTTTTCGATCGCGGGGATATATTCCTTCGGAATGTTACCGCCCTTGATCTCGTCCTTGAAGGTGATGCCCGCACCGCGCTCGCCCGGCGTGACCTTGACCTTCACGCGGCCGAACTGACCCGTACCGCCCGACTGCTTCTTGTGGGTGTAATCCACGTCCACAGCCTTGCCGAGGTATTCGCGGTAAGCCACCTGCGGCGCACCGACGTTCGCCTCAACCTTGAACTCGCGACGCATACGGTCGACGATGATGTCCAGGTGAAGTTCGCCCATGCCCTTGATGATGGTCTGGCCCGACTCGTGGTCGGTCGAGACGCGGAACGAGGGATCCTCGGCCGAGAGACGGTTGAGCGCGATGCCCATCTTCTCCTGGTCGGCCTTGGTCTTGGGCTCCACCGACAGCTCGATGACCGGCTCGGGGAATTCCATGCGTTCGAGAACGATCGGCGCGCGTTCGGCGCAGAGCGTGTCGCCCGTGGTGGTTTCCTTCATGCCGGCAAGAGCAACGATGTCGCCCGCGAAGGCCTCGTCGATGTCCTTACGCTCGTTGGCGTGCATCTCGAGGATACGGCCGACCTTTTCCTTCTTCTGCTTCACCGAGTTCAGGTACGTGCCCTTCGAGAGCGTACCCGAATAGATGCGAGCGAAGGTGAGCGAGCCCACGAACGGGTCGTTCATGACCTTGAACGCGAGAGCCGAGAACGGCGCGTCGTCGGCCGGCGGGCGGCTGTCAGGCTCGTCGCTGTCGACCTTGACGCCTTGGACGTCTTCGATGTCGAGCGGCGAAGGCAGGTAATCGACGACGGCGTCGAGCAGGGGCTGAACGCCCTTGTTCTTGAACGCCGAACCGCAGACGACCGGCACGAACGCATGGCCCAGCGTACCCTTGCGGATCAGCTTCTTGAGCGTCGCGACGTCGGGCTCGTTGCCTTCGAGGTACGCTTCCATCGCCTCGTCGTCCTGCTCGACGGCGAGTTCGATGAGCTTCATGCGGTACTCGGCGGCTTCGTCAGCCAGCTCGGCCGGAATCTCTTCGTAGAAGAATTCGGCACCAAGCGACTCGTCCTTCCAGACGATCGCGCGGTTGTGCACCAAGTCAACGAGACCCTTGAGGTCGGCTTCCAGACCAATAGGAATGTAAAGCACGGCCGGAGTAGCACCAAGACGATCGATGATCGACTGGACGCAATACTTGAAGTTCGCGCCGGTACGGTCCAACTTATTGATGAAGCACATGCGGGGGACGCCGTACTTGTCGGCCTGGCGCCATACGGTTTCCGACTGCGGCTCCACGCCGGCAACGCCGTCGAAGCATGCCACCGCACCGTCGAGCACGCGCAGCGAGCGTTCGACTTCGATGGTGAAGTCGACGTGGCCCGGGGTGTCGATGATGTTGATGCGGTATTCCTGGCCCTCTGCGGTCCAGAAGCAGGTGGTGGCAGCCGAGGTGATCGTGATGCCGCGTTCCTGCTCCTGCTCCATCCAGTCCATGGTCGCAGCGCCGTCGTGGACTTCGCCGATCTTGTAGGACTTGCCGGTGTAGTAGAGGATGCGCTCGGTCGTCGTGGTCTTGCCAGCGTCGATGTGCGCCATGATACCGATGTTACGGTACATATTCAGCGGATGGCTGCGTGCCATGGGAGAATCCTTAGCGAGGGTTTCGGGAGCGAGAGCGGCCTTCAGATAGACCCTCGCCCCCTGAAATAAAAGTGTGACGCCCGAATGACCAACTCATCCGGGCGCACACTCAGCACATTACCAGCGGTAGTGCGAGAAGGCGCGGTTCGCGTCCGCCATGCGGTGCGTGTCTTCGCGCTTCTTGACCGCGTTGCCGCGGTTGTTCGAGGCGTCCAGCAGCTCGCCCGAGAGGCGTGCCGACATGGTGGTCTCGGGACGGTTGCGCGCGGCGGTGATCAGCCAGCGGATGGCGAGAGCCTGCGCACGCTCGGGACGAACCTCGACGGGGACCTGGTAGGTCGCACCGCCGACGCGGCGCGAACGCACTTCGATCTGCGGCGCGACGTTGTTGAGGGCGTCGTGGAACAGCTGGATCGGGTCCGACTTGGCGCGGGTTTCCATGGTTTCCATGGCACCGTAGACGATCGCTTCGGCGACCGACTTCTTGCCGTCGTACATGAGGTTGTTCATGAACTTGGACAGGATGAGATCCCCGAACTTGGGATCAGGCAGGATTTCCCGCTTCTCGGGACGACGACGACGTGACATTTTTTAAACTCCAAATGGTCCGGAGCGTAGCGGAGGTCTTCAGACGTCATCCCGGACTTGATCCGGGACCGCTGGCCTCACTGGGCGCTCGGTAAGTGTTAGTACTTCAAGGCCGCTTCTAGGCTGCCAGCGGTCCCAGCCTGCGCTGGGATGACGGGTGCCCCGCCGCGAGCCTTGTGAGTGGCTTACTTCGGACGCTTGGCGCCGTACTTCGAGCGGCTCTGCTTGCGATCCTTGACGCCCTGGGTGTCGAGCACGCCGCGCAGGATGTGGTAGCGAACGCCGGGAAGATCGCGGACGCGGCCGCCGCGGATGAGCACGACCGAGTGCTCCTGCAGGTTGTGGCCTTCACCCGGGATGTACGAAATGACTTCGCGGCTGTTGGTCAGGCGCACCTTGGCGACCTTGCGAAGTGCCGAGTTCGGCTTCTTCGGGGTGGTCGTGTAGACGCGGGTGCAGACGCCGCGCTTCTGCGGGTTCTGCTCCATCGCAGGAACCTTGGACTTGGCCTTCTGCGGTTCGCGGCCCTTGCGGACCAGCTGGTTGATAGTGGGCATCTATACTCTTCTTTCAAATGGGAGTGCGATGGATCGACACCGAAACCATCGGTATCGACCCGTCGCACCCCGGTGGTCACCGGGCCGGGAGGGCCACAACTGCGATGACGGGAGAAGAGTAGACGATCACGCGATGCAGGAAGGAAACCGCGAGGCCGTCATCCCAGCGCCAAGAAAACTTGGGGGACTGGGACCGCCATCGGTTTGCCCTGCCCCCTCGTTCAAACGAGGAAGGCCGCACCCGTGAGCCGAAAAACACTCCACCCGGCCGCCGATGAGCGCTGCCGGATTACTTTGCCGCCCGCCCGAGGGATGCACCCTCACCCGATTCGGGTGAAGAGAGCGATCCGTGTCTCCCCGCTTGGCCGAGGCCCGAAAGCCACGGAAAAACTGCGAGAAACGCGCCGGAACGGCAATGTTCAGCTCTGTATATCCACCGCGAGCAAGCCCGCGAGGGATGCGCGCCTTTAGGGGATTGGGGGGATGGGGTCAAGAACAGCTATTTGTGCCGCAATAAGGTCTGGGAATTCGCGGACGGTTCGAGCGCATGAGCCGCTGGCGCACGATCGCGCTTATCAACATCCTTAATGATCCGCTGCTTTTGAAATCCAAGGCTAATTCCACCAGCATGTTCAATCATCAAAAATGACGACGCAGCCATCAAGGCAGCGACCAAGGACCATTTGGTGAAGGTGAATATAAACTCACCCCTTTTAACTCGCTTCCACTCCGCCTTTAGCAGCAACTTAGCCTCCGTAAGAACAACCGCCTCTAGAGGGCGCACCCGATCACCCCCAAAACGCTCTCCGCTCGAAAGAAGCGAAACGAGATCATGCATTGCGGAAAGCACTTTCTGCGATTGAGATTCAGATGCGTTCAATCGTAGTGAAATTAAAAATGATGATTCGTTCAATTTTGAATACAACGGAGAAATTATTTTCTGTAATTCATCGATATTTTTTTCATTACCTTGAAAGGCGTCAACTATTTGGTTAGACGATACGAGGAAATTGACCACTTCTGAACGGAGACTATTGACCCATTCCTGACGAAAGTCGGAAATTTTGGATTCCTTGCTGATAATTAGTCCCATTAAAGACACCAAGCCGGCGATAACCGCCGCGCCAATTGCACCAACCGACAAGTCACCCATCGTTTCACCCATCGCCTAAGCAGGAACCTGCGCGTACCAATCCTTGACAAACCCCGCTAATTTTCCTCTTTCGCTCCATAAGGGGGCATAAGATGGCTTTAGTTCAAGTACCATTTCAGCTTCATATGACTGGCGATCTCGCAGAAAAGCATCAATTTGAAGCTTATGACGGCTACACCGGCTTAGCAGGCTTTGCCAGAACCCTTTCCTTAGTCGCCAACTATGTTGAAACAGGAAAAATCCGACAACGCGGCGACTTTGAAGGGCGCCATTCAATAGTCGCAAACCCAATGCGCGAAGGAAGCTTAATAGCCGACTTTGCCGCTATTATTGAGAGCACGCCATTTGCTTCAATTGGGGCGGCCGCAGCTGGAATTTCAGCTGCCGAACTCCTGCGCCGATTAACAGATAGGGTGTTTAAGCAAAATCTCGGACAAGACGTCGACGAAACAGATCTTGAACATTTCGGGCGCGCACGGAGAGGCGACGTAGAAACCCTAGTCGCTATTACGGAAGCCCCAATCCGGCAAACACACCACCTGGTCAACGCCAGAGTACAAAATATAAACGTGATTTCAGGCGTAAATTTGATTAACAAATTAAACGAAGGCACAAAACAATACGTAATGAGCGACTATAAGGACGATAGCGTCACTTGCAAAGATGTGACTATATCGTCGTTCAACGCCAACTCTGGATATGGAAGCCTGTTTGACTTCGACCTAGGCCGCACCGTAGCATTCACCATGAGCCGAGAAAATTTGGCGAAATACAAGCACGTATTCTCATGGGGATTAGATCAATATTCAAATGAAACCCGTCGAAGGGTAAACGTTTGCTTCAGCAGAACACTTTGGATGGATGAACGCGCCAAACGCTACCAGATAGTGAAAGCATCGAAACCTGCTGATTGATGCTATTACCGATTAGCATCACAAACCATTTTCCTACACACCCCGGCCCGCGATACATAGGTCCGCCATGAGGGGCATCCACTCCAACACCCCATGGAGTTCCACGCCTTATGACGGACCGATCCTCCACGCCCCCGGCACATGCTCGACGCCGGCGCGGCGGTAAATCCTTTGCGGCTTCGCGGCTTCGCGTGAAATCTTCTGACGATACCGCGCCCGGCGGTGAGGCCGGGCGATCTCGTGCGCGGTCTTCCCCCTCCACCACCGACTGCGTCGGCGGTCCCCCTCCCCGAGACAAGCTCGGGGAGGAACGTGTGGGGTGCCGGTCGGTGCGGCCTTCGCGGCGCACTTCGGCCATGGCCTTCTTCGAGGACTTGCCCGAGGCGGACGATCCGCTGCTCGGCTTCGCGCCCTATCTGCACAGCCGTCCGCGCCGCAACTCGATCACGCCCGACCGGCAGCGCATGTTCATCGCCGCGCTCGCCGCCAGCGGGATCGTCACGCAGGCGGCCCGCGCGATCGGGGCGAGCCTCGAGGCGCTCTACAAGCTGCGGCTGATGAAGGGCGCCGAAGGGTTCTCGGCCGCTTGGGACAAGGCGGTCGACCGGGGCATGCTGCGGCTGCAGGACTGCGCGCTCGAACGCGCGATCCTGGGCGAGGAACGCCCGGTGGCGAGCCAGGGCAAGGTGGTCGCCACATATACCCGCCACGACACCGCGCTCATGCTGTTCCTGCTGCGCCAGCGCATGCCGGAGCGCTACGCCGCGCCGCCTACGCAGGACGCGCGGCCGGGCTCGGCGCTCTACGAGCGGGTCCGGCGCGACATCGAGGCGCAGATGCCCACCGTGGAAGAGACGCGCGCGGTGATCGACGCCAAGCTGGAGCAGCTGCGCCGTACCATCGAGGCACGGCGCACGCGGGAAGAGGACGACTGAGCCGCCTCAGCGGCGGCCGCGGCCCGGTCGGCGGCCGTCGCCGCGTCCGCCGCCATCATGATCGCCGCCGCCGCGCCACATCGGCATCTTCATGCCCTGCTGCGGGCGCATCTCGCCCCGGAACGGCTGGTAGTTGTGCTGGCCCTGAGGGGTGCGCGCATGATGTGGTTGCGGTCGCCCCGGCGGTAGCGGTGGTCGCGGTCGTTGTTGCGGTAGTAGAAGTAGTCGTCGCTGCCCCAGTAGCCGTCGTGGATCGGGCCGTAGTACCCGTCGTAATAGCCGTCATAGGCATAAGGCGTGCCCCAGCCGACCGAGCTGTAGCCATAGCCGCCGCCATAGCCGTCCGTGGCGCAGGCGCTGAGCGCCACGGTGGAACCGGCAAGGGCCAGGGCGAGAATCTTCGTGTTCATGGACGAGCCTTTCGAGGAGGCGCGTCAAAAATGGACGGCGCGCCCGTTAACCCTCGTAAAACTCCCGAGTATGCAGCTCAGTTCCGGGGCCAGACGTCCAGCTTGGTCGGCGCCCCTCGCCCGCCCATGAAGTTCGCCAGGTTGCGGTGGAGGTTGATGACCTTCTGCTCCTGGTGCGGGTTGGGCAAGGGTCCGCGAAAGCCGCTGGACTTCATGCCCTTCTGCACGAACTGCATGTTGGAGAAGTCCTGCGCCAACACCGATCCCCAGTTCTCGCCGATGGGGTCGGCATAGGTCCACTCGGTCTGCGGCGCCTCCCCTTCCGGGAAGCGTTCGAGGGCGTAGCTTTCGAACACGCACTTGTCCGGGTCATCCTTGTAGGGGCGCACGCGGTAGCACAGCGCGAAGGTCTCGCCGTGGAGGATGTTCTGGTTGGGGAACAGGCCCCAGGCGAGGCCGCCTTCCTTCTTGATCTCGGGCGGAACCTCGGGCCAGATCACCCCGCGCGCGGCGTCGTCGGCCTTGGCGGATTTCAGCCAGTGGGCGATGCATTCCTGCGGGGTGGCGTCCTCCGGAAGCTCGATCTGGAGGCGAGCGGCGGCGTTCACCAGCGTCTCGGTGGAGGCGGAGTAGTTCACCGTCTCGTAGTTCTCGCGGATCAGCTCGTAGGTGGAAACGCGCGGGTCGTCGCCCTTGCCGGCGCGGGTGGTGCCGGCGCTCTCGCTCATCTCGAACTTGGCATCGCGCGTGTCGTAGCTGGAGACCGAGTGCAGCCCGTACTGGCGGCTCAGCGCATAGTAATCGCCATAGGCCAGCAGCTGGGTATGCGTGCCCGCGACGTGGTAGGGTTCGAGGAACGCCTCGATCGCAGTCTTCCAGTTGCAGTCGTAGATCGCCCACTGGCGCCACTTGTAGTGCATCTTCTCCAGCTGGAAGTGACCGAGGATTTCCCCGCACGGCCCATCCACTCGGCCAGCGGCACGGCGTCGGGGTCCATCGTGATGTAGATGTAGCCGCCCCAGGTATCGACCTGGACTTCGGACAGGCAGGTCATCTCTGCCGTCAGCTTGTTCTGCCAGTCCTGCGGATCGAGGATGTAGGTGTTCTGCCCCTCGAGGTCGAAGGTCCAGCCGTGGAAGCCGCAGATGAAGTTGCGCCGGTTCGAGCCCCGGACATCATGGACCTTTCCCGGCAGCATGTCCGGCACCGACACGAGCTGGCGCCCCCGGTGCGGGCAGACGTTGTGGAAGGCCTTCAGCGAACCGTCGTCCTTGCGCAGCACGATCACGGATTCGTCGGCGACGTCGTAAGTCAGCCAGTCGCCGGGGTTCGGCAGGTCGCTCTCGCGCTCGACCATCTGCCAGACCTTGGGCCACAGCAGCGTCTTCTCCGCCGCAAGGTAGTCCTTCGAGAGAAACGCCTCGGTCGGATAAGTGGCGAGCACTTCGGCGTCCATGTCCGCTGCGGTCAGACGGCTGGGCTCGTAAGCCTCCGGTTCGGTCACGCGGTCTCTCCCATGCGCGCTATTCAACAGGATTGTCTATTAGGCCAGCTCGCCTCGCGTTTCCAGAGCCGCCCGCGCGCAACGCCCCGGCGATGGAGCGGCAACAAATCGCGCAGCTCGCTTAACCTTTCGATTTTGATCGCCCTGCCCGATCACTCTCATCGACGAAGCGCACTAACGGTCCCGTCCCTCGGGGCGTACCCTCTGGCCGCCCTTGCAAGGGCCAAAGCAACAGGAGGAGAGAGGCCATGAACACCCCTGGAAACCGCATGCTCGCGCTGATGCTCGGCGCCGCGTGCTGCGCGCTCGCAGCGCCCGCGTCGGCCGCCGAACAGGCCAAGCCGAACAAGGCCGCGACCGAGGCGGAGACGGTCACCGAACAGCCCGCCCCTCCCGCCGGCACCAAGCCCGGCGGCATGTCCAACAAGGACTGGTGGCCCAGCACCCTCGACCTCACCGCGCTGCGCCAGCACGAGGCGCAGTCCAACCCCTACGGTGCCGATTACGACTATGCGAAGGAGTTCGCCACGCTCGACCTCGACGCGGTCAAGGCGGACATCCGCAAGGTGCTGACCACCTCGCAATCGTGGTGGCCCGCCGACTACGGACACTACGGCCCGTTCTTCATCCGCATGGCCTGGCACAGCGCGGGCACCTACCGCGTCGGCGACGGGCGCGGCGGTTCGGACGGCGGCGAACAACGCTTCGAGCCGCTGAATTCGTGGCCCGACAACGTCAGTCTCGACAAGGCCCGCCGCCTCGTCTGGCCGATCAAGCAGAAGTACGGCCGCAAGCTGTCATGGGGCGACCTCATGGTGCTGACCGGCAACGTCGCGCTGGAGGACATGGGCTTCAAGACCATCGGCTTCGCGGGCGGCCGCATCGACGCATGGCAGCCGGACCTTGTGTTCTGGGGGCCGGAAACCAAGATGATGACCGACAAGCGCCGCGACGCGAAGGGCAACCTCAAAGGCCCGCTCGCCGCGACGCAGATGGGCCTCATCTACGTCAACCCGGAAGGCCCGAACGGCAACCACGATCCGATCTCCGCCGCCGCCGACATCCGCCGCGCCTTCGGCAACATGGCGATGAACGACGAGGAGACGCTGGCGCTGATCGCGGGCGGCCACACCTTCGGCAAGGCCCACGGCGCGCATGATCCGAACAAGTGCATGGGCGCCGATCCCTCCTCCGCCGGGACCGAGAAGCAGGGCCTGGGCTGGGAGAACACGTGCGGCAAGGGCAATGCCGAGGATGCCATCACCAGCGGCCTCGAAGGGGCGTGGTCGGCGAGATCCGATCAAGTTCACCTCGCAGTACCTCGACAACCTGCTCGGAATGGAGTGGGTTAAGACCAAGAGCCCGGCGGGCGCGACGCAGTGGATTCCCACCGACCCGGCGGCCGCCAACATGGTCCCCGACGCGCACATCAAGGGCAAGACCCACGCGCCGATCATGTTCACCACCGACATCGCGATCAAGCAGGACCCCGAATTCCTCAAGATCGCGCAGCGCTGGCACGAGAATCCCGAGGAATTCGCGCAGGCCTTCGCCCGCGCGTGGTTCAAGCTGACGCACCGCGACCTCGGCCCGCAGGCGCGCTATCTGGGCAAGGACGTTCCGAACCAGACGTTCTCGTGGCAGGATCCGCTGCCGCAGGCGAGCTTCGCACCCCTGGGCGAAGCGGACCAGAGCGCGCTGAAAGCCAAGGTGCTCGCCTCCGGCCTGACGACGCCCGAACTGGTGCGCACGGCCTGGGCCTCGGCTTCGACCTTCCGGGGCACCGACATGCGCGGCGGCGCCAATGGCGCGCGCCTGCGGCTGGACCCGCAGCGCGGCTGGGCGGTCAACGATCCGGCCGAACTGGCCAAGGTGCTGGCGAAGCTGACGGCGGTGCAGGCCGACTTCGCGAAGTCCGGAAAAGCGGTGTCGATGGCCGACCTCATCGTACTGGCAGGCAATGCCGGTGTCGAACAGGCGGCGAGCAAGGCGGGGTATCCGGTAACGGTGCCCTTCACGCCGGGCCGCGTCGATGCGGCGCAGGACCAGACCGACGTGGCCTCCTTCGCGTACCTCGAACCCAAGGCCGACGGTTTCCGCAACTTCTACACGGCGGACTACCGGCTCGACCCGGCCGCCGCGCTGGTCGACAAGGCCGACGCCCTGAACCTGACGGTGCCGGAGATGACGGTGCTGGTGGGCGGCATGCGCGCGCTGGGCGCCAATGCGGGCAAGTCGAGCGCGGGGGTCTTCACCACGACGCCCGGCAGTCTCGACAATGCCTTCTTCGTCAACCTGCTGTCGATGGACACGGTCTGGTCGAAGAGTGCGGCGCCGGGGCTCTATGATGGCAAGGACCGCAAGACCGGCAAGCTGCGCTGGACGGCGAGCCCGGTGGACCTGGCGTTCGGGTCGAATTCGGAACTGCGGGCGGTGTCTGAGGTCTACGCCTCGGACGACGCGAAGCAGAAGTTCGTGGATGACTTCGTCGCGGCCTGGGCGAAAGTGATGAACGCCGACCGGTTCTGACCCTAAATCCTCCCTGTCGCGAAGCGATGGGGAGGTGGCAGTCGCGCCGCGACTGACGGAGGGGAACCCGCGCGCCTTCGCCCCCTCCACCACCGCTTCGCGGCGGTCCCCCTCCCCATTGCTGCGCAACGGGGAGGATTCCGCACAAACGCCAAGGGAGGAGGCGCCCGCCGGCGCCCCTCCCCTGCATTCTCCCTCAGGGCATTCTCCCCAAGGGGAGCTTCGATCAGAGACCGATCACGCCGCCATCGTTCTTGGTGATCGCGATCAGCGCCGAACGCGGACGCACGCTGGCGGCCGGCGTGCTGCCGTCTTGCGAGTACGGCCAGTGGCTGGTCGGCGCCGAGTAGGAACCGCCCTCACCCGGATGCTGGATGCCCACGAACAGGGTGCGGCCGTCCGGCGTCTGGTCGATGCCAGTGATCTCGCATTCGACCGGGCCGACGAGGAAGCGGCGCAGGTTGGCCGCAGTCGCCTTGGCACCGACGAACGTGTTCTGCGTGTTGCCCGCGTTGTTCACCGTATAGGCGCCGCCGTCACCGACGTGGCCGGGGATCGCGGCGAGCAGCATGCAGTTGGTGCGGTCGGTCAGCGCGCCGTCGTCGGTCTCGATCCACATCAGCGGATTGATCTGGCCCGAGGGGTTGGTCGAACGCGAGAAGTACGCGCCGTCCGGGCTCGAGAAATCGTTCGCGGTGGTGAGGCCCGAGATGTTGACGTTGGTGGGATCGGCGTCGGTGGAGTCGGCACCGAAGAGGTAGATGTCCCACTTGAACGTCGTGGCGCTGGTGGTGTCGCCATCTTCGCGCAGGCGCACGATGTGGCCGTTCGGGTTGCCGGTCTGTGCCGAGTTCGACGGACCCTTGGGGTCGTTGTACGAGCGCGGGTTGGCGGCGTTGGTGCCGGTGACTGGGCGGAACGAATTGTTCGAGTTGGTCAGCGTCAGGTAGATTTCACCGGTGACCGGGTTGCCCACGGTCCATTCCGGGCGGTCCATCGGCGTCGCGCCCACCGCGTCGGCGGCGAAGCGGGTGTTGACGCAGATGTCGGCCTGGCTGGTGAAGGTATACTCGGGGTAGGTGCCGCTTGCCGGACGCTTCGGGAAGGTCGGGCTGTAGACCAGCGGCAGCCAGGTGCCGGTGCCGTCCGCGTTGAAGCGGGCGACGTAGAGCGTACCGGCGTCGAGGTACTTGTCACCCACCGCGAGGCGGTCGGTGGCGTCGGCATCGGCAGCGGCCCAGGTCTCGTTCGAGACGAACTTGTAGAGGTATTCGCCGCGCAGATCGTCGCCCATGTAGGCGCCCAGCTTCTGGCCGGCGGCGATACGCACGAAGGCGCCTTCATGGCCGAAGCGGCCCAGCGCGGTGCGCTTGCGCGGGGTCGAGGTTGGGTTGTACGGGTCGATCTCGACCACCCAGCCGTACTGGTTCGGCTCGTAGCGGAAGTCGTCGGTAGCGGCGGCGCCGGTGATCGTCGCGTTCCAGCGGGTGAAGCGCGTGTCGGTGCTCGACGCGGTCGACCAGCTGTAGTTGCCCGAGCGGCTGGTGATGCCGTTGCGCCGCAGCGAGGCCAGTTCGGCCGGGGTGCGCTTGGCGTCGTCAGCCGCATCGCGGCGGAAGTAGCCCGCGTAGTTCTCTTCGCAGGTAAGGTTGGTGTTCCAGCCGGTCACGCCGTTGGCGCAGTTGTTGATGGTGCCGCGACCGGCGGTGCCATCCTTCGAGTACGCGGTGACGAGGTAGGCCGAACCCGCCGCCGGGCCGTGGAACGACATCGGCGTGTTGGGGGTGATGCGGCGGTTGAAGGTGCTGTCCTGCTTGTAGGTCCACTTGCGGTTGCCGCCGTCGACATACTCGACGACCGAGACGCCGTGGCACTCGATCTCCTTGAGCGCTTCGGCCAGCGGGCGCGGCGCGGCGCTGGGACCGGCCGGGTGCAGGTAGGTTTCGGTGATGTTCTCGTGGTTCTGGACCATCAGGCCGCGCGTCGAGCTGTTGCGGTCAGGCGTGCCCGAAGCCGAGAGGCCGAAGTAGTGCAGCGCGTCGTGGTGGTCGCCGATGCGCTTGTCGAAGTCGGCGTCGCTGCCGTCGTTGGCATAAGCCGAGACACCGGCGGCGATCGGGTCGCCGAGGCGGGTCATGATCGTGACCGAGTAGCCTTCCGGAACCATCGCGACGTCGCTCAGCGAGTGGGCGACGGCGGTGAAGCCGAGCACCGCGGGCGAGACGCGCACGGTGGTGGTGGCGGTCACGGGCTCGCCGATCAGCGGCTTGGCGCTGAACTGGAAGACGAGATCGGTGGCGGCCGCAACGGCAGGCGCGATGAAGGTCACGGTCGCGCCGCTGCCCATCAGCGCGACTTCGGGTCCGGTGCGCTGGTTCCAGCCCGCATCCTGGCCGTTGCCGGAGACGGTGCCGGTCAGCGTGACGACGCGGCCCGCGCTGGTGGCGACGCTGCTGCCCGCCGAGACGGAGACGGCGCCGCCGATGCTGCCGCCTTCGCCGTCGTCACCGCATGCGGCAAGAAGGCTAGTGCCCATGAAGGCCATCGTGGTCGCCCCGGCGCCGCGGAACATCGCCGAGCGGCGCGAATAGCGCTCCGCCGCCATGCTCTCCAGCGAGCGCTGCGTGGTGTCATTGGTATCGACGTCACCGTCCGTATAGGCGGTGACCGGATTCATCTCGGTCATGGATATTGCCCCCTTATTGGTCGCGAGGGCGAGTGCTAGGGGCCATTCATGACGTGAAAGTGCCAGTTCGATGGCATATCGATGGCGTTATCCTGACCGTATTGCGACGATGACCCGAAACGGCCCGTCGCGACGGGGTTCAACCCTCCTTGGGATAGACGTCCCCGAGCACGCGGCGGAAATGCCCCTCGACCTGGTCGTTGCAGGCACAGGCGCGGTTCTTCAGCCCTTCGCGGTCGAGCACCTCGATGCCGCCGCGACGGGTGCGCACCATGCCGTCGCGCTTGAAGCGCTGCAGGACGCGGCTGGCGTAGCTGCGGCCGATGCCCATCATCGAGGCGAGCTGCTCCTGTGTCATCGTCACGTCGTTGCGCCCGATGCGATCCACGGCCGCCGAGAGCCACTTCGCCGCGCGCTGCTCGATCGTGTGGACGGCATTGCAGGCGATCGACTGGAACACCTGCGCCATCACGCAATCGGCATAGCGCGCGAAAAGATGCGCGATCGCGGGCGAGCGCTCCTTGGCCGCCTCGATATCGCGCGAGGCGATGCGCAGGAACACCCCGTCGTGCAGCACGTTGGCCCGCGCATAGGCCGGGAGCGAACCGTGGCTGACGATCCCGCCCAGCGCCCCTTCGCGGCCCACGAGGATGGTTTCGACCGCCGTGCCGTCCTCCATCTCGACGAAGTAGGAACACATCGCGCCCCCGGTGGGAAAATAGCAGTAATCGACGCTGTCGCCGGGCTGGTAGATGATTTCGCCCGACTTCAACCGGCACTCGCCCAGCTTCGATTCGATCAGCGAGAGGTCGTCCTGCCGCAGCGCCGTGAGCAGGTCGCTGCCGGCGATCGCGGCGGCGGAAACCGGGCTTGTCTGCGGGATCGTGCTCATTTTTGCTCCTTGGGCGGCTCGGCGTGACGCATCGGCGTGACGACCGGAAGGGCCGACGCAAAGTGTCGCGATCCTGCGCCGTCCGGAAACGACAACCCGGCCAAGGCACTACGGTTCCAAGATGCGGTCATAAGTGAACAGACCGGAGGTTTCCGACATGGTATGTGTTACTCAGGAACATTCACCGGGATCATGTGTTCCCGGTCCCAGGCGCGCTTTGTCGGCTCGCTTGCAAACGCCCCCGGGGCCCTATTCGGATAATCATGCAAGACGCCCTCGGATCGCCCGTAATGCCCGACATGCTGACCGTGCTGCGCGAAGCGACCGGCCCCTCTCACGAGCGGCTGGACGCATCCTTCGGCGCGCTGGACCTGATGACCCGCGACGGGCTCGGGCGCTTCCTTGCCGCGCACGCCGCCGGGCTGGAGCCGATGTTCCCCGCGTTCCGGGGCTTTCTGGAGAGCGAACTCGGCCTCGAATGCCCGGACTATCCGGCCATGCTGCGCGCCGATCTCGATGCTCTCGGCGTCGATGCCGTGCCCTCTATCGAGACGCCTGCCGGGCTCGATGCGGCAGGCGGCGAGGCAGGCATCGCCTATGTCGTCTCCGGCTCGCGCCTTGGCCTCGTGGTCATCCGCCAGCGCGGCTACTGGGGCGAGTCGAAGGGCTTCCGCTCCGCCTACATGAGCGACGGGCGCGGCCACGACGCGTGGAAGGCGCTCGTCCCGGTCCTGCGGACCCGCACATATGCGCCCGATCAGGCGGAGGCGCTGCGCACCGCCGCCCTCGCCGCGTTCGAGACGTTCTCGCGCGCGTTCGCCGCCAGTGCCGGCCTCGCGGCGCGTGTCGATGGCTGACGCGATGCACCAGGTAGACCTGTCCACCTGCGACCTCGAGCCGATCCACATCATCGGCCGCATCCAGAGCTTCGGCTGGCTGCTGTCGTTCTCCAGCGACTGGATCATCAACCACGTCTCGGTGAACTGCACCGACCTGTTCGGCCGCGACGCACGCGATCTCGTCGGCCTTTCCGCCACCGAGTTCCTGTCGCAGGAAGCCCTGCACGACATCCGCACGCGCCTGCAGATCCTCGGCAGCGCGGGCACCGTCGAGCGCATGTTCGAGGTGGACCTGATCGGCGACGGCCGCGTCTTCGACGTCGCCGTGCACAATTCCGGCCGCTCTTTCATATTGGAAATCGAGCCCCACGAAGGCGGCAAGCGCCGCGACTTCGTTTCCTACGTGCGCCCGATGATCGAGCGGCTCCGCCAGTCGCCCTCCATCGAGCAGTTGTGTTCCAGCGCCGCGCGCCATCTGCGCGGCCTCACCGGCTTTGACCGGGTGATGGTCTACCGCTTCGAGGGCGACGGCGCGGGCGAAGTCATCGCCGAAAGCCTGAACGGCATGGTCGACAGCTTCAAGGGCCAGCACTTCCCCTCGTCCGACATTCCGGCGCAGGCGCGCAAGCTCTACACCCGCAACCTGCTGCGCATCATCAGCGACGTCGACGACCCGACGGTGCCGATCATCCCCGCGACCAATCCCAACGGCGATCCGCTCGACCTGTCGATGTCGGGCCTGCGCGCGGTGTCGCCGATCCACATCGAATACTTGCGCAACATGGGCGTGAAGGCGTCGATGTCGGTCTCGATCATGCGGCGCGGCAAGCTGTGGGGGCTGATGGCCTGCCACCACTATTCGCCGCTGACGCTGTCCTATTCGGTACGCACCGCGAGCGAGCTGTTCGGCGAATTCTTCTCTTACCTGCTGGAGCAGAAGGAGACCGATTTCTCGACCGAGAAGCGCGCGGAATCGATGCGCCTCCACGACGAGATCATGGCCCGCGTCGCCGGCGGCGGATCGCTGCTGGAAGCCTTCGACGACTTCACCGATTCGATCCGGCAGGTGATCCCCTTCGACGGCGTCGTCGGCTGGGTGGACGGCCGCTTCATCGGCCACGGCGCGGTGCCCGACCAGACGCAGTTCGCCACCCTCGCGCGGTTCCTCAACACCGCCGGGGCCAGCACGGTCTGGGCCTCGGACAACATTTCCGCGGTCTACCCGCCTGCGGCGGAATGGACGGACAAGGCATCGGGCCTCCTCGCCCTGCCGGTCAGCCGATCCCCCGCGACTACATCGTGCTGTTCCGGGGCGAGGCGGTGCGTGAGGTGAAGTGGGCCGGCAACCCCGAAAAGGCCATCGAACTCGGCCCTAACGGCGCGCGCCTGACCCCGCGCAAGAGCTTCGAGATCTGGCGCGAGGAGCGGCGCGGCTATTCGCGTCCCTGGACCGACGAGGAAGTCTCTTCCGCCGAAGCGCTGCGCATCACCCTGCTCGAAGTCGTGCTGCGCCTATCGGATGCCGCCAACGTCGAGCGCGAGCAGGCCAGCCAGCAGCAGGACATGCTGATCGCGGAACTGAACCACCGCGTGCGCAACATCCTCAACCTGATCCGCGGCCTCGTCGCCCAGAGCAAGGAAGGCGCGCGCACGATCGACGAATTCGCCGAGATCGTCGGCAGCCGCATCCACGCCCTCGCCCGCGCGCACGATCAGGTAACGCGCAAGGACTGGTCGCCCTCCTCGCTCTACGACCTGATCCGCACCGAGACCGACGCCTATGCCAGCCACTCGCTGGACCGGGTGGTGATCGATGGGCCGGACGCGCTGATCGCCCCCGCCGCCTTCACCACGCTGGCGCTGGTGATCCACGAACTGATGACCAATTCGTGCAAGTACGGCGCGCTGTCGGATTCGCACGGGCAGGTCACCGTGACGCTGAACCGCAGCGACGACGGCGCGCTGGAGATCGACTGGCGCGAGGAAGGCGGTCCGCCGGTCCGGGAACCCACCCGGCGCGGCTTCGGCTCGACCATCATCGAGCGCACGATTCCGCACGAACTGGGCGGCTCGGCCTCGGTGATCTACCCCGTGGACGGGTTGCACGCGCTGTTCCTGATCCCCTCCGACCATATCTCCGGCTTCGAGACCCCCGGCGCGGTCCTGCGCGAGCCGGTGAGCGAGCCTCCGCAACCCGCCGAGTTCACCAAGGAACTGGGCTCCGGCGCGGCGCTGATCGTCGAGGACAACGTGATCATCGCCATGGAGGCGGAGGACGTGCTGCGCGGCTTCGGCTTCACCGACTGCCGCATCGCCGGCTCCGTCAACGCCGCGCTGGGCATTCTCGAAGGCTCCGACGTGAGCTTCGCGATGCTCGACGTGAACCTCGGCAAGGATACCAGCGAGGCGGTCGCCCACGAACTGGAAGCGCGGGCGATCCCCTTCATCTTCGCCAGCGGCTACGGCGAACGCTCGCTGCAGTCCGGCGCGTTCAAGAGCGTGCCGGTGGTGACCAAACCCTACGGCGAACGCGATGTGCGCTCGGCGATCGGGCGGGTGATCAAGGGGCGCTGACCGTCTCCGGTCATTGCGAGCGTAGCGAAGCAATCCAGCGCCGGTTCACGCCGCCCTGGATTGCTTCGCTACGCTCGCAATGACGAGAGCTGGTCATCCTTCTTTGTTCGTCATCCCCGCGAAGGTGGGGACCCAGCTGATGCTTGTGGAACATGAAGCGTCAGGAGATGGGTTCCCGCCTTCGCGGGAATGACGGTGGTGGGGATGGAGATGATGGAGGTGAGAAAGGATCTCACGCCCGCAGCCGCTGGTCCCCGTGCGTAGCATTCCAGCCGTCGACCCAGCCGCGCACGTCCTCGTAAGGCATCGGGCGGCAGATGCCGTAGCCCTGGCCGCAGGTGCAGCCCATCGCCACCAGCATCGCCTGCGTCTCCGGGTTCTCCACCCCTCGGCCACCAGCGGGATGCCGAGGCAGTCGCACAGCACCACCAGCGAAGTCACCAGCGACTGGTCGAACCGGCTTTCGGTAAAGCGCGCGATGTAGGAGCGGTCGATCTTGATCTCGCGCACCGCGAACTCGCGCAAGTAGCCGAACGAGGTGAACCCCGCACCGAAATCGTCGATCGAGAGCGAAACGCCGTGGTCCTGCAACTGCTCGATCACCCGCTTGGCCTGCGAGGGTGAGCGATCAGCGCGGTCTCGGTCAGTTCGAGCACGACATGCGCGGGATCGACCCCGTGCGTGCGGATGGCCTCGACGACGTGACCGACGAAGCCCGGCCGCTCCAGCATCCGCGCCGAGACGTTGATCGAGATACCGGCGCCGTCCAGCCCCGGCTCCAGCCGCGCGTACTGGCCCAGCACCGTGTCCAGCGTCAGGTAGGTGAAGTCTTCCAGCAAGTGCGACTGCTCGACCGTCTCGATCAGCGCGTCGGCCGCGACCGGGCCGTTGTCCGGGTGAGTCCAGCGCACCAGCGCCTCGAAGCCGAGAACCTGTCCCGAACGCATGTCCACCTTGGGCTGCCAATGCCAGTTGAACGCCCGCGCGCCCATGGCGTCCTCGATATCGTGGAGCATTGTGCGCTCATCGGCGCGCACCGTGCGGCGCTGTTCGCCGCGCGCGATCACTGCCTTTTCCGCCCCACGCTTGGCCTCGTACATCGCCTCGTCGGCGGCCTCCACCAGCCCCTCGGGCGAATAGCCCAGTTGCGGGCAGAGCGAGATGCCCATCGAGGCGCCGACGTAGAGCAGCCGCCCGTCGTGGACGATCGGCTGCTCGATCAGCTCGGTCAGCTTGGTGGCGACGGCCAGCGCGGACTCGTCGCCATCGACGTTCTGCAGCAGGACCGCGAACTCGTCCCCGCCGAGGCGGGCGATCGTGTCCACCTCGCGCAAGTGCTCGCGCATCCGGCGGCCCAGCGTGATCAGCACCGCATCGCCCGCCGCATGGCCGAGGCTGTCGTTGATCTCCTTGAAGCGGTCGAGGTCGATCATCATCACCGCGAACGGATCGCCGCTGCGCCGCGCCCGCGCGCAGGCCTGCGAGAGCCGGTCGGCGAACAGCGTGCGGTTGGGCAGGTCGGTCAGCGGATCGTGGAGCGAGCGGTGCGTCAGTTCCTCTTCCGCGCGGCGCATGTCCTGCCGGTATTTGCGCCAGGCGATCCCCTCCTCGACCGAGGCCGCGACCCGCTCGGGAGAAAGCGAGCGCTTGGACAGGAACTCGGTCATGCCCGACTTGATCGAGTCCGCCGCGATCTGCTCGTCGGTATGGCCGGTGACGGCGATGATCGGCACGTCGGGGTCGATCTCGGCGCGGATCTCGGGCAGCAGGTCGCGCCCGTCGCCGTCCTTCAGGCCGAAGTCGAGGAAGACGATGTCGAAATGCGCCTGCGGATCGCGGATCATGTCCAGCGCCTCGGCCTGCGAGGCGGCCTGCGCCACGGTGATGTTGCGGGGAACGCGGCGCAGCAGGCGCAGCAATTTCTCCCGGTCGACGTCGTCGTCATCGACGATCAGCGCGTGAATGTCCTGAGTACCTTTGTGCAGGTGGTCCATGGGAGGAAGGGATCCTTGCGTGAGAGGAGCCGCCGTCAGGGCAGCTCCTGCGTGCGGGCATACTTGCCGATGAAATCGGCGAGGCGAGCGAACTGCGGACCGACGGCGGACTTGACCATGTAGCCCGCGACGTGCCCATCGTAGGCACGGCTGCGGTCCTGATCGCGGGCCGAAGTGGAGAGTACGAAGACCACCGTGCGGCGCAGGTCCGGGTCGGCGCGCAGGGCGTCGAGGAACTGGAAACCGTCCATGCCCGGCATGTTGAGGTCCAGCAGGACGATCACCGGCGTTTCTATCTGCTTGTCCGGATGGCGGCCGGTGAGGATCGCCAGCGCTTCCCCGCCGTCACCCGCCGTGACGGTGCGGCAAGGCACCTCGTATTTGCGGAATGAGCGCAGCACGCCTTCGCGCGCGACGTCGTCGTCATCCACCAGCAGCACGGTCACGTCGTTGTAGTTGGCAGTTTTCTTTGGTGCGGATCGGGGTGCGACCAGATCAATCATCATCTTCGTTCTCTCGCAGAAGTATGCGGGGCCAGTGGACTTCGAACCTGGCGCCGCCGAGAGGACCCCGGCCCTGGACGGTCACCATGCCCCCGTGGGCGTTGATCATGCGGCGCGTGAAGGCGAGCCCCACCCCGTCGCCGTCGGTCCCCGGCGAGGCGCGGTGGAACAGCTTGAAGATGCGGTCCTCGTTGCCCGGCGGAATGCCCTGCCCGTCGTCCTCCACCGTGAAGACGGTGAAGCGCCCCTCCTCGCGCACGGCGATGCGGATGTGGCCTTCCTTGCCGCCGTGGTGCTTGACCGCGTTGGACAGCAGGTTGCGCAGCGAAGTGGAAAGCGGCGCACGCGGGGCGACGATGTCGCCGCCCTGCACGTCCACGTCGACCTCGAACCCCTCGGGGATCGCCGTCAGCTCCAGCGCCTCCTCGACCAGTTCGTGCGGGTCGATGCGGTGCATCCGGGAATCGCGCACCCCGGCGCGGGCGTAAGCCAGCAGGTCGTCGATCATCTGCTCCGAACGCTCGATGCGCTGGGCGATGCGGTCGAAGTTGTGCACCACGTCCTCGGGCAGTTCGGTGCCTTCGAGGTCTTCGCGGATCCAGCTTACCAGGTCGGCGATACCCCGCAGCGGCGAGCGCAAGTCGTGGCTGGCGACATAGGTGAACTCCTCAAGCTGCGCATTGGTCTGCTGCAGCGCGCGTTCGGAGCGCTTGCGGTGCGAAATGTCGCTGACGATCGCCATGTAGAGCGGCTGGGCGCTGCTCTCGAATTTGGTGAGCGCGATCTCGACGGGAAACTCGCGCCCGTGGCGGTGCAGCGCGGTGACGTCGCGGTCGCCGCCCATGAGGCGCGACTTGGGGGCGGCCGCGTATCCGGCGATCTGCTCGCCGTGCCTTGCGCGGTATCGCTCGGGCAGCAGCATCTCGATCGGCTGGCCGATCATCTGCTCCACCTTCCATCCGAACTGGACCGCAAGAATGGCGTTGGCCTGCGCGATCCGGCCCTTGCCGTCCACCACCACCACGCCCAGCGGCATGCTTTCGAACATCTGGGTGAAGCGGCGCTCGGCGGTGATCTCGCGCGTCATGTTGCGCAAGTAGACGACCGCGCGGTCGCCCTCCTCGCCCGCGACGGGCGCAAGGGTCATCGTCACCGTCGGGCGCGAACCGTCGGCGCCGTGCAGCACCATCTGGCGCGACCAGGTGCCGCGCGTCTCCATCGAAACCTTGAAGAAGACCTCGAACATCTGCCGCAGCGTCTCGGCATCGTCTTCGGCGAACCACATGAAGAACAGGCTGTTGCGCAGCGCCTCGGCATCGGGCTCGGCCAGCAGCGAGGCGGCAGCGGCATTGCCGAAGGCGACCACGCCCGCCGCATCGACGATCAGCGCGGCGATCGGGGCATGGACCAGCGGCGCGTGGATGTCGGTTGTCGTCATCGGCGTCGCCAGCATCGCGTGTCCTGTCCTGCGGGAGACGTGATGCCGAACGAGCTTGAACTTCGTTGCAGCCACGGCCTCCGGGTGGAGCGCCGGAAACCGCGCTGCGGCCCCCGTACCCGACGAGGGGTACACCGGGACGGTTATCGACCTGCGAAGCCAGACCTAGGGAGCTGTCCCTAGACCCGGCCTGTCGCAACGATTGCAGTGGTTAAATTTGTGTGAGAGCGGCCGCTGTCCATGCGCTCGGGGCCGCGCGCAGCACTTTCGTCATCCCCGCGAAAGCGGGGACCCATCTGATGCCAGTGCAACACGAAACGTCAGGAGATGGGTTCCCGCCTTCGCGGGAATGACGACGTTAAACACGCAAGAACTGCCCTCAGCGCGCGACGAACTTGCCCGCCTCGCGGTCCTTGCGGACCTTCAGCGCGTCGAACACGGTGCCGCTCATGGTGATCCAGATGCCCGGCCCGGCCGATTGGCAGCAGCCGAACGCCATCCCCAGGTTGAATGCCGCGTCGCTCTCGGCGAAACGGGCGGGCTGCATGGCGCCGCACATCACGACGGTCTTGCCCTCGATATGGGCGAGCGCGGCGGCAGTGTCGGTCATGGTGTCGGTGCCATGGGTGATGACGACATGGCTTTCCGGCGCCCCGGCGACCGTCGCGGCGATCAGCGCGCGGTCCTCGTCGGTGAGTTCGAGGCTGTCCTTGCGCAGCAGTTCGACGACGCGGAACGGATGCGCCACGCGGGCGGTGGCCAGCAGCTTGCCGATCACGCTCTCGACGATCTGGTACTCGCTCAGCGCGTCGAAGTACTGCTTGTCGATGGTGCCGCCGGTGGTGATGACGAGAATGGGTGCCTGGTTCATGCGCGTTCCTTACTGCGGGACGGGCGGGTTTCCAATTCCTTCGTAGGTAAGGGGGCGCTTTGCCGATGGGGCTTCGAGAGGCTGTGCCTAACCCTTCGACAAGCTCAGGGTGAGCGGGAGTAGCGTAATGCCCTATCAACTCCGCTCAGGCTGAGCCTGTCAAAGCCCCCGCCGCACACGCCGCGCGGATGTTCGCCCTGCGATCTCCCGCCATCTCGCATCTGCACAACCGCGCCGATCCATGGCACCACTGCGACCATGAGCACCCTTGCGTCACCCTCGCTTACCGCCCGCAGCGAACTGGCCGCCGGATGGCCGACCGTCCTTGCCGCCGCGCTGGCGATCGGGGTGGGGATGATGGGCGTGGGGTTCTACTCGCTGGGCCTGTTCGTGACGCCGCTGCAGGCCGAGTTCGGCTGGACCCGCGCCGAAGTCTCGGGCGCGGCGACGTTCCAGCAACTGGGCATCTTCCTCTCCGCCCCTGTCGTGGGACGCCTCGCCGATCGCTTCGGCAACCGCACCATCGCCATCGCCAGCTATCTGGCCACGCCGCTCGCCCTGGTGGCGCTGGCCGAGACCGGGCCGTCGCTGACCGCGTGGTACGGCCTGTGGCTGCTCGTCTCTCTGGCGGGCTGCGGAACGACCCCGGCGATCTGGGCCCGCGTCGTCTCGCTGCGCTTCGATGCCGGGCGCGGCTTCGCATTGGGGCTGATGCTGACGGGCTCCGGTATGGCCGCGATCCTCGCGCCCGCATTGCTCGGCCCGGTGATCGCGGCGCAGGGCTGGCGCACCGGCCTTCATGCCATAGCGATCGTGATCGCCGTGATCGGCATTCCCGTCAGCCTCCTGACGGGGCGCGGAGAGCGCGTCGCCAACGACAGGCGCGAGCGCGGCAGCATCGAGATCACCCGCAAGACGCTGCAAATCGCCCTGATCGGCTTCCTGCTGGGCGTCATCGTCGCGGCTCTGATCGTCCATCTCGTGCCGATGCTGGTGGACCGGGGGTGCCGCCCGCGCAGGCCGCCGGAGTGGCCGCCTTCATCGGCATCGCGGTGGTCTTCGCCCGCGCTTTCGTCGGCTGGCTGTTCGACCGCTTCCACGCCCCGCGCGTGGCGGTACTGTTCCTGACTTCGCCGGTGATCGCATGCGTGATCCTGTGGCTCGACGGCCCCGCGATCCCGGCCGCGCTGCTGCTCGGCCTTGCGGCCGGGGCGGAAGTGGACATGCTCGCCTATTTCACCAGCCGCTACGCCGCACTGGAGAACTACGGCGCGACTTACGGCGCGATCCTGGGCCTATTCAGCCTCGGCGCCGCGTTCGGTCCGCCGCTGTTCGGGTGGATGGTGGACGCGACCGGGAATTCCGATCTTGCGCTTGCTTGCTCGGGCGTGGCGCTCGTCGGCGTGCTGGTGTTGATCGCGACGCTTGGGGCTTACAGGACGTCGTCCCGGATTTGATCCGGGACCGCTGGCTGTGACCAGCCCACCTCACCGCGCGCGCATTTGACGCGCGCCTAAAGACAGCCACCGGTCCCGGATCAGGTCCGGGACGACGAAGTGAGAAACGCCAGCAACCCGCGCTCCTCGCGGCTCATCCAGCGGGTCTTGCGCGGCAGGCTTTCGGGCGTGTCCAGTTCCCCCTTGGCCGCCACGATCACGTCCGGGTGGACGTAAGACTTGCGCGCGATCGCGGGCGTATTGCCGAGGCACTGCGCAACCTCGTCCAGCATCGCCCGCAATGACAGGCCGGGGTTCCCGACCAGCATCGCGAAGGCCATCGTACTCGCCGCCCATGTCCGGAAGTGCTTGGCGGTGAAGCCCTCGCCCATCGTCTCGGCAAGGTATTCGTTGACGTCGTGGCTGTGGACGGGAATCGCCTCGCCCTCCTCGTCGACGTACTGGAACAAGTGCTGGCCGGGCAGGTCCTGCATCTTGCGCACACAGCGCACGAGGCCGGGATCGTCGCAGGTGATCTGCTGCAGCTTGCCCGACTTGCCCTTGAAGCGCAGCATCAGCGCGCCGCGCTCTATCTTCGCGTGCCGGTTGCGCAGGGTGGTCGCGCCGAAGCTCTTGTTGGCCTTGGCGTAGCACTCATTCCCCACCCGGATCGCGCCGGTATCGAGCAGCGCCACGACCGAGGCGATCGCCCGCTCGCGCGTCAGCTTGCGTGAAGCGATGTCCGCGTCCACCCGCGCCCGCAGCACCGGCAGCGCCTCGCCGAACAGGGCGCAGCGGTCGAACTTCATCGTCTCGCGCGACTGGCGCCAGTCGGGATGATAGCGATACTGCTTGCGCCCGCGCGCGTCGTAGCCCGTCGCCAGCAGGTGGACATCGGGGTCGGCCGAGAACCAGCACCGCTCGTAGGCGGGCGGCAGGGCGATGGCGTTGAGCCGGTCGATCTCGGCGCGATCCTTTATCCGCGCTCCGGCCGCGTCGAAGTAGGCCCACTTGCTGCCGCGCACCGGCCTGCGGGTGATACCGGGGGCGCCGTCATCGGCGAATTTCAGGCGCATATCTGTCTGGCGCGTCATCAGCATGGGGTCTGTCCGTTGCCTCTCCCTTTCGAGAACGCACGGGGGGCAAACGGGTTGTCGGAAACCGGAACGCGATCCCGCCGTTCCTTCCTGCAAAGACAAACCACAGGAGACACCCATGGCAGACGCACGCATCTTCCGCGATCTCAAGGCCGACCACGACAAGCACCGCAAGCTCCTCGAGCAGCTCGGCGAGACTCAGGGCGCCAGCGACGAGCGCAAGGACCTGTTCGAAGCCTTGCGCAAGGAACTCCAGGCCCACGCCGCCGCCGAGGAGGAATCGCTCTACGCGACGATGCTGGGCAACCCGGACCTGCGCGACGAAGCGCGCCACTCGGTGTCCGAGCACAAGGAAATCGACGACTTCCTCGGCGAACTGTTCGAGATCGACATGAGTTCGTCCGCGTGGCTGACCAAGTTCAAGGAAATGCGCCACCGCTACCTCCACCACATCGACGAGGAAGAGGAGGAGATGTTCCCCGAAGCCGCAGAAAAGCTCTCGGCCGAAACCGAGAAGGAACTCGCCGAAGTGTTCGAGAAGCGCAAGCCGAAGGAACTGGCGACGGCCGAAAAGGAACTGCCCGGCGATGCGCGCGAATAAAACCGGCAATACGCCGGCTCGGGCCTCCCCTGCGGCGAACGCGGGGGAACGCCCGACCCCGGCGGCGCGTTGCCTTCTCGATCAACCATAACGGAGAAGGACCATGGACAAGGACATCCGCGAGCATTTCTGGAAAGCGTTCCAGACCAGCCCGTTCATCATGATGAGCCTTCAGGGCGGACATGCCCACGCCGAGCCGATGACGGCACAGCTCGACAAGGACGCCCATCACGCGATCTGGTTCTTCACCAAGCGTGACAACCGCATCGGCGGCGGCGGCAAGGCGATGGGTCAGGTGATGACGCGGGGGCACGAGGTCTTCGCCTGCATCGACGGTACGCTGGTCGAGGAAACCGATCCGGCCGTGCGCGACAAGCACTGGAATAACGCCGTCGAGGCATGGTTTCCCGGCGGCAAGGCCGACGCTTCGGTCGTAATGCTGCGTTTCGAGATCGAGGATGCCGAAGTCTGGACTTCGGAAATGGGCCTCAAGGGCGCCTTCAAGCTCCTAACCGGCAAGCCCATCAAGCAGGGCGAGGCCGGAGAGCACGCGCTCGGCGCGGTCTGAGACCCTCTAGGACCGATGCCTGAGCAGCGGGGGCGTGGCGGTTCAGGCTGCCACGCCCTTCGCGCTTGTCCTCCCTGTCGCGCAGCGATGTGGAGGGGGACCGCCCGCGCAGCGGGTGGTGGAGGGGCTGGGAATACAAAACCCCCTCCGTCACCGACTTCGTAGGCGCCACCTCCCCATCGCTGCGCGACAGGGATGATAAGGGTCAGCCGGGCCTTTTTCGCCGCAGCAGATACCTCCACACGCCCACGCAGTTGATCGCGAACAGCGCCACGTTCTGCAGCCCGATCCCCTCGGCCTTGTCGTCGAGGAATCCCCAGGCCACCAGGGCGATCGAACTGGTGACGAAAATGACGAAGCCCCAGCCGGTCCATTTGCGGCCGAGGTCGAGCGATACGATAAGCGCCGCCACGGTTCCCGTGGCGGCGCCATAGTATTGCAGGCATTGCAGGACGACTTGGCTCATCCTCTCGCCTTCTTCTCAGGCCCTGTTGTGTTTGTCATCAGGCCCGGGCTCTTGCGGCCCCTCTCCTACTCGTGAAACGTCAGGTGCGCAGTTGCAGCGGCTCCAGTTCCTGTGGCCGGGCGCTGTCGGGGCATCCGGCAAGGGCATAGGAGATCGCCGCGAGGATCGCCTGTCGTGTAAAGGGTTTCTGGACGACCCCGATCGCGGTAGGCGCCGGGGTGTCGATCTGGCCGGGATTGGCGGTGACGTAGATCACCCGCACGCCGTAACGGCCGGAGAGATCGCGTGCGATGGCCGGGCCGGTGAGCCCGTCGCGCAAGTTGAGATCGACGAGCGCCACATCAGGAACATCACCCAGCATGCCCAGCGAAGCCATGTCCGGAACCGTGCCGACGACGGCATGGCCGCCATCGGCAAGGATATCTTCCAGTTGCAGCGCTACCAGGAACTCGTCCTCGACGATGAGGATTTTCCCGGAGTTGGCCACCATCGCATCCAAGGTACGTTGTCCCGGTTCAGGCAGCCACGCGCTGGGCGAGGCGAGCGGTGTCGGCATTGACGTTGGCGATCTTCACCAGTTCGCCGAAGAAGGCGTCGATCGCCTCGCCGCCAAGCACGAAGTTGTGGCGGAAGTCCGGCAGCTGGCCGGATTCGATGATCTTGGAGAGCATCGCGCGGGCGCGGCAGATGCGGCTCTTAACGGTGCCGAGCGCGATACCGCAGATATCGGCGATTTCCTCGTAGGAGAGGTTGCCGGCCGCCACGAGCACGAGGGCCTCGCGATAGGTTTCGGGAATGGCGGTCAGCGCGCGCAGGACGTCCGCCAGTTCGACGGCGCTTTCCTGGCTGGCTTCGGCGCGCAGGATGCGTTCCGCGGCCAGTTCGTCGTACTCGCCATGGAAGCGGGCGCGGCGGGCCTCGGAATAGAAGTGGTTGCGCAGGATGGTGAAGGTCCACGCCTTGAAGTTGGTGCCGGCGGCATAGCGCTCACGCGCCGCCCATGCCCGCAGCATGGCTTCCTGCGCCAGATCGTCGGCGCGGTCACGGCAGCCGCACAGACCGCGCGCGAATGCACGCAGGTGCGGCGCTACCTCTGCCAGCGCGCGGCGGAAATCACGGTCACTGAGCGCGACCTTTTCGGGCTGGACCCCTTCGACGCCTGCTTCGACAACAGTCGACATTGCGTTACCCTCCTCTGAGAAAACCAGTCGGATAGCTAACGGCGGTGCGGCGAAAATAGTTCCCGGAAATGTCCTGAAATCGCCCATTTCGTTGCGGAAGCGAAAGAAATCAGCGCCAGACCGAAAAACTTCCCGAAAAACTTTGCCGTATTTCCGCAGGATCGGCGGAACAATCATGGCCCATAAAAATTGAGGCCCCCGTCCACTTGAGTGGGCGAGGGCCTCCGGGATCGGATCACCACCGGTTTGCGGGGGGGTGGGGGAGCCAGTGGTGATATTGTGGGAACGTAGCGCCCCTTCGTTGGTTCCCGAAAAAGCGTCTCACCGCAAAAAATTTTCCGGTTGCCCTATACGCCCGGCGGAGTCAGACAAACGACACCGGCCTTCAGGCGCAAAGGGCGCCCATCGACGTGCAATCGGGAAGCCAACTTCCCCCATAGGCCTTGAGGAACTTGAATGTCCGTCTCTGATCAGATTGCGATCCAGCTGCCTTACCTGCGCCGCTACGCGCGCGCCCTCACCGGCTCGCAGCACTCGGGCGACGCCTATGTCCGCGCGACGCTGGAAGCGGCCCTCGCCGACCGCTCGCTGCGCGATGCCATCGCCCGCAGCCGCGCCGCGCTGTATGAGGCCTTCACCCGCATCTGGTCGACCGGCCATGTCGAGGAACCCGCGGGCGACATCGGCGGCGGGCACGAGCAGGCCGCGCAGGAGCGCCTCGCCGCCGTCGCGCCGACGCACCGCCAGGCCCTGCTGCTGACCTCGGTGGAGGAATTCACGCGCGAGGAAACCGCGACGATCCTCGGTCTCGAGGTCGAGGAAGTCGATGCGCTGGTTTCCCAGGCGATTGCAGAGATCGAAGGGGAAAGCGCAACCCGCGTCCTCATCATCGAGGACGAGCCGCTGATCTCGATGCAGCTGGAAGGTCTCGTAACGGACCTTGGCCATACCGTCGTCGGCACCGCCGCCACGCACAAGCAGGCAATCGAAATCTTCGAGAAGCACCCCGCCGGCCTCGTCCTTGCCGATATTCAGCTGGCCGATGGCAGCTCGGGCATCGATGCGGTGGAAGACCTGCTCAAGTTCGGCGAAGTGCCGGTGATATTCATCACCGCCTACCCGGAACGCCTGCTCACCGGCGAGCGGCCGGAGCCGACCTACCTCGTGACCAAGCCGTTCCAGGAAACCACCGTGCGCGCGACGATCAGCCAGGCGCTGTTCTTCAACTCGACCCGCCCGCAGGCCTGAAGCGCCATCCGTCTGCATAGAAAACTGTCTGTCATCCCCGCGAAGGCGGGGACCCAACTGATGACCGATCCACACGAGAGACCGTCAGATGGGTTCCCGCATTAGCGCTTCGCGCTGCCCTTCGGGTCGCGGGAATGACGACCTGGGTGTTTGCCGGATCAGAGCGGCGGCTGGGGGACGTGGCCGCTGGGCTCCCGCCTTGGCTGGAAGAGAAAATCCTCGATCGGCGGCGTAAAGCCCAGCCGCCGTACGACGGCCTCGGGGATCAGCGTGTCAGATCGCATGCCGATGCAGCGGCCGACCTGCCACACCACCTGCCCTTGCACGGTGCCCTGCCCCTGCAGTTCCAGCGTTGCCGACCGCTCGCGCATGTCGCGCTCGCACGCCATCTCGAACATGCAGCCGCCGACCGAGAGGTCGTAGAGAAAGACCTGCTCCCGCGCTCCGTCGACCAGGCAGGTAACGTCCTGCTCGACGATATGACGGCTCCAGTTACGCGCTTCCATCGCAATTGCCCCCGATGATGTCGCAAGGGCATTACTGCGACACGGTTTAAATAATCGATAATAGCCCCTGCTTCGTCTTGTGGAGCGCCTTACCTCTGCTGGTTGCGCAACACGAATTCGCGCGAAGCGCGCACCGGCACCTTGAGGCGGCATTCGACGCCGCCCGGCTCGAACCGCAAGTCCACTTCCGACTTGAGTTCGTGCGCGACGATCTTCTCGATCAGATCGCGCCCGAAGCCCCGCTTGGTCGGCTCGGTCACCGGCGGCCCACCCTCCTCGCGCCAATGGATTTCCGCGAGGTCGGGCGCGGCCAGCGTCCATTGCACGTGGATGCGCCCCTCGATCGTGCTGAGCGCCCCGTACTTGGCGGCATTGGTCGCCAGTTCGTGGATGGCGAGGCCCAGCGACATGGCATCGTTGGGCGCCAGCTTGATCCCCGGCCCGGCCATGACAACGTGGCTCTCGTTACCCTCCATGTAGGGCGCCAGTTCCGAGCGCACGATGTCGCCCAGCGCCGCGTGCCCCCAGTCCGACTGCGAGAGCAGGTCATGGGTCGCCGAAAGCGCCCGGATGCGCGCGGTCAGGCTTTCGGTGAAATCGTCGATGCCCTTCGAGCGCCGCCGCGTCAGCGCCGCGATCGAGAGCACGTTGGCCAGCGTGTTCTTGACGCGGTGGTTCAGCTCGCGAGTCAGTGAGTTGCGGATCGACGCCTGGTTGGTCAGCCACTCCAGCACCACGCGGTCTTCCGCCGCGCGCTTGGTGATCAGCCGTCCGATCGCCATGACCATCAGCGAGGCCAGTGCCCCGAAGAACAGCGTCAGGCGCGAAAGCGGCGAGAGCGCATTGGCCTGCCGGTCACTGACCTCGACGATCCAGGCCTGCCCGGCAACGTCGATGCGCCGCTCGATGGTGGGGCCGGTCAGCCCGTCGGCGCCGCGCTGTTCCGCCAGCAATGTCTCCGGCGCGACGTGGTCGTCGTAGATGGCGATGTCGATGCTGTCGTTGCGGTACAGTTCGCTGGCCGAGCCGAGAAAGGTCTGCGCCTTGAACGGGCTATAGACGAACCCTTTGACCCAGCGCCGCCCGCCCCGGTCGATCGTGACCGGCATATAGATGAGAAACGCCGCGTCGGCCTGCTGATCTCGCGCCGGATAGCGGAAGCCGTCCTGCGCAAGATGGACCACGCCCGTCGCCGCCGGTCCGCGCCGGGCCATGGCCCGCTCCATCGCCTGTCGCCGCACGGGCTCGGAATACATGTCGAACGCGATCGCTCGCTTGTTTCCCGGCGATTGCGGCTCGAGATAATAGACCGGGACCACATACTTCTGCCCTGGCTCCGGGCGCGGATCGACACTGAAGTCGAGCCGCCCACCGCTCTGCACCGCTACTTCGAAGTCTGCCAGCTTGCTTACCGGGATGAGCGGCGCCCAGCCCATGCCGAGCGAACCATAGAGCGTGCCGTCGCCCTGCAGGTCGCGTGCGAATTCCGCAAACTGCTGGGGCGACACGACGTCCTGCGTCGCGAACAGTGCACTGCCCGCCCGCAGGAGCGCGATATTCTCGGTCACGCGGCGCTGGAGGGCAGAAGAAATCTCGGTGAGCTGACGGTCGAGTTCGATCGCGCGCGTCTGCTTGTCCGCGCGCTCGATCGCCATGACGGAGACCGCCGTGGTCATGCTGGCGATGAGGAACAGCAGGAACGGCCAGCCGCGCGGATACCTGTGGAACCACGCCTGCTTCTGAACCCTGTCGAGCAGAGCCTGGTCAATCACCCGGCAACGTCCTGCACCATAAACTCCGTCGCGTTGCGTTCACTTATGACCGCAAGCATCATGCTATGCCAACACTTTACGCCGAGGGGAACCATGCTCGGCATCGATTGTTCCATCTGCAAACGACGTCCGCTCGGCTTGCAGACCGGACGATGCCCGAGACAGCGCCCCGCCTTCCGCCAGCCTTGCGCGCGAAGACATTGGGCCGCGCGCCGGGCTTGACCGCTCCCCGGTCTCGCCGCAAGTGTGCTTTCGGTGAAAGGGAGTTCGTGTTGAATCAGCCCAATGGACGTGGTGACTCCGGCCCTGTGCCCGGCTTGCCGCCCGAAGTCCGTCGAGACGGAGAACCCGGCTGGGCCGGGGGTTGAGGAAGCTCTACAACTCCGTGGTGGAAGAGCCGCTGCCGGACAGCTTCAAGGATCTCCTTAAGAAGCTGGACGACGACGGCGATGCCTGACCGGATAGCGCCCAGCGCCGCGGACGAAGGCTTCCGCAAGGAACTGCTCTCCGTCCTCCCCCATCTCCGCGCATTTGCCCGAGGCCTGTCGGGACGGCCGGACTTTGCCGACGATCTCGTACAGGAAGCCGCGATCAAGGCGTGGACCGCGCGCGAGCGCTATCAGGCCGGCACCAACATGCGCGCCTGGACTTTCGCGATCCTGCGCAACCACTATCTGTCCGAGCTGCGCCGCTCCCGCCGCCAGACCGACCTCGACGAAGGCGTGGTCGAGAAGATGCTGGTGATGGAAGCGGATCAGGAAGGCCCGCTTCACCTCGACGACATGGAGGCCGCGCTGCAGAAGCTGGCCCCCGAAAGGCGCGAGGCGGTGCTGCTCGTCGGTGCCTCGGGCTTCAGCTACGAGGAAGCGGCCGAGATCGCCGGTTGCCCGATCGGCACGATGAAGAGCCGTGTCGCCCGTGCCCGCGCCGATCTTGCCCGGATGCTCGACGGCGATCAGCCGCAGCAGGTCGAGGTCAAGGCGCGCAAGACGGGCTGACCGGCTGCCGCAACGGCGGCAGTACGACCAGGCATGCCAAAGCCGCCAGATGAAACGCGAGCGCCGCTGCCGTCAGCGGCACGGTGCCGCGCTCGATCCACGGCGAGACGATACTCGTGCCCAGCGCTGCGGCGGTCAGGATGCACAGGATCACCAGAGCGCTGGCGCGGGCATCGTCGCCGCGACTCGCCAGGATCGCGCGGAAGAACCCCGCCGGACCGCGCAGGCCGAGGCCGGTGTTGACGGGGATGAACAGCGCCGTGATCACCAGCGCCGAAGTCCCGCCCGAGAGCGCATAGGCGAACTGCCCTGCCGCTCCGAGTGCGGAGAGGCCGGTGCCGAAGGCGATGACGCGCTCCGCGCCTAGCCTGTCGCCCCAGTGCGCGGCGGTGTTGGCGGCGATGATGAAGGTGACGACGCCGCTCATCTGCATCGTGATGAAGTCCGCCAGCGTCCCGCCGTGCACGCGCACGAAGACGGTGGGCATCCCGAACACGAAGACCAGCAATCCGCCCAGCACGCTCGCCTGGCTGAGCGCATAGCGCAGGAACGTCGGGTCGCGCAGCAACACCACGAAGCTGCCCTGCCCGCGCCGTCCCACTTGCGGCAAGCCGCCGGTGAGCATGACCAGCACCGCCGCCGCGAAGGCTCCGGCGGCCATGACCTCGAAATTCAGCGACCAGCCGCCGAGCGCGAGCAGCCCCGCCCCCGCCACGGGGGCAAGGGCCGGCCCCAGCGCCTCGATGCTGCCCAGCAGGCCGATCGCCCGGACCGCGCGGGTCTCGTCGAACATGGCCTTGACGATGCCCGGCGCAAAGACGGCGGGACCGGCCGCGACCATGCCCTGCAGCGCGCGAAGCCCGATGAGCGCCTCGATATTCGGGGCCATCGCACAGGCCAGAGAGACGGCGGCGGTCGCCAGCAGCGAGCCCACGATCAGCCGCGAGGTCGCGACCCGGTCTCCCAGCGCGCCGTAGCCGAGCAGGCCGATGCAGGTTCCGCCGACATAAGCGGCCAGCACCAGTTGTGCCTGCGAGGGATCGCCGCCCAGCGCCTCGGGCAGCAGCGGCACAGCGGGCAGGACCAGATCGACGCCCATCATGCCGATGATGGTGCCGCACAGGACCAGTGCCAGCGTCAACCACGCGCGATTCATCGAAGCCGTCCCCCTTGTCGGAAGACGGGTTTGTTGCAGCGGGTCACGATCAACGCAATCGTCATTGCGAGCGTAGCGAAGCAATCCAGAGCAGTCCTACGCCGCCCTGGATTGCTTCGCTACGCTCGCAATGACGAGATGGTGCGAGGAAGACCGCATGAAACGGCTCCACAAAAACAAAACCCCCGCATCCCTTGCCGGATGCGGGGGCCTTGAAAAGCCTGTCTGGCCTTCGGCTTACGCCGGGTAGGTCCAGGCGGTGCCGCGGTCGAAGTTGTCCGAAGCGAACTTCCAGTTGAGGATGTTCTCGAGGACCGCCTTCACGTAGGCCGGACGCTTGTTCATCTGGTCGATGTAGTAGGCGTGCTCCCAGACGTCGACGGTCAGGAGCGGCACGACGTCCTTGACGAGCGCGCTGTCGGCGTCGTGGGTCGAGATCACCTTGAGCTTGCCGCCTTCGACGACGAGCCAGGCCCAGCCGTTCGAGAAGTGGTTCACCGCCTCGTTCGAGAGCGCTTCGAGCAGCGCGTCGATCGAACCGAAGTCGGCGGTGATGGCAGCGGCCAGGCTCTCGCTCGGCGCGGTCTTCTCACCCGACAGCGAGTGCCAGTAGAAGCCGTGGTTCCAGGTCTGGGCCGAGTTGTTGAACAGCGGACCGGAAGCCGACTTGGCGATCTCTTCGACCGACTTGCCTTCGTTCTCGGTGCCGGCGATCGCGGCGTTCAGCTTGTCCACGTAAGTCTTGTGGTGGGCGCCGTGGTGGATTTCCAGCGTCTTGCTCGAGATGTGCGGTTCGAGCGCGTCCTGCGCATAGGGCAGCGGCATGAGGGCGATGGTCATGGTCATGTCCTTTTTCAGGTTATTGAAGCTGGCCTGCACTTCGGCGGGAAACCGAAAAAGCGCAGAAAAGATCGCGGCCTATGTCTGACGTGCAGCGCAACAATTCAAGCGCGCAATCGCGGCATTTTGAATTTCTCATGCGAAAAAGGATGGCGGGGTTGCCGCCATCCTCTCCCGTGGTCGCCGTCGTCCTGCAAGGGGAGCAAACGCCGGCGAGCCAACCCATACCGGCCGTGTGATCCGGCCGTCAGGTTTGTCAGTTCTGCTTGTCGGCAGCGTCCTTCATCGCATCGGACTTGGCGTCGCCTGCCTTCTTGACCGCGTCGGCCTTGTTTTCCAGCGCATCTTCGGCGGCTCCGGTGGTCGCATCGGCCTGCGCGTCGATCGCGTCGGCGGCGGCGTCGGACTGGGCCTCAACGGCGTCGGCCGCCTTCTCGGTCGCTTCCTGCTGCGGGCTGTTGCAGGCGGCAAGGCCCAGCGAAGCGGCAGCGACGGCAATCATGGCAAGACGCGAAGTGGCAGTGGCTTTCATGGCGAGGAATCCTTTTCCCTGTTTATGGTATCGGGCGCGTTGAAGATGCCGAGGGGAGGACGCGCCACCTCCCGCCGCAAGGCCCGCCGAAGCGGGCCTCACTTCGAGGTCGTCGGAGCCGTGCGGTTCTTAGCGAACCGAGCCGCGACGGAAGAGGTTGACGATCGCCAGCAGGACGACCGCGCCCAGGAACGAGGCGAACAGCGACATGATGTCGAAGGCACCGCTGGTGATCGGCGCACCGCCGATGAGCGGCGTGATGATGAAGCCGGCGATCACCGCGCCGACGACGCCGACGACGATGTTCAGGAAAATGCCCTGCTGCGCATCGGTGCGCATCAGGATGGAAGCGAGCCAGCCGATGATGCCACCGACGAGGAGGATAAGAAGGAGGGTCATGGTTTCCGTCTCCGAATTGAGTTTGCTGACCCTAATAACGGGCAGTAGCCCGCAAGGTTCCGCAACAATACGAACGCCTCGTCGCAACGTGAACTTTGCCGCAACCAACCGCGCGCCCGCCGGGTTCTGGCCAGCAAGGAGGCGCGAGACGTGTATACTTCGGCCCGGAACCGCGCGGCGTCCGCCCTCGCCTCGCTGCTGATCGTGGCGGGCGGGCTGGCGGCGATGATGGCGGGACTTGCTGCGCGCATGACACCGCAGGAACGCCGCGAGACGCTCGCCGCGATCATTCCCCTGCGCGAGGAGCCGGAGAAACCCCGGCCGAAGGAAATCCCGGCCAAGGCGGATTCCACCGCCGCGAAGGGCCGTCCCTCACCTCCCAACTTGCGCAACAAGGCGACGCAGGTGGTCGCCCCGCCGCCGAAGCTGCCCCCGCTGATCGTGCCGCCGCCGATTGTCACCGCGCCGAAGGCCGGTATCGGTTCGGCCGCGCAAAGCGGCGCCTCGGACCGCCTTGGCCCCGGACAGGGCGCGGGCGGGATCGGCGATGGTGACGGCGGCGGCGGCAACGGCGACGGCGCGGGCGAAGGCGACGATACCCTCACCCGCCCGCGCCAGATCCGCGGACGCCTGCATTTCTCCGACCTGCCGCCGGACCTGCGCGAAGCCAAAAGCGGCGGTGAACTCAAGCTGCAGTACCGCATCGGCGTGGACGGGCGGGTCAGCGACTGCCGCATCCTCACCTCAAGCGGTCGCCCCGACCTCGATGCGACGACCTGCCGGCTGATCACTGAACGGTTCCGTTTCAAGCCCTCGCGCAACCGGGCGGGAGAGCCGGTGGCTGCAATCATGGTCGAGACCCACGGGTGGTATTTTCCGCCGGAGGACACGCCTTGAGAGTGGTGGGGCGCCCACCCCGTCGGCTAGTTCGCTGCGCTCGCAAGCCTCCCGGCCCTCCCGCTTGCGGGAGGGGGCAGGGGTGGGCAAGATCGGGACACCAACCCCTCCCCCGCGCGTTACCCCCGTAATCCGACACGGCACGGGTTGACGCACCCACGCCAATGGAGCCAAGACACCCCGTCGAAGTCCTCGCGAGAATTGCACCGATGCTTTCGCAAAAAACACGCTATGCGATCCGGGCCATGCAGCACCTCGCGGACAAGTACGGCCAGGGTCCGATCCCGCTGACCGACATCGCCGAGACCCAGAACATCCCGGCGAAGTTTCTCACCGTCATCCTGTCGGAACTGTCGCGCTACGGCATCGTCGCCTCGCAGCGCGGCGAGGACGGCGGCTACTGGCTGGGCGTGCCCCCGATCGACATCACCTATGGCGATCTCATCCGCGTGATGCGCGGCTCGCTGGCGCTGGTGCCCTGCGCCAGCCGCTTCGCGCACGAGACCTGCAAGAACTGCGTCGAGGAAAAGGACTGCCGCACCCGCGCGCTGATGCTGCAGGTCCGCGACGCCACTGCGGGCCTCCTCGACGGGATGCGGCTGTCGGACAAGATCGACCCCGTGCCCGCCGCCGAAGGACTGGAAGCGGTCGAGGACGTCTGAGCTTTAGCGGCTGAAAGCAAACCTTCTCCCGCGACCCCATTGTCAACTTTTACGATAGAGAATACCAAGCCCGCATCCGCCCCGCTGCGAGAGGAGATGCGCATGCGAATTGCCAAGCCCGCCGATGCGACCGCAACCGAACACCCGCTGCTCAACGAAGGCGTCCAGCACGTGATCGAGGCGCTGCAGCGCCTGCGCTTCGGCGTGATCCAGCTGACCGTCCACGACGGCAAGCTGATGCAGGTCGACGTCACCGAGCGCCGCCGCTTCAACCACTGATCGACCCGACCTGGCGAAGCCGAGCACACCGGACGACCGGGCGGCTTCTGCCTGGAGATTAATCCGCGTGGTTCCCATCCGCGCGGCATTCGCCTAGCCAGTAGATGGGGCCAACAGGCCGCGACCAGATCCAACCTGCACCCCAGGAGGAGTAAGAATGCTCGATTCGCTGCCGACACTGGCCGAAATCGCTCCCTTCATCGCCATCGGTTTCGCCGCGCAGATCGTCGACGGCGCGCTTGGCATGGCCTTCGGAGTGATCACCCAGACGCTGCTGGTCAGCGTGGTCGGTGTTCCTCCGGCAGCGGCCTCGGCCAGCGTCCACCTGGTCGAGCTGTTCACCACCGGCACCTCGGGCATCAGCCATATCCTGCACCGCAACGTGAACTGGGGCCTGTTCCTGCGGCTGGTGCCGACCGGCATCATCGGCGGCGTCGCCGGTGCCTACCTGCTGTCGAGCATCGACGCCTCGGTGGCCAAGCCCTACGTCATGATCTACCTCACCGGCATCGGCATCTACCTGATGTTCCGCGCCATCCGCATGCGCAAGCCGAGCTTCGCGGACCCCAAGTACACCGCCCCTCTGGCGCTGGCGGGCGGCTTCCTCGACGCGGCGGGCGGCGGCGGCTGGGGTCCGGTGGTCACCTCCAACCTGCTGGTGCAGGGCGGCGAACCGGCCAAGACCATCGGCACCGTCAACACCGCGGAATTCCTGCTGACCACCTCGATCTCGATCGCGTTCATCTCCACCATCGGGCTTTCGGCCTTCACGGTGGCGACGGTCGGCCTGATCATCGGCGGCGTCGTGGCGGCGCCCTTCGGCGCCCTCTTCGCCAAGCGCATCAAGCCGCGCACGCTGCTCGCGGCCGTCTCGGTGGTGCTGATCGCCACCAGCGTGTTCAGCATCTGGAAGTCGTGGCCGATCTTCTGAGGACGCCTTGCACCCTACACATTCGTCATTGCGAGCGCAGCGAAGCAATCCAGGGCAGTCTTAGGCCGCCCTGGATTGCTTCGCTGCGCTCGCAATGACGACCAAGGCTTTGCGTCAAAACGTGAACGTCACCACGACCGGGTCCGAATAGCCCCCGTCTTCGCGTACTGCCCCGCCGGAATCCGCCCATAGGCCGTCTTGGTCGCGTTGAAATTCAGCAGGTTGTTGATCAGCATCGACTGCGAGAAGCCGCCATTGCTGTTGTTCCCCCAGACCGTGGCGTAGCCCGCATCCTGATAGATGTTGTAGTTCAGCCGCGCGGCCCCGTTCGCCATCTGCCGCGCCGCCGCGTTGCCCGACGTGCCCGCACTCAGCGCAAGATCGACCGTCGCGTTCATCGGCACGCTGACCGAGATGCAGTTGGCGGTGACCGTCGCCGTCGCCGTGGTCGGCGAGGTATTGGCCGGGTTGTACGTCCCGAAGCTGAGATTGGTGGTCGAGACCGAGCAGATGCACACGAGGCACCCCGCCGCGTCCGCCGCCGCAGTGGGCGCGAGCCCGCACGCCAGTCCCCCCAGCGCCGCGAGGAACCGAGTGGCAAGCCGCATCGTCACGTCCTTTCGTTCCCGCGCACGCAAGTGACCGGCGTTGCCGCAAGCCGCGCGTCCTCGCCCAGCGCCGGGATCGGCGCCAGGCACGTCCCGCCCGCACCCGAGACGCTGAGCGTGCCCGCACCGCCGCGATAGCCTTCGAGCCAGACTTCGCCGTCGTAACCAACGACGCCGACCCCGCCTGCCCAAGCGATGCTCGATCCGGTCTGGAGCGGAATTCCCTGCGTATCGAGCACCCGCAGCCGCACGCCCCGCCCGCCCACGGTGCCGAAGCGCACCCGCACCGCCTGCCGCCAGCCCGGCGCGACGACCTGCTGCGCGGTGTCGAGGTCGTCCGCGATCGGCACTTCGGCGGCGTCGATGCCGATGTGGTTCTCGGCATAAGGCTGGAGGCCGGTGACGATCACGCCGCGCCCGCGTCCTGCCTTGGTCGGCCTCGGGCGGTTCTCGACGGTGACGGTCACCGGGGCGTCGCTGGCCACGTCGACCAGCGCGAAGCCGTCGTCGATGTGCTGGCTGGCGACGAGCGTTCCGTCCACCCTGAGCAGGCCGCCGCGCACGTTGAGTTGCACGCCCTGCTGCCCACGCCGCTGCGCTGCGTCGAGGCGGATGTCGCCTGCGCCGCTGCGATAGCCGAGCCAGCCCTCCAGCCATGCCGCTCCACCATCGCGCCCGGCCAGCGCCCGCGCGCCGAAGCCGCTGCGGTCGGGCAGGTTCTGCGTGAAAGTCGCGGCCGCACGGCCCGGCTCGGCGATCACCGAAGCATTGCGGCGCGGCCCCAGCGGAATGGTCAGCGAGCCGAACAGCCCCGCGTCGCGCCGCCCCGCGCGATAGGCGGTGTACTGCACGCCCGCCGAGAGATAGCCGCCGCGCAGGTTCGCCGTGTAGTAGGCCGAGGCGAGATCGTAGCGGGTTTGTCCTTCCCCGCCGATACCCTGCGTCAGCCGCGCATAGCTGGCATTGAGGCTGCCGATCCGTCCGAGCGAAAGCCCTCCTGCGACCGCCAGTTCGCTGCGCCCGCCGCCGTTGAGGCGGCCTTCGCCCACCTGCCGGAACTGCGCGTCGGCGCGCTCGTAGCTGGCGGTGAAGGTATAGACCGGCGTGACGCGCTGCATTTGCGCGCGCACCAGCGTCCCGGTCCCCGCTGACCCTTGCGACACCGCCCCCGCAAGCGAGACCTCGCCCACCGCGCCCAGCACCATCGCCGCGCCAAGGCCCGCCATGCGCGTGCGACCGCTGACCTCCACGCGCCCTTCAAGGGTCAGCGCATTGGTGATCCCGCGCCGCAGTCCGGCCGCCGCGAACAGAGGGCCATAGGCGAAGCTGTCGAAGCCGAAGCGCCGCCGCAGCGCGCCCGCCTCGATCGCGAATTCGGACAGGCCGGGGCGCAGCAGGCTCGGGCTCGCATAGAAGCTGCGCGTCACCTGCCGGGTATTGCCCGCAAGGTCGCGCACGCTCATCGTCACCTGCCCGGCCCCGGTAAGGCGCGGCTGGAGGGTCAGGTCGAAGGCGCCCGGCCCGACGTCCATCGACTGGCGCGACGATTGCGCCATAAGTTCAACGGTCGAAGCCGTCAGCGCGCTCCCGGAGATCACCGGCAGCGGGAAGTTGATGCTCTGCGGGTCGAGCGAGAAATCGGTGCCGAGGAACACCCCGCCATACCGCACCGGACGGCTCCACGGCGCGCCGATGCCGACGGTGTCGCCCAGCACCAGCCGCATCCGCTGCTGAGGAAAGTCCCGGCGCAGCGCGGTATCCAGCCGCACGACGCCTCCCCGCTCGCTATCGACGAGAAAGCTGGAGTCGGCGACGCCCCAAGGTCCGGAAACGCCTGCATCGACGAACCCGCCAAGCCGCGCGTGACCGTTCCAGTCGGACAGCGTCAGGTCGTAATCGAGGAACTGCGCCGGGATCGTCTGCGCCAGCGGCACGACATGGCGGCCGGGATCGAACGTGTAGCGCGGAAACAGGCTGACGTCGGCATCGACCAGCAGTGTCGCCCCGTCCGCGTCGAGCCGCGCGACAAGACCCTTCACGCGGTCCAGCGCGACGTAGCTTTCGCCGCCCAGCGTCTCGGACGCGGTCATGGAATGGGCGGCGAGGCCCCAGCTCTCGATGTCGCTGCGCCGCGCAAGGAGGTGGCCGTCATGCACGATGAGCAGGCCGGGCTCGGCGATCGCCTGCCCGTTGAGGACGACGCCGACCGGCATGGGCGCCGCCTCGGCCGCAGACTGCGCGCAGGCGGTTCCGGCGCCGATCGCAGGCGACAGGACAAGCGCAGCCGAAAGGGCTGCCGCAAGGCGGCGGGAGAGGCGCATCACCGGAGGCGACCATCAGCTCACGGCGCAGGGAGGGCGACGGTATACTCGCCCTCCTCGGCACGCACGTGGATGGAGGACAGACCCCGCGGCAGGCGCTCGGCCGGGATCAGCTGCGCCCCTCCGGCGAGGAGGTAGAA
Source organism: Novosphingobium sp. NFX11 (assembly GCF_057376415.1). NCBI lineage: Bacteria > Pseudomonadati > Pseudomonadota > Alphaproteobacteria > Sphingomonadales > Sphingomonadaceae > Novosphingobium > Novosphingobium sp. NFX11. The sequence continues at coordinate 371,192 of NZ_CP080384.1, read as the reverse complement.
GGGCTTGCCCAGCGTTACCGTCTCGCTCGCCCCTTGCAGAGTAAGCGCCACGATCCGGGCGTGCCCGCTGCCCGTATTGGCAAGGCGCAGCCCCAGCGGCGAGGTGGAGGCGGTGAACTGCGGTGCCACGCCCTCGGCGCCCCGGAACACCGGGACCGAGAGGCGCAGCAGCGTCTGCACGACGCCCGGCTGGGCCTGCGTGGGATCGGGAAGTTCGTCGACGATCAGGCGCCACTGCCTTTCCGTCTGCGCCCCTGCATCGGCGGGCAGGCTGCAGCGCACCAGCCGCGTGCCGTGCGGCGCAATCGTCGCGATCGGCGGATTGACGACGAAGTCGGTATCGGGATCGAGAATGTCGGCACCGCCCTCGTCGCGGCTCCATGCGAAGCCGCGCACCTGCACGGTCACCGCGCGGTCGGAATCGTTGCCCAGCGTCAGCGAGCAGAAGCGGCGGCCCGAAGGTACATCGACGCGCACCGGCATCACGCTGAGCGATCCCGCCCGCGCCGGGGCGGCAAAGCCGCCCCACATGGCAACGAACAGGGCCGCCAGCAGTACCGGAGCGCGCCGAAAGGTCATCAGTAGGTCACCGTGACGGTCACCGAGTCGGTGTAGGCGCCCGCCGTGGTGTTCTGGCTGCCGGGGATGCGGCCGTAGACGGTGTAGGCGGTGGCGGAAGTCCCGGCGGTGCCCGCGACGGTGTCGGTATTGACGGTGTTGCCCCAGTTCGTGGTGCGGCCGGAATCGGAATAGAGCGCGTAGTTGAGGGTATGGCCGGAGGAATTGAGCTTGCGCAGGGTGGTCGTGCCGCCGGTCGTCGTGCCCGCATTGAGGCCGACGTTGTAGGGGTGCCCTGCGTGCAGGTGACGTTGACAGTCGCGGTCGCATCGACGTTCGAGGACGACGTCGGGTTGTAGTTGCCGAAAGCCAGCGGGCTGGCGGCGACGACGCAGGCCGACTGCACGTTGGCCGTCACCGTGATGGTGTCGGTCACCGTCGCGGCGGACGCGGCCTGGGGCACAAGGACGATACCTGCGGCAAGGGCGACCCCTGCGGCAAGCGGGCGGAGGCGGCGAGCGCCGCGGGCATGGTGAACGTTACTCATGGCAATCGTTTACCAAGACAGGGTTGCCCAGCCTTCCAACGCCCTCCCCGGTGGTTCACCTAGGAGGGCGGCAAAACGGCCTTCAGCCTCGGCCGATTCCGGCCACCACACCGCTCTGCGCCCAGCCCTCGATCTGCGCATCGGACAGGCCCAGTTCGGCAAGGATTTGCGCGGTATCCTGCCCCATCGTCGGCGCACGGCGCGGCGCGGGCGGCAGCGGGCTACCCCGAACGACACCGGCCCCGAGACCACGGTGACCGGAGTGCCGTCCTCCACCACCACATCGAAAAGCGAATCGTTCGCCGCCCCCTGCGGATCGGTGACGAGTTCGCGCAAGTTCTGCACGACCTCCCACGGCGCATCCCAGCCCGCGAACACGCCGCGCCATTCGTCGAGAGTCCGCGCGGCGAAGGCCTCGTCCAATGCCTCGAGCAGCGCCTCGCCATGCTCCACCCGGCTGTCGGCCGAAGCGAAGCGGGCGTCCTGCAGCAGCGCTTCGCGGTCGAGGCGGCGGCACAGTTCGGGCCAGTAGCGCTCGGGATCGAGGAACATGAGTTGCAGGTAGCGCCCATCGGCCGTCTGGTAGGCGCTGGTCAGGGCATGGCGGCCGGGGTTCGCCAGCTTCGCCAGTTGCTCGTCCGAGAGGGCCGCCCCCATCGTCACGTCGGCCGAGAGGATCCACATCGCCGAGGACAGCAGCGAGACTTCCACGCTCGTCGCGTCCCCGGTGCGCTCGCGATGGAACAGGGCGCTGGCGATCCCGAAGGCGACGTTCATCGCACCCGCATGATCGCCCAGCGCCGGGCGCGGGCGCGTCGGCCGCTGTCCCGGCACCGAAAGCATGTGCCCGAAACCACCCCGCGCCCAGAAGCACGAGGCATCGTAGCCCGCACGGTCCGCCTGCTCGCCCCGGAAGCCGAGCCCGTTGCCGTGGGCGTAGATGATACGCGGATTGCGCGCGCGCAGCACGTCAAGCGTCAGCCCCAGCCGCCGCAGCGCCGCCGGGCGGATGGAGGTCAGGAACACGTCGGCGGTCTCGACCAGCCGCAGCAGCAATTCGCGGCCCTCCTCTGTCTTGAGGTCGATCGCCACCGAGCGCTTGTTCCGGTTGTTCAGCTCCATCGCAAGGTTGGCCGAGGCGGTCTGGCGCCCGTCGGTGATCTTTAGGCGGCGGTACGGGTCGCCCTCGGTCATCTCGACCTTGATCACGTCCGCGCCAAGGTCCGCCATCACCGCGCCTGCGGCCGGTACGAAGACGAACTGCGCCAGCTCCAGCACCCGCACACCCTTGAATACCTGCGTCGCGAACATCCTCTTCTCCCTTTCATCTGCGAGGCTGAAGATAGCTGCGAGATATATTCGAAGCAATCGCTTGGTCAATTCCCTCAGGCTCGTCATTGCGAGCGCAGCGAAGCAATCCAGAGCTGCGTAAACCGCGCTGGATTGCTTCGCTGCGCTCGCAATGACGACTGCACCGACAACCAACGCTCGGGCGATTTCCGATTGCCCCGGCGTGAAATAGCCCGTGCGGGGCGGTCCTGCGCTTTTGCCCCGGCCGGTCCGGTGGCAAGCTGGCGGGCATAACGAAAATCGCCCCGGAGAGACCTGACCTTGCGCTATCTATCGGAAATCGGTGCCGCATGGCGCCCGCTGCTGGCGGCGACGCTGGGCATGGGTACGGGCATGTCAATCATCGGCACCGTCACCAGCGCGATCGCGCCCTCGCTCGTCGCCGATGCCGGGTGGTCCAAGGCGCAGTTCGCGATGACCGGCATGCTGGGGATGCTGACGGCGCTGTCGATGCCCTTCATCGGCCGCCTCGCCGACCTCTTCGGCGTCAAGCTGACCGCGCTGATCGGGATCGTCGCCATGCCGCTGACGATGCTGGGCTTCAGCCTCATCGGCGGCTCGTTCGAGGCCTATCTGGCGATCTTCATCTTCCAGAGCATCATTTGCGTGACGACGACCGCGACGGTCTACACCCGCCTCGTGGTGCAGCATGTCGAGCACGCGCGCGGCCTCGGCCTTGCGATCGTCGCCTGCGGCCCGGCCCTGTTCGCCGCGATCGGCGGGCCGGTCATCAACGAGTTCGTCGAGGCGCACGGCTGGTCGGCGACGTACCGGATGCTGGCGCTGTTCACGGTGCTCACCGGCATCGTCGTGTTCCTGCTCATCCCCAGCGGGCGAGCGCATGCGGCCCTCGTCACCGCGCCCAAGCGCCGCGCGCGCGACGACTACCCCGAGATCTTCGGCGAGCGGGCGTTCTGGATTCTGTTCGGCGCGATGTACTTGTGCAACCTGCCACTGACGCTGATTCTCGTGCAGCTCAAGATGCTGGTGCTCGACCAGGAATCAGCGGCGAAGGCGCCTCGATCATGTTCACCGCACTGGCGGTGGGGATGCTGCTTGGCCGCTTCGTGACCGGGGTGGCGCTCGACCGCTTCGCGCCGCAGGTGGTCTCGTTCGTGATGCTGGCTCTGCCTGGGCTCGGGCTGTTCGTGCTGGCGAGCAGCTGGGACGCGCCGGCGGTGGTGACCGCGGCGATCTTCAGCCTCGGCTTCGCGGTGGGGGCGGAAGGGGATATCCTCGCCTTCCTCGTCGCGCGGCACTTCCGGACGCAGAATCTATTCCAGCGTGCTCGGGCTGCTGACGGGGGTGTGCTCGCTGGCGGCTGCTTCGGGAGCAGCACTGCTGAGCTGGACGCTGGCGCGGACCGGCAGTTTCGACACGTTCCTGGTGACGGTGGGCACTGCGGTCGTGATGGGCGCGTTCCTGCTGCTGACGCTGCGGAAGGAACCACAGGAAGAAGAAGACGCGTCGGGAGAGCCGGTGCCGGCCTGACGTCGTCGCGGGTGTTCCTTAAAAGCACGATGAAACCACCCTTCGTCATTGCGAGCGCAGCGAAGCAATCCAGAGCGGCTCAAGACTGCCCTGGATTGCTTCGCTGCGCTCGCAATGACGATTCAGGGTGACGCGATCACTGGCAGCGCACGTGGACCTTGGTTTCCGCATTCGGGCCGCGCAGGGTCTCGAACATCGCAGGCAACTGCTCCAAGGCGATGGTGTCGGTGACGATCGCCTTGGGATCGGCATGGACATGGCCGCGTCCCAGAAGGTCGGCGATGAAAAGAAACTCCCGCATGGAATAGCCGACGGCGAAGTGCATCGACACGCACTTGTAGCTCGCGATCGCCGGGATCACCGGGTCGGGCGCGGTGCAGAACCCCAGGCTGACGATCCGCCCGAACGGCGCAGCGTGCTGGACCGCGCGGCCAAGCATCCCCGGCGCGCCCACGCCTTCCAGCACCACCTGCGGTGCACCGCCCAGCGCCTCGACGACTTCGCCCGCCTCGTTGTCCCCGAAGGCGACGAAGGCGTCCGCCCCCATCTGCAGGCACAAGTCCCGCCGCCGCGACGAGCGCGACATCGCGGTCACCCGCCCCGCTCCCAGCCGCCGCGCCCACCAGATCGCGTAGAGCGCCACCGTCCCGCCGCCGAGCACCAGCACCCGCTCGCCCGGCCGGATTCGCGCCATCTGCGTGCCGTAAAGGCTGATCGCCAAGGGTTCGATCAGCGCCCCGTCGGCCATGGAGAGCGTCTTCGGCAGCGGAGTGGCGACGCTAGCCGGTATCCGCGCGTATTGCGCGAAGCCGACCGAGGCCCGCGCGGGACTCTCCCGGCACAGCACGTTGTTGCCGTGCGCACGGCAGGTCTCGCACTGCCCGCAGGCGACCGAGGGCAGCACCGCCAGCGGATCGCCGACCTTCCAGCCCTCGACCCCGCGGCCGACCTCGACCACGGTTCCGGCGAACTCGTGCCCGAACTGGACACCGGCGCCGAAGTCCCACGCGCCGCCCCTCGTCATCGCAAGGTCGGTGCCGCAGATGCCGCAGCGGTCCACGCGGATCAGCAGGTCGCCGGGGCCGGGCTCGGGGTCGGCGATCGTCTCGATCACGATCGGCCGGCCGCTGCCGGGATAGATCGCCGCCTTCATGCCCGCGTCTCCAGCAGGTCGTAGCGCTCTATGTAAGCGCGAAACGGCTCGCGCGCCTCATCGGCGGTCATACCGTAGTCGGTGATGGAATAGCGGTGGACGCCGTGGCTGAGTTCGGGCTTCTCCTCGATCCGGTGCTGCAAGGCGGCGCGAGTTTCCTCGGGAATGTCCATGCCGATGAAGCGATAGATCGCCTCCACCGTCTCCATCGGGCGGGCGTGGAAATCGGTGTGGACCACATCGAGCACCTGACCCGGATGCCGCGCGCGCACCGCCTCGCACTTCTCCACCGCATTGGCCCACTTGGCGACTTCGCGGCGCAGCAGGTTTTCCGCGCGCTGCTGCTTGCGGTCGGGCTCCATCAGCCCGTTCATGTTCATCAGCAGCGAGACGAGGCTCGGCACCGCCTTGCCCGGATCGCGGTGAGTCTGGATCACGCGGGCGTCGGGGAACACCGCCAGCAGCAGGTCGAGATGCGCGATATGGCCGGGGTTCTTGAGCAGCCAGCGCTTGCCCGCATCATTCATGCCGATCAGCCGGACGCACCGCGCGAAGTGGGAATAGGCCGCCGCCTCGCTCTGGCACTGCCACCACGCATCGTAAGTCGCCGCCGACCAGCCGCACGACCACAAGTTCGAGACGAAAGACTGCCGCAGCAGCATGCAGCATTCGTGGACTTCCTCGGCAGCGCGGAAATGCGCGGCCCTGGCATCGGGGAGCGCCGTATACTGCGCATCCAGCCCGGCGAGGGTCTTGCGATACTGCGGATACTCCGCCCAGCGCGCCATCGGCGGGCGCGGCATCGGGCTGTCGAGCAGCCACGTCTGCAGCCCCTGAAAGCGCGGATCGACCGCGAGCAGCCGGTGCAGCGCCGTCGTCCCTGTGCGCGGCACCCCGGTGATGACCACCGGCGACAGCACCGGGGCCGCATCGAAGCCGGGGTTCGCCTTCATCGCCGCCACGGCCTGCGCCCGCCCGCGCAGCACGCCGACGACCATGCCCCATGCCGCGCGCCTGCCCTGTTCGGAAAAGCGCGGGTCGTAGTCCATCGACTGCAACAGCACGGTGAGGCCCGGCAGGTAGTCGGCCGGACCGAAATCGTCACTACCGGTCTCGGCGATGACGGTATCGTGCAACTGGCCGAGCGCATGGCGGAAGGTTTCGGGCGGATCGTAGCCGAGGTCCATCGCTCAGCCTCTCACCAGCGCCGCCGCCGCTGGCACGCGGCGACGCGGCGGCGGATCTCCTCGGAGCGCTCGGCCGGGGTGACCACGGGAGTGTCCTCGGGCAGATGGGAGCGCAGCTCCGCCAGCCTGACGCGGGTGATCGTGGGCACCGGCTCGCTGTCGCAATCGTACCAGCGGCCGTAGATGCCGCCTTCGTTGTAGCCTGCGGGGTCGAGCCAGTTGGGCACCCCCGGATCGGTCAGCGCGATGACGGCGCGGAACTTCCCGTCGCTCGACAGCCGCGCCATCGCGCCGTTGGTGCTGCTGAGGCGGTAAACATATTCCAGCGCGTTGAAGTACGGGTCGTTGAGCTGCACGTTCCAGTAGGGCGCGCGGGCGGGAATCTCGGTCTCGATGATCAGCGCCTCGTCGTCTTCCAGCTGGAAGCAGGCGGGCCAGTAGGTCTGCTTCACCAGCGCACCGGGATAGCGCACCGGCTCGAACACGTTGAAGCCGACACGGTCCTTCACCCCGTTCTGCATGGGGTAGTATAGGTCGGTCTTGCGGCGCGGCAGCTTCGCCATCTCGCCGATGCGGCGCAGGATTTCCTCGGGCGCGAGGCGCGGCTTGGGCGGCACCGGGTCGAGGCATTCGATCGACAGCACCGGGTCCACCTCGCGCTCCCAGTGGTACATGCGAAAGCGGGTGAACATGCCGCGCGCGGAGCGGTCGATCGGCGCCCAGTGGCCCTCGTATCCGGCGGGCCGCTCGGCGCTGAACACGATGGAGAAGTCCTCGCCCAGAGCGATGCCGAGGTCGTTGGTGTCGCACTCGTTGTGGCCATTGGGGCGCGGCATGGCGTCCACCGTGCCCGACAGCGCGGCCTGCGTGGTGAACGACAGGATGCGGCATGTCCCCCGGTTGCCGGAAACGCGGTAGGTCAGGTCGCCCCGGATCGGCGACTGCGTGTAGATGTCGTCCGGGTTGGGCTGGAGCGTGTAGACCGGGTTCCACAGCGGCGCCCAGTCCGGATGTTCGGCATCGGCGTGGAAGTACATGAAGTAGGAATAGGACAGGCTCGCCATGGTCTGGCGGTAGACGTCGGCACAGTAGGCCGGATCGTCAGGCCGCCAGGTCTCCGCAAGGTTCGCGACCGCGCCTTCGAGGTCGGCGAGATAGGGCAGGATGGCAGGTTCGATGTGCATGGCAGGCTCTCCCTGCCGATTTGATAGTACGCACTATCTAGATTGACGAGATGCGGCCCATCGCCCGGGCGAATTCAGCCCCCTTTCTTCGTCATTGCGAGCGTAGCGAAGCAATCCAGGGCGGTTTACGCGGCCCTAGATTGCTTCGCTACGCTCGCAATGACGAGAGGTGACGGGACGAAAAGCGGCGGCCGGTCAGCCTGCCGCCTTTTCCTCCGCCGCCGCGAACCGGCGTGCGAGCACGGCGCAGACCATCAGCTGGATCTGGTGGAAGAACATCAGCGGCAGGATGATCGCCCCCACCTGCGCCGCCGGGAACAGCACGCCCGCTAGCGGCACCCCAGTCGCGAGGCTCTTCTTCGAGCCGCAGAACAGCAGCACGATCCTGTCCTCGCGCGAGAAGCCCATGGCCTTCCCAACGAAGCTCGACACCACCATCACCACCGCCAGCACGCCCAGCGAAATCGCCGCGATCAGCGCCAGTTCACCCACCGTCACCTTGTGCCACAGCCCTTCGAGCACCGCCGCGCCGAACGCGGTGTAGACCACCAGCAGGATCGAGCTGCGGTCGACGTAGCCCAGCACCTTCTTGTTGCGGGTCACGAAACCGCCGATCCACGGGCGCAGGAAATGCCCCGCCAGGAACGGCAGCAGCAACTGCACCGAGATGTCGATGATCGGGTCCGTCGAGAACCCATGGCTCCGGCCGGTAATGAACAGCGCCGTCAGCAGCGGGGTAATGAAGATGCCCGCAAGGTTCGAGAACGAGGCGCTGACCACCGCCGCCGCGACATTGCCCCCGGCGATCGCGGTGAAGGCAATCGAGGACTGCACGGTGGAGGGCAACAGTGTCAGGAACAGCACGCCCGTCGCCAGCGAAGGCTCGATACCAGGGATCGCCCGCACGCCAAGGCCGATGATCGGGAACAGCAAGAAGGTCGTCGCGCCCACCGTCAGGTGCAGCTTCCACGCCTTGGCGCCATCGAGGATCGCCTCGCGCGAGAGCTTGGCGCCATGGAGGAAAAACAGCAGCGCAATGCCCGCATCCGCCACCCCGCCCGCGATCGTCGCCCACACGCCCTGCGCCGGCAGCACCGTCGCCAGCGCCACCGTGCCCAGCAGCATCAGCAGGAATGGGTCGATGTTCAGGCGGGCGAGCAGGCGGTTCATGCGGGGCGTTACCTCTTCAGAGCCACTTGTGCTCACGATACCATTGCGCCGTGGCCTTCAGCCCTTCGCGCGTCTCGATGCGGGGACGCCAGAGCTTGCCCGGCGGCACGGCCTCGGGCGAGACCACCCAGTCCGGATGGCTGATGTAGGCGGCGCGGTCGAGCGTCATTTTTGCACGGGGGCCGCGCAAAAATTGTCGATGCGCGCAGCCCGGTGGAGCATCACCGGAGACAGCCCGATCACGCGCGGCCGCTTGCCCAGCGCCCAGCCGATCGCGAGGCCGAGTTCGAAATGCTCCCACCCCTGCGGTTTGCCGTCATCCGGCTCGAAGACCTTGCCGGTCACCGACAGCCCGCCCGGCTCCAGCGCGACGAGCAGCCGCGCCAGATCGTCGACATGGATCATCGAGGCGCGGCCCTGCTTCGGCATCGGGATGAAGCCCCAGCGCGCCACGCGGAACAGCTCGAACATCTCCTTGTCCCGCGGGCCGTAGATCGCGGGCGGGCGCACGATGGTCCAGTCAAGCGGGCTGGCCATGACGATCTTCTCGGCCCGCGCCTTGGAAGCGCCGTAGGCCGACAGTTCCGGCTCGCGCGCGGAGAGCGAGGAGACATGGACGAAGCGCCGCACGCCCTCGCCCACGGTCGCTTCGATGAGGTTGAGGGTGCCGGTGACGTTGCCAGCCTCGAACCCGGCCGCATCGGGCGCGTTGACGACGCCCGCGACGTGGATCACCGCCTCGGCCCCGCGCACCAGTTCGACCAGCGAGGCGGGATTGCCCAGCTCGCCGCCGATCCAGTCGACATGCTCGCGCTCGGGCTGGCTGCGGCGGGTGAGTGCGCGCACGGCGAAGCCAGCCTCGATGGCCGCTTCCAGAACGGCCTGTCCGACGAAGCCGGTGGCGCCGGTCAGCGCGATGACCGGGCGGTCGATGAGAGTGCGGCGGCGGTTCATTTCAGCACCATCTGGTCGCGGTGGACCACAGCGGAGCGCGGCGAATAGCCGAGCACCTGTTCCTGCTCGCTCGAATGCAGGCCGACGATGGCGGCGCATTCGGCGGCGTCGTATTCGGAAAGGCCATGGGCGAGCACTTTGCCCGCGCCGTCGACGATGGCGACGGGATCGCCGCGCGAGAACACGCCCTCGACCGCCGTGATGCCCTTGGCGAGCAGGCTGGACCCGCGCCCGAGTGCCGCAGCGGCACCGTCGTCCACCACGATCTCACCCTTGAGACGCAGGCGGCCGCCCAGCCACGCCTTGCGCGCGGCGGCCTTGCGTCGGGGCACGAACAGGGTGCCGATGCCCTCCCGATCCTTGGCGCCCACGATGCGCGCCACCGGGCGTTCGTGCTGGCCGTTGCCGATGACAAGGCAGATGCCCGCCAGTTCCGCGATCTCGGCCGCCTGCAGCTTGGAGACCATGCCGCCCGAGCCCATGCCGGAATTCGATTCGGTGCTGGCCATCGCCCGCACCTCGGCGGTGACACCCTCGACCACCGGGATCATCTTCGCACCGGGCTGCTTGGGGTGGCGATCGTAGAGGCCGTCGATGTCGGAAAGCAGCACCACCGCACTCGCCTGCGCGGCCTGCGCCACGCGCGCGGCGAGGCGGTCGTTGTCGCCGAAGCGGATTTCCTGGGTCGCCACCGAATCGTTCTCGTTGATGACCGGCACCGCGCCCGCATCGAGCAGGCGGCTCAGCGTGGCCGTGACGTTGAGGTAACGGCGGCGGTCCTCCAGATCCTCCAGTGTCAGCAGCATCTGCGCGGCGGTGATGCCGTGCGCGCCCAGAAGCTCGGCCCAGAGGCCCGAAAGCGCGATCTGGCCGACGGCGGCGCTGGCCTGCGCGTCGGCGAGGCTGCCGCGCCCCCTTCTCCAGCCCCAGCGTCGCCGCGCCCAGCGCGATCGCGCCCGAGGAGACGACGATCACGTCCTGCCCCCGCCGGCGCGCCTCGGCGATCTCGGCCACCAGCTGCGTGATCCATGCGCGTCGGACGCCCTCCGGCCCGACGAGCAGCGCCGAACCCACCTTGATGACAAGGCGCGGCGCAAGGGAGGAATCGGCGAGGTCTGAGAGTCGGGCAATAGGCATGGGCGTGCCAGCCTCTAGGGGAAAGGTGCAGTTGAGGAAAGCGCAAGGTTGGGCGGCGATGCCCACCCCGCTGCGACTAACCTCGCCTGAGGCTCGGCAAGTCTCGCGGCCGTCCCGCAAGCGAGAGGGCGAAACCCTCTTCTCCCTCCCGCTTGCGGGAGGGGCCGGGGTGGGCCTTCAACCCGTCAGATCGGCGACCAGGGCGTGTCGTCAGCCTCTTCGCGCTCGCCGGTGGGACGTTCGGTCACGGTGGCGGCCGGAAGGTAGTCGATCACCGCGTCGAGCAGGCGCGGCATGCCCTTGCCCGTCGCGCCGGAAATCGGGAACACTTCGTCCGCGCCGGCCTTGAGCAGTTCCTTGGCGTATTCCTCCGCCAGTGCGTCATCGACCAGATCGACCTTGTTCAGCGCGACGAGGCGGGGCTTGTCGGCCAGCAACTCGCTGTAGGCTTCCAGTTCCTCCTCGACGACCTGCATCGCCTCCACCGGATCGGTGTTGGAGATGTCGATGAGGTGGACCAGCACGCGGCAGCGTTCGATGTGGCCGAGGAAGCGATCGCCGATCCCCGCGCCGTCCGCCGCGCCTGCGATCAGGCCGGGAATGTCGGTCAGCACGAACTCGCGGTGCTTGTGCATGACGACGCCGAGCTGCGGACGCAGGGTTGTGAAGGCGTAGTCGCCGACCTTCGCCTTGGCGTTCGACAGCGCGTTGATGAAGGTGGACTTGCCCGCGTTGGGCATGCCGACGAGGCCGACGTCGGCCAGCAGCTTGAGGCGCAGCCACACCCACTGCTCGATCGGCGGCATGCCGGGCTGGTGCTGGCGCGGAGCGCGGTTGGTGCTGGTCTTGTAGCTGGCGTTCCCGCGCCCGCCCATGCCGCCTTCGATGAAGGTGACGCGCTGGCCCGGCTCGGTGAGGTCGAGCAGCACGGTGTCGCGCCCTTCGTCGTCGGCGATGACCTGAGTGCCGATCGGCACCTTGATGACCAGGTCCTTGCCCGCCGCACCGTTGCGGTTCTGGCCCATGCCGTGGCCGCCGCGCGGGGCCTTGAAGTGCTGGGTATAGCGGAAGTCGATCAGCGTGTTGAGGCCGGGCACGGCTTCGAAGATGATGTCGCCGCCCTTGCCGCCGTTGCCGCCGTTGGGGCCGCCGTACTCGACGTACTTCTCACGCCGGAAGCTGACCGCACCGGGGCCACCGCCGCCTGCACGCACGTAGATCTTGGCCTGGTCGAGAAAATGCATCGGTCCTATCGCTTCCAGCGCTGATGAAGCGCCCTTTCGCGACCGGTCCCGGTCGCCGGAGGTTTTCCCTCCGCTGAACGCCGCTGGCCGCAGATAAACAAAAAACCCGGCCGTGTCTCGGGCCGGGTGATGCCCGGTTCGTCCGGACACGCCTGAATTGCGCGATACTGGTGGAGCCGAGGGGGATCGAACCCCTGACCTCGTCATTGCGAACGACGCGCTCTCCCAGCTGAGCTACGGCCCCGTTCCAGTATCAAGTCCGATTGCGTCACCGCGCTCGGGAGCGTCCCCTTAGCGAAGACGCCTCCCGCGCGGAAGAGAAAAATGGGCGGGCGCGAAGATTCTCGCGCCCACTGCCGACGTCACTGTGCCTGCGGCACGCTCGCCTGAGGCTGGACGACGGGCTGGGCCATGACCTGCTCCGCATTCGGGCGCACGGTGATGAGGCCGTTCGATCCGTAGCGCGATTGCCATGCGGCCAGATCGGCGCGGTACTGGTCATAAGCATCGAAGAACGCCTTGAACGGCGCCTCGAGCTTGGCGAGGCCGGTGTAGGACCAGTTGTCGAACTGGCTCGGCTCCACCGTGTTCAATTCGGCGCTCACTTCCATCGCTGCCTGGCAGAAGCTGGAGTCCACCGGCGGCAGCGAGAAGAAGTTGTAGACCTGCGTCTGGTAGGTCTCGCGCGCGACGATCGCGGCGCGACCGGAATGCTGCGTGCGGAAGCTCGCGTCGATTTCCTTGCTCGCACGGTCGAGCGACTTGTCGTAGACCTTCAGGAAACGCTTGTAGCCCTCAAGGATCGGGGTGAACTGAACCTCGACGCAGTTGAGCGCAGCCACGTTATAGGCCGAGCGGAAGTTCCAGATCGTCTGCGACGTGGAAATCCCATAATTCACGGTCTGGCGCGTGCCATCCTCTGCCTTGGCCGGAACCCTCATTTCGAGCGGCGCGCCCATCGGCGGCGTCGGCATCGGCGGGATCACCACGACCGGCGGCGGGGGTGGCGGGGGCGGAGGCGGCTTCGCACAGCCTGCCAGCGCGGCAAGCGTGACGGCCACCGCCGAGCCCGCCAGCAAGGAAAGGCGACGACGCCCCTGCCCGTTGTCGATCATCTCAAGCCCTCGGTACACGCATCGTTCTCCATCGCGGCAAACGGTCTAACCCCGCTGAGTCATAAAGCAAATGCCCGGTGCGATAAAACGCACCGGGCATCATGCTTAGGTGAAACTGCACTGTGGATTAATCGCTTCGGAGGAAAATTATCTCCATTCCGGTTGCGATTAACCGCCGCCCTTAGTCCCGCTGGCCGAGGAAGCTCAGCAGGAACTGGAACATGTTGATGAAGTCCAGGTACAAGCTCAGCGCGCCGAGGATCACGGCCTTGCCGACGAAATCCGTGCCGCGCAGGTGGTAGTACTGGTTCTTGAGCATCTGCGTGTCATAGGCGGTCAACCCAGCGAAGATCAGCACACCGAGGATCGAGATCGCCAGCTGCAGCACGCTCGAACCCACGAAGATGTTCACCAGCGAGGCGATCAGGATGCCGACCACTCCCATGATCAGGAAGGTGCCGAAGCCCGACAGGTCCTTCTTCGTGGTGTAACCGTAGAGGCTGAGGCCCGCGAAAGCCGCCGCCGTCGCGAAGAACGTGGTCGCGATCGAGGTCGCCGTGTAAATCACGAAGATCGTCGAGAGCGATACGCCCATCACGGCCGCGAAAGCCCAGTAGAGCACCTTCAGCGTGCCTTCGCTGAAGCGCTGCGCGCCGCCGCTGATCGCGAAGACGAAGCCGAGCGGGGCCAGCATGACCAGCCACTTGATCGGCGACTGCATCATAGCGATCGCGTAAGGCGCGAAGAGCATCGCGACGATGCCCGAAAGCAGCACGCCCGAGGCCATGTAGTTGTAGATCGACAGCATGTGCCGACGCAGACCCGCATCGTAAGCGGTCCGGCCGGCGGTGCGACCGAGATCGCTGCCGTCACGGCTCGGAGACGCACCGAAGCCCTGACGGGGCTGGGGGTCGTTCCAATTCGCCATTTCAAACTCCCTTTAGCGGAGAAGCCAGCCAAATGCGGTCCCGCTCAGGAGGGAATATCGCGCTCGAACGCGAAAGTTTCAAGAAGAACCGGCCCGCGCCATTTGTGACAAAGTGTAAAACGGACCTATTTCTTCTTGGCTCCGGCTTCAAACCACGACGATCAGCCGCGCCGGGCCTCGGCTGCCATCTCGGCATTGCGATCGCGCGAGGCGGTCATCGCTTCGAGCAGAACGCCGGCCAGCGCGCCGCCCTCGTCCAGCACGTTCATACCCGCGCGGGTCGAACCGCCCGGGCTGGCGACCTTGTCCGCCAGTTCGCCCGGCGAGAACTCGGAAGCGCCGGCGAGCTGCGCCGCCCCTTCGACCATCGCGAGCGCCAGCCGCTGCGACTGGCCCGCATCCAGACCGAGCGCCACCGCGCCTGCGGCAAGAGAATCGATAAAGCGATAGACGAACGCCGGGCCGCAGCCGGCCAGCGCGGTGACCGCGTCGAACAGATGCTCGCCCGCCAGCCACTCGGGCGTGCCGAGCGGCTGCATCAGCGCCGTCACCGCCGCGCGGCCGGTCTCGTCGAGACCGCGCGCGTCGAGTGCGATCGGCGACTTGCCGATGGCGGCCGCGAGGTTCGGCATGATCCGCACCAGCGCGCCGGCCTGCGGGAAGCGCGCCGCAAGACTGTCGAATTCGACACCCGCGAGGATCGAGAACAGCACGGTCTCACGGCCGACGAGCGCCCCCACCGACGTTGCGACAGCGTCGAGGCCCTGCGGCTTGACCCCCAGCATCACCGCATCGAAGCGGCCTTCCGCAGGCAGTTCGGACAGCAGCGCGACACCTTCAGGCACGCTCTCGCGGTGCGGATCGACGACGGTGAAGCGCGAGGCCGGAATGCCGCCCGCCAGCCAGCCCGTCAGCATGGCCCCTGCCATGTTGCCGCAGCCCACGAGCAGGATGTTCTGAAACCGGTCCATGCGCATATTCCCTCGAAACTGGATCGGGTCGCGACTTAGGCGAGCCGATCACAGGCCACAAGGGCCATGCGTGCCATGCGCAGCGGGACCAACAGGCGGCATAGCCAACCACGCTGCGAAACGCAGTGACGAGGGGTCAGGCTTCCCCGGCCGCGTCCACCAGGGCCGCCGCGAGTGCTTCGGACGGGGTCTTGTCGCCCCACAGGATGAACTGGAACACCGGGTAGAAGCGGTCGCATTCCTCGATCGCGGCCTCGACCACCATCTGTGCCTGCCCCGGTCCGAGCAGCCCGTCCGGCCCGAGCATCAGCCCATGGCGATAGAGCACGACGCCGCCGTTCGACCACATGTCAAAGTGCCCCAGCCAGACCTGCTCGTTGATGAGCGCCAGCGCCTCGAACACGGCGGAACGCTTGGCATCGGCCACGCGGATGTCGGGAAGGCACAGGAGTTGCAGCACCCGGTCCTCCGGGCGCCAGATCGCCTGCAACTGGTACGTCGCCCAGGCGCCCTTGATCTCGGCCGAGATCTCGTCCTCACCGGCATATTCGAAGGGCCAGTCGCGCGCTTCGAAAAGCGAGGCGAGCATTTCCACGGGGGCAGCCTCGTCGTCCCGGTCGATATCGTCCTGAACGGTCCTCATAATCTGCGACATCAGCCCTCCGAGAATACGGGTGCATGGATGCTGCCTGCAGGTAGGGAAGCACAATCCACGCGCCGATATCGCCTGCGCATAACTGCACAAGCCTGTTCACAGCGTGTGGATAAATATGAATGCACGTTAACACAAGGCTCCGACAAAGCCCCATAACCCGCAGAATTACTTGGCCGAAAGCGGATCCACGACCTGTCCCGCCGGGCTGGTCCAGGGCAATGCATCTGAGAAGCCCTGCTTCTTCGCGTCGGCAAGGAACGCACTTGCCGCCTTCTGTGTCGCGAAAGGACCGATCAGGACGCGATTGGTCCGGCCCATCTCGCTGACGTAAGGGCTACGCCCCTTGAGCAACGCCGCATTTTCACGCGTATAGCGCCGCCAGTCGAAAGCGATGGCGCTCTTGTCCCGCCCGACCCCGATCTGAACCCAGATGCGGCTGGGATGCGTTGGCTTCTTCGCCTTTTCCGCCGCCTCGGCCTTCGCCTTGGCCTCGGCATCCGCCTTGGCCTTGGCTTTCGCCTCGGCGGCCCTGGCAGCGGCAGTCTTCGCCTTCGAGGCCTTGGCGTCCTTGACCTCCGTAGCCGGAGCATCCGTTTCGACGGGCTTGGCCTCTTCGACCTTGGGCAACTGGACGCGGGGTGGCGGCGGAGCAGCCGGAGTAATCAGCCGGATGTCGACCGCACCCGACGCCGGCAGGACGTCAACGGTCGGCTTGCCGATATCGGCGAAAATCTCGGAAAGCGAGAGCTGCCCTGGTCCCGGCACCGGGGGCGGGCTTGCGGGAGTGGAGACCAGCGGCGCTGCCGGAGGAGTCCTGGCTGCGAGCGTGCTGGTCGGCGGCGGAGCGGCAGGTGCCTGAGACGCAGGCAGCCGACCGAGATCGAAGCCCGGCGTCGCCGGCCTCTCGGCCGACGCCGAGGAAGTCGACGCCTGCCCGGTGCGGATCGTCGGTGCGACAGCCGGCGTTCGCGCAGGCTGCGGTGCCAGTGCCAGTGCCGGTGCCGGCGTTGCCACCGCGAGCTTCGGAGGCTCGGAACTGCGTCCGACCGGCGGCAATTCGCCGTTATCACGCTCGATCGCGGGTTTGGGCTCGGGCGGAGCGACGCGATCGGGATCGACCGATGCGAGGCTCGTCGATTTCGCGGACGCTGCCACCTGCCGCCCTGCCTGCGTCGTATCCGTCCGCGTCGTGCGGGTGCGCGAGGGCTGGGCGGCCTTCGCCAGCCTGATGCCGCCCGCTCCTCCGAGCGGCTCGCCCTTGGGAATCAGCCCTGCCCCGGCGGCCGAACCGCGCGGCGGAGCGTAAGCGGCGATACGCGCATCGTCGCGCCCGATCTCGGAGGCGCGCGGAAAGCGACCGAGATTCGCGGCGGCCGCCTGCTGCGCCTTGGTCAGACGTGGCATGTAGCGCAAGTATGGCGCTATGCTCTGCGCCAGCTGGCCGGGGAGAATCGTGTTGGTGATCTCCACCGCCTTGTCCGGCTCGCCGGCAATCGCGAGGGTAAACGCACGGGTGCGCCAACCCGGCTTGTCCTGTTTGTTGAGGAGCGGCAGCAACGTCGCATAAGCGGCATCGACGTCGCCGCCGATCGCCTGGCTGACCGCGAGGCGGCTGCGCAGTTCATCCGCCTTGTCGCCCGATGCGCTTGTCATTGCCGCGGCATAGTATCGCTGCGCTAAGGCATTATCTCCAACAAGGTCGTAGGCAAGCCCTCGGTCGGCCGCAATCAGCGCGGGCGTGGCGCCCGCCTTCTCAGCGGCATCGAAACATGGGATCGCGCTCACCGGGTCGCCATTGTGAACGAAGGCGCTGCCAAGCCCCGCCTGTACGCGCGGATTGCCAGCGCTGACCTCGTCGGCTCGGCGATAGAAACCGATGGCGGCGGCATTGTCCTGCAGCGCCCGCGCCGCATCACCGGCGTCGATCAACGCCGCGACATCGCGAGAATCGCGGCCGAGACGTGCCAGCGCGGTGCCGAGCTTCTTGTTGTTCTCGCCGGGAACGGCCTGAACCACCGGATGCGAAGCGGCAGGAGCGCCTTGCGCCAATGCCGGCGCGCTCGCGAGAGCGCCGACCAGCGCCACACCGCCGAGCAACCGCGAAACCAAGTGATCCACCCGCAAGTCCTCTGTACCCCGAACCCTCAGGCAGCCCTCCCCACGACGACTGCCGACGCTTTACGAACCGGAAAGTCGAACGGCGGCCGGGATGCCGAACGACTCCATGCGCGCAGGGATGCGCGCCCTTGGCGCCATGGCCCGGCGCAGATGAACCTAAAGCGAACATGCCCGCCCTGCGACGGACTTCCTTCGACGACGCGGCCCGAAGGAGCAAGAGGCGGAGCAATGCCCCGCCTCTCACGACTTACTGGTTGTTCTGGCGGCCCAGGAAGCGTGGGATGCTGATCGACCCCGCATCACCATCGTCCTCACCGGCAGTCGGCTCGGCGCCGGGACGCGGGCGCGACAGGCTGGTCATGCGCTCGAACAAAGTGCTGCCGCCGCCGACCGGCTTGGCACGCGGCGCGGCGGGTGCGGGAGCGGCCTGGCCGCCATCGAGCAGCAATTCGTCCTGCGTGCGGCGGGGCACCGGAGCAGGCTCGACCGGAGCTTCGAAGCTGAGATCAAGCGGCTCCTTCTGGATGCCACGCAGACCAGCGAAGCCAGAGGTCGCGGCAGGTGCGGCCTGCGCTTCATCCTCGGCACCGAGTTCAAGCTCCGCCGAAGGCTCGAAAGCCTGCGTCGGCGCCACGAAGGGCGCGGGCTCCGGAGCCGGCTGCTGCGCGACCGGAGCAGGCGCCGGCGCCGGAGCGGCGGGTGCCTGATAGCTTGGAGCCGGCGGCGGCGAGTGCAGCGCCGGACGGGCGATCCCGCGCGAGGCACCGAGATTAAGCGGACGCGAGGCGATCTCGGCCATTTCCGTGGTCTGCTCGATGCCGGTGGCGACCACCGAGACGCGGATCTTGCCCTGCAGGTCCGGGTTGAACGCCGAACCCCAGATGATGTTCGCATCGGGATCGACCAGTTCGCGGATGTGGTTCGCGGCCTCGTCGACTTCGAGCAGCTTCATGTCGTCGCCGCCGATGATCGAGATGATGACGCCCTTCGCGCCCTGCATCGACACGCCGTCGAGCAGCGGGTTGGCGATGGCGCGTTCGGCGGCTTCGAGCGCGCGGTTGGGGCCTTCGCCCTCACCGGTGCCCATCATCGCCTTGCCCATCTCTCCCATGACCGAGCGGACGTCCGCGAAGTCGAGGTTGATGAGGCCGGGCATGATCATCAGGTCGGTGATCGAGCGCACGCCCTGCTGCAGCACTTCGTCGGCGAGCGTGAAGGCTTCCTTGAAGGTCGTTTCCGCCTTCGCCACCAGGAACAGGTTCTGGTTGGGAATGACGATCAGCGTGTCGACGTGCTTCTGCAGTTCCTCGATGCCCGAGTCGGCGGCGCGCATGCGGCGCGTGCCTTCGAACATGAACGGCTTGGAGACGACGCCCACGGTGAGGACGCCCTTCTCGCGCGCGGCCTGCGCGATGATCGGGGCCGCACCCGTGCCGGTGCCGCCGCCCATGCCGGCCGCGATGAAGACCATGTGGACGCCGTCGAGCAGGCGCTCCAGCTCCTCACGGGTTTCCTCAGCCGCCGCACGGCCCACTTCGGGGCGGGCACCGGCGCCGAGGCCCTGGGTGATCTCGGGGCCGAGCTGGATGCGCGTTTCCGCGATCGAGTTGTTCAACGCTTGTGCGTCGGTGTTGGCGACGACGAAGTCCACGCCCTCGATCTGGGCGCCGATCATGTTGGCGATCGCGTTTCCGCCCGCACCGCCGACGCCGATGACGAGAATGCGAGGACGAAGCTCCTCGATAGCCGGCGGTCCGATGTTAATGCTCATTTCGCTCTCCTGCAGGCACGTCGCGCGAAGAAAATTCCTTGACCACTCTGATTGCACGCTTCGATCTCGTCTAGGCAAAGGATCATAAACCTTTGTCCACAGCCAAAGCCGCCAATTCCGCCATTTCCTCCGCGTTTGTCGTCCGGTTTGCACGGCTGGTCTTCAAGGCCTTCGAAACGGTCAAAAGTATTCGCGCAAAGCCTGATAGACACGGCCCACCATGCCCAGCTTGCCGAGGCGAACAGTGCTCTGGTGGCTGCGCCCCAGCGAGCGGATGTCCTGCGGGTCGGCAGCGGCGTAGAGCACCAACCCTGCCAGCGTCGAGAAGCCCGGCTTCACATGCGCCTCGGCCAGTCCCGAAAGGTGCGCCACGCGGCCGATGCGCACGGGCTTGCCGATAGCGGCCTGCGCATAGTCGGCCAGGCCCACCAGTTCCGCGCCGCCGCCGGTGAAGACCACCTGCTTGCCGCGCTGGCCGGTGAAGCGCATCGTCTTGAGCGCCTTGTTCACCTCCTCCATCAGCATGCCGAGTTGGCCGGTGATGACGCCGATCAGTTCGGCGCGCGGGATGCGGTTCTTGTCGTCGGCATGGCGCGCGATCGGGCCGGTGCCTTCCTCGCCCGGGGCGTTGACGGGGATCATCTCGCGGTGGTCGTGCGGGCTGGCGATGGCCGAGCCGTTGACGCACTTAAGCCGCTCCGCCTGGAAACGGCGGATGCCGAAGGCCGAGGCGATGGCGTCGGTGATATCCGCCGAGCCCATCGGGATCGACATCATGTCCTTGAGCATGCCCTGCTCGTAGATCGCAACATTGGTGACTTCGCCGCCGAACTCGACGAGGGCGACGCCAAGATCGCGCTCCTCGGGCGAAAGGCACGCCTGCCCCGCCGCGATGGGCGAGCCGACAACGGCCTCCACCTCAAGGTGCGCGGACTGCACCGCCTCGGTCAGGTTGCGGATCGGCGCGCCGTCCGCCAGCATGATGTGGATATCGACGCCGAGGCGCTCGGCATGGAGGCCCTTGGGATCGATCACCCCGTGCGCGCCGTCGAGGCGGTACTGCGCGGGCTGCGCGTGCAGCACCATGCGCCCGTCCGGCTGGATCACGTCCTTGGCGGAGATGAGCAACTGGTCGATGTCCTCCTGCTCGATGCGGCGGCCGCCGATTTCGGCGTCGAACTGGTCGATACGGCTGGCGAGCCCTGCCCCCGAGCAGCCGATCCAGACCTTCTGGACGGCGGTGTCGGCCATCTTCTCGGCCCGGTCGATGGCGTCGCGCACGGCATAGGTCGCGGCCGCCATGTCGGTGACGAAGCCGCGCTTGATGCCCTGGCTGGCGCGGTGCCCCGAGCCGAGCACGACCATGTCGCCGACCTCGTTGATGCCCGCAACGATCGCGGAGATGCGGAAGGAGCCGATGTTGACCGCGCCGAACACGCGGGTGATGCGCTGGTTGGCCATTACTGTTCTTCCCCGCCGTCGTTTCGGTGGCGCCGGTATGCGGAACCGAGCCCGCCTTCAAGGCCAGTTCCTGCCCGTCCTGCTCCGGCACGCGCATGTAGATTCGGTCCTTCGCGCGCATGTCGAAGGCCGTCACCTTGCCGCCGAGCAGGCGGTTGGTGCCGTCGAGCCGCGCGAACGTGACCAGCGCCCCGGCGGACTCGCGATCTCCCTCGGGCAGCGCAAGCACTTGCCCCGACTGGAACGTCAGGTTCCAGCGGCGATTGCCGATCCATTCCGCCTCGGCGACGCGCGGCTTCATCGCAGGCGCGGCCTCCAGCAAGTGCCCGAGCGCGATCACCTGCTGCCCCGCGCCGGGGCCGGAGACGATCAGCTTGCCGCCCGCATCCTTGCGACTGATGGCTTCGAGTTCATGGCCCGTCTCGTCGATCAGCACGAAGCGATCGGCCTTGCGGAGCACCGCATGCGGCTCGCGCTCGACGATATCGATCACGAGCGTATCGGGCAGCTGGCGCGAGACGCGCGCGTCCTTGACCCACGACAGTGTCAGCAGATCCTGCCGCAGCGCTTCGATATCGACCAGGGGCATGGCGCGATCACGCTCCGCCAGCGCCTTCTCATAGACCTTGAGTTCGTTGATGTTCTTGACGCCGCGCACTTCGACGCGCTTCACCTCGAAGCCGGTCTGGCCCGCGACCAGCGCCATCTGGTGCCCGGCCAGCCCCGGCAGTCCGGCGAAGCTCGCCACCACGCAGACGAGCGCCGCCGCGCCGCCGAGGATGGCAACGAGGAAGATTTTGTGCAGTTGCCCTTCGGAGAACGGCAGCCAGGCCATGACCTGATCGAGTGCCGACCCGGTCCGCGCCTTGGCCACGCGCACCTTGCGCTGCGCGCCCGCCTGCGCGGCGGCCTTGCGGGCGGTGGTGCCCTTGCGCCGGATGGTCTGGCTCATTTGGCCTTTGCTTTGTCGCTTAGCGCCTCGGCAATGATCGCCTCGACGAGTTCGGGATAGTCCATACCGCAGGCGCGCGCCTGCTCGGGCACAAGGCTCAAGGGGGTCATGCCCGGCTGGGTGTTCACCTCCAGCAGGAACAGCCCCTCGATCCCCTGCGTGTCGTCCCAGCGGAAGTCCGAACGGCTGGTGCCCTTGCAACCCAGCAACTGGTGCGAGCGCAGCGCAATGTCCTTGCAGGCCTGCGTGATCTCGTCAGGAATGTCCGCCGGGCAGACGTGCTCGGTCATGCCGTCAGTGTACTTGGAATCGAAATCATAGAAACCCGACTTGGGCTTGAGTTCAGTCACCAGCAGAGCGCGGTCGCCGATCACGGCGGTCGTCAGTTCGCGTCCACGGATGTAGGGCTCGGCCAGAAGTTCGTCGAACTCCTGCCACGGCCCCGTCACGTCCTTCGCGATGGGGTTGCCGTAGTTGCCCTCGGCTGTGACGATGGCGACGCCGACCGACGAACCCTCGTTCACCGGCTTCAGCACATAAGGACGCGGCAGCGGATCGGCCACGTGAATGTCGGCGGACTTGACCACGCGGCCACCCGGCATCGGCACGCCGTGCGGGACCAGCGCCTGCTTGGTCAGTTCCTTGTCGATCGCGATCACCGAAGTCGCGAGGCCGGAATGGGTGTAAGTCAGGCCCATCAGGTCCATCATGCCCTGCACTGTGCCGTCCTCGCCCGGCGCGCCGTGGAGGGCGTTGAACACGACGTCGGGCTTCGCCTCGGCCAGACGCAGCGCGACATCGCGGTCCATGTCGATGCGGGTGACGGTGTGGCCCTTCGATTCCAGAGCCTTGGCCACGCCCTCGCCGCTCATCAGCGAGACCGGGCGTTCGCTCGACCAACCGCCCATCAGGACCGCGACATGCAAGGGATTCAGGCTCATGAATTCAGACTCGTTCGGTAAAGCGGGGTTTGCAGGTCGCGGACGGCTTCGGAGCAGCCCTTGTCCCAGGGGAAGAGGCCGTCGTCCACGCCCGGCCAGACGATCTGCATCGCGCGGGACATTTCCTCGCCCTCATGCTCGGCGTACCACATCGCCGAGTTGAAGTAGTGCGGGATCAGGCATTCCGGCTCGACTTCGCGCAGCACGCAGCGGTGGCCCTTGAGGAGACCATCGACGACCTTCCAGTCCTCCATCTCGAAGCCCTCGCGGCACATGTCGAGCAAGCCGTTGATGACGGCGGCGGAGAGTTCGGTCGAGAAACCGAAGACGATCACCTCGGGCTGGCTGACACTGGTGCGAAAGCCGACCGAATAGGCGAAGCGTTCCTCGCCCTCATCCTCGTCGTCCTCGTCCGGTTCGTCGGGCGGGGTGACGACGGTGATGTGGCAGCCGAATTCCTCGATGTTGTCGAGAATCTGCTGTTCGTGGCGGGACAGGCGATCATCTCTCATGGGCGGGTTCCTACCCGCTGAATTTCCCATTCGAGATCGACGCCGGACTTGTCCTTCACCCGGCGGCGCACTTCGTCGCCGAGGTTCTCGATGTCCTCGCTGGTGGCCTCGCCAGTGTTGAGCAGGAAGTTGGTGTGCTTCTCGCTCACTTGCGCGCCGCCCATGGTCAGACCGCGGCAGCCAGCCTCGTCCACCAGCTTCCACGCGGCGTGGCCCTCGGGGTTCTTGAAGGTGGAGCCGCCAGTCTTGGAACGCAGCGGCTGGCTGGCCTCGCGCGCGGCGGAGATGCGGTCCATCTCGGCCTGGATCGCGGCAGGCTCGCCGGGGCGGCCCTTGAAGCGCGCGGAGACGACCACCGCGCCTTCGGGCAGCTGCGAATGGCGGTAGGTATAGCCGAGATCGGCATTGCCCAGCGTCACCAGTTCGCCCGAGCGCAGCACCACGTCGCAGTCGATCAGGATGTCCTTGACCTCGCCGCCATAAGCGCCGCCGTTCATCCGCACGAAACCGCCCACGGTGCCGGGGATCGAGCGCAGGAATTCCACGCCCGCGATTCCCGCATCGCGCGCGGTGGAGGAAACGAGGATGCCGCTCGCCCCGCCGCCGCAGTCGAGCGTGACGTCATCCACCTTGGTGACCTTGGCGAAGGCCTTGCCCAGCCGGATCACCACGCCGGGGACGCCGCCATCGCGCACGATCATGTTGGAGCCGAGCCCCAGCGCCATCAGCGGCACCGCCGGGTCCAGCGCGCGCAGGAAATCCTGCAGGTCGGCCAGATCCTTTGGCTCGAACAGCCACTGCGCATGGCCGCCCGCCTTGAACCAGACGAGCGGGGCCAGCGGCGCATTGGCCGTCAGCTTGCCCCGAACCGCCGTCTGATCGAACGTGAGTGTCACCCCGCCCTCCGCACGCGAATGCTGTCGGCAAGGCCGGCGGCCCACTTGGTGATGTCGCCCGCGCCGAGGCACACGATCATGTCGCCCGGCTGGATCGAGCCCGCCAGCACCTCCGCCAGCGCGTCCGCGCCCGCGATGATCTGCGCCGAACGATGCCCGCGCGCCTTCATGCCCGAGACCATCTCCGCGCTGTCCACGCCCTCGATCGGCTGCTCGCCCGCCGCGTAGACGGGCGCGGCATAGACCACGTCGGCGTCGTTGAAGGCGCCCTGGAAGTCTTCCATGTGGTCGCGCAGGCGGGTGAAACGGTGCGGCTGCACCACGGCGATGACGCGGTTTTGGACGCCCTCGCGCGCGGCGGCGAGCACGGCGCGGATCTCGACCGGGTGGTGGCCGTAGTCGTCGATCACGGTGACCGAGCCGCCATCCAGTTCCACTTCGCCGACCTTGGTGAAGCGCCGCTTCACGCCGCCGAACTTGGAGAAGCCGGTCTGGATGCAGGCATCCGAGCAGCCCATCTCCACCGCCACGCCCACGGCGGCGAGCGCGTTCTGGACGTTGTGGCGGCCCGGCATCGGCAGTTCGATGCCTTCGATCCGGCGGAAGCTGCCGTCGCGCTGGCGCAGCGCCACGTCGAAGCGGTTGCCGCCGGGGATCGGGGTCACGTTCTCGCCGCGAATGTCGGCCTGGGCGGAGAAGCCATAGGTCACCACGCGGCGGTCGCGCACCTTGGGGATGATCGCCTGCACTTCGGGGTGATCGATGCACAGCATCGCCGCGCCGTAGAACGGCACGTTCTCGATGAATTCGACGAAGGATTCGCTTGATTCTCTCGAACGAGCCGTAGTGATCGAGGTGCTCGGGATCGATGTTGGTGACGATGGCGATCGTGCCGTCGAGGCGCAGGAACGAACCGTCGCTCTCGTCGGCCTCGACCACCATCCAGTCCGAGGCGCCGAGGCGGGCGTTCGATCCGTAGGAGTTGATGATACCGCCGTTGATGACCGTCGGGTCCACGCCGCCCGCATCGAGCAGCGCCGCGACCATCGAGGTCGTGGTGGTCTTGCCATGCGTACCCGCCACCGCGACGGTGTTCTTGAGGCGCATCAGCTCGGCCAGCATTTCCGCGCGGCGCACCACCGGGATGCGGTGTTCGAGGGCGTAGACGACCTCGGGGTTCTCACGCTTCACCGCCGTGGAGGTGACGACCACCGCCGCGCCTTCGACGTTCTCGGCGGCGTGGCCGATCGAGACCTTGATGCCGCGCGCGCGCAGGCCCTCGACGACATAGCCCTCGGCAATGTCGCTGCCCTGCACCGAGTAGCCGAGGTTGTGCATGACCTCGGCGATGCCCGACATGCCGATGCCGCCGATCCCGACGAAATGGATGGTCCCGATTTCGGTGCCGACGCCCTTCATGCGGGGGCGCCTTGCCGATGGTGCTTCGACAAGCTCAGCATGAGCGGGGTGGAGAGAACGTGGATGATATTCATATCCGCCAAATACACAAAGTTCCGCTCATCCTGAGCTTGTCGAAGGATCACAGCGCAGACTCCCGCGCCAAAGCCTCGCCACCTTGCGGCGCAGAAGCCTTTTCCATTCGAATGACGTCCATGATCGGCGCCGCGCCGAAGCTCTCGACGAGGTCGGCCAGATCACGCGCGGCGTTCGGATAGCCGCAGTTCCACGAGGCATGCGCGGCGTTCGCCAGCGTCTCAGGATGCTGGGCGATCGCCTGGATCTGCAGGCACAAGTCCTTGGCCATCTTCTGATGGACCTCGGCCTGTTCGCTGAGCAGCGCATTGCGCTTGTCGCCCTTGTAGGCGTCGGGATTCTCGGTGGTGACGGCGGGCTGGCGGATCACCCGCGCGCCCCCGCCCGCGACCATCTCGCGCGCGTTGACGCTCTGGTGGTCGTCCATCGCGTAAGGCAGCGGGATCAGGATCGCAGGACGGCCCACGGCGGTCAGCTCCGCGATCGTCGAGGCGCCCGAGCGGCCGATGAACAAGTGCGCACCGGCAAGGCGCTCGGCCATGTTCTCGAAATAGGTCGCCAGTTCCGCCGGAATGCCGTGCGCGGCGTAGCGTTCGCGCACGCGCTCGATGTCCTCGGCGCGGGCCTGCTGGATCACCTGAAGGCGCGAGCGGAGCGCCGGGGGCAGCATCGCCAGCCCCTCGGGCACGACGTCCGACAGCACCCGCGCGCCCTGGCTGCCGCCGGTGACGAGGATGCGGAACAGGCTGTCCTCGGTGAACTCGGGGTACGGCTGCTCGCGCAGGCGCAGCACGTCCTCGCGCACCGGGTTACCGACGACGGTGACCTTGCCGGCCAGCGCCGGATCCAGCTTCTCGGTCTTCTCGGCCGAGGTGGCGATAGCGTCCACCTTCTTGGCGAACCAGCGGTTCACGCGGCCCAGCACCGAGTTCTGCTCATGCAGCACGATCGGCAGCTTCGCGGCGCGCGCGGCCAGCATCGTCGGCATCGCCGGATAGCCGCCGAAGCCGACCACGGCGGTCGGCTCGAAGCTCTCGAACAGGCGCAGCGCCATGCGGCGACCGGCCAGCACGCCCTTCGCGCCCTTGAGCCAGCCAAGCGGGTTCTTCCCCGCGATGCGGCCCTGCGGCAGGACGTGGGTGGTCAGGTAGTCAGGCTTGCCGGGGATCGCGGCGCCGCGCTCGTCGGTCACCAGCGCCACGTGGTGGCCGCGTGCGTGCAGTTCGGCGGCGAGCGCGAAGGCGGGAATCAGGTGTCCGCCAGTGCCGCCGGCCGCAAGCACGTAGTGGCGCGAAACCGAACTCATGACATATCTCCGATGGCGCGCAGGCTGAACTTCTCGCGCTGGATGAACGGGTTGCGCCGCGTCACCGCCAGCAGCAGGCCCATGCTCAGGCACATCGCCACGGTGGACGAACCACCATAGCTGATAAGCGGCAGGGTCATGCCCTTGGACGGGAACAGCTGCAGATTGACGAGGATGTTGATGAACGCCTGCCCGCCGAACTGCGCGGCGAAGCCCGATGCGGCGAGCACCGTGAACAGGTCTTCCTCGTCCACCAATCGCAGGATCACCCGCGTCAGGATCGCGAGGTAGAGCACCACGATGACCATGCAGGCGAGCAACCCGAACTCCTCGCCGATGACGGAGAAGATGTAGTCGGTATGCGCCTCGGGCAGCGCCATCTTGCGCGTGCCCATCCAGAAGCCGAGCCCGGTCCACCCGCCGTTGAGCAGCGTGCGCTGGGCGAGGTCCACCTGGTCGAATGCCGAGCCGCCGAACAGGAAGTTGTCGATGCGGTTGCGGCCGTTGTCATAAGTGAAATACATCAGGACAAGGCCCGCGATGCCTGCGCCCGCGAACATGCCGATGCGCTTCACGTCGATGCCCGACAGCAGGATCATCACCAGAAACGCGCCGGAAAACAGCATCGTCGAGCCGAAGTCCGGCTGGAGCATCAGCAGCGCACCAAGCAGACCCATAACCGCGAAGCAGATGCCGACGACCGGAATCTGCGGATCACGCGCGCGCCACGAGACGATCCATGCCAGCAGGATCGGCCAGCCGCACTTGAGGAATTCCGACGGCTGGAGCGAGATGCCGAACCGCAGCCAGCGCTTGGCGCCGTTCACCTCGGACCCGACGATCGGCACCAGCACCAGCGCGAACAGCATCGCCGCGCCGAGCAGGATGCCGAAGCGCCGGGCGCTCTCCTTGGTCAGGCTGGAGGCCCAGAACATCGCCGCAAGCCCCAGCAACTGCCAGCGCATGTGCAGGTAGAAGAAGTGCAGCGAACGCAGCTGCTCCGCCGAGGTCGACAGGCGCTTAGCGCTGGCGGGCGATCCTGCCGCCACCGCCACCGCGCCGATCGCCATCAGGATCAGCACGAGGACCAGCGTGGGCCGGTCGATCTCCTGCCACCAGATCGCGATCTGGCTGCGACGGTTACGATTGTAGCGCTGCGCGTTCGGGCCTTGCGCAAGGGTGGCCATCAGTCCTGCTCCCCTTTGGCGTTTTCGGCCAAAAGCGCTTCGACGATCTGGCGAAACACGTCACCCCGCGCCTCATAGTCGCGGAACTGGTCGAAGCTGGCGCAGGCCGGTGACAGCATGACGACGTCGCCGGGCTTCGCCGCGACCATCGCCTGACGGATCGCCTCGGCCATCATCTCGCTGCGATGGACCTGCGTGTAGGGCGAGAGGATTTCCGCAAAGAGCGGCCCCGCGTCACCGATGGTGTAGGCGGCAGCGATATTGCCGAAGAACGGTGCACATTCGTCGAGGTTGTCGCCCTTGGGCAGGCCCCCGACGATCCAGTGGATGCGCGGCTCCGGATCGGGCGGAAACGCCGCGATCGCGGGCGCGGTGGAGGCCGGATTGGTCGCCTTGGAATCGTTGATGTAAGTGACGCCGTTCGCGACGGCCACGCGCTCCATGCGGTGCGGCAATCCGCTGAAAGTGCGCAGGCCCTTGCGCCACTGCGCCTTCTTCACCCCCAGCGCCTCGACGATGGCGACGGCCACGGCGGCGTTCTGGAGATTGTGCGGCCCCTGCAGCGAGGGCCATTCCTTCTGGATCTCGACGAGGTCGGCCCCGTCCGCGAAGCGAACCAGACCGGGCGCGCGGCGCGCGGCCTCGATATGGGCGATCGACCGCGTCTCCTTGTCGCCGACACCGAACACGGCCTGCCGCTCGCGCCCCTGCATGGAGAAGAGGCGCCCCTTGGAGGCGGCGTAAGCCTCGAACCCCTCGTAGCGGTCGAGGTGGTCGGGGGTGATGTTGAGCAGCGCCGCCACGTCGCAGTCGAGGCTGCGGGTGATGTCGATCTGGTAGCTCGACAGTTCGAGCACGTAGACGCCGCCCTCGGGCAAGGGCTCAGGGCCGAGCACCGGCACGCCGATATTGCCGCCCGCGCGCGCCGGAACGCCCGCGACTTCGAGAAGGTGGCAGACCAGCGAGGTCGTGGTGGACTTGCCGTTGGTGCCGGTAATGCCGACCACGCGGTGCGCGGGCAGGCTGGCGCGGGCCAGCGCGAAAAGTTCGATGTCGCCGATCACTGGGACGCCCGCCCGCTCTGCGGCTTCGGCGATGGGGTGGCGGTTCAGCGGAATGCCGGGCGAGACGACGACGCCGTCATAGCCGGTAATGTCGGCGCTGACCGGGTCGGCCAGTTCCACCTTGCCGCAGTCGGTCCACTCGCACAGCTGCTGGCGCGCTTCGTCGCGGCTGTCCCAGGCCATGACGTTCGCCCCGCTCTCCACCAGCGTGGCGACGGCGGTAAGGCCCGAACGCGCAAGGCCGAGGACCGCGTAGCGCTTGCCGGCGAAGATGGGGGAGACGATCACGCGCCTGCCCTCCTCAACGCAGTTTCAGAGTGGCGAGGCCCAGCACCGCAAGGACGATCGAGATGATCCAGAAGCGGATCACGACGGTCGATTCCTTCCAGCCTTTCTGCTCGAAGTGGTGGTGGATCGGCGCCATGCGGAACACGCGGCGGCCGGTGCGCTTGAACCAGAAGACCTGGATGATGACCGAGGCCGCTTCCAGCACGAACAGCCCGCCGACCACCGCCAGCACGATCTCGTGATGCGCGGCGACCGCGATGCACCCCAAAGCGCCGCCGAGGGCGAGGCTGCCGGTGTCGCCCATGAACACGGCCGCAGGCGGCGCGTTGAACCACAGGAAGGCGAGGCCCGCCCCCATGATCCCGGCGCAGAAGATCGCCAGTTCACCCGCGCGCGGAACGTGCGGAATGCCGAGGTAGGTGGCGTAATCGACGCGGCCCGCGAGGTAGCAGATGATCGCGAAAGTGCCCGCCGCGATGATGACCGGCATCGTCGCGAGGCCGTCGAGGCCGTCGGTCAGGTTCACCGCGTTGCCCGCACCCACGATCACCACGGCGGCGAAGACGTAGTAGAACGGGCCGAGCGGAATGTAGCGGCCCGACAGGAACGGCACGTAAAGGTTCGTATTCAGCTGGCTGACGATGATGTAGGACGCGATGCCCGCCACCACGAATTCCAACAGCAGCCTGATCTTGCTCGACAATCCGGCGTGGTGGCGCTTGGTCACCTTGTCGTAGTCGTCAAGGAAGCCGATCGCGCCGAAGCCCACCGTCACCGCCACGCAGGCCCAGACGAACGGGTTGGTCACGTCCATGAACAGGATCATCGAGCCGATCAGCGCGGTCAGGATCATCAACCCGCCCATCGTGGGCGTGCCGCGCTTGGCGAGGTGGCTCTGCGGGCCGTCCTCGCGGATCGGCTGGCCCTTGCCCTGGCGGACTCGCAGCATGTTGATGAACTTGGGGCCGATGATCAGGCCGATCACCAGCGCCGTCATGAAGGCGGCGCCCGAACGGAACGTCTGGTAGCGGAAGAGGTTGGACAGTCCCTCGTAGTGGAACCATTCTGCGATGAGATACAGCATCTTGCGGGCTTTCGCCCCTACCCTTCCGTCTTTCCTAGCGCCGTCACGAGTGCTGCCAGACCCACCGAATTCGAGCCCTTCACAAGGATGGCGTCATCCCGTTCGAGGCCGAAAGCGCGCAAGGTTTCGACAGCTTCCCGCACACTTGCGCAATGGGCGAATGCCACCGGTTTGCCAAGGCCGGAAGCCCCGGATTTCCCCAGTTCCACCGCTAATGCGGTCATCTCGTCGCCGACCAGAATCGCGTAGTCGACACCCGCCTCGCGGATCGGTTCGGCAAGGCCGGCATGGTAGTCGGGACCGTGGCTGCCCAGTTCCTTCATCGCGCCGAGAACGGCGATCCGGCGATGGGCGGGCGTGCGCCCCAGCTGCGCCAGCGTGGCGCGCATCGAGGCGGGGTTCGCGTTGTAGCTTTCGTCGATCAGCAGGGCCTTACCGCCCTCTACATCGATCTCCATCCGCGCGCCGCGACCGGCCAGCCCGCCCATCTCGGCAAGCGCGACCCCAGCGGCACCCAGATCGCCCTTAACGGCACGTACCGCAGCCATGACGGCCAGCGAGTTGATCGCCTGATGCTCTCCGGGCGCGGCGACGGTGTAGCACACGCGCCGGTCGCCCATGTCGATGGTGACGAGCGAGCCGCCGCCGATCGCGGGCACCGCATCGAGCAGCCGTACGTCCGCATCCGCCGCCTTGCCGAACGACACGACCTTCGCACCCAAGGCCAGCGCCGCATCGCGCAGGCGCAGGAAGTGCGGGCTGTCGGCGGGGATGACGGCGGTGCCGCCCTCTTCCAGTCCCTCGAAGATTTCCGCCTTGGCGTCGGCGATGGCCTCTTCGGAACCGAGCATCTCGATGTGCGCGGGCGCGATCGTGGTGATGAGCGCGACGTTCGGGCGAACCTGCCGGGTCAGCGCGGCGATCTCACCCGCGTGGTTCATGCCCATCTCGAAAATGCCGTAGCGCGCGCGACTGGGCATGCGAGCAAGACTGAGCGGGACGCCGACGTGGTTGTTGTAGCTCTTGACCGAACGGTGCGCGTCCCCCGGCTGGAGCGGTCGAGCGCGGCGAAGATCATCTCCTTCACACCCGTCTTGCCGACCGAGCCGGTGACGCCGATGATCGGGCCACGCGCGCGTAGGCGAGCCGCCGCGCCGAGGCGTTCGAGCGCCTCCATCGTGTCTTCGACGAGGATATGCGGGCCATCGACCGGGCGGTCCACCACCACGGCGGCCGCGCCCTTGGCGAAGGCGGCCTCGACGAAGCGGTGGCCGTCCATCGCCTCGCCCTTGAGCGCGAAGAACAGGTCGCCGGGCTGGACGTCGCGGCTGTCGATCTCGACGCCGGAAACGGTGAAGTCCGTGCTCGCCTCCCCTTCACCGCGCGCGCGATGGCGTCTGCGTCCCACAGGACCAGCGGATTGTCCTCCAGCGGCGCGGCGGGCCAGTCGAGTATCCGGGTGATGGCGTTCATGTCCTACCTTCCCAGTGAACCGGCCATTTCCCTGGCCACGGTGACGTCGTCGAATGGCAGGACGCGGACAGTGTCCCCGCTGCCGATGATCTGCCCCTGTTCGTGCCCCTTGCCGGCGATGAGGACGACGTCCCCCGCACCGGCCTCGGCGACAGCGAGACGAGATCGCCTCGCGCCGGTCGCCCACTTCCCGCGCACCCGCTTCCATCCCGGCAAGGATCATCGCCCGGATGGTCGCCGGGTCTTCCCCGCGCGGATTGTCGTCGGTGACGATGGCGAGGTCCGCCCCCGCGCTCGCCACTTTGCCCATTTCCGGGCGCTTGCCCTGATCCCGATCGCCGCCCGCGCCGAACACGGCGATGAGCCTGCCCGTCACATGCGGACGTAGCGCCGCGATGGCGGCTTCCAAAGCATCGGGCGTATGCGCGTAATCGACGTAGATCGGCGCGCCGTTCGTGTTGAGACCCGCCCGCTCGATCCGGCCGCGTACCGTTACGAGGCGCTTCATCGCGTCGAACGTCGCGTCGGCATCGCCGCCGCTGGCGATCACCAGCCCCGCTGCCACCAGCGAGTTGGCGGCCTGATAAGCGCCGATCAGCGGCAAGTCGATCTTGCGCGCCTTGCCCTCAAATTCGATCTCCAGCGTCTGGCCGAGGCTCGTGGGCGTGCGCTTGACGAGGCGGATCGCTTCACCCTTCTCGCCCACGGTGAATAGCGTGAGGCCGCGCGCCTTCGCATGCTCGATCGCCTTGTCTGACCACACATCGTCGGCCCAGACGACCGCCGTGCCGCCGTCAACCACGACTTCGTCGAACAGACGCATCTTCGCGGCGAAGTACTCGTCCATCGTCGCATGATAGTCGAGGTGATCACGGCTGAGATTGGTGAAGGCGCCCGCCATCACTCGCGGCCCCTCGATGCGGAACTGCGACAACCCGTGGCTCGACGCTTCGTAGGCGACATGCGTGACACCCTCGCGCGCCAGCCCCGAGAGGTTGGCGAGGAAGGTCGCGATGTCAGGCGTGGTCAGGCCGGTGGAGACGGTTTCGTCCCCTGTCGTCACGCCCAGCGTGCCGATCGAGGCGGCGCGTTCGCCCGCCATGCGCCAGAGCTGGCGCGTGAGTTCCACGGTGGAGGTCTTGCCGTTGGTGCCGGTCACCGCCACCAGCGTATCGGGCACCGGCGCGAAGAACGGCGCTGCCAACTGCGCGAACAGACGGCGCGGCTCCTCGTCCGCGAAGTGGATCGCGCCTTCGACCACCGCATCAGGATGCGCGACGATCGCCACCGCGCCTGCCTTGACGGCGGCGGCGATGAAATCCTCGCCATTGAACTTCGTGCCGCGAAATGCGCCGAACACGGTGCCCGGTGCGACCTTGCGATTGTCGATCGCGAAACCGGTGACGTTGGCGTCGCCGTCAATCGCAGGCAGTCCGGCTGCAGCACAAAGGGCCGAAAGCTTCATTCTCCGTCGCTCCCCTGCGGCACCAGCGGCCGCAGATCGGTAGTGTCGATGTCGCGGGTCTCGTCGGGCATGACGCCCAGCAAAGGCCCGATGCGCGGGACCACGCGCTGGATCACCGGAGCGGCGTTCCAGGCGGCGGTGCGCTGGTACGAGGTGGCGGCAGTGCCCTGCGGCTCGTCCATCATGGCGATCACGACGTAGCGCGGCTTGTCCATCGGGAAGGCCGAGGCGAACGTCGCGATCAGCGAGTGATGGCGATAGCCGCCCACGCCCGGCTTCTCGGCCGAACCCGTCTTGCCGCCGACGCGGAAACCCGGGGCGTCCGCCTTGCGGCCGGTGCCGTACTGCACGATCATGCGCAGCAGCTGACGTACGCGGGCGCTGGTAGCGGCGGTGAACACGCGGCGACCCGCGGGCACGTCGGCAGGGGCGAGCTTCTTGAGCGTGGCCGGACGCCAGATGCCGCCGTTGACCAGCGCCGCATAAGCCGAGGCCAGATGCAGCGGCGTCACCGCGATGCCGTGGCCATAAGCGACGGTCATCGTGCGCAAACGCGGCCACTCACCGCGCGGCCAGATCGGGAAGCCCTTCGCGGGCAGTTCCACGTAAGGCCGCTGGTTCATGCCCAGCGCTTCCATCGTCTTCTTGAGCCGCACGCCGCCCAGTTCGTCGGCGATGCGCGCGGTCACCGTGTTGGACGAATGGATCAGCGTCTCCGGCACGTTCAGCGAGGCGCCGTAGTTGTGCAGGTCGTGGATGGTGAAGCGGCCGACATGCAGCGGCGTCGCGGGCCACTGCTTGCCAAGATCGGTCACCACGCCCGCGTCGAGCGCGGCGGCGACGGTGATCGGCTTGAAGGTGGAGCCCAGTTCGTAGACCTGGTTGGTCACGCGGTTGAAACCGTGCGGCACGTCGCCGTTGCGCGCTTCCTCGGCGGAGATCACCATGTCGGTCGGCTTCACGTGGTTCGGATCGAACGAGGGCAGCGAGGCCAGCGCGAGAATCTCGCCGCTGTCCACGTCGAGCACCACGCCCGCCGCGCCCTTGGCGGCGCTGAGCTGCATCGCGCGGGCCAGTTCGTCCTCCAGCGCGCTCTGCACGCGGAAGTCGATCGACAGCGTCGCGTGGCCGGTGCGGCCTTCGGGGCTGATGAGCTGGTCGTTGAAGGCCTCCTCCATGCCGACCTTGCCCTTGCCGTAGCTGTCGACATAGCCGAGCACGTGCGCCGCCATCGACCCCTGCGGGTAGAAGCGGGTCGCCTCCAGCGGGAATTCCAGCGCCGGTTCGCCCAGCGCGTGAACCTTGTTCGCGTCCTCGGGCAACAGCGACTTGCGGAGGTACGCAGGCTTTCCGGCCCGCAGCTTGGCGAGGATTTCGTCGCGGTCGAGATCGGGGAAGATGCGCAGCAGGCCCGCGGTCACCTCTTCCGGCGAGTGGATCAGCGCCGAGCCCTCGGTCATCGCCTTGGGGTTGTACCAGAGCGAATAGACGCGGAAGTCGCGCGCCAGCGGCACGCCGTTGCGGTCGACGATGTCGCCGCGCGCGGGGATCAGCATGTCGGCCAGATCGCCCTGACGCGGGCCGACGCCGGTGAAGCCGAGATAGACGATGCGGAAAAGCGCCAGCACCGTCACCAGCATGAAGACGGCCAGGATCCACAGCATGCGCGCCTTCGCCGTGAGCAGCGAGCGCTGGCGCACGTTCACCAGGCGGCGGCGGCCGACCGAGACAGTGGTGGGGATCGTCCCGAGGGGAAACGCCGGGGCGTTCACTGCTGGGCAGCCTCCGCCACTTCGATGCGGGCCAGGCGCTTGCCGAGCGCCGCGGCGTCACGCGCGATCGCCTCGCGCTCCGGGTCGCGGGTTTCCGACTTCGGCTTGTCGGTAATGGCAGCCGCCGTCGCCCCCGCGACCGGCGAAACCATTGCGAGCAGCGAGCCGCCCTCACCCTTCGAACCATCGCCCGAAGCGCCACCCGGCACTTCGGCATTGGCATAGCGGATCGGCGCCGGCGCACCCGGCCCAGCGGGCACGCCGAGCGCGGCCAGCTGGCGCTCGCCTTCGATGTACTGGCCGGCGGTGGGCGCCTTGTAGCCGAATTCCAGATCGTTGAGCGTCGCGCAGCGCCTGCTGGTTGGAGCGGGTCTGGAACTCGGTCTGGAGGAAGTCGATGTCGCGCTTGACCCAGACGATCTTCTTGTCGGTATCGTGGACCTGGCTCTTCACCGCGTTCACGCGCAGCGTCAGGCCCACGGTGCCCGCAAAGCAGACAACGAGGACCGAGACCCAGCCGATCGATCGGATCCGATCACTGGTAAGGTTCATGCGACTTTCCTTCGGCCGGGGGTGCCATAAGGCTCGGGTGAGCTTGGATTCCTGGGGGGTACTTGTACGGACCGCGCTACG
This sequence comes from Novosphingobium sp. NFX11, assembly GCF_057376415.1. Lineage (NCBI taxonomy): Bacteria > Pseudomonadati > Pseudomonadota > Alphaproteobacteria > Sphingomonadales > Sphingomonadaceae > Novosphingobium > Novosphingobium sp. NFX11. The sequence goes on along the minus strand of NZ_CP080384.1, from coordinate 335,131 downwards.
CAGCGTGGCGGAGCGCGAGCGCGGGTTCACTTCCAGCTCCGCCTCGCCGGGACGCACGCCCTTCGACACCTTCTCGAAAGGTGCGGGCGCGGTGGCCGTCTGCGGCAGATGGCGCGAGGTGGACTGACCGGCGCTGCTGGCATCGCGCAGGAAGCGCTTCACCTTGCGGTCCTCGAGGCTGTGGAACGTCACCACCGCCAGCCGCCCTCCGCCCTGCAGCAGCGTCTCGGAAGCCTCCAGCGCCGCGTCCAGTTCGTCCAGTTCGCCGTTTACATGGATGCGGATCGCCTGGAAGGTGCGGATCGCCGGGTCCTTGGGCGCATTGCTGCCCTTGTAGGCGGGATTGTACCCCAGCGCCTTGCGGACCACGCGGGCAAGGTCACCGGTCGTCTCCAGCGGCCGCGCGGCCACGATGGCGCGGGCGAGACGGCGCGACTGGCGTTCCTCGCCATAGAGGTAGAGCACGTCGGCGATCTGCGCCTCGTCCGCTTCGTTGACGAAGTCGGCGGCGGACATGCCGTCCTGGCTCATGCGCATGTCGAGCGGGCCGTCAGAACCGAACGCGAACCCGCGCCCCGCCTGATCGAGCTGCATCGAGGACACGCCGATGTCCATCACCACGCCGTCAACCTTGTCGACCCCCACATCTCCAAGGCCTTCGACCATTTCGGAGAAGCGGCGGGCGTGCAACACGAGGCGCGGCGGATTGCTGGCGAGTTCGGGCCATTTCCCCGGATTGTTTTGCACAGCGGCGATCGCATCGGGATCGCGATCGAAGGCATGCACCGTCGCGCCCTCGTCGAGCAGGCGGCGGGTATAGCCACCGGCACCCAGCGTCGCATCGACGATGAGGTCGCCGCCCCGGGGGTTCAGGGCGGCGACCACCTCCTCAAGGAGCACGGGAATATGGGGAATTCCGGGGGCACTCACGACTTCTTGGCCTTTGCGATTTCGGCTTCCTGCAACGAGCGGCAGGTGGCGATGGCGGCCTCGAACGCAGGGTCTTCGGCGTGCTTGTAGAGTTCGTCGGGGTTCCAGATCAGGATGCCGGTGCGGCCGATGCCCTGGAAGAACAGCTGCTCCCCCACGGCGGCGAGACCGGCGAGCGCCTCGGGCATGGTGAAGCGGCCGCTGCCGTCGAAGGGCACCTGCTGGAAGTTGTAGAGCTGCATCGCGCGGCTATCGCGATTGAAGGGCTTGCCGGCGGTGTCTGCACGCACCTGCTCGGCATCGAGCTGGGTTTCGAAATCCTCGACACGGGAGAGGCCGAAACCGACGAGGCACTTCCAGTCGGCGTGCTTGGCAAGGCACAGAACGTCCTTGCCGCTCGAATCCCGTACGGGAGAGCGAAGCTCCTTGGGCAGCACGAAGCGGTTCTTGTCGCGCAGAAGCGAGAAGCCCGGTCCGCTGTAGATGTATGGCTGCCCCGCCATGACTGTCCGAAATCGCCCCTAAGTTGCCGTCCCGGAACATGAAGACCCCCTCGCCCGGCGACGCATGCGCGCCGGTTTCCGTGACCCAAGGCGGGCACGGCAGGAATCAGCCTTTCCGATTGACAGTGGTTCTATATCGGGAATGTCGGGGATTAAAGGGAAATATGGGGATGAACGGGCACTTTTGCGCCGAAATGTGGGACTTGCGGCGAACCGTGGCGGAACGTTTCATGAATCCGGGGCGCCGACTATCGCACAATATCGTTGAGAATCAGAAAGATTCCGTCTTTCCCGCGCTGATCCCGCACCATCCCCGGTTTCAGGGAGTTCGTCCCCAATATTCCCGGCGGGTTGCTACTTGGCGAGACGATGCAGAAAATCGGCCAGAAGCGCCTGCCTGGCGGCCAAATCTGCCGATTCATCAGGATTTTCGAGCACGGCCGCATCTGCCAGCGCAAGAATGCGCCCCTTCCCCGAGACGCAGTCGGCGCGCAATCCCCGCGCCTCGATTCGGCACTCGGCAACCGCATCCCCGGCTTGCCCCGAGCCGCCCCCGGATTTCCCCAAAGGTTTGAACCGGCCTGCAAGATTGACGGGAATGCCGCCTTCCAGCCGCTCTCCGGCCTCCTGCGTGTCGTCGAACTGCAGTTGTAGTCCCCAGCGCGCAAGGATCGGAGAGAGCATGGCGATGTCCTGCGGCCGCCGGGGATCACCGGGGCCGAACCGGGAATGCACGGTGAGCATCGGGTCCACGAACAGCAGCACTCGCCCGCCCCCACGCACCCAGGCATCGAGCGCGACGTTCTCCTGCGCCGTCAGTGGACGCGGCTGGGCAAGCACCAGCACGCCATTCTCGGGCAGCGGCAGCCCGCCTTGCGCATTGGCCAGCGTATCGAGCGGAATCGCGCGACCTTGCGCACGCAGGATCTCCAGCGCCCAGTGCGGCGCGCTGTCGTCGGCAAGAAGCCCCTTGATGTCCTTACTCTCGTTCCACGCAATCGGCAGGCTGGAGTAGAGGCCGATGACCTCTTCGCCTTGCGGCCGGGGCACAGCACCCTGCCCGCATGCGGCAAGCAGAAGCCCCGCAATCAAAGGGCTCGCACGCCAGCCCTTCATCCCAACACCCCTTCGTCATTGCGAGCGCAGCGAAGCAATCCAGCGCGGCTTGCGATACCCTGGATTGCTTCGCTGCGCTCGCAATGACTGAAGATGGTCAGGGCGACGTCTGCGCCGAGGGTGAGCCGGTCATGTCCATACCCGGCGTCGGGGACGTCGAGGCGCCCGGATTCTGGGTGGGCGTCGGCGTAGGGCTGGGATCGGCCGCCGGGACCACGCCGATGTCCGCGAGCGGATCGCTGGCAGTCTTCGTCGGCTTGGCATCGACCGCGACCACATCCTGGATCGGGTCCACCGTATCGGTGAGCCGAATCCTGTCGCGAATCACGTTGGCAAGGCCGACGATCAGCAGCATCGCGCACAAACCGAACAGCCCGATCTGCAACCGATAGACGGCCTGCGACCTCAGTTCACGGGTAGTGGGCGGCGTGAAGTGCTGCGCCGTCTGCAAGGGCTCAAGAATTGAATGCGACTCGATCATATAGGCGGACGTTTTCCTGCCGTGTGTGACAGGTTTACATCACCTCGCCAGCCAAGGGAAGACCGGCAAGCTTTTGGATTCCAGCCACTCGGCATTGTAGAGCGACGAGAGGTAGCGGAAACCCGTATCGCACAGGATCGTCGCGACGCGCGGGTCCTCGCGGCCTTCTTCCACCAGCTTGCGGCCGAGCGCCACCGCGCCCGCCACGTTGATGCCGGACGACAACCCGAGGCACAACCCTTCCTCGCTCAGCAGGCGGCGGACCCATTCGAGGCCCTCCTCGTCCGAGATGCGGAACTGGGTGTCGATCGGCGCGCCTTCGAGGTTGGCGGTGATGCGCCCCTGCCCGATACCCTCGGCTACGGAGTTGCCCTCGGCCTTGAGTTCGCCGTTGGCGTAGTAGTTGTAGAGCGCCGCGCCGTGCGGGTCGGTCAGGGCGACGATGATGTTCTCGTCGAAGGCCTTCAGGCCCATGCCGGTGCCGGCGATGGTGCCGCCGGTGCCCGCCGCGCAGGTAAAGCCGTCGATCCGGCCGCCCATCTGTTCCCAGATTTCCGGTGCGGTCGATCTCGATGTGGGCCTTGCGGTTGGCGATGTTGTCGAACTGGTTGGCCCAGATCGCGCCTTCGGTCTCCTCGGCCAGACGGCGCGAGGTGTGGACGAAGTGACCGGGGTTCGAGAACGGCGCGGCGGGAACCAGCACCAGTTCGGCGCCGAGCGCACGCAGGGTATCCATCTTCTCGCGCGACTGCGTCTCGGGCATGACGATGACGGTCTTGTAGCCCAGCGCGTTGGCGACCAGCGCAAGGCCGATGCCAGTGTTGCCCGCCGTCCCCTCGACGATCGTGCCGCCCGGCTCGAGCAGGCCCTTCTCCTCGGCGTCGCGCACGATCCACAGCGCCGCGCGGTCCTTCACCGAGGCGCCGGGGTTGGCGAATTCGCACTTGCCCCAGATCTCACAGCCGGCGGCCTCGCTCGGCCCCTCCAGGAGCACCAGCGGAGTATTGCCGATCAGGTCGAGCGTGGAAGCACGGGGTTGCGGGGCAGTGGCCAAAGTCGCGGTCATGGCGCGACAGTTAGGAAGCCAAGGCGCGAGGTGCAAATGATTTGCACCTCGCTGGCCCACAAAATCAGTCTTCGGGAGCGATCGTGACGCGCAGACCTTCAAGGTCTGCGGTAACCGGCACCTGGCACGACAGGCGCGAGGTCTCGTTGCGGTGGTCAGAGCTGTCGAGCAGGTCGTTCTCGTCTTCGCTCATCGCGGGCAGCTTGTCGGCGAAGGCGGGGTCGATGAAGACATGGCAGGTCGCGCACGAGCAGCAGCCGCCGCACAGCGCCAGCAGTTCGTCGAAGCCGTCGTCGCGGATCACTTCCATCAGGGTGCGACCCTCGGCAGCGTCTACGGACTTCTCTTCACCAGCATGATTGACGACGATGATCTGCGGCATGGCTCTCGATTCCCCTTGTGATACACCCTGTATCGTAATTGTCTTTGTATGCGGACTTGCCGCAGGCTGCTAAAGGCTGCAACCCCGTTTTGCAAGGTGGCGAAAATCATGGGTTTGACGGCAGACGAACTACGCTTTGGCCTCGACGCCATCGCCGGGAAGGAACCCGCGATCGCGCGCGCGATCGCAATGGCGGGCTACCCCGAACCGCGCATCCGCGCGACCGGCTATGCGACGCTGCTGCGCACGATCGTCGGCCAGCAGGTAAGCGTCGCCGCGGCCGCCTCGGTATGGAACCGGCTGGAGGCCCTGCTGGGCGAGACGATGGCACCCGAAGCGCTGCTGGCGGCCGAGTTCGACGCCCTGCGCGGCTGCGGCCTGTCGCGCCAGAAGCAGGGCTATGCGCGCTCGCTGTGCGAACTGGTGGTGGCGGGTAGCCTCGACTTCGACAGTCTTCCCGCCGACGACGAGGAAGCGATCGCGCATCTCGTGCAGATCAAGGGGATCGGCCGGTGGTCGGCGGAAATCTACCTGCTCTTCGCGGAAGGCCGCCCCGACATCTGGCCGGCGGGCGATCTGGCGGTGCAGGTGGGCTTGGGGAAACTGCTGGACCTGCCGGAGCGGCCGAGCGAAAAACAGACGCGGGAACTCGCCGAAGCCTGGCGCCCGCATCGCGGGGCGGCGGCGATCTTCACCTGGCACTGCTACAACAATCCGGCGCTTTGACGCCGTAACCTTGAACGAAACGGGGCGGGCATCGCACTGCCCGCCCCGCACACCTCGTCAGATGCCGTCGACGGCCTTGCTGACCATGATGTTCACCGCCACGCGGCGGTTCTGCGCCTTGCCTTCCTCGGTCGAATTGTCGGCGACCGGATCGGCCATCGACATGCCGGTTGGCGTCAGCATGCGATAGGGCTTCCAGTGGCAGGCCTGCTGCAGATAATTGACCACTGCGCTGGCGCGCTTCTCGCTGAGCACCTGGTTCACTTCCTCAGGACCGGTCAGATCGGTGTAGCCGACGACGAGCAGGAGGGCATTGTCCATGCCTTCCGCCTGGGTCGCAGCCTGACACAGGTTCGCCTTCGCTTCCGGCGACAGCTTGGACACGCCGGTGTCGAAGTTCACGTTGGTCGTGCCCTTGATGTTGTACTTGTCGATGTCACCCATGCGGGCCTTCAGACCTTCGGTGGCCGCCTCGTTCGAGGCGAAGCGCTGGTCGGTGCCGTTGTGGATCATCTTGGCGGTCTTGAAGTCCTTGCCCTTCAGATCGATCTTGCTGGCAAGCAGACCGCCGCCGCCCTGCAGCGTCTCGACCTCGACCGGAATGCCGTTGAGCAGCGAAGTCGCGGCGATGCGGCTGCCGCCCAGACCCAGGAAGCCGCTGCTGGCCTTGATCTTGGTGGCATCATTGATGGTCACGACCGTCTTGGTGCCGTCGTCCGAGGTGACCTGCATGCGGTCACCGCTACGTGCGGAAATGATGCCCTTTACTTCCGGCCCCTTGACCATTTCGGGGCTGGTATCGGTAACCTGTACCGCGAGATCGGAATCTTGCGCCGAAACGCTGACCGACGCGGCGCCGCCCAGCAGGGCAGCCATCAGGAGGAACCGGGGGCTCTTTGAAATGACACTCATTGCGTTACTCCTTCAAACACGACCAATCGGGCCTGCGGGGTCGCAGCTTTTCTCGTCCGGCCACCTAGCGCTTGAAAGCGCCCCGGGTTGCCGGAACCCGTCCATTCAGCTTCGTAAGATGTGCGGCGGAGCGACACCTGACCATGGATGTTCTGCGTGTTCAGGTTCACCTTGCGGGCAGATGAACGCGCGCCGCAACAGCAGCGCGAGGCCGGTAATGGGAGAGCAACGTGCGACGAACCGTTGCAGACTGTGTCCCGACAAGCATCGGATCATGCCCCGGGACTATCGATCACTATATCTGGCCAGCATTGCTTCGCTGGTTCGCAGGTCGATTCAACGAGTAGCGAGTCCGATGAGCATTATATTTTTTATTCATGATGCAACCTTTTGGATTTTCACGAATAGTGCGGCATCGCGAGACACGCCCCATTAAATCGACAGCACTGCTGACCACCCGCCCGATACGAGAGGCGGACGGCACCCGCGACTTCAGGCAATACTGTCGATGAAACGCGCCATCGCCACGTCCCTTTCGCTGAGGCCATCGGCATCATGCGTGGTCAGCGTCACGCGCACGGTGGAATAGACGTTGAACCACTCCGGGTGGTGGTCGGCCTTGTCGGCATAAATCGCCACGCGGGTCATGAAGCCGAACGCCTCGTTGAAATCGCCGAATTTAAGCTCGGCTTCGATGGCGAGGCCGTCGGCCCGCAAGTTCCAGCGCGGCAATTCGGCGAGCGCGGCATCGCGCTGGGCGTCGGTGAGGCGAACAATAGCCATTTCGGTCTCCTTGGCAGCCCGCAGCGTTTCCCCTAAGGCTCCCGCCCATGCAAGGGGCAGTGGTCAGCGCAACCGATCTCGCGTGCCGTCGGGGCGACAGGTTGCTGTTTGCCGGGCTTTCGCTCGCGCTTGGCAAAGGCGAGGCCATGCAGATCGCCGGCCACAACGGTATCGGCAAGTCGAGCCTGCTGCGCATTCTCGCCGGGCTTGCGCCTGCGTTCGAGGGAACGATCGCGGTGGACGGCGCCGTCGGCCTGCTCGACGAGCGCCCTGCCCTCGATCCGGCACTGCCGCTGGGCCGCGCGCTGGCATTCTGGCAGCGGCTCGACGGAGCGGGCGGGGAGGACCATCTCCGGCGGCTCGGCCTCACCACGCTGCTCGACGTGCCGGTGCGCTACCTCTCCACCGGTCAGAAGAAGCGCGCCGCCTTTGCACGTCTGCTTGGCCAGGGGGCGAAAGTCTGGCTGCTGGACGAGCCACTCAACGGCCTCGACGGGCACGCCGTCGAACTCGCCGAGGCCATCACCGCCGAGCACTGCGCGAGCGGCGGCGTGGCGGTGATTGCCTCGCACCAGCCGTTCCGCCTGCCGGGCCTGCGCACGCTCCACGTCTCGGAGTTCGCCGCGTGAGTCGGGGCATGGCGCTGCTGCGCCGCGACCTTGCGCGGCTGCTGCTAGGCGGGCGCGGTGGCGGGGCGCTGCTGCCGGTGCTGTTCTTCCTCTCGGTGTCGATGCTCTACCCCTTCGCGGTCGGGCCGGATGCACCGCTGCTGGCGAAGACCGGCGGCGGGGTGATCTGGGTCGCCGCGCTGCTCGCCGCGATCCTGCCGCTCGACCGACTGGTCGAACCCGACATCGAACAGGGCCTGTTCGACCAGTGGCCCTTGCGCGGCATCTCCGAGGAACTGGTGATCGCGGTGCGCGTGCTCGCCCACTGGCTGAGCTTCGGGCCGCCGCTGATGCTTGCCGCCCTTCCCGCCGCCGCCCTGCTGGGGCTGGACGGCCATAGCCTGCGCATCGTCGAGATCGGCCTGCTGGCGGGAACTCCCGGCCTTGCGGCGCTCGGCGTGACGGTGGCGGCACTGACGTCCGGCCTGCGCGGAGGCGCGGCGCTTTCGGGCCTTCTGGTCATCCCGATGGCCATCCCGGTGCTGATCTTTGGCGCGGGAAGTCTCGGCACCGGCGGCGAGAGCGGCCTTGCCCTCACTGCCGCAGCCAGCCTCGTACTGATCGCCATCGCGCCGTTCGCGGGCGGGGCTGCGGTCAGAGCCTCGCGCGGCTGACGTCGTCCCGGACTTGATCCGGGACGACGAGGCGAAATCGCCGCAGCGTTTGGCGCTCTCTCCGACCCCGCGCATAGTGCCTCCCCGAGCCGAGTACATCGGCCCACCGAGGGAGAGCGCCATGGAAATCGCCACAGAGTTGATGGCCGCCGCGCAAGGCCAGACCGGGCTCGCCGATTTCGGTGATGACGGTTTTCGCGAGGGCCTCGAACGGCTGGTCCTGGCGCTGAACACCGAGGCGCGGCTTACCTCGGCCGGAGAACATGCGCTGCGCGACCGCATCCTGCTGCACTTGCGCCAGCGCCTGATGGTGGAGGATTGGTACGCCCGCCACCCCGAGATCGACGACGAGGACATTCGCAGCCCCCTGTTCGGGGTCAGCCTGCCGCGCACGGGTTCCTCGGCGCTGTCCTACCTGCTCTCCAGCGATCCGGGGTGCGTTACCTGCGCGTCTGGGAGAGTTCGCAGCCCTGCCCGCCGCCTTCGACGGTCGATGGACCGGACCCGCGCCGGGGCGCCTCGGCCAGCGCCGCAGACGAGACGCTGAAGGGCGGCAGCCGCACGCCTTCCGGAATCGACGGGGCCATGGAGTGCCAGGACCTCATGGCGCTCGATTTCCGCAGCCAGATCTTCCAGGCCTTCGCCCAGGTGCCCAGTTACTCGCAGTGGCTGCTGGAGACGGCACACAGCGGCACCTACGCGTACCATAAGCGTACCCTAAGGCTCCTGCAGTGGGGTGAGCCCGCGCGGCCATGGCGCCTCAAGGCGCCGACGCACATGCTCTATCTGAATGCGCTCGACGCTGCCTATCCCGACGCGCGTTTCGTGATGACGCATCGTGATCCGACCGACGTGATGCTCTCGGTCGCAACCGTCTATGCCGAAATCATCGGCAAGTTCACCGACCATGTCGACCATGCCTACATCGGCGAACTCAACGTCCAGTGCTGGTCGGAGGCGATGACCCGCGCCATCGCCTTTCGCGAGGCCGACAACGACCATCGCTTCTTCGACATCCACTTCCGCGCCATGCAGGCCGACCCGCTCGGCGAAGTGCGCCGCCTTTACGACTGGCTGGGCGAGACGATCTCGCCCGCCTTCGCGCAGGCCATGGCCGCATGGTGGGAGAGCAACACCGCCGCCGAGCGCATGGCCAAGCCCGATCCCGCCCGCTTCGGCCTCGACCCGCAGGCCGTGCGCGCGCGCTTCGCCGATTACCTGAACCACATGGACCAGTGGGCCGCTTGACAAGAGGAACCCGAATGCCCGAACCGATCACCGGCAAGTACGACTTCGACGCCGACGCGCGCATGGCGCAGACCGTCGCCAATGGCCCACGCTACGCGCCGCTGCGGCTGGAGGAGGTCACCCCCGAGGGCATGGAGCAGGTGCAGGTCATCCGCGCCGCGTTCTCCATCCCCGACAGCCGCCCCTTCCCCGACGTCAGCCTCATCACCTTGCGCCATCCGGGCATGTTCAAGGGCCAGATGGTACTCGGCATCGAGCTGGCGAAGGGCGCGATTCCCGGGCGCGATCGTGAACTGGCAGTCCTGCGCCTTGCCTGGCTCGCCCGCGCGCCCTTCGAATGGAGCGAGCACGTCGATATCGGCAAGGCCTTCGGGGTCACGGCCGAGGAAATCGAGCGCGTGCTGGAAGGCTCCGCCGCGCCCGGCTGGACCGAGCACGAATCGGCGGTCCTGCGCGGCGTGGAGGAACTGGTCGCCGACCACTGCCTGAGCGATTCGACATGGGCGACGCTGGCGAAAAGCTGGGACGAGAAGCAGATGCTGGAGTTCCCGCTGCTCGTCGGCTCGTACCTGATGACGGCGCTGCAGCAGAATTCGCTCAAGATTCAGCCAAAGGGCGGTTTCGACTACCGCTGATTCGGCGGTGGGCGACGCTGTGGCCGATTCTGTTGAAACCCCTGTGGATAAGCAGCGGACAATCGGAGCATAATCGAACCGTCATCCCAGCGAAAGCTGGGACCGCTGGCCGCGAACAGCCCACTTGGCGTGGTAATCCTTCTCACGACGGTTCGCGCCTAAAGACCGATAGCGGTCCCAGCCTTCGCTGGGATGACGGCAATTGGGCGATAATCCGGCCGACATTTGGCCGATGTTGGCGAAATTGGCGGCCTTTCGCCGTCTCCGTGACCCTGAAGAAAAGACGGCCGGGGCGGGCAAGGCAAGGAGCCGCCCCGGCCAAGGTCACAGGATGGGAGAAACGCCCCATGACAAGCGTTTCTCCGGGCTTGGTGCAGGCTTGACGAGAGGAGCAAGCCGCGCAACACTAGCTAATGATAATCATTCGCATGTGCAAGCCCTAAAAGGAGACCCGCCATGTACAAGTACGTCGACCGCCCGCTCAGCAGCCTCGACGAAGGCTGCCGGTTCCTCGTCTGGTCCATGCGGGCGTGGGTCACCGCGATCGGCCACAAGCGGTGCCCGGCGCAGCTTCTCGCCCCGGCTTTTGCGCGCTGGCGCATGATCGGGGGCTTGCAGCCCTTCCACCGCGCCATGGTGCTGCTCAACCGCGACGCGCTCGATACGCTGGCGTTCTGCCCGATGGGCTGCAGCCATGTGTCGGAACACGAGGCGGTGATTCTCGAACTGATCACCTCGCTGCGCGATCGCGGCCCCACCGCGACTCGCGAGACGCTGGACCTGGTGGTGACCGAGGAGAGCGTGGGCGACATGCTCGAAACGCTGTCGAAGATCGGCGCGGCGCTCGCCATTGCGGGGATCTTTCCAGGCGAGCCCGTCGCCAATCCCGGCCGCAGTCACTGAAATCAGCCATTGACCCTTTCGCGCAAGAGTGGAGTCGGGCCGTGCTAGATAGGCGCTGACGCGGTCCGGCTTCACTCTTGCGCGAAGCCTCCTCCCTCCCGCCGTCATTGCGAGCGTAGCGAAGCAATCCAGAGCCGAGCAAACCGCCCTGGATTGCTTCGCTACGCTCGCAATGACGAAACGGGGTGGCTCAATCCAGCGGCGCGACATCCACCGAGGCATACATCGCCTGCGTCCCCGCGCCCCGGAACCGGCCGTCGAGCGGCGCCACGTCCGAATAGTCGCGTCCCATGCCGAGGAAGATGTGGTCGGTGTCCGCCAGCTTGTCGTTGGTGGGATCGAAACCGACCCAGCCCAGTTCCTCGCCGCACCACAAGTTGACCCAGGCGTGCATGGCGTCGGCGCCGACCAGCCGCTCCTGCCCCGGCGGCGGCAGCGTGCGCAAGTAGCCGCTGACGTAGGCTGCCGGGATGCCGTGCGCGCGCGCGGCGATGATCATGATGTGGCTGAAGTCCTGGCAGACGCCGTGCCGCCGGTTGAACGCCTCGATCGGCGGCGTGTCGGTCTCGGTCGCGTCCGCATCGAAGGTGAATTCCCCGTGGATCGCCGACATCAGCGCCCGCCCGGCCTCCATCACCGGCATCGCCTCATTGAGCAGCGACCCCGCCCACCGCGCGATTTCGTGCTGCGGCTGCGCGATCGGCGAGGCGAAGATGTACGACGCGGGCGCGAGATCGGAGAGGTCGGGCTTCTTCATCGCCCGCTCGCGCAGTTCGGCAAGACCCGGCCCGGCAGCATCCTCGACGAAGAACGGCAACGGCTCGACTTCCACCGTGAAGCGGCTCTCGATCTGGACCTGCGAAGTCACCTCGCGCAGCGCGAAGCGCGCCTCGTTGACGTGGTAGCCGCCCTGCCCCTCCACCACTTGCGCAGGTGAGGGATCGAGCGTCAGCTTGTAGTCGCTCACCACTTGCCCGTTCCAGGGGGCGGGCTTCAGGCGCACGTTGAACTGCGCCATGCTGACCGCCTGCGCGTACTTGAGCGTGGTGATATGGCTTACGGAATAGCGCATCAGAGCAGCGGGGTCCTGCGTTCGGCGTCCTCGTTGTCCAGCTGCAGGAAGTAGCGCAGCGAGATCGCATCCGACAGCGCCAGCAACTGCGCTTCCATCGCCGCCAGCCGCTCGGGCGTCATGTCGGTCGCCAGCAGCGCCTGCAGTTCGCCCAGCAGCGCGCGGGCGGCGCGCAAGGGGGCTCGGGGATATTGTCGTCGCGGGAGGACGGCAGCGCGGAAAGGTGGGCGACGACTTGCGCCACCTGGAACACCAGCGCGCGCGGGTTGTCGGGGTCGAGCAGCACGAGATCGCGCACCGGGTTGAGCGATGGCCCGGTGAGGTAGCGGCTGCGATAGATGATCTGGCTGTCGCACAAGTCGAGCAGGAGGCCGAGCGAGGTGACGTCGCCCGCCTTCGTCAATTGCCGCGCGGTGCGGCAGATCGCCTGCGCGCGCTCCAGCCGCTGTCCGATCTCGAGGAAGCGCCACGCGGCCGAGCGCACCATGTTCTCCGAGATCAGCCCCGCGAGGGCGCTGAAATGCTCGGTCAGCCAGCGCGCGCTCGACAGCATCGACTGCGGGCGCTCGACGTTGATCGAGGGCATCGGGCGGCTGACGATGCGCCAGAAATCGCGGGCGAACCGCTCGCGCAGGGCCATGCCGACCTGCTGGCGGCGGCGCATGAGCGTGGCGACGCCGCCGGCCAGCCGCGTCTCGGTAAGCGCGCGGGCGCAGATCTTCGCGATCGGGAGCTTCGCCGTCGCCGCCTCGATCGCCCCGCCTTCGACCAGGAGCGCGGCGAGGCGCGGCAGCGCGGCGCCTTCGGCATCGACGTTGCCGTCGCTGTCCGCCGGGTTGGCGAGGATCGCGCGCACCACCCGCACCATCGCCTCGGCGCGCTCGTTGTAGCGGCCGAACCAGAACAGGTTGTCCGCCGCCTGGCTGGCGAGGATGCCGCCCCCGCGCGAGATCGGCGGCTCTCCGGCCACGCGGCTGCCGAGGTGGGCGGCGGCGGGCTTGTCGTCCACCACCCACAAGTCCGCCGACAAGTCGCCGTCGCCCATTAGCGAGGTCGGCAGCGCGGTGCTGGAAGACAGGCGCGCGAAGCCGCCGGGCATGACCGTCCAGCCGCCGTCGGCCGTGCGCGCCACGAAGGCGCGGACGGTGAAGGGGCGCGGCACGATCTGCCCGTCGATGATCGCGGGCGTGGTGGAGAGGTGGACGATCTCCTGCCCGCAATAGTCCATGGGGCGGCGCCACAGCGCGTCGATCAGCGCGACGCGGGACTTGCCGTCGAGCCCGGCCCCGGCGATCGGATTGCGGTTCGCCAGCGCCTCCACCGGCTGCCCGAATGCGGGAACCAGCGCCAGTTCCTCAAGCCGCGCGGCAACGGTGGAGCTTTCCACCGCCTGTCCGCACCACCATGTCGCGACGTTGGGCAGGATCGGCGCCTCGCCCAGCAGGGTGCGGCACAGGCGCGGCATGAAGGCCGCGAAGGCCGCGGATTCGAGCACCTCCACGCCCGGCCAGTTGACCATCTCGACGCCGCCGCCCGCCCACGCCCCGAACAGGTTGGGCACGCCCAGCTGCGATTTCGCGTCGAACGACAGCGGATCGAGCGCGGTGGTATCGATCCAGCGCCACACCGCGTCCACGCGCTTGGGCCCGGCAATGGTCCCGACGTAGAGCTTTTCGTCGAGCACGGTGAGGTCGCGCCCCTCGACCAGCGGCAGGCCGAGGTAGCGGGCGAGGTGCGCCTGCTCGGCATAAGTCTGGTTGAAACGACCGGGCGTCATCAGCGCGATGCGCGGATTCTCCCGGCGACAGGCGGCGGCCATGCCCTCCACCATGCCCGAGAAGAACTCCGACAGGCGCCGCGCATGCGCATCGGCCAGCAGGTTGCCGATCGCGCGCGACATCGCGAGGCGGTTCTCCAGCGCATAGCCGATCCCGCCGGCCACGCGCACCCGGTCCTGCAGCACCCGCCACTGCCCGCGCGGCCCGCGTGCAAGGTCGGCGGCGTAGACGTGGATGAAGCGGCCCTCATGAGGCGTGCGCCCGATCATGCGCCGCGCGAAGAACGGGCTGCCGGCGACGACGGCGGCGGGAAGATGGCCGTCCGCCACCAGCTTCTGCTCGCCGTAGATGTCGGTGGCGATCGCTTCCATCAGCTCGGCGCGCTGGATCAGCCCGCGTTCGACCTGGCTCCACTCCTGCGCACCGACGATCAGCGGCATCGCGTTGAGCGGCCAGGAACGCTCGTCCTCGTCCCCGGTCAGGCGGAAGGCGAGGCCGAGATCGGCGGCATGGCGCGCGGTGGCATCCTGCAGCGCCGAAGGGTCGCCATCGGTCGCCGCGGCGAGCCCGGCCGCCACCTTGCGCCACACGTCGGCGACCGGACGGCTGGCATCGCCGAACAGGTCCCCGCGCGAGGCTTCCGCGGCATAGCCGTCAAGCCAGCTCGCGGTCGGGGCGAGATCGGGGCCGGAAGCAGGACGGGTCACCATGGCAAACCTCGTCGTCCCGGACTTGATCCGGGACCGCTGGCCGTGACCAGCCCGCTTGGCATCGGGGCGCCTTGCCGATGGCACCTGCCTGAAGACAGCCAGCGGTCCCGGATCAAGTCCGGGACGACGAATGATCTATGCGCGCTGCACCCCTCGAACATGCCCCTACATTAGCCGCGAGGGCCGCCTGAGGTCGAGAGTGTAGGGAAATTCACTCGGCAGTTCCTCCGCAGGCACCGGCAGCGGCCCCGGAGAGTGGCCGTGATCCTGGAACCGCGCCTTGCGCCGGGCCTCGGCCTCGTAGTCGTTGACCGGCACCGTGTCGTAGCTGCGCCCGCCCGGATGCGCGACCTGATAGACGCAGCCGCCCAGCGAGCGGCCGTTCCACAAGTCGTAGATGTCGAAGGTCAGCGGCGCATGCGGCGGCAGCATCGGATGCATGCTCTCCGACGGCCACCACGCCTTGTAGCGCACGCCGCCCACGCCTTCGCCGTGCGCCACCTTGGTCAGCGGCACGCGGCGGCCGTTGCAGGTGATGACGTGACGGCCTTCGACAAGCCCCGTCGCCTTGACCTGCAGGCGCTCGGTGGAGCTGTCCACGTAGCGCACGGTGCCACCGATCGCCCCGGTTTCGCCCAGCACGTTCCACGGTTCGAGCGCGTGGCTGATCTGGAGGTTGACGCCGCCGCCCTCGACCTCGCCGTGGACCGGGAAGCGGAACATGCGCTGCGCCTCGAACCACGACGGGTCGAAGTCGTACCCGGCGCGGCGCAGGTCATCCAGCACGTCGAGGAAATCGGCCCAGACGTAATGGCCGAGCATGAAGCGGTCATGCAGCTGCGTGCCCCAGCGCACCAGCGGGCCTTCCACCGGCTCGCGCCAGAACCACGCCGTCAGCGCGCGCAGAAGCAGCTGCTGGGCGCAGGACATGCGGCCCTCGGGCGGCATCTCGAAGCCCCGGAACTCGACGAGGCCGAGGCGGCCGGTCGGGCCATCGGGCGAGAACAGCTTGTCGATGCAGATCTCGGTGCGGTGGGTGTTGCCGGTCACGTCCACCAGAAGGTTGCGGAACAGGCGGTCCACCACCCACGGCGCGGGCTGCTGCATGTGCGGACCGGGCACCTGCGAGAGCGCGATTTCCAGTTCGTAGAGCGCGTCGTGCCGAGCCTCGTCGATGCGCGGCGCCTGGCTGGTCGGGCCGATGAACAGGCCGGAGAACAGGTAGCTGAGCGAGGGATGCCGCTGCCAGTAGGTGACGAAGCTCTTGAGCAGGTCCGGGCGGCGGATGAACGGGCTGTCGAGCAAGGTCGGCCCGCCCAGCACGATGTGATTGCCGCCGCCGGTGCCGATCGAGCGGCCGTCGACCATGAACTTGTCGGCGGTCAACCCGATCTCGCGCGCGCAGTCGTAGAGCGTCTCGGTGATCTCCACCGTCTCGCGCCAGCTGGCGGAAGGATGGATGTTGACTTCGATGACGCCGGGATCGGGCGTGACCTTGAGCACCATTAGGCGCGGGTCCGGCGGCGGCGCATAGCCCTCGATCCGGATCGGCAGCTTCTGCACCTCGGCCACCGCCTCGATCGCGGCGACGAGTTCGAGGTAGTCCTCCAGCGCCTCAACCGGGGGAATGAACACGGCCAGGTAATCGCCGCGAGGCTCGACCGTGACGGCCGTGCGCACGGCGCCCTCGATGATGTCCTGATCGACCGCCGGACCGGTAAAGCTGTGCGGCTCCGGCACCGCCTGGGAACGCTGCGCCGTGCCGACCTCGCGCCCCTGATTGCCGCGCTCGATCGCCTGGAGACGGAAATCGGCGAGGGGTTGGCGCGGCTCTGCCGTGTCGCGCGGGTGGATGTAGGGAAAGTCGGCCGGCGCCACATAGGGCAGCGAGCCCAGCGGCAGGCGATAACCCAGCGCGGAATCGCCCGGAACCGCCGTCAGCACGCCCTTGCGCACGCGCCAGTATTCGCTCTTCCAGCGCGGCGCGGACTTGTCCTTCGCGTTCCAGCGCTGCACCGGCAGGACGACGCCGACCGGCTGCTCCACCCCGCGCCGATACGTGCGGCGGAAGCGGCGGGCCAGTTCCTCGTCCTCGATCGCAGGGTCGAGCGGCGTGGTGTTCACCGGCAGTTCGTCCTCGCGCAGCATCCAGACGCCGCGATCCTCGAACACCGGCTGGACGTAGCCGCGCTCCAGCCCCAGCCCCTGCGCCGCGCCGGCCAGCAGGTTGGCGGCGGCGAGCACGTCGATGGTGGGCACCGGATCGGGATCGCCGTCCTTCTCCAGCGGCTTCTCCCCGCGATCAGGCTGTCGTCATGCCAGATCGGCACGCCGTCCTTGCGCCAGTAGATCGAGTAGCCCCAGCGCGGCAGCGTCTCTCCGGGATACCACTTGCCCTGCCCGTGGTGGAGCAGCGATCCCGGCGCGAACTTCGCGCGCAGCAGGCGGATCAGCTTGTCTGCATAGGCAGCCTTGGTCGGGCCGACCGCGGCGCTGTTCCACTCGGGCGCCTCGAAGTCGGTGGCGGCGATGAAGGTCGGCTCGCCGCCCATCGTCAGGTTGACGCCCCAGGCGGTGAGGTCCGCGTCCACCTTGTCGCCCAGCGCCAGCAGGCCGTCCCAGCGCTCGTCGGTGAAAGGCTTGGTGATGCGCACCGCTTCGGCGATGCGGCTGACGTTCATCTTGAAGTCGAAATCGACTTCGGCGGGCTCGGCCATGCCCTCGATCGGGGTGGCGGAGCGGTAATGCGGCGCGGCGCACAAGGGAATATGCCCCTCGCCCGCGAACATGCCGGACGTCGCGTCGAGCGCGATCCAGCCCGCGCCGGGGACATAGGCCTCGGCCCAGGCGTGGAGGTCGGTGACGTCCTCCAGCACGCCGACCGGCCCTTCCTTGGGCAGCACGTCGGCGACCAGCTGGATCGAATAGCCGGACACGAACCGCGCCGCGAAGCCGAGGCGGCGCAGCAGCTGCACCAGCAGCCACGCCGAATCGCGGCACGATCCGATGCCGACCTTCAGCGTCTCCTCGGGCGTCATCACGCCCTGCTCCATGCGGATCACGTAGTCGATGCGCTGCTGCAGGCGGCTGTTGATGTCGACGAGGAAATCGACCGTGCGGCCTTCGTAGTCGGCATGCTGGGCCACCAGCGCCTCGAACAGCGGGCCTTGCTCCTCGACCTCGAAATAGGCGGAAAGGTCCGCTTTCATGCCTTCCGAATAAGCGAAGGGATATTCCTCCGCCTCCGGCTCCACGAAGAAGTCGAACGGGTTGATGACGGCCAGTTCCGCCAGCAAATCGACCTCGATCGAGAAATGATCGACCGGATCGGGAAACACCACGCGCGCCAGCCAGTTGCCGTGCGGGTCCTGCTGCCAGTTCAGGAAATGCTCGGGCGGGCTGATCTTCAGCGAGTAGTTGGGCACCTCCGTCCGACTGTGCGGCGCCGGGCGAAGCCGGATGACCTGGGGGCCGAGACGGATGCGCCGCGAATAGCGGTAGCGGGTGAGATGGTGCAGGGCTGCCTTGATCATCGAAACGGAGTGTGCGCGATTCAATGCTGCGCTGCAACGATTGTTCAACAGTGGGCGTAAAACCTTCCCCACACCGTCGCACTTGTGTCATTCTTGCGTGCGAAAGGGCTTCTCGTGAATACCATGGACATGCTGACCGCCAACGAACCCGCGCAGGACGTGGAGGAAACCGAAGACCTCGCCACCCTGCCTTCGCGCTACTTCAACCGCGAACTGAGCTGGCTCGCCTTCAACGAGCGCGTGCTGGCCGAGGCCTGCAACCCGAACTATCCGTTGCTGGAGCGACTGCGCTTCCTGTCGATCTCGGGCAACAACATCGACGAGTTCCTGATGGTGCGCGTTGCCGGCTTCCACGCTCAGGTGCGCCGCCAGATCGAGGAAATCTCGATGGACGGCCTCACCCCGTCGCAGGCGATCGCGGTCACGCACGAAAAGGTGATGGAGCTGGAGCGAATCCAGCAGGAAACCTGGTCCACCCTCAAGACCCAGCTTGGCGAAGCAGGCATCACCGTCGTCGGCGAGGATGACAAGCTCGACCGCGAGCGCGAGAAGTGGCTGCGCGAATACTTCATCGAACAGGTCATGCCGGTGATCACCCCGCAGGCGATCGACCCGGCGCACCCCTTCCCCTTCGTCGCCAACCAGGGCATCGGCGTACTGTTCTCGCTGACGCGCGAGGCCGACGAGGCATCGGTGATGGAGATGGTGCTGATCCCCTCGCCGCTGCCGCGCTTCGTGCGCATTCCGGGCGCCGAGGCATCCTGGATCTCGATCGAGGACCTGATCTGCCGCAACACCGAGGAACTGTTCCCCGGCTTCCGCTTCAACGGCCACGGCGTGTTCCGCATCCTGCGCGACAGCGACCTCGAGGTCGAGGAAGACGCCGAGGACCTCGTGCGCTACTTCCGCACCGCGATCCAGCGCCGCCGCCGCGGTCTCGTCATCGTGCTGCAGTTGCAGGGCAAGTTCGACCCGGCCGCCGAGGAAATCCTGCGCACGCAGCTGGGCCTCGACAAGGCCCTCATCATGAAGACCGACGGCATCATCGGCTTCTCGGGCCTGTCGGCGATCTGCGACGAGGACCGGCCCGAGCTGAAGTTCGAGCCCTACACCCCGCGCTACCCCGAGCGCATCCTGGAACATGACGGCGACATCTTCGCGGCGATCCGCGAGAAGGACATCGTCGTCCAGCATCCTTACGAGAGCTTCGAGGTCGTCATCGACTTCCTGCGCCAGGCCGCGCTCGACCCGGACGTGGTGGCGATCAAGCAGACGCTCTACCGCGCGGGCAAGCAGTCGGCGATCATCTCGGCGCTGATCCAGGCGGCCGAGCAGGGCAAGTCGGTGACCGCCGTGGTCGAACTGAAAGCCCGCTTCGACGAGGAACAGAACCTTCTCTGGGCCAGCCAGCTCGAACGCGCGGGCGTCCAGGTGATCTACGGCTTCGTCGACTGGAAGACCCACGCCAAGGTCTCGGCGGTGGTGCGGCGCGAGAACGGTTCGTACCGGACCTACTGCCACTTCGGCACCGGCAACTACCACCCGATCACCGCGCGCGTGTATACCGACTTGTCGTACTTCACCGCCGAACCGGCGGCGGGACGCGACGTGGTGCGCCTGTTCAACTTCATCACCGGCTACGTCGAGCCCAAGAGCCTCGAAATGCTCTCGATCTCGCCGATCTCGCTGCGCTCGACCCTCAACGACTGCATCGACGCCGAGATCGCCAATGCCGAAGCCGGCAAGCCCGCGGCGATCTGGGCCAAGCTGAACTCGCTGACCGACCCCGACCTGATCGACCGCCTCTATGCCGCCAGCCGGGCGGGCGTGGACATCGACCTCGTCGTGCGCGGCATCTGCTGCCTGCGTCCGGGCGTGCCGGGCCTGTCGGAGAACATCGCGGTCAAGTCGATCATCGGCCGCTTCCTCGAACACGCGCGTATCTGGGCTTTCGCCAACGGCGCCTACCTGCCGAACCGTCGCGCCAAGCTGTTCATCACCTCGGCCGACGGCATGAGCCGCAACCTCGACCGCCGCGTCGAAGTGCTGCTGCCGATCCGCAACAAGACGGTGCACGACCAGGTGCTCGACCAGGTCATGCTGGCGAACCTGCTGGACTCCGAACAGTCGTGGGATCTGGCACCCGACGGGTCCTACGACCGCGTCGGCGAAGTGGAGAACCCCTTCAATCTCCACCGCTATTTCATGACCAACCCGTCACTCTCCGGACGCGGCGCGGCACTCGACAGTGGACGAAAGGTGCCGAAGCTGTCGCTGAGGCGTGGCAACATCTGACACGATGCCCAGCCCCTTCGTCATTGCGAGCGCAGCGAAGCCGCGCTCGCAATGACGAACGACAGGTTCACATTCCCGCGCAAAGATGACGAGAGAGGGGACAAATGTGGCCCCTCACACTTCACCTTGCGTCAGCGCCGCTCTAAAGAGCGCCTCGCAACCTTGGGCCCTTGTGGTAAGTATTGACCAGAATGATCGGCATCAGCCAGTCCAGCGCCCGGCGCGCCATCATCGACATCGGATCGAACACGGTACGCCTCGTCGTCTACAACGGGCCGCCGCGTTCGCCGGTCGTCGTGCTCAACGAGAAGGTCAACGCCCGACTCGGCAAGGACCTCGGCCGCACCGGCGCGATCGGCGAGAAGTCGATGCGCACGGCCCTCGCCGCGCTGGCGCGATTCGCCACGCTGCTGCGGCTGCAGGGGGTGGACGACGTCGAATGCGTCGCCACCGCCGCCGCGCGCGATGCCTCCAATGGACCAGCATTCCTTGAGGCCGTGCGCGGCTTCGGTCTCTCCCCCGCCTGCTTTCCGGCGAGGAGGAAGCCCGCGCCAGCGCCACCGGCGTCATCGCCGCCTTCCCCGGCGCGCGCGGCATCGCGGCCGACCTCGGCGGCGGCAGCCTCGAACTGGTGGAGATCGACGCGGCGGTGCCCGGGGGCATCGCTCCGGGCGGGATCACCCTTCCCTTCGGCACCCTGCGCCTGCCGGACCTGCGCGCGCTGGGCCAGCAGAAGTTCGCCGCTGCCGTGCGCGACGGCCTTTCCGCGCGGGGCTGGGGCGTCAATGGTCACCACGGCGGCCGCGGGATACCGCTCTACATCGTCGGCGGTTCGTGGCGCGCGCTGGCGCTGCAGGCGATGCGCGTGCTCGACTGGCCGGTGGACGATCCGCACGGCTTCGAACTCGCCCCGTCCGAGGCGATGCATCTCGCCCGGCAGTTCGCCAAGGGCAAGCTCGAGAACCCCGATCCGCGCATCTCCGCCTCGCGCCTTACCACCCTGCCCGACGCCGCCGCGCTGATGGCGCAGATGGTCGGGCAACTGCATCCCTCGCGCCTGATCTTCTCGTCGTGGGGCCTGCGCGAAGGGCTGCTGCACATGCAGCTTCCCGAGAGCATCCGTCAGGAAAGCCCGATGCTGGCGAGCGTCGCCGACTTCGCGCAGACCGCCCGCGTCAGCGCCGACGACGCCGTGCGCATCGCCGAATGGACTGCCCCCGCCTGCACGCAGGCCCGGGCCGACGCCGACTTGCGCAAGGCCGCCAGCCTGCTCGCCCTTGCAGCGATGCGCACCGAACCGAACATGCGCACCGAGGAAGCGCTTACCTGGGCCCTGCGCAAGCGCTGGATCGGCCTCGACATGCGCGGGCGCGGCATGATGGCGATGACCGTCTTTGCGAACTCCGGCGAGACCGAGGTGCCGCCGCAGTTCACCAAGCTGGCCAGCGACGAGGACTTGCGCCGCGCGATCGGCTGGGGCCTCGCGGTGCGACTGTGCCGACGCCTGACCGGCGGCGTTGCGGGCGGTCTTGCCGCGACCTCGCTGGCCGTGGAGCAGGGCACGCTGGTGCTGACCGTGCAGGACGCCGTGCGGCCGCTCTACGGCGCGGGCAACGGCAAGGACCTGAAAGCGCTGGCCGACTGGCTGGGGCTGGGATGCCGGGTGCAGGATGCGCAAGGGGCTGTGATCGAGGGATAACCCCACCCGAGCGCCTTCTCCCCCACTTTCGTCATTGCGAGCATAGCGAAGCAATCCAGGGCGGCGTTCAACTGCACTGGATTGCTTCGCTACGCTCGCAATGACGAGCGCTTGCCGCTTACACCAGCGTCTTGCTCTCCGCGATCGCCGAGATGCCGCGCTTGCCGCCGCTGCGGTCGAGCTGCACCACGATGTCGATCACCGAGGACGCATATTCCAGCGTCTCCGCGCGGGTCAGGCCGATACCGGTCTGCATCGACATCAGCGCGATCTGCTCCAGCGCGCCGCGCGGAGTGTTCGCGTGGACGGTCGAGAACGAACCCGGGTGGCCCGTGTTGATGGCGCGCAGGAAGCTGACCGTCTCGGTGCCGCGCAGTTCGCCCAGCACGATGCGGTCGGGACGCAGGCGCAGCGCCGCTTGCAGGAGGTCGTTGGCCGAGACCTTGGCCTCGCCCAGTTCGCCCTTCACCGCGATGAGGCCGACGCCGTTCGCGCCCGGCAGGCGCAGTTCGGCGGTATCCTCCACCAGCACCACGCGCTCATGCTGCGGGATTTCGGACAGCATCGCATTGAGAAACGTCGTCTTGCCGGTCGAAGTGCCGCCCGAGATCAGGATCGTCCGACGCCGCCGGATCGCGTCGCGCAGGAAGGCGATCGGCTCCAGCATGGCGTCGGGCGCGGGTTCCTCGATATGCGGCGGGATCGGGCCGCGATCGTAGGCGTCGAGCGGCAGTTCCAGCAATCGATGCCGACGGATCGCCAGCGCCCAGTTCGCGCGCGTGGCGGGCGGCCCGACCAGCTGGATACGCGCGCCGGAGTGCCCGCCATAAGCCGGAAGCGTCGCCGAGAGCAGCGGATGCTCGCGATTGATGCCCTGGTGGCTGATCCGCGCGACCTGCTCCGCGAGACGCTGCAGCAGGCGGTTGTCCATCTGCGGCAGCGCGATGCACTGCATGCCGGACAGCGCCGCGTCTTCCACCCAGATCTCGCCGGGGCGGTTGACGAGGATTTCGGTCACCGTCTCCTTGTCGAGCCACGGGCGCAGCGGCGCGAGGTAGGCGTCGAGATAGACGCTGCGCGGCTCCGCATGGATGGGCGTGTCAGCCATGGGCGCCACAGTCACGGACGCATGCGCAGCAGCAGGCTGCAAGGTGAGGACTTCGGCCATGATCGCTCACTGAACCGCGCTGAAGTCCAAGTCCTTGGCGGTGAACACGCGGATCGGCTCGCCCTGGCGCACGCGGATGGTCGGGCCGATGCTCGACCCGCTCTGCACCGCCGCCGAGGCCGCCGAAGTGCCGCCGCCGATGACGACGTTGGAACCGCTCGACGCCAGCGTCGTCAGCCCGCCGACTACCGAGAGCAGCATCGCCGAGCCGAAGCGTTCGAAGAAGTGCGTGTTGACCTTGCCCGGCAGGCCGGTCTCGCCGCCGAACGCGATGGCGGGCGAGCCGAGGTTCACCGAGACGCCGTCCGGACGGATCAGGCGGCTCCAGATCACGTAGGCGCGCTTCTGGCCCGCCGTCAGCCCGCTCTTGTACTGGCCGATCAGGCGCGAGGAGCGCGGGACGAGCACGCGCTTGCCGTCGAAGCTGCGCACGTCGGTCGAGACGATGGCGCGCACGTAGCCGGGGACGTCGGTGTCGATCGCGGTTTCCAGCACGGCGGGGATCAGCGTGCCCTGCGTCACCGTGGTGGCCGGATCGAACGAACGTGCGGCCGATGCGGTCGAGCCGGGGCCGCCGATGCGCGCAGCGAAGTCGTCGTTGGCGGTCCCGCCGCCTGCCTTGGCGACTTCTCCGGCGACACCCGCGACGGGCACGGCAGCGCCGGTGCCCGCGTCGAACACGACGGTCGGGCTGGCGAAGCGGTTGGCCTGAGGTGCGATCTCGGTCCCCGGCGCGGCGGCCAGCACCGGGGCGGGCGCAGGGGCCGGAAGCGGCGCGGGCATCGGGGCCGGAACGGCAGGCGCCACGGCCGCGGGGACGGCGACGGGCGCTGCGGGCTGCGGCGCGGGTGCGGCGGGCTTGAGGTCGGCAGTGCCGTTGCGGGCCGAATCCATCGACCACAGCGTCAGGCCGCCGAGCGCCGCCACGATCAGCACACCGGCGGCAAGGCCGAGGCCGTCGGCCTTCTTGCGCTGGGTGACTTGCGGCAGGACGTTGCGCGTCGCCAGATCGATGACCTGCGCACCTTCGCCCTCACGCGGGTCGGTAGCCGCATCGCCGGAAAAGCGCTCACGAAAGGCCGAGTTGGACGAGGAATTCGGCGCCATGGATCAGTTTCCCTGTGACGTGGGTGCAGTGGGAGCGACAGTCGGCGCAGCTTGCGGTGCAGGCGAATTCGCCGCGACAGTCGGCGCTGTTGCTGGAGCGACCGACGCAGGTTGGGGCTTGGCCGGGCGCGAGGAGAGCGGCAGCGTGTTCACCAGTTCCGCCTTGGTCTTGCCGGAACGCAGGATCAGCGTGTTCGGCACGTCGTCGATCACGATCGTCGCGCCCCGCACCGCATAGTTCACCGGGCCTTCGTCACCCTTCTCGTTGGTCACGAGGATCGCGGGAACCGAAGTCTGCTCCGGCCACAGCAGGTAGGTCGACTGGCCGTCGTCATAGATGCGCGAAGGCAGCAGCTTTTCCGGACCGACGCGCTTCCATGCGAAGTTCAGCGCAGCCGGATCGGCGGGCACGGCGGAAGGGTCGCCCAGCGCCAGCCCGGCCTCGGATGCATCCAGCCCTGCCGCGGCAGGCGCGGCCTGCGGCTTGGGCTCATCCTTGTAGGTGAAGCGCAGCATGTAGAGCGGCCTCGCCTTAGTCGAGGCGACGAGGTCGAAGAAATAGGTGTGGCGGTTGGTCACCACCGTCATGTTGGTGCGCGCGGTGGCTTCGAGCGGCTTCACGAAGAGCAGGTCGGCGCGCTTGTTCGGCGTGATCTGCCAGGCCTGCGAATCGCCGACCGCGACGTTCTCGATCGCCTCGCCCTCGCCGAAGGCGATGGTCGCCTGCACGCCGGCCTTGCCGTCGATGCGCACGACTTCGCTCTCGCTGTAGGCGTGGGCGAGCAAGCGGTCGTCCGCCCGGGCGGGAGCCGCCAGCGCGAGCGCCATCAGGCTGCCCGCAAGGACGGTCTTGCGCAGCGTTGCGCGGGTCATCGTGTCTTCTCCTTCGGCAACTTGCCGGTGTCGTTCGAGGCACTGCGGAACCGGCTGCCGATCCCCTTGGCGCGCGTGGCCGAATCGCCCTGACGCAGAGGTTCGATTCCCCGCCCACGACTTGGGTTACCACGGTTCGCCGGTCGCTTGAACGTGCTGCACTCTCGCCACCCGTCACCGAAGCACCCGCCGCCGCGGCAGCGGCAGATACGGTCGAGGTGCGGCTCTGGTAGGCGGATACAGAGGATGCGGGCGCGGCGGCCGGGGCCGGAGCAGCGGCGTGGCCCTGCGGCGCGTCGCGATCACGCTCGGAAGCGCCAAGGCCGAAGACCTGCCAGCCGGTCACCATCGTCGCGGCGACCTTCACCACCATGACCATCAGCGCGACGTGGACCGAGGCGACGAGGAAGAACGCCATCGCACCGCGCCCGTCGATCTCGCCCGCATTGGCGCTTTCGACCAGGCCCGAGATGATCGGCACCAGCAGTTCCAGCGTGATACCGCCGCCGAGCACCACGAAGAGCGGCGTGATCGCGGTCAGCACGACGCCGCGGAGCCAGCCCGCGGTGAGGCCGCGCGTGCCGCCGAACAGCGCCATGACCACGAAGATCGGCCCGAGCGCGAGCAGCACCGCCAGCGCGATGCGCGCCGTGAGCAGCACGCCCACGGTGCCGAGCAGCAGCAACAGCGCGCCCATCCACATGACGCTTTCGGGCGTGAACAGCCCGCCCGCGCCCTTGGCGGCGATGGCCGCGCCTGCGGCTCCGCCAGCAGCTTCGCCGCCCTCCTTGGCCGCCTGCGCGCCTTGCGAGGTCGCTTCGGAAATCTGGTTGATCGCGGAGAAGACGATGTCGATGCGGTCGCCGAACAGCTGCGTCGCCGAGCCCTTGGCGCCCATCAGCATGCCGGCGACCCAGTCCGGCCCGCCGATCGCGAGGTTCCAGACGACGCCCTGATAGGCAACCCAGCTCGTCGCGAAGGTCAGCACCACGCCGAGCCGCAGCATGCGTGGGCTCAGTGCCGAGATGCCGAGGCTGGAACGCCCCGTCAGCAGCGAGAACGCGAAGAACGCGATGTAGAGCGTCAGCACGATCGTGAGCACCGGGGCCATCGCGCCCCTGCCCCGAACAGCCGCCCGAAGGCGCCCGCCGCCATCTCGTTCGCCACGCAATCGACCGCGCGCAGCGCCGGGGCGACCCCGGCGGAAGCGTATTCGGTGAGCTGTTCGCAGGCGTTCGCCATGAGGCTTACTCCGCCGCCGCCGTCCAGGGCGCGTCTTCGTCCAGTTCCCCCGGCCACTGCATGCCGGTGAGCACCGGATACCAGCTTTCCGGCGCATCGCCGTAGCGTTCGCGCAGGGTGTCGAGCTTGCGCACGGTGCTCTCGCGGCCCGACAGGACGGTGAGCACCTCGGGCATGCCCGAAAGGTCGAGGCGGACCACCACCGAGGAGTCCGACTGGCGGATCAGGAAGCAGCGCGAATGCGCGGGCAGCGTGCGGATGACGTCGAGTTCGTGCTGCGACAGGCCGAAGCCCTCGCAATAATCTTCGGCCCGCGCACGCGAATTGGGCATGAACACCATCGTCGCGGTCTGCTCGACAAGGGCGGTGGCGATCTTCGAATCCAGCGCGTCGCGCGCCGACTGGGTCGCGAAGCCGACCAGCGCGTTGCGCTTGCGCAGCGTCTTGAGCCAGTCGCGGATACGCGCGGCGAAGACCTCATCGTCGAGCGCCTTCCAACCCTCGTCGATCAGGATCATCGTCGGCTCGCCGTCGAGGCGCTCGTCGATGCGGTGGAACAGGTACATCATGACCGGCGTGCGCAGGCGCGGGCTTTCCAGCAGCGCGGTCATGTCGAAGCCGAGCACGCGCTGGCTCAGGTCCAGACGGTCGTGCTGGTTGTCGAACAGCCAGCCATGCTCGCCGCCCTGCAGCCAGGCGTCGAGGCGTGAGGCGAGGTCGCCCGGTTCCGGACGGCGCGCGCCCGCCAGCAGCTCGCGGAAGTGCGAGAGGCGGCGCAGCGACGGATCGTTGTGATAGGCCGCGTCGACCGCACTGGCGATCGTCGAGAGTTCTTCCGGTCCCTTGGCTGCGAGCAGGACACCGAGCCAGTCGCGCAGGAAGGCGCGGTTGTGGGCGGTATCGGGCAGCGCGAGCGGGTTGAACCCCGTCGGATGGCCCGCCGCGACGCGGCTGTAGGTGCCGCCGATACCGCGCAGGAACACTTCGGCGCCGCGGTCCTTGTCGAACAGGATGGTGCGAGGGCCGAACTTCTGCGCCTGCGCGGCGAGGAAGTTCATGACGACCGTTTTACCCGAACCCGACGGACCGATGACGGTGAAGTTACCGAGGTCGCCCTGGTGGAAGTTGAAGAAGAACGGCGTCGAGCTGGTGGTGGACAGCAGCGTGACCGCGTCGCCCCAGTGATTGCCGCTCGCCTGCCCCATCGCGAAACCGTGCAAGGAGCCGAAACAGGCCATGTTGGCGCTGGAGATCAGCGCGCGGCGCACGATGAAGCTCTCGTTGCCGGGAAGCTGGCCCCAGAACGCGGGTTCGAGGTTCACTTCCTCGCGCACCGCGACGGCGCCCGCATCGGCCAGCGAGGCGGCGCACATCGCGGTAACCTCGTCCAGCGCATCGAGC
This sequence comes from Novosphingobium sp. NFX11, assembly GCF_057376415.1. NCBI lineage: Bacteria > Pseudomonadati > Pseudomonadota > Alphaproteobacteria > Sphingomonadales > Sphingomonadaceae > Novosphingobium > Novosphingobium sp. NFX11. Next base: position 307,286 of record NZ_CP080384.1, on the reverse strand, counting down.
AGATCGGCGCGGACCAGAACCGAGAGGTGATGATCGCCGAAACCGACCGAGCCGGTGCCCAGCGCATCGCGCGCGGCGGACATTTCGCGGCGCTCGGCCACTGCTTCCTCATCGGCGCTGCGCAGGCGGCGGATCGAGAGGTCGATGCGTTCGCGCGCGATCTGGCGGTCGGCCGGAGCGTATGTTTCGGTCAGCACCATTTCGCAAGGCAGGCGCAGCAGTGCGTCGGTGAGGCCCGGCGCAGTCGAATCGGGATAGTCCTTCAGGGAAACGATCGAGCCGAAGGTACCGCCGGTCGCCCCGCGCAGTTCCAGCGCGTCCATGCCGAAGCTGACGCGGCGGTAAGGCAGCATGTGGCCGATGTCGGTCTCGTCCGAGGGACGACGCACCGGGCGCATCTCGCCGTTGTAGAGCGCCGAGAGCAGTTCGAGCACTTCCGAGCAGCGGCCCGCAGGCGCATCGTAGTCGCCCAGCAGGCGCGCTCCATAGGCGCCAAGCGAGGCGACCATCGCCGCAGCTGCGGCCTTGAGCGCTCGAACGTCGCCAGGATCGACCTCGGCGTTTTCCGCACCCTTGTTCTTCATGAAGCGGCTGAGCTTGTCCGCCCAGCCCGCCTTGCCGCGCGCCGGACGGCGCACCAGGGTAATGAACTGGTCGTTGACGAACAGCGCGCCCGAACCCGTGCGCGCCCGCCAGCGCGCGTCGATATGCGCGGCGAGCGGATCGTCGAACTGCGCCGCCATCTCGATCTCGACGCGGCGGCGGATGACGTGGTGATAGAGCACGAAGCGCGCATCGAGCGATGAGCGCAGCAGCACCTCGCGCGTGGCGACATGAGCGTTGAGTTCGTCGCTGTCGGCGGTCTCGAACGCGAGGCCGGGCACCATGAGCGAGAGCATGACCGAGCCGTCGCGCAGGCGCACGACGTTATCGTCCACGAGCCCGGCGTAAGGCAGGCGGTCGCCGGCGAGCACTTCCTTGGCTCCCCAGCCCTTCAACGGCGATTTGAAGCTCTTGGCCATAAAAACTGTCGTCCCCCGCGCACGCAGTCGCTTACGGCGCGTAGCTGTTGCAGCCCCAGCGCTGCCAGTTGGCGACGCGCGGGCACTTGCTGACCTTGGCGATCCACAGATCGAACACCCGCGGCTCGCGCAGGCACGCGAGATAGCCGATGCCGTGGATCACCAGCATGACCGGCAGCGTCCAGAAGCTCTTGGTGATGAGGAATATCTCGGTCACCACGGCGAAATTGATAATGAAAAAGCTGTAAGTCACGCCCGCGAACATCTGCGGGCGGGTCAGCGCGCGGTGAACCGGATAGCGGGCCAAAGTCATAGGATCGGGCTCATGCGCTCAGCCCACTGCCGCCGACTGGATGCCGGTCACGATCGCACCCGCGCCGAACAGGATGAACACGCCGATGATCACGGTCGCGCCGAAGCGCCAGTTCATCCGGCCGGTCAGCATCATGAAACCGACGGCCGCCACCGCCATGACGGCAACCGCGGTCGCCACGTTGCCGAGCAGCGTACCCTGCAGCCAGCCGAGTGCCGCGACGATGGGGCCGGAACCGGCAGGATCGGCCGCAACGGCCTGAGCATGGGCCAGCGAAGGCGAAAGCTGGGCCGCGACCACGGCTGAAACTGCGTAGAAGCAGCGCGCGAAACGGCTGCGAAGATGTGCGTATCGAATCACCATACCCTCCGTATGAGCGCGCAGTGCGCTAGCAGGATGACAGGTGTGTGACGACAGTGCTGCCAAGCCGTCGCAAATCTCGTCGCAGATGATGAACGGATGACGGTTTTATTTCAGGGCAGCCACGCGGCGACTGGCTTTATACATATGGGGACGCCGTCGTGGCTGCTGCGACCTCGAAGGACCCGGCTTGTGCACCGGGGATCGTCGAGCCAATGATCGGGAGAGGGCGAGGAAAAGGGGCGCCCCTTTCGGAACGCCCCCTCATCCCCGCCGGAAACCGGATGTCAGCGTGAGGCCATGCGGTTCGCCGCCAGCAGGCCGCTGAGCGCACGCCGCGCCGCGAAGCGCGGATCGACCCAGGTTCCGTCAGCCAGTTCGAGATCGTAGCGCACCGGCGTCGATACCGCCGCGCGGAAGGCGGACAGCGCCTTGCCGCTCATTCCGGTGCGGGCATAGGCGGCCCCGAGGTTGATGAGCGTGGCCGGATCGTCCGACCTGGCGCCGCCGTCGGCCTCGAGCTTGGTGATCGCCTGCTGCGTGCGGCCCGAGGCGAGTTCCGCATAGGCGACGTCATGGGCCTGCGATGCCGGCCGCTCGACGACGAGCGAAAACGCAGACTGACCCATCAGAACGGCGGCGGCGAGTGCGGTAAGGGACATTGCGATTTCTCCCGTGGACTATGTCGACCCCGTCATCGTCTGCCGGAAATCGCCACCCATCAACAAAATGACGCTAGTGTCATAAAACTGCAATCAACCTGTGATCGCAAAAATCACCACCGACTCGATGGGCAGCTAACCTGCGGCTAATTCGCAACGTCACATCACCGTCGTGTAAGTGCACATTAATGTCATTGTAATGCCAACAAAGCGTCACTCGCGCGGCCTAGAGGCCTCGATCAGCGAGGGGCGGAATCGTGATCGCCCCCGTTCGATCTGTTCGACCTGAACACGCCTGAACACACGGGGATTCATCGTGAAGAAAATTTCCGGTCTGCTGCTCATGGGCTGCAGCGCTCTCGCTCTCGCCGGCTGCGGCGCCGACGACATCTCCTCGCCGGGCGCCGGCTCGATCGATGTCGACATCACCAATCCGACGCCGACCCCCACTCCGACCCCCGGCACCGGCCTGGTCGAGGCGGCGACGGACTGCCCGGCGATCGGCGCCACCGGCGGCCTGACCAACAGCGGCACCGTCAGCGGTCCGGAAGGCACCTGGCGCGTCTGCACCCTGCCCTCGCTGATCGACGCCAGCACCACGCTGCCCAAGGTTGACGGCGTCCTCTACCGCATGAACGGCCGCGTCGATGTCGGCTGCGACGGCGGCCTGACCGCCCCGACCACGGGTGCCCCGTTCTCCACCACGACGCTGAGCTGCGGTGGCCGCTCGCTGACCGCAGACACCAACGTCACGCTCACCATCGAGCCGGGCGTGATCGTCTACGGCCAGAACGGCGCCGACCCGGCATGGCTCGCGGTCAACCGCGGCAACAAGATCAACGCCGAGGGTACCCTCGCGCAGCCGATCATCTTCACCACGTACGAGAACGTGCGCGGCACTGCGACCGAAGCCACCGACGGCCGCTGGGGCGGCATCGTGCTGATGGGCCGCGGCATCATCACCGACTGCACCGCGGGCGGTTCCACCACTGCCGGAACCTGCGAGCGCGACACCGAAGGTTCGGCCAACCCGGCTGTCTTTGGCGGCAAGGACAACACCTACAACGCGGGCATCATGAAGTATGTCCAGATCCGCTTCTCGGGCTACGTCCTGGGTTCGAACACCGAACTGCAGGCGCTGACGACCGAAGGCACCGGCACCGGCACTACGCTGGAATACATCCAGAGCGTGAACAGCTCGGACGACGGCGCTGAATTCTTCGGCGGCGCGGTCAACATGAAGCACTACATCGCCGTCAACGCCGACGACGACAGCCTCGACATCGACACCGGCCTGCAGGGCAACTTCCAGTACGTCATCATCGCGCAGCGCGCGGCCGACGGCGACTCGCTGATGGAAGTCGACAGCAACAACAACGAAGACCAGACGCCGCGCCAGCGCACCGTCGTGGCCAACTTCACCGCCATCCAGACCGGCGTGAACAACAACTCGAACAACGCGGCGATCTTCGCACGCGGCAACGCCGACCTCACCCTGGTCAACGGTGTGGTCTACGCGCCGCAGGACGAGTGCATCCGCGTCAACGGCACCGGCACCACCGCCACCCGTGCGACGCTGACCGCGCAGTCGGTCGTCATGACCTGCGCCAGCTCGGGCGCGTTCCTCGGCACCGGCAGCTACGCCAACGCCGACGTCCAGGCCGCCTTCAACGCCGGTTCGAACAACAACGCCGCCTTCACCTCGACGCTGGCGAGCACGTTCGTGAACGGCGCCAACGAAGCCGGTGTGGTGGCCTATGCCAACATCAAGTCGCTCTCGAGCTATTTCGACGCCGTAACCTACATCGGCGCCGTCAAGGACGCTGCCGACATCTGGTATCGCGGCTGGACCTGCGACACCGCGACCGCGAACTTCGGTTCGAACAGCGCCTGCACGGCCCTGCCGGTCACCTGAGGCAACCGCCCTTAGTCGAACGAAAGGGGGCGGTCCGCGAAGGCCGTCCCCTCATTTGCATCCAATTTCTCTGTTCTAGGGGGACACCAAATGACCAAGCCGCGGCTCGTAGCGGCGCTGCTGCTTTCCAGCGCGATGACCATGCCAACGATGGCATGGGCGCAGGACAGCACCACGACCGACAACACCTCGACCGGCAGCACAGCGCCCGCCGACCAGGATCCGGAAGAGGGCGACGCCCCCGACGTCTCGATCCCGGGCGGCGAGATTCTCGTCACCGGCCAGCGCTCGCGCAATGTGCAGCGCTATGCCCCGCAGGTCGTCTCGGTCCTCTCGAACGAGGAAATCGCGCGCACCGGCGAAGGCGACATCGCCGGCGCCCTCGGCCGCGTGACCGGCCTTTCGGTGGTCGGCAACGGCTACGTCTATGTGCGCGGCCTCGGCGATCGCTATTCGCTGGCCCTGCTCAACGGCTCGCCGCTGCCCAGCCCCGAGCCGCTCAAGCGCGTCGTCCCGCTGGACCTGTTCCCCACCAGCATCATCGCCTCCTCGCTCGTCCAGAAGAGCTACTCGGCGAACTTCCCCGGCGAATTCGGCGGCGGCGTCATCAACCTGACCACCCGCGCCGTGCCCGACAAGCCGTTCCTGACGATCGGCGGCGGCGCCTCGTGGGATACCGAGACGACCAACAAGCTCGGCTACACCTACTACGGCAGCAAGACCGACTGGACGGGCTACGACAACGGCAACCGCAACAAGTCCGTCGAGATGAAGGACTATCTCGGCAGCGGAACCCTGCTCGACGGCACGAGCGACCAGGCGCGCGCCATCGGCAGCACGCTGTTCAACGGCCGCAACGCCGTGGTCCAGAGGGACGATCACCTCCCGGTCAACTTCTCGGGCAGCCTTTCGGCGGGTACTTACGCCGATATCGGGGAGGTCCGCCTCGGCGTGATCGGAGCGGCCAGCTACTCGAACAAGCTGCAGACCAAGGACATCACCACCCAGCGCATCGCCGGTCTCGACTACGACACGCGCGAGCAGGACTTCCAGCAAGTCGTCACCGAGAACCGCATCGTCGCCAACGCCATGCTCGGCGTCGGCCTCGAGTGGGGCGACAACAAGATCCGCTGGACCAACGTGTACATCCACGACACGGTCAAGCGCGCCTCGCTTTCGCTGGGCTACCAGAACGCCACGCCGACGATCGACTACCTGTACCAGGATACCGGCTGGTACGAGCGTCAGCTGATGGACACCCAGCTGGTGGGCGAGTTCAAGCTGGGCAGCGACACCGAGCTGGACGTGCGCGGCGGCTACGCCAACTCCAAGCGCAAGGCGCCTTACGAGATCTCGCTGCAATACGTCCGCCTCAACAGCGGCACCAACGGCGACCAGTTCATCAACCGCCTCGACGGCGGCAACCAGGGTGACGCGACGGTCGACTTCTCGAACCTCGACGAAGACGTCTGGTCGGCGGGTGCCGACTTGTCGCACACCTTCGGTGCGGGCTGGCAAGGCACGGTGGGCTATGCCTACCAGCTCAACGATCGCCGTACCTCGCGCCGCTCGTTCCAGATCCGTGCGCAGGGCGATACGCGCCTGATCAGCACCTTCGGCCTGCTGCGGCCGGACGTGCTGTTCCAGCCCGGCATGTTCTTCATCGACCAGGCGACCGACGGGGCGGTGGACTACCACCTGCTGACCAACGAGATCGATTATGCCGGTGCGGTATTCGACGCCAAGCTGAACAACCATGCATGGTATGCCAAGCTGAACGGCCAGGTCACCGACGCCCTCAGCTTCGATCTCGGCGTACGCTGGGAATACGCCACCCAGTTCGCGGGTGTAGTGCCCATCGCTGCCACCGGCACGGCCATCCCCGATACCAACCTCGAACGCGAATACTGGCTACCCGCACTGACGCTCACGTACGAGCTGCAGCCGGGCATGCAGCTGCGCGTCAACGGTTCGAAGACGATCGCGCGCCCGCAATTCCGCGAGCTGCTCTATCAAACCTTCTTCGACCCCGACAGCAACCGCAGCTATCGCGGTAACCCGCTGCTGAAGGACAGCCAGCTCTACAACGCCGAGGCGCGTTTCGAGTATTACATGAGCACGAAGGACAAGGTCTCGGTCGGCGCCTTCTTCAAGCGTCTGGAAAACCCGATCGAAACGTTCCTGGTCCGTCCGGGCAGCGACTTCGTGACGACGTATGCCAACGCGCCCTCGGCCAACCTATACGGTGCCGAAGTCGAACTGCAGAAATACTTCGACCTCTTCGCCGATCGCCGCCTGCTGCTGGCGGCGAACTACACCTACACCAAGTCCAAGCTCAGCGTGAAGCAGGGTGACACGACGGCGGTGTACGGCGCCTCGACCAACAATGCGCTCGACTACTTCCGCGACGGCGCGCCGCTCACCGGCCAGTCGGAGCATATCGCCAACGTGCAGCTCGGCCTCGAGCAGCAGGACGGGCTCTCGCAGCAGACCTTCCTGTTCAACTACGCCAGCAAGCGCGTGACGAGCCGCGGCCTCAATCAGTCGGGCCAGAACGACATTTTCGAGAACCCCGGCTTCACGATCGACTTCGTGGCGCGCCAGGGCATCGAACTGGCGGGTACAGAGGTCGAACTGAAGTTCGAGGCGCGCAACCTCACGGGGCGTAAACACTCGGAATACCAAGACTTCGAAGGCGGCCGCATCCAGGTCAATACGTACGACGTGGGCCGCGTGTTCTCGCTTTCGGCTTCGGTCACTTTCTAAGCCGTCTTTTCCGGGGAGGCACCTGCCCTCCCGACGGCAACCTCATGGCCCGGTCGCCCAGCGACCGGGCCCTTCTTTGCCCTTTGCAAAGTCGGCAAACACCGGTAAGCGCGGGTCAGTCATCTGGGGAGTAGCCGCCCGCGCATTTCGCGGGACCTGCCGTCAACACACTTGGTCGAGAGGCCATGGCGCGCAGGAGGACGGGAATACCGTTCGGGCGAGACCAATGACGCATGCGGTTTCGCTCGGCCGGGCGGATTACCGAATGCGTCGTTGCGTTTCGTTTCCGCCCGGCCCGAAAGAACCATGACCTTGGAAGCCCTGCTTACATCGACCGCCGTGGTCGCCCTCGCCGAGATCGGCGACAAGACCCAGCTTCTCGCCATCGTCCTCGCCACGCGCTTCAAGCGGCCCTGGCCGATCGTGGCGGGCATCTTCGTGGCGACGATCGCCAACCATTTCCTTGCCGCACTGGTGGGCGAGCAGGCGGCCGCCTTCCTCGACGGGCAGTGGTTCCGCTACCTCGTCGCCGCCAGCTTCATTCTGATGGCCGGCTGGACGCTGATCCCCGACAAGTTCGATGAAGACGAAGAGGCCAAGCCGAGCCGCTTCGGCCCCTTCCTGGCGACCGCCATCGCCTTCTTCCTGGTCGAGATGGGCGACAAGACCCAGATCGCCACGATCGCGCTGGGCGCCCGCTTCCAGAGCGTGGTGCCGGTGATGATGGGCACCACCATCGGCATGATGATCGCCAACGTGCCGGCGGTGTTCCTCGGCAATGCCCTCATCAAGAAGGTGCCGCTGAACGTCGTGCGTACGGTGGCGGCGCTGCTGTTCCTGGTGATCGGCCTGTGGCTGCTCGCACAGACGGCGGGCCTGCTGGGCTGAAACGACGAAGGGGCCGCGGCAAGGCGGCCCCTTCGTTTCATCATACCCCAGCCACGATTGCCACCCTATCGTCATTGCGAGCGCAGCGAAGCAATGACGAAAGTATTCAGGCGATCCTAGTGCCTCGCCGCCACCCGTCCCGGGACAGGTCCGGGACGTCGAGCGATCAGGCCACGTCCATCGCATACCCCGCCGCACGCACGGTGCGGATCGGATCGGTCTCGCCGTCGCGGTTGATCGCCTTGCGCAGGCGGCGGATGTGAACGTCCACCGTGCGCTCGTCGATGTCGGAGTCCATACCCCAGACGCCGTCGAGGATCTGCTGGCGCGAGACCACGCGGTTCGGACGCTCCATGAAGTAGCGCAGCAGGCGGAACTCGGTCGGGCCCAGATGCAGCGCCTCGCCGCCGCGACGCACGCGGTGGCTGGTGGCGTCGAGTTCGATATCCCCCCACGACAGCACACTTCCCGCCAGCGACGGGCGCGCGCGGCGCAGCAGCGCCTCGATGCGGGCCATCAGCTCGCGCGGCGAGAACGGCTTGGTGACATAGTCGTCAGCGCCGGTCTTGAGACCGCGGATCATGTCCTCTTCCTCGCCGCGTGCGGTGAGCATGATGATCGGGACCGAGGCGGTTTCCTTGTCCTTGCGCAGCTGGCGGCAAACCTCGATGCCGGGCACCTGCTCGATCATCCAGTCGAGCACGATGGCGTCGGGCGTCTGCTCGCGCACCATGACGAGGGCTTCCTCACCGTCGGGCGTGGAACGCACGTCGTAGCCTTCGGCCGAGAGGTTCCAGGTCAGCAGTTCGCTGAGGGCGACGTCGTCTTCGACGACGAGGATCGAGGCCGCGCTCACGACAGCATTCCCGAGCTGGTATCATCCGTCAAAGAGTCGCGCTCCGTGCAGTATTCGCCGGTCGCGGCGTAGTAGACCATTTCGGCCACGTTGGTGGCATGGTCGCCGATGCGCTCAAGATTGCGGGCGATGAAGAGAAGTTGCGCGGCGCTGGTGATCGTCGCCGGGTTCTCCATCATGTGCGTCAGCAGCGAACGGAACAGCGTGTTGTAGAACTGGTCCAGCTTCTGGTCGCGCTTGATGACCTCCACCGCCAGCTGCGCATCGCGCGAGCCGTAGGCGTTCAATACATCGCGCACCATGGACTCGGCGATCTCGGCCATGGCCGGGACCAGCGTGACCGGATCGATCTTGGTGCGGCCTTCCAGCGCATTGACGCGTTTGGCGATGTTCTTGGCGTAATCACCGATGCGCTCGATCACGCCCGAGATCTTGAGCGCGGCGATGACGTCGCGCAGATCGTCGGCCATCGGCGCGCGCAGGGCGATCGTGCGAACCGCAAGACGGTCCACTTCGGCCTCCAGCGCATCAAGCCGGGCGTCGGCGGCGACGACTTGCGCGGCCAGTTCCTCGTCATGATGGACGAGCGCGGTGATGGCGTCGCGGATCGCGACTTCGGCGAGCCCGCCCATTTCGGCGACGAGGCCGCGAAGCTGCCCGATCTCGGAGTCGAAGGCCTTGACGGTATGGTCTACCATGGCGTGTCCCTGCTTATGCCAACACTCAGCCGTAGCGGCCGGTGATGTAGTCCTTGGTGCGCGTTTCGCGCGGATTGGTGAAGATCTGGTCGGTCTCGCCGTACTCCACCATGCTGCCGAGGTGGAAGAAGGCGGTGCGCTGCGACACGCGCGCGGCCTGCTGCATCGAGTGGGTGACGATGACGATGGCGAAGCTCTCCTTCAGCTCGTCGATCAGTTCCTCGATGCGCGCGGTGGCGATCGGGTCGAGCGCGGAGCACGGCTCGTCCATGAGGATGACTTCGGGGCTCACGGCGATGGCGCGCGCGATGCACAGGCGCTGCTGCTGGCCGCCCGAAAGCGCGGTGCCGGCGTCGGTCAGGCGATCCTTGACCTCTTCCCAGAGGCCCGCCTTGGTCAGCGCGTTCTCGACGATGCGGTCCATGTCGGACTTCGCGCTGGCGAGGCCGTGGATGCGCGGGCCGTAGGCGATGTTCTCGTAGATCGACTTGGGGAACGGGTTCGGCTTCTGGAACACCATGCCGACGCGGGCGCGCAGCGCGACCGAGTCCATGGTGGACGCATAGATATCCTCGCCGTCGAGCAGGATCTGGCCGTCGACGCGGGCACCGGCGATCGTGTCGTTCATGCGGTTGAGGGTGCGCAGGAACGTCGACTTGCCGCAGCCCGAGGGGCCGATGAAGGCAGTGACGATCCCGTTGTCGATGTCGATCGAGACGTCGTTGATCGCCTTCTTCTGTCCGTAGAAGACGTCGACGTTGCGAGCCGTGATTTTTGCTTCGGTCATGGTTCTACCAGCGGACTTCGAATTTGTTTCGAAGGTAAATGGCGATGCCGTTCATGGCGAGCAGGAAGACCAGCAGCACGATGATGGCGGCGGAAGTGTTCTGGACGAAGGCCTTGTCGATCTCGTCGGACCACAGGAAGATCTGCATCGGCAGCACGCTCGACGGGGCGGTCAGGCTGTCGGGCGGGGTGACGACGAAGGCACGCATGCCGATCATCAGCAGCGGCGCGGTTTCACCCAGCGCGCGGGCCATGCCGATGATGGTGCCGGTCAGGATGCCCGGCAGCGCGAGCGGCAGGACGTGGTGGAAGGTCGTCTGCACCTTGCTGGCGCCGATGCCGTACGCAGCCTCGCGGATCGAGGGCGGGACGGCCTTGATCGCGTTGCGCCCCGAGATGACGATGACCGGCATCGTCATCAGCGCCAGCGTCAGACCGCCGACCAGCGGTGAGGAACGCGGCATCTGGAAGGTGTTGATGAACACCGCCAGACCCAGCAGGCCGAAGATGATCGAGGGCACGGCGGCGAGGTTGTTGATCGACACCTCGACCCACTCGATCCACTTCTTCTTCGGCGCGAACTCTTCCAGATAGATCGCGGCGAGCACGCCCATCGGGAAGCTGAGCAGCAGCGTCACCAGCATGGTGAGCAGCGAGCCCTTGGCCGCGCCCCACACGCCTGCGGTGGTGGCATCGGTCGAGTCAGACCCGGACAGGAAGTCCCAGTCGAGCCCGGCGACGCCGTTCTTCAGCATGATGACGAGCAGCAGCGCCAGGAACCCGAGGCTCAGGACGATCGCGCCGAGCCCAACGAGCTTGAAGCGCTTCTCGGCGGCGTGGCGCTTCGCGAGGCGGCGAACCGCCTCGGGCGAATTCCAGTCGGACTTACTCATAGGCTTCGCGGAACCGCTTCACGACGCGCAGGGCGACGATGTTGAGGATGAGGGTGACGATGAACAGCACCAGGCCGAGCGCGAAGGCCGACAGCGTCTTGGGGCTGTTGAACTCCTGGTCGCCGGTCAGCATCTGGACGATCTGGTACGTCACCGTGGTCATCGAGGCGAACGGGTTCGCCGAAAGGTTGGCGGCGGCACCGGCGGCCATGACGACGATCATCGTCTCGCCGATGGCGCGGCTGATCGCCAGCATCACGCCTGCGACGATGCCGGGCAGAGCGGCGGGCAGCAGCACCTTCTTGATCGTCTCCGAACGGGTGGCGCCGAGCGCCAGCGAACCGTCGCTCATCGCGCGGGGCACGGCGGCGAGCGCATCGTCGGCCATCGAGGAGACGAACGGGATGATCATCACGCCCATCACCAGACCAGCGGCCAGCGCGCTCTCGGTCGAGGGGTTGGCCATGCCCAGCGAGGCGGCGAAGTCGCGGATCAGCGGCGCCACGGTCAGCGCGGCGAAGTAGCCGTAGACCACCGTGGGAATGCCCGCGAGGATCTCCAGCAGCGGCTTCACCCACTTGCGCACGTCGCGCGTGGCGTACTGGGTCAGGTAGATCGCGCTCATCAGGCCGAGCGGGATCGCGACGACCATGGCGATGATCGCGCCGATATAGATCGTGCCCCAGAACAGCGGCACCGCGCCGAAGTTGTTGTTGATGTTGTCGCCCATGGTGCTCGCGGGCGACCAGTGGGTGCCGGTGAGGAAGGCGATCGGCGACACGTCCTTGAAGAACATGCCCGCCTCGAACACCAGCGAGGCGACGATGCCGAAGGTGGTCAGGATCGCCAGCAGCGAGGCTGCCAGCAGCACGCCCAGCACCAAGCGCTCGACATGGGTGCGGGCCTTGAAGTTCGGGCGGATGCGCGTGAAGCCGAAGGCGCCGCCCGCAAAGGCGACGATCAGCACGATCACCGCGCCGATCAGGCCGAACTTCACTTGCGCCGCGCGGAACGGCTCGACCAGCGCCTGCGCCTCCGGGTTGAAGGCGACGGCGCCCGGATCGGAGGCGATGGTCTGCGCCTCGGCGACGATGGCGCCCAACTGGAACGGATCGGTAGGCAGGCCATGCGCGGCGGGGGTGGCGAAGACCGCGCCTTGGACGAGGCCCGGCATCACAGCCTGCCATACCAGCCAGGCGACCAGCGCCGGGACGACGATCCACAGCGCCAGATGCCAGCCGTGATAGGCGGGCATCGAGTGCATCGACCCCCGGCCGGTATAGAGCAGCCGCGCCCGGCCGCGCGCGGCGAACCAGCCGACAAGGCCGAGGCCGAGGACGGCCAGGAGAACTCCGGTAAGTATCATGACTGGCCCATCGGCCCCTTGTTCATACCGGGCGCTCCATCCACGCCGTCATTGCGAGGCCGCAGGCCGAAGCAACCCAGGGCGGTTTGCACCTGCCTTGGGTTGCCGCGCGGCTGCGCCGCTCGCAATGACGATGCAAGGGATCGAAGCACCGTAGTGGGTTCTTACTTCAGCTCGGACGGATCGAGCGGGGTCATGTTCGCGACGATTTCGGCGCTCTTCTTGCGCACGTCCTCGGGCGCGATGACCATGCCCTTCTTCTGCAGGAGGCCGTCGGCGCCCCACGACTTCACCCACTCGGCAACGTAGCCCTGCAGGCTCTTGATCGGACCCAGGTGCTGCTTCTTGACGTAGATGTAGAGCGGACGCGCGCCGGGGTAGGAATAGTCCGAGATCGTCGCGTAAGTCGGGGTCACGCCCGACATCGGGATGCCCTTCAGGCTGTCCGGGTTCTCTTCGAGGAACGAGTAGCCGAAGATGCCGATGGCCTTGGCGTTCTGCGAGATCTTCTGGACGATCAGGTTGTCGTTCTCGCCGGCGTCCACGTAAGGGCCGTCCTCGCGGATGTCGTGGCAGATCGCCTCGTACTTGTTCTTGTCGCTGTCCTTGAGCGCCTTGGTGGCGGCATCGGTCTTGCAACCGGCCTCGAGGATCAGTTCCTTGAGCGCGTCACGCGTGCCCGAGGTCGAGGGCGGGCCGTAGACGAGGATCGGCTCGGCGGGGAGCGACGGATTGACGTCCTTCCAGGTCTTCGCGGTGTTGGGCTTGCCGAAGGGGTTGGCCGCCAGCGCCTTGTAGATGTCGGTTGGGGTCAGCTGGAAGCCGGGGCCGCTCTTCGATCTCGGCGAAGGCGATGCCGTCGATGCCGACCTGGACCTCGACGATCTCCTTGACGCCGTTCTTCTGGCATTCCTCGAACTCGGACTTCTTGATCCGGCGCGAGGCGTCCTCGATATCGGGGTGCTGGGCGCCGACACCGGCGCAGAACAGCTTCATGCCCGCGCCGGTGCCGGTCGATCTCGATGACCGGCGACTTCACGCCCGCCGCCTTCGCGTAACCCTCGGCCACGGCGGTGGCGAAGGGGTAGACGGTCGAGGAACCGACGGCGCGCACGAAATCGCGCGATCCGGCCGAGGAACCGCCCGAACCTCCACAAGCGCTGAGCGCGGCAAGCGAGACGGCGGCGAAAATGAAGGTCTTGGTCGAACGCATTGGTAAACCCCCTTGGGCTTTGATCTTGAACTGCCCCCTATTGGTCTTTGATGACACTTTTGCGTCAATAACGTGACTAAATGGGGAGTGTCTCGAAAATCCTGCGCGCAGGCCTCAATAATTCCACTGGATCTGGGCGCGCAGGACGTCGCCTTCGGCCTGTCCGGCGCGGCGTTCGTCGGCCTCGGCGCGCTTCATGCGGGCATAGGCGAGCGTGAACTCGATCGGCTTCACCGGCGTCCATTCCACGCCGAGTTCAATGTCGTTGGTATCGAGGCGCGGCGCATTGACCGCCCCCTTCCAGCCGCCCTTGTAGCGTTCCCACCGCGCATAGGGGATCACCCGGCCCGCGCCGAAGTCCGGCACGCGGTACATCAGCATCACGTAGCCGCCGCTGGCATTGTGCGATCTCGATCGTCTGCGTTCCGGTATCGAACTGCGGCCCGCGCCCGAAAGTCCATTCGGCCTGGATGCCGAAGGGCTGCGGATAGAGGATCGCGTGCGCCACCGCGCGGCGTTCGGTGAAGTTCTGCGCCGTGACCCCGCCCGCGCGCACTTCCGGCTTCACCTTGTTGTGCATCAGCGAGCCGCCCACTTCGAGCACCTGCCCGTCCAGCCCGATACCATCGAGCCGCATCGGCCATGTCGCCATCGCCACCGACATCAGGCTCTCGTTGCGTTCCTGCCGGTTGACGCCCTGCCCGTTGAACACGCCGAAGCCGAAGGCGCCGTAATTGCCGAAAAGCTTCTGCCCGCCCGCTTCCAGTTCGTCCCAGATCGCCTGCACGCGGTCGGGCGTGTAGTAGGCGACGATGCCGAGATCGCGCTCGCTAGGCACTCCGGCGTTGATCGCGTCGGTGCGGTCGAGCGGCACACGGTTGGAGGAGGACTGCAGGTTCTCCCACCCGAACGGCACCTTGGACTGGCCGAAACGCACCTTGAGGCGCTGCGCCTTGTCGAGCGCAACGTCCACGTAGGCATCGCGCAGCTGCAGGAAGTTGTCGCGCCGCTCGCCCGAAGTCTGGTTGTTGACTGCGCTGGCGAAATCGGGCTGCAGGTAGAACGAGACGCCGTGGCCGAGGTCGCCCTGCATCACGAGACGGATGCGGCGGAAGAAGAAGTTGCTGTCCGGGCCGATGCTGCCGTCCTGCACCGACCGCAGCCGCGAGCGGCCTGAAGGCGCGTCCTTGTCGCCCGAGATGATCTCGTTGAAGCGCATCTGGGTGTAGCCGCGCAGCTTGATGCCGCTCGCGGTCTTGGCGAGCTTCGCCGGGATCGAGCTGGCTGCCGGGGCGGGCGGAGGAGCCTCAGCGGGCGTGGCCGGCCCTGCCGCGAGAGCCGGAACCGGCGTCGCGGCCGCATTCGGAAGCGGCGTCGCGATCTGCGACGCCGAGCCCTTCGCCGCCGCAAGCTGCCCTTCGAGCGAGGTGATGCGCTGCGCCATCGCCTCCATCTGCGCGCGCATGGCGGCGAGGTCGGCCTGGGTGACCGAATCGGCGGACTGCGCTAGGACCGGGGAAACCCAGCCCAGGGCGACGACGAGCGCTATGGCGGAAACGGGCAATCTTCGCATGGCTGCGGATTGCATCACGATTGGGTTCAGGATTCGCGTCATTTCGATGACGCGAATATGTCCATCGAATGACACTTTGATGACGTCAAGCTTCCCACTCCAACCCCTCCGGCAAGCGGGAGGGGCGGAAAGCTTGCAAGCGAAGCGAGTTAGCCGGATGGGGGCAACACCGGCCCCCGCGCGATCAGCCCTCCGCGCGCAGCGGCAGCATCAGCGAGGCGGTCGTCCCTACGCCCTGCCGGCTCTCGATGTCGAAGCGGCCGCGGTGGCGCTCGACGATATGCTTGACGATCGACAGGCCCAGCCCGGTTCCGCCCACCGCGCGGCTGCGACTGGTATCGGCGCGGTAGAAGCGCTCGGTCACGCGCGGCAGGTGTTCGGGGCCGATGCCCTCGCCCTCGTCGCGCACGGTGACGAGCACCCAGCCGGTGCTGGCGGCCTCCACAGAAACTTCCACGGGGCCTTCGGGCTTCGCATACTTGCGCGCATTGTCGATGAGGTTGCGCAGGACCTGCGAAAGCTGGCCGCGATCGCCCGCGATGACCGCTTCGGACTGGTTGGCCCGGACATGGACTTCCATCGTGCCCTTGAACTCTCCTGCCACTTCATGCGCCAGTGCGACGACATCGACGGTGTCCGAAGGCGCCTCGTGCTTCACCGCCTCAATGCGCGAAAGCGACATGAGGTCCGAAATCAGCGCCTGCATCCGCTGCGCCTCATGGCGGATGGTGCCCAGGAAGCGGTTGCGCAAGGCCTCGTCGCCGCCCGCCTTGGGGTTCATCAGCGTCTCGCAA
This sequence comes from Novosphingobium sp. NFX11, assembly GCF_057376415.1. Classification (NCBI taxonomy): domain Bacteria; kingdom Pseudomonadati; phylum Pseudomonadota; class Alphaproteobacteria; order Sphingomonadales; family Sphingomonadaceae; genus Novosphingobium; species Novosphingobium sp. NFX11. The sequence continues at coordinate 291,181 of NZ_CP080384.1, read as the reverse complement.
TAGCCGATGACGCTGGCGAGCGGGGTGCGCAGTTCGTGGCTGGCATTGGCGACGAAGTCGGCGTGGGACTTGGCCACGCTGACTCGCTCGGACAAGTCGTAGAGGCTGACCAGCCGCTCGTAGAGGCCGACGACCTTGCAGTCGACTTCCCATACCGACCCGCCGGTGGACAGCCCCTTCACCCGCGCCGAGCCGCCCTCGTCGCTGAGGATCGCGGCGACCGCGCGCGGCTCGCGAATGGCGATGCGCACGTCCTGCCCGACGATATGGGCGCCCAGCAGTGCCTTCGCCGCGCTGTTGGCGAAGCGCACCTGCCCCCGCACGATCATCATCGCGGGGGTCTGGAGATGTTCGAGGAGGTGGACGCCCTCGATGCTCATGCCTGTAATGCTCCTGAGGTCGCGGTGGGTGTGCACCGAAGATTCAAATCCGCGCGTGACATGGTTCCAAGACACTATTGTTGCAACATTCGTATTCACCAACGCCGGAAATGACATTTCCGTGTCCATTCGCCCCTCGGCGAGTTTGGAAAACGTGCTTGCATGCCTTCAGCGCCCTAGCGCTCGGCGGCGGCCTTTGTTATGGCGCAACCGCATGGCGGTCCGCCCACAAGTGGACATGACGCCGTGCAGCCTTGAGAACAATCATCAACGGCTGCGAGGAGGAGCGCGGTCGTCCGGTGGAAAGGGTACCGTGACGCAATTCACTTCCGATCGCCTGCTCCTCTTCGGCGCCACGGGCGATCTTTCACGCAGGATGCTCCTCCCTTCGCTTTGCGCGCTCGACGCGGAAGGCCTGCTGGGTCCTGATATCGAAATTATCGGCACGGCCCGGTCGGACATGGACGACCAGGGCTTCCGCAACTTCGCGCGCAGATCGCTGGAGCAGTTCCTGCCCGCCGGTCGCCGAGGCAGCCTGGCGCAGTTCCTCAACCGGCTGAGCTACCAGCCGCTCGACGCCAATGACATCGACAGCTTTCACGCTCTGGCCGAGAAAGTGGGCACCCCGAAGCAGGGCCTGTCGATCTTCCTGTCCACCGCGCCCAGCCTGTTCGAACCGACCATCCACGGTCTGGAGAAGAGCGGCCTTGCCAGCGGCAACGTGCGCATCGGGCTCGAAAAGCCGCTCGGGGTGGACCTCGCATCGAGCAAGGTCATCAATGATGCGGTGGCCAGCGCCTTCCCCGAGGACCGGATCTTCCGGATCGACCACTATCTCGGCAAGGAGACGGTGCAGAACATCCTGGCGCTGCGTTTCGCCAACCTGATGTTCGAGCCGCTGTGGAACGCCGCGCATATCGACCACGTGCAGATCACCGTGGCCGAGACCGTGGGCCTCGAATCGCGCGTCGCCTACTACGACGACAGCGGCGCCTTGCGCGACATGGTGCAGAACCATATGCTCCAGTTGCTCGCGCTCGTGGCGATGGAGCCGCCGGTTTCGTACAATGCCACTTCGATCCGCAACGAGAAGGTCAAGGTCCTCCACTCGCTGCGCAAGGTGAAGCCCGAGGAAACCGTCACCGGCCAGTACCGCGCAGGCGCGATCACCGGCAAGGCCGTGCCCGGCTATGATGAAGAACTCGGCAAGGATCTCGAACACCGAAACCTTCGTCGCGATCAAGGGTTTCATCGACAACTGGCGCTGGCAGGGCGTGCCCTTCTACATGCGCACCGGCAAGCGCCTGCCGAAGCGTACGACCGAGATCGTCGTGCAGTTCCGCGACGTGCCGCACTCGATCTTCCACGGCCGCGGCGCGAAGACGGTGCCCAACCGCCTCGTCATCGGCATCCAGCCGGAAGAGAACATCACCCTCTCGCTCATGGCCAAGGTGCCCGGGCTGGACCGTGACGGCTACGGCCTGCGCTCGGTGCCGCTGGCGATCACCCGCCCCGACGCCTTCGCCGACCACCAGCGCCGCATCGCCTACGAACGTCTGCTGCTCGACCTCATCGAAGGCGACCAGACCCTGTTCGTGCGCCGCGACGAAGTGGAAGCCCAATGGGAATGGATCGACGCGATCCGCTCCGGCTGGGAGGAACAGGCGCAGGAGCCCAAGACTTACACTGCAGGAAGCTGGGGGCCGTCCGCCGCGATCGCCCTCGCCGAACGCGACGGAGTAACTTGGCACGAATGAGTGGGCACGAGTGACCTCGTGCCAGCACCGAAGTTTGCTTGAGCAGGCCCATGCGGGCCGGAATATAGCGATTGACACCGGTTACCGTCCCGCGCACATGCGGGGCGGGAAGAAGCCGGATGTCGCGAAAGACCAGGAGTAGACCATGACCAACCTCCACCCGGTGGTCGCGCGCGTCACCGACCGTATCATCGAACGGTCGAAGGACAGCCGCGCGCGCTATCTCGACATGATCGCCCGCGAGACGGACCGCCATTCCGACCGTAGCTTCCTCTCGTGCTCCAACCTCGCGCACGGCTTCGCCGCCTCGGGCGAGGACAAGGCGACGATCGCCGGGAACAAGGCGGTCAACCTCGGCATCGTCACCGCCTACAACGACATGCTCTCGGCGCATCAGCCCTACGGCCGCTACCCCGAGCAGATGAAGCTGTTCGCGCGTGAAGTGGGCGCCACGGCCCAGGTCGCGGGCGGCGTGCCCGCCATGTGCGACGGCGTGACGCAGGGCTTCGACGGCATGGAGCTGTCGCTGTTCAGCCGCGACGTCATCGCGCTGTCCACCGGCGTCGCCCTGTCCCACGCGATGTTCGACGGCATGGCGCTGCTGGGCATCTGCGACAAGATCGTCCCCGGCCTCGTCATCGGCGCGCTGCGCTTCGGCCACCTGCCCGCGATCTTCGTGCCGTCCGGCCCGATGCCCACCGGCATCTCCAACAAGGAGAAGCAGAAGGTCCGCCAGCTCTACGCCGAAGGCAAGGTCGGCCGCGAGGAACTGCTCGCCAGCGAAAGCGCCAGCTATCACTCGCCGGGCACCTGCACCTTCTACGGCACCGCCAACTCCAACCAGATGATGATGGAGATGATGGGCCTGCACATGCCGAACGCAGCGTTCGTGCCGCCGAACACCCCGCTGCGCACCGCGCTGACCCGCTCGGCCACGCACCGTCTGGCGGCGATGACCCGCAAGGGCGAGGACTATCGCCCGATGGCCAAGGTCGTGGACGAGAAGGCGATCGTCAACGCCATCGCCGGTCTGCTCGCCACCGGCGGCTCGACCAATCACGCGATCCACCTGCCCGCCATGGCGCGCGCGGGCGGCATCCTGATCGACTGGCAGGACGTGGACGAGCTTTCGTCGGTAGTCCCGCTCATCACCCGCGCCTATCCCAACGGTTCGGGCGACGTGAACCACTTCCACGCGGCGGGCGGCATGGCCTGGGTGATCCGCGAGCTGCTCGACAGCGGCCTCGCCCACCGGGACATCCTGACCGTGGCCGAAGGCGGCATGAGCGCCTACGCGGACGAACCGGTGATGGTGGACGGCGAACTCGGCTGGACCCCCGCCCCGGCGGTCAGCGGCGACGACACGATGCTGCGCCCGGTCTCCAACCCGTTCCTGCCCGATGGCGGCATGCGTCTGGTGGACGGCAACCTGGGCCGCGGCACCTTCAAGACCAGCGCGGTCGATGCCGAACGCTGGACGATCGAGGCCCCGTGCCGCGTGTTCGACGATCAGGAAGGCGTGGCGAAGGCATTCAAGGCCGGTGAGCTGGACAAGGACGTGATCGTCGTCGTCCGCTTCCAGGGCCCGCGCGCCAACGGCATGCCCGAACTGCACAAGCTGACCCCGCCGCTGGGCGTCCTGCAGGATCGCGGCCACAAGGTCGCGCTCGTGACGGACGGGCGCATGTCGGGCGCTTCGGGCAAGGTGCCCGCCGCCATTCACGTCACCCCTGAAGCCTTCGCAGGCGGCCCGCTGGCGTACCTGCGCGATGGCGATATCGTGCGTCTCTCGGCAGAGGACGGCACGATCTCCACCACCGCCGACCTTTCGGGCCGCGAACCCGCGCCGACCCCGCCGCCCGCGATGGGCACCGGCCGCGAACTCTTCGCGATGTTCCGCATCAACGCGTCTAGCGCCGAACACGGCGGCTCGTCGATGCTGGAGGTTGCCGGGCTGTGACGACGGAAATCGTAGCCGTCGACATCGGCGGCACCCATGCCCGCTTCGCCATCGCCACCATCGGCGATGACGGCCGGATCACGCTTGGCGAACCCGCCACGCTGCACACCAAGGACCACGGCAGCTTCCAGCTGGCGTGGGAGGCGTTCCGCGCCATGAACGGCGGCACCCTGCCCGATGCCGTCGCCATGTCGGTGGCAGGCCCGGTCGGCAACGAGGTCATCAAGTTCACCAACAACCCCTGGATCCTGCGCCCCGCGAAGATCCAGGAGATGCTTGGCCCCACGCGCCAGACCATCATCAACGACTTCGCGGCCGTCGCCCACGCCGTCGCTTGCGCGGACGAGAGCGACTTCCTCTATCTGACCGGCCCGGACGAGGCACTGCCCGCATCGGGCACGCTCAGCATCCTCGGCCCCGGCACCGGCCTTGGCGTGGCGCACCTCTACCGCGATGGAAAGGGCAACTACCACGTCCAGGCGACCGAGGGCGGCCACACCGACTACGCCCCGCTCGACCTGATCGAGGACGCGATCCTCGCCCGCCTGCGCAAGCGCCACACCCGCGTCTCGGTGGAACGCATTGTCTCCGGCCCCGGTATCGTCGATATCTATGCGACGCTTGCCGCGATGGAGCACAAGGCCATCCACGAACTGACCGACGTGCAGATCTGGACCGCCGCCGCAGAGAGCACGGACAGCCTTGCCGTCGCCGCCGTGGACCGCTTCTGCCTCGCGCTGGGCGCGGCGGCGGGCGACTGCGCGCTGGCGCAGGGCGCGAGCGGCGTCGTCATCGCCGGTGGCCTTGGCTACCGCATCCGCGAGACCATCAAGACCTCGGGCTTTGCCGAAAGGTTCCGCGCCAAGGGCCGCTTCGCCGGCCTGATGGCCACCCTGCCCGTCAAGCTCATCACTCATCCGCAGCCCGGCCTGTTCGGCGCGGCGGCAGCATTCGCAATGGAGCACCTCCAGTAATGACTACCGTATCCGAAGCCGTCGAAAAGGTCATGCGCCTCGCCCCGGTGATCCCGGTGCTGGTCATCGAGGACATCGAGCACGCCCTGCCGATCGCCGAAGCGCTCGTCGCCGGTGGCCTGCCCGCGCTGGAGGTGACGCTGCGCACCGAATGCGCGATCGAGGCGATCAGGATCATGAAGCAGGTTCCCGGCGCCGTCGTCGGCGCCGGCACCGTGCTGACGCCGGACGACCTCAAGCGCTCGATCGACGCGGGCGCCGAATTCATCGTCTCGCCCGGCCTGACGCCGAACCTGGCCGAAGCCGCCTACAAGTCGAAGATCCCCTTCCTTCCCGGCACCGCCAACGCCAGCGACGTGATGTTCGCGCTGGAATGCGGGTTCGATCGCCTGAAGTTCTTCCCGGCGATGGCAGCCGGCGGCCCGCCCGCGCTCAAGGCGATCTCGGCCCCGCTGATGGCCGCAAAGTTCTGCCCGACCGGCGGCGTGACTCCGCAGAACGCGCCCGAATGGCTGGCGCTGGACGCGGTGATCTGCGTCGGCGGCAGCTGGATGGTCCCCAAGGGCAAGCCGGACGTCGCCAGGATCGAGGCCGAAGCACGCCTCGCAGCGGGCCTCGCCCGCTGATGGCGGCCGGGTCGGGCCAGTTGGCGCTGGGCACCGTCGATGCTCTCGACGCCCGCCTCAAGGAGTTGCACAAGCTCACGGCGGTGACGCCGCTGTTCAACCCGGTGTTCCAGCTTGGGCTGGAACTGTCGCGGGCACTGGAAAATGGCGAGATGTCTCTCGACGACATCGAGGCGCTCGTTTCCGAAATGGACTGCGAGGGGCTGCGCGCCCGCGCTTCCCGGCTCGACCGCATTCTGGGCACCATGCCCATCGCGGAGAACGACAAGGCGCTTGACGCCCTTGCCGAAAAGACCGCCGATGACGACGACTTCACCGCCTTCGCCGTGCGCTGGCAGCGCCCGGCGGCGCATGTCGTCTTCACCGCGCACCCGACCTTCCTGCTGACCGCCGCGCAGACCGAAGCCGTCACCACCTCCGCCTCCAACGGCGATTTCAGCGTAGCCTCGGTCTGCGTCGCCTCGCCCGCTCGCGACACGATCACGCTCGATTCCGAGCATGACGCGGCGATGGCGGCGATGGCACGCGGCCAGAAGGCGCGTGATCGCATCAACGCCCGCCTGTTCGACCTTGCCGCCGCCCGCTGGCCCAAGCGCTGGAAGGGCCTGAACCCGATGCCGGTGCGCTTCGCCCACTGGGTCGGCTACGACATGGACGGCCGCACCGACATCTCGTGGTCCACCTCGATCCGCTACCGGCTTGAGGAAAAGGCCCAACGTCTGGCCGGTTACGCCGAAGCGCTGGAGCAGGCCGCACCGGAAATCGCGGCGCAGCTCTCCCGCGCCCACGCCCACACGGCAGAGGCCGTCGCTGCCTTCAAGCAGGATCTCACCGATCCCGAGGCGCTGTCCGCCGCCGCCAACGGCCTCACCGCCGAGCACGCCGACAAGATCATCAGCCTCGAAGGCGTGATCACCCGGCTTGAGGACGAGGCCCGCCACGCCGATCAGGAGCAGGCGCGCGCCCTCCTCGTCACCGCCGCCGCGATGCGCGCCGACGGCCTCGGCATGGGCGGCATCCACTTCCGCGTGAATGCCTCGCAGCTGCAGAATGCGATCCGCCGCCGCATCGATCCGGATGGCAAGCTCAGCCTTGCCAGCCAGGCCGCGCTGGTGCGGATGCGCGAGCTGCTGGCCGAAGTGAAGCCGCTCAAGTCCAACTTCGCGGCGCTGGCGATCGAGAACAGCACCGCCGTGCGCCAGTTCCTCGCGATGGCGCAGATCCTCGGCCACATCGACGCCGACGCGCCGATCCGCATGCTGGTGGCCGAGTGCGAGGAGCCGACCACCGTGCTCGCCGCGCTCTACTTCGCGCGGATGTTCGGGATCGACGACAAGGTCGATGTCTCGCCTCTGTTCGAGACCGAGACCGCGCTGGAACACGGCGGCCGCTTCCTCGACGCCGTTCTCGCCGAGCCTGCCTACCGCGACTACGCAAGGCGGCGCGGCCGAGTTTCGATCCAGACCGGCTTCTCCGACGCGGGCCGCTTCGTCGGTCAGGTGCCTGCCGCGCTCGCCATCGAACGCCTGCAGGGCCGACTGTCGGAAGCCATGGCCGCCAACGGCTTGTCCGACGTCTGCGCGCTGATCTTCAACACCGGCGGCAGATCGATGGGTCGCGGCTGCCACCCCTCCAGCATCGACGACCGGTTCGACTGGCAGCTCTCACCCTGGGCCCGCCGCCGCTTCCTGCGTGCAGGGATCAGGCTGGAGCCCGAAGTCAGCTTCCAGGGCGGCGACGGCTACCTCTGGTTCGGCTCGGACGAACTGGCGCTGGCCACGCTCACCCGGATGGCCGAGCGCCCGCTGTGGGATGCCGACGTCAACGTGCCGACGGACCTGTTCTATCGCCGCACCGACCTCAGCCTCGACTTCTATCGCGCGATCCGTTCGGTTCAGCATGAGCATCTGGAAAGCTCGACCTACAGCCGCGCGATCACCGCGTTCGGGCTGGGGCTGCTGAACGATACCGGCAGCCGCAAGTCGCGCCGCCAGTCGGACCTTGCCTCCGACCGCTCGATGAACCTGCGCCAGATCCGCGCGATCCCGCACAACGCGATTCTGCAGCAGCTGGGCTACCCGGTGAACGTGATCGCCGGCATCGGCACCGCGGCGGACGGCAACCGCGAGGAAATCGCAGGGCTCCTGCGCAGAATCCGCGCGTGGTCGCCAGATCGTGCGTCTCGCCCGCGCCGCCAACGCGCTCGCCTCGATCAAGACCGTCTCGGCTTATGGCGAGCTGTTCAACTCGGCCTACTGGGCCAGCCGCCCCTATCGCGGCGGTGAGGAGAACATCGCCGACGCCTGCCTCAAGCTGGCCGAGTATCTGACCAAGGACGACCGCGCCGGCGTCTACCGTCGCCTCGCCTCGCGCCTGCGGGTCGATGCGCTGAAGCTGCACCGCCTGCTCGATCTCGTCCCGGACGAGGCTCCGCAGGCCGACCGCGAGCATACGCGCCGTTCGCTCGGCGTGCTCCATGCGCTGCGCATCGCGTTGTTCCAGCACATGTTCCTGCGCTCGGTGATGACGCCGCAGTTCAGCCGCGCCAACGACATCAGCCGCGACGACGTGCTGGAGATGTTCTTCACCCTGCGCGTCGAGGACGGCCTGGCCCAGTTGCGCCGCGCCTTCCCGGTGCATTTCCCCTCGATCAGCGACTTCGCGGTGGACGCCCCCAGCGACTACCCGGATTCCAGCGCGACGGGCTATGCGCAGATCCACAAGGACTTCATCGACCCGATCGCGCGTTCCTATGCGCTGAGCCTGCGGATCACCACCGCGCTGGCGAACGAGTTCGGCGCGCACGGGTGACGGGGATTTGAGGGTGTGGCTCACGAGCCGGAACCACGCCCTCCCACACCTGTAACGCCCCCGTCACCCTGAATTCGTTTCAGGGTCCATCGAGCAATTGGTGCCGGAGCGTCGCTGCTTACGCCGCGCTGTCGGTTTGCTGATCCAGCTACCGCGCTATCGGCGAAATGGACCCTGAAACGAGTTCAGGGTGACGGGAAATGGGTGAAAGATCGCGGATCCGGGCTAGCCCCGCGTCCTCACGGCTTGCAGTTCCGTCATCAGAACTTCGACCAGGCCTGCAGCGGGCATCGTCCGCACCAACGGTGCGCCCTGCCCGGCCCACTGCGCTCCGAACCCGTACTCGCCCTTCGCCTTGGCCGCAGCATTCAGTGCCTTCCCGGCGTGATAGGTGATCGGATAGTCCGGCACCTGCCGCCCGCCCACCTGCGCCGCGAGCGCCGTGAAGCGGTTCGCCAGCGCCCGCGCTGGGCGCCCCGACACCAGCGGCGTCAGTGTCGTGTGCCAGGCACCCGGCCCCTTGAGCGCCGCACGATAGCCCTCGTCCGCCGCCGATTCCGGGCAATCGATGAAGGCGGTCCCGAGTTGCGCCGCCACCGCGCCGAGATCGAGCGCGGCGGCGATCCCGGCGCCGTCCATGATGCCGCCCGCGGCAATCACCGGCAGTCCGGTTTCGCGCACCAGCAGCCGCGTCAGCGCCATGGTGCCGAGCCCGGGATCGGGCGCTCCGGGATCGAACATACCGCGATGACCGCCCGCCTCGATTCCTTGCGCGACCACGGCGTCAATCCCGGCTGCCGCGATGGCGCGCGCCTCATCGATATTCGTCGCCGTCGCCAGCATCACGATGCCGCGCTCGCGCAACGCGAAGATGGCATCGGCGGCGGGCAGGCCGAAATGAAAGCTCACCACCGGCGGCCGGGTCTCCAGCAACATCGCCAGCATCGCAGGATCATCCGCGAAACTCGTATAAGGCGATTGCAGAGTTTGTGGCCGCTCGGCCCCGAACTCGGCGAAGAGCGGGCGCAGCCAGTCCAGCCACGCCGCCTCGCATGCGGCGTCGGCAACTGGCGTGCGATGGACGAACAGGTTCACGTTGAAGGGGCGATCCGTACGCTCGCGCAGTTCCCCGATCATGGCCCGCGCGCCGCCAGCATCCGTCGCGCCGACGCCGATCGAGCCAAGCGCCCCGGCGTTCGAGACTTCCGCCGCCAGCAGCGGAGTGCTGGTCCCGGCCATCGGTGCCTGAATGAGGGGCAGGCTCACGCCGAGCCTTTCGAGAAACACCATAACCCGCTCCATCCATTGACCTGATGGCCTTCTAAGCGCCTACCTTGAAAACACAAAGATGCTGCCTCGCAGGCTTCTTCCGCAGAGGCATGGACTTCCGCAAATGGCTTTCCTATGTTTCCTGTACACGCAATAAATGAACAACGGGGGATCGATGATTCCTGCATCTTCGGACTTTGGAACGCTCGCTCGCCTGCTGGCGCCGATTGTCGGCGAGGCCAAGGCGCAAGAGGCTCTGGAGACGCTTCAGATCGCACCGGAACTGGCCGGATCGGCTGAGCGCGCCAGCCGCGCGCAAGTGGCCATGGCGCTCAACGCCGCGCTTTTCCTCGACCTTTTGGAGCGAGTACCGACCGCCGCCCGCTATATCGAGTGGATGCGCGCCACCGGTGAGCCGATCGTCTTCGACCACGGCGCCCTGCGCACGATAGACGGCGCGACCGGCGCTCTGCCCTCGGGACACGAGGCATTCGGCCGTTTTCTCGCTCCGCTGGGTTATGAAGTGCGCGGGCTCTACCCCCTGCCCGCACTGACCATGACCGGGCGCGCCTATGTGCAGATCGACCTGCCCGCCTCCGTGCCGCAGTTCTTCGTCTCCGAACTGCACATCGACCAGCTTCCCGACACCGCACAGGCCGCCGCAGCCGCCATATTCGGGGCGTCCGTCGATCCTTTGGGGAAGCCGAGTGGGCCGCGCTCTATACGCTCGCGCGCGATGGGGACTGTTCGATCGAGCACGGGGTGACCATTCTGCGCGGGGCCTTGCGTGCCTTCGACCGGCAGCACGCTGCCCCGACGCTGGCGGATTACGAAGCGCTGCTGGAGCATAGCAAGGAAGGTGCCTGGATCGCCACCGAGGGCAATGCTTTCAACCATGCGACCACCCGCGTCCCCGACGTCGAGGCTCATTCCGAGTCTTTGAAATCAGAGGGTTATCCGCTGAAACCGGCTGTCGAGATCTCCCGCAACGGCCGCGTGCGACAGACCGCGATCCTGGCAGACAAGGTCTCGCGGCCCTTCCGCTTGCAAGACGGCAGCGAGGTCATCCGCGAAGTTCCGGGGTCGTTCTACGAGTTCATTTCGCGCGACATCGATCCGGAAACCGGCCTCCTCGACCTCACCTTCGACAGTGGCAATGCGACCGGAATCTTCGCGGTGACGAGACAGCAGGCATGACCAACCTCAAATCCTTCGATCCGGTTGACGGCACGCTTGTCTGGGAAGGTGAAGTCGCTGATTCCGAAGCGGTTTCCGCTGCCCTGCTGCGTGCCCGCAAGGCGTTTGGTACGTGGTCGCAGCTTGGCACTCAACGGCACCTGGAGGGGTCAAACGCTACCAAGCGGCGCTTGAAGCCCGCAAGGACGCCCTGGCCGAGACCATCGCGCGCGAAACCGGCAAACCGCTCTGGGAAACCCGCACCGAAGTCGCCTCGATGATCGGCAAGGTCGGCATCTCGATCGCGGCGCAGGCCGAACGCGCGGGCGAGAAGCGCACCGACATGCCGTTCGGGCAGGCCGTGCTGCGTCACCGTCCCCACGGCGTGATGGCGGTGCTCGGTCCGTTCAACTTTCCCGGCCACCTGCCCAATGGCCATATCATCCCCGCACTGCTCGCGGGCAACACGGTGGTCTTCAAGCCCTCCGAGATGACGCCCGCCACCGGCGCGCTGATGGCCGGGTGCTGGGCCGAGGCCCTTGCAGATCACCCCCACGTCTTCCAGTGCATCCAGGGCGGGCGCGAAACCGGCGAGGCGCTGGTCGCGGGCGCGATCGACGGGCTGCTCTTCACCGGCTCGGCGGGCGCGGGCGCGCATTTCCGCCGCGTCTTCGCCGACCGGCCCGACGTGATCCTCGCCCTCGAACTGGGCGGCAACAATCCGCTGGTGGCCTGGGACGGTGACGTCGACGAGGCCGCGTCGGTCGTCGTGCAATCGGCCTTCATCACCACCGGCCAGCGCTGCTCCTGCGCGCGGCGGCTGATCGTTCCCGACAACGAGTTCGGCTCCGCGCTGGTGGAGGCCATCGCGGCCCTCGCCGACCGCATCGTCATCGGCGCCTGGAACGAGACGCCCGAGCCGTGGATTGGCCCGCTGATCTCCGATGCTGCTGCCGCCGCCGCGAAGGCCCGCTTCGACGGCCTCGTGACACGCGGCGCCAAGGTGATCCGCCCCTTCAACGGCGTCGAGGGCCGCTCCGCCGCCTTCGTCACACCCGCCATGCTCGACGTGACCGGCGTGTTCGTGCCGGACGAGGAAATCTTCGCCCCCGTCCTGCAGGTCAGCCGCGTGCCGGACTTCAACGCCGCGATGGAAGCCGCGAACAACACCCGCTTCGGTCTCTCCGCCGGGCTCGTAAGCGCCGACGACGCACTGTGGGAGCGCTTCCTCGTCGAATGCCGCGCGGGCGTGGTCAACCGCAACCGCCCGACGACCGGCGCGGCGGGCTCGATGCCCTTCGGCGGACTTGGCGAGAGCGGCAACCACCGGCCGAGCGCCTACTATGCCGCTGATTACTGCGCCTACCCGGTCGCCAGCTTCGAGGCGGCGGACGCCTCGGGCAACGCAGGCGCCCTGAACGGCAAGCTCAGGCCATGAGCGCGCTTTCGGGCGAGGAACTGGACCTGCTCGAAACGATCGAGCGTGCGCCGATCCTCGACCGGACGCTGGACTGGGCCGCGATAAACAGCGGCACGGGCAATCTGGACGGCCTTGAGGCGATGGCCGACCGGCTGGCCCACGCCTTCGCCGCGCTGCCGGGCGAGGTCCGCCTCGTCGATCCCGCGCCGGTCGAGAAAGTCGACAGCAAGGGCCACTTGCGCGAAGTCGGACACGGTCGCCACCTCGTCCTGTCGGTCCGGCCCGAGGCCGACCACCGGGTGATCCTGACCGGCCACATGGACACCGTCTACGCCCGCGAGCACCCGTTCCAGAGCTGCACCTGGCTCGACGCGGACACCCTGAACGGCCCCGGCACCGCCGACATGAAGGGCGGCCTGTCACTGATGCTCGCGGGGCTCCTCGCCTTCGAGCACGGTACGCCGATGATGGGCTACGACGTGCTCATCAACAGCGACGAGGAGACCGGCTCGCTGTCCTCCGCCGCGCTGATCGCGCAGTTGGCGCAAGGCAAGCTGGCGGCGCTGACGTACGAGCCCGGCCTGCCCGACGGCTCGATGGCCCGCGCGCGGCCGGGTTCGGGCAATTACGCCGCCGTCGTCACCGGGCTTTCCGCCCATGCCGGGCGCAATCCGCAGGACGGGCGCAATGCCGTGCTTGCCGCCAGCGACCTCGCGCTGCGGCTTGCGGCGGGCATTCGTGACGGCCTCACCATCAACCCTGCCCGGATCGAGGGCGGCGCGCCCAACAACACCGTGCCCGACCTTGCGATCCTGCATTTCAACTTGCGCCCCCGCTCGCCGGAACTGGCGGAAATCGCCCGCGCGCTGGTGGAGGCCGCCGTCGCCGAGGTCAGCGCGGTGCACGACGTCCATATCCACCTCCACGGCCACGTCTCGCGCCCGCCCAAGCCGATCACGCCGAAGACCGAGGCGCTGTTCGGCCTCGTCAGCAAGGCCGCCGCCGATTTGGGCCAGCCGATGCGCTGGCAAGACACCGGCGGCGTGTGCGACGGCAACAACATCGCCGCCTGCGGCGTTCCCGTGCTCGACACGATGGGCGCGCTGGGGGCTCGATCCATTCACCGCAGGAGTTCATGATCGCCAGTTCGCTAGACGCCCGCGCCCGCCTTACGGCCCTCGTCCTGCACCGTCTCGACCGGGGAGCACTACACGCATGACCTTCCTGCTGCGCACCGCACGAGAGGGCGATCTCGAAGCGCTCTACCGTATGGCCAAGGGCACAGGCGGCGGCTTCACCAACCTGCCGCCCGACAAGCCGACACTGAAAGCCAAGCTGGAACGCGCCGCGAAATGCTTCGCCCGCGATGACGGCGAAATCGCCAACGACCTCTTCGCCTTCATCCTCGAAGACACCGAAACCGGGAAGGTGCGCGGCACCTGCCAGGCGTTCTCGCAAGTCGGCACCGAGCTGCCGTTCTATTCCTACCGCATCGGCCGCATCACCCAGCATTCCAAGGAACTCGACCGCACCTTCCGCGCCGAGATGCTGACCCTGTCCACTGACCTCGACGGGGCGAGCGAAGTCGGCGGGCTCTATCTCGACGCCACCGAGCGTTCGGCAGGTGTCGGCAAGCTGCTGGCCCGCAGCCGCTACCTGTTCATCGCCATGCACCGCGAGCGTTTCGGCGAGACGACCTTGGCCGAGCTGCGCGGCGCCATCGACGAGGCGGGCAACTCGCCGTTCTGGGACGGCCTCGCGGGCCGCTTCTTCGACATGAGCTTCCGCGACGCCGACGAGTTCAACGCCAAGCACGGCAACCAGTTCATCGCCGACCTGATGCCCAAGCACCCGATCTACACCGCGCTGCTCTCCGAAGGCGCGCGGCAGGTGATGGGCCAGCCACACTATTCCGGCCGCCCGGCGATGCGGATGCTGGAAAGCGAGGGCTTCGCCTTCCAGAACTACATCGATATCTTCGACGGCGGCCCGACGATGATCGCGAAGACCGATGGCATCCGCACGGTGAAACAGGCGAAGACGGTGACGGTATCGGCGGTGGTCCCGGTGCAGGAAAGCGAGCCGACGCACCTGATCGCAACCGGGCGGCTGGCGGATTTCCGCGCCTGCCTCGGCTGCGTGAGCGATGACGGCGTGCTGGACGAGGCAGCAGCAGGGTTGCTGGGTATCGGCGTGGGCGATGCGGTGACGGTCGCTCCGGCGTGATCCTCCACTTTCGTCATTGCGAGCGCAGCGAAGCAATCCAGGGCAGTCTTAGGCCGCCCTGGATTGCTTCGCTGCGCTCGCAATGACGAGTAAGGGTGGCACCCGAGTGCTGAGCCTGTCGGAGCATTGAAGCACCTCTGACAGGGTCTCCGCCCGAAACCATTTTCCTACACCGCCCCCGACAGCTAGGCTCTCCGAATGCGCACAGAGATCAACTTCGACGGCATCGTCGGCCCCAGCCACAACTATGCAGGGCTGAGCCTCGGCAACCTCGCCTCGACGAGGAACTTCGGCAAGGTTTCCGCCCCGCGCGCCGCTGCGCTGCAGGGGCTGGCTAAGATGCGCGCCAATCTGGAGCGCGGGCTGGCGCAGGGCTTCTTCCTCCCCAGCGGCGCCCCGACGAAGTGTGGCTGCACCAGCTCGGCACCACGGTCGAGGCCGCAGACGCGGTCCTGCGCGCCAACTCCCTGTCGGCCTCCTCGATGTGGGCGGCGAACGCGGCGACTGTCTCGCCCGCGGCAGACACGGCGGACGGACGCTGCCACCTCACCGTCGCCAACCTCGTGACGATGCCCCACCGCAGCCACGAATGGCGCGAAACGCTGGTGCAACTTCAGATCGCCTTCGCAAACGAGGCGCACTTCGCCGTCCACGCGCCGGTCCCTGCGCCCTTCGGCGACGAGGGCGCGGCCAACCACATGCGGCTGTGCGCGGGCCACGACACGCCGGGCATCGAAGTCTTCGTCTATGGCGTGACCCCAAGTACCGGGGCCGCCCCCTACCCCGCCCGCCAGCATCGCGAGGCAAGCGAAGCCGTCGCGCGCATTCACGGCCTCTCGCCGACGCGCACTGTCTTCGCCCGCCAGTCGGACGAGGCGATCGCGGCGGGCGCGTTCCACAACGATGTCGTCGCCGTGGCCAACGAGCGGGTGCTGTTCACTCACGAACTGGCCTTCGCCGACCGCGATGCGCTCTATGCGGAGCTGCGTGCGAAGCTGCCGGAAATCGAAATCGTCGAAGTCCCCGCCAGCGAAGTCAGCCTGGCGGACGCGATCACCTCCTACCTGTTCAACGCCCAGTTAGTGACGCTGCCCTCGGGAGAAGCCGCGCTGGTGCTCCCCGGCGAAGCGCGCGAGACGCCCTCGGTCTGGCGCTGGCTGGAGGCACATGTCGCGGGGAACGGCCCGATCCGCCACCTCTTCGTGCACGACCTGCGCGAAAGCATGGCGAACGGCGGCGGCCCCGCCTGCCTGCGCCTGCGCGTCGTCGCCGATCCCGCGACGATCGATCCGCGCTTCATCGCGAGCCCGGAAAAACTGGACCGGATCGAGGCGCTGGTCGCCCGCCTCTGGCCCGAGCATATCGCAGTGGAAGACCTCGCCAGCCCTGCGCTATGGGCCGCCTGCGTGGAGGCGCGCTCGGCTCTGTGCAGGGAACTGGGGCTGGAGGAACTGGCGGGATAATTCCTCACTTGCGCGAGGTCCTTTGCTAGTTCCGCTTTTTGCAATGGCCTCCTCGCACGGTGTCTACATATTGAGACCATGCCCGAGCTTCCCAATCCCATCCGCGCAGCCATTTTCGACATGGACGGCACCCTGATCGCCACCGAAGCGGCGCATCATCGCAGCTATGCAAAGACCTCGCACGCGATCGGCTGGCCGCTGTCGGAGGAAATCCTCGATCTCGATGGTTGGCGTCAGCCGCGATCTCAACGAGAAGATGCTCGCCCAGCGCCTCGGGCCTGAGTTTCCGCTGGCGCGTTTCTACGACGAAGCGGACGCGCTGTTCCTGGCCATGCTGGACCGAGGCGTCGAACTGCGCCCCGGCGCGGTGCTGATCCTCGAGCATTTCCGCAGCGCGGGCATCCCGATGGCCCTGTGTACCTCGACCGACGGCGGGCTGGCCGAGCGGCGGCTGGAGAAGGCCGGGCTGTTCGACTACTTCGATGTCATCGTCACCCGCAGCGACGTGTCCCGGCCCAAGCCGAGCCCGGAGCCCTACCTCCTCGCCGCCAGCCGCCTCGGCATCGATCCGGCGCAGTGCCTGGCGGTGGAGGACAGCTATGCGGGCGTGTTCTCCGCCACCTCGGCGGAGATCGCCACGATCATGGTTCCCGACCTGCTCCCCGCGACCGAGGAGATGACCGCGGCCGGAGCGACCGTTCTGCCCAGCCTCGACGCGCTGCGCGAATTGCTCATGGCGCCGGTCGAGGGCTGATTGTCGTCCCGCTCGCTTCGGGCTGATGGTCCGGGTGCGCCGCCAGAAATTCCGGCAGGTCCAGACACGCCGCCTCGATCCGCGTGAGGTGCGGATAGCCCGACAGGTCGAACGCGAAACGCCGCGCGTTGTAGAGTTGCGGCAAGGCGACGCACTCGAAGTACCCCGGCGCGTCGAACAGGAAATCGCCCGAGCCGCGCTGCGCCAGCCGCGCTTCCACGCCGGTCAGGGTCTTCTCCAGCCAGTGCCAGTACCACAAGTCCACGTCCGCCTGAGCATGGCCGAGGTCGTGCTTTAGGTACTGCAGCACCGGCAGGTTGAGCGGTGCGTGCAGTTCGGTGGCTATAGCCGAGGCCAGTTCGCGCGCCGCGAAACGCTCCTCGATGCCCTCCGGCAAGAGCGGGCGTTCGGGATAGCGCTCGTCCAGCCATTCGAGGATCGCCATCGACTGCGCCCGCACCGCACCGTCCGCTTCCAGCATCGGCACGCCCGCGAAAGGGTTCAGCGCCCGATAACCCTCACCCCGCTGCTCTCCCGCCAGCAGGTTCACCGGCACGTTCTCATGATCGAGCCGCTTGAGGTTCAGCGCAATGCGGACCCGGTAGCTCGTCGAACTGCGCCAGTAGCTGTGGAGCCGCAGCATGGCACTCAGCTTTCCGCCGCGATCTTCTCGTGCAGCCACGCCGCATGGCGCGGTGCCTTGCGAGTGCGCGCCCATTCGTCGAGCATGTCGTCGGCGACGGCGCGCAGGGACGCCATCTGGTCCACGGTGCCGAACTGCCAGGCGAGTTCGAGGCGGTGGCCGTTGGGATCGAAGAAGTAGATCGACTTGAACACGCCGTGGTGGGTCGGTCCGATCACCTCCAGCCCGGCGGCCTCGGCGCGGGCCTTGGCGGAGAGGAGGTCGCCCTCGCTCTCCACCTTGAAGGCGATGTGCTGGACCCATGCAGGGGTGGCCTCGTCGCGGCCCATATCAGGCGCGTTGGGCAGTTCGAAAAAGGCCAGCACGTTGCCGCCGCCGCAGTCGAGAAAGACATGCATGTAGGGATCAGGCGCACCGGTGGACGGCACCGTGTCCTCGGCGATCGCCAGCATGAAATCCATGCCGAGCACGTCGCGGTAGAAGTCCACGGTCTGCTTGGCGTCCTTGCAGCGGTAGGCCACGTGATGGATGCCGCCGAGGGTGGGTGCGGTATTGGTCATTGGTTCTCTCCCGATCTTTACCCTCATCCCGTCATTGCGAGCGCAGCGAAGCAATCCAGAGCGGCTCAAGACTGCCCTGGATTGCTTCGCTGCGCTCGCAATGACGAGAGGGGCGGTCATGTCACTCCGCCGGTTCGCTCACCTTCAGCACGCCGCGCCGGATCTGGTCGCGCTCCATGCTCTCGAACAGCGCCTTGAAGTTGCCGTTGCCGAAGCCGTCGTCGCCGCGCCGCTCGATGAACTCGAAGAACACCGGCCCGACGCGCGCCTCGGCGAAGATCTGCAGCAGCAGGCGCGGGCTTCCGCCCTCCGTCGTCCCGTCCAGCAGGATGCCGCGCATCTTCAGCGCCTCGACCGACTGGCCGTGGCCGGGCAGGCGCTCCTCCAGCATCTCGTAGTACGTCTCGGGCGGCGCGGTCATGAACGGCACGCCGAACGCCTTCAGCTTGTCCCACGCGGCGAGGAGATCGTCGCAGATCAGCGCGATATGCTGAATGCCCTCGCCGTTGAAAGCGCGCAGGAATTCGTCGATCTGGCCCTTCCCGCCTTCCGCTTCCTCGTTGAGCGGAATGCGGATCTTGCCGTCGGGCGCCGTCAGCGCGCGGCTGGTGAGGCCGGTGTATTCGCCCTTGATGTCGAAGTAGCGGATCTCGCGGAAATTGAAGAGCTTCTCGTAATAGTCCGCCCAGTAGGCCATGCGCCCGCCGTAGACGTTGTGCGTGAGGTGATCGATCTCGGCAAAGCCCGCGCCCGCCGGGTGGCGATCGACGCCGGGCAGGTAATCGAAGTCGATGTCGTAGATCGACAGCGCGCCGTCCCCGCCGCGCTCGTAGCGGTCGATCAGGTAGATGATCGAATTGCCGATGCCGCGAATGCCCGGCAGGTGCAGTTCCATCGGCCCGGTCGCCACCTGCACCGGCTCGGCCGAGCGCGCCAGCAGTTCGGCATAAGCCGCCCGGGCATCGCGCACGCGAAAGCCCATGCCGCAGACCGACGGGCCATGCTCGCGGCTGAAGAACCACGCGGGGCTGCCGGGTTCGTAATTGGTGATGAAGTTGATCGAGCCCTGCCGCCACAGTTCCACATCCTTGGAGCGGTGGCGCGCGATCCGGGAGAAGCCCATGGCCTCGAACACCGGCTCCAGAATGCCCTTGTCCGGCGCGGAGAATTCCACGAACTCGAACCCGTCGAGACCGATGGGATTGTCGAAAAGATCGGTCATGCGAGTGCTCCTATCGGGGTTTCTTCCGGCAGCGCTTCGCCTGCCGGAAGCGGCGGTTCGTGCCGCCAGGTTTCGTAGACGGGGCCGAAATCGAGGCTGACGAGCGCGTCGATCAGCTGCGGCAGGCTTTCGAGGACGAAGTAGGTCTTCTGGAAGCTGTCGATCATGTAGCCCGTGCGCATCACCCGCACCGGGTCGAACGGCAGGCGCAGCACCTTGCGGTCCTCGATCGAAAAGCGCGTCTCGCCCGCCGACGAGATGATCCCCGCGCCGAAGACCTTCAGCGCGCCGTCCTCCCGCACCAGTCCGAACTCGATGGTGTACCAGTAGATGCGCGCCAGCATGTCCAGCGCGCCCATCGCCATCGCCCGCGCCCCGGCCTTGCCGTAAAGGTCCAGGAAATCGGCGATGGTCGGATCGAGCAGCATCGGCACATGGCCGAAGAAATCGTGGAAGACGTCCGGCTCGGCGAGGTAGTCCAGCTCGTGCTCCTCGCGCAGCCAGCGGGTCACCGGGAAGCGGCGGTGCGCGAGGTGGTCGAAGAACACCGCATCGGGAATGAAGCCGGGCACCGCCACCAGCCGCCAGCCGGTCGCCGCCTGAAGCACGCGGTTGGCGTCGGCGAAGCGCGGGATGCCCTCGGCGCAGTCCAGCCGTGCCAGCCCCTCGCGGAACGATGCGCAGGCATGGGTGCGGACCAGCGCGGACTGGCGCGCGTAGAGGCGGCGCCAGCGGGCGTGCATCTCCGGAGTATAGGCATGCCAATCCTGCGCGACGGTATAGTCGTCGGCGGCGCGGTCATACTCTCCCCGAAGGCCGCTGTTTGACGTGATCGTCGACGGCTTCTTCATGACACTACAATACCAGAGGCCCCGCTTCAGTTCCGTGCGATTGCGAGGGCATAGAGACGTGCTATTGGTGGAATCACCCAATAAAACCAGCCTAGAGAGGTGATCCGTGCAACTGGATGAATTCGATCGCGGGATCATCGCGGCGTTGCAGGAAGATGCGCGCATGCCGGTGGCGCAAGTGGCGGAGCGGGTGGCGCTTTCCGCCACGCCGGTCAGCCGCCGCATCAAGCGCCTTGAGGATGAAGGCGTGATCCGGGGCTATGCACCTGTGCTCGACCCGAGGCGGCTGGGCTTCGAGCTGGAGGCCTACGTACTCATCAACCTCGTCGCCCATGTGGACGAGAACATCGCCCGCTTCGAGCAGGCGATCGCCGACAATCCCTACGTGATCGCCTGCCATGCGGTGACCGGGGACATGGACTATCTGGTCCGGGTGATCGCGCGCAACGTGGAGCATCTCTCGCAGATCACGCTGCGCACCTTGCTGCGGATCCCGGGGGTGCGCGACGTGAAGTCGATCATCGTGCTGGAGACGATCAAGGAAGACCGCGCGGTTCCGGTGGGGTAGTTCAGCCTCGCTTCCTCCCCTCGTCATTGCGAGCGAAGCGAAGCAATCCAGAGCGGCGCAAGACTGCCCTGGATTGCTTCGCTTCGCTCGCAATGACGAAAAAGAAAGAGGCACTCCGACCATCGCCGAAGTGCCTCCGGCGAAATCACCGCCCCAGCAGGTTCCGCGCCTGGCTGGCGATCTGCGCCAGCATCGCGGGCGTGATCGCCACCGCATTCTCCGCGCGGTGGACGATGCCCCGGAAGGCATCGATGGCGCTCTTGTGCTGGCGGCCCCATTCCTCGGTGGCGGCGAGCGGATCGCTCTTGCCCGCCTTGGTCCGGGCGAGGCCGCGCAGGAAGTCCAGCCGCATCTGCTGGAAATCGCGCGCGAGGCCCGCGACCAGCAAGCGCTCCCACGGGTCCGACGGGCTCATGAGCGCCGCCGAAGCCTGCGCCCAGTCGAGGCCCAGGCCCGCACCGACCCGCGTGAAGGCGGTGACGAGACGGCGCGGCGCAATCCCCGTCTCGGCCGAGAGCGAGGCGATGCCCACCGCGCCGTCGAGGTCGAACAGATGCGCCACCTCGGTCGCCACATCCTCGGGCGCGCCGAGTTCGACCAGCCCGTCACGCAGCTTGCGCGAATGCGCGGCGATGCGCTCGCCGAGAAGTTCCGCCGTGTCGGTGGAGAGCGCCGCAATGCCCTTCTGCAGCCTTGCGGAAAGTTCGGAAGGGGCGATCTGGCCCGCGCCCGCGCGCAGCAGGTCGGCCATGTGCCCCCGCACCGCGACGGCGACGGTATCGAACAGCGCAACGCGCGCCGTCTCGGCCATGGGCGCGGTTTCCAGCGTCTCCCACAGCGCGGTCAGCCCGAACAGGCCATCCGCCAGCGCGAAGGCGGCAGCGACCTGCGAGAGGTGCGCGCCCTCCTCTTCCGCCAGTTCGAACGGCGTGACGATGCCGAGGCGGTTGACGATGCGGTTGGCCAGCTTGGTCGCGATGATCTCCTTCGCGAGGCGGTGGCCCTTGATGAACTTGCCGTACTTGTCCTGCATCGGCTGCGGGAACGCGGCAAGCAGCAGCCCGGTCAGCGCCGGATCGGCGGCCAGCGCGCTGTCCTCGATCGCGGCCTGAAGCTGCAGCTTGCCGCTGGAGAGCAGCACCGCCAGTTCCGGCCGGGTCAGCCCGCGTCCGTCCTGCGCGCGGCGGGTGAGCGCGTCGTTGTCGGCCAGCCCCTCGGTCTTGCGATCGAGGTGGCCGCTTTCCTCCATCGTCTCGATCAGCCGGATATGCGAGGGGATCGCCTGCGCCCCGCCCCGCTCGGCGATGGAGAGTGCGAGGGCCTGGAGGCGGTTGTCCTCAAGCACCAGCACCGCGACCTCGTCGGTCATCGCGCGCAGCAGTTCGACGCGCTTCTTCTCGGGTAGCTTGCCCGCGCGCTTGGCGGCGGCGAGCGCGATCTTGATGTTGACCTCGTTGTCCGAGCAGTCGACGCCCGCCGAGTTGTCGATGAAGTCGGCGTTGATGCGCCCGCCCTTCGATGCGAACTCGATGCGGCCCGCCTGCGTGACGCCGAGGTTCGCGCCCTCGCCGATCACCTTCACGCGCAGTTCGTTGCCGCTGACGCGCAGGGCGTCGTTGGTGGGATCGCCGACCTGCACATTGTTTTCGGCCGAGGACTTCACGTAAGTACCGATGCCGCCGAACCACAGCAGGTCCACTGGCGCCGAGAGGATCGCGGTGATGAGCAGATCCGGGTCGATCTCGGTGGCCGAGATGTCCAGCGCCGCACGCACTTCCTCGCTCAGCGGGATGGACTTGAGGCTGCGCGGGAAGACGCCGCCGCCCTTCGAGATCAGCGCCTTGTCGTAGTCGTTCCAGCTCGACACCGGCAGGTCGAACAGGCGCTGGCGCTCTGCCCAGGCCTTCGCCGGATCGGGTTCGGGGTCGAGGAAGATGTGGCGGTGGTCGAAGGCCGCCACCAGCTTGAGCGCCTTCGACAGCAGCATGCCGTTGCCGAACACGTCGCCGGACATGTCGCCGCAGCCGATCACGCGGACCGGATCGACCTGCACGTCCACGCCCATTTCCAGGAAGTGGCGCTGGACCGAAAGCCACGCGCCCTTGGCGGTGATGCCCATGGCCTTGTGGTCGTAGCCGTTCGAGCCGCCGCTGGCGAAAGCATCGTCGAGCCAAAAGTCGCGCCGGTCGGCGATGCCGTTGGCGACGTCGGAGAACTTGGCCGTGCCCTTGTCGGCGGCGACGACGAAATACGGGTCCTCGCCGTCACGGATCACGATCCCCTCGGGGTGGACCACCTTGTCGCCGACGATGTTGTCCGTGATCGACAGCAGCGTATCGACGAAGATCTCGTAGCTCGCCTGCCCCTCGGCCGCCCAGGCCGCGCGGTCGCGCGAAGGATCGGGAAGCTGCTTGGGATAGAAGCCGCCCTTGGCCCCGGTCGGCACGATGACGGCGTTCTTGACCCGCTGCGCCTTCATCAGGCCGAGGATTTCGACGCGGAAGTCGTCGCGGCGGTCGGACCAGCGCAGGCCGCCGCGCGCCACCGGTCCCGCGCGCAAGTGGATGCCCTCGACCCGGCGCGAATAGACGAAGATCTCACGCCATGGCACCGGCTTGGGCAGGCCCGGGACAAGGGCGGAATCGAACTTGAAGGCCAGCGCCGTCTCGCCCGCTGCGGCAAAGGCATTTGTGCGCAGCATGGCCAGCACGATGTCGCGATAGGCGCGCAGCAAACGGTCGTCGTTGATCGCGTTGACGTTCGCCAGCCCGACCCGGATAGCCTCTTCGGAGTGCGCGCGCGCCTCGGCCCGGTCACCCTCGAACGCGGGGTCGTGGAGGGCGCGGAACAGCGCGATGATGGCGGTCGTGACGGCGGGCGCACCCTGCAGCGCATCGACCACGGTGGGGATACCGAAATGCGTTCCCGCCTGCCGCAAGTAGCGATACCAGGCACGCAGCCAGTTCGCCTCGCCGCTATCGAGCCCGAGGCCGGGGACGAGGCGATTGAACGCATCGTTCTCGCCCGAACCGTTGAGCACGGCGCGCAGCGCGTCCTCGATCGAGGCGGCCTGATCCAGCACTTCAGCCGGGGCACGGCCGTCGAGCGTTTCGAGCACGAAATCGTGGATCACGCCCAGCTTGCCCTTCTCCAGAGCGGTCGGCACTTCGGCGATGACGCGGAAGCCGAAGTTCTCCAGCGCGGGCACCGCATCGGACAGCGGCAAGCCGCCTTCGGACTGGTAGATCTTGAGGTGGACCCAGGTTTCAGGATCGCCCTCGCGCTTGTGGAAGCGCACGTCGCGGTGCGCGGCGGCCTCACCCTCGGTGCCTTCGCCGACCGCGATGCGGCGCAGCACGGCGATGTCGGTCGCGGCTTCGTGCGGGCCGAAATCGGTGCGGTAGCCGATCGGGAACGCCTCGGCATAGCGGCCCGCGACGGCGGCCGCGCGGCCCGGCTCCAGCATCGTCGCCAGCGCCGCTTCGACCGCCTCGGTCCAGCCGCGCAGCAGGGTCTGGAGGTTATGGTCCAGCTCCTCTTCGGAAGGCTCGTGCACGCCGTCGCGAATGTCGAGGGTATAGCGCAGCATCGCGAGGTTGCCCGCCTCGACCTGCATGCTCCAGTCGAGCGTCGGGGCCTGCGCGGCCTCCTCGATCATGGTCTGGATGCGGCGCTGCATCTGGGTGGAAAGCAGGTCGCGCGGCAGCCACACGAAGGCGAACAAGTGGCGCATCAGCGGCGAGCGCGTCAGCAGCAGCCGTGGGCGCGGACGGTCGACGAGGCCCGTCATGGTCATCGCCAGACGCTCGACGTCGGCCTCGCCCAGCCCCAGCACGAGGTCGTGCGGCAGGCTGGTCAGCGCATGGGCGAGCGCCTTGCCGGTGTGGCCCTTGGGGTCGAACTCCAGCCGCTCGGCGAAGGCGGCGAGGTGGCGGCGCAGGCGGGGCACGCGGTCGGGCGGGGTGGCGAGCGCGGCGCTGGTCCAGATGCCCGCGTGGACGGACAGCGCGGCGACCTTGCCGTCCTCGATCACGGGGACGAGGAACAGGTCCATCGGCACGCGGCGGTGGACGGTGGCGATGCGGTTGGCCTTGACCACCAGCGGCGCGCTGACCTTGCCTGCGGCAAGCGCCTCGTCGAAGGCCGCAAAGGCGCGGTCGTAGCTGGCGTCGGAGAGCACGTCCTCCTGACGGCGGCGGCAGATGCCGAGGCGCGCCTTGCGGCTGCCGTCCCGGCCCCGCGTGACGTGGCCGAGCTGGGTCAGCATGGTCCCGGCGAACCAGCGCAGAAGTTCGGCGCCCTCGGTATCCTCGATCCGGTCAGCATCGGCGCGCATCGCCTCGACCATCTGCGGCCAGTCGGTGACGGCGGCGCGTACGTCGGCCATGGCGCTTTCGAGCGCACGCAGCAGTTCGCGGCGCTGGCGGGCATCGCCGCGCGGCGTCTCGATGTAGATCATCGACTCGCGGCCGGTCGCCTCGGCCGGGTCGGCGGCAATGTCGATCAGGCGGCCCTTGTCGTCGCGGCGCACGGGCACGACCGGATGCGCGAGGCGATCGATCACCAGCCCGGCCTCGGCCAGCACGGCGGCGGCCGAGTCGACGAGGAACGGCATGTCGTCGTTGATCAGCGCGATGCGCAGGATGCGGCGCTCCTCGCTGGCGGAAGTCAGGTCGATGACCGGCTCGCCCGCCTCGCGCACTTCGGCGGTGGCGAGCAGGAAGCGCACGGCCTCGTCGATCCACGATCCTTCCGGATCATCGCCGGGAAGCAGCGCGTCGCAGACCTCTCCGGCAAGCGCCTTGTGCAAGGCGGCGGGCGAGAGAGCCCCCGCTTCTTCGAAGCCTTTTTGGGGACGGTCAGTTCGCCTGCGCTCATTGCTTTCTCCGCGATCTTCCAACGTGTGCCGTGCCTGCTTCTTGCGCGTCAGGACTGCGGCTTTGTGACCATATAGGCCGATGCAACATATCCTGCATCCGGGTGATGGCAGGATTTTTCAACGGCAGGCGGGTGTAACACGATTTCTCGACCGCGCAATATTCGTTCGCGCGTGTTCTGGGTACACCGCCGCGTCAGGCCGTGACGACGTGCCCTTCGAACGCTTTCGCCGCCAGCAGCAGCGCGCCCATCGGCCCGGCGTCGTCGACCAGCAGCGGCGGCACGACCATGCCCGCAAGCCGCTCGCGCGTGCAATCGCGCAAGTAGCCGCCCAGCAGCGTAGGCATGCGCGCCACCGCCATCGGCAGCAGGTGCGGCTGGCGACCGGCGACCCCACCGCCGATGACGATGCGCTGGGGCGAAACGGTCAGGACCAGCATCGTCAGCAGTTCGGCAAGATCGTGCGCGACCGGTTCCCACAGCGGGTTCTCGGGATCGACGCGCGAGGGGTGCGTACCGAGCCGCGCGGCGAGCGCCGGGCCGCTCAACAGGCCCTCGATGCAGTCGCCGTGAAAGGCGCAGGCACCCTCGAAACGGTCGGCGGCGGCGCGGCGCAGGCGCACGTGGCCGATCTCGGGGTGCAGCATGCCATGAGCCGGCACCCCGCCGACCAGTACGCCGCCGCCAAGGCCGGTGCCGATGGTGAGGTAGACCATGGTTTCGCAGCCCTGCCCGGCACCGAAGCGGTGCTCGGCCATGGCGGCGCCGTTGACGTCGGTGTCCAGCGCGACCGGACAGGCCAGCGCCTCGGCCACCTTGGCGCGCACTTCGGCCCCCGCCCAGCCCAGCTTGGGGGTGTCGAGCATGGTGCCGTAGTCCGCCGCCTCGCGCGAGACGCGGATCGGGCCGAAGCTGGCGATGCCGACGGCGTCCACCGGCTTGTCGTCGCGCCAGCCCTCGATCGCCTCGACCGCACGGCCGAGCGTCTCCGCCGGGTCGGTAGTCGGAAATTCCAGCCGCTCGTCGATGCGGCCCGGCGCGCCGAGGACCACTACGGTCTTGGTGCCGCCCAGTTCGATCCCCGCGAGCTTGTGCATGATCGCTCTCCGTCCTTCACCTCAGCGTGGCGACGTCGCCCTCCAGACGCAAGTGCAGGAAGGGGCGAAGGTTCCGCCGAAGTGCGCGCGCCCTTCGGGTTTGCGCTTCGCTGCGGCATCGTCGATCCCCCAGTAATCCACGAAGCTGGTCACGGAAAGGTCGGGCAGCACCCACCAGCTATAGGCCTGGAACGGCTCGCCTTGCGGGTTGGCGAAGACGAGGCCGTGCCCGTTGAGCAGTTGCCATGGCCCCCGAACCCGTCCGCCACCACGCCATAGAGCCCGGTCGGCGCGTCGATACCGGGCGCGAAGACCTTCGCCTGCGTCGACCAGAACAGATAGAGCCGCCCATCGTACGCGACGATATGCGGGCGCTCCAGCTCGTTGTTGACGCCCGAGGCATCGACCAGAGGCGGCCGCTTCTCGAACACGCCGCCTTCCGGATCGGCATCGCCGCGCCGCGCGCAGCCGATGAGGCCATTGTGAAGCCCGAGATGCCGCGCCGATGACGCGGTGAACAGGAGGTGATCCACGCCGTCTTCGGCCCGCCACGGCGCGGGATCGCGGAACGCCTTGATCTCGCCGAGTTCGCCCGTGCCGTCGTGCCGATTCATGTAGACGATATTGGCGGGTATCACCTGCTCGACCGGACCGGACCAGCCGGTGAAGACCCCGTCGCCGGCCTCGGCCAGCCCGGTCGTGCAGGCGAAGATGCGCTGACGGAAGGTCGGCTCCGTCTCGCCCCGCTCTCCGGCGGCGGTGAAGTAGAGGGTCACCACGCCGTCCTCGAATAGCGCCGAACCGGACCATTCGCGGCTGCCGGGCGTGAACCCTTCCTCGAAAGTCGCGCCAATATGGCGGAACTGCCCGTCGATCCGGTGGAAGTGATGAATCCGCGCGGCGCCGTGCCGCTCCTCCGGATCATCGAAGGCCGGAGCGGCGAGTGCGAACCACAGTTCACCGCCGCGCCAGCGCACCGGAATTCCGTGCATGGAGGCAAGCGGCCATGCGTCCCAGACGTCGAGATTCTCGGCAATCCGGCGCACGTCGGAAGGCGTGAAGACGGGCGCGCGCGGAATTGAAATGTCCCGTAGCCGGGCGAGATCCCGAGCCGTCCATTGCAAGGTGGGATATGACTCGAGCGTCGCGGGGTGAGGGTTCATGGGCGGCTGATGTACAATCGTTTGCAATATCTGCAAATGTTAATTGCTCCATTATTGCGCTCGCAGAGCGGGAAAGTGGTGCAATCTCTTCTTGGCCTTTACGAATATCATCCGGTATTCAACGGGTTCTTGCCGGGGTGCCTGGCATGGAACGGTCGCACTCGGAGAAGCGGATGCCCTTTGGCCTCAAGCCGCATCTGTCGCTGCCCCGCATCGTCGAGATGAACCTGGGTTTCTTCGGCCTGCAGTTCAGCTTCGGCCTGCAGCAGGCGAACATGGGGCCGATCTACGGCTACCTCGGCGCGAGCGAGGGGCGCATGCCGCTGCTCTGGCTGGCGGGACCGGTGACGGGCCTGATCATCCAGCCGCTGATCGGCGCGATGAGCGACCGTACCCGCTCCCGCCTCGGACGGCGCGCACCTTACTTTCTAATCGGGGCGATCCTGTGTTCGCTCAGCCTGCTGGCGATGCCCAATTCTTCCACGCTGTGGATGGCTGCGGGGCTGCTCTGGGTGCTCGATGCGGGCAACAATGTGACGATGGAGCCTTACCGCGCCTATGTCGCCGACCGACTGGCACCGCACCAGCGACCGACCGGGTTCATGGTGCAGAGCGCCTTCACCGGACTGGCGCATACCCTGTCCTACCTTGCGCCCTCGATCATGGCCACGTTCGTGGACCGCGACCTGCTGGGACCGAACGGCATCCCCGTGATCGTCCGCATGGCCTTCGTGATCGGCGCGGTGCTGTCGATCTCGACAGTGCTCTGGTCGATCACCCGCGTGCCCGAGCTTCCGCTCACTCCCGAGGAGCAGGAGCGCATCGCCGCCTCTCCCCTTACCCTGCCCGCCACCTTGCGCGAAGTGCGCGACGCGGTGGTCGAGATGCCGCGGCCGATGCGGCAGCTGGCGCTCGCCATGCTGTGCCAGTGGTACGCGATGATGGTCTACTGGCAGTACATCGCCTTCGCCATCTCGCGCTCGCTGTTCGGCACCGGAGACGTCCATTCGGCCCGCTTCCGCGAGGCTGTGCTGACCGAGCAGCAACTGGGCGCGCTCTACAATTCGGTCGCCTTCGTTGCCGCAATCGGGCTGATCCCGGTGGTGAGCCGCTTTGGCGCACGATCGGTGCACGTCGGTTGTCTCGCCGCATCGGGGCTGTCGATGCTGGTGATCCCCTCGACCAGCGAACTGCCGCTGCTCGGCCTGCTGATGATCGGCATCGGCTTCGGATGGGCGGGCATGATGGGCAATACTTACGTGATCCTCGCCGATCTCGATCCCTCCCCAGCGCAACGGCATCTACATGGGAGTTTTCAACTTGTTCATCGTCATCCCCATGCTGATCGAGGCCCTGACGATGCCGCTCATCTACGCCCCCATTCTCGGCAACGACCCGCGCAATGCGCTGATACTTGCCGGATTGCTGATGGTGGCGGGTGCAATTGCCACCATCTTCGTCGAGGCTGGAGGCCGACCGGAGCCGAAACTGGCAACTAACTGAACAAGTTACTTCCGGCTCGTTAATCCGGGTGCTAAGGCTCTGTGCAACATGGCGGCAGGGATGGAAGAGAACAACGTGGGGAACGACGGCGCAAGTGCGTCTGGCGCGGATGTATCCGGCCCGGATGTCGAAGTGCGCACGCTCGCCGATCTCGCCCGCGTGGCCGGGGTTTCCGCAGGTACGGTTTCACGCGCGCTGGCGGGTAAGTCCCTCGTCAACGCCGAGACACGCGAGCGGATCCAGGCCCTCGCCCGGCAATATGGCTTTCGTCCCAACCAGATGGCCAGCAAGCTGCGCTCGCGGCGCACGGGCGTCATCGGCGTGGTCATCCCGCTGGGGCATGAGAAGCGCCAGCAGATTTCCGACCCGTTCTTCCTGACCCTGCTCGGCCACCTTGCCGACCAGCTGACGGAGGCGGGCTACGACCTCATGCTCAGCCGCGCGATCCCGGACGGGACGACCGACTGGCTGGAGCGCATCACCGGCTCGGGCATGGTGGACGGCGTTCTGCTGATCGGCCAGTCCGACCAGTCGGACGTGATCGACCAGGTCGTCTCGCACTACCGCCCGCTCGTCGCCTGGGGCAATCACCGCGAAGGGCAGAAGCACGTCGTCGTCGGCACCGACAACGAACTGGGCGGCCGCCTCGCCGCCGAGCATCTTATCGCCTGCGGCGCCCGGCGCCTCGCCTTCTTCGGCGATACGGCAGGCATCGAGATCGCCATGCGCCTGCGCGGCGCGCGCGCGGCGGCGGAGGCTGCGGGCCTGCATATCAAGCACGTACCCATCAAGCTCGCCGACGCCGAGATGGGACCCCAGCTCGAAGCAGCCCTCGCCGACGCCGAAGCGGACTTCGACGGCATCGTCACCGCATCCGACCTCATCGCCATGTCGGCGCTGCACGTCCTGCACGAAAGCGGCCGCAGGATACCCGGAGACGTCCAGATCGTCGGCTTCGACGACCTTCCGCTCGCTCGCCTGACCTCCCCCGCTGACCACCGTGCGGCAGGAGATCGGCCAGGGCGCCAAGGTCATGGTCGAGAAGATCCGCGCCCTGATCGAAGGCGAGACGCGCCATAGCAAGGTCATGCCCCCGACACTCATCGCGCGCGACACGACGCGGTCGTGACGGGAGGCATCGTGACGAGACAGGCTTGATCCCCTTGCCACGATCCCGCTACCACTCCCGGTACGTGTTGAATCTTCGGGGAATAGCGTGTTTCTGAACGGATTGGCCGGCTCGCGATGCTGATCGGGATCGACCTCGGCACCACCAACAGCGCGGTGGCCATCTGGCGTGACGGAGAGGCTCAGCTGGTGCCCAACGCGCTCGGCGAACCGCTCACCCCTTCCGCCGTCAGCATCGCGAAAGACGGGCAGGTGTGGATCGGCACCCCGGCGCTCGACCGCATGGCGACGCACCCGGCCGATACCGTTGCCAGCTTCAAGCGCATGATGGGCACACAGCGCACCGCGAAGCTGGGCGGGAAGGACTACACGCCCGAAGACCTCTCCGCGCTCGTCCTCGCTGCCATCGCCCGTGATGTCGAGGCGCTGACCGGCGAGAAGCCGACCGAAGCCGTCATCACCGTCCCCGCCTATTTCAACGACCGCCAGCGCAAGGCGACGCGCCGAGCGGGCGAGCTGGCGGGCCTGACCGTGCGCCGCCTGATCAACGAGCCCACTGCCGCCGCGCTTGCCTTCGGCCTGCAGGACAAGGGCGACCGCGAGCCGTTCCTCGTCTTCGACCTCGGCGGGGGTACTTTCGACGTCTCGATCGTCGAGATGTTCGACGGCATCGTCGAGGTTCGTGCCTCGGCTGGCGACAACCGCCTCGGCGGCGACGATTTCGACGATGCGCTCTCCGGCTTCGTGCGTGGCCGTCTTGACCCTGACTGCCTGCTCGACGCCCTGCCGCAAGAGCGCCGCGACGCCCTCCTCAAGCGCGCCGCCGAGGCCTGCCGCCGCGCGCTCAGCACCGCTGGCGAGGCCGAGTTCGCGCTGACCGTGGACGAAACACGCCTCTCCACGAAAGTCACCGACGCCGAGTTCGAGACCGCCTGCGAACCGCTCGTGCGCCGCCTGCGCGACCCCGTCGTGCGTGCCCTGCGCGATTCCTCGATCGAGGCTGCGGAGCTTTCCGACGTGGTCCTCGTCGGCGGCGCCACGCGCATGCCTGTGGTGCGCAAAGCGATCACCCGGCTGTTCGGCCGCTTCCCCAATTCCTCAGTCCACCCCGACCACGCAGTGGCGCTGGGCGCCTCGATCCAGGCCGGCCTGGTCGGGCGCGACGCGGCGCTCGAGGAAATCCGCATCACCGACGTGTGCCCCTTCACGCTGGGCGTCGAAGTGGCCGAGCACGACCGCTACGGCGGCCTGCAGCGCGGGCTGTTCTCGCCCATCATCGAGCGCAACACGCCCGTCCCCGTCAGCCGCGTCAGCACGTATCACACGATGGGCGACGGCCAGAAGCAGATCGAATTCGGCATCTACCAGGGCGAGGCGCGCGAGGTTTCCGGCAACGTCCGTCTGGGCCAGCTGCAAGTCCCCGTCCCGCCGCGCCCCGCCGGAGAAGTGAGCGCGGAAGTGCGTTTCTCCTACGACAGCTCGGGCCTGCTGGAGATCGACGTCCACGTGCCCCTCAACGGCACCACCCGCAATCTCGTCATCATTGACGAAGAGGATCGTCCCGACCCCAGGGACATCGAGAAACGCCGCGCCGCCCTCGCCAAACTCAAGTTCCACCCGCGCGAGGACGCGGCCAACGTCGCCCTGATCGCGCGGGCCGAACGTTGCTACGAGGACCACATCGGCGACCTGCGGCAGGCAATCGGCCACTGGATCACCGAATTCGTCGGCGCGCTGGAAACGCAGGACCCCCGCCGCATCGCCGATGCGCGCGGCTTCCTGCTGGAACGCCTGGACGAACTCGACCGCGTCAGCCCGCTTTGAGGCCGGGCAAGTGATGACGGCATTCCCGTGGTCCCTGCTCGGGATCGAGCCGACCGGCGATGCCCGCGCGATCCGCAGCGCCTATGCCGCGCGGATAAAGACAATGGACCTCGACGCCGAGGTCGAAGGCTACGCGCAGCTACGCAGCGCCCGCGACGCCGCCTTGCGCCTGGCGAAATCCATGCCGTCACCGCAAGCCGAAGCGTCCGTCGAGGAACCCGAAGCACCCGCGCCCGCGCCCACCGGCTGGCTCCACGCTGCCCCATCGCTCATCGGCGAATGGCCGGAAGACACCCTCGACGTCCCGGTCCCGCCGCACGGCGATGCGCCTCTGATCGATCGCCTCGCGCCCGATTTCATCCCCGATGGCACAGTCGCCACCGGAGAGCCTCTGGCGCCCGGCCGCCCCGATCCTTTCGCCGCGCCGCTGGTCGAAGGCCACGGCGATGCTCCCGGCGTCGGCACGGACGAACTACAATCTCCCTTCGCCCGCCTCGCCGCCATGCTCGACCCCGATGGCTCTGCCGGGACCGCGCCGCTCGACGAGGCGGAAGAGGTACAGGCCCTCACGCTCCTGAAGCCCGTGCTCGATGGCATCCACTGGGCGCCGATCGGACAGCAGGCCGAAATGGAAGACTGGCTCGCCGGTCTTCTTGCCCGCGCCTGGCCGCGCAGCGCGCCGCTTCTGGAGGCGGCGACCACGGCGCTCGGCTGGGAGCACGAATGGGGCCGTCTCGATGCCCGCCCGACGATGGACTACCTCGGCGCACGGCTGCGCGGCTACCGCTTCCAGTGCAAGGTGCAGGTGCCCGGCCACCGTTACCACAAGGCATGGGCCGAACTGCACCGCCCCGGCCCCGCCGGTCTCATGCGCTTCCTGCGCGTCAGCGGCGGCGACGTGCGCGGGCTGCTGGCGGGCGTGCGCAAGAACTTCCCGGAACTGGAAGACCACTTCGATCCGCAGCGCGTCGCTTCGTGGGAAAGAGTCAGGACATGGCCAACCGGTCTTCTCGTGCTCGGCGGGCTGATCGTGCTGGGCTTCCTCACTAATCTCGGCCCGCCTAGCAAGTCGGAAGCGCAGGAAGAAGCCTTCAAGGTAACCGTTACCCAAGTATTCGGCGAAGGCCATGACCCTGTATGGCTGAGCAGCCACCAGCCCGATTTGGCGACGTTGCTGGCGGGCCGCACTCGATACACCGAAAATGGCGGCGTCGATCAACAGGCTACTGCCGAAAGTGGACTGGAACTGGTGCGCGCCCGCACCTACCTCGACGGTCGCCTGCTTGATGGCAAGGACTTCGAAACCACCATGCGCCTGCGCCTCGCCCTCCTGGAGGCTGCGAAAGCGGACAGCGCCGAAGCCTGCCGCCAGATGATGGCCCGGGGCGCACCGCCAGGCACCACCCTCGTCCCGAACGAAATCCGCGAAGAGGAGCGCCGCTTCGCCGCCTCGCTGGTCCAGCGCGGGATGCTCAAGGCACCGGAAAAGGCTGCCGCCCGCTCCGCCAGCGTGCCGCCCGAACTAGTGCGGCGGGTGCTGAAGGACACCGGGCTCGGCAAGGATCAGGTCTCCACGGCGATGCGCAAGGAGGACGATCCCAACCGCTGCGCCGCCACCATCGCGCTGCTGAAGGCGACGCTCGACTGGCAGGGCGAAGGCCGCCGCGACATCCTGATGACGCTTTAGATCGCCAGCCCCGCTGCGCGGGCGCTCGCCCAGGCCCACTGGAAGTTGTAACCGCCCAGCCAGCCGGTGACATCCACCGCCTCGCCGATCGCGTAGAGACCCGGCGCGCGCTTCGCCTCCATGGTCTTGGACGAGAGTTCGGCGGTGTCGATGCCGCCTGCGGTGACTTCGGCCTTGGCGAAACCTTCCGAACCGTCGGGCAGGAACGGCCAGCGCGCCAGCCGCGCTTCCGCCGCGCCGAGCGCCTTGTCGGTCAGTGCGCCGAGTTCGCCTTCGAGACCGAGCCGCCCACACAGCGCCTCGGCCAGCCGCTCGGGCAGGCCGTCGCCCAGCGCCTTGCGGAATGAAAGGCGCGGGCGTTCGCGCTTGAGGGCGCGCAGCCAGCCATCGGGCCGATCGGGCAGGAACTGTGCGGTCACGGTGTCTCCGCGCTTCCAGTAGCTGGAAATCTGCAGGATGGCGGGACCGGACAGCCCGCGATGGGTGAACAGCGCCGCCTCGCGGAACGCCGTCTTCCCACATCGCGCGACGATCTCGGTGGAGACGCCGGAGAGCTCTCGGAACAGCGCTTCGTCCCCCGGCAGGGTCAGCGGCACCAGTGCCGGACGCGGCTGCACCACCTTGAGCCCGAACTTGCGCGCTAGGTCATAGGCGAACCCGCTCGCGCCCATCTTGGGGATCGACGGTCCGCCGGTGGCGATCACCATTGCGGGGGCAGTCGATGACTGCTCGCCGTGGCGCACGCGGTAGAGGCCGTCGGCATGCTCGACCTCGCCCACGGTCTCGCCGCAGCGGACTTCGACCATGCCCTTGGCGCATTCCTCCAGCAGCATGGCGACGATCTGCTTCGCCGACCCGTCGCAGAACAGCTGGCCCAGCGTCTTCTCGTGCCAGGCGATGTCATAGCTTTCGACCAGCGCGAGGAAATCGGCGGCGGTGTAGCGGCTGAGCGCGGACTTGGCGAAGTGCGGGTTGCTCGACAGGTAGCGGTCGGGTGCGGTGTGGATGTTGGTGAAATTGCACCGCCCGCCGCCGGAAATGACGATCTTGCGACCCGGCTCGGGTGCGTGGTCGATCAGCAGCACCCGGCGGCCGCGCTGTCCGGCAGTGGCGGCGCACAGCAGCCCGGCGGCCCCCGCGCCGAGAACGATGGCGTCGTAATGCGCGATCATTCGGGCGTACCGACCAGTTCCAGAGCCAGCGCCTCGGCCACGCGGATGCCGTCGACGGCGGCGGAAAGGATGCCGCCCGCATAGCCGGCGCCTTCACCCGCCGGGTAGAGGCCGCGCGTGTTGAGGCTCTGGCAGTCCTTGTCGCGACCGATCCGGACAGGCGAGGATGAGCGCGTCTCCACCCCGGTCATGACGACGTCGGGATGATCGTAACCGGGCACCTGGCGGCCGAACACCGGCAGCGCCTCGCGGATCGCCTCGACGACGTAGTCGGGCAGGCATTGTGCGAGGTCGGTCAGGCGGATGCCGGGCTGGTAGCTGGGGTTGACCTCGCCCAGTTCGCTCGAGGGGCGTCCGGCCATGAAATCCGCCACCTTCTGGCCCGGCGCGCGGTAGTCCGATCCGCCCGCCACGTAGGCCAGCTTCTCGAACTTGCGCTGAAGCGCGATCCCGGCGAGCGGATGGCCGGGGAAGTCGCGTTCGGGGCTGATGTCCACGACAAGGCCGGAATTGGCGTTGAACTCTGCGCGCGAATACTGGCTCATGCCGTTGGTGACGACGCCGCCCTCCTCGCTCGCCGCCGCGACGACGCGGCCGCCCGGGCACATGCAGAACGAATAGACGGTGCGCCCGTTCTTCGCCTTGTGCGAGATGGCATAGGCCGCCGCGCCGAGGATCGGGTTGCCCGCGCAGGCCCCGTAACGCGCCTTGTCCACCCAGCTTTGCGGATGTTCGATGCGCACGCCGATGGAGAACGGCTTGGCCTCGATGTGCACGCCGCGGTTGTGCAGCACCTCGAAGGTGTCGCGTGCGGAGTGGCCCACGGCCATGATAACGTGCTCGGCGGCAAGGTATTCGCCGGTCGAGAGGTGCAGGCCCTTGAGGCGGCGTTCGTCGCCCTGTCCTTCGATCTCGAAATCCTCGACGCGGGTGCTGAAGCGGTATTCGCCGCCCAATTGCTCGATCGTCTCGCGCATGGACATGACCATGGTGACGAGGCGAAAAGTGCCGATGTGCGGATGCGCTTCGGTGAGGATGTCCTCGGGCGCGCCGGCCTTGACGAACTCGGTCAGAACCTTGCGGCCGAGGTGGCGCGGGTCCTTGATGCGGCTGTAGAGCTTGCCGTCGGAGAACGTGCCCGCCCCGCCCTCGCCGAACTGCACGTTGCTTTCCGGGTTCAGTTCCGAGCGGCGCCACAGGCCCCAGGTGTCCTTGGTCCGTTCGCGCACCGCCTTGCCGCGCTCGATGATGATGGGTTTGAGGCCCATCTGCGCGAGGATCAGCGCAGCGAGGAGGCCGCAAGGGCCTGCGCCGATGACGACCGGGCGCGGGCCTTCCCAGCCCTCGGGCGCGCGGACGGGGAACTTGTAGGCGATATCCGGCGTGGGGCGCACGTGCTGGTCGTCGGCGAAGCGGGCGAGCACTTCGGCTTCGTCCTTCACCGTGACGTCGAGCGCGTAGACCAGCTTGATCGCGTTCTTGCGCCGCGCGTCGTTGCCCCGGCGAAACACGGTGACGCGCTCGAGGTCCGCAGGCGCGATGGCGAGGCGCTGGACGACCGCCGCGTCGAGATCGGCGGGCGTATGGTCGAGCGGCAGGGCAATGTCGGTGAGGCGAAGCATCCGCGCGCCTTTATACGCTGGCGCGCCCGAACGCCATGGCTGCGTATGCGGCGCTCAGATCGGCGCCGGGGCCGTGAGGGCGATCTCCGTGAAATAGCGGGCCATGGCCTGCAGCGCCTTTTCGCTGAGGTCGATGAAGGCGCGGCGCTTGTCGGCGCCGTCGCTGAGGCGCACGAAAAGGCCCGCATCGACCATCTGGCCGATCCAGCGCAGCGCCGTGGTCGGCGGCACTCCGGAAGCGATGCAGAGCGAGGTCACCGAGACCCGCTTGCCTTCGAGGCGCGAGGCGGTGAGGTCCAGCAGCATATCCCAGGCGGGATCGGCGAAGAGATCGTTGTCGAGGAAGCGCGCACGCAACTGGCGCTGGCGGATGATCCGGCGGACCAGCCGCGCGTCGGGAAGCTGGCCCGGCGAGAAACCGGCGGCGGGGACGGCGGGGAGCGGCGCGGGGATACCGCCCGCATCAAGGCGATCGATACGGCCCGCGATCTGGCCCACCTGCTCGGTCAGGCGCAGCAGCATCAGGCGGTCGTCGTCGGAAAGTTCGCGAACACGTCCGGAGGGCATCGTCGCCAGCACGCGGCCCAGCGCCAGTACCCGCTCCGCGCGGTCGGGATCGACAAGCAGGACGGGCGAGGACTGGTCCATGCAGGCGAAGACATCGTCCAGCGCCTCCACCCCGGTCGAGACGATCAGCCGCGTCGCGCCGCCTGCCGCGCGCAAGTCCAGCCGGGCGAGCGCCGCCAGCACCCCCGCATCGACCTGCGGGCAATCGACCAGCACCACGTCGGCAAGGCGGGCCTGCGCCAGCCCCTCCCCCATGGTGACGAGATCGGCAAGGGGTGCGGCAGCGACGATGCGCATGCCGGCCGCGTCTGCGTCCTCGCGCAAGGTGGCGCGCAAGTGGGCGCGGTTGGCATAGATCGACAGCGCCACGCCCGGGCCGCCGGACGCCGATTTCTCCGGCCCACCATAAGCAAAGTCGGGCTGGAGATAGTCCGCCTCGCGCATGATCCAAAATCCTTCCCTCTGAACGGGAACAGAGTTGGAACAAACGTGCCGCTACCGACAGTTAAATTGCTGCAACCCAGCCCGACAACTCGCGCCGCGCGAGGGCTTCGAGCATCGCCATGCCCGGTTCGCGGGCGTTGAGGCAGGGGAGGACGGCGAGGCGCTCGCCGCCCGCTTCCTCGAAAACCTCGCGGCCGCGGATCGCCAGTTCCTCCAGCGTTTCCACGCAATCGGCCGAGAAGCCGGGGGCCAGGATGGCGAGGCGCCGGGTGCCGGCCTTTGCCTCGGCCACAAGCACGGTCTCGGTGGCGGGTTCGAGCCATTTGGCGCGGCCGAAGCGGGACTGGAAGCTGGTCTCGACGCGCAGGTCCGGCAGGCGCAGGGCCAGCCGCTCGGTCAGCAGGCGCGAGGTCTTGCGGCAGTGGCAATGGTAGGGATCGCCGAGGTGCAGTGTGCGCTCGGGCATGCCGTGGTAGGAGAGCAGCAGCACTTCCGGCGTGAAATCGAGCGCGGACACATGCGCGACGACGTCTTCCTCCAGCGCGGCGATATAGGCCGAATCGTCGTGGTAGGGCGGCAGCGTGCGCAGCGCGGGCTGCCAGCGCATGGCGCGCAGGGCGTCGCCCAGCTTGTCCATCACCGAGGCGGTCGTCGCCCCCGAATACTGCGGGTAGAGCGGGGCGACGAGGATACGATCGATCCCTGCATCCTTCATCGCCTGCAGGCGCAAGGGGAGTGAGGGATTGCCGTAGCGCATCGCCCAATCCACGGTGACCGTATTGCCCAGCCGCTCCTGAAGCGCGCGGGCCTGCGCGGCGGTAATGGCGGCGAGCGGCGAACCCTCGGGCGTCCAGACCTGGCTGTAGGCATGGGCGGACTTCGCCGGACGGGTGCGCAGGATGATGCCGTGGAGGATCGGCTTCCACGCGATCGCCGGGATCTCCACCACGCGTGGGTCGGAGAGGAATTCGGCAAGGTAGCGGCGCACCGCATCGGGCGTGGGCGCATCGGGCGTGCCGAGGTTGACGAGAAGGACGCCGACGCCTCCGGTCGCGACGGACGGGTGTTCTGGCGGGAGCTCAGGCGGTTTCATACGTCCTCGGCAAAGAAGGGGAGGCGGCGCAGGCGCAGGCCCGTCGCCGAGAAAAGTGCGTTGGCGACGGCCGGGGCGACGGCGGCGACGCCCAGCTCGCCCGGATCGGCGGGGTCTTCCTTGCTCTCGATGAAGTCCACCTCGATCGCGGGGCAGTCGGCCAGCGTCGGCAGGCCCATCGCGGCGAGGCTCTCGCTGTCCGGCCGCCCGCCTGCATAACGCACCGCGCAGCCGAGCGCGAGGCCGAGGCCGAAGACCAGCCCGCCCTCGATCTGCTGGCGGGCGATGTCGAGATTGACGATGCGGCCCACGTCGGCGACGGCGCTCAGGCGGTCGACCCGCACGCCTTCGGCCTCGCGCCGGGCGCTGGCGATGACGGCGATGCGGCCGTTTCCTATCACGTGGCAGGCAAGCCCCTGCCCGCTGGCATCCGAGCCGCCGCCCCATTGCGCCAGCGCCGCGACGCGCTGGAGGCAGGCGGCGAGGCGCGGGTCGTGGCCCAGCATCGCCATGCGGTAGGACAAGGGCTCGCGCCCCGCCTTGTGGGCAAGTTCGTCGACGAAGCTCTCGTTGAAGAAGGC
This sequence comes from Novosphingobium sp. NFX11, assembly GCF_057376415.1. NCBI lineage: Bacteria > Pseudomonadati > Pseudomonadota > Alphaproteobacteria > Sphingomonadales > Sphingomonadaceae > Novosphingobium > Novosphingobium sp. NFX11. The sequence continues at coordinate 251,762 of NZ_CP080384.1, read as the reverse complement.
GGTCCAGCCGTGGGCATTGCCGCGCATCCGGGCAGTGGGCAGGCCGACGCGCACGGGGACATGGTCGATCGCGAGGTTGGGAATGGCGTAAGGCGGCACCGCGCCTTCGAGCGCCATCGGATCGGCATCGAGCGCGACTGCTTCGAGGGCTTCGTAAGGCGCCTCGCCGCCCAGCAGGCGGCGGCCGAACTCGCGCGCGGTCGCGGGTACGGTGATGCGCGCGCGCCAGCCGGCGATCTGGCCGTCGGTATCGGGACGCGCGGCCATCACCGCCGAGACCGGCGCACGGGGCAGGCCGGCGCGGAATTCCTCACGCCGGGACCATGTGAGCTGGACGGGCTTGCCCACCTCCCTGGCGATCAGCGCGGCCTCCACGGCATGGCCGAATTCAAGGCGGCGGTCGAAGCTGCCGCCGATCGCGACGGGGTAGAGCACGACGTCGCGCACCGCCATGCCGAGTGCCGCCGCGACAGCCTCGCGCGTGGCTTGCGGGGCCTGCGTGCCGACCCAGAGTTCCAGCTTGCCGTCGTGGAGCCACGCAGTCGCGGCGGCGGTTTCGATGGTGACGTGGATTGCGGGAGAGACTTCGTAGCCGAGTTGGATCGGCAGGCGGTCCTTCACGAGCGCCATGTCGCCCGCCGAATAGATGCGGTGCGCGTCGGCATTGTGAAGCGCCTCGTCCATCGCGGTGTCGACGGCGTCGGATTCGGCCCCGGCAGCGACGCGGAAACCCGGTTCCATGCGGGTCAGCGCCTGCTCGGCGGCCCAGCCGTCGGTGGCGACGGCGGCGACCCATGCGGCGTCTCCTTCCGGGCTGCGGACGGTGCGCAGGAAGCCGAGCATGTCCTTCGCCGCGCTCTCGTCGAGGTCGGAGAGGAAGATCTTCCTGCCGATCGGGCCATGGCGGATCGCGGCGAAGACCATGTCGGGCAGGCGCACGTCGCCTGCGAAAGTCCACGAGCCATCGACCTTGGAAGGCAGGTCGAGACGCGGATAGCTGAGGCGCGCGCCGGGCGGGAATTCGCCGGGACGCTCGGCCATGGCTTCAGGGCGCAGCGGCGGGGTCGAGGGCGGGGAAAAGCGGGCAGCCTCGGAGGCCAGCGGGCCGAAAGGCAGCTTCTTGTTTTCGTGCGTGACGAAGCCGTTCGCGACCTCGCACTCCTCCCAGGCGACGCTCCAGCGGGCGGCGGCGGCCTGCGCCAGCATCGCGCGGGCAGAGGCGGCGGCGGCGCGGGCTCCGGCCTCGTAGGCGGCGATCTCGGTGCCGTCGGCGGTGACGTCGAAGACGTGGCTCTCGGCCCAGCGGCGGGTCAGGAGGTCGTCCGGTTCATCCGCCAGCGAGGGTAGCAGCGGCATCCAGAGCGGAGCCCACTTCGCCGCCAGCGCGAGGTTGGCGTAAAGGGCACTCACGGGGGCTGGCTCGGCGGCGACCTGCCGCCAGTCCGCGCCGAGTTCATGCGCGACGATCTGCGGAATGAGCGTGGTGACGCCCTGCCCCATCTCCACTTGCGGGACCGAAACGGTGACGACACCGTCCGTACCGATCCTGATCCACGCATCGAAGGCGAACTCCCCCTCGCGCGGCTGCAGCGGCAGCGGATAGCTGCGCGGGCGCAGCATGTAGCCGAGCGCGAGCCCGCCGCCTGCCAGCGCTCCGATGAGCACGTTACGGCGGCTCACCGCCATCAGGGGTTGGCGTCCAGCCAGGCCGCGACTTGCGCGGCGAGCCCGGTGAAGGCTTCGGCTTGCGGGCCGGTCCCGGCCGCGGTGGGCGTGCCCGCATCAGCCTCGCGCCGGATTGCGATGTCGAGGGGGATGCGGCCGAGGAAGGGCACGTCCATCTCCTTCGCGGAGGCTTCCGCGCCGCCGCAGCCGAAGGGATCGCTGACTTCGCCGCAGTGGGGGCAGGCATAGCCCGCCATGTTCTCGACCACGCCGACGACGGGGACGCCGCCTTTGGTGAACAGCTCGACCGCGCGGGTCGCGTCGATCAGCGCCAGGTCCTGCGGGGTGGAGACGATCACCGCGCCTGCGGGCTTGCAGCGCTGGAGCATGGTGAGCTGCACGTCGCCGGTGCCGGGCGGCAGGTCGACGATGAGCACTTCGGCGCCTTCCCAGTGCCCCTCGACCAGCTGGAGCAGCGCGCCGGAGATCTTCGGCCCGCGCCAGGCGATCGCCTGCCCGGCATTGGAGAGGTGCGCCATCGACAGCGCCGGGACGCCCCACCGGCTCTCGACGGGAACCAGCCTGCCTTCGTGCGCCGTGGCGCGCTGGCCCTCAGTGCCGAGCAGACGCGCCTGCGAGGGACCGTAGATGTCCGCATCGACGAGGCCAACACGCCGTCCCATCCGGGCCAGCGCCACCGCGAGATTGGCCGAAAGCGTGGATTTGCCGACGCCGCCCTTGCCCGATCCGACCGCGATGATGCGTGGTCCCTTGGGTGGTGCGGGCTCGGTTTTATCCGCCATCATCGCCACGCGCACTTCGGCGACTTTGCCGCCAAGCGCATCGCGCACATGCGCTTCCAGTCCTGCCCGCGCCGCCGCATCGAGGCCGGTCGCATCGAGAACCAGCGTCGCGCGGCCGTCCGCCGCGCGCAGCGACTGGACACGCGCTGCGGCCTCGGGCCGAAGCAGCGCCTTGAGATCGTCGCTTTCGGTTCCTGCCCCAAGACCTTCGGCGCTGCTCACTCGTCGTCTCCAGTAGATTGCCGGTTCGTTTCCGGCGTGTCCGTCATGGCCGAGGGATACCCCGGCGCTCGCCGCTCAGGTGGCGTACGCGGGGAAAAAGGGCAAGAGAGGCACTGTTATTTGCCCGAGGGGTTCTTATAGATAGCCTCATGACAGCTATCGGTGGTGCAGACACGCCTGGCGGCGTGCCGGGGGACGGAACGGGAATTTCCCAGATGACGGGACGCAACAGCCCGTGGGGCGGCGGCGGCAATGACGGCGGCGGTAGCGGAGACGGCGACGGGTCCGACGGCGCAGACGCATCCGGCAGCCAGCCCGACGAGCCGCAGTCCGAAACCCCCGAGCGCAAAGGCCCCCGCAATCCCTGGCTCCCCAGCGGAGAGGGCACCCCGCCCCGCCGCTCGGCCAGCATCGAGGACATCTTTCGGCGCGGCGACCAGCGGCGCCCCGGTGGCGGAGGCGGCGGCCCGCGCGGCCCCGGCGGCTTCCCCAACCTGCCGCGCCGTCCGGACGGCAAGTCGTGGCTGCCGCTCGGCATCGGCGCCGCCGTGCTGGTGGTGCTCGGTTTCTCCAGCGTCCACATGCTCGGCCCCAAGGAACAGGGCGTGGTCACCACGCTCGGCCAGTATTCGCGCACCGTCGATTCGGGCGTGAGCCTGACCCTCCCTTGGCCGATCGAGCAGGTGAAGGTCGTCGATGTCAGCTCGTTCCAGGTCGTGGCCGTGCCCGACAACGAGAACGAGAAGCTGATGCTCACCAGCGACAAGAGCCTGGTCGATCTCAGCTACCTCGTGCGCTGGAACATCAAGGGCCTGAAGGACTACACCTTCCGCCTCGCCGACCCGGACGGCACCGTACAGGAAGTGGCCGAGGCCGCGATGCGCGCCTCGATCGCGCAAGTCTCGCTGGGCCAGGCTCTGTCCGGTGCAGGCCGTGCGCAAGTCGAGCAGGACGTGGGCGAGCGCATGCAGCGCATCCTCGACTTCTACCGCTCGGGCATCGCCATCCAGGGCGTCGAGATCAAGAAGGCCGACCCGCCCGCCAAGACCAAGGGCGCGTTCGACAACGTCAACGTCGCCCAGCAGGAAGCCGAGCGCGACCGTTCCGAGGCGCGCGCCTGGGCGCAGCAGGTAATCGCCCGCGCCCAGGGCGATGCCAGCTCGTTCGACAAGGTCTACGAGGAATACAGGCTCGCCCCCGAAGTGACCAAGCGCCGCATGTACTACGAAACGATGGAACGCGTCCTGCGCGACAATGACACGGTGGTCGGCGAAAAGGGCGTGAACACCGTCCTGCCGCTGCCCGAGATGCAGCGCCGTGCCGCACCCGCTCCCGACACCTCGGTCAGCGTACCGACCAGCACGGGAGGTCAGTGATGAACCTGTGGCATGACTACAAGGCCGCGTGGATCGCGGCGGGCGCCGTCGTCGTCGGATTGATGATGAGCACCATCGTCGTTCCCGAGGACGAGCAGGCGGTCGTCGTCCAGACCGGCCGCCCGGTGCGGGTCTACAACCCCTATATCGCCAACGCGGCCTACGGGCAGACCGGCGCGGGCGTGCACTGGCGCATCCCGCTGGTCGAGCAGGTGATCCGCATCGACAAGCGCCTGCTTTCGGTCGACATGCAGCAACAGCAGGTGCTCTCCACCGACCAGCAGCGGCTGAACGTGGACGCCTATGCCCGCTACCGCATCGTCGATCCGATCAAGATGGTCCGCTCCGCCGGCACCAGCGAGCGGGTGACGCAGCAGCTCGAACCGATCCTCTCCTCGGTCGTGCGCCAGGAACTGGGCAAGCGCACCTTCCAGTCGCTGCTCACCGCCGAACGCGGCGCGGCGATGGAGAACATCCGCAAGCTGCTCGACCGCGAGGCCGCCGAATACGGCGCACAGGTCGTCGACGTGCGGATCAAGCGCGCCGACCTGCCCGAGGGCGCGCTCGCCGCTGCCTTCGTGCGCATGGAAGCGGGCCGCCAGGAAGAGGCGAAGACGATCGCCGCGCAGGGCCAGCGCGACGCGCAGATCATCCGCGCCGAGGCCGAGGCCCAGGCCGCGAAGATCTACGCCGACAGCTTCGGCAAGGACGCGCAGTTCTACGACTTCTACCGCGCGATGCAGAGCTACGCGGTGTCGTTCGGCAAGGGCGCGCCCGGCAGCCCGAACGGCGCCAAGACCATTCTGCTCTCGCCGGACAATGCCTATCTGAATCATTTCAGGGAGCCGTGAGCGGTTTCGGCCGTTGCCCATCGGGAGTTGGCGGCCGGAACTTCGTAAAAGTGGCGGATTTCCGCATCATTCAAATCCGGTTAAGCTCGCGGGGCGTGAAACCGCTTCGGGGTTACCAGTCGGATCTTGGCGCAAGCCGCCGAAACGGAGGAATCAAAGGACGTGAAGCCAGTGCGATATGCCTATGGACTGACCACAGCGCTCCTCATCGGAGGCGCTACCGCATCGCTCGTCACCGGCTACCCCGCAGGTGCCCAGGTGGCCCAGAACGAGGCCAGCGAAATTTCGAAGGTGGTGCCGCGTGCCGGTGCCCCCGCCAGCTTCGCGGATCTCACCGCGCAGTTGCAGCCCGCCGTCGTCAATATCTCGACCCGCCAGAAGGTGCAGGTCGCGGGCGGCGGCGCCAACCCCTTCGCGGGCACTCCGTTCGAAGGGCTGTTCGGCGGACAGGGTGGCGGTAACGGCGCGCCCCAGACGCGTGAGGCCCAGTCGCTCGGCTCGGGCTTCATCATCTCGGCGGACGGCTATGTCGTGACCAACAATCACGTCATCACCGCCGAGGGCAAGGGACAGGTCGAATCGATCACCGTCACCATGCCCGACGGCGCCGAGTATCCCGCTAAGCTGATCGGCAAGGACGCCGCATCCGACCTTGCGGTGCTCAAGATCGACGCGGGCAAGAGCCTGCCGTTCGTCAAGTTCGGTGACAGCCGCAAGGCGCGCGTGGGCGACTGGATCATCGCCATCGGCAACCCGTTCGGCCTCGGCGGCACGGTGACCTCGGGCATCGTCTCGGCCGTCTACCGCTCCACCCAGAGCGGCGGCGCCTATGACCGCTACCTGCAGACCGACGCGGCGATCAACCGGGGCAACTCGGGCGGTCCGATGTTCGACATGAACGGGCAGGTGATCGGCATCAACAACGCGATCTTCTCGCCCACGGGCGGCAGCGTCGGCATCGGCTTCGCCATTCCCGCGGAGATCGCGGCCCCGCTCGTCCAGAAGCTCATCAAGGGCGAGGCGATCGAGCGCGGCTATCTTGGCGTGCGCATCCAGCCGGTGACCGAGGACATCGCCGATTCTGCTGGGCATCGCCCACAACAAGGGCGAGTTCATCCAGATGGTCGAGCCTGACGGCCCGGCGGCCAAGTCCGGCATGCAGGCGGGCGACGTCGTCGTCACGGTCGACGGCAAGGAAGTCACCAAGGATCAGACGCTGTCCTACATCGTCGCCAACACCAAGCCGGGCGCACGCATCCCGGTCGAAGTGATCCGCGGCGGCAAGCGCCAGACCCTGACCGCCACGGTCGCCAAGCGCCCGAGCGAGGACGAGCTTTCGCAGTCCTTCACGCCCGATGGCGACGAAGACGGCGATGCGTTCAACAATCCGCCCCAGAAGCAGGAAAAGGGCGTGATCGAGAACTCGCTGGGCCTGACCGTGACCCCGCTGACGGCCACCATCGCCCGCCAGCTCGGCGCGGCCGACGGCACCAAGGGCGTGGTCATCGTGGCGGTCGATCCGAACTCGGACGCGGGCCAGAAGGGCTTCCAGCGCGGCTTCATCATCCTGCAGGCCAACGGCCGTCCGGTGACGACCGCAGCGGACCTGACCGCCGCGATCAACGCCGCCAAGGCGGAAGGCCGCTCGGCCCTCCTCCTGCGCGTCCAGCCGCGCGGCCAGCAGGCGACTTTCGTGCCGGTGCGCCTGCGCTGACACGACGCGCCGAGGCGTAAAGGAAAAGGCCCGCCGGAGCGATCCGGCGGGCCTTTTCGTGTGTGGGAGATGGGCCAACGTCATCCCAGCGAAGGCTGGGACCGCCGGCCGCGTAAAACCCAATCACCGGCAGGGCGCCCTAACGATAGTTGGCAGTAATGGGCGAGCGGTCCCAGCCTTCGCTGGGATGACGCGGTTTGGTTTGAAACGACGCGGCGATCAGGGCTGCGTTGTACCGGGTATCCGCGTCGGCGTCGGACGCGGCGTCGGCATCACGCGCGGGACCGGCGTGGGACGCGCGCCCGGATAGGCCCCGGTGCCCTGCCCCGGACGCAGGCCCGGATCTTCCCGCTCGCCCCCGGTGGCGCGGTCGAGGAAGTCGTTGCCCGCAGCGGGCGGTGCAACCGGCGCACCCTGCGGCCCGTAGTCCGGCGGAACCACGCCGCCGTTCGGCGCCTGCCCGTTCGGAACCCCGCCATAAGGCGGCTGGTCTGGCGTGGCGCCGTCAGGGTGGACGAGGTTGCCGTTCTCGTCGGTGTAGTAATAGTCGTCAGGATTGCCCTGCATCTGCTCGTCATCGGGCTCCAGCTGCCATTCGGGCAGCTTGAGTTCGGTGTCGAACTGCTCGACCGGGCGCTTGGCGACGGCGACCTTCATGTAGTCCGAGAATGCCCGCGCCGGAGCATGACCGCCGGAGAGCCCCGCGACCCGCTTGGCGTCGTCGCGACCCATCCATACGCCGGTCGTAATGCCGCTGGAGAAGCCGAGGAACCAGCCGTCCTTGTTCGAGCTGGTGGTGCCGGTCTTGCCCGCTACCGGACGCCCGATCTGCGCGGCGCGGCCCGTGCCGATCGCCACGGCGGTCTGCAGCAGGTCGGTAATGCCAGCCGCCACGTAATGCGGCACCAGCACCTGGCCCTGCACCGACTTGTGCTCGTAGAGCAGCTCGCCCGAGGTCGTGGTGACCTTGGTGATGCCGTAGGGCTCCACCGAAGTACCGCCCGCCGACACCGCCGCGAAAGCGCGTGTCATGTCGATCACGCGCACTTCGGAAGTCCCCAGTACCATCGCCGGCTTGGTGTTGATATTGGTGGTGATGCCGAAGCGCTTGGCCATGCTGGCGACGGTGCCGAAGCCGACCTCGTTGCCCAGCTGCGCGGCGACGGTGTTCTTGGAATAGGCGAAGGCGGTGCGCACATCGATCTGGCCGGCGAAGTTGCGGCCGTCGTTCTGCGGGCTCCAGCCCTGGATCGTCACCGGCTCGTCCACGACGCGATCGTCGGGGGTGTAGCCCGCCTCAAGCGCGGCAAGGTAGACGAACAGCTTCCACGACGAACCCGGCTGGCGCAGCGCCGAAGTGGCGCGGTTGTAGTTCGAGTTCACGTAATCCGTGCCCCCGACCATCGCCAGCACCGCGCCATCCTTGTCGAGACTGACGAGCGCGCCCTGCGCCCCTTGGGCACGTTGGCGTCGATCGACTTGGTCGCCGCGTCCTGCATCGCCGGGTCGAGCGTGGTCCACACCTCGATCGGCTCGTTGTTCTCAGGCAGCAACATGTCGAGCTGCGGCAGCGCCCAGTCGGTGAAATAGCGGACCGAGTTCTGGCCCTTCTCCTTCGCGACCTGCACGTCCGAGAAATCGACGCTGTCCGCCTCCGCCTGCGAGATCACGCCTTCGCGCGCCATCAGGCCGAGCACGACCTTGCCGCGCCCCTTGGCGGCCTCGACGTCCGCGGTGGGCGAGTAGTTCGACGGGGCCTTCACCAGCCCGGCGATGATCGCCGATTCGGCGGTCGAGAGTTCGGTGGCCGGGTGGCCGAAGAACTTGCGGCTCGCCGCGTCGATGCCATAGGCGCCGCCGCCGAAGTAGACCTTGTTGAGGTACAGTTCGAGGATCTGGTCCTTGGTGAACTTCCTCTCGAGCGCCAGCGCCAGCACCATCTCTCGCGCCTTGCGATTCCACGATCGGGTGTTGGTGAGGAAGATGTTGCGCGCCAGCTGCTGCGTCAGCGTCGAGGTCGCCTTGGCGCGGCTGTCGGTGGTGATCGACATGTAGACTGCGCGGGCCAGACCGATCGCATCGACGCCGGGATGCTCGCGGAAGCGGCGATCCTCGACCGAGACGATGGCATCACGCATGATCGCGGGGATCTCGTCATAGGGCATCCACTTGCCGTAGCTCGGCCCGAGCGAGACGAGTTCGCGCCCGTCGCGCGCGCGCACGACGATCATCTGGCCGTTTTGGCTGCTCTTCAGCGCCGAATAGTCGGGCAGTTCGCGCATCGTGAAGAACACGGCGGTGCCCAGGAAGATCGCGCCGAGCAGCGCCAGCGCGCCGCCCCATATGAACACGCCGCGCAGGATGCGGCGCCAGAGCGGCTTCTTGTCGGAAGAAGAGGAAGCTGCGCGCGAGGCACGGCTGCCCCCGGAGCTTTTGGGGCCGGAATTCTTGGCCATGGGTAGGATGCAAACCCCAATAAGGACGGATGTGTCGGGTCGCTCCTACACTTTGCATGGCGATTTGTAACCCGAGGTGAACACGGGTGCGGGGGAAAGGCAGCGGATGGCCGGCCCACCCCGTCCGGCTAAGCCCTGCGGGCCAAGCCTCCCGGCCCTCCCGCAAGCGGGAGGGCGATCCGTGTTTTCTCCCTCCCACTTGCGGGAGGGGCCGGGAGTGGGCCTTCCTTCTTACTTCGGCTCGAAGTCCAGCGAGGCGCTGTTGATGCAGTACCGCAGCCCCGTCGGCGCCGGGCCATCGGGGAACACGTGGCCGAGGTGTCCATCACACTTCGCACAAGTCACTTCCGTACGGACCATCCCGTGCGAGGTATCGCGGTGCTCGTCGATCGCGGCTTCGTCCACCGGCGCGGTATAGCTCGGCCAGCCGCACCCCGAATTGAACTTGTCATCGGATTCGAACAGCGGCGCGCCGCAGCCCGCGCAGGTATAGAGCCCTTCCTGCTTGTTGCCGTCGTATTTGCCGGTGAAGGCTCGCTCGGTGCCTGCCTGACGCAGCACATAGTACTGCTCTGGGCTGAGGCGCTCGCGCCATTCTTCATCGGTGAGGTGCATCTTGTCGGTCATCGGGGAGGCTCTCCTTTGGCGCGGATATGGGGCGGAACGAGGCCAAATTCCAGTGAGTCCGTCGTCCCGGACCTGATCCGGGACGACGACCAATCAGTACGGGGCGCCGTCCTTGTGGAAGTAGCCCTCGCCGTCGAACTTCATGTCGATGTCCGAATAGGCGCCGCCGCCGTTCGGATCGCCTGCGCTGATGGCGATGAAGGTGCAGTCGGCCTCGCTCTCGTTCACGAGGTGGTGCCCGTCGCGCACGCCTTTCGCCCAGGCGCAGACGTCGCCCGCGCGCAGCAGCGTGCGCCCGCCGTCTTCCACCAAGACCGCCTCGCCCGAGAGCATGACCAGCAGTTCGTCCTCGTCGTCGTGCCAGTGGCGCTGGCTGGACCAGGCGCCCGGCTTCAGCACCACATGGCTCGCGCCCATCTGCGTCAGTCCGCCGGCAGGAGCGAGGCGCCGCCACCAGCGGCCCTCCACCGCCGCGTCGAAAGGCGCCGGATAGCCGGTGCGGTTGGCCTGCGGGATGGCCTCGATGTCGAGCCGGGGCATGGACGGTCTCCTATGGTCATGGTGCGCCTATTATGCGATGGCGCTGCCCCTATGTCCCAGACCGCCCCTCTCGCCGCAACTGTCGCCGATCTCGCCGAGGCGCTGATCGCCTGCCCCAGCGTCACCCCGGCCACCGGCATGGTGTTCGACTGCCTGGAGAACCAGCTGGCACCGCTCGGCTTCGAGATCACCCGCTTCATCGCGGGAGAAGCGCCGGACGGCCCGGTCGAGAACCTCTTCGCGATCTGCCGCGGCCCCGAGGCTTCGCGCCACTTCGCCTTCGCCGGCCACCTCGACGTGGTGCCGCCGGGCGAAGGCTGGACCAGCGCGCCGTTCCTGCCCGAGAGGCGCGGTCTCGAGGGGCAGGAACTGCTTTACGGACGCGGCGCGGTGGACATGAAGGGCTCGATCGCGGCCATGGTCGCGGCCGTCACGCATATCCCGCCTGAAACCGGCACTGTCAGCTTCATCATCACCGGCGACGAGGAAGGCCCGGCGCGCTTCGGCACCCTCGCCCTCATCGACCTGATGCGCGAAAAGGGCGAGATTCCCGACCTTTGCCTCGTCGGCGAGCCGACCTCGGTGAACCGCCTCGGCGACATGATGAAGGTCGGCCGTCGCGGTTCCGTCAACATCTGGCTGGAAGTCGAGGGCGTGCAGGGCCACGTCGCCTACCCGCACCTCGCCGACAATCCGATCACCAAGCTGGTGGCGATGCTCGCCGAACTCGACGCCATCGTGCTCGACGAGGGCACCGACTGGTTCCAGGCGAGCAACCTCGAAGTCACCGACGTTTCCTGCGGCAACCCGGCCACCAACGTGATCCCGGCGAAGGCTTCGGCGCGCATCTCGATCCGTTTCAACGACCTGCACACCGGCGAGGGCCTTGCCGCGCGCGTCGCCGAGATCGCGCAGCGGCACGGCGGCACCGCCCGCCCCGTGATCTCGGGCGAGGCGTTCCTGACGCAGCCCGGCGCGTTCTCCGCCATGCTGGCCGAAGCGATCCGCGCCGAGACCGGGGTAGAGCCCGAACTCTCGACCAGCGGCGGCACTTCGGACGCGCGGTTCCTCAAGGATCTCTCGCCGGTGATCGAGTTCGGCCTGTGCAACGCGACGATGCACAAGCGCGACGAAGCCGTGGCCGTGGCGGACCTCGACGCTCTCGCCCGCATCTACGAGCGGGTGACGCTGGCAGCTCTGAGGGGCTGACCCGGAATTAGTTTCGAGGGCAAGCGGGCCGAAACGCAAGGCCCTGCGTCTTGCAACCGGGTGAAACCTCGCCCCCGTCATTGACCGCACCGGCCACACTGATAGGCTCCGGCGCTTTCACGACGCCACCATTAACAAGGGGTTCGCAATGGGCAGGCGCCTGACGCTCTACATTCTCATCGGCATGGTCCTCGGCATCGCCGCGGGCTACATGCTCCACGCGAGCCTTCCGGCGGACGATCCGCACCTCAAGCAGTGGGCCGATTATTTCCGGCTGCTGCCCGACGTGTTCCTCAAGCTGATCAAGATGATCCTCGCGCCGCTGGTCTTCGCGACGATCGTGACCGGCATCGCGGGCATGGGCGACAGCGCCGCGCTCGGCCGCATCGGCGGCAAGGCGCTGGGCTGGTTCATCACCGCCAGCCTCGTCTCGCTGAGCCTCGGCCTGATCCTCGTCAACCTGTTCCAGCCCGGCGTCGGCGTCGGCCTCGAAAGCAGCGCCGACGTGGGCGACCTCGAGATGGGCGAGCTGACGCTGCGCCACTTCATCCTCGAGATCTTCCCGGCCAGCCCATTGGCGGCGATGGCCGAGAACAACATCCTGCAGATCCTGGTCTTCTCGGTCTTCGTCGGCGTCGGCCTCACCGCCATCGGCGAGCGCGGCGCGCCGATCGTGCGCGCCACCGAAGCGCTGTCCGAACTGATGCTGCAGATCACCGGCTACGTCATGCGCTTTGCGCCCTTCGCGGTGTTCGGCGCGATCGCCGCCGTCATCGGCACGCAGGGCCTCGGCATCATCGTGACCTACGGTGTGCTGGTCAGCGAGTTCTACCTTGCGATGGCTCTCCTGTGGGTGCTGCTGTTCTGCGCGGGCGGCCTGTTCCTGGGCAAGCGCGTGGTCACGCTGTTCCGCTACATTCGCGAGCCGCTGCTGCTCTCGTTCTCGACCGCATCGTCGGAGGCGAGCCTGCCCAAGCTGTTCGAGCAGCTCGACCGCTTCGGCGTGCCGCGCCGCATTTCGGGCTTCATCCTGCCGCTGGGCTACAGCTTCAACCTCGACGGCTCGATGATCTACATGACCTTCGCGTCGATGTTCATCGCGCAGGCTTACGGTATCCATGTGCCGGTGATGACGCAGATCCTGATGCTGCTGACGCTGATGGTCAGTTCCAAGGGCATCGCCGGGGTGCCGCGCGCCAGCCTCGTGGTGATCGCCGCGACGTTGACGCAGTTCGGCCTGCCGGTCGAAGGCATCGCGCTGCTGCTGGGCGTGGACACTTTCCTCGACATGGGCCGCTCGGCCACCAACGTGGTGGGCAATGCCGTGGCGACGGCGGTGATCACCCGCTCGGAAGGCATGCTGCAGCCGCTGATGGACCCCGATGCGGAAGTGCTGCACTCACCTTCGCACACCGCCGCCGACGGGCGGCGCGGGCTCAACATCGACCCCGAGCAGTACGAGGGGTAATAAGCACCCTTCGTCATTGCGAGCGTAGCGAAGCAATCCAAGGCGGTTTCATGCTGCCCTGGATTGCTTCGCTACGCTCGCAATGACGAATCAGCGGGCCAGCTTCACCGGCACGAACGGTCCCATGCCGCAGCCACCCATGCGCTGCCACTGGTTGCCGATCTGCTGCAGCGGATAGATGATGTCCTGTCGGCACAGCTGCGAGAGCGACGTTTCATACGTAAACGTGCCCGCCGATTTTAGCCCGCTGCACCGGTTGGGCAGCGTCACCCGCCAGACTTGCCCGCCCGCACCGCCGATGAAGTCGATCGTGTGATCGTCGCGAATGCGGGTGGTATTGAAACGCGTCACCGACAGGCAATCGACGGCGGCCCCGGTCGTCTCGGCGGCAGGCTCGGGCGGCGGCGTCTCACCCGGACCTTCCTGCGAACAGGCGGCGAGGGCAACGGTGGCAAGCAGCAGGGCAACGGGAGTTCTCATCGGCTCATCCTCTCGCTGGGCGAACGTCCGGCAAGCCCCATTGGCTCCCCGAAACCCGCCTTCGTCAAGAGGACGTAGGCCTCAGGCCGCAGCCTTCCTCGCACCCCGGTCGAGCACCTTGTCCTTGAAGGCGCACAAGTCCACCTCAGGGCATCGCCAGCACTCGGGCGTGCGCGCCTTGCAGATGTAGCGGCCGTGAAGGATCAGCCAGTGATGCGCGCCAACCCGGAACGGCTGCGGCACCTTCTTCTCGAGCTGCTTCTCCACCGCCAGCGGCGTCTTGCCCTTGGCGAGCCCCGTGCGGTTGCCGACGCGGAAGATGTGGGTGTCGACCGCGAAGGTCTCGGCCCCGAAGGCGCAGTTCATCACCACGTTGGCGGTCTTGCGGCCGACGCCGGGCAGCTCGACCATGGCATCGCGGTCCGCCGGAACCTCGCCGCCATGCCGGTCCACCAGGATCTGCGAGAGGGCGATGACGTTCTTGGCCTTGGTGTTGAACAGGCCGATCGTCTTGATGTGCTGCTTCAGCCCCTCTTCGCCGAGGTCCACCATCTGCTGCGGCGTCTTCACGTACTCGAACAGCGCGCGCGTCGCCTTGTTGACGCCCACGTCGGTCGCCTGCGCCGAGAGCGTGACGGCGACGAGCAACTGGTAGGTATTGCCGAATTCCAGCTCGGTCTCGGGCGAGGGATTGGCCTCCGCCAGACGGCGGAAGAACTCGAAGACGTCCGCCTTCTTCAAAGGCCCAGCACCTGCGGCATCGTGTAGCGGCCCGGCCCCTGCGCCAGCAGCCACTGCGCCGCCTTCACCGCGCCCTTGGCGAAGATGCCCCGGTTCTCGGCGAGGTGCGAGAGCGAAAGACGCTCGTTGTCGGCGAGGAAATGAACGGTGTGGTCGCCCGCGACGGTGCCGCCGCGCAGGGCCGCGAAACCGATGGTGCCCGCCTCGCGCTTGCCGGTGATGCCGTCGCGGCCACGTACCGCGCTGTTCGCCAGCCCGACGCCGCGTCCGTCGGCGGCTGCCTCACCCAGAAGCAGCGCGGTGCCGGAGGGAGCGTCCACCTTCATGCGGTGATGCGTCTCGACGATCTCTATGTCCCAGTCCTCTCCCAGCCGCGACGCCGCCTCGCGCACCAGATGCGCGAGCAGCGTGACGCCGAGCGAGGTGTTGCCGGTCTGCAGGACGGGAATGTGCTCGGCCGCCGAATCGATCAGCCAGTGGTGGCGCTCCTCCAGCCCGGTGGTGCCGATGACGATCGGCAGCTTGGCGGCGATGGCGGCATCGAGGTTGCCTTCGAGCGCCGAAGGGCTGGAGAAATCGATCAGAATGTCGGCATTGGCTGCGACGGCCGAGGTGTCACCGCCCTTGTCGACGCCGCCCGCCAGATCCTCGCCCGCATCGGCAATGGCGGCCGCGATCGCCTGGCCCATGCGCCCCTGGCTGCCGATGATTCCGATTCGTGCCACGCTGCTGTCTCCGTCCGGGCGTAAAGTCCTGTCACGGCCGCATGGCGCAAACGCGCCGGTTCGACAAGCGCCGCGCGCACGCTAAGGTGAGCCATGAGCAGCATCCGCAACATCGTCATTCTCACCGGCGCGGGCGTTTCGGCCGAGAGCGGCATCGACACCTTCCGCGACGGCGGCGGTCTCTGGGAGCAGCACCGCGTCGAGGACGTCGCCACGCCCGAGGCCTTCGCGCGCGACCCCGACCTCGTCCTGCGCTTCTACGACATGCGCCGCGAAGCGATCCAGACCAAGCAGCCCAACGCTGCCCACCGCGCGCTGGCAAAGCTAGACGCGGAATGGGAAGGCGACCTGCTGATCGTCACTCAGAACGTGGATGACCTGCACGAACGCGCCGGAGCGAAACGCGTGCTCCATATGCACGGCGAGCACCTGAACGCCTGGTGCATGGCCTGCGACGAACGCCCGCGCTGGATCGGCCCGCTGATCGACCGTCCCGCCTGCCCCGAATGCGGAGAAGCGGCGCTGCGGCCGGACATCGTATGGTTCGGGGAAATGCCCTATCGCATGGACGAGATCTTCGCGGCGCTGGAGCAGGCGGACCTGTTCGTCTCGATCGGGACGTCCGGCGCGGTCTATCCGGCGGCGGGCTTCGTGCGCAATGCACGGGAACTCGGCGTGGAGACGCTGGAACTCAACCTCGAACCCTCGCAGGGGACCGCATGGTTCGACGAGGCGCGGCATGGACCGGCAAGCGAACTGGTGCCTGCGTGGGTGGAGGAGGTTCTGGCGTCGTCCCGGACCTGATCCGGGACCGCTGGCCGTGAACCGCCCGGCTAACGGCGAGGCATTTTGTCGATGGCTCTCGCCTAAAGACGCCCAGCGGTCCCGGATCAAGTCCGGGACGACGAATACCTCAGTGGTTACACCCCCGGCACGCGGGGTCCTTGGCGATCCTGAGCGGCCGCATCGACGGCGCCAGTCCGTCGATCAGATGCAAGGTCCCGAACTGCGGCTCGCCCAGCGCCGTGTGTCCCGCCAGCAGCACCCGCATCGCGTGCATCGACGCGAACGTGCCGACCATGCCGACCATCGCCCCGAGCACGCCGTCGGCGGCGCAGGTATCGCAGTCCACCGCGTCGAAGGCATCGCCCACGAAACAACGGTAGCAGGCGTGCCCCGGCAAGTGACCGGCGAAGTTCGCGACCTGCCCCTGGAACCGCCCGATCGCCGCCGTCGTCAGCGGAATGCCCAGTTTTACGCACGTATCTGACACGAGGAGCCGAGTCGCGAAGTTGTCACAGCCGTCCAGTACGAGGTCCGCGCCGGAAAGGACGTCACGCGTGTTGTCATCCCCCAGCCGCGCAACGACGGGATCGACCTTCAGGCCAAGATCAAAACGCCGCACCCATTCGGCCGCCGCTTCCGCCTTGGGCCTGCCGATATCCGATGGCGTATAAATCGTCTGGCGCTGCAAGTTGCTGACGTCGACCACGTCATCATCGACCAGCGTGAGACGGCCTATGCCGGCTGCGGCGAGATACTGCAGGACAGGACTGCCAATCCCGCCGCAGCCGACCAGCACCACATGCGCCTCGCTCAGCGCGACCTGTCCGGCCCCGCCGACTTCGGGCAGGACGATATGCCGCGCGAAGCGGCCGAGACGATCGGCGGTGAGCGTCATTTCGCCTGTTCGTCTCCGGGCGCTTCAGGCACGGCCGCTTCCACAAGCCGCTCCTTCACGAACCCGTGCATGCCGAACCACCACTGCACCGCGATGACGCCGCCCTTGGCGGGCTGGAGCATGCCGATCATCATCGCAATGGCCAGCGGCACTAGGATCGCGAACATCGCCATCGGCCCCAGGTCGTAGTCCACCGAAAGCGCTATGATCAGCGGCGCCATCAGGTGGCCGGTGACGATCATGGAGATGTATGCCGGAAAGTCGTCCGCACGCTGCGGCGTCAGGTCCATGGTGCAGACCGGGCAACGCTCGCGCGGCTTGAGCCACTTGTAAAACAGACTGCCCTCGCCGCAACGCGGGCAACGGCTGCGAAGGCCGCGAAGCAGGGCCTGCGAGAACGTGGCGGGAATCATGTCCAAGCGCCTACATCATACGGGCAGGCCGGTGAAGCAGATTGCGCTGGCGGCAAAAGGGTCAGGGCCTGAGCACCTGGACGCGGTTGCGCCCGCCATGCTTCGCCGCATAGAGCGCCGCGTCCGCATGCTTCGTGGCATCTTCCAGCAGCGCGAAGTCCCGCACCGACGCCAGCCCGCAGGAGAACGTCACGGCGCGGTCCTCGACGCCCAGATTGGTATCGAGCGCGACCGTCGCCCGCAGCCTCTCCATGACGAGGCGCGCCTCGTCGAGCGTGGTGTCGGGCAGGAGCACGGCGAATTCCTCGCCGCCCCAGCGCGCGGCGACATCGCTGCGGCGCACGTGGTCCTCGATGCGGCGGGCCAGCGCCTTGAGCACGAGGTCGCCGACATCGTGGCCGCACTCGTCGTTGATGCGCTTGAAATGATCGATGTCGATCAGCGCCAGCACTGCATTGGAGCGCCCGCGCAGTATCTGCTTGGCCGAATCGAGGAACCCGCGGCGGTTGCGGATTCCGGTCAGCGGATCACGCTCGGCCGCATCGACAAGGCGCTCGATGCGCGCCGCGTTTTCATGCGCAGCAGTCGTCACGCCGCGCAGCAGGCGGCCGACGAGGTCGTCGGCGCCTTGCGGGATCGCCGCGATCCGCTCGCCCATCTGGATCGACTGGAGCATCGTCGTCGCCTGCGCGATCGGGGCGAGCAGCGCATGAATTGCCGCAAGCCCCAGGCCCGTGCCCACCAGCGTGGCGACGAGGAGCGTGAGCAGGGTATCGAGTTGCCAATGCCCGGTCGTCGCCTGCAGCACGATGCAGGCGATGAGAGGCACGTGAACGACGCCGAAGCATACGAAAAGAATCCGCCGCTCATAACTGCGGGGGAACAGGAAAGTCGTGGCCTGGTAGAAGCGCATGGGGGGAATGCCTCTTCTGCTGAAGCTAAGAATGAAACGCGATTGCGCCGCCTCCCGCTTACGGAGCCGAATCTTATGCAAACGTTAAATTACGTGATGAAACGGGCGGTTAACCTTTGACGGCGCCCAAACGAAAAGGCCGAGGAACACGTCCTCGGCCCCTGTGGACAAATGCGCGGACAAGTCCGTGCAAAAGGCGTTCATATCCCGGCATGGCGCCGGGACAAGCCTCAGCTTTCGAGCTGGCGCAGCAGCGAGCGTACGTCGCCGTCCATGTCGGCATCGCGCGTGCGCAATTCCTCGATCAGGCGCACCGCATGGATCACCGTCGAGTGATCGCGGCCACCGAACTTGCGGCCGATCTCCGGATAGGAACGCGGCGTCAGCACCTTGGCGAGGTACATCGCCACCTGACGTGGGCGCACGACGCGCGCGCGCGGCGCTTGCTGCTCATCTCGGTGCGGTCGATGCGGTAAAACTGGCAGACCGTGCGCTGGATCTCGTCGATGGTGATCCGGCGACGGTTGGCCGAGAGGATGTCGGTCAGCTGCTCTTCGGCGAGCTGGAGCGAAACCGCCTGCCCGGTCAGCTGCGCATAAGCGATCAGCTTGTTGAGGCCGCCGACCAGTTCACGCACGTTGCGGTTGATGGTGCGCGCCAGGAACTCGATGACGTCGGCAGGCACTTCGACCGAGGCGAAACGGCCGAGACGATTCTCGAGGATCGAGCGGCGCAGTTCGATGTCGGCGGGCTGGATGTCGGCGACGAGGCCCATCGACAGGCGCGAGAGCAGGCGCGGCTCGACGCCGTCGAGCGCCTGGGGCGCACGGTCGGCGGCGAAGACCAGACGCTTGCCTTCCTGCAGCAGCGCATCGATCGTGTAGAGCAGTTCTTCCTGCGCCGATGCCTTGCCGATGATGAACTGGATGTCGTCGACCAGCAGCAGGTCGAAGCCGCGCAGGCGCGACTTGAATTCGATCATCTGGTTCTGGCGCAGCGCCTGCACGAACTCGACCATGAAACGCTCGGCCGAGCAGTAGAAGATCTGCGCGTGGGGGTGCGCTGCAAGATAGGCGTGACCGATCGCGTGCAGAAGGTGCGTCTTGCCCTGACCCGTAGCGGCCTTGAGGTAGAGCGGCGAGAACTGCGGCTGCTCGGTAGCGGCCATGCGCTGCGCGGCGTTGCAGGCCAGCACGTTGGAGGTGCCGGTGACGAAGCTGGTGAAGGTCTGCGAGGCATCGATGCCTGCAGGACCCTGGCCGAGCGAGGCGAACGATCTCGCCTGCAAGCGCAACCGACAGCGGGTCCGCGACGCCGGCAGCCAGATCGTTGGCCGGGGCGCTGGCGGGACGGCCACCACCGCCACCCAGACGCAGTTCGGGCAGCTGGCGACGGCCGGGATGCACGAGGATGCGCACGTGACGCACGTCGGGCCGCGCGATCTTCCATGCCAGCGACAGGCGATCGGCAAAGCGGTCGTTGACCCAGTTCGCCGAGAACTCCGTCGGCAGATACAGATCGAGCGTACCGGTTTCCTTGCACCAGTTGCCCGGCTGGATCGGCTTGATCCACTGGCTGTGTGCCTGATGCCCAAGATCCTTGCGCAGGCCCTGGCTGATGTCCGCCCAGTCCGCCGCCAGGTTTACGGCTTCCTGATCCTCTTCCATCGCCACTCGCACCGCCTTCGACTTCCTATTCAAGTTCGTACCTTCGACCATCGCGGTCACTGGGGATTCACCGAGGGGTGTCCTGCTGATGTATTCGACATCGTTTCGAACCCCCTTGTTCGCGTGTGTTGGCGTGATCCCGCCGGTGACGCGAAACAGAGCGACCAGCGCATCCAAAGTAAAAACTTCCCCTCACCGCGAACGCTTGTCCGCGGCGGTTGTTCCACTGTGAATCGCTGTATCCCCGGCCCGTTCCGCAACGGCCGGGGACCCTTTAGGAACCGGTTTGCAGCGCAGGCAAGACGGCGATCCCCAAATAAAAAAATTATGAAGGTTGACTCACGTGGGAGTGCCCAAAATCCGTAGCCAAACTGTAATACGCTTAAAAATCAGCGCGTTGCGCATTGCAGCACTCCGAATCGCAGTGTTTCCGGGGCTTTGCTTTGCCCCATGCTGCGATGCCGCAAAAACGAGAACGGAGCCGAGGTCAGGCGACCCCGGCTCCGTTCTTGTTTCGTCCTGAGACAGGTAGCTAGCAACCTATCCTAGTCGGCGAATCACCCTCTCGAATCGGAGAGGGTGGCTCGAATCAGAGAGCGGCGACGCGCTTCGTCAGACGCGACATCTTGCGCGCTGCGGTGTTCTTGTGGAGCACGCCGCGTGCAACGCCGCGAGCCAGCTCGGGCTGCGCTTCCTTGAGGGCGGCAACAGCCGCGTCCTTGTCGCCACCGGCCAGGGCGCCTTCGACCTTCTTCAGGAAGGTGCGGATGCGGCTCACGCGGTTGGTGTTGATCTCTGCACGGCGATCGTTGCGACGGATGCGCTTGCGAGCTTGCGGCGTATTGGCCATCGATATTCCTCTGTCTGGGCGGCCAACACGGTGAGCGGCCCCAATTGCCTAACGAATCTATTCGGCGAACGGACTCGCCGGAAAGCGCGCCCCTTACAGTTCGGGCGGGGTTCCGTCAAGCCGAGGCGGCGGCGCGAAACCGCCTATTTCTGGCGTTCGTGGCCGCAAGCGGCCACGCTCAGACGCCGCGCGGCCATAGTACATTCCGGTGCGGCGCTACCGCTGGCAGCGCCGGCACCAGAAGGTGCTCCGCCCGCCCTGCACGAAGCGCAGGACCGGTGCGCCGCAACCGCAAGGATCGCCCTCACGCCCATAGACCTGCCACGATGCCGCGAAGTAGCCGAGTTCGCCGTTCGGCTGCGCGTAGTCCTTGATGGTCGAGCCCCCGCCGCGATCGATTCGCCCAGCACCTGCTTGATCGCGGGCACCAGCCGGGCCAGCGCGGGCAGGCTGACGCGCCCCGCCTCCTTGTCCGGCCGTATCCCGGCGCGGAACAGCGCCTCGCACACGTAGATGTTGCCGAGCCCCGCCACGATGGTCTGGTCGAGCAGCATCTGCTTGATCGGCGCGATCCGCCCCGCAAAAGCCGCGCGCAGATGTGCCGGCGTCAGGCCGTCGCCCAGCGGCTCCGGCCCGAGCGAAGCGAACGCCCCCAGACGTCGAGCGTCGCGGTCGGGGCGAGATCGACCGAACCGAACCGCCGCGCGTCGTTGAGCGCCAATACGTGACCGGAGCCCGTCTCCAGCACGAGATGATCGTGCTTGTCGGGCGTCTCCGGCTCGATCCGCCAGCGACCGGACATGCCGAGGTGGAACACCATGGTCTGTTCGCGGTCGGTATGGATCAGCCCGTACTTTGCCCGGCGTCCCATGCCAGTGACCCGCGCGCCAGTGAGCACCTGCACCAGATCGGGCGGGAACGGGCGGCGCAAGTCCGCACGGTTCAGCGTGACGCGGGCGATCCGCTCACCGTCGAGGAAGCGCTCGAGCCCGCGCACGGTGGTTTCGACTTCAGGAAGCTCAGGCATCGGAGGGTAGATAGGGTGTGGCGTTCAACTCGCCAATCCCACCCTCGTCATTGCGAGCGCAGCGAAGCAATCCAGGGCAGTATAATGCCACCCTGGATTGCTTCGCTGCGCTCGCAATGACGAACGTCGGAGCAGGCGCTCAGAGAATATGCCCGGTCCGGTCGCGCTTGGTTTCGAGATAGCGCGCGTTGTGCGGGTTGGGCGGCAACTGGTGCGGCACCCGCTCCACTACCTCGACGCCGACGCCTTTCAGCGCCGCGACCTTGGCCGGGTTGTTGGTCATCAGCCGGATCGCCCGTACCCCCAGCAGGTCCAGCATCCGCGCCGCCACCGGGAAATCGCGCGCCTCGGTCGGCAGGCCGAGGCGGTTGTTGGCGTCCACCGTGTCGTAGCCCGCATCCTGCAGCGCATAGGCACGCAGCTTGTTGACGAGGCCGATGCCGCGCCCCTCCTGCCGCAAGTACAGCAGCACGCCCCAGCCCCCTCTCCGGCCTCCGCCGACATTGCCCGCAGCGCTGCGTTCAGCTGCGGCCCGCAGTCGCACTTGAGGCTGCCGAGAATGTCGCCGGTCAGGCATTCGGAATGGAGGCGCACCAGCGGCGGCCGGTCGCCGTCCTGCGTACCGATGACGAGCGCGACGTGCTCACGCAAGTCGTCGAGCGCGCGGAACGCGACGATCTCGGCATTCTCCGCCGCCTCGACGGGCAGCTTCGCGCGCGAGGCTATCGCGAGGTGCGCGGTGTCTTTCCACGCGGCGAGGTCGGCACTGGAAACGTCCTGCGCCTCGCCATCCTGATTCGGCGCGACGAGGAAGGCGGGCAGGATACCGGCAAGCCGCGCCAGTTCCATCGCGGTGCGCGCCGCATCGCCATCCTCGATATGCTCGGCCGCGAAGGGACCTTTCATCGGATAGGCGAGGTCGAGCGCGGGATCGGCCACCGCGCGCGCGGTGTCGAGGTCGAAGGGCTCGGCGGCGCAGATCAGCACCGGCGCTTCGGGCACGGCGGCCTCGCGCTGGTTGGCGAGCTTCAGCGTCGCCGCGCGGGCGGCCGAAATCAGCATGCGCGGGGCGGTGACGCCGGGCGCGAAGGCCGTCTCGGCGGGAAGCAGCACCACGCCGGCCACCCGCACCGGCCAGCCATGGCGCAGCGCGTCGAGCGCCAGCGCCACGCGGCGCGTCGAGGCGGCCTCCTCGCTCAGAGTTCGAACTCGGTGACGAGCGGGATGTGGTCGCTCGGCTGGTCCCAGCGGCGCGTTTCCTCGACGAAGTGGTGCCCGCGCGCCTGCGGGGCGAGGTCCGGCGAGGCCCACATGTGATCGAGGCGGCGGCCCTGGTCCTTCTGGCGCCAGTAGCTGCGGTAGGACCACCAGGAATAGTTGCGTTCCGGCGCCGGGATGAAGCGGCGGCCGAGATCGTCGAAGCCCGCCGCGTCCTGCAGGCGCTTGAGGGTTTCCACTTCAAGCGGGGTATGGCTGACGACCTTGAGCAGCGCCTTGTGATCGTAGACGTCCGATTCGAGCGGGGCGATGTTGAAGTCGCCGACGATCAGGGTCGGGCGGTCGATCTTGTCGGCCCAGCGGGTCATGCGTTCGAGGAAGTCGAGCTTCTGGCCGAACTTGGGGTTCACCTCGCGGTCGGCGACGTCGCCTCCTGCCGGGATGTAGACGTTCTCCAGCACCATGCCCTGCCCGGGGCCGAGCAGTTCGACGCCGATGTGCCGGGCCTCGCCGTTGTCCTGCCAGTCGTGCTTCGAGAAGTCGCGGAACGGCACTTTCGAGACAGTCGCGACGCCATGATAGCCCTTCTGGCCGTGGATGGCGCGGTGGGTGTAGCCGAGGCGCTCGAACATCTCGTGGGGGAACAGGGGCTCCGCCACCTTGATCTCCTGCAGGCACAGCACGTCGGGGGCCTGCTCGGTGAGGAAACGTTCGACCTGGTCGATGCGCAGGCGGACGGAGTTGATGTTCCAGGTGGCGATCTTCATGCGCGTGGCTTTAGGCATCGCCTGCGGGAATTGCCAGTCCCCGACCTCGCGTAAACCGAGGGTGCCCCTCCACCATCCTGCGGATGGCCCCCTCCCCGTTCCGGGGAGGATGCGTGTGCTTTTCTTGGGTCAGGATTGGCTCAGGCCGGAGCGAGAACGGTGCCGTTCGCAGCCCGGCATGGGCCAATCCTGACCAAGAAAACAGAAAACCCTCGAGCCGGGGGCAGAGGCTCGAGGGTTCCTGTAAGCGTTCGTCACGCTAGTATCAGAGCGGTCACTCAGGAGGCGCGGGCAACAGGGGGAAACCCGCCTCACAACCGTTCTGACAAGACCTATATGGGGCGTGGCTCCTGACTGCCAAGTGAACGAAGTTAAGAAAACTGTCGCCGTTTGTCGCTAGAGCCGCACATTCGGCGATAAAACGCCTTCCGTCATCGACGATCAGGGGTTGGTCACTTAACGACGATTGCGCGGGCGCGGGTCGTTCCAGCGGAAGTCGTTGTCGGTCACCGGGACGCCATAGCGCTGGTTGGACAGGCTGATGGTGGTGCGCTTGTTCTGCGAATCGAGCGAGACCCAGTAGGTCAGTTCCAGCCCGCCCGGGGCCGACGCCTTGCGCGTGAAGATCAGGGTGATCACCCCGTACTCGGGGTGCGAGCGATCGCGCACCTCGATGCTGACGACGCCCGGATTGCCGGTCTGGATCAGCTTGCCGAACTTCGCGACGTCGCGGCTGGGATCGAGCAGCGCGCCGAGCGGGCTGTTCTTGATCGGCCAGCGCTGCACCTGGCGCACTTCATAGTCGATGAAGTTCAGCGCCCTGCCGTCGCCGACGATCAGCATCTTGGCGCTCGGCTGATACTGGAAGCGGATCTTGCCGGGGCTCTTCATCGTCAGCACGCCGCTGACGGTCTGCCCCGAGCGGTCGGTCTGGACGAAGTCCGCCTTCAACGTGCCGATGCCGCGCAAGGCCGCGACGGCCTGCTCGACTTGTTTCGCGTCATCGGGCGCGGCTGCGACAGCCTGCGCGGGGACGAGAGCGGCGGACACGGAAAGCGCGGCCAAAGCGGCCGCGCTCACACAGGATCGAAAGGTTTTTGTCACGTGGTTCATGGCTTTCCCGTTGGGTCCACAGCCTTGAACCGACCGTGAACCTTACTTGATCTTGGCTTCCTTGAACTCGACGTGCTTGCGCACGACGGGATCGTACTTCTTGAAGCTGAACTTCTCGGTCGTGTTCCGCGGATTCTTCTTGGTCACGTAGAAAAAGCCGGTGTCGGCGGTCGAGACAAGACGGATCTTGACGGTTGCGGGCTTCGCCATGGCGGTATCCTGTACTTTCTAAGTTGCAGCCGCCCTGGCAGGCCGGCGTTACGAAAAACTATAAAGGGGCGACACCGAGGCGCCGCCCTTCAAGGTTGCGCCCCTTGCTGGATTGGCCTCGCAAAGTCAAGGGCGCGGCACCGATCTGCGTGATGCTCAGGAGAGCGGAAACGGCTTTATCGGCTCCAGGACGCCGAATTTCTCGCGCTTCGGTTCGGCATCGAGTGGCGGCAGGTCGAGTTCGGGCGCTTCCACTTTCGTATCGGGCAGCCGCGCCAGCAGATCGCGAATCAGGGTCAGACGGCCGAGCCGCTGGTCGTTGAAGTCCACCAGCGTCCACGGCGCATGATCGGTATGCGTGGCCTTGAGCATCGCCTCGCGCGCCTTGGTATATTCGCCGTACTTGTCGCGCGCGGCGATATCGACCGGCGACAGCTTCCAGCGCTTGAGCGGGTCGTCCAGCCGTTCGTGGAGGCGCTCCTCCTGCTTGTCCTGATCGCAGGAGAGCCAGTATTTGAACAGCAGGATACCGTCGTCGATCAGCATCTTCTCGAAGGTGGGCGCGTGGCGCAGGAACGCATCGACCTCGTCCCCGGTGGCATAGCCCATCACCTTCTCGACCCCGGCGCGGTTGTACCACGAGCGGTCGAACAGGACGATCTCGCCCTTCGCCGGCAGATGGTCGACGTAGCGCTGGAAGTACCACTGGCCCTGCTCGCGCTCGCTCGGCGCGGCCAGCGCCACGGTGCGACACTGGCGGGGGTTGAGTTGGCCGGAGACGGCCTTGATCGCGCCGCCCTTGCCCGCCGTATCGCGCCCTTCGAACAGGATGACGATGCGCGCGCCCTTCTTCTGCGCCCAGCGCGCCATGCCGACGAGTTCCTCCTCCATCGGCTCGAGGAGCTTCTCGTAATCCTTGCGGCCGAGTTTCTCCTCTTTGCTCATGTCTTCAGATCCTCGACAGCAGGAACAGCGCCAGTGCGCCAGCGACGATACGATACCACGCGAAGGGTGCGAAGCCGGATTTGCTGACGAAGGCCATGAACGCCTTGATCACCACCAGCGCGACGATGAACGAGACGACGAAGCCGACCGCGATCTCGTTCCAGCCCACTGGCCCCGCGCCCGCCATCAGTTCCTTGTGGTGCTTGAGAAGTTCCAGAGTCGTGGCACCGACCATGGTGGGCACGGCGAGGAAGAAGCTGAACTCGGCCGCCGTCCGGCGCTCGATCCCCATCGACAGCGCGCCCATGATCGTCGCGCCCGAGCGGCTGACGCCCGGCACCATGGCGAGGCACTGCGCGAAACCGACGCCGATACACTTGACTGCGGGCAGTTCCGAAACGCCGGTAAGCGGGCCGGGCTTGGCGACCTTCTCGATGCCGAGGATCGCGATGCCACCGATGATGAGCGCCCAGGCGACCACCGCGGGCTCACCCAACAGGCCCTCGATATAATTGTTGAACAGCAGGCCCAGCACCGCCGAAGGGATGAAGGCCAGCAGCACGTTGCGCACGAAGCGGATCGAGGTGGGGTTGAGCTTGAGCAGCCCCATGCCCACGGCCCAGAACGTGCGCCAGAACTGCACGATCACGGCCAGGATCGCGCCCAGCTGGATGACGATGTTGAAGGTCGCCCACTGGCTCGAATCATAGCCGAACAGGCGGGTGGCAAGGATGAGATGGCCAGTCGAGGAGACGGGCAGGAACTCGGTGAGGCCCTCGACAATGCCGAGGAGGATCGCGGTTAGGGTCAGGTCCATAAGCTGGAGGTCATGCCGCACCGGGCGGGCAAGTCAACCGGGGACGTGCTGCATTGCAGAAATGTGAGGTGGAAGACCCTGTTCGTCATTGCGAGCGAAGCGAAGCAATCCAGGGGCGGCGTGGTGCTGCCCTGGATTGCTTCGCTTCGCTCGCAATGACGAAGGGTGGGTGAAAGCCCCAATTCTGCTGCCCTTTCAGGCGGCAGAATTGGGGCCTTGCTTAGCTCACCAGATCCGCACGCGGTCCTTGGGCGCGAGGTACAGCTTGTCGCCCGGCTTCACGCCGAACGCCTTGTACCATTCGTCGAAGTTGCGCACGATGCCGTTGACCCGGTACTGCGGCGGCGAGTGCGGGTCGGTGACGAGGAACTGGCGCGCCTGCGCCTCGCGCACCTTCGAACGCCAGACCTGCGCCCAGCCCATGAAGAAGCGCTGGTCGCCGGTGACGCCGTCGATCACCGGCGCTTCCTTGCCGTTCAGCGAGAGCTTGTAGGCGCGGTAGGCGAGACTGAGGCCGCCGAGATCGCCGATGTTCTCGCCCATCGTCAGCTTGCCGTTGACGCAGGCCTTGCCATCCTTGCCGTCGTCGAACGGGCAGAAGGCATCGTACTGCGCCGCCAGCGCCGCCTGCAGCTTCTGGAACGCAGCGAGATCCTGCGGCGTCCACCAGTCGCGCAAGTTGCCGGTGCCGTCGTACTTGGCGCCCTGGTCGTCGAAGCCGTGGCTCATCTCGTGGCCGATGACCGCGCCGATGCCGCCGTAATTGACCGCCGGATCGGCCGAGAGGTTGAAGAACGGCGGCTGCAGGATCGCCGCCGGGAATACGATCTCGTTCATCGCCGGGTTGTAGTAGGCGTTCACCGTCTCGGGCAGCATGCCCCATTCAGTGCGATCGACCGGACCGCCGATGCGGTTCATGTCGAAGGCGGTCTGCCACTTGCCCGCCGCCATGGTGTTGCCCAGCGGGTCGGTGGGCGAGAAGGTCAGGCCCTCATAGGTCTTGAACACGTCCGGCTGGCCGATCTTGGGGGTGAAGGCGTCGAGCTTCTCCTCGGCCTTTACCCGCGTGACCGGGCTCATCCACTTGAGATCCTTGAGGTTGGCGGCCATCGCCTTGCGCAAGTTGGCGACGAGGTCGGCCATCGCCGCCTTCTGCGCGGGCGGGAAGTACTTCGCCGCGTAGAGCTTGCCGACGAGTTCGCCCGCCATGCCCTCGACCGCCGCGATACCGCGCTTCCAGCGGGGACGCTGCTCGGGCTGGCCGCTCAGGGTCTTGCCGTAGAAATCGAAGGTGGCGGCATCGATGTCGCTGGGCAGGACCGAGGCGTTGTCGCGCAGGAAGTGCGCGGCGAGGTAGGCCTGCCAGGTGGCGATGGGGGTGGTCTCGATCAGCTTGACGACGGCCGGCATGCCGGGGCCGAACTGGTCGCCCGCCTTGGCCGGGTCGATCCCGGCGGCCTTGAACTCCTCGGCCGTCGGCGGCATCTCGCCGATCAGCACGTAGCTGGCCTTGTCCGCGCCCACGGCCGACAGGAACGCCTTGACGACGCCGGGCGAGCCCATTGCTTCGAATTCGGCGAGCGGCACCTTGTTGTACGTGAGGTCCGGGTTGCGGGCGGCGGCACGGTCCCAGTCGGCCTTGGCGAGCTGCGTTTCCAGCGCCAGCACCGAAGCGGCGGCGGCCGGGGCATCGGCGTAGCCCGCCTTGCCGAGCACGAACGTCAGGTAGGCCTTGTACTTGTCGCGCAGTTCGATCGAGCGTGCGTCGGTCTTCAGGTAGTAGTCGCGGTCGGGCAGGCCCATGCCGGAGATATTGGCATTGAGCGCGTAGATGTCGCTCTGCTTGTCGTCGGCGCCGACATAGAGGCCGATCGGCGAGGCATAGCCGGGCTTGCCGAACAGCGTGGCGATGTCGGTGGGGGTCTTCGCCGCCTTGATCGCGGCGAGGTAGGGCTGCGCCGGGGCGAGGCCCGCCTTGTTGATTGCATCGACGTCCATGAACGCCTTCCAGGCGGCGGCGATGCGCGCGGCGTCCGAGCCGGGCGCCGGGTTGGCGGCAAGCAGATCGTCGAGGATGCCATGGACGCGGTTTTCCGAAAGGTCGCTCAGTTCGATGAACGAGCCCCAGCGGGTGCGGTCGGCGGGAAGCACCGCCGTCTTGTTCCACACGCCGTTGACGTAGGCGTCGAAGTCGTCGCCCGGCTTGGCCCCAGTGTCGATCCACTGGGTCTGGACGCCGAACTTGCCCCAGTCGGCCGAGGGCGCGAGCGCGGGCTTGGCTGCGGGCGCAGCGTCCTGCGCGAAGACGGGAGCGGAGAAGGCGAGAACGGAAAGCGCGGCGCTCGCAAGGAGCGCCTTGCCGGCATAACGAAGCATGTCGTGACCTTTCGGACGGGGGCGACAGGATATTTCGGCCGGATCAGGACGACCGGCGATGGCGCGTAACTTAGTTACACGCGCGCGCAACGCCAGTGAAAAAGGAGCAGTGATGGAGGTAAATTGAAGGCCGTGCCGCTGGTTGCGAAGGCGAGGCCAATCTCGCTTCGTCATTGCGAGCGCAGCGAAGCAATCCAAGGCGGTGTAACGCTGCCCTGGATTGCTTCGCTGCGCTCGCAATGACGAAAGGGGCGCCTCAGCCCAGCGGCGCGATCGGCTGCCCCGAGACGACAGTGTCGAACTGCAGCGACGCCAGCCGCGCATAGAGGCCGCCCTGCCCGCTCAGGCTTTCATGCGTGCCCTGCTCGACGATACGGCCGCCATCCATCACGACGATGCGGTCCGCCTTGCGCACGGTGGCGAGGCGGTGAGCGATGACCAGCGTGGTGCGCTGCGCCATCAGCGTCTCGACCGCGTCCTGCACCAGCCGTTCGCTCTCGGCATCGAGCGCGCTGGTGGCTTCGTCGAGCAGCAGGATCGGCGCGTCGCGCAGCAGCGCGCGGGCGATGGCGATGCGCTGGCGCTGGCCGCCCGAAAGGCGCGCACCGTCTTCGCCGAGGAACGTGTCGAGGCCCTGCGGCAGCGCGCGCAGGAAACCTTCGGCGTTGGCCGCGCGGGCCGCCTGCCAGATCGCCTCGTCGTCGGCATTCCAGTTGCCGTAGCGCAGATTGTCGCGCGCGGAGGCGGCGAACAGCACGCCTTCCTGCGGAACCAGGGCGATGCGCTGGCGGATCTCGGCTGGATCGGCGGAGGCGAGCGGGACACCGTCGATCTTGATGGCGCCGCCCTGCGGGTCGTAGAACCGCTCGGCCAGCTGGAACAGCGTCGACTTGCCCGCGCCCGAGGGGCCGACGATAGCGACGGTCTCGCCCGGCTCGATGGTCAGATTGAAGTCGTGCAGCGCCGGAAGTTCGGGCCGCGAAGGATAGCGGAAGGTCACGCGCTCGAACGCCAGTTTGCCGCGCGCCGGGCTCGGCAGCACCAGAGCGCGCGCCGGAGGGGCGATGGTGGGATGCTCGCTCAGCAGCTCGGCGAGGCGGCTGGCCGCGCCCGCGCCGCGCACGAGATCGCCGTAGACCTCGGTGAGCGAGCCGAACGCGCCTGCGACGATGCCCGCCGTTACCACGAAGGCGGCGATGGTGCCGCCGGTGATGGAGCCCTCGGCCACGCCGATCGCGCCGCGCCACATGATCATGGTGATCGAGCCGAAGATCAGGAACATGATCACCGCGGTCATGATCGCGCGGATCATGATGCGGTGACGGCCGGTATCGAACGTGCGCTCCACAGCGGCGGCGAAGCGGCCCTGCTCGCGGCCTTCCTGGTTGAACGCCTGCACGACCTTCAATGCGCCCAGCACTTCGGCAGTCAGCGCGCCGATGTCTGCCACGCGGTCCTGGCTGGATCGCGAGACGGCGCGCAGCTTGCGACCGAAAGCGGCGATCGGCAGGATCACCACCGGAATGGCGATGACCAGCCACGCCGTCAGCCCCGGCTCCAGCGCGAAGAGATAGATCACCCCGCCCAGCGCCATGATCGCGTTACGCAGCGCGACCGAGACGGTGGTGCCCACGATCTGCTCGATGATCGCGGTGTCGGCGGTCATGCGCGAGGAGATTTCCTTGGGGCTGTTCTCCTCGAAGAAGCTCGGCGCCAAAGTCAGCAGGTGGCGCTGCACGCGCAGGCGAATGTCGCCGACGACGCGCTCGCCCAGCCACGAGACCGAGTAGAACCGGATCGCCGTTGCAATGGCGAGCACCACGACCACGCCCATCAGCATCAGGAACCACGAGCGGATCGCATTCGGGTCGGCGCCTTGCGCGAAGCCCTTGTCGATGATCTGCCGGAAGCCATAAGGGATCGCCAGCGTCGAGGTCGCCGTCGTAATCAGCGCCGCGCCTGCCGTGGCCATGCGCCCCGGATACTTGAGCATCTCGCGCCAGACCATGCGCAGCGGGCCGAGACTGCGGCGTGGCCGCTTCGGCTCTTCAGTCATGGTCTCTTGCCCCGGGGCATTGCCTTGCGTCCCATCCATGGCGCCGCGCCTTACAGCGTCGCGAAGCGGAGGAAAAGGCTTCCTTCTAGCCATGGACATACTGTCCGATTCGCGGCGAAACGTGCCTCTCTTGCGAAGATCACCTGCCTGAAATCGGAATTGCCGCGTTGCAACGGTAACCTCTAGTTCCCTAGTTGGGGAGTAAGAACCCCTCACAACGGCTGTTTCGGCCCCGAAACGGCCAGGAGAATCGACTTGCTCTACAATGCCTACGAGTTGCAGCGCGCCATGATGAGCAGCGCTGCCGCATGGGCGTCGGTTGGCGCCGAACTGCTGACCAACCCCTCGCTTCCATTCGGTTATTCGGGTCTCGGCCCGGTCATGGCCTCGGCACTGGACGTCTTCGCGCACGCCGCTTCCCCCGCGGAAAGCCCTCGTTTGACATCGAGACCGTGACCGTCGACGGCAAGATCCAGCCGGTCACCGAATCGATCGTGCTGCACAAGCCGTTCGGCAACCTGCTGCGATCTCGAGCATCCTGGATTCGGCAAGGACGCGCCCAAGCTCCTTATCGTCGCACCGATGAGCGGCCACTATGCCACCCTGCTGCGCGGCACCGTCGCGCGCATGGTGGAAAGCGCCGAAGTCTACATCACCGACTGGGCCGACGCGAAGCTGGTGCCGATGAGCGCCGGGCGCTTCGATCTCGACGACTACATCGATTACGTCATTTCTTTCCTCGAACACATCGGCCCCGGCACCCACGTCCTCGCGGTGTGCCAGCCCTCGGTTCCGGCCTACGCCGCCGCCGCGATCATGGGCGCCAAGGAGCACCCCTGCCGTCCCGCCACTCTCACCATGATGGGCGGCCCGATCGACACGCGCGAGGCGCCCACCAGCGTCAATGACGTGGCGATGCAGCAGCCGCTTTCGTGGTTCCAGCAGAACGTCATCGCCACCGTTCCGGCGACCTATCCGGGCGGCGGCCGCCGCGTCTATCCGGGCTTCCTGCAGCTTGCCGGGTTCATGGCGATGAACCTCGGCAGCCACATGATGAGCCACTACGGCATGTTCAAGCACATGGTCGCGGGCGACGGTGACAGCGCCGATGCCACCAAGGCCTTCTACGACGAATATCGCGCGGTCTGCGACATGACCTCGGAATTCTACCTGCAGACGATCGAACACGTGTTCCAGAACCACTCTCTGCCCAAGGGCGAGTTCGTCCATCGCGGCGAGCGGATCGACCTGTCCGGCATCCGCGACACGGCGCTGCTGGCGATCGAGGGCGAGAGGGACGATATCTCCGGCATCGGCCAGACCCGCGCCGCGCTGCACCTTGCCAGCCACCTGCCCGAGAAGCGCAAGAAGTACTACCTCGCCGCCGAGGTGGGCCACTACGGCATCTTCAACGGCAGCAAGTGGCGGACGCAGATCGCCCCGGTGCTGGAGGACTGGATCGCCCAGCACCAGCGCAAGCCGCTCAAGGTGGTAGCCTGATGTTTGTGGCGGGGTCGCGCCTAAGTCGCGGCCCCGCCAAACGTTTTTTGCGGCGGAACGCTCCCGCCCAGCGCCGATCGCGCGACGAGATGGTGGATCACCGGGACCGATTGTGGTATTACCGCCACTATGGATCGCGCACATAGTCGAAGGAAAATACTGAAGGGCGGGCTTGTCGCCGGCATCGGTCTGGCTTTGCCCGCGCGGGCTTTCGCCTCCGAAGGTGTCCTTCCCGATCTCGACCGCGCCCGGTGAGGCTCTTGCGCCGCTCGCCGGTGCCTTTCCAAGCAGCCTGACATCGGTTCCCGCATCGCCCACTGGACTATCGCTTTACGAGCGCCGTGTACTCGACGTCGCGTCGAAGCAGGCCGGGCGCGTGCGCAATCATCTGTGGCGCGCCGACGTGGTCGGAATCGTCGATTTTGCGCAGCCTTCGTGGAAACCGCGCCTCCACTTCGCCAATCTGGAAAACGGGACGATGCGCTCGTTCCTCGTCGCGCACGGGCGCGGTTCCGACCCGGCGCACAGCGGCTGGCTGCAGAGCTTTTCCAACGTTCCCGGCTCGGAAGCGACCTCGCGCGGGGCTTACCTCACCGCCGAGTGGTACAAGGGCAAGTACGGCACCTCGATCCGCCTGATGGGTCTGGACAACGACAATTCGATGGCGCTGCCGCGCGCGATCGTCATGCATCCGGCCTGGTACGTCGGCTCCTCGATGATCGACAAGTGGGGCAAGCTCGGTCGCAGCGAGGGCTGCTTCGCCATGAGCGACAACGATTTCAACGAAGCGCTCTGGCACCTTTCCGGCGGTCGCCTGCTGTTCGCGGATCGCATCGGCGAAGGGTGATATTCAACGCCGCGTTGCGGCCGGTTCACGGCTGCTGCGGTTAGACACGCCTCCGTCGCAATGATACGCATCGTATCATGGACACCAGCCTGAACGGCCTCAAGCGCGAGGCTCCCACCGATGCACGACAGGTCCGCTCGCGGCAGGCGCTGACCTCGGCGCTGCTGGCGCTGCTTGAAATCAAGCCGTTCGACCAACTGACGATCCGCGAGATCAGCGCGCGCGCCGGAACCGGGTACGCCACTTTCTTCCGGCACTACCCGACCAAGGAAGCGCTGCTGGCCGACGTCGCCGCGCATGAGATCGAGGATCTGCTCGGCCGCACGATCCCCATCCTCTACGCCGCCAACAGCTACGAATCGACGCTGGAAGTCTGCCGCCATGTCCACGAGCACGCGATGCTGTGGTCGGCGCTGCTGACCGGCGGCGCAGCGGGCATCGTGCGCGAGGAGTTCATCCGCCAGGCGCTCGGCCTCGCGGAAAGCGCGCAGTCGCGCCATTCGTGGTTGCCTTCGGATCTCGGCACCATCCACGGCACCGGCGCGACCATCGACATCCTTGCATGGTGGTTGGCGCAGGGCGGGGACAAGCCCGCCTCCACCCGCAGCCCCGAGGAAGTGGCGACGATCCTGCACCGTCTGGTCATCGCCCCACTGGTCGGCGACACGATGGAGCGCCAAGCGGCGCGCGCGTGATGACGCTGACCGACGCCCCCGTTCTTGGCGGCATGATCGAGGACGCGGACTGGCCCGAGTTCGGCTGGATCGACGACGTGCGCCCCGCCTTGCGCGCGGCCCTCACGGCAGGCCGTCCGGCGGCGCTGGCGACACTCTACAAGGTCGCGGGCAGCGCGCCGCGCGGTCCCGGCGCGCAAATGCTGTTCGCCGCAGGGTCCGACGGCCAGATCGCCGCGAGCGGCTATTTCTCGGGCGACTGCATCGAGGGCGACGTCGCCAACCACGCCGCGCAAGTGCTCGCCGACGGCAAGCCGAAGCGGTTGCATTACGGCATGGGCAGCCCCTGGATCGACCTTCGCCTGCGCTGCGGCGGCGCGCTGCATGTGCTGCTGGAGCGGATCGCGCCGGATTCGCCCGCCGCCGCCGCGCTGCTGCACCACGCCGCCGAGCGCCGCACCTGCCTCTGGGCGAGCGACGGCGAAACGCAAGAGGCGCGCGAGGAGGACGGCCCGTTGCTGGACTTTCGCGAGGACCCGTTCCGCATCGCCCGCCGGTACGATCCGCCGCGCCGCCTGATCGTCTCGGGCGGCGATCCCGGCGCGCTCGCCGCCGCGAAGCTCGGGGCGATGGCGCAGTTCGAGACGATCCTGCTGCGCCCCGGCGGCCCGCATGCGCCGCCGCCCTTCCCCGTCTCGCGCTACTTGCGCGAGGAGCCTGCGGACGCCCTCGCCCACCTGAAAGTCGATCGCTGGACCGCCTACCTTGGCGCCACGCATGAGGATCACCACGACCTCGGCGGCTGCCTTGCCGCCTTGCGGGGCGGGGCGGGCTATGTCGGCATGATCGGCGCCAGATCGCGCGCCGCCCAACGCCTCGGCGCGCTGGAAGCGGCGGGCGCGAGCGCGGAGGAACTGGCGCGGCTGCAGCTTTCGCCGGGCGTCCCCGGGCTGGGCAAGTCGCCCTGGGAAGTCGCCACCGGCATCATCGCCGAAATCATGCAGGCGCTGAACCCGGCGCGGGAACGGGCTTGAGCGCGGTCGCACTGGTGCTCGCAGCCGGGCACTCGACCCGATCTCGGCAGCGACAAGCTCTCCGCCCGGCTCGATGGCGAGCCTCTGCTCCATCACGCGATCCGCACCGCCCGCGCCGCGCCGGTAGAGCGGGTGATCGTCGTCGCGCGGCCCGGCCTCGATACGGGCGAATGGCCCGGCACGCCTGCGGTGGAGACACTGCGGCTGGAGAGCTATGCCTTGTCCGAGACACTGAAGGCCGGCATCGCGGCGGCCGGAGAGGCAAAGGCCGCCTTCGTTTTCCTCGGCGACATGCCGCGCATTCCTGCCGAGGTCGCACCGACACTCGCCGCCGCGATCGGCGATGCCTATGCCGCTATGCCCTGTCACGGGGGCAAGCCCGGCCATCCGGTCCTGCTGTCCGCCGCGGCCTTGCCCGCGATCGCCGCGCTCACCGGCGACGAGGGCGCGGGACGCCTGCTGCGCAGCCGCGATGACGTGGTGAGAGTCGAGGTCTCCTCGCCCGCGATCCACTTCGACGTGGACCGCCCGGGCGACCTCGAAAATCTCCCATGACATCGTCATTGCGAGCGTAGCGAAGCAATCCAGGGCGGCCCAAGACTGCCCTGGATTGCTTCGCTACGCTCGCAATGACGAAGGGAGGGTGAACTTAAGCCCGCCCCGTCTCGTTCGAAAGCAGCGCGGGATCGATCCCTTCCGCCCGCCATGTCGCCGACCAGCGCCCCTCCGGCGGCGTTTCGAACAGGACTTCGCGGTGGCCTTCGGCGGCGTACCATCCGTGGTGGCGCATCTCGCCCTCCAGTTGACCCGCGCCCCATCCGGCGTAGCCCAGCGCCATGATCCACTGCGACGGCCCCTGCCCCGCCGCGATCGCGCGCAGCACGTCCATCGAGGCGGACAGCCCGCAAAGCGGCGCGACCTCGATAGTGTCGCTGCCGCCCCAGTCGGTCGAGTGCAGAATGAAGCCGCGCCCCGGTTCGACCGGGCCGCCGTGCATGATCTCGCGGTTGGGCGAGACGCCCGGGTCGAGGCCCAGTTCCTCCAGCACATCGTGGAAACGCACGCCTTCGCGCACGTGGCCGATGCCGACGCCGAGCGCGCCGTCCTCGTCATGCACGCATAACACGTTGACCGAGCGCTCGAAGCGCGGGTCGAACATCCCCGGCATTGCCAATAGGATGCGGCCTGCAAGATACTGCTGCGTCGTCACCCGTCCACTCTATGCCCCCTTGCGCCGACTACAACCCCCGTATCCGAGAGAGCGCTTTCCCGATGCGACGGAGCGGCCTATGCCCCGGCACAAAGGAGAACCCAGCCCCGTGACCCTGCTTTTCGACCTTCCCGTCGCCCCCGCCGTGCCCGTCGTCGGCGAAGCGGCCGCCTATCCGGTGCGCCGCATCTTCTGCGTCGGGCGCAATTACGCCGCGCACGCGCTGGAACTGGGCAACGCGGTCGACCGCGAGGCGCCGATCTGGTTCAACAAGGCGCCCGCAGCGCTGTGCCTCGACGGCGGGGCGATCCCCTATCCGCCGGGCACCGAAAACTGCCACTACGAAATGGAACTGGTCGTCGCCATCGGCGCCCCCGCGTTCCGGATCGCCCCCGAGGCGGCAATGGAGGTGGTCTACGGCTATGCCTGCGGCCTCGACATGACCCGGCGCGACCTGCAGAACGCGTCCAAGGCCAAGGGTTATCCCTGGGACACCGGCAAGGACTTCGAGAACGGCGCAGTCATCGCGCCGATCACGCCCGCCGCCGTCTTCGCGCCTGAGGCCCAGCGCATCGCGCTAACGCAGAACGACGCGGTGAAGCAGGACGGCGTGCTCTCGGACATGATCTGGTCGATCCCCGAGCTGATCGCCGACCTCTCGGGCCTCTACCACCTCGCACCCGGCGACCTGATTTATACCGGCACCCCGGCGGGCGTCGGCCCGGTCGCGGTGGGCGACGTGCTGGAAGGCACGATCGAGGGCCTCACCCCGCTGCGACTGGAAATCGGCGCAGCGGAATGACATTCCTCCCCGAGCTTGTCTCGGGGAGGTGGCAGCCCGTCAGGGCTGACGGAGGGGAATTGCCCGTCCCCCTCCACCACCCGCTTCGCGGGCGGTCCCCCTCCCCGAGCAAGCTCGGGGAGGAACTGGCGTATCATCCCTTGGGTCGCCTCGCCTTTGTCCGCCTTGTCAGCCACAATGCTTTGCAGGACACACAGCGGCGGAGAACGATGCCTCAAAGCTGGAAAACAATGACCACCATTCGACGCCGTACCACCTGTGCCCTGCTCGCCCTGCCCCTCGTCGCGCTCGCGCATCCCGCGCTGGCCGAGGACGATGACGCCGCCCCGCGCGAGCCCATCGTCGTCACCGGGCGCGGGCTTTCGGAAGGTCCGGCGACGCCCGCCTACGACGTCCAGACGATCGCCCGCGACAAGCTGGTTTCCAGCGCCTCGGGCCGGATCGAGGATGTGCTGGCCTCTGTCGCCGGATTCCAGCAGTTCCGCCGCTCCGACAGCCGATCGTCCAACCCCTCGAACCAGGGCGTGACCCTGCGTGCACTGGGCGGCAATGCATCGAGCCGCGCGCAAGTGCTGCTGGACGGCGTGCCGGTGGCGAACCCGTTCTTCGGCTATATTCCGCTGAGCGCGCTCACCCCCGACCGCCTCGGCTCCGTGCGGGTGACGCGCGGCGGCGGTATGGGCGCGTTCGGCACGGGCGCGGTCTCCGGCACGATCGAGATGGAAAGCGCGAGCCCTGACGAACTCGGCCCGGTAAGCGCGGAGGCGCTGGTCAACAACCGGGGCGAGACGCAAGGCTCGCTCACGGTGGCGCCGCGCCTTGGCGAAGGCTTCGTCGTGGCGGGCGTGCAGTGGGATCGCGGCCAGGGCTTCTGGACCACGCCGAAGGACCAGCGCGTCGCCGCCACCGCGCGCGCGAAGTATGAAAGCCTGTCGGGCTCGCTGCGCGCCGTCGCGCCGCTGACCGACACCATCGAGGTTCAGGCATCGGGCCTCGTCTATGACGATGCGCGCACGCTGCGCTTCAAGGGCGCGGATTCGACGTCTTCGGGCCAGCAGGGCTCGCTGCGTTTCGTGGGCCGGGGCGACTGGCAGTTCGACGTGCTGGGCTTCGTGCAGGCGCAGGATTTCTCGAACATCGTCATCAGCTCGACGAGCTACAAGAAGACGCTCGATCAGGCCAAGACCCCGACGCTGGCGGTCGGCGGCAAGGCCGAACTGCGCCCGCCGGTGGGCGAAAGCCACGTGCTGCGCATCGGCACCGACGTGAAGCTTTCGCGCGGGAACCTCGTGGAAGCGCCCTATAGCGCCGTCACCGGCCTCGCCACCGCGTTCCGCAAGGCGGGCGGGCGGCAGTCCGACCTCGGCTTCTATATCGAGGACGACTGGACCATCGGCCAGTTCGTGCTGACCGCTGGCGGCCGCCTCGACCGCTGGACCATCACCGACGGCTACTACCATCAGGTGAACCCCGCGGGCGTGGTGACGCAGGACACCCGCTACGCCGACCGCGACGGCTGGAACGCCAACGGACGCGGCGGCATTGTGTGGAACGCCACCACCGCCGTGTCGCTGCGCGCCGCCGCCTATACCGGACTGCGCCTGCCGACGCTGAACGAGCTGTACCGGCCCTTCGTGGTGTTCCCGATCACCACTAATGCCAATCCCGGCCTCAAGCCCGAGCGCCTGCGCGGCTACGAGGCGGGCGTGGACTTCCACCCCTCCGAGACGCTGAACCTGTCGCTCACGGCCTTCGACAACTACCTCAAGGACGCCATCGCCAACGTCACTTTGTCCTCCACCGTGCGCGAGCGGCAGAACGTCGATCTCGATCCACGCGCGCGGGATCGAGGCAAGCGCCGACCTCAAGCTGGGCAAGGTCGATCTGTCCGGCTCGCTGTCGTGGACCGATGCCAAGGTGAAGGCGACCGCCGCGCAGATCGCGCTCGACGGCATGCGCCCGGCGCAGGTGCCCAAGCTCGCGGCCAGCGGGACGGTGGCATGGGCACCCGCCG
The DNA here is from genome assembly GCF_057376415.1 of Novosphingobium sp. NFX11. Lineage (NCBI taxonomy): Bacteria > Pseudomonadati > Pseudomonadota > Alphaproteobacteria > Sphingomonadales > Sphingomonadaceae > Novosphingobium > Novosphingobium sp. NFX11. The sequence goes on along the minus strand of NZ_CP080384.1, from coordinate 212,751 downwards.
ACGGCTGGCGCCTGGCCGCCACCCTGCGCCGCACCGGTGCGCAGTACGAGGACGACCTTCAGGTCGACACCCTGCCCGCCGCGACGACGCTGGACCTCTATGCGCAAGTGCCGATCACCCGCTTCGCCTCACTGGTCCTGCGCGCCGAGAACCTGACCGACGAGACGATCGTGACGCGCAATGCGGCCGGCTCGATGGATCTGGGCCAGCCGCGCACCTTGTGGGCGGGGTTCAAGCTGGGCCTGAACTGACTGGGCCTGAACTGACTGGGGTTGCGCTGATCGGCAAGGCGGGGCATCGCGAGGGCATGGCCATCGCGGTGATCTCCGACATTCACGGCAACCTCGGCGCGCTCGACGCGGTGCTGGCGGATGCCGCCGCGCGCGGGGTGCGCCGGGTCGTCAACCTCGGCGACATCCTCAGCGGCCCGCTCGACAGCGTGGGCACGGCGGATCGGCTGATGGCACTCGGGCTTGAGACGATCCGGGGCAACCACGAGCGCCAGCTGCTCGAACAATCGCGCGCCGAGATGAGCCTTTCCGACGCCGCCACCGATGCCGTGCTGCAGCCGCGCCACCGCGAATGGCTGGCCTCGCTGCCGGTGGACATGTGGCTGGAGAGCGACCTCTACGCCTGCCACGGCTCCCCGCGCGGCGATCTGGAATTTCTGCTGGAAACGGTCGAGCCCACCGGCTGCCGCGCCGCCACTCCAAACGAGATCGCCGAGCGGCTGGGCGGGATCGACGCCCCGCTGGTGCTCTGCGGCCACTCGCACAGGCAGCGGGCGGTGCGCCTCGATGACGGGCGGCTGGTGGTGAACCCCGGTTCGGTCGGCCTGCCCGCCTTCGCCGACGACCAACCGCATCCCCACGTCATCGAATCGGGTTCGCCCGAAGCGCGCTACGCCGTGGTCGAGCGCGGGCCGGATGGCTGGGAAGCGGAGCTGCTCGCCGTCGCTTACGACTGGACCGCCGCCGCCCTCCGCGCTGCCGAGGGCGGGCGCGAGGACTGGGCGCGCGCGCTGGCCACGGGATACGCCTGAGATGACCCGCTTCACCGTCAACGACCGCCCCGTCCAGTTCGAGATGGACCCGCGCACGCCGCTGCTGTGGGCGCTGCGCGATGCGGCCAACCTTACCGGCACCAAGTACGGCTGCGGCGTGGGCGATTGCCATGCCTGCACCGTCATGGTCGATGGCGCCGCGCTGCGATCGTGCCTCATCACGCTTGCCGAGTGCGAGGGCCGCTTCGTCGTCACCGTCGAGGGCCTGTCGCGCGACCGCTCGCATCCGGTGCAGCAGGCGATGGTGGCCGAGCAGGCGGTTCAGTGCGGGTTCTGCACGCCCGGTATCGTGATGAGCGCCGCCGCCCTCCTCGCGCGCAACGCCAATCCGAGCGAGGCCGAGGTCAAGGCGGCTATCCCGAACTTGTGCCGCTGCGGCGTCCAGCCCCGGCTCGTGCGCGCCATCCAGCGCGCCGCCGCCGTCGCCCGCCGCGAAGAGAAGATCGACGCCGCGCCGGTCCCCGGCGGCTCCGGCAGAATTCCGGCGATGGTCCCGGACACGAAAGGACAGACCCCATGAGAGCCACCATCTGGCACAACCCCAAGTGCGGCACCTCGCGCAAGACGCTGGCGATCCTCGAGGAAACGCCGGGCGTCGAGGTTACGGTGATCGAATACCTCAAGACCCCGCCGAGCGCCGAAAAGCTCGCCCAGCTCTACCGCGACGCCGGGATCAGCCCGCAGCAGGGCCTGCGCATCCGCGGCACCGATGCCGAGGAGCGCGGGCTGCCGCAAGCCGACGACGCCGCCGTCCTCGCCGCGATGGCCGCCGACCCGATCCTGATCGAGCGCCCGCTGGTCGAGACCGACAAGGGCGTGCGGCTTTGTCGCCCACAGGAAACGGTTCACCAGATTCTTCTGACCCGGTTTCCCCATCCGGCGCGTTCCGGCAACGCGCCATCGCCTTGCATTGGCAGGGACAATCTGCCACCGCATGGCAAATCCGTGACATGACAATATTGCGAGAGCCTTCCTCAGCATGACCAGCACCGAGCTTGCCCGACAGCCTTTGGCCCACCGGATCAGGCAGAAGATCAAGCAGGGCATGGGGCCTTGGGGCGTGTTCCTCGAAGGTTTCATCCGCAACCCGGTGATGGTCGGCTCGATCGTCCCGTCCTCGCGCTTCACCATCAACCGCATGCTGTCGAAGGTGGACTGGGCGAACACGAAGCTATTCGTCGAGTACGGCCCCGGCGTCGGCACTTTCTGCCAGCCGGTGCTCGACCGCCTGCCGCGCGACGGCATGCTGATCGTCATCGACACCAACCCGATGTTCATCGACTACCTGCGCCGCACGATCAGCGACAGCCGCTTCGTCGCGGTCAACGGCTCGGCGGCGGACGTCGAGGAGATCGTGCGCGCGCACGGGCACGAAAAGGCGGATTACGTCCTCTCGGGCCTGCCGTTCTCCACCCTGCCCAAGGGCGTGGCGCCCGCCATCGCCTCTGCCACCTACCGCGTGATCCGCAAGGGCGGCGCGTTCCTGGTCTACCAGTTCCGCCCCAAGGCGCGCAGCTACATGGCCCCGCACTTCAAGCGCATCGACGACGCGATCGAACCGATCAACGTCCCGCCCTGCTTCATGTGGTGGGGCTGGAAGGACGAGGACTGACCTGAAAATCCTCCCTGTCGCGCAGCGATGGGGAGGGGGACCGCCGACGCAGTCGGTGGTGGAGGAGAAGCCCCATCCGTCAGCCCTGACGGGCTGCCACCTCCCCATCGCTGCGCGACAGGGAGGATAAGGCGCTTACCCGAAGAGGTCCGCCTGCGCTTCCGCCGAAGGCCCTGCCAGCTGGCGATGGACCTGCGCGATCACCGCCACGAAATACACCGCCATTACCGTCGCCAGCACCGCCTCCACCGCCGCCGCGACGAAGCGTGCGACTTCGGCCGGAGCGAGCAGCGTGATCGGTATCGTCAGAACGTTGCCGAAGATCAGCAGCACGATCATGGCCGCCGCGAGCAGCGCGTAGAAGCCCAGCAGCCGCGCGGTATTGCCCTTGGTCAGCTTCCACGAGCGCACCAGTGCCGCGACCGGGTTGAACACGTTCTCCACCGCGATCACCGGCGCCGCCACCGACAGGCGCACGCCCACGACGATGGCGAAGAGCAGCACGATGGCCAGCCCGATCACCCCGCCGACGACGCCTCCGACGACGCCCAGCAGCCCCGCAACCACGAGCGCGATCAGCGCCAGCGCCATGCCGGTGAGGATCTGCGCGAGCAGATAAGGCACCACGCCCTTCAGCCCGTCGCGGATCGCCCCGCCCACGGTCGGTCGCCGGTCGCTGTCGAGCAGGCACAGCAACGAAAGCGAGCCCAACGCCTGGAACAGCGCCATCGGAATCAATACCGGCGCCGCCGAGAGATAGTAGGTCCGCAGCATGGTCATCATCTGCGTCTCGTTCATCCCCGCGCCCGTCTCCGGCGGCGGGAAAAAGATCGAGAACATCAGCTGCGGCAGGAGAAAGAACACCCCGGCCAGCGCCAGCACGACCTCGCGGTTGGCGGAAACGGCCTGGGATGCCTGGCTCCAGGCCCGGCTGCTGTCGAACTTCATCAAGGGTTCCATGATCTCGCCATAGACGCCGGTTGGCGCGTTTGCACTTGATAACCGCATGGAATGACGCCACGCAACGCGGCATGACTTCGCTACCCGGTGATATTGAACTGCGCATCTCCGCCGATCCGGTGCCCTACCGCGAGGCACTGGAAGAGATGACCGCCCGCAACGCAGCCATCGCCGCCGGAGAGGCGCGCGAACTGGTCTGGCTGCTGGAGCATCCGCCGGTCTACACCGCCGGCACCAGCGCCGCCGTCGCCGAACTGCTTGACCCTCGCTTCGAGGTGGTCGAGGCCGGACGCGGCGGGCGCTATACCTACCACGGCCCCGGCCAGCGCATCGGCTATGTGCTGCTCGACCTCAAGAAGCGCGCCCGCGACGCGCGCGGCTTCGTTCACGGCCTCGAAGGCTGGGTGATCGAGACCTTGCGCGACTTCGGCGTCGAGACCTTCCGCTCCGAAGGTCGCATCGGCATCTGGACCACCGACGTCGATGGGCGCGAGGCGAAGATCGGCGCGATCGGCGTTCGCATCCGCAAGTGGGTGACGATGCACGGCTTCTCGGTGAACGTCGCGCCCGACCTTTCGCATTTCACCGGCATCGTGCCTTGCGGCATCGAGGAATTCGGCGTCACCAGCCTCAAGCGGCTCGGCAAGGACGTGGACCTCGCCGCCTTCGACGCCGCGCTGATCGCACGCGCCCCGGCTTTCCTCGCCTCACTGGAAAGCCCCTGCCCGCCTTCCGCACCGGAGACCGCGTAAATGAAGTCCGCGCACCTGATCCTGCCCGTTGCCCTGACGGCGCTGGCGCTCGGCGGCTGCAGCAAGAAGGCGGACGACCAGCCCAAGGCGGCGGCGGGCGGCGAACTGCTGCCGCGCTCGGTCAGCGACGACATGCTGCCTTACGATACGGTGAAGTCGCAGGCCTCGCTTACCGACCCGAACGCCGGGCTCGGCCTCCCGCGCGCGGGCGGCCCTGCGGTTCCGCCATCGGAAGTGGCGGATGATGTGGTCGAGGGCGACGAGCCCGCGACGGTGATCGAAGCCCCGCCGCCTCCGGCACCTTCCGCGACGCCGACACAGCCTTAGGCAAAATCCTCCCTGTTGCAAAGCAATGGGGAGGTGGCAGCCCGCAGGGCTGACGGAGGGGTTTCGCCCCCTCCACCACTCGCTCCGCGAGCGGTCCCCTCCCCATCGCTTCGCGACGGGGAGGATGCCCCCTTGCGCCCCAATCCCCATCAGGCGCATCATCGCTCCCAAACCGGAGCCACCCGCGATGCTGCCCACCCTCACCGTCTTCGAAACCTCGCCCGACCGCGGCCGCGGCCTTGCGCGGGACATGCCGGTTCGCTGGGCGCTGGAGGAAGTGGCACAGCCTTACACCGTACGCCTCGTCTCGTTCACGGCGATGAAGGAGGCCGCACACCGCGCCCGCAACCCTTTCGGCCAGATCCCGACGTATGAGGAAGACGACCTCGTGCTGTTCGAATCGGGCGCCATCGTGCTGCACCTCGCGCAGAGCCATACCGGGCTGCTGCCGGAAAACCCGGAAGCTCGCACCCGCGCGGTCACATGGATGTTCGCCGCGCTCTCCACGCTGGAGCCGCCGATCGTCGAACGCTCGATGGCCGCCCTGTTCGAGAGCGACAAGCCCTGGCACGAGGAGCGCCTGACCATGCTCGACGCCCGTGTGCACACGCGCCTCGGAGACCTCGCCGCGCGGCTGGGCGATACGGAATGGCTGGACGGCGCCTTCAGCGCGGGCGACCTGATGACGATCTCGGTACTGCGCCGCCTCGCTAGCTCGGGGCTGCTGGAGGACTTCCCAACGATCCGCGCCTACGTCGCACGCGGCGAGGCCCGCCCCGCCTTCCAGCGCGCCTTCGCCGCGCAGTTGGCGGTGTTCGAACAGGCAGGGCGGTAAGCGATCGAATCCGCAACTCTGAGCAGTAAAGACAATGGATCGCCCCTCCCTTCGTCATTGCGAGCGCAGCGAAGCAGTCCAGGGCCGCGCAAACCGCCCTGGATTGCTTCGCTACGCTCGCAATGACGATTCAAGGTGAAGCTCGAAACCGTTTTCCTACAGCGTCAGCACGGCGGTATTCTCGCCCGATGCGCCCCCTGCCCCGCCTTCTCCGTGCACGATGTCCAGCCGGTTCATCGCGCAAGGTTACACTTTTCACGCACAAGGTGACACTTTCCGCGCGCAAAGTGACACATGGCGCCCCAAGGTGACACTCTCCCATGGAAAGGTGTCACCTTGTGACAGGCGCCTCGGCCAGAAAACCCCGGAAATCCGCCATTCACGCCCGCAAGCGACGGCCCGGCAGTTCCCCCTGGACCGTGTAAACCGTGTAAACCTCCGGCGCTCAGAGCGCCTTGTCGTAGATCGCGTACTCGCGGTTCACGGTGCTCTCGATGGCATCGGCGATGGCGACCATCCCCTGATTGTCCTCGAGAACCCAGCCGATCTCACCGCGCTTGGCCCCGAATTTGGCGACGGCGGCGCGGCGGATGTACTCGATCATCATGAAGGCCAGCTGGCTGGCGAGCCGCGAGGACTGCAGCTTCTTGCGCACACCCATCAGCGGAACGCGCATGTCGGCGGGCTTGGGTTTCCTCAGCCACAGCAGCAGCTTGAGCAGGCCGAGGATGGACGGCTTGCCGGTACGCTTGTTGACCTTCATCTGGATGCCATTGAGGTCCGGCAGCGTCATCATGAACGCCACCGGCTCGCCCTCGTACTCGGCGATCATGATCAGTTCGGGATGCACCAGCGGCTTGAACGCCTTGCCCGCGTACTCGATTTCCTTGTCGGTGAAGGGGACGAAGCCCCAGTTGTCCGACCAGGCATCGTTCAGGATTTCGCAGATGATCGCGGCTTCGCGGTCAAAATGCTTGAGGCTGGCCTTGCGCACGACGATCTTGGCGTTCTTCTCGCCCGACGAGACGATGCGCTGGATCAGTGGCGGAAACTGCTTCGTGACGTCGAGTTCGTAGGTCTTGACGGTCTTGACGACTGCGTAGCCCTGGCTCTCGATCCAGCCCTGATAAGCCGCATTGTGATGCGCCATCATCACCATCGGCGGATGATCGTGCCCGACCGTCTGGATGCCCGGCTCTTCCCAGACCGACAGGTTCATCGGCGCCAGCACGCGAGTCATGCCCTGCTCGCGCAGCCACTGCTCGGCGCGGGCGATGAGGGCGTGAGCGACCTCGGCGTCCTCCGCCTCGATCGCGCCCCAGTTACCGGTGCCCGGCCCCATCCCTTGCTTGACCGGCTGTTTCAGCGCCAGTTCATCGATGTGCGCCGATATGCGCCCAACGATCCTGCCGTCGCGCTTCGCCAGGAACAACTGGCAGCGGGCATGCTCGAAGAACGGGTTCTTGCCGGGGGTGAACTTGGAGATTTCCTCCGAGCGCAGATTCGGCACCCAGTTTTGATCTGACGCATTGAGTCGATAAGCGAGATCGACAAAAGCGGCGATGTCGGCCTTGCTGGAGATCGGAGTGATGACTAGTTCGGCCACGATGCTGCCTTTGTTCTGGCGTAACGGAATATGAGCGCGACGTGCTGCCGATGGCGGCAGGTTGTCAAGTCGGACCGCACGGCGAATTGCGGTGGAGCGCGGACCGGGCGGCCTTATGCCCGGAAACACTTTGGAAATCTTGCACGATGAATGCCCAGAATGCGATCGACCTGCCCCCGCCGATGCGCGTAATTCCGCGCAGGGATCGACGTGGCACTCGCAGATGCCCGACGACAAGGCGATGCTGCGCGCCGCCGTCGAACTGACGCGCGACATCGCGGCGGCCCGCCCCGGCATCTACTGGCCCGACATGCTGGGGAGCGCCGCGCTCGGCTATGCCGCGCTTGCAGGCGCGATTCTGGCAGGCAATCCGGTGGTCGCAGTGCTGCTGGGCGTGGTCGCGTCGCTGGCGCTCTACCGCGCGCTGCTGTTCATCCATGAACTGACGCACATCCACAAGGACGCCCTGCCCGGCTTCCGCTTCGGCTGGAACCTGCTGGTCGGCGTGCCGATGCTGATCCCCTCTTTCATGTACGAGGGCGTGCACACCCAGCACCACGCCCGCACCCGCTACGGCACGGTCGAGGACCCGGAATACCTGCCGCTGGCGCTGATGAAGCCGTGGAGCCTGCCGGTCTTCGCGCTCACCGCGATACTGCTGCCGCCCGCGCTGCTGATCCGCTCGGCGGTGCTCGTGCCGCTGGGCGCAATCGTGCCGCCGCTACGTACGCTGGTGTGGGAACGTGTCTCGGCGCTCGCCATCAACCCGCAGTACAAGCGCCGCAAGCCGGAGGGCGACTTCGCCCGCATGGTGTTCTGGCAGGAACTCGCCTGTTCGGTCTGGGCGATCGGCCTCGTCGCCGCGAGCTTCGTCTGGGGCTGGAGGCCGCTTCTGATCGCGCTGTGCATCGTCTCGTTCACCGCGCTGCTCAACCAGGTCCGCACCCTCGTCGCACACCTGTGGGAGAACGACGGCGAAGCGATGACCGTCACCGCGCAGTATCTCGATCTCGGTGAACGTGCCACCGCCCGGCTTCGTCGCGGCGATGTGGGCACCGGTGGGCCTGCGCTATCATGCGCTGCACCACCTGCTGCCTTCGATGCCCTACCACTCGCTGGCAGAGGCGCACCGCCGCCTGACCACTCATCTGGAAGACGGTTCGACTTACGGCAAGGCCAGCTATTCCGGCCTTGCCCCGCTGCTCGGAAGGCTCGCGCGCAGCACGATGAAGGTCAGGTAAAGAAGGCTTCTCGCCCTTATTCCTCGGTGCGGATCAGCACGGTCTCGCCGATGAGCGCGAAGAGCAGGAAAGGCGCCCAAGCCGCAATCAGCGGCGGGTAGCCACCGAAATTGCCCATCGCCAGCGCTGCATTGTCGAACACGAAGTAGGCGAAGCCCAGCGCCATACCAGTAACCGCGCGGATCAGCAGTGCGCCAGAGCGGGCAAGTCCGAACGCCGCCACGGCGCCCAGCAGCGGCATCAGCGCCGAGGACAAAGGCCCCGACAGCTTGTGCCACCATGCGGCGTCGAGCTCGCTGGTACGCCGCCCCGCCTCGCGCACTGCCTGGATCGAATCGGTAAGCGTGAAGATATCCTCCGCATCCGCATCGACCTTTGACACGAAAATCTTGGCCGGGGTGATCCCCGGCGCGACGGTGGCGGTAACCAGCTTCGTTGTGGTGGTGTTAGCGACATGGAATCGGGTCGGCTTGTCGAGCTTCCAGCCTGGATTTGCGTAAGTCGCGGTCCCGGCACGCATCATCTCGACGATCATGTCGTTGGTATCGCGGCGATAGTACGTGACCCCATGCAAGGTCATCGCATTACCCTCGCCCGAGAGCGACTGCGCCAACAGCAGGTCGCTGCCATCAGCGAGATAAAGGTTGGCTTTGGGGCTCGCATCCTTCGGGACAGGCCCGTAATCGACCGCCTGCCATGCATCCAGCGTACGAGCCGCGCGGGTGACGACGCGCTCGTTGAAGGCAAAACTGAACCCGGAAATCACCAGCGCAGTCAGAATCAGCGGTGCAAGCACCTGATGCGCCGACAGGCCCGCCGCCTTCATAGAGATGACCTCGCTGTTCTGGTTCAGCGTGGCGAGCGTGATGATCGTGGCAAGGAGCACCGAATAAGGCAGAAACCGTGCGACCAACTGAGGGACACGCAGTGAAACGTAGTAGAGCAGTTGCACCTGCCCGTTGCCTTTATAGGCAAGAATGTCACCGCTCTCACCCAGCAGGTCGAGCACCTGCAGCACCAGCACCAGCATGATCAGCACGGCAACGATGCGCGTCAGGAACAGCCGCGAGAGATAGAGCGTCAGAGTACGCGACGGGAAAAATTCGAGGTTCATGGGTCAGCTCTGATCCGCTGGCATCGGCAGGATAGGCCCGCGCCGGTTACGGCGCAGCAGCGACTTGAGGCGCTTGACCACCTTGTCGGACGCTGTCTCGAGCCAGCCGATCGCCTGCCCGCCAGGCACGTAAGCCACGCGCCAGTACATCCACAGGATGATTGCGGCGAAGACGAAGAACGGCCCCCATAGCCCGAGGATCGGGCTGATCTTGCCAAGCGAGGCCACGTCATTCGCATACTGGTTGACCTTGTGATAGGCCACCACCATCACGATCGAAACGAACAGGCCGAGGGCCGAAGTCGAGCGCTTGGGCGGGATCGCCAGCGCCACGCCGAGAAGCGGCAGCAGCAGCATCATCACGACTTCGACCATGCGATAGTTGAAGTTCGCCTGGCTGGAGACGCGCTCCTCGCTCGGCGCATCCTTGTCCCAACCCAGCTTAAGCAGTTCGGGTAGCAAGTATTCGCGCTCCTGCCCGCCGCGCTGACGGAACTTCTCGATCGCGGGGAGTTCGATCGGCAGGTCATGGCGGGTAAAGGTCAGCACTCGCGAAGGCTGGCCTGGTTCATCCTGGATGATCTGGCCCTGTTCGAGCCGGAAGATGATCGTGTCGGGATTATCCTTGAGCGCGAGGAAACGCCCCTCGCGCGCAGAAATGGAAAGCACCTGCCCCTTGTCGTTCGACAGTCGCGCGAAGATGCCGATCAGCTTGCGCCCGTCGTCCCGGCTCTCGTCGATGCGCAGGGCGATACGATCCTTGAGCGCCGTGAACTCACCTACCTTGATCGAGGCGCCCAGCGCACCCGACTTGAGTTCGTAATTGAGCTCTTCGTAATAATAGCGCGACAAGGGCTGGAGGTAGCCGACGATCGCGAAGTTGGCGATGACCAGCACGATCGTGATCATGTAAGGCACGCGAAGCATGCGGGTGTAGCTAAGGCCCACGGCACGCATGACGTCGAGTTCGCTGCTCGTCGCCAGCTTGCGGAATGCCAGCAGGATGCCGAGCATCAGGCCAAGCGGAATGGCGAGGCTTGCATATTCCGGCATCATGTTCGCCAGCATCTTGAAGACGACGCCAATCGGCCCGCCTTCCGTCGCGACGAAATCAAAAAGCCGGAGCATCTTGTCGAGCACGAGCAACGAGGCAGCGAGCAGAAATATGCCCAGCATCGGCATCAGCACGAGGCGAAAGATGTAGCGGTCCAGGGCGCTGATGAACTTCACTTAGGCGTCGTCACTCAACCGTTCTCCCCCGCCCTTAACCGCTCGCGCCGGAAGGGCAAAGCGATTTGTAGCAGGCCGGAAACCTTCTCGCTCCGGCAACGTCATCAACGCGCCGGCCCAGCCGATCAACGTCACCGAAGCCTTAAGGTTTCCCGTCCGGAAGAGAATGTGATCAGGCCTTTTCCAGCGTGCACTGGAGAGGGTGCTGGTTCTGCCTGGCGAAGTCCATCACCTGGTTCACCTTGGTCTCGGCGATCTCGTAAGGGAAGATGCCACAGACGCCCACGCCCTTCTGGTGAACATGAAGCATCACACGCGTGGCCTGTTCGAGGTCCATGTGGAAGAAGCGCTTGAGGACCAGCACCACGAATTCCATCGGGGTGTAGTCGTCATTGAGCATCAGCACCTTGAACTGGCTAGGCTTCTTCGGCTTGGCACGGGTCTTGGTGGCGATGCCGACCTGATGATCATCGCCAGTACCATGATCGGAATTGTCACCGTCCGCCATCGTGCCCCGAAAAGGCACGAGCGGAAAAAGCGACAGGTCAGAATCAGCGATCAGGGGAATCATGGTGCCCAGAATATCGTACCGAGGCGTCCGATAACAAGATGCCCCGGCCCATATTCTCGGTCAGGAGGCTCAATCGGCCGGATAACAGCGTCACCCGGCCGGTCGAACCTGCCTGAAATCAGAACGGAGCGGCCGAGCGCGCCTTTTCGACGGCGATGCTCACGCGGCCGGAAATTGGCGCGAAAGTGTCGCTGAACAGCTTGAGCATGGCTTCGCTGTTCTTCGAGCTGTAGGCCACGGCTGTGTCGAAGTTCTTGCGGACAAGGTCGCTCTGCAGCTTGAAGAAGTCGGTCGGCGACTTGGCAGCGGCGAGTTCCTTGATGTCACCCGACATCTTCTCGAACGCAGCGCGGCTCTCCGACACGAATTCCGAACCAAGGGTCTGCACGCCCTCGGCGTAGATCTTGCCAGATTCGACGGCAGCTTCGACGTTGCCCTTTGCGAAGTCGCTGACTTCGCCGAGCACGCTGGTGCTCTTTTCGAAAGCGGCCTTGGCCTTGGCCTGCGCCTCGGTGATGGCATCCTGGAAGCCGGTGAAGTTAGCGCTCATGTCCATAGTTGTTTCCTCGAGCATGAAATTGGAGAACAGTCCTGCGAAGACGGGCTTGCCCGAAATGGGCTTCGGTGCGGTCTTTGGCGCCGCCGTTTTTGTGGCCGCCTTCGGAACCGGAACGGCAGCGACCGTTTCCTTCACGTCCTTGGCAACCGTAGTGGCCGGCTTGGTCTCGACGACCTTGGCCGGAACAACTGGTACGACCGGCTTCAGCTTCGCGGTAGCGGCCGGCGCAGTTTTGATCTTCGGCTTGGGCCTTGCAGCCTTGACCTCCGCCTTCTCGGCAAGAGGTGCCTTTGCTACAGGCGCCTTGATTGGCGCCGCCTTTACGACCGGCTTCTTGACGGAAGCATCAACCTTCGCCGAGGTTTCCGGCTTAGCAGAGACTGGTGCGGTAGACCGCACTGGCTCAGGCACCTTCGGCGCAGCCGAAACGAGCTTGGGCTCTCCCACCTTAGGCGTTTCCGGTACGCTTGAAACGGATTTGACCGGCGCAGCCACTTCGGCCTCTACGGGCTTGGGAGGCGCTACCGGAGCGACATTGGTCTTCGGGTCTTCACTATCGGCCATTTGAGCATCCAGCCTTTTTTGAAAACTTCGATTAAGAGCCGGGCGTCACCCCGGTGAAATCCGTGTGATCAACGAGTCGCACAAACCGTTGCTGCGTTGCAAAATAGGTTTTTGCAGGCGCGAAGTCAACACATCTATGTTGCGATGCACAATTTATGCTGCATCGCACAAATTTACCTTGCTTTTCAGGTCTGCGCAAAGTGTCCGGCGTAGATTACAGGCGTGTGTCAGCACGCCTGCAGGCTCGGGTCACGCGATTAAGATGCCGAAATGGACCTTGTTCAGCGCGCGGAGACGTAGCGTCCTGGCGCGTCTTCGATGACCTTGTCACCGCGTACACCTGGCTTGCGTTTTCCTCGCGAGGGAATTTCGGCAGGGTCGAGATCGCGTAGCCATTCGGCCCAATGCGGCCACCAGGACCCGGGATGCTCGGCCGCCCCCTCGACAAATTCTGCCAGAGTCTCGGGTGAGCCGCCGTTCGTCCAGTACTGATACTTGCCGGTGGACGGCGGATTGACGACCCCCGCGATGTGGCCGGAGCCGGCGAGCAGGAACGTCCAGTCCCCCGCAAGATAGCGGGTCAGCTTCCAGACGCTGGTGGCGGGAGCAATGTGATCTTCGCGCCCAGCCTGGATATAACAGGGCGTCGCGATGCGGTGCAGGTCTATCGGCGCTCCGCAGGCGGACAGCGAATCGGCTACGGCCAGCCGGTTGTCGCGATAGAGGTCGCGCAAGTAATTGCGGTGCCAGCGCGCCGGGAGGTTGGTGACGTCACCGTTCCAGTGCAACAAGTCGAACGCAGGGTAATCCTCGCCCTTGAGATAATTGCGTTCGACGTAGTTCCAGATAAGATCATTGCCACGCAGAATGTTGAAGGTCGCGGCAAGATAGCGTCCATCGAGATAACCCTCGGGCGACAAGCGGCCTACCGTCTCGATCTGCTGGTCGTCGATGAAGTTCTTGAGATCGCCCGCATCCTCGAAATCCACCTGCGCGGTGAAGAAGGTGGCGCTGGCGACTTTGTCCGCTTCACCTTTCCGCGCGAGCACAGCCAGCGTGGCGGCCAGCGTCGTGCCGGCCACGCAATAGCCGATCGTGTGCACCGAAGGCACGCCGAGACGATTGCGGGCGAAGTCCACCGCCTCGATCTGCGCGGCGATGTAGTCGTCCCAAAGAAGGTCCGCCATCGAGGCGTCGGCCGACTTCCACGAAACCATGAACACCGTCACGCCTTGCTCGACCGCCCAACGCACGAAGCTCTTCCGAGCGTTGAGGTCGAGGATGTAGAAACGGTTGATCCATGGCGGGAAGATCACCAAGGGAGTTTTCAGGACCCTGTCGGTCGTCGGGGTATACTGGATGAGCTGGTAAAGCGGCGTCTCGAAGACGACTTTTCCTGGCGTCACGGCGATGTTCTCGCCTAGCACGAAGGCGCCAGGTCGCGTATGCGTGAGCTGGCCCTTGCGCATGTCATCAAGCAAATTCTCGAAACCGCGCACGAGGCTCTCACCACGGGTTTCGGTAGCTTTCGCCAAGGCGACAGGGTTGGTCAGCGGGAAATTCGCCGGGCTCAGGGCATCCACTATGGTGCGCGTCGCGAAAAGCAGCTGCGCCTTTCGCGCAGGCTCCATGCCTTCGACTGCCTCCGCAAGACCGGTGACCTGCTCGCTCATCAGCAGATAGAGCTGATGCAGCACCGCGAAGAACGGTTGGCGGCGCCATTCCGGATCGGAGAAACGATGGTCACGACGCGGCAACTCGGCCTCCGGTTGAGCCTGCTCGCCGCGTGGGCCGAGGCCGTACTGCCCGAATACCGCGTTCACCAGCGCCAATCCCTCGTTCCAGAACTTCTGCTGGACTTCGGGGTTGGCGAACGGAAGTTGCCGGAACACGCCCTCAGCCGTGGCAATCCACTTCATGGGATCGGCATAGTGAGGCGGCTTTTCGGCCGATGCCTTGTTCAGTTGCTCGACCTGGAATTCGGTCCAGATCGAATGCAGCCGCCCTGCCACCTCGGCCCATTGCACCGTGGCCTCAGCCTCGGGCGTCCCCTCGGCAGGGATTATCTGGCCGAACAGTGTCGTAAGGCTCTGGACCTGGGACTTCATGACGTCGCTGATGAGGTCGGCGTCGGTAGCCATCGGCAATCGCTCTCCTTGGGATTCTGCATGCAGGTTGGCCGCGTCGCGGACTCCTGTCGAGCCCCCTTCTCACGCTTCGGCGTGACATTTCCTGCAATTATCTTTCACGAGTCCCCATTTGCGCAGGCTTGCGAATCCCCTACAGGGGCCGAGCGGCGATCCTGCCGCCAACGCTACTGGATACCAGAGGTCATGGAAGACGAGTTCTACCGCATCAAGCGACTGCCGCCCTATGTCATCGCCGAAGTGAACGCGATGAGGCACGCAGCCCGCCAGGCCGGTAAGGACATCATCGACCTCGGCATGGGTAACCCCGACCTGCCTCCGCCGCAGCACGTACTCGATAAGCTGTGCGAAGTGGCGCAAAAGCCCGACGCCCACGGTTATTCGCAATCGAAGGGTATCCCCGGCCTGCGCCGCGCTCAGGCGAACTATTACGCCAACCGCTTCGACGTGGAACTGGACCCCGAGCGCGAGGTCGTCGTCACGATGGGCTCGAAGGAGGGCCTCGCCAGCCTCGCCACCGCAATCACGACGCCCGGCGACGTGGTGCTGGCCCCCAACCCCAGCTACCCGATCCACACCTTCGGCTTTATCATCGCCGGCGCGACGATCCGCTCGGTGCCGACGACGCCTGACGAGAACTACTGGCGCTCGCTCGACCGCGCGATGGCCTTCACGGTGCCGCGCCCGTCGATCCTGATCGTCAACTACCCGTCGAACCCGACCGCCGAAACGGTGGACCTTGCATTCTACGAGCGCCTCGTCGCCTGGGCAAAAGAGAACAAGGTCTGGATTCTGTCCGACCTCGCCTATTCCGAGCTCTATTACGACGGCAATCCAACCCGCTCGATCCTCGAGGTACCGGGAGCCAAGGACGTCGCGGTCGAGTTCACCTCAATGAGCAAGACCTACTCGATGGCTGGCTGGCGCATCGGCTTCGCGGTGGGCAACCAAAAGCTGATCTCCGCGCTTACTCGCGTGAAGTCCTACCTTGACTACGGCGCCTTCACGCCGATTCAGGCTGCTGCCTGCGCCGCGCTCAACGGCCCGCAGGACATCGTCCAGCGCAACCGCGATCTTTACCAGAAGCGCCGAGACGTGATGGTCGAAGCATTCGGCCGAGCCGGGTGGGAAATCCCTGCCCCCAAGGCCTCCATGTTCGCTTGGGCACCCCTACCGCCGGCCCTCAAAGAGATGGGAAGCCTGGAGTTCTCCAAACAGCTTCTGACTCATGCCGAAGTCGCAGTCGCCCCCGGCGTTGGTTACGGCGAGGATGGCGAAGGCTTCGTCAGAATCGCCATGGTCGAAAACGAACAACGCCTTCGCCAAGCCGCTCGCAACGTAAAGCGCTACCTGACTTCGATGGGCGTTAATACTCCTTCATCGTGACACAAAAACCCCGCAGAATCCTAGGAATTCTGCGGGGTTTTAAAGTTAATGATTGCTCCATACTGTAATAAAATACGTGTTGTCCCGTATGGCAAAAATGCGCCATCTCGCCACCCATCTGATTGGAACAGTAGGCTATTTGGGGGGCAGATGGCGGTTTTTCTTTCACGGCGGGAGTCGCCGTATCATTTTCGATGGCTGAGCTCCGACAGGATTCCTATTGGGTTCGATCTCAGAGTTTGCGGCTGGGCGCTGGATTTCGGTGGAGAGCCTTCGTGCGACTGCATAGGGGTAGTGCATGCAGGGAACCTGAACAGCGCAGATTGGGATAGATTGTTGGCGGTCCGCAACGAGGTTCGCCGCTTCGTCCTGGTGATCGGTGCCGCCAGCGCCGCAGAACGTGCTGAACTTCTGCAGGTCGGTTTCGGCGAAGCCGTGTCCGACACGATCGAACCTGGGGAATTCGAAGCTAGGGCATCCCGGCTGGCAGAACTTACCTACTGGCTTCCACGGCATCGCCGTCTCGGTGACCTTGAGTTGGATCTCTTGGCCCGAGAAGCGTTTGGTCAAGGAAAATCGCTCAACCTCAATCCGCGCGAATTCGCACTGATCTGGCGCCTTGCGGACACGCCTGGCGAGCCCGTGAGCAAGCAGGATCTTATCCAGGACGTTTGGCGCATGGGTTTCGTACCAGAAACCAACAGCATCGCCGTCCACATGTCCCGGCTGCGTCGTAAGCTGGGGTTTGTCGGCATGTCCGGCATCATCGCCACAGCTTCCGCCGGTGGGTACTGCCTCATGCCACAAAGCGAGGAGCAACTAAAACCAGCTTTTCTGCCGACAAGCACGACGCACGCCAATCCGAACCAAGCCGTCGCGTGCCAGGTTTAGACTTGTTTTAGGGCGACGATTGACCGGCAGCTTCAGCGAGGTCAGCTGGCGTGTTGATGTTGGGTATCGGCACGGCGATCTTGACCGGTCTCGCGCCGAGAAGTTCCGCAAAGCGGCGCATCGAATGGCGCTCGTCGCTCTCCAGCAGGGCGTCGAGTTGCGCAGCGGCGGCGGCCGGCCACAAACCAATGACCGGCTGAGAAGCAAGATAGGACGGCGCCGGCTCCAACGCCTGATGTAAGTCCTCGGGCAACAGCCCGGCATCGACACCGCAACTCAGTACGACCTCGTAGCCCTCGTCCTGGGCATAATGCAAGGCGGCCGCCAGACCGCCGAGCGGCCCCATGCCTGCCCTCGGCCAATCGGGGAGCGTGGGTGCCGGAGCGACTTTCCTTCCCGTGACAACGACATGCTCGCACCAGCCCGACAATGCGTCGACCGTCAGCGAAATCAGCGTGCGGCCTCCGATCTGCGCCAGCGCCTTGTCGCTGCCGAAGCGGCTGGAGAGACCTCCCGCCAGGACCGCTCCTAGAATCATACCGAGCCCTTTCCTGTGACGAAAGGCTACTAAAGCGCGCCATCAATCCATACAGCAAGCAGAGAAACTCCCTGCCTCGACTCCTTCTCGCCGGCAAACGCAAAGAAAATGCGGAAACTTGCGCGAATCCCGTTGCACTACCTCCAATCGATTGGTAGGCGCGCACTCCTCCACACGGATGGCCCGATGGCGGAGTGGTGACGCAGAGGACTGCAAATCCTTGCACGCCGGTTCGATTCCGGCTCGGGCCTCCATTACCATATGGATAATCGTGTGTTTTTCGTCGTTTAGGCGATTTTGGCGTCCAGCCTCAAATCAAGATTAGACATTTCCCCTGTGTAACCTTGTGGATCGCGCCCTTTGCGAGACGCGCACTGTTAGTCGCGGCGACATACCGCGCGCGCGTTGTCAGTGCCGGTCCATGGCGGCTGCCTGCCAGGCTTCTTAATCCGCTGGAGCGCCTTGAGCACCATGGGAGCTCCCTTGCCTGTAAGCTTACTGCTCCGCGTATCCGTTCTCCCCATACCCGTGACAGCTCACATGGTATCTCATGCCAGCCCCAGCTGGAAAGGAACAAAAATGGGACTTTATCAGGCAACCTGTAGCGGACAGAGCGCACGAAATCAGCCCCTTGAGGACATTTCCGGACTGATCTGGATAGGCTTGGCGGAGCGGGAGGGATTCGAACCCTCGATACGCTTTTGGCGTATACTCACTTTCCAGGCGAGCGCCTTCGACCACTCGGCCACCGCTCCGCATGCACTGGTAAGGAGGCGGCCACTAGCGAGTCGCGCGGGGTTTCGCAAGCGGTGTGGTGATGGCATGAAGCCTTCATGCGCACTTTCTTTTCCGTCATCGCACTTGCCGCCCTCGCCACGCCTTCGCTGGCGGCCGGGGACAAGCCGATCACGCCCAATGACGTCGTCGATGCCGCTCCCGCTTCCGACTGGCAGCGCATCGCCCCCGGCGACCTGCTGGTCATGGACCTGACGCCCGGCGCCAAGGGCAAGCCGCGCCGCGTGGTGATTCAACTGATGCCCGCGCCGTTCTCGCAAGGGTGGGTCGGGAACATCCGCAAGCTGGTGGCCGCGCACTGGTTCGACGGGATCGCAGTCGTGCGAGTGCAGGACAACTATGTCGTGCAGTGGGGCGATCCCGATGGCGAGACGCCGGGCAACGCAAAGGCTTTGCCTGCGGGATTGGCGAAGCCAACCGAGAAGGGCTACGTAACGCCGCTCGACGAAAGGTTGCGATCGAGCTTCATGCAGCGCAGCGCGCAAGAGGCCGGACAAACTGCGACGATCCCAACCAATCCGGATTCCTATCTGCGCAACGGCCTGACGCTGTTCGATCATGGCTGGCCCATCGCGGCAGATGGCCGCACAGGCTGGCCCGTCCACTGCTACGGCATGGTCGGCGTTGGCCGCAATCTCTCACCCGATACCGGCACCGGCGCCGAACTCTACACCGTGATCGGACAAGCGCCGCGCCAGCTGGACCGCAACATCGCGCTCGTCGGGCGGATTATCGCGGGGATGGAGCACCTGTCGTCGCTACCGCGCGGGACGGGTGCGCTGGGCTTCTATGAAACGCCTGAAGAGCGCACGCCGATCGTCTCCGTGCGGATGGGCAGCGACGTGGCGGACCTGCCTGCCTACGAATACCTCTCCACCGAAAGCGCCAGCTTCGCCGCCTACATCGACAAGCGCGCGAACCGGAAGGACAGCTTCTACATCCAGCCCGCAGGCGGAGTGGACATCTGCAATGCACCCGTGCCGATCCGGCCCGTGAAGCAGGACGCGGCGAAGCCATGAGCGCACACGGCGAGCACCTTCAGCACACCGGCCGTCTGTGGCGCTGGACCGGAGGGGCGAACAACGGCACCTGGCACTTCCTCACCATCGACGGCGCGGCGGGCGAGGCGCTGTCCGGCACCGCGATCATGCGCAAGCTGGAAGGCACCGCGCGCGGGTTCGGCTCGCTCAAGGTCAAGGCGCGGATCGGAGCGACGGAGTTCGCAACCTCGGTGTTCCCGAGCAAGTCCGACGGCGGCTGGCTGCTGCCGGTCAAGGCCGCCGTGCGCAAGGCCGAAGGGATCGGAGAAGGCGATGACGTCGAGGTTTCGCTGACGTTCTGAGGGAGTAGCCCCTCCACCACCCGCTACGCGGGCGGTCCCCTCCCCGAGCAAGCTCGGGGAGGAACTAGATGCGTTCAGCGTCGGCCACCGCCTCGCTGGCACGCAGGGCGCCGACGATGCGGGTGAGGTGCGCGAGGTCGGAAACCTCCAGGTCCACCTCATAGGTACCGAAGGGCTCGTCGCGCTGGGTCATCTGCAGGTTGGTAACATTGGCGCGGTTGCTCGCAAGGATCTGCGTCACTTCGGCGAGCGTACCCGGGCGGTTGTAGAGGATCAGCTGCAGGCGCCCGACGGCGCCGGTGGTCCGCTCGCCCCATGACAGGTCGAGCCAGTCGGCATCGACGCCGCTCGCCAGCGTCATGCAGTCGATCGCGTGGACTTCGACCTTGTGGTCCGGGCGACGCAGGCCGACGATGCGGTCGCCGGGGACCGGGTGGCAGCATTCCGCCAGCTCGAAGCCGACCCCCGCCGTGAGACCACGGATCGAGATCGCGCGTTCGGTGCGGGTCCATTCGGGGTCCTCGGGCAGTTCCGCCGTGCTGCCGGGGACCAATGCCTCCATGACCTGACGGTCCGATAGGCGGCCCGAGCCGATCGCGAACATCAGGTCTTCCTCGTCGCGGAGGTCCAGGCGCTCGACCGCGTGGGCAAGCGCCTTCTTGCCGAGCCGCTGCGGCAGGCGGCCGGCGATCTCGTCGTAGAGCTTGCCGCCGATCTCGGCTACTTCGGCGCGTTCCTTGGCGCGGACGGCGCGGCGGATGGCGGCGCGGGCCTTGCCGGTGACGACGAAGCCCAGCCACGAAAGCTGCGGCTCCGAGGTGGTGCTCTTGATGATCTCCACCACGTCGCCGTTCGCCAGCTGCGTGCGCATCGGCACGTGCCGGTTGTTGATCTTCACGCCGACAGCCGCATTGCCGAGATTGGTGTGCACCGCATACGCGAAATCCACCGCCGTCGAACCCTTGGGCAGCTGGAACAGCGCGCCCTTGGGGGTGAAGGCAAAGATGCGATCCTGATAGATCGCCATCTTGGTATTCTCGAGCAGTTCCTCGGCGTCGTGGCTGGCGTCGACGATCTCGATCAGATCGCGCAGCCACCCGACCTGCCCATCGGGCCGCGCGCCGCCCTGCTTGTAGGCCCAGTGCGCGGCGAGGCCGAATTCGTTGAGGCGGTGCATCTCGCGCGTGCGGATCTGCACCTCGATGCGCATGGAACGCTGGAATATCAGCGCCGTGTGCAGCGACTGGTAGCCGTTCGACTTGGGCGTCGAGATGTAGTCCTTGAAACGGCCCGGGATCATCTGCCAGGCCTGATGCAGCACGCCGAGCGCGCGGTAACAGTCGTCCACGCTGTCCGTCAGGACGCGGAAGGCCATGATGTCGGTGATCTGCTCGAAGTTGACATGGCGCTCCGCCATCTTGCGCCAGATCGAATAGGGGTGCTTCTCGCGGCCGGAAACCTCGACGTTGAGGCCCGCCTCGGCCAGCACCTGCTTGATCGACAGCGCCAGTTCGTCGACCTGCCCGCCCTCTTCGCTGCGGATCTGCGCAAGGCGGCCGGTGATCGTCGCGTAACCTTCGGGTTCCAGCTGTTCGAAGGCGAGCAATTGCATCTCGCGCATGTATTCGTACATGCCCACGCGCTCGGCGAGCGGGGCGTAGATATCCATGGTTTCGCGGGCGATGCGGCGGCGCTTGTCCTCCTTCTTGATGTAGTGGAGGGTGCGCATGTTGTGCAGGCGATCGGCCAGCTTGACAAGGAGCACGCGCAAGTCCTCGCTCATCGCCAGCAGGAACTTGCGCAGGTTTTCCGCCGCGCGTTCGCTCTCGGTCATCACCTCGATCTTGGAGAGCTTGGTGACGCCGTCTACCAGCCGCGCCACATCCGGGCCGAACAGCTTGTCGATCTCCTCGATCGTCGCCAGCGTGTCTTCCACCGTGTCGTGGAGCAGCGCGGTGATGATGGTCTGCTGATCGAGCTTCAGCTCGGTCATCAGACCCGCCACTTCGACCGGATGGCTGAAATAGGGGTCGCCACTGGCGCGTTTCTGGGTGCCGTGCTTCTGCACGGTATAGACGTAGGCACGGTTCAGGAGGGCCTCATCGGCCTCCGGGGCGTATTCCTTGACGCGTTCGACGAGTTCGTACTGGCGGAGCATGCTGGCCTGTCATGTCAGGTTTTATTGCACCGCGACAAGAGGGCGGCGACCAAAATGCAGATTTTGCAACGGGAGAACCCGGAACAGACCGGCACCTAAAGATACCATAACGGCACCCAAAGCGTCCACAAAAGGCAATTCAATCGTTTTCACAGGGCAAGTTACGTAAGGGATTTGTTAACCATCCGGGAACTGTGCGGCCGCACAATAAACGCGAACCGGCTGGCGCATCGTTCTCACCCCCCACCGCAGCGCCGCCGGTTCGACCGCGCCTGATCTTGCAACGGGCCGGACCATGCACCGGGGACACGAATGCGAAGAGGTAGCCGATCCCATGGCGGACATCGATGATTTCGCGAGCAGCGAGCGACCCGAGTGGCTGAAAGCGCTGGCGCGGCGTGCTTCCGTCTCGTCGGAAGCTGCCGCCGGCCAAGGCGCGCAACAGCAGCGCGCGCCGCGTGTGCGGACGCTGATCAAGGCCGTCATCGGCGGCGAGGGGCGCGCAGGCGAGGACGTCATCGTGCGCAACGTTTCGCCCGGCGGCATGTGCATCGCCTCGCGCACCTTGCAGCCGAGCACCGGCGAGATGCTGCGCGTCTCGCTGCCCGGACAGGCGGACCTGCAGGCGCAAGTGCGCTGGGTCGGCAAGGGCGAGTTCGGCGTGCTGCTGACTGGCGGCAGCGGGCTCGACCTCGATCGCATCCAGTCCTCCAACCGCCAGCGCAACGCCGGTTTCGCAGCGGCGCTGGAGCGCTTGCTGGGCGTCAGGCCGCAGGAGCCGCGTCCCTCGGCTGTGTGAGGGCCGCCTGAACATTGCCCGCTCACCCCAGTCATCCCCGCGCAGGCGGGGACCCATCTGATGCCCGTGCAGCCGGAACCGTCATCAGATGGGTTCCCGCCTTCGCGGGAATGACGAAATTGTTTCGATCGAACAGGGCGAGCGATCCGAAATCACGATCCCAAACAGCCACCTTGACCACCCCGGACCTGTGCTCGATAGTATCGGGGTGAGCGAGATCATCGTCGACCCGTCCCCCGGTTCCCACTCCTCCGCAGTGCTTCCTGCGCGGCCCGAGGCCATCCGGCTCGATCCGGCGACAACCGCCGTCATCGTCGTCGACATGCAGAACGCCTATGCCTCCAAAGGCGGCTACGTGGACGAGGCGGGCTTCGACGTCGGGCCTGCCGCCGTTACCATCGGCCACATCGCCGATGTGCTGGGCACCGCCCGCGCGGCCGGGATGACGGTGGTGTTCCTGCAGAACGGCTGGGACGCCGACTATGTCGAGGCAGGCACGCCGCTCTCGCCCAACTTCCACAAGTCCAACGCGCTCAAGACCATGCGCAGGCGCCCCGAACTCTCGGGCAAGTTCCTAGCGCGCGGCGGCTGGGACTACGAACTGGTCGATGCGCTGACACCGAAGGAAGGTGACCTTCGCGTCCACAAGCCGCGCTATTCGGCCTTCTTCAACTCGCAGCTCGATTCCGTCCTGCGCGCGCGCGGCATCCGCACGCTGGTGTTCACCGGCATCGCCACGAACGTCTGCGTCGAATCGACCCTGCGCGACGGCTTCCACCTCGAATACTTCGGCGTGCTGCTGGAGGATGCGACGCATCACCTCGGCCCCGACTTCATCAAGGAGGCCACCGTCTACAACGTCGAGAAGTTCTTCGGCTGGGTCAGCACGGTCGCCGATTTCCGCACTGCCGTGAGCCAGCTGCCACCAAAGGAATGACGATGCCCTTCGAAGCCGTGAACCCGTCCGAATTCCCCACCCCGATCGCGCCCTACTCGGCCGGGGCGAAAGCGGGCAACGTGCTCTACGTCTCGGGCATGCTGGCGCTGGGCGAAGGCGGCACCGTGCTGCATGTCGGCGACGCGGCGGCGCAGACCCGCCACGTGCTGGAGGCGATCCGGATCACCGTGGAAGCCGCGGGCGGCACCATGGCCGACGTCGCCATGAACCACATCTTCCTCAAGGACATGGCCGATTACGCCGCGTTCAACGCCGTCTATGCCGAGTACTTTCCCGGCGACAAACCCGCGCGCTATTGCATCAAGACCGAGCTCGTGAAGCCCGACTGCCTGGTCGAGATCGCGTCGGTGGCGCATCTGGCATGACCCTTCGACAAGCTCAGGGTGAGCGGGAACAGCGCAGGCTACCACAGCCTGACGACTGTACCTTGAATCGTCATTGCGAGCGTAGCGAAGCAATCCAGAGCGGCGCAAGACTGCCCTGGATTGCTTCGCTGCGCTCGCAATGACGAGGAGCGGTTCGGGTCAATGGCATCGCCCCCAACCCCGCTCAGGCTGAGTGCTGAGCCTGTCGAAGCATCGAAGCTCCATCGCGAATGAGCACTGCTGCCGGCCTCCACTACGAGTTCCACGGTCCCAAAGACGCGCCCACGCTGATCCTGTCGAGCGGGCTCGGCGGCAGCGGCGCCTACTGGCAGCCGAACCTTGCCGCACTTTCCGCGAACCACCGCGTCCTGACCTACGACCAGCGCGGCACCGGCCGCAGCGATCGCGCGCTGCCGGAAACGACCTCGATCGAGGACATGGCCGCAGAAGTCATCGCGCTGATGGATACGCTTTGCATCGCGCGGGCGCACTTCATCGGCCACGCGCTGGGCGGGATGATCGGGATCGAGACCGCCCTCGCCTCCGGCCGGATCGACAAGCTGGTGGTGATCAACGGCTGGCGCACCCTCTCCCCGCACACCCGCCGCTGCTTCGAGGCCCGCCTCGCCCTGCTGCGTCATGCGGGGAACGAACCGTTCCTGCGCGCGCAGCCGCTGTTCCTCTACCCGCCCGACTGGATCGCCGCCAACGACGCGCTGCTCGAGGCCGAACTGGCGCACCACATCGCAGGCTTCCCCGGTGCGGAGACGATGGAAAAGCGCATCGCCGCCGTCGCCGCCTATGCCCCTGCGGCCGAGCGGCTGGCCAGGCTGGGCGAAACCCTCGTCATCGCCACGCGCGACGATTTCCTTGTTCCTTGCGCGGCCTCACTGGACCTTGCCGGACCGATCCCCGGGGCCGACGTCGCCACGTTCGGATGGGGCGGCCATGCCTGCAACGTCACCGATCCTGCGGGTTTCAACCGCCTCGTCGTCAAGTTTCTGGAGAGCTAGTCCATGCAAGTCGGCGTCTTCGTGCCCATCAACAACAACGGCTGGCTGATCAGCACGACTTCGCCGCAGTACATGCCCAGCTTCGATCTCAACAAGTAGATCGCGATCCGGGCCGAGAAGCACGGGCTCGACTTCCTGCTCTCGATGATCAAGCTGCGCGGCTTCGGCGGCAAGTCGGAGTTCTGGGAATACGGGCTGGAGAGCTTCACCCTCATGTCCGGCCTCGCCGCCGTGACCGAGAAGATCAAGATCTTCGCCACCTGCCCGACGCTGATCATCCCGCCCGCCTTCGCGGCGCGGATGTGCAACACTATCGATTCGATCAGCCACGGCCGCTTCGGCCTCAACCTGATCACCGGCTGGCAGCCGCCCGAGTACACGCAGATGGGCCTGTGGCCGGGAGAGGAGCACTTCCGCAACCGCTATCAGGTGCTGGACGAATATGCCCACATCCTGCGCGAGTTATGGGAGACCGGCCGCTCCGACTTCAAGGGCAAGCACTACACGATGGACGACTGCCTCGTGCGGCCGACCCCGCAGGGTGACATGAAGATCATCTGCGCGGGCTCCTCGGACGCGGGGCTGGCCTTCTCGGCCAAGTGGGCGGACTATGCCTTCTGTCTTGGCAAGGGCGTCAACACGCCGACCGCCTTCGCCTTCAACAACGAGCGCCTTGCGAAGTTCACCGCCGAAACCGGGCGCGACGTGCAGGTCTTCGTCCTCGTCATGGTCATCGCCGCCGAGACCGACGAGGAAGCACAGGCGAAGTGGAAGCTCTACAACGAAGGCGTCGACATCGACGCGATTTCGTGGCTGGCAGACCAGGGCGCCAAGGACACTGTCAACACCGACACCAACGTACGCCAGCTGGCGGCGCCGGAAGGGGCCGTGAACATCAACATGGGCACCCTCGTCGGCAGCTACGAGACCGTGGCGCGGATGCTCGACGAGATGGCGGAGGTGCCCGGAACCGGCGGCGTCCTGCTGACGTTCGACGACTTCGTGGAAGGGGTCGAAAACTTCGGCACCCGCATCCAGCCGCTGATGAAGAGCCGCGCCGTTAAAGCACCATGACTTCCCCTCCCGTCATTGCGAGCGCAGCGAAGCAATCCAGGGCGGCGTTCAACTGCCCTGGATTGCTTCGCTGCACTCGCAATGACGACGGATGGTTCGATCCGACGGCCACCTGACACGCAATGTCGCAAGGTGGGTTTCCGGGTTCCCGCGAATCACGTCAAAGTGCCGCCACCCCCACAAAGAAAGCCCGGGCCTGCAAGCAGGCCCCGGTAGTTTGGTAAAGGATCGCATTGGAATTACCGATCCTTCGGGTCGCATCTACGCAGATGCCCGAAATGGTGATTCGGCGCATACCATGATCGTGGTATGCCCCCTCGATCCGCCCCGTTTTACATAGGCTTGCGTAAAGTTGACGCCGGGTTCACATTGCCCTCCGGTCGCAGTCGGGGGCAGGACCATACGAATCGAGGAACTGGGGGCGCTCTTCGCGCGCGCCCCGTTTGAAGAATCTGGCTGGGAAGGCGCGCTGAAGGCTCTGGCCAGTGCGACCGGATCGATGCGCGCGCAACTGGTCGCGATCGGCGAACACCACACGTTCTTCAACCGCGTCACCGATACCTGGGAAGGTTACACCGCAGAATTCGAGGCCATCGAGGGCCATAGGCCGGAGGTGAACTACCGCATCGCGGCCTCGCGCGCGCCTTATGAAATCGTCTGGGAAAAGCATTACGACGAGGTGCGGGCCGTCTCCACCAACGAAGCCTACATGGAGCACGTGCGGCGTCTCGATGCCGAACACGGCGCCCAGATCGTGCTCGACAGCGGACCGTCCGCGTTCTTCGGCCTTGCCGCCCTTCACGGTGCCAGTGACGGACGTACAACCGAGGCGCAACGCGCGGCGCTGAGCGGCGCCGCACCGCACGTGATGGCCGCAATCCGCCTGCAAAGCGCCATCGAGCATCAGGGCGCCGAACTGCTGCTGGGTTCGCTCGACGCGCTGCGTACGGCCGCAATCCTGCTCGACGTTGTCGGCCGGGTGCGCTCGGTGACGGGAGCGGCGGAGAGGCTGCTCGCGCCCGACACGCTGCAGGTGCGCGGCGGGGCATTGCGGGCGGTGCGGCCGGACCTCGACCGCGTGCTGCAGATGCGGATCGGCGTGGCCCTCGCCAACCGGCAGGCGATGCCTTCGGAGCTGTGGATGCAGTCGGTGCGCGGGCCGCTGCTGGTCGAGGTCTGCCCCCTGCCCCGGCAGGACTGGAACTTCGGCTTCGCGCCCAGCGTGATCGTCACGCTCAAGGCCCCGCTGGGCCTCGCCAGCGATCAGGGCGCCCGCCTCTCCGCCGCGCTCGACCTGACGCGGGCAGAAGGCGAGATCGTCGCCCTGCTGGCGCAGGGCCATTCGCGGCAGGAGATCGCCCGGATGCGCAGCGTCAGCGTACAGACGGTGTCGAGCCAGTTGCGCACGATCTTCCAGAAGGCCGGCGTCAACCGTGAGGCCGAACTCGTCTCGATCGCCCGCGCCGTGATCGAGATGGGGAGCCGTTAGAGACTCTGTCTGGAAAATGCCCTGACGGGCATTTTCGCTGCGGCACCGGCCCACGCCCCACCCGACCTCCCATCTATGGTACACTCGTGGGAGGTCGGGTGGGGGCGTGGGCCGGTGCCGCCAAATCCGCCTGTGGCGGATTTGCAGAAAATACTCAGAGCTTCCCGAACTGCGCCTCGTAAGCGCCGGTATCGCCGCTCGACAGCAGCCGTGCCTGCTCTACCCAGCTGTCGCGGCGCGGGCGGCCCGCGAAGGCGCCCAGTTTGGTGTCGAGTTCGTCGAGGTCCGCATCGCTCCATGCCGCGATCTGCGCATAGCTCGTTACGCCCAGCGCATGGAGCAATGTCAGCATCTTGGGGCCGAGGCCCTTGATCTTGCGCAGGTCGTCCGCCGCGACTTCACCCTCAGCCGTCTCCACGACCGGCGGGGCCGGAGGAGCGGGCGTCGGATCGGGCTCGGCGGCGATGGTCTGCGGGGGCTCGTGCGCCGCATCGTTGTGGCGCGCCTCGTCGGCCTCTTCCTGCGCGGCGACGGCGATGACCTCGCCGATGCCCGCCATCGTCCCGGCCATCGCCGGCGGGTCGATGTGGTACTGCGAGGCGGGCGGCGCGTCGTCTATCAGCGCCTGGTTGCGCTGCGCGGGCGCCGCGCCCTCGTCGAGCACGTCGGGGCGATGCTCGCGCCGCGCCGGCTTCGAGCCGTGGATGAAGACCCAGTAGGCCACCACGATGCCCACGAGCAGCGCGACGATGAAGACCAGCCAGTTCGCCTGAACCATTTCCAGCACGTCAGTTCACCTTCCTGCGATTCCATATTGCGGCGCCGATGCCGAAACCGATCCCGTAGGACAGCAGCACCGAGACGGCCATTTCCAGCCATAGCGGCAAGGCAGCGTCCTTTCCTAGTCCCTCAAGTCCATCATTCAGGCCCCGGCGTATCGATCGGCGTCGGCTTGACCGGCGCGGTATAGAGCACCGAGAACTCGATGCGCCGATTGGCCGGGTCGAGCGGGTCCAGCCCTTCCACCGGCCGCGCCGAGCCGAGGCCTGCCGCGCGCAGATCTGTCGCCGGAATCCCCCGCGCGATGAGGGCCGAGCGCACCGCCTCCGCCCGCGCCTGCGAGAGCGCGACATTGACCTTCTGGTTGCCCGAGGCGTCGGTATGCCCGGTCACCGCGATGATGCTGCCCACGCAAGGCCGCAGCGAGCGCGCCACTTCGCCCAGCAGCCGCTCGCTCGACGGTTCGAGGCGCGTGCTGGCCTCGCCGAAACGGATGGTACGGGTTTCGAGGATGCGCTCGACGTCGTCCTGGCAGTGGGCCAAGACGCTGCGATCGTCGCCGTCCCGCGCCCAACTCACCCCCGCGATCCCCGGCACCGCAGCGATGGCGGCGGCGACAGCCTTGCGCGTCTCGGGCGAAAGGTCCCTGCCGCCGGAGAGCACCGGGTGGCGGGTCAGCCAGCCGTAGCGGTCGCGGAAATTCAGCGTCACGCCCTTCCCGCCCACAGCATCGCGCGCGGCCGAAGCCTGCCGGTCGAGGTCGCCGATGAACGCAAGCCCCCGCGCCCGGGTGACGGCGAAGGACATGACCAGGCACAGCGCGGCTCCGGCGACGATCAGCGATGCGCGGCGGGGATTCATGAGGGCAGCCTAGAGCAAGATGGCTTGAAATTGAATCGTCATTGCGAGCGTAGCGAAGCAATCCAAGGCCGTTCTGAGCCGCTCTGGATTGCTTCGCTACGCTCGCAATGACGAAAGTGGTTCGGCGTCATGGAGGGGCAACCTAGAGAACCGAAGCCGGGCTGTCAGCCGGGCAGTTGCTCGCCAAGCGGAGTTTCGACCTTCTTCGCCTTCTGGAACAGCCGCCGGTCCTCAGGCCCGAACGCCTTCTTCCAGATAACGAGGAAGTAGGAACCCAGGATCGCCGGGATCCTGAAGGCCAGCGCCGCCCACTCGGGCAGGAAGCGCACCGCGAGGAAACCGATGACGACGGCCGGCAAAGCCGCCCAGACCAGCGCCCAGCGCCAGTTGTTGATCGGTTCCTTCAGGATGCGCGCCAGCATCACCGACTTGACGATCGAGGACAGCCCCAGCGCCAGCATCAGCGCGCAGGCGGCAGCGGCGGCCTGGAACAGCGGATTGAAGCCGAGCCGCTGCATCAGCAGGATGCCGAAGAGCGTCAGCGCCGCCTGCAGCGCGATGGTCCCGATCGAGACCCACAAGTTGCGCAGCCGCGCGACGTAGATCAGCGCCGCCTCGCTCACCACGGCGGTGGCGGCGACGACCTCGGCTGCGAGCAGAAAGGCCAGCGCCCCGGTGCCGCCGACGAACTCGCGTCCGACGAGGCCCATCACGCCGTTGCCGGGAATGCCCAGCGCCAGTGCGATCCCGGCTTGCGAGGCGGTGATCCAGAAGCCCACCTGACAGACCTGCCGGGCGATCGCGGCATAGTCCTTTTCCTTCAGGTTGCGCGTGATCACCGGGCCGAGCACCGGCTCGAAGCTGGTCTTGAGCTTCTGCGGCAGGCTCGCGACCTGCTGCGCCGCGTAATAGACGCCGACCGCCGAAGCCGGGGCAAGAAAGCCAAGCAGGAAGATGTCGACGCGCCGGGTGCCCCACTCGATCGCGTCGGCCAATGCGATCGGCAGCGAGCGCAAGGCCAGCTTGCGCATTGCACCGGGCCGGGGCTTCCACCCGCGCGGCAGGCCGTATTCGCGGAAGAACGGGATCGCCGCCGTCAGCGCGGCGGCATAGATCGAGGCGATATAGGCGATGGACAGCCCGCTCTCGGGCGCCAGCCAGATCATCGCGCCCGCCATGATCGAGATCGTCCACGGCTCCACGATCGCGCGCGACCACACCGTCGGCGTCACCCGCAGACGATAGGCGAGCGCGGCCAGCCAGATCTCGGTCATCGTGAAGGGCGGCAGCGCGATCACCATCAAGCGGTCGATCTGCGTGTAATGGCCACCCGGGAACAGCACGCCCGGCACGAACCAGAAAAGCAGGGCGGCTGTGCAACTGGCGATGATCGCGAGGATCGAACCGTCGGCGATCACGTTGGCAGGCCGCACCTGCCCCTCCGTCTCTGACAGCCGCTGCGCCAGCCCGCGCTTCTCGCCCATCGTGCAGAGCATCGAGGTCAGCTCGATCAGCACCAGCGCCGAGGCGAAGCGGCCCAGCGCGGCCGGTCCGTAGGACGCGGCGCGCCCGGCGATGAACAGGAACGGGATGCGCGCGGCGAGCCGCAGGAAGAATCCGAACAGGTTGGTGCGCCCGCCCTTGGCGAGAGCGGCGATGTCGTCGCGCTCCTTGTCGCCTTGCGGTGCGTGGGCGGGATCGCCGTAGGGCGTACTCAAGAAGCAGGCTCCTGCTCGTCGCGCAGCGGGCGCGACAGGAGATCGCTCACGACCGCGCTCGCCGGAGCCTCGCCCTTCAGCAGCCGCTCGACCGCTTCGACGATGGGCATCTGGATGCCGTCACGGCGGGCGAGGTCGGCGAGCACCGGCGCGGTCGCCGCGCCTTCGG
The DNA here is from genome assembly GCF_057376415.1 of Novosphingobium sp. NFX11. NCBI lineage: Bacteria > Pseudomonadati > Pseudomonadota > Alphaproteobacteria > Sphingomonadales > Sphingomonadaceae > Novosphingobium > Novosphingobium sp. NFX11. Next base: position 181,834 of record NZ_CP080384.1, on the reverse strand, counting down.
CCACGCTGTTCTTGCCTGACAGCGCCTCGGCGGCGGTCAGCCCCTTGCCCAGCGCGAGACCGAGCGAGAAGTTGCGGCTGGAGGTGGAGGAGCAGGTCAGCACCAGATCGCCAAGACCGCACAGGCCCGACAGCGTCTCCGCGCGGGCGCCTCTCGCCAGCCCGAAGCGCAGCATTTCGGCATAGCCGCGCGCGATCAGCGCCGCGCGGGCGTTCTGGCCGAGGTTCAAACCCTCGACCACACCGCAGGCAATGGCGAGCACGTTCTTGACCGCACCGCCGATCTCGGCGCCGACGACGTCATCGGAATAATAAGGCCGCAGCGCCGGGCGGGCGAGCAGCGGCGCCAGCCGGTCCCACTGCGCACGCCCGCCACCGCAGGCGAGCGTCACGGCGGTCGGCAGCCCGGCGGCGACTTCGTGCGCAAACGTGGGCCCGGAGAGCACCGCCAGTCGCTCGGGCGCGCAGGCGCTCGCGGCGACGTCGGCCATCAGGCGGCCGGTTCCGGCCTCGATACCCTTGGCGCAGAGCACGAGATCCCGGTCGCCTGCAGGTAGGCCCGCAATCACCGAGGCGACGAACTGAGCGGGCACGACCACCAGCAGCGCCGGAAGTGCGGCGAATTCGCCCAGGTCGCTGGTGGCGCGGATGGTGGACGCCAGCGCGGCGCTCGGCAGGTAGAGGCCGTTGCGGCGGTCGCGGTTGATCTCCTCGACCAGTTCGGTCTCGCGCGCCCAGAGCAGCACGTCGCTGCCATCGCTGGCGAATGCCTGCGCCAGCGCCGTGCCCCATGCGCCTGCACCAATGACGCCGATCTTCGCGCTCATGCCTTCACTCCCGCACCGCGTACCGCCTCGGCCTCCGGATCGAGCGGCCAGCGCGGGCGCGCCGCCACGTCGAGCGGGTCGGACTGCCCGCGTTCGAACCGCTCCACACCGGCCCAGGCGATCATCGCCGCATTGTCCGTACACAGGCTAAGCGGCGGTGCGATGAAAGGCAGCAAATGGCTTGCCGCCAGCGCTTCCAGCGCACTGCGGATCGCCTTGTTCGCCGCGACGCCGCCCGCGACGACGAGCGCGTTCACCGGCCCGCACTTGGCGAGCGCCCGGCGGGTGCGGTCGATCAGGCAGTCGATCGCGGCCTGCTGGAACGAGGCGGCGATGTCGGCATCGGTGTACTCGCCCGACTGCTTCGCCCGCAGCACCGCGCTCTTGAGCCCGGCGAAGGAGAAGTGCGGCTCGGCCGAACCCTTGAGCGGGCGCGGCAGCGGCACTTTCTTCGCATCGCCCTGAAGCGCAAGCCGCTCCAGCGCCGGGCCGCCGGGATAGCCGAGGCCGAGGACCTTGGCGGACTTGTCGAAAGCCTCGCCCAGCGCGTCGTCGATGGTTGTGCCGAGGCGGCGGAACTGGCCCACGTCCTCGACCAGCAGAATCTGGCAGTGCCCGCCCGAGACGAGCAGCAGCAGGTAGGGATAGGCGAGGCTGGCATCGGCGAGGCGCGGCGACAGGGCATGCCCTTCGAGATGGTTGACCGCGATCAGCGGCTTGTCGGTGGCCATCGCCAGCGCCTTGGCGGTGACGAGACCGACCATGACCCCGCCGATCAGCCCCGGCCCGGCGGTCGCGGCGATCGCGTCCACCTGATCGAGCGTCATCCCGGCATCGGCCAGCGTCGCCTCGATCAGCGGGGCAAGCCGCTCGGCATGGGCGCGCGCGGCGATCTCGGGCACGACGCCGCCGAAAGGGCGGTGCTCTTCGTCCTGCGAGGCGATGCGCTGGGCGAGGATCACCCTGTCGTCGGTGACCAGCGCCGCCGCCGTCTCGTCGCACGAGGATTCAATGCCGAGAACTATGCTCATCCGGCCTTCCCCTGAACGACAATGCCCGGTAGCACAAGCCGCCGATGACCAACGATAAACAAGACCAGACCTTCCGCCCTGAGCGTTACAAATTGGGCACACGCCGTTCGCCGCTGGCGATGGCGCAGGCCCATGAGGCGCGAGACCGGCTCGCCCAGGCGCACGGAATCGATCCGGCGCATATAGAGATCGTGGCCGTTACCGCCAGCGGCGATCGCATCCAGGACCGCGCGCTCGCCGAAATCGGCGGCAAGGCGCTGTGGACCAAGGAACTCGACGCCTGGCTGGCGAGCGGCGAGATCGACTTCGCGGTCCACTCGGCCAAGGACGTCGAGACGATCCGCCCCGGGGCCTTCACGATCGGCGCCATCCTCCCGCGTGAGGACGTGCGCGATGTGCTGGTCGGCGCGGAGAGCATCGCCGCGCTGCCACCGGGGGCCGTCGTCGGCACCAGCGCGCCGCGCCGCGCCGCGCAGCTGCTCCACGCCCGGCCGGACTGCAAGGTGGTGACCTTCCGCGGCAACGTCGCCACCCGCCTCGCCAAGCTGGCGGCGGGGGAGGCCGACGCGACGTTCCTGGCGCGGGCGGGCCTCGTGCGGCTGGGCGAGACCGGCACCGGCCACCCCTCGACGCCGAGGACTGGCTGCCCGCCCCGGCGCAGGCCGCGATCATGATCGAGTGCCGCGCCGACGACGAACGCACCCGCGCCTTCCTCGCTGCCGTGGACGACGCGCCCAGCCGCGCGCAAGTGCTCGCCGAACGGGCGCTGCTGGCGGGCCTCGGCGGCAACTGCCACAGCCCGATCGCGGTGCTGACCCGCAATGAGGACGCGCACCTCGTCATGCGCGCTGCGCTCTACAGCCCCGATGGCGCCGAGCACGTTACGGGTGAGGCCCGCTTTCCCGCCGACGACGCGGAAGGTCCGGGGCGCCTCGCCGCCGACCTGCTCGCCCGCGCGGTTCCCGCCATCACGGTGCATTTTGCCGGAGCGTGAGCCTTTCGTCGTCCCGGACTTGATCCGGGACCGGTGGCCGGGACCCGCCCACCTTGCAGCGCGCGCGGCGAGTTCGCGGCTAAAGACTGCCAGCGGTCCCGGATCAAGTCCGGGACGACGAAGGCGATGATCCTGATCCTCCGCCCCGAGCCCGGTGCCTTGGCCACGCTGGCAGCAGCGCGTGAACGCGGGCTGGAGGCACTGGCCTTCCCGCTGTTCGCAGTGCGCCCCTCGTATGGGAGCCCGCCCCACGTGACGCCGTCGACGCGCTCCTGCTCGGCAGCGCCAATGCCCTGCGCCATGGTGGACCTCAGATTGCGGCCTATCGCGGCCTGCCCGCCTACTGCGTCGGCGAAACCACCGCACAGGCCGCGCGTGAAGCCGGAATGGAGGTCGCCGCCACCGGCCATGGCGGACTGCAGAACCTGCTCGGCGTGCTCCAGCCCGGACACCACCGCCTGCTGCGCCTCGCCGGGCGGGAGCGCACCACGCTCGACGTGCCCGAGGACGTCACGATCTTCACGCGCGAGGTCTACGCCAGCGAGGCCCTGCCCACCCCGCCCGCGCTGATCGAGGCATTGGCCGACCCCGTGCTCGCCCTGTTCCACTCGGGCGAGGCGGCCGCGCGCTTCGCACAGGTCTGCGACGAGGCCGCTATCCCGCGCTCGCGCATCCGCCTCGCCGCGATCGGCCCGAGGGTCGCCGCGCGCGCCGGGGAAGGCTGGGCGCAAGTGCGCAGCGCCGCCCGGCCTGACGACGCCGCATTGCTGGCCTTGGCGCAGCAGATGTGCCAAGACACCGGCCCACGGACAGCAACCGCGACGACAAGGACTTGATGCAGGACATCCCTTCCGCCCCTCCCGGCGTTCCTCCGCAGCGCCGCTCGGCGGGCATGACGCTGTTCGTCGCGCTCATCGCCTTCGTGATCGGCGCCGGGCTCGTCGCCTGGCTGGCGACGCGCGGCTACCTGCCGACCCTGCTCGACGCCGCGAACACCGCGACGCTGACGGCGGCACCCGAACCCGGCCCCAGGCCTGCGCCGCCCGCCGCCCAGATGTCGCAGATCGCCACCGTCGAGGGGCGCCTTGCGATGATCGAGGATCGCATGTCGCGCATCGACCTTCAGACCAGCGCCGCCGCCGGCAACGCCGGGCGCGCCGAGGGCCTGCTGATCGCCTTCGCCGCCCGCCGCATGGTCGATCGCGGCGAGCCGCTCGGCTATCTTGCGGACCAGCTGCGCCTGCGCTTCATGAACGCCCAGCCGCGCGCGGTGCAGACGCTGGTGGACTTCGCCGCCAACCCGGTCACCATCGACGCGCTGAGCGCCCGGCTGGAAGCGCTGTCGCCGGAACTGACGGTCAGCACCGCCAACCGCAGCCTGTGGGAGCGGACGCGGCAGGAGATCACCTCGCTCTTCGTGGTACGCCGCGATTCGGCCGCGCTCGCCAATCCAACCGCCCGCATCGAACGCGCCCGCCTGATGCTAACCGCCAAGCGCATCGATTCGGCCATCGGCGAGGTCGAGCGGCTTCCCGGCGCCGAAGCGGCCGATAACTGGATCGCCGATGCGCGCCGCTACGAAGCCGCGCAGAAGGCGCTCGACCTGCTCGAGACGACGGCGATGCTGGAGCCGAACCGGCTGCAGGATCTCGACCGGCCACTCGGTCGATCAGCCGAGCCCGCTCGCGCCGACCGCGCCGGCTGAGGAACCGGCGCCGGAGGCTTCGGAGGGGGCGTAAAAACCATCCGTCGTCCCGGACCTGATCCGGGACCGGTGGCGGTCTTTAGGCGCGAACTCGCTGCGCGCGCCGCAAGGTGGGTTGGTCCCGGCCAGCGGTCCCGGCCTGCGCCGGGACGACGAGCAATCAGTTCTTGACCTGGCAGCTCATCCCTGCGGCCTTCATGCCCGAGCACAAGGCCCGTGCCGCCGCGCCGTCGCCGGAGACGGCCTGTAGGCGATAGACGGTGCCGATGTCCGCCTTGCCCTGAACCACGCGGTGACTCATGCTGCCGAGCGGTTCGTACTGCGTCTTGAGCGTGTTCCACCCGGCCTCCGCCGCCTCCTTAGAGGCATAGGCGCCGACCTGCACACCGACACCGCTGACCACCGGAGCGGCCGCGGAAGCTTTGTCGGTCGGCTTGGCTTCGGCAGGCTCGGCAGTCGTGCGGAAGCCCGGCGCGGGCGTATCGTCGCTCTTGTCGATCTGGACCGGGCGTGACTGACCCTCGGCCACCGCGAAGCTGGTGTCGCCGGTGCCCTCGACGACTTCGCCGCCGGGATTGTCGGGCTTGACCTTGTAGGGGGCCTTGGGCGCGGCGATCACGCCGCCGTCTGCGACCAGCGGTTGCTCGGGACGGCTCTTGATCGCCCAGACCACGCCGCCGCCGATGACCACCAGCGCGACGAGGCCGAGCGCGCCCAGCAGCACGCCCTGCCCGATGCCGGAGCGCTCTTCCTCATAACCCTCGTCGTCGCCTTCCAGCCAGGGGAGGCGCACGTCCTCCTCCAGCTGCAACTGCTGCGCGGTGGCGCCGAACGCGGCCGAGGCGGAGGCATCGCCGTCCTCCTCGAAGTAGGGGCTGCCCTGTTTGCCCGAACCGAACACCGGGTTCTTCTTCTCCGGTTTCGGGAAATAGCCGTCGTCAGCGCCTGCCATGGATCACATTTCCTCCACCGCCTCGACCCCGAGCAGAGCCAGGCCGTTGCGGACAAGTTGCCCGATCTGCGCCGCCAGGAAAAGCCGCGCACCCGTCAGCTTTGCATCCTGCGCGTTAACAAACCGCTTTTCCACCCTGTCGTTGCCGAGGTTCCAGTAGCCATGGAACGCTGCTGCGACGTCGCCGAGGTAGAAGGCGATGCGGTGCGGCTCGCGGGCGGCAGCGGCCGCCTCGACGATGCGGGGGAACTGCGCGGCCAGCTTGACCAGTTCCAGTTCCTCGTCGCCCAGCAGTTCGACGTGCTCGCCCGAGGAGTGAAGCCACCCTCGGCCAGTCCCTTGCGCAGCGTCGAGTGGACGCGGGCATTGGCGTACTGGACGTAGAAGACGGGGTTGTCCTTGCTGGCCTCGACGACCTTGGCGAAGTCGAAGTCCATCTGCGCCTCGGGCTTGCGGGTCAGCATGGTGAAGCGCACCACGTCCTTGCCCACTTCGGTGACGACTTCGGCCAGCGTGACGAAGTTGCCCGAACGCTTGGACATCTTCACCGGCTCGCCGTCGCGAAGCAGCTGGACCATCTGGACCAGCTTGATCTCGAACGGGGTCGGCTCGCCATCGGCGCCGGTCATGGCGGCCACCGCGGCCTTGATGCGCTTGACGGTGCCCGCGTGGTCCGCACCCCAGATATCGACGAGGGCGTCAGCGCTCTGGGCCTTCTGGAAGTGATAGGCGAGGTCGGCACCGAAGTACGTCCAGGTGCCGTCCGACTTCTTGATAGGGCGGTCCTGATCGTCGCCGAACGCGGTGGACTTGAACAGCGGCAGTTCGACCGCTTCCCAGTCCTCCAGCGTCTTGCCCTTGGGCGCTTCGAGCACGCCGTCGTAGACGAGGCCCTTGGCGCGCAGCCAGGCTTCGGCCTCGTCGGGCTTGCCCGATGCCTGCAGTTCGGCCTCCGAAGAGAACAGGTCGTGGTGGATGCCGAGGAGCGCGAGGTCGTCCTTGATCATCACCAGCATCGCGGCGACGGCCTTCTTCTGGAACAGCGCCAGCCATTCCGACTCGGGTGCGGCAGCGTACGTCTCGCCGAACTCGGCGGCGAGCTGCTGGCCTACCGGCACCAGGTATTCGCCCGGATAGAGCCCCTCGGGGATCGCGCCGACGTCGTGCCCGAGCGCCTCGCGGTAGCGCACGTGCGCCGAGCGGGCGAGCACCTGCACCTGTCCGCCGGCATCGTTGACGTAGTATTCCTTGGTGACCTTGTGGCCCGCGAACTCCAGCAGCGTCGCCAGCGCATCGCCGACGACCGCGCCGCGGCAGTGGCCCATGTGCATCGGCCCGGTCGGGTTGGCCGAGACGTATTCGACGTTCACCGTGGTCCCGCCGCCCATCGTCGAGCGACCGTAATCCACGCCGAGATCGGCGATCGCGCGCAGTTCGGCCAGCCACGTGGCGGAAGAGAGGCGCAGGTTGATGAAGCCCGGCCCTGCGATCTCGGCAGACGTCACCGAATCGAGCTTCGACAGCTCCGCCACCAGCGCCTCGGCCAGATCGCGCGGCTTCAGGCCGGCGGGCTTGGCCAGCACCATCGCGGCGTTGGTCGAGAGGTCGCCGTGCGAGGATCGCGCGGCGGCTCGACCGTGATCGCGCCTCGCTTGAGGCCGCCCGGCAGCGTGCCCGCTGCTTCCAGCGCATCGAGCGCGGCGGAAAGGTGGCCTGCGAAGGCGGCGTAAAGGGTCTGCGTAGTGCTCATGACGCGCGCGGATAGCCCAAGTATGGAAGAAGGGAAACAGGGCGCTGCAAGGTGACAGGTTTACACCGTTGACACGGTCCAGAGGGGAAAGGTGTCACCTTGGGCCGGAAAGTGTCACCTTGCGGGGGTAAGGTGACACATTTTGCGGGGAATGTGTCACCTTGTGAGGGGGATGTGTCACCTTGCGGTGTAACCTTGTGCGGCCGTGGAGGTTCGGGCGGGGCATGGGAGTAATCTATCGGAGCGGGCGGTCTGTAGGAAAGCGGGCGAGCCGTAAGCGCGCCGTTGCACATCTTGTGTATCCTCCCTGTTGCGAAGCAATGGGGAGGGGGACCGCTCGCGTAGCGAGTGGTGGAGGGGAGGAACCCCTCCGTCAGCCCTGCGGGCTGCCACCTCCCCATCGCTGCGCGACAGGGAGGATAAAAGGCAGTCCCCCTGTCCAAACCCACCCTTTTGCGCTAACGGCGCGCGATGCAAACGACTGCGACTCCCCGGACCTACCGCGTCAAGAGCTTCGGCTGCCAGATGAACGTCTATGACGGCGACCGCATGGCCGAACTGCTCGCCGAACAGGGCATCACCGCCGCGCCGGAAGGCGAGGAGGCGGACCTTGTCGTGCTCAACACCTGCCACATCCGCGAGAAGGCGGCGGAGAAGGTCTATTCCGACATCGGCCGCCTCGTGAAGAACTGGGACCGCGAGGACGGATCGTCACCCATGATCGCCGTCGCCGGCTGCGTCGCGCAGGCCGAGGGCGAGGAGATCATGGCCCGCGCGCCCGCCGTGACGATGGTTGTCGGCCCGCAGGCCTATCACCGCCTGCCCGAGATGGTCCGCGCCGCCAGCGCGGGCGAGCGCGTCACCGACACCGACATGCCCGCCGAGACCAAGTTCGACGCCCTGCCCCGGCGCAAGCGGTCCGGCCCCACGGCGTTCCTGACCGTGCAGGAAGGCTGCGACAAGTTCTGCACCTATTGCGTGGTGCCCTATACCCGCGGCGCCGAAGTCTCGCGCCCTTATGCCGCGCTGATCGACGAGGCGAAGCTGCTGGTCGAGGCCGGCGCGCGCGAGATCACGCTGCTCGGCCAGAACGTCAATGCCTGGACCGGCGAGAACGCCAAGGGGCAGACAGTCGGCCTCGACGGGCTGGCGCGCGAACTGGCGGCGATCCCGGAACTGGCGCGCATCCGCTACACCACCAGCCACCCAAACGACATGACGCAGGGCCTGATCGACGCCCACGGCGAGAACGCCAAGCTGATGCCGTTCCTCCACCTGCCGGTGCAGGCGGGTAACGACCGCGTGCTCAAGGCGATGAATCGCAGCCACACGGTCGAGAGCTACCTCAAGATTCTCGACCGGGTGCGCGCGGTGCGGCCGGACATCGCGCTGTCGGGCGACTTCATCGTCGGCTTCCCCGGCGAGACCGATGCCGAATTCGAGGATACGCTGGGGCTGGTCGACGCGGTCGGCTATGCGCAGTGCTTCAGCTTCAAGTATTCGCCCCGCCCCGGTACGCCTGCCGCGACGATGGGCGACCAGGTCTCCGCCGCCGTGATGGACGAGCGGCTGCAGCGCCTGCAGTCGGCACTCAACCGTGACCAGCTGGCGTTCAACGCCGCGACGGTCGGCAAGACCTGCGACGTGCTGGTGGAGCGCAAGGGCAAGCATGCCGGCCAGTGGCTCGGCAAGTCGCCGTGGCTGCAGTCGGTCCACTTCACCGGAGAGGCAGAGGTCGGCCAGATCGTGCGCGTCGCAATCACCAGCGCCGGGCCGAACAGCCTCGGTGCGGTGCCGCTGACCGCAGAGGTGGCGTGAACGCTGTAAATTCGGGCCGCCAGCCACTCGTCCTCATCCCCGGCCTGACTTGCGACGCGGAGGTCTTCCGCGCCCAGACTGCCGCGCTGGCGGACGTGGCGGACATGACCGTCGCCGATACGCTCAGCGACGGCTCGATCGCCGCCATGGCTGAGCGGCTGCTCGACGATGCGCCCGATACCTTCGCGCTCGCGGGGTTCTCGATGGGTGGCTACGTCGCGATGGAAGTGATCGCCCGCGCGCCGGAGCGAGTCACGCGGCTCGCCCTGCTCGACACCAGCGCCACGGCCGATGCGCCCGACTATGCCGCCGTCCGCCGCGCTGCCGTCAGGACCGCGCGGGAACGCGGCTTCGAGAAAGTTCTGCGCGGCAGCCTTGGCCTGCTGGTCCATCCGCAGGCCGATCCGGCGATCGGCGATGCGGTGGTGGCGATGGCCATGCGCGTCGGGATCGAGGCGTTCGAACGGCAGCAAGGCGCGATCATCGCCCGCGCCGATCCGCTGCCGGGCCTCGGTGCGATCGCGGTGCCGACGCTGGTGCTGGTCGGCGAGGATGACCGCACCACGCCGCCGCACTATTCGCGCACGATCGCGCAGGCCGTGCCGGGTGCGACCTTGGTGACGATCCCCGAATGCGGCCACATGGCGCCGATGGAGCGGCCGGAAGCGGTGAACGCGGCACTGCGTGAGTGGCTTTCGGCGTAGTCGAGCCTGTCCGCCAACGGCGAGTCAAGATCACACAGGTTCGTCATTGCGAGCGCAGCGAAGCAATCCAGGGCAGCGCAAACCGCCTTGGATTGCTTCGCTGCGCTCGCAATGACGAAAGGCGGGCATCCACGAAAAAGCCCCGGAACTCGCGCTCCGGGGCTCTTCCTGCAAGGGGGTGTGCTTCTTACCAGAAGAAGCCGTTGTGCGCGGTGACCACGCGGCCGGTGCGGGTGTTCACCATGACCACGTCGTTGTTGTAGCGGACCCAGCGATGGCCGGCGCGCGGGGCGGGCAGGCGGTAGCGGGCATAGTCACGCACCCAGTAGCGGTCGCCGTAGTAGGCGGGCTGGAAGCGGTAGCCGACCGCCACCGGGCGATAGCGATAGCCGCGCGGGCCGACGTAAGCCGGACGGCGGAAGTCGTTGCGATGCGACTGGCGATAGTCGCGCCAGTCCTCGCGCAGTTCCTGGCGGGAGTCGCGCACATCGCGGCGGGCATCGCGGACGTCGCGGCGGTCACCGTAGCGCTGGGCCTGGCGCAAGTCGCGCTCGTCGCGGCGGACCTCGCGGGCGCTGTCACGGACTTCGCGGGCGCTCTGGGCCGAGGCCATGGTCGGGACCGCGACGGTCGGCAGGGCTACACCGGCAGCCAGGGCAATCATGAAGAACTTGCGCACCAGTATTCTCCTTCTTCTCAAGAGCCGTATCCGGCCTTCTGATTGGAAACTGCCCGCGCGCTCCTGAACGATCCGGGAATGCGGCGTGCAGCGTGGGGACATAAGTGTCGCACCCTTGCGACAGTTGCGTGCCGGAGCGCCGAAACGCGCAGTTATCCCCGACGAAACGCAGGAAATTTTGCAGAAACCTCCTTGCGGGGCGCGCCCTGTGGAGCCATCTTCACGGTAGAACGAGACATCAATCTCGCATGAAAGGAGCACATGGCCCGCAAAGCAGCCCGTGCCGTCGATCCGGCACAATTCCGCCCCGAAACCCACCGTCGGGCGCGTGTCGAAATAGATTTCGACGAACCTGTGTTGCTGGGAGCCCTGTTCGGGCAATTCGATTCAAATCTGGTGCAGGTGGAGAACCGCCTCGGCGTGTACATCTCCGCCCGGGGCAGCAAGATCCAGATCGAAGGGCCGGACGATGCCGTCGCCCGCGCGCGCGACACGCTCAAGGGCATGTATCACCGGCTGGAGATGGGGCAGGCGCTCGATTCCGGCGCCATCGAATCCCTGATCGCCATGAGCACCGAACCCACCCTCGAAGGCATCATCACTGGTGACGCAGGCGCGCCGCCGATCATGATCCGCACCCGCAAGAAGACGATCGTGCCGCGTTCGGCAACGCAGATCGACTACATGCGCCAGCTCGCCAAGTCGGACGTCATCTTCGCGCTCGGCCCGGCAGGCACCGGCAAGACGTACGTAGCGGTGGCGCAGGCCGTCAGCCAGCTGATGACCGGCTCGGTCCAGCGCCTGATCCTGTCGCGCCCGGCGGTCGAGGCGGGCGAAAAGCTGGGCTTCCTGCCCGGCGACATGAAGGACAAGGTCGATCCGTATCTGCGTCCGCTCTACGACGCGCTGTACGACTGCATGCCGCCCGAGCAGGTGGAACGCCGCCTCGCCAACGGCGAGATCGAGATCGCCCCGATCGCCTTCATGCGCGGCCGCACGCTGGCCGATGCCTTCGTCATCCTCGACGAAGCGCAGAACACCACGCGCGAGCAGATGAAGATGTTCCTTACCCGCTTCGGCCAGAACAGCCGCATGGTGGTGTGCGGAGACCCGCGCCAGGTCGATATCCCCGGCGGCGATCGCCACTCGGGCCTAGCCGACGCGGTCGCCCGGCTGGAGGGCGTGGACGGCATCGCGGTGACCCGCTTCACCGCAGCGGACGTGGTGCGCCATCCGATCGTCGGCCGCATCGTCGAGGCTTACGAGGGGCCGGACGCTTAAGAGAAAGGCCCACCTCGCCCCTCCCGCAAGCGGGAGGGGAGTAGGCCGTGATTGCCCTCCCGCTTGCGGGAGGGCCGGGAGGCTTGGCCCGCAGGGCCTAGCCGGACGGGGTGGGCTTGTTACTCCGCCGCCTTCTTCGCCTCGCCGTCGTCCAGCTCCTTGCGCGAAATGCCGAGCAGCCCGGCCAGCTTGTCCTTCTCGGCGCTCTTGAGGTCCGCGTACTTGCGCGGGGCGGGCAGATCGGCGGTGGAGGCCTTCACCTTGTCGATGATCACCGGCATTTCCTTCATCAGCCGGGGCATCAGCGCCTGCATCCTGTTCATGACCTCGGGCGACATCATGATGATGTAGGAATCCGCGGCGTAGGCCTTGCCCGTCGGCGTGGCGAAGAAGGCGTTCATCTCCTGCAGCTGCTTCGCGTCGAACCGCCCGGCGTAGGCGCTCGCCAGACCGTCGCGGATGTCGGGCTCGAACTGGGTCATCAGGCCCATCATGTCCGTCATCATCGTACGGGTGGTGGCCGACATGCGCTGCTTGAAGGCCGGGTCGTAGATCTCCATGATCTGCGCCATGGTGCCGCTGCCCAGCTTCTCGGTATCGACGCCGCTGATCCCGGCAAGGTCCTTGAGCGGCATCTGCATCATGGAATCCATGATGGAATCCATCATCTTGTCCATCGTGCCGTTCATGATCCGGCCATAGGTCCCGAGTGGGAACACGTAGTCGACCGTCTGCTTCGCAGCGGCAAGACGCGCCGGGTCGGTGGCAGCTACGGGCTCGGCTGCAAGAGCAGGCGAAGCGGACGCCAGCAGGGCGGCGCAAGCGGTAAGGACGAAACGCATCTGAGATACTCCCACAAGCCCGCACGAACGGGACGCCGCAGGGCATATCCCGTTCGCCGCTATGGGAAAAATGAAAATGACGGTTGGTCGCGATAGCCCCGTCATTGCGAGCGTAGCGAAGCAATCCAGAGCCGCGTAAACCGCTCTGGATTGCTTCGCTACGCTCGCAATGACGATCAGTGTGCGGAGGGCGTCAAAGCCCCGCTTGCAGCAGCCATTCGTGGAAGATGCGCACCGGCCGCGCTTCCAGCGACTTGGGGCGACACACGAACCAGTAGCGGTACGGGCTCTCCACCTCGATGTCGTAGACCCGCGCGAGGCGGGTATCGTGCGAGCGGCGGAAGTGGTCGTCGTGCATGATCGCGATGCCCAGACCCTGCGCCGCCGCCTCCAGCACCAGCTGGCCGGGATCGAAGCGGTCGACCGAGGCCGGGTCGAGATCGGGCAGGTCGATCGCGCGCTTCCACGCATCGAGGCTGTCGGGCAGGTCCTGATGGATCAGGAACGTCTGGCGCGACAGCTTCGCCTCGTCCGGCACCGGACCCAGTTCCTCGGCCAGCGCCTGCGAGGTGATCGCGTAGACCTTGTTGTGATCGAGCTGCACCCGGTAATACTGCGGGTCCGGCTCCTTCGCGAGGATGATCGCGGCGTCCAGCGTATCGCCGACGCGGTCTTCCAGATGCGCGCCGGTGTCGATGTCGATGTGCAGGCGCGGATGCAGCTTGCGCAGTTCGGGGAGGCGCGGGAACAGCCGCTGGCCGCCGAACAGCGAAGGCACGCCCAGATGCAGGCGCAGCACCTGGCCGCGATCGATCTGCGCCTCGACCGCTTCGGCGAGTTCTTCCAGCTTGGGCGCGATCGCGGTGTAGAACGCCTGCCCCTCGTCGGTCAGCTTCATCGCCTGGTGCTGGCGGGTGAACAGGCGCTTGCCGGTGAAGTCCTCCAGCGCGGCGACGCGGCGCGACAGGGCCGAGGGACTGAGCGCCAGCTCGTTGGCTGCCGCCTTGGCGGAACCGAGACGCACCACGCGCACGAAAGCTTCGAGCGCACGCAGGGGAGGTAGACGACGTACTGGCACTATTGCGGTCTTTTCACTCGGTTATGGCCGCCGCCGGAGGGTCCGGCGACAGCGGTTATTCGGCCTCGCTCTCCAACTCTTCCACGGGCGGATGCAGGCGCAGGCGCGTCACGCGCCGCTCGTCGCCGTCCGTCACCTCGATCTTCCAGCCGCTTTCGTGGTCCAGGACCGCGCCCACTTCGGGCACTTGTCCGGCCAGCACGAAAGCCAGGCCGCCGAGAGTATCAACCGCTTCCTCGACTTCGGCCAGCCGCGGGTCGATCCGCTCGGCCACATCGTCCAGTTCGGCTCGGGCGTCCGCGTCCCACATACCTGCGTCGATTGCAACCAGCAATTCCTCGGGCGCATCATCGTGCTCGTCCTCGATCGAGCCGACGATCTCCTCGACGAGGTCCTCGATGGTGATGATGCCGTCGGTGCCGGTGTACTCGTCGATCACGACCGCAAGGTGGATGCGCTGGGCGCGCATGTCGGCCAGCACATCCAGCGCGCCGCGCGATTGCGGGACGTAGAGCGGCTGGCGCATCAGCGTCGTCCAGTCCTCGGGCGGGGGCGCGCTGCGGGCCAGCAGCGGGAACACGTCCTTGATGTGGATCATGCCCTTGATGGCGTCGAGCGTCTCTCCGTAGACCGGCATGCGGCTGTGGCCATGCTCGGCGAAGGCTTCCACCACTTCGGCCCAGCTGGCCGAGGCGGGGATCGCCACGATCTCGCTGCGCGGGATGGCGACGTCGTCGGCATCGTGCTCGCTGAAATGCAGGAGGTTGCGCAGCATCTGCCGCTCGATCGGCGAGAGATCGCCGGTCAGCGCGCCGCTGGCCTCACCTTCGTGCTCGTTGATGACTTCCTCAAGCTGGGCGCGCAGGGACTGGTCGCCCTCTGCGTGGAAAAGCCGCTTGAATGCACGCCAAAGCGTGTTGGTACTGTCCCCTTCTCCGAAACCGGAGTCGGCGTGGCGGCCATTGTCGGCCATCGTACGGTTAAATCCCTGTTGCTGCAGTGCGGTCCCCATATGGGTCGGGAATGCCTAAAACTGCAAGTGCCTTTGTTTCGAGCGCCTCCATCGCCTCGGCATCCTCGTCCGACGTCTCGTGATCGTGGCCCGCCAGATGGAGCAGGCCATGGATGATGAGATGCGTGGCATGGTGTTCGACCGGAATGCCCTTCTCTGCCGCTTCGCGCGTGCAGGTTTCGCACGCCAGCGCGAGGTCGCCGAGCATTTCGGGCGGGCCGTCCTCGTCCAGATCGAGCAGGGCCTCGCGCTCCAGCATGGGGAACGAGAGCACGTTGGTCGGCTTGTCCTTGGCGCGCCATTCGCGGTTGAGGACGTGGACTTCGGCGTCGCTGGTGAACAGCAGGCTGGTGGTGAGGCGCTCGTTGTCCAGCTCGGGCGCGAGGGTGACGAGGGCTTCCAGCGCCGCCTGCGCGAGATCGGCCCAGTCGGTCGCGGCGTCCCAGGGTTCTTCGATGTCGATTTCGAGGTCCATGAAACGCGCCTTATCGCGCGGTGTGGCCGGGGTCGAGTGGTTCCACTCTCCCCACCCCCGTCATTGCGAGCGCAGCGAAGCAATCCAGGGCAGTGCCACGCCGCCCTGGATTGCTTCGCTGCGCTCGCAATGACGAAAAAGGGATCCGGCAAGGCCCCGTGGGAGAGAGGAAACGATCGCCGAAACCTCGCCGGACGCCCCTTCATACCTCCCCCGGACAAACCGCCCATTGTGCCAAGGACCCGCTTGCCATACCGGGCGAGGCATGAGCCGGCTCGATTCACACCTCGAGGCAGCGCTGGAGCGCATTACCCGCGCCGGACAGCGCCGGACCTTGCGCGCCACGACCCTGCTGCCCGGCGGCCGGATCGAGCGCGCCGGGCGCACGATGCTCGACTTTTCCAGCAACGACTACCTTGGCCTCGCCCGCCACCCGCTGCTGGTCGAGCGCTCGGCCGAGTGGGCCGCGCGGGACGGTTCCGGCTCCGGCTCCTCACGGCTGGTGACGGGGACGAGCGCGGCGCACCTTGCGCTGGAAGCGCGCATCGCTGCGTTCAAGCACTGCGAGGCGGCGCTGATCTTCGCCAGCGGCTGGCAGGCCAACGCGGCGACGATCCCGGCGCTGCTGGCTGCGATTCCGGGCGTCGCGGTGTTCACCGACCGCCTGATCCATGCCTCAATGCACGCGGGAATCGCGATGGCGGGCGTGCGCCAGCACCGCTTCCGCCACAACGACCTGGGCCACCTCGAAACCCTGCTGGCGGACAAGGGCGCGGATGCCCCCGCCCGCCTGATCCTGACCGAGAGCGTGTTCTCGATGGACGGCGACCGCGCCGACATGGTGCGCCTCGCCGATATCGCACAGCGCCACGACGCCGCGCTGTTCGTCGACGAGGCCCATGCCACCGGCGTGCTTGGCCCCGAGGGGCGCGGGCTTTCGGCGCTGGTGCCGGGCAAGGTGGACCTCGTGATGGGCACCTTCAGCAAGGCGCTGGGCGGTTTCGGCGCCTATGTGGCCGGATCGCGTGTGCTGATCGACTACCTGACCAACGCGGCCAGCGGCTTCATCTTCACCACCGCCCCGCCGCCCGCCGTGCTGGGCGCGGTGGACGCCGCGCTGGACCTGCTGCCGGGCATGGACGCCGAGCGCGCGCACCTCGCCGCACTGGGCGACCGGCTGCGCACAGGGCTGGCCCGCCTTGGCCTCGATCACGGCGCGTCCTCGACCCAGATCGTGCCCGCCGTGATCGGGCCGGAGGACGAGGCGATGGCGCTCTCCGCAAGGCTGGAGGCGACAGGTTTCCTCGCCTCCGCGATCCGCCCGCCGACGGTGCCGGCCGGCACCAGCCGCCTGCGCCTCGCCCTGCGCGCCGGGCATTCGGAGGCCGACATCGACGCCCTGCTCGCCGCGATCGAGACACATCGGTGAAGCTCTTGTTCGCCCACGGCTGGGGCTTCGATCGCCATTTCTGGGAACCGCTCGCCGCACTGCTGCCCGAGTGGGCACACGTCAGCGACGATCGCGGCTACTTCGGCGCGCCGCATGAGCCTGCCGTCGAAGGCCCCTGCCTCGCAATCACCCATTCCTTCGGCACCATGCGCGTCCTCGCTGCCCCGCCGCCGGGCCTCATGGGAATCGTGGCGATCAACGGGTTCGAGCGGTTCACCGCCGTTCCAGGCCGACCGGGCGTCCCGGTACGCGTACTCGACCGCATGCTGCGCCGCTTCGAGACCGACCAGCGCGGCGTGCTCGCCGAGTTCCGCAAGACCTGCGGCTCCACCGGGGCCTTCGGAGAAATCGACCCCGCAGCGCTCGCCGCCGACCTCCTGCGCCTGCGCGACGCCGCCCCGTCGCTGCCGGACGTGCCGATACTGGCGATCCACGGCGGCGCCGACCCGTTGCTCCCGCCCGAGATGCGCGCCGCCACGTTCATCGGGGCGCAGGTCCGCCGCATCGACCACGAAGCGGGCGGCCATCTCCTGCCGCTGCAAGCCCCGCAGCTGTGCGCCCCCGCCATTCGGGGATGCTCGCATGAGCCGCCGCGAGCGCATCCGCAGCGCCTTCGCCGCCGCACCCGACTACGACGGCCATGCCCGCATCCAGCGCGAGGTCGCCACGACCCTCGCCGCGCGCATCGCCGCGCTCGACCTTCCGCCCGCGCCGCGCGTGCTGGAGATCGGCTGCGGCACCGGCTTCCTGACCTCCGCGCTGATCGATCAGGGCATCGGCGGCGACTGGCTGGTCACCGACATCGCGCCCGAAATGGTGGAGCGTTGCCGCGCCGCGCTTATTGCTGCTGATGACGTGCGCACCTTGCGCTTCGCCACCCTCGACGGGGAGCATGGCACCCCCGAGGGCGCGCCTTTCGACCTCATCTGCTCCAGCCTTGCGGTGCAGTGGTTCGACGATACGCCTGCCGCCCTCGCCCGCCTGTCGCAGTGGCTGGCGCCCGGCGGCCACCTCGTCGTCACCACGCTGGGACCGCGCAGTTTCCAAGAATGGCGCGCCGCGCACGAGGCCGAGGGGATCGCCCCCGGCACTCCCGCCTACCCCCGTGGAGGCCTTCGCGACGCTCTCCCCCGAGACGCTGCTGGTCGAGGACGTGACCGAAACCCACCTCGATCCGCGCGCCTTCCTACGTGCGGTCAAGGCCATCGGCGCAGGCACTTCCGCGCCTTCGCACCGGCCTCTCAACCCGGCGCAGCTGCGCGCGGTGATGGCGCGGTTCGCCCAAAGCGGATGCAACGTCACTTACGAGGTGGTGACCTGCCACTTGCGCCGCGCCCCGACATTTCCTTACGTGAGCCCCCAATGACCCAGCGCACCCTGATCGTGACCGGCACCGATACCGGCATCGGCAAGACCGTCTTCGCCGCCGCGCTGGCGGGGCGCTGGGCGCGCATTACTGGAAGCCGGTGCAGGCTGGAATCGAGGAGGAAGGCCCCGACGCCCAGCGCGTCGGGTTCCTCGGCGGACTGCCCGAAGGCAAGGTGCTGGCCGAGGCCTATAGCCTGACCACGCCCTGCTCCCCCACCTCGCCGCCGAGATCGACGGCGTGACCATCGACACCGCCCGCCTCGCCCTGCCGGAAGTCGACGGACCGCTGGTGGTCGAGGGCGCGGGCGGCGCGCTGGTGCCGATCTCGCGCACCGAGACTTACGCCGACCAGTTCGCCCGCTGGGGCGCGCCGGTGGTGCTGGTGGCGCGCACGATGCTCGGCACGATCAACCACTCGCTGCTTTCGATCGAGGCCTTGCGCGCGCGCGGTGTGGACGTGCTCGGCGTCGCCTTCGTCGGCGAGCCGCAAGAGGACAGCGAGGCCACCATCTGCGCCATGGGCAACGTCAAGCGCCTCGGCCGCCTGCCCCGCCTCGATCCGCTGACGCCACAGACGCTGGCCGCCGCCTTCGCCGCCAACTTCCGCCTGGAGGACTTCGCGTGACCCTGCCGCGTTCTGGCTCTCTGGCCGCCTCCCCCGTCTGGCACCCCTTCACCCAGCATGGCCTCGGCGAGCCGATCCCGCTCGTCACCCATGCCGAAGGCGCGCTGCTGCACACGGCGGACGGGCGCACGGTGATCGACGCGATCTCGTCCTGGTGGGTGACCACGCACGGCCACTGCCACCCGCGCATCATGGCCGCTGTGGCCGAACAAGCCCAGAAGCTCGACCAGCTGATCTTCGCGGGCTGGACGCACGAACCCGCCGAGCAGGTCGCCGCCGGGCTGACCGCGATCATGCCGAGCGAACTGACGCGGGTGTTCTTCTCCGACAGCGGCTCCACCAGCGTCGAGGTCGCGCTGAAGATGGCGCTTGGCTACTGGCATGCGCAAGGCGAAGCGCGCCACCGCATCGTGGTGATGGAGCATTCCTACCACGGCGACACCATCGGCGCGATGTCGGTGGGCGCGCGCGGGGTGTTCAACCAGCCTTACGCGCCGCTGCTGTTCGACGTCGGCCGCATTCCCTACCCCGCCGCCGGAGCCGAGCAGGATACGCTCGATGCGCTCGAAGCCCTGTGCCGCGAGGGCGACATCGCCGCGCTGATTCTGGAGCCGCTGATCCTCGGCTCGGGCGGCATGCTCGTCTACGGCCCGGAAACGCTGCGGGCGATGCGCGAGATTTGCAGCAAATACGGCGTCCTGTTCATCGCCGACGAGGTGATGACCGGCTGGGGCCGCACCGGCACCCTGCTCGCCTGCGAACAGGCCGACATCGTGCCCGACATCCTGTGCCTGTCCAAGGGCCTGACCGGCGGATCGCTGCCGCTGGCCGTGACGATGGCGACCGAGGAAATCTTCGCCGCGCACTGGTCCACCGACCGCGCGAAGATGTTCTTCCATTCCTCCAGCTACACCGCCAACCCGCTGGCCTGCGCCGCCGCCGCCGCCAACCTCGCCATCTGGGCCGAGGAGCCGGTACGCGAATGCATCGACGACCTCGCCCGCCGCCAGTCGGCCTGGCTGGAGAAACTGGGTCGATTCTGCCACTTCGACAACCCGCGCACGCTCGGCACGATCGCCGCGCTGGACATGCGTACGATGGGCACCGGCGGCTACATGGACAGCCTCGCGCCCGAACTCATGGCTTTCTTCCGCAGCCGCGACGTGCTGCTGCGCCCTCTGGGCAATACCGTCTACGTGATGCCGCCCTACTGCATCACCGACGACCAGCTCGACGAAGTGTGGAACGCCATCGGCGAGGCCGTCGTCTCGTTCTAGTGGCCTGAAATTAGGCGGCGTAAGCTTTCGCAATTGCGAATGGAGCCGAGCCGCACCGGCAGCTTTGTCGCGACCGCAACATCGGTGAGCAGCGCAAATCCTTTGTGCTCCATGGCCCGTCAACCCCCGCTTTCCGGCGACTTCAGACGCCTCCTGCCTGCGATGCCGTTTTGCAACATTTCCGTCAAAACGAACCTGTCGCAAAATGTTGCTATTGCGAATGATCCGCATTCCCGTTAGCCGCCGATGCAATCGAGTGCGGCACGATCGCAAGCAGGGGAAATTCTCATGAAGTTCAAGTTCGCTCTGATGCTGGGGTGCACCGGCATGCTGGTCGCGGCGCCTGCCATGGCGCAGACCGCAAGTGGGGAGCCCGCGAGCGATGACATCATCGTCCTCGCGCAGCGCGTAAACGCCACCCATGTCGACGACGGCGGCAGCGCCGGCGTGCTCGGCAACAAGGCGGCCGAGAACCTGCCCTTCAACGTGCGCAGCTTCGACGAGACTCTGATCCTCAACCAGCAGCCGCGCTCGCTGGGCGAAGTGCTCGACAACGACCCCACCGTGCGCACCACTTACGGTTACGGCAACGCCGCCGAAAGCTTCGTGATCCGCGGTTTCGAACTCTACGGCGACGACGTCGGCCTCAATGGCCTCTACGGCATCACCCCGCGCCAGCTGATCGCACCCGAACTCTTCCAGAGCGTGCAGGTTCTCAATGGTGCCAGCGCCTTCCTCAACGGCGCCGCGCCGGGCGGCTCCGGCCTTGGCGGCAGCGTCAACCTGATGCTCAAGCGCGCCGGCGACCAGCCGCTCAACCGCGTGACCTTCGGCTACACCTCGGATCTCGCACTGGTCGGGCAGCTTCGACGTGGCCCGCCGCTCCAGCGACGGCCGGTTCGGCGTGCGCGTTAACGGCAATTATCAGGACGGCCAGCTCGGCATCGACGGCGAGGACCGCCGCACCCGCGTGCTGGGCGTCGGCCTCGACTATGACGGCGGCCCGCTGCGCGTCTCGCTCGACCTCGCCTACCAGCAGGTTCGCGTGGACAACCTGCGCCCCAAGGTGACGATCAACTCGGCGACGATGCCGCGCGTGCCCAAGGCCGATGCGAACTACGCACAAGACTATACCTACACCAAGCTGCGCGACCTGTTCGGCATCCTGAACGTCGAATACGACGTGTCGGACGAATTCATGCTCTATGCCAAGGCCGGCGCGCGCGACGGCTCGGAAGAAGGCATCTACGGCGGCCAGTCGGTCAGCAACGCGATGACCGGCGCGGGCTTCCTCACCGCGCTCTACGTGCCGCGCACCGACAACAACGAGGCGGTGGACTTCGGCGGCCGCGTCAAGCTGGGCTCGGCGGTCACGCATGAGTTCAACTTCGGCTCCAGCATGAGCTGGCAGGTTAACCGCAACGCCTACGATTTCCGCTATGGCAGCGACTTCACCGGCGTCGCGAACAACTTCTACGACGTACAGCAGATCGCCCTGCCGAACTCGGTGCTGGTGGGGGGACCTAGACGATCCGTTCCCGATCTCGCGCACCAGCTTGTGGTCGATCTACGCCTCCGACACCGTGGGCCTGTGGGACGACCGAATCCAGATCACCGGCGGCCTGCGCCTCCAGAACATCAAGGTGAAGAGCTACCTCGCCTTCGACGGCTCGCTCGATACCACGTACGAAGACGACGCGATCACCCCGATCATCGGCATCGTCGTCAAGCCATTCGAGGGGCTGTCGCTCTACGCCAACCGCATCGAGGCGCTGCAGCAGGGCTCCAGCGCGCCGGTGACGGCGGTGAACTATCCGGACGTGATCCCGCCCTACAAGACCAAGCAGTACGAATTCGGCGGCAAGCTGAAGGTTGGCCCGGTGTTCCTGAGCCTAGCGCTCTACCAGATCGACAAGCCCAACATCCTGTCGATCGACGCAACCCCGGACAACCCGGACGACACGCTGGTATACTACGGCCTGTTCGGCAAACAGCGCAATCGCGGCGTCGAGTTCACCGTCAACGGCGAACTGGCACCCGGCCTGCGGCTGATCTCGGGCGTCGCGGTCAACGATGCCAAGCAGCGCCGTACCAACGATCCGCTGACCGAGGGCAAGGATGCCAAGGGCGTCGCCGACTGGACCGCCAACGCCAACCTCGAATGGGACACCCCGATGGTCGAGGGCCTGACCCTGACCGGGCGCGTCACGCATACCGGCAAGCAGTGGGTCAATGCGCAGAACACCCTGAGCATCCCCGACTGGACGATCTTCAACCTCGGCGCCCGCTACGTGCTGGCGGCGGGCGACGTGCCGGTCACGCTGCGCCTCAACGTCGATAACGTCGCGAACAAGCGCTACTGGGCTTCGGCCTTCGACACGTTCGCGAACTCGGTGCTGCAGGGCCAGCCGCGCACCATCAAGGCGTCGATCTCGGCCGACTTCTAAGACACATGCCGGCAGGGGCGCTGCGGCGCTCCTGCCGGTTGCTTCGTTTCGCTCGCGGGTCGCGATCAGGATATGTCCATCGCGCTGGGCTTGCTCGATCGTTCGACCATACCGGTCGTTTCGACGCCGTCCCACGTATAGACCGCGTGCGCCTGCTGGACGATCGGCCAGTCCTTGGGCCAGTCCGGCGGCAGCACATGCCCGCCGCGAGAGCGCGTATTGGCGAAGGTCCGCCCTCCGATCTCCACCCGGCGCCCGTCCACCGTCTCCAGCACGCAGGACACGTCCTCGCCGCCGGTCACCAGTCGCCGCAGCCATGGGATCACCACCGGCCGCGCGCCGGTGCGCACCCCGTCCTCGATGATCCAGCCTTCCGAGTAGCTCGGCGGCTCGCCCTCGCGCACAGGGTAGGAATTGAAGCCGAAGGCGCGGCCGTCCGGGAACACGGCGGACTGCCAGCAGTGCCCCCAGAATCCCGCGAAGGCGCGGAAACCCGTTCGGCGGATGCGCAGGCCATTGCCGCGAAACGCGCGCTCCTCGCCATCGATGACGAGGGTGCCGCTGCAGCGGAACAGCTGCTCGTAGCGCGGGCTCATGTAGTCGCCCTGCTTGCCGCCGAGCGCCTCGGCTGCTTCGGGAAGGATCGTGCCCGGCTCCCAAGGGATCGCGGCCATCTCCATGTCGACGGTGAAGGCGACCTTGCTCCACGCGGTTTCGGCGAAATCGGGGTTGTCGAGGATTTCCTGCGCGCTGGTCCGCGCCACCGGCCCATCGAAGGCAGCCGTCCAGCGGCGGAACGGCTCCGCGCATTCGAAGCGCACCGGACCAGTCCCGCGCACCGTGGGCCTGCCTTGCGCGTCGTAGGGGAATGCGGCTCGCCCGCGCCGCGCCGCGACCACAGGCGCCCGTCGGCGAAGGCAATGTCGAGCCACAGTTCGTGCCGGTCCCACTGCGCGCCGACCGCCTCGACGCCCACGCGCATGGCGAAGAGGCCGTTCTCTTCTTCGATCCACACGTTGACCGCATCGCGGATGCCGTCGTCGGGCTTTTCGGCCACGACGAATTCGCGCTCGACCGGGATACCGCCTGACAGGTCAGCCACCATCACTCTCCCTCTTCGTTTCGAGGGAGACTGTCACGCCATACGCGCCGGGTCATCCACGAGGCCCGCGCCGGGGCGATACCTCGTCATCCCGGACTTGATCCGGGACCGCTGGCAAATCTTTAGGCGATAGATTGCAGCCACGCGCAGCAAGGGAGGCCGTTCATGGCCAGCGGTCCCGGATCAAGTCCGGGACGACGAGGTGTCAGGTGTAAGGTGGCTTGTGCAGGCCCTTGGGGCTGGTGGTGAAGATCTCGCAGCCGTCCTCGGTAATGCCGATCGAGTGCTCGAACTGCGCCGAGAGCGACTTGTCGCGGGTCACCGCCGTCCAGCCGTCGTTCAGCAGCTTCACCGGCGGCTTGCCGAGGTTGATCATCGGCTCGATCGTCATGAACATGCCCGGCTTGAGCAGCGGGCCGGTGCCGGGGCGACCGGCATGGACCACTTCGGGCGCGTCATGGAACAGGCGGCCGAGGCCATGGCCGCAGAACTCGCGCACGACGCCGTAGCGGTTCGCCTCGGCATAAGCCTGGATGGCAGCGCCGATGTCACCCACGCGGTTGCCGGGCTTCGCCTGCTCGATGCCGATCATCAGGCACTCATACGTCACGTCGACCAGACGGCGTGCCTTCAGCGGCACGTCGCCGACCAGGTACATGCGGCTGGTGTCGCCGTGCCAGCCGTCCAGCAGCGGGGTGACGTCGATGTTGACGATGTCCCCGTCCTTGAGCGTCTTTTCCGACGGAATGCCGTGGCAGACGACGTGGTTGATCGAGATGCAGCACGAATGCGCATAGCCGCGATAGCCCAGCGTCGCCGGGACCGCCCCGCCCGCGAGGGTCAGTTCGCGCACCTTGTCGTCGATCTCCGCGGTGGAGACGCCCGGCTGCACCATCGGCGCGATTTCGTCGAGGATCTTCGCGGCGAGCGCGCCGGCGCGGCGCATGCCCTCGAAGCCGTCGGGGCCATGCAGCTTGATGGTGCCGTCGCGCAGCAGCGCTTCCTGGCCGGGCTCTACGATCTGGTATTCGGTCATCCGCCCCAGATAGCGCATCCGGGGTGAAATTGCGAGATCAGGGTTTCACCGAGAAGGCCGAGCGATACTGCGGCTTGAGCGCGGCCATCACCTTGCCCGTCACCGGCACCGTCACTTCATAGCTGCCTTCCGCGTAAGGCCCGGCCTCATAAGGCGCGACGAGCACGCCGATGCGATCGAAGGTCTTGCGGTTGGTCGAACCCAGGATCAGCGTCTGCGCGGTCGGGTCGATGCATTCGGTGAACATCTGCCCGCTGTCGCGCTGGACCGGCTCGCCCCGCTTGCCCGCGCGAGCCTTGTCGAGCCCGTCGCAGAACGGGGTGCGCAAGGCATCACGCAGCGCGTCCTGGCTGGTAAACAGGTCCATCGGCTTGCGCGCCGTGTCGGCGCCGCGATCCCACAGCAGGGTATCGAACCCGCTCATCCCGTGCGCGCCGCCGCTATACTGGTACATCTCCGAGGACAGCGACAGCCAGCCCGGCAAGTCGGTGACCACCTTCCAGTCCACCTGCATCGAATGCGCGTGATAGGGGAAGCCGTCCTTGGTCATCTCCGCCTTGTCGCTGCGTGCGGAGGAGACCAGTTCGCCCTTGGTATCGTCCAGCTTCCGGTCGAGCATCGCCCGCAGGCCGGGTAGCGCTGCCGCCGCGTCGGGATAGGAATAGCCGAACTCGTAAAGGTCGTTCTCCTCCTTTTCCGAGCGCCCCTTCACGGCGGGCGCTTCCGAGGGCGCTTCGGTGGAGGCCATCGGCAGCGCCTCTTCGCTGGCCACCGCCGTGGCGCTCGGCTGTGGATCGCTGTCGCCCGATCCACTGCACGCAGCGGCGGCAAATGCCAGAACAACAACCATACCGGAGTATCGCATCAAAATTCCTCTCGCACTCGGGCTCGGGTGGAGGCTAGAGAATCAGGCCATGAGCGACAAGAACGCATTGATCCAGCCCGATCGCGGCCAGCAGGCCGTCTCCATCCATCTCGTCGACAAGGACGGACTGGAGAAATTCACGAAAGGCCTCACCGTTCCCCAGCGCGCCGTGCTGGAGGCCGCTCGCTTCGACGCAAGTGCCGGGGAATACGTCATTCTCCCCGAGGGCGACGGCTGGAGCGTGGCCGCAGGCGTGGCCGACGCCGGAACGCTCGGCGGCTGGTGCATGGCGAAACTCGCCGAGAAACTGCCCGCCGGGACCTACCGCCGTGTTGGCGGCGAGCCGGGCGCGGCGATCTTCGGCTGGATTCTCGGCCAGTACAGCTTCGACCGCTACAAGGCCGACGCCGAGGACCACGGCCCGCGCCTGCTCCTGACCGGCGAACCCGCGCAGATCGCCGCTCTCACTGCCGAGGCCGAGGCGGTCATGCTGGTGCGCGACCTCGTCAACACCCCGGCCGAAGACATGGGCCCTGCCCAGCTGGAGGCCGAGGCCGAAGCGCTGCACAAGGCCTTCCGCGCCGAGATCCGCGTCACGCGCGGCGAGGTGCTGGAGCGCGACTTCCCGATGGTCCACGCGGTCGGCCGCGCCGCGGGCCGCAGCCACGCGCCGCGCATGATCGAACTGGAATGGGGCGACCCGAAGAACCCGCGCATCGCCGTGGTCGGCAAAGGCGTCTGCTTCGATTCGGGCGGCCTCGACGTGAAGCCCTCCGCGGGCATGCTGCTGATGAAGAAGGACATGGGCGGCGCGGCCCACGCCCTCGCTCTCGCCCGCCTGATCATGAGCGCCCAGTTGCCGGTGCGCCTGCACGTGCTGGTCCCGGCGGTGGAGAACGCGATCTCGGGCAACAGTTTCCGGCCCGGCGACGTCCTGCGCAGCCGTGCCGGGATCACCGTCGAGATCGGCAACACCGACGCCGAAGGCCGCCTGATCCTCGGCGATGCGCTCACTCGCGCGGGTGAGGCGGGCCCCGAATTCATCATCGACTTCGCCACTCTGACAGGAGCGGCCCGCGTCGCGGTCGGCCCCGACCTCCCCGCCCTCTTCACCCGCGAGGATGCGACGGCCGACGCCCTGCTCACGGCGGGCAAGGCGGTGGACGACCCGTGCTGGCGCCTGCCCCTGCACGAAGGCTACCGCGAGTACCTCAAGTCCGACGTCGCCGACATCAACAACGCCGGTTCCAGCGGTTTCGCGGGCGCCAGCACGGCCGCTCTGTTCCTCGACCGCTTCGTCCCCAAGGGCGTGGACTGGGCCCACTTCGATACCTTCGCCTGGCGCCCCACCGCGAAGGCGGGCCGTCCCAAGGGCGGCGAAGCGCGCGGCCTGCGCGCGGCATGGCACATGCTAAAGACGCGCTACGGCTGAAAACCGATGACCCGACTTCGTCATTGCGAGCGTAGCGAAGCAATCCAGAGCGGTTTGCGCGACCCTGGATTGCTTCGCTACGCTCGCAATGACGAGGGAAGGTTCAGCAGCCCGTTTCGCTCGCGAAGGACGGCGTCCCGACTCGTAACCTTGCGAAAATCCCGT
Source organism: Novosphingobium sp. NFX11 (assembly GCF_057376415.1). Taxonomy (NCBI): domain Bacteria; kingdom Pseudomonadati; phylum Pseudomonadota; class Alphaproteobacteria; order Sphingomonadales; family Sphingomonadaceae; genus Novosphingobium; species Novosphingobium sp. NFX11. The sequence goes on along the minus strand of NZ_CP080384.1, from coordinate 154,920 downwards.
GTCTCGGCTAGGCGCGCCCATCTTTGACTTTGGAGACGCACCCGCGTTGGCATCTGTGGATTCGTATACTCGCCCTGACCAGACGGACGGCATGGGGTCCCAGAAAATGCTGGCCATGACCGGCCCCAGCGTGAGCGCCGATCCCGGCTGCCTGCCCGTGCGCGGCGACCTTGCCCACATCAAGCTGGCGGGCCGCTACTTCGTGCCGCACTATGCCGTGCCGATGCCGCGCGCGCTCAAGTCCGGCGCGATCCTGCGCGTCTTCGGCCGCGACGATGCGGAAGTCATCGCCGACCTGCCTGCGGGGAAACCTTCAACGTGCTGGATATCGCCGGCAAGTGGTCCTGGGGCCAGTTGGGCGAGGACGGCGCGGTCGGCTACGTAGCTCTCTCGGATCTGGAAGCGGCATGACCACCAGCGTCTTCATCGACGGTGCGGCAGGCACCACCGGCCTCGAAATCGCCGACCGGCTCGCCGGGCGCAGCGAGTTCTCGCTGATCACGCTCAGCGATGATCGCCGCAAGGATGACGCCGCGCGGGCCGAGGCGCTGAACGACGCGGACGTCGTGATCCTGTGCCTGCCCGACGATGCCGCCAAGGCCGCCGTCGGCATGATCGCCAACGCGCGTACCCGCGTGATCGACGCCTCCTCCGCCCACCGCGTCGCGGCAGGCTGGACTTACGGCTTTCCCGAGATCGTCGGCCACGACACGGTCGCGCAGGCCCGCTTCGTCAGCAATCCGGGCTGCTATCCCACCGGCTTCATCGCCTTGGTCGCCCCGCTGGTGCGTGCTGGACTGCTGCCTGCCGACTGGCCCTACGTGTGTCACGCCGTGTCGGGCTATTCGGGCGGCGGCAAGGCGCTGATCGCGCGCTTCGAGGACGACACCGACATCGCCTTCCGCGCCTACGGCCTGGCCCTCGGCCACAAGCACGTGCCCGAGATGAAGGCACAGACCGGCATCGGCCACGATCCGATCTTCGCCCCCGCCGTGGTGCCCGCTCATCGCGGCATGCTCGTCGAAGTGCCGCTGCACCTCTCGATGATGCCGCAAGCCGGATCGCCCGACGCCCTGCGCGCCGCTCTGGCCGAGTTCTACGCCGGCAGCAAAGTCGTGAAGGTGGAGACCGACCAGCCCGACGAACTGCTGCTGCGCGCCTCGATGGAGCCCGTCGACACCCTCACCCTGCGCGTTCTGGGCGCCAAGGACGGCTCGCAGGCGCGCCTCGTCGCGATCCTCGACAACCTCGGCAAGGGCGCGAGCGGCGCTGCGGTGCAGAACCTCAACATCATGGCCGGTCTCGACGAGACGGCGGGCCTGCGGCTCTAACCCGTCAAATTCGTCATGGCTAGCGAAGCGAAGACCCCCGGGGCAGCATATGCTGCCCCGGGGGTCTTTGCTTCGCTAGCCATCATGGACCAATGGGAGGGTCCGCCCCTACGCACACAACTTCATGCACAATTTTCAGGCACCCATTGCCTGAAAATTGAACACAACATTTCCCAAATCCGACGCATCATATGCGACAGATTGTTTACTGACCGGGTAAATCGCCCAAATGCGGTCTTTTCGCAGGCGCACACTCGGCCTATCAGTAGCGCCACCGCATTGGCACGATTCTTGATGGGAATCGCGCGCGAGGCTTCTGGTTCCCGGACCGGTTCCCTCAAGATACAGTCCGGGTGCAAGTGCAGGGGTCCAGGCAGGCGTGAAGAAAATCGAAGCCATCATCAAGCCGTTCAAGCTCGACGAAGTGAAGGAAGCGCTGCACGAAGTCGGCGTCTCGGGTATCACCGTCACCGAAGCCAAGGGCTTTGGGCGCCAGAAGGGCCACACCGAACTCTACCGCGGCGCCGAATACGTCGTGGATTTCCTCCCTAAGGTTAAGCTCGAGGTCGTCGTGCCCGACGCTCTGGCCGAGCGCGTGGTGGAGGCGATCGCCGACGCCGCGCAGACCGGCCGCATCGGCGACGGCAAGATCTTCGTCGTCCCCGTCGAGACCGCCGTGCGCATCCGCACCGGCGAACGCGACGACGACGCGCTGTAATTACACAGGATCGGGCTGCGATGGTGGGGGCCGTCGCATTCCCGCAACACGAACAACCCTATCCTCTTTCGGGATCGGAAGAGTAACGCTGGAGAACCAAGAAAATGGCTAGTGCAAAGGACGTCCTCAAGAAGATCAAGGACGAGGAGATCGAGTGGGTCGATCTTCGCTTCACGGACCCCAAGGGCAAGTGGCAGCACCTGACCATGGTTTCGACCGTCCTCGGCGAGGATGAGCTGGAAGACGGCCTGATGTTCGACGGTTCGTCGATCGAGGGCTGGAAGGCCATCAACGAGTCGGACATGATCCTCAAGCCCGACCTCGACGCGGTCTACACCGATCCGTTCTCGGCCACCCCGATGCTGATCCTGTTCTGCGACATCGTCGAGCCCTCGACCGGTGAACTCTATGCCCGCGACCCGCGCTCGACCGCGAAGCGTGCGGAATCGTTCGTCAAGTCGGCCGGGTTCGGCGACACCGTGTTCGTCGGCCCCGAGGCCGAGTTCTTCATGTTCGACGACGTGAAGTTCTACGACGGCTACGACGGCAACGGCTTCAAGATCGACGACATCGAACTGCCGGGCAACACCAACAAGGAATACGACACCGGCAACCTGGGCCACCGCCCGCGTGCCAAGGGTGGCTACTTCCCGGTCGCCCCGGTCGACTCGGCCGTGGACATCCGCGCCGAGATGGTCACCACCATGCTCGAAATGGGCCTGCCCTGCGACAAGCACCACCACGAAGTGGCGGCTGCCCAGCACGAACTCGGCCTGACCTTCGGCAAGCTGGTCACCACCGCCGACCGCATGCAGATCTACAAGTACGTCGTGCACATGGTCGCACAGGCTTACGGCAAGACCGCAACGTTCATGCCCAAGCCGATCATGAAGGACAACGGATCGGGCATGCACACGCATATCTCGATCTGGAACGAGGGTGAGAACACCTTCGCCGGCAACGGCTACGCCGGCCTGTCGGAGACCTGCCTGTACTTCATCGGCGGCGTCATCAAGCACGCCAAGGCCCTCAACGCCTTCACCAACCCGACCACCAACAGCTACAAGCGCCTGGTCCCGGGTTACGAAGCACCGGTTCTGCTCGCCTACTCGGCGCGCAACCGTTCGGCCTCGTGCCGCATCCCCTACGGTGCGGGCACCAAGGCGAAGCGCGTGGAATTCCGCTTCCCCGACGCGATGGCCAACCCCTACCTGTGCTACGCTTCGCTCCTGATGGCCGGCCTCGACGGCATCAAGAACAAGATCCACCCGGGCGAAGCCATGGACAAGAACCTGTACGATCTGCCGCCGGCCGAACTCGCCGAAGTGCCGACCGTCTGCGGTTCGCTGCGTGAAGCTCTGGACGCCCTCGCGGCCGACCACGCCTTCCTTCTCGAAGGCGGCGTGTTCACCGAGGACCAGATCGAAGCCTACCTCGAACTCAAGTGGCCCGAAGTGCTGCGCTGGGAAACCACGCCGTCGGCCGTCGAGTTCGACATGTACTACAGCGCCTGATCCATCCGATCAGCGCTGGCGATATTCGCCAGTTTGGCAGTTCGCCGAGAGGGGGCGTCCGGAGCAATCCGGGCGCCCCTTTCGCGTTCGGGCTCGATGACAATTCCGGATAGCGCCGCTCCTCCTCAAGAATCCGCTTTCCTACAACACCGGCGTGGATGTACCTCATGCGCACCCCGCAAGAGATGGGGCCGTATCTGGCGGTATGATTTCCGTATTCACACGTATTCGGGCGCACGAAGTGTAGTTGTTCTGCACGCGATACTGCGTGCGCCGTCTGTAGCGAAAGGGCACGTACATGAATCGCAAGCCGATCTTTGATGCCGTCCGCAAGATGCTGGACCGTTCGTTCACACAGGCCGAAGTCAACGCGCTGGACAAGGCGATCGACCTTTCCACCGGCGCGTTGACCGCAAGCCTCGCCCCCGAGCCGGTCGCAGCCCCCGCAAGCCCCGCTGCGGCGACCGGGCGCGTGCTGGGCGCCGCCGGGGCCAAGCTCATCAAGAAGTGGGAGGGCTGCGCCAGGCGCCTCGCGGACGGCACCTTCGCAGCCTATCCCGACCCCGGCAGCGTCGACGGCAAGCCCTGGACGATCGGCTGGGGCTCGACCGGCCCGGACGTCAGGAAAGGCGTCGTCTGGACGCAGGCGCAGTGCGATGCGCGTTTCGACGTCGACATGGTCGATTACGTGAAGGAAGTGGCCGCCTTCATCGGTTCGGCCGCGACCTCGCAGAACCAGTTCGACGCGCTCGTCTCGTTTCATTACAACACCGGCAAGATTACGAGTTCGACGCTGGGCAAGCTGCACAAGGCGGGTGACTTCGCCGGGGCACAGGCCCAGTTCGGCAAGTGGATCTACAACGACGGCAAGCCGATGACCGGCCTCAAGAACCGGCGCGCGGATGAAGCGAAACTCTACGGGACAGCATGACCGACACGAAAACCCCCGCTCAGTTGATCGACGAACGCATTGCCGAACTCGGCGACTGGCGCGGGGAGGCGCTAGCAAGAGTGCGGGCCGTCGTCCACGCCGCGCTACCCGAGGTGGTCGAGGAATGGAAATGGCGCGGCGTGCCCACGTGGTACGCGGGCGGCGGCATCGTCTGCACCGGGGAGACCTACAAGGCGGCGGTGAAGCTGACGTTCGCCAAGGGCGCCTCGGTGCCCGACCCGGCGGGCCTGTTCAACGCCAGCCTCGACGGCAACGTGCGCCGCGCCATCGACATTTATGAGGGTGCGACAATCGACGAGGCCGCTCTCTCGACACTGTTGCGCGCGGCAGCGGCGCTCAATCAGGCAAAGAAAGCACGTTAACGCAGGCGCCACGAGCAGATCCATCTGATCTGAAAGCCCGGCGACAATGCACCATGACGGCATCACGGGTGCCGGTTGTGCCTAGAGATAGGCAGGCCGCCCCCTTCGTAACAGGAGGGCTGCGGATTCCGAGGTCAGCCCGGCCACCCGGGAGGGAGTGAGAAGCCCGATCGTTGGGTTCATCCTATCGGCGTAGAAGCCGGAGGATGGAGATGCCGACGAGGAGGCCGAAGATGCGCCATGTGCGCGAAGTAGTGAGAATGCATCGGGAGGCTCGTGTCCCGATGCGCAAGATCGCCCGGCTGACCGGCCTTACTCGGCCCACAGTGCGCGACATGGTCGTGCGCTTCGAGCGCTCGGGATTGGAGTCGCCGGGTCCGTCCAAGATTGGCGACATAAATCTGGAGGGAGGCCTGTATGGCGCCTTGGGCGCCAAACCTGGGCGGCGTAAGCTGCCCGAGCCGGATTGGCCGGTGGTAACGCGCGAACTGAAGTGCAAACACGTGAACCTGCAGGTGCTCTGGGAAGAGTACCGTGCCGAGCATCCGGACGGTTATCGTTACAGCCGCTTCTGCGATCTGTTCCGACGCTGGCCGCCTGCCGCTGGTCATGCGCCAAAGCCATGCCGGCGGCGAGAAGCTGTTCCTCGATTGCGCTGGCGGTACGGTGCCGATCGTGGTGGATCGACGGACCGGTGAGCCCCGCGGTGCCCACATTTTCGTCGCCGTGATGGACGATCGAGCCTGTCGTTTGCCCTCGCGACATGGACCGAGCGGTTCTCCGACTGGATCACAGGCAGAAATGCCGCCTTCGCTTTCTTCGGCGGCGTTCCCCAGCTGCTGGTGCCCGACAATGCCAAGGTGGCGGTGATCAAGGCCTATCACTTTGATCGCCAGGTGAACCACAGTTGCACCGATAGGCTCGCGATTACGGTACGGCGATCTTGCCGAAGCCGCCGCGCAAGCTGCGAGACAAAGCCAAGCTCGAGGCCTGCGCCGGTATCGTCGAGCCCTGGCTTTTGGGCCGATTGCGCAACCAGAATCTTCCACAGCCTCGCCTAGCTCAATGCAGCGATTGCCGAGAGCCTTGCCGATCGCAATGACCGACGAGCGCTGTGCCAGTTTGGCAAGGCGCGCCGTCAGCTGTTCGATGAAGTCGATGTTCCGAACCTCAAGCCGCTGCCGTTAGAGCCTTTGGTTCATGCCGAATGGCTGGCGCTGCCGCTGGCTACGAGGCCACATACCGAAATGACGGACGCCTCGCTCTGCGCCTGCGTCACGCGAAACTGCTGCACCGCGCTGCCATCGCCAAAAGGTCATGGATGATGACCTGTCTATCAAATGAAAAGACGCCATATGCCTTCGGATCGTTACTTGATAGCCGAAGACGGAAGCTCCCTACGCAGTTCGCGCCGAGAAGGCAGAAGGATCAGTCGGAACCGAACAGGTCACGGGTGAATACTTTATCCGCCACGTCCGCAATCGTCGTTGTCATGCGATTGGCGATGATGACGTCGCAATCCTGCTTGAAGGTCGACAGATCCCGCAACACCTTGGAACCGAAGAATTCATCCGCCTCCATCGCCGGCTCGTAGATCACCACCTCGATGCCCTTCGCCTTCAATCTCTTCATGATCCCCTGGATCGAGGACTGTCGAAAATTGTCCGAACCTGCCTTCATGACGAGCCGGAACACGCCAACCTTCCGGGGGCTCTTCATGATGATCTGGTCGGCCAGGAAATCCTTGCGGGTGCGATTGGCATCGACGATGGCGCGTATCAGGTTTTGCGGCACATCGGTGTAGTTCGCCAGCAACTGCTTGGTGTCCTTCGGCAGGCAGTAACCGCCGTAACCGAAGCTCGGGTTGTTGTAGTGACTGCCGATACGCGGATCCAATCCGACGCCGTCGATTATCTGGCGCGTGTCCATGCCGCCGGCGATGGCATAGCTGTCCAGTTCGTTGAAAAAGGCGACTCGCATCGCAAGATACGTGTTCGCGAATAGCTTGATCGCCTCGGCTTCACGAGCATTCGTGAAAAGCAGGTCGACATCCTTCTTTTCGGCACCTTCCAGCAGCAGTTCCGCGAAAACCTTCGCGCGTTCGGAACGCTCTCCGACGATGATGCGCGAAGGGTGCAGGTTGTCGTACAACGCCCTGCCTTCCCTCAGGAATTCAGGACTGAAAATGACTTGCGAGGTGCCCAGTTTCGCTTGGACATCATCGACGAAACCGACCGGGATCGTCGATTTCACGACGATCGTGCTGGTCGAACTCTCTGCGATCGCGGTACGAATGACCACCTCGACAGAGGAGGTATCGAACTTGTTGGTCTCGGCATCGTAATTGGTCGGTGTCGCGACAATGACGTAGTCCGCTCCAATCAAGGCTTCCGCAGGGTCCAGGGTCGCCGTGAGATTGAGATTTCTTGTCGCAAGAAAATCCTCGATTTCCGCATCTATGATCGGCGACTTTCGGGCATTGAGCATTTCAACCCGCTCGGGCGATATGTCGACGGCAACAACCTCGTTGTGCTGCGCCAATAGCACTGCGTTCGACAACCCAACATAGCCTAAGCCGAAGACGGCAATTTTCATCCAGATCACCCGCGTGAATCATGTGCTTTCGAGACAGAAATCCCTGCCTCGCGAAGGCTCGGCTCGGTCCACTGCTTCCGATTGAACATCTAATCGAGCGAGATACCCAAACAGTCAACGGCTTTATGCTGCAATCGCATAATCTCAATCGTTATGCTGACCAACATGATAAAATGAAATCATTATAACGACCCATCAGTAAAAATTGATGACAATCGAAATAACTATCGGCCATTCTGACTTACCAAGTCTTGAATAACTTAGACCTCAGATCACAACGCGACGCTTCCTTGTAACAAAATTTTCTGAAGAAGCTTTCGGAAGATATCTATTCATACCTGAAATTCCGAATCCACCGGTTTCCCACCATATGCCCGACAATAGTGGTCAATCAGCCGTGCGTGACCAGCTTGCCCCTCACCCCTTGGTGACAGAGGGCATCCCGTCCTTGGGACCGGTCGCGGCGGCGTCGCAACGGGGGTTGAGACGGCTGCGGCGATCAGGCGGTCGTGTTCAGCGGTGTCGATGCGTTCCCACCCGGCGCGGCCGAGTTTCTCCATCGGGCGGTAACGCACCTTGTATTGCATGCGGGCCGAACCCTCAACCCAATAGCCGAGGTAGACGAAGCCCAGGCCCATGTCCTGCGAGCGGCGAATGTGGTCGAGGATGATGTAGTTGCCCAGCCCTTGCCGCTCGCTATCGGGATCGTAGAACGAGTAGATCATCGACAGGCCGTCGCACTGGCGGTCGGTCAGGCAGGCGCCGACGAGGCGGCCCGGCACGACGCCGTCGATCGAGGGTTCGCGGTATTCGATGACGTAGCTGGTGACGGGCGTGTGCTCCACCATGTCGGCGAAATCGACCTCGTCCATCGTCGTCATGCCGCCTTCGGGATGACGAACCGAGAGATAGCGCTGGAGCAGTTCGAACTGCTCGCTGGTGGACCAGGGGCGGCAGACGGTGGCGACGAGATCCGAATGCGCCTCCAGCGTGCGCTTCTGCGTGCGCGAGGCGCGGAATTCGGAGGCGACCACGCGCACCGAGACGCAGGCGTTGCAGTCGATGCAGGAGGGGCGATAGGCGACAGTCTGGCTGCGACGGAAGCCGATGCGACCCAGCGCATCGTTCAACGAATCGGCGTGCGGTCCCTTGAGTTCGGTGAATACCTTCCGCTCGCTACGGCCCGGCAGGTACGGGCACGGAGCCGGGCTCGTCACGAAGAAGCGGGGAAATCGAACGGGAGCCGTCACCTAACTGGATCTTCCTCTAGCGTTGCGGCCGGCCTTATGTCCGTCTGCTTTCCCAAATATGCATAGCGCTGCAGCGTCTTGCGAGTCTTTTAACCACAAAAACCGACCGGTCTGCGGTGAAATCGCGCCGGACTGGCGGTATCGGCCCATCGCCGTACCAATTCGGGGCGATGGGTCGATGTAATCGTTACCTCGAACGATATACCTCGATATCGCCCAAGGCCAGCCTCTTTCGAATCAGTCGGTCTCGACCAGCTTCACTTCGTAGCCTTCGCGGCGCAACCCGGCGATCAGCGCCTGCAGCTGCTCCTTGTCGCGCGCCTCGCACTCGATCTCGGTGACGAGACCCTTGGCGGGCAAGTGCGTGAAGATGCGCTGGTGGAAGACTTCGATGATGTTGACGTTGTGTTCGTGGAAGATCTTGGCGACCTTGAACAGCGCGCCGGCGCGATCCTGCAGGCCGATCTTGAGGCGGGCGAGGCGGCCCGAGCGGGCGAGGTCGCGCAGCAGCACGTTCGCCAGCAGGCGGGTGTCGATGTTGCCGCCCGACAGCACGAGGCCGACCTTGCGGCCGACGAAAAGCTCGCGGTTGTTGATCACGGCGGCAAGGCCCGATGCGCCCGCGCCTTCCACCAGCGTCTTCTCGATCTGCAGCAGCAGCGCCAGCGCGCTCTCGATCTGCGATTCGCTGACCAGCAGGAACTCGTCGAGCAGCGAGCGCAGCACCTTCGAGGTCATCAGCCCCGGCGCGATCACCGCGATGCCTTCGGCCAGGGTATCGCCGCCGATCGGCAGGCTGGTGCCCTTGAGCAGATTGTACATCGAGGGATAGAGCTGCGCCTCGACGCCGATCAGGCGGATTCCCGGATTGATGTCGCGCGCCACGGTGCCCATGCCGGTGGACAGGCCGCCGCCGCCGACCGGAAGGACGAGCGTGTCGAGGTCAGGCACGTCCTCCAGCATTTCCAGCGCGACGGTGCCCTGTCCGGCGGCGACGTGCGGGTCGTCGAAGGGGTGGACGAACGTAAGGCCCAGCTGGCCCTCCAGCTTGCGGGCGTGGGCATAGGCCTCGTCGAAGCTCTCGCCTTCGAGCACGACCTTGCCGCCCACGCTCTCGGTCTGCATGACCTTCACCGTCGGCGTGGTCTTGGGCATGACGATGGTGACGGGCACGCCAAGGCGGGTGCCGTGGTAGCTCAGGCCCTGCGCGTGGTTGCCGGCCGAGGCGGCGATGACGCCGCGCGCCTTCTGCTCCTCGGTCAGCAGCAGCAGCGCGTTGAGCGCGCCGCGCTCCTTGTAGGCGGCGGTGAACTGCAGGTTCTCGAACTTGAGCCAGATGTCGGCGCCGGTGATCGCGCTCAGCGTGGAGCTGTAGAGCGTCGGCGTGCGCACGACCTTGCCCGAAATTCGCATCCCCGCCGCGCGTACGTCGGCTGCGGTCAGCGGGGCGTCTTCGAGGCCCGCGGGAGCGGTGTTGAGCAAAGTCTGGTCCATAGACCCGCGCGCCTACCGGAAACGGCGACGGATGGAAAGCAAAGTCGGCCCATGACGGTGCCTATGGCGGTTTGCTTTTGGCCAAAAGGCGCTAAGAACGGGCCATGACCGAAGAGACCGCCTCCGAAGCCCCCGCCGCCCCGGCCGTACCCCCGCGCAAGGTCTCGATGATCGGCCTCGGCACCATGGGCGGCGCGATCGCGCGGCACATCGCGCAGGCCGGGCACGAACTGACGATCTACAACCGCACGCCCGAGCGCGCACGCAAGTGGCGCGACGCCAACCCCGGCCTCGCTCACCGCATCGCCGCCAACCCGGCCCACGCGGCGCAGGACGCTGATGTGGTGATCACCTGCGTCGGCAACGACGACGACCTTGCCGACGTCGTGCTCGGCCCCAACGGGGTGTTCCGCATGCTCAAGCGCGGCGGCACCTTCATCGACCACACCACCGTCTCGGCGCGCATCGCCCGCCAGATCTCGGTCGAGGCGCGCGACCTCAAGATCCACTGCGTCGACGCGCCGATGACCGGATCGCAGATCGGCGCGGAGAACGGCACCCTCACCCTGATGTGCGGCGGGCGCGACGATGCGCTCGAAGCCGCACGGCCGATCATGGAGAGCTACTCCAGCCGCATCGTCCACGTCGGCAAGGCGGGCTCGGGCCAGATCGCCAAGATGGCCAATCAGATCTGCATCGCCGGCAACGTCGCGGCTTTGGCAGAGGCGGTGCGCTTCGCGCAGGCCTCGCACCTCGACATGGACAAAGTCTACGAGGCGATCTCGGGCGGCGCCGCGCAGTCCTGGCAGATGGACAACCGCTGGAAGACCATGGACGCGGGCGAATTCGACTTCGGCCTCGCGATCGACTGGATGCGCAAGGATCTGGGCCTCAGCCTTGAGGAAGGCCGGGGCCTGGGCGTCTCGCTGCCGGTGGCGGCGCTGGTCGATCAGTTCTTCTCCGACGTGCAGGCCACGGGCGGCGGGCGGCTCGATACGAGCGCCATCATCAAGCGGCTCCCCCAGAAGGGTAAATCGTGAAGTCATGGATTGCGGCAGCGGCCACGCTGCTTTCGGGTACGGTGCTGGCAACTCCCGCCGTCGCCGATGTGCTGGTGGACAACGTCGAGGGCGTCACCCCTGACGGCAAGGGCGGCGTGGAGCGCTTCGAGGGCTTCCTGATCGACCCGCAGGGCAAGATCGCCCAAGTCTTCCACAAGGGCGACAAGCGACCCAAGAAGGTGGACTACAAGGTCGATGGCAAGGGCCGCATCCTCGTGCCCGGCATGATCGATGCGCATGGCCACGTCATGGCGACCGGCTTCGCGAAGATGACGCTGGACCTGTCGATGGCGAAGTCGCTCGACGAGGCCCTTTCGCGCATCGCCGCATGGACCGCCGCGCATCCCGAGGCGCCGTGGATCCTCGGCGGCGGCTGGAACCAGGCGAGCTGGGGGCTGGACCGCATGCCGACCGCCGCCGAACTCGACACGGTGACCGGCGGCAAGCCCGCCTGGCTCACCCGCATCGACGGGCACGCGGGCTGGGCCAACTCCGCCGCGCTGGCCGCTGCGGGCGTGACCGCCAGCACCGCCGATCCGGCAGGCGGCGAAGTGCTGCGCGTCGCGGGGTCGAAGGCCCCGGCGGGCGTGCTGGTCGACGCCGCCACCGCGCTCGTCGAGAAGAAGCGCCCCAAGCCCCGCCCCGAGGATGCCGACACCGCCTTCGGCGAGGCGCAGTTGCAGTTCCTGGCGGCGGGCGTCACCACCGTGGCGGACATGGGCACCTCGATCGAGGACTGGCAGACCTTCCGCCGCGCCTCCGACAAGCACCAGCTGCGCATGCGCGTGGTCGCCTACGCGGGCGGCATCGAAGCGATGACGCTGATCGGCGGCCCCGGCCCCACACCGTGGATCGACGACGACCGGCTCAAGATGAACGGCGTGAAGCTCTACCTCGACGGCGCGCTGGGTTCGCGCGGGGCGTGGCTCAAGGCGCCTTATGCCGACGATGCCGCCACCAAGGGCCTGCCGCAGATGAGCCAGACCCAGCTCGGCAACCTGATGAGCCGCGCGGCGATGGACGGCTTCCAGGTCGCGGTCCACGCCATCGGCGATGAGGCCAACGCCACCGTGCTCGATTCGATCGAGGAACTGTCGCAGACCTACAAGGGCGACCGCCGCTGGCGCATCGAGCATGCGCAAGTGGTCGATCCCGCCGACATCCCGCGCTTCGGCCGTAACGGCGTGATCGCCAGCATGCAGCCGCAGCACGAAGCCTCCGACCGCGTCATGGCCGAGGCGCGCCTCGGCCCGCAGCGGCTGGCGGGCGCCTATGCATGGAAGTCGATCGCGGCGACGGGCGCGAAGCTGGCCTTCGGCTCCGACACGCCCGTAGAGCCCGCGCATCCCTTCGAGGGCCTCGCGGTGGCGATCAGCCGCACCGGTGCGGACGGCCAGCCCACCGGCGGCTGGCAGCCGCAGGAAGTGCTGACCCGCGAGGCGGCGCTGGGCGCCTACACCACGGGCGCGGCCTACTCACTGTTCGCCGAGGACCGCCTCGGCCGCATCGCGCCGGGCATGCGCGCGGACTTCCTGTTCGTGGACGAAGACCCGATGACCGCCGAACCGCAGGCGCTGCGCGGCACGCATGTGCTGGAAACGTGGATCGGCGGCAGGCTGGCATGGTCGGCGGCGCAGGACGGCGGCAAGGCGGGGGTGCGGCGGTAAGCGCACTGCTTTCGCCCTACACCGCTCATGCTGAGCCCGTCGAAGCACGGGAACCTCGCGCCCAGCCTCGGGGCCTTCGACAAGCTCAGGCTGAGCGGGGTTGGTAGGTTGCTTTCCTGACCGCGCCATTGCCGAGGATTAACCCCAATCCGCTCGGGCCGAGCGGGACGACGAGGTTGCTTTTCGGACCGCCCCTTGCCGAGTTTTAACCCCAACCCGCTCAGGCTGAGCTTGTCGAAGCCCGCCCGCAACGCCAGACCCTCAGTCCATGGCGTTCCACACATACATCCTGCGCTGCCGCGACGGATCGTATTACGTGGGCCACACCGATGACCTCGAACGCCGCATCGCGCAGCATCGGACCGGCGCCCTCGGCGGATACACAGCAAGCCGCCTGCCCGTGACATTCCTCTGGGCGCAGGATTTCCAGACTCGCGACGATGCCTTCGCCGCAGAACGCAAGCTCAAGGGCTGGGGCCGCGCCAAGAAGGAAGCGATGATGGCGGGAGACTGGTCGCTGGTCAGCGAACTGGCGCGGAACGGGAAAGCCCGCGCGGGGATCGCCTCGCCGCCGGGGGCTTCGACAGGCTCAGCCTGACCCTTCGACAAGCTCAGGGTGAGCGGAGGTAGCGCAAAAATCCCAACCCCGCTCAGGCTGAGCCTGTCGAAGCCCGCACGCGGCGCCGGACCTTATCAGCCCTTACTCCGCCGCAGCGTGTCCGGCAGCCTTGGCGGCTTCCTCGACGGCCTTTTCCTCGCGCGCGCGGTCTTTCGCGTCGCGGCGCTCGGTGAACCACATCAGCACCAGCGTGCCTTCCCACAGCAGCAGCAACGGCACCGCCAGCAGCAGCTGCGAGACGACGTCGGGCGGGGTCGCCACGGCGGCGACGATGAAGATGCCGACGATCGCATAGCGCCGCGCGCCCACGCACTGCGCGCGCGTGACCATCCCCGCACGGTTGAGCAGCATCAGCAGCACCGGCAGCAGGAAGCTGATCCCGAAGGCCAGGATGAACTGCATCACCAGCGCGAGGTAATCCCCCGTGCCCGGCAGCGCCTCCAGCTTGAGCCCGCCCTTTTGTCCCTCGAACGTGAGGAAGAAGTGGAACGCCGTGGGCATCACCACGTAGTAGGCCAGCGCCGCGCCCATCGTGAACAGCACCGGCGTCGCGATCAGGAACGGCAGGAACGCCTTCTTTTCCTTCGCGTAGAGGCCGGGGGCGACGAACTGCCAGATCTGGTTGGCGATCACCGGGAAGCTGACGAAGAAGGCCGCGAACATCGCGATCTTCACCTCGACGAAGAAGGCTTCGTAGAGCTTGGTATAGATCAGCTTGCCTTGTCCGGGCGGGAACGCCTCGGTCAGCGGGCGGACGAGGAAGGCAAAGATGTCGCCCGCGAAGTAGAAGCACACCGCGAAGGCCAGCGCGAAGGCCATGAAGGCCCGCAGCAGGCGGCCCGAAGCTCGATCAGGTGATCGAGCAGCGGCGCCTGGGTGTCGTCGATGTCGGAAATGCGGAAGGGCTGCATTTATTTCGGCCTCAGGCCAGAGTGCGAGGCGGGAGGGCCTGACCCCAAATCGTCATTGCGAGCGTAGCGAAGCAATCCAGGACGGTCTTCGTGGCCCTGGATTGCTTCGCTACGCTCGCAATGACGAAGGTGATTGGAACTCATGTCATTTCGCCTCAGGGCGGCGGCGGGGGTAAGTGGAATTCAGCCTGCTTCGGCGCTTCGGCCTTGGGCGTTTCCGTGTCACCAGCCACGGCAACCTCCGCAACTGGCTCCGAAATGGCGGGCGCCTTCATGTCGTCGGCAGAAGGGTTCATCGAGGGGAGCTGCGGGCTCGCCTTCATGATGGCCTCGTTCTGCTCGCGCCACTTGCGCTCCATTTCCTCCAGTTCGGCCTCACGCACCATGGCGTCGATGCCGGACCGGAAGTGGTTCGACATCTTGCGCATCTTGCCGATCCAGCGGCCAGCCGTGCGCAGCGCCATCGGCATGTCCTTGGGACCGATGACGACGACCGCCACGATGACGATCATCAACAGTTCGGATGCACCGACGTCGAACATCCCCGATCAGCCCCGAGCGCTCAGGCCTGTTCGTTCTTCACTTCGGTCGCGGTCGGCGCCGGATCGGCCTTCTGCGACGAGATCTGGGCGGCGGGAGCCGAGGCTTCCTGGGCCTTCTTGGCCTCTTCCTCGTTCATGCCGTCCTTGAAGCTCTTGATGCCCTTGCCGAAGTCACCCATGATTTCCGAAACGCGGCCGCGTCCGAACAGCACGAGCACGATCACGAGAACGATCAGCCAGTGCCAGATCGAGAAGCTACCCATAACCTCAACTCCAAAAGCGCGGTCGATTCCGACCGGTCATAGGGAGCATGTAGGCGCTTTGATGCCAAGTTGCCAGCCCGTCATGGTTATGTCCTTCACCGGTCGCACGTCAGTCATCTTCGGAATCCGCGTTGTCCGGTATGCGAGGATTCTTGCTGCCCAGCGCCGTCTCGATCATGTCTTCGTCAACCGGGTCGAGCAGGCCCGCCGCGCGCAATTCGTCGATGCCCGGCAGTTCCTTCAGCGAGCCCAGCCCGAAGTGGTCGAGGAACGCTGGCGTCGTCGCGTAGATCACCGGCCGCCCCGGCACCTCGCGGCGACCGGCGACGCGCACCCAGCCCGCCTCCATCAGCACGTCGAGCGTACCCTTGGCGGTCTGGACGCCGCGGATCGCCTCGATCTCGGCACGGCTGACGGGTTCGTGGTAGGCGACGATCGCCAGCACCTCGGTGGCGGCGCGGCTGAGGCGGCGCACGTCCTCCTTCTCACGCCGGAGCAGGTGCGCGAGATCGGGCGCGGTCTCGAAATGCCAGCGCCCGCCGCGCTCGACGAGGTGGATGCCGCGTCGCTCATAATGGCGCTGCAGATCGGCGAGCGCAGGGCGGACCTCGCCGCCCTTCTCGCCGAAACCGAGGTGGAGCGCGACCTGATCCGCGGTAAGCGGTTCGGTGGAGGCGAAGAGGGTCGCCTCCACGGCACGCAACACGTCGTCGGGCGCGTTTTGGACGTCTTGTGTCACGTTTGGGTGCCTTTGAGTGCCCTTAGGCGCAGGGGGCCATACGTCTCGTCCTGCGCCAGTTCGGCCTTGCCGGTACGGGCCAGTTCGAGCGCCGCGACGAAGCTCGAAGCCAGCGCGGAACGGCGCAATTGCGGGCTTTCCCAGCTGCCATGCGCTGCCGGAAGGAAGTCGCGCAGTTCCATCCAGTCGATCGCCACGCCGAGCATCGAGGCGACCCGGGCGATCGCGGTGTCGAGCGTCATCACCATCCGCTCGCGCACCATGTGCACTACCGGCTGCGAACGGATTTTCACGTCGCCATAAGCCCTTACGAGGTCGAACCACTCGACCTGCCAGCGCGACTTGCGATCGACGCGCAATCCCTCGGGAGCACCCCGTTCGAACACATCGCGCCCCAGCCGGTCGCGTCCCATCAGCCGCGCCGCAGCCTCGCGCATCGCACCCAAGCGCTGCAGGCGCATCTGCAGGCGCAGGGCCATTTCCTCGGGGCTCGGGTCCTCCTGCTCGTCGCGCGGCAGCAGCAGCGCGGACTTCAGGTAAGCCAGCCACGCCGCCATCACGAGGTAATCGGCCGCCAGTTCCAGCCGCAGCGCCTCGGCCTCCTCGATATAGGTCAGGTAAGCGTCGACCAGTTCGAGGATCGAGATGCGCAGCAGATCGACCTTCTGCCGCCGCGCGAGGTCGAGCAGCAGATCGAGCGGCCCTTCCCAGCCGTCGATCTCGAGGTACAGCTTGTTGGCCTGAGCGCCCTGGCGGTCCTCGCCGTCCCAGTCGTCGAAGAGGCCGGGATTACTGGCCACGTCAGGCCGCCCGCAGCGCCAGCAGGGCGTCGCGCTTCGCCAGCAGTTCGGCGTGATCGGCCGCTGTCGCGGGGCCGGTTCCGGCCAGCGCATGGTCGAGACGGGCGGCGGTTTCCTCGGCCATGACCGGCAGGGCCTTGGCGATGCCGACCATGTCGTCCATCTTCGCCCAGCAGTTGAGCGCGATGTCGCAGCCCGCCGCGATCGCCTGCGCCGCCAGTTCCGGCACGCTGCCGGAAAGGGCCTGCATATCGAGATCGTCGGTCAGCAGCAGACCCGAAAAACCGATGGTCTTGCGGATGATCTCGCCGATCACGAAAGGCGAGAGGGTGCCAGGGTTCTCGGCATCCCACGCGGTGTAGCGCACGTGTGCGGTCATCCCGATCGGCGCCTTGGCCAGCGCGCGGAACGGGGCGAGGTCGAGTTCCAGTTCCTCGGCGGAGGCAGTGACGGTGGGCAATTCCTTGTGGCTGTCCGCCATCGCGCGGCCGTGGCCGGGGATGTGCTTGATGCAGCCCGCGACGCCCGAGCGCGCGAAGCCGTCGAGGATCGCGCGGCCCAGCGCCGCCACCCGCATCGGCTCGGCACCCAGCGCGCGGTCGCCGATAACGTCGTGCGCGCCCGGCTGGCGCACGTCGAGCGAGGGTGGCAGTCCACGCTGACGCCGACTTCGGCAAGGTCAAGGCCGAGCGCCTGCGCGTTCACCCGCGCCGCCTCGATGGCGCTGGCGGGGGCAAGGTCGTAGAGCCGGTCGAACGCCTCGCCGGGCGGATAGGCGCTCCAGGTCGGCGGCTTCATTCGGGCGACGCGGCCGCCTTCCTGGTCGATGCAGACGAACAGATGCTCGCGCCCGTGGATGGAGCGCAGTTCGTCGGTCAAGGCGCGGACTTGCGCACGGCTTTCGACGTTGCGGCCGAACAGGATGTAGCCCGCCGGATCGGCGTCGCGGAAGAAGGCGCGTTCGTCGTCGCCGAGGGTCAGGCCGGAGAGGCCGAAGATTGCCGGAACCATGCGTGTTTTGGTCGCAGAATGGCGGCGGTTTCGCAAGAATGGGGGACGATGCGGGTGTGGATGGTGTGATGCCCACCCCGTTCGGCTAGGCGGTAAACCGCCAAGCCTGCCGGCCCTCCCGCCTGCGGGAGGGCGATCCTGTGTTGCTCCCCTCCCGCCTGCGGGAGGGCGATCCTGTGTTGCTCCCCTCCCGCTTGCGGGAGGGGCCGGGGTGGGCATACCTCCACCCATGACCCGCACATTCGGCCCTCCCCCTCCGCCGCCGAGTTCGAGCGCCTCGCCCACGCCGCCTTCGCGCGGATTCCTGCGCCCTTCGCGCAACACCTCGACGGGATCACCGTCCACATCGAGGAATTCGCGGACGAGGAAACGCTGGGCGCCATGGGCATCGAGGATGCCTGGGAACTGACCGGACTCTATCACGGCCGGTCGATGGACACCGATTCGGTGTGGATCTCGGGCGAATTCCCGCCGCGCATCACGCTCTATCGCCAGCCCCTTCTCGCCGAATGGTGCGAGACCGAGGTGGATCTGGAAGACCTCGTCGCGCATGTGGTGATCCACGAGGTAGGGCACCATTTCGGCCTGTCCGACGACGCCATGCATGCGCTGGAGGATCAGGTGCGCTGACAATTCGCACAGGCCATCAGCGAAATTGGCCCTTGGCCCGTCATATTGCAGTGCGATAGAGCCGGGTCATGACTTCCCCCGTCTACGCGCTCTGCCGCTCCTCGCTCTCGCTTTCACCGCTGCCTGCGCTGCACCGCAGGCAACCCGCCCGGGAGCGCCCGTCACGGCGACCACCCCGGTGGAAGTGGGCATCATCGCCATCAACGACTTCCACGGCGCGCTCGAACCGCCCAAGGCCTCGGTCGAGGCCCCCGGCCCTGATGGCAAGACGGTTAACGTGCCCGCAGGCGGCGGCGCGTGGCTGGCATCGGCGGTCGATTCGCTCAAGGCCGAACACCCGAACAACGTCGTCGTCGCGGCGGGCGACCTCACCAGCGCCTCGCAGCTGGCCTCCTCGCTCCACCTCGACGAACCGGCGGTCGGCGTGATGAACCGTATCGGGCTGGAGTTCAACGCGGTCGGCAATCACGAGTTCGACCGCGGCTGGAAGGAACTCCAGCGCCTCCAGAACGGCGGCTGCGAGAAGAACACGCGCCTGCAGCCCTGCCAGCTCGAGCAGTTCAAGGGCGCCAGCTACAAGTATCTCTCCGCCGCGACCTACAGGGACGACGGCACGACGCTGTTCCCCGCCACCGGCCTGAAGACCTTCGGTGAGGGCGCGAGCAAAGTGACCATCGGCTTCGTCGGCCTTTCGCTCAAGTCGATCCCCACGCTCGTCCAGCCCGACATGGTCAAGGGACTGACCTTCGGTGACGAGGCCGAGGCGATCAACAAGGCGATTCCCGTGCTCAAGGCCGAGGGCGCCGACGCCGTCGTCGTGCTGATCCACCAGGGCGGCAAGACGGCTGCCAAGGACCCCAATTCGTGCGAGGGCTTCGCGGGCGACATCCAGCCGATCCTCGACAAGCTGAACCCCGGCGTCGATCTCGTCGTCTCGGGGCACACGCACTGGCAGTACGTGTGCCAGTACGGCCAGTCGGGCGACGGCTCGCCGATCCTGCTGACCAGCGCGGGCGTCTACGGCAAGCTGGTGACCGACATCACCCTCACCATCGACCCCGCCAGCCACAAGGTCATCGCCAAGAAGGCCCGCAACGTGATCGTCCAGTCGCCGGGCTACACCAGCGGCCGGGGCGACGTGCCGAATACCACCGCCTACCCGCAGTTCCAGCCGCGTGCGGACGTGGCCGATTATGTCGCGGGCTACGTGAAGGATGCGGCAGGGCTGATCCAGCGCCCCGTCGGCAAGATGTCAGGCCCGGCGGCGAAGGGCAGCAGCGAGAGCGCCAGCGGCGGCGACCTCGGCAACCTGGTTGCCGATTCGCAGCTCGCGGGCACCCGGGCTGCGGGCGCGCAGATCGCCTTCACCAACCCCTTCGGCATCCGCGCCCCGATCGACCCGGCGCCGGACGGCACCGTCACTTTCGGGCAGGTCTACGCGACGCAGCCCTTCAACAATGAACTGGTGACGATGACGCTGACCGGCGCGCAGGTCCGCGCGGTGATCGAGGACGGGCTCGACGACGCGGGCGACAAGCAGGCGCTGGCGCCCTCGGCCGGCCTGAAGTTCTCGTACGACATGCGCCGTCCCTCGGGCAGCCGCGTGGTGTCGCTGACGCTGAACGGCAAGCCGCTCGCCCCTGCCGCGAAGTACCGCGTCACCGTGGTCAACTTCCTCGCCGAAGGCGGCGACGGCTTCGCGACCTTCAAGCAGGGCACCGAGATCACGCGCGGCATGATCGACAACGAGGCGTTCCAGCAGTGGCTCGCCGCCGTGCCGGTGCGTCAGGTGCCCAAGGAAGAGCGCACCGTTCGCCTCGACAAGTAACCTCATCGTCATCCCCGCGAAGGCGGGGACCCATCTGATGCCGGTGCAACAGGCTCAGTCAGGAAATGGGTTCCCGCCTTCGCGGGAATGACGGCGGTGGAATTGAAGGCAATCGTCTGCGTGGCAGTTCCGCTCAGGCGTCCACTTCAGCGTAGTGGCTGGGCGGCTGGATCACTTCCATGCGCTCCGACAGCAGCGGCCGGAACGAGGGCCGCGACTTCATCACCAGATACCAGCCGCGCGCCTGCTCGTGGCTCGACCAGTCGAGGCCGCCGAGATAGTCCGCCACCGACAGCTGCGCCGCCGCCGCGAGGTCCGCCAGCGTCATCGTCGCGCCGGCAAGCCAGGGCCGGTTGTCGATCAGGTAGTCGATGTAGTCGAGGTAGTCGTGCGCCAGCTTCATCGATTCGCGCAACGCCTTGGCATCGGGCGCCTGGCGGAACACGAGGCGCTTCTTCATCCGCTCCAGCAGCAGCGGGCCGGAAACGTCGTTGTAGAAGTTCTCGTCGAACATCGCGATCAGGCGGCGGATCTCGGCCCGCTGCTGGGCGGTGCCGCTGATCAGCGGATAGCGATCCACCGTCTCCTCGAAGTATTCGCAGATCGCGCGACTGTCCGACAGCACGAGGCCCTTGTCGGTTTCACGGATCACCGGCGTGCGTCCGGCCGGGTTCATCGCGAAGAGGCGATCCTCGCCTTCCCACGGTCGCGCGGTCTGGAGTTCGTACGCGATGCCCTTTTCTGCCATGAGCAGCCGGACCTTGCGACTGAAGGGGCAGAGCGGGAACTGATAGATGTGCCACATGGCGATCCGGAATGCCGAAAGGGCACGGCCCCGTCCATTTCACGGAGGCGGGAATCAGGTGGATAAGTCCGCGCTCCATCCGTTGCGCGATATCTCGCGCCCCTGCGCCTCCGCTCGTTGACCCCTGCCGTGCGCGCCGACACTCTCTCCGCAAACGGGAAAGGGAGAGGAAACCGTGCTGCTCAAGTCAATCCGCCTCGGGTCGAACGACCTTGCCAGAACCCGCGCGTTCTATGACGCGACCTTCGGTGCGCTGGGCCTCGCACCCTGCTCGACGCCCGATCAGTACCCGATCGTAATGTGGGACCTTGGCGGCGTGCGCTTCCTGCTCGGCCCGGCGCGCGACGGCGAGGCGTGCACGCACGGCAATGGCGGCACGATCCTGTTCGACGCGCCGGATCAGGATGCGGTCAGGACTTGGCACGCGGCGGGCCTGGCCAACGGCGGCACCGACGAAGGCGCCCCCGAGGCCAAGCCGCAGGCGCGCGGCGCCTTCGGGGCCTACCTGCGCGACCCCGACGGCAACAAGCTCGGCGTCTATTCCGGGCTGAGCATGGGCTGAAGTGTGATCGCCTGCGACTATGCCGCCGTCATCCCCGCGAAGGCGGGAACCCATCTCCCGATGCTTCATGTTGCACGGGCATCAGTTGGGTCCCCGCCTTCGCGGGGATGACGAAAGTTGGAAGCATGTCGAAGAGGGTGATCACGCCGCCCGGTCCACCACGACCATCGTGAAGGTCGAGGTTGCCGAGTGGCGGCGTTCGCCGTTCATCAGGTTCTCGGCCCAGAGTTCGACGCGGATGAGCACCAGATCGGGGCCTGCCATGACGACCTCGGAGATCAGCTCGATCATCTCGCCCTCGCGGATCGGCGACTTGAAATCGATGCGGTCGGACGTGCCCATGATCATCGGGCGGCGCATGTGGCGGCTCGATGCGATGAAGGCGGCGCGCCCCATCATCTTGAGCGCGTCGCCGCCGAACAGCGAGCCGTAGTGGTTGGTCTGCGCCGGGAACACCATGTCGACCATGTGCAGCCGCCCGGTCTCCACCGAAGGCGCGGGCTCGGGCAGCGGCGGGAACGGGAGCTTCGTATCCGGCCCCTTGGGCGCGACGAGGACGAAAAGGCCGCGCGTGCAAAGGCGGCGCTCGCCGGTGAGCGGGTTTTCGGCGACCAGTTCCACTTCGACATCGACCGATCGGGTGCCGACGCGGGTGATCAGGCCGGTCGCCTCGATCAGATCACCGATGCGGCCGGGGTTCTCGAAGTCGATGCGCTCGGTCCGCGCGGTGACGAAAGGCGCGCGGGCATGGCGGGCGGCGACGAGGAAGGCGATCTTGTCCATGTGCGCCAGCGCGACGCCGCCGAACAGGGTGCCATGGTGGTTGGTGTCGCCGGGAAAAACGGCGTCGATAAGCTGCACCGCGTGCGCGGCGGGAGTGGTCTTCAGGGTCATGTCATACTCGTCGATTCGGGTCACGGTCGCCGGACGCCCTCCCGAATACGAATGGGATACGCGGCCGTCGGCCTGGTCGGGAATCGTCTCCACGGGATGGACGACCGGCTCGGCATGGAGGGGGCGATGCTGCGCCCTTGGCCGGTCTGTCAGCTGCGGGCGCGGCGAGGCGCCCGGCAGAAGGCGGCGCACCTCGCAGCCGGGCAGGCTCCGGTCAAGCGAAAGGGCAGCGATTATCTTGCAGCTTGTGCCACTGGTGTTGCCTTGTCCGCACCTCGGGCATAAGCCGCGCCTTCTTCAATCCCGTGCAAGGACCTGCGCACCGTGACGCTTCATACCTGGTGGCTTTTCGTCGCCGCCGTCTTCGTGGTTTCCGGTACGCCGGGGCCGAACATGCTCCACGTCCTGTCGCGCAGCGTCGAGATGGGCGCGCGGCGCAGCACGATCGCGATGGCGGGGTGCCTCTGCGCGATCTTCCTGCTGATGGGTTCCTCCGCCGCCGGACTGACGACGCTGCTGCTGGCGCTCCCGGGTTCGTTCGAAGTGCTGCGCTATGCCGGTGTGGCCTATCTGGTGTACCTCGGGGTGAAGTCCTGGCGCTCGCCCGTGGCACCGCTCGACCCCACCGAGGGCGAACTGCCGCCCGCTCCTTCGAGCCTCGCGGTGTTCCGGGGCGGCTTCACGATCGCCATCAGCAATCCCAAGGCGATCCTCTTTGCGGCAGCCTTCTTCCCGCAGTTCATCGACCCCGCGCTGCCCAAAGTGCCGCAGTTCGCAATCCTGCTCAGCACGTTCGCCGTCATCGAAACCGGGTGGTACTGCGCCTATGCGCTGGGCGGCCGTTCGCTGGCGGGCTACCTCACGCGCCCCGCGATCAAGCAGGCGTTCAACCGGGTGACCGGCGTGTTCTTCATCGGCTTTGGGCTGGCGCTGCTGAAAGCGCGGCCGCACTGACGCTCACTTGATCTCGCGGGTGACGTTGCCTGCGGGATCGAGCAGCCTCACCCCCGGCGTCCCGTCTGCACCCACGCCCAGTGTCAGTCGCGGGCGGCCTTCGGCATCGCTCAGCACCAGCGATGCCTCTCCCGTCGCATCGCGGCCGAGCCAGATGCGACGGGCCGATTCGAAGCCTGCCTCGGCCAGCAGCCGGGCCCGCTCCGGCCCCGGCGCCATGTCGCGCAGGCGGCGCCCCGCCGCCACGTCCATCAGCCTGTCCGGGCGATCGGTGACGATGACGCCGACACGGCGCGCCTTGCCCTCCTCAGTGCTCACCATCTGCAGCGTCTGGTCCTGGTGGTAGCGATCGAAGGTCAGGCTGCCGCCGTTTGTGGGCACGCCGTTCTTCATCCCGCCGTCGAAAACGAGGCCGCCGTTCTCGTCGCCCTGATCGTTGAAGAAGATCATCCCCGCTTCCTGCCGGTTCGGGTGCGGATGCTCGACCCCGCCAAGGATCAGGCCGGGAATGCGGGCCTTGCCGGAGATCGTCATGCGCAAGGTGCCGTCGGGTTCGCGCACGTTGATGCGCTGGACGTCGATGGTTTCGAATTTGGTGGCAGGCGCCGAAACGGCGGTGAGGCCGAGCCACACCGTCGCCAGCGTCATCACTGCAGCATAGGCTCCGACGGCTTTCGAGGCGTCAATTCGCAAGGGTCGTCTCCCGGAAGAGCGCGGGCAACCCGGCCCGCCGGTTCCGAGAGAGAATCATGCCTCGCCCAGCAAGGCAACCCTCGCGGCTCAGCCCCCGCGCGAGAGCAGGAACACCGCGTGCTCGGCGCGGAAGTTCGCCGCCGCCGCGCTGCACTGGGTATCGCCTGAAAGGAACCAGCGTCCCTCCACCGTGATCCCGCGTTCCTGCAGCAGCGCGCGGAAATCGTTCACCGTCAGGTGGTGGATGTTGGGCGTCTCGTACCAGGCGATCGGCAGCAGGCGCGTCACCGGCATGCGGCCGTTCCACAGCAGCGAGGTGCGGACCCGCCAGTGCGCGAAGTTCGGGAAGCTGACGAAGGCCTTGCGGCCGATGCGCAGCAGTTCCTCCAGCACCATGTCCGGCCGCATCGTCGTCTGCAGCGTCTGCGACAGGATCGCGTAGTCCACCGACTTGTCGGGATAGAACGCAAGGTCCTTGTCGGCATCGCCCTGAATCACCGAGAGGCCCTTGGCCACGCAGGCGCCTACGTTCAGCGCGTCGATCTCCATACCGCGCGTGGCGCAGCCTGAACCGTCGCGCAGGGCCTGCATCAAGGTGCCGTCGCCGCAGCCGACGTCGAGTACGCTGGAATCCAGCGCGACGTTCTCGGCGATGATCGCAAGGTCCGGGCGCAGGCCGGTCTTCATCGCGGGGGTCATGACGCCACCTGCAACTGCACGGCGAAGGCGGGCGAGAGACGCTCCATCAGCCGCTCGGGCCGCATCAGCGGATTGAAGCCGAGCGCGGCGTAGACACCGTGCGCGTCGGCGGTGGTCAGCGCGAAACGGCGCACCGTCTCGTAGCCAGGATGGTCGAGGAACCATTGCACCATGCGGCGGCCGAGGCCCGCCCCGCGTGCAGGCTCATCCACCCAGACGTCGGCGAGCCAGGCGAAGCTGGCGTAATCCGTGATCATGCGGGCGAAACCGACCTGCCCATGTTCGGGGTGATAGGCCCCGAGACAGTGCGAGCCCGCGATCTGGCGCTCGACCTGTTCGATCGCGATGTCGGGCGTCCAGTAGCTGGAAGCGAGCCAGCCATGCACGCGCGCCACGTCGAGGCGGGTCTTGTCGTCGGAAAGCTGGATCATCCGATGAACCCCTGCACCACACGGTCGAGCGCGGGCACGTCGAGCAGGAACGAGTCGTGCCCGAACGGTGCGGAAAGCTCAACGAAGCTCACCGGCAGGCCCGCCGCGTTGAGCGCGTGGACGACATTGCGCGATTCCGCCGTGGGATAAAGCCAGTCGGTATCGAAGCTGACGAGGCAATACCGCGCCTTCGACTTCGCGAAGGCATTGGCGAGCATGCCGCCGTGCTCTTCGGCGAGGTCGAAGTAGTCCATCGCGCGGGTGATGTAGAGGTACGAGTTCGCATCGAAGCGGTCGGTGAACGACAGCCCCTGATAGCGCAGGTACGATTCGATCTGGAAATCCGCGTCGAAACCGAAGGTCTTCTCCTCGCGGTTCTGCAGGCGGCGGCCGAACTTCTCGGTCAGGCCCGCTTCCGACAGATAGGTGATGTGCGCGGCCATGCGGGCGACGGAGAGGCCCTTTTCCGGCCCCTTGCCGAAGGCATAGTAATCGCCCTCGCGCCATTCGGGGTCGGCCATGATCGCCTGACGCCCGACTTCGTGGAATGCGATGTTCTGGGCCGAATGCCGCGCAGTCGAAGCCAGCACCAGCACCGCGCGCGTACGCTCCGGGAAGTTGGCGGCAAGGCTGAGCACCTGCATCCCGCCCATCGATCCGCCGACAAGCGCGTGAAGGCTGTCGATCCCCAGAGAATCGAGCACAGCGATGTGCCCCCGTACCATGTCGCGGATGGTGATGACCGGGAAGCGCATGCCCCAGGGCGTACCGTCCGGGCCGTCACTGGCCGGGCCGGTCGAACCCATGCACGAGCCGATCACATTGGCGCAGATCACGAAGAAACGGTCGGTGTCGATCGGCTTGCCAGGGCCGACCATGCGCACCCACCAGCCGGGCTTGCCGGTCTTGGGGTGGTTCGACACGACATGCTGGTCGCCGGTCAGCGCGTGGCAGATCAGGATCGCATTGTCCTTGGCCGCATTCAGCGTGCCGCAGGTCTCGTAGGCGATGCGCGCGCAGGGCAGCATCTGCCCGCCGTCGAGCAGCAGCGGCATGTCGAGGTCGAGGTGGCGGTTCTCGATAGGGGGATTGAGCACGGTTGCCATGATCCGAGCCCCAATAGAGGCTCAATCGGACTCTGTCATTAGCCGCCATGGTGCGTTATGGGGCCGGCCGTCATGAGCGAAACGATCACCACTCCGAAAGCCCCGACTCCCAAGCCCTGGATCGAGGCGATCCACGCCTATGTGCCCGGCAAGTCGAAAGGCAAGGACGGCCGCTCGCTCATCAAGCTCTCCGCCAACGAGAACCCGTTGGGCACCAGCGAGGCCGCGCTGGCCGCGAAGGCCGCCGCGCCCGCGCTCTATCCGGACCCCGACAGCACCGCCTTGCGCACCGCGATCGGCGCGCGCCACGGCATCGATCCGGCGCGCGTGGTCATGGGCACGGGCTCGGACGAACTGCTCAACCTTGCGGCGCAAGGCTATGCGGGCCTCGGCGACGAGGTGATCTACGTGCGCTACGGCTTCTCGGTCTACGACATCGCCGCGCGCCGCTGCGGCGCGACGCCCGTGGTCGCGCCCGATCTCGACTACGGCACCGACGTCGATGCGCTGCTGGCACTGGTCACCGAGAAGACCCGCGTGGTCTTCGTCGCCAACCCCAACAACCCCACCGGCTCCTACCTGCCCAAGGGCGAGATCGCGCGCCTGCACGCTGCCCTTCCCTCCGACGTGCTGCTGGTGCTCGACCAGGCTTACGGCGAATATGTCGCGCCCGAGGACGAGGACGGCGCGCTGGCGCTGGCCGCCGTGCATGACAACGTGCTGGTGACGCGCACGTTCTCCAAGATCTTCGGCCTTGCCGGAGAGCGGATCGGCTGGGGCACCGGCGCGCCCGGGATCGTCGCCACGCTCAACCGCATTCGCGGCCCGTTCAACGTCTCCTCCACCGGGCAGGCGATGGCGGAGGCGGCGCTGGCCGACACCGCCTTCGTCGAGGCGAGCCGAGTCCACAACCGTGACGAGCGCGGCCGTTTCGTCACGAAGCTGGAAGCGCTGGGCAACCACGGGTTGCGCCCGCTGCCGAGCCAGGCGAACTTCGTGCTGATCCTGTTCGAAGGCGCCCTCACCGCCGAAACGGCGTTCGAAGGCCTTGCGGATCGCGGCTACATCGTGCGCTGGCTGCCGGGCCAAGGTCTGCCGCAGGCGCTGCGCATCACCATCGGCAAGAGCGCCGACATGGACGCCATCGCCGAGGCCCTGCGCGAAATGGCGGAAAGCCCGAAATGAGCTTCGCGAACATCGCCATCATCGGGCTCGGCCTGCAGGGCGGTTCGATCGGCCTCGCCGTGCGCGAGTTCCTGCCTGAGGCACGCACCACCGGCTTCGACCTCAGCCCCGACCACCGCGCCCGCGCCGCCGAGCGCGGCCTCGTCGACAAGGTCTGCGCCACTGCCAGCGAAGCTGTGCGCGATGCCGACCTCGTGATCTTCTGCGTGCCGCCGGGCGCGATGGGCATCGCCGCCGAGCAGGTGCGCGGCGCCCTGCCCGCGACCGCGCTGGTCAGCGACGTCGGCTCGTCCAAGCAGGCCATCGCCAAGGCATTGGGCGAAGCGCTGCCCGACCACGTCGTCATCCCCGCCCACCCCGTCGCCGGCACCGAGAACTCGGGGCCGGACGCAGGCTTCGCGCACTTGTTCCGCAACCGCTGGTGCATCGTCACCCCGCCCGCCAAGGTGGACATGGTGCGGTTGTCGCAGCTCGTCGGCTTCTGGGAAGCGCTGGGCGCCAACGTCGAGATCATGACGCCTGAGCACCACGATCTCGTGCTCGCGGTCACCAGCCACTTGCCGCACCTCATCGCCTACACCATCGTCGGCACGGCCTCCGATCTGGAAGACGTGACGCAAAGCGAGGTCATCAAGTATTCGGCCGGCGGCTTCCGCGACTTCACCCGCATCGCCGCTTCCGACCCGACGATGTGGCGCGACGTTTTCCTGTCCAACAAGGACGCGGTGCTGACGATGCTGCAGCGCTTCACCGAAGACCTGACCGCCCTCCAACGCGCGATCCGCGTCGGCGACGGCGAGCAGTTGTTCGATACCTTCGCTCGCACCCGCGCGATCCGCCGCTCGATCATCGAGGAAGGCCAGGACGACGCGCGGCCGGACTTCGGCCGCGGGGATCACGAGGGCCGGTAAAGCACGTCATCCCAGCGAAGGCCGGGATGAGGGCCACTTTGTTTATGGGGGCTTGGAGCTACCGGGCATCTCGTGCTTTGAGCGGGCGAACCTCCTGCTCGAGAGCCCGACGCCATGCAGCTATCCATCCAGACTATGCTTGAATACGCCGTGCCCGGCCCCGTCGACGTCCTGCTCCAGATCGAGGCTGCGATTATCCCGGAACAGCGCGTGCTGCACGCTCACATCGAGCTGCCGCCGCTCGAACATTTCGCCCGCGTTCCCGCGCAGGCTTGCATCGGCGAACGCATCTGGCTGCGCACCTCCGCGCCGCTGACGGTCCGCTACGAGGCCACGGTAGAGGTCGATCGCTTCCTCGCCCCGGTGGACGGGCTCCCGGCCGTGCCCCCGCACAGGCTGCCGGGCGAGACGGTCGATTACCTGATGCCCTCGCGCTACTGCACCTCCGACACGTTCCACGACTTCGTGGAAAGCGAGTTCGCCGGATTGCAGGGAGGCGCGCGCGTCGGCGCGATCCGCGACTGGATCGCCGGAACGCTCACGTACGAACCGGGCTCCAGCGACGCCTTCACCACTGCCGCCGACACGTTCCAGAGCCGCAAGGGTGTCTGCCGCGACTACGCGCACCTGATGATCGCGCTGGTCCGCGCCAGTGCCATCCCGGCCCGCTTCGCAAGTGCCTACGGCATCGGCGTCGAGCCGCAGGATTTCCACGCCATCGCGGAAGTCTTCCTCGACGGCGCTTGGCATCTCGTCGATGCCACCGGGATGACCACGCCCGACCGCGTCGCCAAGATCGGCGTCGGGCGCGACGCGGCGGACGTTTCGTTCCTCTCCAGCTTCGGCGAGGTGGAAATGCTCTCGCAGACCGTCCAGGTCAGCGCGGCGGCCTAGATATTCAGCGCGTTGATCGCGGCGTGGACGCGCGCCTCGACCTCGTCCCGCGGGAGGCCGGGGGCGATGCGTTCGCCGACGCGCAGGGTGATGGTCCCCGGCTTTTTCCAGCGGCGGTGGTAAAGCCGCCCGCTGTCGACCGCCACCGGCACCACCGGCAGCCCCAGCAGCTTGTAGAGCCCCGCGAAACCGGACTGCAGCGGCGGCTGTTCTCCCGTCTTCACCCGCGTGCCTTCGGGGAAGATCGCCAGCGGGCGGCCCTGCGCGGCGAGACCGCGCGCGCTCGACACCATGGTGCGGAGAGCCTTGGCGCCTTCGCCACGTTCCACCACGACCGCGCCATAGCGGCGCAAGGCCCATCCCCAGCCGGGGATTTCGGCCAGTTCCGCCTTGGGGAAAGGGGCCGGACGCTGCATCTGCGCGGGCAGGTCGATCGCCTCGTAAAAGCTCTCGTGCTTGATCGCGACGAGCACGCCCTCGTTCGGCAGTTCCCCTTCGATGACAAGGCGGATGCCGAGCAGCCAGCGGGCGCACCAACGGTGGAATAGGCCCCAGCCGCGCACGGCGCGGCGCAGCGGCTCCTCGCCGAACAGCGACCCCACGAAACATGCGGTGACCATCACGATCGTGCCCGGATAGAACACGACATAGAACAGCAGCGAACGCACGACGTCGAGCGGGTTCGCCCTTTCGGAATTCATCGCAGGGCTTCCCAGAGGTTGAGCGCGGCACGGGCCAGCAGCTTGTGATATTCGAGGAACAGCGTGCTCAGGCTGGGATGCGAAGGTACGCCGTCCAGTTCCAGCCGCACGTCATCGGGAAACTCGCGCGCGATCTCCAGTGCGGCGCGGCGCATGTGCCAGTCGGCGGTGACGAGGCGCACCGACTTGGCGTTATGCTCGGTCACCCATTGCACCGCCTCGACCGCGTTGGAGCGGGTGTCGTAGGCCCGGTAGCCCAACGTCACGCAGCAGCGCATCAGGCGCGCGGGCACCCGGAACTGGTGCGCGAATTCGCGCGGGCGCACTTCGCGATCGACGCCGGAGACGAGCATGTCCGGTGCCTTGCCCGCCTCCAGCACCTTGACCGCATGCTCGATGCGGCCCTGGCTGCCGGTGAGGACGATGATCGCGTCGGTCTTCACGCTCGCGGGCAAAGGCCCGGGCAGGGAAACGGCGAACCACAGGAACCCGAAGGCCCAGAGCAGCACGACAGAGGCGGTGAAGCGGCGGAACATAGATGAATAGCTATATAGGGGTTTGCGCCGGTTACAGCATCTTTCGCAGCGCATGCAGCACGGTAAGTCGCGCCGTCAGCATGGCGAGCAGCGTCGCCAGCACCGGCACGACCGCAAGGATCAGCCAGTCGCTCCACACCAGCGCGCCGCTGTCGACCAGCCCCGCACCCAGCCCCTCGAACCGTCGCCCGAGGGTGAGGATCACCACCATCGCCAGTGCGAGGCCCACTGCACCGCCGCCTGCCGCGTCATAGCCGATCGAGCGCTGGAACACCCGCGCCACTTGCGCGTCGGTGCCGCCGAGCAGGTGGACGATCTCGATCGTGTCCCGGTTCGCCCCCAGCGCCGATCGTGCCGCCAGCAGCACGGCCGCCGCCAGCGCGCCCGCCAGCAGCGCGACGATCACCATCGCCAAGACCTGCAGCGACACCATCGCGTCGAACACCGGCCGCAGCCAGTTCGACTGCGCATCGATCCGGGCGGACGGCGCCACCGGCGTCACCCGCTTCGCGATCGCGGCCAGTTGCGCCGCGCTCGCAGGGCCGTTCAGGCGCACGTCGATGAGCGCCGGAACGGGGATCGCCGAGCCGGTCGCCGCCGCGATGCCGGTGCCCAGCCAGGGTTCGATCAGCGCGTCCAATTCCGCCTGCGGAACCTGCCGCAGCCCCGCGACGCCGGGCATCGTCTTGATCGCCTCGACCGCGCGCGCGGCTTGCGCTTCACGCACGTCAGCCCGCGGCTCGATGATCTGCACGGTGACGCCGCCGTCGATCTCGGCCTTGGCCGCCGAGACCGCATTGCCGAGCGCCAGCCCCGCCGCGAGCGCAATGGCAGTCATCGCCACCATGATCGCGATGACCCAGGGCATCGGCCCGGACATGCGCCCCTGCGGGATCAGTTCGACCCGGCTTCCGGCGGTGAACCAGCGGCCCAAAACCGAGGAGCGCCTCACGTCAGCTTCCTCGGCGGATAGCGCAGCGCGCCGGTGGGATCGGAAAGCCGCCCCTTGTCCAGCCGCATGATGAGGCTGTCGGGCACCTTGCGCAGCAGATCTAGGTCATGGGTGGCGACCACCACCGTCGTGCCCTGCCGGTTGAGCATCTCGAACAGGCGGATCAGCTTGGCGGCCATGTCCGGATCGACGTTGCCGGTCGGCTCGTCCGCCACCAGCATGGCAGGGCGGGCGATGACGGCCCGCGCGATGGCGACGCGCTGCTGCTCGCCGCCCGAAAGCGTGGCGGGGCTGGCGTCGATACGGTCGGTCAGACCCACCCATTCGAGGATGTCGCGCACCGGCCCGGCGATGTCCTTCTCGGCATGGCCCGCCACGCGCAGTGGCAGCGCCACGTTGTCGAAGGCGGACAAGTGCTCGATCAGGCGAAAGTCCTGGAACACCACGCCGATCCGGCGGCGCATCACCGGCAACTGCGCGCGCGGCAGGGTGATCGCGTCGGTCCCGAACATGCGGATCGCCCCGCGCGACGGCCGCTGCGCCAGATAGAGCAGCCGCAGCAGCGACGTCTTGCCCGCGCCGCTCGCGCCGGTGAGGAAATAGAACCGCCCGGCATAGAGCGTGAACGTCAGGTCGCTCAGCACCTCGCGATCGGTGCCGTAGCGCAGGCCGACATTGTCGAAGTGGATGATTTCCCCGTCGCTGGTCATGCTCGTCAAGGATCGTGTTGCAGAACTACTGTGTTCCAGTCGGGCCGAACGGGCGACCTTCATGCCTATAGCCATCCATGCATGTGGAAAAAGAGCGTCATGGCGCGAACCCACAGGCGAGGCGCTTGTCGCGCGCGAGCAAGCCGTGCTTATGGATGCGATCATGATCATCGCCTGTCCTGCCTGTTCCACGCGCTACGCTGTCCCCGACAGCGCCATCGGCGTGGAAGGTCGGACCGTGCGCTGCGCCAAGTGCCGGCACAGCTGGTTCCAGGAACCGGCTGAACTGGAAACCGAAGGCGCTTTCGCCGCGCCGGTCGAGGCCGAAGCGGCCGTCAGCCCGCCGCCGGTACATGCCGCGCCCGTGCAGCCAGCTCCGGAGCCGGTTTCCCAACCGATCCCTCAGGCTGCAGCACGACCGGCGCCGCGCCCCGCCGTCGTGGTTCCCCGCGCCCCGGAACCGGCTGCCGAGGCCCCGCGCTCCGAACCGATGCCGCCGCCGGCACCCTCGCGTCGCCCCGGTCCGGTCTATTACGACGACACCTCGATCAAGCCCTATTCCGACGAAGGCCCATCGAGCTTCGATTTCTCACCGCCGTTCCGTCCGCGCCGCAACTGGTCGCGGATCGGCACGTTCGCCGCAATCGCCTTTGCGGTGGCGACGCTAGGCCTCGCCGTCGCCGTCGCCGTGGGCGGGCTGCCCGACTGGCTGCCGATCCCGCGCGCGACGTTCAGCCAAGCCCAGCCCGACCTCAAGCTGGACTTTCCGCGCGGCCGCCAGGATCGCAAGCCGCTGCCCGACGGCACCGAGTTCTTCAGCGTCAGCGGCACGATCACCAACATCGGCGCCGAGACCCGCAAGGTCCCCTCGCTTCTCGTCGTCCTGCGCGACCGGCGCGAAACCGTCGTCTACGCCAAGGAAGTGGTGCCTGCGAAGAACCGCCTTGCACCCGGCGAGACGATCACCGTCAACGAAGCGCTGACCGACATCCCCAAGTCCGCTTCCGCTGCAGAGATCGGCTGGAAGCCCGACTGATCTGAACGCCCTCCTCGCAGGAGGACGCGCCCAGCCCGTGGCGAATGCTTCACCCGTGACAAATGGTTCATTTGCTGCGCGCGTGCCGTGCCCGCAAACACCGTCAAGCGGGCATCAACTCTCGCGGGGGCACGAGATCTTGGAGCGCGGGCGACCTTGAGGCGAAAAGCGGCGAACAGGCTGGGTCGGTTCGGAACGAATCCGGCGCTGATGCCGTATCTACTGGGCCTGATCGGCGCCTGTGCGGCGCCGAACGTGCAGGCGCAGGACGCCTCCACAAACCACCTCTACGGCGATGTGGCGATCTCCGTCCAGAAGCGCGCCCGTCCCGAGTTCGATCCAGTCCCCATCCGCCTCGGCAGTTTCGAAGGCCTGGCCTCAAGCGAAGCGCGCATCGCCTGGGACGACAACATCTATGCCACGCGCGATGACAGGGTGCACGATGCGCTGGCGGTGGTATCGGGCAGCTTCTCCGCGCACTCCACCTGGAGCCGCCACGCCCTCTCGCTGGACACCGATGCAGCGCTGGCTCGCGGCCTGTCGCAGACCAACGAAGATACCGAAACCTATGACGCCCGGCTTGGCGGCCGCCTCGATCTGGGCACCCGGACCCGCCTGTCCGCCCGCGCGAGCTATTCGCGCGCCTACGAAGCGCGCGGCACGATCGGGGACACCACGCTGCGCGGCCCGCGCATCGCTTACAATGCACTGGAACTGGGTCTGGAGGCCGAGCACACCGCAGGACGCCTGATCCTCGGAACTCAGGCAAGTCTCGATTCCTACCGCTACGCGCCCTATCGAACCGACAGCGTGCAAATCGGGCAGGGCGACCGCGACTATCGGACCTGGAGCCTTGGCGCGAGTGCGGGCTATGCCGTGGCGCCCGGCGTCGCGGCATTCGTGGAGGGCAGCTACAATCAAGCCCGCTATCCGGACGATACGGGCACGTTCGACCGCAGTTCCAGCGGCTGGTCGCTGCGCGGCGGCCTCGCCTTCGGGGTCACGCGCCTGATCCGGGGCCGTGCCGCAGTCGGCTACCAGGACCAGCGCTACGACGACACGGCCTTTCCACACATCAAGGGGCTCGACTTCAGCGCCGGTCTCGAATGGAGCCCAACCCGCCTGATGACCTGGACGATCGAGGCACGCCGGTCGATCCAGCGCTCGCCCCTCGTCGGCATCGCAGGCATCCGGCAGAGGCGATATGGCACCCGCATTGACTACGAAGCCCGGCGCAATCTGCTCATGTGGGGGCGCCTGGATCGTACCGTCAGCGAATATGCGGGGACCGAGCGTAGACAAAGCGATCTCTCGGGCAGCCTGGGCGCCGACTGGCTTCTCCGTCGCAACTTGCGGCTTGCAGCCCAGTTGGGCTTACAGAGCACCCGCAGCAATGGCGCTGGCGGGCGTGAGTTTGATCGCAGGCGGATGTCGGTGTCGCTTAGGTACACCCTATGATGCCGACCCGCTGTTACCAGTAAATCCACAAGCATGCGGTTGGCGATGGCCGTGATGCGGACAGAGGCGACCCCGGCACGTTGATCCGACTACTGGCGGCTCCACTCCAGCATCTGCTGAACGTCACACGACGTCCCTATGACCATCCGCCAGTTTCACGCCCTTAATCCGCCGGGAATTATGTGTGGCATCCCATAGCTCGCCTGAGCACATGCGGTAGCATCATGGACTTTGGCTCAAACTGCATCTCACGGCTCGATACAGTGGCGCATGCCCCCTTTGCCCAACGGACACGACAGCTCGTTACTGAAATTACACTCAAGTCCTGCTCGAGACCGAGCCATCACAATTCACGACGCCTTGGCTTTACTTACCCGAAGAACCCATTTCAAAATATCAAAAGTACCGCTCCAGAATACGTATGGTATCGCCCGGCATTACCATAACAACCAGTCCGGCGTTGAGTTCTACCGACTTTTCGCCTGGTTGCGGCCCACGACGCAGGTTCACGCGCCGCGCATTCGCACGATAGCTGAAACCACCCGCCGCTGCGACGGCCTGTTCGACCGACATGCCAGCGACATAAGGATATTGCCCGGGCCTCTGGACTTCACCCAGAATATAGTAGGGCCGGTAGGTCAGAACTTCGACGCTGACCTTGGGGTCAGTCATGTAACCATCCGCGATCCGGTTCGTCAGCATGCGTGACAGGTCTTCCACCGTCTGTCCGTTGGCATCGATCGTCCCGACCAGCGGAAAAGCGATCCTGCCCGCGCTGGACAAGGCGTACTCACCGGAGAGGTTGGGTTCGTTGTAGACGGTGACACGCACCTTGTCGCCGGCTCCAAGGCGGTACGCCTCCATCCCCATGCGGGCTTCGGCCGCAGTCAGGGGCGAGGCGCCCGAAGTCGCGCACCCCTGCACGAGCACAGCGAATACGCTTGCCACGACGGCATCGATCAAGCGCCGATGCGGATTGCAGACCTTCGACACTTGCCCAATCTCCATTTCGCCGTGCATCGCACCAAGTACGGCGATGAAAACCGGCCCTCACAGAATACTCCAATTACAAAAATGAAATTCAGGTTATAAATAATTTATTTCACCATTAACTTCGTTAATTTCAAATTTGAAACCGTTACATTTTTGAAATCGCGCAACTGTTACTTGCGTGCCCAGTGCAAACCAGCCGAAATTGCACTCGATTCCAGCAGGCCATTGCAGCGCCGCCGGAAAACAGGGGTGGTGTCAGCGTGAATCAACCTATCGTCCTTGCGCCGCCGCCCGGCGCCCTCGTTCCCGTGTCGCGACCGGCCCTTGCCATCGATACAGACCGGATTGATCCCGGCGCCCTGATCGGCTTTCTGCGTCGTCGATGGCACATCATACTGGGAGCGCTCCTGACTTCACTCGCCGCTGGCTTTGTCGTCACAACAACCCAGACCCCCACCTACCTTTCGACCGCCGAGGTCACGCTCGACCCGAAAGTCGAGCCGATCGCCCCCTGACCGAAGAGGATCGTCTCGCCGCTCAGGGCGGCATGGGCGAGACCTGGATCGACACGCAAGTAGAGGTCATCACGTCCAGCGCCAACATCGCGGCCGTGGTCGACCGCCTGGCTCTCGCCCGCCGCTTCGCCACTGACGGGCGCAGCGGCGCCGAAGCGCGACAGGCAGCGATTGACTATGTCGCCGACGGAGTCTCCGCCTTCCGCTCCGGCGCGACCTATACGCTCTCGATCAGTTTCGAGAGCGAGGATGCCCGGGAAGCGGCGCGCATCGCCAACGCCTTCGCTGCGCAGTACACGCAAGGCAGCGTCACCGAGAAGGATGCCGCCGACACTCGTGCCCTGCGCGAAGTCGGCGCACGGATGGACAAGGCAAGCGCGCAGGCATCCGCCGACGCCGCCACGCTTTCCCGTTACCGCCTCGCGCACGACCTACCGAGCACCAGCGACCGCTCGCTCACCGAACAGGAAATCTCCGCCTACAACCAGGAAGTCACTTCAGCCCGCGCGCAGGCAGCGGAAGATGCCGCCCGGCTGGCGACAGCGCG
Source organism: Novosphingobium sp. NFX11 (assembly GCF_057376415.1). Taxonomy (NCBI): domain Bacteria; kingdom Pseudomonadati; phylum Pseudomonadota; class Alphaproteobacteria; order Sphingomonadales; family Sphingomonadaceae; genus Novosphingobium; species Novosphingobium sp. NFX11. The sequence continues at coordinate 118,051 of NZ_CP080384.1, read as the reverse complement.
ACAGCAACTCGGTTCGGGATCGAGCGGCGAGGATGTCGGCGAGATCGCTCGGCTCGCCTGTGATCGCGTCCTTGCGCCAGCAGCAGGCCGCATATGCCGCCGAGATCGCTTCGCTTTCCGGCAAGTACGGCCCGCGCCACCCCGACCTCGCTCGCGCGCGCAATCAGCTCGCATCTGTGGATGCCCGGATCGCCGAGGAGATTGGTCGCGTGGTGTCGAACCTCTCCGCCCGGGCAGCGGTTTCCGAGCGTCGCCTGGCTTCGCTCTCTGGTTCGCTGCACGCATCCGAAGGCGCCCTTCGGCGGGACAATATGGCCATGGTCGACCTCCAGGACCTCGATCAACGGGCACAGGCCTCGCGCCAGCTCTACGAAAGCTACCTCGGCCGCTACAAGGAACTTGCCGCCCGCATCGGCATCCGTCAGCCGGAAGCCCGGGTACTCCATCCGGCACAGCCCAGCGACAGGCCGGCCCGCCCCGACGTCCTGCTCAACATGGTGCTGGCCGGCGCGATCGGCCTCGGCCTTGGCCTTGCCTGCGCCATCGCGGCGGAACTGATGTTCAGCGGTTTTGCCACCGGCGAGGAGATCGAGAGGCGTCTGGGGCTGCGCTACTTGTGCTCGATCCCCGAACTGGCTTCGGTCACGGGTCGCAGGGCGCTGGCCGCCCCTGTTGAGGCAATCGTCGATCAGCCACGCTCGGCCTTCGCGGAGGCATTCCGCAACTTGCGCGCCTCGATCGCCTTCGCGGTCGAGAATCCACGGATCATAGCGGTGACTTCCGCCTTGCCTGCCGAGGGCAAGACGACCGTGGTCCTGTGCCTCGCCCGGTCGATGGCGGGCGACGGAAACGGGGCCACGGACGCGATCCTGCTCATCGACTGCGACGTGCGGCGACGGGGCGTCAGCCGGTGGGTCGGCGGCACGCGCGACATCGGGCTGCTGGAAGTGCTGCGCGGCGATGCCAGGCTGGAGGACGCGATCGTCACCGACCCGCGTACAAGGCTCTCGATCCTGCCGCTGAGCGCCGGGCGCGAAGAAGACCACGCGCTGCTCACCGGTCCCGCGATGGACGCCCTGCTCGCTACGACCGCGCAGAGCTTCGACGCCGTCATCATGGACACCGCGCCGGTACTGCCGATGGCCGATGCCCGGCTGCTGCTGGGCAAGGCCGACGCCGCCGTCATCGCCGCGCGCTGGCGCCGGACACCGGAAGCCGCGATCCGCTCGCTTCTCCGGCTGCTGCCGGAAGGTGCGGTCGGCCTTGCCGGGGTAATCCTCACCCGCGTGGACGTGCGCAAGCAGGCCGCGTTCGGCCTCGACGAGAACGCATTCTACAAGGCGTACAAGGACTACTATGCTTAACCTGCGCCCGGTCTCGGAGGACGGCGACGACAGCCTGCTCCACCATGTCCGCCAGCGCTTCCGCAAGGTGGCGATCGTGCACTACTGGCTGGTCACCATGCGCGGCGGGGAGCGGGTAATCGAACGGCTGCTGCGCCTTTTCCCCGAAGCCGACATCTTCACCCACGTCTACGATCCCGCGCGCGTCTCGCGCACCATCGCCGGGCGCAAGGTGACCACCAGCTTCATCCAGAAGCTGCCCGGAGCGCGCCGGCACTACCAGAAATACCTGCCGCTCATGCCCATGGCGCTCGAGGAAATGGACCTGCGCGGCTACGATCTGGTCATCAGCAGCGAGAGCGGCCCGGCCAAGGGCGTCATCACCGATCCCGACGCTCTTCACGTGTGCTACGTCCATTCGCCGATGCGATACTTGTGGGACCACTACCACCAGTATCGCGAAGGGACCGGGCCTTTGAACCGTGCGGTGATGCCCTTCCTGTTCCACCGCCTGCGCACCTGGGACGTCGCATCCGCCTCGCGCGTCGACCGCTACGTCGCCAACTCGCACTTCATTCAGCGCCGTATCGAACGCGCCTGGCGAATGCCTTCGACCGTGGTTCACCCTCCCGTCGATGTGGACCTCTTCGCCCTGTCCCGCGAAGTCGACGACAACTACCTGTGGGTGGGCCAACTGGTGCCCTACAAGCGCCCGGACCTTGCGGTAGAAGCGTTCAACCGCCTCGGCTTGCCACTGACCGTGGTGGGGGACGGGCCCATGGCCGCGAGCCTGCGCCGCATGGCGGGCCCTACGGTAACGATCATCCCCCGGCTCGATTTCGCGAACTTGCGCCGACACTACGCGCGCTGCCGCGGATTCGTCTTCACCGCCGAGGAGGATTTCGGGATCGTCCCGGTCGAGGTCATGGCCTCGGGACGGCCGGTACTGGCCTTCGGGAAAGGCGGCGCTCTCGACACGGTCGTCGACCGCCAGACCGGACTGTTCTTCGATGAGCAGACCGTCGAGGCACTCACCGAAGCGGTGTCGAGGTTCGAGGACTGGCTACCTTCCTTCGAACCCGAACTGGCCATGCTGCAGGCCCGCCGCTTTTCCCCGCCGCCTTCGACGCCGGGATACTGCGATCGTTAATGTGACGGGGAGACGGACATGGAACTGACCCTCATCGGGGCGATCGAGCTGATCATCGCGCTCGCCCTGTTCATCCTGGGATCGGTGCGCGCACTGTTCGTGCTGGTGATATGCGCGACGCTGCTGGGCGGCTCGGCAGCGATCAATCTCACGGCGCTGGGAGGATCGTCGGTCTCGCCCGCGCACTTCGCGCTGGGTTTCCTGCTGCTGCGCTGCCTGGCTCCCGGAGGTGTCGGGACGGCCGATCTCGGCTCGGCGTTGCGCGGCAATGTCTGGCTGATCGTCTTCGTCGCTTACAGCGTCCTTGCCGCACTGCTTCTGCCGCGTATCTTTGCCGGGGAGATCGACGTCACCCCTCTCCGCGGCCAGATCTGCGCCCGGTACGGAACCCAGCTCGGCCGGATCCTCGCCGCCGAACCCCTGCGCTTCACCACGCAGAACCTGACGACCGCCGTGTACATGGTCGGCACGATGGTGATGGCGCTGGCGACCCACGCAGTAATGCGCCACAGGCCGGATGGCGGGCGCATACTGGCTCGCACCGGCGCCGTGATCGGCATTATCCATGCGCTGTCCGGCTTTGCCGGTGTCATCCTGCGCGGGACGCCTGCGGAAGCTGCTTTCCATTTCTTCCGCAACAACAATTACGCGCAGCTCGATCACGAATGGGGCGGCTTCGTGCGAATGAATGGCCTGTGGCCCGAAGCGTCCTCCTTTGCGAGCTTCGCCGTAGTCTGGTTCGTCTTCGCCTTCGAGTGCTGGCTGCGCCGCGTCGAGCCCCGCTGGACCGGAGCGGCCGCGTTGCTTCTCGCCGTCGCCCTGCTCACCAGCACTTCATCTACGGCCTACGTCGGGCTTGTGCTGTTCGGCGCGCTCATGGCGCTGCGCACCCTCACGACCCCGCGCCTGCTGCCTCTCGACCGGCTTGCGTGGCTGTCGCTCGCGGGCATCGCCGCCGGTATCCTCGCCAGCGCGCTGTTGGTGCTCGAACCTGCTCTTGCGGCAGCGATGCGCCGATTGCTGGAGCACATGACGCTGGACAAAGCCGGATCCTTCTCCGGCAGGCAGCGGTTGTTCTGGGCGGGGCAAGGGATAACAGCGTTCATCACCTCGCACGGGCTTGGCATTGGTCCGGGCTCGTTCCGCTCGTCAAGCCTTGCCACGGCGATACTGGGATCGACCGGCATCGTCGGCGCCTGCGCATTCGTGCTCCACGCCGTTCGGGCCGTCGCCCCGCTCGCGGCATCGACCTGGAGCCGCAGCGGGGATCGCGATCGCGACGTCGCAGCCGCCGCGGCATGGTCGGTCGTCGTGGCTATCGGCGTCGCTTCGGTGTCGTCGCCAAGCTGCGATCCCGGGCTTGCCTTCGCAGTCCTGTCCGGCAGCGCGATCGCGTTACGCACCGGGGGCAAGCCCGGGGACAGGCATCGTTCCGGGAAGGCTGCCATCCAAGGTCCGTGGCCTTACCCGGCGGCTACGGCCTGAATCTTCAGGTCGGTTGCCGCTGCAGGCGCAGTCGACGCAGGAAGGCCGCCAGTTGCATGCGCCGCGAGCGTCCCATGAACGCCAGAACGACGGCCACGTAGACAAGCCCGCCCTGCGTCACCAGGAACGCTATGCGAGCCAGGGCACCCAGGCTCCTGGAATCTCCCTCCACGGGCATCGTATCGCCTGTCCCCCACACGACGATCGCCATGACCAGCGCTGCTCCCAGTGCCGGAGCGATCCCGCCCAGCACCTCTCGTGCAAGAACGCCGGTGGCGCGCTGCAGCAGGGCCAGTTGCAACGCGAGCGTCACATAGGCCCGCATGACGTAGGCGACCGCGAACCAGACAAGCCCGTATGGCGCCGCGACAAGGCAGAACAGCAGGGTAAGGGCAAGCTGTATCCCGGCCAGCCTGACCATGATCCCGGCCTTGCCGAGAACCGTCAGTGCAGGATCGGCGAAGAAATTCAATGCGAACGGCGGTGCCAGCAGGCACAGTACCCGCACCACCGGCACGCTTTCGCCCCACTGCGGGCCGAACAACAAGGGTATCAGCGCGTCGGCGAGCACGCCTATCCCCGCTATAGCGGGAAAGGCGACCATCGCGCTGGCCGAAACCATCTCCACATAGCCGCGCCGAAACGCAGGCATGTCATGCCGCAGCTTGGCCAGCGTCGGCACCGCGACAGTGGCAAACGGGCTGATCACGCCCTGCGCGACGACTTCGATCGACTTCCACGCCGTGCGATAGACGCCCACGCCTACGGGCCCGGTCGCTCGCCCCAGGATCATGTCCTGCGTGCGGTTGAGCGCTACGAGCAACAATTGCGAAGTGGCGACGCCTACGCCCAGTCGCCATTGTGCCCGCAGCGTCGTCCACGAGAAGTGCAGTCCCGGCCGCCAGCGAAACGCATGCCAGGCAACGAGCGTACCGACCGCCTCGCTTGCAAAGCGCTGTACAACCAGCGCCCACACCCCCACCCCGCCTGGGCTGCCAGCAGCGCGAGCGTCCCACCGATCAGCCCCGCGCCGAACGAACGGATCGCCAGCGCACGATGGCCAAAGGCGCGAAGCGTCCGACTCATATGCGAAGCGCCTGCCGCAGAAACCGGCACAACGCAGCCAAGCGCAGCAATGACAGGCGCAGCGGCGGGACTGCCCATGGCATTGGCCAGCGGATGGCGCAGCGCGAAGCAGGCGATCGCAACCAGAACTCCCATGCCGAGGTTGCCCCAAAACACGGTGTCAGCAAGGCGCGGCGTGATCTCTGGCGCACGGTAGAGGCTGCTGACCAATCCGCCCTGCGCTACTATCTTGCCCACTTCCGCCACGGCGAGACCGACGATGAAGACACCGAAGGTCGCCGGATCCAGTCGGTGCGCCAACGCGGCGAAGACCACGAAGCCGAACACCTGATCTCCACCGAAACGGACCACGCTCCACCCCACGGCACCGGCGGCGCGCCGGCTCAAACGAGTGCCACCTGCGATTTCCGGATGCCCTGCCATAACGGACTTGAATAGAATTGCCGCAGATGCGAGACAATACCCAGTTCATGTAATTGGGATTTGAATCGCGTGAATACTCGATTAAATTCTTTTAATCCATCAATCGATCATCTCGAAAAACGACTGTGGACGACGATAGCTCCTTACGCTTCTTCAAGTTTCTCACTTCTGGACTTTCCAAACCATGCCAATGTCGGAGATTCCGCCATCTGGCTGGGTGAAGTGCAACTGCTGAAATCGCTTGGTGGCGCAGGCCCCGGCTACGTCTGCGCATTCGACAATTTCGACGAACAGGCGATGCGTACAGCGGTGCCTGAAGGCACCGTATTCCTGCATGGAGGAGGTAACTTCGGCGACATCTGGAACCATCACCAGACATTTCGGGAGGACGTGATCGCGCGGTTGCGGGATCGCCGGATCGTCCAGTTGCCCCAATCGATCCATTATGGCGACCCGGCAAGGATAGACCGGACTGCGCGCATCATCGCCGCGCACCCCGACTTCACCCTGCTGGTGCGCGACGTTCCCTCTCTGGAGCTGGCCCGCCGCCATTTCGACTGCACGGTCGAACTCTGCCCCGACAGTGCCTTTGCCATGGGGGCGCGATCCGGCGCGGCGCCCTCCATCGACGTGCTCGCCATGCTGCGCACCGACAAGGAACGTGCGCAATCCGACAAGCTTCCCGATCATGCAACCGTCGAGGACTGGCTGATCGACGATACGGCGGCCGTGCGCCGCGCCAAGGCCGGTGGCGTGATGCGCGCGTGGACCTCGCTTTCCCCGCTAGCGCGCGTGCATCCGCCTACGAGGCTGCGGCGCGCCATCGGGTCGAGCGCGGATTTCGACAACTGGCGCGAGGGCGGGCGATCGTCACCGACCGACTCCATGTCCATATTCTTTCGCTGCTTCTCGGCCGTCCCCATGCCGTGCTGGACAACCACTACGGAAAAATTGCCCGCTTCCTGGATGCGTTCACGCAAGGGTCTGCGCTGGTGCACCGCGCCGAGGACATCGAGGAAGCAGTCGCCTGGGCACGCTCGGCAAGCGCCGAGCGCGTGGCGGCCTGATATCGCCCCCCGATGCGCCCGGCTCATCGGGGGGCGATCAAACCATTACGACACTTGGGAGTTTTCACGATCCGAAGCGTCCGCCTCGCTGGAGCCGCTATGAAAGGAGGCTACCCCGTCCGCCGATAACGCGGCATCCCTCGCCCCAGTCGACGCAGCCCCATATCGACTGCAGCATGGAGCGGCGGCTCGAGCCATCTGGCGATGGCGAGAGCAACGACCACCGAACCTGCATATGCGAGAGTGAGCGCCGGAATGATGCCCAGTTCCGCCGTCAGCAGCAGGATCGCACCGCCCACGTGGATGTGAACGAGGTAGAGAGGATAGGTAGCCAGCCCTGCAAGGCGCAGCGCTTCGCCGAAGCGCCCCAGGATGGTCGCGACTTGCGCCTGCCACCGGAATGCCGCCGCGATCATCGCGGTCAGGCAAAGCCACAGCACATAGGCCCAAGGCCAGCCGGCCGACAGATCGACCCGCGCGCCCATCTCCCATTGTGCGGTCGTGCGCACCTGCACCGATGCGGCAAAGATGCAGGCAATCGACAGGCCGACGTGGCGTAACCCGAGGCCGCTGCCGCCCAACCGCGCGCAGAGCATTCCGAGCGCAAAATATATCCCATGCTGCAGCAGCAAAAGTTCACCAAGCCGCCCCCGGCGCCCCGAACGCCCAATGTCACGGTCAGCCAGTAACTCGCGCTGGCGACACCCAGCAGCCACGCCAGCGCGTGCATCGGGCGTTCGGGCACGCCCGATGCAAGGATCGCCCAGACGAGGGCGTAAAACGCCAACTCGATCGGGATCGTCCAGAACTGGCCGATGATCCACGGTCCCAAGGGGACGAACGCCAAGGTCTTCAGAGTCAGCACGATCGCCTGCCCCGGTGCGCTGCCGAACACGAATACCGCGACCGGCAGCGCGATGGCCACGGCGATGAGCACCGCCGGCAGCAGCCTGGCCACGCGGCGGCGCGCAAAGCCGCGTGCGCTGACGCCGCGTGCGGAATAGGCGATGACTGCCCCGGAAACGACGAAGAACACCTGCACGCCGATCCAGCCGCACCAGCTCAACGCATAGCCGATCGGAAAGTCCTGATGACGGCCTAGAACTGCATGTAAGCTGCTGTCTTCCAGCGCCCATGCCTTGAAGCCGAGATGATAGAGCACGACAAGGCTCGCCGCCGCAAAGCGCACGAGGTCCAGCCCATGGACGGGTTGCCTGCGACGGGCATTGGTAGCGTGCGCTTGGCTCATGACGCGATCTTTGCCGGGCTTCCTGGACGGGACAAATTAACTCCCGGTCATGGCTGCCAGAAGGCTTCTTGCCTGATCGCGCCAGGTAAAGCGGGCGACGCGCTCGAAACCGGCCTCGCGCAGCGCATCGGCTTTGCCGGGATCGTAGAGGACGCGGCGCACCGCAGACAGGATGTCCCCGCTGTCGAGCGGATCGCAATAGAGCGCGGCGGAACCGCAGCGTTCGGTCATCGACGGGATTGCCGAGGCAATCACCGGACAGCCATGGCTCATCGCTTCTACCGGCGGCAGCGGCGACGCTTCGTAGAGCGACGGGAAAAGCAGGCAGGCGGCGCGGCGATAATAATCTGCGAGGATCTCTAGATCCGGGACCTGTCCGATGAATTCGAGCATATGCGCTACATCGGAAGCCACGCCGGCGCGAATGGGCGCGAGGATCTTATGGCTCGAGCCCACGAGAACGGTGCGCACGCCGTCTTCCCGGGCAAGGTGCTGGGCGACCTCGATCACCCGTTCCACATTCTTCCTGCGCGACAGCGACCCGACATAAAGGACCATGCGCTCCCGCTCATAGCCTGCAGTCCGGTCGACCCTGTCACGGGTCCAGGCGCCATTCTGCACTGCAACGACGTGCGTGCGGCGATGCAGGCGGCGCAGCTGCTCCGCCTCGGCATCGCAGACGGTGAAGAGGGGTTCGGAACGTCGCAGGAGTATCGGCAGCAGTGCGCGATGCGCTGCGCGATAGCGCAGGGAATAGGCGCGCGGCAGGGACAGGTACGACACGTCGTGGATCATCACCGACAGGCGCTGCCCGCCCAGCGCCGACGCAAGCGGTGCAGTATTTCCCAGGCACAACAGGCGACGATCGGCGACCATACGCGGCAATACGAATTGCTCCCAGGCATGCCCGCTCACCCCGCCGCGCCGTTCCACCCGGATATGCCGCAAGTCCAGGTCCGATGTGTCCGCATCCGGTTCGCAGGCAAGCGCCAGATGCAGCGGAGTTTCTCCGGTGCCCACCAGCCGGTCCATCTCGGACACCAGTTCGCGCGCGACCCGTTGCACGCCTGTTACCGGCTGCATGAGGAATCGCCCATTGATCAGTATCGCATCACCAGGCCGCGACATCGAAGCCCCCTCTCTTCGCCTTGAATGGCTTGCGCGGCCAGTACGGGGAAGATGGGCCGGCACCCGACGACCATTAAAACTTGGCAAGGCGAAGGATCGACCGTCGAGTTCGCTGCAACGCAATATTATGTTGCGGCTCGATTGTTCGGGAATGTCGATGCTACCGGTATATATCAACGGGAAGTTCTACGCAGGCGGTCTCAATGGCGTTCACCGCGTCGCCGACCGGCTTGTCCGGGAGATCGATACACGTCTGGGCGTTCCCGGCGCCCCCGGGTGACACTGCTGCTGCCGATGCGCCACAGTGGCGACTGGAAGCCATTGCTGCGCAACATCGCAGTGCGCGAACTGGATGAAAGACCCTCGCAAGTCTGGGAACAGGCAAGGCTGCCGACGCTCGCCGCCGACGGAGTTCTGGTGAACCTCGCCAACCTTGCGCCGCTGCGCCATCGCCGCAAGGTGACGCTGATTCACGATGCACAGTTCCTTTTTCCCGACAGTTCCTACCCGCTCCGCCAGCGCCTGGGCTATCGGTTGCTGACCCCGCGCATGGCCCGGTCGAGCAGCACCGTATTGACCGTCAGCGATTACTCCCGGCGCATGCTCGATATTATGGGCGTCTCCCCGGCCACCCGCACGCAAGTGCTCTACAACGGCGTGGACCATATCCTGGAGAACGCAGCGAACGACACAGTGCTTGCCGTGCATGGCCTTGCCGCGCGCGGCTACGCGCTGATGTTCGGCAGTTCCAAGGCCTACAAGAACAACGCGGTGGTCTTTGCTGCCTATGCCCAAAAGGCGCCGGCGGGCGTGCCGCTGGTCGTCGTGGGTGCGCAGCGAGGCGCGCTGGTCGCAGCCGGACTGGCGGTTCCGGACGATGCCGTGTTCGTCGGCTCGTGCGATGACCAGGCCCTGCGCGCGCTCTACGCCGGCGCACGGTGCCTGCTGTGTCCCTCCCGCACGGAAGGCTTCGGCCTGCCGCCACTGGAGGCGATGCTCTGCGGCACACCTGCCGTGGTGGCGCCTGCCGGTGCTGTCCCCGAGGTATGTCGTGATGCCGTTCTCTATGCAGACGTCGATGATCCGGCATCGTGGGCGCAGGCGATCGCCGCGCTCGATCCGGCCGGCCCTCTTTTTGCGAGCAAGGTCGATGTGGGATATATCAGGGCGCGCCAGTTCACTTGGGCCCGCGCCGGGGCCGAACTGCTCGACATCATCCTCGCTCTCAGCGACCGTTCATGGCGAGAAGCGGCATGAGGTTGCTGCCTCCCCGCGTCTCCGTGATCCTGCCGTGCTACAATGGTGAGGCGTTTCTGCGCGAAGCCGTGCGATCGATCCTGGACCAGACGTTCACCGATTTTGAACTCGTCATCGTCGATGACGGCAGCACTGACGCTTCGCCGGTCCTGCTTGCGCGCATGGCGGAAGGCGATGGCCGTATCCGGGTGGTGCGCCAGCCCAATGGCGGGATCGTGGCGGCACTCAACACCGCGATCGACCATTCGCGCGGAGAATACATCGCGCGTATGGACGCGGACGACGTGTCCTTTCCCGAGCGTCTCGCATTCCAGGTCGCCTGGCTGGACGACAACCCGCAGACCGTCATCGTCGGCGGGCAGGCCGTTGCGGATCGCCATCCCACTTCGTCCAGCACCCGCACCAGCGGCGGACGTCACGAAGTAACCGACCTGTCCGTCTTTCCGCCGCGCGTCGCGGTCTCGATGCATCCGCTGATCATGATCCGGGCCGCAGCACTCAAAGCCATGGGCGGATACCGCGACGACTACCACCATGCCGAGGACTACGACCTGTTCATTCGCGCCGGAGCGTTCGGCCGTATCGACAATCCACCGGTGGACGTCCTGTTCTATCGCCGCCACGAAGCGGCGCTCTCGGTAGGAAATGTCGAGGAACAGGAACGCTCCGCCGTCCGCGCGGAACTTGACGCGATCGCGCGGACCGGCGGCACCCGGCCCCCTCACCTGGTTGTGGATGCCTATACGCGGTTGCGAGATCTTCCGACGCTACCGTGCGATCTCGCGGGATAGGACGCGAGCGATGTGGCCGGCCATGCTGGCGAGCCTGTGCAGCGTCATGCCCGCCGCGCTCGCTTCGGCCCGCTTCCGCCGCCTGCCATTGTTGATCGGGGCCGCCCTGGTGCGGTCGCTGCGCACCGCCTGAGGACCGCCCCGCCGCATCGGATCCGTCAGCTGGCCTGCAACGCCAGCGTAGCCGTGACCCAGTTCGAGGTTGCCGAGATCGTGTAGGCAGCGGGATCCTCCGTCCCCGATGCCAGCTTCCAGGCCGTCGCGTTGGTCGATTGGCCGCTCGCACTCGATACGCGCGACATGAAGCCCGCATAGCCGGTCGGTCCCGACGCGATGGTCGCCGTCCCGTCCAGAGCGAGCGCGGCGATATACAGACTCGCACCGCCCCAGCTCGGCGTCAGCGCGGGCGGATCGGCGGCGACGGCATTGCCGCGTGCATAAGTCGAGATTTCCACCGCACCGCTCGCGCCCGTCACCCGCATCACCCGCGTCACGGCCTGCTGCGAGCCCGACAGTCCCACGTTGAGCACCTTGCCCCTTCGGTGCCGTCTGCCGTCCTGGTGAAGATCGTCAGGAGATGCTGATTGGAATTGGCCGCATAGGTGGCGCGCTGGGTCCATGCGCCTGCCGTCGCGTTGTCCCACGTCACGGTGACGGTACCATCGACGCTCATCACCGCGACCAGAATGTCCCCGACATTTACGGCAGCGGGCATGGCGACGGTCACGGCCGTGGCGTCGACAGTGTTCCAAGTCTCGGTCTGGTCGGTCACCGCGATCGTCGCCGATGCCGCGACGGTCAGGTTGAAGCTCGCCTGCGCCGCAGCGCCAAGGCTGTCCGTCACGCGCAGGACCACGCCGGATGTCGTGCCTGATACCGTCGGCGTGCCCGAAATCACGCCCGTCCCGCTATCCAGTGACAGCCCCGTCGGCAGTGGCGATGAGCCCGACGCCAACGCAAACGTGAAAGGTCCCGTCCCCTTGACCAGCCGAGGCAGGTAACCCGTGTAAGCGAGGCCCTGCTGCGCTGGCCGCGTGGCATATTTCAGCGTGAACGGGATCGCCTCGTATGCCGCCAGCAAGTGCGCCGCGCGGGCACCGGCATGGACTTCGTTCGGATGGACCCCGTCCGAGGAATTCGCGGTCATCGCCATACCGCGCCCTGCATCGGTCTCTGCATCGGACAGCACGAAGCCCGCATCGCTCGCCACGAGATCGACCGCATCGAAGCAAGGCAAACCGTCATCGGCCACCGGGTTCGAGCGCAGCCAGGCATTCCACGCATCGCGCGCGTTTTCCTGCGCCACGGTGAAACTGGTGTCGGCATAGGCCTCCTGCCACACGACCATCGAGAATCCGTAAATGCGCAGCCGCGCGGCCATGCTCCGCGCCTGGACCTTCATCGCCTCCACCGCCGAGATCGCGGTCGCGGCGTCAGTCACGTATGTCTTGATGTCGTTGTGACCGTAGTCTGCGAAATAGACGTTTGGCACGCCCGGCGTGATATAGGCGGCCGAAACGGTATCGAAATCGTTGTAATGCTGGTCGAGCCGGTGCCCGGCGATGCCGATATTGCGCAGCAGCACCGAGGCCGCCGAGCGATGGTGCATGGCCGCCGTTATCGTGCGGTTGTTCGCGCCCCGGTGCCGAACACGATACTGTCGCCTCCGCCGAGGAACGACAGCGTGGCAGGCTCGCAAGTGCCGAATACCGCCTTGAGCACGGCCTTGATGCCCGTGACTTCGGCATCGGACGGAGCCGCCCCGTAGACCACGAAGCCGCGCCAGTCGGTGCGCCCGCCGTATTCGATCGCCTCACCGACCTCACCCCCGACGTTCAGCATCGCAACTGCGGCAGCCGGGTATGTCGCGGTCTGCTCGTCGCGGTGGACGACCTGCCTGGATGCGCTCGACACGAGGCCGAGCACGGCCATGTTGCCGACCCCCAAAGCCTGCGCATTGGTGGCCGTGGCCGGGATCGAGGTGCTCGCTACCATCGGCTGCATCGCCAGGTTCCCGGCGGTGCGCGGACTGGTGAGGCCATAGTCGGTGGTCGTCGAACCAAACGCCCAATAGCCGCAAGTCGCGGCCTGCCCCGGCGTGCGTGCGGCCATGAACACCGCACAGTCCGCACGCGGGATCGCCAGGGTCGCGGGGATCAGCATCGGGCAGTCGGTATCGTAGTTGGTGACGGTCGGACCGCCCTCGCCCAGCCACAGCGATGGTTGTGCGGATGTGCTTGGCTGCGTGAGATGGCGGCCCTGCCCGGTCTGGTCGTAGACGACCGCGACGCCCAGCGTGGACACGCCCTTGAAGGCAGCCGCGGCCTCGGCATCAAACGCCTGACCCGCGAAGCCGATATCCTGCTCGGCACCATCGGAAGCACGGCGTACCCGCAGGGCAGGTCCATCGTACCCGGCGACGAGCTTGCCAAGGCCGTAAGCGCCCGCAAGCGCGGGATTGGCCGGGAGCCAGGCTCCTTCCACCGGATCGGATGCCGCACCGGTGAGCGTAACGGCATACTCCACCGCTCGCGTCGACTGGCCCAGCCCGACGCTCTCCCGGATCAGCGCAACCTGGCTCGTTCCCGCCGAAAGGGCAGTAGCGGCGATCAGGCTGCTCCCGGAAAGCTGGAGGTTGGCATCACTGCCCGAGCGCAAGGTGAAGGTCGAGCCGACACCGAGCGAGCGCCCGAGCGTCAGGAGCGCACCGCTGCCGGACACGGTTCTTACGCGGTTGAAGACGCCGCCGGAGCGGCCGCCGGAAACGAGGCGGGCCATATTCATGCCTCCCCGACGAGGTCGGCGGCAGTGGTGCCTGTCGCCCGCACGTAAAGGGCGCGCACGGCAACGAAGCTGGCATCGGGAAGATTGCGATATATCACGTCGGTCGTGCCGTCGATGCCGCGAAGGACGATGTCGCCGCCGGTGCCGACGTAAATGCCCTTGGGCACCAGTGCCAGTTGCTCGGTATCATTCGGCACGATCGCGTAAGGCGCGCGCGAAGGGGCGAAAGCGGCGTCGGATTGAGTCTCGAAAGGATCGGACATGGCATGCTCCGGCTGGATGTCGAAAGGGATCGGCACGACTCGCAGCGCACCGATGTTCGATTTATGTTCCATCCGATTCGCTGTAGGAAAGCGGTTTGTAAGCTGCCGCATCACAGGTTGCGTGCTGCTTTCTGGGCGAGATCCTGCCGCGTCCGGGCGCGCAGAACGCGGTCGAGATCCCAGCGCCGCCTCCAGACAAGTGGCCACCGCCGTTCGATCCTCCTGAAGCACTAGAGGTACGGCAAAGTGGTCGGCGACCACCCGCACTTTGGCGGTGCCGTCCTCCACCGCAAGCGCGGGAGCATCCGCCAGGATCGCGAAGATCAGCGCATGGAGGCGATTGGTGACCACCAGCGCCGCCTCCCGGTACAATTCCACCAGCCTGGCAAGATCATAACCGTCGAGCACGACGATCTCCCGATCCGGCCAGCGCGCGACCAGGCGGGCAGCAACGGCCTTATCCATGTTTGCACGCGGATCGTGGCAGGCGATGGCCAGCCCCGCGTTCGGCAAGCGATGGAGGGCCTCGGCGACCACGGCGTCAAGCGCTGCACCCTCTATCGACCGCCCCTCGCTGGCATCGGCGCAAGGTGCCACGACGATCCATCGTCGTAATCCCCGCCCAGGCGTGATCGCATGCACGCCGACCGTCGGCAGGAACACCATGTCGGCGTGACATGCCTGCGCCTTGCCCGGAAGCAACCGGACCAGATTGCGACCAGAGCCCTCGTCACGCAGGTTCACCAGAGGGCACTGCGCAAGGATCGCGCGCCAGAGGACCCGCCGCAATGGCGAGCGGATGATGCTCACGCCCAGCCCGCGCGTGACGAGCCCGCCCCCACCTAGCCGCGCACTGACGACGGCAAGCAACAGACCGACCAACGCCAGGACCGAGACATTGTCCCGCACCAGTTGTCCGCCGCCTAGCACGATCTGGGATCCGAACGCTTTGTAAGCAAAGCCCAGCAACGCGCGGCCGGAAAACAGTTCTCCGCCGGCCTCCGCCACCTGCCGCTCTACTTGCGCCGGAAGCGGCGCCCAACGGCGCACGATCCCGCCACGCCCATCGGTCAGGGCGAGATTCTGCAACAGCAATTTCAGGTCGCCGCAAACGAAGACCTGCCGCCGTACGTGATCGCCGGAACGTTTGCCTGTCGTATCTAGGCCCGCCGTATCGAAGGATGAAGTCAGCGCGCTCACATTTCGAGGATCCGGCGAGGATCAACCCGTCCGCGCAGGCAATCGAGGATCGCGATCATGTTGCCCAGCAGGCGGCCACGCCGGTCGATCAACGGCTCCGGCCGTAAACTGCGCCACGCATTGGATACGAGGTTCTGCATCATCAGGCGATTGCCGAAGTCGCGTCGCATCGTCCCCTTGCGTTGGAGGTAGACCACATTTGCAACCTGCGAATAGCCGAGCCGCTTGCCAGACGTACGCCCCGCGCTGACGCCAAGGTGCACGCCGGTCACCGCGCCTGTCGAGACTTGCCGCCCCTTCCGCCCGAGCCGGTTGGTAAAGTCGATGTCCTCCTGCCAACCATAGAGCGGCAGGTTCTCGTCGAAACGCATGCCCCGCGCCGCGCTCATGCGAATGGCCATGTTGCAACCGTAGAGCTCATGCCGGTGCCGCATCGGCGCGTGCGCTTCAGAGCGACTCGCCAGGATCGCCCTGGCCTCCTCGACCGTGAAGCCGCCATGCAGCACGCCGTCTGCACACAGTTCGCCGGTTATGCCGACCATATCGGGATGGGCGTCAAACAGCGCCTCGACATGGGCGAGGTAGTCGGCGGCAGGGACGAAATCGTCGTCGAAAAACACGATGATGTCGGCTGCGTCCTGCAACTCATCCAACGCCCGGTTGCGCTGACGACAGAGCCCTTTTTCCGAAAACAGCACCCGGGCCTTGCTTCGTGCCTGGTCAATTCCCGCGACATCTTCCGGCCCTACAGTGACGACAAGGATTTCGTCGGCATGGCGCGTCTGCTCAGCAAGGATATCGACCGTCTGCCGTACCACTTGCGCGCGGCCTATGGTTGCGATCACGACATGGATGCTGGGCAACCGACGCTTCCTCGTAATCCATTTCGGCAAATGCCGAATTCGTGCAAAAGAATGGCTTCGGATTTGATCCGATACCTGGCGATTACTTGGCCTTGTCCGGACGATAAAACGCCCGCCACTCACTTCATCGTTAAAATCCATTCACCATCTGCGCAGCTCAGGTGCGTTCTGTTAGGCGTTCCCGTCTGCCGGACCTTGTTGGGCCGCGCGATGGAGCCTCTCACGCATGCATGCCAGCCCCACCGCGATCTGCCAGGCCACCTCACCGGATGACCGCGTGCGGGGTCAGGTCCGCGCGCTCTCGCGGATCGTGCTGCTGAATGTGAAGTACAGTCCCAACCTCGGCGACGGGCTCTTGAACGAATGCCTGGAACGAGAACTCGCACGGGCACTGTCGGGCTCCAAAGTCGTCTCCGTGGATCTTGCCGGGCGCAATTCCTATCCATCCGGACATGGCCGGATGCGCGGCATCGCACTCGCGCTCCTCGAACAGCTACCGACTGGTTTGCGCCGTTTCACGACCTGGACCATGCTTCGCCTCTTTCTCGCGCTGCAACTGCAGCGACACTACAGGGACGGCCTCGAAGGCGCCGAGGCGGTCGTCGTGGGCGGAGGCAACCTCCTCACCGACGCCGATCTCAACTTCCCGATGAAGATTGCAGGAGCACTGGCGCAGGCGAACCGGCTTGGATTGCCCGTGGCGATCTACGCCGTCGGCGTGTCATCGCATTGGTCGCGCCGAGGCTTGCGAGATCTTCACGCAGGCACTGAAGCAGGCTCGGCCGATCTGGGCCTCCGTACGCGACGCGGCCTCGCAACGTGCCTGGCAAAAGCACTTCACCGGCCAGGCAATCCGTCCCCCGCACCTATCGGTCGACCCCGGAATACTCGCCAGTTGCCACTACCCGGAAAGCCTGCGCCAGCCCGGTGCCCGTAAGGTCGGAGTGTGCATCACCGATCCACTGGCAGTGCGCTATCACAGCGACCCGGCTTACAGCGCCAATCTGGAGCATTGGTATCCGGCCGCGCTTCGGTCGCTGGTGGAGCACGGCTTCGAGGTCGTCCTGTTCACCAACGGCAGCCCCGAAGACCGCGAGTACCTGCACCGCCGACTTCATCCCTGGGTCCGCTACGCCAAAGGCCCGGTTGTGCTTGGACGATCCTTCGACACACCTGCCGACCTTACCGCGCTGGTGTCAGGCTGCGACGCCATCGTCGGCCACAGGATGCACGCATGCATCGCGGCCCACTCCTTCGGTGTCCCTTCGGTGGGGTTGCGCTGGGACGAAAAGCTGGACAGTTTCTTCCAGCTTGCCGGACGCACCAAACACATGTTGGACCCGGCCGAGGTCGCAGCCGAGGAACTGGGCGCGCGTACCGCCGCGGCAATCGCCGACCGTTTCGACGCATCCTTCCTCATAGCCCGCGCAAGGGCTGAAATCCGCGCATTTGCAGCTAATCTGCAAGCCGCGATGGACTGTGCAGCAAGCACCGTACAGTGATCGATCGCATCGTCCAGATCAACGATCTCAGCGACCCCAAAGGCGGCGCTAGCAAGCTTGCAGTCGAGGCAGCCTGCGGCCTTGCCGGGCGCGGCCATCGGGTCACCTTCATGACCGGTGACGATGGTATCAGCTCGGCATTGACCACCGCTGGAGTAGATGTGGTGCCGCTTAGCCAGAAGCGGCTCACGGCAGGCGGACGCGCGCGGGCAATGGTGACCGGCCTCTGGAACCGGGCCGCACAGGTCATGGTCAGAGACTGGATCGCCACCAACGACACACCGGGAACCGTCTATCATCTCCACGGCTGGGCACAGATCCTATCGCCTGCCGTGTTCGGAGCCCTCGCTTCGGTACGCGACAGGCTGGTCATTTCCGCTCACGACTTCTTCCTCGCATGTCCGAACGGCGCTTTTGCCTGGCTCAGATCCGGGGAAGTTTGTCCGCACATGCCATTGTCCCGGGCCTGCCTCGTCACGCCCTGCGATCGCGACGGCGCGCTGCAAAAGGCGTGGCGCAGCGCGCGTCAGGCAATCCACCGCCAGGCCTTTCGTCCGCGATCTTCTCCGCCGATACTCGCGATTCATGAGAATATGCGAGGTTTTCTAAAGCGAAGCGGTATTCCGGACGATGCTATCGTTCCGCTGCCCAATCCGGTCATCCCCTTTTCCCGCAACCGGATTCCGGCAGAACACAACCGCGAGGTGCTGTTCGTCGGACGGCTGGAAGAGACCAAGGGCGTAGACCTTGCGGCGAAAGCAGCGGCGATGGCCGGTGCGCCATTGGCCGTGATCGGCGAAGGCCCACTCGCCGATCACGTCGCCGCGCTACACCCGCATGCCCGTCTTCTGGGGCGGCGCTCCCCGCACAGATCAGCGAAATCGCGGCCCGCGCGCGGATGCTGGTGATGCCGAGCCGCTATCCGGAACCCTTTGGACTCGTCGCGATCGAGGCGACATGGAGCGGGCTGCCGGTCATTCTTGCCGAAACCGCCCTGCTCGCTCAGGACATCGTCGATCGCGGAGCCGGAATCTCGGTTGATCCAAGGGATACGTCGGGCTTTGCCGCCGCCATCCGGCGCCTGATGCAAGACGATAGAGCCACTCGGGAAATGAGCGAAGCGGGCTATGCAAAAACCCGCGTACTTGCCTTGACGCCAAAGCTCTGGCTCGATCGGGTAGAGGCCATCCTGCACGAAAGAATCGAACGATCCACCATTCGCGATCAGGTGGAGAGTGCAACGATCCCTGCCCACATCGCCAGACTGAACAGGCCAGCCAACAGCCACCATTTCCAGGCGATCGGCGACGCCCCGACCTGCACGGCATGCGGCCTGACATCCGACGAAGCGGGCGACTGCGGGGCAACGCCGCCCTCTTCCCTCGGGTCATCACCCGCCATGATCAGCAGTTCCCGCCATGCAACGTCGTAATACCAGTCCAATAAATACCTGCGCAGGTTTCTAGCACGGCCTCACAAGCGGGTCGAGGCGCACAGTTTTCAAAGATGCTGCAGCAGCTGGAAGAGGATTCGGGTACTAAACCCGATCTTCAGAATTCGCGGGTAGGGACAAGCCATGAGCTTTCCCACAATCACGCCACGGCATCTGGTAATCGCGGCCCGAGCCGCAACACCCTTTGCCCCGGAGGTCTCGCCTGGGCGGTGCTGCAGATGGACTGCTCAGCCTCAGCCGCCGCCGCCGGTTTCGTCGTGAGCCTGTGCATCCTGACCATGGCGGCGCCGAAAATCCGGACTGCGGACCTCGTCGGCACGCTCCTCGCCTTCACGACCCTGCTGGAATGTCTGCACGCTGCGAAATTCGGCAGTCTGGATGATATGCGTTGGCAAGCCTGCGTGGTTACTGCGGGAGCGGTCGTTTTGCTGCTGAAAATCCAGCATTTGCGCGCCATCGCCCGGCAGGACGCCTATGTCCCGCTGCGGTATCTCGAGCGCCGCCAAGCTCTTCTCGGGCGAACGAAATGCCCGTCCGCCGCCTGGTCCGAGCGTTCGACCGCCAAACGGAAAGCCGCGTAAAAGCGCCAAAATTACTTGAAATTGCAATTGGGTCGCATTAGCGAAGGCGGCACGAGAGGAAACGAAAGCCCGCAATGCCAACCGGCACGTGCTTTCTCCAGGGGGAGCGCCGGTCCGCGTGCCCCGCATAGGGGGCATGGTCGAAGTGACGCGCAGAATTCTGTTCCAGATCCATTGGTTCCTGGGCATCACCGCAGGCCTCGTACTAGCCGCGATGGGCCTTACCGGAGCCACCCTGAGCTTCGAGAACGAGATCATGCGCGTGCTCAGCCCGGGCATCGTGACTCTCCGGAACGAGCCGTAATCCCGCACTTTCGCCCGACACGGTGATTGGCCGCGCCTCCGCCTTTCGTCAGGGACTGAAGGTTGAGCGGCTCACCGTAGAAGCCGACCCGACACGCGCCTGGCAGGTGCAGTTCGCACCCGAACCTGGCGAGCGGCGCGGCGAGCGCAGCTACGTCGACCCGCGTGACGGCCGCCTGCTTGGCCAGCCGGTCGGCGCCGGGTTCTTCCGTACCGTGGAGGACATCCACCGCTGGCTCGCCCTGCCCGGCGGGTCGAAGGGCTGGGGTCGCCAGATCACCGGATTCTCGACGATCGCGCTGATTTTCTTCGCCCTGTCCGGGCTCTATCTGCGCTGGCCCCGGCGCGCGCTGGACTGGCGCGCCTGGCTGGTGCTCGACTGGCGCAAGAGCGGGCGCAACCTCTACCGCGAACTGCACGTGATCATCGGCAGCTGGGTGGTGATCGCCTACCTTCTGAGCGCGCTCACCGGGCTATGGTGGTCCTACGAATGGTATCGCGAAGGCGCGCAGATCGTGCTTACCGGTTCGGCGGAGCGCGAGGGCGGGGCGAACAAGGACGAAGCGGAACCGCAACCTGCCCTGCTGCTCGCCCGGGCGTGGCAGACGGTGGAGCGCGAGACCGGCGGACACTTTGATTCGGTCTCGGTGAACCTGCCCGAAAGTGGCAGAAAAGCGACGTTCCGCGTACTTCTGGCTGGCGCACGGCATGACCGCATGACTGACAATCTCAGCATCGACCTTGCGGACGGACGCCTGCTCAAAGCCGACCGCTATGCCGACCGCGCGCTCGGCAAGGTCGTCGCGACGAGCATGTTCGAGGTCCATCGCGGCGCCATCTTCGGGCTTCCCGGCCGCATCGCCATCTTCGTGACCAGCCTTGCCATGCCGCTGTTCACCGTCACCGGGCTGCTGCTCTACATCGCCCGGCGGCGCCGCAAGCGCGCACTGGCGCAAGTCGAGGGGCTGGTCGCCAACGACGCGGCGGACACCGGCGACATGCTGGTCGCCTATGCCAGCCAAACCGGCGGCGCAGAGCGGCTGGCCCGGCAGACGGCGGCGGTTCTGGGCGGTGCGAAAGTGCTGCCGCTGTCGTCGATCGATGGCGCGGTGCTGGCAGAAACCCGCCGCGCGCTCTTCGTCGTCAGCACGTATGGCGAAGGCGAGCCGCCCGACCGCGCCCGCCGTTTCGCGCGGGAAACAATGGCTTCGCCGCCCGTCACGCAGGACCTCGATTATGCCGTCCTTGCGCTCGGAGACCGCGAATATCCGCAGTTCTGCGCCTTCGGGCACGAGGTCGATCGCTGGCTTCACGCGGGCGGAGGACGCCGCCTGTTCGACACGATCGAGATCGATGGCGAGGACGTCGATGCCGAGCGTCAATGGCAGCAGCAACTGACCGCGCTCGGCGCCGATCCGATGGCGGCGGACTTCGCCCCGGCGCGCTACGGGCGCTGGCGTTTGGCCGGGCGGGAACTGCTCAATCCGGGCAGTCAGGGCGGTCCGGCATTCCTCGTCGTGCTTGAGCCGCTGGACGGGGAAACGCTTGAATGGCAGGCCGGAGACATCGCGGAAATCCGCCCATGCAACGATCCGGCGGCGGTCTCGGCGCTGCTGCACACAGCGGCACTCAACGGCACTCAGGAAGTCCACAACCGCACTCTGGCCGCCCACATCGGCCAATCCGTACTGCCTGAAGCCCTCGCAAGGACGCCCGAGGAGATCGTCGCCGGATTGCGCCCGCTGCCGCACCGCGAATACTCGATCGCCTCGATCCCGACCGATGGGCGCATCGAACTGATCATCCGGCAGGTCCGCCGCGAGGACGGCAACCTCGGCCTCGGTTCGGGCTGGCTGACCGCGCATGCGCCGCTGGGGACGGAGATCGCGCTGCGGCTCCATGCCAACCCCGGCTTCCGCGTGTCCGAAGAGCAGCGCCAGCTGATCCTCATCGGCAACGGCACTGGCCTCGCGGGCCTGCGCGGCCACCTGCGGCAGGCGGCGGCTGCCGGAAGCGCCGGTCACTGGCTGTTGCTGGGCGAGCGTTCGCGGGAGCACGATGCCTTCCTCGACGCCGAGCTGCGAGGCTGGCTGACGGACGGCACGCTGGCGCGGCTGGAGCGCACCTGGTCGCGCGATCCCGATTGCGGCCGCTACGTGCAGGAGGTGATCCCGCAAGTTGCCGACGCCCTGCGCGAAGCGGTAGGGGACGGGGCCACGATCCTCGTCTGCGGCAGCCTGCTGGGCATGGCGCCCGCCGTCGATGCGGCGCTGCGGGCCGTGCTCGGCGATGCGCTGCTGGAGGAAATGGCCGAGGGCGGCCGCTATCTGCGGGACATCTACTGAGCCCAGTCCGTCATTGCGAGCGCAGCGAAGCAATCCAGGGCGGCGTCAAACTACCCTGGATTGCTTCGCTGCGCTCGCAATGACGAGGGTGGGCGGCTTAGTGGAAGTCGCGGGAGCGCGGCAGGATGCGCACGTTGCGCGGGTGGCCGCGTGTCGCATTCCCCGAGGTGGGGCGGTTCGGATCATAGACCGGATGGCGCACCGCATCGCCCGGCATCGGCTCCGGCTTCAGCGCGGGCGGCGCGGAGAGGCGGGACAGCGCCTCGCTGGCATCGGTCACGCGATCGACCATCAGGTGGACGACGCCTTCCTTGCTGTGCTGCACTTCGCCGTCGATCACCATCAGCCGGGCGGCCATCACCGCGCGGCGCTGCTTCTCGAACTCGCGCGCCCACAGCAGCGCGTTGACCACGCCGGTCTCGTCCTCGATCGTGATGAAGATCGCGTCGCCCTTGCCCGGCCGCTGGCGGATCAGCACCACGCCGGCGACGCGCACCTTGAGCCCGTCGCGCGCGGCGTTGACCCCAGCGCAAGTCAGCGCACCCTGCCCTTCGAAATGCGCGCGCAGGAACTGCATCGGGTGGCCCTTCAGCGATAGCCGCTGCGTCTGGTAATCCGCCACGACTTCCTCGGACGGCGCCATCGCCGGGAGCGCGGCGTCGGGCTCCTTCGCCAGTTCGGGCGCATCGAGCGCGGCGAACAGCGGCAGCTGCACCGCCGGAACCCGCCGCGCCTCCCACCCTGCCTGCCGCCGGCTATGCCCCAGCGAGCCGAGCGCATCGGCATCCGCCAGCAGCCGCAAGGCGCGCGAAGGCAGGTTCGCCCGGCGCGCGGCATCTTCGAGGCTGGCGATGGGGGCGATCTTGCGGGCCTTCTCCAGCGCCTCGGCCCAGTTCTCCTTGAACCCGCCGATCTGCCTGAGGCCAAGACGCAGGATGCGCTCGCCTTCCAGCGTGTTGTCCCAGCAGCTTGCGGCGATGTCGATGGGCCGCACCTCCACCCCGTGCTGGCGCGCATCGGCGACCAACTGCGCGGGCGCATAGAACCCCATCGGCTGGCTGTTGAGCAGCGCGCAGGTAAACACCGCCGGATAATGGCATTTCAGCCATGACGAGACATAGGCCAGCAGCCCGAACGCCTGCGCATGGCTTTCGGGAAAGCCGTATTCGCCGAAACCCTCGATCTGCTTGAAGCAGCCTTCCGCGAAGTCCTGCGGATAGCCGCGCTTCACCATGCCGGTGACGAACTTCTCCTGATGCTGGTGGATCGTACCGTTGCGCCGGAACGTGGCCATCGAGCGGCGCAGGCGGTCGGCCTCTGCAGGCGTGAACTTCGCCGCGACGATCGCGAGGCGCATCGCCTGTTCCTGAAACAGCGGTACGCCCATGGTCTTGTGGAGCAGATCCTCCATCTCTCCCGGTGGCCCCGGAAAGACCACCTCCTCCTCCCCCGTGCGCCGCCGCAGATAGGGATGGACCATGCCGCCCTGAATCGGCCCCGGCCGCACGATGGCGACCTGAATGACGAGATCGTAGAGGATGCGCGGCTTCATGCGCGGCAGCATCGCGATCTGGGCGCGGCTCTCCACCTGGAAGGTGCCGATGCTGTCGCCCTTGCACAGCATGTCGTACGTCGGCTTGTCGCCCTGCGGGACGGTGGCCAGTTCCAGATCGCGCAGGCCATGATCGCGCAGCAGGTCGAAGCTCTTGCGGATCGCAGTCAGCATGCCGAGCGCCAGAATGTCGACTTTCATCAGGCCGAGCGATTCCAGATCGTTCTTGTCCCACTCGATGAACGTGCGGTCCTCCATCGCCGCATTGTGGATCGGCACCAGTTCGTCGAGCCGCCCTTCGCTCAGCACGAAGCCGCCGACGTGCTGCGACAGGTGGCGCGGATAGTTGAGCAGCCGCCCGACCATGTCGCGCAGACGCTCGACCTGCGGATTACCGGGGTCGAAGCCCGCCTCGGTCAGCCGCGTTTCGGGAAGTTCGTCGCCGCCCCAGCTGCCCCAGACGGTGCCCGAAAGCCGCGCGGTGACGTCCTCGCTCATGCCCAGCACCTTGCCGACTTCGCGGATGGCGCTGCGCTGGCGGTAGCAGATCGTGGTCGCGGCGATCCCGGCGCGGTCGCGGCCGTAGCGACGGTAGATGTACTGCATCACTTCCTCGCGGCGGGAATGCTCGAAATCGACGTCGATGTCGGGCGGCTCGTCGCGCTCGGTGGAAAGGAAGCGCGTGAACAGCAGCTTTTCCTTCACCGGATCGATCGGGGTCACGCCGAGGAAGTAGCAGACCAGCGAATTCGCCGCGCTGCCGCGTCCCTGACACAGGATAGGCTTTTTCAGACCGCGCGCGTAATGCACGATGTCGTGGACGGTGAGGAAGTAATAGGCGATCTTCTGGTCTCGGATCAGGCCGAATTCCTCGTCCAGCTTCTCGCGATATTCAGGCGGCAATCCAGCAGGAAAGCGTTTTTTCGCTCCTTCCAGAGTAAGGTGTTCTAGCCACGGCTGTGGCTCCCAGCCTTCGGGCACCGGTTCGTGCGGGTATTCATAGCGCAGATCGTCGAGG
Source organism: Novosphingobium sp. NFX11 (assembly GCF_057376415.1). Lineage (NCBI taxonomy): Bacteria > Pseudomonadati > Pseudomonadota > Alphaproteobacteria > Sphingomonadales > Sphingomonadaceae > Novosphingobium > Novosphingobium sp. NFX11. The sequence continues at coordinate 93,208 of NZ_CP080384.1, read as the reverse complement.
GTGAATTTCACGCAGGCCATCAGGTCCTGCGTCGCCGTCAGCGCCTCGGGGCAAGCGCGGAACAGGCGGGCCATCTCGGCGGGGAACTTGAGGTGCCGCTCGGCATTGGCGGCGAGGCGGCGGCCGGCGGTCTGGACGGTCAGCCCCTCGCGGATGCAGGTGAGGACGTCCTGCATCGGGCGGTCCTCAGGGCTAGCGTAAAGCACGTCGTTGGTGGCGATCAGCGGCACGCCCACGCGGGCGGCCAGCGCCATGCGCTGCGCCAGCCGACGCGCATCGCGGCCCGCGCGCGGCATCGTGGCGGCGAGCCAGAGCTTGACCTGACCGCCGCGCCTTACTTCACGCTCACCTGCTTTCAGGCCCTCGTCCTGCCCCCTCCCTCGTCATTGCGAGCGCAGCGAAGCAATCCAGGGCCGCGTAAACCGCTCTGGATTACTTCGCTGCGCTCGCAATGACGAGGTGTGGGTACGGATGCGAGTGCGGGATGCGAGAGAACGGCCAGTGCCTGCAAAGTGGCCAGCAACGTCTCTTCCGTATCGCCACTGCCCGGCATCACGATCAGCGCGAGATCCTGCGCGTATTCAAGCAAATCCGCCAGATGCAGCTCGCACTCGCCCTTCTTCGCCTTGCGGTTGCCCACGGTGAGCAGGCGCGTCAGGCGGCCCCAGCCGTGGCGGGTCATCGGATAGGCGACGACGTCCGGCGTGCCGTCCGCGAAGACCAGCCGCGCGCCGACGAGCAGGCGCAGCCCGCTTTTCGCCCGCCCCATCTCCTTCCAGGCCCGGTGGGCGCGGACCACGCCCGCCACGGTGTTGCGGTCGGCGATGCCGATGCCGGTCATGCCCATCGCCAGCGCGCGCCCAACCATCTCCTCCCCGGCGAGGCGCCGCGCAGGAAGCTGAAGTTGGTGGCGGTGACGAGTTCCGCGAAGTTCACGGGAACAGGCCGTGCAAGTACCAGCGCGGGTCGGGCTTCTCGCTGAACAGGCCGTGGCGGAAGATCCAGTAGCGGCGGCCCGCGCCGTCCTCGATGCGGTAGTAGTCGCGCGTCTCGCCAGCCGCGCCGGGCATGTGGCCGCCGCGTTTCAGCCACCATTCCGCGCCGATCCGCTCCGGCCCTTCGGCCAGAATGACGTCGTGAAGGCGGCCCTTCCAGCGGAAGCGCTGGGGCGGGCTGTCGGGGACACCGGCGATCACCTCGACCGGTTGCGGCGGGTCGAGCAGCAGCAGTGGGCGCGGCGGCATGTCTTCGGGCTCCGGCCATGGGGCGCCTCGCAGGCGCAGCGCAGGAACCAGCGCCTGCGCCTTCTCGGGCAAGTGGCGGTCACGCGGGATCAGGCGGCGCACGCTGTCCTCGCCCAGCCGCACGCTGAGCTGGTCCACCAGCGCTGAAACATTATCGGCGTTTTCTTCCTTGCCGCTCTCCAGCAGGATCTGGCGCGAGGGCAGGTGATCGGCGTGGAGCACCGCCAGGGTGATCGCATCGAAGCCGAAGCCGGGGTCGAGCGGGTCGGACAGGGTGTCGATCCGCTCGCGCAGCAGGCGCATGACGGCGCCGGGATCGCGCACCGCAAGGCCCGTCTCCACCACCAGCCGCCGCCGCTGGTTGTCGCTGCGGTGGAGCGTGACCGCCCAGCGCCGCCCGCCCAGCTGGCGCTGCTCCATCGTGCGCCCGGCCTGCGTGAGCATGTCCTCGACCACCTCCAGCGCATCGTCGGTGCGGCCCAGCGGTTCGGGAAAGCGCGTCTCCAGCCGGATCGGCTCGGTCAGGCGGACGGGGATGACCGGGCTGCCGGTCTCTCCCAGAATGGCGCGCAGGCGGCTGACCGCAAGCTCCCCGAAGCGCGCCGCCAGCCCCGCCATCGGCCGCGCGGCAAGGTCGCCCAGCGTCTCCAGCCCCGCGCGGCGCAGGCCGGAGAGCGCGCCCTCGTCCAGTTCCAGCGCGGCGACCGGGAGGGTGCGAACGTCGTCCTTCCCACCGAAGCGGGCAAGCGCACGGGCAGCGGCAGAGTGAGGCGCGAGGGCGTGGCGGGTAGTCGGGCCGACCTCCTTTACCACGCGGCGCACCAGCGCCTCCTCGCCGCCGAACAGGTGCGCGCAGCCGGTGACGTCGAGCAGCAGGCCATCGGGGGCATCGAGCGCGACGAGCGGGGTGAAGGCGATCATCGCCCCCGCCAGCTGCTCCAGCACCCGCGCGTCGGCGATGGGATCGTGCGGCGCGGTGGCAAGGTCCGGGCTGCGCGCCCGCGCGTCGGCGAGGGTCATGCCGGAAGACAGGCCCTGCCGCATCGCGGTGGCGTCCACGGCAGCGAGGCGCAGCGCCTGCCCATCGCGCGCGACGAGGGCCTGCGGGGCGTCTCCGTCAGGCAGTACGCCGGAGCGGCGCGCGCGTTCGCACGGCAGAAAGGGGAACCACAGTGCCAGGTAGCGGCGGCCCGCGCTCTTCGGTGGCGGGCTGGGTGTCGAGGGGGAGTTCGCGGAAACCACCATGGTCTTCATTCCATTCCAGCCGCCAGCGCTGCCCCGCCGGGCCGCCGCGTCTGCGTACGAGTTCGACGAGCAGCGTCGTTGCCCCGGGCGCGCGCATCTCCAGCGGGGCGGAGGGGCGCTGGAAACCGTCCAGCGGGTGTGTGCGGCGCTGGAGCGCGGCTCGGCATCGCCGCGCAGGATCACCACCGGGATGCGCGAGCCTTCCGCCGCAAGGATCAGGCGGCGGCTGGCGACGAGATCGTATTCGCGCATCGGCCCCCAGCTTTCCATCAGTACCGCCGCCGGACCGCTGCTGCGCGCCGCATCCAGCCCCGCGCGCAGCAGGGCAGCGTCGTTACGGGCATCGACGATCACCAGCCGCGCCGGGTCCACACCAAGCGCGCGCAGCCCCTCCCCGCACGGCACGAAACCCGCGCCCTTGCGGCGGGGGCGCAGCAGGAGGACGGGGCGCGCCTTCTCTGCGTCCACCATGCCGAAGGCGAAAGCCAGCGCCGAGGCCCAGTCCTCGGCCGCCGCATGGACCTCGTGCAGCTGCGCCCGGGCGAGGCGTGGGAGCGTGCCCGGGGGCGGATCTTCGATACAGGCGGGGGCCTGAGGGCGGGACATGGGACGGGCCTTACGAATCGGGAATTATGTTCTTATTATGTTCCTATTCTGAAGGCAGGTCCACAGCGTGCGTCGAAGTCTGTTGGGAAGGCTGCGAACACATCCTGTCATCCCCGCGAAGGCGGGGACCCATCTCCTGACATTGCCTGTTGCGAAGGCATCAGATGGGTTCCCGCCTTCGCGGGAATGACGGGGTAGGTGGATGATTGCGCCGACGGGGATCAGGCCACCGCCGGGAGTGCCTTCGGCCTCAGCCCCGCGAACCGTTCCACCGTGTCAGCCGCCTCCTGCACCGGGCAGTGCGAACCGAACGTCGGCATGCCGTCAGCCAGCCAGGCGATGCCGTCGATCGTATAGGCCATGCGTTCGCGCTGCCACTGGACGTAGGCACCGTGCGTGGCGAAGGCGCGCTCGATCGCGGCGACGGGGTCCGCGTCCGGTGCGATCACCTCGCCGAAGTGCCACATCGCGTAGTCCTCGCTGTCCCGCCAGTCCACGCCCTTCGCATCGACGAACAGACACGGGCGCGGACGGACGAGGAACTCGTAGACCTGGCTGCTGACGTCGCCCACGTAGAGGTCCGCGCCCAGCGTATACGTCATGTCGTTGCAGCGCGCCGAGCCGAGGTCGACGATCACCTGCCCCGGGATCGCCAGCGCCTCCCACGCGCGCCGCTTCGCCGCCGACCAGCGCTTGGCCAGCCGTACGTGCGGCGCGACGACGAGATTGTAGCGCCCGTCCGCCGCCACCGCCGCGATCAGTCGCCGCCCGAACGCCTCGATCGAGGAGAGCTTCTTCGAGAAATGCGGGTTGTAGAGGATCGTCGGCCGGGCGTTATCGAACAGCGGCGGCCTCGCCTGCCCGCCCCCAGCCTTTCGCCCAGCACGCTCGCCAGCTTGACCGGGCCGGTCACGGTGCAGTCCTCCGGCCGCAGGAAGCCCGCTTCGACGAGGCGGTCGCGGTCCTTGCGACCGGCCAGCATAACGTGGTCGAACAGACGGAAGCGCGGCTCGAAACCCACGGCGCGGTCGCCCGCGCCGTGAGGGATGTGAAGGATCGGCGGGCAATCCCCGGCAGGCGCCTCAGCATGGTGGAGGTCCGCTCGGCGCAGAGGATCATCGCCGCATCGCGCAGCCGCTTCGCCCAGAGCGTGAGGCGCGCGGACTTGTGCATCGAGGCCGGCAGCAGCGCGGCTGCGGCGGGCAAGTGCATGACGACGACCTCTGGCGCTGCACCCTGTGTCGCATAGGCCATGGCTGCCGCCACTTCGGCCTCGGTCGACACGAACAGGCGCACCTGCCCCGGATGGCGGCGGGCAAGTTCACAGGCGACCGGCACGATATGGCCGAACTGATGCGCACCGCCGATGGCGAGAACATGGATGCGGGAATGGGCGTTTTTGGGGGCATCGTGCCCCATTGCCGCAGCGAGGTGGAGCGACCGTGGAGCCTTCATGTAGATTTGCCCATGTTGGGTCGCCGGTCCGACAGCCCGAATGGCGGAAAATGTGGTGAACTGACGTTCACCCCAGAACCATCTCTGTCATCCCCGCGAGGGCGGGGGCCCAACTGATGCCGATGCCAGAGGCACGCTCGGGAGATGGGTTCCCGCCTTCGCGGGAATGACGCTAAAGGGTGGCAAGTTGCCGTCTCAAAATCAGATCGTCATCCCAGCGAAGGCTGGGACCGCTATCGTCATGTCGCGGCGTTTCGGCGAGGCGGGAGAAGCTCCCAGTGCCCAGCCGACAGCACTCATCATGGTCATAGCGGTCCCAGCCTTCGCTGGGATGACGATGGTATATGAACGACGGCCTTGGGGCGTAAACAGCCACCGCAGCAATTTGCCCACGCCGCCCTGCCGCACTCACCCCAACTCGACGCCGCGCCCTCTCCGGGATAAGGCTCACCCCACATGCAGATACTTCTGGTCGAGGACGATGCCGCGCTGGCGGCGCACATCATGGCGGGCGTGCGCGAGGCCGGGCACGTGGTCGAGCATTGCGCCGACGGCCGCGACGCGCTCGTGCGGGCGACGTGCGAGTGCTACGACGCGATCATCCTCGACCGCATGCTGCCCACGCTGGACGGGCTCAAGGTGCTCGCCGCCCTGCGCGCCACTGACGACGCGACGCCGGTGCTCATCCTCTCCGCGCTGGGCGACGTCGACGAGCGCGTGCGCGGCCTGCGGGCGGGCGGCGACGACTACATGGCCAAGCCCTTCGCGATGTCCGAACTGCTCGCCCGGCTGGAAACGCTGGCGCGCCGCAATGCACCCGTGGCGGAAGCGGCCAGCGTGCTGCGCGTGGCCGACCTCGAGATCGACCTCGGCGGCCACACGGTGACGCGCGCGGGCCGCCGCATCCCCCTCACCCTGCGCGAACTGCGCATCGTCGCCTATCTCGCGCGCAATGCCGGGCGGGTGGTGACGCGCACGATGCTGCTGGAGAACGTGTGGGACTACAACTTCGACCCGCAGACCAACATCATCGACCAGCACATCAGCAAGCTGCGTCAGAAGATCACCGCCGAGGGCGAGGCCGACCTGATCCACACCGTGCGCGGCGTCGGCTACACCCTGAGAGCCGAATGAGCCGCCTGCTGCGCTCGCTCTCGTTCCGGCTGACGCTGATCTATGCGGGGCTGTTCTGCCTCTCGGTGGCTCTGCTGATGGGGGCCGGGTACTGGCTGCGCGTGGTCGTGCCGATGGACCAGACCCGCCACATGGTCGAGCGCGAGGCGCAGACCTTGCGCGCCATCGAGGAGGCCCACGGGATCGGCGCCACGGCTGAAGCACTCGACCGCCGCGCGCAGCATTCGGACGGTGCCAAGGCGTTCCACGCCCTGCTGGCCCCCGGAGGCCATGTCGTCACCTCCAACCTGCCCGGCTGGCCCGCCCGTTCGATCGAACGCATGTCTCTGATCGAGGCCGACACTTTCGTCGACGGCGTGGAGATCGACTACGACGCGCTCGTGCTCGACCAGATGCTGCCCGACGGCACCCGGCTGCTGGTCGGCCGCGACGTCGAGGAACTGACCAGCGAGGCCGAGATCCTGCACTTCGCCGCGATCTGGATCTTCGGCGTGACGGTGGTGCTCGGCCTCGGCATCGGCTGGCTGATGAGCCTCGCCATCGGCCGCAGGATCGAGGCGGTGACACTGACCGCGCGGCAGGTCATGGAAGGCGACCTCACCGGCCGCGTGCAGGTGCGCGGCAGCGGCGACGACTTCGACCGGCTGGGCGAGACGCTGAACCTCATGCTCTCGCGCATCGAGACGCTGTTCCAGGCAGTGCAGCGCGTCTCCGACAACGCGGCGCACGAACTGCGCACACCGCTGGCGCGGCTGATCGGGCGGCTGGAACGGCTGGAGCAGGCGGCGGGCGACGACCTGACGATGCGCGTGGCGGCCTCCGACGCGATCGTCGAGGCGAACCGGCTGCAACAGATCCTCTCCGCACTGATGCGCATCTCGCGGCTGGAGAACGGGCGCCATCCGCTCGAACTGCAACGCACCGACGTGGTGCAACTACTGGAGGATCTGGCCGAGTTCTACCAGCCCGAGGCCGAGCGGCTGGGAATCGAACTGGTGCTTTCGGCGCGGCGGCCTCTGGTGGCCGATCTCGACCTCGACCTCGTGTTCCAGGCGCTGTCGAACCTGCTCGACAATGCGCTCAAGCATGCCGGAGCGGGTCGCCGGATCGAAATTTCAGCGACGCGGCGGCCGGAAGGGCTGGACCTCAGCGTGCGCGACGACGGCCCCGGCCTTGCGGCGGACGAAGCGAGGCGGGTGACCGAGCAGTTCTATCGCGGCAAGGGTTCGGGCGGCGTACCGGGCGACGGGCTGGGCCTCAGCATGGTCGCGGCGATCGCCCAAGCCCACGGCGCGGCGCTGGAGTTCGCCGATGCGCAGCCGGGCCTGCGGGTTTCGCTGGTGATTCCGGAGCATCGGCTGGGATGATGCCCGTGCCCAGCTCAGTCCCTCACGTTCGTCATTGCGAGCGCAGCGAAGCAATGACGAGTAGAGAGAGGAGGCACACGAACAGCTGATCCCCCTCTTGCGAGGGGAGCCCGAAGGCTATGATCAGTGCTGTTCGAATACTGCCTGGTGCGGTCGAGAAGACTCGAACTTCCACGGGCTTTCGCCCACAACGACCTCAACGTTGCGCGTCTACCAATTCCGCCACGACCGCTAAATCTTGGAGCTGGATTTGCATCCGCTCCGGGGCAGGAGCGCGCCACTAGCGCACGAATCCGGACCCGGCAAGTGAGTCTTGCAGATTATTTTCATCCAGCGTCATTTTCCTTCCTCAGCCCCCAGTATCCGGGCCGAGTATCCGCCGCTTCATCCGGTGGATGGCCAGCCACACCCCTGCAAGCACCAGCGGAGCCAGCAGCGCGGTCGCCACATGCGCATGAATCCGCGGTGCCAGTTCCTCCAGCCCTTCCAGCATCTTGGCGATCAGGCCGAGCGCGTAGTAGCTCACCGCGACGACCGAGAGCCCTTCAACCAGCTGTTGCAGGCGCAACTGGCGCGAAGCGCTGCGCTCCATCGAGGCGAGCAGCAGGCCGTTCTGGTTCTCGATCTGCGTCTCGATCTGCACCCTCAGCAGCGCCAGTGCCTGCGACGTGCGCTGCGACAGCTGCTCGGCCCGGCGGCGGTGCGCGGCGCAGGTCCGCACGGCGGGCAGGAAGCGGCGCTGGGTGAAGTCCGCCAGCGAGACCTGCCCCGGGATCGCGGCGATATTGAGTTCGGCCAGCCGCTCCTCGACGATGGTGGCGTAGGCGGCGGTGGCGCTCATGCGGAAGTCGGAGGCGCTGGCCTGCGCCACCAGTTCCATCGAGAGGCGGGTCACGTCCTCCAGCAGATCGTCGTCGGTGACTTCGGGGCGAGCGACGGCGCGGTTGGTTTCGCCCAGCATTGCCTCGATCCGGTCGAGCGCGCGCCAGCCCTCACGCGCAACAGGCAGGCCGAGCAGCGCGAGGTTGCGGTAGTTGCCCAACTCCTGCAGCCGCTGCACCGTGCGCGAGAGCGCACCGCCCCCGCCAATGGGCGCCATCCCGCACGCCGCCGCGAGAATCACCCCGAAGCCGTCCTCGCGCAGCCGGAAGTCCGACCAGATCCGCGCCTGCCGTTCTCCGGGCGCATCGCCGATGTAGCAGGTGACGAGGTCGTCCGCCGCGAAGCCCAGTTCGGGCAGCAGCGCCAGCGCCGCCGCCTCATCCTCGACCAGCTGCACGCGCGAGGCGCGGATGACCTTGCCCGGCAGGCTCCCCGCCCATGCCAGCGCATCGGTGAGAGCAGGCCGGATCGCCGCGCCGCCGGTCACGAACAGCGTCGTCGTACTCGCCTCGCTGTGCCGCTCCCATGTGAAGGCGAGCCCCGGCGCGAGGGTCCCGGAAAGATGGCGAGGCCGACTGCACGGCTCTATCGGCCCGGCCGAGGGCAGCGCGCGCATCGCCGCCAGTTCCTCCTCGCGATCGGCCGGATCGAGCAGCCGCACGAACTGCACGATCGACGCCGGCGCGCGGACCAGAGGCCAGCGTCGCAAGTGCATCTCGCTCACTACCATGCGGCGCAGTTCGTGCTCGTTCAGCAAGTCCGCTCCCCCTTTTGCCCGGCGCCAGACTGCGCCTGCGGGGCGGAGGCGGACAAGTGACCCTTGGTACGATGCCGCTTCGTACGATGCCCCTTGGTCGAATACCGGCCCGGTCCAAAGTCCAATATCGACCCGCCATGCCCCGTGCGAAAGCGACAGGCCACAGGACAGGCATAACGGGAGACACGACATGAACATCAGGCAGAAGCGCATGGGCCTCGCCGTTGCGGGAGTGCTGGCGCTGGTGGCCTGCCTGGGCGGGCAGGCCGCGCTGACCTCGACCGCAGAGGCCGCCCCCGCCGCTCCGGCCGCGCCGCCGGTCTCGTTCGCACGCTGCGCGGTATGCCACAACGCCGCCAAGGGCGCGCCCGACAAGCTCGGCCCGAACCTGTTCGGCACTTATGGCCACAAGATGGGCCAAGGCAAGTTCGCCTTCTCGGACGCGGTGAAGAAGTCGGGCCTGACGCTCGACGACGCCACGCTCGACAAGTGGCTGGAGAATCCGCGCGCGCTGGTGCCGGGCAACCGCATGAGCTTCCCCGGCCTCAAGGACGCGGCGAAGCGCAAGGAAATCATCGACTACCTCAAGAAGCAGCGCTGAGTTTCACGACCGACTCTCAAGGAGGCCCGTCCGCCGCGACCCAGCGGCGGGCGGGTTTTTCTTACCCCCGTTCGTCGTTGCGAGCGCAGCGAAGCAATCCAGAGCCGCATAAACCGCCGTGGATTGCTTCGCTGCGCTCGTAATGACGATGGTGGGTGACGGTCAGCTCGGCGCCACCACCACCGGCTCCGCCCGCACCAGCGCGCGGCCTGCGGCATGCCAGCCCTCGATCCCCTCGGCGAGCCAGTAGACGTGGCGCGCACCGCCTTTCGCCAGACGCCGTACGGCGTTCCAGCCCATCCAGCAATCGGTGCGGCAGAACAGCACCACCGGCAGGCGCGGCCTCCGCCGACGCGCCTCGGCGACCGCCTGCTCCAGCCCGCGCCAGAGCACCGGATCGACCGGACTGCGCCCCGTTTCCGGGTGCCAGAGTGCGCCGGGCACCGTCTCGTGCGGCTGGCTGAGGCGCCACTGGCCGGTCGCGGGGTCACGGTGGCCGGACTCGACCGGAAGCACGTCGATGAACAGCGCTTCGTCCAGCCCGAGCGCGTCCTCCAACGCGATCCGGCGGGCGGGCGCGGGCAGCCGGTCCACCGGCGCGCGGTAACGAGTAATGCGGTAACCATCTGCGTCGAAATCGCCGGCGGCCCGCGCTGCCGGAGCGCAGATTCCGGCCAGAATCAGCCCTATCGCCAGCCTTCGTCCGATGCGTTCCATGGCTCCTCCCAAGGTCCAATATGACGCGGGCGAGGCCCGGCCTACATTGGCCCTTGGTATGATCCGCAAGAAGATCCTGCTGGCCCTCATCGCCACCCTCGCCGCGCCGGTCCCGGCCGCCTTCGCGCTGCCCGCAGACCCGTTGAAATCGCCGATGTGGGAGTATCACGCCGAGCGTCTGTTCGGCGGCGCCACGGTACGCTTCGACCCTGCCGTGAAGGTCGAAATCCCCGAGATCGCAGAGAACCAGCGCGTCTTTCCCGTCACCGTCGATGCGCGCGCCTTGCCACAGGTGAAGCGCATCCTGATCTTCGCCGACCTCAACCCGATTCCCGTCGCGGTGGACTATGCCCCCGCGCCGCCGCGCCGTTTCTGGCGACGCGGATCAAGCTCGATCAGCGCACCCCGGTGCGCGCGGCGGTGCTGACGGCGGACGGGGTGTGGCACGTCTCGGGGAACTGGATCGATGCGGCGGGCGGCGGCTGCTCGGCCCCGCCGGTCAGCCGGGTGAAGGGCGACTGGGCCGACCACCTCGGCGAAATGCACGGTGCGGCATGGGCACTGGGCGGCACTCAAACGCGCCTCAGGGTGACGTTACGGCACCCGATGGACACCGGCCTCGTCGAGAACATCGCCGCCTACAACATCGAGCGGGTGACCGTGACCTCCTCGGCCGGAACCCCGCTCGCCGACCTCCAGGTCTTCGGAGCGGTGGCCGAAGACCCCGCCTTCACCTTCATCGTCGACGATGCGAAGGGGCCGCTCACGGTCGCCGCGCGCGACAGTTCGGGGCTGGAGTTCGACGGCGTGGTCACCCCGCGCAGCGCGACGCTGGCAGCCAGGTGAACCTCACCCGCCGCAGCCTGATCGGCGCCGCGCTGGCGCTGCCCGTCGCCGCCCGCGCCGAGACCTTCGCCGGAGCCTATGCCCCCAAGGCCGAGCCCGTCGCCGAGGGCGTGTGGATGGTGCGCGGCGCCGATGCGCCGATCCTGTTCGACAACGGCGGCATGATCGCCAACAGCGCCATCATCGCCACCGACGCGGGCGCGGTGCTGTTCGATCCGGGCGTCTCGCTGGAGCATGGCAAGGCGCTCGGCGCGCTGGCGCAGGCGGTGACGGGCAAGGCGGTGGGGCGGGTCTACGTCAGCCACCTGCATCCCGATCATGCGCTGGGGGCGGCGGCCTTCGACCCCGCCATCGTCCACGCCCTGCCCGCCACCCGCGCCGATCTGGAGCGCGACGGCGAGGGATTCTCCGATGCCATGTACCGGCTGCTGTCGGACTGGATGAAGGGCACCCATGTCGTCCTGCCGCTCGGCGACGTGGCGGAGGGGAGGCCCTGTTCGGCGGGCGCAGGTTCCGGCTCTTCGCGATGCAGGGGCATTCGGCGGGTGATCTCGCGCTGCTCGACGAGGCGACGGGGACGCTGCTGGCGGGCGACCTCGTGTTCCACGACCGCGCGCCCTCGACCCCGCATGCGGATCTGGTGAAGTGGCGGGCGGCGCTCGATCGGCTGACGGCGGTGCAGCATAGGCTGCTGCTGCCGGGGCACGGGCCGCTGGACCGGGACGGCGGCGCCATCGCGCAGACGCGTGACTGGCTGGACTGGCTGGAGGCCGCGCTGACGCAGGCGGTGTCGGACGGGCTCGACATGACCGAGGCGGGAGAACTGCCGATACCCGCGCGGTTCGCCGGACTGAAGGCCGCGCGCTATGAATTGCAGCGCAGCGTCTCGCATCTCTATCCGGGGCTTGAGGCGCGGTTGCTGCCGAGGTTGTAGCGTAGCACGCAGGGCGCCCCGGTGGTTCCCGCCGTTCGTCATTGCGAGCGTAGCGAAGCAACCCAGGGTCGCGCAAACCGCCCTGGATTGCTTCGCTACGCTCGCAATGACGAGGTGGGGGTGAGGACGAGGTAGGCGAGGCGCAGTTCAGAACCGCGCCCGAACCGACACCGTCAGCCTGCGCGGCGCACCCGGAGCATAGGCGCGCGGATTGTCCGCACCGGGCGCCTCGGCCAGTTCGATCTCGTCGATCTCGGAGAACGTGCCCATCGTGACGTAGTGCCGGTCGAACATGTTGCGCAGTTCCGCCGCCAGCTCGATCCCCGGCGCGACTTCCACCCGGCCCATCATGTCGAACACCGCGTAGGCCGGGGTCTTCGCATTGTCGTTGCCTTCGTCGCCGACCAGCACCTGCCCGGAGCGCGCGCGCATCGCCAAGCCCAGTTCCCAGCCTCTGCCTGCCCGGCCTGCGTAAAGGTTCACCAAATGGCGCGGCACGCCCGGCAGGCGATCGCCGCGCTGGACTTCGACCAGACCGTCCTCGTCCGCCTCGGGGTTGGAGGGGCTCGAAGCCGCGAAATCCTGCCGGAACTTCGCATCCGTAAAGGCATAGCTTCCCGACAGCCGCCAGCCGCCCTGTCGCCAGTCGGCCGAGGCCTCGATCCCCTGCCGCCGCGATTCGCCGAGGTTGGCGAAATAGGCCCGTCCGCGCACTTCCGAGGCGATCATGCGAATGTCGTTCTTCGTGTCCGACCGCCAGCCGTTCACCCGCCACGACAGCGCGCCTCTCCCGCCAGAGAGCCCGGCATGCCAGTTGCGCGCAGTCATCGCCTTGAGCGGCGGATCGGCGATGAAGAAATTCGCCAGCGTGCAGGGCGATTCCGGATCGGCGCAGGACAGTTCCGCCGGCGTCGGATTGCGGCTGGTTAGCGCGAAGCCCGCCGTCGCATGCACATCCGCCCCCAGCGCATAATCGAACTCGATCGAGGGGTTGAGGCGGCTGAACCGGTGGCTGCCGTCGAGCGCGTCGCCCAGCCGGTCGTCCAGTCTAACCGTGTTGCGCGACCAGCGCGCCCCGGCCTCGACCGTCAGCGCGGGGGTCAGCGGAACTTCGGCGCTGGCGAAAAGCGCCAGGTCGCTCATGCGGGTGACGACGTCGACCGGGGTGATGCCGCCCTCTTCCGAGGTCAGCAGCAGGCCGAGGCCCTCGACCGAGCGGTCCTCCTCCAGTTCGCCCAGTTCGGTGGTGGCGGTGAAGCGGGTGCGCGCGCGTTCCCACGAAGCGCCCACGGCGAAGCGGCGAGTGCCGTTCCCGGTCTCGCGCTCGTCGAGCCACTGCAGCATGGCGCCGCCGCTGCGGGTGCGCTCGCGGCCGCGGTTGAACACGGCGTAGTCGTCCACCGCCGGGTCGTTCACCACGCGGGCGCCGTTGGCCAGCAAGGGCTCCTCGAACTCGTCGTCGTCACCTAGACAGAGGTAACCCGCATCGTCCTCGCAAGGCCCGAAGTCGGCGAGGTCGCCGTTGGCGCTCTTTCGGTTGAGGGTCTGCCAGTGCGCGCGCAGTTCGATGCGCCCGGTCTCGCCCGCTGCGATCCACGGTGCGGCGACCAGCCGCGCGAAGCGGGTGTGGGTGACGTCGGGCGTGGTGAACACCGCGTTCCACTTGGCATCGAGCAGTTCGACCGGCGCGACGCCGTTGCCGGTGAGGTCGGTGTCGGCGGCGAGGCCCTGCACCTCGATCCCCCATGTCCCGGCATCGTGGACGCCCTTGGCAAACACGCGCCTGAGCGTCGAGGGCGAGGCGACGCGCCAGCCGTCGTCATGCCGCGCCTCGGCGACGATCAGGAGGTTGTCGGCCTTGTCCCCCAGCCCCAGCGAAGCGCTGCCGCCGACGCTGCCGACCGTATCCACGTCCGCCTGCAGGCGCAGGCCGGAGAGGCTTAACCCGTCATGCGTGGTCAGCAGCAGCGAGCCCGCCAGCGCATTGCGGCCCAGCACCGGGTTGGCGTCATTGAGCTGCGCGTTCGCCAGCGCCATCTCGGGCACCACGTCGAGCAGCACCACGTCGCCGAACGGCTGGTTGAAGCGCACCCCGTCGAGGTAGACCGCCATCCCCTGCTCCGCGCCCTGCAGCGCCGAGGCGGAAAACCCGCGCCAGGTGATCGCTGCCTGCCACGGGTTGCCGGTCGATTCGGCCAGCGTCAGGCCCGGCACGGTGCGTTCCAGCGCGCGGCCGAGATCGCGCTTGCCCGCGATGTCGAGCGCTTGCGGGTCGATTTCGCGCGCTTCGTCGAGGTCGATGGCGCCGCCCGGCGCGGTGACGACGATGGGCGCTTCCTCGGCCAGAACCGGCGAGGCCGAGGCCATCAGCCCGGCGATGATAAGACTTGTCTTTCGCATCCCTCGTGGCGCCTTTGCGGCGCCCTCCCCGTTTGGCACCCCCACCTCGTCATTGCGAGCATAGCGAAGCAATCCAGGGCCGAGCAGACCGCCCTGGATTGCTTCGCTATGCTCGCAATGACGAGGTGGGGTCTGCACCGTTACAACATCCGGCGCAGCACGCCGTCCTTCAGCATGAAATGATGGCGCAGCGCCGCCGCGACGTGGCCGAGCACCAGCGCCAGCAGCACCCAGCCGCCGATCTCGTGGAATTCGTGCCCCGCGTTGAAGATCGCGCTGCCCTTGACGACCGCCAGCTTGGGCCACTCGAACACCCCGAACCACGACAGCGGGTACTTGCCCGCCGACGCCATGATCCAGCCCGACAGCGGCATCGCGATCATGAACAGGTAGAGCACGCCATGCACCGCATGGGCGAGGCCGACTTCGGCGCGGCTCATCGAGGCCGGGTACGGCGGCGCCTTCCACGCCATGCGCCAGCCGAGCCGCACCAGCGAGAGCACCAGCACCGTCAGCCCGATCGCCTTGTGGACGGGTATCGCGAAGTGCAACAATCCGCTGGCGAGGTTGCCGATGATGAGCAGCGCGATAAGCCAGTGCAGCGTGCGTGCGCCGGCGTTGTATTGGGTGGTGTTCATGGGTCTGGCCTCCTGTGCGGCCCCGCTTCGGGCGGGCGTTCCGGAGGTAACTTACGATATTCCATCATGGCTGCGACTCCGGGTGATGGTCAAACAAGTCTGCGAACTTACCCCTCCGTTCGTCATTGCGAGCGAAGCGAAGCAATCCAGGGCGGCATTGATCCGCCGCTGGATTGCCGCGCGACCTGCGGTCGCTCGCAATGACGAAGGCGGTGCATCAGAAGAACAGGATGCCGCCCAGTGCGAGGGCGTCGCTCGACGCCTCGTTGCCGGAATGCGCCTTGGCCTTCGAATGGGTGTATTCGCCGATCAGCGTGACCCAGCTGGTCAGGCTGTAGCGGACCTGCCCGACCCAGCTCGAATTGGTGTCGACGAGGTTCGGACTGGCCAGCGCATCGGCAGCGTTCGCATAATGCAGCGAACTCTCGCCATAGCTGCCGCCTACCGCGAACTTGCCGAAGCTGGCGAGCGCCTGAAGGTAGAAGCCGTCGCTCTTGCGGGCGTTGCCGAAGCCGTCGGTGTCGTGCAGCCCCAGTACCGTCGTGCCGAGGCCCTTGGCGGTGTAATAGTAACCGACCGCCGTGATCGGACCCGCTGTGACCTTGCCGCCGAAGTCGAGGCCCTGTCCGGTGTAGCTCTGGCCGGTGATCTCGTTGTGGCGCTGCGTCACGCCGCCCGCCCATGCGCGAAGGCCGATGCCGCCGAGCGTCGCGTCATAAGTGATCTTGCCCTGGAAGCCGGGCTGCGAGTTCTCCTGCGCCGGGCCGGTCAGCGAGGACAGCGGCTGGAACACGCCCACCGATGCCTGCACGCCGCCGAAACTGGGCGAGGTATAGGTGATCTGCGGCTGGAAGTCGGTGTAGATATAGCCCACGCCGATGCGGCCGAGCGTCGTGTTGCCCGGCGCCACGTTGCCCCCGGCGTACCGGATGAAAGCAGCGTGATGTCGTTGAGGATCGCCTCCGACCCGAACAGGCCGATGTCGCGGCCGATCTTGAAGGTGCCGACGGTGGGCTTGCCGAAGGTCAGGTAGGTCTGGCGGAAATCGATGCCCGCCGTCGCCAGCGCGGTCGGCTGGCCGCCGTTGTTGGCGCCCAGCGCCCCCCATGCGGCCGAGTTGATGCCCGGGTACATGCCGAAGAAGGCGCCGATGTCCCAGCCCTCCTGCTTCGTGCTGACTTCCACCTTGAGGAAGCCCGGCAGCAGACCGTTGCGCACCGCGCTGGAATTGCGCGTGCCGACGCTGGCGACGCCGCCGGTGACGGCGGTGGAGGCCGATGCGGTAGCCGGGTTGTCGTGGACGTAGAAGCCGTTAACCGAGCCCGAGAACTTGATCGTCGCCGGGCCGACTTCGAGGCCGATGCCGCTCTCGGTACGCTTGACGTAAAGGCCGGAGTCACCGGCGGGCGCGGCTGCGGCGGGTGCCGGAGTTGGAGCGGGTGCGGAAGCTTCGGCCTGCTCCTGCGCGAGCAGCTCGGTGTAGTCCTCGTCGCTGAGAATGCCCTTTTCGTGCAGGCGCTTCAGAAGCGCTTCGCTGCTGCCTGCGTAGGCGGGTGCTATAGCCAGGGCGAGTACGCCCAGCGCGGCACCGCCGCGTAAAATGATCCGCGAAATCATGGATCCGTCCCCCGTTGGAAGTTGTCGTCTATTCCTGCGACTGAGGCGGACCATGCGGCCGGGGCGGGCGGCGCGAAATTGGACTTTGGGCAGTGGTACTTTGGGAGGATGGCACCCGCCCACCACCTCGTCATTGCGAGCGCAGCGAAGCAATCCAGGGCGGTTTACGCCGCCCTGGATTGCTTCGCTGCGCTCGCAATGACGAAACGGGGGTATTGACGAAAGAGGGATTACCGTCCGAGCGCCACGCCCCACGGCCCCTCGCCCGCCGGGATCGTCGCGGTGACTTTCATCGCCGCGAGGTCCACCAGCGAGAGGTCATCACTCGCCCCGTTGGCCACCAGCGCACTGCCCCCGCCGGGCAGGATCGCGAGATGCCACGGCCGTGCGCCGACCTTGACGTAGCCGCGCACCTCCCCGCTCGCCACGTCCACCAGCGCCACGCTGTCCGCCCGGCCGAGCGCCACCACCGCCGTCTTGCCATCCGCCGTGAAGCGGATGCCGCAGGGCATGACCTTGTAGTCCGGCGCACCCGGCGGGGCGAAGCGGATGGTCTTCACGACCTCCTTGCTCGCGACATCGGCGACCTGCACCACCCCGCCCACTTCCGCCGCGATCCAGACCTGCTGGCCATCGGGCGTGAACTCGACATGGCGGGGCCGCGCCTCGGTCTCCGTCTCCCCGGCGACGGTGTGGGTGGCGAGGTCGATCCAGGCGACCGAATTGTCCTCCTCGCTGGTGACCAGCAGCCACTTTCCGTCCGGGCTTTCGGCGACGCCTTCGGGCTCCTTGCCCACCGTCACCTGCCAGGCGACCTTGCGCGCGGAGAGGTCGATCGCGGTCACCGCGCCGTCGTCCTCATTGGCGGCGTAAAGCAGCTTGCCATCATGAGAGGCGAAGAACTGCTCCGGGTCCGCGCCCGAAGGCAAGGTGGCCACCAGCGCGCCGGTGGCCGGGTCGCGCACTTCCACCGCATTGTCGGCGCTGGCACAGACGAGCACGTACCGGCCGTCGCGCGTCATGGTGATCCCGCGCGGGCGCTTGCCCACCGGCCACTGCGCCACGGCCTTTCCGCTCGCCAGATCGATGACGGTGACGGTCGAGGACCGCTCGTTGCTGACATAGGCGCGCGTGACGGCGCCATCGGCATCCTGCGCATGCGACGGGGCGGCAGACAGGGCGCAGAGCGCCAGCGCGAAAGTCTTCAGGCTTCTCTCCATACTGCAAAACCTACGCCTTCCAGCGTCCGCAGCAATGCGACCTTGGTCTTGTACCATTGGCCAACTGGTCACCCGCCCGGACCCAAGGTTATCCGAAAGCAACATTCGGGAAGAGAAGCCAAGCGCAACCCGAAGTCGCAGAGGACACCTGATCCATGACCATTCGCATCGGCCGCGCGGTCCTGACCGTCGCCGCCGCCATCACCTCGCTTTCGATCGGCACCAATCTCTACGCCCACGGCGACGTGGTGCCGCAGCCGGTGGACACCTCTGCCCTGCCCGATATCGAAGGCGGCAACGACGTGTGGAAGACCGAGAACCCCTACTCGAAGAACGAGAAGGCGATCGCCATCGGCCAGTCCGCCTACGGCCAGAACTGCGCGCGCTGCCACGGCCTCGAAGCCATTTCCGGCGGCATCGCGCCTGACTTGCGCTACCTCGAACTGGGTGCCTCGGGCGACGAATGGTTCGTCGAGCGCTTCCGCCACGGTTCGGCGCATGACGGCAAGGTCTACATGCCGCCCTTCGGCGACGTGCTGGGCCAGAAGGCCGGCTGGGCGATCCGCGCCTGGCTGGAATCCAAGCACACGGACGAATAAGCGGTGGACCGCCGGTCCCTCCTCAGGGGTCTGGGAGCCGTGGGGGCGCTTGCGTCCCTGCGGCCTGCCGCGCTCTGGGCCGCGCCGCTGGAGAAGGTGAAGGCACTGGGCGCGCTGCGCGTCGGCCTCTACGCCGACAACCGCCCGTGGTCGTGGGAGGATGGCGGCAAGCCGGCCGGCATCGACGTCGATCTCGCCCATGCCCTTGCCGAGAAGCTGGGCGTGCGGGCCGACATCGCGCTGTTCACGGCGGACGAGGATCTGTCCGACGACTTGCGCAACGTCATCTGGCGCGGCGGGCTGCTCGGCTTCCAGCCCTGCGACGTGATGCTGCACGTCCCCTTCGACCGCCAGCTGATGGCGCGCGAGGACAACGTCACCTTCCTCGCCCCCTACTACCGCGAGAGCTTCGGCGCCGCCTGCGGTGAGGCAGCGGACTGCGAGGCGATGCCGGTGCGCTGGAAGGGCAAACGGATCGCGGCTGAACTCGACTCGATCCCCGACTTCTACCTGCTCGGCCATGCGGGCGGGGCCTTGTCGAAGGACGTGATCCATGTCCCCACCGGCTACGAGGCGGTCATGGCCGTCGGCAAGGGCGAGGCGGACGCCGCCGTCGCCAGCACCGCGCAGATCGAGGCCGCCCTGCACGATGCGCCCGACGCGGGCATCCTGCGCCGCAAGGGCTTCCTGCCCGCGATGCTCTCGCCCGGCTGGGATATCGGCATCGCGGTGAAGGAAAACAGCCGCAACCTCGGCTTCGCCATCGAGGAACAGTTCGCCGCCATGGCGAAGGACGGCCGCATGAAGGCGATCTTCGCGAAGTACGGCGTCGAGTGGAAACCCGCGCTGGCCTCGCAAACGGCCTAAGGCTCCGGAGGGGGACGGGGGTGCCGACTGCGACCGGCGCCCCCGAACCGGGAACGCCACGCAGCCCTCCCTCACGTCACAACACGCCGTCACCCTGAACTTGTTTCAGGGTCCATTGTGCCGCCTGCCCCAGGACATGCGACAGCAAACCGCACGCGCGGCCGGTGGCTTGCCCCCTCCGGTCTCAACGGCCCGATGGACCCTGAAACAAGTTCAGGGTGACGAGGAGTGAGGGGAGGAGGCAGGTGCGCGCCGCCAGGGCTTCGACAAGCTCAGCCTGAGCGGGTGGAGAGGTTTACACGACCTCCGCTCACCCTGAGCTTGTCGAAGGGTCAGGCGCAGCCTGTCGAAGCCCCCTCGCGCAAGACCTGTCCCATCCTCCCAAGGTGCAATTTTGCCGCCCCTCTTACAGTCCTAGGCTGCACGGCGACGATCGGGGTTCGGGGGCATTTTCCCGAGACACGCACCCCCGGCCGAATACCCAAAAACGGAGGGACAGGATGAAGCGGCGTTTCACATATATACTCGCAGCCCTGACGGCAGCCAGCAGCCTCGCAGCAGTACCGCTCTCGGCCGCCGATGGCCCGACCGGCGCCGACCTGCTCAAGGACGCCGACACCCCCGGCGACGTGCTGACGTACGGCATGGGCCCCTGGCAGCAGCGCTTCAGCCCGCTCGACCAGATCAACACCTCCAACGTCGCCAAGCTGCTCCCGGTCTATGCCTCCTCGCTCGGCGGCGAGAAGCAGCGCGGGCAGGAGGCGCAGCCGCTGGTCTATGACGGCACCATCTACGTCACCGGCTCGTACTCGCGCCTGTTCGCCTTCGACGCGCGCACCGGCGAGAAGAAGTGGGAATACAACGCCCGCCTGCCCGACGCGATCATGCCGTGCTGCGACGTGGTGAACCGCGGCGCCGCCATCCACGGCGACAAGATCATCTTCGCCACCCTCGACGCGCATCTGGTGGCGCTGAACCGCAACACCGGCAAGGTGGTGTGGAACAAGAAGACCGGCGACTATCAGGCGGGCTACTCCGCCACCGCCGCGCCGCTGATCGTCGGCGACAAGGTCATCACCGGCAACTCGGGCGGTGAATTCGGCGTCGTCGGAGCGGTTCAGGCGCGCAACGTCGATACCGGCGAGCTGATCTGGGAGCGCCCGGTGATCGAGGGCCACATCGGCACCCTCAACGGCCAGCCCAACGGCATGACCGGCAAGCTCAACGCCACCTGGCAGGGCGACTTGTGGAAGACCGGCGGCGGCGCGACCTGGCTGGGCGGCACGTACGATCCGGGCACCAACCTCGTGTACTTCGGCACCGGCAACCCGGCGCCGTGGAACAGCCACCTGCGCCCCGGCGACAACCTCTACACCTCCTCGACACTCGCCATCGATGCCGACACCGGCGTCATCAAGTGGCACTACCAGACCACCCCGCACGACGGCTGGGACTTCGACGGCGTGAACGAGTTCATCCCCTTCGACGCCACCATCAAGGGCAAGGCGATGAAGCTGGGCGCCAAGGCCGACCGCAACGGCTATTTCTACGTGCTCGACCGGACGACCGGCAAGTTCATCTCCGCCAATCGCTTCGTGATGCAGACCACCTGGGCCGACGGCATCAACCCCAAGACCGGCCGCCCCAACGTGATCGACGCGGGCCGTCCGGGCGCGCCGAGCGGCACCGAAAAGGGCAAGCCGGTGTTCTCCAGCCCGTCGTTCCTCGGCGGCAAGAACTGGATGCCGATGGCGTACTCGAAGGACACCGAACTGTTCTACGTCCCCTCCAACGACTGGGGCATGGACATCTGGAACGAGCCGATCGCCTACAAGAAGGGCGCGGCCTATCTGGGCGCGGGCTTCACCATCAAGCCGATCGCCGAGGACCACATCGGCGTGCTGCGCGCGATGGACCCCAAGACCGGCAAGATCGTGTGGGAATACAAGAACAAGGCCCCGCTGTGGGGCGGCGTGCTGACCACCCACGGCAACCTCGTCTTCACCGGCACGCCCGAAGGCTATCTCAAGGCCTTCGACGCCAAGACGGGTCAGGAATTGTGGAAGTTCCAGACCGGCTCGGGCGTAGTCGGCTCGCCCATCACCTGGGAGCAGGACGGCGAGCAGTACGTCGGCGTCATGTCCGGCTGGGGCGGCGCGGTGCCGCTGTGGGGCGGCGAAGTGGCCAAGACCTTCAAGGAAATCAGCCAGGGCGGCATGCTCTGGGTGTTCAAGATCCCCAAGTAACGCAACCCCAAAATGGCGCGCCGGTTACCGCTGGCGCGCCATCCCTCCCCGGGATAAAGACATGGAAACACTCGCCGTCACGGAAAACAACATGGGCGAATATGGGGCACCCGACCGCGTTCTGATCGTCGACGACCACTCGCTGGTCCGCGACGGGCTACGCTCGATCTTCGACGATGCCTTCCCCGATTGCACGATCCTCGAGGCGGACAGCCTCGAAGCGGCGCTCAGGGTGCTGGACGAAGCGGGCGACGTCGATCTCGTGCTGCTCGACCTCAACATCCCCGACGTCTCGCACCTTTCGGGCCTGCAGGCAGTGCGGGACAAGTTCCCCGCCACGCCGGTGGTGATGGTCTCGGGCGTGACCGACCGCAACGTGGTGCGCGATGCGTTGGCAGCGGGGGCTGCGGGTTTCGTGCCCAAGTCATTGAAGCGCGCGGCGATCGTCGATGCGCTGCAACAGGTGCTCTCGGGCGAGATCTACATGCCCGACCTCCCCGGCGACGAAAGCGCGGCGGCCGAGGAAGACCTGATCCGCGCCCGGATCGACACCCTCACCCCGCAGCAGCGCGTGGTGCTGGGGCATCTGGTGGCCGGACGGCTCAACAAGCAGATCGCCTATGAACTCGACGTCTCGATGACGACGGTGAAGGCGCATGTCTCGGCGATCCTGCAGAAGATGAACGTGTTCAGCCGCACGCAGGCGGTGATCATGGCGGGGAAGGCCGGGTTTCGAGGCTGATCCCCCGACCTCGTCATTGCGAGCGCAGCGAAGCAATCCAGGGCAGCCTCAAGCCGCTCTGGATTGCTTCGCTGCGCTCGCAATGACGAACAGGCTGAGGTGAAATCTCTAAAGCACATCCATCTGTCGCAGCAGCGCCCGCAACTGGGCGGGCTTCACCGGCTTGTTCAGCAACGGCAGCGCCAGTTCGGCCAGTTGCGCCTTGGTCTCCGGCCCGCGATCGGCGGTGATGACCATCGCCGGGATCATCCGCCCCGCCTTCTCGCGCAGCATCGCCACCGCCCGGTCGCCGGTCAGCCGATCGTCGAGATGATAGTCCACGATCAGCATCGCCGGTCCCTGCTCCAGTGCCGCGAGCGCCGCTGCGTCGGCGGGATCGTGCGCGGTCACGACGTCGAGCCCCCAGTTCTCCAGCAGCGCCTCCATGCCAGCGAGGATGCCGGGATCGTTGTCGATCACCAGCACCAGCCCGCCCGGACCGGCCCGCGGCGCGGCCACTGCGGCGCCAGGCTCCACCGCGCGGGCGACCGCATCGACGCGCGGCAGGCGGATCGAGAACGCCGCTCCGGCCCCCGGCGCGGTGTCCAGCTCGATCCCATGCCCCAGCATCGTCGTGACGCGGCGCACGATGGCGAGCCCCAGCCCCTTGCCGGGGATCTTCTGCGTCTTGCCGACGCGGCGGAACTCCTCGAAAATCTCGTCGCGATCGACCTCGGCGATGCCCGGCCCGGTATCGCGCACGGTGACGACGACGTCCGCGCCCTGCTCCACCACCTCCACCGTCACGCTGCCCTGCTCGGTATAGCGGATCGCGTTGGACACGAAGTTCTGCAGCACCCGGCGCAGCAGGCGCGCATCGGAGCGCACCCACAGCGCGGTATGCGGAACCGTGAACGCCAGCCCGCCCGCGCTCGCCAGCGGCGCGAACTCCACGCGCAGGGCCGATAGGATCGCCCCGAGCGAGAGGTCCGCGAACTCGGGCTGGATCGCCCCCGCATCGAGGCGCGAAATCTCGAACAGCGCTTCGAGCAAATCCTCGACCGAATCGAGCGCGGTGGATGCCTGATGCACCAGCGAACGCGGCCGTTCGGCCATGGCCTGACCGTCCATCGCCGAAACGAACAGCCGCGCCGCATTCAGCGGCTGCAGCAGGTCGTGGCTGGCGGCGGCAATGAAGCTGGTCTTGGAGCGGTTCGCCGTCTCCGCCTCGTTCTTCGCCTCGACGAGCTGGCGGTTCACCTCGACCAGCTCGGCGGTGCGCTCGGTGACGCGGCGCTCCAGCGTCTCGGCGGTCTCGGTCAGCGAGCGTTCGAACTGGATATGATCGGTCACATCATCGAACGTGAAGACCATGCCGCCGTTCTTGAGCGATACCGAACGGACGGTGAAGTATCTCCCGCGCATCGTGCAGTTGGCGACGACACGCGCGCCGCCGCCCTCGCGCCAGTCGAGCGCTTCCACCCGGTCCAGCCCGCATTCGCCGGTGCACCAGCCCGACAGCGCCTCATGCGTGTCGATGGGGGGACCGTCCTCGGCCAGCGCCAGCACCGTCAGCATCCCCTCGTTCCACGCCTGCAGCTGGCGCTGGGCGTCGAACAGGCAGACGCCTTCGGAGAGCGTGTCCAGCGTCGCCTGCAGCGCCAGGTTGCGTTCGGCCAGTTCGCGGGCACGCTGGCGGGCATCCTCGGCCTTGACGGTGGTGATGTCGGTATAGATGCCGACGGTGCCGCCCTCGGTTGTGCGCAACTCGTTGATCTGGATCCAGCGGCCGTCGGCCAGCGCCTGCACGTGCGCGCCCTGCGCCCGCTGATGCTGCGCCATGCGGTCCTTGAGCCAGCGCTCGGGTGCCATGCGCGAGCCCATGGTGGCGCCGGTCTGCGCGAGGCGGCTGGCGAGTTCGGCGAATTCGGGCGCATCGCCCTGCACGCCCTCAAAATTGGGAAAGATCTTCAGGTAAGCGCGGTTGCACAGGACCATGCGGTCTTCCGCATCGAACAGCGCGAAGCCGTCCGACAGGGACTCGATGGCATCGCGCAGCATCACGCGGGCGGCGGTGGCATCGCCATGGGCGGCGGCGAGCTGCGCATTGACGGTGTTGAGCCGCTCCAGCGCGACTTCCAGCGCGCCGGTGCGGTCGCGCACCATGGCGTCGAGCGAGATCGCCGTCTCGAACATCGAGAACGCCCCGCCCTGCATGTCGGTGGAGCGTTCCACGCGGTCCATCAGCGCGGCGTTGATCTTCTCCAGCTGCGCGATGCGGGCGCGCAGGCGGGCGGTTTCGGTGTCGCGGGTTTCGGGGTCAGTCAGGGCCATGATCGTCTCCCGACCTCACACCCACTTCGTCATTGCGAGCGCAGCGAAGCAATCCAGAGTGGTTTAAACGGCTCTGGATTGCTTCGCTGCGCTCGCAATGACGAGGAGGGGCACGGCATCGTCATGGCCGTGCCGGTTCATCCACCGCCCGCCCGATCGCCAGCCCGCTGAAGGTCTGGTTCATGTGCGCGGCCAGGAACTGCTCGCCATACGTGCTGAACCCCAGCACGTTGTTCTCGACATAGATGTCGGAAACTTCGCGCAGAATCTGGCGGTCCTCGGCATCCAGCCGGTTGAGCACGCAGTCGAAGCCGATGATATGGTCGATCTCCCCCACCTTGCGCGAGACCGACTGGAACAGCTCGCGCATCCAGGTCAGCCGGTCCACCGGCTCGCCGATGGTCAGGACGACGCCGGTGTCGATCGCGCAATAGAAGGTCAGCGAACCGTCGGGGTTCGCGCTCTGCACCGAGCGGACGTGGAACTGGCCGCCGGTGCGCACCATCGGCGGGTGCGCGGCGAAGAAGTGGACGTCGAGTTCCTCGCCCGGAGAGCCGGAAAGCCGCAAGTATTCCTCGGCGGCGGGGGCGGCGTTGATCTCGTAGACGGTGCGGGTTTCCGGGTCCGCCTCGGTGATGACCATCTTGGCCGGGCCGGGGCGGTAGTGGTTGGCGCAGAAGACGTGCATCGGGCGGCGGCTGGTCAGCACCGCGATCACCGCCGCGTCGGAGTGGAAGCGCCCTTCGTGCAGCACCGCCGTCTCGCGGAACGAGAGTCCGTCGCCGCTGGAGCCGCCGATCAGTTGGACGTCGCCCAGCGCATGCTGCGCGGTCATCGTCAGCAGTTCCTCGCGGTGCGACAGGCCGTCCACGAAGAACAGCGCCACCTGATGCAGATCGTCCGCCGCGCCGTGGTCCAGCCGCGCCCCCGCGACGAGCTGGCGGATAGCGCCCTGCGCGGTCACGGGGTCGAAGTTGTCGAGATCCTCGAACCGCAGCGAAGCCATCGAAAAGCCGGCGGCGGGAAAGCCGATCAGCAGCAGGCTGTCGGTATCGTAGCCCCGGCTGGTGAGTTCGCCCGCGCTGGTGCAGCCGATCAGCGGCACCCCCGGCAGCCGGGCGGTGAGCACGCGCGCCAGTTCCTCGCGCGGGTAGCGGTGCGAGCAGAACAGCAGCGCGCCTGCCAGTTCCACGCCGCCAATGGCCTCGACCAGTTCTGCGACGGCATCAGCCGGGTCCTGCGCGTGCGAGGCACAGGCCACCAGCGGGCGGTCACCGTCGTGAATCTGTGCTGCCATTCGCATGTCCCTCTCCTTCCGGCCGCCCTCTTCGGTGCGGTCCGTGACCCAAGCGCGAAAGTCTAGGCCGAACCGCCCCCACCGCCAAGCGCGTTCGCATCATCGCCCCGTAGTGGGTCACCTGCCGCTTCGAGCGCCGCGTTCTCCTCATCGGTGAAGATGCGGCTGCGCACGATGAAGCGTACGCCCTCAGGCGCCTCCAGGCTCATGCCCGAACCGCGTCCGGGCACGACGTCGATGGTGACCTGGGTATGGCGCCAGTACTCGAACTGCGCCGCGCCGATCCAGACGCGGGTATTGCCGATGAGCGAGCCGAGCAGCACGTCCTGCGCGCCGACACGGAACTCGCCCTCGGTGAAGCACATCGGCGCGGAGCCGTCGCAGCAGCCGCCAGACTGGTGGAACATCAGCGGGCCGTGGATGGCGCGCAGCCGCTCGATCCATTCTTCCGCCGCCGGTGTGGCGAGGATGCGCGGGGGAGATCGGCCATGCTCATGACGCCGAAAAGCGGCGGATGGCGTGGGGGCCATCCGCCGTTTCGAGGTATCCGGCGCCGTTATGGTGGCGGGACGCCGGGTTGAGAGCTCTTGGCGCCTGCAGCCATGGATAATACCGCCCTGGATTGCTTCGCTGCGCTCGCAATGACGAAAGGGAAGAGGCGATATTGCTTCCCGCCTTCGTCATTGCGAGGGCCGAAGGCCCGCGGCAATCCAGAGCGACACCACGCTCCGGAAGCCTCGCAATGACGCGGCTTGGGTCCATCAGAAGAAGCCGAGCTTCTTCGGGCTGTAGCTGACGAGCAGGTTCTTGGTCTGCTGGTAATGGTCCAACATCATCTTGTGGTTCTCGCGCCCGATGCCCGACTGCTTGTAGCCGCCGAACGCCGCGTGGGCGGGGTAGGCGTGGTAGCAGTTGGTCCACACGCGCCCGGCCTGAATGCCGCGGCCGATGCGGTAGGCCCGGGTTCCGTCGCGCGTCCAGACACCGGCGCCGAGGCCGTAGAGCGTGTCGTTGGCGATCTCCAGCGCCTCCTCGTCGGTCGAGAACTTGGTCACGGCAAGCACCGGACCGAAGATTTCCTCCTGGAACACGCGCATCTTGTTGTGGCCTTCCAGCACGGTCGGCTGCACGTAGTAGCCCTGCGCCAGTTCACCGTCATGCGCGGCACGCTCGCCGCCGGTCAGCACCTTGGCGCCCTCATCCTTGCCGATCTGGATGTAGCTGAGGATCTTCTCCAGCTGGTCGTTCGATGCCTGCGCGCCGATCATTGTCGCGGCGTCCAGCGGGCTGCCCAACTTGATCGCCTCGACCCGCGCGATCGCCTTTTCGATGAAGCGGTCGTAGATCGATTCATGCACCAGCGCGCGGCTCGGGCAAGTGCAGACCTCGCCCTGGTTCAGCGCGAACATGGTGAAGCCTTCGAGCGCCTTGTCGAGAAAGTCGTCGTCGTGATCCATCACGTCGGCGAAAAAGATGTTCGGGCTCTTGCCGCCCAGTTCCAGCGTGCAGGGGATCAGGTTTTCCGACGCATACTGCATGATGAGGCGGCCGGTCGTCGTCTCGCCGGTGAAGGCGATCTTGGCGATGCGCTTGTTCTGCGCCAGCGGCTTGCCCGCCTCGATGCCGAAGCCGTTGACGATGTTGAGGACGCCCGGCGGCAGCAGGTCCGCGATTACCTCGGCCAGCACCAGGATCGACATCGGGGTCTGCTCGGCGGGCTTGAGCACCACGCAGTTGCCCGCTGCCAGCGCCGGGGCCAGCTTCCACGCGGCCATCAGGATCGGGAAGTTCCACGGGATGATCTGGCCGACGACGCCCAGCGGTTCGTGGAAGTGATAGGCGATGGTGTCGTGGTCGATCTCGGCGATCGAGCCTTCCTGCGCCCGCAGGCAGGATGCGAAGTAGCGGAAGTGGTCGATCGCCAGCGGGATGTCGGCGGCGGTCGTCTCGCGGATGGGCTTGCCGTTGTCGATCGTCTCGGCCAGCGCCAGCTTGTCGAGGTTGACTTCGAGGCGGTCGGCGACCTTGAGCAAGGTGTTCGCGCGCTCGGTGGGCGAGGCCTTGCCCCAGGCGGCCTTGGCGGCGTGCGCGGCGTCGAGCGCCAGTTCGATGTCCTCGGCCGTGCCGCGCGCCACCTGGCACACGACCTGCCCGGTCACCGGCGAGATATTGTCGAAGTACTGCCCCTTGACCGGGGCCACCCACTTGCCGCCGATGAAGTTGTCGAACTTCTCGCGGATGAGCGACTCGCCCGCGAATTTGCCAATCGCCTGTTCCAGCATCCCAAATCTCCGAACCTGACCCCCATGGGGTTTCGACAGGCAATGTGGGCCGATGGGGCGGCCGGGCCAATTGTACCTTGGGACGATGGCGGGCGAGATGTGCTGCGAATCGGGCGGTCACCCTTTGTCGCGCCTCGTCCCCCCACTTCGTCATTGCGAGCGCAGCGAAGCAATCCAGGGCGGCTTGAGACTGCTCTGGATTGCTTCGCTGCGCTCGCAATGACGAAGTGGGGGGACGACGTTGGAGTAACGACGCGGGGGTGGCGGCGTAAGCGCGCGCAGGTACAGCAAGCAACTTTCCGGATAACCGCCCCGCCCCGCTTGCACCCCGCCCCCGCTTTGGCACTAGCCCGGACGTGAGCGCGAACATCGTCATCGGCACCGCCCAGCGCGGAGAGCCGGTAGAGATCGACATCAAGGAACTCTTGGCGACCCGCCTGCTGGTGCAGGGCAATTCCGGGTCCGGCAAGTCGCACCTGCTCCGCCGCATCCTTGAGGAGAGCGCCGGGATCGTCCAGCAGGTGGTGATCGACCCTGAGGGCGACTTCGTCAGCCTTGCCGAGCAGTTCGGCCACGTCGTCATCGACGGCTCCGCCTATGGCGAGGCCGAGATCGCCCGCCTCGGCGCGCGCATCCGCCAGCACCGCGCCTCGGTGGTCCTCGCGCTCGACGAGCTGGAGATCGACCAGCAGATGAAGTGTGCCGCGCAGTTCCTCAATGCCCTGTTCGATGCCCCGCGCGAGCAGTGGTATCCCGCGCTCGTGGTGGTGGACGAGGCGCAGATGTTCGCCCCCGCCGCCGCCGGTGAAGTCTCGGAAGAGGCCCGCCGCGTCAGCCTCGCGGCGATGACCAACCTCATGTGCCGCGGCCGCAAGCGCGGTCTGGCGGGCGTGATCGCCACCCAGCGCCTTGCCAAGCTCGCCAAGAACGTCGCGGCCGAGGCCAGCAACTTCCTGATGGGCCGCACTTTCCTCGACATCGACATGATCCGCGCCGCCGACCTGCTCGGCATGGAGCGGCGGCAGGCCGAGACGATCCGCGACCTCGCGCGCGGGCAGTTCCTGGGCCTTGGCCCTGCGATCGCGCGGCGGCCGGTGTCGGTCAGCGTCGGCACGGTGCAGACCGGCGCGAAGTCGGTGACGCCGGGCCTCGCCCCGCTGCCCACGGCGACCACCGAGGAACTGCGCGAACTGCTGCACGACAATCTCCACGTCGAGCCGGACCGTCCCGAGTTCCACCGCCCCGCTCCGCGTGTGGACGATGCCGAGACGCTGGCCCGCCGCATCGCCGCGACCGAACTGCTCGAACCCACCACCGCGCAGGCCCGCGAACGCGAGCGTGAAAGGGAGCGCAACGAGCCCGGCGCCGAGGAAACCCGCGCGGCGATGATCGAGATCATGAACGTGATGGCCGAGGAGCCGGACTGCACGTTCCAGTCCGCGACCACGCTGTTCCAGGACTTCACCATCCGCTGCCGGATGAAGGGCATCTCGGTGCGCGGCCTCGACGCGACGATGTTCCGCCGGGGCTTCGCCGCCGCGCTCGCAGGGATCGAGAACCCCGACGACGCGCGCTGGGAAGACCTCATCAACTTGTCGAAGCACGTGCCCGACGATGCGCTGGCGACGTTCTATGTGATCGCCCGCGCCGCGATCGACGGCAAGCCGTGCCCGGACGACATGGACCTCGCGCGGATCTACGGCACCAGTTCGCCCCGCCGCGTGCAGCGTCTGCTCGACTATCTGGAGAAGGACGGCCTGATCGTGGTGCGCACCGATTTCTCGGGCAAGCGCTCGGTCGGCCTGCCGGATCTCGGCGTGACAACCGCGCCGGTCGAGGCGTAAGGTCGGGCCATCATGGCCGAGATCATCAACCTGCGCATGGCCCGCAAGGCCAAAACCCGCGCCGCCGACAAGGCCAAGGCGGCGGCAAACCGCGCCCAGCATGGTCGCACCAAGGCCGAGAAATCCGCCTCGCAGGCTGAGATCGCACGGATCGATCGCACCCTCGACGGGGCCAAACGGGAAGACTGATGCGCACCACGTATGACGACGCCAGCGTGCGCCTCTACCATCTCGACGGCGGGGCCGAGGGCGGCGCGGCGAACACGCTGTTCTACGGCCCGCTGTCCGAGGCCATGCGCATAGCCTCGCTACAGAGCGAGGACGTGCAGGATGGCTTGTTTCTCGCCACCGACAACGATGTGGTGGCTTACGTGGACCTGCTGGAAAGCTGAATTCGGCTGCGGGGACTTCGACCCTTCGACAAGCTCAGGGTGAGCGGGGTTGGAGTAGGCCTCCCAATGGCAGGAGTAGTGCAAACCTCTCAATTCCGCTCAGGCTGAGCCTGTCGAAGCCCCCTCGATATCAGAACTTCGCCTGCACACCCGCCGCGACATAGTGATCGCCGACGTTCACCTTGCCCGAGAGGAACGGCGCCAATGGCATCGCGGCGGTGCCGTAGGCGCGCAGGTCGTTACCGATGAAACGCGCGCCGAGACCAAGAGTGAACGACATCGGTAGCGTGTAAGTCGCCTCCACCTTGCCGAAGATCTTGGTGCCCGAATTATCGCAATGACCGTCGCCGACCTGCTCGTCGTTGGAGCGGCGGAAGCACTGCGAGTTGTCCTCGTAGTACCCGTCATGGTCGCGCTTGTGGAAGAACGCGCCGACGGCCGGGGTGATCGCGAAACCACCGTCCTGGATAACCGGCACGCCGACGGCGAGTTCGCCGCCCCAGCTGCCTTCGGAGCGGGCGACATTGGCCTCGGCGGTGACGGTCGCCGCATTGGCGGAACTTGCGGCAAAAGCGCAGATGCCCGCGAGGGCGATCAGGCGGATCTTCATGGGCGGGGACTCCCTGTATCCTTGGAAACGATGCCAATCGGCTAGATTCCACGCATCTTGCGGACAAGAGGCCCGGATTCGCCCTGCCCCGTTAAGGACTCGACCCGTCCGTTTTCACGCCTGGAACAGAACTTCGGTTCCCGAATGGACCATCTGTGCAAGGCGCGCCGCGTCCCAGTTGGTCAGGCGCACGCAGCCATGGCTTTCGGTGCGGCCGATCTTCGCGGGCTCGGGCGTGCCGTGGATGCCGTAGTGGTCCTTGGACAAATCGATCCATACCACGCCGACCGGGCCATTGGGGCCGGGGGCGAGGCGCTTTGCGGTATCGTTCTTGTTGGCGTCCCAGAACAGGTCCGGATCGTACTGGTAATCCGGATTGCGCGAGGTGCCCTTGATCTCCCACTTGCCGAGCGGGAGCGGATCATGGCCGCTGCCCGTGGTGACGGGGAATTGCGCGATGAGTTTACCTTGCTTGTCAAAGGCCTGCAGCGTGCCCTCGGACTTGTCGACGACGATCTTCTCGGCTGTCGGCTGATCGCCCGCGACGCCGAGGCGCTGCAGCGTGTCGGACCAGCCGCGCTCGTCACCCTCGATCTTCGCGACGGGCACGTTGGCGATCGCGGGAACGCGCACCGTGGTGCCCGAACCGACTTTCGTGCCGTGGCCGTTGAGCGCCACCAGCGTATCGGGGGTGGTATGGAACCGCTCGGCCAGTGCCTCGGTCAGCGAGCGGTAGCCGAGATGGTCGAAGCCGGCCTGCTGGGAGGTTCTGGTCGGCAGGTTGCGCGTGAAGGGCCCGCGCGCGAAGGC
Source organism: Novosphingobium sp. NFX11 (assembly GCF_057376415.1). Taxonomy (NCBI): domain Bacteria; kingdom Pseudomonadati; phylum Pseudomonadota; class Alphaproteobacteria; order Sphingomonadales; family Sphingomonadaceae; genus Novosphingobium; species Novosphingobium sp. NFX11. The sequence continues at coordinate 61,543 of NZ_CP080384.1, read as the reverse complement.
ATCGGGGATCACCACCAGCCGCGTCGCCGCCATACCCTGTCCGGGGAACAGCGCCTGCTGGGTTGCCGGATCGAGCTGTCCGCTACGGGGAAGCCCGCGCGCTTCCTGGAAGCCGCCGAGCGCCAGCTTGTAGGACTGCCCGTCCTTCCCGTCGATCACGCCGGGCGAGAACCCGGCACGGTCGAGCGCCACTTGCGCCCGCATCAGCAGGCTGTCGGCCGCCTCGGTCTCGCCGCCGCCGGGGGCATCGGCGAAAGCCAGAGTGTCGGAACTCTTCGCGGGAGCCTTCGCCTGTTCCGTCTGCGGCCCGCAGGAGGCCAGCAGCACGAAACACGAAAGGCTGAGGGGAACGAGACGTTTCAAGCATCACCCAAAGTTATGGTTCTGTTGCTTTGAAAACGCCCCGAAACCGGGAAAGCTCCGCAAACGAAAAGGGCGGCCCCGCGGGACCGCCCTTACATGTTCCGTTTCGGGACCGATCAGCCTTCGCTGACGGTCGCCTTGACGATCTTGCCCGGCTCGCGCGGCGGCTCACCCTTGGGGAGCGCGTCGACGTGCTCCATGCCTTCGACGACCTGGCCCCAGACGGTGTACTGCTTGTCGAGGAAGGTCGCGTTGTCGAACACGATGAAGAACTGGCTGTTGGCCGAGTGCGGCGCGCTGGTGCGGGCCATCGAGCACACGCCGCGCACGTGCGGCTCGGCGTTGAATTCGGCCTTCAGGTCGGGCTTGGACGAACCGCCCATGCCGGTGCCGTTGGGGCAGCCGCCCTGCGCCATGAAGCCCGGGATCACGCGGTGGAACTTCACGCCGTCGTAGAAGCCTTCGCCGGCCAGTTCCTTGATCCGCTCGACGTGGCCGGGGGCCAGGTCGGGGCGCAGCTTGATCTTGACGTCGCCGCCTTCGCCGTTGCCGGTATCGAGCGAGAGTGTGAGGAATTCGTCAGCCATTGCCTGTCTCCATGAGGCCGGGCGCGATCGCGCCGGTAAACTTTGGCGCCCGATATAGGCGATGGCGCGGCAATGTCACGAGGGGGCGTGAACCGGCACCATGCCGAAGGGGCTTCGACAGGCTCAGCCTGAGCGGGTTTGGGAGGTTTACACCACCTCCGCTCACCCTGAGCTTGTCGAAGGGTCACGGCTGAACTTGTCGAAGCCCGCGCAGTCCCGAGTGACCATGGCAAAGCCCTGTTGCAATTGCGAGATAGCTGCGTAGACCGGCCCGCATGAGCGACGCGGACCTCAAGCACGACCCGATGGACCACACGGAAGACACCGTGCGTCAGGACGCGCCCGAATCCGAATCGCTGGACGAGGACAACCGCCTCAAGCCCGAATTCGTGCGCAGCGTCAAAGACGCGCTCGACGATGAAGACACCGATCGCGTCTACGACCTCGTCGAAGGGCTCCACCCCGCCGACATCGCCGACTTGTTCGAGCTGTTCGACGAACGCGAGCGCCTGACGCTGGCCGGCGCGATCCGCGACCTGATGGGCTCGGAAGTCATTGCCGAGTTGAACGACTGGGTCCGCGAGGCGCTGATGGAAGCGCTTCCGGCCGACGTCGTCGCCGAGATCGCCGAACAGCTCGACACCGACGACGCCGTCGCGATGCTGGAGGATCTCGACGAGGCCGACCAGCAGGCCGTCCTTGCCGAGATGGAGCCGGAAGACCGCGCCGCGATCGAGTCGGCGCTGTCCTACCCCGAAGAATCCGCCGGCCGTCTGATGAGCCGCGAACTCGTCGCGGTCCACGAATCGATGACGGTGGGCGATCTCATCGATTTCCTGCGCGAACATCGCGAATTGCCGACCGAGTTCTGGGAAGTGTTCATCGTCGATCCGATGCACCGCCCGATCGGCACCTGCTCGCTTTCGTGGATCCTGCGCACGCCGCGCAACATCCCGCTCTACGACGTCATGGCCCGCGACCAGACGCTGATCCCGGCCGACATGGATCAGGAAGAAGTCGCGCTGCGCTTCCAGAAGTACGCGCTGATCTCGGCGGCGGTGGTGGACCCTGCGGGCCGCCTGATCGGCCAGATCACCGTCGACGACATCGTCCACATCATTCAGGAAGAAGCGGGCGAGGATGCCCTGCTGCTGTCCGGTGCAGGCGACGGCGACATCAACGAGCCGATTCTGCTGACCGTGCGCGCACGTCTGACATGGCTGGTGGTGAACCTGGCCACGGCGATGCTGGCGGCCTCGGTCGTCGGGCTGTTCCAGGGGGCGATCGCGAAGTTCGCGCTGCTGGCAGTGCTGATGCCGATCGTCTCGGGCATGGGCGGCAATGCGGGCACGCAAACCCTCGCCGTGGCCGTACGCGCCATCGCCACCAACCAGTTGACCGATTCCAACACCGTCAGGATGATCCTGCGCGAAATCCGCATCGCGCTGGCCAACGGCTTCGCGCTGGGCCTGCTGATCGGCGTGGGGACGTGGCTGATCTTCTCCAACCCGCTGCTGGGCGCCGTGATTGCCTCGGCCATGGTCATCAACAACCTGGTCGCCGGTTTGATGGGTATCCTCGTGCCGGTGGCGCTGGACAAGTTCAACGTCGATCCGGCGGTGTCCTCGGCGGTGTTCGTGACGACCGCGACCGACACGATGGGCTTCTTCTCGTTCCTCGGCCTCGCGGTGGTGGTGGGGCTGGCCTGACCCATCGTCATTGCGAGCGCAGCGAAGCAATCCAGTACGGCGCTGAACTGCCCTGGATTGCTTCGCTGCGCTCGCAATGACGATGGAGAAGAACAGCCTGGGTCTTTCTTGACCTCCGGGAAAGCCCTATCTCCCACCCATGCCGCTCAACATGACCAAGATCGCCTTCTCCGCCGAAAGCCCCGCCTCATTGCGCGCATGGCTGGAAAGCCACCCGGATGAGGCACTGATGACCACCCGCTATCTCCCCAAGCGGCACGAGGAGATGATCGGCGGCTCGCTCTACTGGATCTTCGAGCATGCGCTGATCGGCCGATCGCCGATCGTACGGTTCTCGCAGCGCGAGGACGGCCGCTGGCACATCCACCTCGAACCGCGCCTGATCCCGGTCGTCACCCAGCCCAAGCGCGCGCATCAGGGCTGGCGCTATCTGACCGAGGAAGCCGCCCCGCGCGACCTTGCCGAAGGCGAGACGGCGAGCGACGCCATGCCGCCCAAGCTGGCACGCGAACTGGCGAAGCTGGGGCTGGTCTAGGTTCTGAACCGAGCGATCGCGGCCATCGCCTCGTCGAAACTGCGGTCCATCGCCGTCATCACCAAAGCCACGTCACCGCCCGTCAGCGCCCGGTTTCCGCGCGCTAGAACACCCATGATCCCCCGGCCACGATAGCGCGAGGGATCGCGCAGGTGCAGCATGATCATCTTCTGCCGTTTGTGCCGCCAGACCGTGACATCAACGATTTCGCGCCACGGGATCGTCCGGTCGGACCAGCGGGTCCAGCGGATGCCCTGCGCGTCGATGCGCATTTCCTCGTCACCTGCGATCAGCCGCCGGATGCCGCTGAGCCCGGCCAGCCCGAAGAACACGATCCCGAGCCAGCCGATGATGCGCGTCACCTCAGGCGAATGGCGCCCGACAGAAGGCGGCGGACCGAATGCGCCCACCATCCAAAGCGCAATGGCTACGAAAGCAAACGCTCCAAGCACAAGCAGAACCACACGGCCCGGCGCGGGGTGTGCAACGAAAGCCCCGGTCATCCGCGCTCCACCCACCACTTGAGCAGCACATGCGCCACCGCGTGCTTCGGTGGCGCCCCGAAAGCGCGGCCCATCTCGCCCACGGCTACCGCTTCGAGCGCATCGACGCATTCCTCGCGGGTGAACCAGCGCACGTCTTCCAGTTCGGTCTCGTCGATGACGATGGCCGGGTCGTCGGCGAAGGCGTGGCAACCGATCATCAGCGACGAGGGGAACGGCCAAGGCTGGCTCGCGACATACTCGACGTCACGCACGCGCACGCCCGCTTCCTCGAAGACTTCGCGCGCGACGGCTTCCTCAATCGTCTCGCCCGGCTCCACGAAGCCCGCCAGCGCCGAGTAGCGGTGCGCCGGAAAACGCGGCTGGCGGCCGAGCAGCAGCTTGCCGTCATGCTCGACGGTCATGATCGTGACCGGATCGACGCGCGGGAAATGCTCGGCGCCGCAACCGGTGCAGGAGCGCTGCCAGCCGCCCTTGGCCAGCACCGTGGCCGCGCCGCAGACTGCGCAGAAGCGGTGCCGCGAATGCCAGCCGACCAGCGCCCGCGCCCCGCCGTAAGCCGCGAGTTCACCCGGCTCCAGCGTATTCATCGCGTTCCAGCTCGGCGCCCCGGCGGCGGGAATGCCCGGCAGCACTTGCGCGAAACACCCGCGCCCGCCTTCGAGGCCGAGGAACACCAGTTCCGCATCGCCTTCCGCATCGGCGAGGCTGCCCCAGACGAGGCCGCCCTCCGCCGTCATCACCGGGTCGAGGCCGTCCAGCTTCAGCAGCCGCGCGCTCGGCCCCATCAGTGCAGCGATGGCCTCCGGGTCGCCACGCACGTGGTCGGCGCGGTCGATCGGCGATCCGCCGAATGCGATGGGGGCAGCGGGAGTAGTCAACAGCACGTCAGTGTTTCTCCAGGATCGCCAGCACGTCGGCCTTCAGGGCCTTCTGGAATTCGGGCAAGAGGTCGAAGGCGTTGGGCGGCATGAACTGCACGAAAATCTGTGAGCGCAGGCCCCGGACCATGTCCACCATGCCCACCGTCCCCGCCGCGCCCGACCAGCCGTAGAGCCCGCTTTCCGCCCCGTGCCCGACGCGCCCTCCAGCGCCGAAGCCGCTTGGACCGCCGAACATCTCGGGCACGAGGACGCCGGGCGGGAGCAGGTTGGAGGTGCCCATCCGCACCGCACTCTCGGACAGCACGCGCACCCCGTCGATCATGCCCATCTGCGCCAGCATCCGCAGGAACCGGTCGTAGTCGCGCGGAGTGCTGACGAGACCCGCTCCGCCGAAGGGGAAGGCCGGCTTGTCGAGGTAGATCGAGGTCTCCCCTTCGTCGATCGGCGCCAGCACGCCGCCGACGGCCGCGTAATTGGTGGTGAGGCGATGGGCGTCGGCGGCCGAGACCCGGAAACCCGTGCTGGTCATGCCGGCGGGGCCGAAGATCGTGTCCTGAAGGTAGGCGTCGAACGGCCTGCCCGAGACCACCTCGATCACCCGGCCCATCAGGTCGAGGCCCATCGAATAGCTCCAGCGCGTGCCGGGATCGGCGACCAGCGGCACTTGCGCCAGCCCTCGCGCGAACAGGTCCAGTCCTTTGACCGGCTCTCCCCGGAACAGACCGGGCAGCTTCATCCGGCTGATCTGCCCGGCGACGAGGCCCTTGTCCTCCATCAGCGTCTTGATCAGCCCCTGCTGGATGATCGTGTAACCGATCCCGGAGCTATGCGTGACCAGATGCCGCATCGTGATCGGCCGAGGCGCGGCGTGCAGCGTGGTGATCGAGCCGTCGTATTCGTCCTGCACCATCATGTGCGCATATTCAGGCAGCACGTCCGCCACCGGCTGATCGAGGCCGATCCTGCCCTGCGCCACCAGCTCCATCGCCGCCATCCCGGTGATCGGCTTTGTCATCGAATAGATGCGGAACAGGCTGTCAGCGGTCACCGGATCGGCGTCGTTGAAGCCTTCCGAGCCACGCGCGACATATTCCGGCTCGCGCCCCGGCAGGCCCAGCGAGGCGACCATGCCGGGGAACTTGCCCGGTCCCACCCAGCGCTCGACGACCGCGCGGACCTGCGGGATAAGCTCGGGCTGCTGCGCCGCGCGCGCCAGCCGCGGCAGCATCGCCCCGAGCCCCGCAGCCGCCCCCATGCCCAGCAGCATTCGACGGTCCAGCGCGGCTTCGAGCCGATCGATCATGCGTCTTCCTTCTCAGCAAGAGCGAGCCGCGCGGCCTTGGCGAAGAGCGTGGGCAGCCCCGCCTCGTCGAGCCGATCAAGCGGCCACCATTCTCCATCTTCCAGCCCCTCGAACCCGTCACCGAGGTAAACCGCCAGATTCAGTTCCAGCGCAAAGTGCGTGAAGACGTGGCCGACCTTGCCCGCGCTCTCCCACGGCCCGGTAAGCGGCCCCTCGCCGGAACCGTCGATACGCGCCGCCCAGCCATCGTCGGGCAGCGCCCGCATCCCGCCGAGCATTCCGCTGCCGGGACGGCGGACCAGCCAGACTTCCGCTTCGTCCCGCTCGATCCAGAAGGCGCGGCCCTGACGCACGGCCTTGGCCTTCTTTGCCGCCTTTACCGGCAGCCTTGCGGGATCGCCCATGCGCCGTGCCTCGCAAGGCCCCGAAATCGGGCAGAGCAGGCAGCGCGGACTGCGCGAGGTACAGACGGTGGCGCCAAGATCCATCATCGCCTGCGCAAAGTCGCCCGCGCGGCGCTGCGGCGTGATGGTGTCGGCCTTTGCGCGGATAGCGGGCCGTGAACCGGGCAGCGGTTCCTCGATCGCGAAGAGGCGCGAGACGACCCGCTCGACATTGGCATCGACGACCACCGCGCGGCGCCCGAAGGCGATAGCGGCGACTGCGGCAGCAGTATAAGCCCCCAGCCCCGGCAGTGCGCGCAAGCCCTCCTCGCTATCCGGAAACCGCCCGAGCCGCGCCACTTCACGCGCGCAGGCCAGCAGGTTTCGGGCGCGGGCATAGTAGCCGAGGCCCGCCCATGCCGCCATGACCTCCTCGTCCGCAGCCGCCGCAAGCGCCTGCACGGTCGGCCAGCGCGTAGTGAATGCGGCAAAGTAGTCCTTCACCGCCGCAACCGTCGTCTGCTGGAGCATCACTTCCGACAGCCAGACCCGGTACGGATCGGGCGCGGGCGTGCCCGGTGCGGCGCGCCACGGCAGGGTGCGCGCGTGCGCATCGTACCAGTCGAGCAGCATCGCCGCGATTGCAGTATCCGAACTGGCGTCCATGCCGCCGCTATGGCATTGGATCGCGGGCAATGGAACGGAATAGCGGCAAATCCCCCGGTGAATCGAAGCCACGTCCCGCCAAGGGCAAGACGGGCCTCAAGCAGTTCGAGCGTATGCGCGGCGGACAGGCGCGGCAGATCTCGGACCTGATGCCCGAAGTCGGCCGCACCGCCTTCCGGCGCTTCGGCTTCGTGCAGTCGAGCGTGGTGTCGCGCTGGCCCGAGATCGTCGGCGCCCGCCACGCCCGCGTCTGCTCGCCGGAATCGATCCGTTTCCCGCCCGGAGAGAAGAGCGACGGCATCCTCCAACTGGTCGTCGTGCCCGCTCATTCGCCGATGATCCAGCATGTGATCCCCGAGATCATGGACCGGGTGAACCGCTTCTTCGGCTACCAGGCGGTCGCCAAGGTGAAAATCCGGCAAGGCGAGGTTAAGCCGCCTGTTGCCACGCAGCCGCGCCCATCCGCGCCGCCTTCGCTGAAACCGGTGCCGTTCGAGCTTGGGGAATCGCTGCGCGACATCGGCGACCCGGAGCTTCGCGCGGTGCTCGAATCGCTGGCGCGCAGCATGGGCGCCGCCGAAAGCCAAAGTGCAAACAAGCCTGACAGTCAGGAAGACAAGTGATGACCAAGACCGTCTTTCGCGCCGTGGCGCTTGCCGCCTGCGCCGTTCTCAGCATGGCCGCCGCGCCCAAAGGCACCGCGCCCAAGAAAGGGCTGCCCGCCGCCTCGACAAACTGGGCCGGTGCCACCGCCGTCACCGCCGACGGCAGCCACCGGCTCGGCAATCCGGACGCGCCGCTCAAGCTGGTCGAATACGTCAGCTACACCTGCCCGCACTGTGCCCACTTCCACAAGGAAGCTGACCCGGTGCTGCGCCTGACCATGGTGCCCAAGGGCCAGATCTCGGTCACGGTGACCAACTTCCTGCGCAATCCGATCGACCTAACCGTGGCCATGCTGACCAACTGCGGCGATCCCAAGCGCTTCTTCGTGCGCCACAACGCCTTCTTCGCGTCGCAGGACAAGTGGCTCGCCAAGGCCGAGGCGACCAACCGCGAACAGCAGCAGCGCTGGTATCAGGGCGATTTCCCCGCCCGCATGCGCGCCATGGCGAGCGACCTCGGCTTCTACGACCAGACCGCTTCGTGGGGCCTCAGCCGCGCGCAGACCGACCAGTGCTTCGCCAACACCGCGATGCTCGACAAGCTCAAGGGCCAGCAGGGCGAAGTGCAGGCGCTCGGCCTGCAGGGCACGCCCAGCTTCACGCTCAACGGCGACCTTCTCGACGGGCACGACTGGGCGACGGTGTCCAAGGCGATCACCGACAAGCAGGCCCAGCAGCGCGCGGGCAACATCTGATCCACGAGCCCACCCCGGCCCCTCCCGCATGCGGGAGGGAGCGAGACTTGGCAGCTTGCTGCCTAGTCGCAGCGGGGTGGGCGTCCCAACACAACGCCGCACTTGTGGAATACCCCCGTCCACGCTTCGTTTTCCCCCTCCATGGGCTAGCCCTGTGATAAATCCACACGAAGGATTCGCCTCCCGATGACTCGCACCCGTTTCCGCACCATTGCCCTCGGCCTCGTGGTCGCCCCGCTTGCCCTCGGCCTCGCCGCCTGCGGCAAGAAGGACGAGCCCACCGCCGGTGCCACCTCGGGCGCCCCGATCGCCAAGATCGCCGCGCCCGCAGGCAAGTCCTGGGCCGACACGATCGAGAAGACCGCCGAGGGCGGCTACCGCATGGGCAACCCGAACGCCCCGATCAAGCTGGTCGAATACGGCGCGCTCAGCTGCTCGCACTGCGCCCTGTTCGCGCAGCAGAGCTTCGAGCCGCTGCGCGACGACTACGTCGCCAGCGGCCGCGTCAGCTACGAACTGCGCTATTTCATGCTCAATGCGCTCGACATTCCGGCCTCACTGCTGGCCGAATGCGGCTCGACCGAGGCGGTGATCCCGCTCAGCGAGCAGTTCTGGGCCTGGCAGCCCAAGATGTTCGAGAACATGCAGGGCGCCGACAAGGCCAAGCTCGCCGCGATCGACGCGCTGCCCAAGGAAAAGCAGCTCGCCGCCATCTCCGAGGTCGCCGGCATGACCGACTTCTTCGCCTCGCGTGGGATCGCCCGCGATCAGGCCGCCGCCTGCCTTGCCGACACCACCAAGGCTAAGGCGCTCGCCGACCAGACGCAGAAGGCGAGCGAGCAGTTCAACGTCACCGGCACCCCCACCTTCATCATCAATGGCAACAACGTCGGTTCGATGGAGTGGGACAAGCTGGAGCCCAAGCTCAAGGAAGCAGGCGCGCGCTGACCGGCGTGATCGCCTGACCCGACCTCGATGCGCATCCACCGGCTAAAGCTCAGCGGCTTCAAGAGCTTCGTCGAGCCGGCGGAACTGCGCATCGACCCGGGGCTGACCGGCGTGGTCGGCCCCAACGGCTGCGGCAAGTCCAACCTGCTCGAAGCGATCCGCTGGGTCATGGGCGAAAGCTCGCCCAAGTCGATGCGCGGCGGCGGGATGGAGGACGTGATCTTCGCGGGCACGGACAAGCGCCCGCCCCGCGCCTTCGCCGAAGTCGTGCTCAAGGCGGAAACCGCGCCGGGCGCCGACGGCGTGCGCGAGGAACTCGAAGTCGTCCGCCGCATCGAGCGCGGCGCGGGCAGCGCCTACCGCATCAACGGGCGGGACGTGCGCGCCAAGGACGTGGCGCTGATCTTCGCCGATGCCGCCACCGGCGCGCACAGCCCGGCGCTGGTATCGCAAGGCCGCATCGCCGCCGTCATCGCCGCCAAGCCCGCCGAGCGCCGCGCCATGCTGGAGGAGGCCGCAGGCATCGCCGGCCTCCATGTCCGCCGCAAGGACGCAGAACAGCGCTTGCGCGCCACCGAAGCCAACCTCGCCCGCCTCGACGACATCATGGCGGGCCTCGACAAGCAGGTCGGCACGCTCCGGCGGCAGGCGAAAGCGGCCGAGCGCTACAAGGCCCTGACCGACCAGATCCGCCTCGCCGAAGCCCGCGTCGTCTTCGCCCGCTGGCGCGAGGCCGCCGCCGCTGCCGATGCTGCTCGCAAGGAAGCGCAGGCGTCCGAGGAGCGCGTCGCCGTGGCGCAGGCGCTCGCGGTGGAAGCGCAAAGCCAGCAGGCCGCCGCCGCCGGGGCGCTGGCGGAGGCCCGCGACGAACTCGCCGACCGCCGCGACGATGCCAATGCGCAAGGCCACCGCATGGCGACGCTGACCAGCCAGCTCGAAGCCGCCGAGCAGCGCCTCGCCGACCTCGACCGCCAGCGCACCCGGCTGGAAGAAGACCGCCACGACGCCGACCGCCTCACCCGCGACGCCGCCGAGGCCCTCGCCCGGCTGGAGCGCGAGTTGTCCGAGGGCGAAAAGCAGCTCGCCGCCGATGAGGCACAGCGCCCGCGCTTCGCCAACATGGTGGACGGCGCCGAGCAGGCCAGCCGCGCCGCCGAACTCGATCTCGCACAGGCGACCGCCAAGCAGGCAGGCGTCGAGGCCGAATGGCGCATCGCCGAAGCCGAGCTAACGCAGGCGAAAGCGCGGCAGACCCGCGTGGCGCAGGACGTCGCCCGGATCGAGGCGCAAGTCGCCGCCCTGCCCGACCTCGGCGACCTCGAAACCGCCATCGCCGCCGCCCGCGCCAAGGCAGAGGAGGCCAGCGCCGCCCTCGCCCGCTCCCGCGAGGGGCTGCAGGACATGCAGGCGCGCAAGACCGCGCTACAGGCCGACCGCGACGCCGCCGCCTCGGCGCTGGCAGGCGCGCGCGCCGACCTCACCGGCATCGAACGCGAGCACGCCGCCCTCGTCCGCGATCGCGAGGCGCGCGCGAAGGGGGCGAAAGCCGCGCATGGCCTGCCCGTTGCCATCGACGCGGTACGCGCCGCGCCCGGCTACGAACGCGCCGTCGCCGCCGTCCTCGGCCGCGACGCCAAGGCCCCGCTGGGCGCCGTGCCGAACACCGACGGCCGCTTCTGGACCGGTGCCGAGACCCCCGCCCCGGTCTCCGACAGCCTCGCCGCGCATGTCGCGCAGTGCCCGCCCGAACTCGCGGCCCGCCTCGCGCTGGTCCATGTGGTCGAGGCGGACGATGCGCGGACACTGAAGCCCGGCGAGTGGCTCGTCACGCGCGCGGGCGTGCTGCGCCGCTGGGACGGCTTCGTCGCACGCGGCGAAGGTGCCGCCGAAGCCGCAAGGCTGGAAGCGGAGAACCGCTTCGCGCAGCTCGATGCCAAGCTGCCCCCTTGCGAGAAGCGGTCACCACCGCCGAGGCGAAGCAGGCCGCCGTGCAGCAGGAATTGGCCGACCTCTCCTCCCGCGTGATCGCCGCCGAACGCGCCATCGCCTCGGCGGCCGAGGCCGAGCGCAGCGCCTTGCGCGCCGTCGATCAGGCCGAGGATGCCCGCGCTCGCCAGCAGGCCCGCCGTGCCGAACTCGACGCGACCCTCGCAGAAACCGCCGACCAGCGCAGCGGGGTGGCTGCCGAAGTCGCCGCCGCAGAGGCGAAGCGCACCGCGCTACCCGATCCCGCCACCGGCCGCGCCGAACTGCAGGCCGCACAAGCCCGCAACGGCGAGGCCCGCTCGGCCCTGCAGCACGCGATGGCGACGCTCGCGGGCCACGATCAGGCCCTCGCCGTCGCGCGCGAGCGCACCACCACCCAGCGCGCCGACATTCGCGGCTGGCAGGCCCGCTCGGGCGATGCCGCGAACCGCCTCGCGCAGATGGCCGGACGGTTGGAGGAGATCGAGACCGAACGCGCGATCATGGCCGCCAAGCCCCCTCGCTGATGGCCCAGATCGAACAGGGCGAGGCGATCCGCGTGCGCCTCGGCGATGAACTCGCCAAGGCCGAAGCTGCGGTAAACGCCGCCACCGAAGCCGCGAAACGAGCGGACACCGCGCTCTCCGCCGCGCAGGAAACCCTCGCCGCCGCGCGCGAAAGCCGCGCCGGAGCCTCTGCCCGCGCCGAGCACGAGGACCAGCGCCGCACCGAAATGAACCGCCTCTCGGGCGAGCGCTTCCAGTGCCCGCCGCCGGTCCTCCCCGAACGCTTCGCCTTCGCCCCTGCCGAAGTCGGCGGCGCCGAGGCCGAAGGCAGCGGCATGGACCGCCTGACCGCCGAGCGCGAGCGCATCGGCCCGGTCAACCTCGTCGCCGCCGACGAACTCGCCGAAGCCGAGGCGCAGCTCGGCCTCTCGGTCAGCGAGAAGGCCGAACTGACCGAGGCGGTGAACCGGTTGCGCGGCTCGATCGGCAACCTCAACCGCGAGGGCCGCGAACGCCTGCGCGCCGCCTTCGAGGCGGTGGACGGCCATTTCCGCCGCCTGTTCCAGCAGCTGTTCCAGGGCGGGCAGGCGCACCTCGCGCTCGTCGATCTCGGACGATCCGCTGGAGGCTGGCCTCGAAATCTACGCCCAGCCCCCGGGCAAGCGGCTGCAGTCGCTGACCCTGCTCTCGGGCGGCGAACAGGCGCTGACGGCGGTGGCGCTGATCTTCGGCCTGTTCCTGACCAACCCCGCGCCGATCTGCGTGCTGGACGAAGTCGACGCCCCGCTCGACGACGCCAATATCGAACGCTTCTGCGACCTGCTCGAAGCGATGACGAAGGAAACCGACACCCGCTACCTCGTCGTCACCCACAATGCGGTGACGATGAGCCGCATGCACCGCCTGTTCGGCGTGACGATGGTGGAAAAGGGCATCTCGCGTCTCGTCAGTGTGGACCTCGGCGGCGCGGAGGAACTGCTGGCGGCGGCGGTGTGAGGTTGACCGGCAGGGTTTTTGTAGTTACTTTAATTTAACTGGCCCATCGTAGCCGACTCCAACGATCACCGTCCGCAGACGCTGGAGACGGGGCCGTTGCGGATTGAATATGACGAGGCGAAGCGCCGGAAGATTCTGGCTGAACGCGGAATCGACATTGCCGATGCGCATAGGGTCTTTGCAGATACGCATGTTCAGGTTCTGGACGATCGCAAGGACTACGGAGAGACCCGCTATCGCGTCTTCGGGTTTCTCCATGGTCGCCGCGTATCGCTGGTCTGGACACCGCGCGACGGCAACCGTCGGATCATCACGATAAGGCATGCGCATCATGGAGAACATCAAGCCCGCTTCCGAACCCTGGATTGACCCGGACGACGACGACGTCGAATGGACCGAGGAAATGTTCCGCATGGCCGCCATCTACAAGGGCGACCAGCTGATCCGCCCGGCCTCGGGCTCGCTCAAGTCGATCGGCCGCCCACTCGCCGCCAATCCCAAGAAGCAGGTCACGCTACGCCTCGATCCCGATGTGGTCGAGGCGTTCCGCGCCACCGGCAAGGGCTGGCAGTCGCGCATCAACGCCGAACTGCGCAAGGCGCTCGGGATCTAGCCCAGCACGAAGCGCGGCCCCGGCCCTTGCGCCCCCGCGACGTCATCGGCGTTGTAGAGGCGGCATTTCGTCAGGCTGAGGCAGCCGCAGCCGATGCATTCGTCCAGCTTGCGCCGGGTCAGTTCGAGCAGCGCGATCTTCTCGTCGATCGAGGTACGCATCGAGCGGCTGATGCGCTCCCAGTCGGCCAATGTCGGCGTGCGGCCTTGCGGCAGGTCGGCCAGTTCGCGCTCGATCTCGGCCAGCGCGAGGCCCAGCTTCTGCGCGATCAGGATGAAGCTGACGCGGCGAATGTCGGAGCGCAGGAATCGCCGCTGGTTGCCCGGGGTGCGCAGTGCCTGCAGCAGCCCCTTCTCCTCGTAGAAACGCAGTGCCGATACCGCGACGCCGGTGCGCCGCGCCAGTTCGCCGATGGTGATGAAGCGGTCCGCGACCAGATCGATATCCTTTCGAAAGCGCTTGATCTCAAGTTAGGTTGAGGTTGCACTTTTGCCAAGCCGGCCGATTCGCCGGTGACGCAGGAGAAAGAAGAATGGCCCAGGGCCGCCTCGAACATGCCAACCTCACCGTCAGCGACATCGAGCGTTCGTCCGCCTTGCTGCAGGACTTGCTCGGCTGGCACGAACGCTGGCGGGGGCCCGCCATCAACGGCGGCGAGACGATCCACGTCGGCGGGGATTTCAGCTACATCGCCGTCTATACCGACCGCCGGGAGCGCGGCCGCTATGGCAAGGGCGCGCCGCTGAACCACGTGGGGCTGGTGGTCGACGATCTCGACGCGGCCGAACAGGTGGTGCTTGCCGCAGGCCTCGAACCATTCAACCACGCCGATTACGATCCGGGCCGCCGGTTCTACTTCTTCGACTGGGACGGGATAGAATTCGAGCTGGTCAGCTACGAGTAGGCAATCAGATCACCCCGGCGTTGCCGACCACCCAGCAGGCCAGCGCCATCACCAGCCCCGCATCGCGGTTGGAGCGGAAGCGGGCGAGCGCGTTCTCGCCGTCCGCCGGGTCCAGCGTCATGACCTGGAAGCCGAGGTGCAGCGCCATCGGCACCAGCGCGACGAGCGCCACCCAGTCCGGCCGCATCGCCCAGAACGCCAGCGCCCACAGCGCCAGCGCGAGGGCGTAGAAGCCGCCGACCCCGCCCTTCACCCGCGCGCCGAGGCGCCGGGCGGAGGAACGGATGCCGACGATCGCATCGTCCTCGATGTCCTGGATCGCGTAGATCGTATCGTAGCCGATGCACCACACGATCGAGCCGAGGTAGAGCGCCACCAGCGCCTCCAGATGATCGCTGCGGATCTCGATCCAGCCGACCAGCGCCCCCAGGTGAAGACCATGCCCAGCCACGCCTGCGGCCACCAGGTAATGCGCTTCATGAACGGATAGGCGGCGACAAGACCGACGCTGCCGAGCGCGACCAGTTGGGCGGGCGGGCGCAGCTGGAACAGCACGACCAGCCCAACGGCGCATAGCATCAGCAGCCAGGTCCAGGCCGCGCCCTTGCTGACGCGGCCGCTCGCGACCGGGCGCTGCGCGGTGCGCGCGACGCGGCGGTCGAGGTCGGCATCGACGATGTCGTTGAGCACGCAGCCCGCGCCGCGCATCGCGATCGAGCCGAGCAGCAGCCAGGCGATCAGGCTCCAGCGGCTTTCGCCACCCGCCAGCAGCACGCCCCAGACGCAAGGCCAGAACAGCAGCCACCAGCCGATCGGCCGGTCGAATCGCGCCAGCATCGCGAAGTCGCGAAACGGCTGCGGCAGCATCGACACGAGCCCGCGATGCTGGCTGTCAGGGACGAGCGAAGGTTCGAGCATCGCGCGATGAGTAGTGCATCGCGCGCGTCCTGTCATGCCCGAACGTGTCTGGTGAACACAGCTTGCCCACCGTTGCATCCTTCCCGCTGAGGCGCGAAAAGGGCCTTTCAGCCCGAGGAACCCGTTGAAGATGCCTGCAACCCCCGCTTGGCCGCCGCGATCCGCGCCGCGCCTGTTCGTCCCCGGACCGCTCGAAGAAGGTGGGCAGATCGCACTGGAGGGCCAGCAGGCGCACTATCTCGGCAAGGTCATGCGAGTCGGCCCCGGCGATGCGGTGATTGCCTGCGACGATGCCACCGGCGAATGGGCCTGCGAGGTGATTTCCGCCGGAAAGCGCGACGTCGTGCTCTCGGTCCGCATGAAGCTGCGCGAGCGCGAGGACGTACCGGACTTCGTGCTCTGCGCCGCGCTGCTCAAGAAGCCGAACTTCGATCTGGTGCTGGAAAAGGCGACCGAACTGGGGGTCGCCGCCGTACAGCCGGTCGTCACCCGGCGCTGCGTGGCCGACAAGCTCAACCCCGAGCGTGCGCTCACCATCGCCACCGAGGCGGCCGAGCAATGCGCCCGCACCGCCCTGCCGCGCGTCGAGGAACCGGCCCGGCTCGATGCCCTGCTGCGCGACTGGCCCGAGGACCGCGCGCTGTTCTTCGCCGACGAACAGGGCGGCGCCCCTGCAGCCGCCACCTTCGCCGCCCACAAAGGCCCGGCCGCGCTGCTCGTCGGCCCCGAAGGCGGCTTCGACGATACCGAGCGGGATCTGGTCCGCGCCCATCCCCAGGCGCGCGCGATCACGCTGGGCCCGCGCATCCTGCGTGCCGAAACCGCCTGCATTTCCGCCATCGGGCTATGGATGGCGATGTCCGGAGATTGGACATGACAGGAATGTTAGACTGACCGGTACAAAAAGTTCTGGCGCGGCGCCGAAGGGCACACTAATTCCGCGCCCATGAGCACTCGTGAGGTTTCGGATCGCGAAGATCCGGTTATCGAAAACCTGTCCCAACTCGCCGAGCCGATGGCCGCGGGCGAAAAGCCGCGCGAGGCGTGGCGCATCGGCACCGAGCACGAGAAATTCGTCTACGACACCGCCGACCACCACGCGCCTTCGTACACCGAGAAGGGCGGCATCCGCGACCTGCTGGGCGAACTGACCCAGTTCGGCTGGACGCCGATCGAGGAAGGCGGAAACGTCATCGCGCTCAAGGGCGCGGACGGCAACGTCAGTCTCGAACCCGCAGGCCAGCTGGAACTGTCGGGCGCTCCGCTCGAAAACCTGCACCAGACCTGCGCCGAGACCGGTCGCCACCTTTCCGAAGTGAAGCAGGTCGGCGAGAAGCTGGGCAAGGCCTACCTCGGCCTCGGCATGTGGCCCGACAAGACGCGCGAAGAACTGCCGATCATGCCCAAGGGGCGCTACGGCATCATGCTGAACCACATGCCGCGCGTGGGCTCGATGGGCCTCGACATGATGTTGCGGACCTGCACCATCCAGGTGAACCTCGACTATTCGAGCGAAGCCGACATGGTGCAGAAGTTCCGCACTTCGCTGGCCCTCCAGCCGCTGGCGACGGCGCTGTTCGCGAACTCGCCCTTCACCGAGGGCAAACCCAACGGCTACCTCTCGTACCGCAGCCATATCTGGTCGGACACCGATCCGCACCGCACCGGCATGCTGCCCTTCGTGTTCGAGGGCGGCTTCGGCTACGAACGCTACGTCGAATACATGCTCGACGTGCCGATGTACTTCGTGTTCCGCGACGGCAAGTACATCGACGCCGCCGGCCTCTCGTTCCGAGACTTCCTCAAGGGCGAGCTTTCGGTGCTCCCCGGCGAGAAGCCGCGCCTGTCGGACTGGCAGGACCACCTCTCCACCGCCTTCCCCGAAGTGCGCCTGAAGTCCTTCCTCGAAATGCGCGGCGCCGACGGCGGCCCCTGGGGTCGCATCTGCGCCCTGCCCGCGCTGTGGGTGGGCCTGCTCTACGATCAGGGCGCACTCGATGCGGCGTGGGATCTGGTCAAGGACTGGGACATGGAAGGCCGCGAAGCGCTGCGCTCTGCCGCGCCGAAGCTGGGGCTGGACGCGCCGATCCCAGGCGGCGGGACACTGCGCGACATCGCGGGCGAAGTGGTCGATATCGCTCGCTCGGGCCTCGCCGCACGAGGCCGCCTGAACTCGGCGGGAGACAACGAAACGGGCTATCTCGAACCGCTGGCCGAGATCGTGAAGACCGGCAAGGTTCCGGCCGAGCGGCTGCTCGACCTGTATAATGGCGAATGGGGCGGGGATCTTTCCAAGGTTTACGCGCTCAAGACGTTTTAAGGCAGGAAATGCAGGGGTTTACCACCCCTGCACCCCGTATACCGTCGAGGTCACGCGCACGGCATCGTCATGCAAGACTGTGGGCCGGGAAACAAATAGCCTGCGGCGCCATGTGGAGCTGACGGCTCTGCGCGCGCGGCGACGACAGTTCGGGGTCTGGGGCAATGGCCCCAGGACTTACTTGAACTTCAACTTCTGCCCGATCTTCCCCAGACTCCGGGTGATGAAGGCATTCTCCCCCATCCAGTCGTAATATTCCCGATACTTAGGGTCTTCCGCCAGCAGGTGCGCTTCCTCAGTCCGAGCGCGCCAATAATAGATGCCGCTCACCACGCCCAGCAGTACGGTGTTGCGGATCGCGTCGGTCCATGATCCGTTCGTCACGAGGAACGGCAGCGTCGAGGTCCACCAGAACAGGTTTTTCGACAGGTACGCCGGGTGGCGGGTGAAGCGGTAGGGGCCGTTGGTCAGCACGCCGCGATAGGTCAGGTTGGAGAAGCGCAGGCCGAACGCGAAGGTCGCCCAGGCGTAGATCGCGGTCAGCACCACCATCATCGCCGCCCAGCCCCACAGCAGCACGTTGTAGGCCGCCATCCAGTGCGCCCAGCCGCCGGTGTTGACTTCGTAGCCGAGGACATTGGCATTGCCCATCGTGCCCCACACGAAGGGCGGGTAGCACATCAGCGCGGCTACCCAGCCCGCCAGCAAAGGGTTGCCGCTGCGGATGTGGGCGTCGAGCGGGCGGAAGGTGAAGAGGTAGCCGACTGTGCCGATCTGCACGTCTACGAGGAACAGCGCCTCGATCAGCAGAGAGCCCAATTCCACGGGTTTGTGTGCGATCGCGCCGAAATCCGCCTCTACCACGCGGGCGAAGCCGCCGGGCAGGATCGAGATCATGAAGGCGCCGAAGAAGCCCTTGATCGCCCAGGCGCGCCAGTGCTTCTTCACCTCTTCGGCGCTCCATGGCTCGCGGCCGATCAGCATCGCGCCGAAGTGCCAGGAGGCGTCGCGCGGCTCGACCATGACCCGGTCGAGCCAGAGGACATAGGGCACCGAGAGGACGAACAAGGGTGCCACAACGGCACTCAACACGTCCATAGCGAACAGATACTGCCCCTCCCAGTACCATCGGCACAGGAAGTAGAAGCAGCCTATCAGCGCCCATGTGATCCACAGCCCGGTCAGCTTGGTGATCGAGATGTCGAGCGTTTCGGAGAGCGGGCGACGCTGCGACCAGTCGATGCCGGTGGAGGGGCGCAAGTGCACCTTGTCGACCAGCAGCGACCATGCGGTCATGGCGGCGCCGGTGAAGGCCAGCGTGGCGAGCGAAGCATAGGGGCCGCTCATCGGCTCGCGCGGGGCCTGCAGGCCGAGCAGATCGACGACCGAGCCCCAGTTGCGGCAGAACAGGATCCACAGGGCCAGCGCGACGAGGCCGGAGAGGCCCATGCCTGCGGAAACGTCGCTGACCGGGCGGCGGGTGGATGCGGTGCTCATGGCCGCAGGGCGTAGAGGGAATTGGTTAAGGGGCGCAAACCTCATGCGATCTGCGCCCCGCCTGATTCAACGGAAGGCGGTGATACGGCCCGAATCGTCGAGGACGTAGAGCGTCTGGTTCGCCACGACAGGCGCCAGCGAAATCGGATCGCTGAGTTCGGTGAATGGCGTCATCGTGCCGCTCGACGGATCGATGGTGGCCACGAGCCCGCGCGAGTTACCGACCCACAGCTTGCTGCCCGCCAGCACCGGACCGACCCAGAATATCGGATTCTTGCGCTTCTTGGCGTTCTTGTAGCGCTGCAGTTCGGTCAGCCAGCGGACCTTGCCGGTGCCGCGCGCGATGGCGAGGATTTCGGCGTGGTCGTCCAGCGTGAAGACCCAGTCGCCCGCCACCGACGGCGTCGAGATGCCCGCGAGGTTGAGTTCCCAGATGCGCTGGCCGGTGACCAGTTCGTAAGCGGCCATGCGCCCGCCCTGACCCAGTGCATA
Organism: Novosphingobium sp. NFX11; assembly: GCF_057376415.1. Taxonomy (NCBI): domain Bacteria; kingdom Pseudomonadati; phylum Pseudomonadota; class Alphaproteobacteria; order Sphingomonadales; family Sphingomonadaceae; genus Novosphingobium; species Novosphingobium sp. NFX11. Next base: position 42,091 of record NZ_CP080384.1, on the reverse strand, counting down.
GACACGGCCGCGATCGATGATCGGGTCGGCGTCGACGTCGGTGAGGCTGCCCACTTCGGTCGAGATCGAAGTGCGCGAAAGCGCGTCCGACCAGACCTGACGGCCGTTCTCGTAACGGTACGCCACCAGTTCGCCCGACGAGTAACCCGCGATCACCGTGCCCTGCCCAAGCGCAGGCGAGGCGACGCCGAACACGCCCGACTGGGTCAGCGAGGCCGATTCCTGCCACATGGTCGCGCCATCCGCCGCGTTGAGCACGGCGATCTGGTTGTCTTGCGTCATCACGAAGACCTGGTTGAAACCGATCGTCGGCGCACCGCGTAGCGGCCCGGCGGGCTTCTTGGTCCAGAGCTGGCTGCCGTCCGCCGCGTTCAGCGCCGCGACTTCGCCGAGGCCCGTGGTGACGTAGAGCTTGTCGCCGTCGAAACTGACCCCGCCGCCGAACACGGACTTGGCGTTGTTGCCGGAAACCGAGAAGCTCTTGGTCCACAGCTTCGCGCCGCTCTGCGCGTCGAAGGCGTGGACGGTGCCTTCGGTATCCATCGCGTAGAGCTTGCCGCCGCCGATGACCGGGGCCGCCGCAAGGCGCGCGCGGTTGGTCGAACCGGCGATCTGCGCGGTCCACACCTTGGTCGGGTTGTCCGCCAGCGCGAGGTTGCCGTAAGCCTTGTTCGGGGTGTTGCCGCCCTGCGCCCAGGTCGTGTTGACCTCTGCCGGGGGCAGGATCACCGAAACCGCGCCGAGCGTCGCGTCGACCTTGGCGCCGCTTTCGATGCGCGACAGGATCGGCACGCGGTTGCCCACGGTCGGGGTCTTGGCCGGGCCTTTGCCGCCGCCGAACATCTTGCAGCCGGACAGGCCCGCGACGAGTGCGAGGGCGATCAGCGGCACGACCTTCTTCGCGCGCGAAGACGACGTGTTGCGGGCTGCGTTCATGCGAATGTCCTCACGTGTCATGTTCTCAGTTCGCCACTTCGGCGGGCTGGACGATCTTGGCAATCGGCTTGTCGAGCGGCTCGCCCTTTTCGTTCACCACGTCGTCCACGGCATCGACGCCGAGCACGGCGGCAAGCTGGCGGGCGCGGCTGCGCAAGCCGTCCTCAACGCTTTCGTCCTTGGCGATCGCGGCGAACAGCGGACCGGCCTGGTCCTGCCTGTTCTGCTTCAGGTAGGCCATGCCGACGAGTTCGCCCGCGGGACCGAACCACGGATTGCCGGGCGCGGCCATCGGCTTGAGGCGGCTGACGACGTCCTCGGGCTTCATCGCGTCGAAGTCGGCGCCGACTTCCCGCACGGAGGCGAGGTCGCGCAGCACCTGCGGTGCCTTGCCGTCGGCCGAAATCTCACGATAGAGCTTGAGCGCATCGGCCTTCTTCTCCTGACGCAGCGCGATCCCCGCAAGCATCAGACGGGCCGACACGACTGTCGCGTCCGAAGAATCGGCGCCGGCGATCGGCGCCAGCTTGGCCTTGGCGGCGTCGAGATTCTCCGACTGCAGGGCGTCGAGCGCCTGCACATAGGCCTCCGAACGCGCCTCGCGCTCCTGGGTCTGGCGGTGCTGCCAGTAGATCCAGCCCGCGAAGGCGAGCAGGGCGATGATGATGACGGCGATCAGCGGCTTGCCGTAGCGGCTCATGAAGCCTTCGAGCTGGTCCTGGCGCACGGCGTCGTCGACTTCACGCAGGAAAACGTCCTGCTGGGCGGCGTTACGCGCTGCGGCGGCGGAATTGGTGTCGGGGGGCAGAGCCAAGATAGGGCGCTTTCTAGCGAAAAACGGGACGGTTGCGGGGCTGTTTAGCGGATGGGTGGGGCTTTTCAACGGGGATGTCGGTGCCCGTCCCGCGGTGAAGCGCCGCTGAATGAGCGCGGCGTCACGGAAAGTCGCTTTTGCCCATCGCCGCGCCATAGGTCGAGGCATAACTGCGAATCATCGTGTTTTCATCGTATTGGGCCTGGGCAAGCGCGCGGTTGGTCGCGCCGATGCGGGCGCGCAGCCCGTCATCCGCCGCGAGTTCCGCCAAAGCCCCGCCGAGCGCGGCGTCGTCTCCGGGCGGGGTGATGAAGCTGCGGTTTTCCGCCGGCACCATCGCCGCCACGTCCCCCACGGCGGGCGAGGCGACCGCGAGCCCGGCCGCCATCGCCTCCAGCATGGAGATGGGAAACTGCTCGCTGTCGGAAGACAGCGCGAAGAGATCGAACAGCCCCACCGCGCGCGAGGGATCGGGGACGAAGCCCGGCAGATGCACCCTGTCGGCCACGCCGGATTCCCGTGCCTGCTGCGCGATTCTTTCGCGGTCCGGCCCTTCACCGAGGATCACCAGCTGCCATTCGGGCGGCAGCGTGGCGAAAGCACGGACCAGCCGGGGCAGGTTCTTCACCGCGCGCAGGCCCGCCAGAGTGCCGACCCACTTCGCGCCGACAGGTTTGGGCAGCCCCGGAATCGCATCGGGCGGGGGCGGCGCGAGGTAGGCGGCGGTGCGGATGCCGTTGATGATCAGCTTCACGCGCGGGCGCGGCTGCGCCCAGTCGCCGAGCGCGATTTCCTCCAGCCGCTGCGAAGGCACCACCAGCGCCGAAGCCCGCGCCAGCGCCACGCGGCGAAACCAGTTGCGCGAGGGCTTGAGGCCGCCAGCTTCGTCCTCGTTGAAGCCGTCCTCGTGATGGACCAGCGGCGGCAGGCCCAGCACGCCGCCCCAGACCCGGTGCGCCAGCACCGCGTCCATCGCCCCCCAGTTGTACGTAAGGACGAGGTCGAAAAGCTTCATGGCGCGGGCGATGCGCAGCAGGCGAAGCGGTGTCGGGCGGCCCTGCAGGCTAGGAAAATCACCCGGAAAATCGACCGTGAGCGCCGGGTCGAGCGCGACTTTCGCCCCATATGCGCCCGGCTGCGCGGAGACGACGGTATGCGCGACGCCGGGGCCGAAGACGTTCATCAGCCTTGCCGCGCGCAGTTCCTTGCCGCCTGCCGCGAAGCTCGAATGGAGGTGGAGAAGGCGCAAGGCCGGTCTCTGGCTCAGGCCGCTCTGGCCAGCAGCCGCTCGATCGCGGCAACCGATCTGGGCTCGTCGAGCGTCGGGGCGTGGCCGACGTGGGGCAAGGTCAGCCCCTCGGCATTCGGCGAGCGGCGCAGCATGTCGTCCAGCGTCTGGGCAGAAAGCAGGTCGGACAGTCCGCCGCGCACCACCAGCACCGGCACTTGCGCCAGCGCGTCCCACACCGCCCACAAGTCCGGCTGGGCATTGACGTCGAGCGCGAGGAAGGGCTCGGCGATCTTCATGTCGTAGTCGAAGACGATGCGCCCATTGCCGCCGACCGTCATCAGCCGCTTGGCCATGCCGATCCAGAAATCCAGCGGCTGTCCGGGGTGCGCGGCGCCCTGCACTTCCTCCAGCCCGCGCGCGGCGTGGACCCAGGTGGGCCAGGTGCGGCCTTGGCCGACATAGTCCTTGATCCGCGCAAGGCCCGCCGGTTTCAGCCACGGGCCGACGTCGTTGACCACGGCGGCGGCGATCCGGTCGGGGATGATGCTCGCCAGCCCCATCGCCATCAGTCCGCCCAGCGAGGTGCCGATGACCACGAAGCGCTCAAGCCCCTCCTGCTCAATCAGGGCGAGGACGTCCTCGCCGTACTGGACCGGCGTGTAGGTAGCCGAGATCCTTCGCATATTCGCTGTCGCCCCGGCCGCGCAGGTCAGGGCAGATCACGCGCCGTCCCCTAATGGGATTGGCAGCGAGGCGCGGGGCCAGCACGTCGAAGTCGCGCGCGTTGCGGGTCAGGCCGTGGAGGCACAGCACCGGCAAGCCGGTTTCACCCTCTGCGGGACCGGGATAATCGCGGAAATGGAGCTTGAGACCGTCGCGGCTCGACCAGAAGCGATCTTCGAAAACCTTCATGCGCGGGCGGCGACCTCATCAGATTCAACAAAATACCCGGCTTGCTAGCGGGCCGGGCGGTCCCCACTATCGCCCGATGCCAAGCGATCCGCAACCCGCGCCCTATCTTCCCGATCCGCGAATCGAAACGATCGCCCAATGGATCGGCGACCCGGTCCATGCCGCCGCGTTCCCCCGCCATCAATTGCGCTGGCGCAATGACCGCTGGGCGGCCGCGGTGGGCCTCGACGGTTTCGACGAGGCGCGCTGGACGGCGCATTTCGGGCACTTCCAGCCGCTTCCCGGCAATCTGCCGCAGCCGCTGGCGCTGCGCTATCACGGCCACCAGTTCCGCAACTACAACCCCGACCTCGGCGACGGGCGCGGCTTCCTCTTCGCGCAGATGCGCGATGGAGCGGGCCGCTTGCTCGACCTAGGCACCAAGGGTTCGGGCCAGACGCCATGGAGCCGCGACGGAGACGGCAGGCTGACCCTGAAGGGCGCGGTGCGCGAAATCCTTGCCACCGAGATGCTGGAAGCGCTGGGCGTGAACACCAGCAAGACCTTTTCCGTCGTCGAGACCGGCGAGGAACTGTGGCGCGGCGACGAGCCCTCCCCACCCGCTCGGCGGTGCTGGTGCGCCTGTCGCACGGGCACATCCGCATCGGCAGCTTCCAGCGCCTTTACGTGCTGGAGGAGACCGCGCATCTGGCCGCACTGGTCGACTACAGCCTCGAAACCTACCCCGGCAGCCTGCCACCCGAGGACGCTCCGGGACGCGACGAACCCGCAGTGATCCTGCTCCATCAGGTCGTCGAGCGGCTGGCCGACCTTGCCGCCGCGTGGATGGTGGCGGGCTTCGTCCACGGCGTGCTCAACACCGACAACATGAACATCTCGGGCGAGAGCTTCGATTACGGCCCCTGGCGCTGGGCGCCGCAATGGGATCCGCGCTTCACCGCCGCCTACTTCGACCGCACCGGCCTCTACGCCTTCGGCCGCCAGCCCGAAGCGCTGCTCTGGAACTGCCAGCAACTCGCCATCGCGCTGCGCCCGCTGGCCGAAACCGCGCCGCTGGTCGCCGCGCTCGAGCGGTTCGGGCCACTTTACCAGCAGGCGCTGTGCCGCCGCTTCACCTGGCGCCTCGGCATAGAATCGCGGGGGGCGGAGGCCGACACGGCGCTGGTTCAGGCCGCCGAGCGCAGCATGGTCGAGAGCGGCCTGGCGCCCGAGCAGTTCTTCTTCCTCCATCGCGGTGGCCGCAATGCCGGTGCCGGCGACTTCGGCGCGCTGCTGTCCGGCTATGCCCCCGCCGCCGCGACGGAAGATCGGTTCTGGCAGGAAAGCGCCCCTCCCGGCGTGCTCATCGACGAGGTCGAACGCATCTGGGCCGCGATCGACGCGCATGACGACTGGAGCGAACTGGACGCCAAAGTCGCGCAGATCCGCAGGCTAGGCGAACAACTTGGAAAGGCACCGTTTACACCCCAATGATTTACGCCACGGTAGGAATACCTGTGCGATTGGGATGAAATGTCGAACCCTATAAGCTAACGGGTCATTAGCCGTATTTCTGCAGCCGCACCGCGTTGGGACCAGATGATTTCGTGACCGCACAACTCCAGAGGGCCGATAGCCGGCCCGATACCAGGGCGGAGATCGTCTCCCACGAACCTGCCACCGGGGCGGAAGTCTGGCGCGGCCCGGTGGCCGACGTGGACGAGACGGTCGCGCGTGCGCGGCGCGCGTGGCCCTCGTGGGCGGCCCAGCCGCTCTCCACCCGCATGGAACTGCTGCGGCGATCTCGCCAACGAAGTGCGCAAGGATGCCGAGGCGCTCGCCACCTGCATCGCCCGCGAAGTCGGCAAGCCCTTGTGGGAAGCCCGCGCCGAGGTCGATCTCGGTGATCGCCAAGGTCGAGGTCTCGATCCGCTCCTACGCCGAGCGGACGGCCCAGCGTCGCCTCGATTCGGCGCTGCAGGGGGCGATGGCGGTGCGCCACAAGCCGCATGGCGTGCTGGTGGTGCTCAGCCCCTTCAATTACCCCGCGCACCTTGCCAACGCGCACATCGTACCCGCGCTGATCGCGGGCAACGCAGTGATCTTCAAGCCGAGCGAACGTGCACCCGCGACCGGCGAGATGCTGACCCGCTGCTTCCACCGCGCGGGCGTTCCGGCCGCCGCCGTCCAGTTCGCGCCCGGCGGCCCGGCCGAAGGCGCGGCTTACGTGGCGCACGAGGGGATCGACGGCGTCCTGTTCACCGGATCTGCCGCCAACGGGATCGCCATCAACCGCAGGCTGGCGGCCCGGCCGGACCGCATGGTCGCGCTGGAGATGGGCGGCAACAACGCGATGGTCGTGTGGGACACACCCAAGCTGACCGACGCCGCCGCGATCGTCGTCCAGTCTGCCTTCGCCACCAGCGGCCAGCGCTGCACCGCCGCGCGCCGCCTGATCGTGAAGGACACGATGTACGACGCGCTGATGGCCGAGGTGAAGGCGCTCGCCGACCGCCTGATCGTCGGTGCGCCCTTCGACGAGCCCGCGCCCTTCATGGGACCGGTGATCGACAATGCCGCCGCCGACGGGTTGACCGAGAGCTTCCTCTACCTGCTCAGCCACGGCGGCCGCGCGATCAAGCACCTCGTCCGCACGCACGAGACCGCGCCCTTCCTCAGCCCCGCGATCATCGACGTGACCGCGATGGCCGAGCGCCCCGACGTCGAGCTGTTCGGGCCGATCCTGCAGGTGGTCCGGGTGTCGGACTTCGATCAGGCGATCGCGCAGGCCAATGCCTCGCGCTATGGCCTCGCCGCATCGCTGGTGGGGGGCACGCCGCAGGAGTACAACCGCTTCTGGGCCAACGTGCGCGCCGGAATCGTCAACTGGAACCGGCCTACGATCGGCCCCAGCCATGCGGCGCCGATGGGCGGCGTGGGGCTTTCGGGCAATCACCGGCCGACCGGGTTCTATGCGGCGGATTACTGCGCCTATCCGGTCGCTTCGGGCGAGATGGAGCAACCGCGCGCGGTAATCGGTGTGGGGTTGCGGTAGAAGCGCCCATCACTCGTCATTGCGAGCGAAGCGAAGCAATCCAGGGCGGAGCTTAACAGCCCTGGATTGCTTCGCTTCGCTCGCAATGACGAACCGGGGAGGTACGGACTGGGTGCGTGCCTCTCACTTCCCGCTGGCAACGAGGTCCACTTCGGTCAGCCCGCTGTCCAGCTTGCGCGCGTAGACGACGTAAGCCTTGCCGCCCTTGCTCCCGCCCAGCACGCTGTCTCCACCGTCGATCTTGTACTCCGCGCCGTACCCCGCCCCCAGCGCCTTCGTATAATAGAAGCTCACCACGTCGCTGACGCTCACCGGCGTCGCGAAGTTGACCACGCGCAGCGCGCAGCCCTGACCGTCGATCCCGGCCGCTTCCTGCACCGCCGCGCGCGGATAGACCGGCAGTTCGGCGGGCAGCTTGGCCGCCCAGGTGTTGGAATACTGCACCTTGGCCGAGCAGTCCGCCTTGGCGACCTTCGCCTCCGCAGCGACTTGCGCGGCAGTGGCAGCCCCGGCGGCAAGCGCCGCGCCCCCGCCCTGCGCCGGACTGGGGGCGGGCTTGAGCGCGCCGCCGACAAGCTGCGCCGCCTGCTTCTTGGCGGCGGCGATGGCTTCGGGCGTGCGGTCCTGCGCGGGGACGGTGATCCGGCGCCCCTCGGCGGAGACAGCCGCGCCCTGATCCCCCGCCATCTCGGGATCGACCATGATCTGGTCGCCGAGCGCGCCATTGAGCGCTGGATCGGTATCGGCCGGGTCCGGCTGCTTGTCGCCCGAGCCGCAGCCTGCAAGCATCATCGTGCCCATCAGGCTCAGAACGGTCATTCGGGCCAGAGTCTTCATCGTCGCGGTTCCTTCGGGTGCGGCAGCAAGCTCCTGCTACGCGCAATAGCTTACGAAAACGCGAAAAGTCGCAAAGGTGCCAGCGGTGGAATCCCTCGTCCCATTTCGGGATGGTCGGCGGAGCGTGGATTACGAACGCGGTTGAGGGCGCCCGCACGAATGCGGGCGCCCTCCCGCCCAAGCCGTTCAGGCCCGGACGGTTCCCCCGCAAGTCGCCGTACGTGCGGGGAAAGCTGTTCTGTCGAATGCCTTAGCGGCAGCGCGATCCGCCGCGGTCGACCTCGCGGCCGAGCAGGGCACCGGCGGCCGCACCGAGCACGGTGCCGACGGTCCGGTCGCGGCCGCCGTCGATCTCACGGCCCAGCAGCGCGCCGCCCGCACCGCCGATCAGCAGGCCGGTGGTGCCGTTGCCCCGGCGACAGTAGTAACGGCCGTCGTTGCCGCGCCACGAACTGCGGCGATAATCATCGCGATAACGGTTGTCGCGATAGCGATAGCTGTCACGATTGCCGTAGCCGCGGCGATAATCCTCGCGCGAGTAACGATAGCGATCACGGCCATGCTCGTAGGTCTGTTCGCCCGGCGCGGTGAAACCGTTGCCGTAAGGGGCGATGGCGGCCGAAGCAGGCAGTGCGACGGTCAGGCTGGCAGCGGCTGCGGCGATGGCCGAGGCCTTGAAGAATGCGTTCATCTCAACTCTCCTCTTCTAAGGAAGCGAACCGGCCATCCGAGTCGATCCGCCTTACGCATTCATTTTTAAGCCTTCGATCCTGAACGAACCGCAACGCGCCTGTCAGGATCTCGATTTTGCGACGAGCCGTTGGCGCACAGGCGATGGAGCGAGTGGTTGCCCCCGTTCCGGCGCCCTTCTAAGGGGCATGCACGGCGGATACCCTCGACCGCCGGGAGAGATATGCAGCCGATGCCCGAGACAATGCCCCGCCAAATGACCCGGCAATCGCCTTCCGTTTCCGGCCTGCTTCCGGCATTCGGCGCCTACGGCATCTGGTGCCTGTTCCCGCTCTACTTCGCGCTGTTGAAGGACGTCGCGCCGTTCGAGGTGGTCGTCTGGCGCCTGATGTGCACGCTGCCGTTCTGCCTCGTCGCGGTCGCCGTGTTGCGGCAAGGCGCGGCACTTCGGGCGGCGCTCACCAACCCGCGCACCCTCGCCACGCTGGCGCTGAGCGGGTTCCTGATCGGCGCGAACTGGCTCATCTATGTCGTCGCGATCATGGAGGGCCACGTGCTCGCAGCCAGCCTGGGCTATTACATCAATCCGCTGATGAACATCCTTGCGGCGACGGTCTTCCTCAAGGAGAAGCTGACGCGGCGACAGTGGATCGCCGTGGCCCTCGCGACGATCGGCGTGGCGCTGCTGGCGAAGGGCGCTCTCGATACCTTGTGGATCAGCCTGATGCTGGCGCTGAGCTTCGCGTGCTACGGCCTGGCCCGCAAGCTCGCGCCGGTGGCCGCGCTGCCGGGCCTGACGGTCGAGACGCTGGTGCTGTTCGTGCCCGCGCTCGCCCTGATGTGGTGGCAGATGCAGGCGCCGGGCGGGCTGGCGATGGGCTCCTCGACGCGGATCAGCCTGCTGCTGCTCTGCGCCGGGCCGCTGACCGCGATCCCGCTGATGCTCTTCGCCACCGCCGCGCGCGCCCTGCCCTTCTCGGTGCTGGGCTTTATCCAGTTCGTGACGCCGACCGGGTTGTTCCTGATGAGCGTGTTCATCTTCCACGAGCCGCTGAGACCGATCCAGCTGGTCTGCTTCGCCTTCATCTGGGCGGCCGTCGGCGTATTCTGCTGGGACATCCTTTCACGCCGGACGGGAGGGTAACCCTCCGGCGCGATGGCGCCGGGGTCAGAGCGCCCCGGCGAATCGCAGCGCCTCGCCCTGTGCCTCGTTGGCGAGCTGGCCTTCCCACATCGCCGAGTGCCCGCGCACGATCGTACCGACGACGCGGCCTTCCAGTTCCATCCCTGCGAACGGCGTCCAGCCGCAGCGGCTCTCGCCCCATTCCTCGGTCACGGTGAAAGTGCCCTTGCGGTCGACCACGGTGAAGTCTGCGTCATAGCCCACCGCAATGCGGCCCTTGCCGACGAGACCGAACACCCGCTGCACGCCCGAAGAGGTCATGTCGATCAGCCGCTCTAGGGTCATGCGCCCCTTGGCGACATGGTCGAGCATCAGCGGCAGCAAGGTCTGCACCCCGGCATGCCCGAGGGGCTGTTCGGATAGGTCTTGGCCTTTTCCTCGCGCGTGTGCGGCGCGTGGTCGGAGCCGATCACGTCGGGCACGCCCGCGCGCAGCCAGTGCCACAACCCGTCGCGGTGCGCGGCCGAGCGGACCGGCGGGTTCATCTGCGCGAACGTGCCGATCCTGGGATAGGCTTCCTCGGCCGCCAGCGTCAGGTGTTGGGGGTCACCTCGCAGGTCGCGACATCGCGGTGCTGGGCGATCAGCTCCAGCTCGGCCGGAGTGGTGATGTGCAGGATGTGGATCGGGCGGCGCGCCTCGCGGGCAAGGCGCAGGATGCGCTTCGTCGCCAGCATCGCGCTTTCGTCGTCGCGCCATACCGGGTGGCTGGAGGGGTCGCCCTCCACCCGCAGGTCCTTGCGCGCGTTCATCCGCGCCTCGTCCTCGGCATGGATGGCGACGCGGCGACGCCCGTGGGCCAGCACGCGGGCGAGCTGCTCGTCCTCGGCCACCAGCAGGCTGCCGGTCGAGGCGCCCATGAAGATCTTGACGCCCGCCGTACCGGGAATGCGCTCGAGGTCCGCCAGCGCGACCGCATTGTCGGCCGTGGCGCCTACGTAGAACGCGTGATCGCAGTACATCCGGTGATGCGCGCGCTTCAGCTTGTCGAGGACGCGCTCCTCGGTATCGGTGTTGGGGTTGGTGTTGGGCATCTCGAACACCGCCGTGATGCCGCCCATCACCGCCGCGCGGCTGCCGGTCTCGAGGTCTTCCTTGTGCTCCAGCCCCGGCTCGCGGAAGTGGACCTGGCTGTCGATGACGCCGGGCAGCACGTCGAGCCCGGTGCAGTCGATCCGCTTCGCCGCATCGGGGTAGGAGCCGACGCCGAGGATCTTGCCGTCACGCACCGCGACATCGGCGACCACCGGGCCGCTCGGCGTATGGACGGTGCCGCCGGAAAGGACGAGTTCGGGTGCGGTTGCAGTCATCTGGGACGGCCTTTCTGCGACAATTTCACGAAGAAGGCCGACCTAGGCCCCTCTCCCGCCGCTTTCAAGGCAATCCCGTCGAGGCGGCCGGTCAGGTCCTGAGGCGGCCCGCCAGCCCCGCCAGCACCTTGTCCTGCGCATCGAGCAGCGCAGCGACTTGCGCGCGGGCGTCGGCGATGGCCTTGACCTCGGGCGATTCCTCGACCGGCGCCTTGTCGCGCGCGTCGGCATAGAGAACGTCGAGTTCGGCAAGCGCCGTCATGCCCGAGGAGCGGCTCGATCTCGAGCTTCGCGAGGGCGACGCTGGCAGCGCTCCACGAATCGCTGCCAGTAGAACCTGCCGCAGCACTCGCCCGCTCAGCAGCGGGGCGATTGGACTGGAACTGTCGGTCCGACTGCTCCGCGATTTTCACGAGGCCGGCAAGGCGCGTGACGAGATCGGCGCTCGCAGGGGGCAACGCCGGAGCAGCCTGCCCCGAATCTCCGGGCGCGGCGCTGGCGGTGCCGCTGACGCGTTCGACGTCGCGCTGTGCCAGCGAGGGATAGCCACCGGAAGACGAGCAGGCCGTCATGGCGAGGGAAAGAACGCCGCACAGGATGGCGGGGGCGGTCAAACGGACTTTCGCGCGGATCATGAAGCTGCCATAGCACGGCCGACGCGAAGCGGGAGAGGCTTTGGACCGCCGAAACGGCCAAGTCCTTGCCAAGTCCTTGGTTGACACGAATCGGCCCATACCCTAACGGCACCCATCTTTCCGGCACCTCGCATCACGCGGGGCGGTCGGCACGTCGCCCGAAAAGTTCCATGGTCCTTCGGGACCTGAGCGGCCGGGGCAGGTTTGTTTCGGCTCGTTTCGGGCATTTTTGAGATTAGGTAAGGGCACCATGTTCGCAGTTGTGCGCACGGGCGGCAAGCAGTACCGGGTTGCCGCCGGAGACAAGATCGCGGTCGAGAAGCTGGCTGGTGAAGCCGGTGACAAGATCACCCTGGGTGACATCCTGCTCGCAGGCAAGGACGGCGAAGTCGCGGACATCGCGAACGTGACCGTCGCCGCCGAGATCATCGCCCAGGCGAAGAGCGAGAAGGTCGTGGTGTTCAAGAAGCGCCGCCGCCACAACTATCGCCGCAAGGCCGGCCACCGCCAGCAGATGACCCTGCTGCGCATCGTGTCCGTCGGCTGACCCCAGAATTCGGAGTAACCAGCAATGGCACATAAGAAAGCAGGCGGTTCGTCGCGTAACGGTCGCGACTCCGCAGGACGCCGCCTCGGCGTCAAGAAGTTCGGCGGTCAGGAAGTGATCGGCGGCAACATCATCGTCCGTCAGCGCGGCACCCGCGTGTACCCGGGCGTAAACGTCGGTCTTGGCAAGGACCACACCCTGTTCGCTCTCGCGGAAGGCCGCGTGCGCTTCCACGACGGCAAGCAGGGCCGCAAGTACGTCTCGGTAGACGTCATGGCGGAAGCCGCCGAGTAATCGGATGGTCTCTGTAAGGGCCATCCTGACGGGATGGCCCCGCTGATTCTCCCAGGAGAATCAGCAGAATGAGGGAGAGGGCCCCGCCCGTCTCCCTCTTTTCGTATCTCCCTCCAGCGTGTCCGGGAACCGACACGGCGACTTCGGGTTGCACCGCGCACGGTGCGGCGGCGATGGCGCGCGTCCCCTCGGATCTGTTGCGATTACCGCCTTGTAACCACGGGCGTAATTGCAGTGTCACGCCGGCCCGCTAAGCGCGCGCCGGGGGTTGGAGTAACGAAAATGTTCATTCGCAGCGAAAGGCTGTTCCTGCGCCCTGCCTGGCCGGAGGATCGCGACGAGCTGATGGCCCGGATCGGCCATGAAGCCGTCGTGAGCAACCTCGCCCGCGTGCCCTGGCCCTATACGGCCGAGGACGCCCGCGCCTTCGTCGAAAAGCCGCAGGATCACCGCCTTCCCAGCTTCCTCGTCACCGCGCCCGGTGCCGAAGGTGCCCGTATCGTCGGCGGCTGCGGCCTGTCGATGCTCGATGGCGAGGTCAACCTCGGCTACTGGATCACGCCCGACGAACAGGGACGCGGCTATGCGACCGAGGCCGCCCGCACCCTGCTGTCGCTGACCCGCGCACTCGGCCACGACCGCGTCGTGGCGCACCACTTCGTCGACAATGCCGCATCGGGCCGGGTGCTCGAGAAGGTCGGTTTCAGCCGCACAGGTCGTGTTGCCGAGCGTTTCAGCCGGGCACGGGGCTATGCCAGCCCCTCACGCGAGCACGAGATCGTGTTCGAGAGCCCGGCCGACTGCGGCGGCGGCGATCTGATGAATCGCCGATGCGCGGCCTGATCCCTCCAATTAACCACTGAAAACGGCGCTAGGGCTAATCCCCTGGCGCCGTTCTCATATCCGGTTAACCGGCGCCTGCGACGATTTCATCGCTGATCGCGAAGGATTCTGCACCAAACTGCGTGCATCTGCGCCGACTTGCGTGCATGATCCGAGTCGCAGGGCACTAGCACGACGGAGAACCGTGGAATGTTCGTCCGCACGGAGAGGTTGTTTTTGAGACCGGCATGGCCGGAAGACTTCGACGATCTTGTCGAGGCTCTTTCGGACGATGACGTTCAGCGCACTGTCGGCGTGGCTCCTTTGCCCCGTTCGGCGGAGGAACTGCGCATCTATCTGGACCGGCCGCGAGATCCGCGCCTTCCCCATTTCTTCATGTATCTGCGCGCGCCCGGCGGGCCGCAACTGGTCGGAAGTATAGGGTTGGGTCGGAGCGACAGCGCGCTCGGCGCCAAGGAGATCGAGGTCGGCTACTGGATCGTCCCGAGATATCGGGGTCGCGGCTATGCCGGAGAGGCCTTGCGCGCGGTGGTTAACCAGGCGCGCTCGCTCGGCCACTTGCGGGTCATCGCCAGCCACTTCGCCGACAGCCGGGGCACGCAGCAGGTGCTGGAAAGCGCCGGCTTCCACGACACCGGGCAGGTACGGTCGCGCTACAGCGCCTCGCGGGCGATGGAGCATCCGGCGCGCATCTACGTCGCCGATCTCGACCGGCGCCTGAGCCCGCGCATGGAAATGGCCGGAGCCGCCTGACAGGCTGCTCCGGTGCGTTGCCTCAGGCTTCTGCGGCAATCCACTTGGGCATGACGTCGGCCGGGATGTCCTCCACCCGCAAGTGGTCCACCGCGAGCCCCAGTTCGGGGTAGGCGGCGCGGCGGCGCTTGTCGTCCGAACGGGCCAGCGGCACCACCACGAGGCGGCGGTTGACCTTCTGGCGCCAGTTCATGCGCGCGGTGTTCTCCTGCCCGACGTAGCAGCCCTTGGTGAAGCTGACGCCGTGTAGGTCCGCCGCGTTGCATTCGAGCCAGAGCGTTTCACCATCGCCCAGTTCCGCACGCCCTTCGGGCACCCGAAGCGCCAGACGGTGGGCACGCCAGGCGGCGTCTGCGCCGGTCTCTTCCTCGGCCGGATCGGTGGCATCCACCACCGCGACCCAGCGCTCGCCAAGGGCATGGAGGCGCGGGTCCGGAGCGGCGCCGTCGCCCGTGTGCGGACGCCAGTGCACGGCGAGCCGGTCGTCGCGGGCAATGTCGATCGCCTTGCGCAGCCGGTACATCGACAGGCGCTTCACCAGCGCGTCGGCGACTTCGGCCTCGCAGTCGATGAGCAGCCCCTTGCCGCCCGGCCAGACGATGAAGTCGAACAGCGCCTTGCCCTGCGGCGTCAGCAGTCCCGTCCAGACCGGCAGGGTTCCGGCCACGTCCGAGGTCACGAGACCCTGCAGGAAATCGACGACGTTCTCATTCGAATCGGGGCGCGGGGACAGCCGGATCACGGCGCGGTCGAACAGGCGGGTAGCGGTCATGCGCCCTAAGTGGAGTAGCCCGAACCGCCCCGCAAGACCCTCACTTGGTCGATGGACATTTCGCGAGACGTTCGCGCATTTCGTCGAGCACCCAGACGGCGGCGGGGCCGGGCCGGCTGTCCTTGCGCCACAGCGCCACGAGCGCGTAATCGAGCGCGGACCGCTCGGGCAGCTTCAGTTCCACGAGTGTGCCTGCCTCGAGGTCCGCCCTCACGGCATGGCGCGGCATCGAGCCCCAGCCGATGCCCTCCTTGAGCAGCGCATGTTTGGCGCCGAGGTCCGCCAGACGCCACGAGCGCGGGCTGAACACGGAGAAATCGCGCCCCTCCGTCAGCGGCGAACGGTCGGTCAGGACAAGTTGCAGGTGCTTGCGCGTCTCGCCCGGCTCGATCCGCTCGAACTTGGCGAGGGCGTGGTCGGGGGCGGCGACGGGAACCATCTCGACCGAGCCGATCGTCTCGCGCTCGATCTCCGCAAGGTCCATGATGTCCGGCCCGGCGATACCCAGCGTCGCGCGCCCGTCGAGCACCAGCGCGGCGACAGCGCCCAGCGCCTCAATGTGGAGGCGCAGCGGAACCGTCGGAAAACGCACCTGAAAGTCGCGCAACAGGCGGGCGAGCACGTTGCCCGGCACCATCACGTCCACCGCCAGCGACAGCTCCGCCTCCAGCCCCTGCCGCAGACTGCGGACCTTGGCGAGCAGGGCGTCGACGTCGTCGGAGATCGCGTGCGCCTCGGACAACAGCGCGCGACCGGCCTCGGTCAACTGCGGACGGCGCGAGCCTTCGCGGTCGAACAGGCGCACGTCGAGCTGGCTTTCGAGCTGGGCGATGGCGTAGCTGACCACCGAAATCGCGCGGCCAAGTCGCCTGGCGGCTGCATTGAAACTGCCCTCTTCCACCACGGCCAGAAAGCACCGCAAGTGATCGAGACTGGGCGGAACGACGTCGACCATTCAACTTTCCTGAATAATTCAGCCGAGTTTATCACAATTTCGCGATAGCCACGCAAGGGCTACATGGCACTCAACAGGGCCTTAACGGCACCTAACGCATACAAAGGAGTGCCCCATGATCGAACTGCGTCCCTTCGAGAGCATCGGCGCCGCCAATCACGGATGGCTCGATGCCCGCCACCATTTCTCCTTCGCCGACTACCATGATCCGGCGCGCACCAACTGGGGGCGCCTGCGGGTCTGGAACGACGACACCATCGCCGCCAGGTCCGGCTTCCCGCCGCACCCGCACCGCGACATGGAGATCGTCACTTATGTCCGCACCGGCGCGATCACGCACAAGGACAGCCTGGGCAACACCGGCCGCACCGGCGCGGGCGACGTCCAGGTTATGAGCGCCGGCACCGGCATCCAGCACTCGGAGTACAACCTCGAGGACGAGGCGACGACGCTGTTCCAGATCTGGATCATCCCAGACCGCCGCGGCGAGCAGCCGAGCTGGGGCGCCCGTCCTTTCCCCAAGGAGGACCGTTCGGGCCAGTTCGTGACCTTGGCAAGCGGCATCGCCGGGGACGACGACGCCCTCCACATCAACGCCGAGGCGCGCGTGCTGGGCGCGACGGTGAAGGCGGGCGACACGGTGACTTACGCCACCGACGCCGCGCGCCACAGCTACCTCGTCCCCGCCACCGGCCGCATCCGGGTCGGTGACGTGGAAGCCAATGCCCGCGACGGCGTGGCCATCACTGGGCTCGACACGATCACCGTGACCGCTCTCGAAGACGCGGAACTGGTGCTGGTGGACGCAGCCTGACATAGCGCGGGGGTGATTCGAAAGGATTGCCCCCTGCTTGCGCACTCTCCCTAAGCCCTTAGCAGACAAGGACATATTTCGATGACCGGACGTATCGCCAATCCCAAGATCGAGAAGCTCATCGTCGACCGCTGGAGCCCCCGCGCCTTCGACGGCAGCGAGATGCCGCAGGAAGACCTCGACGCGATCCTCGAAGCCGGTGGCTGGGCGCCCTCGGCCTACAACGTGCAGCCCTGGACCTTCCTCTACGCCAAGAAGGGCGACGCGAACTGGGACCTGTTCCTGTCGGGCCTGATCGACTTCAACGCCGGCTGGGCCAAGGAAGCCTCGGCGATCGTCTATGTCGTCTCCGACAAGTTCATGCGCTCGGACAAGGGCAACTCCGAAAACCACAGCCACAGCTTCGACGCTGGCGCCGCCTGGGTGCTCGCCGCGATCCAGGCACAGGCGCTGGGCTACCACACCCATGGCATGACCGGCCTGAAGTTCGGCGAGGCCGAAGCCGCGCTCGGCATCCCGGAAGACCATCGCCTCGAAGCCGCCTTCGCCATCGGCAAGCAGGGTGACAAGTCGGTCCTGCCCGACTTCCTGCAGTCGCGCGAAGTCGCCAGCGACCGCAAGCCGCTGGCCGAGATCGCCAAGGCCGGCAAGTTCGCCTGATCCTTTCGGCGCCCGCACCCCTCCCCTCCAGTGCGGGCGCCCATCGGCCCGGTCCTCCCAACGGAGGGCCGGGCTTTTTGATCTGCCCGCCAAGACGCGATGGCATGTGATCAAACCCACCCTTCGTCATTGCGAGCGCAGCGAAGCAATCCAGGGCGGTGCAGTGCTGCCCTGGATTGCTTCGCTGCGCTCGCAATGACGGATGAGGGAGACAGGCGGCTCTCACTCACATCCAGTCTCATCGCGCCCTGATCTTCCCGCCGCCCTGAAATCGCCTTGATCGCATGGCCTCCTGCTCTCCATGCCGATCGCCGACCTCCCGCCCGAACCGCCCGCGATCGCAGCGCCGCTGTTCGACCTTGCGCAGATGCCGCAGGACGGGACGGTCGATCTCCATGCCGTCAAGCCGCGCTGCCCGGTCGGCCGCCCCGGAGAAATCGTCGTCTGCGCGACCAACCCGGAAAAGGAGCGCCTGCGTCCGCTTCCCGATACTTACGAGACGCCGGACGGCCTGCCCCGCGCGCAGATGGGCCTGAGCGAAAACTCCTCGCTCGGCGTCGAGCTTGATTCCGCGACGCTGGGCAGCGGCCAAGTCAGCAACCGGGCGATGGTGCGCTACAAGCTGAAGTTCTGATAGCCCGCCTATCGCAATGCGAGGCAAATCCGGGCTCGTCACCCGCACCGCTCTGCGCCATAGCGCCGCCATGGTCCGGCACATTCATTCCCTGCGCCTCCACGCCCTCGGCCGTCTGGGCTGGGCGCGCGGCGCGATCGGCGCGGCGCTGGGGATCGCGCTTTCCGGCTTCGCGACATGGGCCCTGCTCGGCGGGCATCAGGCCCACGCCCTGCCCTTCCTCGTCGCGCCGCTGGGCGCCTCGGCGGTGCTGGTGTTCTGCGTTCCGGCGAGCCCTCTCGCGCAGCCGTGGTCGGTGATCGGCGGAGACCTGCTCTCGGCCGCGATCGGCATTTCGATCGGGCACCTGATCGGCAATCCGTGGCTGGGCGGGAGCATCGCGGTGGGGCTTGCCATCGCGGCGATGTCGGTGGCCCGCTGCCTCCATCCGCCGGGCGGTGCCTGCGCCCTGCTCTGCGCGCTCGGCGCGGGCGGGCAGGTGCCGTGGGACGCGACGCTGATGATCCCGATCGGCGCCAACGTGCTGGTGCTGTGCAGCTTCGGCTGGCTCTACAACAACTTCACCGGTCACGCCTGGCCGCATGTCGCGCCGCCCCCGCCGATTCCCGTCTCCACGCGTGAGGACGTCGTCGCGGTGCTGGAGGAATGGGACGAAGTGCTCGACGTGGACGTCGATGATCTCGACGCCTTCGTGCAGGCGGTGCTGCGACGCCGGGCGTCCTGACGCGAAAAGTCCCACCCCCGGCCAGAAGGGTGGGACTCCCGAACTTTCCGACGCAGTCTGCCTGAAGGGCTCCCAGCCCGGTGAACCAGATTCAGGCAGGCCCCGCGTCAGGTGAAGGCGACGATGATCGCGACCGCCAGGCCCCAGCACAGGATCAGCACGGGTAGCGTGAGAACCTGGACGGCCGCTTCGCCCGCCGTGAGCCTTCCGTTCAGAGTGTCGATGCCGCGTGCGGCAAGCTGGCCCCATGTTGGCGCGGCGGCATCGTTGTGGGGTTTCATCTTCACCCAGTGCCCGGCCAGCCCGAACGCCATGAGAACCAACCCGGCGAAGATGACCATCGGGATGGCCAGTTCCGGGTTCATGAACGTGGCGGCCATGACACCGATGAAGGCGAGGTAGAGCGCGACCGTGGCGACATAGAAGCCGGTCGGCAGGCCGAAGCTGCGGTCAACTCCAAAATGCATTGGCGTGCGGGCGGGAACGGCCGTGACCGTAGCCAGACCCTGAAGCTGCTGCCGGGTAAGACGTTGGGACATGATGCTGATCTCCTTGGGTGATCGGCATATGCGCGCCTTCGCGCCATGATCTCGTTGATGCGGGTCAAAACCCCCGCCGGAGAGAAGAAATTTCGTCGTCCTGGACTTTATCCGGGACGACGGGGTCACCAGCGCGCGATATCCTCGAAGTCCTGCTCCCGCGGTTCGATCCAGCGCCATTGGCCGCCGGTCTTCTCGCGCTTCCAGAACCACGATCTGCTCTTGAGGTGGTCCATCGCGAAGTCCGCCGCCGCAAAGGCATCGCGCCGGTGCCGGGCAGCGGCGGCAACAAGCACGATCGGCTCGGCCGGGAGCATCACCCCGCTGCGGTGGATCACCAGCAGCCCGTCAAGCGCCCAGCGCCCGCGCACGCGCGTCGCCAGATCTTGCATCGCGGGCAGCGTCAGCGGGTCATAGTGCCGCAGTTCCAGCGCCTCGCAGCCCGCGCCCTCACGCACTTGCCCAAGGAAGCTGACGATCCCGCCCGCTTGCGGGTGCGCGGCGGTGAAGGCGCTCAGTTCCGCTGCCGGATCGAAGCCGGACGTCAGCAGGCGAACGTCGGACATGTCAGCCACCCGAAACCGGCGGCAGGAAGGCCAGTTCGTCGCCCTCTGCCAGCACCACGCCGCCCTTTTCGGCGATCAGCGCGCCGTTGAGCGCGACTTTCACCCGCACTCCGGCGACGGTCTCGACCAGATCGGGCGTGTAATGCTCCTCCAGATGCGCCAGCAGAGCGGCCCAGCCGAGCGGTACATCGACGCTGATGCCATCCGTCCCCGCCAGCTCCTCAAGCCGTCCGAGGAACACCAGTTTCGCGCTCATATCACCCACCCGTCATCGACATGTGCCGCGCCAGCGCAGGCGCCTCGCCGCGTCCGTCGATCGCGAAGTGATGGCGCTCAGGCTTGATCCGCATCGCCGTGTCCAGCGCCGCCGACAAGGCGCCTTGCGGATCGTCCGAACGCAGCGCCGCGCGCAGGTCCACCTGCTCATTGCCGCCGAGGCACGCATAGAGCTGCCCCGTCGCGGTGACGCGGATGCGGTTGCAGCCCTCGCAGAAGTTGTTTGTCAGCGGGCTGATCAGGCCGAGCCGTCCGCCGGTTTCCGCGACGTCCCAGTAACGCGCCGGGCCGCCGGTGCGGTGCCCGCTCGGCGTCAGGGTCCAGCGCCGGGCCAGATCCTCCTGCACCGCGACGAGCGGCAGGTAGTGGTCGAAGCGGTCTTCCTCCACTTCGCCCAGCGGCATGACCTCGATCAGCGTCGCCTCGAAGCCCTGCGCGTGCGCCCAGGCGACGATATCGGCGATCTCGTGCTCGTTGATGCCCTTGAGCGCCACAGTGTTGAGCTTGACCTTCAGGCCCGCCGCCTTCGCCGCCGCCAGCCCCTCCAGCACCTGCGGCAGCGAATCGCGCCGGGTCAGCCGCGCGAAAGCCTCGCGGTCGAGGGTATCGAGCGAAACGTTGATCCGCCGCACCCCCGCCGCGCGCAGATCGTCGGCGAATTCGGCAAGGCGGGTGCCGTTGGTGGTGAGGGTCAGCTCTTCCAGCCCACCCTGCCCGTCAGCCGCGCCGATCCGGCGGCCGAGCGCCCGGACGAGGTCGATCATGTCGCGCCGGACCAGCGGTTCGCCGCCGGTCAGCCGCAATTTGGTGATACCGCGTGCGATGAAGCCGAGGGCAAGGTCGTGCATCTCGTCGAGCGTCAGCACGTCCTTCTTGGGAAGGAACGTCATCCGCTCCGGCATGCAGTAGGCGCAGCGCAAGTCGCAGCGGTCGGTCACCGACAGGCGCAGGTACGTGATCCTGCGCTGGAACTGGTCGACGAGGGGCTGCGGCGTGCTCATTCGGACGGATATAGCACTCCGCCCGCGCCCTTGCCATTGAGCGGTAGTAATTGTCCCGTCACACCGCCTGCACCATCGAGCCAGCGTTGCGCCGCCGCCACAGCCTCCCGCCCACCTGCTCCGGCGTCGCTCTCGACGGCATTGACCCGCGAAGGTGCGAAGCGGCGGGCAAGGCCCTGCACGGCGGCAAGGCGCCAGGCGCGATGCTCGTGATCTGCGGGCAGGAAAACCAGCGTCAGCGGATCGGCGCCGCCCGACAGCGTCGCCTCGATCCCGGGCAGCAGGCGGGCATGGAAATCGGCCGCAGCCTCGAGCGCGTCGTCCGACAGCGGCCCGAGATGGAGCAACTCGTTCAACGACGTTCCCGCGTCAGGGTCATGCCGATCAGTTCGTTGACCTCGGTGAGCGCCAGCTTGACGATCTTCACCGTCACCGCCTCGACCCGCTCGTCCTGCAGGAACAGCGTCTCACAGACGTGATCGGCGACCGCCTCGATCAGCTTGAAGTGGACGCCCTGTGGCAGCGCCTCCGACGCCGCGAACTTGAGGTCCATGTAGTTCTTGCTCGCCGTCAGCGGCGTGTCGGGGGCGTAGTGGTCCGCGGGCCGCAGCTTCACCGTGATGGTGAAACGCAGGGGCTGCGGCTTGCCGGTTTCCTCCGAGTAGATGCCGGTGAGGACATCCTGCTCGAAATCGGCGACTTCAAGGATCAGCGAATCGGCCATGATGTGGGCGCCTTTAGGGGATGGCGGCGCGGATGGGAATGCCCACCCCGTCCGGCTAGGCCCTGCGGGCCAAGCCTCCCGGCCCTCCCGCATGCAGGAGGGCGAAGGGCTTTGCTCTCATTCCCCTCCCGCCTGCGGGAGGGGGCAGGAGTGGGCCTTACGCCGGGTTCGACCAGCGCGCGAAGATCGCGGTCGGCAGCAACCGCCCCTCGCCATCTTCCCGCACCGACAGGTCGCCATGCTCGATCTTCCCGGGAAGTCCGGCGAACAGCTCGTCCATCAGCCCGGCCAGCGCCAGCGAAGACATGCGCACCGCATAGACCGTCAGGAACAGGAACCGGCTGTCGGCATCGAGCAGCTTGCGGCAATCGGCGAGAAGCCCCGGAAGGTGCTCTTCCAGACGCCAGGTCTCGCCGGTGGGGCCGCGCCCGAACTTGGGCGGGTCGAGGATGATGCCGTCGTAACGCTTCTCACGCCGGACTTCGCGCGCGGCGAACTTGGCCGCGTCGTCGATCATCCAGCGCACCGGGCGGTCCTGCAGCCCCGCCAGAGCGGCGTTCTCGCGCGCCTGCGCGACGGACTTCTTGGACGCATCCACATGCGTCACCGGGCCATGGGCCGACAGCGCAAGAGTGCCGACGCCGGTATAGCCGAACAGGTTCATCGTGCTGGCATCGGTGCGCCCGGCCAGCATCCCGCGCATCCAGTCCCACACCGGCGCCATGTCCGGGAAGAAGCCGAGATGACGGAACGGGGTGCACTGCGCGGTGAACGAAACTTCGTTCCACGCCAGCGGCCAGCCATCGCGCGGCACGGCCTTGTCGAACTGCCAGCGGCCACCGCCGTCCTCGTCCGAACCAGGCACGAACTCGCCATGGGCGTCCCAATGCTCGCTCCGCGGAGTCCACATCGCCTGCGGTTCGGGGCGCACGAAGCGGTAGTCGCCGTAGCGCTCCAGCTTGCGTCCGTGGCCCGAATCGACGAGGCCGTAATCCGCCCAACCCTCTCCGGCGAGGATCAGCGGCTCTGTGACAAGCTCAGCCATCAGACTTTCGGGCTGGCGTGCGCCGCCACGAATTCGGTCACGGCCTCGAAGGTGCCGGGCAGCGTTTCGTACTTTTCCTCACGCTCGAACAGGTCGCCCACGCGGGTCGGCAGGGTCGGGCGCTGGCCGGTGGCGCGCTCGACGGCCTCGGGGAACTTGGCGGGGTGCGCGGTCGCCAGCGTGACGACCGGCACGCTCGCGTCGATGCCCGCCGTGCGCGCGGCGAAAAGACCGCAGGCGGTGTGCGGGTCGATCAGTTCGCCGGTCGCCTCGTAGGCCCAGCGGATGGTCGAGGCCATCTCGTCGGCATCGGCACGGGCCGACGAGAACAGCGCCGAGGCGCCCTCACGCTGCGCGTTGGTCAGTTGCATCGCCTTCGTCGATCTCGAACCCGGCCATCTGCTCGGCCAGAGCCTTGCCGTCGCGCCCCCCGAGGTCGAACAGCAGGCGCTCGAAATTCGAGGACACCTGAATGTCCATCGACGGCGCAGCGGTCGGCGTCACCGTCCCCTGCGAGTAATCGCCCTCGGCCAGCGCGCGGTGAAGGATGTCGTTCACGTTGGTCGCGACGATCAGCCTCTCGACCGGCAGACCCATCTGCGCCGCCACATAGCCCGCGAAAACGTCGCCGAAGTTGCCCGTCGGCACCGAGAACGCCACCTTGCGATGCGGCGCGCCAAGCTGCAGCCCGGCCGCGAAGTAGTACACGACCTGCGCCATCAGGCGCGCCCAGTTGATCGAGTTCACCGCGCCGATGGCGAAGCGGTCGGTCATACCCTTGTCATTGAACACGCGCTTCACGATCGCCTGCGCGTCGTCGAAGTTGGCGTGCTCCAGCGCGATGTTGTGCACGTTGGGCGCCAGCACCGTCGTCATCTGGCGGCGCTGCACGTCCGAAACGCGGCCCTTGGGGTGGAGCATGAAGATGTCCACCTTCGCACGCCCCGCAACCGCGTCAATCGCCGCAGACCCGGTATCGCCCGAGGTCGCACCCACGATCGTCAGGTTGCGATCCGAACGGCCAAGGAACTCCTCGAACAACAGGCCCAGCAACTGCAGCGCCACGTCCTTGAACGCCAGCGTCGGGCCGTGGAACAGCTCAAGCAACCACTGCTGCGAATCGAGCTGCTTGAGCGGCGTTACGCCGTCATGCGCGAAACGGCCGTAAGCTGCCGTGGTCAGCTCCAGCAGGCGCTCTTCGGTGAGGCTGCCCGCGACGAACGGCGCCATGACCTTGGCGGCCAGCTCGGCATAAGGAAGCCCCGCCCAGCTCGCGATTTCCTCGGCCGAGAAACGCGGCCACTCACGCGGAACGTAAAGGCCACCATCCGATGCGAGGCCGGCAAGCGTCGCGCCTTCGAAATCAAGCGCCGGAGCGCTGCCGCGGGTGCTGATATAGTCCATCGGGCGCGGTTAGCCGTGAAGGCGGGAAATGAAAAGAGCGTGAAGGGTGTGAAGAAGGAAAGAAATGAATCTGGGGCCATCGCCCCAGACCCCTTAACCGTCGAGGTGACGCGCGCAGCCTCCTCCCGCGCCCACGATGAGCCGGGAGACAAAACAGCCTGCGGCGCAATGTGTGGCTGAGGCTGCTGCGCGCCCGACGACGACGGTATGGGGGTCTGGGGCGCCAAAGGTATATGGGGGGCCCCAGGACTTCCTACTTCCTCTTCCTGAGCGCCAGAAAGTAGATAACCAACGCCGTAGCCGCGAAGAAGAACCACTGCCCCGCATACGACAAGTGGTTGTTCGGCAGATCCGCCGGATCAGGGATCGCGTTTTCCTCCAGTCCGCCAACCGCAGGCATCGCCACAAGACGCGGGCCGGGGGCGATCATGCCGGTGACGTCTCGGCCCTGCCATGCTCCAGCGTTGGGCTGGAGCGACCATCCCATCACCACCAGCGCCCTGCCACCGCCCGGCAGCGTGCATTCGGCGGTCTGGGCCACGCCGGGCTCCCCTTTGGCGTTGCTTCCGGCGATGCTGCTGCGGTCGCCTACGCCCGCGCAGACGAGATGGGCGCGGCGATAGAGCAGGTCCTTGCCGACGCCTCGGGATGTCCACTCGACGGGCGCGGGGTTCTTCTGCGCGGCGGCGTAGTGGGCCAGCAGCGCTTCCTTTTCATGGAGGCGGCGCAGTTGCCAAAAGCCCATCGCGATCATCACCGCCACGGCGGCAAGGACGATGAGGGTCGCGAAGACGGGGATGCGGCGCATGTCAGGTCCTGATGCGAAAAAGGCAGCCGAAGCGGTCTTCGGCTGCCTTTTCGGAATGAACGATCTGTTCGATCAGTGCGTGGGCCAATTAATGCGTGGGATAGCCCCAGCCGCCCCAGATGTAGACCGCGACGAAGAGGAACAGCCACACCACGTCGACGAAGTGCCAGTACCATGCCGCCGCTTCGAAGCCGAAGTGCTGGCGGGGCGTGAAGTCGCCGTTGTAGGTGCGCTTGAGGCAGACGATCAGCATGATCGTGCCGACGATCACGTGGAAGCCGTGGAAGCCGGTCGCCATGTAGAAGGCCGAGCTGTAGGTGTTGCCGCCGAAGCCGAACGGGGCATGCATGTACTCGTAGGCCTGAATGCACGAGAACAGCGCGCCGAGCAGGATCGTCGCCCACAGGCCCTTCTTGAGCCCTTCACGATCGCCGTGGATCAGCGAGTGGTGCGCCCAGGTGACGGTAGTGCCCGAGCACAGCAGGATCAGCGTGTTGAGCAGCGGCAGGGCGAAGGGGTCCATGACCGCCTCGATCGCCTTGGGCGGCCACTGCCCGCCGATGACGTCCGCCAGTTCGGAGGGGAACAGCGAGAAGTCGAAGAAGGCCCAGAACCAGCCGACGAAGAACATCACTTCCGAAGCGATGAACAGGATCATGCCGTAGCGCTGGTGCAGCTGGACGACGGGCGTGTGATCGCCCGCGTGCGCCTCGTTGACGATCTTGGAGAACCACATGAACATCGAGGCCAGCAGGATCGCGAGCCCGGCCCAGGGCACGAAATGGCCGCCGGGCATCTTGTGCATGAACAGCACCATGCCGGTGGTGAAGGTGAAGGCGCCGATGGTCGTCGCCAGAGGCGCGATGTCGGGCGGAAGAATGTGGTAATCGTGGTTCTTCGTACCTGCCATGGTGCCTTCGTCCCCGTTCATCCAATCTCGTGTGCCGTCTGCCGCCCTGTTTTATCATGGCCGACGGTTCTTGGTACTTCGCTTAACTGCCCGTGCGCGGATGGTCCAGTGCCTTTGCGTCCTCCACCCGCGTGACGTGGAAGGTATAGCTCAGCGTGATCTGCTGCACGTCCTTGTTGTCCGGGTCGGTCAGGATCGCCGGATCGACGTAATAGAGCACCGGCATGCGCACTTCCTCGCCGGGCTTCAGCGTCTGCTCGGTGAAGCAGAAGCACTGGATCTTGTTGAAGTAGCGCGCGGCCTGTTCGGGCTCGACGTTGAAGCTGGCGGTGCCGGTGACGGTCTTGTCGCTGTCGTTCTTGGCCCAGAACAGCGCCATGTCGCGGGCGCCGATTGATACCGTGTCGGTGCGCTGGAGCGGCTTGAACTGCCAAGGCATGTTGCGCTCGACATTGGCGTCGAAGCGGATCGATATCGTCCGGCCGCTGTCCTTGACGGTGGCCGCCTTGGCCTCGTCCGCGCGCTGGGTGGTGCCGCCGTAGCCGGTCACCTGACAGAAGATGCGGTAGAGCGGCACCGACGCGAACCCGAGGCCGAGCATTGCCAAGGCCGCCGAAGCGGCCGTCAGCGCGACCTTGCGGTTGGAGCGGGGTTCGCCCTTCCCCGCCATCAGCCCATCTTCACGATGGAGATGCAGAACACCAGCACCACGAAGGCCGCGAGGCTGAGGCCGAGGGCGCGGTTACGGCTGCGACGGATCTGTTCGATGGTCTTCTCGGTCATGGAACGTCCTCAAAGCGGAATGTAGCGATCGACCACGAGCGCGGCGAACAGGGCGAAAAGGTAGAGCACCGAGTAGGCGAACAGCTGCTTCTCGGGCTTCATGGCATCGTCATCGCCGCTGCGCGTGCGCAGGCCGACGCGGATCGAGAGGGCGAGGAACACCGTGGAGAGCGCCAGCGCCGAGATGCCGTAGATCGCGCCCGCGTGTTCCTTGCCCGGCAGCCACCATGGCAGCGCGCTGAGCGGCAGCAGCAGCACGGCGTAGGCGAGGATCTGGCGGCGGGTCGAGCGTTCGCCCGCGACGACCGGCATCATCGGGATGCCGACCTTGGCGTATTCGGTCTTCACGAAAAGCGCGAGCGCCCAGAAGTGCGGCGGCGTCCAGAAGAAGATGATCGCGAAGAGCACGACCGGCATCGTCGAGATGTGGCCGGTCGCGGCGATCCAGCCGATCAGCGGTGGGAACGCGCCCGCGCCGCCGCCGATGACGATGTTCTGCGGCGTGCGCGGCTTCAGCCAGATCGTGTAGATCACGGCGTAGTAGACGATCGAGATCGCGAGGATCGCGGCAGCCAGCCAGCTGATCGCGAAGCCCATCAGGAACACCGATGCGGCGCACAGGATACCCGCGAAGTCGCGCGCGGTGGTACGGTCGAGCCGTCCTTGCGGCAACGGGCGCTTGGCGGTGCGCTTCATTCCGGCGTCGATGTCCGCCTCCCACCACTGGTTGAGCGCGGCCGCACCGCCTGCGCCCATGGCGATGCACAGGATGGCGGTGAAGCCGAGGACGGGGTGGATGCTTTCGGGCGCGGCGAGCAGGCCACACAGGCCGGTGAAGATCACCAGGCTCATCACGCGCGGCTTGGTCAGCGCGATCAGGTCGCGCCAATCGGCAGGTGCCGAAGTGGTGGCAGGAATCGAATTCGTGGGGGTCATGATGGGCCGCCCATACACCCGGGGACCGATTCAGGCGAGTGCCAGAACGTCTCAGCCCCATCCGGTGAAGGTTAGCGGCCGCCCCGGATTGCTCCGGGGCGGCCGCAGGGGATCAGTGGTGCACCGTCTCGCCGATGACCGGAAGGGTCTCGAACTGGTGGTACGGCGGCGGGCTGGAGAGCGTCCACTCAAGCGTGGTCGCGCCTTCGCCCCAGTAGTTGTCACCCACCTTCTTACCGGCGGTGAAGGCGTAGATGATGTTGATGAACCAGATCACGAGGCTGAAGGCCATAACCATGTAGCCCACGGTCGCGATGTGGTTCCAGTGGGTATAGGCTTCCGCGTAGTCCGGATAGCGGCGCGGCATGCCCTGCAGGCCCAGGAAGTGCATCGGGAAGAAGATCATGTTCACGCCCACGAAGAAGATCCAGAAGTGGACGTGGGACAGGAACTCCGAGTGCATGCGGCCGCTCATCTTCGGGAACCAGTAGTAGAACCCGGCGAAGAGCGCGGTCACCGCACCCAGCGACAACACGTAGTGGAAGTGCGCGACGACGAAGTAGGTGTCGTGCACCACGTCGTCGATGCCGCCGTTGGCAAGGTATACGCCGGTGACGCCGCCCACGGTGAACAGGAAGATGAAGCCCATCGCCCATACCATCGGCGACTTGAACTCCACCGAACCGCCCCACATCGTGGCGATCCACGAGAAGATCTTCACGCCGGTCGGCACCGCGATGACCATGGTGGCGGCGGTGAAGTACATCTTGGTGTTCACCGAAAGGCCGGTGGCGTACATGTGGTGCGCCCACACGATGAAGCCGACCACGCCGATCGCGACCATCGCGTAAGCCATGCCGAGGTAGCCGAACACCGGCTTCTTCGAGAAGGTCGAGATGATCTGCGAGATGATGCCGAAGCCCGGCAGGATCATGATGTAGACTTCGGGGTGGCCGAAGAACCAGAACAGGTGCTGGTAGAGCACCGGATCACCGCCGCCCGAAGCGTCGAAGAAGGTGGTGCCGAAGTTGCGGTCGGTCAGCAGCATGGTGATCGCGGCGGCGAGGACCGGCAGCGAGAGCAGCAGCAGGAACGCGGTCACCAGCACCGACCACACGAACAGCGGCATCTTGTGGATGGTCATCCCCGGCGCGCGCATGTTGAAGATCGTGGTGATGAAGTTGATAGCGCCCATGATCGAGCCGGCACCGGCAAGGTGCAGCGCGAAGATGCCGAAGTCCACCGCAGGTCCGGGCGAACCGCTGGTCGAGAGCGGGGCATAGACCGTCCAGCCGGTGCCCGCGCCGTTACCCGTGCCGCCCGGCACGAAGGCGGAGCACAGCAGCGAGCAGAAGCCCGCCACCGTCAGCCAGAACGAGATGTTGTTCATGCGCGGGAACGCCATGTCCGGCGCGCCGATCATGATCGGCACGAACCAGTTGCCGAAGCCGCCGATGATCGCGGGCATCACCATGAAGAACACCATGATCAGACCATGCGCGGTGATCAGCACGTTCCAGGTGTGCAGCGTGGTGTTGAAGTCCGGGTTCACCGCGCCGAACCAGCGCGCGAAGGTGTCGAGATACTGGATGCCCGGCTCGTTCAACTCGACGCGCATCATGCCCGAGAAGGCACCGCCGATGATCCCCGCGAAGATCGCGAAGATCAGATACATCGTGCCGATGTCCTTGTGGTTGGTCGACATGAACCAGCGCGCGAAGAACGCGGGCTTGTGTTCGGCGTGATGGCCGTGGTCTTCCGGGTGAGCCTGGAAGTGGTCAGCGGTGGTTGCCATGGTGGGGACCCTGTCCTCTCGTATCGCTATTATTCGGCTTCGGCGGTCGCTTCGCCGGCAGGCGCTTCGGAAGCGTCTGCGGCGGGAGCGGCGGCAGGAGCCGCAGCGGATTCGGCGGCGGCCGCAGGCTTCTTCTGCCCGTCGATCTCCGCGCCGGCATGGGTCAGGACCCAGGCATTATACTTATCACGCGGCAGCGCCTCGACCGCGATCGGCATGTAGCCGTGCTTGGCGCCGCACAGTTCGGAGCACTGGCCGTAATAAACGCCCGGCTTCTCGATGAAGAGGACCTTCTCGTTGATGCGGCCCGGCACCGCGTCCAGCTTGAACCACAGCGAGGGCACCGCGAACGAGTGGATCACGTCGGTGGCGGTGATCTGCAGGCGGATCGGTTCGCCGACCGGCACGACCATGCGGTTGTCGACCTCGAGGTGCGACGGACCGTCCCAGGGCTTGGAGCCGACTTCGCGCACGCCGTTGTTGACCACCGGCTGGCCGGGGATGTTCAGCATGTTCGAGATCACCTCGAAGTCGCCGTTATCCGGGTAGCCGTACGTCCAGAACCACTGGTTGCCGGTGACCTTGACGGTCAGCGCGGTCTTGGGCGCGGGCTTGTACTGCTTGGCGATGAGGTCGATCGAGGGCACCGCGATGCCGATCAGGATCAGCACCGGCGCCAGCGTCCACACCACTTCGAGCACGGTGTTGTGGCTGGTTTTCGACGGCACCGGATTGGCGCGACGGTTGAAGCGCACGATGACGATGGCCAGCAGCGCCAGCACGAACAGCGAGATGATGAGGCAGATCCACAGCAGGCCGTGGTGCAGCCATTCGCCGTATTCACCCGTAGGCGAGAACTGCTGCTGGAGGTTGATACCGCCGTCGACCGGCATGCCGATGCCCGGCGTCGGCTTCATCGGGGTATAACTTCCGGCGGAAGGAGCGGCGGCGTCCTGCGCCATTACAGGCGCGGCGAACGTCAGCACGCTGGCGAGTGATAGTCCAAGGGCTCTGCGAACCCTTCCTGCACCAATGGAAATCTTGCCCAATGTCATGGTTTTTTGCGCTTCCACTTCCTTCGAACGCCCGTGCCGTATCAACGACTTCAAGCGCACCCCTGTCATGGCGGCGTTTTTCGCCCCCTTTGGGCCGGGCTATACGCGGCCTTGCCGCCCGTCTCAAGCGCCTCTAGGGGAATTTTTGCCGCAAGCGCCAGACGAACTGCGCGCGAACACTCGAAAAACGCTCCAGAGGTATAGTTGCAAATGCTCGAAGAAGAGGTCCTCGCCGAATTCCGCGCCTGCAAGGCGCTGCTGGAAGGACACTTCCTGCTGTCGTCCGGCCGCCACAGCGCGTACTATCTTCAGTGCGCCCGCGTCCTGATGAACCCCGACCGCGCCGCGCGTCTTGCCGTCGCCATCGCATCCAAGCTGCCGCACGACATTCGCAAGCAGATCACCAAGGTCGTCTCGCCCGCGATGGGCGGCGTCATCATCGGCCAGGAGATGGGCCGCGCCCTGCAGGTCGATGCGATGTTCGTCGAGCGCCCCACCGGCACTTTCGAACTGCGCCGCGGCTTCTCGCTGGAACCGGGCGACAAGGTGCTGATGGTCGAGGACGTGGTCACCACCGGCCTGTCCAGCCGCGAAGCCATCAAGGCCATCGAGGAGGCCGGCGGCACGGTGATCGCGGCGGCCTCGCTGGTCGATCGCTCGGCCGGGTCGGTGGATCTGGGCGTGCCGTTCTTCCCGCTCGTGGCGCTCAACTTCCCGACGTACGCGCCGGACGAACTGCCGCCCGAACTGGCCTCTTCGCAGGCGGTGAAGCCCGGCAGCCGCGCCCAGTAAATCTCGGAACGTCGCTCCCTGATCGGACAATCCTTCGACAAGCTCAGGATGATAGAATGAACGTGCTCAAGCCCGCCCGCCTGCGTCTCGGCGTCAACATCGACCATGTCGCGACGATCCGCAACGCGCGCGGCGGCGAGCATCCGGACCCGGCCCGCGCCGCCCAGATCGTGGCGCGCGCGGGCGGCAACGGCATCACCGTGCACTTGCGCGAGGATCGCCGCCATATCCGCGACGACGACCTCTTCCGCGTCGCGGAGGCGACCGGCCTGCCGATCAACCTGGAGATGGCGGCAACCGACGAGATGCTCGAGATCGCCCTGCGCCACCGTCCTCACGCCGCCTGCATCGTGCCCGAGCGGCGCGAGGAGCGCACGACCGAGGGCGGCCTTGACGCGGCGGGCCAGCACAATCGCCTCGCGCCGATCGTCTCGCGCCTGTCGGACGCAGGGATTCGCGTCAGCCTGTTCATCGCCCCCGAGCCGCGCCAGATCGAAGCGGCCATGAAGCTCGGCGCCCCGGTGGTGGAATTCCACACCGGCGAATATGCCCATGCCGAGGGCGAACAGGTCGCGCATGAGCTGCGCCGGATCGTCGACATGTCGGCGCTCGCGGCCAAGAACGGCATCGAGCCGCACGCCGGGCATGGCCTGACGTACGAGAACGTCCAGCCCATCGCGGCGATTCCGCAACTGGCGGAACTCAACATCGGTCACTACCTCATCGGCGAGGCGATCTTCATCGGGCTGGAAGCCAGCGTGAAGAAGATGCGCGCGCTGATGGACGAGGTGCGGTGATGACGAAGCAAGCGGGAGCCCGGGCATGATCATCGGTCTCGGCTCGGACCTGTGCAACATCGAGCGAATCGCCAGTTCGCTCGAACGCTACGGCGACCGCTTTCTGGGTCGCGTCTTCACCGAGGTGGAGCGCGCCAAGGCCGCCCGCCGCCCGCACACCATCGCGGGCACGCTGGCCAAGCGCTTCGCCGCCAAGGAGGCGTTTTCCAAGGCGGTCGGAACCGGGTTCAAGGCGGGCGTGTTCATGAAGGACATCGGCGTCGTCAACGCTCCCTCCGGCGCGCCGACGCTGGCGCTGACCGGCGGCGCGAAGGAACGGCTGGATTCCATGATCCCCGCAGGCCATGAAGCCGTGGTTCACCTGACACTCACGGACGACCACCCATGGGCGCAGGCCTTCGTGATCATCGAAGCGCGCCCCTCTCCTAATCGCCGAGTTTCCCCCGCATGACCGAACAGACCGCCCGGCCAGACTCCTCGAACAGGCCAAGCCGGCAAGGCAGCCCCGCACCACCAACTGGTGGCAGGAGCTACGCGGCCTCTTCCTCATGCTGCTGGGCGTGCTGGCATTCCACTCGCTGGTGGCCAAGCCGTTCTACATCCCCTCGATCTCGATGATGCCGGGGCTGCTGGTGGGGGACCGGCTGGTCGTGTCGAAGTATCCTTACGGCTGGAACTGGTCGTCGCTGAGCTTCCACCTGCTGCCGCGCTCGACCACGCGCATCCTCGGCTCCACGCCCGCCTATGGCGACATCGTCATCGTCGTGCCCGGCAATCGCAAGGCCGACCTCATCAAGCGCGTCGTCGCCCGTCCGGGAGACCGCATCGCCGTGATCGACGGCCGCATCCGCCTCAACGGCAAGTTCATCCCGCGCGAGATCGAGCCGCCGGTGCAGATCCCCGCCGACGACAAGCTGACCTGCGAAGGGCAGGAGCCGGGCCACTGCTACGACGGCTTCGAGCAATACCGCACCCGCCTGCCCTCCGGCCGCGAGGTCTACGAACTGCCGACCTACCGCGAGACGCTGCCCAACGGGGCCAGCTATCAGGTGATCGACTATGTCACGCAGAGCCTCGACAACTATCCCGAGGTCACGATCCCCGCAGGCCACGTCTTCCTGATGGGTGACGACCGCGACCGTTCGGCGGACAGCCGCGCGCCCTTCACCACCAATTGGCAGGGCCAGCCCGACGGCGGCCTCGGCGGTCCGGTGCCGCTGTCCGACATCGGCGGACGGGCGGAGTTCATCACCTTCTCGCTCGATGGCTCGCAAAGCTGGAACCCGCTGACCTGGTGGAGTTCCATGCGCGACGGACGGGCCTTCACCAGCCTGCGTCCGCGCGTCGATCCGTCCAAGGCGTACTGACCGGGCATGGCGCGCAAGTTCCTCTACGTCATCGCGGGGCTGACGGTAGCGGTGCTGGCGCTGATGCTGGCCCTGTGGTTCTGGTCCGAGGACCTGACCGAGATGGCCTTCGTGCCCAACGTTTCCTTTGCGGAACAGCAGGCGCTGCCGCCCGAATCGTGGAACAACCCGGCGATGTGGGTCGCGCGGCCGGGCCTGAAGGACGATCCCTCCTCGTGGCTCCCTCCCGGCATCGAGGCCCCCAAGACAAAACTCCCGGTCGCGGTCTTCTTCGTCCACCCCACCAGCTACATCGCACGTGACGCCTGGAACGCCGCGCTGGACGACACAGTCAGCCGCGACCGCGCGAACCTCTTCGTGCAGGGCATGGCCAGCCCGTTCAACGAGGGCGAAGTCTGGGCGCCGCGCTACCGGCAGGCCGCCGTCGGCACCTTCCTGACCGCAAAGCCCGAAGCCGCGCAGGCGATCGACCTTGCCTACGCCGACGTGCTCGCCTCGTTCGAGATATTCACGCGCAACCTGAGGCCGGACCAGCCGATCGCGCTGGCGGGCCATAGCCAGGGCGCGTTCCTGCTGCGCCGCCTGATGCGCGACCGCATCGCCGGGACGCCGCTGGCGCAGCGCCTCGTCGGGGCATGGGTGATCGGCTGGCCGGTCTCGCTGGAGCATGACCTGCCGAAGATGGGCGTCCCCGCCTGCGAGCGCGCGGACGGGTCCGGCTGCATCGTCAGCTGGCTTTCGGTCGCCGACCCGGCGGATACCGCGATGCTGCTCAAGGCCTATGCACGGCGCACCGGGCTCGACGCGAAGTCGGTGGCGGGCAGCGCGTTCCTGTGCACCAATCCGCTGACGGGCGTGCCCGGCAGCGCCGCAGGGGCCGAGGCGAACCTCGGCACTCTCGTCCCCGACTTCAAGGCGCGCAGCGGACGATGGCCGCGCAGGTCGTGCCTGCGACCTGCGGCCCGGACCACTTCCTTCACATCGGCCCGCCGCCCAAGCTCGACCTCGGGGCCTATGTGCTGCCGGGCAATAACTATCACCTCTATGACATGACCCTGTTCTGGGCGAACCTCAGGGTCGATTTCGAAAGGCGCACCCAAGCGTGGCTGGCGAAGCAGCAAAAGTGACCCCCACCACCAGTGCGCTGGAGTTCCGCGAGACCCTGCCGGACAAGGGCGCGCTGCTCGGCCTCGACCTCGGCACGCAGACCATCGGCACCGCGTTCTGCGACGCGGGCTGGCGCATCGCCTCTCCGGGCAAGACGATCAGGCGCGGCAAGTTCGGGGCCGACAAGGCGCTGATGGAGGACCTGATCCGCGAACGCTCGATCAAGGGCATCGTCATCGGCCTGCCCCTCAACATGGACGGCTCGGAAGGCCCGCGCGCGCAGTCGAGCCGGGCTTATGCCCGCAATCTGTCGGTACTGGACCTGCCGATCCTGCTGTGGGACGAACGCTGGTCCACCTCCAGCGCCGAACGCGGCCTCATCGAGCAGGACATGAGCCGCGCCAAGCGCGCCACGCGAATCGATCTCGGCGGCCGCGGCCGTGATCCTGCAGGGCGCCGTCGATGCGCTGGCTGGCGGGATGTTCTAGAAAGGAGGCGCATGCACCCTATTGCGCAGCAATGAGGAGGATTGCCCTCTAGTCCCGTTTCAGCACGACCGTCAGTCCGTCATACGGTGGAGCATATGGAGAAGCATGCCGCTCCGCATCGGCGCGGGCGCGGTTCAGGATCGCTTCGGCCACGCGCGGATCATGGATGACCACATCCGCCGCGCCCAGCAGCCTCGCCTCGCGCAAGGTGAGGTCGTCCGGATCATCGCTGCGCAGAGTGATCTCGACCTGTTGGCCTTCACCGGCCACCGCACCGTCCAGCCATGCATCAACGCGCGCCGCGCTCTCGTCCGACAGCGGATCGAGCACGCTTCCCGCCGTCAGCGCCGCATCCAGCGCGCGGCGACGCTCGCCCGCTTCGGGGAACCGCTCGCGCAGCCTGCGCCTCGCACGGTAAAGGGTGGCGGCCAGTGCGCCCAGCGATTGGGGTAGCAGCGCTTCCAGCCGCAGCCGCAACTGCTTCGCCAGCCCGGCGGAAGCGCCTCCGGTTCCCACCGCGATCAGCACTGGCGAACGGTCGAGGATCGAGGGCACCGTGAAGTCGCATAATGCCGGGCGGTCGGTGGCGTTCACCAGCATCCCCGCCGCGCGCGCCCTGCCGACTTCGATTTCGGCCAGAGCGTCGTCCTCAAGAGCAATGAAGGCCAGTCTCGCCCCGCGAGCAACCCCTTCGTCGAGGCCAGGGAAGACGACCCCGCCCGCGCGCTCGACCAGCCGACGCTTGGCCTCGGCCGCCTCCCCTCGCCCAGCACCACGACCGGCCGGTCGGCGATGCGGTGGAACAGGGGAGGGTTTCGATCATGACTCAGGCGTAGCCCGCCCACCCCGCTGCGACTAGGCGATAAATCGCCAAGTCTCGCTCCCTCCCCCTTCGACAAGCTCAGGATGAGCGGGAGGGGTTGGGGGTGGGCCTTTGTCCTTCAGTCCAGCCAGGCCGGAACCTGCTCGGCGGCGAGGATCGTGGCAGGTTCGATGCGGTTGGCGACAAGCGCCCACTTGTCGCCATCGACCATAACCTCGGGCACCAGCGCGCGGCTGTTGTAGGTGTTCGCCATCGTCGCGCCATAGGCACCGGCGGTGCGGAACACGCCGAGGTCGCCCGCCTTCACCACGTCGATTTCGCGCGCCATGGCGAACGTGTCGGAGCTTTCGCAGATGGGGCCGACGATGTTCGCGGTCATCATCTCGCCCGAGGGTGCACGGCCGCGAAGTCGTGCCAGGCATCGTACATCGCCGGGCGGGCGAGGTCGTTCATCGCCGCATCGACGACGATCCACGGATCTCGTCGTGCCCTGCTTGACGCGCACCACTTCGGTCACGAGCACGCCCGAATTGCCGGTGATGACGCGGCCCGGCTCGAACATCAGGGTGACGCCCCAATCCCCGGCGACCTCGGCCACCATGCGGCCGTAGTCTGCAGGCGTCGGCAGATCGTCGGTCGCCTTGTAAGGCACGCCGAGACCGCCGCCGAGATCCATGTGGGTGACGGTCAGGCCCTGCGAACGCAGCGTCTCCATCAGCGCACCCATCTTGATGAACGCCTGGCGCGAGGGTTCGAGGTCGCTGATCTGGCTGCCGATGTGGACGGCAAGGCCGCGCATCTCCAGCCCCGGCAGCGCCGAGAGACGTTCGTAGATCCCTGCCGCGCGGTCGTAAGCGACGCCGAACTTGTTCTCGGCCTTGCCGGTCGAGATCTTGGCGTGCGTGCGTGCGTCAACGTCCGGATTGACGCGCAGGGTGCAGGTGGCCCTGGCGCCCAGTTCCGCAGCGATCTCGGAGAGTTCGACGCCCTCTTCCTCACTCTCGAGATTGAACTGGCCGATCCCGGCGCGAACGGCAGCGGCCAGTTCGGCGCGCGTCTTGCCAACGCCGGAGAACACCACGTCCCCGGCCTTCATGCCCGCCGCCAGCGCGCGGTTCATCTCGCCTTCGGATACGACGTCCGCGCCGTAGCCTTCCTTGGCCAGCAGGCGCAGGACGGCGAGGTTCGGGTTGGACTTCACCGCGAAGGCAATGTGGATGCTGGGCAGCGCGGAGAGCGCCTCGCGGAAGACCCTGGCGTGGCGCGACAGGGTCGCCCGGGAATAGACGTAGACCGGGGTGCCGACTTCGCGGGCGATATCGGCCAGCGGGACCTGTTCGGCGTTCATCGCGCCGTCTGTGATTGCAAAATGATCCATGGAATTTTCTTACTCGGGCTGGCCGGATGCGGCTGTAGTCGGGTCAGGCTGCGGGGCTTCGGGCGGCGGCAGGTCGAACGGGTCGTCCTGACGTTCCTCGGAGCGGGTCCGCAGCTCGACGCTGCGCTCGGGGATAGCGATGGTCGGCGTGGTCAGAAGTTCCGAGGCCGCCGGTTTGTCCGCGCGGCCGTAAGGCGCAGGCGGCATCTGCTGCCCCGGTTTCAGGCCGAGCGCCGACTTCTGCCCGCACGCGGCCAGGCTGAGGAGCACCAGAACGACGCCAACCGAATACCCTGGGGCCTTCTTCATCAACCTATTTACTCCAGACCGAGCGAAACGCGGGCATCGGCCACGCGCAGACGCACCTGCTCGGGCGCGGTGCCGCCATGCGAACTGCGCGCGGCGACCGATGCCTCGACCGAGAGCGCCTTGAATACGCGCTCGTCGATGCGGCTGTCGATGGCCTTGAGGTCCTCCAGCGGCAATTGATCGAGCGGCACTCCCGCTGCTCGGCCAGCTTGACTGCGGCACCGGTGATATGGTGCGCCTCGCGGAAGGGAATGTCGGCCTGACGTACCAGCCAGTCGGCCAGATCGGTCGCGGTGGCGAAGCCGAGTTCGGCGGCGGCGCGCATGCGGTCGGTCTTGAAGCGGGTGTCGGCGACCATGCCGGTCATCGCCGCGATCGACAGCGCCAGCAAGCCCGCCGCCTCGAACGCCGGCGGCTTGTCGTCCTGCATGTCCTTCGAATAGGCGAGCGGCAGGCCTTTCATCGTCATCATCAGCGACATCAGGCAGCCGGAGATGCGGCCCGAGTGCCCGCGCACCAGTTCGGCCGCGTCCGGGTTCTTCTTCTGCGGCATGATCGAGCTGCCGGTGGACAGCGCATCGGGCAGCGCCACGAAGCCGAAGGGCTGGCTGGCCCAGATGATGAACTCCTCGGCCAGACGCGAGAGGTGCAGCGAGCACTGGCTCGCGGCCATCAGGTAATCGAGCGCGAAGTCGCGGTCGGACACGGAATCGAGGCTGTTGTCGGTCGGCGCGTCGAAGCCCAGCGCCTGCGCGGTCATCGTGCGGTCGATCGGGAAACCGGTCCCGGCCAGCGCGGCGGCGCCCAGCGGGCTGCGGTTCATGCGCTTCCTCGCATCGGCGAAGCGCGAACGATCACGGCCGATCATCTCGTAATAGGCCATCAGGTGGTGGCCCAGCGTCACCGGCTGCGCGGTCTGCAGGTGGGTGAAGCCGGGCATGATGCTGTCGGCATGTTCGCCGGCGCGGGTGACCAGCGCAACCTGCAGCGCCTGCAAGCCCGCATCGGCCTGGTCCATCGCATCGCGCACCCAGAGGCGGAAGTCGGTGGCGACCTGGTCGTTGCGCGAGCGCGCGGTGTGGAGGCGCCCAGCCGCCGGACCGATCAGCTGCGCGAGGCGCGACTCGGTGGTCATGTGGATGTCCTCGAGGTCCCAGTCCTCGGGCACGCCATCGGCTTCGTACTCGGCGGCGACGGCATCGAGGCCATCGCGGATGGTCACCGCGTCGGCGTCCGAAACGATACCGCAGGCGCCCAGCATCGCGACGTGGGCCTTGCTGGCGGCGATGTCCTGACGCCACAATGCCTTGTCGAAGGGAATCGAGGCGTTTATCTCGCGCATGATTGCCGACGGTCCCTGTGCGAACCGTCCGCCCCACATTGCATTGGAGCCTGTCGCCTTGCTGTCTTCCCGTTCGCTCAAGTCGCTCGTCCTGTGTTCGCTGGCCGGGGCCTCGGCCCTCGTGATTGCGGGCTGCGATAGTAAAGGGAACAAGGACGCGCAACCGGCGGCTTCCGAAGAAGCGAAACAGGCCGGCCCGGCGCAGGCGCCCGAAGCAGGCGGCAAGCTCGATCGGTCGCACAAGGGCGAGCCGATGCCGACCGTCAGCCTGGTCGACAACACAGGCGAAAGCCTCGACCTCTCCTCGTTCAAGGGCAAGCCGCTGCTGGTCAACCTGTGGGCCACGTGGTGCGCACCGTGCATCGCGGAAATGCCCACGCTGAACAAGCTGATCGACCGCGAGGGCGAACTGGGCGTGACGATCCTGCCGATTTCGCAGGACATGGGTCAGACCGACAAGGTCGTCGAGATCCTGCGCCGCCGGGAACTCGAGCAAATCCAGCCCTGGGTGGACGAGCAGGGCGACCTCGGCTTCCAGTACGGCGGGAACCTGCCGGTCACCATCATGTTCGACAGGCAGGGCAAGGAAGTGTGGCGCTATACCGGCGGCAACGACTGGACCTCGCCCGAGGCGCTCAAGCTGATCGCCGAAGCGAAGTAAAACCGGGACCGCAGCTACCTTTTCTTCTTGGTCGCCTTCTTCTTGGTCTTGACCGATGTCGCGGGCTTGCTGGCACAGAGCCATTGCGTGCGCGTCGCCGCGAAGACGAGGTCCGACGCGGATTCGCTGCGCTTGTCCGGGTTATCGGAAAGATAGGCCACCGTCGCACGGCGCAACTCGGCGATCGTCACATCCCCGGGGATGCAGGTCCTCGTCGTGTCGGTCCGGCGAACCGTGTTGAACGCATCGACGGCGCCGGTGATATAGGCGATGCATTCGTAGGTGTTCTCGACGTACGTGTTGCTACCGCGATCAGCAGTGCAGACCTTGTAGAGTTCGTTGCCGGTATAGAAGCTGGCGTCGGCGGCGACGGGAAGCAGCCCCAGCGGCGCCGCCACGGCAAGGCAGGCCAGCCTGGTCACCAGATGTGCAGATGGCATTCTCACGTGTCTCCAACAGGCACGCGGGACATTCGGTCCGAATGCCGCGCCCGTCAATCAACTCGGCGGCAGGGAGAATGTGCCCAGCTTCGATCCGACCGGAGGATAGCCCGGCGGGATTTGGCCGGTAAGCCAGATCAGCCGCCCGTGCGCCGCATCGGGGTGTATGGCGAAACGGTCCTCTACCTCGCCGATCAGCGGCAGGCCCCGGCTCCGCAGCCGGGCCGCCGCCGCTGCCGCATCGCGAACCTTGAAGACGAGATGGCAGATGCCCTTCACCTCGGCAGCATGACGCGCGGCGGATGAACCGGGTGCGCCTTCCAGCGCCTCGATCACGGTGTCGCCCATGGCAAAGGCGGCGCAGCGCCCTTCGGGCAGGTCGCGTTCGCCGATCGCGGACCATTCGAGCCCGTTCCCGAACAGCGCCCGCGCCTCGGCCAGCGAGGGGTGCTGACACCGACCGCCTGCAGCCCCTCGATACCGAGCGGATGATCCCCGGAAGGCCGCCATGCCGGATCGCGGCGCGGATCGTTCGGCATGTCCTGCTTCACGATCTCCAGCCGCATTCCCAGCATCTGGCCCTTCGGCACGAGGAAATAGTGCGCTTCCATTCCGGGATCGTAGAACCGCTTGAAACCGCGCGCGGCGAACCACGCATCCGCCTTGCCGAGATCGGCCACCTTGAGCGCCAGCCCGATCCAGCGCCCCGGCGCCGCCGAACGGCGCAGCATGTCGCCCAGCGGGTTGCCTTCCACCGTGCCGGGACCAGCGGGCGCGATCGGGATGACCATGGTGTCGCCGATCATCAGCAGCGATTCCTCACGGTCAAGGCCGAGCTTTTCCGTCTCCGGCGTGACGAGTATCTCGTAAGCGGTCTGCGCGCCGAAGACCTCCCGGAAGAAGGCGTCGCAGGCGGGGCGCTGTGCGTTGTCGGCCAGCGCCCAGCTCACATGGACGAGGGGGAACTGCACCTCAGTACGTCTTGGGCGCGCCCGTCCCCATGAACTTCGCGAGGTTCATGTGCAGCGAGGCGACCGAGCGCTCCATGTAGGGATTGGGCTGCGCACCCCGGAAGCCGACGTTCTTCATCCCCTGCTGCACCGCCGCCATGTTGGCGAAGTCCTGCTGAAGCACCGGCGGCCAGTCGGCGGGCTCGGTGTATTCCCAGTCGGTCTGCGGCGCCTCCCCTTCCGGCCAGAGTTCGTAGACCGCCGCCTCGAAGATACACTTGTCAGGGTCGGTGCCATAGGGCCGCGC
Organism: Novosphingobium sp. NFX11; assembly: GCF_057376415.1. NCBI lineage: Bacteria > Pseudomonadati > Pseudomonadota > Alphaproteobacteria > Sphingomonadales > Sphingomonadaceae > Novosphingobium > Novosphingobium sp. NFX11. Next base: position 911 of record NZ_CP080384.1, on the reverse strand, counting down.
CTGATAACACAGCATGTTGTTGACCGCGTGACCGATCTGGAAGTTCGGGAAGATCTGCCAGGCCGTGCCCGCCTGTGCGGTGTGCAGCGGATCGACCTGCGCCCAGACGACGCCGCGCGCCGCGTCCTCGGCCTTAGCGGTCTGTATCCAGTATTTCGAGACTTCGGCCGCCGGGGTGCCCTCGGGCAGTTCGTCCTTGAGACGGTTCGCCACGCCCACCAGCGTCATCGTGGTGTTGGTGTTGGCGTTGGCCCAGGTGAAGTTCTGCATGTCCGCCGTGGTCAGGCGCGGGTCTTCACCGGCACCGAGGCGCAGCTTGCCGGAATCTTCCTCCTGCCCCTTGGGCGCCTCGTAGCCGATGTTGGAATGCAGGCCCTGGTTGCGCGCCCAGCCTCGGAACTGGCCGAATTCCATGAATTCCGGGTGCGTGGTGGAAACGTGGTAGGTCTCGCAGAAGGCCTCCATCGCGACCTTCCAGTTGCATTCGAACACCACCCATTTGCGCCAGCGCGGGCGCATGTTCTGAAGGCCGTAGGGATCGAGCATCGTCGCGGCCGGATTGAGATAGTCCGCCAGCGGCATCGCCTCAGGATCGAGGGTGATCCAGAGCCAGCCGCCCCACGTCTCCACCCGCACCTTGCCGAGATCGGCACGGCCGGCGCACAAGTGCCCCTGCCAGTCCGCCTCGTGCTCGACATAAGTATTCGCGCCGTCGAGGCCGAAGGTCCAGCCGTGGTAGCCGCAGATCAGCGTCCGGCGATTGCCGCGCGCATTGCGCTGGCCGGGAGGGGTATCGACCAGCTTGCGGCCCCGGTGCGGGCAAACGTTGTGGAATGCGTGAATCTCATCCGCCGATGCGCGCACCACGATCACCGAATCGTGGACGATGTCGAAGGTGATGAAGTCGCCCA